>NZ_WTYU01000001.1:0-112500 GCF_009827615.1 Allopontixanthobacter confluentis
GCTTGGCGTGAAAAAAGCGTTGGCAAAGGCTGTGGCTGACGGGCAAACTTGCCGTAACCCAGCAGGGCTCACCACCTTTTTTCCGCCATTGCGTCTGGTTCTCCTGTTAGCGGGGCACTGATTGTGTCGCGGCGTTGGCTATGGTGTTTGCTGCGCATCTCTTCTGCGGCGGATTAGATCGTGAAGGCGCGGCCTTCGTTTTGCCTTGCAAACACCGGATAGCTATTTGTTGAACACCGCGGTCTGTCGGTTTCGCCATTGATCCGGGGTCATGTCGAACTTGCGGCGAAATGCCCTGCCGAAGCTGGTGCCGCAACTATACCCCAATGCGCGGGCGATTTGTTCGACTGTCTTTATTTCTTCTGCAAGCAGCGCGGTTGCAAGCTCCATTCTTGCCTCGGTAACAGCTTCACGAAAGACGATTCCGGCTTCCGCCAATTTGCGATTGATGGAACGTTTTGAAAGCGCAGACCCGGCGGCCACTTCATCCAGCGTGGGCACTCGCCGCCGGATCAGCATGGATTGCCTTATCTGGCGGCGCAGGGAATCGCGGGTAAAATACTCCGGATTGGCGCCGATCATCTGCCGCATGGCCTGAAATGCCAGATCCCATGTTTCGGGATCTTGCCGCGGGTTGGGCCTTGTCGCCAGGCGTGCGGGAAGAAACAGCCGGGTCGATGTGTCAGTTTGGCAGGTCGCGATGCCGCTGCTGCGCGCGATTGTCTGAATGATGTCCTGGCCGGCGTGACGCAGATACAGCACCGGACCTTCCACCGGGCTTTCGGATAATTCGATCAGCTTGCGCGGGAAAATCGCCAGCAGGCTCAGAATTGCCGAAGCGACGAGATGTTCTTTTATCCAGCCAAAGGGACCCAGCGCGGAGATAGCCTTGATTGTCAGGGCAAAACCGTTGTTCTGGGCGGAAACGATCACGGTGAGGTGGCGGCTTTGCACGCTCAGTGCTTCGCTGATCAGGCGCAGCAAGGCCAATATGTCCGGTGCTGCTGCCAATTGGCCCCTCGAAACGAAATTCAATGATTGTGAAAAGTCGTTCAAAGTGGCTTCGATGAGCGCCGGTGCCCCGAAAAAGTCGAGAAAATTTGCCATGATGAGCAGGTCATCAGCCAGATCGATCTGCCGGGGCAGGCTGCGTGCTGGCGGCAGCGATGTGCCTTCGAAAATCCAGTCCGGCCAACCAAGATCCTGCCCCCAGATGTTGAAAATGCCTGAAGGAACCGGCGATCGGGACAATTCCACCAATTCGGGCAACAGGGTGCTGACCATGTCGCGATAAGGTTTCGAAGGGCTGCGGGGCGAGGTAAAATCGTGCCTTGCGCTATTCATGTTTCCGCACCCCTTTTGCAAAATGGACCAGACAGCAATTTTCGACGTTGCCGCCGGAAAGTAAAGCAAGCGATGGTTTGGCAGCAAATGTCTATCGTCTGGTCGTTACTGTTTATAGCGCATTGTCATTATGTTCCATACCATTGCCACTACCCGCATGTTTATGGAGGCAGGCGAATATCCGGCAATGCAATACCATAAGTGCGGCCGCGCTGCCCGCGCTGAACGGTTGGCTTTGTGCCATTGACGGCACGATTATTTAAGGACCTGAACCAGCATCCTGTTGAGTGAATGATGCTTTGTTGCAGCAGTCTTGCGGGTGCAGATGACGAGGAGAAACCAGAATGCGATTTTTTGCGGCTCTTTCGCTTTCCTTGCTTGCCCCGCTGGCGATACCGTCAGCGCATGCCCAGACCGTTGTTCCGGTGCAATTTGAGCGGGGTGCATCATCCGCAACGATTGCCGGATCGATCAAGGGGCGGGAATATGCCGATTATCGGATTATGGTGCGCGCGGGGCAGCATCTGTCCGTCCGCCTAACGCCGACCGATGGATCGCCCTATTTCAACCTGCTTGAGCCGGGATCAAGGGATGTAGCAATTTTCAACAGTTCGATGAACGGTCAGTCATACGCTGGTACAACCACCCGCGCCGGGGCTTACACCATCCGCGTTTACCAGATGCGCGCATCGGGAAGGCGGGGGGAGACTGCGCGATTTACTCTCGACATTGCCGTGCGGGGCAGCAGCGACGGTGCCCATTCCACCATACCAAGCCACCGTCCGGTCGATGCATTGGTGGCAGGCACGCCATATCATGCGACCGCCTCGATCATGTGCCGGGCGAGCGCCGGAACCGGCATGGGGACTTGCAAGGCGGGCGTTATTCGCAGGGGCGGATCTGCCACCGTCCATCTCGACACCCCTGACGGCGGGGAACGCACGATCCTGTTTCGCGGCGGAACGGCGGTGTCCAGCGACAGCCAGGCAGGATTGACGGTAACGCGGCGGCGCGATGTCAGCATTGTGCGGATTGGCACAGTGGAAATATACGAAATTCCCGACGCGCTGATTGAAGGGGGATGAGGTGACAGCAAACAGGGCCATACGCCCGCGCGTATGGCCATAATGGCAGCCGGGATACGCATGCTAGACAGCAGACCGAGCGGTCAGCCCGGGCCTCGATTTTCCAACCGTTCGACATCACCTGTTAAAGGAAAAAATATGCAGATTTCATGTTTCGGCCGCGCATTTGCCTCGGTTGCTTGCGTCGCATTGGCGGTCAGCCCGGCGCTTGCTGAAAAGGCCAGCCAGCTCACTTCGATTAATGGTATGTCCGGCAGCCGGGCGGAAAGCGCGCTGATGGACCGGGGGTTCACCTTTATTGGCAGCAATAATGCATCATCAGGTTATACCTATGCCCACTGGTGGCATGCAGGCAGCAAGAATTGCATCACGACAGAAACCAGAAACGATATGGTTCTGACAATTACCGATGCATCAGCATCCGATTGTCATCAGAAAAGCGGCAACAGCGACGCCGCCGTTGCCGCAGGGGTGGTGGCCGGTGCGGCCATTCTGGGCGCATTGCTGACCCATAAATCCCACCACCACGATGACCGGCAGCATCTGTCAGAGGGGCAGGCAGAAATGCAGTATGAGCGCGGATATACCGACGGATTGCACAATGCTGCATATCACAATTACGAGACTTCGGAACGCTACGCGCAAGGCTACACTGCCGGGGTGGATGAGCGAAACGCCAATTTGTCCCATCACAGCGGACGGGGCGGGCATGCAGCCTATGCGCAGATCAACGACCTCAGCGGCGCGCGCGCTGCGGGCGGAATGGAAGATCTGGAACGGCGCGGCTTTCGCCAGGTCGATAATTTCACCAGCGGCGATACACGCTATTCCATCCATTACCGGCCGCAATCACGCCAATGTGTCCAAGTGACCATCGCTGACGGCAAATTCTATGATGTGAGGGACATCGAACAGCACCCCAAGTGCCGTTGAGGTAAATACGCCAAACGCCTGTCTCGCATCGCCGCCGCTATAACAATCATGTTGCTTGTGGCGGCGTGCGGGCAGACTGCCGATACCTTTAGCAGCACTGGCAGCAGCGCTGGCCGCAGCACTGCCGGCGGAACAATCAGCAGCAGGACCCGAGATAGGGGAGCGCGGGGACGGGAAGCGGCGAAGCCGTCTTACGCGGCCAGCTGCGGCCTTGCGGCATGATCATCAAGTGCCAGACTGACGATGACACGGCGATGTAAATTAGGTAGCTAGGTAAGCTAGCCCGCCAAATTCGTCAGGAGCCTGCATTCATGCCAGAAACGCCGTCTGGAACGTCTGGTACATTTCCGCCCAAAAAACGCGGCGGGCCGCTGCGTATTCCCAAAACGGCCGAAGTGGTGGCAGATACCATCCGCAGAAAAATTGTGCAGGGCGAGCTGCCCGAAGGGTCTGCCCTGCCATCGGAACCGCAAATGGCCGAGGAATTCGGCGTGTCGCGGCCAACCTTGCGCGAAGCATTCCGCATTCTGGAAGCGGAGCGGCTGATTTTGCTGACGCGCGGTTCCCGCAGCGGCGCAATCGTCAGCCTGCCGCAGATCGAAGGCGTGTCGCGCCATGCCAGCTATTTGCTGCAGGCGCGCGAAGTGTCAGTTGCCGATATTTACGAAGCCCGTCTGGCGATTGAACCCTATATCGTGCGCAAGCTGGCGCAAAAGCCGACAAAAAAGGCTGTTGCCACATTGCGCGCCGAAGCTGACCGCCTGTCGGATCTGAACGAAAGCGGGCGCGACCGGGAAGTGGTGGTCGGCGTCGCCGAATTTCACCGGGTGCTGGTGGAAGTGGGCGGCAATGACACGCTGCATTTCATGACCCAGATGCTGCAGGATGTGATGGAGCAATATCAGTTGAGCCATTTGCGTGACGATCCATCGGGCAGGGACACCACCAGCCGGATCGGGATCAAAAGCTTTTACAAGCTGATCGACCTGATCGAGGCTGGCGACCCGGATGCAGCGCAGCGCCACTGGCAATTGCACCTGGTCAATTCCAACAAGCATTGGGCCACCACGCGCAGCCTGCGCGAAATGCTTGCCGGTTAAGACCCCTTGCGCAGCGTATGATGCGGTGGATCAATCTGCCGCTGGTGCTGACTGCGCTGCTGACTGCGCTGCCGACCCTGCTGTCAACGCTTCTGGATTATCAGGCCCCCCATCAGCACTTGCGCGCCGGAATGCGCTGAGGCCAAGGAAAGTTGCGCGCTGGCCCAGCACAACCCGGTTGAATGCCAGCGCAGCCATGATTGACGTGACCAGTGTGACCACCATGAAGTCAATATAATGCAAGGCCACAAGGCCCGCTGGCTGCCACCAGAAGCTAAACACACCGTACAGGCCAACCCCCCATATGACCCCTGCAATGGCCGCCCGGGCATCCACATTGCGGAACAGGAGCCCTGCCACGAATGCCGAAAGGATCGGCATGGACAGCAGCCCGTTCAGCTGTTGCAGCAGGTTGATGATGCTTTCGGCATTCTGATACATTGGTACCAGCATGACCGAAGTGACGGTGACGATGGCCGATACCACAGCGCCCAGTTTCCAGTGATTGGTGACCTTGCCGACGAATTGTTCGTGAAAATCCACCGAATATAGCGCGACTGTGGAATTGAGAACGGCACTGAAAGTGGTGATGACGGCCGCTGCCACCATGGCGGCAAAGGCGCCCGCCAGCCATCCCGGCATCACTTGTGCCACCAGCATGCCATAGGCGCTGTCGCCCACATCGCCGAATAATTTATATGCCACCACCCCGGGCACCACCACGATGGGCGGAATGACCAGAATGCGAATGATGGCCGCAGTCATGACTCCCTTGCGCGCTTCCTGAACGGTGGGTGCGGCCATGGCACGCTGGGTGATATTCTGGTTGGTGGACCAGTAGAAAATCTGGATGAACAGCATCCCTGTGAACAGGGTATGGAAGGGAATGGGGGAATCAGACCTGCCGACCATGGTCAGCCGTTCGGCAGGCACATTGGTCACAATATCGAAATCTACCGCCTGCAACGCCAGAAACACGATCAGCAGGGCAAGACCCAGCACGCCGATGCCGGAATAGGTGTCCATCACCGCCACCGCGCGCAGGCCGCCAAACACGGTGTAGGCTGCGCCAATGATGGCCAGGAGAATGGAAAACCCGATCAGCGGAATGGAGCCGCCAAACAGGGACTGGAGAAACAGGCCGCCGCTATACAGGGCAGCAGGCAGATAGATGAAAACATTGCCGAGCAGGAACAGCGCGGAAATGAGCGTGCGGATGGACCGGCCATTATACCGCCGTTCCAGAAGCTGGGTCACTGTGGTGCAATTATAGCGATAATAAAGCGGCACAAATATGAAGGCCAGAATGGTCAGCCCGGCAAACCCGGCAATTTCCCACCACGCCAGCAGCAGCATCTGGTTGCCGTTCATGCCCACCAGCTGGTCTGTCGAAAGATTGGTAAGCGTGATGGCGCCCGCCACGAAAACCCAGCTCAGGCCCTTGCCCGCCAGATAGACATCCTGCTGCGATCCGCCATCGCTGCGCGCTTGCCGGGTCTGCGTGCGCACCTTTGCCCAGGTCAGCACACCGACAAGGGCTGTAAGGCCGATGAAAATTGCCACTTGCAGTGTGCTGCCAAATTGCGCTGTATCTGCGAACATCACTTGCTCCCCACCCCGGATCCCCCCACCCGGAATAGCGGGCCTAGCGGCTTGCACGCAGGCTGCCAATCTGTCTGTGTGCGCAAAAATGGCGATAAGACAGGAACTACCGATGGCACATGACCAGGGCAAAGATGCACAGATGCGGCTGGGCGTATGCTATTATCCGGAACATTGGCCGCGTGATCTGTGGGATGATGATGCGCGGCGCATGGCAGATGCCGGCATCACCCGCGTGCGGATTGGCGAATTTGCCTGGAGCAGGCTGGAGCCGCAGCCGGGCCAGTTTGACTGGCAGTGGCTGGATGATGCGATTGCCGTTTTGGCGCGCCATGGCCACGGCATCATTCTGGGCACGCCCACGGCCACGCCGCCCAAATGGCTGGTGGACCGGATGCCGGACATGCTGGCCTGCGACGAGGGCGGGGCGGTCCGCAAGTTCGGATCGCGGCGGCATTACTGCTTCAGTCACGACGGATACCGGCAGGAATGCGCCCGCATCACCATGGCAATGGCGCAGCGTTACGGGCACAACCCGGCCATTGCCGCGTGGCAAACCGATAATGAATATGGCTGCCACGACACAGTATTGAGCTATTCGGATGCGGCCCGCGAAGCCTTCTGCATCTGGCTGGCGGCCCGTTATGGCACCGTTGCCGCGCTGAATGCAGCATGGGGCAATGTGTTCTGGAGCATGGAATATGCGTCATTTGACGAAGTGGACCTGCCCAATCTGACAGTTACGGAAGCCAACCCGGCGCATTGGCTGGCGTTCCGGCGGTTTTCATCCGATCAGGTTCTGTCTTTCGACCGGATCCAGACAGATATCCTGCGCGAATTATCACCCGGCAGGGACGTGGTTCATAATGCGATGGGCTTCTTCACCGATTATGATCACCATGCCCTGGGCCAGCAGCTGGATGCGCTGGGGTGGGATTCCTACCCGCTCGGCTTTCTGGAAATGTTTCCTTTCAGCGCTGCGGACAAGCTCGCCTATGCCCGGCAGGGCCAGCCCGATATTGCAGCGTTTCTTCATGATCTTTACCGCGGATGCGCGCGCAATGGCCGCTGGTGGGTGCTTGAACAGCAGCCCGGCCCGGTGAACTGGGCGCGGCACAATCCCGCCCCGCTGCCCGGAATGGTGCGCCTGTGGACTTTGGAAGCCATGGCGCATGGGGCCGAACTGACCAGCTATTTCCGCTGGCGGCAGGCACCCTTTGCGCAGGAACAGATGCACGCCGGATTGCTGCGTCCAGACAGCGCGCCTGCACCTGCGCTGGCCGAAGTGACGCAGGTTTCGGCAGACATCGCACGCCTTGGCCCCACAGGGGAAGGCGCGGCGCGGGTCGCCATCGTGTTTGCTTACCTGTCCGAATGGGTCACGCAAACCCAGCCGCAGGGGGAAGGGGCATCGGCCTTGTGGGCAGCTTTCAATTGTTACCGTGCGGCGCGCAAGCTCGGCCTTAACGTGGATATCATCAGGCCGGGCGCGCCGCTTGACGCCTATGGCCTGGTGATACTGCCATGCCAGCCCATCGTGGAAGACAATTTTGCCCGCCAGCTACAGGGCTTTACCGGCCAAATCATCATCGGGCCGCGCAGCGGCAGCAAAACGGATGAATTTTCGATTCCCGACAATCTGGCGCCAGGCCCGCTGCAATCTGTGTTCAGCGGTGTTGTCACGGCCAGCGAAAGCCTGCGCCCCGGCCTCGTGCATCAGGGGCAGGGCTGGGACATTGGCCTGTGGCTTGACCATCTGGACACGCAGGCCACTGCAGAGCTGGTGGCCGATGATGGAACGGCGGCGTGCTACCGGGCGGAAAATATCCGTTATCTGGCAGCATGGCCGAAGCCTGCGCTGATTGCCGAAGTGATGAAGCGCGCAGCCAGGGATGCAGGGCTGGAAGTGGTCCGCATGCCCAAGGGAATGCGGATGCGGCAGAGCGGGAATTACCGTTTCGTGTTCAACTATTCCGCCGCCGCCCAGCCTTTACCCGATGCGATTTCTGGCGAGCTTGTCATTGGCGACAGGCTTGTTGCTCCGGGCGGAGTGGCCGTGCTGGCAGCAGGTTAAAGGGTTTTACGATCCAGCCGCTTTGCCCAGCTGACGAACAGGGTAATCAGGAATGGCACCAGCAGGAAACTGAGCACGACCTTGGCCAGCATCTGCCCGACGAGCAGTGGGCCGATGGGAAATTCGCCGTAAAAGGCCAGCGTCACGAAAATCAACGTATCAATCGCCTGGCTAAGCGCGGAGGCAACCGCGCCGCGCAGCATCAGCCCCATGCTTCCCGTGCCATCACCCTTGCCGCGCAGCCGTTCGAAAATCCAGATATTGAGCAGCAGCGATACACCATAAGCGACAGGCCCAGCGGCCATGATTCGCGGTGTCTGGGACAAGACCTGCTCGAAAGCAGCGATATTTTCCGGCGGCATATTGGCAGACGGCGGCAGCATCAGCACCAGCAGCACCAACAATGCAGACCCTGCCAGCGGCAGGAAACCCCAGAAAACCATCCGGTTGGCAATGGCCTGACCGTGCAGCTGCGCCACCGTGCTGGACAGCACGACCAGCATCAGGAAGGCGAAAATACCGGCTTCGACTGCCAGCGGCCCCAAGGCCACCTGCTTGAACCCCAAAACACCCGCAATCACCGTCATCCCGCCATAAATCAGCGCAAAGACAAATAGCGAGCGAGGCAGGGATTTAGGCTGGGGAATAGACTGTGCGCTGGGCTGGGCGTGGGGCTGGGCGTTAGACTGGGCGCTGGGCGTAGCGGGATGGTTCGCGTGATCTTGGTCGTTCATCGCGCTGTGCCTATTATCTCGCACGCAAAAAGGGAAGCTGTCTGTTGGCGGCAGGCACACTTAACCCCGGTTGGCTGAAACGCCGCTGGTGATGCAGGCGACATGGGTGTTTGACCTGAGCCGCGCAAAAGGCGAAGAGCGTTTTCGAAAATTGGCCCGTTCGAAAGTTTCTATGTCCCCTATACTCACAAGCCTCATCGGTATTGTCGCCATTCTGCTGCTGGCGTTTCTGCTTTCTACCGGAAAGCGGCGCATCCGCCTGCGGATTGTCGGGGCTGCTTTCGCCTTGCAAGTGCTGATGGCGTTTCTGGTCCTCAGCACCCCATGGGGCCGGGCCACCATCCGTGCCATGTCCGAAGGGGTGGCGGCGCTCCTGTCCTATGCCAATGCGGGCACGTCCTTTCTGTTCGGGGCGGATAACCCGCTGGCCAACACGTTTGCCCTGGGCGCGCTGCCGGTCATCGTGTTCTTCGCTGCGCTGGTGTCCATCCTCTATCATCTGGGCATCATGCAGCGGGTCGTGCGCTGGGTTGGCGGGGCGATTGGCTGGGTCACCGGCATCAGCAAGGTGGAATCGCTGGGCGCGGCGGCCAATATCTTCGTCGGCCAGTCCGAAAGCCCGCTGGTGGTGCGCCCCTATCTGGCCGCACTGACCCCATCCCGGCTGTTCACCCTGATGACCGTGGGCATGGCCGGCGTGGCAGGCACCATTCTGGCAGCCTATGCCGGGCTGCTGGGGCCGGAATATCTGCCGTTTCTTCTGGCTGCGGCCTTCATGTCTGCGCCGGGCGGCATTCTGATGGCCAAGATCATCATGCCTGATGATGAAGGGCAGGCCCTGCCGGAAGGCGATATTGCCCTGCCTACTGCGCGGATCAGTTCCGAAGGACCAGCAGCCCTGACCGAAGGCGGCAGGGCGCATGAAGTGGAAGTGGCCGAAACATTCGAGGAAGGCCAGAAGCCTGCCAATGTCATCGAAGCGGCAGCACAGGGCGCGCAAACTGGCGTCAAGCTGGCGGTTGCGGTGGGCGCGATGGTTCTGGCATTTGTCGCGCTGGTGGCCATGGCCAATGGCTTCCTTGGTGCAGCCGGCGGATTGTTCGGATTTCCTGACCTGTCGTTCCAGCAAGTGCTGGGCTGGGTGTTTGCACCCTTCATGTTCCTGATCGGCGTGCCATGGGAAGAAGCAGGCGTGGCCGGCGGATTGTTCGGCACCAAGGTGGTGCTGAACGAATTTGTCGCCTTTATCGAACTGGGGCAACTCTCGTCCGACATCCTGAGTGAACGCAGCCGCGCCATCGTCACATTTGCCCTGTGCGGCTTTGCCAATTTCAGCTCCATCGCCATTCAGATGGCGGTTACCGGCGGCCTTGCCCCCAACCAGCGGCCGGTCATCGCCCGGCTGGGGATGCGGGCCCTTGCGGCAGGTTCACTTGCCAATCTGATGAGCGCCGCGCTAGCTGGCCTCTTCCTTCCTTACTGAGATACCGCATGACCGATATTGCTTCTGTTTCCCTGTCCCGGCCACTGGCAGATGTGGCGGACGAACTTGGCCGCAGCTTTTCCGAATTCGGCTTTGCCATCGTGCGCGATCACGGCATTCCGGCGGAGCTGATTGCCCGCGCCGAAGAGATGTCGAAAGCGTTCTTCGCTTTGCCCGACCAGGTGAAGCGCGCCTACAAGATTGACGGCGGCAGCGGCGCGCGCGGCTATACTCCCTTTGGTACGGAAAAGGCCAAGGATGCCCAGGTTCATGATCTGAAGGAATTCTGGCACGTGGGCCGCGACCTGCCCAAGGGGCACCCCTTGTCCGAATTCATGGCCCCCAACATCTGGCCAGCAGAAGTGGCGGGCTTCAAGGAAACCTTCGAAGCGCTCTATGCCGCTTTCGAAACGGCGGGCGATACCATCCTGCGCGCCATCGCGCTGCATCTGGGGCTGGCGGAAGATTTCTTCGTGCCAACGGTAGAGGACGGAAATTCCGTCATGCGGCTGCTGCATTATCCGCCGCTGGAAACAGCCGATGCAGAAGGCGCGATCCGCGCTGCCGCGCATGGCGATATCAACACCATCACCCTGCTATTGGGGGCAGAAGAAGCCGGGCTGGAACTGCTGACCAGGCAGGGCGAATGGCTGCCAGTCTCGCCGCCCGAAGGCGCGCTGGCGGTCAATATCGGCGATATGCTGGACCGGCTGACCAATGGCAAACTGCGGTCCACCACGCACCGCGTTGTCAATCCGATGGGCGAGGCGGCCCATCGTTCGCGCTATTCGATGCCGTTTTTCCTGCATTTCCGGCCCGACTATATCATCGAGACATTGCCGGGCTGCATCGACAGCGAATCGGGTGCATCTGCGCCAGCCCCAATTTCGAGCCATGATTTCCTGATGCAGCGTTTGCGCGAGATAAATCTGGCTTGATCAGCGCCAAATAACGCTCCGTTTTTGCATCAAAGAATAATGTCGCACGATGTTGCATTGCAGCAACACGCCTCAACCCCGCAGAATTCCGTCATTTTTCGGCTGGTTTTAAACGGGCTCGCCAGATTGGCGGGGATTGTCACCGTCCGGTAACAAAAGATACTTTTTAGCGTCGTCCATCCCCCTTATCGGGGCCAAGTCATTCCTCGTCATTTTTACGCGAACGTCACGCAAGGGACTGCTCAAATGAAACTTAAATATCTTCTGGCTGCCAGTGTTGTCAGCCTTTCCGCAGCGGCAGTGATGCCAGCGCCTGTCATGGCGCAGCAGATCACTTCGGGCATTGAAGGCACCGTTTCTGCCGCAGACGGCGCGCCGCTTGCCGGCGCCGTGGTTGTCATCACCGACACCCGCACCGGCCAGTCGCGCACGCTGACCACCGGTTCGGACGGCCAGTTCCGCGTCGACAGCCTCGTCACCGGCGGACCTTACGAAGTGACGGCAACGACCGCTGGTTTCGAAGGCCAGACAGTCGAAAACATCTACATCAACCTGCAGGGCAATTCGCAGCTGACTTTCCAGCTGGCCGCAACCGCTGGCAGCGAAGATAATGTCATCGTCGTCTCGGGCGCCCGGGTGCAGCTGTCGCAGCGCGCCATCGGTCCCGGCCAGTCCTTCGGCACCGACACCATCGAAGCCTTCCCTTCGATCAGCCGCGATGTTCGCGACATCATCCGTATCGACCCACGCGTCAGCCTTGACCGTTCGGACGAAGTTGACCGCGTTTCCTGCCTTGGCGGTAATGACCGCACCAACGCATTTACTGTTGACGGTATTGCCCAGTCCGACCTGTTCGGCCTCAATGGCACGCCTTTTGCCAGCCGCAACTCGCTGCCGCTTCCTTATGATGCCGTGCGCGAAACCTCAGTCGAATTCGCACCGTTCGATGTGCAATATGGCCAGTTCACCGGCTGCGCGATCAACGTTGTCACCAAGTCGGGCGGCAATGATTTCCACGGTTCGGCATTCTTCACCTATGCCAGCGACAGCCTGCAGGGCGACACCGCTGGCGGCGTCGATTTCTCCGGCCAGCCCTACAAGGAAAAGCGCTGGGGCGCGACACTGAGCGGCCCGATCATCAAGGATCGCCTGTTCTTCTTCGCAGCGTATGAAGAAACCGATCTGGCTGACAGCCAGGAAGAAGGCCCGGCTGGCGAAGGCTACCCGGTCGAGCTCGACTTTGTCACGACCGACCAGTTCAACCAGTATTCGCAGATCCTGAGCGATGTCTACGGTTTCGAAGCTGGCGGGCTTGCCCGCAGCCTGCCAGAAAGCAGTGTACGCTATTTTGGCCGTCTTGATGCCTACATCAACGAAGATCACCGGTTGGAAGCCACGTATCAGCGGCTTGAGGAAACCAATGTTGAACCGGACGATTTCTCGCGTTCGAACAACATCTTCACCGGTTTCAACGCATTTGAAGATGAAGGCACTGTCAGCGATTATTACTCGCTGCGTCTTTATTCCGACTGGTCGGACGTGTTCTCCACCGAAATCCGCGCATCGCGCGCGGACGTGCGGGACGTTCAAGGCCCGGTTGGCGGCGGCGAAGCGCAGTCGGGTAATCCCATTCCGCGCATTATCGTCGGCGTTTCCAACAATGGCGAAAACGGCTCCATCGTCAGCGGCCCCGGCTTCTCGCGCGGTGCCAATGACCTGAAAACCACGGTTTCCCAGTTGAAGGCGCTTGGCCGCCTGAATGCTGGCAACCACACCATCACCATCGGCGGTGAATATAACCAGCTGAAGGTCTTCAACCTGTTCGCCCAGAACGCGACTGGTACGCTGACTTTCAACAATCTGGCCGATTTCGCCAATGGCCTCCTGTCAGCCGGCACCAACACCTTCCCCAGCGGCGATGCCATCGTGGCTGGCCAGGCGGCGGGTGCCTATGGCAACTTCACGGCAACCGGTGACATCAATGATGCTGCTGCACGTTGGAAGCGCACAACCTGGACTGCCTATGCGCAGGACGCATGGCAGGTTAACGATCAGCTGAACGTCATTGCCGGTATCCGTGCTGAATGGCTGTCGGGCGATGCGCCAACCGCCAACCCTGCGTTCTTCAACCGCTACGGCTTCACCAACGCCAACAGCTTCGGCAAGATTGACCCTGTCTTCCTGCCTCGCCTTGGCTTCACCTATGAAGTCGATAACACCGGCTTCTTCAGCAATACGCAGATAAAGGGCGGTGTCGGCCGCTTCACCGGCGGCGATCCGGCTGTGTATTTCTCCAACGCTTTCTCCAACAACGGCTTCTCGACCGGCTTTGGCCAGACGGGCAATTCCGCTTGCGGGCCAGCTGGAACCAAGCTCGACGTTACGCCAAACGGCACTTTCACTGGCATTCCGCAGTGCATCGTGACAGCGGGCGGCATTCAGTCGGGCCGTGGTCTGGCTGATACGCAGTCGACCAACCCCAACTTCGAAATGCCAACCGTGTGGCGTGCCAACCTCGGGCTGTCGACCATGTTCGGCACCGAAACCGGCTTCTTCAGCGACTGGCGCATGAATGTCGATTTCATCTACAGCAAGTTCTTCAATCCGGTGGACTTCGTTGACCTTTCGCAGGTTGTGAACCCGGCGCTGGGCCTCGGCGGTTACACGGTTGATGGTCGCCCCATCTACCGCGCGATCGACCCGTCGGTGACTGGCTGTAATGCAGTTCTGCAGAACCAGGGTGGCTTGCCGCCAACCTACACCGGCGTAACCTCGGCTTGCTTCAACACCAGCCGTGACGATGAAATCCAGCTGACCAACGGCAAGAACTTCGAAAGCAAGATTGCTTCGGTGATCCTGTCCAAGAACTGGAACCGCGGCTTCATCACCGATGGCGGTAACATCAACTTCAACCTTGGCTATGCCTATACCGATGCCGAGAACAACCGTTACTCCAGCAGCTCGACTGCGACTTCCAGCTTCGACATCGTCGCAGCAGCGGATCGCCAGAATGTTGATGTGGCAACGGCTGAGTTCCAGACGAAGCACAACTTCACGCTGGGCCTCAACGTTCGTGAGCAGTTCTTCAACGATTACGATACCAGCTTCGGCTTCATCTTCGTTGCCCGTTCGGGTCGTCCATACAGCGTTGTATGGGACAATGGCCCGTCGAGCGTGTTGAACGACAGCGCGAGCGGCGACTTCAACTCGTTGCTTTACGTCCCAACCGGCATCACCGATCCGAATGTCTCGCCTTCCAGCAATCAGGCCGCACTGGCTGATCTGGATGCGTTCATTTCGAGCAAGTCCTGCATCAACAAGTATCGTGGGTCCACCCTGCCGCGTAACAGTTGCACCAATCCGTGGTTCTATGATCTTGATCTGCGCTTCAGCCAGGAACTGCCTGGTCCCGCCAGCGTGTTCGGGGTCACCGACGACAAGCTGAAGCTGTTTGTGGATTTCGACAACTTCCTGAACCTGATCGACAGCGGTTCGAACGTGTTCAAGCGGTATCGTTATTCGGAAGCCGCAGCGCGGGTTGACGGCATCGATTCAGCCGGTCGCTACATCTACTCACGCGCGCTCGATTATGGTGCGCCAGTGGTGCAGTCGAGCTCCTCGCTGTGGAAGATCCAGCTGGGTGTAAGCTACGAATTCTAATCGCTTCGATTAGTCGTAAAAATACAGACGGCGGCACCTGTGGGTGCCGCCGTTTGCATGTCCGCCATTCTCGTTATCGCCAGGCTCGGTCGGCTTGGCTCGTTCTGGCCTGGCTCGTTCTTTCTGGGCCGTTCAGGCAGCGCGCAGCAATTCTTCCGCCAGCCGTTCGCGATCTTCGCTTGCGCCTTGTGCCTTGAGCGCCCGCTCGAATGCGAGAGCCTTGCTGCCAAGGTTTTCTTCGCCGAACATTCCCGCAGTTCCGGCCAGCTTGTGGACGATGCGGGCCAGCTCTTCCGCGTCTGTCCCTTCCAGCAAGTTCTGGCGCAGGGCATGGGAAACGGCATCCAGCGCTTCCTTGCGGCGGGCCTGCCATTTGGCCAGCAAGGCAGGGGAATGCTGCATGGTGCCTGCCGGTTGCGACCGGGCAGCAGGGGCTAATGGCGCGGGCGCTGTGTCTTCTTGCTGCGGCAGCCAGCGGCGCAATGTCTGCATCAGATCATCCAGCACCAGCGGTTTTGACAGATGGGCCTGCATGCCGGCATCGATCACGGCGCGCTTGTCTTCATCATAGACATTGGCCGTCAGCGCCACGATCGGCAGTTCGCTTGCGCTGATGCCGGCGCTGCGGATGGCCCTTGTCGCAGCATAACCATCACACAGCGGCATCTGTATATCCATCAGCACCAGATCAAACGGTTTGCCCTGCGCGCGCGCGGCCTTGATGGCGGCGAATGCCACTTCGCCGTTTTCCGCAGTTTCAACCTGCTGGCCGCACCGTTCAAGCATGGTGGTCACCAGAATGCGGTTGATGTCGTGATCCTCGGCCAGCAAAATGCGGGCAGACCGGCGCAGGCGCTTGTCCTCGGGCCGTGCCGGTGTGGCAGTCGGGATAGCCGCTTCCTTTGATGGCAGGCGCAGGGGCAATTCGAGCATAAAGCACGATCCGCTGCCCTCGACACTGCTGACCGACAGCGATCCGCCCAGCAATTGCGCCATCTGGCGGCTGATCGTCAGGCCCAGACCCGTGCCGCCATATTTGCGCGATGTGGCATTATCCGCCTGTTCAAACGGGTTGAAAATGCTGTCCACCCGGTTGCTGGGAATGCCGATGCCGGTGTCTTCCACCCCGATCAGCATATTCTGCCCGGACACTGCGGCGCGCAGCGTGATGGTCCCAGCGTCGGTGAACTTCACCGCATTACCAATCAGATTGAGCACAATCTGGCGCAGGCGCAGGCCATCTGACACGATCGCCTGAGGCAGGGCAGGATCAAGGTCCAGCTTGATTTGCAGGCCTTTCTGAATGGCATTGGCGGAATGCAACATGGCGCATGATTGCAGCAGGTGCGCCAGCGGGACATATTCCTGCGTCACTTGCGTCTGGCCTGCTTCGACTTTGGACAAATCCAGAATATCGTTCAGCAACCGCATCATGCTCTTGCCGGATTCGTCGATCAACTGGGCATGGTGGCGCTGGCGTGGAGTGAGATCGGACGCCAGAAGAAGTTCGGTAAAGCCCAGGACCCCGTTCATGGGCGTGCGTATTTCATGGCTCATATTGGCCAGGAACTGCGATTTGGCAGTGGCCGCATTTTCCGCATGCTTGCGCGCACGGACCAGATTACGCTCCAGCTCGACCCGCACGGTAACATTGCGGCAGGACACGAATATGGCATGTTCGTCATCTGCGTCTTCGGGGTCGATGCTGCTGCGCACGCAGTCCGCCTCAATATAGACAGCCTCGCCTTTTTCGTCATCCAGCAGGCGGCGGTAAGTAAACCGTTCCTTGGTGGTTTCGCCCGACAAAAGCCGGCGCTGGATCTCGGTAATCTCGGCTTGTGCATCAGGATGGACCTGGGCATTTGCCCGGTTGCCGACAAAATGTTCCTGCGGAAGGTTGAGGACGGATTTGACCGACGGCGAGGCGTAAGTGCACACGCCGTTCATGTCATATTGCAGCACGGCATCGCTGACATTCTTGGCCAGCATCCTGAACTGCTGTTTACGCATCCGCAATTGCCGCATGGTCCGGTATTGATGGGCAACTGCCGCTGCCACCGGCAGGCTCATGACAAAGCCGCTCACCAGAAAGACCTGCAGGATTATCAGCTGTTCGTTGATCGGCCCGCTGACCAGATTTATCGGGCCATGCCCTGCGGCAGTCATCGCGCTGGCAGTGATTGCCACCTGCGCCAGCGCCAGCGCCGTGCCAAAGCTGCCCAGCCTGAACGCATGCAGCACCAGCACTGGCGCGGTCAGGAACAGGATGGGATATTCGCTTTGCCAGAAAATCGCCAGAGTGGCGAAAAAGCCGCCTCCCATGATGGCCAGCCATTCCAGTCGGTGCCGCCTGACAACAGGGTAATGCCCTCTTAATGTGCCGATAATAACCAGCAGCGGCGGCGCAATCAGCATGATGCCCATGGCATCAGCCACATACCAGCCGGCAAACGCTTCCCAGCTGCCATTGCCGCTTGCCAGCAAGGCCGCAGTGGCCATGGCGGCAGAACCCAGCGGCGCGATGATGGCCGCCAAAAACACAAAGCGGGCAAGGTCCACCACCCGTTCCATATCTGGCGGGACGCGGCTCATCTTGCGCAGCAAAACCAGCGCGACGCCAATTTCCAGGACATTGGCCAAAGAAACAGCGCCCGACATGAACAGCGATGATCCGGCCAGTATGTTGCCGGCAAAACTGCCCGCAAACAGGGCGGGATAGATAAACTTTTCGGATCTTGACCTGAAATGCACCATCAGGCTGATGGCAATGGCGTTTGGCATCCACACTGCGGCAAAGCTGCCTTCACCCTTGGTCATGGCCAGCCCGCCATAGGCAAGCAGCGTGAACCCGGCGAAAGCCGATAGCAGCAGAACGGCCAGCCGCCAGCCGGTAAGGCGCAGCAATTCCGCGTTCGGGAACTGGTCGGCACCCTGCCGCATTTTTTCCAAAGCAGATGCTGGCCTGTTGCCTGTTGCATCTGTAATTGTCAGATTGCCCCTCATCACGGACCCCTTTCAGGAAAGTTATAGAGGGTTAACGGCCAGTTCGGGCGCGGCCACCGGGTCTTGTTTTTCAATTGCAGGCATATGGCATGACGGCTGATACGAAATTTTCCACCACTTCCCGCAAGGTCAAACCGGCGACTTTGGTATTGATCGGGCTGCTGCACATTGCCGCCATCTATGGCCTGGCAAGGGCTTTTGCGCCCGATATGACCAGCAGTGTGGAACGGTCGGTCGTATCGGCCTTTACTGTCACCGTTTCGACGCCAGAAGAAGAAACCCCGCCGGAGCCGGAGCCGGAGCCAGCAGCCGATGAAGGGGCAGCAGGCGAACAGGGCAAGGAAGCTGTGCCCAAGCCTGTGACTGCGCCAACCCGCAAAATCGTGGTCAAGAAGGACAAGCCGGCACCCAAGGCTGCAGCAACCGGCACGGCCAATACTTCGGGCGCAAGGGACAGCGGCGAAGGCACCGGCGCTGCTGGCAGCGGGGCTGGGACCGGCAGCGGAGATGGCGGCAGCGGGCAGGGCAGTGGCGGGCAGGGTAATGGCGGGCAGGGCGGCGGCGCGGTGAACAAGCCTGTGCATGTGTCAGGCGCGATCAACAATGCCCGCGATTATCCTGTGCCGGCAGGCGGCAGATCGGCCCGTCTGGGCACCGAAGTGATTGTCAAAGTCACGGTCGGTAAGGATGGCAGGGCATCCAATTGCAGCGTTTACAAAGCCAGCCCCGACGCCGAAGCAGACCGCATAACGTGCCGGCTGGTGGTGGAACGGCTGGGTTTCAAACCTGCCAAGGATGCCAGCGGCAACCCCGTGGC
Source organism: Allopontixanthobacter confluentis (assembly GCF_009827615.1). Lineage (GTDB taxonomy): Bacteria > Pseudomonadota > Alphaproteobacteria > Sphingomonadales > Sphingomonadaceae > Allopontixanthobacter > Allopontixanthobacter confluentis. Next base: position 18,774 of record NZ_WTYU01000001.1, read on the forward strand.
AGCGCCATTTTACTGGCGCCAGCGGTGGTTCTGAGAAATGAATGGCAAGTGCTGCGGCAGGGTAAGAAGTTTGAAAACCATTTACCTTATGCGCCTGAACAGGCTGGCATTTACAAGCGGGAAATAAAGTGATTCAACCGGTTATCCTGTGTGGAGGAAGTGGGACACGCCTGTGGCCGCGCAGCCGCGTATCCCGGCCCAAGCCCTTCGTCCCGCTGGTGGGCGAATTAACCTTGTTCGAAGCCGCTTTGGACCGCGTTGCAGACCGGCAGGTTTTTGCCCCGCCAATTGTGGTGGCAGGCCCGCAGCACGTCAGTTTTATCGAAGCGCAGGCAGGCCATATTGACGGCTTGCGCATCATTGTGGAACCGGTGGGCCGCAATACCGCGCCAGCCATTGCGCTGGCGGCATCCATTCTTGCCCCAGGCACCATCATGCTGGTCTGCCCCAGCGATCACCACATTGCCGACAAGGCCGCATTCATTCACGCGGCACAAAGCGGCGCGGTGCTGGCAGGCGATAGCTGGCTGGTCGCTATCGGGGTCAAGGCAGACCGCCCCGAAACCGGCTATGGCTACATCCGCATTGGCGAGCCGCTAGGGGCCGGGGCAAGCGGATCACCGCAAGACGGACCATGCCACATGATCGACCGTTTTGTTGAAAAGCCCGATGCAGCCCGCGCTGCCGAATTTCTGGCCGATGGCGGCTATTGCTGGAATGCCGGTATTTTTGTGTTTGGTGCAGGGGCTTATCTGGAAAGCCTTGCCCATAACCGGCCGGATATGGCGCAGAATGCCCGGCTTTCGCTTGGCGATGCTCAGGGCGGAAATTCCCGAGGGGAAAGCCGGCAGGAAGGTCGCCCTCAGGGGCGTAGCGCCCTGATCCACCCTGACAGCACGCAGTTTTCGTCCATCACTGGCGAATCGGTTGATTATGCGGTGATGGAAAATGCCGAAAAGGCAGCGGTGGTGGTGGCCGACATGGGGTGGTCCGATATCGGGAATTGGCGCGCGCTTCGCGATGCGCGCACCGATGGTGGCGGCGGCAACAGTGTTACCGGCACAGCCGACCTGATCGGTTGCCGAAACGTGATGGTCGACAGTGACGGGCCGCGCGTCAGCGTCGTCGGGTTAGATGACATCATCGTCGTCGTCGATGGTAACGACATATTGGTGGTGTCGGCATCGGCCGCGCAGGATGTGGGCAAACTGCCCGGGGCGGCAGGCGCATGACACAAGCCGTCAGGCTGCGGCCCCGTATGGTCGAAAAAATCTGGGGCAGCAGCAGCCTTCCGCCACCGTTCAGCAACAAAGGCGACCAGAGGATCGGCGAAGTCTGGTTTGATGTGCCCCCGGAAATGAACAATGTGCTGGTGAAATATCTGTTCACCAGTGAAAAACTGTCCGTCCAGGTCCACCCATCCGATCTGGATATGCCGGCTGGCCAGTGCGGCAAGGACGAATGCTGGCTGGTGCTGGATGCCGTGCCGAATGCAAGGCTGGCACTGGGGTTCAAACAGGATATCAGCGCGCAGGCGATGCGCGCTGCTGCACTGGACGGTTCGATTGAGGATCTGCTGGAATGGCATGATGCGAGGCCGGGCGATTTTTTCTACCTGCCATCAGGCACGGTGCATGCCATCGGGCCGGGCATCAGCCTGGTAGAAGTGCAGCAAAATTGCGACATTACTTACCGATTGTTCGATTATGGACGGCTGGATCACGGGCGTCCGCGCGCGCTGCATCTGGATCAGGCGGTGGCGGTGGCCATTGGCGCGCCCCATCCTGCCGCATTGCGCAAATCATGCGGTATGGCGGGCAATACTCCCCTGCTGGAAGGGCCGGTCTTCCGCATAGACCGGCTGGCAGGTGCACCCACCGACAGCGTGCTCGCGCGCTATGCTGGCGCCGTGCTGGCAGTGCCGCTGGCAGGGGCCATAAAGGTAGACACGCTGACTGTCAGGGCAGGCGAATGCTGCCTGCTGCCAGACCTTGCCAGCGCGGATTTTTCCCAATCCCTGTCAGCCCTGATTACCCAGCCGGTGCGCCAGTGCCTCGCCGAAGACTATGCGACGGTGAATTTCGCCAGCAACTGAGCAATGTCATCCTTGGTATAGGGTTTTTTCAACACTGCCATGGCGCCCTTTTCATTCAGCTCGTCCGCCATTTCGCCGTAACCTGTGGCAAAGGCGAAGGGAATCCGCAGGCTGTGCAACTTCTGGGCGACCAGATCGCTGGTTTCGTCGCCAAGGTTGTAATCAAGAATGGCCAATTGCGGCGCGTCATCCTCAATAAGGCGCAGGGCAGCCTTGACCGTGCTGGCCATTGTCACCGTATCAATGCCGAGCTGCCGCAGGCAGTCTTCGGAATCCAGCGCAATGATCATGCTGTCTTCAACCAGCAATACGTGGTTCAATTCGTCGGCAATCGGATTGTCAGACGCCGATTGCTCATCGCTAAGTTTTTTGACGGCGTCGGCGCTTTCCATGGCGCGGGTGTACTGCGTTACAAAGCGATTGGGAATGAGGAATTGCGCCTGCACGCCCCCCAGCTTGTAATGCACCTTTGCATCGCCGCCAATTTCATAGGGGATTGACCGTTCGATGATGGTCGAGCCGAAACCGCGGCGCGTCGGCGGCTTCACCGCTGGCCCACCCATTTCGCGCCAGTCGATCAGCAGATCATCATGAATGTCGCGGCTCAGCGTGATGGCAAGCGTGCCGCTGCTGTCGCACAGGCTGCCATATTTGGCCGAGTTGGTCATCATTTCGTGCATCACCAGCGCCAGCACGGTATAGGCTTCCGGCGCGACCAGAACATCAACCCCGCTGATGACAATCCGGTCTTCCTTGCCCGCGAAGAAGGCTTCGGCCTCTGATGTAATCAGTTCCTTCAGCGATGCCGGATTCCAGTTTTCCTTGGTGATGTTGTCATGCGCCTTGGCCAGCGCCGACACGCGGCCACCGATAAGATCGATGAAACTGCCGACATCCCCCGCTTCCGAACGGGACTGATTGATCAGCCCGCGGATGAGGTTGAGGATGTTGCGAACCCTGTGGTTGAGTTCGGCAATCAGCAATTCCTGCTGTTCCTTGGCGCGCGCCAGTTCGCGCACCGCATCGTCAGTAACCCTCAGGATGACTTCCAGCAAGGTGACGCGCAGCGATTCTGCCATTTGCAATTCTGCTTCGGTCCAGTCAGCGCTCTTGTCGTCGATCTGCTGCTGCCATGCGGCAAAGCTTTTACGCGGCGAAAGGCGCGCTTCGCCGTTGGACGTTTCAACCGGTTTTTCCGGATTGCCGGCCCATGTCACAGATTGCTTCAACGGCCGCCGCCACAGCACAAAATAATCTCGCGGCCGCCGTGATACAGGGATGATGAGCGCGCCTGCCAGCCGGTCGGCAAATGCCGCTGCGGCAGGGACATTTTGGGCGAGGTGGGAACTGGCAATGACCGAACTGGTCGCCGACGTGTTCAGCCCGCGTACCAGCGCCTGGAATTCAGCCTCGGTCGGCGCAATCCCGCGCTTCTGGTAATTGCCATCGACATAAGCGCTGGACCCGTCATGCGGGATGACATCGGCGATTGCCTGGCCAAGTGTCGGCAGGCTGTCCACCAGCGAAACACCGCCAGCCAGCCGCGCCATCAGCCGGTCATGTAGCTTGCGCCCATCCTGCCACAGCTGCGATTTGCGTTCCGAAATGGTGCGATCAAGCTGCAGGGAAAAAATCTGCGAGAACAGCTCTGCACTGGTGCGCTGCGAATAGGGCAGAATACGCGGAGTGCGATGGTGGCAGGCAAACAGACCCCATAATTTGCCGCGGATGACAATCGATATGGAGAGCGATGCCGCGATACCCATGTTCTGGAGGTATTCGATGTGCACGGGCGACACAGCCCGCAGGCTGCTGAGGCTTAAATCCAGCGTCTGGCCGTCGAACGAGACACTGGGTTCAATGGGCACCGGCACCGCATTCACATCGCTGATGATGCGAAACAGGTTGCGCAGATACAGGGCGCGGGCCTGCTGGGGGATGTCGGATTTGGGATAGCGCAGGTGCAGAAACGGTTCGAGGTCAGCTTCCACAGCCTCGGCGATCACTTCGCCAGTGCCATCAGGATGGAATTTGTAGACCATCACCCGGTCAAACAGGAGCAGGTCTTTTAGATGTTCAGCAGCGCTCTGACACAGGATGTTTTCGTCCTGATACAGGTCAAGATCGGTGATCATGGGCCGTAAAACGCCGGAACTGTCCGCATGGGATTTGGCATCATGCGGTTCAAATTCGATGACGATATGCCCATCGATCTGATGCAGCGCCACATCCAGCAGCGCTTCCCTGCTTGTCAGGGCCACACCGAATATCCGCTCCACCGTATCGGCATGGCTGATCCGGCGCAAACCTGCCTGCAAGGCGGCCAGCCCTTCGGGCAGAATGAACTGGCTGAGCAACATACCCGCGCCAATATCATCCGTGCTGCCCAGAATTTCTCCGGCGTTGACCGAATGGTGGGTGATGATCCAGTCGCTGTTGACAGCAATCAGGCCGCCAAAAGGCTGGATCATGTTCAACTGGTGTATCGGTTCGCGGTCGCACTGGGTGAGATCGGCTTGCGGATCATTAAGTCTCATGCAGGAATTCTCGTCGGATTAGTGATGCTCGTCGGATTTAAGGTCTTTGCGGTTTCGAAACATGCGAAAACCGCAATGGCGCCGCGTGCCGCACGTTGCGTTGTGGCGTCAGAAACGGGTTGGTCAAGCAACGGTTTTATCGCGCCCCAAAAGGCTGGCATCGCGTCGCCGGCCAGAAATGTAGCAGGCCAGTCTTCGCCGCTGTGGCGGCGCATCCGGGCCAGCATTGTACGGTTGCCCATGGATGATCCCCCCAACGCCCACGCAATGCCCAGCGGTTCAATATCCGCAGCAGGAACAAAGGCAGGGAACTGCACGTCCATCGATGATCCAAGGCTGAACAGATCCTGCGCGATAAGGCCGGACTGGCGCGGCGGCATCAAATGGCCCGGCATATGGGCGGCGCACCATTGTTCTAACGGCACGCGGGCGGCGTATTGAATGTGCAGAAATTGGCAATATTCATCACGGTCTGCCAAATCGAGCGTGCCCAGTGTGGCGTCCAGCGCATCATGCGCGGATTTTGTGATGGTTCGCAATTGCGATCGTAAATTCGGCCGATCCGTTTTCGGTGACACACTTCCCTCCGTACGCAAAGTAACGTGGGATCGTATTCACCGCGTCAACCTGGCGTTAAACGGGGCATACAGCTTGCGCACTGCATCTGGTATCCCCTAACCGCCTAGCGTATCAATTCTCCACATGGCGTTAGGTTCCTGTTTTTTTGCAGGCCATTTGTGGCTGTGAAATCGGTTTTTGCAAGCAAGGTGTGCCTCTGATGATTGCCGAGACTATTCAACTGGCGCTTGCACCGGTTTTTGTGCTGGTGGCTATCGGTAATATCATGAACCTGCTGTCCACTCGCCTTGGCCGGGTGGTGGACCGCAGCCGGATGATGCAGGCGCGCCACAAAGAAACCGAAGGGGCAGAGCACGACCAGCTGGTGCTTGAATTCCGTTCACTAGACCGGCGCATCCACCTGATCGGCCGCGCCATTTTGCTTCTGGTGCTGAGCGGCCTGACCATTGGCCTGACCGTGGTACTGCTGTTTGTAGGCGAACTGGTGCACAAGAACCTGCCGCAGATGGCCGCGGCTGCCTTCATTGCCGCCATCGGTCTTTTGATGACGGCCCTGCTGCTGTTTCTTCAGGAAACGCGCGAAGCATCGGCCGCCTTGCGCATTCCGGAAGATTATCTGGAGCTTGACCGCTCACTCTAGCGCCCGGGGGCATTCAAGACGGAGCGGCCATTCGACAGAGGCGGCCATTCAGTAGGAAATCTTGCCCTATTTGAGCAGCTTCTGGCCCTGATGTTTGATCGCCCCTGCAATCATCGGCTCAATGAAACTGAGCGCCATCGGCAGGGCAATCTGGAACACCAGCTGGCTGTCTTCAATGTCGACAGTGCCTTTCAAATCCTGCCCCATGGCGCGCACGGTCAGGTTCATGCGGTCTTCGCTGGGCCAGTCGGTCATCACCTCGGCCATTCCGCCCGGAATGTGGTTGGCAATTTCATGGCTGCGGTTGCGCAGGCGATCGCGCACAGTTTCGCGCGGTATATCAAACGGTACGGCAACGCGCATCAATTGGTATCCTTGTTCGTATCAGGGGTCCTGCCCGGTACTATGCCCGGTTTCATGGCGGGGATCATTCCGGCTGAACCATCAGCGGCATTGCCATATTTATAATCGAGATAACGGTGTTTTATCGCCAGATCGTCCAGCGCGCCATCAGCCAGCTGCCGGGTCACACTGTCAATTTCTGCGCTGATCCGGCCAAGCCCTTCCGTCAATTGCTGGTCGGGGGTTGCGCCGGCGCGTGTCTCGCCGCGCAGCTGGGTAGGCACCTTGCGATAGGAATCGACCATTTCGGGCAGATGTTCACCCACCAGCTTGCGCACTTCGCGTGCTGCGGGGTGGTTCTGATCGATGGTCTTCAATTGCAGGCCCAGCGCATCCAGCTGCACGCCGATCTGATCGACCATGGTGATAGCCGGCGGCGGCAGGGCCGGGCGCTGCGCTTCCAGCCACAATTCCGTCCGTCCGACCATTTGCGCAACATCGCCCTTGGTCAGATCAGCCCGGTTGGGCACTTTCATTTTGGGAAAAACGGTGAACGCGGCAATTGCCGCAAGAATGGCGAAGAAAGTCACCATCACGCCTGCAAAACCGATCCCGTCAATAATCAGGCCTGCCATCATCGCGGCAATCACAATGGCGCCAATCGCCATCACGATGCGCTTGACCTTGCGCACCATATGCTGCGTTTTCAGTTCGGCTGAGCCCTTGCCAATGGACACACGGCGCCCGCCCTGCCGCTGCACTTGCAGGCTGTTGCCTGCAGCCGACATGATGCGGTCGCTATCCCGGGTAAGGTCGGCCATCAGCCTTCAATCGACAGGAGGCTGGATTCGCTCACCTGCTTTGATGCTTGCGCCTGCCCTTCGGCGCGGGCGATATAGCCTTTGGATTTCTGCACTTCATCCGACAGCACATTGACGGTCTGCTTCATGGAAGACAGCGCTTCCAGCTTGAACCGGTCAACTTCATCCATCGTATCGTAGATATTCTGGAACGCGCGCTGCAATGTTTCCAGCGGGATGGTGGAACTGGCGGCCTGCTGGTGAATCTTGCCGGTCTGGTCGCGCAGCATGGTGCTGGTGGAATCGATGATGCCGGCGGTGGTTTCATTGAGCGCGGTAATCTGGCCCAGCACCAGCCGCTGGTTGGTCATGGCTTCGGCCACGGTCACAGCTGTGCGTAATGCGCCCACGGTGGTGGTGCTGGCGCGGTCCACGCCCTTGACCAGTTCGACATTGTTCTTTTTGACCAGGTCCAGCGCAAGATAACCCTGCACGCTGACGGCCATCTGGGTCAGCAAATCCTGCGTCCGCTGGCGAACATAGAACAGCGCGGTTTCGCGCACCGCCTTGGCCTTGGCCGGATCGGTCGCATCCAGTTCCAGCGCCTTTTCTTCCAGCTTATCATCCAGGCTTTTGGAAATGACGATCATCTGTTCCAGATTGCCCATGGCTTCCCACAGTTTCTGACGTTCCACATCAATGGCGGCATTATCCATGATCAGCTCGTCCTTGCCCGACGCAAGATTGCCAAGGATGGACTGGATATGCGTCTGCGCGCTTTGATAGCTGCGGAAATAATTGGTCAGCTTGTTGCCGAAAGGAATGATGCCGAGAATCTTGCGTGGGCCGGACAATTTGCCCCGCTTGCCAGGGTCAAGGTCTTCCACCACGCGGCGCAATTCCGCCAGATCGGCGCCTACGCCTTCATCCTTGTCCATCGCGCGGATCGGCCGGTCGAGGAACCGGTTGGACATTTGCGAGGCGGCAGCAATTTCCTTGCGGCCCATATTGGTCAGCTGATCCACTTTCTGGCCAAATTCAGGCGAATTGGCATCTGCTGCGATCAGGTCGGCCACAAATGAATCGACCTTGGTCTGCAATTTGGACTGAATTTCCTCGGATACAGGAACCAGCCCGGCGGCCTTTTCGGCAGTCACCTTCGGCACCGGATCGGGCGCGGTCAATTCCAGATCAATCGCGGTAGCGGTTCTGGTTTGGCCATTGTTCTGCGATGCGCTCATCTGTTGATACCTGTTTTTGCGTGGCTGCCAGTGGCAGCGAAATTGAACTTTCGACAGTGTATTAAGGTCATAAGACACGAAGTTCAAGATTTTTGCCGCATGGCGCAGGCTTCGTCCATCCTTTCATATGAAAAACAATCACGCTAACGCTTTACCGCAGTACGCATCATCGCCAGGGGCACAATGACACAGGACGACCCGGCAACGCCGCCAAAACCCGTCTCGCAATCGTTTGGCTGGGTCATCCTCAGCTGGCGCAGATGGTGGCGTGATGCCGTTGTCGGCACGGTCGATCAGGCAGCAGTGATTGAAAAACGCCGTGAAGACGGCGCCATGACATCGCGTTACATGTTCATGATTGCCATGTCTGGCGGCATTGCCATTCTGGGCCTGTTGCTGTCATCGCCAGCAGTGGTGATCGGCGCGATGCTGCTGTCCCCGTTGATGGGCCCGATCATGGGCCTTGGTTTTGCCATGGCCATCGGGGATTTTGGCTGGATGCGCCATTCGGCCAAGTCACTTGCCTATGGTTCGCTGGTGGCCATCGGCTTGTGCGCGCTGGTGGTGTTCCTGTCACCATTGCAGACCGTGACGACTGAAATCGCGTCGCGCACGCGGCCCAATCTGTTTGATTTGCTGGTGGCGCTGTTTTCATCGCTGGCCGGCGCCTATGCCATGATCCGGGGGCGTGAAGGCACCATTGTCGGCGTGGCCATTGCCACGGCCTTGATGCCGCCGCTGGCAGTGGTCGGCTTTGGTATCGCGACGGTTAACTGGACGGTATTTTCCGGCGCGCTGCTGCTGTTCTTCACCAATCTCATGACCATTGCGCTGACCGCTGCCGTGATGGCGCGGATCTATGGGTTCCGCACCACCCTCAGCAGCCGTCAAACGCAGTTCCAGAACATCATCATCATTTTCGCTTTCGTGGCTCTGGCTGTGCCGCTGGGCTATGCGCTGCGGACCATTGCCTGGGAAGCCAACGCATCGCGTCAGGTGCAGGCAGAACTGATGGATGAATTTGATGGCCGGGGCAGGATTTCCCAGCTCGACATTAATTTCGACCGCGAGCCGATCGAGGTTTCGGCAACGATTCTGACGCCCAGACTGATGGATGACGCAGAAGCGCGCGGTGCCCGGTCTATCGGCAGGGCGCTGGATGCGCCTGTCAATCTGGTGCTGACGCAATATCAGGTGGGGACCAGCAAATCAGCGGCTGAAAAAGCGCAGCTGGCGTCTGCAAGCCGGCAGGAAGAAGTGGCCAATGAACGCGCCAATGCACTGGCGCAGCGGCTGGCGCTGATCGCAGGCGTGCCTGAGGATGACGTGCTGGTCGATCGGCAGCGGCGGCGCGCACTGGTCAAATCTGCCGTGCTGGATGGGGCCACGCTGGCTGCCTATCGCGCGCTGGAAATGCGTATCAGCAGCACCGAGCCTGAGTGGCAGATCGAACTGATCCCGCCGCCGCTACCGCTGCCTGCCATCATTTTTGAAGATGGCGAGCCGACAGCTGACGGTCTGGCGAAAATGGCGGTTGTGGCCTGGGCAGCGCAGCGGCTTGATGCCGGAATTCGGCTGGCTGGCCCCGCCGACGAGGTGGAAAAGGCACGCGCCATCATTGCCGCCAAAGACGTGGCCATTGAAACGGAAACTCGCAGTGGGCGGCTGACAGTCGGGTGGCTCAAACCCGGCGAATAGCGCTCACGCAGCGAAGGGCAGTTCCAATGGCTGGATGTCGCCTGACAGATACAGCCGCTTGGCCTTGGCCCGGCTCAATTTTCCGGAACTGGTGCGCGGCAGGCTGCGCGGCGGCACCAGTTCCACCACACAGTTCATGCCCGTGATGGACCGCACCTTGTCGCGGATCTGTTCGTGCAGTTTCACCCGTTCGTCAGGGTCCGAAACGCGGCAATGGACCAGCACTGCGGGCGCTTCCTCGCCATTTTCGGTTTCCACGCTGAAGGCGGCAATATCGCCATGGTTGAAGCCGGGCAGCTGTTCCACCGCCCATTCAATGTCCTGCGGCCAATGGTTCTTGCCATTGATGATGATCATGTCCTTGGCGCGGCCCACGATGAACAGATAGCCATCGGCCATATAGCCCATGTCGCCTGTATCCAGCCAGCCATCGACCAGACATTCCTCGGTCGCTTCCGGGTTGCGGAAATAGGAATGCATCACGCTGGTGCCGCGGCACCAGACCTTGCCGATCTGATGGTCGGATTTCACGCTGTCCTTGGGGCCGCGGATTTCCACTTCCATTCCGGAAATCGGCTTGCCGCAATTGACAATGGCGCGATAGCGGGCGGGGCGCGACAGGTCGCGCGGGGTGCCGGACAGTTTTTCTTCTTCCACCAATTCAACCTTGATGCCTTCACGCGGCGGCATCACGGTCACAGCCAGCGTGGCTTCGGCAAGGCCGTAGCTGGGGGTGAAGGCATTGGCCTTGAACCCGGCTTCGGCAAAAGCGTTGACGAAATGCTGCATCACGTCAGGCCGGATCATGTCCGCGCCATTGCCCGCCGTGCGCCAGCGGGACAGGTCGAACCGTTCGGCCACATGGCTCTGGCTGGAAATGCGGCGGGCGCAAATATCATAGCCGAATGTAGGCGAATAGCTGAGCGTGGTGCCTTCATTGCGGCTGATGAGATCAAGCCACGCCAGCGGGCGGCGGGCAAAATGCTCGGTTTTCAGATAATCAGCCGAAACCTGGTTGGAAATCAGCGACAGGAAACAGCCGACCAGCCCCATGTCATGATACCATGGCAGCCAGCTGACCACGCGGTCATTGCTGCCGATATCCATCGAAATGGCGTGGCCGGCCAGATTATCCAGCAAGGCGCGGTGCGTCACCGCGACGCCGGTGGGGAAACGGGTGGAGCCGCTGGAATATTGCAGATAGCAGATATCGTCCGGTGATGGCGGGGCAAGATCGCATTCGGGCGCATCCAGCGCGGCAAAGCTGATCCAGTCCATGCCTTCACAGCCCTGCCGCGCAGCTGCAGCAGCAGCCATTTCAGAAATTTCTGCCGGATAGAGCAATAATTTCGGGTCAGAGCTTTCCAACTGGACTGCCAGCTGATCAATATAGCTGTCTTTTCCGCCAAAGGTGGTCGGCAGTGGCAGCGGGACGGGCCACGCGCCGGCATAGACTGCGCCGCAGAACAGCGCGGCAAATTCCGGGCCGGTTTCTGCCACCAGCGCCACGCGGTCTTCCTTGCCGATGCCCGCAGCAATCAGCCGGCTGGCCATGGCCAGCGCATCGTCGCGCATTTCCCGGAAGGTATAGACGCGTTCCAGCGTGCCGCGCATATCGTGGAAATTCAGCCCCTTGGCGCTTTGCGCCGCGTAATCGACCGCATCGGTGAAGGTCGCGAAATCCGAACGCCTGCGGGGCAACGGACAATCGTTGGGCGTTGGTTTCAACGCCTGAGGCGTAACTGTGGCATCGGTCATATTTTCTTACGAAACCCGTCATCTACGCGCTTTCAGGGCGCTTCCATCATATTAAAGCAATGCTGAATTACGACCGGCAGCATTGCAAACTTTCCCATTTCATACAGACTGTGGCACGAATAAGGCCAATGACCGAACGCGATCATCCACAATCCCGCAAAAAGCGGCCCCCGCGCCCGCTGGATCAGCAGCGGTTGCAGGAGCTTGGCCTGGCCTATGTAGCACGTTTTGCCACCACCGCAGCCAAGCTTGAAACCTATCTACAGCGCAAACTGCGTGAACGGGGGTGGAACGAGGATGAAAGCGAGCAGCCGGATACGCGCGCAATCGCAGGCCGGTTTGTCGAATTGGGCTATATTGACGATGCTGCCTACGCCCGATCGCGCAGTGGCGGCCTGCTGCGGCGCGGTTATGGCCCACGGCGGGTGGCGCAGGCGCTGAATGCTGCCGGGGTGGATGAACAGATCCGCGCGGAAGTGCAGCCGGGCGACCATGCGATTCGCCAGGCCGCTTTGGCGATGGCGCGAAAACGCCGCTTCGGCCCGTTTGCGTTTGACACCCCGGACCGCGAGAAGCGGGAAAAACAAATCGCCGCAATGTTGCGCGCAGGGCATGGATTTGATTGCGTGCGCGCTATAATGGATGCGGCAAGCGGTGCTGCGGCCGAAAATTGGGCCAACGAGTTTGCTGGCGGCAGCGAAGAAGAGGAATTTTCCTGATTATGCGAACCATTCTGTTAAGCGCGGCGCTGGCTTTATGTGCGGCCTGTTCTCCGCAGCCTGCTGCCGAAGCCGCTCCTGCCGTGACAAAACCGGCAGCGGTGCACCCTGTATCCGGCCTGAAAATTGTGCCGCTGACAGTGACCAATGGCAAGAAACGCCACAGCTTCCGCGTGGAAGTGGCCGCCAGCCAGATGGAACAGGCCAGGGGTCTGATGTTCCGGACGCAGCTTGGCCCGGATGAAGGCATGATTTTTCCGCGCGATGGATATTCTCAGGCCAGTTTCTGGATGAAGAACACGCCCCTGTCGCTCGACATCATCTTTGTTGGCACGGATGGGCGCATCAGCAATATTGCCGCCAACACGGTGCCATATTCGCTGCAATCGGTATCATCGGAAGGCATGGCCAGCCTGGTGCTGGAATTGCGCGGTGGCCGCGCGGCGGAACTGGGCATTGTGGCAGGCGACAAAGTGGAATGGTAAGAATGCCTGAAATGGTAGGAATGCCTGAAATGGCAAGAATGCCTGATACGCTTCGTGCTTGGCCAACACGCCGTTATCGGGTAACCGCGCGCCGCATGAGGTTTATTGCATGAGCATTCTAGGCAAGATTTTCACCTGGTGGAACGGCGCCACCATTGGCACGGCGCTGAACAGCTGGCGTCATGGCGAACAGGTTGGCACTGATGTGCAGGGCAATGCGTATTTTCGCGCCCGCAAGACGCCCGATGGCGCGCGCGAACGGCGCTGGGTCATTTATGAAGGCGCCAATGATGCCAGCCGCGTGCCAGCGGAATGGCATGGCTGGCTGCACGGTTCTGGTGATGACGTGCCGGAAAGCAACCTTCCGCCAGCACATATCTGGGAAGTGGATTACACGCCCAATGCCACTGGCACACACGGCGCATACCGTCCGCAAGGGGCGCTGGAACGCGGCGGCAAGCGCGCCCACGCCACCGGCGATTACGAAGCGTGGACACCGGACAGCTGACCATGCGCAGGGTTTTTTCTGCAACCGCTGTGCTGGCGCCGTTGACCTTGGTCCTTGCGGCCTGTTCGCAAGGCGCGCCCGTGCCTGAAGCTGAAGAAACGGATATTCCCGAAGAATTGCAACAGGCCGCAAAGCCTGAAGCGCCGGTTGCGGTTGATGCCGGCGCAACGCCCATGGCGGACCGCGTGGCCACCATTGGCCTGCTGAACAAACGCAACAACCTGTCGCAGGATCTGGAAATGAAGCCGGGCGAATCGCGCCGGCTGGGCAATGTCATCATTCGCCTGTCCGCGTGTGAACGTACCCCGCCATGGGAATTGCCCAAGGAAACCGGCGCATTCGTTCAGGTTCTGGTGCGCGATACAGGCGGCGCGCGGGACTGGCGCAAGGTTTTTTCCGGCTGGCTATTCAAACAGTCCCCGTCACTCAACGTGGTGGAACATCCGATCTACGATGTCTGGGTCAAGGACTGCGCGATGAATTTCCCTGGCGAAACCTCAGGGGCCGATCCGGCTGACGCTGATGATAAGGATGCGGCCAAACCATCTGCCGCTGTTCCTGCTGAACCGGCACCAGCGCCTGACGATGCGGCGGTCAACAACGCGGCATAGGCGTCCGGCACGGACATATCTGCCCTGGCGCGGGCGTTTTCGAGCAAATCCAGATAGCGTTCCTGCGGCAGGGCAATGGCCCCCATGGTTGCCAGATGGTCGGTCATGAATTGGCAATCCAGCAGCTTTGCGCCGCTTTGCCGCAAGATTGCCACCAGCCATGCCAGCGCCACCTTTGATGCATTGTCCGCGCGGCTGAACATGCTTTCCCCGCAGAATACCTGATCGAAACTTACCCCATACAGCCCGCCAACCAGGTCGCCGCCCATATCACCGCCCATTTCTGGGGTGCGCCACACTTCGATGGAGTGGGCATGTCCGGCATGGTGCAGGGCAAGATAGCTGGCCTCGATCCGGTTGCTGATCCAGCTGCCGTCTTCATCCCCGCGCGGGGCAGCGCACGCTTCAATGATCCGCTCGAACGCCTGGTTGCAGGTGACGCGGAAATGATCCTGCCGCACAATCTTGCGTAGCGATTTTGAACAGCGGAACCCGTCGAGCGGTATAATGGCCCGTTCGCGCGGCTCGACCCAGAATATCTCCTCGTCGTCCCGCCCTTCCGACATCGGGAAAATCCCGCTGCGATAGGCCATCAGCAATAGGTCTGACGGTATTATGGCCGATGAAGCAGAAGGGAGGGCGGCTGACATGGAACGGCAGTTTAGCGTGAAGACGGGCAATCTGCTATAGTTTGCAAACTAAAGCAGATTGCCCGCCCACACCCACCAGACGGGGCAGGGCGAGCAAGATAGTCACCTGTCTTTCGCAAAGGTGTCTTGCCTTCCCGCCGCCGCCGCTCTAGAGGCGCGGCTGCCTGCAGGAGCGTAGCTCAGTTGGTAGAGCATCGGTCTCCAAAACCGAGGGCCGTGGGTTCGAGTCCCTCCGCTCCTGCCAGGCAATACCGGCCCAACGTCGGCCTTCTCACCAAAATCCCGATGTGACAGCGCCAGTTTGCGCGCGGATTTTGCGTGTCTGCCCCTCCGCAATAGAGCGCGGTTTTGTGGCCCGCCATCCATGCGTCAAAATCCATTCATCGTAAATCCGGGAACCAGTGCGACCAGCTGCACGTTTGGAGCGATGAATGGTTGAGAAACCTTTTTTAAAAGGACGGTCATCATGTCTAGCTTGAGCTTTCGCAGCAGTCCTCCTGATGGTTGGATTTCGCCGCGGCCCTATAGTGATGCCAATCTGCGTCACCGCAAACTCGGCCCGATCCAGCCTTTGGAAGAACCCGGCTTTTTCTCGCGCCTGTTTTTCAGGAAATAATCCAACACCACAAAAAAGGGCCCGGTCGTTTGCGCGACCGGGCCCTTTTTGTTTGCGGCAGTATTGCCGTTAATATTCTTCTGGCGGTTCGGCGGTCTTGGCCCGGTGATCTGGGCCAGCGGTCCGGTCCCCCTTGGCCAGTTTGAACACCACGCCTGACAGCAATGCCAGCGCCAGCAGGTTAGGCAGGGCCATGGCCGCGTTGGAAATATCGCCCAGGCGCCAGACCAGTTCGGATGGTTGCGCCGCGCCGATGTAAATCGCCACACACCACAGCACGCGCCAGATGTAATGCAACATCTTCTCACCCCGAAGGGTGGAGCCAGGCACGCGGTCATAGATGAAGGTGATCGCGCGTTCGCCGTAATATGACCAGGTCAGCAGCGTGGTGAACACAAACAGCAGCAAGGCCACGCTGGCCACCAGCGTGCCAATCGGCACGGTGCCGATTTCCATCGGGAATGCCGCGGCAAATGCGCCTGATGTCATGGCAAAACCAGTGAGGTCAGATTGCCATGCATGGATCACAGGCTGGCCGCCGCCGGTGAAATTGCCTTCCACCGTCAGAATGACCAGCGCGGTCATGGTGCAGATCACCACCGTATCGATGAATGTGCCGAGCATGGCCATGCGGCCCTGCTGTTCCGGATCATTGGTCTGTGCCACAGCGTGAGCGATCGGGGTCGAACCCTGACCCGCCTCGTTGGAGAACAGGCCCCGCGCCACACCGGCGCGCAGCGCGATGATGATGGCCGCGCCGACAAAGCCGCCGGTTGCTGCCTGCGGATTGAACGCGCCGTAGAAGATGCGGTAGAATGTTTCGCCCAGATCGTTGAAATTGAGGATCAGCGCGATCACGGCCATCACGATGTAAGCGCCTGCCATGGATGGCACGACCTTTTCCGCGACATTGCCGATCGACTTGATCCCGCCGATGATCACCACGAACACTGCGCCCGCCACAATCAGGCCGCCGACCCATTCTTCAATGCCGAACAATTCGTTCAGCCCGTCCGCGACCGCATTGGACTGGATGGCATTGCCGGTAACCAGCGCGGAAAACAGTGTGCCAAGGCAGAAAACGACTGCCAGCCATGTCCATTTGGGACCAAGCCCCATCATGATGTAGCTCATCGGGCCGCCGCGATAGGTGCCGTCAGCGGTTGTTTCGCGGTAACGAATGGCGAGCGAGCCTTCCGCAAAGGCCAGCGCCATGCCGAACAGGGCCGTGACCCACATCCAGAAAATCGCTCCCGGCCCGCCCAGGGCGATGGCCGTTGCCACACCGGCAAGGTTACCCGTGCCGACTTGTCCCGAAAGTGCTGTCGACAACGCTGCAAACGGCGAAATTTCACCGGCACCTGCACTTTTGCGGCCCTTGAACAGGCCGGCAAAGGCGCTGCCCAGCTTTACGATGGGGTAAAATCTGAGGCCCACCATGACCCACAGGCCGATGCCGAGCAGAATCAGGGTCATTGGCGGGAAGGGCAGAACCTCCTGCCCATTCCACAGGCCAGCCCAGATGAAATCCGACACGTTGGTGATTGGTTGAATCCAGGCTTCTGCCCCGGATGGATTTGCGGCCATGAACAGGCTCCCCCTTATGCGTCCCGTAAAGCGCGCCACGCTAAAGGCGCAGGGCAGACAAGACCAGCCCCAAGTTTCGCCTGTTACCGAATGAATCGGGCCAATGATGCGCCGCCGGGCAATTGCGCCCTGGCCGGCTCTGTTCCAGATGGTCTTGCGTTTGGCGGCAGTGCAGCCTAAACGAACGGCGTTTTCCGACATATGTTGGTATTAAAGCCCCTCCCGGACTTGAACCGGGGCGGCGATGCCCCCATCCCGGTAGACAGGATTTTTTTCAAAGCAGCGAAAGCGCGAGTAAATGGCAAAGACCAACCCAAGCCAGTTCTTCAGTCAGGTGAAAACCGAAGCCAGCAAGGTCGTCTGGCCCACGCGGCAGGAAACTGTGACAACCGCCATTTTCGTGGCGATCATGATGGTCATTCTCTCGGTGTTTTTCCTTGGCATTGACACTCTGTTTGGCGCCATCGTGCGCTGGCTTCTCACCATCGCCTGACGGCTTCAAGCCATGGGCCGACGCGTTTCCGCGCAGGCCGGGGCACATTTACCAAACACAGGATACACTATGGCTCGCTGGTACATCATCCACGCCTATTCCGGGTTCGAGAACAAGGTTCGCGACGCAATCATTTCCGAAGCGGAGCGGCTGGGCCTGTCCGAAGCGGTTGAAGAAGTCGAAGTGCCGACCGAAACCATCACCGAAGTAAAGCGCGGCAAGAAGGTTCAGGTAGAACGCAAGTTCATGCCCGGCTACGTGCTGGCCAAGCTGACCATGACTGATGATGTCTACCATCTGGTCAAAAACACGCCGAAAGTTACTGGCTTCCTCGGTTCCAACAACAAGCCGCAGCCGATTTCGGAAGCCGAAGCCGCGCGCTATTTCGGCGGTGTGGAAGCTGCCAAATCCGCCCCCAAGAAGCAGGTCAGCGTCGATTACGAAATCGGCGATTCGGTCAAGGTTCTGGATGGCCCCTTCGCCAGCTTCAACGGTGTGGTCGAAGAACTCGATTTCGACAAGAACAAGGTCAAGGTTTCGGTGTCCATCTTCGGGCGGGCAACGCCGGTGGAACTGGATTTCGAACAGGTCGAACTGGCCAAGTAAGGCGCCGCGCAATCCGTCCTGCCGCTGCGTATTTGCAGCGGCGTCGGGCGGGCCGCGAATTGTTCAAGGGCGCCCCATCGCGGGCGCCTTTTTGCATCGGGTGCCTGGGCATCCCGGCTGGCTGCCTTCGTAAAGCGCGAATCTCTTGCAATTTGCGCTGCTTCCGCTATTTGCGCGCCTTCCCAAACAACAGTTTCGGAAAAAACCATGCGGGAGGGGCCGCTCCATTCCAGTTGGGGCCCCGTATTACCGCTTAACATGAGGCACGTTTTGAAGAACGCGCCGACAGTGTGAAAAGGAGGCCATAGTGGCCAAGAAAATTGAAGGTTACATCAAGTTGCAGGTGCCAGCCGGCGCTGCAAACCCATCCCCGCCGATCGGCCCTGCGCTGGGTCAGCGCGGTGTGAATATCATGGAATTCTGCAAGGCGTTCAACGCCGCGACGCAGGAAATGGAAAAGAGCGCCCCGATCCCGACGGTGATCACCGTTTATGCCGATCGTTCGTTCACTTTCGTCACCAAGACGCCGCCCGCCAGCTACTTCCTGAAGAAGGCTGCCAAGCTGAAGTCCGGTTCGAAAGAACCAGGCAAGATTTCCGCCGGAACGATCAAGCGTTCGCAGGTCCGCGAAATCGCCGAAGCGAAAATGGCCGATCTCAATGCAAATGATCTCGACCAGGCAACATTGATCATCGAAGGCTCCGCGCGTTCGATGGGTCTTGAAGTGGTGGAGGGCTGAGAACATGGCTAAACTGACCAAAATCCAGAAGCTGCGGACCGAAAAGCTCGATCCTGAAGCAATGTATTCGTTCGACGATGCGCTCAAGACGCTGCGCGAGCACGCCAAGAAGTTTGACGAGACTGTTGAAGTCGCGATGAACCTGGGTGTTGACCCGCGTCATGCCGACCAGATGGTTCGCGGCATGGTATCGCTGCCATCAGGCACTGGTAAGGACGTCAAGGTTGCGGTTTTCGCCCGCGGCGACAACGCTGACAAGGCGCTGGCTGCCGGTGCTGACAAGGTCGGCGCTGAAGACCTGATGGAAGACATGCAGAACGGCAATCTCGATTATGACCGCGTCATTGCTACGCCGGACATGATGGGCGTTGTTGGCCGTCTTGGTAAGGTTCTGGGCCCCAAGGGCCTGATGCCTAACCCCAAGCTGGGCACTGTCACGCCAAATGTCGAACAGGCAGTCAAGGACGCCAAGGGCGGCCAGGTTGAATTCCGTGTTGAAAAGCAGGGCATCATTCATTCCGGCATCGGCAAGCTGTCGTTCTCGGACGATCAGCTGAAGGCCAACTTCGAAGCGTTTACCGGTGCGATTGCACGGGCCAAGCCTTCGGGTTCCAAGGGCAAGTACATCCAGAAGGTCTCGCTGACCTCGACGATGGGCCCCGGTCTCAAGATCGACAATGCCGGTATTGAAGGCGCATAATAGCGAGCTTCAAGAGCGGTTGGTTTTAAAAAAAGGCCGGTGAGGGAAACCTCACCGGCCTTTTTCATGAATACAGGGATAGCTGGCAGGTCAGGCGGGGCGGGCAGATAGCCATGCGGGCATGGCATTGCCGTCCATTTCCAGCCTGTTCCTGCCTTTTGCCTTGGCGAAGAACAGGGCGAGTTCCGCCCGTTTCATCGTATCATCCAGCGATGAGGCAATGCGGGCAATGCCCGTGCTGGCAGTAATCGAAATGCCCTTTTCTCCTACCGAATCGCGTATTTCCGACAGGGCGCCGATAATACGCCGACAGATGGCTTCGGCCTGATCGGGCGTAGTGCGGGGCAGCAGGACGCCAACGCTCTCGCCGCCAATGCGCGAAATAATGTCATCCTCGCGCATGAAGGTGCGCAGGAAATCGGAAAATACCACCAGCACCCTGTCACCGGCCGTTTGGCCATGCTGCAGGTTGATTGCCCGAAAATGGTCAATATCGAATAATGCAACACAGCCGCCGCAGTCCTTTTGCACCAGATGTTCCAGCATGGCGATAAAGGCGCTGCGGTTGGCAAGGCCGGTCAGCGGGTCGGTCATGGACGAGGCAAACAACTCCTCTTCCATGTTCCGCTTGGTCTCCACGCAGCGCAGAATGGCCAGTGTGCCGTAAATATCACCGCTCTCGTGGCTCAAGGCGCGCATCTGGATCTCGAACCAGCAGGGCTGGTCATCCTTTGTTTGCCCGGGAAATTCGGTCCATTGGCCCTGGCCTTTGCCGCTTATCGCCGCAGCAAGATCAGCCTTGATCGTGTCTGTATGGGATGGATGCACCAGATCCAGCAGATGCGGGCCGATCAGCATGGACGGCAGGGCCACGCCCAGCCGTTCCAGCATGGGCGATGCGTGAAGGATGAAACCCTCCCGATCCGTTTTCAGGATAATATCTGTCGTGGCTTCTGCAAGCAGTCCACACAGGACAGATTCCTCCCGTGGTGTAAACTCTGCCCCCATTCGACCCGTGCCCCCCGGCTTTTATGACTCGCAAGTCTGCTAAATCGCGAAAGGCAACCGTGAAGTAATAACCAAGTAAACCGTTACACATAACGATCACATGCCGCAGACCAGTATTTCAGCCTGACTTGTAAATCGCGTGTTATTTGGGTTAACTAACTCATATTACTTACGAATCACCCTTCCAATTTGTTTACCATACAATGCGGGTCAGGGAACTTTTATTGCGGGAAGCGGATCGTTTCACCATTCGGCACAAGGCTGGCGCTCATAATTCGATCATAATCCTGACCTTGTCAGCGGTCGTGCCATAGGCCGCCGCAATCTGCTGTCTGCTGCTGGCAATCAGGCCGACGAGGGCGGGGGTGTCGCGGCTGGTTTTCAGATCCTGTTCTTCAATGCCCAGCGCCTGTGCCAATGCGGCCATCCGTTCGCCCAATGGCCGCGCCTTGCCTTGCTCCCACGCCCAGATGGTGGGTTTGCTGACACCAAGCTGCGCGCCCAGTTGCGCCATGGTCATCCGCCGTTCCTTGCGCAGGCGGCGGAGCCGTGATCCGAATGCTTCGGGTGCTGTTTTTACAGGATCGGCCGGTGCGCCATAATCGGCTCCAAATGCGGCGGCACCCATATCTGCCTGCACGGCTACCTGCATTGCTGGCCCCACGGCGCTGCGCAATTCTGCGGCAGATAATGTGGCAGCTGAAATCGGCTGATCGAACGCGCATCCGAAAAGCTGGCCGCTTTCCCATACCACCCGTGCGCGAACGGTGCCTGCGTGCGGCAATTCCACATCAATGGCTTCATCTATGGCAAGTGCAATGCTGCAACCCAGCAGCAGGCCCCCTGCCGAAACATTGTGGATGACCACATTCGTCGCTTCGCCCGAGGCCAGCGAGCCCGATGTTTCGAGCCGTAGCGTCCGGCGGTCCGCGCGGTCGGTTATATTGCCTGCTGGCGGGACGTTTTCCAGATGTGCCGGAATGGGAATGATCTGCCTCCTGATGAAGGCTGACTCTCGGGCCGCAGCGGTTAAGTTTTGGTTAGCCTGGGCAGGTGAATTTCAGCATTTCGGGCTGGCCGGTCGCAGCAGCGTTCAAATGCCGCCGGGGGTAAAATCCCAGCCACGTTCGCCAAGGCCTTCGCACAGCGTATCGGTGCAGCTGGCCAGCGCATCGGCGCTGGTTGACCGGATCACGAAATTGGCGCCGACCTTGCCTTCGCGAAAGAAGGGATAGCTGCCGATCTGGCAGCCATCATGGGCTTTTTCCGCCTCCCGCAGCAAATCGGCCACTTCGCTTTCCGCGACCCAGCTGCCGATGGTTTCTGTCAGCAGAGGGGCGCCGCCTTCCAGCGTTCCGGTCAGCGCATCCAGCATCCCGGCCGTGATATGCGGCACGCCTGCCATCAAGAAGACATTGCCAATCTTGATGCCCGGCGCGCCGGACATGCGGTTGGGGATGAGCTGCGCGCCATCGGGCACACGCGCCATCCGCAGGCGGCCCTCGTTCAATCCGCCCTTATCCGCGTAATAACGTTCCAGTATCGCGCGCGCTTCCGGGTGGACAATTACCCCCACTCCCAGCGCCTGAGCCACGGCGTCCACGGTAATATCATCATGCGTCGGGCCAATGCCGCCGGTCGTGAACAGATAATCATAGGCTGTCCGCAGCGTGTTTACGGCATCTATGATGCGGTCCTGATCATCCGCCACCACGCGCACTTCGCCAAGGCGGATCCCCTGTACCTGAAGCCAGGTGGCAATCTGCGCAATATTCTTGTCATGCGTGCGCCCGGAAAGGATCTCATCGCCAATGATGACCAGCCCGGCAGTCCAGATACGTTCGTTCATGGTACGGCGTTAGGCCATCGCCGCGGCGAGGTGAAGAGTGCAGGCTGCACTATTTTTACCCCTATTCCGCCGCTTCGAGCTGGCCATCATCCGAACCGGCATTCGCGCCAGCGCGTCGAAATTGGAGAATGCCATCATCCAGCGCTTCTTCGGCCATGATCTTGCGATCCAGGACATATTCCTGATTGAGCCGCCACGGATAGGTCACTGCGCTTTTGGGCATGATATTGAGCGAGCGCTGGATATATCCGGACGAGAAATCGAAGATATTGTCTTCTTCCAGCCCGTGATTTTCCGCCAGCACCGGCACGACATAATCTGTGCCGGTTGCTTCCATCTGGTTGAGCACGCGGCAGATATAGTCGGAATTGATGTCGGCCCGCAAAGTCCAGCTGGCGTTGAGATAGCCAAACACCACTGCCAGATTGGGCAGGTTGGAGAACATGCAGCCCTTGTAATAGAACCGCTGGCTGAAATCGACCGGTTCGCCATCCTGACTGATCGCGATTTTCCCTGCCAGCGCCATGTTAAGCCCGGTGGCCGTGACAATGATATCCGCTTCGATGATATCGCCATTGTCCAGTTCCACGCCCTGTTCGACAAAGCGGGCAATCCGGCCAGTCACGATTTTGGCCTTGCCTGCCTTCATTGCTTCAAACAGATCGGCATCGGGCACCAGGCACAGCCGCTGGTCCCACGGGTCGTAAGGCGGGGTGAACGTCGCATCATCATAGTCAGCGCCCAGCGCTTTCTGGATCCGGGTCTTGAGCGCGGTTTTGACCTTTTCAGGGTTTTTGCGAGCCTGTTTGAAAGCGAAATCCTGCATCTTCACGTTTTTCCAGCGCGTGACCTTATAGGCAGTTTCTTCAGGCAGGATCTTGCGCAGGAAATTGGCCAGACCATCCTTTGCCGGGCGCGAGAACATCCATGTCGGCGTGCGCTGCAACATGGTGACGTGAGCAGCCTTGCCAGCCATGGCCGGCACGATGGTAACCGCAGTGGCGCCGGAACCGATAACCAGCACTTTCTTGCCCGTATAATCAAGGTTTTCAGGCCAGAATTGCGGATGGAGAACCTGGCCCTTGAACGCGCCCAGTTCAAAACCTGCATCATAGGGCTGGTCATAATCGTAATAACCGGAGCCAAGATAGAGGAAATTGGCCGTCATCGTCTTGCGCGCTTCCCCTGCTGTTTCCACAGTGACGTGCCACAGCGCTTCGCGCCCGTTCCAGTCGGCCGCAATGACCTTGTGGCCGGTGCTGATATGCTGGCGAATGCCGCGTTCATCGACGATGCGGTTGAGGTATTCGAGAATGCTGGGCGCATCGGCGATGGATTTTTCATGCTTCCACGGTTCGAATACGAAGCCCAGTGTGTGCATGTCGCTGTCTGACCGGATGCCGGGATAGCGGAACAGATCCCATGTCCCGCCCAGATTTTCCCGCTGTTCGACAATGGCATAGGTGCGGCCAGGGCACATCATTTCCATGTGCGCCGCCATCCCGATGCCGGAAATTCCGGCGCCGACAATCAGCACATCCACATCAGGTTTTTGAGCCAGCATTTTTGTTTCTCCCACTTACACCGATGTAAGCACATCGCCGGAAGCTTGGCGAGTCCCGCTTTTTCGTGCTGACGCGGGGCCAAGCGGGCGCTAGGTGTCGCACCATGCAAAAACCAATGTGTCTCACCCTTGTTGCAGTGGCCTTCGCTGCACCCGCCTCTCTCGCCGCACAGGAAAGCGGAGATGCTGCCATTGCGGCGGAAATCGTGGTGACCGGAAAGGGGCTGGCCGAAACGCCTGCGGCCCCTGCCTATGCCGTGACCGAAATTGCGCGTGAGGAGATTGTCACATCGTCGTCCGGACGGATAGAGGATGTGTTGTCTTCAGTGGCGGGTTTTCAGCAATTCCGCCGTTCCGACAGCCGTTCTTCCAATCCCAGCGCGCAAGGTATCACGCTGCGGGCGCTGGGCGGCAATGCCAGCAGCCGCGCGCTGGTGCTGCTGGATGGGGTGCCGATGGTGGACCCGTTCTTCGGCTATATCCCGCTGAGTGCCCTGGCGCCGGAGGGGCTCGGAAGCATTCGCGTTACGCGGGGCGGCGGATCGGGGCCATTTGGCGCTGGCGCATTGGCGGGCACGGTGGAACTGACCAGCGCCGGGATTGATATGCTGGCGCCGGTCAATGCTTCGCTGCTGATAAATGACCGCGCCGAAACAGAGGCCAGCGCCAGCGTCGCGCAGAAGCTGGGCAGCGGCTTTGTCGTCGCCAATGGCCGGTGGGACCGGGGGCAGGGCTTCCACACCACGCCCGCGTCTGACCGCGTGCCTGCCACGGCCAGGGCTGCATTCGATAGCTGGTCGATTGGTGTGCGCGGCGTGGTGCCGCTGAATGATACGGTGGAACTGCAAGCGCGCGGACTTGCGTTTGATGACCGGCGGACCTTGCGGTTTGACGGGGCGGACAGTTCCAGCCAGGGGCAGGATGCCAGCATCAGGCTGGTGGGTCGGGGCAACTGGCAATTTGATGCGCTGGCCTATGTGCAGGCGCGCAATTTTACCAACATAGTGGTGTCGTCCACGCGGTTCGTGCCGGTGCTGGATCAGCGCAATACGCCATCCACCGGGCTGGGCGGAAAGATTGAATTGCGCCCGCCTGTCGGGCCGGACAATGTGCTGCGGCTGGGCGCGGATTACCGGCGGGTCAGCGGGGAATTGCAGGAAGATGCCTATAGTGCATTTACCGGCAGGCTGACCGAGACAAGGCGGGCTGGCGGCCGCAACAGCGATCTGGGGCTGTTTGTAGAGAATGACTGGAGCCTGGGCGCGCTGGTGCTGACCGGCGGGCTGCGCGCAGACCGGACCGTGATCGAAAACGGGTTCTACCGCGCGCGCAATGCGGCAGGTGCGGTTGTGTCCGAAACCATCGCGCCGGATCGTTCGGACTGGGCCCTTACCTATCGTGCGGGCGCGGCATTTGATGCCAGCCCGGCGCTGCGGCTGCGGGCGGCGGCCTATAGCGGGCTGCGGCTGCCGACCCTGAATGAACTGTATCGGCCATTCGTCGTGTTTCCGGTAGTTACCGAAGCCAATGCCGATTTGCAGAACGAACGGCTGGAAGGCTTCGAGGCTGGTGTTGATTTCAAGCCCGCTGAAGGCGTTTCCCTGTCTGTCACGGCGTTCGACAACAGAGTGAAGAATGCCATTGCCAATGTGACGCTAGCCACCAACCTGCGCCAGCGGCAGAACCTGCCTGCGGTGGATGCGCGCGGGCTGGAACTGGCCGCGTCAGTCAAACGCGGCACTATCAGTCTGGATGGATCGCTGGCCTATACCGATGCCACGGTGGACGGACGCGGATCATCGCTCGATCTGGATGGCAAGCGCCCGCCGCAAACACCAGAATGGGCTGCCAGCCTGACCATGGCATGGCGTCCGGCCGCTGGCTGGCTGGCCGCTGCAACCTTGCGCCATGTGGGGGCGCAGTTTGAAAGTGATCTGGAAACGGACCGATTGCCGCCTGCCACCACGATTGGTGCCTATTTCCAGGCGCCATTGGGTGGCAAATTCTCGCTAGTGCTGCGCGGCGAGAACCTGACGGACGAGACAATCGTCACGCGCAATTCCGGCGGGTCGATCGATCTGGGCGTTCCGCGCACCCTGTGGGCCGGGCTACGTTTTGGATATTGACGGCATCAGCCCTGCGCGGTGACTTTCCCGCGTTGATCGGCCATGCCCATGGATGCCAGCAGGCCGGTCTGGTCCTGAACTTTGCGGAAATCATCCTTGCTGGCCATGCCGCGCCAATTGCCGAGGATGAGCGATTGCGCCACTGCGCCGCCCAGCGTGGTGCCGGGGCCGGTGATGATGAACAGGTCGGGCGCGAATTCGCGCGCGGCCACTTCGATGGCACGGGTGAAATCATAGGTCTGCGTGACTTGCGCGCCGAGAGTGTAATCCCACAGCGAATGCAGATCGGCAGCATAGGGCCACCAGATTGACCCGCGTCCGTCCACCATGGGGACTTCGGGCTGTTTGAACAAGTCTGGCGAAAGCCGGCTGCGCCCTTCAAGTGACACAGGTTCCTGCATGGCAGTGTGAAAGGCCGCATGATTGCCCAGTCGCTTCGGGAAACGGCCATCCAGCGGCTCTGCCTCTGCTTCAAAAGCGGCCAGGCCAGCATCATTGCCAGCCAGCACCAGCATCCCGCCCAGATTGATCGACAGGCGCAGAATATGCCCCTCTCGCGCGTCAATATCCGCCACTGTTCCCAGCAGACTTGCACGGCGCGCAGCGTTGGCCGCCCAGTCATCCCCCAGGAACGGGTAAACCAATTGCCCGCCAATCAGCGCGTCCTGCATCAGCGTGCCCATGGTGTTGGCCACGGCAAAACCATCCTGCGGAGATAATGCGCCCGCGCAGGCGAGCGCGGAATACCAGCCCATGGAATTGCCGGTGACGGCCACCACATCAATCGCGCTGCGGTCAATCGACAGAAAATCCCCCAGCGTGGCGGCGTAAATCAGGCCCGAGGCATTGTCGCCGCGGGTGTGTTTGGCGAGGGAAAACCGTTCCGCCCCGTCCAGTGCGGTCAGTGTTTCCTGCCCCTGCCGCTGGCGTTCGGCATCGAAGCTGCCGAACATGCCGGCATCAGGAAAATGCCGATGCAGATAGCCAAGCTCGGTCTTGTTATAGGTGCCCCGGCCAGGGCAGATGACGACTGCGGTGGTCATGCCTTGTCTCCCACCAGTGCTTTGGCGGCGGCCATGATCTCGTCCACGCTGGGCATGGTGACGGCATAGGCGGGGCCGGTAGGAATGAAACTGTCCTGCGCGCTGACGCGGGCCAGCGGGCGGCTGCCAGCTTTGCCATCAGCTTTTGCATCATGCTCGGTAAAGATGGTCATCAGCGCATCGGCCACGCCGCCAGTGCGGCGGGTTTCATCCACGATCAGGATATTGCGGCACCCCTTGGCGGCTTCCAGCATCGCATCTTCGGGCAGGGGGGATAGCCAGTTGAGGTCAATCACCCGCGCGGCAATGCCTTCTGCAGCGAGGCGTTTCTGCGCCTGAAGGGAAAGATGCATGCCATTGGCAAAGCTGACGATGGCCAAATCTTCGCCACTGCCATGTGTCGTCACCTCGCCCAGTGGGATCCGTTCGCCGGGTTCCGGATATGTGCCGAGCCAGCCATTATCGCCCGCTTCGTGCAGGTCGCGCATGGGGTAAAGCGCAATCGGTTCGAGGAAGACCACGAGCCGTTGTTCCTCCCGCGCCAGCCGGACACATTCGCGCAGGACCCGCGCTGCATCCGGCCCATTGGACGGGCAGGCCAGGATAAGGCCGGGAATATCGCGCAATACGGCCACTGAATTGTCATTGTGGAAATGGCCGCCAAAGCCCTTCTGATAGCCAAGCCCGGCAATCCGCAGCACCATCGGGTTGGTATATTGGCCGTTGGAAAAGAACGGCAGCGTCGCCCCTTCGCCGCGCAGCTGGTCTTCGGCATTGTGCAGATAGGCCAGGAACTGGATTTCAGGCATCGGCAGGAAACCGTTCTGCGCCATGCCCAGCGCCAGGCCCAGAATAGATTGTTCATCCAGCAGCGTATCGATCATCCGCGCGCGGCCAAAGCGGGCGGACAGTTTCTGTGTCACGCCGTACACCCCGCCCTTGCGGCCGATATCCTCGCCCATCATGACGATTTCGGAATGATCCAGCATCAGGTCGGTCAGCGCCCAGTTGATCAGGCGGGACATGATCTGCGGCTGCTGCATGGCTTTCATGTCGCCGCCAAAGGCATCAGCCCGGCTTTGCGCAGATGGGCTATTGCTGGGCAGGCATTCCCGCCGCGGCGCGATGATGCTAGCCATGACCTGCTCTGCGGTTTCCAGCCGGGGGCGGGTCACTGCTTCTGCGGCGACACGCTGCACCCGGTCATACGTGCGGTTGTAGATATCCAGCGCCTGATCCGCTGTGAGCGCGCCAGCCTGTTCCAGCAGTCGCACCGAATGCAGCAGCGGGTCCTGGGCTTCTTCTGCTTCGACTTCCGCCTTGGAAAGATAAGTCGTCGGCATATCCGCGCCCGCATGGCCATACAGGCGGATGGTGCCGATATGCAGAAAAGCAGGCTTGCGCCGCGTCCTGACAAATTCTGCCGCTTGCGCTGCGACACGGAAGGTCTCGTAAATATCCAGACCGTTGCAGTGAAAATACTGGAGGCCCGGACGGTTCGCGAAACTGGCAGTGATCCAGCCTGTCGGGGTTTTGGTGGAAATGCCGATGCCATTATCCTCGCACACGAACAGCAGCGGCATGGGCACTTTCTGGTAGGCTGTCCAGCAGGCCGTGTTGATCGCACCCTGTGCCGTGGAATGGTTGGCCGATGCATCGCCGAAGGAACACATGATGATGGCATCATCAGGCAGGAATTTGTGTTCTGGCGGCTGGCGTTTGGCCAGACCGATGGAATAGGCAGCACCGACTGCCTTGGGCAAATGGCTGGCGATGGTGGATGTCTGCGGCGGGATATTGAGCGCCTTTGACCCCAGCACCTTGTGGCGGCCACCCGAAATCGGGTCTTCTGCCGAACAGGCGAAGGACAATAGCATGTCCCAGGTGATGGTCTGGCCGGGAACCTGCTGCGCCCGCTGGATCTGGAATGCAGCATCGCGGTAATGCAGAAAAGCCATATCGGTCGGCTGCAAGGCAGCGGCGACTGCGGCCATGCCTTCATGGCCCGATGATCCGATGGTGTAGAAACCCTGTCCAGCGGCCTGCATGGCGCGGCTGGTGCGGTCCAGCGCGCGTGTCAGGCAGCCGGAACGATAGATCGACACTGCGGTTTCCGGTGCCAGCGGGCCGGATGGCGCCTTGCCAGCGGGAAAGTCACCTGAACCGGCGCGGCGCAGGAAATTCTCATGTACGATTGCAGCGCGATCCATGGTTCGCCTTGTAGTTTGAATCGAGGAATAAACGTGGGCGCCTGATAGGGGCTGTTTCGCCCCATGTCAGGCCGGAACGGTAATTCTTTTCCCACTGAAAACCGCCTGCCAGTTCTGGATTTCCGAAAATACCACTTCGTCGGTAGCATGGACCAGTTCAGAAACATGGCGATAATTCAGCCGGTTTTCTGGCGCGTTCTGCAACAGGGCAATGCGATCTGCCACCGTGTTCAGCTTTTCTGCCGCCACTTCCGAGATGGAAGCAAACCGTTCGAAATCACCGAAATAGCGGATGCCCGCCAGCGCACCGCCCAGCGTCGGCAGGGCCACACCCAGCACGGTGAAGATCTTGGCGGCCTTGGCCACCCAGCCGCCTTCTATCACCCCGCTGACATCCATCGCCACCAATGCAAGATACACCGCGACAGAGAAGACCGCTGCCACGAACAGCAGGCCCGAAAGATGGTCCAGCCCTTCGTGCACACGGCCAAGCTGCGCCGCCTTGCGCTGGTGATAATCACGCTGCGGCAACACATGCCCATCGCGCAGGGTGGCAAGCGCCTCGCGCAGATATGGCTGGCCGATTTTCGCCTGCGGCAGGCCCACTGCGCGGACGCTGTGGCGGGCATACCATTCGGGCCAATAGCTTTTGGTGCCGCGCGGCCAGGCACCTGAGGGGCGGGCCACGCCCATGGCCAGCATCAGCGGGCTGTGGCGCAGATATTCCGCAGCGCGCCGCGTTTCAAACCACCGGCCATGCAGCCGTTCGCGCGTGCCATGAATGGTGATGAGGATGATCAGCAGCAGCATGATGAATTCAACCGACGCGAACAGCCATTTCTGGCTTGTATCCACCAGCGGCAGATACAGAATGCCGGCAATGATGGCGAATGAACCGAGCAGGAAATTCACTGTCATTCCCGAACGGTACCGGTCCGAAAGATGCGCGGAAATACCATCGGCCCAGGCAAACCGGCGCAGCACATGTGTCCCGATACGGCGTGACAGCGCAGGATCACCGCCGGGCAGTGCGTCAATCGCGCCCAGCAGCGGCGCGGCAGAACCTGCGGCAATGGCATCGGGGTGTTCGTAAGTCTGGGTGATGTGGCCAAACCGTTGGCGCAGGCCGCGCCTGCCAAAGATGGCTTCTATGCGTCTGAAGGCATGGACGGACCGGCTGCTATGGTCCCGCCACAGTGCGGCATTAAGGGCGGCATGCCCGATATGGCGGCCCTTGATGCGTGATGGTTCCGGCAGGACTGCATCACGCACGATGGCATCCAGCCATTCAAGATTTTCTGCCATGTCAGCCTGCGATCCGCATTCTGCCAACGCTTCGGGCGCCTGAAGAATGCGCCAGTCTGCAAGGTTAGACGGGCGCAGCCATAAAACCGGCGCGCCCATTTCCAGCGCAACACAGACAGTATGCCCCGTGCCGCCAATATCGGCCGTGGAATGGCCATCCCACACTGCAATCACCAGATCGGATTGTTCGATCAATATTCGGCCCGCCAGTGCCGAGCGTGCGCTGGCATCCAGCGCGAAACTGCGCTGCGCTGCCATGTCCCCCTCATGGTCGGTGGCCGCAAGGAATGCGGCGCCGATCCGCTCGTCCTCGTCTTCCAGTTCGAACAGGCTGGCCGCGTTGCAAAGCGTGCTTATGGCGGCCACTCGCCCTGCCACTGCGGCATCGGCAGGCGGCGATCCGGCCAGCACGCAGCGCGCATCGGCAGGGGTCATCGGGCGGGCATTGATGGCGCTGTTTAGCACTTCGCCAAAAGGCAGGGGGATGACCAGTTCCCACCCCCTGGCCAGCGCCAGATGGGCCGCCGCCTGATCGGTGCCGTCCGCAGCCAGCGTATGCAGGCGGGTCGTGGCAATATCACTTTCGGAAAAATCAGCATCACAGCGTGCCAGCGTGGCGTCAATCCGGTCAAACAGCTGCCGCAGCACCATGTCGAGTTCAGCGCTGTCGGCCGGGTAAGACGGGTGGCTGGCGCGGTGGCCCGTCACGCCGATGGACAGGCGCGGGCAGGGCAGGGGTTCGGCAGCGGGGCGTGACCCTTTTTGCGCGGGTATATGCGGATTGGTCAGGATAGGCCCCCTCTCAGCTCTGCGTCTGCAATCTCTTTCTAGCGGCAAAATCCGCCTTGGCGATGATTATCCGCAAAGGGCTGAGGCAAGTGCCAAGCGCGAGGGGAGGAGGGGGAGCGAAAAAAGTTTCGGGCAGGCATGACCACAATTGAAAGGGCCGGGATGACAAGCGGCTTGGGATTTGGCGAATTGGCTGGTAGGCGCGCGCCCATGCTTGGAATCAACGGAATAACCGTGCGGCTTGGTGGCCGGACCATACTCGATCGTGCGACCGCGGCGATACCCCCTGGCGGGCGTATCGGGCTGATCGGCCGCAATGGCGCGGGCAAATCCACCTTGATGAAAGTGATGATCGGCCTGCTTGATCCGGATGAAGGTTCCATCGAAATGCCGCGCCGCACGCGGCTTGGCTATATTGCGCAGGATGCACCCACGGGCACGGCAACCCCTGCCGAAACGGTGCTCGCCGCCGATGTGGAGCGGGCAGAATTGCTGGAGGAATCCGAAACCTGCACCGATCCCGACCGGCTGGGCGATATTCACGAGCGGCTGCTGGCGATCGACGCCTATTCCGCGCCCTCGCGCGCGGCCCGCATTCTGACCGGGCTTGGTTTTGACGAAGATATGCAGAATCAGCCGCTCGACAGTTTTTCAGGTGGCTGGAAAATGCGCGTCGCACTGGCGGCGCTGCTTTACTCCGCGCCCGATGTGCTGATGCTGGACGAACCTTCCAACCATCTCGACCTGGAAGCGACGCTGTGGCTGGAAAATTTCCTCAAATCCTATCCCGCCACCGTGGTTGTCATCAGCCATGAACGCGACCTTTTGAACAATGTGGTCGATAATATCCTGCATCTTCAGGGCGGGAAGCTGACGCTGTATCCCGGTGGATATGACAGTTTTGAACGCCAGCGCGCCGAACGCGCGGCGCAGCTGGCATCAGCCAAGGCATCGCAGGATGCCCAGCGCGCACGTCTGCAGGATTATGTCTCGCGCAACAGCGCCCGCGCATCCACGGCCAAACAGGCCCAGTCCCGCGCCAAGATGCTGGCCAAGATGCAGCCGATTGCGGCATTGATGGAAGACCCGTCGCTCAGCTTCGATTTTCCCAGTCCGGCAGAACTGAAACCGCCGCTGATTACGCTGGACCTGGCAGCAGTCGGCTACGCGGAAGACACGCCCATCCTCAAGCGGCTCAATCTGCGGATTGATCCTGACGACCGGATTGCCCTTCTGGGCCGCAACGGCAATGGCAAGACCACGCTGGCCCGGCTGCTGGCGGCGCAGCTGGTGCCGATGGAAGGCGAAATGAACGCATCGGGCAAGATGCAGGTTGGCTATTTCACCCAGTATCAGGTGGAAGAACTGGCAGGCGATGCCACCCCGCTGGAACATATGTCCCGGGTGATGGAAGGTAAACCGCAAGGGGCCATTCGCGCCCAATTGGGCCGGTTCGGCTTTTCCGGCGCACGCGCCACGCAGCAGGTAACCAAGCTGTCCGGCGGTGAACGGGCGCGGTTGGCGCTGGCGCTGATCACGCGGGATGCGCCGCATCTGCTGATCCTTGACGAGCCGACCAACCACCTTGATGTCGACGCGCGCGAGGCGCTGGTGCAGGCGCTCAATTCCTATGAAGGCGCGGTTATTCTCATCAGTCATGACCGGCATATGGTGGAACTGACGGCCGACCGGCTGGTGCTGGTCGATAGCGGCACGGCCACGGAATATTCCGGCAGCATGGAAGATTATATTGATTTCGTGCTGGGGCGGAACCAGCCGAAAGCCGATGGCGCGGCCAAGCCGGTCAAGAAAGACCGCAAGGCAGCAGCCAAGGCACGCGAGGAAGCCCGCGCACACAAGGCGCGCATTTCCGCGGTTGAAAAGGACATGGCCAAGCTGGAAGTGCAATGTTCCGCGCTTGACCGGGCCATGTTCGAACCATCCTCCGCCGCGCCGGAATTTGCCAGGATGTCGATGGGCGAACTGTCCCGCCAGCGGGGCCTACTGGCGGCAGAAATGGAAAAGCTGGAAGCGGAATGGCTTCAGCTAAGCGAGAATATCGGGACCGACGGGTAAGAAAGCTGTCGGACCAAACCGGCGCGCAAGCTTTAACCATCCTACCCGAATTATTCGGCAGATGTATTGCCTTCAGCCGGTGCCGGACCTTCCAGCGGCACATTCGTCATCGGCGTTTCGGGCAGCCTCACGTCCACCCCTTCGCTTTCAGGCGCCGTGGTCCATTCTGTCGACGGCGGTATCGGCGCAGCCTGTTCTTCGCGCGCTGCCTGCTCTGAACGTGTCCACGCCCAGAATATGCCGATGGCTACCACCACGGCAATCACAATGAGCCAGGCGGCTCTCCTGTTGGAGGAAGTGGGCTTTGGGTCTGGCATATCGGCACCCTGTTTTGGCGAAATGGTGATGCATCCAGATGAACGCGCCAATGGCATCGGGTAATATGTAAACCCCCGTAGATATGGGGGGCCGCGGCAGGGACGGGCGACAGAGAGGGCCAGCCAGTAACACCTCCCGAACCTGCCTTATGTTGGTTTACGTATGGCCAGAAAAGGGAGTGGCGGCGAATTTGGCTCCCTCTGGCTCAGGAGCGTTTGACCCCTTGTGCGTAAATGTGCTCTTGTCCCTCTTTGTCAGCAGAAGCAGGACGTTATGGCCACCACACCCCCCAATGATCCCAACAGGATAGACCCGCAATCACCGCCCGAAACGCCGGGCCTGCCGGATGAACCAACGCCGTCCCAGCCGCCCGAAATCGAACCGCCAACGCCTGATTTCGATCAGCCTGACCGCAGCCCTGATGAGATCCCGCCAGAACTGTCCGGTTCGCTTTAATGGCTTAACAGCAGCGGTATTTCCGGATCGCACAGCATGTCGCGGGTTACACCGCCCAGCACGCTTTCGCGGAACCGTGAATGGCCATAGGCACCCATGACCAGATAGCCGCCTTTGCGGATGTGCGTCGCATTGACCAGAATTTCGGCAATGGAGGCGTCATCCTCGTGCGGCAGATTGACGATCTCGGCTTCTATTCCGTGCCGCGCGAGATATTTGGCAGCGCCGGTTGGCGGCAGATCATAGCGTTCCTTGTCCTTTTCTTCCGAAACGGTCAGAATATGGACGGATGCTGCGCGGTGCAGCATGGGCATGGCGGCTTTCAGGGCGTGGGCGCCTTCGGCTGATCCGTTCCATGCCACCATGGCCGGCACGTCCAGCGGCATTTTTGCAATGTTGGGCGGCACCACCAATATCGGCGCCTGAATGTGCGAAATCACTTCTGACACCAGCGCGGATGGGCGCTGGCTTTTGCCGACAGGATTATGCGCGCCCAGGATGATGATGTCGTTGAGCGGGGCATAGCGAGGCAGCTGGATTGCGGCGGCACCATTGCAGTCGGTCCATTCCCAGATGACATCTTCGCTGGCCAGCTGTGCCTGGATCCGGTCGCGCAACTGGTCCCCCAGCTTGCGATAGTCTTCCGCCACCTGCGCGGCCATGGTGCCGTAAATATCGCCCGGCACGCCAAATTCGAACGGCACTGCCTGAAGGCAGGTCAGATGGCCATCAAACTGCCGCGCCAGATCGAGCGCCACCTGTAGCCGTGCCTGAAGGCAGTCATCATCATGAATGTGAACCAGAATCGAGCGCATGGTACGTCCTTGTGGTTGGTGGCCTGTGTAGCGTGGTTCATCCTGCCGTTGCCGCGCAACAACCGGGTGATTGAGGGGTAAGAATAGGCAATTGCGCGATGCGGTAATTACGCAAACATCCTGAAGCCTGACGGATTTGCCCGGTCGAATATGGCCCGGTTTCCACGATGCTTGCCGCAACAAAATTCACTGCGGGGCGCGCAATTTAGCAGTTGGAAAATGGTCAGGCTGGTGGTCGCACACAGATGAATTTTCATCTCCAAAACCAAGCCATCAGGCCAATCGATCAGGCCAATCGATCAGGCCAGCCGAACATCTGCCCATGATCGAACCTGTCGGATCACAGCTGCCCTCTCGCATCGCCTCTGTCGCCGCGCTGTCACGCCAGCGTTCAGTGGGTCTGCCTGTTCTCGCCAACGCCAGCGGCAAAAGCAATCCGCAACAGGTCGGACAGGCTCTGGACTTCCAGCTTGTTCATCAGATTGGCGCGGTGGATTTCCACCGTGCGGGGGCTGATCCCCAGATCATAGCCGATCGTCTTGTTGGGATAGCCTTCTACCAGTCCTGCCAGCACATCGTGTTCACGCGGTGTCAGCCCGTTCAGCCGCAGCTTTGCCTCATCCCGTTTGGAATGCCGGTGGCTGGCATCTTCCAGGCGGTGGTAACATTCCTTGATGGCAGCGGTCAGCACCACTTTTTCAAACGGCTTTTCGATAAAGTCGAGCGCGCCGCCCTTCATTGCCTTTACTGCCAGTTCAACATCGCCATGCCCGGTCATGATTACCACCGGAAACAGGACCCCGCGGTTGTTCAATTCCTGCTGCACATCCAGCCCATCCATCCCCGGCATCCTGATATCCAGCAGGACACACCCCGGATCCAATTTGCCGACCTCGTGCAGGAACGCCAGCCCGCTTTCAAATACCTGAAGCGTAAAGCCTGACGTTCGCAGCATAAAGCCCACTGACCTCCTTACAGAATCGTCATCATCCACCAGATAAATCGGATAATCATTCATCAGCATCCTCCATATTCGCGCTGGCAAGCGTAAAGGTGAAAACGGTTCCGCCCATGTCAGACGGCCTGGCGCCGATTTTCCCGCCATGGGCGTTGATGATGGTGTGGCAAATGGACAGGCCCAGGCCCATTCCGCTGGCTTTGGTGCTCATGAAAGGGTGAAACAGGCGCTCTGCTATATGGGGGTCCAGCCCCGGGCCACTGTCACTGACGCAGACGCTCACCTTGCCGCCTTCAATTGCCTCTGAACTGATGATGATGCGCTTGGTCGCAGAATCCGCCATGGCTTCGAGCGCATTGCGGATCAGATTGACCAGAACCTGCTGGATTTGCACCGGCACCACCAGAACCAGATCGCAGGACGGATCAAGCTGGCTGGAAAAATCCACATCCCGCCCATCGCCATTGACCAGCGCCAGTGCAGTTGCCTCCCTCACCAGGCGCGACAGGCTGGCAATTTCGCGCACGGTATCGCCGCGCATGATAAATTCGCGCAGCCGGTGGATGATGGTGCCGGCGCGCAAGGCTTCTGCGGCACATTCGGACAAGGCATCGCGCACCAGCGCAAGATGGCCGGCAGTCGGATCGTCCAGCAGATCCTTCGCCGCTTCGACATAATTGGCCACGGCCGTCAGCGGCTGGTTCAGTTCATGGGCCAGCGAATTGGCCAGCGTTCCCATGGATGTGATGCGGGAGACATGGGCCAGTTCGGCCTGCAATACGTGCAACTGGCGCTCTGTCTCGCGCTGTTCGCTCATGTCTCTTATGAAGCCAGTGAACAGGCGGCTGTTGCCAATCACCATTTCGCCAACAGACAGGGTAATCGGGAATGTCGTGCCATCGCTTCTGCGCGCAGTGGTGACCCTGCCAATGCCGATGATCTTGCGTATGCCTGTGGCCAGATAATCGTGGATGTAGCCATCATGCGCTTCGCGGTCAGGTGGCGGCATCAGAATTCTGACATTTTCCCCCAGCACCTCTGTTTCATCATAGCCGAACATCTTTTCGGCGCCTTTGCTGAAGGACACGATGGATGAACGGCTGTCGATCACAATCATCGCATCCGGCACAGTGTCGATCAGGGCATGAATGCTGCTGATGCGTTCATTGGCCAATGGGCTGGTCGCCATTTCCTGATTGATGATGTCGCTCATGCGATAAGCTGATCCTGTAATGGGCCATGACAGCTAAGCCATAAGCGGCTGATCCGTTACAAGGTCAGCCATTTACGGCATCAACATGTAAACCGGCACAGGGGTTTTCAGGGTATTTCCCCATGCCGTGACGAATAACAAAACCAAGTCTGCATTATTATAGATATTATACCACTAAAAAATCAAGGACTGCCAATGCTGGCTGGCCTGAATTCTTAGGGGCCGGGCGTGTTTTCTAACTTTTCAGACCGGTCTTCTACCGCGCTAGGGAAGTTTCCTTATCGCTGCTGATAACGAAACGGTTTTATCATCCAGCCACAAGATCGCCGCGCTGGATTTGCGATTCGATCAATAAAGTTCTGCAAAGGATTACGTCATGAACAATCAGGTTGGCACATCGATTAAACCCTTCATTGACCGCGGAATTGCCGGACGATTGCTGGAACCATTTGCCCGTATGCGGAGCAATATGGACCATCTGATTGATGAATTTCCAACAAGCTGGTCGAATTTCCAGTTGGGCGGCGTGCCTGCGGTCGAGATGAAAGAGCAGGAAAGCGACTATCTCATCACGATCGAAGTTCCCGGAATTTCGCCTGCGGCCATCGACTTGCAGGTCGACCGCGACATGCTGATCGTGAAAGGCGAAAAAAAGGAAGAGCACGAGGAGAAAGAAGCCGATTACGTCATTTCCGAACGCAGCTATGGCGCGTTTGAACGGCGCATTGCCCTGCCTGCCGATGCGCAGGTGGACAAGGTGGAGGCCAGTTCTGAAAACGGGGTGCTGAAGATCACCATTCCGCGCAGCCCCGATGCCACCTCCAGGCGCCGGGTGATCAAGATCAAATCCAGTCAGAAAGCATGAGACAGGACCATCTTCACCCGGCCTTCCGCTGACAGGAGGGGGCGGTCCTTACCCATGGCGTGACCTGCGACCCCACGCCAAGCCTGCCCTCTGGTCCCACGGGATCAGGGGGCTTTTTTGTTGAGGGATACGGGCTTCTGCGTAATGTGCGCAGCCCCATGATGATTGACGGTGGCTGACCACAAACCCGCCCCGGAAGGAGAGATTGATGGCTGATGACAAACATCTGCACGCGGCCAGGGTTCACGTCGAAGCGGTGCTTCAGGGTGAACAGCCGCCGCCGGTGGTCAAAACATTTTTCGACGAGCCGACTTTTACCGCAAGCTATGTGCTGCATGACCCTGCCACAAGCCGCGCGGCTATCGTCGATCCGGTGCTGGATTTCGATCAGCCTTCGGGCCGCACCGCAACTGCATCGGCGGACAGGATTGCGGCCTATGTCCGCAGCCAGGGCCTGACTGTGGACTGGCTGCTGGAAACGCATGCCCATGCAGACCATCTTTCTGCCGCCCCGCATTTGCAGAAGGAACTGGGCGGCCAGTTGGTCATCGGGCGGGAAATCATCACCGTTCAGACGGTGTTTGGCGGGATTTTCAACGAAGGCCCCGAATTTGCCCGTGATGGTTCGCAATTTGACCGTTTGCTGGATGATGGGGATTGCCTGATGATGGGCACCATCGCTATTACCGCGCTGCATGTGCCCGGCCACACACCGGCGGACATGGCCTATATTGCCGGGGATGCCGCCTTTGTCGGCGACACGATTTTCATGCCGGATTACGGCACGGCGCGGGCGGATTTTCCCGGCGGGGATGCCGCCACGCTGTACCGGTCCATCCAGCGGCTGATGGGACTGCCCGGCGCGACACGCGTGTTTCTGTGCCATGATTACAAGGCTGCCGGGCGTGATGAATTTGTGTGGGAAACAACCATTGCCGCGCAGAAAACGGGTAATGTCCATGTGCATGAAGGTGTGACCGAGGCGGAATTTACGGCCATGCGCCAGGCCCGCGATGCCACGCTTGCCGTGCCGCGCCTGATCCTGCCGTCCATCCAGGTGAACATCAGGGGAGGGCATTTCCCGCCAGCAGAGGCCAATGGCACGCATTATCTGAAACTGCCGCTCAACATTCTGTAGCGGCGGACGTGCGCGATCATTATATTCCGATCGGGCAGGCACAGCTGGCGTCAGGGTTCTGGCAAGGCTGTTACCGGCAAATTTGACAAGCGAGGAACTGATGATGGAACTGAACCAAATTACTCCTGATTTTGCTGCGACAGGGCAGCTTGGCGTGGACGATCTGGCGCAGGCCGCAGCGCTTGGCTTCAGGACAATCGTGGACAATCGGCCAGATGGCGAAGCGCCGGACATGCCATCTTCTGCCGAAATGGAAGCAGCCGCCCACAAGCTCGGCTTGGGTTTTGCCTATATCCCGATTGTGCCTGGCCAGTTGAGCGATCACGAAGCGCTGGAATTGCGGCAAGTGCTGGCCACCATGCAAGGGCCAGTGCTGGGCTATTGCCGCAGCGGCGCGCGGACGGCATCGCTGTGGCAGAAATATTGCGAATTGCCCGCCGAACCGCCGTTGATTGGCGACTGATCGCCCGATCATTTTGCGCTTTGCCATTCAGCCAGGGAAGGGCCGCTGTTGAGCAGGTTGCACGATCATCCCGAATTGCATGTGTCCGGCAGGATCGGCTGGCTGCGCGCTGCGGTGCTGGGCGCCAATGACGGGATAGTTTCCACCGCCAGCCTGATTGTGGGCGTGGCAGCAACCCAGCCGACCGGCAATGCCGTCATTGTGGCCGGCGTTGCGGCGTTGTTTGCTGGCGCCATGTCCATGGCGGCGGGTGAATATGTCTCGGTCAGCACGCAGGCCGACACCGAACGTGCAGAATTGGCGCGGGAGGCGGCAGAACAGGTAGACCAGCCCGAATTCGAGCGGGAGGAGCTGGTGCAGATTTACCAGCGCCGCGGCGTTGACCGCGCCACGGCCGAGGCAGTGGCCGACCAGATGATGGCACAAGACGCGCTTGGCACCCATGCGCGGGACGAATTGGGGCTGACCCATGCCGCCGCCGCCCGCCCGCTGGAGGCGGCCCTGGCATCCGCGCTGACTTTCACCGCAGGTGCATCCGCGCCGCTGCTGGTGGCGTGGCTTGCCCCGCCGGCCTTGGTGGTGGCTGCCGTGGCGATGTCTTCGATTGGATGCCTGGCGCTGCTGGGCGCACTTGGCGCGTGGGCAGGCGGGGCACCAGTGGCCCCTTCCGTCATGAGAGTGACGTTCTGGGGCGTGCTGGCGATGATTGTCACCTATGGCATCGGCCATCTTTTCGGGGCGACTGTGGCCTGATGCCATCATCCGGGCGGGCAGCGCCGCGCCATCATCCGGATATGTCCCTATATTGCCGCCTGCCGATAGGCTCCATTGTTTGCCAGACGCAGCCAGTTTTCTGGCCCTGCGCGAGACAGACGGAGCAAAATCCCATGATACTCAAACACGGCACTACCCTGCTGGTGGCAGACGGGTCGCACATGATGGTCCTGCAAAACCGGGGCGATACGGTTGCGCCCGACCTTGCCGTGGTTGAACACCGCGCCATCGACAGC
Organism: Allopontixanthobacter confluentis; assembly: GCF_009827615.1. Taxonomy (GTDB): domain Bacteria; phylum Pseudomonadota; class Alphaproteobacteria; order Sphingomonadales; family Sphingomonadaceae; genus Allopontixanthobacter; species Allopontixanthobacter confluentis. The sequence continues at coordinate 59,384 of NZ_WTYU01000001.1, forward strand.
GAAGCGAACCGCGAAATCCTGTCAGATGCGCCCGGCGTGTCCTTTTCCAGCATGGGTTACGGCCATGACACGCACGGCCAGACAGACGCGCATCAGCAACGCGAAGACCGCTTTATTGCAGAAGCGGTCTCTGCCTTGGCAAAGACCGCCAATGGCAACGATGGTGAAGTCATCATCGTGGCCCCGCCCACGGCGCTTGGCGTGCTGCGCGCGCATATCAAACCGGCGCTGAAAAAACGGGTCATTGCAGAAATTGCCAAGGATCTGACCAACCATCCGGTCGATGAAATTGCCCGTCTGGTGCAGGAATACTGACCGGTATGGCCTGCGGTGCGCCGCAAAATTTGCGCCGCACCGCAACTTTCTGGAAATTTATCTGCCAAAGTATTTTTCGGCCTATTTAGCAGTCCACCCGCCATCCACCGCCAATGCATGGCCGGTGGTGAAACTTGCGCCGGCACTGCACAGCCACAGGACTGCTTCGGCAATTTCTTCGGGCCGGCCAATCCGGCCCATGGGTTCAGTCGCGATCATCTGTTGCCGCCCGTCCGGTGATGTTGCCATGAACCGTTCGAGCATGGGCGTTTCGATTGCGCCGGGACAAATGGCATTGATGCGGATGTTGCGCGCGGCATATTCCAGCGCGGCAGCCTTGGTCAGGCCAACTACCCCGTGTTTGGCCGCGACATAAGCGGGGATGCCCGCCAGCCCGACCAGCCCGGCCACCGATGCGCAATTGACAATCGCGCCACCTGTATCTTCTGTCACCATGTGCTTTAATTCTTCGCGCATGCACAGCCAGAGGCCGCGCAGGTTGATATTCATCACGCGGTCCCAATTGGCGGTGGTACACGCGCCCGTTTCTGCGGTTTCCCCCTCGATCCCGGCATTGTTGAAAGCAGCGTCGATCCGGCCAAAACGGGCAATGATGCGCTGTATCGTGTCTGTGACCGCGCGTTCATCTGCGACATCGCAGCTATAGAAGGCGCACTCCGTGCCTGCCGCCGTCAATTCACCTGCCAGCTTAGTGCCGCCTGCTTCGTCCTGGTCCACCAGGGCCAGAGCATGGCCATGCTGCGCAAACAGCCGTGCTGTGGCCTCGCCGATGCCCGAACTCGCGCCGGTCACCAGCGCCACTTTTTTTCCGACTTCCTGCGTCATTGCGCGCACCTTTGCTGTGTGTGTTGCCTCGCGGCCAATCCTACAGGCGGCCTGCCACCTACTTCATTACGCAATTGTCCCAATGGATCAGCGCGGCGCCAGGCGGCTTTGAAGATAGTCGGTCCCGCTGCCCAATGTGGTCAGCCGCGCTGCATCAGCATCGGGAATGTCAAACCCCAGGCGCTGGCTCAGGGCGACCACGAGGTTGAAAATATCCATGGAATCAAGATCCAGCGCCTCACGCAGATCTTCTGTGTCACTGATGGCCACGCCTTCGGTTTCCGGCGCGATCTGGCTGATTTCGTGCAGGATTATCTGGCGCAGATCCTCCCTTGTCATAACCCCTCCGGCCTGTTCAGCAATTCTGCAATCCGGCGCAGCAGTAATGCGCCGCGGTGCCCGTCATTGGCGCGGTGGTCGGCGCCAATCGTCGCTGTCATCACGGGCCGCACTGCCAGTGCATCCCCCACAGGCCAGGCGTGCTGGCTGACGCTGCCAAAGCCGATAATTGCCACTTGCGGCGGATAGATAATCGGCAGCAGCATATCCACGCCCCGGTCACCCAAGCTCGAAACAGTCACGGTCGGGTCGCTCACCTCGGACGAGCGAAAGCCGCCTTTGCGAACGCGGCTGACCAGATCGCGCATTTGCACCATCAGTTCTGGCAGCGCGATCGAGTCGGTATGGTGGATGGCAGGCGCGGCCAATCCGCCGCCGCGCATGGCGATGGCCATTCCCATGTGGATGGCGCTGCTGGGGGTAAAGCCGCCGGTGCCGTAAAACCCGTTGAATTCGGGAAATTCCCGCAATGCGAGCGCTGCCGCTTTCACTGTCAGCGCACCCATCAGCAGGCGCTCTGCCGGCGGATGGTTCGCATTATAGCGGCCCAGCCATGCAGCAGCGGCGGTTACATCAAAACTATGCGCCAGATAATAATGCGGAATATCCCGCTTTGACCGGGACATGGCGGCAGCAATGGCGCGGCGCATGGGATCAAGATCAGCTACGGTTTCACGGACAAGGGGGCTGCCCACTTCTGCCTGCTCGACATCATCGCGCACTATTGCCCCGTCAGGTCCGCTGCCCGCAACCGATGCAAGGTCGATATTTTTCTCCCGGGCCAGATCCCGCGCAGCAGGGGATGCCCGCAAAACCTCGCCTGGAGGCAGAAGGGGCGCAGGTGAAGCAGGCGGCACAACAGGGGGCGCGACAGGCGGCATGACAGGCTGGGCGACAGGTTCGCGCGCAGCCGCTTCGTCAGGTGCCGCAGGAACGGCAGGTTCTTCTGTCGGCGGCAGGTCTTCGTTACTGGCAATCCGCGCAAGCGGGGTGCCGACCGGCACTTTCTCACCCGGCTGCACCAGCAACTGCGCGATCTTGCCATCTTCGAAAACCTCTACTTCGATTGCGCCCTTGTCCGTTTCCACCACCGCGATAATATCGCCGCGCTGCACCGTTTCACCCGGCTTTTTCAGCCATTCGACCAGGGTTCCTGCCTCCATATCGGCGCCCAGTGATGGCATGGAAAACGTGCCCATGGTCAGCGCCCCAGCACTGTGCGGGCGGCAGCGATGATGCCATCAACACTGGGCAAGGCGGCCATTTCCAGATGCTGGGCATAGGGAATTGGCACTTCGGCACTGCACAGGCGGGCCAGCGGCGCGTCCAGGTGCCAGAACCCCTGTTCGATCACCCGCGCCATGATTTCCGCTGAAATACTGCCTGACCGCCAGCCTTCATCCACGATGATGCAGCGCCGCGTTTTGGCGATGGTTGCCATGATCGCATCATCATCGAGCGGGCGCAGCACCCGCAGATCGAGCACTTCGGCGCTGATCCCCTCTGCTGCCATCTGTTCGGCTGCGGCCAGCGACTTGCCCAGCGATCCGCCATAGGTAATGAGGCTGATGTCGGTGCCGTGCCGGCGGATCGCTGCGTGGTCGATATCTGCTGCAACCGGCCACTCAATCTCGGCAGTGTCGTTATACAGCAGCGCGTTTTCAAAAATCAGGACCGGATCGGGATCGGCCAGCGACGGGGCAATCATGCCGGCGGCATCTTCGACTGTTGCCGGGGCCAGCACGCGAATGCCGGGAATATGGGCATACCACCCTTCCAGACTGTGCGAATGCTGCGCGCCAAGCTGGCGTCCGCCACCCGTGGCCAGCCTGATCACCAGCGGGACATGGAACTGGCCGCCCGACATATGCCGGATGGTGGCAGCATTGTTCATGATCTGGTCGAGCGCCAGCAGCGAGAAATTACAAGTCATGATTTCGACGATGGGCCGCATCCCGCCCATTGCCGCGCCGATGCCCGCGCCGGTAAAACCGCTTTCCGACAAGGGCGTATCGCGGATGCGCTGCGGGCCGAATTCTTCCAGCAGCCCTTTTGAAACCGCATAGCATCCGCCATAATGGCCGACATCTTCGCCCATCAGGAAAACGCGGCTGTCTGCCTGCATCGCATCACGGATTGCGCCGCGCGCGGCTTCGCGGTAACTCATCAGGGTCATGGCTGCCGCTCCGCGCCCACGTGGCGCATCAGGTCTGCCACAGGTTCCCATGTCCCCGCTTCTGCAAAGGCAACGGCCTCTGCCACTTCCTGTGCCACGATGGCTTCTATATCCTGCAAGTCCGCTTCGTGCAGTTCGCCGGCCTCAAGCGCCCATTGGGTAAAACGCCTGATGGGGCCTTTTTCGGTCCATTCTTCAACCTCGGCCTTGTCCCGATAAAGCTGCGGATCGAACATGGAGTGGGCGCGAAAACGGTAGGTCCGGCATTCCAGAAAATATGGCTTACCCGTTTCGCGGATGGCGGACGCTGCCTTGCGGGCTGCTGCTTCCACATTGACCACATTCATGCCATCCACCGCTTCGGACGCAATATTGTAGCTGGCTGCCTTGGCGCTGATATCTGTCTGGGATTCCGACAGATCCAGCGCAGTGCCCATGGCGTAAAGATTGTTTTCGCACACAAACAGCACTGGCAATTGCCACAATGCGGCAAGGTTCATGCTTTCATGAAATTCGCCTTCGGCCACTGCCCCTTCGCCGAAAAAGCAGGCCGTAACCCGTGCGCGTGACAGCATCGCATCTGCCAGCGCAAGGCCGGTCGCCACGGGCAGGCCGCCGCCCACAATGGCATTGCCGCCGTAAAAACGCGTTGCTGCATCGAACAGGTGCATCGAACCGCCCCGGCCCCTGCTGCACCCTTCCTGCTTGCCATACATTTCCGCCAGAATACGGCCGGCAGAAACACCGCGCACCAGCGCATGGCCATGTTCGCGGTAAGTGGCGACGATGGCATCGTCAGGCAGCAAGGCCTGCATGACTCCCACCGCAACCGCTTCTTCGCCGATGTAGAGATGCAGAAATCCGCGGATTTTTTCCTGCGTATAAAGCTCTGCACATTTTTCCTCGAACCGGCGAATGCGGATCATCTGGTGCAGCAATTCGCGGCAATGCTGCCGGTCCAGCCGGACTTTTGGCGCGGGGCTGGTCATGCCGGTTTTTCCAGCGTGGAAAGATCGCCCTCTGGCAGGCCCAGTTCGCGCGCCTTCAGCAGCCGGCGCATGATCTTGCCTGACCGTGTTCGGGGCAGGTCATCGGCAATGTCGATCTGGCGCGGGGCAATGGCCGGGCCCAGCCGCTGCCGGGCATAACCCAACAATTCCTTTTGCAATTGGGCTGAGGCAGTATGGCCCGCGCGCAAGGTGACAAAGGCCTTGACCACTTCGCCTGCGCGTTCGTCCGGAATGCCGATTACGGCCGCTTCAGCCACGGCGGGATGTTCCATCAGCGCGCTTTCCACCTCGAACGGGCCAATCAGATGTCCGGCGGATTTGATCACATCATCCGCGCGGCCCACGAACCAGTAATAGCCATCATCATCACGCATCGCGAGATCGCCCGTCAGATACCATCCATCGCGGAAACACGCGGCATAGCGGGCTTCCTCGTTCAGATAGCTGCGAAAAATGGACGGCCAGCCGGGGCGCAGCGCCAGATGGCCTGCCTGCAACGGGGCATCAATGGGTCTGGTGTCCGTTTCGCTCACATCCAATATGCCTGCCACAACGCCGGGCAGCGGCTTGCCCATGGACCCTGGCCTGACATCCATCGCCGCATAATTGGCAATCATGATGCCGCCGGTTTCGGTCTGCCACCAATTGTCGTGAAAGGGTTTTGCAAAGACCGTGTTGCTCCAGATAACCGCTTCGGGGTTGAGCGGCTCGCCCACGCTGGCCATGAACCGCAGGCGCGAAAGATCGCGGGCGCGGGGCAGGGCGGCACCGGCCTTCATCAACAGCCGAATGGCAGTGGGCGCAGTGTACCAGACCGTTACCCGTTCGCGTTCCAGCGTATCATACCAGCGGTTGACGTCGAATTCCGCTTCGTCGACCAGCATGGTGACACCGGCTGTCAGCGGGGCAATGATGCCATAGGATGTACCGGTGACCCACCCGGGGTCCGCCGTGCACCAGTAAATGTCATCCGCATGCAGATCGAGGGCAATCACCCCTGTGGCATTATGCGCCGCCACTGCTTCGTGAACATGGACAGCCCCCTTGGGGCGGCCAGTCGTGCCGCTGGTGAAATGCAGCAGCGCCATGTCGTCAGGCCGGGTCAGCACCGTTTCGAATTCCGCTGGCGTATCGGCCAGTGCGGCTGCCAGATCAATCGTATCGGCAGGTATATCAGTCGTTCCGCCGGTCAGCAGAACATGGTTCAGGCCGGGTATGTCACCGCGCACACCGGCCACCTTGCGGGCATAATCGCGCGGGCTGGTGATCAGCACTTCGGCTTCGCCAATAGCCATGCGGGCGCGCACAGGTTCAGGGCCGAAGGCGGAATAGAGCGGGCAGAACACCGCCCCTGCCTTCAGCGTGCCAAGCGCGGCGATGTAAAGTTCTGGCACGCGGCCCAGCATGGCAAATATCCGGGCGCCCTTGCCGACCCCCAGATTGGCCAGCAGCCGCGCAAAACGGTCCGTCTCGGTTTTCAGTTCCGCATATGTATAGCTGCGGCGTTCACCGGCCTTGCCCAGCCAGCGGAGCGCTTCGTGATGGCCGCGGCCATGGGCCACGTGGCGGTCCACGGCCTCATGGGCGATATTCAGCGCGCCGCCGGGCAGATAATCAAGCCAGCTGCGGAAAACCTCCCAGTCGAGCTGGGCATAGGCGGCTGTATAATGAGGCATGTTGGCAGCCGCGCGAACCGCACCGGATTTGTGGATTACAGCGTGGGTCAATCGGCATTTCCCATCATGCAGCCTGGCTTTGGCCAGCAGTGATGGACGCGCGGTGTGGCGGAGTAATTAGGGGATGTTCCGAGGGCCGGCGCGGGCACCTGCGGTTATTTCCGTAATGCAGCGCATCGCTGCCGGGCCTAACTTCATTTCCATAAGGGCCAGTTCGCAGGCCAACAAAACGGGCGAAGTAGAGAGAGAGGCAAGGCGATGAGCACCACCGGACTGGAAGTCTTCGACAGAACGCTTCATGCAACGCACATCTGGCTGGACGAGATCATGGAGAAGATCGGCCCTGACCGCGCCCTGGCGTGGAAGGTTCTTTCAACCGTGCTGCACAAATTGCGCGACCGTTTGCCACTGGAACTTGCCGCCCATCTGGGCGCACAATTGCCGCTGCTGGTGCGGGGCGCATATTACGATCAGTTCGACCCGACCAAAATGCCGGAAGACTGGCACAGTGCGGATGATTTCATCAAGCAGGTGGCAGCGCAGCTGACCGATACGCGCACAGTGGGTGCGCGCGATGCGATTGATGCGGTTTTCGGCGTGCTCGACCGGCATATTTCGGTGGGCCAGGTGGACAAGGTGTATCAGGCGCTGCCCAAGGGCATCCGTTCACTGTGGCTGGAACCTGAATCGCCCGGCCAATAGGAATGACGCAGCTTGCCCGCACGCCGGCCAGCATTCGCCGCCTGTTCCGAATGGTTGACCTTGCGCCCACGCCCCATGCCGACATTCTGGTGATGGGGCTTGGCCTGTGGCAGGTGCAGCGCGGGCGGCAGCTTGCCCCGCATGAAAACGACATCGTGGCACATTGGCCGGCCCAATTGCGCGACAGCAGTTTTATCGCGCGTCCTCAGCCAGCGCATCCTCAGCAAACTGGGCCTGATCATAAGCGGCATCAGGATTATGGTTTCGACACGATTGGCCCCCGGGCCGCTGCATTGATCGGGGGGCAGGGCACGCTGTGCGCCATGGCGGACCGGCGGCTGGCCGTGCGGCTTCGGCATCTTTTGGCCATGGTGCTGGAGCGGGGCGAAGCGGCAGTGGTGGAATTTTCCGACCGTGGCAGGAATTTTGAAATTCTTGGCGCGCCGGTAACTGCTGGCAACGGCGATCCGGCGATTTTCTGCACGATTTCATGTGATTTTGTGCAGGCAAGGGGATGATGCTGCTGCATTCTGCAGCGCAGGAGCAGGCAAGCCAGCTGCAAAATATAGCCAGCCGCGCCGCGATAGAGATGGGGGACGCCGCTGCCGAGCATCTGGAAGTGATCAGGTTTCTGGCCCGGCCCGCCAGTTACGCCCATCACCCGGCTACCGTCGAGATTGTGGAATCGCATATGTCACTGGTGTTTCTGGCCGGTGATCTGGTGTTCAAGATCAAGCGGCCCGTCCATCTCAAATTTGTTGATTTCCGCACCCTGTCATCGCGCAGGCACTATTGTGAGACCGAACTGGCCGTGAACCAGCGCCTTGCGCCGGGCATCTACCTTGCCGTTGCGCCGCTGGTGCGCAAGGCGGACGGCGCCCTGGCGCTGGATGCCGCAGGCGAGCCGGTTGACTATGTGGTGGTGATGCGGCGGCTGGATCAGGAACAATCTTTTGAAGCCAGAGTCCGCCGCCGCGAAGTTTCGTCCGCCGACGTGGATGATCTGTGCCGGGTTCTGGCTGCTTTTTACCGCGAGCAGCCGCCGGTTGCGATCACTGGGGCAGAGATGATCGGGAAATGGCAAACGGGTGTGGAGCGTATGCGCCAATCGCTGACCGATGCGCAATTTGGCCTGGAAACACGGCTGACCGGCCCGCCGCTGGCTGCCATCCAGCAATTTCTGGACGAAAACAGCGACCTGATTGCCCAGCGTGTGGCCCATGGCTGGGTGCGTGACGGCCACGGCGATCTGAAGCCCGAGCATGTTTATCCGGGGCCGCCGGTGCTGTTTATCGACCGGCTGGAAATAGACGCGCAGCGCCGCTGGTGCGACCCGTTCGATGAAATTGCCTTCCTGGGGATGGAATGCACCAAGATGGGCGCAGGCTGGATTGCGGACCGGCTGACAGATGCTCTGGCCGGGGAGCTGGGGGACCGGCCACCGCCGGTGCTGCTCCGGTTTTACAGCTGTTACCGGGCGTGCCTGCGAGCCCGTTTCGCCATCGAACACCTGCTGGATGAAGCCCCGCGAACCCCGCAGCGATGGCCGCGGCGCGCACGGGAATATCTGGCACTGGCCGCTGCTGAATGGGAGAAGCCGACAGGATAGGTGACAGGCTAGGTTGCAGGCAGGCCCTGATTGTCAGTCATAGGGAAGCAATTCGCTGACCGGTTCGCCGCTATGTAGCCGTTCGATCACATCTGCGACAAGCGGTGCAGTCTCGACAATCTCGATGCGCGCAAGATTGCCCGCTGATATTCCTGCGGCCAGCCCGATGGTGTCGCTGACCACAATCCGGTCTGGCCCGTTGTTCGCGAACAGCGGGGAGGTGTCACCGAACATGCCATGGGCGGCGGCGGCCACCACGCGCACGGCACCGTTTTTACGGCAGGCCTGCACGCTGCGCATGATGGTGGTTCCGCTGCTGATCAGATCGTCCACGATAATTGCCGTGCAGCCAGCCACGTCGCCTGCAAACAGATGGCCCGATACAATGCCGCTGCTGCGGTGCTTGTCCATGATCGCCTTGCCGACTGGGCGGCCCAATTCGCGTTCCAGCTCGCTGCGGAACAGTTCGGCGCGCTTGTTGCCGCCCGCATCGGGCGACACGACAGCCACTTTTCCATCCCCCAGTCCCGGGGCCAGATATTTCGCCAGCAGTCCGGCAAAGGCCAGGTTTTCCGGCTTGCAGAGGCGGAACGCATTTTCAAACGCGCTGATATTATGCACATCGACGGTAATGATCCGGTCTGTTCCCATGCTCTCAAACAGTGCCGCCACATAGCGCGAATTGACCGGATCACGCGGCTTGGTGCGGCGGTCCTTGCGGCCATAGGACAAATAAGGGGCAATGGCCGTTACGCGGGCTGCGCCTGCATCCTTCAGCGCGCCGATGAAAAAGAGCAATCTTACCAGCTTGTCATTGGCGGAAATGCCGGGTTCTGCGTGCAGGCTGTGGACCACGTAAACATCCCGCCCGCCCACTTCCACCAGCGGCCTTGTCTTGTGTTCGCCGCCGTCAAAGTCCCGTTCTTCATGGGCCGCCAGGGGCCTGCCCAGCCCGAATGCCACATGTTCCCCAAAGACGCGGCTGGCATCCAGCGCAAACAGGATCAGATCGTGGCCCATTCCATTCCTTCTACGTGTCAGCAGGATCACCAATGGGTAGGGGATGGCGCACAGACCCCGCCATCGGTGAATATCCGTAGCCAGCTTGCGAACCCGCGCATCAATCCTCATGCCCCAGATATAAATCGATCACTGCCGGGTCATGCAGCATGGCGTCAGGCGCGCCGCTGAAGATGAGGCTGCCCTTGTCGATCACATAGGCGCGGTCGATCACCTCCAGCATTTCCGGCACATTCTGATCGGTCAGCAATATGCCGATATTGCGGTGTTTCATTTCCCGGATCAGTTGCTTGATACTGGCAACGGTCAACGGATCGATCCCGGCAAAGGGTTCATCCAGCACGATGATGACAGGTTCCAGCGCCAGCGCGCGCGCCACTTCGCAGCGCCGCCGCTCACCGCCGGAAAGCGACGTGGCCCGCATATTGCGCAAATGAGCGATGTTGAGGCCGGCCAGCAGATCATCTAGCCGGTGCTGACGCATGGCGGGGTCAGGTTCGGTAATTTCCAGCATTGCGCTGATGTTTTGCGCCACGGTGAGGCCGCGAAAAACCGATGGCTGTTCGGGCAGATATCCAAGGCCCAGGGTTGCCCGGCGGTAAAATGGCAGGCGGGTGATATCCTGCCCATCCAGCAGGATGCGTCCGCCATCCGGCTTCACCAGCCCCAGAATGCAGGAAAATGCGACTGTCTTGCCTGCTCCGTCGCGGCCGAACAGGCCAACCACCTCGCCCTGCAAAACGCGAAGGGACAGCCCGTTTATGACCGGAACCCTGCCGAAAGATTTGCGGATATCGACCACTTCCAGCGTGACAGTGCCCGCGCTGCGCGGCGCAATTCTGGCTTGGGTGCCATGGTGCAGAGGCGCGCTTATACCGGTCATCCTGCAGCACAGGTAAATGTCTGTGCGGCGGGCACAAACCGGAACATTACCTATAGAACCCAAGGCGCAAGACGGGCGAAACTGGCTGCAATCCGGCTGCTGACATGCAGCATTTCGCAGGAGAACCATCGATGACTGCCCCTGTCCGCCCCTCAGCATGTGTCGCCGCTGCCGCTGCCATGGCGCTGTCGCTGGCCGTCAGCGGCTGCGCCCATCATAGCACGCCGTATCAGCCAATATCGTCTGCCAACCGCGTGGCAGGCGGATATTCGGACATACAGATCAGCGAAGACCGTTACCGCGTCTCCTTTGCCGGCAACCGCTTGACATCGCGCGAACAGGTGGAAACCTACCTGTTGTTCCGCGCAGCCGAACTGACGCTGGAAAAGGGCATGGACTGGTTTGCAATCGAAGACCGCGTGGTCGAACGCGAAGTGGAACGGCAGGTGAGGCCGGACCCGCTTTATGATCCATGGTTCGGCACATATTACGGCAGCTGGCGCCCCTATTGGAGCTACTATGGTCCGCGGACTGGCTGGCGCCGGTGGTATCCCTATTATGGGCACAGCTTCTGGACCACCCATGTCGATATACGCGAGGTGGAACGGTATGAGGCGACAGCCGAAATCCGCGTTGGCAGCGGGGCGATGCCGGATGGTTCGGTCCGGGCATTCAACGCGCGTGAAGTGGTCACGCGGCTTGGGCCAAGGGTGGAACATCCCGGCGACAGATAGTATCCGGACAAAGCGCGCTCGTGACGCCTGAAGCTTAATCGCGCTTCCTGATACGCGAGGCGTCCGCAATATCCCCGGACGGGTTCAGGATCACCTCCGTCCCGGGGGTAAGTCCGGCCAGAACTTCGCCATAATCATCGTTCAGATGGCCAATCCTGACCGTGCGCAGGCGCGCGCGGCCATTGTCGGCGGCAAAGACATTCCACGCACCATCAGGCCCGCGAAACAGCGCGCCCACCGGCACGCGGATGGCCTTGGGGTCGCGCCACAGGATCACGGTAACGTCGATCTGGTATCCATGGCCCAGCCGCGCAATGCGCCGGGCTGCGTCGGGCGCGAAATCGATAATCACATTAACCCGCTGTTCCTCGATACCAAGGGCCGAGACCTTGAGACTGCCAAAAGGCTCCACAGTGCGGACACGGCCTGCCAGCACGCCTTCGCCGCCCCACCGGGTGATTTCTACCGGATCACCGGGTTTGATGCGGATGGCTTCGCGCGACAGAAGGTCGGCAGCCACTTCCATGCGAGCAGGATCGCCGATTTCGACCAGCGGCGTGCCTTGCGCTGTCACGCCTTCGCTTTCGGAAAAACGCCGCAGCACCATGCCGCTTTCCGGTGACCGGATCGCCACTGCCCCGCCGCGCGGCATTCCGGCGGCAGCAGGTTCTGCCAGCAGGCCTTGCAGGCGGCGCGTTTCTGCCCTGTTGCGGGCCAAATCCGCGCGCTGCATGGCGGCGCTGGCGCGTTTCGCATCCAGTTGCGCTTTTGATAGAAACCCGCGTGCGGCCAGTTCTTCAGCGCGGCCAAGGTCTGCTTCTGAAAGGCGCAGGCTGGCTGCGGCACCGGTTTCTGCGGCCCGCGATGCGGCAATTGCATTGCTGATTTCGCTGCGGCTGCGCTGGTCGAGTGGCGATGATGGCATGGCCGCCATGCGGGCAATGACAGTCTGGCCCGCCACCACCGCATCACCCGGTTCCAGCTCGATCCGCGTGACATAGCCTGTGACAGGGGCTGTCACTGTATAAAGCTCATGCACGCGCGTTACGCCATCATCGGTAACGCCGACCGCCATTGGCCCCTGGCTGACGGCGGCCAGATCCACCGCTTGGGGCTGGGGCCAGAAACTCCATGCCAGCCCGCCCAGCAGCAAGGCGGTAATCAGAATGGCCCACCGCCAGTTTTTGAGCATTTTCCACATCAGTCATGCGCCTTCAGAACACGGACCATGTCCAGCCGGTTGACCCGGCGGGCCACAATCACTGCGGTGGCAGTGGTGGCCGCCAGAACCACCAGCGTGGCCACGCCATAGCTTGACCGTTCCGGCGCAAAGGGCAGGCGGAACAGGTCGGAACTGAACATGGCCACCATCAGCCGGGCCAGCCAATAGCCGACGACGCAGCCGACCGGTACGGCCATCACCACCAGCAGCGCGACTTCGCCCAGCAGCACAATGCCCACTTCGTTGCGATGGTAGCCCAGCACGCGCAAGGTGGCGAGTTCATGTGCCCGTTCCGAATAGAGGATGCGGGCGCTATTATAGACCACGCCAATTGCAATGGCGCTGGCAAAGGCGATGTAGAAGCCCATCATCGACATGATGTTTTCATCAATGATCCGTTGAAACAGCCCCATCGCGGCATCGCGTTCGGTCACGCCCAGAACCATCGGCATATCGGCCAGCCTGCCGATCAGTTCGTCCCTCCTGGCATGGTCGATCAGCAGGTTGGCGCTGCCCACTGGTGCGCCGTCCCGGCTGAGGCGGGACAGCACATCGCTTTGCGCATAGGCGCGGGTGCCGATCAGCTCATCAATCGTGCTGGCAATAGGCATGGTGGTGCTGGTCTGCCTGCCGCCCAGCAATTCCACTTCCACCCTGTCACCCACGCTGACCCCCAGATGATCCGCCAATGCGCGGCTGAGCATCAGGCCGGACGCTGGCAGGGCCACTTCGAACCCCTGGGCATCCACGCGCGATGTCAGCCGGTCATCGCTGCTGGCTGCTTCTATCGCCACACGCTTGCTGCGGGGGCCGCTGCGCAGCATCACCGGCACGGCGCGGGCCTGTTCCACCCGGATTACGCCGGGCATGGATGCAAGTTCGCTCAACACCTTTTCATTGCGGGGTTCGATAAAGCTGACAGAAATGTCCTGCCGCTGGGCGCGGAAAAAGTAATTATCCAGCATGGCCCGCGAACTGTCGATGAACTGGAGCACGGAAAACAGCAGGCCCAATGACAGGGCCACGCCGAACACCGTCACGCCTGACCGACCCGGCCAGCGCGCAATATGGCGCACGATCATGTTGCCGACCGCTGAAAGCCCTGCCTTTTCGCCCAGCCGTTCGATCCATCCGGCATGATAGACAGGCGGCGGCGGGGGCGACATGGCCACTGCCGGGCTGAGTGTGACTGCCTTGCGCACACCGCCCATGGCGCCAATGGCGGCGGAACCAAATGCCAGCGCGGCCCCCGCCAGAAAAACGGGCGCGGACACTTGGTAATATAGGAATGGGAAGCGGTAATATTCGGCATATTGCCCGGTCATGGACCGGCCCATCCACCACCCTGCCGCCGACCCCAGCACAATCCCCAGCAGGGCAATGGCCAGCGCGAATTTGAGATAATGCCAGCCCACAGATGCGCTGGTGTGGCCAAATGCCTTGAGCAGGCCAATTTCTTCCCGCTCGGTCCGGATTGTCCGGCCCAGCACCACATAAACCAGGAAGGTTGATACCAGCAGGAAGATGGGCGGGATAATCCGCGTCATCGCTTCCAGCTGGTCCAGCTCGCTTTGCAGAAAGGCGTTGGAAAGGTGGTCCTTGCGGCCAATTGCGCCGGTGCCGCCATATTGGCTGGTCAGCGTGTCCACATGGCGGATAATCTCCGCTTCTTTCGCGCCGCGGTCCATTTTCAATGCCACTGCGTTGATCGCGCCTTGCCGGTTTGACGCGGCTTCCAGCGCCTTTTCCCCCATCCAGAAGATGCCGTATCGGCTGGCATCAGGCACCAGTTCGCCCGGCGCGATGGACCAGATGTAATCCGGTGCCAGCCCGATGCCGACCACTTCCAGCCGGGTGCGGCTGCCATAGATTATCGCATCGATCCGGTCGCCCAGATGCACGGCATTGGCATCGGCAAAGGCCTTGTCGATCACCACTTCGCCTGCCTTGTCGCTGACCGGGCCGCGCCCGCGCAGCAGCACCAGCCGGTTCAGCGTGCTGGCACCGCCATCGCCAACAGAATTGATGACAGCGCGTACCGGCGCAATGCGTCCGGGCATTTCCAGCGTGGCGAACTGCTCGATCCGCCCTTCGGCCTGCGCCACGCCGTCAATCGCGGCCAGCTGTTCGACCACGCTGCGCGGCGCGCGGACCATGGTGACGAAAATATCGGCATAGCCATTGCGGTCATAATAGGCATCACGCGTCTGGGTAAGCGAATGATGCACGCCCATCGCCATCACAAAGGTTGCCGTGGCCGCACCGATCACCAGGGCAATCGCCAGTGCCTGCCCCCGCATATGCCACAAATCGCGCAGCAGCTTGGTATCGAGCGCTCTCACCACGCCATCTCCGATGCAGAAATGCGCTTTTCATTCACCGCGATGGAGGCAATCTGCCCGTCGAGGAAATTGAACACCCGGTCCGCCATGGCGGCAATGCCGGCATTATGGGTGATGAGGATGAGCGTAGTGCCCAGTTCCCGGTTGGCCTGCGCCAGCGTTTCGAGCACCCTGATCCCCGTCTGACTGTCGAGTGCGCCGGTCGGTTCATC
The DNA here is from genome assembly GCF_009827615.1 of Allopontixanthobacter confluentis. GTDB lineage: Bacteria > Pseudomonadota > Alphaproteobacteria > Sphingomonadales > Sphingomonadaceae > Allopontixanthobacter > Allopontixanthobacter confluentis. The sequence continues at coordinate 74,470 of NZ_WTYU01000001.1, forward strand.
ACACAAAAGGACGCCGGGCCGCTTGGCAATGGCGCGGGCCACTGCCACGCGCTGCTGTTCGCCGCCGGAAAGCTGGGCCGGGAAATGCGTTCGCCGCTCGGCCAGGCCAACCAGGTCCAGCGCATCAGCAGGGTGCATCGGATCATCGGAAATATCCGTCACCAGCCGGACGTTTTCTTCGGCTGTCAGGCTGGGGATCAGATTATAGAACTGGAAGACAAAGCCGATATTGGCGCGGCGAAACCGGGTCAGCGCGGCATCATCCAGCGCGGTCAGTTCCGTCTCGCCATACCACAGCTCGCCCGCAGTGGGCCGGTCCAGCCCGCCGATGATGTTGAGCAAGGTGGACTTGCCGCTGCCTGAAGGGCCCAGCAGCACCAGCACTTCACCGGCGTAAATTTCCAGATCCACTCCGCGCAATGCATGGACCTGCGTTTCCCCAGTGACATAGGTCTTGCGCAATGCCCGGCCGACAAAAGCCGCTGCGCGCCCGTTTGTCCCTTGCTGATCGGCGCATTTCTCCATTGTGCAGGCATAGAAAAGCCGCAGTTGCACGGCGTTACGCAAATATCCTGATCTGCGCTCGGCGCAAAATCACGCGCTAGGCCGCCAGCCCTACGGATGCTTCCCTATAGGCGCGGCAGGTGGGTTTGGGCATCGTCATGGGGCTGGTGAGGAGAATCGTTTTAACCATAACCCACCCCTGCGAAGGACGCTGCAATGGACATCCACCAGTTTGAGTATCGTGCTGAACGAGGCTCTGGGCCACGCCCGGTTCCGCAGCCGCTGGATGATCTGCACAAGGCAAGCCCGCAAGGGGCGGTGCCGCGTCTGGTGGCCTGCGTGGATGATACCGACCATGCCGAGGCTGTATCAGCGCAGGCAGCGGCGATTGCGTGCAGTCTGGGCCTGCAGGTGACATTTGCCAGAGTGATTGATTCCCCGCGACATTTTGCGTCGCCGGCAGACCCTGTCGAATGGCAGATGCGGCGCCGGCTGCAGCGCGATAATCTGCACCGGTTTGCCACCAGGGATCAGCCTGAAACGCTGGCCGAAAGCGTGTTGCTGGCAGGTGCGCCGGTCGAAGAATTGTCCGAATGGTCGCGCGAAAACGGGGCGACCCTGCTGGCCCTTGGCCGCCGCGGTTCCAACAATGGCAAAGGGCTGGGCGCAACGGCGCAGGGCCTGCTGGACCGGGCCGAACATTCGCTGCTGCTGGTGCCCCCCGGCCCGCCGCGCACTGGCGGATACCGGCGGATCATGGTGCCGATAGACGGTTCAGCACAGGGCGACAGCGTGCTGCCCATTGCCCGCCGGATTGCGCGGACCCATGCGGCTGATCTGGTGCTGGTGCATGTTGTTCCCCGGCTCGAAGTGGTCGGCGCAGGGCGCGCGCCGCAGGTGGAGAACCTGGCCATGCAGATTGACGGGCACAACCGGCGCAATGCCCGCCAGCATCTGGATAATCTGCGCAGCCGCTGTGTGGATGATGGCGTCAATGTCAGCATTGTCACCCGCGGCCCGGGTGATCCGCGGGCCACCTTGCGTGATCTGGCGGCAGAAGAAAATGCGGATCTCATCGTCATGTCATCGCACGGCAATACCGGGCTGGCAGATGTGGCGTGCGGCAGCGTGACGGAATATCTGGCTGGCCACGCCCCTGTGCCGGTGCTGATCGTGCGGCCCAATATCCAGTGCAGCTTCGGCCCTGAACCGGCAAGTTGCCGGAACGTATCCGCGTTTCGTTTTGCGGGGTGAAAGCGCCGGCTGAACCTGCGCCGCCGCTGGTGGTTGCGGCCCAGGAACTGGCCGCCCACCACCGAATTACACAAGGTCCGCCCGGCCAGATTCCGGTGCTGGCCAGCGGCGCTGCGGCACGGCGCTGGCTGGAAAGGGTGCGGCGCCACTGCGTTGATCCGCCGCCCCATGCATCCAAGGCTGCGGAATGGCTGCTGGATAATGATTATCAGGTCCACCGCGCCCTGCAGCAGATTGACAAGGACCTGCCGCCGTCCTTCTACGATCAATTGCCGGTGGTGGTGGGTCATGCGGCCAACCAGCCGCGGGTCTTTGCGCTGGCGCATGAATTTCTGCGCGCGGGCTACCTCCAGATATCGCTGGCCAGTGCGGTCCAGTTTGTGTGCGCCTATCAGCAGGAACAGCCGCTCAAGATTGCTGAATTATGGGCTTTCCCCACCATGCTGCGGATTGCCTGCGTCGAAATCCTGATCGCATCGCTTACTCCGCTGCTGGAAGGGCAGGTGGAAATGCCCTTTCCCCTGTCCGCCGAGGCCGGGGAATCGCTGTCGCTCGATCCGACAGAACGGGTCGCACGCGCCATATCCAACCTGGCGATCGTGGCTGCGGTGCCGTGGGAAAGTTTTTTCGACCAGACCAGCGAAGTGGAAAAGGCGTTGGCTGATGATCCGTCGGGCCATTATCCGCAGATGGATTTTGAAACCCGCGACCGTTACCGGAATGCGGTGGAACAACTCGCCCGTGCCGGCACGGCGGATGAAAGCGCGATCACGTCTGCGGCACTCAGCCTGGCGTTTGAAGGCAGTGCAGATGATGTGCGCCGCCATGTCGGCTATTGGCTGGTGGGCGCTGGGCGGCAGCAGCTTGAGACAGAAGTCGGGGCCTTTGTGCCGCTCGCGCAGCGCCCGCGCAGGCTGATACTGGCGCATCCAGGCGGCTTCTATGCAGCCGCGCTGGTCCTGTCCTTTATCATCTCGCTGGTTCTGCCCGCGCTCTATCTGGCTTTTGCCGGCGCCGATATGGCAGGGTGGGTGGCGGCCATGGCGGTCAGCATTGTTCCGGCATCGGTGCTGGCCATTACCGGTGTGCATTGGGCAATCACCCGGATCTTGCCGCCCCGTGTCCTGCCCAAGCTGGATTTCAGGAAAGGGCTGCCGCCAGAAGCGCGGACATTCGTGGTTCTGCCCGTGCTGATCCGTTCGGCCGAAGAAATCGCCGAACTTGCAGCGCAGCTTGAAACGCATTGGCTGGCCAATGTTGACCCGCATCTGCAAGTGGCCCTGCTGGCTGATCTGGCGGATGCCCCGCAGAAAGTGATGGCGGATGACAAGGCGCTGGAAGTCGCGCTTATCGACACGGTCCGGGCACTCAACAAGCGGCATAAAAAGGCGGGCGCAGGCCCATTTCACCTGCTGATGCGGCCCCGCCAGTTCAATCATGGCGAAGGCTGCTGGATGGGGTGGGAGCGCAAGCGCGGCAAATTGCAGCAATTCAACACGCTGCTGGTGCATGGTGACTGGTCGGCCTTTTCCATCCACGAAGGCACGGTCGGCGCCTTGCACAAGGTCCGCTATGTCGTGACGGTCGATGCCGATACGCTGTTGCCGCCAGGGTCGGTTGCGCGGCTGGTCGGAACGCTGGCGCACCCGCTGAACCGCGCGGTGATTGACCGCGCAACCGGGCGCGTGACCAGCGGATATACGCTGGTGCAGCCGCGGGTCGAAATTTCCCCCCATGCCGGGATGCGCAGCCTGTTTGCGCGGCTGTTCACCGGGGAAACCGCGATAGATATTTACAGCAGGGCCGTTTCGGATGTGTATCAGGACCTGTTTGGCGACGGTATTTTCGTGGGCAAGGGGATTTACGACGTCCATGCCTTTCACGCCAGCGTGGAAGGGCGCGCGCCCGACAACCGCATCCTCAGCCATGATCTGTTCGAAGGCGCGCATGGCCGCGCGGCACTGGCGACCGACATTGTGCTGTATGAAGGGTTTCCCGCCAGTTATCCCGAATATGCGCGCCGCCTGCACCGCTGGATAAGGGGGGACTGGCAATTGCTGGCGTGGCTGTGGCCGCGCGTACCGGCGGCAGATGGCGCCCGCTTGCGCAATGCCATTTCCGCGATCGACCGCTGGAAGATTTTCGATAATCTGCGCCGCAGTCTGGTGGCGCCGGGGCTGCTGCTGCTGGCGCTGGCCGGCTGGTTCGTGCTGCCCGGCAGCCCATGGTTCTGGACCGCTCTGGTCGTGCTGGCTCCTGGCTGGCAATTGTTTACCGATGTCATCAGCGGACTGGCGCGCGGGCGCCGTTCTGGCGCGACTTATGGCTTGATGGGCCGGTTTCTGGATCAGGCTGGCCGGTGGTTTCTGGCCATGGTGTATCTGATGCACGAAGCACTGCTGTCGATGGCGGCCATTTCGGTGACGCTGTGGCGCAATTTCGTCAGCCACCGGCATCTGCTGCAATGGACATCTGCCGCCCATGTGGCCGCCCATTTCGGCCAGCGCAGTGCGCGCGCCGCTGTGTGGCGCGATATGTGGCTGGGTTCGCTCATTGCGGCGCTGGTCTGCGCCATGCTGGCATGGCTGCGGCCAATGGCGCTGATCAGTGCAGGGCCGCTGCTGGGGGTGTGGATACTGGCACCGGAAATTGCCTTGTGGAGCGGCAGACCGCGCCGATCGCCTGTGGTGCCGCTGGGTGACGGGGACGAGATTTACCTCCGCCTGCTGGCGCGAAAGACATGGTATTTCTTCGAATCCTTTGCCGGGCCGGAAGACAACTGGCTGCCGCCCGATAATTACCAGGGGCCGCCGCACGAGGAAATCGGCCACCGCACATCGCCCACCAATATCGGCATGCTGCTGCTGTCCACCGCGGCGGCGTGGGACATGGGCCATGTCGGCCGCATGGAACTGGCCGCACGCGGTGCCAATGTGCTGGGCGCGATGGACCGGCTGGAACGGTATCGCGGCCATTTCTACAATTGGTACGAAACGCATCATCTGCGCCCGCTGGAACCGCGCTATGTCTCCACTGTCGATAGCGGCAACCTTGCGGTCAGCCTGATTGCCTATGCCGAAACCCTGCGCGAAGCTGCCTCGCATGACCGGCTGGAACAGCAACGCTGGGCGGGGCTGGGTGATCTCTTGGCGCTGGTGAAAGAAGCGGCAGGCCAGATGGGCACCGGCGGTCCGCTGCAAAGTTCCATCGAACAGGTGCAGGCACGCATTCCCGCAATTGTTACCGGGGCAGAAGAACAGCCATTGATGCACTGGGTCCATTCCAGCGCCCTCCCGTCACTTGAAGATGCCGCCGCGCGGATTGTGGAGGAAACAGGCGATGCCGCCCCTGAAGCGGTGCGCGACCTGTTTGTCTGGATCGACCGGCTGCGCCATCATTGCAATGAAATGGCCCGCGATCTGGCCGCCGATGCCGATCCTGCCGAAGAAATGCTGGCGCTGGCCCGGCAAGCGGTAACGCTGGCGTGGTCGATGGATTTTTCGTGGCTTTACGATCAGGAACGCTCCCTGTTCTTCATCGGCCACAATGTCACCACCAGCCGGATCGACACGCATCATTATGATCTTCTGGCATCAGAAGCCCGGCTGGCCAGTTTCTTTGCCATCGCCAAGGGCGATGTGCCGATGGAACACTGGTTCCATCTCGAACGGCCAGTGACGCGGGTGCGCGGCGGATTGTCGCTCATTTCGTGGAATGGCTCGATGTTCGAATATCTGATGCCGCGGCTGTTGCTGAAGGGGGAGCCGGAAACCCTGCTGGGCGAAAGCGAGCGTGTGGCGGTGGAGATACAACGCCGCTACGGCCTCAGGCACGCAATCCCGTGGGGCGTGTCCGAATCCGCCTATGCCGAACGGGATCCTGAACATCGCTACCGGTATCAGGCGTTCGGAACTCCTGGGCTGGGGCTGAAACGGGGGCTGGCGCGTGATCAGGTGGTTGCGCCCTACGCATCCGCGCTGGCGCTGATGGTGGCCCCGGGCCATGCCACGGCCAATTTGCGGCAATTGTCCCTGATGGGTGCAGAACGACGCTTCGGCTTGTGGGAAGCGCTGGATTTCACCCCTGACCGCGCCCCCGCCAGCGGAGGGTTTACGCCGGTAATCGCCTATATGGCGCACCATCAGGGCATGGTGCTGTGTTCGATTGCCAATTTGCTGACCAATGATCTGATGGTCGAACGGTTCGGGCGTGATCCGCAGATGCGTCTGGTGTCGCTGCTGCTGAGTGAACGTGTGCCGCATGAAATCGGCTCGGAAATCACGCGGATGGAGGCGTTGCCGCCAGCAGCAGCCGGCCATGGCCCTGGTGACATCAGGGCTTGGGCCCCTGCGCCAACACCTTTTCCCCAGGTGCTGGTGCTGGGCAACGGGCGGATGTCGAGCGTGATTTCAGAAGCGGGCGGGGGCGGCCTTCGCTGGCATGGCCAGGCACTGACGCGCTTTGCGCCCGACGCCACGCTGGATCAGGAGGGTATGTGGCTGTATGTGCAGGACATGGACAATGGCGCCACATGGTCCGCCACGCGCCAGCCGACCGGCCACAGGGCGCAGGAATATAATGCCACGTTCCAGCCCCATCTGGCCGAATTCCATCGCCGCGACAATGGCATCGATCTGCGCATGGAAGTATGCGTTGGCAGCGGCGATGATCTCGAAATACGGCGGATCACGCTGGTCAATGAAAGCAGCCAGCGGCGCAATTTGCGGCTGACCAGCTATGCCGAAGTGGTGCTGGCCTTGCCGCAGGAGGATGAACGCCATCCGGCATTTTCCAAGCTGTTCGTGGGCGGTGAATTTGTGCCCCGCATCGGGGGTCTGCTGTTCACCCGGCGGCCGCGCCACTCGCGCGAGACGCCTGCGGTCATGGTCCAGTTTGTGGTCGGTAGCGAAGGAGTGGTGGCTGGCATCGCGCATGATGTGGACCGGCGGCAATTCATTGGCCGTGGCCGCACCCTGCGCGGCCCGGCGGGCGCATCACAGCGCCTGACGGGCAGTGCGGGCTGGACGCTTGATCCGGTGTCTGCCCTGCAATGCGAAATCACCCTGCAGCCGGGCGAACAGCATGTGCTGTGCATTGTTACCGCCGCAGCGGCCAGCCGCTCGGCAGCGCTGGAAATTGCGACGCGGCACGCCACCCTGCCATCCCTGCAATGGGTGATTGATGATGCGGCACTGGAAACCGCGCGCGCCATCAGCCGCTTCCGGCTGGCGCCTGACATACTGCCAGCAATCCAGTCGCTTGGCTCTGTTCTGGTCCATCCGCACGCAGCGCTTCGTGCCGCGCCGACGCAGATCAGGGACAATGCGCTGGGGCAAAGCGGGCTTTGGGGTCTGGCCCTGTCGGGCGATCTGCCGATCCTGCTGCTGAAGGTGGGAGAAGGGGAGGATACCCTTGTTCCCTTGCTGTCCGGGGTCCACCAATTATGGCGGCGAACGGGGCTGGCGGTGGATCTGGTGCTGCTGCAGACCCGCGGTTCCACCTATGCAGAGCCGATGCGCGGCGAGCTGGATGAATTGCTGCGGCACATTGGCGCGCGCGATATGCTGGGCCGCAATGGCGGTATTCACCTGATCTTTGCCGACCAGATCGGGGGCGATCAGGTCCGCCTTCTGGAAGCCATGGCCTGGGCCATATTGGATGATGATAAAGGCCCCCTGTCGCAGCAGATGGAAGGGATGCTGGCGCCCGCAGCCTTGCCCCCGCCCATGCTGCCTACCGTTGCGCCAGCGCCGGATGAGGCAGGCCCAGTGGAGCGCACGCAAGGGCTGCTGTTTGAAAATTCCTATGGCGGGTTCACCCCTGATGGGCGGAACTATGTCATCTATCTGGAACCGGGCCAGTCCACCCCGGCGCCATGGGCCAATGTGCTGGCGAATGACCGGTTTGGCACGCTGGTCACAGAAGCTGGCGGCGGGTTCAGCTGGGCCATCAACAGCGGCGAAAACCGCCTGACCCCGTGGACCAATGATCAGGTGTCCGATCCGCCGGTGGAAACACTCTATCTGCGGGACGAGGAAACAGTCGAGGTCTGGTCCGTCACGCCGCAGCCTGCCGGGCAGGATGCGCCATGCCGGATACGCCATGCAGCAGGCCAGACGACGTGGGACAAGATATCGCGCGGCATCCGCCAGGAACAGACAGTCTTTGTCGATGTGGTTGATCCGGTGAAGATCATCCGCCTGCGTCTTACCAATCTGACCGGCCGCAACCGCCGCCTGACTGCGACGTATTATGCGCAATGGCTGCTCGGCTCGCTCCCTTCCATCGCCCGGCGGCATGTGCGCAGCAATTTTGACGGGGCGGCGCAGACCATTTTTGCCAGCAGTGCATGGAACGCGGATTTTGCCGCGCGCACGGCATTTCTTACTGCCGATATCGATGCCCACGGTGTGACCTGTAACCGCGAGGAATTTCTGGGCCGCGAAGGTCAGGCCGCGCACCCTGCGGCCCTGGCCCGGTGGGGGCTTTCCGGCGCGCAATCGGCGGGCGCGGATGCCTGCGCTGCGTATCAGGTCCACCTCGATCTGGCGCCGGGCGAAACACAGGAAGTGACTTTTATCCTGGGGCAAGGAGATGATGGCAGCCATGCCAGGGCGCTGGCGGCCAAGTGGCGCGCTGCCGGTATGGCCGCACCTGCCCTTATTGCCATCGGCAGCCAATGGGACGATATTCTGGGAACGGTAAGTGTCCAGTCACCCGATGCGGCGTTCGATCTGATGATCAACAGGTGGCTGATCTACCAGAGCCTGTCCTCGCGGGTGATGGCGCGCAGCGGGTTCTATCAGGCCAGCGGCGCAATCGGTTTTCGCGACCAGTTGCAGGATGTGCTGGCCCTGCTGCCATTCGACCCGGCGCGGGCGCGCGCACATCTGCTGGTCTGTGCTGGCCATCAGTTCGAGGAAGGGGATGTTCTTCACTGGTGGCACCCGCCGACAGACAGGGGCGTCAGGACCCGTTTTTCAGACGATTTGCTGTGGCTGCCCTATGCAGTCGGCACATATGTCGCCGCCACGGGCGATGCCGCCATTCTGGAAGAAACCATCCCCTTCCTGTCCGCGCCGCCCCTGTCGCCAGACGAGCATGACCGTTACGCGCGCTTTGACGCTGCACCTTCGGGGGCGACCCTGCTTGATCACTGTGAACGGGCGCTGGAACGGGTGGCTTGCGGCCAGAACGGCCTGCCCCTGATGGGGACCGGCGACTGGAACGACGGGATGGACAGGGTGGGCGACGCCGGGCGCGGGGAAAGCGTGTGGCTGGCCTGGTTCGCTTCGGTCTGTGCCGATTTGCTGGCCGGGCTGGAGCGGCAGTCAGGCCGCCTGCGCGAAGCGGATTTCTGGTCGGAGAAGGCAGCTTTCCTTTTGCGCAATGCAGAAACAGCGGGCTGGGATGGCGGCTGGTATCGCCGCGCCTATGATGATGGCGGCCATCCGCTCGGCTCTGCAAGCGAGGCTGAATGCCGGATCGATTCCATTTCGCAAAGCTGGGCTGCCTTTGCCGGCGCTGACACGGCGCGGGTGGATATGGCGCTGGCTGCTGCGCGCAGCGAATTGATTGACGCAGAAGCCAGCCTTGCCCGCCTGTTGTGGCCGCCCTTTGACAAAGGGCCGATCGATCCCGGCTATATCAAGGCCTATCCGCCGGGCCTGCGGGAAAATGGCGGCCAATATTCCCACGCTGCGGCATGGCTGGGGCTGGCGCTTGCGGGCAGAGGGCATGGGGAAGCGGCGCTGGATATTTTCCACATGATCTGTCCGGCAAGGCGCACCGCCAGCCGCCAGGGCGCGGACCTGTACCGCATCGAACCCTATGTGACCGCAGGCGATATTGCCTCTGCCCCGCCGCACCGCGGCAAAGGCGGGTGGAGCTGGTATACAGGCGCTGCGGCATGGACCTGGCGGCTGGGTGTGGAAGGATTGCTTGGGCTTGAATTGCGGGCGGGCGCCTTGCACATTGCGCCGGCTATACCCGCCAGTTGGCCCGGATATAGCGCCACATACAGGCGCGGCAACGCTGCCATCCAGCTGACCGTGGAACGGTCCGCCAAGGCCGGAGAAACCCGGATCATGGTCGATGGCCAGCAGATAAGCGGGGATTGCGTCGAATTTCCGGGCGATGGCGTAATTCGCAACGTGCGGGTCATTCTCGCCGCCCTGGCCAATAAACCCGAAAAGGAGGCGACATGACCCCACGGCTGATTGTTGATCTGTCCCAGGTCACGCGCGCTGATATTGCGCTGGTGGGCGGCAAAAACGCCTCGCTGGGCGAATTGATCGGTTCGCTGGCGCCACTGGGGGTGGGCGTGCCGCCCGGTTTTGCCACCACGGCAGATGCGTTTCGTGCCTTTCTGGCGCACAACCGCCTGACAGAAGGGATAGCAGGCCAGCTTGCGCGCCAGCGTGAGGGGGAGATCGCGCTGGCCGATGCTGGCGCTGCTGTCCGGTCGGCCATTGCCGCAGGGTCATGGCCTGCCGCACTGGAAATGGCCATCCGCCAGGCTTATCGCGCGCTTTGCACCACAGCGCAGACTGCCGATCTGGCAGTTGCCGTGCGGTCAAGTGCCACTGCCGAAGATTTGCCCGAAGCCAGCTTTGCCGGACAGCAGGAAACCTTTCTTAACATCAGCGGTGAAGACGCGCTGCTAGCGGCCTGCCAGCGGTGCTATGCCTCGCTTTATACAGACCGCGCCATTGCCTACCGCGCGGCCCATGGTTTTGCCGAAAATGCCGTGGCCCTGTCCATTGACGTGCAGCAGATGGTCCGCGCTGATCTGGCCGGTGCGGGGGTCATGTTCTCGATCGATACGGAAAGCGGATTTCCCCATGTCGTGCTGATCGAAGGGGCTTGGGGGCTGGGCGAAAATGTCGTCCAGGGGGCGGTGGAGCCTGACGCATGGCAGGTTTTCAAACCATTGCTGGGCCAACCAATGCTGCACCAGCGCGCAATAAGCCCGATCATTCTGAAACGCCGCGGCACCAAGGCTGCAAAGATGGTCTATTCCCACAGTGATGGTGCCACCACTGCCAATGTGCCGACCAGCGAGCAGGAACAGGCACGCTTCGTTCTGGGCGACAGTGACATTCTTCAACTGGCGCGCTGGGCAGTGCTGATTGAAGACCATTATGGCTGCCCGATGGACATGGAATGGGCCAAGGATGGCCCTGATGGCAGGCTGTTCATCGTGCAGGCCCGCCCCGAGACAGTCCAGTCACAGCAGGGGCGCGGCACGCTGCGAACCTATGCGGTGGAGCAGGCCGGAATGCCGCTGGTAACAGGGCTGGCCATCGGGAACGGGGCAGTAAGCGGGCCGGTGTGCCGCATCAGCCATGCGGCCGACATTGGCGATTTTGTCGATGGTTCGGTGTTGGTCACATCCACCACCGATCCGGATTGGGGCCCGATCATGCAGCGCGCCGCTGCCATTGTTACAGACCATGGCGGGCGCACATCCCATGCCGCCATTGTCAGCCGCGAATTTGGCCTTCCCGCCATAGTGGGCGCAGGCAATGCGACAGAAATCTTGCAGCCGGGCGAGATGGTCACTGTCAGCTGCGCCAGCGGCGATCTGGGTACGGTTTACAAAGGCGCCGCAACCATCACGGCCCGCACCATCAACCTCGCCAGCCTTCCTGAAACCGCGACCAAAGTGATGCTCAACCTTGCCGATCCGGCGGCTGCCGCAAAATGGTGGCAATTGCCTGCCGATGGGGTCGGCTTGACGCGGATGGAATTTGTCATCGCCAATGCCATCTGTGTCCATCCTATGGCTCTGGTGCATTTTGACACGCTGGAAGATGGGCCGGAAAAAGCCAGGATTGCGCAGCTCACGCAAGGGTTCGCGGACAAGGGCGAATATTTTATCGAACATCTTTCGCGCAATCTCGCCCGCATTGCCGCGGTGTTTTATCCGGCCACCGTGATGGTGCGGATGAGCGATTTCAAAACCAATGAATATGCAGGATTGCTGGGCGGATCACAGTTTGAACCGGTGGAAGAAAACCCCATGCTAGGTTTCAGAGGTGCATCGCGCTATTATTCGTCGCAATACCGCGCCGGCTTTGCGCTGGAATGCCGCGCGATCAGGCGCCTGCGCGAAGATCTCGGCTTCACCAATGTCGCAGTGATGATCCCGTTCTGCCGCACCGTGACAGAAGCCGACAAAGTGTTGGCAGTGATGGCGCAGGAAGGCCTCCGCCGGGGCGAGGCAGGCCTTGAAACCTATGTCATGTGCGAAATTCCGGCAAATGTGGTGCTGGCGGGCGAATTTGCCCGGCGGTTTGACGGGTTTTCCATCGGAAGTAACGATCTGACGCAACTGACGCTGGGCATTGACCGCGATTCAGAATTGCTGGCTGACCAGTTTGATGAACGTGACGCGGCTGTGGAATGGATGATCAGGCATGTCATCAAGGAAGCGCATCAGCATGGCTGCAAAGTGGGTCTGTGCGGGCAGGCACCCAGCGACCATCCCGAATTTGCAGCCTTTCTGGTTGAATGCGGCATCGATTCCATATCCGTAACGCCCGACAGTTTTGTCGCCGTGAAACGCCATGTCGCCGAAGCGGAGGCCGCCGCGCATCCGGGCCGGCAGGGCCGGGCGCAATCACGGTAGGGACATCTACGCATTACTGCCTGTAACGCTGCTGCGATAGGCACCAGCAAATGCGACGTATTCTGGTTCTTGATGGGCATCCGCATGATGACCGCGATCATTACATTCACGCGCTCGCGTCAGCCTATGTGCAAGGGGCGGAAAAAATGCACAATGTCCGCCGGATTGACCTCGCCAAGCTGGATTTTCCCGTCCTGCGCGATCCGCAAGACTGGAAATCGGGCAGCGTTCCGGAAAGCCTGGTGCAGGTGCAGGATGCCATCGGCTGGGCTGAGCATATCGTCATCCTCTACCCCTTGTGGATGGGCGACTGCCCGGCGCTGCTAAAGGCGCTGCTGGAACAGGTGACCCGTCCCGGCTTTGCCCTTGAGCCGCTGGAAAGCGGGATGTATCGCAAGATGCTGAATGGCAAAACAGCGCGTCTGGTGGTGACAATGGGGATGCCGGCTGCAGCTTATGCCTTATATTTCCGCGCGCACAGCGTCAAAAGCCTGAAACGCAATGTGTTGCAGTTTGCCGGGGTGTCGCCAGTGCGCGTATCACTGGTCGGCAGTGTGGAACGAAGCGACAAATACCGCAGGAAATGGCTGCGAAAGGTGGAAACGCTGGGCCGGTACGGGCGCTAGCTAGCGATGGCGGCGTCAGTCAGAAGGCTGGCTGCAGCCCGGTCGCGCGCGGGCCAGCAGATCGACCACTTCTTCATCACTGGTCTGGCCAAAATCGGCATAATGCGCGCCTACTGCATAAAACGGCTCCGGCGTGGCCAGACAGACCACCGCGTCACACAGGGGCCGCAGGCGCGCCAATGCGCCATGCGGGGCGACAGGCACCGCCAGGATGATTTTGGCTGGCCCTGATTTTGCCAGCGCCCGCAGCGCCGCTTCCACGGTATTGCCAGTGGCAATTCCGTCATCCACCACAATGGCAGTGCGCCCTTTGACCTGACAGGGCGGCCCTGTCCGATAGGCCGCGCGGCGGCGCTCGATCTCGGCCAGTTCGCTGGCCACTTCTCGCTCGATATAGGCATCAGTGGCACCCACCGTGCGGGCAATGGCATGGTCCAGCACGATTTGCGGCGGTGCGCCGTCCACAATGGCCCCGATGCCATATTCCTTGTGGCCCGGCGCGCCGATCTTGCGGACCATGATGATGTCGAGCGGAGCGCCCAGCGCCTGTGCCACTTCGAAGCCGACGGGAACCCCGCCGCGCGGCAGTGCCAGAACGACCGGATCGGCCAGGTCCGTTTCCGCCAGCACCTGTTCCAACGCCTGTGCCAGCGCACGTCCGGCAGCAGCCCGATTGGCAAACAAATAATGCGCGTTCATCGGCGGCCCCCGGCATAGGTTCTGAACCAGTCTGCTGCCAGATCGACCACCTGTTCCAGCGTGCCGGGTTCTTCAAACAAATGGCTGGCACCCGGCACTATGACCAGTTTGTGAAGGCAGGTGAGCGCGCCCGCCGCAGCCTGGTTCAAGGTGATGACGGGCGCGTCCAGCCCACCCACCAGCAGCAAGGTGGGAGCGGTGACAGCTGCCAATGCCTCATCCCCGGCCAGATCGGGGCGGCCCCCGCGCGATACAATGGCGGTGATACGGCGATCGCCTGCGGCCGCTTGCAATGCTGCCCCGGCGCCGGTGCTGGCACCGAAATATGCCGGTTTCAAAGCCGCCGTTTCAGGAAATTTGGCGGCCCAGTCTGTCGCCTTGACCAGCCGCGAGGCGAGCAGGGCAATGTCGAACACGTTGCGGCGGTCCAGTTCTTCCTGCCGGTCGAGCAAGTCGATCAGCAAGGTCGCAAACCCGGCATCCCGCAGCCGCCGTGCCACGTAATTGTTGCGCGGGCTGAACCGCCCGCTGCCGCTGCCATGGGCAAATATGACAAGGCCAAGCGGATTATCGGGCACGCCCAGCAGGCCGGTCAGCGGCGGGTCAGTAGCCAGATGTATTTCGCGGCAGTCCGAAATGTTCCGGTCCATTCACCTTGCCCTTCATCTATCTTTGCCGCCAATCGCCGGATCAGAGGCCAAATGGCCAGACATCAGGTGCGCCGTGGGGCGTTTCGCGCCCGATTGGCGTCACTGCGCGGCTTTCCTCAAACCAGACATAGGCGTCAAACTGGTGGGCAAGCACGGCTTCGAAATAATGGCTGAGAAATTCGGTCTGGGGCCGGTACACAACACCCACTGCGCGTTCCAGCAGCGTCTGGCTCAGGCTTTCTGCCAGCGGCGTCGCGGCATCCTGCCGCCAGTCCAGCAGGCAGCGGGACAGCCCGGTGCACCTGAACTGCGCTTCCCAGCTATCGTCGCGTGCCGGGCGCAGCGGCATGATTTGCACAGCACTGCCCCAATCAGATGCAGCAGCAACCGTGCCGCGATCCGTGCCGAAACCGACCAGCACGGCTTCATCGCCATAGGCAGTGCGGACCAGTTCGCCGATGTTGAATTCGCCGCGCCAGCCCATGGCGGTGGCAGACGCATTGCCAATGTGGGAATTATGCGCCCACACAATGGCGCGCGCGTCAGCCTGATGGGCCATCAGTGACTGAAGGGTTTCAAACATGTGCCGGTCCCGCAAGTTCCAGCTTTCGGCTGCACCGCGGTAGATGGACCGGTAATATTGCTCGGCCGCGCGCACGATGCGGGCATTGCGTTCGGCGCTGAAAAATTCTTCCGGCTCCTCGCCAATCCATTCCATCCGGCGCGCCAGCAAATCGCGCAATTGCGCAACCACGGCGTCCTCGCAACCTGCCAGTCCGGCGCGTTCAGCGGCGTGGCCATAACGCTGGGGCTCGTCCTGCCACGGGGTCAGGCAGCCATAGCGCTGGCGGGCGAGCCGCGCCGCGCGCGGATCATGCCGGTCAAGATAGCTGGTCACCGCATGGATTGATTCCCCCAGCGAATATACGTCCAGCCCGCGCAGGCTGGCCCGCCGGTTTTCGGGCAACGCCGCATTATGGCCCCGCAGCCAGTCTATGAAGCCGAGCATTTCCTGGTTGCGCCACATCCAGCTGGGAAATCGGGCAAAGGCTTCGCCCAGCATGGGCCGCGGGCCGGTGTGGTGGACGTAATCATTCAGTCGCGCAATATCGGGCCAGTCGCCTTCTACCGCGATGATGGTGAAGCCGAATTTCTCGATCAGATGGCGCGAAATGGCCGCCCGCGCCGCGTAAAATTCGTGTGTACCATGGGTGGCTTCGCCCAGCAGCACGATGCGCGCATCCCCGAAACGGGCAAACATATCGCCAAATTCGGGATGATCGGGACTGGGCAGACCTTCTGCATGGGCGGCAATTCGCCCTGCAATGTCGATTTTTCCAGCGAGGGACGGATGATACACCGTCATGCCAGGGGGCCTTTCGCAGATCATGCCAAACCCTTGATGACGGGGCTGACGGGAAGGGGGGAGCGGCCTTTAGAAAGCACATCGTTCCAACCCCGGCATATACGTAAATTTCCGCGTGAACCGGGCGCCTGATGGGCGGGCTTCCGTGACTCTACATACAGCAGCGGCGCGCACAGTTGGTTAGGTTGCGAGTCGCATTATGAACAAGGAAACCGCGAAATGCTTCACGCCCTTATAATCGAACAAAATGCCGTAGTGGGCTGCGAATTGTCCAAACGACTGGTCGAGCTGGGCTTTGATTCCATCGACCATGCATGGACCGAGGAAGACGCGGTCAAAATCGCTGCCAAACGTCCGCCTGACCTGGTGCTGGTGGGCGACAAGATCGAAGCAGGAAACGGCATATCGGCCGCCCGCAGGATTTGCGAACAGCGCGAAGTGCCGGTCCTGCTGGTAACCGCAGATTCGCTACAGGCGAAGAAACGGCTGGCCGAAGGCGCAATCCTGCAAGGCCCATTCGTCCTCAGCAAATTGCCCGAAGCAATCTCCTGCGCCCGAACGCCTGCCCAATTCGCCTGACGGCGCCGGCTCGCAACTATGGTTCGGGGCGGAATTCAAGGGATGGCGGAGACGGAGGGATTCGAACCCTCGATAGGATTACTCCTATGGTTCCTTAGCAGGGAACTGGTTTCAGCCACTCACCCACGTCTCCGAACACTTACGGCTGTGGGGCGGGCCTATAACGAGGCGATTTACCTGCGGCAAGCCATGCTGGACCAAAGGTGCAAAATTAAGCTGTGCGAGCCATGTTCATTGTCGCAAAAACCCGCATATGCGAGGAGCCTGGACCGTGGCGCGGTGCTTGCGGACTCGTTTCATCGCAAATTGGATTCGGTTCGTCGCCGGTTCATTGCTGCTTAAGCGGCAAAGGCTTCTGAATGGCCCTGTTGCGTCCGTTACGGACCTGGAGGGATTATGAACAGCGCCATCACGATCGGGCAGACCATCTGCAAGACCATCGCCAGAAGCGGAATTGCGCTGGTGGCTGCCGCTGCTTTTGCGGCATCTCCGCTATCTGCCCAGCAAATCGAGACTTTTGACCCTGATACAGCGATTGATGCTGATTTGCAGGAAGCCCCCGGCGACACGCAAAGTTATGAATACGTCGCGCCCAACCAGGCCGCTGCCCAGAATTCGCAGGACATCGCGCCGGAATGGGCGGACCCGGTTGTCACATCGTCCGATCCGTCCGTGGCGGCCGGCCAGGCATCATCAGACCCGGCAGTTGCCGCAGCGCAAGGCGGCACATACGCCAAGGATGATCTGATCGGTGCTGCTGAAGGGGTGTTTGGCAAGGGCGCCGAAGGGCTTGCCCGCATGATCGAGGGATGGCTGGAAAAGCAGGGTGAGCCCAATGCCTATATCGTCGGGCGCGAAGCGGGGGGCGCGTTCATTTTTGGCGCGCGCTATGGTTCGGGCACGATGTATCACAAGGTCGAAGGCGAACGCCCGGTTTACTGGACTGGCCCGTCGGTCGGTTTTGATGCCGGCGCCAATGCCAGCAACACATTCGTGCTGGTGTACAACCTGTATGACAGCGAGGAATTGTTCACCCGCTTTCCTGCCGGTGAAGGCCAGGCCTATGTTATTGGCGGACTTACGGCGAGCTATCTTCGCAAAGGCAATGTCGTCCTGATACCCATCAGAGTGGGCGCTGGGCTTCGGCTTGGGGTGAATGCCGGATATATGCGGTTTTCGAAGAAGCAGCGCTGGTTGCCCTTCTAAGTCGCAGCGGAAAAGCGCAGCTATGCCGGGGCCAATAAACCGGCAGAGCAAATTAGGTTGCGAGGCGGCCCGTGCCTCGGCATGGGTGGCGCATGATTCTTGACACTCTTCCACAACAATCGCCCGATGCGCTGCTTGCGCTGATCAAGATGTATGCCGCTGACGAGCGGGCTGACAAGATCGATCTCGGGGTCGGCGTCTATCGGACGGATGACGGCGCGACGCCGGTTTTTGCCGCGATCAAGGCGGCGGAGACGAAGCTGGTCAACGAACAGGATAGCAAAAGCTATCTTGGCCCTGAAGGGGACACCGGCTTTGTCGACGCGCTGATGCCGTATATCTTCGGCGCCAGCGCGCCAGTAAGTGACCGTATCGAAGGGATGCAGACACCCGGCGGCACGGGCGCTGTGCGTCTGGCGGTTGCCGTGGCGCGCAAGGCAGGCGTTGAGCGGGTGCATCTGGGCACGCCAAGCTGGCCCAACCATGCACAGATCCTGTCCGACATCCCCATCAATGCTGTGTTTTTCGATCATGCCACGGATGATGGCAGGGCAAATATCGACCAGCTTCTCGGCGTGATCGCTGCAGCGGGCAAGGGCGATGCCGTGCTGCTGCACGGATGTTGCCACAACCCTACCGGCATCGATTATTCGAATGCTGAATGGGATGCGATTGCCGATGCGTTTTCGCGCAGCGAAGCCTTGCCGATCCTGGATCTTGCCTATCAGGGGCTGGGCAGCGGGCTGGAGAAAGATGCCTATGGCCTGCGCCGTGTCCTTGGCGCGGTGCCCGAGGCGTTGATCGCCTATAGCTGCGACAAGAATTTCGGCCTGTATCGTGACCGGGTTGGCGCGCTGTATGTGATGGCTGAAAATGCAGCGCAGCTTGGCCCGATCATGTCCAATCTGAATGCGCTGGCGCGGGCCAGCTGGTCCATGCCACCTGACCATGGTGCAGCAGCAGTGCGGCTGGTGCTGCGCGATGAAAAGCTGACGCAGATGTGGCTGGACGAACTGGCATCCATGCGCGCGCGCATTGCCGATGTGCGCGCCCAGATGGCCGCAGCAGGCCAGATTGGTAAGCTGGATCTGACGGCGCTGGCGCGCCAGCATGGCCTGTTTTCCATGCTTGACCTGACGAAGGAACAGATTGACCGGCTGCGGTCTGACCATGGGGTTTACATGGCCGGGTCCGGCCGGATCAACGTGGCCGGCCTGCACAGCGGAAATATCGCCAATTTCGTCAATGCGCTGAAAGATGTGGCTGGTTAATGGGGCCAGTTAAGGGGGCTGGCTGGTCGCCCAAGTTGGAAAAGTCGGCTGAACGTCAGCCGCGTAGCGATTGCATCCGCTGGAGATAGCGGGCCATCGTATCAATCTCCAGATTGACGGCGGACCCTTTCACAAGGGTACCCAAGGTGGTGACTTGTGCTGTGTGCGGAATGATGTTGAGCGTGAAATGCACCGCCCCGTCCGGCTGGTCTTCCACTGTATTTACCGTCAGTGACGCGCCATCCACGGTGATGGAGCCTTTGGCAGCAATATAGGGCGCAAGGTCTGCCGGCGCGCTGATGACCAGCCGGGTCGAATCGCCAATGGCAGATGTTTCGACAACGCTGCCAACTGCATCGACATGGCCAGTTACGATATGCCCGCCCAGTTCATCGCCCATGCGCAGGGCTGCTTCCAGATTGAGCGTACGGCCTTCTTCCCACATGCCCGGAACGGTGCAGGATATGGTTTCGCCAGAAATATCCACGGCAAACCACGCATCGCCAGGCTGGCCGCCACGTTCCACCACCGTCAGGCATACGCCCGAACAGGCGATGGACGCGCCGATCGCCATTTTGGCAGGGTCGAAGGGACAGGCGATGCGCGCGCGCAGATCGCCTTTTTGCTCGGCGCTTTCGATGGAACCGAGCGCGGTGATTATTCCGGTGAACATGGTGTGCGCTCATAGGCCTCGAACAGGTCGCTGCCAAGTTCCCGCCGATCAGCCAGTTTCCACCGGCCATGGGCCTGGCGAAGATCGGTCAGCCCGATGTCGGTCAGCGCAGGCTTGCCGCCGCCTATCAGGATGGGCGCGCGGTAAAGATGAATCAGGTCCACCAGATCAGCCTTGAGGAACGCCGCAGCCGTCTGCGCGCCGCCTTCGAGATACAGATATTGCACACCTGCCAATTGCGCGATCTGTTGGGGGGCGGAAACTGTCGCTACATCGCCGCAATTCCCGGACCGGGTCAGCACAATGCGGTTCGGGCTGCGGCTTTCCAGCCCTGCCAGCCTGACGCCGAGGTGCGGCTTGTCGCTGCGCCAGGTGTTGCCGCCCACCAATATGGCATCGGCCTGTGCGCGCTGTGCATGGACATGGGCGCGTGCCACATCGCCTGTGATCCACCGGCTCTGGCCATCGGCCAGCGCAATGCAACCATCCAGCGACAGCGCCAATTTCAAGGTCACATGCGGGCGGTTATTACGCTTTACCATCTGATAGCCTGCAAGGCTGGCATCAGCAGGCGCGCTCGCCACCCGCCGCGTTTCGATGCCTGCTGCCGCAATGCGCACAGCGCCAGTGCCGCAGGTGCGCGGATCGGGGTCTTCCACTGCGTAAACCAGCGTTTTAACCTGTGCCGCCACGATCAGATCTGCACAGGACGGGCCGCGCACAGACACATGAGCGCATGGTTCAAGCGTGCAATATAGAGTTGCGCCTGCCGCATTGCTGCCTGCCTGTTCCAGCGCAACGGCTTCGGCATGGGGCCTGCCGCCCGCCATGGTCCAGCCGCGCCCCACCACGATATTGTCTTTAACGATGATGGCGCCCACGCCCGGATTGGGCCTGCTTAATGGCCGCGCCCGCTGCGCCAGCCGGGCTGCTGCTGCCAGCCAGTCGGCATCACTCCGCAGGTGTTGCAACCGGCTCTTCCAGCAATCCTGCGCGGCGGCGAATTTCCATTTTGCGGGCATTTTCGGCAGCCAATTCGTTGGCCCGTTCCCTGGCCGCCTCGCGCTCGATAGTCTCTACATCCATGCCCGAAGCGCGGCCAAGTGTGCGGTATAGTTCGCGTTTGGCTTCTTCGTTTTCTTCCACCAGAACTGCAATGGCATCCTGCGTTTTCTGGTTTTCCAAATTGCTGGCGATAATTTCTTCATCGGTCCGGTTGTCGGCAAAACTGGTGATGTAGGTGACATTGGGCCGGGCGGGCGGGCCAATCATGGTTTCACCCATGATCTGGTACATGATGGTGAAGGTGATCAGCATCGACACGCCCAATATCGGCCAGCGATAGGGCGTGGGTTTGCGGAATTCACTGATGAAATCGGAAAAACCGCCGACCGGATTGATTTTGTCGATAATACCCATGGGCCGATAAATAGCGACTGGAACCGGGTTTCGCCAGTGCTGCCCGCGCCAGGCGAGAAATTTCAGGCAATTTTGTGCCGGATCAGTCGTAACTGACCTGGATCGGCACGCGTCCGCGCAAATTACCGCCCACCGCAATGGCCTGGCTGGTGAACAGGGTGCCGGTGAAATGGAACACCAGCGTCCCTGATGTATCAAGCATGGGCAGGGCGGAAAGATCGGTCACGAAGTCTCGCAATTCCGCTTCTCCGCCCGCCGGATCGCGCATGATGATGCTGGCCGGAAAATCCACCCGGACTGGCCTGAGGGGGCTGCCCTGAATGACTGCGCGGCCCTGCACGGACATGCCGCCCAGATCATCAAGGTTGCCAATAATTGTTTTGCTGCCGGTCTGCAGGTCGATCAGCACACTGCCAATGCCATCACCGATTTTGACCAGCCGGCCAAAATTGATGTCGCTTTGCACCGTCAGGGCAATCTGGTTGCTGCCGCCATTGCCGCCGCCGACGCCATTATTGCCATTGCCGTTACCACCAGCGCCGTTCCCGTTGCCATTGCCCGGCGTGAGGGGCGGGCTGGTGACCGGGCCATTATTGGGCCTGCCGCCGCCATCGCCATTGGGCGGCAGATTGGTGTCGCAGAACCGGCATTTGCCCTGCGCTGCGGCCGGTTGGGCCGGCAGCAACAGGAGCATCATAGCCACAAGCAGGATCGAGGCGAACCTATACATCAGCCCGCTATGCCAAATCAGGGTTAACGAAGGGTAAGTATTACCCCTGATGCCAGTTCAATCCTAGCCGAACACGGCGTAAAGGCTGCGCCCTTCGCGCTTGAGCCATTGGTTGGCACTGGCCAGATCA
This sequence comes from Allopontixanthobacter confluentis, assembly GCF_009827615.1. Taxonomy (GTDB): domain Bacteria; phylum Pseudomonadota; class Alphaproteobacteria; order Sphingomonadales; family Sphingomonadaceae; genus Allopontixanthobacter; species Allopontixanthobacter confluentis. The sequence goes on from NZ_WTYU01000001.1 coordinate 96,210, forward strand.
CCATCGAAAATGCGGTCAAGCACTGCGTGGAATTGCGGGCCGTGGTCGAAATGCAGCAGATGCGCCACTTCATGCGCGACCACTGAACGGCGCACAGCCGCAGGTGCCTGCACCAGCCGCCAGTTGATCCGCACTGTGCCGCTGGTGGAACAACTGCCCCAGCGCCGCTGCGCGCGGGACAGGCGCAGATCAGGCGTGGCAACATTGGCCGCCCGGCAATAATGTTCCAGATCAGTCGCCATCAGGCGCAAGGCTTCGCTTTCCAGCCATCGTTGCAGGCGCGGGCCCACGCTTTCACCCGGACCGCCGATGCTGACCATATCGCCATCCAGGACAGGTTTGCGCGGCGCGGCGCTGGACCAGACGATGTCGAGGGGGCGGCCACAATAGTGCAACGTGCCGCCCGGGGCTGCGGGTCTGGCGGTGGGCAATGCTTCAATCTGGCGGGCCAGCCAGTCAGCCCGGCTGTTGGCAAAGGCGATGGCATCAGCCGTCTGCCCCCAGCGCGGCAGCGTAACGCGCGCTTCGCTGCCATCGGGCGCGATCCGCAGCACCACCCGTTTGGCAGTGGGGTGACGTTTTATCGCAATCGGCAGGGTTATATCGCCCAGCTGCACGCTGGGTTGCTGCTGTTCGCGGCGCAGCCAGCCAATCATGGCGTTTCCCATTCCACGATGTGATGTTCCAGCGGCCCTGCCACCAACTCGCTCACCACGCGCCCGGCAACAGATACGCCCGCATGCATCACGGATTCGCGATTACCTGAAATGAGGTAATGCCAGTCGCGCAGGGGTTTTCCTTCATGCCGCAGCCGGTAGGCGCAGCTTTCCGGCAACCACGGCACTTCGCCGACAATCTTGATGGTCAAGCGCATGCAATCCGGCACGAACGCCTTGCGATTGCGATAGTCGCTGCATTGCGCGGTGCGGGTGTCCAGCAATTTGCACGCGACATTGGTATGTTCGACCTGACCTGTATCCGGGTCTTCGATCTTGTGAAGGCAGCAGCGCCCGCACCCGTCGCACAGGGCTTCCCATTCCGCGCGATTGAGGTCTGCCAGCGGCAATTCCCAGAATGTGTCACGCAAACCGTTCATCGGACCCATTTTTCCAGCTCGGCTGCCACAGCTTCCGGGCCAAGGTCGGTCGGCAGGGTGGCAATCGGCTTGCCATCGGGGCCAAACAGATAGGTGATGTTGGAATGATCCATCAGGTAATTGCCGCTATCGGGCGTTTCACCCTTGGAATAGAACACCCGGAACGCATCCGCCGCAGATTTGACCTGGGTCGGTGTTCCGGTCAGCCCGATCAGCCGGGGATGGAAATTGCCGATGAATTCCGCGACCACTGCCGGCGTGTCGCGTTCAGGATCAATTGTGATGAAAACCGGCTGGATGCTGGCGCCGCGATCCGGATAGGCTTTTTCAAAATCCGCCAGACCACGCGACATTCGCTGCACATCGGTCGGGCAGACATCCGGGCAATAGGCATAGCCGAAATAGACAATCGCATATTTTCCCCTGAAATCCGCCCAGCGCACCGCTTTGCCTGCTGTATCGACCAGTTCGAACGGGCCGCCGATGGACGCGCCGAACAAGGGCGCTTCTTCAGGCTTGGGGGAAGCTGCCGGGCCGCACGCAGCAAGGCCAAGGCACAAGGATGCGATCAACGCAGAGACGGATCGCTTGATGGCGTGGTGGAAGGTGTGGGGCATAGCGTGGCGGTTCATGCTCTGCTAACCGTTGGTGAGCAAGAGGCGACTCTGCCCCTGTAGACATTATTTTGGAGAGGGAACAATGGCGAGAGCCGTTTTCCGAAGTGCAATTCTGGCGGTGACGCTGGCCGCTGGCATATCGGGTGCCCCGTTGGCAGCGCAGATGTTTTCTGATGGCTATCAGTTCCTGAAATCCGTGAAGGACCGCGAGGGTGATGCTGTCACCAATGCGTTGAACGAAACCAATTCCGCCATCATCAATACGCGGGACAAGGTCTCTGGCGAAACCGCGGTCCACATTGTGACCCAGCGGCGCGATGCCTTGTGGATCCGCTTTCTCACCAGCCGCGGCGCAAACCCCAACATCGCTGACAAGGACGGGGTGACGCCGCTGATGATTGCAGTGAACCTGGGTTTCTTCGAAGGGGTGGAAGCCCTGCTGGAAGCAGGCGCAATGGTTGATGTGACCAACAGCACCGGCGAAACGCCGCTTATTTCGGCAGTTCACCGGCGCGAAATTCCGATGATCCGTTTGCTGCTGGCAAAGGGCGCAAACCCTGACCGGAGCGATAATTCAGGCCGCTCCGCACGCAATTATGCCGCGCTGCAAACAGCCGGATCGCGGATTCTGGCCGAATTCGAACAGGCCGACAAGGACCGCAAACAGGTCAGCACTGGCCCATCCTACGGACCAAGCCGTTAGATGGCCGATCAGCCACATTCCATGGCGGATATGACGCTGGATGAATTGCGCCTCACTCTGGCGCCGATGGTGGCATCTGCGTCGATTTTCGACGGGTGGAGCGATGCGGCGGTGCGCTCTGCCGCGCAGCAGGGCGGTGTCGATGCTGACGTTGCCCTGCTGGCCTATCCCGACGGGGCGATGGACATGATTTCCGCCTGGATCGAAACGATTGATCTGGCAATGGCCGATGCCTTGCCTGCCAGCACAATGGCTGCCATGCCCATCCGCGAGCGGATCCGCAGCCTCGTCCAGTTCAGGCTGGACGCGGTGGCAGGCCTGGAAGAAGCGTTGCGCCGCGCGCTGGCGATTATGGCCATGCCGCAAAATGCGCCGCGCGCGCTCAAGACTGGGTGGCACAGTGCGGATGTCATGTGGCGTCTGGCAGGCGATGTCGCGACCGATTACAACCATTATACCAAACGCACGATACTCGCCGGCATCTACGGCGCGACGCTGGCGGTATTTGTGGATGATGACAGCGCCGGAAAATCCGCGACGCGCAGTTTTCTTGACCGGCGCATCGACGGAGTGATGAAATTCGAAAAGGCCAAGGCGAAATGGCTGAATTCGGACCGGGAAACCTTCAGCGTAATACGGTTTCTGGGCCGCCTGCGCTATCCCGCACGCTAGGCCGCCGCCACAAACTTGGCGTTACGTCTATTGAGAATTAGTTGCAATTGCGCCTGCGGTCTGGCAGCGGGCTGATCATGAAACTCGATGCCCTGGAACGCGGTAGACGCGCCACGATCACCTCGGTCGACTGGGATGCGATTGCGCCCGACGAAGGCAAGCGCTTGCGGGCGCTGGGGCTGGATGAAGGCGCGCGAACCGCAATTGCCCACAGGGGTGTGTTCGGCGGGCGTGACCCGATTGCGGTGATGGTTGGCCGGATGACCATTGCCATCCGCCGTGTTCACGCCGCTGCCATGGTGGTGGAACCGGCATGAACGCCCCGCGCAAGGCCGCGCTTGTCGGCAACCCCAATGCCGGCAAAAGCGCCCTGTTCAACGCGCTGACCGGCGCGCGGCAGAAAATCGCCAATTATCCCGGCGTCACGGTGGAGCGTAAAGCGGGCCGTCTGGTGCTGGGCAGCGGCGAAGAAATCGAACTGATCGATCTTCCCGGCTCCTATTCTTTTGATGCGACCAGCCCTGACGAAGAAGTGACCCGGGCGCTGGTGCATGGCGAATTTCAGGGTGAAAGCGCGCCTGATGTGATGGTGCTGGTGCTGGATGCCGCCAATCTGGAACAGCATCTGGTCTTTGCGCAGGAAGTGATCGAACTGGGGCGGCCTACGGTGGTCGCGCTCAACATGGTTGATCTGGCACAGCGCGACGGGCTGACGCTGGACCCTGATGCCCTGTCGCAGGCGCTGGGTGTGCCCGTAGTTCCCACCGTGGCCGTGCGGCGCAAGGGGCTGGCAGAACTGACTGCTGCCATCGCCAGCGCCGAAGCCGATGCAATGGCGGATGATATGGCGCACCCGCGCCCGCATCTGACCTTGCCCGAACGCCGCCTGGCTGCGCGCAACATTGCCAAGGCAGCCATTCTTTCGCAAAGCACAACGCGCCGCCTTCATGCGGGACTGGACCGCATCCTGCTGCATCCATGGCTTGGCCCGCCCATTCTTTTTGCGCTGCTGTTTGTCATATTTCAGGCGGTTTTTGCCTGGGCCACGCCATTTGCAGATGGTCTGGAAGCGCTGGCAGGGTTGTTGGCAGGACTGGTGAACACCGCCGTTCCTGCCGGTATCTTCAGGGATTTTCTGACCGAAGGGGTCATTGCCGGGGTGGGCGGCGTAGTGGTTTTCCTGCCGCAGATCGTGATCCTGTTTGCCTTTATCCTGATGATGGAAGCGACCGGATACATGGCGCGCGCTGCCTTTATCATGGACCGGATGATGGCCAGCGTCGGGCTGTCAGGCCGCAGTTTCATTCCGCTTCTGTCCAGTTTTGCCTGCGCCATTCCCGGCATCATGGCCACCCGCAGCATTGCTGACCCCAAGGACCGGCTGACCACCATCCTGATTGCCCCGCTGATGACCTGTTCCGCCCGCCTGCCGGTCTATGGCGTGGTGATTGCAGCGGTCATTCCCAACATCAAGGTGTGGGGGGCTATCGGCTTGCAGGGGCTGGTGCTGTTTGCGCTGTATGTCGCAGGGATCGTCGGCGCGATGGTGGTGGCACTGGTGTTGCGCCGGTCTGTGACGGCGGGGCGTGCCAGCGGTTTCATCATGGAATTGCCGCGCTATCAATTGCCGCGCCTGCGCGACCTGGCAATTGGCCTGTGGCAACGTGCGTGGGTGTTCCTGCGCCGGGCAGGTACGATCATTTTTGCAGCCACCGTTGTTTTGTGGGTGCTGCTGACTTTCCCTCAGGCAGAACCGGGCGAAAGCCAGCTTGATGTCTCTGTCGCGGGCAAGATTGCGACAGCCATGCACGTTGCCTTTGAACCGATCGGGTTCAATCGCGAAATGACGCTGGCGCTGGTGCCGGCAATGGCGGCGCGCGAAGTGGCCGTGGCATCGCTTGCGACCACTTATGCAGTCGACACCGAAGACGAAGCGCAGACAGAACAGGCGCTGCGGGAACAGATCGCCTCCCGCTGGAGCCTGCCGACCGCGCTCGCTTTTCTGGCATGGTTCGTTTTTGCGCCGCAGTGCCTGTCGACGATTGCCGTGGCACGGCGCGAAACAAATGGCTGGAAATGGCCGGTCTTCATGTTGGCCTATCTGTTCGCCCTGGCCTATGTTTTTGCCGGCATCACATTCTGGGCAGCAACTGCGCTGGGGCTTTAGCTGTGTTCAAAGCAAAAAAAGCGCGTCGCGCGCCTAGCCCGCTCGATGCTGATTGGCTAACCCTGCTGGCAACAGATTCGTAAGGACATTGGATAATGGCAGGTAGTCTCAACAAGGTAATGCTGATCGGCAATCTGGGGGCTGATCCCGAAATCCGCAGCTTCCAGAATGGCGGCAAGGTGTGCAACCTGCGCATCGCGACTTCCGAACAGTGGAAAGACAAAACCTCTGGCGAGCGGCAGGAACGCACGGAATGGCACACGGTCGCCATTTTCTCCGAAGGTCTGGTGAATGTCGCTGAACGTTTTCTGCGGAAAGGTAGCAAGGTCTATGTCGAAGGCCAGTTGCAGACCCGTAAATGGCAGGACCAGCAGGGCGCTGACCGTTATTCCACCGAAGTGGTGCTGCGCGGTTTCAACGGCACGCTGACCATGCTGGACGGTCCCGGCGGCGGTCAGGGCGGCGGGCAAGGTGGCGGCCAGGGCGGTTCTCAGGGCGGAAGCAGTAACTGGAACCAGGGCGGCGGCAGCAGCGGCGGTTCTGGCGGTGGCGGGGGTTCAGGCGGCTCCGGCGGTTGGAACCAGGGCGGCGGCAATGGCGGCGGCGGTGGTTCTGGCGGCAGTTCTGGCGGCGGCGCCAATTACGACGATCTGGATGACGACATCCCATTCTGATCGCCACCGGTCTGCCGCTCAGGCCGGGTTTTACCTATTTCTTCAAAGCGGCTAGTGCCGCAAACGGGCCGGCGGCGGTCTCATCGAGCAAGCCGGCCTTTTTGCGTGTCTGTTCGGCGCCAGGGCCGCAGGCGAATGGATCTATCGCAAGGCCCAGGCTCTGCGCCACAGCCTCGCCCAGATCAAAACTGTCACCGGAATAATAGATTTCGTCGCAATCGTCCGCATCCAGCTCCACCTCGTCATCGGCCGGGGCTGCTGTTTCAGAGACGAAGCGCAAGGTGATTTTTTCATCGATACTGGCAGGCAAATCTTCGCCTGACACAGCGCATTGCTGAACGATATCGGCACGCAAGCGGCCTTCCGCAGTCACGATATTGCCATTGACCGTCAGGGCCACTTCCGCAGTCAGAAATTTCACTTCGTTGATCAGGAAACGCTGGGCCAGCGCCGCGCGCTCGGCGGCATTGGCGTCAAGCACGCGGGGTGCCTGCATGATTTGCCGCACCTTCACGATGTGGGTGAATTCGCCCTGTGTCATCGCACAATCTCCGCTGCCAGCAGGCTTTGCGCCGGGATGGTCTCCAATTGGCGGGCCAGTTCGCGCAGCCTCGATGCCAGCGCAGCCGGTGTCGCCCCGTCGGCAAGAGAGATATTGCGGACAATGGCATTTTCAAGCGCCGCACCACCTTCTGCAAATGCTTCCCTGAAAGCGCCCAGCCTGCCGCCCATGGCGCTGACCATGCGGCCCATATGTTTGCCCAGCGCAGGATCGCCAATGCCCTGTTCGCGCAGCTGGCCGTCCATATCATCAACAAACAGTTCAGTAAGCCGCACTGACGGTGTGACCAGCGCCTCGTCCTGTTCCATCCGCAGCAGCAGCACCGAAAGCACGGTGGTAATCATGTCATACCGCCCCTCGATCGTATCAGGCACGCCGCAGTCGAGATACCATTCAGGCTCCCGCGCAATGCGGACGGTGCGGTGCCACAGGGGGCGCAAGGCATCCTTGGGGTCGGGCTGGGTGCCCAGCAGGCGAGAAAGAAATGACATGATGCTCGTTTTTTTTCCGTAAATTGATCTGGCGGCACGCTTGTTAATTGGCAATTCAACCCGCCGGCGGCAGGCCTATGCCCGAAGATCTGCAACAAGCCAGCGATTCGCGTTACAGCCTCAGGCCAAGGTTGGCTTCGAGGCGGGGTGGGCTTCAAGGCAGGGACAGCGCCATGCCCTTGTGGCTTGGTTCCGATATAGATACAGGGCCGATATATATACAGGTTCGATATAGTGACAGCTTCGGCAAAACAAAGCGCCGATCTGTTGCCGCGGGCCGCAGCATTTTTGAAAAAGGTTGTTTCAGATGAAGGCAGGTAAGGCATTCGGGGCAGGGTTGGTGCTGACAATGGCGCTGGCTGCGGGCGGTTGCTCGTCCATCCGTGAAAGCCGCGGCTATATCGTCGACCAGTCGCTGGTTAACGCTGTGCAACCCGGCATCGATAACCGCCAGTCGGTGGAAGGCACGCTTGGCCGGCCAAGTTTCGTCAGCCAGTATGGCACGCCCACATGGTATTACATTTCCAGCACCACGGGCCGTAAGCCTTTTGTCAGCCCGCGGATCGAATCGCATTCGGTTCTGGCCGTTCAGTTTGACGCGTCAGGCAATGTGGTTTCGGCAGAGCGCAGCGGCGTAAACAAGGTTGCGTTCCTTTCGCCCGATGGCGACCAGACCCCGACATTGGGCCGCGAACGCGGGTTCTTTGAAGATCTGTTCGGCAATATCGGCCAGGTTGGCGCGCCAGGTGCAGGCCCGGGTGCAGGCGGTCCGGGGCGCTAAGGCGTCTTGATCGCGCAAACCTCGTCCCCATATCGCCCGGATGGACGATAGCAGACAGGCACACGGGCTGGTGCAATGGCACGGCACAACCATCATTGGCGTGAAAAAGGGCGGCAAGACGGTCATCGCCGGGGACGGACAAGTCTCCATGGGCAATACCGTCATGAAACCCAATGCGCGCAAGGTGCGGCGGATTGGTGAAGGCGGCACGGTGATTGCCGGGTTCGCCGGTGCGACAGCCGATGCCTTCACCCTGTTCGAACGGCTGGAGAAAAAGCTGGAACAGCACCGCGGGCAATTGATGCGCGCGGCGGTGGAAATGGCCAAGGATTGGCGCACCGACAAATATCTCCGCAATCTGGAAGCACTGATGATCGTGGCTGATCGCGAGGTCATGCTGGTGCTGACCGGTAATGGCGATGTGCTGGAACCCGAAGGCGGCGTTGCGGCAATCGGTTCTGGCGGCAATTATGCGCTATCTGCTGCCCGCGCGCTCGATTCCTATGAAGATGATGCGGAAAAAATCGCCCGCGCTGCCATGGCAGTGGCGGCAGAAGTCTGCGTCTTCACCAATGACCGCGTGACGGTCGAAACCATCTGATCCTCATTTTCTGGCCAGAAACATCATGACTGATACCCTTACCCCCAAGGCGATTGTCGCCGCGCTGGACGAACATATCATTGGCCAGAAAGATGCCAAACGCGCTGTGGCTGTGGCCTTGCGCAACCGCTGGCGCAGGCAGCGTCTGGGCAGTGATTTGCGCGATGAAGTTACGCCCAAGAACATCCTGATGATCGGGCCCACCGGCTGCGGCAAGACCGAAATCAGCCGTCGGCTGGCCAAGCTGGCCGATGCGCCATTCGTCAAGATCGAAGCGACCAAATTCACTGAAGTGGGCTATGTGGGCCGCGATGTGGAGCAGATCGCCCGCGACCTGGTGGAAGATGCCATCCGGCTGGAAAAAGACAGCCGCCGCGAAGCCGTGCGCGAAGCGGCGTCAAAGGCGGCGATGGACCGTTTGCTGGTTGCCCTGGTGGGTGAAAACGCCTCCGAAGCAACGCGCGAGAGTTTTCGTGAGCGGATCGTGCAGAACGCCATGAATGACGTGGAAGTGGAAATCGAAGTGCAGGATACGCCCTCTGCGCCGATGGAAATTCCCGGCATGGGCGGCGGCATGGGCATGATCGATCTGAGCGACATGATGGGCAAGGCGTTCGGCAAGGCCAATACCAAGCGCCGCAAGCTGACCGTGCCGCAAGCATGGGACAAGCTGGTCGACGAAGAATCCGAAAAGCGCATGGATCAGGACGATGTAGCCCGCGTGGCGCTGCATAATGCTGAAACCAATGGCATCGTGTTCCTCGATGAAATTGACAAGATTGCCGTCAGCGATGTGCGCGGCGGGTCGGTCAGCCGTGAAGGCGTGCAGCGCGATTTGCTGCCGCTTATCGAAGGTACCACGGTGGCGACCAAATATGGCCCGATGAAAACGGACCATGTGCTGTTCATCGCCAGCGGTGCTTTCCATGTGGCAAAACCATCGGACATGCTGCCTGAATTGCAGGGCCGTCTGCCCATCAGGGTCGAACTGCGCGCCCTGACTGAAGAAGATTTCGTCCGCATCTTGAGCGAAACACGCGCCAATCTGGTGTCCCAGTACAAGGCGCTGATCGGTACAGAGGACGTCACGCTTGATATCACGACAGATGCCATTGCCGAAGTTGCCCGCATGGCCGCGCAAGTGAACGAAAGCGTCGAGAATATCGGTGCCCGCCGGTTGCAGACCGTAATGGAAAAACTGCTGGAAGACCTCAGCTTCGAGGCGGAAGATCTGAAGGGCCAGACGGTTACAGTGGATGCCGACTATGTGCGTGAGCGGCTGGCGGATCTGGCCGGAAATACAGATTTGAGCAAATATATCCTGTGATGGCGTATATCCTGTAATGGCGAAAGCGGTCAGCGACAGCGCGCAGATGATTGCGCGCATGGCACCAGTGCTGGACTCGCAGGATTACTGTTTCTGTCACGTGGCGGATGATCATAAATTCCACGCAGCATCGGTTCTCGCCACATTCCGCGAAGAAGAGGGCCTGACACTGGTGCTGCCTTTGGCGCAGGCGCAGGCAGCCGGATTAGCTGGCCCAGCCTTTCGGCGGATCACACTGCAGGTCCATTCTGCGCTGGAAGGCGTGGGGTTGACTGCCGCTGTTGCCGGCGCGCTGGCCGAGGGCGGTATCGCGTGCAATGTCGTGGCTGCGTTTTACCACGATCATATTTTCGTGCCTTCGGCACAGGCCCGTGATGCGTTGTCAATTCTGCAAAGATTGTCTGCTGCGGCACGCCGCTGAGGCAGTGACGGACCGGTTTTGCGGCTTGACGTTCGTCGATACGCATCAGGCGTTGGTCTGACAAAACCCGCGAAATCATTGAAATGTCATGGCCTGCTTGGTTTATCTGCTCCTGACTGAAATTCAGGAGGGGTCCATCATGTTTCGTACAATTCTCGCCTCAGGCGCCACAGTGCTGGCATTGACCGCGTCCATGCCGCTGGCGGCACAGGACGCAAAAACATCAGGCGCGCTGACCGCGCCAGAAATTTCCTATGAGGAATGGACACTGGCCAACGGGCTGCGCGTCATTGCGCTTCCCGATGCCAGCACCAGCACGGTGACGACCTCCATGTGGTATGATGTCGGTTCCAAACATGATCCCGAAGGCCGGTCGGGCTTTGCCCATCTGTTTGAACATATTCTCAGCCGCAAGACCGAAAATATGCCCTATAACATGATCAACCGTCTGACCGAGGATGTCGGCGGGCAGCGCAATGCCTCCACCGGGGATGACCGCACGAATTATTACGAAACCGTGCCTGCCGAATATCTGGAAACCATGCTGTGGACCCATGCCGAACGCATGGCGCGCCCGGTGGTCGATGAAGAAGTGTTCGAAAAGGAACGCTCCATCGTGAAGGAAGAATTGCGCCAGCGCATTCTTGCGCCGCCCTATGGCCGGCTGCGGATGGTATTTACCGAAAATGGCTATGACATCCTGCCCAACCGCCGCCCCGGCATTGGCAATATCGACGAACTCGATGCCGCCACGCTGGATGATGCCCGCGCATTTCATCAAGCCTATTACGGCCCCGATACGGCGACGATGATTGTGGCTGGCAATTTCGAAACCGCAAAATTGCGCGCCATGATCGACCAGTATTTTGCCGCCATCCCGCGCCGTTCGAATGCCATTCCGCTGGAAATAACCGCACGCGAAGCCACCCGTACGCAGCCCCGCAGCGTGGTGGCCACTGCCCCCAATGTTCCGCTGCCTGTGGTCGGCTATATGTGGCAGCTGCCCGGTCAGGCAGACCCTGACATTGCCGCGCTGAGCGTGCTGGATGCGATCATGTCCAATGGCCAGAACAGCAGACTTTACCAGGCGCTGGTTCGCACCGGCAAGGCGGTGCAGGCGCAGCAAGGGGTAAACACCAATGAAGATGGCGGATTTTTTGTAAGCTTCGCCATTTTGAATGCGGATGCCGACATGGATGAGGTTTCGGGCCTGCTGGCTGCTGAAATCGAGAAGATCCGCACCACTCCGGTGACGGCTGCGGAATTGAGTGAGGCGAAGAACGAATGGGTTTCGGCAACCTTGCGCCGCCGCGAAACCGCGCAGGGCAGGGCATTTGAACTGGGCGAAGCGCTGGTTTCCACTGGCGATCCCAAATCAGCAGACCGGCTGCTGGCCAACATCAGCAAGGTGACTGCCGCGGATGTAATGCGCGTGGCGAAGAAATGGCTCGACCCGAGGGGCCAGGTGGCGCTGCGCTATGTTGCTGGCGAAGCGAACCCGGCAAGTTATGCCAACCCTGTTCCGATGCCCACATTCCGCACTGTGCCTGCCGCCACTGGCGAACCGGCTGAACTGAATGCTGAAACGGTCCGGCAAGCCCCGCCTGCGCCGGGCACGATCCCGGCAGTAAGTCGGGCACCATTGATCCAAAGCGAGCTGGATAATGGCATCACGCTGGTCAGCACGCAGACAAGCGATGTTCCGCTGGCCACCATAACCGTGGTGCTGCCGGGCGGAACCAGCGCTGACCCGCGCGGCAAGGCGGGCCTTGCGTCGCTGGTGGCGGGTCTTGCTGATCAGGGAACCGCCACGCGCAGCGCGCAGCAGATTGCCCAGACACTGGAAAGCCTGGGGGCATCACTGTCGGCACAGGCAGGTTCCGATGGCGCTTTCGTCAGCCTGACAGCGCCGGTTGGCAATCTGGATGCGGCAGGCGCGGTGTTGTCAGACGTTGTGCGTAATGCAGTCTATCCGCAAGCGGATCTGGATCGGGAACGCAAACGCGCGATCGACGGTCTGCAGGTTTCCATGAAGGACCCCGGCGGCCTTGCCAGCATGATCGCTGCGCCGGTGATGTTCGGCACAGCGCCCTATGGCGGTGTTGCCACGACCGAAAGCCTGACAGCCATCACGCGTGATGATCTGGCCCGTTTCAGGCAGACATGGTGGCATCCTGCAGCAGCGCAAATAGTCATCAGCGGCGGCATTTCGGCTGACCGGGCCAAATCTGTGGCCAATGCGCTGTTCGGCAATTGGAAATCTGACCAGCCTGCACCGACCCGTGTTGCCGATCCGTCAGGGCCAGCGCCTGCGCCGCGCACCCTGGTGATCGATATGCCGGAAGCGGGGCAGGCCATGGTGCTGGCAGGTGTCAGGGCAGTGTCGCGCAGCAGCGATGATTATTACCCGCTGCTGCTGGCCAACACGGTGCTGGGATCAGGTTCCAATGGCCGCCTGTTTGAAGAAGTGCGAACGAAGCGCGGTCTCAGCTATGGTTCGTACAGTTCCTTTGCCGGGTCGGCGGGGGATGCCGTTCTGACAGCCAGCGCGCAGACCAAGAATGAAACTGCTGACGAAGTGGCGCAGGTTATTCTGGACCAGTTCGCCGCATTGGCCGCAGCGCCCATGGTCAATGACGATCTGCAGAAAAGGCGCTTGTTCCTGGGTGGCAGCTACGCCCGCGCGCTGGAAACCAGCGCCGGTTTCAACGGGATAACGGCGGGCCTGCTGCAACAGGGCCTGTCGCCTGACGAAGCATCGCGGTTGGAAGAACGGTTGCTGGCAGTTTCACCCGAGATGACACTGGATGTGGCCGCGCGAATTGTCCGCCCGGAAGCGGCCACGTTGATCGTGGTGGGCAATGCCGCTGAATTCATCGACGATCTGCGCAAGTTGCGCCCTGATCTGGAAGTGATTGCAGCGGCCGACCTTGATCTCAACAGCGAGACTTTGAAGAAACTGGCGGACTAAACGCAAAGCCTGGCGGATGCCGGGAGAGAACAGGGGCCGACGCTGGTCCTGATGCTGGCCAATCCTGCCATCATTGGGCAAGAACAGCTTCGGCCCCTGTTTCTGTTCTGGTTTCGGTTTGCTGGCGCAGCCACATCTCCGCATACAGGCCATCGCGTTCCAGCAGGGCGGCATGGCTGCCCAGTTCGGCCACCCGGCCTTCGTTCAACACCAGAATCTGGTCGGCGTCGGCAATGGTGGACAGGCGATGGGCGATGGACAGGCTGGTGCGGTTTTCCGAAACCTGATGCAAAGTCATCAGAATGTCCTGCTCGGTGCGGGAATCCAGCGCGCTGGTCGCTTCGTCCAGCACCAGTATCGGCGGATTTTTCACCAGCGTGCGGGCAATGGCCACGCGCTGCTTTTCCCCGCCGGACAGTTTCAGCCCGCGTTCGCCCACTTCGGTGTCAAACCCCTTGGGCAGTTTTTCGATGAAGGGCAGGATGGATGCGCCGCGCGCCGCGCTGACAATGTCAGCCTCGTCAGCGCCTTCGCGGCCATAGGCGATGTTATAGCCCACCGTATCATTGAACAGCACACTGTCCTGCGGGACAATGCCGATGGCAGCACGCACGCTGTCCTGGGTGACTTCGGAAATATCCTGCCCGTCAATCAGGATGCGGCCTGACCATGGATCGTAAAAGCGGAACATCAACCGCGCGATGGTGGATTTGCCCGCGCCTGACGGCCCGACCAGCGCAATATGCCCGCCTGCGGGGACATGGAAGGACAGGCCATGAAGGATGGTGCGGTCCGGCTCATAACCAAACACCACATTATCAAACGTGATGTTAGGCTGGCGAATGGCAAGCGCGGGCGCGCCGGGCTTGTCCTGCACTTCCACTTCGCTATCCATCAGGCCGAACATGGCGGCCATATCGATAAGTCCCTGGCGAATGGTGCGATAGACCCAGCCCAGCATATCAAGCGGACGGAACAATTGCGTGAGATAGGTCTGAACGGCCACCAGATCGCCCACGCTAAGCCGGCCCTTGCTCCATTCCCATACGGTGAAAGCCAGCGCGGCCACCATCAGCAAATTCATGACCAGCGCCTGGACGATGTTGAGAAGGGCGAGTGAATTTTCGCTCTTTATCGCAGCCTTTGCATAGGCGCCGGTGGATTTGGCGTAGCGTTCCTGTTCCCGGTGTTCGGCGCCGAAATATTTGACCGTTTCGTAATTCAGCAGGGAATCGACTGCGCGCGACAGGGCCGTGCCGTCCAGATCATTCATTTCAGCGCGCAATTTGGTGCGCCATTCGGTGATCCAGCGGGTCAGCGAGATATAGACGACCACGGTGATGGCTGTGGCAATCACCAGCTCGATGCCGAACATGGTGTAGAAAATCAGCGCGACCGCGATCAGTTCGATAATGGTAGGCGCGATGTTGAACAGCAGGAAATACAGCATCGAATCGATGCTTTTGGTGCCGCGTTCAATCGTCTTGGTAACTTCGCCCGTGCGGCGCGAAAGGTGAAAGCGCAGGGACAGGCGGTGCAGGCGGGCAAACACATCTTCCGCCAGTTTGCGCGTCGCATCCTGCCCCACGCGTTCAAATACGATATTGCGTATATTATCGAACAACGTGCTGGAAAACCGGCCGACGCAATAGGCAATGACGAAAGTCAGCGCCACTATCATGGCCGGATTGCCGTCCAGCGCCATGGTATCCACCACGCGCTTCAGCGCCAGCGGGGTCAGCAGGACGATGCCCTTGGCCATCAGCACAACGACCATGGCCACCACGATCCGCATCCGCAGGTCAGGCCGGTCGGCTGGCCACAGATAGGGCAGGAACCGGCGCAGCGTTTTCCAGCTGTCGTGGTTTACAGGGGGCGGGGTGGGGAAATCAGGTGGCATGGGGCACACATCTGGTGCCGAAAGGTGGTGAGCGCAATGGCCTGACCAAACTCTAAGAGTGTGCTGCCCAGCCAAATCGGAATTTTACATTTTGCCGGTCCGCAACCTCCCGGTACGGTAATTCCTGCTGAGCCCGTTCTGAAATCCGGCCTCTCTTGGCAGGTCAAACAGCACCTTGCGCGAGGCAAAATCGATCGCAACACGGTCAAACATCCGCAAATTGCCCATTCCCAGGATGAGCGCAGGTTTGCGGGTCAGTTCCAGCACATCGAAGGCCGGGCTGTCGGTAAATGTGATCGGCACATTATTAAGCTGCATCCCGTCAATCCTGAGCACCCGGGCGATGTCCTGCGACCCGGTCATGATGGCCCCGTTCACATCGGTTGCACTGGTCAGGTCACTGGTGCTGGCGCGCAGCTTGCGGCTGAGCGCCATATTGCCCACGCTGTTTTGTGCGCCCGTATCGATGATGACAGCGGCCCGCACCCCGTCGATGACGGCATCAGTGATAATCAGCCGACCCAGTTTGCGCCGCGCGCGCACGACGATTTCATAGCCGCGATCACCGCTGGCTTCGCTCGCCTGATCCACCGCAATGGTATCCTGCCTGAAATCAATCAGCACTCGCATGTCCTGCAGGCTATCCAGACCCAGAATTCCGTCGGCCCCCACATGGCGCGCTTCCAGCAGGGGGGCAGAGATATTGTCAAACACCCGCTCTGCAAATTCCAGACCGTCCAGCGCCACCAGTTGCACCGGCACGCGGCTGGCCATGCCCACCACTGTGGCAACGCCCACGGGTTGCAATTGCAATTTGTCGCTCAGGCCGCGGGTCACAACTGTGGCCTGCGATCCGGTATCGATCATGAAGCGGAACGGCCCCTGTCCGCCGATCGTAACTGGCACCGTCATTCGCTGGTATCGGTCTTCCTCGCCGCTCACTATCTCTGCCGCAGTGCTGGCGGCAGTGAGTTCCGGTGCGGCCATCTGGCCCGCGGGCAGCGCCATCGACGCAGTTCCGGCAGCAGCAGCCAGCACGGCGTTCATGAACAGGGTGAGGGGCATAGAAGCTCTCCGGCGCTGCGCTATGGTGGCGCAGCATCCAAGCATGATATCATGTCTGGTGCCCGCTCGCCAAATTACCATGCCGAGCGACCAGTGCGCCATGCTCAGGCAGGGGAGGGCGCTATTTTCCGCTGGCGCAGCATGGCCCATGTTTCCAGCAGCATACCGCGCCAGAACAGCCACAGCACCGCTGTATAAGTCATGGCCCCCAAAGGCACGATTGCCAGCAGGCTGATTTGCGGC
>NZ_WTYU01000001.1:117500-135000 GCF_009827615.1 Allopontixanthobacter confluentis
TGTATGCCGATGGGGGTAGAGCACTGGATGGGCTAGGGCTGCGCGAGTGGTACCAAACCTAACCAAACTCCGAATACCATCGAGTCTTGTCCAGCAGACAGACGGCGGGTGCTAAGGTCCGTCGTCAAAAGGGAAACAGCCCTAACCTACAGCTAAGGTCCCCAAGTCATCACTAAGTGGGAAAGCATGTGGGAATCCCAAAACAACCAGGAGGTTGGCTTAGAAGCAGCCATCCTTTAAAGAAAGCGTAACAGCTCACTGGTCTAAATAAGGGTTCCTGCGGCGAAGATGTAACGGGGCTAAAGTGATGCACCGAAGCTTAGGGTTCATAGTTTACTATGAGCGGTAGCGGAGCGTTCCGTAAGCGGATGAAGCCGAAGGGTAACCGACGGTGGACGTATCGGAAGTGCGAATGCTGACATGAGTAGCGATAAAAAGGGTGAGATACCCTTTCGCCGAAAGACCAAGGGTTCCTGCTCAACGCTAATCGGAGCAGGGTAAGCCGGCCCCTAAGACGAGCCCGAAGGGGGTAGTCGATGGGAACCACGTTAATATTCGTGGGCCTGAAGATGTGTGACGGATCGTGGAAGTTGTTTTCTCTTATTGGATTGAGAGGGCGGCCAAGCGGTTCCAGGAAATAGCCTCTTCATATAGACCGTACCCGAAACCGACACAGGTGGTCAGGTAGAGTATACCAAGGCGCTTGAGAGAAGTATCCTGAAGGAACTCGGCAAATTGCCTCCGTACCTTCGGAAGAAGGAGGCCCCGGCTATGCGCAAGCACTGTCGGGGGGCACAGGCCAGGGGGTAGCGACTGTTTATCAAAAACACAGGACTCTGCTAAGTCGGCTTCAAGACGACGTATAGGGTCTGACGCCTGCCCGGTGCCGGAAGGTTAAGAGGAGGAGTGCAAGCTCCGAATTGAAGCCCCGGTAAACGGCGGCCGTAACTATAACGGTCCTAAGGTAGCGAAATTCCTTGTCGGGTAAGTTCCGACCTGCACGAATGGCGTAACGACTTCCCCACTGTCTCCAGGATATGCTCAGCGAAATTGAATTCTCCGTGAAGATGCGGAGTACCCGCGGTTAGACGGAAAGACCCCGTGCACCTTTACTGCAGCTTCAGAGTGGCATTAGGAAAGAGTTGTGTAGCATAGGTGGGAGGCTTTGAAGCGAGAGCGCCAGTTCTCGTGGAGCCATAGGTGAAATACCACCCTGCTGTTTTCTGATGTCTAACTAACTACCGTTATCCGGTAGTAGGACCCTCTGTGGCGGGTAGTTTGACTGGGGCGGTCGCCTCCTAAAGAGTAACGGAGGCGCGCGATGGTAGGCTCAGGCCGGTTGGAAACCGGCTGCAAGAGTGCAATGGCATAAGCCTGCCTGACTGCGAGACTGACGAGTCGAGCAGAGACGAAAGTCGGTCATAGTGATCCGGTGGTCCCTCGTGGAAGGGCCATCGCTCAACGGATAAAAGGTACGCCGGGGATAACAGGCTGATGATTCCCAAGAGCTCATATCGACGGAATCGTTTGGCACCTCGATGTCGGCTCATCACATCCTGGGGCTGGAGCAGGTCCCAAGGGTTTGGCTGTTCGCCAATTAAAGTGGTACGTGAGCTGGGTTCAGAACGTCGCGAGACAGTTTGGTCCCTATCTGCCGTGGGCGTCGATACTTGAAAGGAGTTGCCCCTAGTACGAGAGGACCGGGGTGAACATACCTCTGGTGTACCAGTCATGCCGCCAGGCGTGCCGCTGGGTAGCTATGTATGGACGGGATAACCGCTGAAAGCATCTAAGCGGGAAGCCTCCCTTAAGATAAGGTATCTTCGAGTCGTGATAGACCATCACGTTGATAGGCTGGGTGTGGAAGTGCAGTAATGCATGAAGCTAACCAGTCCTAATAACTCTGATCGCGCTTGATGAATTTGCACCATCAACGTCAGTCTTGCCCAAAAGGCACGGCCTGTCCGTTGATGATTGGAAGATCATCGCAGCCAGATCGCCCATATCGTACAAGAAACATCGATTTAAACCCGCACACACACCGGCTTCATTGCTTGGTGACCATAGCGTCTGTGACCCACCCGATCCCATCTCGAACTCGGCCGTGAAACCAGACCGCGCCGATGGTACTAACGCTCAAGCGTTGGAAGAGTAGGTCGTCGCCAGGCATTGTAGCCGGTGAGTGTGCTGGAAATAACCCATTTACAAATCAACATAAAAGGGCTGACCCCACAAGGGCAGCCCTTTTATCGTCTTGGCACCAAACACGCCAATACATCCTGTCGCGGGGTGGAGCAGTCCGGTAGCTCGTCAGGCTCATAACCTGAAGGTCGTTGGTTCAAATCCAACCCCCGCAACCAAACCTCACAACATGAACAAATCATCGCCTCACTGGCAACAGTGGGGCTTTCTGCGTTCGCTACTTACAGCACCGCAAAGGGGCACCCGGCGACAGGCAGCAGCCCAAAGCAGAAGAGCCAGCTGGTCGAACCAGAATGCTGAAGAACACGCCCGCAGCACCAGCGCAACACAGCAACCTCACTCCGATAACGTGCTCAGCCCCAATCCAGGGATCCCAATCGAACGACGACCGCCAAAATCTTCGCGCAGGACGACGGCCCCTATTACCTCAGCCCAAGGTCAGCGCGCCGTGGTTCAATTCTGGCAGAACATGGCGGGCGAAAAGGTCGCATTCTGCGATATGGGGGTAGCCTGAGAAGATGAAGGCATCGATCCCTTCTTCCTGATAGGCACGGATTTTTGCGAGGACCTGATCAGGATCGCCCACGATGGCTGCGCCGCAGCCGGAACGCGCGCGGCCAATTCCGGTCCAAAGATTATCTTCGACAAAGCCATCATCTGCAGCAGACGCACGCAATTCTGATTGCCGACCTACGCCAGCGGTTGCTGCGTCCAGCGACTTCTGGCGGATCGCCTCGCCCACACCGTCATCCAGTTTCGACAGCAGCCGCACTGCATAGTCGCGCGCTTCGCTTTCTGTTTCGCGCACAATCACATGGGCGCGATATCCGAACTTCAACGTGCGGCCATAGGTCGCAGCGCGCGCTGTCAGATCGCTGACGACTTCGCGGACGTTGTCCATCGTATCGGGCCACATCAGGTAAACATCCGCAGCTTGGGCTGCCGCGTCACGGGCTGCGGGGCTTAATCCGCCAAAATAAAGAGGCGGGCATTTTCCGGACACGGTTGTGATACGCGGCGGATCAAGGTCCAGATTGTAAAATTCCCCCTGGTGGGACAAATGCTCGCCGTTGAGCATGGTTTTGAGAATTTTCATCACTTCGACAGTGCGGGCATAACGCGGCTCACTGTCCAGTTTTTCACCGGGTAGATCGGACGAGATTATGTTGACCGTCAGGCGCCCGCCAAGAATCCGGTCCAGCGTCGCGATCCTTCGCGCCAGTTGCGGCGGCCAGTCTTCACCGATACGAACGGCCATGAGCAAGCGCATCCGTTCCAGAAAAGGGGCGATGGCCGAAGCAAACACTGTTGTATCCAGCCCCAGCTGATAGCCTGAAGGCAGCAATATGTTGTCAAAGCCGCGCTTTTCGGCCGCCAGGACAATATTGCGGCAATGTTCCCAGCTGGATTGCAGCATGGGATCAGGGGCGCCCAGAAATTCGTAATCGTCATCGCACAGGGCCGAAAACCAGCTGACTTCGCAAGATTTTCCAACTGGTGTCGTCATGGCAAATTCTCCCCTCGCGATGCGACCAGCACATCATACCAATCCTGCCGGGTCCACATGATGTCATAGGCTCGCACTGCTTCTGCAATGCGGTCGGCATTTTGCGATCCGATAATCGGGATTGGCCGGGCAGGATGGGCCATTGCCCAGCTATAGGCTGCAGCGGTCCGGCTGACATCGAAACGTTGGGCCACGCTATCCAGCGCTGCCGCCACGGCCGTTTCGCGCGTGCTGGACGGGTTGGCGATCCTGCCGCCGCCCAGTGGCGACCACGCCATGACCGCAAGATTGTACTGCATCGCCAAGTCAAATTCGCCGTTTTCAATGGGCGTGAGGCAAAGGGGGGAGAATTCCGGCTGCGTGCTGACCAGTTGAACGTCCAGAAAACTCTGTAATGCGACAATTTGTGCACTTGTAAAATTGGACACGCCCGCCGCGCGGATTTTGCCGGCATCCATGGCTTTACGGAGAGTGGCGGCAATGTCCTGGGGATGGGCCAGAATGTCAGGCCGGTGGATCATCCACAAATCCAGGTAATCGGTTTTCAGCCGCGCCAGCGAGGCGTCAATGGCGGATATAAGATAGCCATCACTGCTGTCATAAGGCAGCGGCGGCATGATCCCCCCTTTTGATGACAGAACCATTTTTTCGCGCAGGCCAGGATTGTTTGCAAAAATCGTGCCCAGAAGGCTTTCCGCATCGCCAAAACCATCCGACCCGTTAAACCCGTAGATATCGGCGGTGTCGAAGAAATTTATCCCGCTCTCGAGGGCAGCGTTGATCAGGGCAAGGCCATCGCTGGCCGCCCCTTCGAAACGCCACATGCCCCAGGCCAGCGAGGAAACCTGTATGTCGCTGGAGCCTAGTGGCCGCATGGGTGGCGGGGATGCGATTTTACTCATTTTGATGATAGCCCCAATAGAGTGTCTGCTGGTTTTTTCTGCCCGAGCGCGACGACAGACGCCCGCTCGACCAATTCATGTTGCAAGCGCAGGTGGACCAGCGTCTGCCCGGTCAGGAGCAGGTCGGTTGCCGTTCTGGCCAGATCGAAAGTGGGCTGGCGGATTGTGGTCAGCGGTGGCCAGACCATGCGCGCCAATGTGGTGTCGTCAAAACCGGCCACCGACATTTCGCGCGGCAATTCCAGGCCAGCCTGATGCGCCGCAGCCAGAACGCCTGCCGCCATATCGTCATTGCTGGCAAACACTGCAGTCGGGCGTTCGGGAAGGGCGAGGAATTTCTGGCAAGCGGTAAAGCCGCTGTCGAAATCAAATTCGCCATCGGCCAGCCAATGCGGATCAAATGGCAGGCCTGCGCGGTCCAGCGCGCGACGATAGCCATACAGCCGTTCGTCGGAGGCCATGTGATTGGGGTGCCCCTTGATAAAGGCAATCCGGCGATGACCAAGATTGATAAGATGCGTGGTCATGTCATCGGCGGCCTGCGCGTCATCCATGAACACCGATGATGTCATCGCGTGATTGGTGCCGGGCGAAATGCGCACGAATGGTATGCCGAGCGTTTCCAGCGCGCGCAGCACCGGGTCACAATCTGTGACAGGCGATGACAGGACGATGCCGTCAACATGGGTTTCGCTGATAAGGGCGCGGACCTGATCGCCTACGTCCGGGTCCGCCACATCCACCGGCTGACCAAGCAGGCGCACGGAGCTTTCATGGCACCGCTGCCAGCAGCCGAGCCGGATCTGTTCGAGGTAATAGGGGCTGTGATTATCGTAAATGAGCGCAATCTGGGCCGATTTGGTCCCGGCGAGGATGCGTGCGGCAACGCTGGGCCGGAAATCAAGCTGCTTCATCGCCGCTTCGACTTTCTCGCGGGTCGCAGCGCTCACATAGGGGTGGTCATTCAGCACCCTGCTCACCGTTTTGACCGACACATTGGCAAGGGCGGACACATCACGAATGTTGCTGCGCTGGCTCACTTTGCGGTTCCTTCAGCAATGGGCCCGCGGGCTTTTGCCAGAGCGGCAAACACTGCCGCATAGGGGCTGGCGTGCCGCGCGAACACCGGCGGCGATCCGAGAGGGGCATGAACCAAATGCGCGCCGCCTGAGAATGTTTCCCCGCTCCACACATGAATCCAGCTGTCTTCTCCCGGCAGCAGCACCTGGCGGCTTGTCGCCCCTTGTTCGATCACCGGGGCCACCATGAGATCGGGGCCAAGCAGAAATTGATCCTGACAACATGCATAATCATGGTTTGCGGGGTAGTGGAGAAACAGGGCGCGCTGCAAGGGCAGACCGGTTGCCGCGCCTTCTGCCACCAACGCGCGCATATAGGGAGCCAATGCAGCATGCACCCGCGACATGGCAGCAAAATGGTCGAGAATTTCCGCTGTGGAATCCACCTGCAGGTTATCGTCCGGCCGGTTGCCTTCATGGGTTCGCATAACAGGTGTGAACGCGCCCAGTTCTGCCCACCGCATCAGCAATTCCGGCGTTCTGGTCGCGCCGTGGAGGGATGTATAGCCGCCCACATCACTATGGCTGCTGACATTGCCCACCAGCCCGCTGGAAAGCGCTGCAGTGATGACTGTGCCAATACCATCATGCCGGGAAAAATCGACGCATTGGTCGCCTGCCCACAGCAGCGGACATTGGGCCTGCACCCCGGTGAAGCCGGCCCGCATGAAAAACATGGCATCGGCCGTTTTGCCGCGCGCTGCAATCGCCCGGGCATTGACCCTCGCCCACAGCACCGGCCAGTGGTTATGCGCCAGCATCGGGTCGCTTCCATCATGCAGGCGCAGATCCGTCGGCAAATATTCGCCAAAATCCGCCATCCAGCCGGACAGGCCGAAATCGAGCATTTCCTTGCCGATAATCCGTTCGGCAAACCAGTCGGCAGCATCGGGATTGGTGAAATCGACAATGCCGCAGTCAAATTCGCCGAAATCGACGATATAGGGCGCGTCTTCATTCTGGCGCAGCGCAAGGAAGCCGCGCTCTGCAGCTTCGGCATATTGTGTGCCGTCAATGGCCAGATAGGGGTTCACATAGCCCAGAAAGCGAATGCCATCGGCGTGGAGGCGGGCAATTTGCGCGGCCAGATCAGGATAGCGATCCGCGCGCCAGCGCCAGTCCCAGAACAAGCGGCGTCCGAAGCTGGTTTCGCGGATGCCGACCCAGTCTTCGCACCATAGGCCTGATACGGCTGCCCCGGCGCTGCGGATTTTTTCCAGCCTGTCAAAGCTGGCAGCGCCTTGCTTCAGCCCGATGATGGCGCCGCTGATGGCCCATTCAGGCAGGGGCGCAGCCCGGCCGAAGCGGGTGGACAGGGCGGACACCAGATCTGCCATGCTGCCGGCAAACAGAAATTCCAGAGTGAGATTGCCCTCCCACACATCTATCCTGTGGCGGGCAGGATCGCTGAAATCGAGCGCGGACCAGGCGCTGCTGCCCAGATGGCAGGCATATTGCGCAGAAGACAGGAAAGTGGGCTGGGGATAGTTGGTGGTCCAGTAATCACCTCCTGCCATACCTTCTGCGTCCATGATGCGCGTAAGTTCGCACGATTTGTCGCGGCCCACACCAGGCTCGCTGGTCCACATGGGGAATTTGCGCCCGTTGAGGCGCAGATAGCTCAATTGTTCGCCGCCGCCCCAGATATGCTCGTCCGGTGCAGCTTCCAGCGCCACTGAAATGCGGTTGCACCGGGCGCCCGGTGCGTTTGCTGGTAGTGCGGTGGGGGGCGTAGCTTCGGATGTGACGATCGAAAAATCGAAACCTGTATCCGTGCCAGTCAATGTCAGTTCAACCGCGAAGCCGTCTTCGCCCACCATGCTGATCGACTGGGGCGCGATTGTTGCGACAGTAAGGACAGGAAAGTCACTTGCCTGATCGGTAATCTGAAAGTTGCCGCGATACATCTGCACGTCGGGCACGCCCACGCCGAAAGTGAAGGCTGGCCTTGCGGCTGTGTGCACAAGCAGGGTGCGCCCGGCATAATCGAGGCGGAACCCGTCTTCCATTGCGACAAAGCGTGCCTGCACCCGAGCAACCCTTTTTGCGGCTGTGTTGACGCGGCAACAGCCAGAACCGGATGTGGCAAACCCTATATGACACCGCTTGACAGATCAACGCCTATATTACATCGGACGCAGTGATGGAGACATCTCTGGGCGACGCATGATCATGCATGCGCGTGCGACAAATGGGAGGATTGATGATGCTTGGAATGAATGCAAATTCTGTGCGTGCGAGCCGGCTTGTGCTGGGCATGGGCGCTTCTGCGCTGGCATTGGGATGTTCTATGCCTGCCCTGGCGCAGGTCGAGGAAATCGTTGTAACTGCACAGAAAGTTGAAGAAAATGTGCAGGATGTGCCGATCGCCATTACGGCGATTACCGGCGACCGACTGGCCGAGACCGGCACCACCAGCCTGGAAAACATCGGCGATCTGGTGCCATCTGTCACCTTCCGCAAAGGCACGACCAGTGCCAATAGCGCCATCATCATGCGCGGTGTTGGCACCATCACTTTCTCGGTCGCTGCCGAACCCAGTGTGTCCACCGTTGTCGATGGCGTTGTTCTCAGCCGTTCGGGTCAGGCATTTGCCGATCTGCTGGATATTGAACGTCTGGAAGTCCTGCGCGGGCCGCAGGGGACATTGTTTGGGAAGAACGCGTCGGCAGGCCTGGTCAGCATCATTTCCAAGGGCGGAACAGATACGCTTGAAGCCGATTTGCGCGCTGAATATTTCGAGGGCAATGAATACCGCCTGCGGACCTCGGTTTCGGGCCCCCTGTCAGGCGACTGGTCTGGCCGCGTGACCGGTTTTTATGGCAGTTATGATGGCAATATCCGCAACGTATTCTTCGATGAAGACGTCAACGGATACGAACATTATGGCGCGCGCGGAATTGTCGATTACAAGGGTGACAAGGCCCGTCTGCGCCTGATTGCCGACTATTTCCGCGCCAATGATGATTGCTGCGCCGATGTCACAGGCGCCACGCGCGGCGCAGTGCTGGATGCAGAACTAGGCTTTCCGGTGGCATTGGGCACAGACCAGCGCACGGTTAATCACAACCTTATCACCGAGACGAAGGACAAGCAGTGGAGCCTGACCAGCAATCTCGATCTCGACGTATTTGACACGCATACTCTAAGCGTGATTCTGGGCTATCGCAATTGGCAGAACACGGAAATCCGCGAGGGTGATTTCCTGCCCCGCGCGATTGTCGGCACTGCGCAATTGCATGACAACGGCTTTGTCGAAACCGGCCAGTATTCCGCAGAAGTGCGCCTTGCATCCGATCCGTCAGAAGCGTTCTTTTACCAGATCGGCGCGTTTTACTGGCATTCGGACAACAAGCAGGACTTTACGCGCCGCGATATCGTCTGCGCCAGTTCCACATTGCCTGTCGCGCCAAGCGGAGCGCGGCCCTGCAATCTGACTGACACGGTCAACACGACCTTCCCCACTGCGACATCCATGAGCGATGTCGACAGCACCAACTTTGCGGTGTTTGGCCAGTCCACCTACCGGTTTACTGATCAGCTGAGTGTAACAGGCGGGCTGCGCTGGACCCGTGACGAGCTGGATTATACGCATATCAGGGCGCCGGGCGTAAATGCCGTAACTGGCCTGCCACTGTCTGGTCCGGGCGTTTCGGGCAACCCGGCTGGCGGCACAATTGCCAGTGGCGGCAATGGCACCAACACTTCGGCTGGCAGCAGCACGAACGACAATATTTCGGGCAAGGCTTCGGTTCAGTTCGAACCGTCTGAAGACTTCCTGTTTTATGGCAGTTACACGCGCGGCTACAAAGGGCCGGCGTTCAATGTGTTCTTCAACCATACCGCGCCCAATAATGCGGTGCCGATTGACGAAGAAACATCCGATGCCTTTGAAATCGGCATGAAATCACAATTCTGGGATCGTCGTATCCAGCTCAACACGGCGTTGTTTCAGGCAACGTATGACGGGTTCCAGGCCAATAACTTCATCCTGCTGAACGGCACGACCATCACCAATCTGACCAATGCCGGCACTGTGCGGACCAAGGGTTTTGAAGTGGATGCGGTGGTAGCACCGGTGGACGGCCTGACCCTGCGTGGCAGCGTGGCCTATGCGGATGCCAAGGTGCGCGAATTCAACCCCAATCCCATTACCGGGGCTGCTGATGCACGCAATGGCACGCGTCTGCCACTGGCACCGGAATGGAGCTGGAACGTTGGCGCTGATTACGAAACGCCAGTGGGCGAAGCATTCAAGATCTATGCGTCCACCAGCTTTTCCTACACCGGTTCGCAATTCTCCGACCTGGGCGAGGGCGGGCCGATTGACAGCTATGGCATCTGGAATGCCAGCCTTGGCATAGGCACTGCTGACGATCTTTATCGCCTGACCCTGCATGCACGCAATATCACCGACGAAAGCTATGCCTTGCTGAATGTCGGGAACGGGCAGCGTTACCAGATCCCCCGCGATGCCGACCGGTATTTCGGCGTGACGCTGAGCGCAAAGATTCGCTAGGCGGCATCTTCGCCGGACAGCCTGCATAAAAAAGGGGCGCTGCCAGCGATGGCAGCGCCCCTTTTGTTTCACTCGGGCCTTTTGTCTGCCGTGTTAACCACTTCCAGCCGCGGCTGCATCAGGTGGATCCAGCCCAGCGCGAGCAGATAGGCACTGGCCGACATCAGGAACATCGGCGTGTATCCATATCCTGAATCCAGCGACCAGCCGGCAAATTCCAGCATCCCGGCGCCGGAAAGATTGCCTGCCAGCGCCCCCATCGCAATCACGCTGCCCACCTGACGCGCAGGGACGATATCGGCAGTCATGCCGAAAATGTTGGTTGAAAACCCCTGGTGGGCAAACAGGCCCAGCCCGATGATCATGGCCGCTGCCCACTGGTTGGGCGCATATAGCGCAAGCGGCAGGGGCAGGATCAGCAAGGCATAGGCAAACATGGACGTTTTGCGGGCGCGGTTCGCGTCCATTCCCCGGCCCAGCAGCATGGGAAACAGGAACCCGCTGGACAATGCGCCCGCTGCCGCCAGCACATAGACGATCGCTGTTGGATAGCCGATTTCGCCCTGACCCAGGTTGAACTGGCGGGCAAAGAAATCGGGCGCCCAGAACAAGATGAACCACCACACGAGATCGGTCAGCGTTTTCGCCCCGATGACTGCCAGCGTGCGGCGGTCACGGATAAGTGCGCGCCACGGCGGTGCCTTTTCGCCATCGTCCTCGGCGGTCAGACGGGTGGCAACCGGTTGCAGTTTCGAGGTGCCGAGCCACCAGAACAGCAGCCAGACAAACCCCAGTGCGCCGGTGATCAGGAATGCAGCCTGCCAGCCCAGTGTCAGGGCAATAACCGGCACTGCCAGCGGTGCCACAATGGCGCCGATATTGGACGCACTGTTGATGACGCCAAGGCCGACCGACCGTTCGCGCACCGGCAGATAGGTGGCGGCCGCCTTGATCGCGGCCGGCGTATTGACTGCTTCGGCCACGGCCAGCGTCACCCGCGCTG
This sequence comes from Allopontixanthobacter confluentis, assembly GCF_009827615.1. GTDB lineage: Bacteria > Pseudomonadota > Alphaproteobacteria > Sphingomonadales > Sphingomonadaceae > Allopontixanthobacter > Allopontixanthobacter confluentis. The sequence goes on from NZ_WTYU01000001.1 coordinate 128,713, forward strand.
CCACAAATTGCTGGACTGACGATGCCAGGGCATGGGCCATACCCGCCAGGCTCCACACCGCAACCGCGACCCCGTAACCCCAGCGTACGCCCACTTTGTCGATGAACCAGCCGACGCCAAGCAGGGAAAATGCCGCGGCAATCTGGAACGAACTTCCGAAATGCGCGAATTCCTGGTCGGTCCACTGGAAATCTGCCTGAAGCATGGGTTTCAGCAAGGCGAGCACTTGCCGGTCGAGGTAATTGAGCGCGGTGCCAAAGAAAATCAGCGCGATCAGCCCCATTCGAATGGCGCGCTGGCCCTTGGGCGCAACTTGCGTCTCGTTCATGCTTTTCAATCCTCCCCAGCCGGCCGCATCGCCTGACGCGGCGGTCATTCTATATGTCCGGCCATATGTCGGGCTATCTGCCCGTGAGGAACCCAGAAAAAACTTGCGCCCCTGCAATATGATCGATTATCGCCTCGATATGACACCGCAAGACATATGGCAAGGACACATCCGGCGACATCTGGCCCGATGCGTGGCTGCCAAATGCGGGCAGGGCTGAATGGCAACCGGCGCTGTTGCGGCTGATAGCCAGCCCTATGACATCATAGTCATCGGAGGCGGGATCAATGGTGCAGGCGTTGCCCGTGATGCAGCCGGGCGCGGGGCGCGGGTGCTGCTGCTGGAACGGGGCGATCTGGCACAGGGCACCTCGTCTGCATCAACCAAACTGATCCATGGCGGATTGCGCTATCTGGAGCATTACGAATTTTCGCTCGTTCGCGAGGCACTGGCTGAACGCGAAGTGCTGTGGCGCATTGCCCCGCATATTATCTGGCCGCTGCGCTTTGTGTTGCCGCACCGCGCGGGCCTGCGGCCCCGGTGGCTGTTGCGCCTCGGCCTGTTTTTGTATGACCACATCGGCGCCCGCAAGAAAATGTCTGCCACAAAATCTGTAAAGCTGCGCGATCATCCGGCGGGCGGCCCGCTCAAACCTGATTACACGGCCGGCTTTGAATATTCGGATGGTTGGGTGGATGATGCGCGGCTGGTCATTCTCAATGCCAGGGACGCAGCCCTTCACGGCGCAATTGTCTGCACGCGGACGCAAGTCAGCAAAATTGAAAGCTGTGCTGAGGGGTGGGCAGTGACGGCCCGCGATGCCCAAGGTGTGGTGCATTCCTATAAGGGGTTGGCGATAGTCAATGCCGCGGGCCCATCGGTGGTTGACCTGCTGGGCCGCGCCGGGAAGGCAAGCCAGCGAAAGGTGCGGCTGGTGCGCGGCTCGCACATAGTGGTCAAACGCTTGTTTACGCATGACTATGCCTATTTCTTCCAACTGCCTGACGGACGGATCTTTTTTGCCATTCCCTACGAGCGGGATTTTACCCTGATTGGCACGACCGATCAGGATCACGACGGAACCCCGTTCGACGCTGCCGCAAGCGACGAGGAAATTGCCTATCTTTGTGAAGGCGCCAATCAATATTTCACCAGCGCCATCAGTCCGCGTGATGTTATATGGACCTATTCCGGCGTGCGTCCCTTGCTTGATGACGGGTCTGACCGGCCCGAGGCCGCGACCCGCGGCTATGAAATTGACTGCACGGCCAGCGCTTCCGGCCATCAGATGCTGTCGATATTCGGCGGCAAGATAACCAGCTACCGCAAGGTGGCGCAGGAAGCTGTGGACCGGCTGGTCCCGCATCTGGCGGCCCTTTCCGGCCAGCCATGGACAGGTGGCGCCGCACTTCCGGGTGGGGATTTTCCGATGGATGGTGCCGGGCAATTGAAGGCCGGATTGCAAGACCGCTATCCATTTCTTGGCGCCAGCGAAGTGGACCGCATTGCCAAGGCTTACGGTACGGATGCACAAAGCTGGCTGGCGCAGGCTGAAACACGCGCCGATCTGGGGCAGGATTTTGGCCACGGCCTGACTTCAGCAGAAGTCGATTATCTGGTCCGCTACGAATGGGCCGAAACTGCAGGCGACATATTATGGCGGCGCAGTAAGCTGGGGCTGCATTTCAATCCGGCGCAGACGTCTGCGCTGGCCGATTATCTTGAACACAGGTGAAAATGTCATGATCAGAATAGTTGCCCTGGGCGGCACTCCGCGCGTGGGTTCATCCACTGAAAAGGCATTGGCACTGGCGTGCCGCGCTGCCGAGGTGTCAGGGGCGCAGATCACCCATTTCAACGGCGAATATATGAGTTCGCTGCCGTTTTACGGCGGGCCGGGCCACAGTGCGGACGCCGGTGCAGACATGGTCGCCGCAGTCCGTCAGGCCGATGGCATCCTGATCGCCTCGCCCGGCTATCACGGCAGTATTTCGGGGCTGGTTAAAAATGCGCTCGATTATATCGAAGACCTTTCGACAGATGAGCGGCCCTATCTCCATGGCCGCCCGGTGGGCCTTATCGCCACATCCTTCGGCCATCAGGCAGCGATGAGCACCTTGCTCACCTTGCGCAGTATCACACACGCCTTGCGCGGCTGGCCCACGCCAGTGGGGGCCGCCATCCGCACCACGCCTGAAACCTTCGACGAAAATGGCGAAATCAGGGACGTTGGCGCACGGATGCAGCTTGAACTGGTTGGCCAACAAGTCTTTGGCACGGCGGGGAAATTCCTGTGAGCATAGCTACGAAAATGACCGCCGATGGCAATGCCAGCATCGAGGATATCGGCGCCCATCTGGCAGACGGCGGGGCAATCATATTGGCAGGCGATGCCCTGCGCGGCGGCGATATTGATTTTGCCATGGCCGCCAGCAAGGCAACGCCAGCCGCCATCAATTTCATGGCCCGCCACGGTCGCGGCCTCATCTGCCTTGGCCTTACCCGTGCGCGGGCGTGGGAATTGGGTATTGCAGCCCAGAGCAATCAGGGCGCAGCCAGCAGCGGGCGGCCATTTGGTGTTTCCATCGAGGCACGGCACGGGGTTGAAACCGGCATTTCGGCCTATGACCGGGCGCATACAATCGCGGTGGCCATGGCCGAAGATGCCCGCGCTGCTGATCTTGTGATGCCGGGCCATGTCTTTCCGCTTATCGCCCATCCCGATGGCTTGGCGGCGCGCCGGTCCACTTTGGAAGCCGGCATTGCGCTGTGCCGGAAATTCGGCCTTGGCGAAGGTGTTGTGCTGTGTGCCATCATGCGCGACGATGGGTCCATGGCGCGGGCCGATGAGATGGCAGACTTTGCCCTCGCGCATCAGACGCCCATTTTCGACATTGGCACGCTGATCGGTGAGTGATCCGGAAACGTCACGACAATCGCCGATAGGCGCGGACCTTTACGGGGAGATATATCTGGCCGAAACGCTGGATATGGCGTCACCGCGCCGGCGTATCGGGGCATATTTTCCGGGGCTGGCCGTGGTCTTGATCGCTGCGGCGGCGGCGACTTATCTGTCCGAACATTACGGTCTGCCGGTTATTCTGGCAGGGCTGCTACTCGGGCTTTCGCTGAATTTCATTTCCGGTGATGACCGGGTCACACCCGGACTTGACCTGTGCAGCACGAATTTTCTGCGCTGGGGTATCGTTCTTCTGGGCAGCCAGATTACGGTAATGCAGATAACCAGCCTTGGCCTGCTGCCCTTTCTGGCGCTGATCAACATCATGGCGCTGGTCATATTTTCCGGCGTATGTGCGGCGCGGCTGCTGGGGCAGGGCAAATTTGTCGGTCTGTTGGCGGGCGGTGCCACGGCCATCTGCGGCGCATCGGCGGCGCTTGCCATCTATGCCGTGATCGGGCGCGACCGGCTGGACCATCACCGCTTTACATTCACGCTGGTGGGCATCTCGCTGGCAAGCGCGGTGGCCATGTCAGCCTATCCCATACTGGCGCAGCAGTTTCAGTTCACGGACAGGCAGGCAGGGTTTCTGATGGGCGCTGCCATCCATGACGTTGCCCAGTCGCTCGGCGGGGGCTTCAGCTTTTCACGCGGTGCAGGCGAAGTGGCCACCATCGTCAAGCTGACACGGGTGACGCTGCTTGCTCCGGTGGTCGCGCTGATCGGGATTGCGATCGGTAGCGCGGGCGCACGCCGCAGCGGTAGGAACATGAGCGTCATGGCGCATTTGCGGCTGCCGTGGTTCATCACCGCGTTCTTCGCCGTTGTGGCGCTTAATTCCCTGATCGACATCCCCGCAGTGGTTCGGGAATATGGCCTGTTCCTGTCCAAGGCGCTGCTGCTGCTGGCCGTTATCGGCACCGCCATGCGGTCGCGGCTGGATGCGTTAATGTCGGAAGGCTGGCAGGGTCTTGTGCCGGTTTTTGTGGCTACTCTGGTTTCGTTCGTGGCATCGTTTCTGTTCGCCTGGCAATTCATCTGACCGTTTTACCGGCACTGGCAATCAACGGATGCTGTTCTGATGAAGGACCGCTTGCAAGGCTGATCGAGGCCAGCCAATGAACCGATATGCGGATTGCGTTTTATGAGCCGGAAATTGCCGGCAATGTGGGGGCCATCTTGCGCCTTGGTGCCTGTATGGGGGTCGCGGTGGACCTGATCGAGCCGATGGGATTTGCATGGGATGACCGCCGCGTTCGGCGCACTGCGATGGATTATATCGATCATGTCGACATCACCCGCCATGCAGATTTTGCCGCTTTCAAAACGCATATAGGCCCAGCACGGCTGGTGCTGTTCACGACAAAAAGCCGGCAATCTTCCTATGATTTCAGCTTTCACGGCGATGATGTGCTGTTGTTTGGCAAGGAAAGTGCTGGCGTGCCTGCCTCCGTGGCCGAAGCGTGCCATGCGCGTTTGCGGATCCCGATCCGGCCGCAGGTACGATCCATGAACCTGGCCATATCAAGCGCGCTGGGGCTGGGTGAAGCGATGCGGCAGACAGGAATGCTGCCAGTCTGAGCAGGCTTTGTCTCGTGACGTCAGGCTGAGATGACGGTGCCCGGTTTGTACCGGTTTGTAGCACGGGCCGGGCACCTCCTTCGATCCTGACCGATCAAACAGTCCGACTTGACCGGGCCGCTGGTTCAGGCGACTGGAAGGTCATGACCAATCCCTTGCTAGATACCGCATCCCTGCCGCGTTTCACCGCGATCACACCGGAGCATATCGCGCCCGCACTTGACCGGGTCATTGGTGACCATCAGGCAGCGGTTGCAGAGGTGCTTCAGGCCCAGCCAGTCAGTTTTGCCAACACATGGCTTCCGCTCGAACGTGCGGAAACCGCGCTGGATGCAGTTTGGTCAGCCATATCCCATTTGCGCAATGTCGCAGACACGCCCGAATTGCGCAGCGCCCACGCAACAGGGCAGGGGCGGCTGGTTCACCACCAGATGGAAGTGCTGCAAAACCGTGCCTTGTATGATGTGTTGGTGGCGCTGACCCAATCGGCAGATTTTGCACAGCTCCCGCAGGCGGACAGAATTGCGGTGGAGCGCGCCATTCGCGATTTCGTTCTGGCCGGTGTGGCTCTGGATCCCGAAGCGCGGGCACGTTTTGCAGACATATCGGTGGAACTGTCCGCTCTGTCGACCGAATTTGGCAGCGCGGTGCTGGACGCGACCGAGGCGTGGAGCGAACATGTCACGCAGGAAGCCATGCTGGCTGGCATATCGCCTGCCGACATGGCCATGTTCCGGTCAGCAGCGCAGGAAAGGGATTTGCCCGGCTGGCTGGTCACATTGCAGCAGCCAAGCGTGATGGCCGTGCTCACCTTTGCCGAAAACCGCGACTTGCGGGCCCGGGTCTATGCCGCATCAGGCACGCGGGCTTCTGATCAGGGGCCCAATGCGGGCGAATTCGACAATTCTGCGCGGATCGACAGGATATTGGAATTGCGCCGCGAGGCTGCACTGCTGCTCGGCTTTTCGGACCCTGTTGCCCTATCCTTGGCGAAGAAGATGGCGAGCGATGCTGCTGAAGTCATCAGTTTCCTTCGCGATCTTGGCCAGCGGGCCAAACCGGCTGCGGCGCAGGATCTGGCTGATTTGCAACATTTTGCGGCCGGGCTTGGCATTGATGACGTGCAGCCATGGGATGTTGCCTTCGTTTCCGAGCGGCTGCGCCAGGACAGGTTTGCTGTCGACGAACAGGAATTGCGCGCTTTCTTCCCGGTTGAGCAAGTGATGGCTGGTTGGCGCGCTTTGCTGCACAACCTGTTTGGCATTAGCCTGGTCGAAAGAAAGGACGTCGAGCTTTATCATCCCGATGCCCAGTTCCATGACGTGATCGACGAGCGCGGAGATATTATTGCCGGGCTTTATCTCGATCTGCACGCTCGCACCGGAAAACGGGGCGGGGCATGGATGGCCGATGCGCGCCC
>NZ_WTYU01000001.1:145000-1771036 GCF_009827615.1 Allopontixanthobacter confluentis
AGTAGTAGATAAAGCTGAAGTACGGCTGTCTTCGATTTTACCGGAAGGTTCTTTGCGGTGTTGGTTTAGGAAATTGCGATTGTCTCTTCCCTCTTTATAATAGGGTCGGCACATTGGGGGTGGCACAGTGAAGGTGGCGGGGCGATGAACTTTATGGGGCGCACGAGCCTGGTGGTGAATAATTCTCCAGCCATGCTTGCGTCTGTCTTTGGTCCGTTCAGCCTAAGTATCGGTGATAACTCCGAAATCATTATTTCCAACCGGCGTGCCAGCGCGCTGCTGGCGATTTTGTGTACGATGCCGGGGGAGCCGCTGGAACGCGAGCATCTGAGTAAATTGCTGTGGCCCGGGCGGTTCGAAGCGCAAGCGCGTGCCAGCCTGCGGCAATGCCTGCTTGCGCTGGGCAAGATGTTCGAGCCGCTGGATGCTGATGTGCTGGACGTTAACCGGACGCGCATCTGCCTGCATCCGGGCGTTATCCAGACTGATCTTGATTTGCTGGAAGAAGCATTGGCCGCCGATGATGTGGCGCAGGCTTGCAGCTTGCTTATGCAGATTGGCGGGCAGGCGCTGTTGGGGCAATTCCAGTTCGGCCCTTCGTTTGACGAATGGATCTCGATCAGGCGGGAGCAGGTCGAAGCCCGCCTTCAGGGCGGTGTCCATGGCGCGCTTGACAGGTTGGCGCAGAACGGCCGAACGGTCGAACAGGCGCAATTGCTGGAAGCATGGATGCTGCGCGACCCAGCCGCCGGGCAGAAGGCATTGTTCCGCCAGCATGATTGCAAGATCCGGATTGCGGTTTTGCCATTCCACCAGATTGATAATGTGGGCGGCGAATTTTTTCTGGCTGACGGGGTGGTGGATGAACTGATCACTTCCCTTGGCAAAGTGCCGGGACTGCTGGTTACCGGCCGCACATCCTCATCCCATTTTCGCGATACAGAATTGCAGCTGCCCGAAATCGCGCAGGTTTTGCATGTCACCCATGTGGTGGAAGGGTGCGTGCACCGGCATGATGATGCGGTGCGCATTAATACGCGCCTCATTGACGGGGCAACCGGATTTGAAATCTGGACACATCGTTATGATGGCAGCGTGGAGGATATTTTCCGATCACGCGAGCAGGTTGCGCATCGACTGACGACCGGGCTGTGCGGAGCGGTCGATATCGAAACCCAGCCGCCGCCCGTCCGGATGATGACGGCCAATCGCGAAGCATACCGGCTGTATCTGCAGGGCCGCGCGTTGACGGTGCGCGCCATTGGCGACAATGTGCTGGCGAAGGCGATCGAGCTTCTGGAACGAGCATTGGAACTCGATCCCCTGTTTGCGGAATGCTGGACTGCGCTGGCCGAAGCGCATGTTTATACCGCCGTCTATACCCCTTGCCTGGAACGCATGAAGGAATCGGAACTGATGGCGCGCTGTGCCAATCGGGCGATTGAACTGGCGCCGATGCAAGGGCACGCACGGTCCATGCTGGCGATCCATCAATGGACGCAGAACGATATCGTGGGCGCGCTGGACCTGGCGTTCGAGGCCTATCGCCTGGAACCGGACAATCCCGATGTCGGCATCAGGCTGGGGTCATTCCTGCTTTATATCGGGCGCACCGCGCAGGCCCTGCCATATATCACGGCTGCCATTCAGCAGGATCCGGTGAACGCCCGCAATTATTCCATGCTCAGTGTGGCGCATCTCAACCTTGGTGATGTGGACGCCGCCATTGCCGCAGGGCAGCGCATGGTTGACCTTGGCTATCCATCCATGTGGCTGGCAGCGGCAACCGCGGCATCAGGTGACCGTGACCTGGCGGTTGAACAATACAAGCAGACGCGTCTGCTTATGAACACTGTCATTTTCCCGCCCGCCGGTGCCGCGCCGATGCCGCCAGAGGTGATGGAAGCCTATTGGGACATGGCCGCGCGCGGGCTGCATAGCGGCTGCGATCAGGCGCGGCGCAATTACTGTCAGGTTCTGGAAATGCTGCATGCCACATTGCCGGACAAATATGATTCCACCATCGTCCTGCCCGCCATCTGGATGGGTGATGCGCAAATGGTATTCCGCACGCTGGGTGAACAGATCACGCCGGCCAATTTCTTTGGTCTGATGTCTGTCTGGACGGATGTGGAGCCAACGCGGCAAGTGCGACTGCATCCTGATTTCATGGGGTTTGCCAAAAAAATCGGCATGGTGGCAGCGTGGGATAAGTATGGCTGGCCAGACCTGATGACGGCAGAAGCCGATGCCGATGCCGATGCCGATGCCGGTGCCGACCAATTGCAGGCAGCGACCGCCAGACCAAAAATTGCCATGCGATTGGTGACGGATTGACGCTGGTTTGACGGTTTATTGACGCTGGGCCGATTGACGGACAGCCGTGCAAAGGCGCACAAATACTGCATCGAATATCGAATGATTGCCTGAAATTATTGGCCGGGACGGGGGTCTTGTGCCGATAGCGGGACAGCTTTGCCGGTGCCGCAGGAAGGCGGATCATTGTCAGGACGCAGGAGGGAGCGGGCCATGAACATGAAACGTGCAAACCGCGCTGCGGCCGCTGACCGGCCGGGTTTGCTGGCACAATTTTCAAACGGGTCGCTCAATCTAGGGGTGAAGAGCATGAAATTGATGAAATCTGCGGCGTTGGCCAGCGTTATGATGATGGCACTGCCAGTTGCGGCGCCTGCCTTTGCGCAGGAAAGCAATTATGACCTCGGCAACGTCTGGTCCGCCAGCCGCATCAATGTCCTGCCGGGACAGTTTGAAAATTACATGGATCACCTTGCGGGCCAATGGAAGAAGGTCAATGAATTCGCCAAGGCCGAAGGCATGCTGGTGGAATATCATGTCCTGTCCACCAATAATGCCCGCGATGGCGAGCCTGACCTCATCCTGGTTATCGAATACAAGGACTATTACAGCAAAGCGCAGCAGGAAGCCTTCAACAAGAAGGTCAACGCAATGCTCGCCTCGGATGACCGCAGCCGGACAGCGGAATCGGGCGCACGTTCATCGATGCGCGAATTGATGGGTTCGACAGAATATCAGGAATTGGTCCTCAAATAGGGCCTGACCGAGTTGTCCGGCGGGCGGTGCTGCGACCCAATCGCCCGCCGGGCAATACACAATTTACAAATTCCCGGGAAAGGTCTTGTGACCGCCATGGCGACCTGCTGACATCATGTCGATTGCCCACCTCGCGCAGGATTTCTCCGCCCTGCTGGCCGCTGGCGAAACCCGCCGCGCCGCGGATAAATACTGGGCGCAGGATGTTGAATGGATCGCCCCTGAATGCAGCACCTGCGATGTCGTCGCGGGTGACCGCTTGCAGGGATCGGGTGGTTTCAACACCGCGCGCCGCAGGCTCGATCGCTGGCTGGCTGACAATATAGTTGAAGACGTGATGATCGACGGACCGTTCATTACCGGCAACACATTCGCGCTTTTCATCGACCGGATGGTGACGGACCGCAGGTCTGGCCAGGCGGCGCCGTTCAGCGAAATCGCAATTTACACCGTCCACGAGGACAAGATCATCGAGGAGCGGCATTTTTATGAACCTGCCGGGACCACGGCTTAGGCAGAAGGAGCGTATGATGGCAAATGGCATCGCCAATATCGCAGTGTTTCCTCCATCCATGAGCAAAACTGCGGCATCCGTCGCCGCACTGCTGTGCGCGGTGCTGCTTGGCATGCCAGCGCAAGCGCAGCAGAAAATGCCGCCAAAAGCTGCCGAAATTTTCGCCCGCGCTGCCAGTGATTATGACAAGAACAGTGACCATGACAGGAACAGGACCGCAGGCGCGGTGCCAGCTGAAACTGCCGGGCATGTAAGTGCCGGACCTGCAAATGCCGGACCTGACACAGCGGTGCCTGCCGCCAGACCCGTTCCCCGGCAAATTCCCGAAGCAAACCGTTTCCAGGAAAATTTCGATGGCTGCCGCTCGCAAAAGCCGCGGCCATGTATCTTGCCGCATATGCCGCATTGATGGGCCGAACTAATGGATAGCGGGTTGGACTAAGCAACCATCGGCACTAAGTAAGCGGCCTATGACGATTGATGATGAAACAAGCCGCCTGACGGGCGATGCTGCCTTGCCGGTTTGCGTTGCCGCACTCTACCGATTTGCACCGGTGGCGGACCGTGAAGGCAGCCGTTTACAGCTGGCGCAAATATGCGAAGAACAGGCTGTAAAGGGCACTTTGCTGATCGCGTCGGAAGGGATCAACGGCACCATTGCCGGCACTGACGATGCGATAGAACAAGTGCTGGCGGGCATTCGCCAGATTGACGGTTTTGCGGATCTCGAAGTCAAATTTTCACGTGCGCCGTCCATGCCATTCCACCGCATGAAAGTGCGGATCAAGCCTGAAATCGTCACCATGGGCCAGCCCGATATCGACCCTCTGGTCAATGTCGGCCAATATGTCGAGCCGGAAGACTGGAATGCGCTGATCAGCGATCCGGCGACCATCGTGATCGACACGCGCAATGACTATGAAACGCAGGTCGGCACTTTCAGGGGTGCCATTGACCCGGCGCTGAAAACCTTTCGCGAATTTCCCGAGTGGTTCCGTGCTGAACGGGCAAAGCTGATGCAGGGGGACACACCGCCCAAAGTGGCGATGTTCTGCACTGGCGGGATCAGATGCGAAAAATCCACCGCTTTCCTCAAATCCGAAGGGGTGGAGGAAGTGTTTCATTTGAAAGGCGGCATCCTCAAATATCTGGAAACAGTGGATGAGGAAGATTCGCTGTGGGAAGGCGAATGCTTCGTTTTTGACCAGCGGGTGACAGTGGGCCACGGCCTGTCGCAAGGCTCGTATGATTTGTGCCATGCCTGCCGCCGGCCGATCCTGCCAGAGGTCCGAACATCCCCGCTTTATGAAGCAGGTGTGAGCTGCCCCGGCTGTTATGACGAGCGGACAGAGGCCCAGCGGGCTGGCTATCGCGAACGGCAAAAGCAGGAATTGAAAGCGGCCGACCAGGGCATGGCGCATGTGGGCGCACGGCTGAAAAAATGACGGATTTGCCAGTTCTCTACAGTTTCCGCCGTTGCCCCTATGCCATGCGTGCGCGGCTGGCATTGATGGTGAGCGGCACGACGTGCACCATCCGCGAGGTGAAATTATCGAACAAGCCCGAAGCCCTGCTGGAGGCATCGGCCAAAGCCACCGTTCCGGTTCTGGTGACGACAAGCGGCGAGGTGGTGGATGAAAGCATCAGCATCATGCGGCTGGCGTTGGCACGAAATGATCCGGAAGGCTGGCTGGAGCGTCAGGATCATGACTTGATTGAGGCCAATGATGGCCCGTTCAAGCATCACCTGAACCGGTATAAATACAGCAACCGGCATGATTGCGACCCGCTTCCGCATCGCGCCGCCGCGATGGAAATGTTGCGCGCGCTAGAGACGCGCCTGGAACAGCAGGCCCATCTTTCAGGTGAAAAACGCGGGCTGACAGATATGGCGATCATGCCTTTCATCCGCCAATTTGCCGCCACTGACCGCGAATGGTTCGTCAGCCAGAATTTGCCGCAGCTTCACACCTGGCTGGCAGACCATACCGGATCGCCGCTGTTTCAGTCGATTATGCCCCGGTTAGCGCCATGGGCCGAGGGTGACCCTGAAATCACATTCGCCTGAAGCCGCATTGGTCTGAAATCAGTTCGGTCTTTTCAGCCGTCAGCGCGAATGCGGCGCATGAATCCATCTACGTGGTTGCGCAGATTGGCTGCCTGCCCTTCCAGATCGGTCGCGGAATTCAGCACTTGTGCCGCGGCAGCGCCTGTCGCCAGCGAACTTTCCCGCACATTGGTGATGCTGGATGAAACTTCGCCGCTGCTGCGTGCCGCCAGATCGATGCTACGGGCCAGATCCTGACCTGCCACCGATTGCTGGTCCACTGCAGAGGCAATGGAGATGGCGGTGGTTTCCAGCTGCTGCACTTGCTCGCCAATGGCGCGCAGGGCATGGACCCCGTCGCTGGTGGAATTCTGCATGGCGCGGATCTGGTCGGCCACTTCCTGTGTGGCGCGGCTGGTCTGTGCCGCCAGTTCTTTCACTTCTGATGCGACCACCGCAAAACCTCGGCCCGCTTCGCCGCCGCGCGCGGCTTCGATGGACGCGTTCAATGCCAGAAGGTTGGTGCGCCGGGCGATAGACTGGATCAATTCGACAATCTGGCCAACTTGCGACGCGGCCTGTGACAGGGTGGACATTTTCACATCGGCAAGATCGGCTGATTCCGATGCCTTGCGGGCCAGTTCGGCTGACGTGGCAGCCTGCCGGCTTATTTCCCCGATCGACATCGCGAATTCGTCGCTGGCGGCGGCTGCGGCAGTGACGCCGCCTGATGCTTCCTGCATCGAATGGGCCACGCGCCCGGCCTGACTGGAGGATGTTTCAGCGGATGCTGCCATGGCGCCAGCAGTGGTTTTAAGCTGGGTGGATGCCGCGGCCACGCTGCTGACCACATCGCCCACGGTCTGTTCGAACTTATCCGCCATGCGCTTGAGTATCTCGGCCTGACGTTCGCGCTGCTTCTCCCGCTCGCGTTCTGCATCGACCTGCATCTCCAGCTCCACCTTGGCCGCTTCGGCGCGTTCGGTGCTGAGTCTTTCATACCGCCAGGCAACCCTGCGGAAAATATCCAGCGCGCGGGCCATTTCGCCTATTTCATCGCTGCGATGTTCGAAGGGAACGTCAATATTCTTTTCGCCGGTCGACAGCGTCTTCATCGAAGCGGTCAGCCGCTGGATCGCATCCGAAATGTCGCGGGTGAGAAAGCGCGATCCTGCCGCCGCAACCCCGACCGCCAGTATCCCGACCAGAACGAGCACGACGAGCAAGCCATAGAAGAACCGGAAGCCGGTTGCTTCGGAAGCATCGGCTGCGGCCACAAAGCCAGCCTTGATATCATGCGCCTGCCGCGACAATGACGCGCCATTTTCGGCAATGGTTCTGGTCAGATCATCGCGTGTGCCCACATTGCTGCCGGTAAATGATGTCAGGCTGCCGATTTGCTGCGCATAGCTGGCCTGCTGAATTTCAAATCGGGCAATCTTGCTCTGCAAATCCTGGTCAGCATCAGCCGCCGCCAGCGCCAGCCCTGCCAGCAATCGCTGCGTTTCGTTCAGCGCCCGCCTGGCATCTGCCACATCGGCTGCATTGCGCGATGCAAAGGACTGCGCTGCGGCAAAGCGTGCGTCTGCCAGATGCGCGCCAAGGTCTGCCGATGTCAGCGCGGCAAGGTTGAGCCGCTGGTGCGCTTCATACCGCGCATCAAGCTGTTGCAGGCCAATAATCAGGGTCAGCGCAGTAATGCCCATCACCACGAAATTGGCGCGCGAGAACAGCCGCAGCTTGTCACTGATGGATCGCTGCGCAAACCAGCGGCGCAAGCCGCGCCCGCTGTCTGTCTGCGGATTTGCTGCCGGGGCGGCGACGACATCTTCATTGGTGACAATGTCTTTCACCACGTGCTCAAGCGCGCTCATGCTATTTTCTTCCCGTATGTGTCACGTTCGCATTCAAAGGGGCTGGCCGGTAGCAGCAAGTGCTGCTCGATTTCTTCAGGCGGCATGGGCCGGAAATACAGCCAGCCCTGAATCTGGTCACATCCGGCGGACCGGACCAGATCGGCCTGGGCCTGCGTTTCCACGCCTTCGGCAGTCACATCCATCTTCAGCGCGCGGGCCATCGAAATGCTCGACAGCATCATCGCGCGTGAACTTTCATCACCCGCGGAATCGACCACGAGCGACCGGTCGAGCTTCAATTTCTGAAAACGAAACTGCCGCAGGAAGCCGATGGACGCATAGCCGGTGCCAAAATCATCAAGTGCCACACTGACGCCAAAGCCGCGGATGATATCGAGGCTTCGTTCAGCCACCACCGGGTCAAGCACCAGGCAGGTTTCGGTGATTTCCAGCTCCAGACGTTCAGCTGGAAAGCCGGTTTCCTCGATAATATTGCCCAGCTGGATCGGAAATTCCGGATTACGCAGTTGGGCGGCCGAAATATTGACCGACAATTTGATGTTGCCCCATGCCAGCGCATCGCCGCAGGCCACCCGCAACACCCACAGGCCGATCGAATTGATCAGTCCGGATTCCTCGGCAATCGGGATGAACACATCAGGCCCGATCAATTTGCCATCCGGGCGGACCCAGCGAAGCAGGGCCTCGACAGAGACGACCCGGCGGCTCTTGGCGTCCACCAGCGGCTGGTATAGCACGCGGAATTCTTCATTGAGCAATGCGCTGCGCAGCTCGTCATCCATGTCCCGCAGCGCCTCGAGGTTGCGGTCAAATTCTTCGCGGAACCAGCTGCAGCGCATTTTGCCGCCACGTTTCGACACATACATGGCCACATCTGCCTGACGCAGCAATTCTGACGAATCGTATTGATGGGTCTTGCTGGTGCGTGCCAGACCAATGCTGGCGCCAATGCCAATGCGGCGGTCTTCAATGGCGATGGGGTGAACCAGGCGTTCCAGCACACCGCGGCAGATGCCTTCCAGAATGGTGCCAGACAAGGTGCCTGCCATGGTCAGCGCAAATTCGTCGCCGCCAAGGCGGTAGGTGCTGGCATTGCCGTCACACACCTCCCGCAATATCGATGCAACCTGCCTGATGACACTGTCGCCCACCTGGTGGCCATAAAGGTCATTCACCAGTTTGAACCCGTCAAGGTCGATGAGGGCAACCGCGACTTCTTCCCCGCTGTCCAGCACGGCCTGCGTATCATGGTGCAATGCACGCCGGTTGGGGAGCAGGCTGAGGCTGTCGGTGCGGCCAAGGCTTTCCAGCCGGGCAAGATTGCTGATGCCCATGCGGAACAGCATGGCTGCCGCGACGGCATATATGGCGACCCCGCCAGCCAGAAGTGCTGCAGCGGCCACGGTGGGCACATTTCCACTGATAAGGAGCAGGCCAGCCAGCAGGACGAAGATAGAGGTCAGCACCAGCAATGGCGCAATTACCAGCGCCTTGGGGTTAAGACCCGATTTCTTCAGAAAATTGAGCACCCAAACCCCCCAAGGTCGAGAGACTGATCCCTCGACAAAGACACTTAGCGTGCCGAGCCTAAAGAACTGTTAAATCGTGATTTACCCTCGTGCCCCGCCCACCAGCGGCATTAATGGCGGTGCGTTTTTCGCACTGTGCCCGGCCCGTGTTGGCGGCTGGTTGATGGCGGAATTGGGAAATGCGCGGCCATACAGGCCCTGCATACCCTTTACCGGTTCGAAACTTCCCGTCCGGCCCACTGTGGTCTCGCCCGCGCCCAGCATCAGCAGGCCGTCAGGCGCCATGCTCTGCGCCAACCTGTCAAATGCGCGCTCACGCGTAGGCCCATCGAAATACAGCAGGACGTTGCGGCACAGCACCAGGTCATAGCGTTGCAGACTTTCTGGCGGGTCCAGTATGTTGCGGACTTTGAAACGGACCATTTTCTGCAGTTTCGGGCTGGCTTTCCACCCCTCGGGCGTTTCCTCGAAATGGGAAATCATCTGGGTGACACCCAAGCCCCGCTGAATTTCGAATTGGGTGTAGCGCGCATTGCGGGCGGCTGAAATCGCCTGGGTTGAAACATCCGTTCCGTGGATGGTGATGTCCCATCCGGCCCAGCGTTTCGCCTGTTCTGTAAACATCATGGCAAGGGACAGGGCCTCTTGCCCGGTGGAGCAGCCCGCAGACCAGATGGCCAGTTTTCTGGTATCGGCCCTTCTTTCGGCAAGAGCCCGCAATGCCTGCTGGTCGAGCAGTTCGAACATGACCCGATCACGGAAAAAATAGGTTTCATTATTCAGCAACGCCTCGACCACCTGCTGCGCCAGTTCATCGCCGCTGGGTTCTGCCAGCAGGCAGACAAGCTGATCGACATTGCTTATGCCGCGTTCACGGAAAATGCCGGACAGGGCCGAGCCCACACGCCAGCGGCGACCTTCGGTCAGCTGCTGGCCGGACCGTGCGGTCAGAAGATCGGCAATGATCTTGTGGGAAATGTCGCTTACTTCCATGCCGCGGCTCCGGCATGGGCGGCAATTCTGAGCGCAATGGCTTCAGGCGGGAGAATGGCAGACGTCAGCCCGGCTTCGGCCACCGCGCGGGGCATCCCCCATACTGCTGAGCTTTGCTCGTCCTGAGCAATCACGGTGCCGCCTGCTGCAACCAGCTTGGCGGCGCCTTCCACCCCGTCGCGGCCCATGCCCGACAGGACGATGCCAAGCGCGCGGCTGCCGATAGCCTGGCCCAAGGTTTCGAACATGGGATCAACCGATGGCGTGCAGCCGCTGCTGACTGGATAATGGCCGATTGTGGTGCACAGGTCAGCGCCGTTGCGCGCAATCTGCATATGGCCGTCACCCGGCGCCACCACAATTGTGCCGCGCTCAATCCGCGTGCGATGGCCGGCAACCACAGCTTTGCGATTGCCAGCCACTTCCAACTGGCGCGCAAATACGTTCATGAACGATTCGGGCAGATGCTGGGTGACTAGGATGGGAATATCTATCTGGCGGGGAAGGTGGCGCAGCAAAATGCACAAGGCATGGATGCCGCCCGTCGACGCGCCGATTGCCAGAACCTGCGGCGATATCTTTGGCGAGGGGCGCAGAACAGGGGAGGTTGGCAGCACCGCGGCACTGACAGGTTCAGCCGCACCGCGGCGGGGGCATAGCGCCCTGATCTTGGCCAGCAATGCGGCGCGATATGGCTGGTCAAACCCGCCGGAGCGCGGTTTGAGCATGGTGTCGGCGGCGCCCATTTGCATGGCCGAAATAGTATGTTCAGCGCCATCATCGGTCAGCGACGATACCACCAGAACCTGCGCGCCATTGGCTTTCGCCAGAATTTTAGGCAGCGCATCCAGCCCGCCCATACCCGGCATTTCCAGATCCAGCAGGATGACATCGGCGGTAATCGTGTCGAGTTCAGCCAGAGCCAGTTCGGCGCTGCTGGCCTTGGCGACTATGTGGTAACCATCGGCATCGTCAATGATGCGCGACAATACGGTTCGCACAATCAGGGAATCGTCGACAATCATGACCCGCACTTCGGGCCGTGACCGGCTGGAAAGGCGCCCTTTGGATTGGTGCCCTGTGGATTGGTGCCCTGTGGATTGGTGCGCTGTGGATAGGGGTGCTGAGGAATGGTGCCCTGAAGAGTGGGAGCCGGGCGGCCAGGCAGGTTCGACAGGCGCGTTCACGGCCTGGCCCTCAGGCCATGCCCACCAGCTGCAATTTGATTTGCAGCGTTTCATGGTCAAATGGCTTCATGACATATTCGTCCGCGCCTGCGCTGATGGCTTCACGGATATGGGAAATGTCGTTTTCGGTGGTGCAGAAAACCACTTTGGGTTTGTCACCATCGTCCCGCTGGCGAAGCTGGGTGATAAATTCGATGCCGGTCATCACCGGCATATTCCAGTCGAGCAAAACGACATCGGGCATGGCCACAGTGCAGCATTCCAGACCGTCGCGGCCATTTTCTGCTTCTTCGACACTAAAGCCCAGCGATTCGAGAATATGCCGGGAAACCTTGCGGATGACACGCGAGTCGTCGACGATCAGGCAACTTTTCATGGATGCGACCCCTTATGTAAATGTTGCTTGTAAATGGCTGAGGTAACTAATCACTTAAGCCGCCAATCCGCGGATCGCCTGATCCGGCCCGGCCACCATTTTAGCAATATCTACCAGCAGCGCAGGTTCTGCGTCTGTTTCGATCATCCCGATTCCCACGCGTTCCCATGCAGCACCAAGCCCGCCTGGAACAGGGTGAGGCGCGGAACGGGCCTCGACCACATCTTCGACGGTATCGACCAGCAGCGCGTAGGGGTGGCCGCCCACTTCGACCACGGCGGCGCGGCTGTCTGCTGCGCTATCGCCGGCAAGGCCAAGCGAACGGCGGCAGTCAATCACGGTCAAAGACTGGCTGCGCAGGGCAGTAAGCCCGGCGATGAAATCGGGTGCGCGCGGCACGGGGTGGATAATTTCAATCTCGATCACGGCCTGCACTTCCACCGCGCGAAATGCCGCGCGCCGTCCGGCAATGACCGTCATCACTAGCAATTCGTCCATCATGGCCGTCCCCCGCGTGCGGTTCTGAGCGCGCCCAGCAGCGCATCCCTGTCATATCGGTAAATCCTGTCGGCTGTGCTCACCGGCGCTTCTGCATCGGCATGAAGGCAGATGATCTGGCCGTCATGATCGCTGGTCTCAGCGTCATCATTTTCCATCAGGATGGTGACATCGGCGGCTTCATCATCGGATGCGGCCAGCCTGTATCCGGCAGCTTTCACCAATGGTTCCAGCATTGTGCGGGCCCAGCCATCAGCGGCAGGCAGACGGCAGACAAGCGGGACGCTGCTTTGCGGCGGGCTACCATGGCGGGCAAACAGCTTCATGCCGTCAATAATACCCACCGGCTCTCCGCCGATCAGGGTTACGCCTTCGATCAGATCATCATCGGCGCCCGCAGGCACAATGGCACTGTCTATGACCGCTGCATCGGACACTTCGCGCACGGCATAGGCCAGTTCGCATGTTCCGTCCGACAGTCGCAGCAGCTTGAGTTTATCGGCCGGCATTGCGCCGCCATATGCGCCGACCAGCGGCAAAATTTCGCCGTCAATCACAATTTGCGCGCGCGCCCCTTCAATATCGATGGCGGCCACAGGCGCAATATCGATCCGGCGGACAATATCCATGTCCATGGCGCGGCGGCGTCCGTCAATGCCCACAAACAGCATGACCGGGCGGGTTTTTTCCGACACTTCGACATCCTCAGGTTCGACGCTGGCGGGGCGCAGGCGCACTTCGCTGACCAGCCCGTTTTGCTGCGCAATGGTCGGCATATCCAGCATCAGGATGGGGCTGCCATCATCCAGCAGCGTGGTGCCGGCATAAACGCCGGTGGCCATCACTGCAGGGGCCAGTGGTTTTACCACCAGATCTTCGTGATCATAAATCCGGTCAACTGCCACGGCAAACAGATCGCCGCTGCCCAGCCGGACCAGCACCAGCGTCTTGCCGCGCACGCTTTGCCCCCGGGTCATACCCAGGACATTGGCGAGCGAAAGGCAGGCAATGCGCTTGCCGCGGAATGTGACCAGTTCGCTGTCACCCACGGTGGAATATTCGAGCGAAGCAGCCGCGCCATGGACAATTTCTTCAACGTAGGACCGCGGAATGGCAAAACGCTGCCCTTCTGCGCCCACTGTCAGGCCCGCCACAATGCTCAGGGTCAGGGGGATTTCGAGGATGAACAGCGTGCCTTCACCAGCCTTGCTTCTGACCTGGATGGTGCCGCCGATTTTCTCCAGATTTGCCCGCACCACATCCATGCCCACGCCGCGTCCCGAAACATTGCTGACGGTATCGGCAGTGGAAAGGCCGGGTTCGAAGATGAGCTGCTGTAACTGATTGCGCGACATTTCATCAGCTTCGCGCTGCGATACAATATGGGCTGCCACTGCCTTGCTGGCCAGTTTCGCCAGATCCAGCCCGCGGCCATCATCGGTGATGGTGATAGTGATCTTGTTGCCGGACTGGCGCGCGGCGAAACTGAGCAGGCCAATTTCACGTTTGCCAGCAGCAAGCCGCGTGGCGGGCGTTTCAATCCCATGGTCAATGGCATTGCGAATGATGTGGGTGACCGGGTCGCGGATCATTTCAATCATTTCGCGGTCCAGCTCGACATCGCCGCCTTCGAGGTCGATCATCACCTGCTTGCCAAGGTCGGCGGACAGATCACGCACCAGACGGGGCAGGGCATTGTACAAATGTTCAATCCGCTGCATCCGCATCCGGGTCACAGCTTCGCGCACATCGGTCAGTATGCCGGTCAGCCGTTCAAACGGCCCGTCGATGGTCGGCTGCGCCCCTGCATCGCGCAAGCGCCGTGCCAGATCATTTCGCGCCAGCACCATGTCGGAAATGCCGCTCATCACCCGGTCCAGCAATTCCACCGGCAGGCGGATGCTGCGCGGGGTCACGGTCTGGTGCGCGCCGATGGTCTTTTCGTTCGTGTCGTCCTGCATGGTAGCACCGCTGGCAGCGGCGCCAACCCCATCGCCCTCTGCTTCTGTGGCATCTGGTTCCAGTGCGGCAATCAGATCGTCATCGCCCGTGCCGGGCAAATCTTGCCCTGCATCAATGGCATCGGCCATCTGGGATATCCGGTCGATGATGGCCAGGACGGCATTAACCAGCCCGACATCCGGCACCCGCCTGCCGGCACGCACTTCGGCCAGGACACTTTCAGCGGCATGGCTGAGTTTTTCCAGACGCGGAAAATCAAAGAAACCGCAATTGCCTTTGACAGTGTGGACAAAGCGGAAAATTCCGTCGAGCCGCGCTCTATCGGCAGGGTCGGCTTCCCAGGCGACGATTTCGCCCGCGATTGCTTCCAGCATTTCGCGCGTTTCGGCCACGAATTCCGCCAGCAAATCGTCCATCTGTCAAAACCCCCCGGCATTTGCTGTCCACTATCACTGGTGCAAATTCAGAAACCTCTATGAAGGGCGATGGTTAACGAAGCGTCACTATTGCTGCGAAGTGCTGGAAATTCCGTGCGATGCAGATCTGAGCGTGCGGCTGCGAAGGACACGCCACACGATGATAGCTGCCACAGTGCCACCAATGGCATTGGCCGCCAGTTCCGCAGCGTAGACGGCTTCTGCGCCCCAGGCTGGGCGCAGCAGCCATGCAAAGGGCAGCATCACCAGAAATACCCTGGCGAAGGACTGGATCAGCGCGGTTCCGGCGCGGCCCACAGAATTGAGCGCGCCATTGCTGACAATAAGCAGCCCATAACCGGCATAGCCCCATGCCGCGATGCTGAGATAGCTGGAAAAGGCGGCAATAACGTCTGCATCATCGGTGAAAAAGGCGGCAAACCAGTCACCCGCAGCAAACAGCATGACTGCAAGTGCGGCGCCATACGCAAGGCAGAAACCGCCCGCCCAGACCATGGCGCTACGCGATCTGTCCTGCTGGCCCGCGCCCCAGTTCTGCCCCACAATCGCCCCGATTGACGCCGAAAGCGCCAGCAACGGCACCACGGCAAAGCTCTGCAACCGGCCCGCTGCGCCAAACCCGGCCACTGCGTCCTGCCCCTGCGCGGCGACCAGCGCGGTCAGCACGGACAGGCCAATGGGGTTGATGGCGTTGGAAAAGGCGGCGGGCCCCGCTACGCCCGCAATAGAGCGGAGCGATGCGCCCATGTTGCAGTCTTTCAGCACCTTTATATCAATCGGCAATGCGGTGGAGCGCAGCAGAAACAGCCCCAGCAAGACCGCGATTGCCCATCCGATCAGCGTGGCATAGGCAGCGCCGGCAATGCCAAAGCCCTCCACACCGAGTGCGCCTGTGATCAGCAGCGGGTCCAGCACCCAATTGGCGCTGGCGTAAGTAAGAGAAATGACTGACGTGCGCTTGGCCTCGCCCTGGCCGCGCAGAACTCCGTTAATGCCCATGATCCCCATCAACAGCGGGAAACCCATGGCAAATGGCTGCATATAGATGCGGATATAGGGCATCAGATTATCGGGCGCCTGCATCAGGCGAAACAGCGGGTCCAGCGCCAGAAACAGGCCCAGTCCCATGACCGCGCCTAGCCCCACGGCAAACACCATGCCGAAATTGGCGCGCCGCGCTGCGCTGGCGCTGTCCCCTTCGCCAAGGGCGCGGGCGACCACTGAATTGATGCCCACCGAAACGCCCACCCCCAGGCTGGTGAGGGCAACGCTGATTGGGAAGATGAAGCTGATCGCCGCCAGCTGGTCCGCCCCCAGCTGCCCGATGAAATAGGAATCCACCAGCCCGATCGACATGATCGCCGCCACGCCAATAATCATCGGCACAGTCTGCGCCACCAGATGCCCGCGGATGGTCCCGCGTGTCAGTTTGGCATCCTTGCTCATCATCGCGGCGTTAGCGGTGCGTGCCGGATGTGCAAAGGGTTTTGGCAATTGTAGACAAGAACACCGCCAGCAGCCCCTGCCATCTTGTGCGCGGCGCTGTTGCCGTGCGATAGTGCGCGGCAGTGCAGGAACAGGAGTGTATCGTGGCAAGCCAGCTGAAACCGACCATGGAATGCAGCGAAGCGGAATGGCAGGCCCGTCTCGATCTTGCTGCCTGCTACCGCATTTTTGACCATCTGGGCTGGTCGGAATCGATCTATAACCACATTTCCGTGCGGGTGCCGGGCGAAGATGCTGCGTTTCTCATCAATCCTTTCGGCCTGATGTATTCAGAAGTGACCGCGTCCAATCTGGTCAAGATCGATATTGATGGCAACACGCTGGATGGCAGCACCTATCCGGTCAACAAGGCCGGATTTACGCAGCATGCCTATTTTCATCAGCATGTCCGTTCCGCCCACGCCATCTGCCACACCCATACCACTGCTGCGATGGCAGTATGCGCCAGCGAAGGCGGGTTGTTGCCAATCAGTTTTTACGCCTGCAATTTCATCGGCAAAATCGGCTATCATGATTTTGAGGGCATTACCGTGCGCGCCGAGGAAGGCGAACGCCTGCTCGCCAATCTGGACGGCAAGCATATATTGATGCTGCGCAATCACGGCCCGGTGGTGATGGGGCGCACAATTCCGGAAATGTTCGTGCAGGCATGGTCGCTGCAACGCGCTTGTGAAATTCAGGTGGCCACCATGTCGATGGGCCAGCCCATCCATGTTTCCGACGCGGTGATTGCGGTGCATCAGCGCGATCTGGGGCAAGCACAGGCACCGGGCGGGCCCGGTGTGGCCGATTTTGAGGCGTGGAAGCGCCGTATCGACCGCATCGACCGCGGCTGGCGCGAATAGCCGATACGGCGCGAAAGGCACATAATCATGTCAGCCATGACCGTAAATGGACGGCCCGTTCAGTTCAATCTGGATGGAGACACCCCCTTGCTGTGGGCATTGCGCGATGCGGCCAATCTGACCGGCACCAAATATGGCTGCGGCGTGGGCGATTGCGGTGCGTGCATGGTCATCGTGGATGGGGAGGCGCTGCGTAGCTGCCTCATTACCATTGCCGAAGCAGAAGGGCGTTTTGTCACCACTGTCGAAGGGCTGTCGCGTGACCGATCGCACCCCGTGCAGCAGGCGATGGTGGCTGAACAGGCCATCCAGTGCGGCTTTTGCACGCCCGGCATGGTGATGGCGGCAGCAGCGCTGATCCAGAAAAACCCCGCGCCGACCAAGGCGGATATCGAAGCGGCAGTCCCCAACCTGTGCCGCTGCGGGGTCTATCCAAGGTTGGTCAGCGCCATCCAGCGGGCAGGGCGCGTGGCTCAGCGTCAGGAACGCATCAGCGCCGCGCCCGCCCCCGGCATCAGCGCAGAAGATGCGGCCCGCACCGTGCCGGCAATGGCTGCACCTGAAACAGGCCCAGCCACTGCCGACTGATTTATAGCGTTTGGCCTATAGTGTCAGGCGCAGGCCCAGGCGGGCCGTTAGCGGCGCGCCGGGCTGGATATTGTTGTCACCATGCGCGCTGGCGTAGTAATTTTCGTCAAACAGGTTCTGGATATTGAGCTGGATGGTCGCATTGTCGGCCACTTCATAAAATGCCGCCGCGTCAAAGCGCCAGTATGACGGCAGCACGACATCGCCGGAATAGGATGCGAACTGGTCGTCCTGATAAATCGCACCTGCCCCAATCGCGAACCGGTCGGTAATCTGGAACCTGTTCCACGCGGAAATCTGGTGGCGCGGCAATTGCTGCAACCGCGTGCCTGCCGCGCCTGCATCGGTGGTGGTCCGCAATTCGCCGTCCATATAGGTGTAGCTGAGGCTGCCTTCCCAGTTGGACGTAATCTTGCCCACCAGGCTGAATTCTGCACCTTGCGTTCGGCTGGCGCCGGTCAGGATGGACAGGCCGGTGTTGGCCGGATCAGGCGCGCGGCTGTTGCTGCGGTCCAGCCGGAACGCCGCAGCCGTCAGGAACAGATCCGGTTTCAGCAGCCACTTTGCGCCTACTTCGTAATTGGTGAACTTTTCCGGTTCGAAGGCCTGAGTATCCGGCGTCAGCGCCAGGAACTGGTCGCCGGATTGCGGCAGGAAGCTGGTGGTGTAACTGGCATAGATCGACAGCGTATCATTGGGTTTTACCACCATGCCAAACCGCGGGCTGACCATTTCATCAACGCGCGAGCCTGCAACACCGCTCAGAAGTTCGACAGTATCAAGGTCGAACCGGTCCCAGCGCACGCCGCCGACCAGTTCCAGATGGTCACCAATCTTGATTTGGTCCTGCGCATAAAGCGACAGGGTTTCAAGCTGGCTGTCGCGGATGCGGGCCGGGTCGGTCAGTGACACCGGCGGCACGAAAATCTGCCGCGCCAGCGGGACGGTGGCAGCCGAGGCAAGGCCAAAGCCGGTATCGAACAGCACGTTCTGGCGGCTGTTCTGCGTATCTTGCCAACCGGCTTCAAGGCCAATCATGATGGTATGATCAACGCTGCCAGTGCCGGTTTCCCAGACCAGATTTGCCTGGCCAATCAGATTTTCGCGGGCGGTAACATCGCGGTATCCGGTCAGGTCGACTGTGGTGCCATTGGTGCTGCGCGGCAGGACATTGGCATAGGCCTTGTCATAATTGGCATATTGCACCGACGCATTGGCAGTCAGCCCTGCCGAAAAGCGATGGTCGATGCGCGCGCGGCCAATATGCGCCTCGGATGTCGCGTAGTTGAAATTCGCATCACCGAAAAACGTCTTGTCATATCCGGACAGGGGCAGGCCGCCCAGCGCAGGCACACCGCGATCGGTGACGCGGGCATCATCATCATAGGAATAGCTGGTGGTTATGCGGGTATCCGCGCCCAGTTCTGCGGTGATGGTGGGGGAAATGCCAATAAAGCGCCCTTCGTAAAAATCGCGGGCATTGGCGAATTCCTCGTAAGTGGCGTTCAGCCGCGCACCCACTGTCCCGGACAGCGGCTGGTTGAGGTCGGTCGTGAGCGCAAATGCGCCGAAATTATCCACCGACCCTTCGAATTCGGCAAATTGATCGGTCAGGCTGGCTGTCTTGCTGACGCGGTTGACCACACCTCCCCCGCCGCCGCGCCCGAAGATGAGCGCATTGGCCCCTTTCAGCACTTCGATCCGTTCGACATTGTAAAGCGAGCGGTAATATTGCGCATCATCGCGCAGCCCGTCGAGATAGAAATCCGCGCTCGATTCCTGTCCGCGGATGAACACTTCGTCGCGGTGGCCTTCGCCGGTTTCCAGCGAAATGCCGGGAATGTAGCGCAGCGCATCGCCAAGCTGGCGGATGGCCTGATCCTGCAACTGGTCATCCGTGATTACAGACACGCTTTGCGGCACGTCGATCAGCGGTGTGGGGGTTTTGGTCGCGGTGGAACCATCATTGGCGGAATAGCCATCAGCCAGGCCGGTCACGACAATTTCCGACGGCAGATAATCGCGCTCCGGCTCTGCTTCTGCAGCGGCAAATGCGGGCGCTGCAGGAACGGCCAGAATGGCACTGGCCAGCAGTGCGGTGCGGAATTTGGTAAAGTACATGGAGATCCCTTATTGCGACTCGTTCTCGCTTCTGGCGTCCTGCTATTGCGAATGGTTTGCAATTGCAACCATAGTCTGGGGTGGCGCGGCAAAAATGTCATGCCTTGGCGTCAGTTCGCATGGGCGTTAAAGCAAATGGCGGCCAAGGCGGGCCTATGAATATCAACGGAGAATAAGCGTGAAAGCCACCATCTGGCACAATCCCAACTGCGGCACTTCGCGAGGGACGCTCGCAATTCTGGAAGCGAGGGACGGTGTCGACCTCACTGTCATTCGCTATCTGGAAACACCGCCAACGCGCGAAAAGCTGGCGCAATTATTTCGCGATGCCGGCATGAGCCCGGCGGAAAGCCTGAGGATGCGCGGCACGGATGCAGAAGCGCGCGGGCTTCCCGCCGCTGATGACGATGCCGTGCTGGACGCGATGGTTTCCGACCCCATCCTGATCGAACGCCCGCTGGTGGAAACGGAAAAAGGGGTGGCCTTGTGCAGGCCGAAGGAAAAGGTCGAAGACATTCTCTGATATGCGCCCAGCTTCGGCCTGAACTTTGGCCCGGGCGTTTGTGTCAGGCCGTGCGGGTGATCAGCTGGCGCGTTCGGTCGTCATCACTTCGTCTGCGGTAAGGGACCGCCAGCCGATTGCCACAACTGCCGCACACAGCGCCACAATGACTGCAAAGGCCAGCCAGTCGGAATGGCCGTAAAGCCACACGCCAATCGCAGGCGCCACCACAAATGCGGCGCCCGTGGCGGACGCTACCACCCCTGATGCCTCGCCCTGTTCCCGTCGGCTGACCGCAAGCGATGCGCCCGCGTTGAAACCGGGGCGGAACAGGCCGAAGCCCAGCGATGCAATGGAATAGCCCAGCGCAATGCCATGCAGTTCCTGTGCTGCGCCAAACAGGATAGTGCCTGCCGCTGCCAGCACCGCGCCTGACAATACTGCGGCGCGCGGCCCCAGGTTCAGCCGCGGGATCAATCCCCATTGCGCCAGCAAGGTGGCGATCGCCCCGCTCATCAAGACAATGCCAATCGGCCCTGTCGCAAGGGCGGGCGTTTCGCGCAGGCCCAGCCGGTCCAGCACCAGAAATCCGGAAATGCCCAGCACCATGGCTTGTGCATGGCCGCCAAGCAGCCCGGCAATCACCCATGGTCTGAGGCGCGGTTCCCACCAGCCCAGCCGTTTGGCCGGCGCGCCATTGGCCGCCGGGTCAGGCACATCGCGCTGGTCATCTGCGCAAACTTCCTGTGCGCCGCTCTCATCAGGATCGTCTTCTTCAGCGGTTTCGTGCTGCTGCCGGCTGGAGCCGCCGGAACCATAGGGCGCATCATAGGCCGTTCCGCGTGCGGCAAATTGCGGTTCGTCATTGGGCAGATAAATCCGCAGCGCCACCAGCGTGGCAATGCCCAGCAGGGTAAAGGCGGCAAATGGCCCGGTCAGGCCAAGGCCGGGAAATACCAGCAAGGGGGCAAGGGCAGGGCCGATCACCGTGCCAAGCCCGAAGCTGGAAGCAATAAGCGACAGCGCCTGCGTCCGCTGTGCGCGCGGGGTGCGTGATGCGACATAGGCCTGCACCGCTGGCGGCGCGGCAGAACCAAAACCGCCATACAGGCTGCGCGCTGCGGCGAATATCAGCAGGGTCCACAGCGCGGACAGCCAGCCAAGCAGGCCAAACCACAGGATAAGACCGCACAGGCCCATCGACACGATAAAGCCAACCAGACCAAGCGCCATCATGGCCTTGCGCCCGCGCTGGTCGGACCGGCGCGCCCAGATCGGCGCGCAGATAACCCACAGCAGCGCTGACCAGCTGTAAGCCAGGCTGATCCACACATCGTTCACCCCAAGCGACGTGCCAATGGCAGGCATGACAGATTGCATGGCCGTATTGCCCGCCGCAGTGGTCAGCATCACTGCGAACAGCAGGATCATGCGATTGCGGGATATGGCCGGTGCGGCAGGGCCGGTTTCTGCGGTGGGCGCAGGCCGTGCGGCGGGTGATGGTTTGGGCTCGTGCATCGCGCCACAGGGGCTAGTCGTGCTTTGCGATGCTTGCAATGATGATGCTTATTTGCCAACGCCGCGCAGGAGTCTGGCGGCAATGGCCGGGCACGTTGGACGGGACGCATTTCTTGAATAATACCAGCCAGGTTACAATCGCACCACGCCGCACTGCCGGCAGCCGTTTTGGCCGCCTGATGAGCCAGTGGGGCGTTTTCTTCCGCGGGTTTCTCGAACATCCCAAGATGGTCGGGTCGATTATTCCGTCTTCACGCTTCACCATTGCCAAGATGCTGGCCCCGGTAAAATGGAATGAATGCAAATTGTTTGTCGAATATGGCCCGGGGGTCGGCACATTTTGCGGTCCCGTGCTGGAGCGCCTGCGCCATGATGGCGCGCTGATTGTGATCGACACAAACCCGCTGTTCATCGATTATCTCAACCGAACAATCACTGACAGCCGCTTCACCGCGGTTCTGGGTTCTGCTGAAGATGTGGAACAGATTGTCAGGGACCACGGCCACGATCATGCCGATTATGTGCTGTCCGGCCTGCCGTTTTCAACGCTGCCTGACGGTGTTGGCCCTGCCATTGCAAAGGCCACATATGACATATTGCGTCCGGGCGGCGCATTTCTGGTCTATCAGTTTTCCGCTGCCGCGCGCGATTTCATGGCGCCGCATTTTGCCCGTATCGACCAGGGTTTTGAATTGTGGAATATCCTGCCGTGCCAGCTTTTCTGGGGTTGGAAAGACGGGGCCATCTGATGGCAGCCTCTAGTGGCGCTGTCTAAAAGATCGTTACCCAGAAAAAGGGCGGCCCCGGGGCCGCCCTATTTGTTCGGTGATCCGCTTCGTTCCTATTCGAACGTATCGGATACTTGCGCGGCAGATGGCCCCGCCAGCTGGCGATAGGATGCGCTGAGGACCGAAACGATCAGCACTGCCCAGACCGCGCCGATCAGCCCGTTAAGCGCGCCTGCGACCATCGTGCTGACCGCGCCGGTGCCAAGCATGGCGACCAGCAGCCCGCTGACCAGCCCGAATACAACCGCCACCACGATAACTGCCAGCATCAGCAGGATGTAGAACAACAGCAACCGCACGCTGTTGCCTTTGGTCACATCCCACGATGTCTTGAGCGCTTTTGCCGGGTTCAGCACGCCGGCAATCACCATGACGGGCGCCAACATGGAAAATTTCACCATCACATAGACCAGCAAGACAAAGGCAATGATGCCCACCAGCGCGCCTGCCGTGGGGCCGCCTGCTGCAAATGCAAGGCCAATGGGAACACCCAGCACCACAGCCAGCAGCAGCACCAGCAGGATCTGCGCCAGCAGATAGGGAACCAGCGTGATCGCCCCTGTCTTGATCGCATCGCCCACCGTGGGGCGCCGGTCAGTGAACAGGGCAAACAGCGCCAGCGAGCCAATGGCCTGGACAATGGCGAGAAGGAAAATCCACACGCCATTTTCTGAATAGAATGCCGTCATGGCCGCCATCGGGTCTTCAGGATTAACCTCCGTCGGCCCGGCCACCATTTGCGGCGCCACAATGGCCATCACCAGGCTGGGAAGAAACACAAAGATGGCCGCGATGATCGCAACCAGCTCGCGATTTGCGCCAATCAGGCCGGTCGCGTCGTTCCACGCACGTCCCATATCGAATTTCATTTTGTGATACTCCCCCTGGTTCAATATCTGCTTGATAAGCGAGGCAGCCCTTGCCACGCAATCCTCATGACAAAAAACATCATGTCCGGCGTCGAATTTCGGCAGGAGGCTGAACAGATTGGGTATCGCGATGCCCTGGCCGCGATGGACGAGCGCAACCGTGCCATTGCCGCCGGTGATGCAACAGAACTGATCTGGCTGCTGGAACACCCGCCGGTCTATACCGCCGGCACCAGCGCTGCTGCGGATGAATTGCTGGCCCCGCGCTTCGAAGTGGTCGATGCGGGCCGCGGCGGCCGATACACCTATCACGGCCCCGGCCAGCGGATTGGCTATGTCCTGCTTGATCTTGGCAGGCGGGGGCGCGATGTGCGCCGCTTCGTCCATTCGTTGGAAGGGTGGGTCATCGACACTCTGGGCGATTTTGGCGTGGAAAGCTGGCGCGCAGAAGGGCGGATCGGCATCTGGACGCAAGATATTGACGGCGCCGAAGCCAAAATCGGCGCGATTGGGGTGCGGGTGCGCCGCTGGGTCACGATGCACGGATTTTCGGTGAATCTGACCCCCGATCTGGAGCATTTTTCCGGCATTGTGCCGTGCGGTATCGCCGAATATGGCGTCACCAGTCTCGCGCGGCTGGGGATCGATCTTGCGCCCGAGGCATGGGATGAGGCATTGCTGGCACGCGCTGGCGATTTCCTGGCTGCGCTGGACACACGTTGCGGAGAATCCAAGTGAAGCGAAATGTCGCGAACCTGCCCGGCCTGATGATGGCGGGCCTGATGCTGCTTACAGCCTGCGGCAAGGAGCCTGAACCTGCCCCGACCAGCGGCGGCCAGGGCAATGCTGCCGGCGAAGTGCTGCCCGGCTCTGTCAGCGATGCAATGCTGGCGCTGGACACGATCGAGACGCAGGCGCCTTCACAGCAGGATACAGCGCCGCAGGAAACTTCGGCGCAAAAACCCGCGGGCGACGCTGCCACGGGCGAAGGCGATTCTGCCGCAAATTCAGACAGTGCGGCCGATAGTGCCGAACCGGGCGCAGCACCGTCACCAACCCCGTGATCTGCTGAAAAACAAAAGCGCGCCCGGGCGGCAGCCCGGACGCGCAATGAAGCAGATATCAGTAATCAGGCGTTTTCTTCGGCCATGGTCGGATAATCGATGTAACCCGCTTCACCCGGCAAATACCAGCTTTGCGGCACATTCACATTGGGTGCAAATTCCGCCCCTGCACGAATACGCGCTGGCAAGTCGGGGTTGGAAATGAACGGCCTGCCATAGGCAATCGCATCGCACTTGCCCGCTTCCACATCGGCTGCGCCTTCTGCTGCGGTGTAATCGCTGTTGAGAACCAGCGGGCCGGTGTAGATCTGGCGGATCATCGGACTTTGCTTGGGCACGTCTGTCGCGCCGAAGGTGCCGTCAGGGCCGGGTTCGCGCAGTTCGAGGAAGCCAAGGCCAAGATCCTGCACAACCTGCGCAGCGGCGCCGAATGTGGCCGCTGGGTCGCTGTCATCGCAGCCTTGCGTCTCGCCATTGGGCGATAGTCGCACGGAAACGCGGTCAGCGCCCCATACCGAGATGAGAGCTTCCAGCACTTCGCGTAGAAAACGCATGCGGTTTTCTGGCGGGCCGCCATATTCATCGGTCCGCAAATTGGTGGAATCGCGCAGGAACTGGTCCACCAGATAGCCATTGGCGCCGTGCAATTGCACCCCGTCAAAACCGGCTTTCTTCGCGTTTTGTGCGGCATGGCGATAATCTTCCACCACGCGGGCAATGTCTTCGACTGACAATTCGCGGGCCTGTTCATAATCCTTGCGGCCATCGGGCGTGTGGGCATGGCCCGGCGCAGTGGTGGCAGATGCGGATACCGGCGGTTCGCCGCCGAGGAAATCAGGATGGACGATGCGGCCCATGTGCCACATCTGCAAGACGATCTTGCCGCCTTCTTCATGCACCGCACTGGTGATGGCTTTCCAGCCTTCAACCTGTTCATCGCTCCAGATGCCGGGCGCAGATGGCCAGCCAAGGCCTTCCACACTGATGCCGGTGGCCTCGCTGATGATCAGCCCGGCACTTGCCCGCTGGCGGTAATATGTCGCCATCAATTCGTTGGGCACAAAGCCGGGCACAGTCGCGCGGCCCCGCGTCAGAGGCGCCATGAGGATGCGGTTCCGCGCTTCGATAGCGCCGAGCGAGATGGGTTGAAACAGAGCGTCGTTCAAAATGTAGGCCCCTTTAATTGGTGATATGAATTTTCATAGTGGCAGCTAAGGGGGCAGCATGGTCAATTCAACCACCTCGGCTGATGAAGTGCGGCAGGAACGCGATTATCCGCGCTGGCTGCTGCTGGCGGCATTGCTGGGCGGGAATGTGGCGCTGGCACTGGGGCCCTGGGCAGTGCGGCTGGCGGATAGCGGGCCTGTTTCGGCAGGGTTCTGGCGGCTTTTCCTGGCGTTACCCTTCCTCGCGGTGCTGGCGCGGGCCAATGGCGAAACGCTGGGCAACATTGCCCGTCCGGTGCTGGTGATGGTGATGCTGGCGGGGTTGGTTTTCGCATTTGATCTGGCCAGCTGGCACATTGGTATCGAAGCCACACGGCTGGGCAATGCCACCTTGTTTGGCAATTCCGGCAGTCTGGTGTTGATGGTGTGGGGTTTTATCCTGTGGCGCAGGCTGCCCCGCGCAATGGAATGGCTGGCCATTGCGGCAGCGTTCAGCGGGGCTGCGATCCTGATGGGCCAGTCACTGGAAATTTCCCTTGCGACACTGGTGGGCGATCTGTTCTGCCTGCTGGCGGGGCTGTTTTATGCAGGGTATCTGCTGATCCTGCAGAAAGCGCGGGCCAGCCTTGGCAGCTGGAGCCTGCTGACCTGGTGCAGCCTGGCGGGCGCGCCGGTGTTGCTGGCGATTGCGCTGTTTCGCGGAGAACCTGTGTGGCCGCACAATTGGACGCCGCTGATTGCCCTGTTTGTTCTCAGCCAACTGGTCGGGCAGGGGCTGCTGGTCTTTTCGCTCAAGCATTTTCCGCCGCTTGTCATCGGTCTGGCACTGCTGACGCAGCCTGCGGTTGCAGCGTTGTCGGGGTGGTTCGCCTTTGGTGAAACGGTGGGGCTGGTGGATATTGCAGGAATGGCGCTTCTGGGGCTGGCGCTGGTGCTGGCGCGCGGCAGCAAAGCCCAGCCAGCGGCCGATTTACCGGCAGAAGCTGAGGAACCTACCTCAAATTTTAACAGCAGGCGCGATTAGAGCGCAGCATTGCCGGCATCGTCCGCAGGCGCGCGCCTCAACCGCCCAGCTTTTGCCTGACCGAGATATAGCGCGCTTCCACTTCGTCCATTTCCGGACCCCTTAGGTTCAGCCGGGTCTGGATCATCAGTTTTTCTGCTTCCTTGGCCAATTCGCGGGTGCGGCTTTCATCATTCAGCGTGCTGCCGGTGTTCACCAGCGTATCCAGCATGATCAGCGTGGCAATCCGGTTGGTCGAAACTGCGCTGCGCATGGCGCCAAAACCGCGCGCTATGAAATGGGCATAATCATCATTCAGGGGGACGACGCGTTCTTCCTCCCCCTCATCATGGAATGACCGGCGCAGATCACGCCGGCCCAGTTCAGCCGTGGCTGCGCCCAACCAGTGCAAGGCGGTAATCGCGGTAAACGGGTCGTTGATGCCGGGTGACAATGCGCGCAACGCAATTTCCGCCAGTTCATCGATTAAAAATTGCATATCCTGCGCCGGCGTCCGCATCCCGCCCAGCCCGAAACAATCGCGAATTTCATCGTCAGGCGATTGCTGGTCTGCGTCCAGATCTTCCCATAATGCCAGCGTCATGGCGGGATGAAGAAAATCGCCCGTGCGCACAGCAAGCTGCAGCTTGCCGTTTTCGCGTTCCGCAATTTTTTGCAACGTATCGAAATCAATCCGCTGGATGTAACCGGTTTCGACCGTGGTGATGGGGTCGCCCTGGGGCGTGTGCGTTTCGACACTGCTGCGGGCAGGCCGGGGAAACAGCCGCTTGATGTCAATAATCAGCCGTTCGCCAATGCCTTGCAGCACGGTGTTGATGCGGATTGATGCGGGAATATGGTTCAGGAAAAATACCAGCACCATGATTGAAAGGGCCATCAGCCCATAGGCAACCAGCAGCGATAATTGCGGGACAAAGCCGCTGGCCGTATCCGGGTTGCCGATCAGCAGCGGCTGTTCTTCGGCTGTGCGCACCACCCGCAGAACGGTCAGCGCATAGACAAAGGTGCCGATGAATGTGGCCAGACTGAGCTGATTGCCCTTGTCTTCCATGAAGTTGGTCAGCAGGCGGGGGCCATAATTGCCGCTGGCATAGGCCACAGCGGCAATGGTGATGGAAAACACCGTCGAGGCAACGCCGATCATCGAGCCAGAAATGACCGTGAGCATATTGCTTGCCCCCTGCGGACGGGCAGGCTGCAGCCATTCAATATCGCCGAGAAAATCTGCCCAGCCGATTCGGTCGAGGTAAATCGTCCCCAGCGCCATGAACAGCGATATGATCGCAAACAGGGCCGGATAAAACCAATAGCTGGCGTTGGCCTTGGTCCATAATGACTGGATCTGACTGAACATTTTTGCCCCAATACCGGTTGCCGGCACTTATTTTCCGCACTGGCCAGCCATTCT
Organism: Allopontixanthobacter confluentis; assembly: GCF_009827615.1. GTDB lineage: Bacteria > Pseudomonadota > Alphaproteobacteria > Sphingomonadales > Sphingomonadaceae > Allopontixanthobacter > Allopontixanthobacter confluentis. The sequence goes on from NZ_WTYU01000001.1 coordinate 172,892, forward strand.
GGCCCCATATTGGCCCCCATAATGGGCCAGCGCCAGGCTTCAGGCCATCAAACGCGCTAAACCATGATCGGTTGCATCAGCAACAATCAGGCGCGGCCCAGATCGCCCATACCGATGGTGCCACTGGCCATTTCCAGCATCCGGTCGAGGCTTTTCTTGGCCGCAAGGCGCAGGTTTTCCTCGATCTCGATCCGCGGTTCCAGATCACGAAGGGCGGTATACAGCTTTTCCATGGTGTTGAGCGCCATGTAGGGGCAGATGTTGCAATTGCAGTTGCCGTCTGCGCCCGGCGCGCCAATGAAATTCTTTTCCGGCAGCGCCTTTTCCATCTGGTGGATAATATGCGGCTCGGTTGCCACGATCAGCGTGTCACCGGGAAAATTCTTTGCAAATTGGAGGATGCCGCTGGTCGAGCCGACATAATCGGCATGCTCGACAATATGCGCGGGGCATTCAGGGTGGGCAGCAACCGGCGCATCGGGGTGTTTCTGCATCAGTTTCAGCAATTCGCTTTCGCTGAACGCTTCGTGCACGATACACACACCGGGCCACAGCAGCATTTCACGGTTGAACTTGCGGTTGAGATAGCCGCCAAGGTGACGGTCAGGCCCGAAAATGATTTTCTGGCTTTCAGGTATCTGCTGCAAGATCGTTTCGGCAGACGAACTGGTCACGATGACATCGGACAGCGCCTTCACCTCGGTCGAACAGTTGATATAGGTCAGCGCAATATGGTCAGGATGGGCTTCGCGGAACGCCTTGAACTTTTCCGGCGGGCAACTGTCTTCCAGACTGCACCCTGCATCCATGTCCGGCAGCACCACGATCTTGTCGGGGCTGAGGATTTTGGCGGTATCCGCCATGAACTTGACGCCGCAAAAGGCAATGACATCGGCATCCGTTTCAGCGGCAAGCTGGCTCAATTGCAGGCTGTCACCCACAAAATCGGCAATGTCCTGAATTTCGGGCCGCTGGTAATAATGGGCCAGAATGACCGCGTTGCGGTCCTTGCGGAGCCGGTCAATTTCAGCGCGCAGGTCAGTGCCGGTGGGGAGCGGGTTTTGTGCAGTCATTTTGAGGCTTTCTCTCCGTCGAAGCGGACATTGACAGTCACGTCGCCATATCCTGCGACGCTAAGGGGTATAGCAAGGTTCTGGCGGATTGCATCCTTTGCAGCCCCGCGCGCCAGGTTCATCAACACCGGGTTGGCCGCCTGTTTCACGGCCTGCTGTTCGGCAAGCTGCGTGTTCTTGCGGGTCAGATTATCCTGCGCTTCGCGGGTGATCCAGATGCCTTCGCGCAAATATTGCGCCCGCGCTTCATCCAGATTGGGCTTGCCCACCTTGATCGCGGGCAATTGCACGTCCAGCGTGTGCTTTTCTGCATCCCACGCCAGACGTTCCGCGCCGACCTGCGACAAATCCAGCGTATAATCGACGCGTGCGGGAATGACCGCCACCTGGCGGCTCTGGATGGTGCCGAAGAAACGGCTGTCATTGCTGGCGACGACGGGGGCAAGCTGCGCACTGAAAACAGTCAGGGAATTCTGTTTTTCAAATGCCACAAGGCTGGTGGCAAGGGGATCGCCCAGATCGTTTGCGCCAAATGCGCGCCAGCCCAGCCATGCGGCCAGCGCCAGAACAATGATGAACAGGAGCCACGGCAGCGCCTGCACCCAGGCCAGCGATCGGTCCTGCTGGCTGGTAACGTCATTCCGGGTGGACACATGCTCCGGAGCAACAGTGGTGGTGCCAGAGGCAATAGGGCCCGCGGAAGACGCGGGCATTTCGTTTTTCAGTTCACTGTCCATATTTCACCTGAACGGCTGACCATGCCGCGTTGTTCCAGATCAATAAGATGCGCCTTTACCGACATGCCGGCGGCCCCGATCAGGCGTTCATCCAGCCCCTTGTACATTTGCGGGACCAGATCTTCGATGGCTTGGGCCTGTTCACCCAGCAGCCGCCGGATCTGGTTTTCCCGCTGGCGCCGATGGCCGATCATGCCGCGCACCAATTGGCGCGGGTTTTCAATCGGCGCGCCGTGGGCAGCGTAATAGATCCGGTCTTCGCGGTCGTATAATTTGGCCAGGCTGGCCATGTAATCGGTCATATTGCCATCAGGCGGGACCACCACGCTGGTGGACCAGCCCATCACATGATCGCCCGTGAACAGCGCGCCGCTTTCTTCCAGCGCGAAACACAAATGGTTGGATGTATGGCCCGGCGTTGCCACTGCCGTGAGCGTCCAGCCGCGGCCGGTCATGCTTTCGCCATCTTCCAGCACCCGGTCGGGCGCGTAAGTGCGGTCAAACGGCGCATCGGCGCGCGGGCCATCATCGGGCAGGACCAGCGGCGCGCAGCCGACAACGGGCGCGCCGGTGCGCTGTGCCAGGGGCACTGCAGCGGGCGAATGATCGCGGTGGGTGTGCGTGCACATGATGGCTGTTACCTGCGCGCCGCCAATGGCCGCTTCCAGCGCTGCCAGATGGTCAGCATCGTCGGGCCCGGGATCAATCACGGCAAGCTGTCCGGCATTGCCCACCAGATAGGTCTGTGTGCCGGTATAGGTATAGGGCGAAGGGTTGGGAGCCAGCACGCGGCGCACCAGTGGTTCGGGCTGTTCGACCATGCCGGTCGGCCAGGGTTTGGGCGGAATGGCCATACTGTCTGATATGGGGTGACGTTTGGGGCTTGTCGAGCATTAGCGGAAGTCTTTATCAGCTAGCCATGGGAGACACAGATGCCTGAAGGCACGGACGAGAAGTTGCTGCTGGTGCTGGACGAAGGGACAACGTCTACCCGTGCCATGCTGTTTGCCGCAGATGGTACGCCGGTGGGCAGTTGCAGCCAGCCATTGACGCAAGCGTATCCGGCCCCGGGCCGGGTGGAACATGATCCGCGTGAAATCTGGCACCGCACGCTCGCCTGCGCGCGTGAAATGGTGGAAAAGGCCGGCGGGGCCGGCCGCATCGCCGCCATCGGCGTCACCAACCAACGCGAAACGGTTGTCGCATGGGACACGGCCACGGGCGAACCGCTGGCCAATGCACTGGTATGGCAGGACCGGCGGACGGCTGATTTTTGCGAAACCCTGCGCCATAAGGGCTATGAAGACGAAGTGCAGGCGCGCACCGGCCTTGTGCTTGACCCGTATTTTTCCGGCACCAAAATGCGCTGGCTGGTGGAAAACGAACCGGCGGTTGCCGAAGCTGCCAGCGCAGGCAGGCTGGCGCTGGGCACGGTTGAAAGCTGGCTGGTTTTCAAACTGACCGGCGGGGAATTCCTGTCCGATGCCAGCAATGCCAGCCGCACAATGCTGCTGCCGCTGGATGGAGCCAGCTTCGACCAAGGCTTGTGCGATCTGTTTGATGTGCCGCACCGCGCCCTGGCGCAGGTGGTGGACAATGCGGGCGAATTTGGCACCACTCTGCCGGAACTGCTGGGCGGGCGAATTGCCATTACCGGCCTTGCCGGCGATCAGCAGTCTGCCACCGTGGGGCAGGGGTGCCTGCTGCCGGGGCAGACCAAGGCAACCTATGGCACGGGGGCATTTGTGCTGTCGAACAAGGGGCATGCCATTCCCAAATCCAGCCACCGCTTGCTGGGAACTGTCCTGTTCCAACTGGCCGGAAAACGCACCTATGCGCTGGAAGGGTCGGTGTTCGTCGCCGGAAGCCTGGTGCAATGGCTGCGCGATTCCCTAGGGCTGCTGGGGACAGCGGCAGAAACAGAAACGCTCGCCCGGTCGATCGAGGATAGCGGCGGCGTGGTGATTGTGCCGGCCTTGTCCGGCCTTGGCGCGCCGCATTGGCAGCCTGAAGCGCGCGGCGTGATTGCCGGCCTCAGCTTTGCGACCGGGCGCGCACAGATCGCGCGTGCTGCGCTTGAGGCGATGGCCCATCAAACAGACGATCTGGCTCGCGCCTTTGCCGCAGACGGGGCGGGCTGGACATCGCTGAAAATTGACGGCGGCATGAGCGCCAATGACTGGATGGCGCAGGATATCGCCAATGTGCTGGATATCCCCGTCGAACGGCCCGATTTTGTCGAGACCACCGCGCTGGGCGCGGCCATGTTGGCAGGGGTGGGTGCCGGGCTGTATCCGGGGCTGGAGGATGCCGCTGCCGCGATGCGCGGGTCGGTGCGCCAGTTCATGCCCGATATGGCGGATGATGTGCGCAGCAGCCGCGCTGCGGGCTGGCGCAATGCGGTCAGCGCAGCATAGCGGCTTCAGCCTTGTGAAATGGCTTTGTTCAGCCGTTCATGCAGGCTGAGAACGCCTGATTGGCGGCTTTCGAAACGGGCACTCCACTGGTCATCCAGCCGGGCGATCCGCTGGTGCAGCCGCTGCGATTCCAACGCCAGTTTGCGTGTTTCAGGGGACAGAAGCACAAGGTTTTCTTCATCAGGCGCACGGTCTGCCGGAAGTTTGCTGTGCCGCCGCAGCTGGAATTCCGACAATTCGCCGGCAAAAAATGCCCGGTGGTTCAACAGCCATGCAAGCACATGCATCACCCGCGTGGTGGTGCGCAGCCCTTCGACAGAAACTGCCAGCCTGATGCGGTCGGCCTGTTCGCCAGTTTCGCGCACCGGGGTCAGGTCAAACACCGAACGCACTTCGTCAGCCAGCATCAGGGCTTCGCAATAAAGATCTTCAACGATCGTGCGATTGAGGTCGGCAGGCATATGCATTGTGCAATACAGCTATATAAAAGGCAGGCAGCGCGCCAGTGGCAGTCGGTTTTATACAATGCCCAAATTTGCACTGTCCCGCGATGGAACGCTTGGCGTTGGTGAAGGTGGTGCCTGAAATCTGTGGCGGCAAACGGTGGCCGCAGACGAAAGGCGCAGAAATCAGGCGATAATGTCCGGCAGCAGCGCGTCTTCGACCATGGCGATCTGGTCTTTCAGCAGCAATTTGCGTTTCTTGAGCCGCGCAATCTGCAACTGGTCGGTAGAGCCTGCCTCCAGCAATGCATCGATGGCGGCGTCCAGATCGCGGTGCTCTGTCTTCAGGCCCGCCAGCCGTTTACGCAATTCCTGCTCGTTCACCCGGATCAGTCCTTTCGCCTCAAACAGCGCTTTCACTTCACCGCTCAATACCGGTGCCTCGTCGCTTATGGATCGCTTAGGGGAAAGACAGCACTTCGCAAGCTGCCTTCGATATGTTTCTATGGCTGCCAAGGCGACTCGTTCGCTCAGGACGAGTCGCCTTCGAAGGCAGGCCAGCTTTTGGCCAAATCGAAGGAGAGCCCGATGGAGTCGTCCCACGTCATTGCCCTGCAGAGCAAACATGCCGGTCTCGATGCGAAAATCCGCGCCGAACTGAACCGCCCGGCGCCTGACGAAGTGATGGTCCAGTCGCTCAAGAAAAAGAAATTGCGCATCAAGGAAGAACTGGCTCAGGCCTGATCCGGGCCATCTGGTTCATCTTTCCGGAACATGTGTGCCGGAATACGAAATCAGGCGAGTGGTGAGCAGTATCATTCATCGGCTCTGTGTTGTAGGCATGGGCCATGAAAGCAGCTGCCTCCGCTCGCCAGATTCTGACACAGCTTCACGAGGTCATGGCCTCGCGCATGCATGCGCAGGGCAAGCTGGACCGGGTGGTCGAAATCGTCGGCGAAAGCCTCGATAGCGAGGTTTGCTCGATCTATCTGCTGCGCGACGGGATGCTGGAATTATATGCGACGCGCGGCCTCAATGCCAGCGCGGTCCATGTCACCCGCATGGCCATTGGTGAAGGGCTGACCGGCACAATTGCCGAACAGATCGAAACGCTGAACCTGGCCGAAGCCAAGGCCCATCCTGACTTCCAGTATCGCCCCGAAACAGGGGAGGAGAAATTCCATTCCTTTGCCGGTGTACCGATTGTGTACCGCGAACGGGCCGTGGGCGTCTTGTGTGTCCAGCATGTCGATCCGCGCCGTTATGAAGATGTCGAGATCGAAGCATTGCAGACCACTGCGATGGTTCTGTCCGAACTGATTGCCCATAATGAACTGGTCGATGAAGAAGCCGTGCGGGGGCTGACAGCAGCGCAGACCGGGCCAGTGACCATCGAAGGCCTGTCACTGGCCAAGGGGCTGGCCAGCGGCGTCGCCGTTTTCCACCAGCCGCGCATCACCATTGATCAGGTTGTGGCGGACGATACAGAGGCGGAGCGTCAGCGCGTGTACCGCGCTTTCGACAAGATGCGCGAAGGCATCGACACCATGACCAGCCAGGCGGAATTTCGCGTGGGCGGGGAACATGCCGAGGTTCTGCAAACCTACAAGATGTTCGCTTATGACGAAGGCTGGTCCCGCCGGATCAACGAAGCCATCGATTCAGGGCTGACTGCGGAAGCCGCCATCGAACGTGTGCAGCAGCGCACCAGAATGCGGATGCGCGAGATTGACGATCCGCTGCTGGCCGACCGGATGCACGATCTGGAAGATCTGTCCAACCGCTTGCTGCGGATTGTATCGGGGCAATTGGGCACAGCGGCGACCCACGGCCTGAGGCGTGACACCATCCTGATTGCCAAAAACTTGGGGCCGGCTGAATTGCTGGAATATGACCGGCGGCGCCTGAAAGGCGTGGTGCTGGAAGAAGGCTCGCTCACGTCCCATGTGGTGATTGTGGCGCGCGCCATGGGTATTGCGGTGCTGGGCCGTGCGCGGGGCGTGCGCGGGATAGTCCGCGAAGGCGACGAAATCCTGATTGATGCCGATGCCGGCACAGCCATTGTCCGGCCCGCCCAGCAGATGCTGACCGCATTTGAAACGCGGTTTGCCAAATCGCGCGAGCGTCAGGCGCTGTATGCAGAATTGCGGCATGTGGAACCGTTCACTCGCTGCGGCACGCGCATTCAGGTGATGATGAATGCCGGCCTGCGCGAGGATATATCCAGCCTCAGCCTGGTGGGCGCAGATGGCATTGGCCTGTTCCGGACAGAATTCCAGTTCCTGGTATCATCCACCCTGCCGCAGCGCGAAAAACAGTTCAGATTATACCGCGATGTACTGGACGCGGCAGGGGACAAGCCGGTTATCTTCCGCACCGTGGATATAGGCGGCGACAAGGCTGTGCCCTATCTGCGGTCGGGCGAGGCGGAGCATGATGAAAACCCGGCGATGGGCTGGCGCGCCTTGCGTCTTGCGCTGGAACGCGAAGGCCTGCTGAAAGTCCAGGCCCGCGCCCTGATCGAGGCGGCAGCGGGGCGGACCTTGCATGTCATGTTCCCGATGGTGTCTGAACCGTGGGAATTTGATGCGGCCAAGGCCGTCTTTGAAACCCAGCTGAAATATCTCAAGGCGCAGAAGAAAACCCTTCCCGAAGCGATCAAATATGGCGCCATGCTGGAAGTTCCGGCGCTGGCTGAAGTGTTGGATTTGCTGATCCCGCGCCTGTCATTCCTTTCCGTCGGCACCAATGACCTGACCCAGTTCCTGTTTGCCGCTGACCGGGCCAATCCCAAGCTGGCCGAACGGTATGACTGGCTCAGTCCCGCCATCCTGCGCTTCATGCGGCGCATTGCACTGGCCACCGAAGGGCGGGAAGTGGAACTTGGCGTGTGCGGCGAAATGGGCGGCAGGCGGCTCGAAGCTTTGGCGCTGCTGGGCCTTGGGTTCCGGCGCTTTTCCATCACTCCTGTATCTGTCGGGCCGATCAAGGAACTGGTCCGCAAGGTGGACCTGCAGCAATTGTCAAAAGTGATGATGGGGCTGTTGTCGCAGCCACCGGAAAGCATTCGGTATGAATTGCAGGAATGGGCCACTGCCAACGATATTGACGTAGATTGAGTTCACCGCGCAGCGAAGCCGCCTCGTCGAATTGGCGTATGCCTTGCTCGCAACCTGCTTGACAGGCGACCACGCGCATTCTTCTGATGCGTCAAAATAGAAATACCGGGGGCGCAAGGGATCGGAAATGTCGGACGTGGAAGAAAATTTTGAAGACCAGCTGCCGCTCGAAGGGGTGGGCCAGACGCTGCGCCGGGCGCGGGAAAAGAACCGCATGTCGCTGGAACAGCTTGCGGCAGAAACGCGCATACCGCAGCGCCATCTCGAACTGATCGAAGCGGGCGATTTTGCAGGCCTGCCTGCGCGCACCTATGCCATCGGCTTTTCGCGCAGCTACGCCAAGGCCGTGGGCCTTGATGACCGGCTGATTGCCGATCAGGTGCGGGCCGAACTGGCCGAAACAGGCAGTTCTGATCGCGGCAGAACCGTCGGCTTCGAACCCGGTGATCCGGCGCGCATCCCGACCCGCGGGCTGGCATGGCTGAGTGCGCTGGCAGCCATCTTGCTGCTGGTCGGCGGGTTTGCCTATTTCCGCGATTATTTCATGCCGGGCGCAGGGCCGGGGCCACTGCAGGAAGCGCCGGCTGTTACGCCGGCAGCGCAGGCAGCGGGCACGGCACTGGCAGAACCCATTAACCCTGCCGGACCAGTGGTGTTCACCGCACTGGAAGATGGTGTGTGGGTACGGTTTTACGATGCCGCCGGTACCCGCCTGATGGAAAAGGAAATGAGCAAGGGCGAAAGCTACACCGTGCCAGCAGACGTGGAAGGCCCGCGTCTGTGGACCGGGCGGCCTGATGCGCTGGAAATCACCATCGGCGGCAAACCGGTGCCGAAACTGGCGGAAGAAGACCAGATCATGCGCGATGTCGCCATTGGCGCACAGGCGTTGCTGGCGCGGCAGGCTCCGGCTGCTGCATCGGGGACAGTTTCCTCCGCCCCTACTGGCGGCCCTGCGCCTGAAAATGCTGCGCCCGCTGGCGCGGTCACTCCCGGTGCCGCAGCCAACTGATCAGACACAGGCTTTCCCCCGATTTACCGGCCCCAGCCTCGACAAGTAAGCCATGGTGCGGCAAGAATCCGGGGCGATGATACAAGGCGCTGTTCAGCCGCGGTTACGCATGGCGGCGCAATGCCGGTCCTTTGATGGGCGACAAGTTTTAGATTACAGGAGCGTTTCGCAAGATGACCACCCGTTTCAGCCGTGCAGTTCTCAGCGGTCTGGCGATTGTCGCCATCGGCGCAGCCGCAGCGCCTGTCAGCGCGCAGGATAATGACGAAACGCGCATCCGCAAGCTGGAAGCCGAAGTTCGCGCCTTGCAGCGCAGCGTGTTTCCGGGCGGGGCGGGAAAATATTTCGAACCTGAAATTACCGGCGCAACGGCTAGGCCCGCCACTTCTGTCACGCCATCATCCACAGCCGTGACCGATATTCTGGCGCGAATGGATGCGCTGGAAATGCAAATGCAGTCCCTGACCGCGCAGACGGAGGAAAACACCAATTCCGTGCGCCTGCTCACCACTCGCCTTGCCGCGTTGGAAGTAACCACGGGCGCTGCAGCGTCAGAAGCGGCCAGCAGGCCGCCTGCCGAAATGTTGGTCGGCGCTGCAACGCAGCCAGCAACGCGTCCTGCTGCCAATACGACCGCAGCCAACACGTCGGCAGCAAATCGGCCGGCGACCACCACACCGGCAGCGACTACACCGGCAGCCACTACGCCGGCAGCTTCCGGCCCGACCGCCGCACGGCTGGCCGCAGTGCAGCAAATTGCCAAGCCGCAAACCGACGATGCTGCTGACGATGAATATAGCTACGGTTTCCGCTTGTGGGAGGCCGGCTTCTACCCCGAAGCGCAGCAGCAACTGACGCTGTTCGTGGAAAAATACCCCACCCACAGCCGCATCAGCTATGGCCGCAATTTGCTGGGCCGCGCCTATCTTGATGATGGCAAGGCCAAGGAAGCAGCCCCCTGGTTCCTGCGGAATTATCAGTCGGACAAGCAATCTGCCCGTGCGCCTGACAGTCTGCTCTATCTGGCTGAAGCCATGATTGCGTCCAAGGATACCAGCCGTGCCTGTATTGCGCTGGCCGAATTTGGTGAGACTTATCCGGCACTGGCCTCTGGCCGTCTGGCAAGCCAGTATCAGGCCAATCTGCGCAAGGTGAAATGCAATTGACCGGACGGTTGACCCACAACTGATAGCGCGTTTCCGCGCGGATCTGGCAGGCATCTGGCCCACAGGCGCTGGCCCGAACGGCAAGATTGGCTTGGCGGTTTCTGGCGGGCCGGACAGTCTGGCCATGCTCCTTTTGGCGCATGGCAGCATGCCGCGCACTTTCGAAGCAGCCACCGTTGATCATGGCTTGCGGCCTGAAGCCGCCGCAGAAGCAGCGCATGTCGCGCAAATCTGCGCGGAAATGGGCGTTCCGCATCAGATTTTTCGCGTCAATGTGGCTGCCGGTAATGTGCAGGATGAAGCGCGCAATGCCCGATATGCTGCCTTGGCCGCGTGGGCAACGGACAGAAATCTGGCCGCGATTGCCACCGCGCATCATGCCGAGGATCAGGCAGAAACCATGGTCATGCGCCTCAATCGTGGTAGCGGCCTGTCAGGCCTGACCGGCATCAGGCAGCAAACCATCGTGCCCGGCAGCCATATTCCGCTGCTGCGCCCCCTGCTTGGCTGGCGCCGGCAGGAATTGGCCGAGGTGGTTGAGGGCGCGGGCATTGCGCCTGTTCATGACCCATCCAATCTGGATATGCGGTTTGACCGGGTAAAAATGCGCCAGCATCTGGCCCGGGCGGAATGGATCGATCCGCTGGCGCTTGCTGCCAGCGCGAGACATCTGGCCGATGCCGAAGATGCATTGGCATGGGCAGTGACGCAGGAATGGGGCCGCTGCGTCCGTCAGGAAGGCGCGACGTGGCGCTATAGCCCTGCTGCGCCGCGCGCCATCCGGCTGCGCGTCGTGACGCAAATACTGGAGCAAATGGGCGGAAACCCACGCGGCAGCGCCGTTGCGCGGCTGGTGGACGCACTGGAAAGCGGCGAGGGCGGCCCGCTGGCAGGCGCTCTTGCCAGGGTGGACAATCAGGACTGGGTTTTCGTGCCGGAGCCTGGGCGGACGCAACGGTAAAACCGCCAGCCGGATGATGGAATCTCAGATGATGGAATCGCCCATGCCGATCATCTTTCCGCGGGTAATGATGACAGTGTCACCCTTGCTCGCAACGGCAAACAGCTTTGCCGCAAATTCATTTGGCGTGCCGATACAGCCATGGCTGGCAAAGCCGTTCTCCACCGGCGAACCGTGGATTGAAATGCCATCCCATGTCAGCCGCAATGTATACGGCATGGCCGCGCCATAAATGCTCGAAACATTGTCGCGCTTTTTTTGCAGGATCGGGAAACTGCCCAGCGGTGTAGGGTGGTCCTGCGTGCCAAGCAGGACAGCAGTGGCGCCAATTTCATAGCCATTGCGGAAGACCGACAGCACGCGCGCTTCAAGATCGACTGTCATGACCAGCGGCCCGGCAGGCACCCCGTCTTCATCCCAGTGCCATTCGCCATATTTGATCGGGCCGTCGATGGGCAGGATCCGCTTGATGACGAAAGGTTCGTCCTTCGCGGGCACCGGCGCAGCAATCGTCTGCTTTGTGTTTTCCAGCGGTTCGGTCGCCGAAGGCTGGTCTGCTGTCAGTGTGCTATTGGCAGGATCGTTCCGCTCCAGCAGATCGCCAGCAAGCGTTGCCCCGCCGAACGCAAGGGCAGCGGCGGCGGCGGCCAGGGTAATCCATTTCAACACGCGTTCCATGACAGCCTAATGCCTGAAAACGCAAAAGAGCGCCAGCACCTGCCCCTGTGCGTCCCTGTTTGAAACGCGCAGGCGTCAAATGTTAATGGCCGGCCCGGTCAGCCATGCGCGCCAAATTCATTGGCAATGGCCGTGGTGATCTGGAGGGCCAATTTGTAAGAGCGTTCCAGCGGGTCGATATAATCGCGCTGGATGGCGGTATACCCTTCGCCAGTGCCATCGGGATAATCGCTTGGCTCTTTGACGTCGAAATCATCCAGCTGCGGGAAACTGGTGGGATAGGCGCGGCGCAATTGCGCCAGTGCTTCGTCGATCCGCAGGGTAAAGACCATTTCCAGCACATCGTCCCGGCTGATATCATTGGCGCGGCTGAATGCCGGGATCGAGACGGCTTTGAGAAACATATGCTGGAGCAGCGCCAGCCGAAGCGATTGCAGCACGCCAATCGTGCGCCGCGTGTCTTCACGGTCAGGCAGGGGGGATTCGTCGGGAATAAGGTCCAGGAGCCGGTGCAGTTTCAGCGCATCCACCCGCAGGCGCGAGGCAAGGCGGCGGAACACGCCCGTGCGGTCATCCTTGGTCAGATATTCCGCCAATGCTTCGCACGCGTCGGACAGATGGCCTTCCATTCCGCGATAGGGGCGGCTGGCCCAATAGGCGGAATTGAACAATTCGCCAAAGGCCGCCACGGTCTTGATGCTGGCCAGCGCATTGGCGGCGCGCAGCAGGCGCACCAATTGACGGCCACGTTCACTATCCTGCAGCAATTCGGCCACATCTTCATAATTGCCGTCAGCCGCGCTGCCGACACCGGCGATGACATTCACCGGATAGCCGAGCTGCTGCAGTATCGCATTATGCGGAATGGCGCGGATCTGGCGCAGGTTCATGTCCCTGTCCGCCGAAAGGTCGGACTGGCGGCGGGATTTGCGGCTACCGGTTTCGTTCAGCAGCCCCAGCCCGAATGCGGTAATGGCCCGCGCATAAGTCTTGCTTTCCAGATGGCCGCGCTGGTGTGAACGGATGGCGCGATAGAAATCAAGGCTGAGATCGGTGCGGCGGTAAAAGGAATCGGTCGGCGCGTCCTGGTCAGTATCGGACGGGCGGTTTTCCGTGATCCGCGTCAGTGTGGCCAATGCCAGTTCAGGCGTGGCGAAGAACAGATAGCCATCGCCGCCCTGGAAGCTGACTTCCGGTTCCAGCCGGATACCGGCGCGCTTAAACCTGCGCCGCGCCCACGGGCTGATGGGCCATGCCAGACGGTCGGTAAAACTTTCCGGATGGGCACCGCGGCCCATACTTTCACCATGCGTGTTGAAAATCAGCGCGGCCACATCCTGCAGCCGGTTTTTCCGCATTGCGTCAGCCAGCCGGCCCTGCAGGCGTTCGATGGCAAGGCTGGCGGGGATCTGGCCAACGAACCTTCCGGCATCGGAAAATCCTGTCTGGATGGCCACCCTGCCGCGCGTTCGGGCATACGCCTGATAGACAGGTTCTGCCAGCAAGGCGTCAAGAAAGCGGCCACCATGTTCCAGCGCGCTTTCCGTTTCGAACAGGGGCGATACGTCGACCTTGTCTTCGATGCCGAACAGACGGGAGAAATAGAGCGCGGCCAAAATGGTGGAGGGTTGTTCACACTCGGCAATCAGCATGCGGATGGGCGCATCACCGTCCACATGGTGAAGGATTTGCGCCATCACCAGAAACTGGCGAATGGCGGTGCTGCTTTCAATCGCCAGCGCGGCAAAATTGGACCGCAGCGGGGTCACGGTCTCCAGCAATTCGCGCAAGGTTGCCATGGCGCCCTTGCTGCCCAGATCCAGCGTGTTGTCAGGGTCGATCCGCCGGCGGATGGCATTGTGAAGCTGGCTGGAATTGACCCGGAAATGGACCCAACCCATGCCCAAGCCATCAGCCCGCACGGCCGCGGCCAGCGTCTTGAGTGCGATTGCCCGTTCAATGCTTGCGGCGGCGCCGGCGGCTTCTTCTTCCAGCGCTGCAATAAGGGGGGCGAGCGACAATAGCTTGTGCGGATCATCCTGCGTCAACCTGTTGGCCGCTGCCGACAGGGCCGCAGGTTGGGTCAGGTCACTGCGAAAATCTTCCGTGCGCGCATGGGCATATTGCGCCGCGCCGCGCAGTTTTTCCAGCAGCGGATGGCCCGTATCGATAGCTTCCAGCGATGCTGCATAGCGGTCCAGCCGCTGGGCCTTTTCCGACAGGCGGAAGCCGATGGAATCGAACCATTTGATGTCCGTCCGGCCATCCATGTCATAGCCGACCCAGCTGGCGAAGCGGATTGGCAGGGGGGCAAGACTGGTCCATTTGTCCGGCCAGCCTTTTTGGGCAGTCGACAGGGCCTGGCCCACGATGCGGTCACGGGCATCCTGCGCGTGGGAAATTGCCTGCATGGCGCGGCCATGTTCGTAGGCCAGCGTGATATCCGGCCGGTCGCCGGGCGCAGGGCAGGCTTGGCGGGCAATCTGGTCATCGCTGCTGGCAGAACGGGCCACGGCATCAGTCTGGGCCGGGGTCAGCAGAAATGTGGGATGTGCGGTGAACACTGCGTGCATGCCGGGCTGTTCCCAGCGCGCACGATAGGCCTCGAAATCTTCCGCGGCATCATGGGCGGCCAGCACGACCATATTGGCGCATGGGGCCACCGGCGAGACAAGGCGGCGCAGGCGGCGTGCGCGGCTTTGCAAGGCGTCACATTCAAGCTCCGCCACCAGCTGCTCGACAGCATCCAGGCTTAATTCGCCGCTTTCCAGCTTGCGCGACACATCTAGGGATAGTTGGAAGACCGGGTTGAATAGCGGGGTTTCGCGCGTTTTGAGATGCAGTTCCTGCAACCGGTCCTTCAGCCCCTGAATGGTGGCAGAAAAATCCGTCATGGCCGCAGCCCCACGGCCTTTCGTGCCAGCGCTTCGATGGCGGCTTTGTCAGGTGCGCCCTTGGGCGCAACCCAGCTGCCGCCCACGCATAAGACCGGCCCGAATGCCAGCCATTCGCCCGCATTTTCGGGGCTGATGCCGCCGGTGGGGCAAAAGCGGCACTGGCTGAACGGCGCTGCCAGCGCTTTCAAGGCTGGCAGGCCGCCTGCCGCCATTGCGGGGAAGAACTTGAAATGCGTGAGCCCCAGATCCAGCCCGCGCATGATGTCACTGGCATTGGCAATGCCGGGCAGGAACGGCACATTATGGCGGATGGCGGCCCGGGCCAGCGGTTCTGTCAGGCCGGGTGAAACGATGAATTCGCTGCCTGCTTCCAGCGCATCTTCCAGTTCTTCCACATTGGTGACAGTGCCTGCGCCGACAATGGCCCCTTTTACCTGCTTCATGGCGCGGATTGCATCCAGTGCCTGCGGGGTGCGCAAGGTCACTTCCAGCGCACGCAGACCGCCTGCCACCAGCGCTTCTGCCAGCGGAACAGCATGGGCCAGATCCTCGATCACGATGACAGGGACGACCGGCGCTATGCGCATGATGGTTTCAATGTCGCTCATGGTGATATCTTCCTCAATTATGTTCGCGGCAAAACGCAGCAGCAGCGCCAAACAAGCCTGGCTGCGGATGGACAATCAGCTTGACCGGAATGGCGGCCATCAGGCTTTCAAACCGGCCCTTGGCCGTAAAACGCTGGGCAAACCCTGATTTCAGCAGCGTATCGCGCAGCCTGTAACCAAGCCCGCCAGCAACCACCACGCCGCCAAAACCGCCTTGTGCCAGCGCAATATCGCCCGCCACACTGCCCAGCGACAGGCAGAAACGGTCAACGGCGGCCGCCGCAAGGCTGTCTGTTCCGGCCATGCCCTGCGTCCAGATTTCAATGTCGTCACGCTGGCTGACGGCGCGTTTTTCCATCGCCGCCAATGTCTCGTAAATATCGCTGATGGCCGGGCCGGCCACCACCCGTTCCACCGACACGCGGTTGTGGCGTTTGCGCAAGCGGGCCAGAATTGCATCCTCAATCGTGTCGAGCGGCGCAAAATCGATGTGGCCCCCTTCGGTCGCCTGCACCCTGTATTGCCCGTCGCCGCGCCATAAATGCGCTACGCCCAGCCCGGTGCCGGGGCCAAGCACGCTGATTGTACCATTGTCCGCCAGTGGCTGGTCTGGCCCTGCCAGATGAAGAAACTGGCTTTCATCAGCGCGGGCCACGGCATGGGCCACTGCTTCAAAATCATTGACGATGGTAAATTGTTCAACGCCCAGCTTTTCCTTCACTAGGCGCGGGCGGATAATCCACGGATTGTTGGTGAAACGGATGACATCGCCGCCAACCGGCCCGGCAATCGCCATGGCCACACGCGGGGGCAGAGTACCGCCGTTCAATCGCCGAAAATCTTCCCAGGCGGTCTGGAAACTGGCGTGATCATCAGTGTGCAGCGTCACTGGCTCGGACAGCGCGATGGATCCATCATCGGCCACCGTGGCAATGGCAAACCGCGCGTGTGTCCCGCCGATATCGACTGTTACCAGATCCATCCGACTGTTCCTTTCAATAGCCTGCCGCAGCAAGCATGGCTGACCCGCCTTTTTCCGCCTCGTCAGCACCGGCGCGGAACATGCCGTAAATTTCGCGGCCCGTTCCTGTGGCTGGCAGCGGTGCTGTGGCAGGCGTTCGGCTAGCCAGATCAGCCGTGGTGGAAAGCGTGCCATCCACCGCGCACAGCCGCACAATGTCGCCATCCTGCAAACAGGCCAAGGGTCCGCCGCCCAAGGCTTCCGGCGTGCAATGGATGGCCGCTGGCACCTTGCCGCTGGCACCGGACATGCGCCCGTCTGTAACCAGTGCCACCTTGTAACCACGGTCCTGCAACACGCCCAGCGGCGGGGTCAGCGCGTGGAGTTCCGGCATGCCGTTGGCGCGTGGACCCTGGAACCGCACCACGACGATGACATCGCGGTCCAATTCGCCATTGGCAAACGCCTGTGCCACAGCGTGCTGGGTCGAAAACACCCGGCATGGTGCTTCGATTGTATAGCGTTCGGGCCCGACCGCGCTGGTTTTGAAAATGGCGCGGCCAAGGTTGCCTTCCACCAGGCGCATCCCGCCATCAGGCAGGAACGGCGTGGCGACCGGGCGCAGCATGGTGTCATCCGCGCTGCTGCCGATGGGCCGCCATGTAAGACTGTCACCATCAAGCCCGGGTTCCTGCGCATATTGGCCCAGATCAGCGCCGCTGACAGTCATGATGTCGCGGTGGGCAAGGCCTGCATCCAGCAATTCGCCAATGACATAGCCGATACCGCCGGCGGTGTGGAAATGGTTCACATCGCCTGACCCGTTGGGATAAACCCGCGCCAGCAGCGGCACCACGGCGGACAGTTCGGAAAAATCGGTCCAGTCGATCTGCACTCCGGCAGCGCGCGCCATGGCGGGAATGTGGATGGCATGGTTGGTCGATCCGCCAGTGGCCAGCAAGCCAACCACCGCATTGACGATGGCCTTTTCATCCACACAGCGGCCAAACGGGCGGTAATCATTGCCATCCTTGCCAATGGCAGCCACCCGGTGGACAGCTTCGCGGTCCAGCGCCTGGCGCAATTTTGTGCCCGGCTGCACAAATGCGGCGCCCGGGATATGAAGGCCCATCAGTTCCATCATCATCTGATTGGAATTGGCCGTGCCATAAAATGTGCAGGTGCCGGGCGAATGATAGCTGGCGCTTTCGCTTTCCAGCAATTCGTCGCGGCCTACCTTGCCTTCGGCGTAAAGCTGGCGGACGCGCTGTTTTTCCTTGTTCGCAATGCCGGACGGCATGGGGCCGCTCGGTACGAAAATGGCTGGCAAATGCCCGAATTGCAGCGCGCCGATTACCAGTCCCGGTACGATTTTGTCGCAAATTCCCAGCAGCAATGTGCCATCATACATCGCATGGCTGAGGGCGACGCCAGTGCTGAGCGCAATCACATCGCGGCTGAACAGCGACAGTTCCATCCCTGCTTCGCCCTGCGTCACCCCATCGCACATGGCCGGTGTGGCGCCAGCCACCTGGGCAGTGGCGCCCACTTCGCGGGCGTAGATTTTCAGCCGTTCGGGATAGCGTCCATAGGGCTGATGAGCTGACAGCATGTCATTATAGGATGTGACGATGCCGATATTCGGCCCGCGCCCCGTTTTCAGCGCCTGCTGGTCTTCCAGCGCGCCGGCATAGGCATGGGCAAGGTTGGAACAGGAAACGGCGCTGCGATCAGGCTGGTGATCCGCCTCGTGCGCGATCAAATCGAGATAGCGTTTTCGCGTGTCTTTCGATCGTTCGATGATCCGCTGCGTAACGCGCTCAACCGTGCTGTTCAATGTGCTCATGACTTTTCTTTCAGCCGATCATTCATGCCCATTTTTCGTGCCCTCATTCATGCCCTCATTCATGCCAAGTGACGCCGTCGCGTTCCGCCAGGGCAATCGATGCGCTCGGCCCCCAGCTGCCCGAAGTATAGGTTTTGGGTTCCAGTGACTGGGCATCCCACAATGCGCGAATGGCATCGATCCATTCCCACTGCGCTTCCACTTCATCGCGGCGGACAAACAGGGTCTGGTCGCCTTCGATCAGGTCCAGCAGCAGCCGTTCATAGGCAATCCGCCGGTGCGTGCCGGTAAAGGCATCGGGCATGGCAATATCCAGCGGCACACTGCGCAGGCGAATGCCTTCACGGTCAAGGCCGGGCACTTTGGCCATCAGCGACAGGCTGATGTTTTCCTTGGGCTGGATACCGATCACCAACCGGTTGGGCGTCATTTTTGCGCCCTTGTCGGCAAATATGGAATGCGGGACACAGCGGAACTGCACGACAATTTCGGTCACGCGTTCCGGCAAGCGTTTGCCGGTGCGCAGGTAAAAGGGCACGCCCTTCCAGCGCCAGTTATCGACATGGGCCTTGATCGCCACGAATGTTTCGGTGGTGGAAGCCTTGCCCAGTTCCTCGTCATAACCGGGGACCGCCTTGCCGCCGATGGCACCGGCGCGATATTGGCCGGTCACGGTCTGGCTTTCTTCTACCTTGCGCAAGGATCGCAGAACCTTGACCTTTTCATCGCGCACCGCGGTCGCATCGAAACTGCCCGGCGGTTCCATTGCCACCAAGGCCAGCAATTGCAGCATGTGGTTCTGCACCATATCGCGCAGCGCGCCGGCATCGTCATAAAAGGCGACCCGGCCTTCCAGCCCGACAGTTTCGGCAACGGTAATCTGCACATGGTCGATATGGGCTGCATTCCACAGCGGTTCGAACAGGATGTTAGCAAACCGCAGCGCCAGCAGGTTCTGCACCGTTTCCTTGCCCAGATAATGGTCAATGCGGAAAATGCGGTCTTCCGAAAATGCCGAAGCTACCGCGTCATTGATTTCCTGGCTGGAGCCAAGATCAGTGCCGAGCGGCTTTTCCAGCCCGATGCGGACATTGCCGGTGGCAAGGCCCGCGTGCTGCAAGCCGGCAATGGTGGGTTCGAACAGGCTGGGGGCAGTGGACAGGAAAATGGCCAGGCCCTTGCTGGGTTCGCCCACTTTTTCCGCCAGCGCGTCAAACCCGTCCAGCGTTGTCGCATCCAGCGTCTGGTAACTCAGCCGCTTGAGGAAGCTGGCCATACCGCCGCGCCGGTCTGCAGGCAGGAATTTTTCCAGTGCCTCACGCGCAAAATCCTGAAATTGGGCATCGGACATTTCCGACCGGGCCGTGCCAATGATGCGCAGCGCCGGGTCCAGCAATTCATCAGCATCCAGCGCGCATAGCGATGGCAGCAGCATACGCTGTGAAAGATCCCCGGTTGCCCCGAAAAGTAACAGGCGGTCAGCAGTGAATTTCATGCAGCATCAATCCCCGTCAGCAAACTTTTATTGCAAGTGACAGTGATGTCCTAGCATCCGCGCCATGTCCATGCCACGGGCCGCAATCGTATTCATCAGATGGGCTGATGCCTTGCCGGTGAGGCAAAGGGGATTCAGGGGGGCAGATTCAGCAGACTTCGACGCTGACAGTCTTTTCCAGAAAATTGCTCGGCCCAAAACTGGTCAGGAAGCTTACATCGGCGGCATCGCGTCCCACGCCGATTTTGACGGTCTGGGCCGGGTCTGCCATGTCCGTTGCATCCACAATGTGCCACGCGCCGCCGCCATCTACGGTGGGGTCGGCCAGAAAAACTTCGGCAACAGCATGGAAATCCTGCGGAGTTACGCGGGGTGCAAAGCAGCTGACGTAACGTGCAGGGATGGTGGACGCACGGGCCAGCATGATCAGCACATGGGCATAATCACGGCAGATGCCGCGCCGTTCGATAAAGCTGTCCTCGCCCGTGGTGTTGGCGTTGGAACTGCCGGGAACATAGGTGAAATTATCCGCAATCCACTGGCGGATGGCGATGACGCGGGCGCCGCCGCTGGTGCCGCCAAATTCCGCTTCGACGAAAGACTGGAACCGGTCTGCCGGGCAATACCGCGAATCCAGCATGTAATGCACAGCCTCGCCGGGCATGTCATGCGGGGCCAGCTGATCAAGCCCGGCAATATCGGGAACCATGCGGTTCACTTCCACTTCGACCGAATAATTGACGTCGAACCGCCCTTCGGAACGGATCCAGACCCGTTCGCCAATATCATCTTCTGCCGCAACCCGCGCGCAATGTTCAGATTGCGTCATGGTGGTTTCGACATTGTTCAATGTCTGTTCGGGTATCTGGGCTGCTTCGAATTGCAGCAGCAAATCGGTCGCGGTGTCAGTTTCGAAAGCGAAATGGGCAGTTATTTTTACGGTCATGAAGGGCGAACGCGCAAGACGCCGAACCGTGCCGCGAAATTTCGGCTCAAACCACTACCCCGAATAGATCATGCGCATCGGCGTCTTCGATTTCCACCTGGACAATATCGCCCTGCGCCAGATTATCCGGCACATTGCGCAGATAGACATTGCCGTCGATCTCGGGCGCATCGGCCTGGCTGCGGCCGGTGGCGCCAATGTCGCCGTCTTCGTCCGCTTCGCCGACCTCGTCGATAATCACGGGCATGGTGCGGCCAACCTTGGCTTCCAGCTTGGCCGCGCTGATCCGCGCGGTGACTTCCATCAACCGGGCGTAGCGTTCTTCCTTGATGTCCTCTGCCACCTGGTCGGGCAGGGCATTGGCCTGCGCGCCGTGAACAGGTTCAAACCGGAATGCGCCCACACGGTCCAGCCGGGCTTCTTCCAGCCAGTCCACCAGATATTGGAAATCTTCTTCCGTTTCGCCGGGGAAGCCGACGACGAAGGACGAACGCACGGCGATATCCGGGCAGATGTCCCGCCAGTTTTTCAGCCGTTCCAGCACCTTGGCTTCGTTGGCAGGGCGTTTCATGCGTTTCAGGACGCTGGGTGATGCGTGCTGGAATGGAATGTCGAGATAGGGCGTCAGCAGCCCCTCGGCCATCAGCGGTATCACGGCATCGACATGGGGGTAGGGGTAAACGTAGTGGAGGCGGACCCAGGGGGGCACGCCGCCGCCAATGTCCAACTGGCCCAATTCGCGCGCAAGGTCGGTCATATGGGCGCGCACTTCGCGGCCCTTCCACTGGCGCGGGTCGTGGCGTGTATCGACACCATAGGCGCTGGTATCCTGGCTGATGACCAGCAATTCGCGCGTGCCGGCTGCCACCAGCTTTTCCGCCTCGCGCAGCACCGCGTCGATCCTGCGGCTGGCAAGTTTGCCGCGCAGATCGGGGATGATGCAGAACGAGCAGGAATGGTTGCAGCCTTCCGAAATTTTCAGATAGCTGTAATGCCGCGGCGTCAGCTTGACATCGGGCTGGGGGATCAAATCGACGAAGGGGCCCTGGCTGGGCGGTGCAGCTTCATGCACGGCGGCCACCACATCTTCATATTGATGCGCGCCAGTTACGGCCAGCACTTGCGGATGGGCGGCGCGGATGGCGTCGGCTTCATCGCCCATGCAGCCGGTCACGATCACGCGGCCATTTTCGGCAATCGCCTCGCCAATGGCGGCCAGGCTTTCTTCCTTGGCGCTGTCGAGGAAGCCGCAGGTATTGACCAGCACGACATCGGCGCCCGCATAATCGGGGCTCATCGCATAGCCATCGGCGCGCAGGCGCGTCAGGATGCGTTCGGAATCGACCAGAGCCTTGGGACAGCCGAGGCTGACCATGCCGACTTTCTTGGCGGGGGGGAGAGTGGTTGTGTCCATGGTGGACGCGCCTCTACACCTGTGCGCGCCATTACGCCATATGTGCTGTTATCTGCCGGTGCCGCCAATTGGCGACTGAATGCCGGTTTTGGCCTAGTCGCCTTGCCCGTCACCCATTCTGGTGCCATTTTCGGTCGGGATAATTTCCACCACAATGTCGCCTGCCTGCAAGCTCTGGCATTCCGCTTCCCAGAAACCCAGCGCTTCGCCATTGCGATAGACCCGCAGGCCGCGCCCGCCTGTCTTGAGATCTGTTATGGATGTGCCGCATTCTTCGGCCGTTATTTCGCGCTCCACCAGCTGAACCCGCCCGGTTACAGACGCAAGATCGGCCAGATAATCGGCAATATGCGCGCCCTTGGCAGACCCTGCCAGCAGCAGGCCGGTAAAACGCACCGGATTGATCACATTATTCGCGCCTGCCTGACGGGCGAGGAATTCATTGTCATCAGCGCGGACCACCACGCTGATGGGCACGTTGGGCGCCAGATGGCGGACTGTCAGCACCATCAGGATGGACGTATCGTCGCGCCCGGCTGACACCAGCACGGTCTGCGCTTCGCTGATGCGCACGGCGTTGAGCGTATCATCGCGCGTGGCATCGGCTGCCATGACATTGCAGCCCAGCGCTTCTGCATGGGCAATGCGTTCTTCGGATGGGTCGATCACCACGATGCTGCGCGGATCGGTGCCGCGCTGGATCAGTTCGCTGACCGATTCCGATCCGCTGACGCCATAGCCCAGCACCACGATATGGTCCGAGAGTTTTTCCTGGATATGGGCCATGCGGAACTTCTCCCAACTGCGTTTGATGATGAAATTATAGGCAGTGCCGACAAAGATGAAGAACACCGCAAAACGAATGGGCGTGACGATGATGGCTTCGACCATGCGCGCCCGGTCACTGATGGGGGCAATATCGCCAAAACCGGTGGTGGTGATGGAAATCATGGTGAAATAGACGACATCGAGAAAGCTGATCTGGCCATCCAGATTATCCACCAACCCGCCGCGGTCCGCCCAGTGGATCATTACCACGATGAATACCAGAAACAGCGCAATCCCCAGCCTGATGCCTAGATCGCCCCATACGGGAATTTTCACCGCGCGCCGAAGCGGCTGGTAACGGGGGCCCTGCAACGTGCGCCCTTCGGCACCGGGAACCCGGCTTTTATCGTCGGTCATCGTGCGCGCTTTGCCGCCATTTTTACAGCAGGGTCAACCGGCTTGCCATCCTTGCGGATTTCAAAGTGCAATTCTGTCCGCTGTGCATCGCCGCTGTTTCCGGCGATGCCGATGCGCTCACCGCCTTTTACCACATCACCCTTTGCCACGGTCAGCCGGGCCAGATGGCCATAGGCGCTGCGCCAGCCATTGCCGTGATCGATAATTACCATAGTGCCAAACCGCACAGGTTCTGTGCCGGCAAACACCACGGTTCCTGATGATGAAGCCCGCACCATGTCGCCTGTCCTGGCCGCAAAATCCACTCCGTCATGCCCCTTGCCATCGGGCCGAACTGCATAGGCCAGCAGCACTTTGCCATCGTGCGGCTGGCGGAAATAGGGTTCTGGCGGAGTGGCCCGAGCAGATGAGGACGCCGATGCGGGGGACAAGGGGGATGCGGATGCCTTGGGCGCCGCCATGATCGCGGGAATGATCAGCCGCTGGCCCGTGCGCACATCAAACGGCGGTGCCAGCCGGTTGGCCACCGCGATGCTTTCAAATGGAACGCCGTAACGCAGCGCGATGGCAAAGCCGGTTTCCCCGTTCTTCACGGTGTGTGACCGCTGGCGCGGGATGACAAGTTTCTGACCAAAACGCAGCCTGTAGGGCGCAGAAAGGCCGTTTGCTTCTGCAATAACCACTGCGGGCACCCGCGCGCGATTGGCAATGCCGCCCAGCGTTTCGCCTTGTTCTACCACATGCTCTGTCTCGGCCGAAGGATTGGCAGATGCCATCACTATCGGGGCCACAATAAGGGCGGACAGGGCCAGCGCCATTCGCTTCATGGCGCAAACCTTTGAGCGATTTCGCCAAGTGACGTATGATGCGTCAGGTCCAGTTGCAGCGGCGTGACCGAAATATACCCGTCATCGATGGCTTCCAGATCAGTCCCGTGGTCCAAAGTATGTTCGATGGGTTCCAGGCCGAACCAGTAATATTTATGGCCACGCGGGTCGCGCCCTTCCACTACGCTGCCGCGCGAATAATCATGAAATCCCTGCCGCACAGCGCGAATGCCCTTGACTGATGCGGGCGGCAAAGGCGGGAAATTGACATTGACCAATGTGCGTTCGGGCAGCGGCGTGTCCAGCAGCGGGGCCAGCACTTTCGCGCCCCATTCCCGCGCTGTATCAAACGCACTGTCACCGTTCCATTCGCGCGTGTAAACCTGGCTGAAGGCAATGGCGCGCACGCCTGCCAGCGCCCCTTCGATCGCGGCGGAAACTGTGCCTGAATAGGTGATGTCATCGCCCAGATTGGCACCGTGGTTGACCCCCGACAGGATAACGTCGGGCCGCAGGTCCATCACCTTGCGCAGGCCAAGCGTCACCGAATCTGTCGGCGTGCCGGTGACGGAAAAGCGGCGTTCGCCATGTTTCTGCAGGCGGACAGGCTTGTTCAGCGTAAGCGAATGGCCCGCGCCCGACTGTTCCTCGCTTGGCGCGCAAATCCAGATATCATCGCTGAACTGCCGCGCAATTGCTTCCAGCACCGCCAGGCCTGGTGCGTGGATGCCGTCATCATTGGTCAGCAGAATGCGCATCAATTCTCCGCGGTCAGCCGTTCCAGCCCGCCCATGTAGGGCTGCAACACACTAGGCACCATTACGCTGCCATCTTCCTGCTGGTAATTTTCCAGCACGGCAACCAATGTTCGCCCTACTGCCAGACCAGAACCATTAAGTGTATGCAGAAATTCCGTTTTCTTTGCCCCTGCATCGCCCAAGGCCGGTTTGTAACGCGTATTCATCCGGCGGGCCTGGAAATCACCGCAGTTGGAGCAGGAAGAAATCTCGCGATAGGCGCCCTGGCCCGGCAGCCACACTTCCAGATCATAGGTCTTGCGCGCGGTTGCGCCCATATCGCCGGTGCACAGCAGCATGGTGCGATAGGGCAGTTCCAGCGCTTCCAGCACTCCTTGGGCAGCTTTCAGCATCCGTTCGTGTTCGGCATCGCTGTCTTCCGGGCGGACAACGCTGACCAGTTCCACCTTTTCAAACTGGTGCTGGCGGATGAAGCCGCGCGTGTCCTTGCCCGCCGCCCCGGCTTCGCTGCGGAAACACTGGGTCAGCGCCGCCATGCGGATGGGCAGGCGGTCTTCATCCACAATCTGTTCGCGCACGGCATTGGTCAGGCTGACTTCGGCAGTGGGGATCAGCCAGCGGCCATCGGTGGTCTGGAACAGGTCATCTGCAAATTTGGGTAACTGGCCCGTGCCAAAAACCGCCTCATCACGTACCAGCAGGGGCGGGGCGCATTCGGTATAGCCATTCTGGCCAGTTTGCCGGTCCAGCATAAACTGGCCCAGCGCGCGATGCAGGCGGGCCATGCTGCCGCGCAGGAAGGTGAAGCGGGCACCGGCGATACTGGCACCCGTTTCAAAATCCAGCCCCAGCGCAGGGCCAAGATCAGCATGTTCTTTCGGGGTGAAGCTGAAGTCGCGCGGGCTTCCCCATTTCCCCAGCTCGACATTGTCTGCCTCGTCGTTGCCCTGCGGCACATCGTCTGCCGGCAGATTGGGGAGGGCAGCCAGCACGGCTTCCAACTCAGCCGCCAATTGCCGGTCTTCTTCTTCCAGCGCAGGCATGACCTGCTTCAGTTCGGCAACTTCGGCCTTAAGCGCTTCTGCGGTGTCCTTGTCACCCTTGCCCATGGCTTGTCCGATGGCCTTGGACGCATCGTTCCGGCGGCTCTGGCTTTCCTGCAGGCGCGTGGTGACAGCGCGGCGGCGCGCATCAAGGTCAAGGATTCCAGCCGCAGCAGGCGCTGCCCCACGCCGGGCAAGTCCGGCATCAAAAGCTTCAGGATTTTCGCGAATAAAACGGATGTCATGCATAGCGGCGGGCTATGGCGGGTTTTTCAGCCAGCCTCAAGCACGCGCCGCTATGTTTTATGGCACGCTATCCCGCGGTGCCGCCATGGTGCCGTGGGCCAACTGGCCGAAACCCCATGGTCAGCAAAAGAAGTAGCCCTGCGTCATGCTGCGTCAGCGCGGCGCAGGGCTGTCATGCTTCAGTTCTTGGTACGTGCCGCCAGCAAGCGGTCGAACGGCTGATTGCCCTTGCCCGCAGGTTCCAGCCACGGATAGCGCAGGCCGCCGGTATAGCCGATGGTGATCGTATCATACCGGTCACCGCGCTTCACCAGCAACTCGATCGGGCTGGCAGCAGCGTTGGAAGCGCCGCCAGCCGTGCCGCCAGCCTTGCCCGCGGCAGTGATGGCATCTTTCATCCCGTCCTTCGAATAGCTTTCGCCGTTCACCGCGATAATCTGCGAACCGTTGACGATGCCTGCGTTAAAGGCAGGCCCGTCCCACCGGGTCGAGGTGATTTTCCCGGAATTGTCGATATTGACGCCAAGCGAATAAAACAGGTCGAGATATTTCTGACCAGCCATCCGCCCCTTGTTATAGGGGTTGGGTGTGTCTTTCCAGACAAGCGCATAGCCCGCCATTTCAACGCCCTTGAGCGGCGCAGGCTGATTGGCCTGACGCAGGCGGGTATCCAGAAACTCTGCCCAGTCATACGCATAAACGCTGCCCAGAACGCGGACGATTTCATCGAAATCATATGTCAGCTGGCCAAGATCACCCGGTATTCCGCCGAAAAAAATACGCGCAAAATCATCCAGACCTTTTTTGCCCGCTGTGCCTTTGCGAATGATCTGGTCCGCTTCCAGCCAGGTCAGCGCCCCTTCCACGTAATAATCCTCTGACCGGTTGAGCGAGGAATAGGGCACGGGGCGGCGCGCATTGATGATGGGGTCGTTGGTGGTGTCAGCAACCGATCGCCATTCGCGGCCCGGCTGGCCTTCGGAATAATTGGCCACCGCATTGGCGAATTGGCCAAGAACCGTGTCTTTTTTCTGCAAACCGGACCGTGCAGCCAGCACCCAGCCCCAGAACTGGGTCTGCCCTTCATACATCCACAGCAGCGAATCCTGCATCGGCGTGCGATAATCAGGCGTCCACAAGTCGGCCGGGCGGCGATATTTGCCGTTCCAGCTATGCACCAGTTCATGGGCGACCACATTATGGTCCCAATCCATTTCGTCCCACTCGACGAAGCTTTGCGGTTCATACTGGTTTTCAGCAGAACGCTGATGTTCCAGGCCGATCCCGCCCATCCGGTCAGTCAGCGCCAGCAGAATGTCGTAATGGTCGAAGTGACGTTCCCCGAACAGCGTATCGGCTTCGTCCACCAGCCTTTCAAAAGTTGCGAGATTTTCCGGCTTGATTTCAAGCTGCGATGGCTTGTCAGCAACCACATCCAGCCTGACAGCAGGATCAAGCTTCCACTGCTTGGCAAATTTGCCCGCGAAAATCGGCGAATCCACCAGCGTTTCGTAATCGACGCGGTCCCACCTGACCGTGTCGCCAGTGCGGCCAGCGCCGTCCAACGCCGTATAAACCTGCCATCCGGCGGGGAATGTTACCGTCGGATCAATCGCAATGCGGCGGGTATAATGGCCCGCCGGATAAAAGCTCATTTTCTCCCACTGCAGGTTGAGCATTTCCTGCGTCATGGTGACACGGCCTTCGCTACCGGTAATCGGGCTGGTGTGGACGAAATCCGCAGTCACTTCGCGCGTGCCTTCGGGCAGCATCACGTCGATCTGATAGACATCCAGCGGGTTGCGCATCCACGTCAGCGTTTTTCCGTTCGCGGTGAAGTTGAACCGGGAAACAAGGTTGATCGGGCCACGCGCGGCATGGTTGCCGGGCAGCCATTCAGGAAACAGCAGCGTCAGCGTCCGCATGCTTGCGGGCACCGGAATGGTCTGTTTAACTTTATAGATGCCGCGCTGTGTGTCGGTTGCGTCAATGTCCAGCTTGATCGGGCCGCCCGGCCACGGCGTATCGCTGGGCAGGGGCACGGCGCGGTCAACCTGAACCTGGACAGGCGCGCTGCGCTCTGTCTGGGCTGCGACGGGGAAGGCAGGGGCGGCTGCGGCCAATGCCGCCATGGCGGAACATGAGAGATATTTTTTCATGATTCGGTCTGTGGCGTCAGCACAAGCGATTGGCAAGTTTGGCTTAATCACACACCCGACCTTGTCCCATGAATTTGCACTCCTGCCGCCTTTTGGCTCATCTGGTGACAGCGGCTGGGATGTATCGCGCTTCCTGGGCAAGGTCTGGGCGTGGAAGCAAAAGCTGTTCAGGGAGTTTTCGCGGATTTCGTTCGGATGAAGCGGGCCCTGCTCTTGAGCTCAGAATTTGTCGGCTGCACTCTAGGTTCGGTTGCAAAGCAACTGCCCGCTGGAAATGGCTCGACTGCCGCAAAAGAAAGGCGTTATTATACATTGCGTACCCACTGCGCAGGAGGTATGTATGACCTCGCGTGACAGGCCGGTGCGTCTCGTCGCCCTCGATGGGGGGTTTCGAGCATGACTAAGATTTGTGAGATGTCTGGCGTTCGGAGTGATGACGGACTACCGGTAGAGTTGTGGCGGTGTGTGCGTTCCGGCAGGCTCGTTGTTCGCGCTTACAACGAGGGTGGGTGCAGTTATACGGAGATAGACCTGTGGGATCTTGTCGATTGGATGCAATCTGGCCAGAAAAACTTCTTCGTAGCACCCGCAAATGAGTCAATTGGCGGGCCCACTGGACATAATTCTAAATGACATCGAGCGGGCCTTAGATACCCGTCTATGGTATGCGGCTCTTGCGGTAACACTTTCTCTGCCGGATATCTGTTCATTGCTAGAACTACCCCCAGAAGAGGGCTGGTCTAAGGGTTGGAAATACGCTGGCTGGTTTGACAGGAACCTTGCGCAGTACCACCCTGAATTTACAGGAGGGGACTGCTACAAACTCCGAGGCGGACTTCTTCACAACGGGCGAGTACGTAGAGACGAAGCGCGCTGGGACCATATCGCATTCACGACTCCTGATTCACCAGGGCGATTGCATCGATGTGTTTTTAGCAACAACGGCGGCATCGACGAAACTGCGCTCATGTTGGATGTCGAATTCTTCTGCCGCGATGTTATGGAAGCTACGCGAATTTGGTTCTCTGCAAATTTAACAAACACTATTGTTCAAGCGAACCTTCCGAACTTGCTGGCATTGCGCCGCGACGATATCGGGCGTCAGGTGTCGGGCGGCGGGTTTCTGCGCTAAGCGGAAGGCTTTGTCCGAGCATCCCGAATTAGGGCGTCGAGCGCGGCTTCGGCCTCGGTGGGGCTTAGTTCGCCAGCGTCGATTAGCCTTTGAGCCTCTTGCTTGAACCGTTCGCTTTGTTGCTCCGGTGTTTCCAAGTTCTGTTTCTTCGGCATTAGACCGCACTAGCTCCTTTGTAGGTCAGGCGCTTGCCGACTATGCCCTTGAGCATCGCGTCGGCACGGTCACCGTCATTGCAGCCCAACGCTACTCGGTTGTTATACCGGAACTCAAACTCCGCGAGATAGCGATGCAAGTGCTGCTCGCCGCAGAACTGATAGACGCCCTTCATGCCGCGCTTGAAGATGCTGAAATAGCCTTCAACCGTGTTGCTGTGGATGCTGCGGTCCTCAAGGTTCACATACTCACCCTTGCCGTGGCTGGTAGTCCCGTGGGCGGCAAAAATGTTCTTAACATCGCGGTAGCCGCTGTGCTCGTCAGTCATTACGCGCGCCTCGCGGGCCACGTTCTCAAGGACGATTGGCATAAGCGTAGTGGCGTTCACGTTCTCGATTACCATGGTGCGAGCCTGTCCGCTGTCGCGGTCCACCAGCGCCAAAACCTTCATCTTGTGGTGGAAGGCGCGCTTCACCGGCGCGCCCTTGAGCTTGCCGATAAATGTCTCGTCCACTTCGACCACGCCGCCGCCTGTCCCGAACATCGTATCGCCACCAGACCGCATCGCCTCGCGAATGCGGTGAGACATGAACCAAGCGGTCTTGAGGGTGACGCCAAGGGTACGGTGAAGCTGGTTGCTCGAAATGCCCTTCTTGCTGCCAGCGATCAGATACATCGCCTGAAGCCAGACACGCATCGGAACCTTGCTGTCCTGAAAGATGGTGCCAATCTTGACGGTGAAGGGCTTGCGGCACTGGTAGCACTTATATGCGCCAACGCGGGTGCTCTTGCCCCGCATCTTGGAAATCCGCTCCACGCCGCCACAGTGCGGGCAGACCGGGCCTTCCGGCCAAATGCGCGCCTCAACGTAAGCGTAGGCTGCTTCTTCGTTGTGGAAATGAGGGGCGGAAAGGTTCGACATTGTAGGCTCCGTTTCGTTGGAACCACCCTAGCCGAACCCTTGGGTACGTCAAGTATAATAACGCCAAAAGAAAAGCCTCAAACCAAAGCGTGCGCTCGGAGAATAGTGCCTTTTGGGATAAACAAATGTCGACCCGACCCCAGAGCTAATTAAGACGCCGCGGAAGGGCTATAATCCCAGCAAAATTATCTGAAACAAATTATCTGAAAAGATGGTGGGCGCGGCACTTGGATCGCCAGAGCCTATGATTCAGATACTGGTCGCAACCGCCGCAAAGCTCTTAAAGACTATCCATCTTTCTCTGGGCACGAGATTTTTGTCCAAGCCAAGCAAGACGCTGAAGCCTTTGCAAAGACGGTCGAGAGCGGCGGTGTTACGACCCGTAAGCTTGATACCGTCCGAGACGCATGCCGAGCCTATGAAGAAACCAAGCAGAACGCTGCGGGAATTCTCAACCTAACCGTCTATTCAGATCCGATAGCGAAGATGAAGTTGGACAAGCTCCGGCGTAATCATCTCGTTAGCTGGCGCCGGCGATTGGAAGATACCCCTGCTTTGCTCACTCGGAACAAAAGGGGCGAAAAGAGAACCAAGCCTCGAGCTCCCTCAACGGTGAACCGCGATATGGTTCCACTCCGCGCGGCGCTTGCCCAATTGCTTTCTCCTGGCAAGCCAAACACAGAAGCCGCGTGGCAAGAAGCACTCAAGCCGCTTAAGGGAGCCGATAAGCGGCGCACGCTTTATCTCGATCGTGAGGAACGAAGGCGTTTGCTCGCCGCCTGTGATGATGAAGCAAAGCCGTTTGTTCACGCGCTTTGCCTCCTGCCTTTGCGGCCGGGGGCAGTAGCGGGGCTGACGGTAAAAGACTTTGAAACAAGGACGCGGTCATTGACTATCGGTAAAGACAAAAACGGCCGCCCACGCCATATAGGACTGCCTCCAGCGGCCGCTGAGTTCCTAGCTGCGCAAGCCAAGGGCAAATCACCTGATGATCCAATATTCAACCGGCTCAATGAAGGCCCGTGGAACAAAGATTCCTGGAAGATAACTGTAAAGCGAGCAGTGCTTGCAGCCGACCTACCAACGACCGCAACCGCATACACTCTCCGGCATTCTGTAATTACCGATTTGATTAGGGCGGGGCTGCCTATCCTTACAGTGGCTCAGCTTTCTGGAACGAGTGTGGTGATGATCGAGAACCATTACGGGCATCTGGTGGGGGATGATTCAGAAAGAGCGTTGGCCACGCTAGCCCTTTAGATATAACCCGCAAACTACGCGGCAGAGCGTACAACGAGAGTTTTCAGTTTTTACTGAAGCCAAATCCTAAAATCGTCGCCTTCAAAGGTAATGTGCTTTCCCACGCCGACCCCTTCAATTCTAGCCAAGCAAATTGGCATGCTCGGCTGGAAACACGCCATGAGACTTCCTGCCCAAGCAACTGACGCTCCCATTGAGTTTCTTGCACTCCAGCGCTCGCGCAACGCAATTCAGCCGACAAATTTCCTGACCCTTGTGTTTTCTCTAAGCGTCCATCCAGCTTATATATCCCAGGCGATAGCATGACCAATTTTCGGGCTAAGTCCCCTGAGCTGCCTTGGTCGACAAATACATCAAGCTGTCCTGATGGAGCGAGCCGGGCGTTCGCATCTCGGCCTTTGGCAAAATCCCAATCCAATGGCGGGAATTGACCAGCATCGACATGGCCTTTCGTTTGCGACGAAGTATGGCGAACCTTTCGATACACTTCAAATGCCTCGGAGAAGCGCTCCTTAGTAACCAGCACGCGAATAAGGTTTGTATCACTCTGCACATCGACGGCTGGAGCCAGCTCGCCTCGCAACTGCATGAAGTTAGCAAGCGCTGGGTCGCTGTCTGGGACATTTCGCCAAAAGGACGTCGCCCAAGGTGGATTACTTCGAAGTGCTTGCGCAAGTGGCAACATCGAGGATGGGTAATTGAGGCTTGTTGTGAATGCCTTGACAATTTCAGCTGCAATTTCAGGTTCTAGCCGCGACATCCGGTCAATGAGTGGGAAAATTCCAGGAAGATCGTCACGTTGAAGGGCATCCTGTAGCAGTACCATGCCTGCGAGCCGGTTACGCTGATCTATGGCCTGTGATGCTTCCAGGACTTTAATGCGGTTCTTTTCGGATTTCAGGCTGAGTAAGAAATGCGCATTGCTGGCAAAAGGTTCGAGCGCATATGCTTTTTGCGCTACCGCAAGCGCTGCTACATCCGGCTGTATCTTCAGCTGTCCCGCAACCACTTTAGGGTGAGCTTGGGAAAGAGCGATGTCGGCCATACGAAAACCATTCCATGCTTCCGCCCATCCAGGTGCCAAGCCACCTGCATTCACTTGCGCCTGAAGGGCAACGATCGGTGCAATTGCAAAAGCGGTGGCTGCCAAGAGGCCGCGCACGATTACGCTAGTTACTGTCACGCAGTTTCGTCTGC
This sequence comes from Allopontixanthobacter confluentis, assembly GCF_009827615.1. Classification (GTDB taxonomy): domain Bacteria; phylum Pseudomonadota; class Alphaproteobacteria; order Sphingomonadales; family Sphingomonadaceae; genus Allopontixanthobacter; species Allopontixanthobacter confluentis. The sequence continues at coordinate 205,550 of NZ_WTYU01000001.1, forward strand.
AGAATTCTTCTCGCCATAGGAATGACCGTAGCCGTAGCCATAGCCGTAGCCGTAAGACTCGTTCCGCTTGTCAAGTTTGGTCACTACAGCGCCAAAGACCTTGCCGCCGCCAGCTTCCAAGCGGTCGAGGGCTTGGGAAATCATCCTCATTTTGCCCCGATTGGCTTCGATTACCATAACGACGCCGTCCACACCCGAGGCAATAAGCGGTGCGTCCGCTAAACCAAGCACAGGAGGCCCATCAATTATAACGTGATCATAGGCATCACCGAGCTTCTCCAGGAATGCGGCAAAACGGTCCCCGGACAGGAGCTCGGCTGCATTTGGCGGCTGTCGACCAGCTGGAATGACATCAAACTTGAAGGGCGCTGCAACCTGTACCATTGACTGCCAGTCTTCCTCGCCTCTGAGCACATTGCTGAGCCCCTTGCCGCCAGTGACTTCCATATATTTGGATAAGCCAGATTTGCGCATATCTCCATCGAGGAGCAAAACGCGTTTCCCCCGCTCGTGGAGGATTTTCGTCAAAGCAACGCTGGAAAGGCTCTTGCCTTCGGCAGGCCGGGAGCTTCCCAGCATGATATATTTTGGCACGCCATCCTCGGAGAGAAATCCGAGGTTAGTAAACAGATTGAAATAGGCCTCGTAGAGCTCTGAATGGCGGCTATCGAGAGCGTCGTTGACGGTTCCATCGCTGACAAGAGGGATGCTACCAAGTAGAGGAACGCCCAGAAGTTCAGGGACTTCTGCAGGATCGCGCACACTCTGGTCGAGTTTTTCTCGGAGCAGGATAATCCCGCCTGCAGCTGCCACACCGAGCAGTAGCGACAGCAAGAGATTGCGCGGCAAGTTGGGCTCGCTCGGCACGTCTGGCACTTCGGCTGTGTCAACTACCGCGATGTTATTCTCGCCGACGCCCGCGACACCGATTTCACGATAGCGTTGCAGAAGCGCATTGTAGAGCGACTGAGTGGTATCCACTTCACGCTGAAGGATATTATATTGAACGCTGTCTCGACGCTGACCGACAAATTCGGTTCGCAGTTCGTTGACCCTGTTGCGCAGGCCCTGCTCGGTCTCAGCCGCTTGTCGATAGCGTGCGCGGACGGCACTACCAGATCGGCCTTCGGCTCTTGCGATTTCTCGCTCGAGTTGCCCTATCTGATTGGTAAGCGCTTTAACCGTAGGATATTCCTCTCCCGCAGTCGCCCGCAGGCGCGCACGCTCTGCTGAAAGCTCTGCCCTGCGCTCGCGCAACGGCCTAATTGTCGCTTCATCTTCTGCCGAAAGTGCAGTGCTGGCAGCCCCGAGCGCGCTTTGGGCAGCAATTCTCTCAGCAGTTGCTTGCGCGAGCGACGAGTTCAATGCCTGAAGATCGCTGGCAACGAGTGTCTGGGCCGCAGTGGTGTTACTGCTACCTTCCTCAGGCACTTGGATTGTGAACAGATTACGATCCGCTGCATAGGTTATGAGCTCACGCTCCGAATCTTCGAGCTTTTGGCGCAATTGTTCAAGGCGCCCTTCAAGAAATTGCCGTGCTTCTGTCGTCGCGCCAAACCGGCGGCTCAGATTGCTGGCAACATATTCCGTAGCCCAGGCATTTGCCAGGCGAGCGGCAAGCGCGCGATCAGTACTCTTAAATTTGACATCCACTAAGTTGGACATTCCAACAGGCACGATAGTGACGTTCGCAAGCAGCACAGATGCTAGAACCTTGTCTGGATTGGCTGGCAAGACGTCTATCTTATAGGCCTCGAGAAAGGCATCGTCTGATGCCAGATTCTGTTCGCGAACGACCTGCTCGGCAAGCGAGCGGGCCTTTAAAAGTTCATATTGAGTGTCGTAATATTGCGCGTCCAGTACTTGATCCTGCGTCTCAACGCCTTCTACAGCCGTAACGTTATTCTGTACTCGACTAATTTCGATACGAGCAGTTGCCTGATATTTGGGTGTAATAAGCAGCGTAGCGACCAGCCCGATGAGCAGGCTCGATATGACCAGTACCGCGATCAAAATTTTGTTGTTTTTGATCGTCTGCCAAACGCGTTCAGCAACTGGGACGCCTAGTTCACGCGCACCAGCATCTTCATACGCGTAGTCATCAGCCATCTCGTCACGAAAGCCGGTTTTCCTCGAACTTCTCTGCACAGCAACCATTACCTCAACAACCGTTCGAGTAGAATTATGGGGGTGGTAAGGAGCGGCGAAAGGGCCGTTAGCATCTGAATTCGCTTGAGGGTCGGTGAGTTGCCGACCTGGACAATATCGCCTGCAAAAACGACCGGGTCAGCGTAGTTACCGCGCTGGATGGCTCCAAGATTATAGACGCCGATATATCGCTCGCCTTCAGCTTTGCGAAAAATCAGGACATCATCCAATTGTGCCGTGTCGGTTGCGCCGCCGCCAGTTGCAACAACTTCAAGCAGGGTCATGGAACCAGTGACAGGATAGCGACCAGGCCGGCTTACCTCTCCACCGATCGTGATAACGCGGCCCGGCTGCTCCATCAAATCCACTGTAACTTCAGGATTCACTACAAAACGTCCATCAAGCCGCTGCGCTATTTCGCGACTGATGGCGATAGGCGTTCTGCCATCTGCCTGAATCAAACCGATGAGCGGAAACTGGAAAGCGCCGGTAGCATCAACTTTCAGTTCGCGGCTCAAATCGGCGAAGCCCAAAACGCTCACGCGCAAAGTGTCCTGAGACCTCACTATCGCGCCGCCATCCCCTTCAGGCGATGGCAAGGCATCCAGGTCGACCAACTGAATGCCTGGCGCTGTAGCGATAGGTTTTGGCGATGACGCGCAAGCAGCCAAGGAGATGCCAGCGATGGCAAGTATCGCAATTCTGAAGATTTGCATGAAGTAAGCCTGTCTGGATGGTAACGCCGCAAATGGCCTAAACCTTGCCGCAATTCTAATTCTATCGATTAATCCGAGGGTTCCACCAATTCGCTCCTTAGAGTAGGTCGAGCGAAAATTGCAAGACCAATGACTGAAACGGCCATTACCGAAGGCACGTGAAGCGGGTAATCGACTACACTTGCAGCTGCCAATATGATGAGGATACCTAGCCCCAGCCAGCTCTGGTCGATGGGGTTGCCGGGCTGGCTCTTATCTTTTGCGAGCTGAAGAGACCGATAAATCACAAAAGCGATGCCCAAGCCAATGATGACGAAAGCGAATGCGCCACCCTCGATAGGAAACTGCATCCAGTCATTATGCGCTTCATTCACATAGGATGGCGCCAGAAGCTCGGTCGGTTCCCTCATTCTGTATGCATATTCGAAGGTTCCCAGCCCAGATCCAAGCGGCTGAAAATCAGCAGTCAAATCGATCAGAATTGGCGCCATTTTGACGCGTAATTCTCTCAACTCGTCCGTTTCAATAAGCCGCGATAGTGCCGGCACTCTTTCAGCAACGACGAAGACAACGCCGAGCAAGAAGACTGCTGCCATAAGCGCCATCGAAAAAAGGCGCGGGCGCTGCCGTCTCGTTGAAGGGCTGTGCGCCTTAAATCGTTTGATGAGCAAGGCTAGGATAGCAAAGCTGATAGCTAATATGAGGGTGATTAATCCAGCTCGCGAAGCAGTAACAATCACTCCAAGCGCCATCAGAAGTGCAGCGCCGCCAAAATAAAGCGAATTCGGGTTTCTATCAGACGCCGGAGTGCGTTGAACAAGGTAGAGACTGATCATCACACAGCACGCCAAGAATACTCCCTGGTGATTTCGATTTGCGAAGAGCCCAACCGCGCTTCCCGAATTGGTAATGCGATACAGAAAAACACCGCTCTGTGGATCAGCAAATAGCTGAATTATCCCAAGCAAAGCGGAGACGCCACCTATCGCAACAAAAACCAACAGAACTCGGTCGGTTTTTCGAGCAATCGCAAACCAGAGAAGTGCGGCGAGGGGAGCGGTGAGCGAGGCAACCGCATTCATCGTCAGAACAGGAGACAAACTTACCGGACGCCACGCATCAAGCCCGATTAAGGCATCGATCTGCGCGATAGGCTCGCGGCCGGGCAAGCCAGTCCACAAGGCAGGCGGAATAGGAACCAGTTGGAATAATCCCAGAAGAACAAGGCTTAGCAGCAAGAAAAGAGGAATCTTCACCTGCGAAAGGTCACTTTTTGAAAGCAGAAGGATGGCGACGCCAATTGCGCACGCAGATAGAAATCTCAGGAAGGGCAGGCTTGCTATATCGCCTCGTGATCCCCCGCCCATCAGAAATGTCATTACCAGGATCACTGCCAAAATAGATGGAGCATGCCGCCTGCATCGCTGCGCAAAGGTATCAAAATAGGTAATAGTGAATTTTCCTATTGGTTACGACATGGCTCCGCGCATGCGCTGGATCACTCAATCGCAAAAATAATGAAAGCAAGCTTGGGACTGAAGATTGATCTAACAGAAAATCTCTATGCTTCAAATAGCTTACGCAGCCAAGAACGCTTTTGTGTTGGCAGGCTTTGGCCCGATACCTTGAATAGGTAATACCCAAGTTGCACGACCTGATTTTTGTCCAAAACAAATACTGACTGATCGACATCTTCAGGGACATGCGGAGGCGGTTTTCTGACCGATTCCATGCGCAGGATGATCCGATCATGCAAATCGTCAGCCTTTCAACCTACTAGGGCCCCGTACTGACCATCTGGCGCAGATTTAATAATCACCGCTCGAGCTAAGTGCGGATTTACTTCTTGCTTTTCCATTGAACCGTTCATGTCGTCCCCTGCAGAATTTCATTGCCGCATCTCCATGCGATTTGACGCCAAAATGCGAAGCGCACAAATGCGAGGCAGCCAAATTTTAAATTTTAGGCGTTTCAAAGCCAAAGTCATCTTTGAACTAGATAGGCCAGCCAGACGCCCTAAGAGGCACACGCCTGCGAAAATTTTTTCCTTGCTTATTAAATTCTTATTTGCTTAGGGCGCTGATGATTATTTCAGGCCTTGCCTAGGGATTTTCTGTCGAACTTTATAAAAGCGGGTCGCACCCTTTTAAACCTTTACCTTCGAGGCACCAGTGTTTCTGGCATCCGTTCCGCACGTCACAATTGGACGCAGTGTATTCCATACGCTGCGGTTTGAGCTTGTCTTCGTAATGCTCTGCGGCGTCATTTTGCCCGCCAGTTTGGCTGTCGGCGTCGGGCCAGTGAGATTGATTCCGCTACTGGGCCTCGATCAAAATGCTACCGAAAGCGTCACTACATACAACTCTTTTATTTGCGCGGCTCTTAGCGCGCTTGGAACAGCTGTCGTTCTGAGGCGTTTTCGGCTGTATCCAGGCACAGCTGTGGCTGGGTCGATTTTTCCGGTGTTAGCATCTTTTTATGGGGCTGCGTTGGCAATAATTCTTTTCCTTCGAGCTGAATATTCCAACCAGATCCTACTCTTTTGCTTTTTCGCAACACTCGCTGCGCGATATGCAATCGAGACATTGCACATCCGGGTAAGCGGTCTGTTTTACTGGATAGTTCCGGGCGGTAAGGTCGATGTCATTCGCCAGCTTGAACGCACCCCGACTGCAACTTTGAGTTCCACTTCTGTCGAAGATATCCCGGCAGGTGCCATTATTGCCGACTTACATGCCGATCTCGCCCCTGAATGGGAGCGCTTCATAGCGGAAGCTGCAATTTCTGGTCGGGGGATTTACCACTACAAGCAGGCTTGGGAAGCGGAGACCGGAAAGGTCCAGATAAATCATCTCTCGGAAAATGGCTTTGGCTCGCTGGTACCAAGCATCGCCTACCAGAAGATCAAGCGCCTGGTGGATTTGTGCTTTTGCGTGCTGGCATTCCCAATTGCCTTGCCGCTCTTGGCCATTTGCGCTGCGGCTATCAAGGTCGACGGCGGTGGCTCTGTCTTGTTTTTCCAACGACGGATGGGTTTTCGTGGCCAACCGTTCAAAGTTGTAAAGTTTCGCACAATGACCGAAACGCACAATGACGGCGATCGGCAGGAGTCGATCACTCAAAATGATGATGCACGTATTACTAGGGTTGGCAAATTTTTGCGAAAATCGCGTCTCGACGAATTGCCGCAGATCTATAATATACTGCTCGGCCAAATGAGTTGGATCGGCCCGCGTCCCGAAGCTGTGAGCCTTTCATCCTGGTATGAGGCGGAGATCCCCTTCTATCGCTACCGGCATATCGTCCGGCCAGGCATCACGGGATGGGCTCAGGTCAATCAGGGGCACGTCGCCTCTTTGGACGAAGTCACTGAAAAGCTTCAGTTTGATTTTTACTACATCAAGAATTTGTCGTACTGGCTGGACATCGTGATTGCGCTAAGAACGCTGCGCGTTGTCCTGTCCGGATTTGGCGCGAAGTAAGCAAATGGCGTTTACCCACGATCCGTCCATGCCCTTTGCACGTCTTTTGCTGGAGCCCTTCAGGTCGCACTGGAAAAACCATGCATCAATAAGGCGTGCCGCCAAAAATGGCGCCGCCGGACCTCTTTTGCCTGCAATTTGGTGCCGGCCATGAGCATAAAACAGCCGTCTCAGTCACTCACTCAGTGGTTTGCAGCGCAGGTCAAGCCGCGCCAGGAAGAGCTCGCGCTTATGCATTTGCAGCGCCAGGACTATTCGGTGCTGTGCCCGCGAGTGAAACGCTTCAGGCGCTTGAGGGGGCGTACTCTGACCGTGAAAGAGCCGCTTTTTCCAGGTTATGTCTTTGTCGGCATCGATCCTGCGATTCAGGGTTGGCACTCAATCAACGGTACCATCGGTGTGATCCGCTTAGTCACATTTGGCCACCAGCCCGCAGCGCTGCCTGAGGGTTTCATCGAGCAGCTCACGGCGCAAGCTAGCACCGACGAGCGTATTAGGGTCAATGATGGTTTGAAGGAAGGTGCCAACGTCCGGATCATTGGCGGACCCTTTGATGATCTTTGCGGCACCTTGACCGGCATTTCTGCCAATGACCGCGTAACTGTCCTTCTGCGCCTGCTCTCCGGCGAAACCAAGGTATCAATGTCCAGGGCATCGCTTCTTGCCGCGTGACCCAGCGTGAGCGCAGACGATCACGTTTGCGCCGGCAAGCGTTTGACTAGTTGAAACTATTACCCTAGTTGGCCGCCAGTTTCAGAGCGGCCAATTGGCGGTTTTGCTATTGGGTCTAATGGTCTTTCAAACTAACTGCGCGCGAACTTGGGTTTCGCACGTAGTGCGGTAGCTATCTGGCACAAATTTGTCGCCTTATCCGCATTACCCCGCGCCAATCGGGCTGGCTGCCAAGGATCGTAAGTGGAGGGCAGGGGCAAGAACCACTGACACCTTGATTTAGAGCATTTTAGTTTTGGCTTTTTAATAGCGGATATAAAGGCGACATCGCCGCATGAATCGTGGTTCATCGTATCGCGCTACCACTTCGCTACTTGAGCGACAGTCGCCGTTATCGCGCAAGGACGTCTACGCACACTTCGCTTGCAAGTCTGATCTTCCAATGAACATGACCACACACCTTGAGCGTCAGGCCGTGCAGGCCGGTGGGACCGCCGAGAGCACGCATATTCTCGTCACCGTCAACCAGGCGTGGAATATCTGGAACTTTCGCCGCGCAGTGATCCAGGCGCTGCTGGAAGACGGCCACCGCGTGACCGTCCTCGCGCCGCCCGATGCGACCGTTCCTAACCTTGAACGCATGGGCTGCGCCTTCATTCCGCTGGCGATGGACAGCAAGGGGCTCAACCCCTTGCGCGATCTCGCCCTGCTGCGCCGCATGCGCGCTATGTTTTCGGCTCACCGGCCCGACGTCATTTTGAGCTACACCATCAAGAACAACATCTATGGCGCGCTTGCAGCGCGGTCGTTGCGGATCCCCTTCCTGCCCAATGTGAGCGGGCTGGGCACGGCCTTCCTGTCGCAAGGATTGCTGCGGCGGGTGGCCGAAGGTCTCTACCGCGCCGCCTTTGCCTCGGTTCCGGCGGTGTTCTTCCAGAACGGCGAGGACCGCGCGCTGTTCATCGAGCGGCGCCTGGTGCGCGAAGACCAGGCGCGGCTGCTGCCAGGCTCGGGCATCGATCTGGAGCGCTTCGCTCCGGCCGATTACCCGCTCGCTGACGCGCCGCCGGTGTTCCTGCTGATTGCCCGCCTGCTGCGTGACAAGGGCGTCCATGAATTCGTCGAGGCGGCGGGCCTGGTGAAGCAAATACATCCCGGGGCCCGTTTTCAGCTGCTCGGCGCAGTCGACGCGCAGAACCGGACCGCGATCGACCGCGTAACCGTGACAGCCTGGGAGCAGTCAGGGGCGGTTGAATATCTCGGCACCTGCGATGACGTGCGCGAGCACATCGCGCCCGCGAATTGCGTTGTTCTGCCGTCCTACCGCGAAGGCGCGCCCCGGACGCTGATCGAGGCGGCCGCCATGGCTCGCCCGCTGATTGCCACCGATGTCCCCGGCTGCCGCTCGGTGGTCGAGGACGGGGTGAACGGTTTCCTGTGCGAGGTGCGCAGCGGCAAGAGCCTGGCGCAGGCATGCCTGCGCTTCCTGGCCCTGCCGCGCGAACAGCAGGCGGCGCTGGGCCGGGCGGGCCGCACCAAGATGGAGCGTGAATTTGGCGAAGCGCGGGTCATTGCCGCCTACCGCCAGCCGATCGCCGAAAGTCTCGGCCGTACTCGGTCACAACTCAAAGGAGCATTCGCGTGAAGCGCGTTCTTGTTACCGGCAGCGCCGGCTTTATCGGTTTTCATTTGTCGCAATTGCTGCTCGACGAGGGCTTCGAGGTGCACGGCTTTGACGGCATTACGGATTATTACGACATCAATCTCAAACGCCGCCGCCACCAGATGCTGCTTCAGAATGCTCGCTTCTCAGCTACCGAGGGCATGCTCGAGGATGAAGAAGCATTCTGGAACATGGCCGAGGCCTTCCAGCCGGAGATCATCGTCCACCTCGCCGCTCAGGCGGGGGTGCGCTACAGCCTCGAAAACCCGCGGGCCTATGTCGACAGCAACCTGATCGGCACGTTCAACGTGATGGAGGCCGCGCGCAAGCTCAAGGTCGAGCATCTGCTGATGGCTTCGACTTCCTCGGTCTACGGCGCTAACGAGGACATGCCCTTCAGCGAGACCGAGAAAGCCGACACCCAGCTGACCTTTTACGCAGCGACCAAGAAGGCCAACGAGAGCATGGGCCATTCCTATGCGCATTTGTGGGACCTGCCGGTCACCATGTTCCGCTTCTTCACCGTCTATGGGCCCTTTGGCCGGCCCGATCTGGCCTTGTACAAATTCGTCGACGCGATGCTCGCTGGCCGCCCGATCGACATCTACAACCACGGCGACATGTACCGCGACTTCACCTATGTCGCCGATCTGGTCCGCGCAATCCGCCTGCTGATCGACGCTGTGCCGGTGCGGCCAGCGAGCGCCAAGGAGATCGAGCCGGGCGACAGCCTCTCTCCCGCGGCGCCTTACCGCATCGTCAATATTGGCAATTCAGAGAAGGTGCGGTTGCTCGATTTCATCGAGGCGATCGAGACCGAGCTGGGGATCGAGGCGAAGCGCAATTACATGCCGATGCAGCTTGGCGATGTTCCCGCGACCTGGGCCGACGCCGACCTGCTCAAACGCCTTACCGGCTACCGGCCAGAGACGGACTACCGTGAGGGCATCGCGAAGTTCGTTGCCTGGTTCCGCGACTATTACGACAAATAGAGCGCACGGATCATCACGGAACATGTCATGGCAATAACCTTTGAAATCGTATCCTTCGGGACTGAGATTAAAGCCGCCTATGCCAATCTCTTTGGCGGCGAAAAATCGCCCGAAATGCTCAAGTGGCGCTTTGAGGACAACCCTCACGGCCGGGGTAAATTCGCGATCGCGCGCGAGGGCGATAATATAATTGGAATGATCGCGCTGATCTCCACCCGTTTCTCATTCGGCGGACGAACTTATACCGGCATCCAGGCAGTTGATACGATCGTTGCCCCCGAAGCGCGCGGCAAGGCGCTGTTTGTGCGAATGGGGAAGGCGATTTACGAGCATGCGGATGAGTTGAATGCGGATTTGCTTTGGGGTTTTCCAAATGCGCAAGCGGCTCGCGGGTGGTTTGGGCGGCTCGGCTGGACGCGGTTTGGGATGGTGCCATTCGTCGTTCGCCCCTTGCGTACGGGGTATGTTCTTCGCCGTGTTGCGCCAATACTTGCTAAAATTGATCTGCCGCTCGCCAAGAGCAAACCGAAAAATGAAGACAGCATTCGTGAAGTAATCCGCTTCGGGGGTGACAGTCTTGAAATGTGCGAGCGCTTCAATGCCGAAACGGCATGTGCGTTAGACTACAGCCCCGAGTTTCTGAATTGGCGGTTTATTGATTGCCCGCAGACAAATTATCGCTCGGTGGGAGAATATGGGCCTGATGGCAAAATGCGGGCGATGGTTTCCGGTATAATTCTCGAAAAGCATAACGCGCGCATCTTCTACTTGATGGAGGCAATGAGCAGCCGCGCACATGCACCCCAGTTGCGCAAGCTCGTGAAGCACGAGCTGTCATTCGCAGTCGGCAAAGGGGCGGAAATCGCATTGGCCTGGAACAGCAGGACTTCCCCGAATGGCAAGGCTCTAAAACACAACGGGTTTCTACCATTGCCGGAGCGCCTTCGCCCGGTTGAGATCCATTTCGGCGCAAAGCCCTTAAGGGAAAATGTGCCAGAAGAATTGTTGAACGGCGATAACTGGAATCTCAGCTACGCCACTTCGGACACGGTTTAGGCAATGACGGCTCGTTTTATTCTTAGTCTCGATTGTGAAGGTAAGTGGGGGGTCGCCGATCACCTGGGTGCGGACCTTCATCGGTCGCTCAACGATGCCGGCCTTCGTCTCGCATACCGCCAAATCATCGAATTGCTTGACGAGTATTCTCTACCCGCGACGTTCGCATTCGTGGGATGCTTTGCAGAGGAGACGCAATCGCTGCATCGGTTAATGCCTGAGCTTGCGCACCTTGGCAGCAAGGCGGCGGATTATCTCGGCCCTGCCATTCACGACATGACTGAAGGGTCGCGTGAGGGTTGGCACGGCGCCTGGGCAGTCGAGCAAGTGGCTCAAGCGCCCACGCTGCATGAAATAGCGTTGCACGGTGTCACTCACGTTCCGTGGACAGATTTAGACAGGAAAGGCGCTTACAGGGAAATGGCGCTTCTGGCGCAGATGGAAACCCCAGTTCGCCATGCGCGGACGTTTATCTATCCTCGCAATAAGATTGCTCACCAAGACGTGCTTGAGGCGTCTGGCATACTTGGTTACCGGTTAAGTCCGCCAGATCGGTCCCGGCTTTCATCGTTGACCTCGGAGTTTGATATATGGTCCAGGCCCGACGCAGACTCCCCAGCGAGTGATGTCATCGTCCCCATCCCGGCCGGGTTCTTCGTCAATTGGCAGTCGGGCCTCCGCAGATTGGTACCCAATAATATCAGTCTGTTGCGGGCACGGCGCCTTCTTGATGCTGCAGAACGAACCGGCGGGGTCGTTCACTATTGGTTGCATCCTGAGAACATCGCTACCGCCCCAGCAACGCTCGGTTTGCTTCGTAGCATACTGGAAGTGGTTGCGGAGCGACGCGATAAAGGTCGCTGTGATGTACTGACTCAACAGAGATACGTCGAACACCACACGGGCCATCAGAGTCTGACCCTAAAGATGGGGCGTAGTTGACCCTGCAACTTCAGGAGGCAGAACGATGTTTCGCGGCGCCTCCCCCTGGCGCCTAATCACTTTTTATTGCTCAGTTTGCGAACTTGCCGGAATTTTTCTGTAATAACTGGAGCAGACTTTAACGTCGGCAGCACGGTGATTTTCATTCGCTCCCTTGGTAATCCTTGTTTCGAAAAGAAATTTGGATCCAGACTTGAATTCCTTTGCCTGGAGCACTCGCCGCGGTAGATTTTTTGAAGGTATAATAATTGAACAAGTCTGACACGATTGCGGTTATAGGGTTGGGATATGTTGGTCTTCCGCTCGCTGTAGAGTTTGGCAAACTGCGACCAGTAGTTGGCTTCGACATCAACGAAGCGCGAGTGGATGCATTGCGCCATGGGCATGACAGGACGCTGGAAGTGCCGGAGGATGAACTGCGCAGCGCCGCTCATCTCTCCTTCACGACCGATCCTGCAGATTTATCGGCGGCAACAATTTACATCGTCACGGTCCCGACGCCGATCGATAATGCCAAGCGACCGGATCTGACTCCGCTTCTCAAGGCCTCCGAAACCCTGGGTAAGGTTCTGAAGCGTGGCGATATCGTGATCTACGAATCCACCGTCTACCCGGGCGCTACCGAAGAAGACTGTGTGCCGGTGCTGGAACGCATCTCGGGATTGACCTTCAACCAGGATTTCTTCGCCGGTTACTCTCCGGAACGAATCAACCCCGGCGACAAGACCCACCGTCTTCCCGATATCCGAAAGGTCACTTCCGGCTCGACCCCGGAAGTTGCCGAGAGGGTTGATCAGCTTTACGCCAGCATCATCACCGCCGGCACCTACAAGGCAGAAAGCATCCGGGTGGCGGAGGCGGCCAAGGTGATCGAAAACACCCAGCGCGATCTGAATATTGCGCTCATCAACGAATTGGCGATCATCTTCAACAAGATGGGCATTGACACCGACGCGGTCCTCAAGGCGGCCGGCACCAAATGGAACTTCCTACCCTTCCGCCCTGGCTTGGTCGGCGGCCACTGCATTGGTGTCGATCCTTACTATCTCACCTACAAGGCCGAAGCGATCGGCTATCATCCGCAGGTGATCCTTGCGGGCCGGCGGATCAACGATGGTATGAGTGCGTTCGTAGCAAGCCAACTTATTAAAGCTATGCTCAAGAGCCGTATACAAGTGGAAGGCGCGAGGGTTCTGATTCTGGGTCTTGCTTTTAAAGAAAACTGTCCTGATTTACGTAATACGAGAGTTATTGACCTGATAAAGGAAATCAAGGAGTACGGCGTCACTGTAGACGTTCACGATCCTTGGGTGGATGGCCAGGAGGCACAATCAGAGTATGGCTTGCAGCTCACGTCCTCACCCGATGAGGAAGTTTATGATGGAATCATTTTAGCCGTGGCCCACGATCAATATTGTAGTGACAGCATAGAAATTATTAGGGGATATGGCCGTCACCCTCATGTCTTTTTCGATTTAAAAAGCGTTTTTAAAAAAGAAGAAAGCGACATCAGACTTTAAGGAAAGAGGCAATACCGGCTCCGTCTGCAGAGGGTCTAAAAATTGAAATTGAATCGAATACTATCTTTCCTAAAGGGAGAGTTTTTTGTTCTCGTCGCACTGACAATTGTCGGAGGGCTAGCAAATCTCGGGACTCAGGCCGCCCTAGCTTTGTTCTTGACTCCAGAGCAACTCGGGCGGTTGGCAAGCATTCTGAGCATGGCATACATCTTTGTACCAATTGCGTCTTTTGGGATCTATGGTGTGTGGGTGCGTCTCTTTGCAGAGAATGATAGCGCCCTTGCTGATTTTGTTGGGGCCGGACTAAAGTGGTTATTCATTGCAAGTACGCTTTGTTATATCATATTTGCTATAATCGGATTTTTTCGTGAGGCTGCCTCGATATATGCCTTACTTGGATTGACTATAGTGGCCCGAGCTTTGCAGGAGGCCGCAGGGGGAGCGCATCAGGCAGAGCAGAACTATCGTTCATTTGCCCTCTTGCAGTGCTGGCCTTACATCCTGCGGATTTGCGTCGTCTTTTCAATTGGTCCCGCGCTACAGATCTTAGGAATGAGCCCTTTCTTTGCATTCTCCATTGGACAAGGAATATTCGCCGCCATTCTAATTTCCCTGTGCGTTATTGATCTTCGGCGTTTTAATAAGAGGTACAAGAGCCAAAGGATTGGACTCACAAGATTTGGGGACATATTTAGAAGATCTAACCCATTTATACTGAGTTCATTACTTTTTGTCGCCTACACGAACGCAGGAGTTATTATTACCTCACATTTCGCAGGCTTCGCTGATGCCGGACGTTACGCCTTGGCCTCAAGTGTTGCTATGGGCGGCTTCATGCTGTCGAGCGTAATTTATCAGCGCTACCTTCAGCCTCGCATGTTTCGCTGGAGGGTTGAGGATCGATTAAGATTCGTAAATACAGTAAAGAAAGGCACTCTCTTTAATATAATACTTTCCGGATCATTATTAATATTTTTCTTTCTTATTTCTAAATATCTAATTTATATCTTCTCCGATGAATACGCCGAAGCTGCGAATATAATAGCGGCATTTGGTGTGGTCGTGGCACTTCGATGTATCGCGAGCCATTTTTCGGTCGCGCTCGTCCGCCACGAAGACTTGAAATATCGATCCCGATTTCAACTCTATGGTTTTGCGTTTGTGATACCGGCTATGATCTTGGGGGCAGCTTCTATCGGCGCGCTCGGCGTAGTCTACGCTTCAATATTTTACGAGGGCTTCATGCTAATTTCGTACTCTATAAGGGCTTGGGCTCTTGTTTCAGTTATGGCTGAAGGCAGGGATACATGAAAGTTGGCTTTACCGGATACTACGGTATGTCAAACTTCGGCGACGATTTGTTCGGCCATGTCTGTTTGCAAGAAGTACATAGGTGGAGAGGGGTTGACTGCGCGAAGCTTATAGCCCCGCCTTTTGCTCCGGATGTTGCTGCCTTTATTCCTTCAAGGTTTGGTTTCATTTATTCCTCAGGGGGAATCCTGGGACAGTCCTTACGTCTTAGCGCGCAGGTGGCAGCACGGGCGAAATTTGACCTGTTGTTCGATGGAGGCGGCTCGGTCTTCAAAGACATTCGGGGGGTGTCAAAGCTGGCAGACAACTTAGTGGGGTCAGAAAAAGTTGCGCGCGCCGCGATCGGTGTCTCTATAGGTCCTTTTGTGAACGGAGCTGCTGAATGCCGTGTGCGGGAGCACCTAAAGCATTATGAATACATAAGCGTTAGAGATGAGCCCTCGCGACAATGGATGGAGAGTCAGAGCTTTTCGCTTCCTTGGCACAGCGCGGGAGATCTCGTGGGGGCGATGCCAATGCCCAAAGGGATCGGCCGCAGAGGTATCGGGCTAGCTCCAGTGAATTTTCGGGATGCCATCCCTGAAGATGGATCCCCGGTTGCTAATCTGTATAACGAGATTTTGTCTGCTATAATCGAAGCGGCGGGAGAAACAGGGGAACAGATTAAGATTTTTGCCCTTCAGGGAAGAATCGACGATATTTGGACCCACTGGTTTGAAAGTCGGCTCTCGGCAAGAGGCTTAAAGACCGAAGTATATAGTAGGGCTGCTATATCCTCCAGATCCCTCCTCCGAGAACTCGTCCGATGTCGGGCGGTTATTTCTGGACGTTTGCACGGCGCAATTATCGCTTACCTCTCTCAAGTTCCTTTTACATTAATTGAGTACGAAGAAAAGTGCACTGCATTTTTAGCTGACGTTGGCCAAGCAGATTCATTAAGGTTAGGTCGCGGCTTTGAAGATACTCAGCCAATTTTCCAGATTATAAATCGATTGCTCGAAAACCCACCGAGTCCAACCGTCAAAACGGAAGCGTATTCAAAGCGGTCGCAAGAGCATTTTGGTTCCGCCCCTTGGGCCCAAGGACCAGCTATATGACTTCCAATTCAAAGACGCATATTGCCGAGCGTGGCGGGCCAAAGATTGTTCCGGTCAGCGCAGTAATGCCTGTTTGGCGTGGTGGATTGCTGATGGAAGACGCCATTGCAAGTGTCTTTACCCAAACGTTTCGTCCACAAGAATTAATTGTTGTAGACGATGCTAGTGAAGATGATACTGTTTCTCGCATCCGCAAATTGCAGAAGGTGTACTCTCCAGGTTGGCTCAAATTGAAAGAACAGCAGTCAAATATGGGGCCGGCTAGCGCTAGGAACAGGGGGTGGAACTCGGCCAAAGGTGATTTTATTGCATTCATTGACGCTGACGACATCTGGCACCACAGGAAAATCGAATTCCAGTACTCGCGTTTTTTACGCGACCCAAAAATTCAGCTGCATGGAATGGGCTTCGATTATTACTCAACTGTGACGTCACAGAGGGATTATTCTGTGAATTCCTTTGAAACCCGAGCAATTCGACTGCGCGATCAGTTGGTGCGAAATCGCTTCGCGACGTCGGGCGTGATGTTGGATCATCGACTTAAAGAACGGTTCGAGGATGGGCGGTCGTTTTCGGAGGATGCGCTGTTGTGGACCATGATCGTCGCAAATGGGCACAGCGCCGAAGTTTGCGATCTGCCAATGGTGTTATATCGCAAAGCTTCTTTCGGCGAAGGCGGTTTGAGCTCAAACATGTTTGAGATGTATCGCGGGCAAATAGAAAATAACGTTTATCTTTATAAAAATGGTGTGATTTCACCGTGGCAGAAGTTGATGCTCGATTTCTGGTCTTTCGTAAAATATATAATCCGAAGGATTCGGGTTTTAATGCGTTAGATTCGGGGCTTTTAATTATAAATTTATTTGGGTTGCAAAATGCGTACTCGTAGTCACCACACTGCAAATGCCTTCGACAATTTAGAACGTGGGCTTCTGACCTTCGCAATCGCGACATTTCCGTTATATATTTTCCCGTCTGGCGGCCTGCAGCCTTCGCACTTTTTCTTTCTACTAGTCGCGGGTATTTCGATCTATCGACATGGACCTTTAAGACAAATTTGGGTTGAATTGATGGCCATATTGGCCGTTTACATCCTAATAGTAGAACTTGCATCTGGGGCATATCCGAACGAACTCCAGCATTTGGCTAACCCAGCTTTTTTCTTATTTAACTTCCTTTTAATGACAGGATCTTATCGGGTAATATCAAGGTATGGCGCATCAACTCTAAATACAGGAGTTGCGGTTGCAATATCCATTGCATTGGGGGGTGCCATACTGGGAGGATTCAGCCTTCAGGGAGGCGGTCAAATTGATCGTGGGGTAGGATTTTTTAACAATCCAAATCAGCTTGGTTATTTCTCTGTCTGTATAACGTCACTTTCGACCCTTATATATATTAACAATTCTGTTTCATTTTTCAGATTAATGATACTCCTCTCTTTATCTTTATTTTTGTCGGTAATTTCGCTTTCAAAGGCTGCTATGCTGGCGAACTTCCTTACGATTTTCTTTGCCGCTCGGCCTTTGGGTAGGTGGGGCACCAAGCAAACCATCTGGGCTGCGTCTCCGGCTTTGCTTCTGGGCTTGGGGCTATGGATATCTCAATCAGGGGCTTTCGATCATTACCATTTCGTAGAACGACTTGCTAACATGGGTAGTGAAAACGACAGTTCTGCCGCAGAACGGGGTTATTTTGCATTCCTTCAGGGCGGTATTATCAGTCAGATATTCGGTCTTGGCAGCGTAGAAACCTATAAGATTGTCGGACATGAAGTTCATTCGACGTTGGCTGTAATTTGGAACACTTACGGTCTAGTAGGTTTTTTGATTTTCGTTCCGATCTTGGTCATATGGGGACGAACTTCTTACAAGAGTTTTGGTCCAATCGCGACATTAGCATTGGTAGGCCCCCCACTATTGTACGGTTTGACTCACAACGGCACTCGTTTTTCTATATTATGGTTTTTGGTTTCTGCAACGATGGCTCTCGCCCATCGTGAGGCCCGGAGGCGCAAATCTAAAATGCCTGCGTTAGCTGTCGATGTTGAAAACGCACCTAATCGGCGTAGGATTTATCGGCGAAAGAGGTCGCCTATATAGTTACGCGAATGGCCGCGGATTTCACGCTCTGCCAACCCCGATCATGTTGGCAAACCCAGCCGGTGAAACCAGCCCACCGGATCCGGGAAAGGCGGAAAACTCCAGGCCTGCATGATCCAAGGTGGGTAGCAGTGCAACGGGCTGGAGGTGTCGGAGCCCTGGCGGCTGAAGGAGCTGGACAACCGCAACAACCATGGTTTCGGCGGGCATGATTGGCCGGATTGCCGCGATAGGCGCGAGAGTTACGCTTGAGCGACACCGATTGGCCGCTCTGCGGCGTTTTTCATCGGCATTTCGGTCTGTTCGGTGGATTTCAGGCGTACCTATCCGGTGGCTGCGCACCGTTCGTGGAAGATCAGGCGATCAAGGTTATAGGCCAAGTTGGCCAGCGTGAGTTTGGCCTGCGCGCGGGCTAGGCCGATGGTGCGGATGAACAGCCCGTAGCGGTTCTTCTGATATGCAAAGACATGTTCAACCCTGGCGCGGATTGCTGACTTTGCGGCATTGGCGCGCGCGATGTGCTCAGGCATCGGCTTGCCCTTGGGCTTCCGGCGATGGACGCGGCTTGTGAGCATGTTGCGCGATAGCTAGGCCTCGTTCTTCTGGCTGCGATAGGCACTAACGGCCCAGACATCGTCAGCAGTGTTGCTTGTGTCGATCACGCGGCGGCAGCTTACGCCCATCGCTGTCGGCCGCCGAGGTGACGCTGGCTTTGCGGATGAACCCATAGCGCCGATCGATGCTAATATGCGACTTGTATCCGAACACCACCGGCGTAGCGATCTGCGGCAGCGGTGTCCCATCGGGCCGATAGCGGACCTTGCCGCCGACCTTCAGCGTCCAGCGCGCACCAACATCCTTCTGGTGCGCTTTGTTCGGCCTGCCGCGCCAGATCTGCTTTGCCGACTTGCCCGCTTTGACGGCGGCCTTTTCTTCCTCGGTATTGCGTTGCTTGGGGGCAGGAACGAGCGTAGCATCGACGATCTGACCGCCCATGGCCAAGTATCCTGCCTCCCGCAGTTGCTGTTCGAAGGCCTGCATCAGCGCCTCGAGTGTGCCGCTCTCGGTGAGCCGGTTGCGGTAGTGGCGGATGGTGTTCTCATCGGGCATCGAACCGCCCAGATCGAAGCCAAAGAAGCGCATCCAGCTCAGGCAGTCGCGGATCATGAACTCCATGCGCGCATCGGACAGATTATGCTGCGTCTGGACCACGAGCACCTTGAACATCGCGACCGGATCGGAGGGCGGTCGGCCGCCCTTTGCGCCGTCGCTGTAGTCAAGCCCGCGGGTCAAAAGCGGCCGGAAGTATTCGAACTCTACCGTGCCCGCCAAAACCTCCAGTGGATCGCCGTCCTTGCTCAACCGGTCCAGGTGCTCCGCCAGCGAAAACAGACTGCGTGGGTGCATCGCAACTCTCCATCCAATGCACCAAATGAATCACAATCAGGCGGTCAAAGCGAGGGGTTTTTGCGGGTGTCCAGCTCGGCAGCGAGAACGCGAAGCTCAAGCGCTTGCTGGCCGATGCGATGCCGGACCAGTGACGTGACACCATTTGTAACATCGAGTGACTGGCGAGACATCGCCGTTACACGATTATAGCCTTTCACGAAGAGCTTCATAGGGTGTCTTCCCTTTGAAGGCGCCGTGCGGTCTATGGAAGTTATAGAAGTGCTCCCATTGATCGAGTTTGGCTTCCAGATCGAGGTCGCCTTTATAGCTGAGCAGCCGATAAAATTCCTGGCCGTCGGAGCGGTGTGATCGTTCCACTTTTCCGTTGAGTTGGGGCGTGCCACGTTTGATATCAGCATGACGGATGCCGAGGTCTTCGACGTGCCAATTGAACGTGGCTTGGAACTCATGACCGTTATCAGTGCGGATCTCGCGGATACGGAATGGGAACTTGTCGATGATGTGATCGACAAAGTCGATCGCGTTAGTCTGGGTATGCTTTTGGTAGACCTTGTGTGCACGCACGCGGGTAGCGTCATCGATCGCCGTGTATTGGAAACGGCGTATCTTCTCGCCTTTCTTTCCGAAGAAAGTCAGAAACTTGACGTCCATCTGGATATGATGGCTAGGGACCTGTTTGTTGTAGCACTTGGTGTGAATTTTGCGCAGACGCGTTCCGCGCGGGAGCCGGTTCAAGCCATTGCGTTTGAGTATCCCGTAGATGGTTGCGTCGGATAATTTGATGCTGCGATAGCGCGCCAGATACCACATGATCCGTTCTGCCTCGGCCTGGTTCCACGCCAGTTCTCCTCTGGTGGTAAAGAACGACTTGGCCGTACTTCTAAGGCTGGGCAAGCTGATCTCCGCAGACTGCTCATCATTGGCGCGATGTCACGTCTGAAATGGATGGCCGTAAATCAACACCAGAGGACTCGTGGCTGGCACCGATCTCATCCCGGAAGCCGCGAATGCTTGTAGCTATTGCTTTGGCCAACAAGATGGCGCGGACGATCTGGGCGCTAATAATTACAAATGAGGATTATCGAGTTCCGGCACAGGTGGTGGCAACATGAGCAACATGCCGCAAAATCTGCCTGACGTCGGATAAGGGAGGTGTGAGAAGGCGACGACCAGAATGGGCAAAATGATCGAAAAGATCTGGGTCAGAAAAACCAGTTAGGGACTCTGAGCATAGAAGCTCGCTAGCGAGATTTGGATCTGACCCGCAGATCACCATACCGGTCAGCGGCTTCTAATAGTGCCGCATTCATAGGCCTTACAGAAGACTGCACTCGATCACCAATCCATAGGATCAAAAACTTCTTGCACCATGGGCGGCAACCACAGAAGTCCCTACATGTCTACAGCCCCTCTATGCATCCGGCACCGACGCTCGCGCGATACTGCTGACGCCTGGCATTCCGGACCGGCCCAGGTCCTCGCGCCAGATTCCAGAATTGCCCAGCCGCTTGAGGCCGTCCCAGCGGCGCTCGTGCATAAGCCCGGCCGAGGCGTTTTCCACATATCGCGACAGCACCGCATGGCTTTTCCATCCCCCGGCGTGCATGATTCCGATGATGTCTGCTCCGGCAACCATCATGTCCTGCGCCGCCCCCACGCGCATCGAATGGCCCGATAGCGAGCGAACCATCGCTGGTTCGACCTGAGCCCTATGTGCGGAGGCCTTGATCAGCCGGCGAATGGATGACGTGTTCAGGTGCCGGGCCGACAGTTTCCGTGTGTGCAAGCCGCGAAAAAGTGGCCCCTCGTGAAGATCTGCCGCGCTCAGCCAGGCGCTAAGGCGCGTGGCCGTGACGGGGGACAGATAGGCGATCCGCCCATCGCCGAAGGGATCAGACTTGGCTATCGGGATCCGGATCCTCGAACAATCCTTATTTAGATGCTCAACCTGCATCGCGGCCAGTTCATAACTTCTGCCCAGCGTATCGTAGCCGACGCTCAGCAGCGCCGCGTCCCGCAGCCCGCTCAGGGTGCCGGGGCAAGCGGCGGCAATCTTTCCTAGAAGTCCCGCTGTCAGCCCGGTCGATTGTTTTGGCCGGCTGTGCCGCGCGCGCCGGGCACGCCGCAGGGACAGATAGACCGCGCTGTTGTCGGTGGGCGAGGGCAGATCCGCCAACCGGTGGGCAAACTTGATCGCGTCGACGCGGTGCTTGATGGTCGAGATGGCCTTGGTTTCCAGCTGCGCATCGACAAATTCGGCGATCGTTTACGGTGCGGCCGGAAGCCATCCCAGGTCGCGACGGGCGCACCAGGCCTGGAAGTGTTTCAGATCATTGCGATAGCCACGCAGCGTGTTATCTGAGTACGCGCCAGCGCAGCGGGCAAACATGCGGTCCATTTGAGATTGATCAGAGAAACTCATGTGTACTAATTTAGTACTTAAAGAGCGAGAGTCAATGATTTCTTCCCGTCAAATACGCGGCGCGCGAGGCCTCCTAAAAATTACCGCAAGCGAGCTTGCCGAGTTGGCGGGAGTGACATGGAAGACGGTGCAGCGTTTCGAAGCGGCCTCGGATATTCCGCCCTCCCGAAGCGGAACACTTGAGCGCGTAAAAGCCGCGCTCGAAGACGCCGGTATCGAGTTCATCGGCGATCCGGTAACCTCGCCCGGTGTCCGCCTGCGCCGCTAGGAAGATTTCCCACCATGATCGCCGCTCTCTCCGCTGCACCGTCTAGCGAGGCTGCTCTTCTGGAGCGCAGCCGCTTTTGCGCTGGTCATGGCCAGCCTGCAAAATCCGATCGAGCTACCCGGCGAACCCAGTGACAAGGTTCAGCACATGATCGCTTTCGCAGTTCTGGCACTGCTCGGAGCGCAAGCCTATCCAAGGCGCCTCATGGCGCTTCTCATCGGGCTCAGCGCCTTCGGGGCGCTGATCGAACTCGTCCACCTGATCCCCTCTTTGAAGCGCACAGCCGATTGGACCGACCTTGCAGCCGAGATCATCACTACGGCCGCCGTCCTCGGCGTCATATTCATGGTCCGGCGGCTGCGTGCCCGCCCCAAGCGATTTACGAGAGAAGCGCTTATTCGCTAGGCTGGCCAATGATGGGATTCATCGCCAGCACCTGATCGATGTGGGCCACAGCCTCATTATATCGTTTCGCCTCGAGGTTACCAAACCTATCCGAAAACGAAGCCTCGGAGAGGCCTTCCAAGGCCGTGAGCAACGATTTCGGAAGAAGGTCCTCTTCTCGGGCTAAGCTGAGTGCCCGCAGTGCCAGGGCCGAGGTTTTCGGATCTTGCGAGAGGAGTGCCGCCTGCATCCCGGCCCTGTCTGCGGCAAGGTCGACGAAAGAAAACCCCGAACCATTGGGCAAGCTGTCGCCAAGTTCCTTCCACTCCCCCAGGTTGGCAGCAACCTTCGCGCCCAGAACAGAGGTCAATGCCGCCGAAAAAACCCAGTGCTTCGCCAGATCTGTGCGCCCTTGAAGCATGATGGGCTGGGAAGATGACGGGCAGTCCTTCCTTAGTGCCGCCGCCCCTGGAGAAAGTACATCAGCCTTCTCCTCAACCACCAGTATGGCGAGGGCAACAAACGCCGCCCGATTAAAATCGGCTGCATCAGTGGAAGGCGCTGCGGCGAAAAGCCTGTTCACGAGCACAGGCAGGAGATCTGTTGGATCTTGCCGCTGATCAGCAGCAGCCTGACAGTACAGATCTCTGACAAGTTTGGGATCGATGCTATCTGCTCCAACCATCCGTACATGGCCGGTGCCACTGACATCTCTCGGCAGGGCAATCTCAGCTATAACCTGATCATCTTCAACTGATACACGTCTCACCAGCTCATCCAGTGACGGATTTCGCGCGCCGCTTGAGGAGAAACTCCAACGAACGGCATCGCCCAACCACCTCGAGACGGTGGGAGGAAAGCTGATCCAGCCAACCTTGAGACGATAGGCGGGAAATCCGGCGTGCTCTCCCGCCACCGTAGTTTCGGTGTTCAGCCATAGGCCAAGCGGAAGAGCAATGCTGGCGCTGACGGATAAGATGCCGTTCTTCAGCCGCGTCTCAACGCGCTGGATACCGGTCACATCGCTGAGCAGGCTGGCCAATCCTTCAATGGTCTCAGGGCTGAACTGAACCTGTGTGGCAGCGCCGGTACCTTGCGCTACCTTTAGCTGGTCCCAGACCTCCCTGGCAGCCCCGACATCTTGCGCCGAAGGCCGCTCCGCTGGCCTAACCGCCGCGCCTACATCGATGAACATGACGGCTAATATGGTCACCAGAAACATTACAAGCGCCGCGCCATTGCGGAGCCGGGTTTTAGAAGGCCGTGTGGACATCGGATTGACCTAAACCAACATCCCTGCGCCATCCACCCACAAACACCAGGAAGCTTCAGACGCTCACGCAGGCAGGACCCGGAGCCGGATCATCGGCACGAACGAGGCCAAGGCAATGTAATCCGGCAGCGGCCGATCCGAGACTGGCGGTGCGGGATCAAGTTGACCGCTTCCGCTCAATTCTTCATCGACTGGCGCTGATGCCGAGGAGGATATCAGTGCCCGACATTCTTTTTCACCAATATGACAGTTCGCCATTTTCAGAGAAGGTGCGCGTCTGCCTTGGTATCAAGGCTCTGGCATGGGCGGCTGTCAATCAACCCGTCATCATGCCCAAACCTGACCTTGTGGCGCTGACGGGTGGTTATCGCCGTATACCGGTCATGCAGATCGGTGCGGACATTTACTGCGACAGCCAGTTGATCGTCCGGGAACTTGAACGACGATTTCCCGAACCAACGCTGTTCCCGCAGGGCGACCATGGCCTGGCATATGCCAACGCGATGTGGACGGACCGCGCGGTGTTCCAGGCCGCGGTCGCGATAATTTTCGGGGGGCTAGGCGAGAAAGTCCCGGCCGCCTTTGTCAAAGATCGCATAGCGCTTTCCGGGCGTTCGTTCGACCCGGCCGCCATGCAGGCGGCTGTTCCCCATATGGAAGCGCAAATCCGGGCACATATCGCGCTCTTATCCGATCAGCTTGCTGACGGGCGCCGGTTCCTGTCCGGGGACAGCGCCGGACTGGTTGATGCCAATGGCTATTACAATTTGTGGTTCATCCGGTCGGCCTTTCCGCCAGCAGCAAGCCTGTTCGAGAGCATGCCTCACCTGCCTGAATGGCTGGAGAGGGTGAAGGCGATCGGTCATGGCGAGCGAACGGAGGTAAGCCGCGAGGCTGCGCTTGACCTGGCGCGGACCAGCGAACCGATAGAAAGCACGGTTGCGTCCCGGGACGCCGAACTTGAAGGCAAGCAGGTAACTACTGCCGCCGATGATTATGGGCGCGACGCGGTTGCAGGATTGCTTGTGGGCTCGTCCGAGCATCATGTGTCGATCCGCCGCAATGATCCGCGCGTAGGTGAGGTCGTTGTTCATTTCCCGCGCATAGGATTTTCCGTTCTGAGCTGACGCAAACTGTTCCGTTCCCGGTAAAACCCCGGGCTTGCGCGCGTTCAGTTTGCCTTGGGACGCGCCCAAATCTTGCGCAGCACCATGCATTGGCGCGCTGCTTGATAGAAACCGGATACATGGCCCCCGTGTTTCAGGGGCGGCCGGTATCACTTGGCCCTTTTGCCGCCAGGCGGTTGCCGTCGCGCGGCTTTTCTGTGCGGCCGCTTTGCCGGCTGTCGAGGTTTCACTTCGCTGTCACTTGGAGATGTCGATGCCGCACTGGGCCCGGGCGGGGTCCGTATCGGCTGCTGGTGTACAGGAGGGCTGACCGCACTTTCCAACAGCGCGGCCAGCCGTTGCTCCTCAAGTGATGCCTTTAAAATAGCCAACAATGCAAGATCCTCTTCGCTCACCTTGATTTCAGGCGGCGGCTCCGCGTTTTGGCGCATCACGGAAAACACCGCGAGCTTGTCCATCGCCTCCAGGATCGCGAGGATCTCCTTCGGCTTCGCCCCCTTGGCGGAGTGCACCAGTTGTTGAACAATGGCCTGGTAGGCCGAGACCATTGTCTCCTTGCCGTCCGCGCCGGTAACAGCGGTCTTCGCGGCCATCGCGTCGGCGATCTCCTCGGCCAGGTGCTTGGGGATTGTCTTCACCTTGCGCGGCCGCCCTTTCGGATTCCCGCTGAACCCGGGCCGGAAGCGACCCGCCTCATCGCGAGGTTTCGCCCGCGTGGGGCGCCGGGGAGTTTTTCTATTAATATTAAGCGGCATGACCATTGTACCTCCAAAGCGAACTTCCAAACCCTGCCGCCCTTGCGGGGGCACGATCTGACACTTCCCTCCTTGGTAGCCACTTAAGGCTGGTCAGACGGCGCCCCAATTGGAGCGCCTGGATCCCAATGGATCAGAGACCTGTCCGGTTTCCAAGCAAAATCTTCTCCGCTGGACAAAATGCCCCGCCCGCAGCGCCTGCACAGCGCTTGGCGCCGCAATTGTGCGCAGTCTGGACAGCTCTGTGTCCGGTTTGGCCTGCGCCAGGACAGGCCTGGACAGGAAAACTCGTCCCCAGGACAAGTTTTGCGCCCTGCTGGGGCCCGATAGTGCGCCTGTTCGGCGCCTGATCCGGGCCTGTTATTTGCCTGTTATTGCCGCTGTTCGGCGCCTGCTTTGCCCCTGCTGTAATCCTGCAAGAAATGGCAGATTTCTGCGGCATGAGGCCGGTGCGAGTTTCCATGGGGCAAGCGCATTATGTCCCGCAATAACAGGCAAACAGGGGGAAGGGCGGCGGCACCCCCTCGCGCGATAACACCACCTGTCGAGCAAAATCATAAGGGCAGCTACATTAGAATGTGGATACTTGTTAGCGGAACGATTTCTTACTGTAATCATTAGATAATACATCAGGTCAGGTTAAAGCGCTAAATTAACAAGCTGGCAAAGATTTTCCAAAGGGGACCCTACATGCGATACACAGTACTTGCGCTCGCTTGCGCAGCTTCGCTCATTTCTGCTTGCACAAACAGCCTAGTGGTTGATGCGACAGGGGCTGAAATTCCCTCAGAACAGGTATATGCCAGCAGCATTGGTGGGGCTGACGGAATTGTATCTCCCGGTGAAGAATTGGACGGCCGTGTCCTTCGCGTGTCAACCGGCACCACGGTCAATCGTTTCGCTTTTCTTGCTAACAACGTTTTCAGGATCGAAGATAGTTCCGGTGATCTGATGGTGCAGGGCACCTACCGGACCCAAGGCTCCGATGTCTGTGTCGATTGGGCGCCGCGTGGTCAGGAATGCTGGCCAGGGATGATGAGTGCATCTGGCACTGAAACAACCATTACCAGCAACAGAGGCCAGGAAATAAAGATATTGCTTATAGACAGTTAAGCCTTATGCTGCTATAAAATCCATGAAATTCAAAATGTAAGTTTCGCAGAGTCGGTAATCGTTAACGGATTTAGCCGGCATTAAATCGGTCAAGGGTAATATCTTGAAGAACTCAAAAATTTTGACTCCGGCTATTGCATTGTCGCTCGTTATAGCTAGCTTTGCTGCGCTTGCTCCTACTTCTGTGAGCGCTCAGGTGCGGAGTCAGAATCGTCCTGAGATATTTCTGATTGTCGGCGGTGTAGCAGCGGCGGCACTTCTGGTGCTGCTGGTGGCTGGCGGTGGAAGCAAAGGTAACAATCGCCCAACTCCTGTTAGCCCATAATCTGGGTTGAGGTGATTGAGAAAAGTGAAAATGTTTAGCTCTGCTAGGCATTTTTTGCCTCCATCTGTTATCTTGCTGAAGCGCCAGGTAATATTGATTGTTTGGTCAGATTGCATTGTGCTGGCGAATTTTCTGGCCGCATTCACGATGACGTCCTAGCCGAAGCTATGAGTATCATTGCGGCGTTAATAAGAGCGAAGATCGGACCTTAATATTAGGCTCAGTTTTCATCGATTCATCCAGAAGATGACTGTCGATGTGATGCAGATGGCGGGCATGAATGTGTGAGCGCAGCGGTGATAGCGGCTGTGGATGCGTCGCCAGTCCTTGATTTTGCAGAACATATTTTCGACCTTGTGCCGTTGGCGATAGAGTTTGCGGTCGTGCGGTATCGGGACCTTACCATTCGATTTTGACGGGATTCACGGGGTGATGCTGCGCTCGATTAGGGCACTGCGGAACCAGTCGGCGTCATCCTCCGGTCCCCGAGCTAAACCTTGGCCTTTGACAAAGCATGGACCATCGGGGCCGCCCCCTTGTAATCTCTCATCTGACCTTCGCTGAGCAGCATGTTTAACGGCCTGCCCTGACCATCGCACATGGCGTGCAGCTTGGAGTTCAGTCCGCCTTTTGTGCGGCCGAGACGTCTGGGAAGAGTCCCTTTTTTAAGAGGCTAGCAGCCGTGCAGTGTGTCTTGAGGTGGGTGGCATCGATCATCAACTGATCCGGCTCACCTGCCTTTGCCGCCAGGCCAGCGAACATCTTATTAAACACACCCATACGGCTCCAGCGGATAAACCGGTTATAGATTGTCTTGGGTGGGCCATACTCGGCAGTTGCATCGCGCCAACGCAGGCCGTTGCGGATTACGAAAATGATGCCGCTAACAATCCGCAAGTCATCGACCCTTGGAACCGCATGCGACAACGAAAAATAGGGCTCAATCCAGCGCATCTGCGCCTCCGACAAGCAGATCAGATCACTCATGGCAACACCTCCTAGGCACTGCCATTGAATCAGATAATCGTAGCGAAGAGAATCTTTTTTAATAGGCCTGAGCCTAGCTTTAAGAAACAACTTTTTGCCAAGAATTAGTCTTCCGCTATACGGTTTACCCCAGCGCAGATTGTTGCTTAAATTGCAGATATCCAGTTCGTCTAAACTCGGCAGCCGGTGCCTTATTAACAGCACGCCTTATGCCAGCGAAGCTGTGCATCCGACAATCTGCTCGGATCGATCATAGCACCTCTCCTTCGCTGTGGCGTGATAGGAGTTATCGTGATCGAAGAGCAGCGTTCTTGCGCTTTAAGCGTGATGCGATATTCGTGTCGATATAATTGATCAGCTGTTACACAGTGCTCGCACACGTAAAGCAGACAGAAATTTTGAGGATATTGGCAGATTGAGCTAGCTTGCCTGTCACGCAATTACCACACGCAGATATACCCTCCGTCACTGCGTCATCACGACCTTGTCAGGGCCGTAGTTCCAGTACTGGCTTTTGCGTAGCTGTCTGGAACGAGTGCGGCCATGATTGAAAATCATTATTGGCACTGAGTCCGCGATGATGATGCTAAAAAAGCGCTGGCGAGCTTGGCACTGGATTGGATCCATTATTGTACGACAGGTTTCGCTAACAACACTGACATTCCTAGGGTACTCCTTCGTACCTGAGGCCTGCCGTACATTCAGGTTTAGTGTCCCACGTAAATAGAAAACTCCTCGACTTCACTTGGGTGCTGGCTTCAGCTTTCGACGCGACCACTAGCCATCATCGTCGCGAAAATGAGACCGGCTAAAAAGCGTGGAGTCTCTCTTTCTCGAGGATATTGGCTTGGGAGCATTCGACCGGCAGTCAAACAAAATTCCATCGTCGCTATAATGTCGTTTTCTCGCCCAAGTCCCACTACAAATGCCGCACAGCGAAGTGCGCACCAGAGTGCGCGATATCATCCGGCAGGTCTGCTGCGAGATGGGCGTGACCATCATCAACGGAGTACTGTCCCGCGATCACGTCCACCTGCTCTCATTCATCGCTGTCACATCTTAGAGCCTTCCCGATAGATGAGGTAAAAATTGACCGAAGCTTCGTGTCATCAATTTGCACAAGCCATCAAGATCGCCTTATTGTTCAAGCGCTCATATCTATAGCGTTGAATCTTAATATCGGCGTCATTGCTGTAGGTATCGAGACCATCGAACAGCAAAAATTGCTTCTGCAAATAGGCTTTCTTCAAGGGTAAGGATTTTTGTATGGTGCAACCCAAAATGGGTGCCGGACAAAAATACTACGTCTTGGTAATCGATCGTCTGGTTTGGAGGCCGAACAAGCAGCTTAAGGGCAGCATTGTCGAATCATGACGAAACCAATGCAGAAATCTTGAACTACCCGGCTTGAACCACTGGCAAGAATTTGAGTATATTTTCGAGCATGCCTTGGAAAAAAGTCGGATTGTGAACGATCTAACGATAAAATGAAGTTTTGAAATGCCACCAAAAGTAAAAAAGTTTGGCAAGCCAATGTGCTAAATTCTTCTGCTTTGATTGGTCTAATAGAGCCGCAAGGACGGGCAATCCATGCCAGGCCACATTTTCAATCGTGAAGCTTGGATTTAAAGGATCCATGGCAGCGCGGTTGACGAGAAACTCGCCGATGTGGCGGCTCAAACTTTCAAGGCCATCGTCTTGCCACTATATGATTTGAGCAAAGGACAATAATCCGCATCCAATGACTTCAACGCTAATTTCTAGAGGTGAGACACTTCGGTTCTGAACATCGCATTCGCGTTGGTCACTGAGCCCCCATTGCGCCTTCTGTACAATCGTGCAGCGCAAAAAGCGTTCGATGCTCTCAATGGTGACAGGCGATGGATTACTGTCCCGCATTGGTGGCGAGGCAGCATTGTGGCTGGCTGAGTGGTGATAGATGATGATTGGGTTGGACTGTTACAATCGCGCTTCAAAACCTTTGCCAGAGACGCTTTTGAGAAGCTCACTCCTGTGATCTGCAGCGAGGGTAAGCCAGCGTAATGAAAAGCAGCTCTTCCACATCGAAAACTGGATCGCTTGAGTAATTCGCACTCGACTGGCGCCATTTTAACAACGCTGAGTTTTGAACATTGCAACCAGCCCAAGCGAGGTTGTTTGCCAAGCATCTCTTCTTTGGCTGCAAAATTTTGAAAGCCTATAATGGCCAAGCGCTTGTTACAGAATCAGGGCCTGCAATCGGGCTGTCGCCGAGCGCCAAAATTCGTCTCTGTTCGCCAACGTCTTTTATGCGTTTTCCATGGACTTCCATGGACGCACTGCCTGACCAAGCTAAGTCTTTGGAATCATGGTGGGCGCGGCAAGGATTGAACTTGCGACCCCACCCGTGTGAAGGGTGTGCTCTACCACTGAGCTACGCGCCCGCCGGTGACAGGCGCATCATGCGGGCCTGCGGCAGGGGCGCGCCTTTATCGCGCCCGTTTTGCAAAAACAAGCGGTCTGATGGCTTAGCGAAGGACCAGAACGGCGATTTGTGCAAGCCAGCCTTGCGAGCCCAAATCGCCAGTGGACGCCGCCGCCTGAGCGCGGGGCGGGGCGGGGCATTCGAGGCAATAGACCTGCATCCCGCGCGTTCCCAGCAAACGCTTTAGATCGCCTGCAAGCTGGCCGGTAAGGGCCTGTTCGCGCCCTGCCACCATGCCGAACAGATCGCGGCCAGAGGTGGCCTGTTCCTGATCGCCCAGCATGATCGAACGGATCAGCGTGTCATATGGGTCTTCTTCGGCACCGAGATATTCGACGTGATAATCGCCTGCATCCAGCTTGGCCTTGGCGGCTGCCCAGACAATGGCATCTTCAATACCGCCATACTGGTCAACCAGGCCAATCTGGCGCGCAGTGCCGCCGTCCCAGACCCGGCCCTGGCCGACATTATCGACCTGTGCGGTGGTCATGTTGCGTGACGCAGCAACGCGATTGAGGAACTGGCGGTAGCCATCCTCGATCGTGTTTTGCAAAATGGCATCCACTTCCGGAGTGAAGCCCGCGATAAGGTCGGGCTGGCCGGACAGGGCCGTGGTGCGCACGCCATCGGCATTGATGCCCCATTCTGCCGCTGCCTTTTCAAAGGTGGGCACGACGGCAAAGATGCCGATGGAACCGGTGATGGTTTCAGGTTCGGCAAAAATCCGGTCAGCCGGGGTGGACACCCAATAACCGCCGCTGGCCGCGACATTGGCCATGGAAACCACGATGGGGATTTTCTTCGCCTTGTGACGCAAAATCGCCAGACGGATTTCTTCCGATGCCATGACCGAACCACCGGGAGAATCGACGCGCACGACCAGCGCAGCCAGATCATCTTCCAGCGCATCGTCCAGCAGCCCGGCAATACGTTCGCCACCTGCGGTGCCGGGGCCAGCATCGCCGTCCACAATCTCGCCAGCGATGGTCACCACGCCAATCGCCTTGCCCGGTGTTTCGGGCGCGCTTTCGGCCAGCCACGTATCAAATTCGGTGTGGGCAAAGCTGCCGGGCGCATCGTCCAGCTTGTCTTCGCCGGAAAGTTTCGCAACCCGCTGGCCAAATTCCACGCGCGTGCCCAGCTTGTCCACCAGGCCAGCGGCAAGGGCTGCCTGTGACAAATTGCCGTTGCTGGCACTGACCCATTCTGCCGGAGTTTTGGTGACCAGATCCATCTTCAGTTCGGGCCGCGCCTTTTTGACATTGGCCTGCCATTCTTCCCACAGCGCACCATAGAGGGCTTCGTAATTTTCCCGCGCTTCGGGTGACATGTCGCTGCGGAAATAGGGCTCGACTGCGGATTTATACGTGCCCACCTTGTAGACGCGCGCATTCACATTCAGATTATCGATCAATTCGCCATAATACAGCCGCGTGCCGCCGGGCCCGGCAATCATCGCGCCGCCCAGCGGGTCCAGCCACACTTCGCTGGCGTGGGATGCCAGCATCATGCCGTCGTCACTGTAGCCCACAGCGTAGGTTAGCACAGGTTTTTCGGCAGCGCGGACACGGTCCAGCGCTTCGCCGATGGCTGACAGGTGAACCTGCCCACCGCCCATGAAAGTGGTCAGATCGAGCACGACGGTCTTGATCCGGTCATCACGCGCGGCAGCTTCCAGCGCCTGCACTACATCACGCGCCTGGTATTCGCCGACGGGTGCCTGCTGCGAGAGCAGCGCGGCAAGCGGGTCGATTGCCGATTTTTCCTCAACAACCACGCCGTCCAGCTTCAACAGCAGGGCACCGTCATGCACTTGTGCCGGGCTGGGCCGTGCAGTCAGCACCATATACAGCAGGCTGAAAAACAGCAGGAGGAACACCAGGCTGAGACCGTCCTTGACGGCGACCACCAGGTGCCAGACCTTGCGTGCAAATGACATATGCTAGAAAAATCCCAAAATTACTGTGTGGCGGCTGATTAAAGACAGGTCCGGCCTAGAGACAAGTTCGGGCTACTGCCAGCCGAAACCACTTGAGCGGTATACTCCACTCGACTAAGGGCTTGGCTTTAATGACATCGGCGCAAAAAAGCTCGTATGCCGGCCGCTATCCAGAAGGTAGCCAGGCGTTCCCTCACCGTGACCTGCTGGGCATTGGCCAGCTGGAACGGCACGAGATCCTGTATCTGATTGATGAAGCGGAACAATGGGTTGCGCTGAACAGACAATCCGCCAAACATACAGATGCGCTGGCGGGCCTGACCATCATCAATGCGTTTTTCGAAAATTCCACCCGCACGCTGCTCAGTTTCGAAATTGCGGGCAAGCGTCTGGGCGCTGACGTGGTGAATATGCACGCCGCGCAGTCCAGCGTGAAAAAGGGCGAAACGCTGATCGATACGGCGATCACCCTGAATGCGATGCACCCCGACGCCATCGTCATCCGCCACGGCAGTTCCGGCGCGGTGGCGCTGATTGCCGGCAAGGTGGATTGCCCGGTGCTGAATGCGGGCGATGGCAGCCATGAACATCCCACGCAGGCGTTGCTGGATGCGCTGGCCCTGCGCCATGCGCTGCGCGACCGCGGTGAAAAAGCCGATGATTTCACAGGTCTGACTGTCACCATTTGCGGCGATATACTGCACAGCCGCGTGGCGCGGTCCAACGTGCTGTGCCTCACGGCATTGGGCGCCAATGTGCGTTTATGCGCGCCGCCTGCGCTGATGCCGGCAGGTATCGAGCGGATGGGCGTGCAGACATTCCATAATTTTGACGAGGCGCTGGCAGGCACCGATGTTGCCATGATGCTGCGCCTCCAGACCGAACGGATGGAAGGCCAGTTCATTCCGTCACCCCGCGAATATCATCATCTGTATGGCCTGACGCGCAAACGGCTGGCCAATGCTGCGCCCGATGCGCTGGTGATGCACCCCGGGCCGATGAACCGCGGCGTGGAAATCGACAGTGATGTGGCCGACATGCTCGACCGGTCGATTATCACGCGGCAGGTGGAAATGGGTGTCGCCATTCGCATGGCGGCGCTCGACATTCTGACGCGCAAGGCCAGAGGCGTGGCCGGCTGGGCAGAGCAACAGGGGCAATGGGTATGAAACAGACACAGCCCCTTACCATCACGGGCGGCAGGCTGGTGCTGCCAGACACCATCACCAATGGCGCAGTGCGAATTGCCGACGGATTGATTGCCGCTGTGGGCGATATTGCCCCGCAGGACGGGGATGAGGTGCTGGATGCCAGGGGCCAGCTGATTGCGCCGGGGCTGGTGGATTTCGGCGTTTTTGCAGTGGACAAGCCCGCGTTTCATTTTGGCGGCATTACCCGCGCCGCCTTGATGCCGGACCAGTCACCGCCGCTGGATGTGCCATCCCGCGTGCGGTTTGTGGCGCAAAGCGGGAAGCCGGATTTCTGGGTTCATCCGCTGGCTGCTGCCACACGGTCGCTGGGCGGCACGGAACTGGCTGAACTTGGTCTGATGCGTGATGCAGGCGCACGCGGGGTTGCCACCGGCCGCCAGTGGATCAGCGATAGCGGCGTCATGCTTCGGTTGCTGCAATATGCGGCCATGCTGGATATGGTGGTGGTGTGCCACGCAGAGGATGCGGGGCTGGCAGGCACAGCGGCTGCCACCGCTGGCGAAATGGCGACCCGTCTGGGCCTGCCCAGCGCGCCTGCCGAAGCAGAAACGCTGGCAATTGCGCGTGACATCGCGCTGGCCCGGATGGCCGGCGCACGGGTGCATTTTCGCCAGGTAACAACGCAGGCTTCGCTGGACCTCATCAGGATCGCAAAATCGCACGGGGCCCAAGTAACAGCGGGCGTCACGCCGGCCCATTTCATGCTGTCTGACCTTGCCACTGCGGATTTTCGTACCTTTGCCCGCCTGTCCCCGCCACTGCGCCCTGAAAGTGACCGCCAGGCCGTGCGTGATGCAATTGAAGATGGCACGATTGATGTGATTTCATCGGGGCATGATCCGCGCGGACCGGAAGACAAGCGGCTGCCCTTTGCTGACGCACTACCGGGCATGGCAGGGGCAGAAACCCTGCTGGCCATGGTGCTGACGCTGGTGCGTGACGAAGTGATCGACATGGCGCGCGCATTTGATCTGGTTGCAGGCGCCCCCGCGCGGTTGCTGGGCGCGGCAGCAGGCGCGCTGTGCGTGGGTCACGAGGCGGATATTGCGCTGATCAATCCTGAGAAACCGTGGATCATCGACAGCCGCAAAATGGAAGCCACGGCAGGCAATACGCCGTTTGACGGGCAGCCCACGCAGGGCCGGGTCACCATGCTGTGGAAAGGTGGCGTGCGCGTCTGAAGGCGCTCCGTACCCTTCATGCAACACAAAGCCCCCCTTCCCGATATGGAAAGGGGGCTTTGCAATAGCTGCGGTCAGGCTGTTAGCGCGAGGCCATCCGGATACCGGCATCGACCGTGCCGGGCAGCGGCGATGATGCGGCATAGGCAATGCAGCCAAAGCCGCGTGCTTTGACGGTTGAACACATGCTGCGGGCATCAGTGCTGGCCATGTTGCCAGCAGCCACGCGCCAGTATGTTTTGCCGTTCACGCGAGCTTCGGTGATCACCATGTCATACTGGTCAAGACTGGCGTGGCGTTTGGTATAGATGCCCCATGCCTTTTGCGCTGCGTCCTTGCTGGTGAAAGACCCCAGCTGAACTGCATGATTGCCGCCTTTCTTGGCGGCAGCACGCATGGTTTGCGGCGCTGTGGCCGGTGTTTTTGACCGCGTTTGCGTGGCCGCAGCCGTTCGGGCTGCGGAGCGTGCAGGAACGGTCTGGATCACCGGACTGCTGAAGAAATTGACCGCATTGCGCGCAACCTGCGCCAGCGTGGCGGTGGTTGACGCAGCAACAGCGAAGGCTGCATCGAAACTGTCCGATGCGGCGGGCGCCGCCGGCATGCCGACAGCTTCGGCCATCACAACAGGTGCAGGCTGGCTGACAGGAATTGCAACGGGCGCCGCGCGTGTTTCGGCGCGCGCCAGTGCGGGGGTTTCCATTGCCGCTGCATCAAGTGCGGGCAGTTCGCCCTTTTCGGGCATGGCAAAGACATATTCCTGCGCATCGTTTTGCGCGGGCACCAGCGTTGCGGCTTCTGCGGCCATCTGCTGGTTGCTCGGGTGATTGGCCAATGCGAGTGCGGCAGGCTGGCCAACGTCACCGACCAGCGGAACTTCCAGCAGCGCGGCGACGCGCTGATGCGACATTTCTGGCGCTGCATAACGCGCCCATTCGCCAATCCGGTCACCAACCTTGTCAGCCGGCACATCTTCGGCGGCCATCACGCGGGCAGCGCGCCAATCGCCTTTCAGCGCGTAGGCATAGGCCAGATTCTGCCGAACCTTGGCTGAATTCTGGCCGTTACGCAGCGCATTGGTCAGCACATGAACACCCTGATTGGCATCCCCTGTCAGCGCCAGCGCCAGGCCCAGATCAGCCGGATCAAGATCATCACGCCAGTCAGTCAGCAAGGCATGGGCAGACCGGCTGTCACCAGCGGCAACCAGCGCCAGCGCCAGGCTGAGGGCAGTGCGCGGGCTTTCATCGCCCAGGGTCATGGCATCGCCAAAACTGGTCGCGGCAGACTGGAACCGGCCTGCCTCCATATAGGTCGCGCCCAGCATTGCGCGGTAGGCAGCATTGCGCGGGTCGGCCAGAACAGCCGCTTCGGCGTGGGACAAGGCGGTGTCAGCATCGCCGCGGGCAAGGGCGGTTTGGGCCTTGCCGGCGGACAGGTCAGCCTGCGGTGCGGCCTTTGTGGTGCAGCCGCCCAGTGCCGTAGTGGCAAGAGCGGTGGTCAAGGCGAGCGCCACCATCCGGTTGCTCCGCCCAGTGGAAAATTTCGTTTCGTGGGTCATAGTCTGTCCCCCCTCTTGTTCAACGCCGCTTGACCTGTGCGGCGAGCGATTCGAGTTCGGGCATGTCGCCCATCAATGCATCGAGTGCATCGGTCACGATTTGCTGCGCGCTGCGCCCACGAATGGTGCAGGCGAGGCGCAATTTCAGATGACGTTCGGCATCCAGACGCAGAGTGAATGCGGCCCGTTTGCCCCGGTCAATCGCCGAACGGCGCGAACGCACTGGCGCGGGTTTTTTGGCAGTTGCCACTGGCGCTGGTGGGGCTGGTTCTTCGGCAGGTGTGTCGGCAACATCGATGGCTGACAGGTCCAGCCGCTCGACCAGCGATTTCTGCTGGTCCAGCACGGTTGATTTGGCCCGTGCAGCAGCAGCCAGACGCGCCTGCGAAACTTCGTCAAGTTCGCGCGCTTCGGCCGCTGTTTCTTCATTGGCAGGTTCAGGCGTCAGGCGGACAATATCCGCGTCACGCTGCGTTTCCGGTTCGTCACCCATGTCGTTCCAACCCAGATCATCCAGACCATCAAGGTCATGATCATGGTGGCCGTGATGATGGGGATCATGACTATTGGCTGCATCGGCAGACATGGCAGCGCCAGCCAGCATGCCGCCGTGCTGGGGGCGCATGGCAGGGCGCGCCCC
The DNA here is from genome assembly GCF_009827615.1 of Allopontixanthobacter confluentis. Taxonomy (GTDB): domain Bacteria; phylum Pseudomonadota; class Alphaproteobacteria; order Sphingomonadales; family Sphingomonadaceae; genus Allopontixanthobacter; species Allopontixanthobacter confluentis. The sequence continues at coordinate 242,311 of NZ_WTYU01000001.1, forward strand.
GCCTTTGCGGGCCAGCAGCGTAGGGCTGAGAGAGGCGAATGATGGTTCGTTCATGGTATGCCCTACCTACGCTTACTGTGCGACGCGGCGGCCGAAACCACCACCTGGGCGGCTTGCTCCCGGCGATTGTGCCGCCATGTTGGGGGCAGCAAAGACGGTGCGGCGGAAATTCTTTTCCAGCCGGTCGGCAATATAATTCCACAGCGCGGCAACTTCGGCAGAAGAACGGCTGTTGGGGTCCACTTCCATCACGGTGCGGCCATCAATCATGGAGGCGGCAAAGTCGGTGCGATGGTGCAGGGTAATAGGGGCCACGGTGCCATGCTGCGACAAGGCGACAGCGGCTTCCGAAGTGATTCGCGCCTTGGGTGTTGCGCCATTGACGACAAATACCAGCGGTTTGCCCGCACGTTCGCACAGGTCAACCGTGGCGCCCACGGCGCGCAGATCGTGCGGACTGGGGCGGGTTGGCACCACAATCAGTTCGGCCACGCCAATGACAGACTGGATGGCCATGGTGATGGCAGGCGGCGTATCAATCACCGCCAGTTTGAAACCCTGCTGGCGCAAGGTCTGCAGATCGGATGCAAGCCGGGCCACTGTGGTCTGCGCAAATGCGGGATATTCCGCTTCGCGTTCATTCCACCAGTCGGCGGTTGATCCTTGTGGATCGATATCGATCAGAACCACCGGGCCAGCACCGGCGCGCTGCGCCTGCACTGCAAGATGTCCTGAAAGTGTGGTCTTGCCCGAGCCACCCTTCTGCGAAGCTAATGCCAGTACACGCAAGGCGTGATCCCCCTGATATCCATCGATCTTCACCGCAACAGTGCGGGTCGAATGATGAAATCGCAGGATACCCCTAATTTTGGGTTAACATTCGCATATTGGATCATGAACGGGGTACGCCGCATTTTGGCCATGCGGCAGTATTTTGACATCAGAAACACTTTGCTAACCGGTCCTTCACTATGATGGCGCCCACTGTTCGGTTCGCCACAAGGCCTGTTTGAAGATGATTGCACGTTTCCCAATATTGGGCGCCGCCAGCGCCATCTGCCTTGCCTGGGCAAGCCCTGTGCTGGCCGATGTCAAGGCAGGCGTGGATGCGTGGACTTCGGGTGAATATGCCGCCGCAATCGCGCAATGGCGCGGCCCTGCGGTAAGCGGGGATGCTGACGCGCAGTTCAATCTTGCGCAGGCATACCGGCTGGGGCGCGGGGTCGATGCAGACCTGCGCGCAGCAGAAACGCTATATGCACAGGCGGCAGCGCAAGGGCATATGAAAGCGGCAGACAACTATGGATTGATGCTGTTTCAGGATGGCCGGCGCCAGGCCGCCATGCCCTATATTCTCGCAGCATCGCAGCGCGGTGATCCGCGGGCGCAATATTTGCTGTCCATTGCCCATTTCAATGGCGATCTGGCAGCGCAGGACTGGCAGCGTGCCTATGCGCTCATCACGCTTGCCCATGCATCTGGCCTGCCGCAGGCAGCAACAGTGATGCAGCAGATGGATGCCCACATCCCGCACGAACAGCGCGAACAGGCGCAACAACTGGCACAGGTTCTGAAACGCAATTCTGATGCCATGCGCGCCGTGCAACTGGCGGCGGCAGATCTTGGCGCGGTGGTTGATGATGGCGCGGATTACGGCACAATCGAAAAGGTTGCTGTCCCCCGTCCGGCAAAGATCCCGCCAGCACTGGCCACATCCGCTGCGAAAACAGCGCCTGCGATAAATCCAAAATCTGGCCCGTGGAAAGTCCAGCTGGGCGCGTTTGCGGTGGGCGGGAATGCCCAGAAATTATGGCAGAAACTGTCCGCCCGCGCTGAACTGGCTGGCAGCCAGCGCTTGCTGGTCCCCTCAGGCAAGGTGACTTTGTTGCTGGCAGGCGGCTTTCCATCGCGCAGCGCCGCGACTGCAGCATGTTCCAGCCTTAAAAAATCCGGTCAGGACTGCCTCGTCATCCGCTGACAGGCACCAAGCGGTCTGGCCGTGATTGTCCATCGGCGGGCCAGATGATGCATTGGTAGAAGCCGCATTGCCGCAACATCCGGCAGTGCTATGCCCTGAACTTCGTGTTGGAGGGGGCGGGCGATGGATAATTTCGAGCTGTATAAGGCTGATGTAGCAGCCACACCGGATGAGCCGGACCAGCAGGAAAATGCGCTGCAGCCTGCGGCCGAGCGGCTGACAAGCCTCGATTTTATTCGCGGTATTGCCGTGCTCGGCATCTTGTGGGCCAATATCGTCGCCTTTGGTCAGCCGATGACTGCCTATATGTGGCCCGGCGCGTTTACCGTGCCGCACGGCCAGCTGTCCGAATGGATGTGGGGCATCCAGTTCCTGATTGTCGATGGCAAAATGCGCGGCCTGTTCACCTTGCTGTTTGGCGCCGGGATGATGCTGTTCATGCACAAAGCGTGGGCGCGGGGGGCAGGCAAATGGCTCCAGGCGCGGCGTTTGTCATGGCTGATGGTGTTTGGCGCCATCCATTTCTACCTCATCTGGCGCGGCGATATTCTGATGATGTATGCCTTTGCCGGACTGCTCGGCCTGATGTGCGTGGGGTGGAAGCCGCGCACGCAACTGATTGCGGGCATCGCTGGGTTTGTAGTGGGCAGCCTGGTATTTCTGGTGATGGTGGGGCCGCTGCATTTTATCGCGGACACAGATTTCGGCACTGCGCCTGCTTACGCGGATATGCGCGGTAATATGATCGAGGGCAGGGAAGCGGATATTGCAGATGGTGTGCAGGAAACGGCCATCATCATTGCCGGCAATTATCCCGCCTTTGTCCGGCACAATTTTTCCAGCCACCTGTCTGACCCCCTTTCATCCTTCACGCTGTCGCTGATGGAAACCATGCCGCTCATGCTGATTGGTATGGGCCTGTATGGTCTGGGGTTCTTCAGCGGCGGCATTGACCCTGCCAAAATGCGCCGTTGGGGCTGGGCAGGGGTGATTGCAGGGTCACTTGCCACCATTCCGATTGTCCTGTGGGCATATTCCACAGGATTGAGTTATTTTGCGACGCTTGGCGCCTTCGTCGGTTTTTCCGCGCTCCCGCGCCTGCCGGTCATCATCGGGATTGCGGCCTTGCTGACGCTGCTTGCGCCGTCAGCCAAGGGTTGGCTGGGCGTGCGTCTGGTGGCAGCGGGGCGGATGGCTTTTTCCAATTATCTGGGCACGTCCATCCTGATGATGCTGGTTTTCCATGGCTGGGCAGGGGGGCTGTTTGGCCAGCTCGGCCGGCCTGAATTGATGGGCGTGGTTATCGCTGCGTGGGCGCTGATGCTGGCGTGGTCAAAGCCCTGGCTTGAACATTTCCGCTACGGCCCGCTGGAATGGCTGTGGCGCTGCCTAACATACGGCAGGATTTTCCCGATCAAGCGCTGAACCGGGCGCGTGATGACCGGCTTTCGAACGGTTTTTACGCCAAAATGACGCTGGGAATCATCGTTTGCGCTGCCGCTGACAGCGTGCCCTTATTCTATTTGCAGTTACTTTTGCCAATTTCCAATTCATTCAATACTATAGAGTACCCTGTTTGACTCTTTAACCATGTCGGTGAATGTTAAAGCTTGGGAAGTTTCCTTGTAATTGGGTCGTGAGACCTCCCTGAATAGCAATGAATTAACTCAAGACATTGATACAGGGGAATTTTATGAAAAATATACTGTTTAGAACAGGTCTGGCGGCTTTTGCAGCGGCCGCGTTGCTGGCATCTGTGCCTGCAGCGGCAGAAGTGACTGTCTGGAAAGACTATACGCCATCAGATCAGGTCATTGAAATGACACTGATCAATGTTGAACCCGGCATGGGGGATGTCTATTTTGATTCCCTGCGCACCACCTGGGTCAAGGCCAATGACGTGGCCAAATCGCTCGGCCATATCGAAGATTACGGGATTTACGCGGTTCCTTACGGACCTGCCGATGGCTTTAATCTGGTGCTGACGATCCGCATGAAGAACACCAGCGATATCGGGCCCGACAAGGCGCGTTACGATCAATTCATGAAAGCCTGGGGCGACGCCAATATTGCGTCCAGCAACAAGACGGTGCGCGATGTGTATAACAAGATCCGCGAGATCAAGGGCGTATATCTGCTGCGTCCGATTGACCTTCCGGCACCCAAGTAAACGCCGCTATCGTCAGGTTCTGAATTAAGGACTGTCGAGCCCGAAGGGGGGACGGGAAGATTTTCCGTCCCTTCTTTTTGGCCCTTCTTTTTGGCCCTTCTTTTGCGCCTTATTTTATCACGCTTCGCTGTCTGGATTGTCGCTCTGGCTGCTGGCGGTTTGCTGGTGCTGCCGTAATATCTTGCGGGACAGCTTGCGCCGGTCCCTGGCGGAACTTGTGGCAATCCGCGTTTCGAGGACGAAAAACAGCAGCCCGACAAACAGCAGTGCCATCGTGACAATCCAGCATATGGCAACAAAGGTGCCAATCTGCGGCTTGATAAAGGCGCTTATGAACAGTGCCGAGACAATCAGGCAAATGGTCAGTGCCGATGCGGTGCATAGATTGACCGCGTTCTGGGCGTAATCCTGCCGTCTGCGCAAGGCCGGCATTTGTTCTGCATCAATGCCGGCAGTGCCATTGTGCATCGCGTTTTCCAGCAGGTCGATCCCATCCACAATCCACATCAGCCGGGCGTTCATCACATTCAGCACCGCGCCGATTGCGGCCAGCAGAAACACCGGCGCCAGCGATAGCTGGACGATGCCCTGCACCCGCAGCGAACTCGAGGTCCGCTCGATCAGTTCAGTGGCAAGACTGGGCTCTGTCGCCAGAAGGTCGAACATCTGCGTCCTCCTCAGATATGGGCCAAATATCGGGCGCGAATGTCAGGCGCCCATATGACTTTGGGCCTATTTTTTGGGGTCGAAGGGGTTTTTCGCGCTTTTCAGGGTCACTCGCACAGGCACAGCGTCAAACCCCAGTTCGCGGCGAATACCGTTCACCAGATAGCGTTCATAGCTGGTTGGCAGCATATCCAGCCTGGTGCCGAACACCACGAAACGCGGGGGGCGCGTGCCAGCCTGGGTAATATAGCGCAGCTTGATCCGCTTGCCCTTGGGGGCTGGCGGCGGGTTGGCGTCCAGCGCATGATCAAACCAGCGGTTCAATGCCGATGTCGGCACCCGCTTCGACCAGCTGGCACGGATTTCAAACGCGGATGACAGCATGGAGTCCAACCCCTTGCCGGTCCGCGCACTCACGGCAAACAGGGGCACACCCTTCACTTGCGCCAGACCTTCGTCCAGCGCGTGGCGAATGCCATTGAACAGGCCGCTGGCATCTTCTGCCACGTCCCATTTGTTGATCGCGATAATCAGCGCGCGGCCTTCTTCGAGCACTTGCGATGCGATTTTGAGATCCTGATGTTCAAGTCCCAGCGTCGCATCCAGCAACAGCACGACCACTTCGGCAAAGTCGATGGCCAGCTTGGCATCGGTGACAGCCATTTTTTCCAGCTTGTCGACCACGCGGGCGCGCTTGCGCATGCCGGCGGTATCAATCAGGCGGATATCTCGCATTTCGCCGGTCTTGGGGTCTTCCCATTTCCAGTCCACAGCGATGGAATCACGCGTAATGCCCGCTTCCGGCCCGGTCAGCAGCCGGTCTTCGCCCAGCAGGCGGTTGATCAGCGTGCTCTTGCCCGCATTGGGGCGGCCCACGATGGCCAGTTTCAGCGGGCCGCTGACTTCTTCCTCAACATATTCCTCGCCCAGATCTTCAGCTGCATCCTTGGCATGCTGACGGGCGATTTTCTTTTCTTCTGCGGCAACGGCTTCTTCTTCCAGCCGCACTTTTTCGCCTTCGCCCAGCAGCGGCCACAGCGCGCTGAACAGGTCAGCCACGCCTTCGCCATGTTCAGCTGATATCGGCACCGGATCGCCAAAGCCCAGGGCATAGCTTTCGTAAATGCCCGGCTCGGCAGACTTGCCTTCAGCCTTGTTGGCCACCATCACGACCGGCACTTTCTGGTTGCGCAGCCACAAGGCAATTTCTTCATCCAGCGTGGTGATACCGGCACGGGCATCAATCACCATCAGCGCCACATCGGCGCCTACCAAACTGATTTCGGTCTGCTTGCGCATCCTGCCGGGCAGGGTCTCGGGATCGTCATCTTCCCAGCCTGCGGTGTCGACGATCTGGAATTTCAATCCGGCAATCTCGGCATCGCCCATACGGCGGTCACGGGTTACGCCGGGCTGGTCATCGACCAGCGCGAGTTTCTTGCCAACGAGCCGGTTGAACAGCGTCGATTTGCCCACATTGGGGCGGCCGATTATGATGACTTGCGGTAACATTTCGCGCGCCAAGTGGGCCTTTGCGCGGCAATTAGCAAGCCGCACAGTGAATCTGCTTCAATCCGCCGAGACTTCAACCGGCCCCTGAATCAGCCTATTCGGCCGCCCTGGTGATGGCCCGATGATGGCCCGGTGATGGCCCGGTCTGCCCTGCCGGGCGGGAAAGTCATCAAGCAAATATTTACCTTGATGTTGCACAAGACAGGGCATGAAAACGCCATTCATCTTGCTCGCAATCGCATTCACCAGCGCTGGTGCAGCCTTCCTGCCCGCCACGGCCTTGGCCAGCAGCGCGGTCGAATTTGACGCAGGAAACGCGACTTCGGCAGCGGAACTGCAACCCTATCTGCAATGCGTTCCCTATGCCCGCCAACTGTCCGGAATTCAGATATATGGCGATGCACACAGCTGGTGGGATCAGGCCGCAGGCCGTTATCAGCGCGGCCAGCAACCCCGCGTCGGCGCGGTCATGGCGTTCCAGCCTTATCAGGGCATGGTGCTGGGCCATGTCGCCGCCGTCAGCAAGATTATCGACAGCCGCACCGTGCTGCTCAGCCATTCCAACTGGTCGCCCATCAATGGCCGGCGGGGCCAGATTGAAAACAATGTCCAGGCGGTGGACGTATCGCCGGGCAATGACTGGAGCCAGGTGCGCGTCTGGTATGCGCCAATGCAGGCGCTGGGCACAACGGCATGGCCGGTGCACGGTTTCATTTACGCTGAACGGGGCAAGGGCGTTGCACCAGCCATGCTGGCACCGGTGCGAATCGCCAAGGCGGAAAATCCGGCGCCAATCCTGCGTAAATCGTCACGCGCTTTCCTGAGCGCATTCGCGGATCTGGATGCGGAAGTTGGGCCGAAACGAGCCAAATCCCGCTCCCGGTCCACCATGCAGGCAGCGGCTGCTAGCCAGCGATCCGCCGCCAAACGTGCGGCTGCCGAGCCGGTTGGCGCCAAAACCATACGCGCAGACCGCGTCCGTGCGGCAATCGCCCTTTACGAAGGGTGATTCCCGGCAGCAGCGGTAAAAATCGGGCTGATCAGGCTTTGGCGACCGGGGGATTATCGCCCAGATCTTCAAACCATGCTTCGACAGGACCGTTCAGCTTGATGGTCAGCGGATTGCCCTTGCGGTCCCGCGTCTTGCCAGCCTGCACCTTCACCCAACCTTCGGAAATGCAATATTCCTCGATATTGTTGCGCTCTGTGCCTTTGAACCGGATACCCACGCCGCGGCGCAGTTTTTCTTCATCAAACAATGGATTGCCCGGGTTGACCGACAGGCGATCGGGCGGAACATCATTGGCAGCAGGTGCGGCCACACCGTTTTCGGGTGCGGTGTCCGTGGTTTCGGTGGTGTTTTCTTCGGTCATAGGCGCCCCCTAATACCGGCAGGGCTGATCGGCAAGATGGCTTGCGCTTTATCAACCTGCATGCCGCATTGTCCCTTTGCGCGCTTGCCCTTTTGCGCGCGGCCTTTTAAGGGCGCTGGCTTGTCCGCGAAGTTCCGGCCCAAAAGCCTGGCTCGCGCGGCGTCGTTCGGGTTGCGGGCGTGGCGGAATTGGTAGACGCGCTGGTTTTAGGTACCAGTATCGTAAGATGTGGGGGTTCGAGTCCCTTCGCCCGCACCATGCCGCCGAGCGCAAGGCACGGATCGAACATTCGACATGAAGAGATTTTGAAAAGGCTAAGTTGCACCTCATGCAGATCAAAGAAACCACCAACGACGGGCTGAAGCGCGCCTACCAGGTCACCCTTCCGGCGTCGGACATCGAGGCGCGAATCGACGCCGAGGTGAAGAAGATCGCCCCGCAGATCAAAATGCCGGGCTTCCGCCCAGGCAAGGTGCCTGCCAACCTCGTCAAGAAGATGCATGGCGAACAGCTCCATGCCCAGGTCGTGAATGACGTGATCCGCGAATCGGTTGATTCGCTGATGCAGGAAAAGAAACTGCGTCCTGCCATGCAGCCCAAGATTGAACTGGCTGACGGCTACGAACAGGGCCAGGATGCCAAGCTGGATGTGTCGCTGGAAATTCTGCCTGACGTAACGGCGCCTGATCTGGCCGATCTGAAGCTGGAACGCCTGATGGTCCCTGTCAGCGATGCGCAGGTTGACGAAGCAATCCAGAACATTGCCGACCAGCAGAAGACCTACAAGGATGCGCCCAAAACGAAGAAAGCCGCTGACGGCGACCAGCTGATCATCGATTTCGTCGGCAGTGTGGACGGTGTCGAATTTGAAGGCGGCAAGGCCGAAGGCGCGCCGCTGGTCATTGGTTCGGGCCAGTTCATTCCCGGCTTTGAAGAACAGCTGACCGGTGTGAAGACGGGCGAAAAAAAGACCATCACGGTTACTTTCCCTGAAGATTATCCCGCTGAAAACCTCAAGGGCAAGGATGCGCAATTCGCCATCACGGTCCAGCAGGTCAAGGTCGAAGCCGAAACCAAGGCTGACGATGAATTTGCAACGTCGCTGGGCCTTGAAAGCCTCGACAAGCTGAAGGAATTGCTGCGCGGCCAGCTGGAACAGGAAACAAATGGCCTGACCCGTACGCAGATGAAGCGGCAATTGCTGGACAAGCTGGCAGCGGGCCACGATTTCGCTGTGCCTGCTGGCATGGTGGATGCCGAATTCGACCAGATCTGGGCCCAGCTGGAACAGGAAGCGGCCAAGGATGAAAATCCTGAAAACGCCCTGAAGGAAATCGAAGCCGAGAAGGATGATTACCGCGACATCGCCGAGCGCCGCGTGCGCCTTGGTCTGCTGCTTTCGGAAATCGGCCAGAAAAACGGCATCGAAGTCACGCAGCAGGAAATGGCCATGCTGACACAGCAGGCTGCCCAGCAGTACCGGGCAGAAGACCGCGAGCGGTTCCTGCAATTCGTCCAGAGTGAACCGATGGCTGCAGCCCAGCTTCGTGCGCCTTTGTATGAAGACAAGGTTGTCGATTTCCTGTTCGACAAGGCTGAAGTTACCGAGCGTGAAGTGACACGCGAGGAACTGGAAGCAGCAATCGAAGCAGACGAAGCTGCCGAAGAAGCCAAGGCTTCGAAGAAAGCGCCTGCCAAGAAGGCTGCTGCCAAGAAGCCTGCCGCCAAGAAGGACGACGCCAAGAAAGCGGACGCCAAGAAAGCGGACGCCAAGAAGGACGACGCCAAGAAGGACGACGGCAAGAAGGACGACGCCAAGAAGGCTCCGGCCAAAAAGCCGGCTGCGAAGGCTGCTGCTGCTGACGAAGCTGCTCCGGCCAAGGAAGCTCAGGCCAAGGAAGCACCAGCTAAAAAGCCAGCGGCCAAAAAGCCAGCAGCCAAAAAGCCAGCTGCCAAGAAGTAATCGGTTACGAGATAATCGGATTAAAGGCCCGCTGACAGCGCAAGGCCCGCTGACACGCGCATTGCGCTGTCAGCGGGCCTTTTCATTTTAACGGCGTGGTTTTCCGGCAGGTGCGCTTTTTCTAGAGGCGCGCGTCTTCGCTGCTCTTGCTCGGCTTACGCACCGGGGCCAGGCTGGCCATGTGCGGTTCCTCGCCCTCATGCACATGGGCATTGCGCCGTTCGGCCAGCCGCATGATCGGGGCTGCGGTTATCCCGTGCACCACAATCGATGCCAGAATGACGAAGCATACCGTTGACCACAACAGGTCCAACTGTTCGAATTCCCCGTGGTTCTGGCCATAGGCCAGATAATAGATCGAACCCATTCCCCGGATACCAAGGAACGCGACAGCCAATTTGCCGGTCCATGGCAATTTGCAATTGAGTTCCGCCAAAAGGCCGCTGAACGGGCGAATGACCAGGATCAGGAAAGCGGCAAAACCGGCTGCGGACCAGGTCAGCGAATCCAGCACGCCGCTGGCCAGCATTCCGCCAAACCCCAGCAACATGGCCACCAGCACTATTTTCTCGATCTGGTCGATGAAATGATGGCTGATCTTGTGATAGCGGCTGGCATTTTCGCGCTGCCGTGCAGTTACCGCGCCTACAAACACGGCCAGGAAACCATAGCCATGGACCAGTTCAGCCGCGCCATAGGCCAGCAGCAGTGACCCCAGCACGACCAGCCCTTCGCTGGTGGAATATTTGCCATCATGCGCGGCAGCTTCTTCGGTGGTGCCATCGGTTTCCCGCTCGAACACATACCATGCAGCCAGCCGGCCCACGCAATAGCCCATCGCTGTGCCGGCAAAAATACGCCACACAAAGTCCAGCGCAAACCAGTGCAGGGTCCAGCCGCCCAGCGCGGTCATGCCAATAGCCGCAATCGCCAGATGGGTGAAAGGAAATGCCAGCCCGTCATTCAGCCCGGCTTCCACGGTCAGGCTGAAGCGGATATCGTGGCGTTTGGCTTCACCAGGCGGCCCGACCTGCACGCTGCGGGCCAACACCGGGTCAGTGGGGGCCAATGCCGCCCCCAGCAGCAGCGCCCCTGCCGGTGCCAGCCCCAGCATCCACCATCCCATGAATGCGACACAGATGATGGTCAACGGCATGGCAATCAGCAACAAGGGCCAGATCTGCCGCCAGTTGCCCCAGGAAACGGGACGGTCAATCGCTATGCCAGCGCCCATAAGCGATGCGATGACGATAAATTCGGTCAGATATTCGAGGCCGATCGCGTCGAACCCGTCTTCTGCCGGGTTCAGATGGGGCAAGTCCAGCGGCAGGGAAAATACCCCGTACCCCACTGCGACATAGACAATCGGCAGGGACAGCCACCGGCGCGCAAGCCGTTCTTCAAGGCCAACGGCCAGCACAAGCCCCAGACCAAACAGGACGAACAGAATAATGCGTGGGTCCATGCCCGCTTATTGCGCCATGATCGGTTCGCTGTCTGCGGCCGGCATGATGCCTGCTGCAGGTTTCCAGCGTTCGAATGATGGGGTGGCGAGCGGGGTTGTCCGCGCTTTTTCATAGGCTGCGCCTGCTTTGAGCACATCGTGATCGCGCCATTTGCCGCTCATGAAGGACAGACCCACTGGCAATCCTTCCACCGCGCCCATCGGCACGGTCAGATGCGGATAGCCCGAAATGGCGGCCATACTGCCAGCGCCAATGCCGCCGGTATAATGATCGCCATGTACCAGATCGCTGGTCCAGGCAGGGCCGGTCGTAGGGGCGACGAGGAACGCGATGTTGTTGGCTGCCAGCAAACGGTCGATGCCTTCCGGTCCTGCCAGGCGAAAGGCGTTTGCCCGCGCCGTTTCATAGGCGGCGCGGTCTGTCGTGCCATCTGCCTGTTCGAAAATGGACTGGCCGAACCAGCGCATTTCGAGGCCGGCGTGGGATTTGTTATAGGCGATGAGATCCGCCAGATTGCGCGGCATATCGGGGCCCGGCAGGCTGGCGAGATAGGTTTGCATATCATCCCGCAATTCAAACAGCAGGGTGGTGAATTCGTCGCGGTACATGGCGCTGTCAGGCGTGAACTCCACATCGACCAGCACTGCGCCTGCCCGCCTCAGGTCAGCCAGCGCCGCATCGAACAGGCCGCGCACATCGGCGCGCGGGCCGATCTGGTTTTTGAGCACCCCGATGCGCACCCCTTGCAGCGATGCATCGGCCAGCCCTTGCGTGAAATCGCCCTTGTAAAGATCGGCATCAGCGGTTGCGCTGTCGGCAGGGTCGGTTCCTGCCAGCGCGGTCAGCAGCATGGCCGCATCAGCCACGCTGTTGGCCATCGGGCCTGCGGTATCCTGTGAATGGCTGATGGGGACCACATGGGTCCGGCTGACCATGCCCACCGTGGGTTTGAAGCCGACCACCCCGTTGACGCTGGCGGGACAGGTGATCGACCCGTCAGTTTCCGTGCCGATTGCCGCCCAGGCAAAGCCGGCAGCCACCGCCGCGCCGCTGCCCGCAGATGAACCGCAGGTGTTGCGATCTGTCGCATGGGGGTTTCTGGTCAACCCGCCCACCGCGCTCCACCCGCTGGTCGAATTTTCATCGCGGATATTGGCCCATTCGCTCAGATTGGTCTTGCCCAGCACCACGCCGCCAGACTTCCGCAAAGCGGCAATCATCGGCGCATCACGGCCGGTCATATTGTCCTTCAACGCCAGGCTGCCTGCGGTGGTGGGCCATTCTGCCGTTTCGATATTGTCCTTCACCAGCACGGTGCGCCCGCCAAGATAGGTGGTTTCCGCCACCTTCTGGGCCTGCTGGGCGGCAAGCGGGTCATAGATGATGACCGAATTGATCTGCGGGCCAGCATCATCCAGCTGACGGATGCGTTCGACATTATTGTCCGCTTCGCTTTGCGCGTCAAAGGGCGGTGGTGTCGCAGCAACCGCTACAGCGCCGACGAGGGGGGACATGACGGGCAGGGCGAGCGACAGGATAATCCGTTTCATGACCCTCACTGTGCCACCAATATCAGGCTTGGCAAGCTGGCTTAGAAATTGCCCGAGACATTGATGTTGAAAGTCGGCCCGATCCGCAGGTTGCGGCGTTCGGCAAACAGCACGGACGAAGTGTTTCGTGGGCCCGCAAAAACGGTGCGGTCATATTGGCTGCGGCCACCCAGAAGATTGCCAATACGGCCCGTCACCGTCAGCCCGGCAACATCCTTGTGTTCTGCAAATATGCTGAGGAAACTTGGCCCGTCTGTTTCGCGGCTGATTTCGGAAATGCGGAACACCGGCGTTTGGCGGCCATATTCCAGCGACGAGCCATATGCCCATTGCGAACCGGGCACATCGTGGCGGAATTTCAAATCCAGTCCGCGGTCACGGCGGCCGGGGAAGGCGCGGGTCTCACCCGTCAGCGGATCGCGCAGGGAACTCTCGTTAATTTCAGCGCGCACTTCCAGCCGCGCGCCGGCAACGCCCAGCGGATCAAGATTGAACGTGGAATTCCATTCCACCATCAGCCGCCGTGCGCTGGCGATATTTCCCCTGGCTTCCCCGCCGCCGAGCAAAGGCACCAGATCGATGAAATCCTCGATCCAGCGCTGTTCTGCGCTCAGGGTGGATGATCCCCAAATCCCGAAGCTCTTGTTGATTTCGAGGCTGGAAATCCACGCTTGGGAAGGGACCAGCTCATTATTGGCGCCATTGGCGTTGCCATCATCCAGAAAGACGCGGGCGAGAAAATCTCCGAATGAAAGCTGGCCGACCTCGCGGCGCATTGCCAGCGTAACATCCAGCCCCGCTTCGGGTTTCCATGCCAGCGACAAAGACCCCTTGGGCCGCTGGAACGTGCGGGCATTGGCGGCAGACCCTGTCTGGCTGATTTTCGAATATTCCGCGCCCAATGTGGTTTGCAGCGCCAGTTTTGAGGTCAGCACCCTGCTGAAACTGATCGTGCTTTCATACCGGTCTTCCGACACTCCGCCGGAGCCTGCGGGAAAGGGTATTTCCTGAAATACTCCGGCGCTATCGAGCCGGTAGAGAAGCGCTGTATTGTCCAGCCGGTTGAACGCAGCTTCGGCCGAAACCTGCCAGTCACCGCCCCACATCGCCCAGCCATATTCGGCTCTGACAATGCGTTCGCCCTCGTCGCCGATCTGGTCGAACCGGTCGCCAGAGCTGGCTATGGCCCCTTGATCGAGAAAATCGCGTACGACGCTCTCGGTGTAATCATTGCGGTCAAAACTCTCGAGCGCGATCAGCTTCAGTGTGCCTGCACCAAGCGGAAACTCCAGATCGCCGCCAATTTCATATTCATAGCCGCGGCTGCGCCGCCGGACGGTGTTGTTCTGCACTGCAATGTCAGACAGGAAGATCAGTTCTTCGGCATTGCGGCGGAAATTGGGGCGGGTGTAGGATGCGTTGATCCGCGCAGTAACATTGCGGGCCAGATCATATTTCAGATTGGTGCTGAGTTTGGGATTATCGAACCGGCCATCTATCTGCCTGTCCTGCCGTTCAAGCAGAATGCCATTGCGGTCAGTGATGAAGGACGGGCCATCCGCGCCGAACCGGCTGTTTTCATTGGCCAGCGCAAAGGTGTAATCCAGCTGGCCGATGCCGCCAGACACCGACGCTTCGCCGCCGTAAAATTGCGGCTTTGCATTATAGGGACGGTATCCGCCGCGCCAGGTGAACTGGCCCGACAGGCCGCCGCGCTGCACCACGATATTGGCAACCTGTCCTGACAGGCCAGGAATTTCCAGCGTGGTCCCGTCGACAATCTCGATGCGCACGACATTGGCCGCAGTAATGCGGGAAAGCTGGTCGCGCGTGGAATCCGATTTGCTGGATAGGCGCGAACCGTTGATCAGCACGTTTTCATTGGCCTGCCCAAGCCCGCGCGCGCCATTGCCGCCGCCGCCCTGAATGGTAAAACCTGGCACATTGTCCAGCATATCCAGCGCGTTACGCGGTGCGTAGCGCGCAAAATCTGCGATGGTGTAAACCTGCCCCCGACCGGCTGCATCACCAGCGGCTGCCGTGCTGGTGGTGGCCATTTCGCCCACGACAGGCACGGCATTACTGTTGGCATCAGGTTGGGGTGTGCCCGTTACCGGACCGGCCACAGGCTCTGCCCCTACTGGCGCGGTGACTGGCACAGTGACTGGCGCAGTGGCTGGCGCGGTGGCTATCCCGCCTGGCATCTCCGCTTCATTCGCGCAGGCGGCCGCGCTCCACATCAGCGCGCAACCAATCAGGACCGGGCCATAGGCGGCAGACGGCGCAATGGGGCGCAAATTGAGGCGGTTATGCGGCAAGGTGGGGGTTCCTGTTTCAGGCGCAATGCCGTCTTCCAGCTGGATGCGTCAACCGGCTTCGACCGGTGGCAGACCGAGTTCGACGAACTGCATCGGCAACGCAAACGCACGATGGTGCGTCCGGTTCTGACGCCGCATAAACATGGCCAGCTGTATCAATTGGCTGACCTTTTCCACCTACTTGGGTTAACGCACTTGAACATCGTGCAACAGATGGCGACATAGGCGACCGAAGAATTCGTGTCGTTTGACCGACACCATACCCACCCGCATCCGAGACGAGAGGCAATTTCATGATCGACCTGTTTGGCAAATCTGGCGAAACCTACGGAACCCAGGGCCAGTTTACCCAAGACCCGATGACAGGCGCACTTGTGCCGATGGTGGTGGAACAGACCAGCCGCGGCGAACGCAGCTTCGACATTTTCAGCCGCCTGCTGCGTGAACGCATCGTTTTCGTCACCGGACAGGTGGAAGACGGCATGGCCTCGCTGATCACAGCGCAGCTGCTGTTTCTTGAAAGCGAAAACCCGTCGAAGCCGATTTCGATGTATATCAACTCGCCCGGCGGCGTGGTGACTGCCGGCATGGCAATCCACGACACCATGCAATATATCAAACCGCGCGTTTCCACTGTCTGCATGGGGCAGGCTGCGTCCATGGGCAGTTTCCTTCTGGCTGCCGGCGAGCCCGGTATGCGGGTGGCATTGCCCAATGCGCGCATCATGGTCCACCAGCCTTCGGGCGGCGCACGCGGCATGGCTTCGGATATCGAAATCCAGGCGCGTGAAATACTCCGCATCAAGGCGCGGATGAATGCGCTTTATGTCAAATATACCGGCCGCACGCTGGAAGAGATCGAAAAAGCGATGGACCGCGACACTTTCCTCGAAGCCGACGAAGCCATGAAATTCGGGCTTGTCGACAAGGTTTTCGAAACCCGTCCGGAAAATGAAGAATCCGACGACGAGAAAGGCACTGGCGGCGCGCCGGAATAAGACAGACACTGATCCGGGGCGATAATGCCCCGGATAGTGCTGCCCCGCACGCTACGGCATGGCGCTTCTGACAGGGCTAAAGCGGCCGGGGCGCGCCAAGTGTAGTATTTTGGCAACCTTGCCGCTTCAGCTTGCCGTAAGGCGCGGCGTGGTAGCCCTAGATGTTGATTATCGACCATCCGGCTATAGAGTCGGCCAATCCCCGTTTTGGTGTTACAAGGCGGGATTCGGGAACACGGGATATGACCAAATTGAGCGGTACTGACTCCAAGAGCACACTTTACTGCAGCTTCTGCGGCAAATCGCAGCATGAAGTTCGCAAACTGATCGCCGGGCCCACCGTATTCATCTGTGATGAATGCGTGGAACTGTGCAACGATATCATTCGTGAAGAAACCAAGGCGGGCATTGCTGGCCGCAAGGAAGGCGATGTTCCCACGCCGCTAGATATCTTCACCACCTTGAATGATTATGTGATCGGCCAGGACCGCGCCAAGCGCGTGCTGTCTGTCGCTGTACACAATCATTACAAGCGGCTGAAGCATGGCGGCAAGGCTGGCGATGTGGAACTGGCCAAATCAAACATCCTGCTGGTTGGCCCGACCGGCTGCGGCAAGACGCTGCTGGCCCAGACGCTGGCACGCACCTTCGATGTGCCGTTCACCATGGCCGATGCCACCACGCTGACCGAAGCAGGCTATGTCGGGGAAGATGTCGAAAACATCATCCTCAAGCTGTTGCAGGCGAGCGATTACAACGTCGACAAGGCGCAGCACGGCATCGTCTATATCGACGAAATCGACAAGATTACCCGCAAGTCGGAAAATCCGTCCATCACCCGTGATGTGTCGGGCGAGGGCGTGCAGCAGGCTCTGCTGAAGCTGATGGAAGGCACCACGGCGTCTGTTCCGCCGCAGGGCGGGCGCAAGCATCCGCAGCAGGAATTCCTGCAAGTGGACACGACCAACATCCTGTTCATCTGCGGCGGCGCGTTTGCCGGGCTGGACAAGATTATTGCCGACCGTTTGCAGAAACGCTCGATCGGGTTTGGCGCGCATGTTGCCGACCCGGACAAGCGCCGCGTGGGCGAATTGCTGGAAAAGGCAGAGCCGGAAGATTTGCTGAAATTCGGTCTGATTCCGGAATTCGTCGGGCGTCTGCCAGTGATTGCCACTTTGCGTGATCTGGATGTGGAAGCACTGGTGCAGATCCTCAGCGAACCCAAGAACGCCTTGGTGAAACAATATGCCAAGCTGTTCGAACTGGAAGATGTCGATCTGACATTTACCCAGGATGCGCTGGAAACCATCGCCGAAAAGGCCATTCTGCGGAAAACCGGCGCGCGCGGGCTTCGTTCGATTGTCGAAGGGCTTTTGCTCGATACAATGTTCGATCTTCCCGATATGGAAGGCGTCAGCGAAATCGTAATCGACAAGGACGTGGTGGAGGGCCGGAAAGACCCTGTCCGCGTTGTCGATGGCAAGAAAAAGAAGGAAGAGGCAGCGTAATTTGCCGCCCTTCCAGCTTTCCAGGGTCGCGCGGGTAGAATTCTACCGGCGCGACCCAAGCATTGCAGACCAGATCTGCTGCGACATTTTTCTCCCCACCGAAACCATCTTTGCGCATGACGACATGCCGCATTGGGATGAACTCATCCGCAAGCTGGAATTTCTCGGCGGGTTTGATGTGGAATGGTTCAGCCAGCTATCGAAGCCGGCAGACGGCGCAAGCCGCTACATCGCGTTTGAAAGATAACCGGCGCTCGATAGACGATCACCGTCATGGCTCGCCCATAAAATAAAACCCCGCCCGGCCCATAATTGGCACCGGACGGGGCTTGCCTGAACGTCGCAGAAGGGGAAACGCTGCGCCCAGGCCATGCAGTTGATCAGGCTGGCAGGAAAACACCGTCCGTGACGTGAATGACGCCGTTGGATTGCATGACATCGGCCTGCGTCACCGTGGCCATGCCGCCCTTGGCATCCATGATCATCACTTTTCCGCCCATCACATGTGCCTTGAGCGTGCCGCCCTGAACGGTGGTAAGGGTGGCTGTGCCGCCGCCCTTCTTGATCATGGCCATCAGGTCAGCGGCGGAAACATTGCCCGCAACCACATGATATGTCAGAATATTGCTCAGAGCCGGTTTGTTTTCAGGCTTCAGCAGTGTAGCCACGGTGCCAGCGGGAAGTTTTTCAAACGCCGCATTGGTGGGCGCAAACACGGTGAATGGACCGGGTCCAGACAAGGTTTCCACAAGTCCGGCTGCCTTTACGGCTGCGACCAGCGTGGTGTGATCGGCTGAATTGACCGCGTTCTGGATGATGTTGCGGCTGGGATACATGGCTGCACCGCCGACCATAACCGTCATCGGGCTTTGCGAAGTCGCCATGGATGTATCGGTTGCGGCAACGCAGCCGGTTGTCAGCAAGGCAGCGGCCGCGACAGCGAGGGATTTTTGCGTGATTGTATTGAGCATAATGATCTCCTGTTAAGCACGCCTTTGCAGCCTGCCTGACAAGATACGCAGATGATGGCGCTGCGGATGCAGCCCGTGTTAAATTTATGCAAAGCACCATCTTTTCTGGCATCGCGCCCTTCGCAAGGCCGCCGGCCGCCAGGAAGGAACAGGCGATAGAACCCCGCCCGGCAGGAGGGGGCCGGGCGCAGTTCCTCACGCGGTAAACAAGGGGAAAACCGCGGAGCTGAATTTATATGGGATCAGCGGGGCCGCATCATGCAGTTCCAACCGCCACCACCATGCCAGTGCCTGCTGCCAAGATGGCCGTGCGGGCGAGGGCAAATGATGTGCGCGAATTGTTATTCAGCACGATCCTTCTCCTTTTTCCGCCAGGCCTGTGCGGGCTGACAAAGGAGTTACGCAGCGAGGCGCCACGCGGATGCAGGTGAATTCAGGTTGCCTGAAAAATTCCGTTGGCCACGACCGGCCCGGCATCGCTGCCGGGTTTGGCGCCGCCCAGTGGTTCGCGCGTCAAAAGCAGTTTCGCGCCCTCATGGATTTGCATTGCCACGGCATGGTCCAGCGTCATGCGCCGTTCTGCGCCCGCTTCCACCACGCCAAGTGATTTTGCGCCCTCATCTGGCGTCACCAGCCATAATTCATGGTCATGAACACCGTCGGCTGTAATGCCGCTGGCAGACACGAGCATTTCTTCGCGGTCGGGCAGGTAGGTCAGGCCAATGCGCAGCGGCGTATCGGCAATGGGGATGGACGCGACCAGCGGCGCGGCAGCCGCCAGCGTGGCGGATTGGGGGGCAGGTACGGGGGCAGGCGCGGGGGGCTGCATCAGCGGCAGCGCCAGCAGGGCCAAGGTCACGGCCGCTGCAGCAGAGATACCGGTGGCCATTTGCCAGCGGCGCAGCGTGCGGCGCAGGGCCAGCACTTCGACAACCGGCTGCGCTTCGTCCAGCGCCGCCATGATCCGGGGCCAGATATCATCAGCCGGCGTGATTGCCGGAATCGTGTCCAGAATAGGCGCCAGCCGGTCTTCCCAAGCGGCAACCGCAGCGGCAAAGCCGGGGTCAGTCGCCATCAGCCCGCGCGCCCTGAGTGCCTCTGCACTATCAAGCAGGCCCAGCGCATATTCAGCGGCAAGAATATCCTGCTGCGTCACCCTTCGAGGCACCTTTTCAGCTTCGCCAGCCCGCGGC
This sequence comes from Allopontixanthobacter confluentis, assembly GCF_009827615.1. Classification (GTDB taxonomy): domain Bacteria; phylum Pseudomonadota; class Alphaproteobacteria; order Sphingomonadales; family Sphingomonadaceae; genus Allopontixanthobacter; species Allopontixanthobacter confluentis. Next base: position 261,977 of record NZ_WTYU01000001.1, read on the forward strand.
GCACCCAGCTTTTCATGGTGCCGAGCGGCACATCGCGCATTTCAGCGATTTGCACATACGTCTTGCCTTCCAGAAAGGCAGTGCGGATGGCGTCCTGCTGGTTTTCATCGAGTGTTTTGATGCACAGATGGATTTGCGCGTTCTGCTGAGCGCTTTGCAGCAGATCGTCCGCCAGCGGGGCGGCGTCAGTCAGATCCATCGCTTCATCGACAGGCACGCTGCCCTGCCGCACCTTGCCCGTTCGCAGCCGGTCAATCGCGCGATTGCGGGCGAATGTGGACAGCCAACTGATGGGGCTGGCACGGTCGGCGTCAAACCGGTCCGCCCGCTTCCACAAACTGACATATACATCCTGCAAGGCATCCTCCGCTTCGGCCCGATCACCCAAGATACGGTAGCAGATGCCGAATAGTTTCGCAGAAGTTGCCCGGTAAATGGTTTCCAGCGCGCTGCGGTCGCCATTGGCCAACCGTTCCATCGCCAGTTTCAGCCGGTCACGCGCAGCATCGGCAGCAGTGCGGCCTGCGGGCTGTTCCATGCCGCTCATCCAGCGCAACCGGGGCGTTCAGGCGCAGTTTCGACCTGAACCGTGGAATGGCTGATGCGGAAATCATGGTTCAGCCCATGCGCAATTTTTCGCAGGAACGCGTCACCGGGGTGGCCCTGCGGCATGACCAGATGGGCAGTCAGGGCAGTTTCGGTCGTGCTCATCGGCCAGATGTGCAGATCATGGACCGCCGTGACCCCGTCAAGCGATGCCAGATAGCCGCGAACGGCTGCTTCATCCACGCCTTCGGGCACGCCAAGCAAACCCATTTTGACACTGTCTTTAAGGAGGCCCCATGTTCCCCATGCAATGACCAGCACGATGATGAGGCTGGTCAGCGGGTCAATCCACAATGCGCCGGTCACAAGGATGCCGACCCCTGCAATAACCACGCCCACAGAAACCAGCGCGTCTGCTGCCATGTGCAGGAATGCGCCGCGAATATTGAGGTCGTGCTTGCGGCCGCGCATGAACAGGAGGGCAGTGCCGGTGTTGATCGCAATGCCAATGCCGGCGACCACCACCATGGTCATTCCCTGCACTGGCGCAGGATCATAAAAGCGGTGTACGGTTTCAAACAGGATGGCGCCCAATGCCACCAGCAACAGGCCCGCATTGGCCATGGCAGCGAGAATGGTCGAGCTTTTCAGCCCATAGGTGAACCGCTGCGATGGCGGGCGCCTGGCCAGAATGCTGGCGCCCCATGCAAGCAGCAGGCTGAGAACGTCCGACAGATTGTGACCGGCATCAGCCACCAGCGCCATGGAGCCGGAAATGAGGCCATAGGTGACCTCGATCACCACAAAAGCGGTGTTGAGCACCACGCCTATGGCAAAGGCGCGGCCAAAATCCTTGGGCGCATGGCTGTGGCCGCCTGCATCAGCAGAGCTGTGTGCTGCCCCGTGATTATGTGAATGCCCTGCGCCCATCCCGGTCAGTCGTACACGCAACCATCCAGCCCGTCACGCCTTACAATGCCCATGCGCGCGGCAATTGTGTTGCCATATCTGCGGGTAAAGCCGGTCGGGTTGGTTACTGAACGCTTTTGCGGCAGGGGCAGGGCAGCCGCCATGCGCGCAGCTTCCGTGCGGGTAAGGCGGGCGGCTGAATGGTCGAAATACCGCTGCGCGCCCGCTTCTGCGCCATAGGTGCCGATGCCGGTTTCCGCGACATTGAGATAAACTTCCATGATCCGCCGTTTGCCCCAGATGTTTTCGATCAGGAAAGTAAACCAGGCTTCCATGCCTTTGCGGAAATATCCGCCATCCTGCCACAGAAACACATTCTTGGCAGTCTGCTGGCTGATGGTGGAACCGCCGCGCACGCGCCCGCCTTCGGCATTGCGCTTGATGGCCTTTTCAATCGCTTCTGCATCAAACCCATTGTGGCTGCAGAATTTGCCGTCTTCGGCAGCGATTACCGCCGTGACCAGATTTCGGTCGATGTTGGACAGGCTTTCCCAATCCTTGGTGATGCCGTCACCATTTAACAGCATGGTCGCAGTCACTGGCGGGGGCACGAATTTGAACAGGATCACCAGGGCAAGGCTGAGGCCCACAAACCATATGGCGATCTTGGCAAGGAAAAGGAAAAAACGTGTCATGGCGCTGCGTTAACCGGTTGCCCGCTGTCTTCCTAGTGCAAGAAAGCTCAGGCCAGTGAAGCAATGTCCCGGCAACGTGGAATAATGCCGAAAACATTGCCGCTTGCTCTGCTGACGTTGCCGGATGCCAACCACAAAAAAGGGCGGGTTTGTCGCCCGCCCTTCTGTAAAGGGTCTGACAGTTTATGCCGCTGTCGGCAACAACCGTTCACCGGCAATGCGCTGCATCGCCTTTTGCAGCTTTTCAAACGCCCGCACTTCGATCTGGCGGATGCGTTCACGGCTGACGCTGTAAACCTGTGACAATTCTTCCAGCGTCTGCGGATTATCCGTCAGGCGCCGTTCGGTAAGGATGTGCTTTTCCCGGTCATTCAGGCTGTCCATCGCTTCGCCCAGCATTTCATGCCGCACTGTCGCTTCTTCCGCTTCAGCCACGGTTTCGTCTTGCAACGGGCGATCATCCGTCAACCAGTCCTGCCACTGTCCGCCGCCATCTTCATCGCCGCGCATCTGGACGTTGAGCGAAGCATCGCCGCCCATCATCATCCGGCGGTTCATGTTGATGACTTCCTGTTCGGGCACGCCCAAATCGGTAGCAATCTTGGTCACATCATCGGGATGCAAGTCGGAATCCTCATAGGCTTCCAGCTGCTTTTTCATCCGGCGCAGGTTGAAGAACAGCTTCTTCTGCGCGGCAGTCGTGCCCATTTTCACCAGGCTCCAGCTCCGCAGGATGAATTCCTGCATGCTCGCCTTGATCCACCACATGGCATAAGTGGCGAGGCGGAAGCCGCGATCGGGTTCGAATTTCTTGACGCCCTGCATCAACCCGACATTCCCTTCGGAAATCAGGTCGCTTACCGGCAGGCCATAGCCGCGATAGCCCATGGCAATCTTGGCCACCAGACGCAGGTGTGATGTCACCAACTGGGCCGCTGCCTCAGGGTCTTCATGTTCGGCATAACGCTTGGCGAGCATATATTCCTGCTCGGGCGTCAGAATGGGGAATTTCTTGATCTCGGACAGATAGCGGTTGATGCTCTGCTCACCGCTCAGCGCCGGGACCGTCAAACTTTTCTTGGTGCTCACTTTTTCCCTAACCTTTCTTTCGTCGACCTCGCGGGTGCAAACCCCTGCTGGGCATTCGCGGTCACGGGCCACTTGGTTCTATATAGACCATCGCTGCCAATTCCTGAAGCGCGTTTCATCGATTTCAACGAGTGGCCTGGTCGATCAGTTCCCTCATATCGGTGGGCAATTCGGCGTGAAATTCCACCCATTCACCACTGTCCGGATGAACAAAGCCGAGCGATGCGGCGTGGAGTGCCTGTCTGCTGAAACCAAGATCCCGAAGGACCGGCCTGAGCCTGGAAGGAGTGCGTCCATATGTTTGATCCCCCAATAGCGCATGCCCGATTGACGCAAGATGAACCCTGACCTGGTGGGTTCTACCTGTTTCGAGCCGGCATTCTATCATGCTGCAATCATTGAGAACTTTGAGCGTTTTGTAGTGGGTGACCGCGTGTTTGCCGCGGCTCGATTCGTCATGCAGCACTGCCATTTTCTTGCGGTTGTGATCAGACCTGCCGATTCGCTTGTCAATCGTGCCGGAGGACGGCATCGGGAAGCCGTTGCAGATTGCCCTATACGTCCGTTCGATCGAATGGTCGGCAAATTGCTTTGCCAGCCCTTCATGCGCCTTGGTAGATTTTGCAACAACCAGCAAACCAGAAGTATCCTTGTCGATCCGGTGCACAATGCCGGGCCGCGCGACTCCGCCAATGCCCGATAATTGCCCCTGGCAATGGTGCAGCAGGGCATTGACCAGCGTGCCATCCTGATTGCCTGCGGCCGGGTGGACGACCATGCCCGCAGCCTTGTTGATGACGATCAGATTTTCATCCTCGTACACCACATCCAGCGGGATGTCCTGCGGGCGGGCTGCTGCCTCTGCGGCGGGCGGGACGACAATCGAATATTTCGCGCCAGCCTGCATCTTTGCCGAAGGATTTGTCGCAATGGTCTTGCCAACGGTGATGGCACCTTGGGCCATCAACGCCTTGATCCGCTCGCGCGACAGGCCGCTGGCTTCGGCCAGTGCCTTGTCCAGACGCTGGTTGGATTCCGATAATGCACCAGTAATGACTTCGCTGTCGCTCATGGCAGGGGTAATGACTTCATTGTCGTTCATGGTATTGGAATGGGCGATGAAGCTGGAAGTCTCAAGCTCTGTAATCGATGCCATGCTGCGCGAAGCGGCGAAAGCTGCCCCGCATGAGGCATGCGGAGTGTTGCTGGGCCGCGTTGATGCAGCATTGGCCCACATTGTCGGCATCAAACCTGCGGCAAATGTCGCCACCACGCCGCACATACATTTCGAAATCGATTCCCAGACACTCATCGATTGCCACCGCGACGCGCGTTCGGGCGGGCCGGCGGTCGTGGGCTATTACCATTCCCACCCTACGGGCCCGGCATCTCCCTCGGCAACCGACCGCTCACAGGCAGCGGGAGACAGGCGGGTGTGGGCCATTATCGGTGAAGGGCAGGTCCGCTTCTGGCATGATACTGCGGATGGTTTCGCCGAACTTTCCTGCGTGATCATCCCGGGGTAGTGGCCATTTCAGGTTACAGCCCTGCCTGCCTTCGATATTGATTGGACCAGAGGCAATTGGGTGGGTGGCGCACAAAGGATTTTGCCGTAATACATTTCCAGCTGTAACTGGGCCAACTGTAACTGGAAAATACGCTCTACCATGAACAATACGACCTCTGTCGATCTTGCTGCTCTCCTGTGTTCGCGCTTGTGCCATGATTTGCTCAGCCCGGTTGGCGCGCTGAACAACGGGCTGGAATTGCTGGCCGATGAAAAAGACCCTGAAATGCGCGCCCGCTGCATGGAATTGCTGGAGCAAAGCGCCCGCACCAGTGCCGACAAGCTGAAATTCTTCCGCCTGGCGTATGGCGCTGCTGGCGGGTTTGGTGAATATGTCGAAGTGGCCGAGCCCAAGGCGCTGATCGAAGCGCTGGTGGCGGACAAGAAACGCATCGAGGTGCAATGGGCGCTGGCCGATGCCAAATTGCCCAAGAATGCGGTCAAGGTGCTGCTGAACTTCGCCCATATCGCGATTGACGCGCTGGTGCGCGGCGGCACGCTGGATATCGGCGCGGAAATGCGCGACGGCGCCAGCGAGATTGTGGTGCGCGCGGCCGGCCCCAAAATCGCGTTTGACGATACAATTGGAAAGGCGCTGGAAGGGCGGCTGCCGGAAAGCGAATTGTCCAGCCGCACTGCGCCTGCGCATATGATTGCCCTGCTGGCAGAGCAGGCGGGCGGCGGGCTGCAATATAAGCGCAGCGACGAGGCGCTGGTGCTGGGTGCAGTGCTGCCGCAGCCTGAAGGCATGATCGGATGAAGGACGAGCTCGTTCACCGCGAGCATCTGTCGCCCAATTGCGACGAACGCAGCCTGCCGGTCAGCATGGTGGTGCTGCATTATACCGAAATGGAAAGCGCCGAAGCCGCCTTGCAGCGGATGTGCGACCCGCTAGCCAAGGTCAGCGCGCATTATCTCATCAGCGAAGAAGGCGAAGTCATCCGGCTGGTGCCGGAAGAAAAGCGCGCCTGGCATGCAGGGGCCAGTTTCTGGCGCGGCCACAAGGATGTGAATTCGGCCAGCATCGGGATCGAGCTGGACCATCCCGGCCATGCGCTGGGTTACCGCGAATTTTCCGATAAACAATTCGATGCACTGGTGCCGCTGTTGGCCCGCATCGTGAAGACCCATGATATTCCGCGTGCGAATGTGGTGGGCCATTCCGATATCGCGCCCATGCGCAAGATTGATCCGGGCGAATTATTCCCGTGGGACCGGCTGGCGGAATATGGCCTCGCCATTCCCAAACCGGACATCACGCTTGGTGACCCGTTCGACAATGATGGTGCGTTCTATCTGGCGTTGGAACGGTATGGCTATGACATTACTGATGGGCACAAGGCGGTGGAAGCCTTCCAGCGGCGATGGCGCCCGGAAAAGATCGACGGCGAGATAGATGGGCAGATTCGCGCCATCGCGTTCCAATTGCTCTTGGATCGGGACCGGGGAACCGCTAGATAGGCAGGGCCAGGGGGCCGGGCAGCCGCGTCGTTAGCAATAACGCCGAGGAAAGTCCGGGCTCCACGAAACAAGGGTGGCGGGTAACGCCCGCCGGCTTCCTTCGGGAAGTTAGGGAAAGTGCCACAGAGAGTATACCGCCGGACAGGCGTTCTTCGGGACGCATGACCCGGTAAGGGTGAAAGGGTGCGGTAAGAGCGCACCGCGCGGTTGGCAACAATCGCGGCATGGTAAACCCCACCCGGAGCAAGACCGAATAGGGGCGGCGCGCTGCGCGGCAACGCAAGGCAGGTGTGTTTTGCACTTGATCGCCCGGGTTGGTTGCTTGAGCGGCTTGGCAACAGGTCGCCTAGATGAATGGCTGCCATTGCAGATACGGTCCCGAATGGGATACCGTCTGTGATACAGAACCCGGCTTACAGGCCCCCTGGCACCTATCTGTAAAAACGAAAAAGCCGGAAGAAAATGGCTTTCTTCCGGCGTTTCGTGGGTCAGGGGAGCACAGTTTCAGGCCAGCACGGGCTCAGGCGGGCTGCCTGTATCAGTGGCGGCCAATGCTGACATAGGTGAAGCCTGCATCGCGCACGTCACCCGGCCGGTATATGTTGCGCAGGTCCACCAGCAGCGGCACCTTGGCAAGCTCTTTCACCCGGCCAAGATCCAGCGCGCGGAACACGTCCCATTCGGTCACAATCACCACTGCATCCGCGCCGTCGATAGCCGAATAGGGATCCTTCATCATGGTCACTTCCGGCATCAGCGGGGCGGCCTGTTCCATGCCTTCAGGATCGTAAGCGGTCACTTCCACCCCTGCATCATGCAGCGCCATGGCAATCGCGATGGACGGGCTGTCACGCATATCGTCAGTGTTGGGTTTGAAAGTGAGCCCCAGCAGCGCCACTTTCTTGCCGCGCGCTGTTTCAACGCCGCCAATCGCGTCCAGCACCTTGCGGCCCATCGCGCGCTTGCGCGTTTCATTGGCTTTGACGACCGATTCGACGATCCGCACAGGGCTGTCATAATCTTCTGCGGTCTTGAGCAGGGCCAGCGTGTCCTTGGGGAAGCAGGAACCGCCATAGCCTGGCCCTGCATGAAGGAATTTCGGCCCGATGCGGTTGTCCGCGCCAATGCCGCGGCTGACATCCTGCACGTCAGCGCCGACTTTCTCGCACAGATCCGCCATTTCGTTGATGAACATGATCTTGGTCGCCAGAAAAGCGTTGCCGGCATATTTGATCAGTTCCGAACTGCGCCTGCTGGTAAACAGAATAGGGGACTGATTCAGGAACAGCGGGCGATACACCTCGCGCATGACTTCGCGGCCAAATTCATCCTCGGCCCCAATCACGATCCGGTCCGGGTGCTTGAAATCCCCGATGGCCGCACCTTCGCGCAGGAATTCAGGGTTGGAGACAACTGAAAACTTATGGCTGGTGCCGCTTTCGCGCAGGATCCGTTCCACTTCATCCCCGGTGCCAACAGGCACGGTGGATTTGGTCACTACAACCGCATCGTTCGACAGCGTTTCGCCCACTTCGCGGGCGACCGCATAGACAAAGGACAGGTCTGCATGACCGTCCCCGCGGCGTGACGGAGTGCCAACGGCTATAAAAATGGCCGCAGCCCCGGCAATCCCTTCGGCCAGATTAGTGGTGAAGGTCAGGCGCCCGGCTTTGACATTGGTGCCCACCAGTTCTGCCAGACCGGGTTCGTAAATCGGCATGATCCCGTCATGCAGCCGGTCAATTTTCGACTGGTCCTTGTCGATGCAGACAACGTCATGACCGAAATCAGCAAAACAGGCGCCCGACACGAGCCCAACGTAACCAGACCCCACCATCGCGATTTTCATGTAGCGGTATTCCTCTTTTCGATGGCGATCGTATCGCCGGTCTGAATGGTCTGGATGATGCGGCGCGTATCGCCTTCCAGCACCAGCGCAGTCAGGCGCCCGTTGCGATAGGCGCCGGTGTCAATGCCGATCCGGTTATGCTGCTCGTCCACATCTGTAAAGATCGTGTGGCCGTGAACGACAATATGTGAATGGGGTTCGGTATGTTGCAGAAATCTTTCGCGAATCCACAGCATATCCCGCCGCTTCTGTTCCGCCAGCGGCACACCGGGGTTGATGCCGGCATGGACGAAGACATAATCACCAAGCTGGATATATTCTTCAAAACTGCGCAGGAAATCTGTGTCTTCTGCCGGAATATGGCGGCGCATCAATCCCTGCAATTCGTCCAGCGAACAGTCCAGATAGGACTTGCGGTCGACCCCGTAACTCAGGATGGTTTCGCGTCCGCCATGCTTCAGGAAATGGCGCAGCACGTCGGTATCGTCGAAGGATTCCAAAAACATTTCTTCATGGTTGCCCGCCAGAATGCGTACCGGGCGCTGCTGCTGCCATGCACGGGCGCGGCCAATTACACCGGCACTATCCGGGCCGCGATCAACCAGATCGCCGAGCAGAATGATGGTTGTCGTTGCAGGCGCCTGTTGCCGGTCATCAGCTTCAACCGCTTCAATCAGGGCATCGAACAAATCGAGCCGGCCATGAATGTCGCCAATGACATAGAGCCGCTCGCCCGCAGGCGCCTGCGCGCCGGGCTGCGTTTTCTTCGATTTGAAGAATTGTCTGAAGGGTTCGAACATGGGTATACTATAAGCCTTGTGGTGCCCGCGCATAAGCGAACAATGCATGGCCTGCAACGCATGAGCCGGTGCTTAACTGGGGTCTGATGGTGCAGAAACAACACACCGATGCGCGCTAAATGCGATTGATGGCAATTTCTCTTGTGCAACGCAGCATTGTGCGGCAAGATTATTGCGTATTTGCCAGAGTCCGCACAGCAAAAGATGTGGCCAGCAGATGTGCAGGTGGGACTGAAGCGACACACCAAACAAGGAAGTTTGTCATGCTAACGTCCATCCGCGGCATAGTTGCCGCCTCGATATTTTCTACCACAGCTTTATGTGCAGTTCCGGCATTTGCGCAGGACGCTGCGCCCCCATCTGATTCGTCCATCACCGTTTCAGCCAATGTCGCGCTGACGAGCGAATACCGGTTCCGCGGGGTCGATCTTTCCGGCGGCGATATTGCCGTGCAGGGCGGTTTCGATGTGACGCATGATTCGGGTTTCTATGTTGGCACATGGGGCTCGTCACTTGATGAAGACACTGTGGGTTACGGCGCGATCGAGCTTGATGTCTATGGCGGCTGGACCGGCAATATCGCCGAAGGGCTGTCAGCTGATGTCGGCGTAATCGGCTATCTCTATCCCAATGCAGGACCGGGCGATTTCGATTATATCGAATTCTACAGCTCGCTTGGTTTCACCCTGGGGCCAGCAGAAGCGACAGTGGGCGTGGCCTACGCGCCGGAGCAGGATTCGCTTGGCGGGACGGACAATGTCTATGTCTATACCGACCTTGGGGTGGGTATTCCCGGCACACCAGTGACTGTCACTGGCCATCTGGGCTACACCGACGGTTTCCTGACCTACACCGATGACAGCAAAGCGTTTGACTGGTCGATTGGCGCGGAAGCCGCCATTTATGGCCCGCTGACACTGGGCGTTGCCTATGTCGGCGCAGAGGGCGACTATGCCCCCGGCGCCTATGACTTTACCGATGATGCCATTGTCCTGACACTCAGCGCCAGTTTCTAGGGTTTCAGCCATGTTAAACGATGGGGCTGCGCTGCTTGGGCGCGGCCCCATTGTCGTTTTGGACGGCGCCAGAACATAAGCCCGGGCTTGTCGGGCGCCGCAGATGGCTGCATTGCATCCTGAATGACCCGGCATGCTGCGCTGCGCGCAAGCTGCCTTTGCACAGGACAAGGCACACAAGCGAAATGACCCACTATCTCCACACCATGATCCGGGTTTCCGATCCCGATGCGACCGTGCGTTTCTTCGAACTGGTCGGGCTGGAAGAAGTCCGCCGGTTCGATAGCGAACAAGGCCGCTTCACGCTTATTTTTCTGGCTGCGCCGGGGCAGGCTGGCATTGCCGAAGTGGAATTGACGTATAACTGGCCGCCTGAAGATGGCAGCGCGCCGGAAGAATATTCAGGCGGCCGCAATTTTGGCCATCTGGCCTACCGGGTCGATAATATCTACCAGACGTGCCAACGCCTGATGGACGCCGGCGTGACCATCAACCGGCCGCCGCGTGACGGGCATATGGCCTTTGTCCGCTCGCCTGACGGCATTTCGGTAGAACTTTTGCAGGACGGCAATCTGCCGCCGCAGGAGCCTTGGGCCAGTATGGAAAACACCGGCAGCTGGTAAGCCCGCCGGTTCTGGGTTTACCAGGCCGCTTTAACCGCCGAACCGGGTCAATCCGGTTCGGCTGTCCGGTCGTCAGGATGGGTGGTGGTCAGCCGCAGGATGCCATAACCGATCAGCGCCGAGATGATGGAGCCCAGAAGGATGCCGATCTTGGCTTCGTCAATCAGCAGGCGGTAACCGGGGAACGCCAGTTCGCCAATGAACAGCGACATGGTAAAACCAATCCCGCACAGGACGGACACACCCCAGATTTCCGGCCAGCTTGCGCCCTTGGGACGTTTGGCAAAGCCAAGCCAGTCAGCGATGACGATACTGGAGAAAATGCCCACCTGTTTGCCCATGGCAAGCCCGGCTGCAATGGCCAGCGGCAGGGGCGCCAGAATGCCTTCCATGCCAATCCCCTGCAATTCGACCCCGGCATTGGCGAAACCGAAAATGGGCACAATGGCATAAGCGCTCCACGGCGCGAGGCCATGTTCCAGCTTTTCCAGCAAACTATCCCCGCTCAGGCGGTGCATCGGGATGGTGAATGCGGCCACGACCCCTGCAATGGTGGCATGGACACCGGAATGCAGCACGCAATACCACAACACCGCAGCCATGATGAGATAGGGCGAGATACGGCTGACATGCATCTTGTTCATGCCCACCATGATGCCCAGAACCACCAGTGAACCCACCAGCCACGCCAGTTTCAGATTGGCGGTATAAAAGACCGCAATGATCATGACCGCGCCAATGTCATCGACAATGGCGACAGTGAGCAGAAACAGCCGCAGCGAAGCGGGAACGCGGCTGCCGAGCAGGCCCAGAACGCCCATTGCAAAGGCGATGTCGGTGGCGGCAGGAATAGCCCAGCCGCGGGTCAGTTGCGGATCGCCCCCGGCAAAGAACATGTAAACGGCCGCTGGCGCTGCCATCCCGGCAATGGCTGCCAGCACCGGCAGGCGGCGCTGTTCCGCCGTGGCCAGCTGCCCGCAGATCAGTTCGCGCTTCACTTCCAGACCGACCACGAAGAAGAAAATGGCCATCAGGCCATCGTTGATCCACAAATGCGCAGTGTCGAGCTTGGCCACAGGGGTCCATGGCATGGTGCCGTGGAACAGCTGGTAATATTCATGTGCCAGCGCCGAATTGGCCACCAGCATGGCGGCTGCTGCCACGAAGATCAGAAGCACGCCTGCCGAGGCGTCGCTGACAAACAGCGCGCGTACGGGTGCAAAGACGGAGCGAAGAGGAAGTTTTGTATCTGCCATATGTCTGGCGCCCCTCTTTATTAAATCTTTGCGCGTTGCAACCTTTCAAACCCTTCGTTAGGCATGATTCTTCAGGGAGAGGTCGCACTTGACTGTCGGAGGTTTCACAGAATTTGAATGGCTTATGCTTGTCGAGCATGAGCTGCTTCTGTTTGCCGGAGTCTTTTTTCTGATCGGCGCTGTGGACGAATTTCTGGTCGACCTTGTGTGGTTGTGGCTGCGCGTGACCGGAAAGGCCAAGGCACAAACGATTGGCGCTGTGCCTGCATCGACCGGCATGATTGATGATTTGTCAGGCAAGGCGGCTGTCTTTATCCCTGCATGGCAGGAAGCAGGCGTCATTGGCGCCACCATTTCCCACATGCTGTCGGTCTGGCCGCACAGATCGCTGCGCGTGTATGTCGGCTGCTACCGGAATGATCCCGCCACGATCGAAGCCGCGATCCGGGCCGCTGGCGGGGATGGGCGGATGCGGCTGGTCATTCATGACCGCAACGGCCCCAGCACCAAGGCTGACTGCCTGAACCGGCTGTACCGTGCGCTGGAAGATGATGAACAGCGCAGCGGTGCATTGTCGCACATGGTGGTTCTGCATGATGCCGAGGACATGGTCGATCCGGCCGGCATCGTGCTGCTGGACGACGCCATTCAGAATGCCGAACTGGCGCAATTGCCGGTGCTTCCGCTGCCGCAACCGGCCAGCCCGTGGATCGGCAGCCATTATTGCGAGGAATTTGCTGAAGCCCATGGCAAGGCAATGGTGGTGCGCGATGCCTTGCGCGCGGCCATGCCGCTGGCGGGCGTGGGCTGCGCCATTGGCCGGAACGCCCTGGCCAAACTGGCGGCTGCAAAGACTGACAGGCAGCCTTTCGCGGCTGACTGCCTGACAGAGGATTATGAATTGGGCCTGGGCATTGGCGCCCATGGCGGCAGGGCGCGTTTCCTCAGATATCGCCATCCGTCGGGCGATCTGGTGGCGACAAGGGCGTATTTTCCCGCCCGTCTGGATCTAGCGGTGCGCCAGAAAACACGCTGGATCCACGGCATTGCCTTTCAGGGCTGGGACCGTCTTGGCTGGAGGGGGCGCCCGGCTGATATCTGGATGCAGATGCGGGACAGGCGCGGGCCGTTTACCGCCATGGTTCTGGCATTGGCCTATCTGTTGCTGGTGCTGGCCACCATCAGCTGGGCGCTGTCCATCATGGGCGCGGCGCCCGCGATGGAATTATCTGCCCCTCTTGAGGTGATTTTGGTCCTTAATTTCGCCAGTTTTGTGTGGCGGGCGCTGTGGCGGTTCGGCTTTACAGCGCGCGAATATGGCTGGGCTGAGGGGCTGCGTTCCGTGCTGCGGATACCCGTCTCCAATATCATCGCCATCATGGCCGGGCGGCGGGCGTTTGCCGCCTACGCCCGCGCGCTGTCAGGCCAGCTGCCCGTGTGGGAGAAAACCCACCATCATGCCCATCCCGCCATTTCGCCACTGCCTGCAACGGTCAGCCCGGCGCGAAGGCAGGCGATATGAAGCGCGCGCAACAGCGCCGGGCAGGGCAGCCCATGGTCATGCTGGGGGTATTGCTGGCTGGCTGGACAATTGTGCGCCTGGTGATGTGGGAATCGCCATTTCCCGCGCATATTACTGCCGCGAAGCCATATTTTGCCGCAGCAGATCAGCACGCATCCGGCCCGAAAGGGCAACAGATCAGCCAGACACAGGTGGCACGCAGCCATCAGCCTGCGGCTGCCGTTGCAGCGGGAATGTTTTCAGGAAGCAGTCCAGCCCTTAAGCCGGCCAGCAATCCGGCTCTTGATCCGGCCATCATCCCGGCACCTGTGCCAGCACATATTGACCGCTATCGCCCGCCATCTGGCTACCATTCTGCCCCCCAATCTGTAATGCAATCAGACGGGCAGACGTTTGCTTCGCAACAATTGCTGTGGATGGCAGCGATGGCCAGCGTGTCTGTGCCGGGCGAGCTTGTTTCATCGATGCGCCGGTCTGGCCGCAGCTTTGCGCAAAACGCTTCATCGGCGGCAGCACAACCGGCAGAGGCAGCACCATTCTCGTCAGCCATTCAGCCACCGCGCAAGCGCTGGTCGGCAGATGCATGGGCTTTCCTGCGGCCGGATGCGGCGCCTTCGTTGGCCGCCGCCCCGCGTTATGCAAGTTACGGCGCCAGTCAGGCAGGCGTAGTGCTGCGCTACCGGCTGGCGAGTGACAGCACACATCGCCCGTCAGCCTATATCCGCGCGACCAAGGCACTGGCTGACGGCGGCGAAGCGGATCTTGCGCTTGGCCTTGGCGCGCGGCCACTTGCCCGCATTCCCGTATCCGCCCAGGCAGAAATGCGGCTGACCAGACAGGGCGGCAAGACAGAATTGCGCCCTGCTGCCTTTGTCGTCACAGAATTTGCGCCAGTCCAGCTGCCCCATGGCATCCGTGCAGAAACATATGGGCAGGCGGGCTATGTCGGCGGCAGCTTCAAGACTGCCTTTGCCGATGGCCAGGTACGGGCAGACAAGGCTGTTGCCCGGTTTGACCTGGGCGCATTGCGCGCAGGCGCAGGCATTTGGGGCGGCGCGCAAAAAGGGGCATCGCGGCTGGATATTGGGCCAACTGCGTCGGTTGAAATGCAACTGGGCAAGGTGCCCGCGCGCATCATGCTGGATTACCGAATGCGCGTGGCGGGTGACGCAGTGCCCGGATCAGGTGTTGCCCTCACGCTTGCTACCGGATTTTAATCCCGGTTCAGTCGCGCAGAAAGCACGGTTCGGCTTTAATCCGGCGCCGCGCTCGTTTAGGGCGTGAGGCATGGACGTTTATCTCCCCATTGCCAATCTGTCAGTCAACGGACTGGTCATTGTCGCATTGGGCATGATTACGGGCATTCTGTCCGGACTTTTTGGCGTGGGCGGCGGGTTTCTTACCACTCCGCTGATGATCTTTTATGGCATCCCGCCCACTGTGGCAGCCGCTTCTGCTTCTACCCAGGTAACCGGCGCCAGCGTATCCGGGGTGTTTGCCCATACGCGCCGCGGCGGGGTGGATTACCGGATGGGCGGAGTGATGGTGGTCGGCGGCATTGTTGGCGCAGGCATCGGCGCCATCTTGTTCCGCTTTTTCCAGTCGATTGGCCAGATCGATGTGGTGATCAATGTGCTGTATGTCGTCATGCTGGGCACCATCGGCACGCTGATGGCGCGGGAGGCGCTGCAAACCCTGCGGCCGACTGAAAAAGGCGTGGCGCGTGCGGCCAAGAAACGGCGGCATCATCCACTGGTTACGGCATTGCCCCTGCGCTGGCGTTTCTACGGCTCGGGACTTTATATTTCGCCGCTGGCACCGCTGCTTCTGGGCGTTATCGTCGGCACGCTGACCATGCTGATGGGGGTTGGCGGCGGTTTCATTCTGGTGCCTGCCATGCTGTATATCCTTGGCATGAACGCCAATGTCGTGGTCGGCACATCGCTGTTTCAGATATTGTTCGTCACCATCGCCACCACCATGATGCACGCGCTGACCACCCGCGCTATCGACATTGTGCTGGCAGTGCTGCTGCTTCTGGGGTCTGTATCGGGCGCGCAGATCGGGGCCAAGATTGCCCGCCTCGCCAAGCCTGAAATCCTGCGGCTGGTGCTGTCGATCATTGTTCTGCTGGTGGCGCTGCGGATGCTGTTCGGGCTGGGTTATCGGCCGGACGAGATTTTCACGGTGGTCGGGCTGTGAGGCCGCGATGCTGAACAGGGCGCTGTTACTTGTGCTGTGCTTCTTCGCGCTGACCGGCCAGCGTGATCCCATTCTGGTGCCCGAAGTATCGCAGCATGAAGTCCAGGTCCGCCAGGGTTTTACCGGGACCGAATTGCTGCTGTTTGGCGCGATCCTTGATCCCAGCGGTGCCCGCGGCGGGCGTGATTATGACATTGTGGTGGTGCTGAAAGGGCCGACCGGCGCAATCAGGGTGCGCGAAAAGGAACGCATCGGCGGCATGTGGATCAACGCCAATACGACTGATTTCCGGTCTGCGCCGTCCTATTTCGCGGTGGCATCCTCCGCGCCCGTGGCGGACATTGTGGATGAACGCACAGCGGCCATCTACGAATTCGGGCTGGGCTTCATCCAGCTGTCACCATCGGGCACGATCGATCCTGAAGAACAGCTGAAATTCACCGAAGGGCTGGTTGATCTGCGGCGCAGGCAGGGCCTGTTCAAGGAAGATATGGGCGGCGTGAAAATCAGCGAACAGGTGCTGTATCAAGCCCGGATCGCCTTGCCATCCAGTGTCCAGACCGGCACCTATACTGCTGAAACCTTTGCCATAACGCGCGGGCGCGTGATCGCATCTGCCGTGGCCGAAGTGGAAGTGAAGAAAGTGGGCTTTGAACGGTTCATCGAACTGTTCTCGCAGCAGCAGGCATTCTGGTACGGCCTGATTGCGGTGTCCCTGTCGATTTTCATGGGCTGGCTGGCCGGGCGTGTCTTCGCAATGATTTAAGGCCAGAATGTTTTTGCTTGATGCCCATGTTGATACGAAATTAACCCTCTGATGCCTATTTTTCCTGATAAATAATCTGGGAAAGACGCGTAATCATGACGGATATGGCAAATGGTAATTTCGGCCAGGCACACGCTGTTGCCCAATCCGACCCGCAGCCTGTGAACGGGCAGGCCCGTGATGGCGATCTGGATACGACCGATAATTCATCGCGGCCCATTGGCGTCGTCCTCGAAATTGCCGGTTCCGGTTCGCAGATAGCGCTGGATCTGGAACGGTTGAGCGAATGCATGGCGGACAGCGATCCATCCATCGGGCTTGCAGGCCAGGTGGGCAGCCAGATCAAGATCCGGGTGGGCAACAGCTGGCTGCTGGCCAGCGTGCGCAACCAGCGGCAGGACCGCCGAGCCAATGGCGGCATCATCGCCAACATCGATTTTCTCGGTGAAGGCCAGGAAGAAAAGCTGACCGGCCGCATTCACGGTTTCCGCCGCGGCGTTACCCGCTACCCCATACCGGGCGCGTTGATCTATCCTGCCACAACCGAAGATTTGCGCCAGATTTACGCCAGTGACGGGCGCGCAAACGTGCAGATCGGCACTGTTTATCCCACCAAGGACATTCGTGCCGGCCTGTATATCGACGCGATGCTGGGCAAGCATTTCGCGCTGCTGGGCTCCACTGGCACCGGCAAATCCACCAGCGCGGCGCTGATCCTGCATCGCATCTGCGAAGCGGCACCTGCCGGACATATCGTGATGATCGATCCGCACGGCGAATATTCCGCCGCCTTCAAACAGACCGGCATGATTTTCGACGTTTCCAACCTGCAAATGCCATATTGGCTGATGAATTTCGAAGAACATTGCGAAGTGCTGCTGTCATCCACTGGCAATGAACGCCAGATCGATGCCGATATTCTCGCCCGCTGCCTGCTGCATGCCCGCTGCAAGAACCGGCTGGCAGCGACAATGGGCAAGATTACCGTTGATTCGCCAGTGCCCTACCTGCTGTCGGACCTGTCGAACGAGATCAAGACCCAGATGGGCAAACTGGACAAGGCCACGTCCAGCGCGCCGTTCATGCGGATCAGCAACAAGCTGGACGAGATCAAGTCAGACCCGCGCTACCAGTTCATGTTTTCGGGTATGCTGGTGGGCGACACCATGGCGGACTTCATTTCCAAGGTTTTCCGTATGCCGAGTTCGGGCAAGCCGATTTCCATCATCGACGTTTCAGGCGTGCCGTCCGACATTACCTCCACCGTGGTGGCCGTATTGTCGCGGCTGGTGTTCGATTTTGCCATCTGGGGGCGGGATGAAAAGACCAGCCCAATCCTGCTGGTATGCGAAGAAGCCCACCGCTACGTGCCCAATGAACGCAATGCGGATGGCTCGTCCGTGGGCCGCATCCTCAGCCGCATCGCCAAGGAAGGCCGTAAATACGGCATTTCGCTGGGCCTCATCACGCAGCGCCCGTCCGACCTTGCCGAGGGCGTCTTGTCACAGTGCGGCACCATCATTTCCATGCGTCTGAACAACGACCGGGATCAGGCCTTCGTGAAATCCGCCATGCCCGAAGGCGCGCGCGGCTTCCTCGATTCCATTCCTGCATTGCGCAACCGCGAATGTATTATCTGCGGCGAAGGTGTGGCCATCCCCATCCGCGTTGCATTCGACAATCTGGAAGAAGTGAAACGCCCGGCGTCCGAAGACCCCAGCTTTGTCGAGTTGTGGCGTCAGACCGGCGGCGAGGAGGAAATCGTCCACCGCACCGTGCAGCGCTGGCGCAGCCAGGGAACCTAAGTTCCGCGCGTATCGCCGAAAATGTGGATATGCAGCCGGTCGCTCATGCGGAAACCGTGCTGCAGGCACAGCGGCACCAGCCATTTTTCGCGGGTCCGCAAGGTCGCGCTGTCAGTGCCTTCCGGCATCAAAAACACGCGGGCTGGCGGAATGGCGTGGGCACGCACAATGGCGGCGGCTTCGGCCACATCGCCAGGCCCGGCGCAGACGAATTTGAAAAAGGCCCGCTCATCGCGCGCATAATGGTTCAGCCGTTCGGCAATCAGCGCCAGCTCTGCCGGATTGCCGCTATGCGCCAGTTTCGGGCTGACATTATATTGGTCCACGCGGATATCCACGCGGGCAGGGGCGCTGGTTGTGCCGTTGGTTTCAATTTCCACGGTTACATCGGGCAGCAGTTCCAGCATTTTCGCAAGAGCAGGGGCCTGTAGCAATGGCTCACCGCCGGTGATGACAATCCGGCGTTGGCCCAATGCGGCGATGCGAGCGGCCACATCGTCTTCTTCCAGCGTGACCTGATTGGCCTTGCGGTCAAACGTCTGGCCGCTGCGATGCGGGCGCTCGTCCCCGTCAAAATGCCAGGTGTATGCCGTGTCGCACCAGACGCAGGCAAGATTGCAGCGTGAGAGGCGCACAAACGTGCAGGGCGTGCCGGCTGACGGGCCTTCGCCTTGCACCGAAGCAAAGATTTCCGGCTCACCCGGAATGGTGGTGGCAAGGGTGAGTGCCATGGGTCAGCCGCCTTTCGCAATCGTGTCTATACCGCCATCGAGCGATCCTGTCGCCAGCGCGATGCCGCGCCCCAGAGAGGCGGGCGCAATCAGTTCCAGTTCGAACAGGCCGCCGTCATGGGCGTAGATCGCTTCAATTTCGACTGGTCCCGGAGCGAGGCCCAGTGCCGCAATCGCATCGGCAATCCGCGTTTGCCACTGGGGCCAGTCATTGTGAAGCTGCGCCAAGGTGGCAACGCAGCCATCACGGTCCTGCCCCGAGGCAGAGATGGACACCAGATGGCCGTGCCAGTCACCTTCGGCCACAAGCCCGGGCATTGCCGGCTTTTCCGCCAGGTTGAAACCGGGCGGGCCTTTGGCGCCTGCCACTGCTCAGCCCAGCCGTTCGAGCGCCGCCTGCAGCCGTTCCACTTCGGCGGAATGATGCGCGAAATCAGCCTTGGCCTTGTCCACCGCTTCCGGCTTTGCGCGATCGACAAAATTGGCATTGCCGAGGCGCCCTTCGAGCGATTTGGCTTCTTTGGCTGACGCTTCGAGCGCCTTTGTCAGGCGGGCCTTTTCCGCGTCAATATCGATTAGCCCCTCAAGACCAACGATATATTCTTCTCCAACCGCCTTGAACGGTGACCCCGATCCCGGCAAGACGTATCGTTCTTCAGTGCGATCCTCCAATTGCCCATCAGAAAGGTTGATGCGAACTCCGGTATGGAAAAACTCTACCGCTTCCAATTTGCCGATACGCGCTAGGACAGGCCCGTGTTTCACAAATAAACTAGCAAGTTCATTGAAACGACCTTCGGTCAATTTTCGACGGTCCAAGCCCATCACGATTTTAAGGCCGGGTGGAATGGACGTTTCAGCGCGGAATGAGCGAACGCTCGTGAGCAAAGCAATCAGCCATTCGACTTCAGCCTTGGCAGCGCCGTCCACCTGGGCCGCAGGTTCCGGCCATTTGGCAGTGATGAGCGGATAATCCGCCCGGTCGCTGCCGATCTGCCCCTGCGCGTGCCACAATTCCTCGGTGATGAAGGGCATGAAAGGGTGAAGCATGACCAGAATCTGGTCGAGCACCCAGCCGGCGACTGCTCTGGTTTCCTCGTCAAAATTGCCCTTGATCAGTTCGATGTACCAATCGCAGAAATTGTCCCACACGAAGTGATAGATCGTGTTCGCCGCCGCATCGAACCGCAGGTCCGCCAGCGCCTTGTCCAGGCTGGCAAGCGTTTCGACAACTTCGCCGATGATCCAGCGGTTGACCGCGCTGGTGGCCGCAGCCGCTTCCAGCGTGGTGGATGCACCGATGCCATTGGCCTGGCAGAACCGTGTCGCATTCCACAGCTTGGTGGCAAAGTTGCGATAGCCTTCGACCCGCTTGTCATCCATCTTGATGTCGCGGCCCTGGCTTTCCATCGCCGCCATGAAGAAGCGCAGCGCATCGGCGCCATATTGATCGATCAGCCCCAGCGGATCGACCACATTGCCTTTCGACTTGGACATTTTCGCACCATCTGCCGCCCGCACGAGGCCATGCAGATACAGCCGCTTCCACGGGTTTTCGCCCGTCAGATGCCGCCCCATCATCGCCATCCGCGCATCCCAGAAAAACAGGATGTCGAAGCCGGAAATGAGCAGGTCGTTGGG
Source organism: Allopontixanthobacter confluentis (assembly GCF_009827615.1). Taxonomy (GTDB): domain Bacteria; phylum Pseudomonadota; class Alphaproteobacteria; order Sphingomonadales; family Sphingomonadaceae; genus Allopontixanthobacter; species Allopontixanthobacter confluentis. Next base: position 282,455 of record NZ_WTYU01000001.1, read on the forward strand.
GTAATGCTTCTGGTACAGCGGCGCGTCCTCATCCGGCCAGCCCAGCGTGGCAAAGGGCCACAGGGCGCTAGAGAACCATGTGTCGAGGACGTCGCTATCGCGGGTCAGCACGGCATCGGCGCCAGCCTTTGCCTGCGCTTCGGCTTCGGTCAGTGCGACAAAGACTTGCCCGTTCTGGTCATACCATGCCGGAATCTGGTGGCCCCACCAAAGCTGGCGGCTGACACACCAGGGTTGAATGTTTTCCATCCAGTTGAAGAAAGTCTTTTCCCAGCTTTTCGGGATGATTTCGATATCCCCATTGCGCACCGCCTTGATCGGGGCCTGCGCCAGCGTTTCGGCATCGACATACCACTGGTCGGTCAGCCACGGTTCGATAACCACGCCGCCGCGATCACCGAACGGCGTCTGGATCGTGCGGGGTTCGGCGTCATGCTCCTGAGTTTCGCCGTCCTTGTCCTTGATCACATGGGGGATGAGGAAGCCAAGTTCCTTCATGCGCGCCACCACCAACTCGCGCGCGCCATCCACCTTGTCGCGCCGGAACCGGTGCAGGCCGATGAATTCATCCGGCACCAGCCCGTCGGCCGTCTGGCAGACATTCGCCTCGCCATTGAGCATGTTGAGCATATCGCCCGCTGCAATACCGGCGCGCTTGCCCACTTCGAAATCGTTGAAATCGTGACCCGGCGTGATCTTCACCGCGCCAGAGCCCAGTTCAGGGTCGGCGTGTTCATCAGTGACAATCTTTATCCGGCGGCCCGTAATGGGCAGGATGATGTCCTTGCCCACAACGCTGGCATAGCGTTCATCCGTCGGGTGCACGGCAACGGCCATGTCGGCCAGCATGGTTTCCGGCCGCGTGGTGGCGACTTCGATGTAATCGCGTCCATCAGCCAGCGTCACTCCGTCAGCCAGCGGATAGCGGAAGTGCCAGAAGCTGCCTTTGACTTCCTGCGTTTCCACTTCGAGGTCGGAAATGGCCGTTTTCAGCTTCGGGTCCCAGTTGACCAGTCGCTTGTCCCGGTAAATCAGCCCCTTGGCATGAAGGTCGACAAACACTTTCATCACCGCATCGGAAAAATGCGGGTCCATGGTGAATTGTTCGCGTGACCAGTCCATCGAACAGCCAAGGCGGCGCAGCTGGGTGGTAATGGTGCCGCCGCTTTCGTGCTTCCATTCCCACACCTTGGCGATGAATTCCTCGCGCGTGTAATTGGTGCGCTTGTCCTGGCGCGCTTCCATCTGGCGTTCGACCACCATCTGCGTGGCGATGCCGGCATGATCGGTGCCCACCACCCACAGCGCATCCTTGCCGCGCAGCCGCTCGTAACGGATGACGATATCCTGCAGCGTATTATCCAGCGCATGGCCGATATGCAGGCTGCCGGTTACATTGGGCGGCGGATTGACGATGGTATAGGGTGCAGCATCGGGGCGCTCGGGCCGGAACAGGCCGTGTTTTTCCCAATGGCTGTACCACCGCTGTTCGATTGCGGCAGGGTCGAAGGTCTTTGAAAGTTCGCTGGTCATGACGGACACGCCTTTGCCAGCGCTGCCGCTTATAGGCAACGCGCTTATCGCTTGTATCTTGTGGTAACCGGATTTTGCCACCATAGCGGTCACTTATGGATTCAGGCGCGCAATTCAGCATCGATGATGACGGTAAAGGGGGGCGCAGGCTGGTCCTGTCCGGTCCCTATCTGGTGTCCACCGTGGGCGAGGTGGACCGCGAACTGCGCGCTGTTGATGGCGAATTCTCAGGCGTCGATCTGTCTGGCATTACCGAAATCGACACGGTTGGCGCATGGACAGCGTGCCATCTGGCCAGCCAGCACAATGCCGAAATCGAAGGCGCCAGTGACCGTGCAGAACGGCTGATCAAGGCGATTGACGCAGGCGAGGATGAAAAGCCCATCCGTGCCCCGCGCGAAGTGATTTTCCGGCGTGTGCCGGGCGCAATTGGCCAGATGGTTGTAGAATTCGGGCAGGGTGTCGCCAGCCTGCTGGCATTTATCGGCCAGATCATCATGGGTTTTGCCAGCCTGATCCGCCATCCCCGCCGTTTCCGCGTCAAGGCGCTGGTGCGGCAGCTGGAACTGGTCGGCGTTTCTGCATTGGGCATTATTGGCCTGATGAGTTTTCTGATCGGCATTGTGGTCGCGCAGCAGGGCGCAGTGCAGCTCCAGCAATTCGGCGCGGAAATATACACCATCAACCTGACCGGCCGGCTGACCATGCGCGAATTGGGCGTGTTGATGACCGCGATCATGGTGGCGGGCCGGTCCGGTTCCGCCTTTGCCGCGCAGCTTGGCACCATGAAACTGACCGAAGAAGTGGACGCCATGCGCACTATCGGCATTTCGCCGATGGAAGCGCTGATCATTCCGCGCATTCTGGCAGCAGTGATCATGATGCCGCTGCTTGGCTTCTATTCTGCCTGCATGGGCATTCTGGGCGGTGCTTTCATTGCTGATGCCACGCTCGACATTCCCTTTTTCACCTTCCTGTCCCGCATCCAGGAAGTGGTGCCGATGTATGACCTTTATGTCGGTCTGGTGAAAGCGCCGGTATTCGGCATGATTGTCGCGATTGCCGGCTGCTATCAGGGCATGCAGGTGGAAGGAAATTCCGAACAGGTGGGCCTGCGCACGACCAAGGCTGTGGTCCAGGCCATTTTCATGGTCATTGTCCTTGATGCCTTTTTCGCGGTGTTCTTCACAAAGATCGGCTGGGCATGAGCGAGTTTTCAGAAGACGAGCAGCGTCAGGCCAGCCTTTCCAAACATGAACGGTTTCGCGGCGAATACCCGATTGTGGTGGAAGGGCTGGTCAACCGGTTCGGCAAGCAGACCGTGCATGACAATCTCTCGCTCAAGGTAAAGCGCGGCGAGATTCTGGGCGTGGTGGGCGGTTCGGGCACGGGTAAATCGGTGCTCATGCGCTCCATCATCGGGCTGCAACGGCCCAATGAAGGCAATATCGAGGTTTTTGGCCGTTCCATCACCGAAGCAGAACCGGATGAGGAAATTGGCGTGCGCGAAAGGTGGGGCGTGCTGTTTCAGGGCGGGGCGCTGTTCTCGACCCTGACCGTGGGGGAAAATGTCGAAGTTCCGCTGAAGCAATTTTACCCTGAACTCAGTGCCACGCTGCGCCATGAAATTGCCCGTTACAAAACGATCATGTCCGGCTTGCCCGAAGAAGCGGTCAACAAGTTTCCATCCGAACTTTCGGGCGGCATGAAAAAGCGTGCCGGCCTCGCCCGCTCGCTCGCGCTTGATCCGGAATTGCTGTTTCTGGATGAGCCGACGGCCGGGCTGGACCCGATTGGCGCCGACAAATTCGACAAGCTGACACGCGAATTGCAGCAGACCCTGGGGCTGACTGTGTTCCTCATCACGCACGACCTTGATACGCTTTATGCCATTTGCGACCGGGTGGCCGTGCTGGCCGACAAGCAGGTGATTGCGGTGGGCACGATCCCGGAATTGCTGGCGACGGACCACCCCTGGATTCAGGAATATTTCAACGGCCCGCGTGGCCGTGCGGCACAAAGCACCCAACAACGCGACAATAAAAAGGCGTCCGGTGCAATGGACAAGCCAACGGTTACAGGGGCATAGGGACAAGCGATGGAAACACGCGCAAATCACGTCTGGGTCGGGGCAGTCACATTGCTGCTTTTGGCAGCCCTGGCCCTGTTCATTGTCTGGCTCGGCCGGTTCAATTCTGACGATCAGAACGAATATGACATTCTGTTCCAGCAGTCCGTTGCCGGGCTGGCCAAGGGGTCAGAAGTGTCCTTCGCCGGTGTTCCGGTGGGCCAGGTCGCAGAAATCGTGCTGTGGGAAGCTGATCCTGAATTCGTCCGCGTCCGCGTGCGGGTGAAGGATAATGTGCCTATTCTGGTGGGCACCACCGCAACCATCCAGGGCTCCTTCACCGGTGTCTCGACCATTTTGCTGGATGGTGCGCGCCGCGGTGCGCCGCCGATTACGTGCGAATCCACCGCATGCCCCGAAGGTGTGCCGGTCATCCCGCCCAAGGCAGGCGGGCTGGGCGAATTGCTGGCCAATGCGCCATTGCTGCTGGAACGGCTGGCCACGCTGACAGAGCGGCTGACAACGGTTCTTTCGGATGACAATCAGAACGAGATTGCCGGCATTCTGCGCAATACCAACCAGATGACGCAGCAATTTGCCAATGCCGCGCCGCAGGTGGAGCGCACCCTTGCAGAACTGCAGGTAACGCTACGCGAATCATCTGAAGCGCTGGACGCTTTTGAAAAGGTCATGGGGTCCACCGACCAGTTGCTGAACAAGGAAGGCGCATCCCTGGCGGTTGAATTGCGCAAGACGCTGGCTTCGGCCAATCAGGCCGCGCAGTCACTCTCCAGCACGCTGGAAGATGCACGCCCTGCCGCCCGCCAGTTGACGGACAGCACATTGCCCGCCGCAGAAGCCACGCTGCGCGATCTGCAGGCGACCAGCAAGGCGCTTCGCAATGTGACGGAACGCATCGAAAACGAAGGCGCGACATCAATTCTGGGCGGCCAGAAACTGCCTGATTACGAAAAATGACCGGGGCGACGTGGCACAGGCTGCCGCCTCAGGCACACCACAGGAGACGCACATCATGCGCCAGATGAAACACATGGGCGCGGTTGCCGCGCTCGCATTTTCAGCGGTTTTGGCAGGCTGCGTCAGCTTCGGTGCAGAACCGCCGCCGAGCCTGCTGACCCTGACACCAACCGCAATCGCGCCCGCAGGCGCGGGCGCATCGGGCACATTGGCAGGGGCAATTTCCATCGCGGAACCTGATGCGCCAGCCAAAATCGCCGTGGCGCGGGTGCCGGTGCAGGTGGATGATGCCAATATCGCCTATCTGAAAGAAGCAGTATGGGTGGAAAAGCCCAGCCGGCTGTTCCGCCGCCTGCTGGGTGAAACCATCCGCCAGCGGTCCACCCGGCTGGTGGTCGATGATGATGAAGCGGCAGTGGTGTCGGGCGATATGCTGCGCGGAACCCTGCGCGAATTCGGCTATGATGCGCGCAGCCAGTCGGTCATCGTCCGCTTTGACGCAATTCGCACATCAGGCGACGGACAGGTCCGCACGCGGCGGTTTGAAAGCATCGTTCCCGGCATTGTCGCAGAAGCAGGGCCGGTTGGATTTGCCCTGAACCAGGCGGCCAATGATGTTGCCGGGCAGGTCGCTGACTGGGTCGGCTAAACACCTTTCCCAGCCTCCCGGTATGGCTGCCCGGCTCAGCCGCGCAGCAAAGTCAGAAACTGCGCGGCATTGCGGAAATCTGCGGTGCGCTTGGCACGGCGGTCCTCGGCCTCATAATCGCGGCCCCACAAGTCTGCCTGCCACAATTCTTCCAGATTTGCCGCGTCCCATAAGGCGGCTGTATCTGCGCCATCTTCCAGCATGGTAAACCCGATGCAGACCGATGCAGACAATGAGGTGGCGGCCTGAATTCCCGCCAGGGTGAAATTGTCCAACGCGCGCAATCGGCCGCGCAGCGCTTCGATTGTCTCTGTTGGCTGGGCGCGGTGCATGATCCCGCTGATGCGGTGCAGGGTGATGCCTTCACGGGCTTCGAATGCAGCCAGCAGCGGTTCCCACACGTCTTGTTGGCGTTGATATAAGGCTTCGTCAGGATCGGCGCGGTAACACAGCGTGTCCGTTTCGGCGAAAGCCAGCAGCTTGTCGATAGTTTCGCCCTGCTGCGGCCCGGCAATGTCAATCGCGTAATCCGCCAGATCACGGTAGCGGAACAGGCGTGGGTCAATATCTTCGCCCTGACTGGACCATTCCGCAGCGAGCGCATCTGCCAATGCGCGTGACGCGGCAATCTGTTCGCGGCCAGCCGCGGTCTTGATTGCGCGGCCATCCAGCAAGACGCGATAACCGCCCTCTGTCTCAGCGACTGTTACTGCTGTGTAAAACCGTTTCATTCAGGCGGGCTCCGCCATTTGCGCGCCAGCACCAGCGGCGCGACGAATACATCCACAATGCCAACCGCGATCAGCACATAGCCCACTGCCATGGGCCATTCGATGGCCTGCTGGTTCACCAGTAATCCCAATATCACCATCGCGACGCCGGCCACCCGGGTGAAACTGATGACCAGATAGCGGTTACGGGCCAGATCGTCCTTCATGACAATAGTTCTCCCAGATGCTGCGCGGATGTCGCCACTGCCGAAGCGCCGGCGCCGTTGAGTTCCGCAGTGGTATGATAGCCCCAATCCACCCCGATGGCCCGCACATTGGCAGCCTGCGCCATATCCATGTCGAAGGTCGTATCGCCAATCATCACGGTATTTTCCGGCTGGGCCAGCGCATCGCCAAGGGCAGCCTGCAACATCGCCGGGTGGGGTTTGGAAGGGTGCCTGTCGGCAGTTTGCAGGGAAATGAAGCGGTCTTTGATGCCATGGCTGTCAAGACAGCTGATCAGGCCGCGATCGGATTTGCCGGTGGCCACTGCCAGCAGCCAGCCAGTTGATTGCAGCAGATCAATCAGTTGAGCAATACCTTCAAACAGTGGTTCTTCCAGCCTGCCTTCCATGCGGCTGGTGCGATAGGCCTGCTTATAGGCATCAACCGCGGCCACCTGCAGGGCATGTTCGGCATCGGGCGCCAGCAGCCTGATCGCCTGGGGCAGGCTCAGGCCGACAATCCGGCGCACGTCGTGATGGTCGGGCGCGGGCAGGCCGGTTTGCGCAAAAGCGATGTCCATCGCTTCGCAAATGCTTGCCTGCCCATCCACCAGAGTGCCATCGCAATCAAAAACTGCCAGCCTGACTGTCATCAAAATCCCGTCATTTCAGTAATGTCCGCATTAACTGCGCAATTCCCGCAGAGCCATTTTCTTCCAGCCCCTTGGCGATATTGCTGCGTTCTTCGGCAGATTTGTTCTGCGACAGTTTGACCGTGTCACGCCGCGCTCTGATGTCCATTTCAAAGCCGACAATGCCTTTCATCAGGCCATGCAGGCGCGCCGGTGAAAGCCTGTCCATCGTCCACGGCTTTCCGCCCTGGATGCGGGCTTCATGGCGGGCAGTCAATGTCTCCAGCATGGCCGAAAGCCCTTCTGCGTCCATCCTGCGGACCGGCCCTTCCAGTTCCAGCGCCACGTAATTCCACGTTGGTGGTTCGTCTGGCGCATCATACCATCGTGAAGAAACATAGGCGTCCGGCCCGTTCACCACCAGCAGCGCAGTGGTGCCTGCCAGATGTTTGGTCAGCGCATTGCGGGCTGAAAGATGGAACTGCACAGTGCCATCGCCAATGGGTTGATCGCCAGTGGATAGGTCGCCTCTGTAAATCAGCGGCGTGTGGCCAACGCGCGGCCCATCGGGCGTCTGCGCGAAGACCATGCCAAACCCGACTTCCTCGATCAGCGTTTCGTGCAGCTGATGGTCAGTGTGGCGGAATGCGGCAGCCGGATGCATCTAGCGCCCTTTGTTGGTGGGACCAGACTTTCGCGGGCCGCCACGCGTGGGCGTGCCTCTGGCTGGGGCGCTGCGCGCTGCGCCGCGCTTGCCGGGTGCAGACTTTGCCGTGTCCGACTTGCGGGGTGCTGGCTTGCCCCCCACTGGTTTGGCACCCGCTGTTTTGCCAGATGCTGGCTTTGGCGAACCCTTGCCCTTGGTCGGACCGCTTTTGCCGGTCTTGGGGCGCCCTTTGGCAACGCCGTCCTTTTCATTGCGGCCACCAGCCAGGCGTTCGCGCCGTTCGCCGCGCCGTTCCTTGCGGATCTGCTTGGAATGCTGGCGCGCAGATTGCTTTTTCTGCTCGCGCGACATGGGCGTTGGTTCATCATCAGGCAGCGCTTCGCTCAGGCTGATGTCGAACCCCAGCTGTTCCATGCTGGCAGCAAAATGCAGCGGCAATTCCGCCGTAACATCCAGCGGCGCGCCATCGGGATGGTCGATTACCAGCCGTCGTGCATGCAGATGCAGCTTCCGGCTGATGCTGCCGGTCAGGAATGCGTCCTGCCCGCCATATTTGCCATCGCCCACAATCGGGTGGCCAATGGCCGCCATATGCACGCGCAATTGATGGGTTCGGCCTGTCAGTGGCTGCAATTCGACCCAGCAGGCGCTGTTGCCCGCCCGTTCGATCACGCGATACCGGGTCCGTGCCGTCTGGCCGTTTTCTTCATCGACATGCATTTTCTCGCCGCCGGTGCCGGGCTGTTTGGACAGGGGGGCGTCAATTTGTCCCTCGAACACATCAGGCACGCCAACAATCAGCGCCCAATAGACTTTTTTGGCAGACCGGCCCGCAAACCGTTTCGAGAAAAATGCGGCACTGCCCGGTGTGCGGGCCACCAGCAGGACGCCGCTGGTATCCTTGTCCAGACGGTGAACCAGCCGGGGACGAGGGCCGCGGCCTGGACCGTCGGGGCCGACATAGGCATCCAGCAAGGCGTCGACATGCTGTTTCATGCCCGTGCCGCCCTGGGTGGCAAGGCCCGGCAGCTTGTTCAGCACAATGGCCGCCCGATCCTGCGTGATGACCATCGAATCGGCCAGTTCGATTTCTTCTTCGGTCAGCTGGCGGCGTTCGTTCGGGCCGCGATCGGGCTGGTCACCGCCCGGCGGCACGCGGATGATCTGCCCGGTGGCAATGCGGTCATCCACCTTGGCCCGTTTGCCATCGATACGGATCTGCCCGGTGCGCGCCCAGCGCGACACGGTGGCAAAGCCGATCTGCGGCAAATGCCGTTTGAACCAGCGGTCCAGCCGCACATCGTCATCATCCTTGCGGACAGTGAACTGGCGAACTTCGCTTGAAGGGCCATCTTGCGGATTGGTGGCTTGCGGATTGGTGGGCTCGCTCATGCTGCGATCCTCATGATGATAAGTCCGATATAAAGGCCGGTCAGGCCTGCCAGAACAGAAACCAGCGCATAGGACAATGCCAGGGCTGGCTGCCCACGCTCGATCAGCAGCATCAGTTCAAGGCTGAATGCGGAAAATGTGGTGAAGCCGCCCAGCAGGCCGACCCCTACCAGCAATCGCCACTGTTCGCCCGAACCATCGCTGTGCCGTGCAAGATAGCCTGCCAGAAGCCCCATGGCGATACTGCCCAGAACATTTACTGCAATGGTGGCCCACGGATAACCGACCATGGTCTGCGCGCCGAACCAGCGCGTCATTCCGCGCCCGGCCTGATACCGCAGCACAGCGCCCGCCGCGCCGCCAATCGCGACATTTACCGTTGCGGCCAAGGGTGAAAGAGAAGTCATGGCGGGTGCCTTAGACGCCCAATTGCCTTTCGTCATCCTGCGACTTCATGTATTGCCAAGGATCAGCGCGATCAGGGCCAATCTCTCCGGCAATATTGCGGCCAATTGGGTAGTGTGTCGTTCTGGCACTTGCCAAAAAGGCTGGGATTGGCTAATTGCGCCCCAGTTCGAGCCGTTCCGAAGGGATTCGGCACAATTTCTATTGATAAGCTGTAGGCGCACCCCCGCGCAGATGCGGGCTCTGTTCCTTTGCTGTGAGGTGTTTGAATTTATGCAGATCATGGTTCGCGATAACAATGTCGACCAGGCCCTACGCGCGCTCAAGAAGAAGCTGCAGCGTGAAGGCGTGTATCGCGAGATGAAGCTGCGCCGCCATTACGAAAAGCCCAGCGAAAAGCGCGCCCGTGAAAAGGCAGCAGCCGTTCGCCGTGCGCGCAAGCTGGAACGCAAGCGTATGGAGCGTGACGGGATCAAGTAAGACCCCGTCTTCCAGGCGGGTCTGCCTGTTTTCAGCTGCGCCGGGTTCGGTGGTTGACGCTGAAATTCGCGCAATTTTAAAGACTCGCTTGAACCAAGCATTGCATTCAGCCATCAGGGCGCGGCTATTTCCGCGCCCTTTTTGCCATGTGCTGCCCTTTTTTGTCCGAAGCTGTCACTCCGGGCGTACCTTTCACGAATCAGGATGATTTGATGACCGAAATTACCCGTGTTCCGCTTCAGCCTATTGCCAAGGGTTCGCTGACCAAGCTGTGGCTTGGCGTCCTTGCTGCCATCCTCATCGGTGTCGGGATTGCGTATTTCGCAGCGCCCAAGGGCGTATCGGTAGAAACATTGCAGGCAGGCACGGGCCCTAACCCTGCGCCCAGCGACGTGGTGCTGGTGAATTACACGGGCAAGCTGGCCAGCGGAAAAGTGTTTGACGAAGGGCAGGGCGCTCCCTTGCCGCTGGAAGGCATGATCCCGGGCTTCAAGGAAGGCGCGCTGCAAATGCAGAAGGGCGGCAAGTACCAGATGACCATTCCTGCGGAAAAAGCCTATGGCGCAGAAGAAAAGGTCAACCCGCAAACCGGTGAAGTGGCCATTCCGGCCAATAGCGATCTGGTGTTCGAAGTCGAAATGATCGATTTCATGTCGCTGGAAGATTTCCAGGCGCGCATGGCGCAGATGCAGCAGATGATGCAGATGCAGCAGCAGGGTGCCGAAGGTGCAGAAGGTGCCGCCCTGCCGCAGCCATAAGGGCTGACCGGCAGTGACTTTGCTGCGGTATTGCAGTCAGCACAAATTTCGCTGACAAGGGCGAATGACCCAGCAATCCGCAGCAGCCCCGCCGGTTTTTCCTGCCGCCCCGTCGCACGAGGCAGATAATGACTGGCCGCTGAGGCCATGGCTTTTGGCCGGGCTGCTGGGCCTTGCGGCTCTGCTGATCCACTTTGTTACCCAGGGCCATGAACAATCGCCTGGCTGGATGGCACTGGCGGCATTTCTTTTCTTCGGGTCGATTTTCGCGGCATTTGCGGTTGAACGTCACCGCTGGCTGACCCCTGCACTGGCGGCGCTGGCGGCAGGGCTGGTGATGGCCGGGCTCGCTTGGCGGGCGGTCGACCCCGGTGATTATCTGGCCGATGAAATATTCGCCTTTGCAGCCGGCATTGTCGCCACCACACTGGCGCTTCCCCTGTTTCAGGCGGGGTTTCACCGAACGCGTTTCGATACGCCCTACCGCGAAACCCATTCGCACATCTGGAATGATCTGGTCAGCGGCGTGGGCGCGCTTGCTTTTGTCGCTTTGTCATGGGCGCTGCTCGCCGTTCTGTCGGAACTGTTCCAGCTGCTGAAAATCGACGTGATCAAGAACCTCATGAACCAGGAATGGTTCGGCTGGACTTACACCGGTGTCACCTTTGGTGCGGCACTTGGCACATTGCGCAACCAGCTGAAGATATTGGGCACACTCCAGTCAGTCGTGCTGGTGGTGCTTGCCCTGCTGGCGGTGCCGCTGGCAGCTGCGCTGGTGATGTTCCTGCTTGCCATGATCCTCTCCGGCCCGGCAGTGCTGTGGGAAGCAACGCGCAGCGCCACGCCCGTGCTGCTGGCCTGTGCCCTTGGCGCCTTTGTGCTGACCAATGCCATCATCCGCGATGATGATAGTGCCATGACCGGTTCGCGCATCATGCGACTCGCCGCCTTCGTTCTGGCCATCGGCATATTTCCCCTGACTGTATTTGCGGCCATTTCCATGGGCACACGCGTGGCCCAGCACGGCTTGTCGCCCGAACGCCTGTGGGGTTTGGTCGCGATTGCTTTTGCCTGTGCTTATGGTCTTGCCTATATTGTTGCGCTGGTGCGCGGTGGCCGTGCCGGATGGCATGACCGGCTGCGCCGGGCCAATCTGCATCTGGCGGTTGGCGGCTGCGGGCTGGCCCTGTTGCTGGCGCTGCCCATCTTTGATTTCGGCGCGATTTCCGCACGTAACCAGATTGCCCGGCTGGACGCTGGCAAGACTGATCTTTCGACATTTGATTTTGCCGCCCTGCGGTGGGATTTTGGCGAAGCGGGTCGCACGGCCTTGCGCGAACTGGTCAAAACATCCGACGGGCCGCTGATGGCCAAGGCGCAGGAAGCCCTGGCCCAGAAGCAGCGCCCCTACCGCATGACCGTAGAGGACGACAGGGTGGACGAGCGGCTAGCCAATCTGCGGGTCGATGCCGAAGACCCGGCAGTGCGCCAGCAAGTCCGCGATTATGTGGCCAGTCAGATGTGGCTGTGCAACCGGCCCTGTATCATCGTGGACCTCGGCACGGTTACGGGCAGTACGCGCAAAATGGCGCGGCTGGAAGACCGGCGATCGATGCCTTTCGACCTCGACATGAATGCCACCTATTCGCCGCAAACCACGGTCCAGATAGTGGAAGCAGCGCCTGTGGAGTCAGTTCAGGAAGTCGACATCGGTGCAAAATCGGAAGTCGAAATCCGCCCCTATACTGGCCGCCAGATTTACGTGGATGGCAAACCCCTCGGCGTGCCGTTTGAATAGCAGGTGTAAAACGCACCGCTCCACGCATCTGCCGCTTGAAGCGGCGCGCTGCCAAGGCTAACGCGCGTTGCATGTCTGTAGATAAACAAACCGTCGCGAAAATCGCTTCGCTTGCACGCATCAGGATGGATGATGACGAGCTTGAGCGCATGGTGCCCGAGCTTAACAACATCCTCGCCTGGGTGGAGCAATTGGGCGAAGTCGATTGTAGCGGCGTCGAACCGATGACTGCGGTCATTCCCAACACCCTGCGCCTGCGCGCCGATGTGGTCGATGCCGACCCGCTGACCGGCGGCGGCATCCGCGACAAGGTTCTGGCCAATGCGCCTGCGCCCGAACACGGGTTCTTTGGCGTGCCCAAGGTGATTGAATAATGACTGATCTGACTGAACTGGGCGTTGCCGCCATCCGCGACGGGGTTGCCAAGGGTGATTTTACTGCCCGCGAAGTGGCAGAAGCCTTTAACGCCAATGTCGCGGCTGCATCCGCACTGAACGCCTTCATCGTCACCACGCCGGAAAAGGCGCTGGAAGCAGCAGGCGCAGTCGATGCTGACCGCGCTGCGGGCAAGGCGCTGGGCAGCATGGCCGGAGTGCCCATTGGCATGAAGGACCTGTTTGCCACGCAAGGCGTGCAGACCACGGCTGCCAGCCACATTCTTGGCGGCTTCGTCCCGCCTTACGAAAGCACCGTGTCCAGCAATCTGTGGGCGGCTGGTGCAGGGATGCTGGGCAAGCTTAATCTTGACCAGTTCGCGATGGGATCGTCCAACGAGACGTCCTATTTCGGCAATGTGATTTCGCCGTGGCGCAGCCGCGACAGCAATGCAGAGCTTGCACCCGGCGGTTCGTCGGGCGGCAGTTCCACGGCAGTGTCCGCACGGCTGGCACCTGCCGCCACCGGCACCGATACTGGCGGTTCCATCCGCCAGCCCGCAGCCTTTACCGGCATCACGGGCGTAAAACCCACCTATGGCCGGTGCAGCCGCTGGGGCGTTGTAGCCTTTGCGTCCAGCCTGGATCAGGCAGGGCCGATGGCGCGCGATATCCGTGACTGCGCCATCATGCTGGGCGCTATGGCCGGTTTTGATCCAAAGGATTCGACCAGTCTCGATATGCCGGTGCCGGATTGGGAGGCGGCGCTGAACGCCGATCTCAAGGGTAAGAAAGTTGGCATCCCGCGCGAATACCGCATGGACGGTATGGATGCCGAAATCGAGGCAAGCTGGGAACAGGGCAAGGCGTGGCTGCGCGATGCAGGCGCTGAAATCGTCGATATCAGCCTGCCGCACACCAAATATGCGCTGCCAGCCTATTACATCATCGCGCCCGCAGAAGCGTCGAGCAACCTCGCGCGCTATGATGGCGTGCGTTATGGCCTGCGCGATCTGCCGGAAGGGGCCGGCTTGCAGGATATGTATGCCGCCACCCGCGCAGCAGGATTTGGCGATGAAGTGAAGCGCCGCGTGCTGATTGGCACCTATGTGCTCAGCGCCGGTTTCTACGATGCCTATTACACACAGGCCCAGAAAGTGCGGACCCTGATTGCGCGCGATTTTGCCGAAGCGTTCGAACAATGCGATGTGATCCTGGCGCCGACGACTCCATCGGCGGCTTTCCCGCTGGGCGACAAGTCTGACGATCCGCTGTCGATGTATCTGAACGATGTGTTCGCCGTGCCAGCCAGCCTGGCCGGCCTCCCGGCATTGTCTGTCCCTGCCGGGCTGACGCAAAGCGGCCTGCCGCTGGGCCTGCAGATCATCGGCAAGGCTTTTGACGAACAGGGCGTGATGAACGCCGGTCTTGCGATCGAACAGCGGGCGAATTTCAGCGCCAAACCAGACAGGTGGTGGGCATGAGCGATTACCGTATCCAGGGTGAAACCGGCGAATGGGAGGTCGTGATCGGCCTCGAAGTGCATGCCCAGGTGACGTCCCATTCCAAGCTGTTTTCCGGCGCGTCGACCACTTTTGGTGCAGAGCCAAATGCGCAGGTCAGCCTGATTGATGCCGCAATGCCGGGAATGTTGCCTGTGCCTAATGCGGAATGTATCCGGCAGGCGGTGCGCACCGGCATGGCGATAGAAGCGCAGATCAACAAGTTCTCGCGGTTTGACCGGAAGAATTATTTCTACGCCGATTTGCCGCAGGGCTACCAGATCAGCCAGCTTTACCATCCCATCGTGGGCGAAGGCTCGCTGGTGATTGAAGCGGATGAAAAGGCCGGTATTCCCCAGCCCAAGACCATCGGGATCGAACGGATCCATGTGGAACAGGATGCGGGCAAGCTGATGCATGACCAGCATCCGACCATGTCCTATGTCGATCTCAATCGCTGCGGCGTGGCGCTGATGGAAATCGTTTCCATGCCGCATATGACCTCGCCTGCAGAGGCAGGGGCTTACGTCCGCAAGCTGCGTTCCATTCTGCGCTATGTCGGATCATGCGATGGCAATATGGAAGAAGGCTCCATGCGCGCTGACGTCAACGTCTCGGTCCGCAAGGTAGGCGCTGCTGAACTGGGCACGCGCACCGAAACGAAGAACGTCAATTCCGTGCGCTTCGTAATGGCCGTGATCGAGCAGGAAGCCCGCCGTCAGGTGGATCTGATCGAAGAAGGCGGCACCGTGGTGCAGGAAACCCGCCTTTACGATCCGGACAAGAACGAAACCCGGTCCATGCGCAGCAAGGAAGATGCGCATGATTATCGCTATTTCCCGGATCCTGACCTGCTGCCGCTGGAACTGGACGATGCATTTCTTGAAGAATGCCGTGCCAGCCTGCCGGAACTGCCCGATGCCAAGCGTGCGCGCTATACCGGCGAGTTGGGTCTGACGGATTACAATGCAGCCCAGCTTACCGCCGAAGTGGAGACATTCGCCCGTTTCGAAACGCTGCTGGCTGCAACTGCCAGCCAGCTTGACAAGTCAGGCGCCGATGTGGCGACGCAGGTTGCCAACTGGACCCTGTCAGTCGCGCCTGGCGTGCTGAAGTCGCTCGGCGATGAAGCGCAGATGGAATTTAATACCGCCGCTGCCAATGCCGCGATTTTGAAACTGGTGGACGCTGGAACAGTGTCGGGCGGACAGGCCAAGGAAATCTACGAAATCGTCCTCAGGACCGGGCGCGAGCCGGACGAGATTGCCGAGACCGAAGGCCTGAAACAGCAGAGCGATACCGGCGCAATCGAGGCCGAGATCGACAAGGTGCTGGAAGCCAATCCTGACAAGGTCGCTGAATATCGCGGCGGCAAGGATAAGCTGTTCGGCTTCTTCGTCGGCCAGACGATGAAGGCGATGCAGGGCAAGGCCAACCCGCAGGTGATCAATGAATTGCTGAAAGCGAAGCTGGGTTAAGCCCTCGCTGGCGTTACAGGAATTAAGGGCGGCTTCGTTAGCGCGAAGCCGCCCTTTTCATTCAGATGGCAGCGGAATATTCGAGGAAGTTCTTGGTGAAGGCTTCCAGCAGATCGGCTTCGGCCGCCTCTGTTTCATCCGTGGTTTTGGGCGGGAAATGGGACAGGCCATTACCGCCGCGTCCCTTGACCATGTTGGTTTCGGTCTTTCCGGTGCGGAAATCCTTGAAAATGAAACGGTTATTGAGCGAGCGGCCGTAAATCGCTTTCTTTTGATACAGGTTCTGCGTGACCAGCAGTTCTGCATAGCAAGGCGCAGCCGAAGATGTGAGGCGGGCTTTTTCCTTGGTGGAAATCTTGCGGTCTTCAATCGGCGCTTCAAAGGTTACGGTCGTCCCTGCGGGCAGTTTCAACTCTGATACCAGGTCGATTGTGCCAAGCGCGGCAATCTGGAATTTCGGGCCCAGCGCTTCTTTCAGATAATCCGTCTCGCTGATGTTACGATCCTTGTTCGCGGCAGCATCCGCAATTGCGCCGACGATACCGAAGCCGGAAAGAAGCGATGTTGTCTGCGCCTGACCTTCGAGGGTCGGAAAGACATGCAGTTCGCAGGCGGTTTCAGCGCCGGTAGTGGCCGCGCCGGCAATATCCTGGCCAAGCGCAGGTGCGGCGGCCAGGGCCGTACCAGCCATTACAATGCCGATACCGGCAAGGGACGTGTGTATTTTCATATATTACCTTTCGGTGGTTGGTGTTGTGATGAGGTCTGATGTCGGGATGCTGGCCGATGGTTCGAGGCTGCCTGATGGTGCGTCATCTGAAGCCGCCGCGGTTGCCGAAATTTCAGGCGCTGCGGCGTTGAACCCGCCTGCCAGCGAGTAAGTAATCGCCTCGCCAGTCCGGGCCTTCAATTCCCGCCCCTTGGGGATGTAGCCATCCTTGCCGCGGATGAAGCCGGAAAACACACCCACTGCGAACCAAGTGGCCGCCGTTGCGCCGTTCTGGTTTCGCCCTTCTTCGCGGTATCGGCCATCGAGGGAGACCTGCCTACCATCGAGATCGAGATGGCGGAGGGAGATGGCGATAATGCCAGCCTTGCCAAAGCCGCCATTGCCGGTGACGAACGTCACTTCGCCTTCGCCTGTGGTGCCCTTGGGGATGGCGACAGTCGCGCCATCGGTCACATCATGCAGCACGGTAACCCCGAAGCGGTCCCCTACCTTGCTCAGCTCGGTGGAGACATCATCGTTCATCATGACGAATACCGGCGTAAGTGCAGGTAGGGTTGCTGTCGGGCCAGCGTCCGGTTCAGCGTGCAATTCAGCGTGCGCGTCACTGGCAAATGGTTCTGGCGAACTATCGTCAGACAGCTCTGGCGAAGCAGGCTGCGGTGCAGCGTCCTGATCAGCTTTGGCAATAGCGATGGTAGAACTGCATAGCAGCAGCAGTGCCGCTGAAGCGCGGCAAATTCTGGCGTGAGCCATATCCCCCCCTGGATAATTTCAGGAAGTGAAATATTTTGCGATTGCGGGAATGTCTAGATAATTTTCGCTTCTATCGCAGCAGGATCCCACGATTTTTCTGCTGGAGGGGCTGGCGCGCTGCGGCCGCAAAAAAGGGTGCCAGAATTGCTTCTGGCACCCTTGTAATTGTTAAGCCGAAAAAGTTCAGCCCTTGCGTTCGCCAGTCATGGGCATGGAGCCGAATGCGCCTGCGTTCACGTTGCCGACCAGCTGGTCGCCGTCGATCGTCGCATCGCAATCCAGCGTCATCGGCATGGGCACGGTCATGTTCATTTTCCAGGTCAGCTTGTTGCCGTCAATCTGGCCATTTTCGACTTCCATGGACCCCATTGCACCAGCATTGGTGCCGGTGAAAGTCTTGCCATCATCGCCTGGCACCACGGTAAAAGTGCTTTTCTGGTCGCCCATCGGGCTCTTGGTCACGCACTCATATGTTCCTGCTACAGACATTCGTTTTCTCCTGTTGGGTGATGTGTGCAATTCAGTCGTCAGCGGTGTTGCTGTCAACCGGCATAATGATTTCAACGGGCAAGTTGATCCCCGCCAATTGCGGTTCAACGACAGACCGGTCACCGACTATGACGAATGTCAGGTCTTTTGAGCCAAGGTTTGCCCGTGCGGCATTATCCAGCGCCGTAGCGTCGAGCGACCTGTAGCGGCTGGCCAGCGTGCTGTAGTAATTGTCGGGCCGGCCAAGGCGCTGGTTGGCAAGAATGGCACCGAGCACTTGCGCGTTTGTTTCAAAGCGATTGGGAAGACCGCGAATATTGCCGTCCGTTACCCGGTTCAATTCCTGCGAATCGACCGGCTTGCCAGATGGAAAGGCGTCCAGTTCTTCGATCAGCAGCCTGATGGCATCGCCCGTGCGGTCAGATTGCACCGGCGCGGTCATGGCGAAGCTGCGCGGGCCGACTGGCGCCGTAATCATGCTGCGGACCCCGTAGCTCCAACCCTTGTCCTCACGCAGGTTCATGTTGAGGCGGGACAGGAAGCCATCGCCCAGCACTTCATTGGCCAGTTCCAGTGCTTCTGTATCGCCGTCGCGTCCGGTCATCGGCAGTACGCGTCCGGCCATGATGACAGATTGCGGTGAATTGGGCCGATCAATCAGCACTATGCGCGGGCGGGGGGCGGGGATGGCCGCATCCCGAGCCTTGACCGGGGCCGCCATGCGGTTGTCCCGCCATTGGCCAAATGCGCCATCCAGCAGCGGCAGCAGGCGTTCCATCGTCACATCACCCACCACAGTGATCGACGCCATGCTGGGGCGCAACCATTTGCCATGGGCCGCGCGCAATGATTGCGATGTGGTTGCCGCCAGCGACGCGCGATCACCCAACCCGTCAGACGACTGGCCATACGGCGTATCGGGGCCAAACAGGATGGGCGCCATTGCCCGGCTGGCAAGGCCGCGCGGTGATGCCAGAACCTGCGACAAGGCCGCCAGACGCTGATCGCGTACCCGGGCAACGTCGGCTTCGGCAAAGGCCGGGTTGCGCACCACATCGGCCATCAGGTCGAGCGATGGCGCGAGATTGGCCGACAGGGCGGACAAGGTGATAGAGGATGTGTCGAGCGATGCGCTAGCCGAAACAGATGCCCCGAGGCGTTCCTGTTCCTCTGCGATCTCGATTGCGCTGCGGCTGGTTGTGCCTTCTTCCAGCAACGCCAGCATGGTTGACTGGGTGCCGGGTGTATCCAGCGCGTCAGCCGCAATGCCGGCATCGAAATTCAGGCTGACCAGCACTTTTGGCACAGCAGTTCTGCGGGCCAGCGCCACTGTAATACCATTGGTCAACTGGGCGCGTTCGACCGTCGGGAAATCAAGATCTGCCACGGGCGCAACGGGCGGAAATGCGCGGGCCGGGCCGGTTTTCAGCGCAGGCGGGGCGGCCTTGGCATCGGGCGCCGGGGGCGCGGCGGTATCTTCATCGCCCCAGCCGCCCATGGTGGCGCCATCTTCGGTGCGTTCGCCCGGAACGATTGCCAGGCTATAGGCAGGGCGCGTCAGCCAGCGGCTCATGGCTGATTGCACCTGCGCCGGGGTCAGCGCCGCCAGCAGTTGCAGATCCGTCTTATATTGCGCCGGGTTGCCCGCATATAGCAGCCCTTCTGCCAGAGTTGCGCCTTTGCCGGAAAATCCGCCGACCTGTTCCAGCGCGCCGATCTGGGTGGAGACACCCTGCGTGGCGGCGCGGCGCAATTCGTCTGCCGTGGGGCCGGTCTTGATGAAATCGGCGATAATTTCATCCAGCCGGGCTTCGGCACGCCCGCGGTCCACGCCGGGCTTCACATCCATGGTCGCGGCAAGCACGGAAAGCTGTTCCTGCCGCCACGCAAATGCGCTGACCGATACGGCCAGCTGTTCTTCGCGCACCAGAATATTATCCAGCCGCGAACTGGCAAGACCGCCCAGAACGCTCATTCCGGCATCAAGTGCGACAGAATCAGGATCGGTCAGGGCAGGGCCGCTCCAGCTGCGGAAAATGCGGGTGACGGGCACCTGATCGGTCATTTCCCGGCTGACCGGCTGCGGCAATGTAACGGGCGCAGCTGGCTTCTGGACAACTTCCGGTCCGCGCGGGATTGCGCCAAACCAGCGCTGCACCATCGGGCGCGCGGTGTCGGCATCAATATCGCCGCTCAGGGCCAAGACAACGTTGTTTGGTCCGTAATTATCGATGAACCATGCGCGCACATCGGCGATGCTGGCAGCGTCAAGATCTGCCATCGAACCTATGGTGGAATGGCGATAGGGGTGGCCGACCGGAAACAGCCCATCCTGAAGTGCGTAAAAAGCCAGCCCATAAGGCTGGTTGTCGCCCTGACGTTTCTCATTCTGAACCACGCCGCGCTGCTTATCCAGCTTGTCCTGTGTGACAGCGCCGAGCAAATGGCCCATCCGGTCACTTTCCATGAACAAGGCAAGGTCTAACGCGCCTGTTGGCACCGTTTCCACGTAATTGGTCCGGTCTGCATCCGTGCTGCCGTTGGTGGAAGTGGACCCGGCACCTTCCAGCGGGATGTCGAAATTCTCGACATTCTCGCTGCCGCCAAACATCAGATGTTCGAACAGATGGGCAAAGCCGGTCCGTCCGCGCGGTTCGTGCTTGGCGCCGAC
Organism: Allopontixanthobacter confluentis; assembly: GCF_009827615.1. Taxonomy (GTDB): domain Bacteria; phylum Pseudomonadota; class Alphaproteobacteria; order Sphingomonadales; family Sphingomonadaceae; genus Allopontixanthobacter; species Allopontixanthobacter confluentis. The sequence continues at coordinate 302,746 of NZ_WTYU01000001.1, forward strand.
GCGGTAATAGACTGTCACCCCGACAATAGGGGCCTTGCGGTCTGTATGGACGATCGTGGTGAGGCCGTTTTCCAGGGTGAACGTCTGGTAGGGAATGTCCACCGCCGCCACCAGCTGTGCCAGCGATGCAGGTTGCGCTGCATCGGCAGCGGGCTGCTGGCCAGCCGAGATTTGGCCAGCCGGGATTTGTGCAACGCGGTTCTGTGCCAGAGGCGCGGCACAGGCAGTCAGGCTGACGCCCAGAAGAGCCGAAATCATGATATTACGCATGCGAAAAACCTGTCAGTTGATGGAGTGGTATCAGCGGTTGGAAACGACTGTCCGGCTTGCCGTGTTGGCCAGCACATCTGCCCGCCAGAAATGGACAGGTTTCAGCTTGTGTTCGACAAACAGCCGAGCCTGATCGGCAAAATGCGCACTATCCGCCCGTGTGGTGGCCGCGCCATATGGCATGATCGACTGGGACTGCACCTTTTGGCCCGGCCCCCATTCCATGAACATCAGGAAACTGTCGCCATGGCGCACGGACAGGCGCCCATCATCATCCACATCCCACAAGGTGGAGGCGCGCAGCGTATCGCTGCCCCCATCCAGCGGCAGGTCAACATCGCCCTGCCGCAACCGCAGCAGATCGGCCATGGGCGGATCAATCCGGCCGAAATGGGTCTGGAGATGAACCACCGCGTCCTGCAATGCAGCGCGCGGTGCAGGTTCCGGCTTGTTCTGATATTCCGCGCTCATGAAAGGGCGGATCATCAGCAGCGCCAGCGCATCTGCACGGCCGACATTATCAGACGTCAGATCCCACTGGCCCAGCAATGTCTGCGCCTTTGCAAGGTCTGGCGCATCGGCCAGATCGAGCGCGGCAACGCCGTCCAGCATCCGCGCAACATAACCCTCCCGTTCATAGGCCGTGTCATATTTGATGCGTTCCAGCGTGGCGCGGTCAATCTTGCCCGCAGCAGCCATCAGCTTGGCCGCCCGTGCAGCGCGGTTGGTGGTTTTCAATTCCACACCCATTTCCGGTGCGAAGTCGGCTGGGGACAGGTCACTGCCTGGGCCGGCGGCAGAAAAGGGCGAATTATTCGCGTTGAATAGCCAGCCCGATGCCGGGTTCACGATTTGAGGGATGTCATCAAAGCTGACCGGACCATCCCAAATAAGGGAACTGTCATTGCCGGGCAGCACATTGCGCCAGTCAGGCCCCACTTTACGGTCCGGCATGGCGGCATTGTAGAAATATCCGATATTGCCTTCGCGGTCGGCATAGATGAAGTTGGTCGAAGGAATATCCATTCGCGCCAGAATGGCCTGCCATTCGGCGAAATTCTTGGCCTTGTTCAGCCGGTAATAGGCATCAAGCTGGCCCAGATTGTCGATCCCGCCGTAACGGAAGGCATAAGCGCCGCTGTCATTGATGATGACCGGGCCATGCCGGCTGCGATAGACGGTTCTGGGCACGGGCAGCACCAGCGGGCCAAGTTTGACCGGCAGGGTGAAGCTGGTTTCTTCCAGCGGCAGCCATTTGCCATCCAGCCGGTAGCGCGTTCCACTGGCGTCCATTTCCAGCTTGTAAATATCGACCATGTCGGGCCGGTTGACCGTATTGGTCCAGCCGAGGTTTTCATTATGACCGAGGAAAGGAAAGGGGCTGCCGGGGAAATTGGCCCCTGCAAAATGCCAGCCTTCGCCGCTTTCGACCACCAGTTCGTACCATGCCACGCCGCCGCGCCATGGCTGGTGGCTGTTGGACACCAGCCGGGTCACCCCGTCGCCTGATTTTTCCGGCGCAATTGCAAAGGCATTGGACCCTGACATGGCTGCTTCTTCGCCCGACGGAAGCGGACCGGGGTTGCCAAGCGGCGCTTCGGCAGCAGCCGTGACATTGGGCGCATTGGCGGGTTGCGGGCCGATTGCCGGCCCAAATTCCGGTGCCAACGGTGTGTTGGAAACCAGCGGTTCGATGACATTGTTTAGCCCAAAGAAGAACGGCTGGCGCAGCGCAAATCCCGCGGCGACATCCTCGCCATTGACGGGGAAAAGATTGTCCAGCTTCACTTCGCCCGGATGGTCAGCCGCAAAACTGTTGAGGCCGGATGCATAGGCATCGAACAGCGCGCGCGTATCGGCCGGCAAGCCCTTGAACTGGCGCTGCGCTGTGCCGCGCGCGTCCAGCAGATGATAGACATAGTCAACTGCTGCGCCTTCTTCGCCGGCAACCGCGCCATACCGGCCCCGGCTCATCGCGATAACATCCTGCAGAGTAAAAAAGTCATCCTGGGCATGGGCAACAGCGATGCCATAGGCGGCATCTGCGTCGGTCTTGCCGTAAATATGGGGGACACCAAATTCATCGCGGATGATTTCAGCGGTATAGATGCGCGGTGCAGGCGCTTCGCCCGGCTCCGCCACCAGCGGTTCCCACACCATCAGGCCGATCAACGATACAATCAGCAGGCCAAGCGTTGCCCAGCCCAGACGGGCCACCCATTTTTTCATCCGGTAATCCTCTCGGCTAACGGACTAGCTTCCTTTGGCAACGGCGTGAAGTGCCAAAGGGTTAGGGCGGCAGGTTGGAGGGGCTGGATAGGCCCGCGACGCAAGACCGCGTGGTCGCTGCCGAAAATTGATCTGGATCAATGGTAAATCACGATTTTGGCTGCATGATCTTGTGACGGCGATAACATCACCCCTATATATCACTAACACACCTATGGTGGTGGCAGTTCTTGTGTTGCGGTGATGCCACACCATATCCGGCAGGACTATTTTTAGGGATTTCTCATGAACCTGGAAAAATTTACCGATCGCGCCAAGGGCTTCCTTCAGTCTGCCCAGACTGTTGCCATCAGAAACAACCATCAGCGCATCAGCCCGTCCCATCTGCTCAAAGCCCTGCTGGAAGACGAAGAAGGCATGGCCGCTGGTCTGATCCAGCGTTCCGGCGGCGACCCGAAGATTGCGGTGACCGAAGTCGACGCGCAACTGGCGAAAATTCCCGCCGTGTCGGGCGGCGGCGCGCAGCAAACGCCGGGGCTTGATAATGACACGGTGCGCTTGCTCGATCAGGCAGAGCAGATCGCGGAAAAAGCGGGCGATTCCTATGTTACCGTGGAACGGTTGCTGGTCGCGCTGGCGCTGGCCACCACCACCGATGCGGGCAAGGCGCTGAAAGCTGCCAATGTGAATGCGCCCGCGCTCAACAAGGCCATCAATGATCTGCGCGGCGGGCGAACGGCCGATAGTGCCAGCGCGGAAAACGCCTATGACGCGATGAAGAAATATGCCCGCGATCTGACGCAGGCTGCGCGTGACGGCAAGCTGGATCCAGTGATTGGCCGCGACGAGGAAATCCGCCGGACAGTGCAGATCCTCGCCCGCCGGACCAAGAACAACCCGGCGCTGATTGGCGAACCGGGAACGGGCAAGACCGCCATTGCCGAAGGGTTGGCCCTGCGCATTGCAAATGGCGATGTGCCGGACAGCCTGAATGGCCGCACGCTGATGTCGCTCGACATGGGCGCGTTGATTGCCGGCGCCAAATATCGCGGTGAATTCGAAGAACGGCTGAAAGCGGTGCTGGATGAAGTGAAGGGCGCTGATGGCCAGATCATCCTGTTTATTGACGAAATGCACACTCTCATCGGGGCAGGCGCGTCTGAAGGATCGATGGACGCCAGCAATTTGCTGAAACCGGCACTGTCGCGCGGCGAATTGCATTGCATCGGCGCGACTACGCTGGATGAATATCAGAAATATGTTGAAAAAGACCCGGCGTTGCAGCGCCGGTTCCAGCCCGTCTATATCGAAGAACCCAGCGTGGAAGATACGATTTCCATCCTGCGCGGGATCAAGGATAAATACGAACTGCACCACGGCGTGCGGATTGCCGATGGCGCCCTGGTGGCAGCGGCCCAATTGTCCAACCGCTATATCTCCAACCGTTTTCTGCCGGACAAGGCCATCGACCTGATGGACGAAGCGGCCAGCCGGATCCGCATGGAAGTGGAATCCAAGCCCGAAGAAATCGAAGGGCTGGACCGCCGTATCATCCAGCTCAAGATCGAGGAATCCGCGCTTGGCAAGGAAAAGGACGATGCCTCGAAAGACCGGCTGGTGGCCTTGCGCGAAGAACTGGCCAATCTGGAACAGCAATCATCTGAGCTGACCACGCGCTGGCAGAACGAGCGCGACAAGATTGCTGCTGAAGGCAAGATCAAGGAACAGCTTGACCACGCCCGGCTGGAGCTGGAACAAGCCCAGCGCGAAGGCGATCTGGCAAAGGCGGGCGAGCTTTCCTACGGCAGCATACCGCAGCTGGAAAAGGCGCTGGCCGAAGCTGAAGGCAGCAATGAAAACGCCATGCTGCGGGAAGAAGTCACCGAAGATGACATTGCCGCTGTCGTCAGCAAATGGACCGGCGTGCCGGTCGACCGGATGATGCAGGGCGAACGCGACAAACTGTTGAAAATGGAACAGGTCATCGGCAAGCGGGTGATTGGCCAGGAACAGGCGGTTAACGCTGTGTCCAAGGCTGTTCGCCGTGCGCGGGCAGGGTTGCAAGACCCGAACCGGCCATTGGGTTCATTCCTGTTCCTCGGCCCCACCGGTGTCGGCAAGACCGAACTGACCAAGGCGCTGGCGGAATTCCTGTTCGATGATGATACTGCGATGGTGCGTATCGACATGAGCGAATTTATGGAAAAACACGCTGTCGCCCGCCTGATCGGCGCGCCTCCGGGCTATGTCGGTTATGAAGAAGGCGGTGTGCTGACCGAAGCCGTGCGGCGCAGGCCCTATCAGGTGGTGCTGTTCGACGAGGTGGAAAAAGCCCATAATGACGTGTTCAATGTGCTGCTTCAGGTGCTCGACGACGGGCGCCTGACCGATGGGCAGGGCAGGGTGGTGGACTTTTCCAACACGCTGATCATCCTGACATCCAACCTCGGCAGCCAGTATCTGACCAATCTTGAGGAAGGCCAGAAGGTCGAGGAAGTGGAACCGCAGGTAATGGACGTGGTGCGCGGCCATTTCAGGCCAGAGTTCCTGAACCGCCTGGACGAAATCATCCTGTTCCACCGTCTGGGGCAGGAACATATGGCCCCGATTGTCGATATTCAGGTCCTGCGGGTGCAGAAGCTGCTCAAAGACCGGAAAATCATGCTGGACCTGACAGATGAAGCGCGCCGGTGGCTTGGCCGGGTTGGCTATGACCCTGTCTATGGAGCAAGGCCGCTCAAACGCGCGGTGCAGCGCTATTTGCAGGATCCGCTGGCAGAGAAGCTGCTGGCAGGCGAAGTCCCCGATGGCAGCAACGTCCACATCGACGAAGGGGATGGGGAGTTGAAGATGGTCATCACCTGACCATTACCTTCTAATTCTTCGCCACCAACAAAAAGGGCCCCGGTTTCCCGGGGCCCTTTCTTGTTTGGCTCTCTTGATCAGAAAGAGAAGTTGGCATTCGCAAAGAATGTCCGGCCACGATAATCATAGCCAGAGTACAATGGCGCGTTCCCAACCGTGCTGAACCCAACCGCAGTAATCTGCGGAGGAGCAGTGTTGAGGAGATTGCGTACACCCATTGTGAATTCAAAATTATCTACGTCAAACTGAACCGAAGCAGAGTGAAGGAAATAATCGTTGGTTTCGAGGTAGAAAGAGTCGCGGTAAGATTGAACCAGATCTGGATCAATAGTGCCGGTCTGCTCGTCAAACGCGAAGAAGTCATACGTCTTGTTGCGATCGCCGTCAGTCCAGTCAAGACCATAACGGAACGTTACGTTTTCGAGCCCGAAGGTGAGATCGAAATTACCAACCCAGTCAGGCTGCGTAACGATACCATTTGCGTCGCTCAGGAACTCTTCCGGGAACAGACGCGACGATTGCTCGGTGTACTTTGTGACATTCGCGTTCAACACCATGCGGCCACCGAAGATGTCACGTGAATAGCGGGCATTTGCTTCAAAGCCCTTCACGATGTCTTCCGAGAGGTTCACGTAGCTGCTGACCACTTCCAGACGCTGGTTTGGATCACGCGTTACGAACCGGCAGAAACCTGCGTTAGGATCGAAATTCGGATCGCTGTAGCAGCGGCTAAGAATGGTTCCGCCAGCAAGATCTGACACGCCGTTGCTTACCTTGATGTCAAAGTAATCAAGCGAAGCCGAGAACCTGCCGATGGCTTCGGGCAGTGGTGGGCTCACCACAACACCGACGGACCAGTTCTTCGAAGTTTCTGCGGCCAATCCTGCTTCTGCGCCACCAACGCGGAATACGCTGATGCCACTTGTCTGAACGAAACCGACAGGGATACCGATGGATGCACAATTGCGCGCGGTAATCTGTTCGGTTGGTGACTGCGCACCTGCAGCAGGAAGGTCGTCACATGGGTCAGAGCCAGAGCCAAGGAAACCGCTTGTTGCGCCCAGGAACTGTTCAGCCAACGCTGGCGCACGGTAAGATGTGCCATAGCTGCCGCGGAATGCGACCCCACGAATGGGCTCCCACTCGCCGCCGATCTTGTATGTGACGTCCGAGCCGTAAGATGCGTAGTCGGTGTAACGAACCGAACCAGTAGCATTCAAACGGTAGAAGAACGGCACATCTGCAAGGATCGGGACGAAGAGTTCGCCGAAGACTTCTTTGACGTTATCACTGCCAACCGTTGGAGTACCGGCAGTCAGGCCATAGAGATTGCCATTGATCGAATTCGGATCTGGCTGATCGTTGATGCTTTGCTTGCGATATTCAACACCCAGCGCCAGCTGGGCAGTACCACCAGGCATTTCAAAGAGTGGACCATCGATGTTGAATGCAAAGGTCGTTTCACGGAACTGGGTTTCACCAACCGTATTCACGACGATATAGTCACGGAATGCCTGCGGAAGGTTACCGCCGATGACAGCAGCGCTAAGTGCTGGCGCAGCAACGCAATTTGGATTGATTGCCTGTGTTGCGCAGCTGAACGTGCCGTTAGCATTTTGGACCACGTCCAAGGACGAAGCCAGACGGTCGGTCAGGAATGATTCAATAGCATAAGAGCCGTCATTCCAGGACTTGCCGACATATGCATCATAACGCCAGTCAGAGAGGAAGAAGTCCCCGCGGATGCCGCCAGAAGCACGAACGTAGTCAACCTGCTGTTCGGATTCTGTCAGGCCGTAGCCGATGAAAGCCCGCGCTGCGACAATCTTGCCGTTGGAGGTCGTGTTCGGGTTAAGGAAACGGCCATCGCGCAAGCTGGCAGGAAGCAATGGGCTGCCGGTTACGTAATCAAGCGACAGCTGGCGATAAAGAGGTGACGACGAGTTGCGACGGGTGCCGAGCAGCTCAGCGTAGATCTCCGCATTGCCGAGCGAACCGAGCTCGTAATTGGCCGACACATAACCGGTATAGATTTCAGCTGCCGTAATCAGCGGCTCTTCTTCCTGGATCGGATCGAAAGTGTCACGACTGTAAAAGTCTACACCCTGGAAGCCAGGGAACGGTCCGGCTGTCTGGCCTGGTGCTGGCACGAAGCGGTTGAAGCGGCCAATAGCACCCGTTGTACGGCTCACGGCATCGCGTGTTGGCGCGCCGAGAGTATTGATGGTGACGCCGCCATTATCGAGCGTGAAGCATGGCGAGCCGTCAAAGCCAACAGAATCGCCGGAGCCAAATTCGCTGCCTTCTCCATCGAGAAAACCGCCAACTGGGCAATCGAAGAAGGATACATCGTTACGGGCCAGCTTGTTGCGCTTGCGATATTCAACCGAGCCAATCACGCTGAGACGATCAGCCTGGAACCCGAAAGATGCGGCAACACGCGAATCGACGCCAGCGCCCACTTCAGGGACGTTTACCTGCATATCGATATTCAGGCCGCGCAGTTTCTGATCGGTGAGAATATTGACAACGCCGGCAATCGCGTCCGAACCGTAGATGGATGAGGAGCCGGCTTTCAGCACTTCGATCCGGTCAATAATGGCCGTTGGCAGCACGTTAAGGTCGGCGGCGAGAACTGAACCGCGCGTACCGCCTGGAGCGAGGCGGCGACCGTTCAGCAGAACAAGAGTTCTGGATGGTCCGAGGCCGCGAAGACCCAGAGTGTTGGCACCGGTGCCGCCGTCGGTAACGAAACCGCCGTAAGCATTGTTAATCTGGCCTGCGCCCTGCGTGACAGCATTGCTCTGCAATGCGTCAGTCGCGCTGTTGAAGCCAGCCTGCGTGATTTCTTCTGCGCTAATGACCGTAATAGGCTCAGCGGTCGTGTATTCGTCACGACGGATACGCGAACCGGTTACAACAATCGCGCCGCTGGTTGCGGGATCTTCAACGACGGTAGTGGTTTGCGTTTCTTCATCGGTGGCATCCTGCGCGTAGGCAGGCGCAGCAAATGCTGCAAACGACAGAGCAGCGAGGCCAGCGCCTGCAAACAGGCGCCCTTTGCCATTGCTCATCATGGTGAAAGTCTTTTTCATCTAAGGTCCAGTCCCTCTTGATGGCCGGCGCGACCCGGCATCAGTTCTTTTCGATTACAGAAACATATATCGTTGCGCCGAATGCGCGATGATATTGTTATTCCATCGAATGAGGGACCAGCAGTGTCGTCGCAATTGAAATTAAATGAGTCGCCGGACTTTGTGGAGCGTATGTTGCGCACAAGCCACAGTCGTGTGCGTCACCGAAATATCCGGTTACGACATCGCCTCTCACCATACTGCGGCTGGTGCAGTCTCTCCTTGCTTTGATCTGCGACAGTTCGGACGAATTTCCCCCCTTCGTCCGCACATGGAACAATTTGCCCATTCCTATGCTGGCCGTAGACTCCGCTCTTTGCTGCTTTTGACAAGCGTCTTGCCGATGATCAAGGCGGAGCATGTCTGGTCAGAAATCCCGTATCCTGGAAGCCATTGCCTTGCTTGGCAAAGGTGAGCGCCGTGAAGCAGCCAAGCCTATTGCCGGTGAATTAAGCGGTGCTGGACCAACGGGGGAACGGTGGGCAAATGTGCACAAGCTTGCCAGCAAGATTGGTGAAATAGATCTTGGATTGGAAGCCTCCCGCAGGTTCGCCATCACAGAGCCGAAGACGCTCGAACGGATTTTGTTCCGTTGCGGGGCACTGGCGCAGGTGGGCCGATCGGAAGAAGCGTTGCGTTTGGTGGACGGGCTGCCGTCCGCTGTGCAGAACCACCCCGCTGTCCTCCATTTTCGCGGCACAATTGCAAGCGAGAGCGGGGATTTCGACGCGGCAGAGGCACTGATGCGCCAATCCTTGAAAATGGCACCCGGCTCTCCGCAAGGCTGGTTCGCATTGGCGATGATAAAGACATTTACCAAAGGCGATCCAGACCTGGCGGCAATGGCGTCGATTGAAAATCAGATTCACAGCGTCGATATCCTGACACAGGCGCGGTTCTATTACGGGATGGCAAAGGCGCTGATAGACGCTGGAGAAGTTGATCGCGGATTTTCCTATTATGAGAAGGGCGCTGCCCTGCGCCGTAAGGAAAAGCCATATGATCGCGCTGAGCAGGACAGGTTTACAGACGCTTTGATTGCAGATTTTACGGCTGAATCGCTTGCCAGATTAACACCGTCAAAAGCTGCTCAAAATCGCGCCATTTTCGTAAATGGGCTGCCTCGCTCGGGCACCACACTGGTCGAATCCATCATCGTGAGCCATTCGCGCGTTTCGGACGGCGCCGAGGTTAACCTTGTTCAGCCCGCCTTGCTGCCAACACTGGACTATTCTTTTGCTGGCGCGCTGGAATATCAACAGCGTTCGAACACCAGTGATCCGTGGGGCGAAATCGCTGATGACTATCTGGCGATGTTGAATATGCGATTTGCCGGCAATGCGATGGTGGTCGACAAGACATTGAGCCAGTCGGCAGTAATGGGTTTGCTGCTCCACGCCTTGCCCGATGCCAAGGTTATCTGGATGCGGCGGCGGCCTGACAATAATGTATTATCTGCCTATCGGGCGTTTTTCACATCATCAGTTCCATGGAGCTGGTCGATGGCGGACATTGCGCATCAGATGAAATCAGAAGACAAGTTGTTCGCACATTGGAAATCGCTGTTTCCAGAACGCATTCTGACAGTGCCTTACGAGGAACTGGTGACCGCGCCAGATCATTGCATAAAGCGTATACTTGGTCACGCAGGGCTGGCGATGGAACCTGCTGCTCGTGATTTTTATAAAAGTCGGCGCAAGGTCAGAACGGCGAGCGTACAACAAGTCCGGTCGGACATAAGCACTGATGCAATTGGCAAGACTGATCGCTTCGCCAGCCACCTCGAACCGTTCCGCAAGGCATATTTCGGCTAGGCGAAAACAAGGGCGAGGCCGATTGTGGCACGCCCTGTCGGTTGAAGTCTCTCAGGCGAGGTAATTTGCGGAGACCATTTGCGCTGCGCTTCGAGGCGCCAGCGCTTCTTTGCATCCAGCCGGGATTTGAACCTTGGGCATATGCGCCCAGCAGCCTTGCAGCAATCGAAGCGGGTAAACCCTGACCCTGGATTGCACGAAAAAGGGGAGAGCCCTGCGGCTCCCCCCAAATTCTTTCGCACATTCTTCGGATTAGAAGGTAATGTGTCCGCTCAGGCGAACGTAGCGTGGTGCTTGGTAGTTTGTTGCATGTTTCAATCCAATCGCCAGTCCGATCAACAGGATATTTGCGGTTTGTGACTAAATAGCAACATTGTTGCATTGTTGCAGTCGCTTCCCCGGGATGTGGGTTGATGCCATTTGTCGGCAAGATTGCCCCACAATTCTGGGCCAATAGAAGTAACGTAACGGCGGTGAGTGGACGGTTCTTGAGCCATTGGTCCTATTGCCATAGAAACCATATCGCGACGCGATTTGGTCGCGCACAACCGCGACTAGATCAGGGATCGACTTTCGAAACTACCGTTCGCGCCCACCTGGGCCTGCTGCGCTATCTGCCCAATCCACTGCTCAACCATAGCCGATTCTTCTCTGAAAACCGGACTTGAGCTGTCTGCCGATGCGAGTTTTTTTCGAAGGTCGTAATTTCCGCCGAGTTTCGCATGGGTCTGGAATATTTCCGACCGCACTGCGCGGTCAATCTGTGCAGTGGCGATATCCAGACCCGTGAATTGTGCAATCGCACGCAAACTGGCGCTGCGGGCATCATTGAAATGTGCACTATCGAGAGAGCGCATTCTCAGGCCATTAGTGCCCTTCATATTGGCCTCGAACCAGCGGCGCTGCAGCAGCCAAGCGAGGCCGGCAATCTGCAAGTCGCTGAGCAAAAAATGCTCCTGGGGACTGATGCCCAGGTCTAGCGGCGCATAAGACTGAACTTCCAAGTAAAGATTGCGTGCCCATCGCCGCCCCAATAATCCCTTGCGATTGACCGATCGAAGGAACGCCGAAAGGCTGTTGCTAAGCATCACCGCTTTCGCGTCGGGTGCGGCATGCATCAACGCCGGGATCAAACTGTTGGCATGGTTGGTTGGTTTTACAAACACCGCTTGCACCGCGCCATCAGGCCCAGTGCGGCGGCGTGACAATAATTTGAGGCATGGTTCAATCAGGTGGGCGCCAGCATTGCCCGCGCTGGCCAGGCTGGCAATAATTCCCGGTTCGCTCATGCCAGTGGCCACACCGTCGATATTCATTACTCGCGCTAGCAAGGTCGAGCGACAAAAAGCCGTGTGGAAAATGAAATGGAGTGGTCCGGCCTCGGGCTGCATTGCGGCTAGTTCATCAAGAGAGATCGTGGCAGTGTCGAGCGCAGTCTCTGGCGTGTAATCGGCCAAAAATCCCTCGCCCGCAAAGGCGCTCGCCGGAAATCGCAAAAAATGCGCAATACCCGATTTTATGTCGATCCCGTGCGGGATCCAGTCAGGGTCCGATACCAGCAAATCTGTCTTGATCACGCAGTTCGCCCTCAACTCAACCAGCAGGGTCATCAAAAAAGCCTGCCAGAGCCCAAATACGTTGCAGGCGGGTCGATGTGCCGAAGGTTAGCCGATCCTGGTGCCTTTTACACCCATCTGACCGTCAATCCTGATAAAGTAACTGTTGAGGGCTGCCTGTTTGAAAACCACGGTCTGGCCAGGCTGGAGCGGACGCAAACGTGACGGCGCGTTCTTGATTTGCCAAACTGCACCTTCTTGTGTCTGGAAGGTCCAGCTGTTGCGGCGGGTCTGGCTGACGCTGGCGATTGTGGTTTCCAGCATGTCCAGCTTTTGATCGTCACCCACTTTGCCGTCTCCGAACCAGCCGATATCGGGCAATGTAAAGCCAAACAAGCGCCGCCGGGTCTGTTTGGCCGCCTCCTTGTCTACAATCCGGATGTCTCCGCTTTCCTGCGCGGCAATCACCACACTGACGGCGCTGTCAAAGCAGGCAAGCCGCCGGGCATTATCTGCGATGGTGCGGCAAGACTTCAGCGTATCGAAATCCTTGACCTGGGTGGCTGCTTCTTGCGCTGAGCCTACTGATGCCGCGCTAAGCGCTACGCCAAAAAGCAGGCATTTGCAGAAATTGCAGATTACTGGGTGAAGCATCAGGGGATTCCTTAAAGGCACATACTATTCGGTTCAGTCAGAGAGTGCCACAGGTAGTGACCGGTTCCAACTGTAACGAGAATGACACACCGACCGCAGCAATTTGCCATCGCCGCATGGATATCATTGAAGAGGCCCCTGCACTCTCATAGATGGGCCAAGTTCGGGCAAGAGCCTGATACGCAATTTTTACAAAATGGGCGCCGCAGTGGCACTCATCCTAAGGGGGATTGGCATGTCCAACCGTTTTACTAAGTCTGCGCTTCTTGCAGGCACCATCATGGCCGGCGCCATGATTGCAACTCCTGTCTCGGCGCAAACCGTGGATCAGGAAAACGAGCCGGCACTTCAGGCTTTACCGGATAATGGCGCAGGCAATGTCATCGTCGTAACCGGTTCGCGTATTCAGCGTCGTAACGTTGAATCTGCTGCGCCTGTAGCTGTTGTGAACGCTGAAGAGTTTGAGCTTTCCGGGACGGTCAACGTCGAGAATGTGATCAATACACTTCCTCAGGTTGTTCCGGGCACGACTTCGTTCTCGAACAATCCTGGCACTGGCGCTTCGACGCTCAACCTGCGCGGGCTCGGTACGCCTCGTACGCTCGTTCTGGTCAACGGCCGTCGCTGGATGTCCTATGACACCAACCAGATTGTCGATCTCAACACGATTCCTTCGTTCTTGATTGATTCGGTTGATGTCGTAACCGGCGGCGCTTCGGCTGTTTACGGTTCCGACGCTCTCGCTGGCGTGGTCAACTTTCGTCTGAAGCAGGTTGATGGTATCGAACTGGGCGGCCAGTACAATATCACTGAACGTGGTGATGGCGCCCGTTACGAAGTCCATGGCGCAATCGGAACATCGTTTGACGATGGACGCGGCAGTGCAACGGTCTTCGCCGAATATTATAACCGCGAGCCAATCTTCCAGTCCGGTCGGAATTTCTCCAACTTCGCGCTGGGCGGTGAGAGTTTTGACGCCCCGCTGCAGCGCTTCGGCTCCGGTACTCCGCCACAAGGTCGTGTAAACGCTCCAGGTAACGTGATCGTGCGTAATGCAATCGATCTTAACAATGACGGTGACACCACCGACGCTGGTGAAGCTGCAATCCGCCGCGACATTGCTGCTGGCCTGGTCCTTGATGACGGTCTTTTCCGTACGCCTGGCGTTGCGACACCTAACGCTGGCAATTCCTACAACTATGCGCCCGCCAACTATTTGCAGCTTCCTCAGGAACGCTATTTGATTGGTGGCTATGCCGATTACGAATTTTCGGATGGGCACTCTGCCTATACGGAAGTTTCGTTCGTCAATAACCGGGTGGCACAAGAACTAGCTGCTACGCCTGTAACCGGCACGTTCAACGTCAACATTGCGGCAGTTTCGCCGTTCCTGTCGGCTGCCGTGATTAACGAACTGAACATTATCGACCAACGTGAAGCGGCAGCTAGTGCAGAGCGCGTCGCTAATGGTCTTTCGGCTCTTCCGACCGCTCAGCTGGGTGTTATCAGCACGGCAATCAACCGTCGTACGATCGAAAGTGGATCGCGCAACAGCCTCGATGAGCGGAATGCCTTCCGCGTATTGGGCGGTGTTCGCGGTGACATCACCCAGACCATCAATTACGATGCATATTATATGTATGCGCGTACTCGTAATGCCAACATTCAGGCGGGTAACATTTCCCGCTCTGCATTCCAGCGCGGTCTTGATGGCACTGATCCAGCAATCAACATCTTCGGTCTTGGTCAGCTTTCCCAAGGTTCCATCGACCAGATTTCCATTCAGGCACAGAATGGCGATGTCTCGACGACACAGGTCGCCAGTGCCGTTATTTCCGGCACGTTTGGTGATTTTGCGATTGGTGCAGCACAGCCGATTGGTTTCGCATTGGGCGCAGAATACCGCAAGGTTGGGTCGGAATTCCTTCCTGACACGGCGCTTTCTTCAGGTGACGTAATCGGCTTCAACGCCGGTGATGCAACTGCAGGTAGCTACAACGTGAAGGAAGTCTTCGGCGAATTGAACATCCCGATCTTCGAAACCGATGGCGGGGCTCGTTTGAATTTGACCGCTGCTGGTCGTATTTCCGACTATTCGCTTGAAGCTGTGGGCACAACGTACACCTACGCTGGCGGCGTGGAGTTCTCACCTATTCGTGACGTAACTCTTCGTGGTCAGTATCAGCGAGCAGTTCGTGCGCCAAACGTCGCCGAACTGTTCCAGGGGCAGGCAATCAACTTCCCCGGTGTTGTTGATCCATGCGCGAACGCTGCGACAGGTGCAGTAGCTGCAACTCGTGCAGCCTGTATCGCCCTTGGTGTTCCTGCAGGTAATGTCGGCCAGGGCCTGATCGTTCAGCCTAACGCCCAGGTCCCAGTGCTCATTGGCGGCAATCCAAATCTGGAAGAAGAAACTTCGGACAGCTTCACCGCTGGTATCGTTCTTCAGCCTAGCTTCCTGCCAGGGTTCACTTTGACTGCCGATTATTTCGACATCACGATCGACAATGCGATCGCGTCTGTCGGCGGCAGCCCGCAGGGTGCATTTGACCTTTGCTTCGTAACTGTTGCGGCAGCAGCAAACCCTGTCTGCGACGCCTTCCGCGGCGTTCGTAACGGTGACGGTGCAATCGTGGTCGACAATCCCCCATTAATTTCGCAGGCTAATATTTCGAGCCTCGGCGTCAGCGGTATCGATCTTGAAGCGAATTACACGACGACGATTCCCTTCTCCTTGCTCACAGACACGGGCGAACAGCGGGTTAACCTGTCGTTCCTTGGTACCTGGACCGAAAGTTCCTTCGTGACACCGGTTGTGGGTATTGACGATACTGTAGAATGTGCCGGCAAGTTTGGTGGTCGTTGTGGTGAACCCACACCTTCCTTCAAATGGACCAGCCGCGCCTCGTTCATGGACGGTCCGCTGACTACTTCAATCCGGTGGCGTCACCTCAGTGCAGTTCAAGACGAAGATGACTCCGTTCTTTATTCGGACTTCAATGGTGTTGAGCGCATCCCGGCTTACGATCTGTTCGATCTGACGATGGCGTTTGAAGCCAGTGAGAATTTGACCCTGACCTTTGGTGTCAATAATATCTTCGACAAGCTTCCATTGAGCCCAGAGTTCAATGCTGCTGGCGAAGTTTCGAACACAAATAATGGCACGTTGCTGGGGGATAACCAGGAACAGGCTAACACATACCCAAGCACCTTCGACGTGCTGGGTCGTGACTTCTTCGTTTCGGCGAAAATGAAGTTCTAAAATACGATTGCCAAGAGGCAATTTGAAAATCGGGCGGCGAACCTTCGGGTTCGCCGCCCTTTTTCATGCGACAAATTCAAGCAAATTTTCCACGATGAAATCGCGACTGTCGAAAGGTTGCAATCAACCCCCGGCCCGCTGTCAGTTCGTCCGCGCCAGAATACGCCAGTCTGCGAAAGGCGGTATGGATTTCGCTTCGGCGACTGGTTGGATGCTAAGTTGAGTCAATCCCCCATCCGAGATCTCGCGCAAAAACCCGTCACTATCGGCCGTTCGCGCGCACGCAATTTGAAGAGACGCGATCCGGCCTCGCTCGTTTGCAGCTTTCGCCGCGATCTGATCTAGCAACTGACGGACATTTGCTACCGTATCGCGTTGCCCTAGCGTAATGGACTGCCGAACGGCCTCGGCAATTTCCCAGGCAGCAGACGTTGCGCCGAACAGACGTGCACCTTCTTCTGGGGCTAGCGATATCTTGGCGGGAATTGCGGAAATGCCGGCGACGCGTAAAGAAAGACTGCGTTTAGCCAGTTCAATCAGATTCTGATCATCCAGAACCCAACTCAACTGTTTTAGTCGTTCCAGATTATGCGCAAGAATTGGTCCATCCTGCCGGTGAGTCAGAATAGCAACCCGGCCATCAGGGCGCAAAACACGTGCAATCTCTGTCGATATTTTTGAAGTATCGCCATACTCGAAGCCAAACTGGCTTGTAACGGCGGAAAAGGCAGAGTCGCGGAACGGCAGCATTTCCATCGACACCCCAGCGCGCACCTTTGTGCCTTTAGGCGGGATGGGGAGTTGGGGCGCACGATCGATGCCGGTCGGTTTCACGTCCTTGCGTGCCTGTAATATCCACCGCATCACCCTTGCGTCACCAGTTGCAAGGTCCAGCAAGCGGGACTTTGCAGGAAGAGTTTTTGCAAACTCCAACCATTTTTTCGCCTGTGCCGCATCAATGCCAAGGTAACCGGAGGGTAGGCACCCAGCCGTGGATTTTAATTCGGCGGCCCAAAAATCGCCCCATGCTGCCGCTTCGTCAGGTTTATTCATGAAGGTTCCTTCTCAGGCCTAACGTCGAAAGCAACGGTCAGGCGGCGACCTTGCGTGAACGGGCGGGTTCCGTGGTAAAGTGTGCTCGGAAATAGCGCGAGGTGTCCAGGCCGCGGGGGGAAGGCGGTTATCGGTTGCAAATCTATGCCCAAATCTGGTGGTGGACGGCCCAACTCCAGCCAACCCGCCTGCGGGTCGCCGTTGAGGTCAGCAGCCGCATCAGGCGGGCTTTCGCAATATAATGCGGATGACACTATCCCCAGCGGATGAATGTGCGATGCGTGCCGGTCGCCGGCGCCCCCCGACAAGCGCACTGACCATGAGCCGGCCATGTGCCATGGCACGTCGCGATAGCGCAGAACCGGATGGCAGATGCGTGGATTTGTGGCATCGGATTGCGGCAGAGCTTTTTGATAATCTTGGATAGTCGCACCAATTGCGTCGCGCAATGCGGCAAATTCCGGCTCTGTCCGGTCGAACAGTAGCGCAGCGGTCTGTGTTCCGCCCCTCAGGGACTGCCCAAGCGGCTGGGCTGACGTATCGTGCAATCGGTGAAGCTGCGCGATTGCAGGGGGCAGGACATTTTCGGCATCTTGCAGCGGAAGAAATGCAACAAGGCCTTGCTGTTCATGTAGCCATTTCTCACGCGGATCTCCGGCTAATCGCCACACCACACTTATCAGCGCCCAGGCGGAAATTGACGTGGGATCTTCTTGCAGCACAAGATCAAGAAGAATTGCAGCCTTATCGGTTTCGCCCCGCCGCAGTTGATGCCGCGCCAGATGGATTCGTTCGTCGTTATTCTTAAGCGAAATTGTGTTCCAGACCGATTGAGCCCGCTCATTTTCCCCAGCCGCGCTCGCATAGACAGCCTCGAGCAGGGCAAACCGCTCGAGATGCGGAAATTTTTCCCGAGCGCTTCGTGCGAATTCTGCTGCTTCACGATTGAAATCAAGCCCGGCCAGCACTGCACATTGCGCTGCGGGAATGTTGTGATCCTGCGGCCTTCTTTGCATGGCAATAGTGTAATGCGACGTGAAGTCAGCCTCTCCTGCTGCCAGTCGCAATTGCGCCAGAAACTGCAGTCCGTCGAGCCATTGGGGAGCTTGCTGCATCAATAGCTCCGCGATTTTACGCGCTTCGGCAGTGTCGCCTGCAATGGCCATTGCCTGAGCTTGCCCAAGCCACAATTCTGCATCGCCGGCAGTTACTTGCAGCGCCTGTTGGTAGCGAGAAACCGCATCGCGCTCCCCCCTTTGCATCGCCAGTCGTGCGCGGCCATGCAAAGCGCGGGCATGCTTTGGGTCAAGAGTGAGGCATTGTTCAAACCACGCCCCGGCCTCGGCCAGGTTGCCCGCCCCGCGCTCCGCCAGTGCTCGCACGGAACAATATCGAGCCACGGAAAACCCTTCCTTGGTGAAGGGCGCAAGGACCGCCAACGCGTCGCGATATCGCGCAATTCGTGACAGAGAAATTGCCAGATTAAGCGAGAATTCGAGTAATCGGGGCTGAAGTTTGGCCGCAGTTCCAAAGAATTGAATGGCTGAGTCGAAATTGCGTGAGCGCATTGCAGCGTTGCCGGCGGAATTTGCCAAGGCTGCATCATCTGGCCAGGCAGCAACTCCCTCTTCAAGAATTTCCAGTGCACCATTGAGATCCCCTGCCTGTTCGGCGGCATGGGACCGTGCTCGCCATTCAGAAGCGGAAACTTTGCTCACTGCCAATTTACCGGTCCCTAAACCAGCCTGAAATGGCATAGCGGCCGATAGGCGCGAATGGCGGGACAAAGCTGACACCATGCGCTTGTGGCACGGTAAACAGGTTGAGGGAGTTGAACCTTGGGCGGAATCCTTGAACCACGTCGCCCTCTTCATCGAAGAAATTCAGATAGCCACCCCAATCAGGCTTCCATTCGTCGATCGTCATATTCAGCACATAAGCCACCCGCCAGCCTTCGGCGACGTGGCTGTCAATATGGTGCGCAAGGAAATGCTGTGGGCCAAACAAAGTCGCGTTACCGTCCGCCTTAACCAGTCCGGTCTGACCAGTCACATCTGCAACGAGCGCAATAAATTCAGGCGTGTTCAGATATTCGAGCAGCAGGTCATGCGGCCCGCCCTCGTTCCATTTTCCAAGATAATTTTCGACAAGCGAGTAGCGACCATAAAGAAAAGCATAGTCGCCCGCGCCAGCAGCTTGAAAACTTCCTGCCGCGAGTTCCTGGATTTTGTTCTTTCCTGTCGCGGTAGCAACTTCATCGGCGCGCAATGCCTGCGGGCCAGGGGAATCGGCCGCGCCTGCTTGCGCGGCAATGCCCCAGGGGGTCGCGCAGGCTAGCACATCGCGAACCTCTGATGCCGTTTCGAGGGTAAGCACATCGCGTATCTGGACACGCGAATGCGCAGCAAACTCAGCTGCCAGGCCGCGGCGGTCAAGGTCGGGATTAATCTCGAAAAGTTTCTTGGCCATGGCGGGTGCGATGTAAACTCTAAGGGTGGAGGCGGGCCATGATCCTACATCCGCAAGTTGCCAAATAGCAAGCCGTGCAAGGCGGTGCTTCGGGTTTAGCGACTTGCTTGACTGCCACAAAACCGCACCCTACCCGATTATCAAATTGAGACTTCGGAAACTCTCTGGGAGAAGATTGCGATGGCAACTGCCTATATCGTCGATGCCGTAAGGACAGCTGGTGGCAGGCGCGGGGGGCGTCTGGCGGGGGTTCATCCGGTGGATCTTGCCGCAGCGTCGCTGGATGCGCTGGTTACGCGCACGGGGATTGACCCGGGTTCGGTTGACGATGTGATCATGGGCTGCGTCAGTCAGGCGGGCGAACAATCCATGCAGGTGGGCCGTAATGCGGTGCTGGCGTCCAGGACCCTGCCGCAATCCACGCCGGCAGTGACGATTGACCGGCAGTGCGGGTCATCACAGCAGGCGATCCAGTTTGCAGCGCAGGCCGTAATGTCGGGCACGCAGGATGTGGTGATTGCCGCCGGTATCGAAAGCATGAGCCGGGTGCCCATGGGTTCCACCGCCACATTCCACATGAAGGAAGGGCTGGGGATGTATAAATCGCCCGGTCTGGAAGAAAAATATCCCGGCATCATGTGGTCCCAGTTCATGGGTGCGGAAATGATCGTGGACAAGCATGGCCTGACCAAGGACGATCTCGACCGGTTTGCGCTGGAAAGCCACATGCGGGCCATCGCTGCGACCAATTCCGGCGCGTTTACGGCCGAAATCGTGCCGATCACCATTCAGACCCCGGAAGGCGAGCAGCAGCACATTGTCGACGAAGGCATCCGCTTCGATGCCACGCTGGAAAGCATTTCATCGGTCAAGCTGCTGAGTGAGAAAGGCCGCATCACGGCTGCATCCTCCAGCCAGATCTGCGATGGGTCGAGCGCGGCCCTGATCGTTTCGGAACGGGTGCTGAAGGAACAGGGGCTGACCCCGATGGCGCGCATCCACAACATCACGGTCACTGCGGGTGACCCTGTCATCATGCTGGAAGAACCCCTGTTTGCCACAGACCGTGCATTGCAGCGCGCCGGCATGTCGATTGGCGATATAGATCTGTACGAAGTGAACGAGGCGTTCGCCCCTGTGCCGCTGGCATGGCTGAAGCATACAGGCGCAGATCCGGAGCGGCTTAACGTCAATGGCGGCGCTATTGCGCTGGGCCACCCATTGGGGGCATCAGGCACCAAGCTGATGGCAACGCTGGTCCATGCGCTGAAAGCGCGGGGCAAGAAATACGGCCTGCAGACGATGTGTGAAGGCGGCGGCGTTGCCAATGTCACCATCATCGAGGCGCTGTAATCACTTTCTGCCTGCAAACGCCGGACAGATAGCCGGACAAATCGAGAATTTAACGAGAGGATTTCATTTATGAATGTCGATAGCAATACGGCCGCTGTGGTTACAGGCGGCGCATCGGGCCTTGGCGAAGCAACGGCGCGGGCGCTGGCTGCCAAGGGCGCCAAGGTCGCGATTTTCGATCTGCAGGAAGAAAAAGGCAAAAAGGTTGCCGAAGATATTGGCGGCATTTTCTGCGAAGTGAATGTCACGGATGATGCATCGGTGGATGCCGGTTTCGCAAAGGCGCGCGCCGCCCATGGGCAGGAACGCATTTTGGTTAATTGCGCAGGCACCGGCAATGCCATCAAGACAGCAAGCCGGTCCAAAACCGATGGTTCGATCAAGCATTTCCCGCTCGAAGCGTTCAATTTCATCATTCAGATCAATCTGGTCGGCACATTCCGCTGCATTGCCAAATCGGCCGCGGGCATGCTGACACTTGACCCGATGGAAGATGGCGAACGCGGCGCTATCGTCAACACTGCCAGCGTGGCGGCTGAAGACGGCCAGATGGGGCAAGCCGCCTATGCCGCATCCAAGGGCGGCGTTGTGGGCATGACCCTGCCGATCGCGCGGGACCTGATGGGCGAAGGCATTCGGGTGAACACCATCCTGCCCGGCATTTTCAATACGCCGCTGATGAATGCAGCGCCGCCGCAGGTGAAGGAAGCGCTGGCAGCGTCAGTTCCTTTCCCCAAACGGCTTGGGAATCCGGAAGAATATGCCATGCTGGCCATGTGCATGATCGAAAATGGCTATTTCAACGGCGAAGATGTGCGACTGGATGGCTCCATCAGGATGGCGCCGCGCTGATAGCAGATTGGATTGGCAGGGCCTGATGATCAAGGCCCTGCCAGCCCTGCCTAAACCGCCAGACCAGCCCTGCCAGACTAGCCCTGCCGCACAGGAGCGCGCAGCACAAAGCGGCCCTGACACCACATGCAATACATCGGGAGAGAGTGATGAGCCAGTATAGCCAGATCCTTTACGAGGTTGATGGACCTGTCGCCACCATCACTCTCAACCGGCCGGAAAAATTGAACGCCTATACCGGCCAGATGATGATCGAGGTGATCGACGCGCTGGATCAGGCAGATGCCGATGATGGCGTGCGGGCGATTATTTTTACAGGCGCGGGCGAACGCGCCTTTTGCGCTGGCGCGGACCTGACGCCTGAAGGTGGCGGCGGGCCGTTTTCCAGCGATACCAAGGTTGACGACCTGTCGGATGACAGCGTGCGCGATGGTGGAGGGCGGCTGACACTGCGCCTGTTCCAAAGCACCAAGCCGCTTATTTCCGCATGCAACGGCGTGGCGGTAGGGGTGGGCGCGACCATGCAATTGCCGATGGATTTCCGGCTGGCATCAGACACCGCCCGGTTCGGCTTTGTCTTTGCCCGGCGCGGTATCGTGCCAGAGGCTGCGTCGAGCTGGTTCCTGCCCAAAATCGTCGGGATCAGCCAGGCGCTGGAATGGTGCATGACCGGGCGCATTTTCGATGCTGCCGAAGCGTTGCACGGCGGGCTGGTGCGTTCCGTCCATCCGGCCGATGAACTGATGGGCGCAGCGCGCATGCTGGCGATGGAAATTGCCGAAAACACCTCGGCAGTCTCGGTTGCGATGACGCGCGCGATGCTGTGGCGGCTTTCGCCCGCAGCCCATCCGATGATGGCCCACCGCATCGACAGCCGCGCCATTTACCGTTTGTCCAAAGGTGCTGACGCGCGCGAAGGCATCGAAAGTTTCCTCGAGAAGCGCGCCCCCGACTTTCCCGGAAAAGTTACCACCGACATGCCGGACTTCTACCCCTGGTGGGATGAACCCGGTTTCGAGTAATCACCGCTTACCATCGCTGTTCGCCAAGGTTGCATCTTGCCATGCAGACCGGTTTCGATAGTAACCAATCGTATGTCTGATACCGGTTCACCAGTGCTCGTCCTTTCCGAATTCTTGCCTTATCAGATTTCGATTACATCGAATGCGATAAGTAACCGGATTGCGGAGGTGTATCGCAGCCAGTTCGGGCTGAAAGTTACCGAATGGCGGGTGATGGCGGTGCTGGGCGATACTGGCGCGCTGACCCAGCGCGAACTGACATCGCTGACGCTGATGGACAAGGTGGCCGTCAACCGAGCCTGCAAAGTGCTGGAACAGCGCGGGCTGGCCAGCCGCAAGCCCAATACCAGCGATGGCCGCTCGCATCTGCTGGCCCTGACGGATGCAGGTGTCGCCATGCACGACCGGATTGTGCCGCTGGCGCGCGAGGTGGAACAACGCTTGCTCGCGCCTTTGAGCGCGCAGGAACGCCAGACGCTCAAGGATTTGCTCAAACGCTTGCGTGACCATTCCCATACACTTGGCCCCGCAACCGTAACTGACGGTTGCGGGGCCGATTGAGCGCTTGATCTGGCGCGCCGTTTGTTCTGGCGCGCAACTTGTTCTGACGTAAGGGCTAAACTTGCCCCGGCTTGGCTGCAAATGCGTCGCTGATCGAACAGGCCGCAGGGCCAAGAATCACAATGAACAGCACTGGCAGAATGAACATGATCAGCGGAATGGTCATGATGGCTGGCAGACGCGCTGCTTTTTCCTCGGCGCGCATCATCCGTTCATTGCGGAATTCAGCTGACAGGACGCGCAGGGCAGAGGCCAGCGGCGTGCCGTATCGTTCTGTCTGGACCATGGTGGTGACCACACCGCGCACCGATTCCAGATTGACCCGGTACGCGAGATTGTTGAACGCCATTTTGCGTTCGGTGAGGAACGACAGTTCGATGGCGGTCAGGGCAAATTCGTCGCCCAGTTCAGGGTAGGCGCGGCCCAGTTCTTTTGCCACGCGGTTAAAGGCGGCATCCACTGTCAGGCCCGCTTCAGCGCAAATCACCAGCAGATCGAGCGCGTCAGGCAGGCCTTTTCTGACCAGGGCAGTGCGCTTGTTTGTCTTGTTCTTAAGGAAGATTTCCGGGCCTTTGTACCCTATGAACAGCATGAAAGCGAAGGCTGCCAGCTTTTTCATATCGCCCCATTCGGGGAAGAAATTGGCCACGTAAATGACCAGAAAACCAATGCCGCCCAGCACCAGCGGCAATACCAGCCGCGCGAAAATGACCAGCACGGCCAGTTCCTTGTTGCGATAGCCGGCATGCGCCAGCTTCTGCTGGATCGTTTCGATCTGGCTCTGCTGCAGCACTTTCAGGCTCGACAACGTATCACGGACGCGCTCTGTGCCTTCGGTCTTGCGGATCAGGCTGGCGCGTTTTCGTCCGCCCTGTTTGACAATGCCGGCTTTCAACTCGTCACGACGCGCATTCAGCGCCTTTACGCGGCCTGCCATCGGGTCTTTCACCGTAACGGCAGCGTAAATGGCCATGATGACGGCAAAGGCTGCGACACCTGCCAGCAACGTACCGACAAAAATGACGTCAATGCCAAGCAGGGTTGGTCCGGGCGGGGTATTTATCATTGTCTTTGTCCTCGCTCAGATTTCGAAACTGACCATCTTGGCCATGATGAACGCCCCGATGGACATCCACACCATACCGCCAAGACCGGTTGCAATCAGGCGGTCATCCACGAAGAAACCACCAATATAGTCGGGATTGATCCACCAGATCATGAAGAACACAATGAACGGCAGCGCGCCCACGATATAGGCTGATGCCTTGGATTCAGAGCTCATCGCCTTGATCTTCAGCTTCATCTGCGAACGTTTGCGCAGCACATCGCCCAGATTGGACAGGGTTTCAGCCAGATTGCCGCCTGTCTCGCGCTGGATGGCGAGGGTGATGCAGAAGAAGTTGAATTCGGCAATGCCCAGCCGGTCACCAGTTTCCTGAAGAGATTCCTCCATCGTCCGGCCAATTTTGATGCGTTCGACCACACCCTTGAATTCCGCGCCCACTGGCCCCGGCACTTCCTGTGCAACCACGCCCAGCGTTTCGGTAACCGGCAGGCCGGACCGCAGACCGCGCACGAGCAAGTCGATGGCATCAGGGAATTTGGCGTTGAATTTGGCCGTGCGCCGCTTGATGTTGGAATTGACCACCATATGCGGCACGCCGGCACCCACCAGAAGCCCGATGCCCAGGGACAGCAGGCCTGCACCAGTGCGCAGGAACATCAGCATGGCGATAAACAGCGCAATGCCAAGCGATGTGTAGAGATATTGTGATACTGTCCATTTCTTGCCGCTGCGGTCAAGCCGGGCGGCAAGCGCTTCAGTCCGCGAACCTGAACCCTTGACCGTAAAAGTCTTGGGCTTGCGCGAGGCAATCGCTTTCTTGAGCTGCGATTCCACCTTGGTATCGGTGTTTTCGGAATGGCGATAGCGCACAGCATCCAGCCGGCGCTGGCTGGCCTTTGCCGCTGAAGGGCCGGCCACCAGGGTGTAACCGATGACCATCAGCGCCATCATGCCACCGATTATCAGCAGGAGCTGTAGAATGCTCATGATCTGGTCCAGCCTTTCTTGAAATTACTATGCGGTAACAATTGGCCGCCTGTGCCCCACCGTGGGGCGGGGCGCAGGCGGCGGCAGTTCATCCGGCGTTGACGGTTGCCTTCTTGTCTTTCTTGGCAAGCAGGGACTTCAGATCAAAATTGCCGAGCAGCGATTTTTTCGCAGGTTCATCTTCATCGGCCATTTCATCTGACGCACCAATAATGCGATCAGCCAATTGCCGAATGACCTGGCTTGATTTGCTGGACCGGTTGGCATCGGCAAACGTCTGCCCCAGCTTGGCTGCATTGGCGGCAGCCTTGCTGTCCATCGGCACCAGAAAATCGATCTTGCGTTCGATCGAGGCTTCAAAGTCAGCCTTGCTGATTTCGACCATTCCGGTCTGCACCTTGTTCGCCACGATCAGCGGCTGTGCATGGGCAGCATTGGATTTGAGCCATGACAGGATGCGGATGGTATCGCGCGCCGATGCCAATGTCATTTCCGTGGTCAGGACAACCACGTTTACGTCAGCCAGCAGATGCGGGAAATTGATCAGCATGTTGCGCGGCAGGTCGATCATGGTCATTTCAAACGCCTGGCGGAATTCTTCCTCCAGCTGCAGAAACGCCGAACCGTCAGTCATCAGCGGCGCGTTGATAGGGGCTTCTGCTGACAGGATGGCGAGGTTGTCATTTGCACGGATCATCGCGCGTTCGATAAACAGTCCGTCGATCCGGCTGGGGTTGTCAATCGCATCAGTCAGGCCGCGGCCCGGTTCCAGATCAAGCGACAAGGCGCCGGTTCCGAAATGGATGTCGAGATCCAGCAATGCCGTCGGCATCTTGTGATCGGTGCTGAACAGCCAGGCCAGCGACGTTGCCAGCGTGGATGCGCCAACCCCGCCACGGGTGCCGACCACGGCGGTGGAGATATGGCGCTTGGCCGCATCGGGATCATTCGCCTTGGGCGCGGAAAACACTGCCTGTGCCTGCGTCAGCGAATCGCGGACGGCATTGGCGGACAATGGTTTCAGCAGATAGTCATGGATCCCGCTCGACAGCAGATCGCGGTAAAGGCGAACATCATTCACCTGTCCCACGGCAATCACCACCGTGCCCGGTTCGCAAACCTCGGCCAGGGCGTTGATGTCATTCAGCGGATCGCCGCTTTCCGACAGATCGACCATCAGAATGTTCGGGCTGGCTGCGACAGACAGCGACTGGACTGCGTTACGCAGGCCGCCTTTGGCGCATTTTTCAGACTGCCATCCCATTTCGATAGCGACGGGGCGCAGCACATCCAGCGCTGCTTCGTCACAAATAAATGCTGCGAATGGATCGCGGCCGCCTACGGCTCCGGATTTCCAGGGTGCGTTCATCTCAATTCCCCTTATTCGTCCGAGGCGGTCTCTTTCAGACCACCTTCACCAGTCGGCGCTTGTTTGCGATAGCTTGCGATGGCCTTGGAACCTGTCGACACGACAGTTTCGCCAGAACCCTTCTGACCGGTGATCAGATCTTCCGGATTTGCGATCATGGCAGCAAAATTGCTGTTGATGGCGCAGCCGTAATTCGCACGGGTTGCGTTGTTGTAATTGGCGTCTGATTTTTCGGACCAGTTCGGGCAATTGGGCACCGAAGCACTGGTCCGGGTGATGACCACGCGGGCATTGCCCGGCTCCACATAGCCCGCTGTCATTGGTGCGCCTTCGCTTACCAGAATGCCGTGGCGCGCAGCCAGCTTGGAAATGGCATTGCGGGTCGCGCCGCTCATCATCGGATCATCGATGGAGACACGGTCACCATAACGAAGGTCCATGGATTCAAACCAGGCTGCGAGGCGTTGCTGTTCCGGAACGGACAGGCCGCCGGCTCCGGCAGAAACGTCAAACGCATAATTGGTGCGTTCCACGACCGGCTGGTTCAGGCTTTCCAGACCGCGATGGGTCGGCATGCCGCCACACGCGCCCAGGGCAAGCCCAAGGGAAAGGGCAAGAGCGCCAGCTAATTTGCGATTTGATGCAATAGGCATTGTTTTCACCTTTCTCACTTGAGGCTGAAGCCAGGAGTAGCGGCCGCATCGGCGCGCCGGTCCTTCTTGCGCTTTGGTCCGTTGCCATTGGCCTGTCGGTCCTGCTGGGCAGGGCCGGGCATGATGGCGGCTGGGTCTATCTGCGAAACAGACGGCGAGGGCACTTCACCTTCCTTCACCGAAGGCATGGGGCGGGTAGCACCTGAAACGCCGTCATTTTCGCGGAAACCAAGCAGGCTTTGCAGTTCGGTTGCCGCGCGGAAGCCATCGGTAGGCAGTTTGATGTCGGACGCATCGACCGGTTTCACCAGATATGGCGTGACCACGATGACCAGCTCGGTTTCGCCCTTGCGGAATTCGCGCGAGCGGAACAGATTGCCAAGGATCGGCACGTCACCCACGCCCGGTGCCTTGTCGATCGTGTTCTGGGCATTGTTCGACATGAGGCCGGCGATCATGAAGCTCTGGCCGGAGCCAAGTTCCACGGTCGTTTCTGCGCGGCGGATGGTGAGGGCCGGAATATTGAAGCCGTTCAGCGTCACTGCGCCCTGGCTCGACAGTTCGGACACTTCGGGCCGTACGCGGATCGAAATGCGGCCATTGGCCAGAACGGTTGGCGTATAGGCCAGGCTAACCCCAAATTTACGATATTCAATCGAGGTTGTGCCCAGACCCTGACTGATCGGGATCGGGAATTCACCGCCAGCAAGAAAATCGGCAGTTTCGCCCGAAAGAGCAGTCAGGTTGGGCTGCGACAGAGTGGTCACCAGGCCTTCACGTTCTGCCAGATCCAGCGCGCCGCCAAGGTCGAGGCCAAGAAACTTGCCGAAGCCGGCGATGGTGGCACCGCTGGCAACGGTGGTAACAAGCGTCGAGCCCGCGCTGGCTTCCGTGCCGTTGACAAAGGCTGTGCCGCCCGGCGTATATTGCGGGAATGCACCGTCACGGCCAATGCCAACGCCGAATTTGAAACCATTGGACTGGTCTGCGCTGAGCAGGTTGGTGCCAATGGCCCGGACCAGCGAGCGGCTGACTTCGGCAAACCGCACTTGCAGATTGACCTGCAAAGGGGTCGCCATTTTCAGGCGGCTGATAACATTGCTGTCATCGCCGACAAATGCCGACACCAGGCGTTCAGCTTCAGCGGCGTCCTCCGGCGCGGCCACTGTGCCGGTAAGAAGAACAGTGTTGGTGCCCATGGTGGATACCGAAATCTGTGCTTCGGGCATGGCCAGCGCCAGCATCTGGTCAATGCTGCCGATGTTGGAACCAACGCGGACATTGGCGGACCATACGATGTCACCGGCGCTATTGCTGGCATAGACCGTGGTTTCACCGCCTGCCTTGCCAAAGACATATAGCTGCCGCTGCGATTTGACCTGCACATCGGCAATCGAATCATTGGCGACAAAAATATCGGCCATTGAACCGGGGACATTGATCAGTTCACCGCGGCCGATCGACAGGACGATTTCCTGTGACGGGCTTCTGATGGACTGGGCATTGGCCACACCTGCAGGAACCCCTGCAATCGGCATTATGGCAAAACTGGATAGCAGTAAAGTGGCTGTCAGGCGGCGTTTCATGGTGTTGCCCCTTGGTTTCGGGCCAGTTGCCTGGCGGGCGAAAGCTGTTTCGATCCTGTGCATGTCAGTTCTTTCCTACCGGGACTTCGACTGTTTCCTTGCCGCGCGTCACGCGGACAACCGGGCCCTGGCGGACAGGTGCCGCGCTGACAGATGGCGTGCTGCCACCAGCGGAGGAATTGGCGATATATTGCTGCGGTGCGGGCGCGTTGGCGGTGCCCTGCGGGGGCATGGTGCGGCGCTGGAAGCGCGAGACATCACCACCGGTGACAAAGCTGTTCGATTTGTCACTGGGGCGCGACATGGCCTGCGCGAGGAGCTTTTCCTCTTCTTCAGGGGTCGCATTGTCAGGCACGTTGATTTCACCTGCCGCAATGGCGCGATCGAGTTCAATCTGATTGTCCGCGATGGAGCGGAGTGACAGGCTGAGAGTGCCGATGGTCTGCGCAACGGCAACCTTTTCAGCCATGGTCGGCGTGACTTCCAGCGTAACCGTGCGGAATTCCCGGACCACGGTCTTGCCTTCCAGCTTTTCTGTGGTGGTCGACTGGTCAGTGGCCAGAACGCGCAAGTTGCGAAGCACGGTTTCAGATGCCTTCAGCGGCTGGCCTTCTTCGCCATCGACTGTCTGCGTCAGCACGATATCCACCCGGTCACCCGGAAAGACGAAGCCTGCAACACCGGTCTTGGCCGATACAGGCACTGTAACAGCGCGCATGCCAGGGCCCAGGGCTGCGGCCAGGAAGCCGCGGTCACCGGGGGCCACCAGAGACCCTTGTGTAACCGGTTCGCCTGCAGTGACCTGATGGCGCACGACCGTGCCCAGCAGTTTGGAAATGTCCGCTTCACCTTCGATGAAATAGGCATCCTGCACCATTTCGGCAGGCCACATCTGATAGCTGATCGAATCTGCCGTGATGATCGTGCCAACCGGCAATGCGCGCTGTGCAACCAGAACCTTGGGCCCCTGCGGCACAGCTGCCGCCTCCGCCTGAGGGGCCGATGCCCCTGCAAACATGCTCCGCGCTGCAAGCGCTGTACCGATCGCGATGATCAGTGCTCCGAGCAGCAGAACCAGCTTCTTCCTGTCCATGGCTTTTCAAGCCCCCTATTCGGCCCATTTCGATAAAAGTCGGGCGGTGTGTCTGTCTTGGTTAAGACAAGTTGGTTAAGATCGGGTTTACCCCGCGTTGGCTGCCGCCCCCGCGGCAGGTAGATAATGTGTCGCCAGCACCCACAGGCCAGCGGTCGAAATCGCGACCCCATATGGAATGGCCAGCCTGTCCTTGCGGCGGCGCGCCACGTGCCACGCGCCCATCACAAGGGTGAGCACGCCGCCCACCAGGGCCATCACGATAAGCAGTTTGAGAAACCAGGTCGGCTCGATCCACAGCGCCAGCGCGGTCAACAGCTTCACATCGCCGCCGCCCATTGCGCCCAGCGCAAACAGGCCTGCCAGAATGGCAAAGGCGGCAATGGCAACGCCGATCTGCAGTGCCATATCAGGCCACACATCAAGGCCGGAAGCCCACCAGAACAACGGGGCAGCCAGCGCAATGGCAGCGTTGAGCCAATTGTCGATCTTGCGGCCACGAATGTCGGTAAAGGCTGCAACCAGCAGCGCGATTGCCAATGCGATCAGCAATCCGTAGTGGAAATATCCGCCCTGCATAAAAACCCCCAAAGTCCCCTATGGAGGGTGTTGCTACAGGCCATGGCTTACCAAATAGTAACCAACAGCGGGAGGTTCGTATTAGCCAACACCAGCAAACCGGCATGAACCATGCGGGTGGGCACCCTGTCTTCAACCGCCGATCCATTCCCGATGACGCGGTAGAAAGCGTGTGGACCACAGCCGATGGCCAGCCCATCCGCCGGATCGACTGGCCCGGTGCAGAACGCGATAAAACCGCATTAAAACGCGGCTCTATCCTGTTCATGCCCGGCCGCGGCGATGCATATGAGAAATATCTGGAGACGCTGGAACAGTGGCATCGGCAGGGCTGGAAAGTGACCGCGGCAGACTGGCGCGGGCAGGCAGGGTCAGGCCGTCTGGGTGATGATCCGGTAACCGGACATATTGATGATTTTTCGGTCTGGATTGATGATCTGGCGGCATTCTGGTCCGGCTGGATACACGAGACACCCGGCCCGCATGTGCTTGTCGGCCATTCCATGGGCGGCCATTTGATCCTGCGCGCCGTGGCGGAAAAGCGGGTCTGTCCTGATGCGGTGGTGCTGTCTGCCCCGATGCTGGAGTTTTACGGCTCGCCGCTTCCGATAGCCATTATGCATCTGGCGGCAAAGCTCATGAAAGCTCTTGGCAATCCCAAGCGCCCGGCATGGAAATGGAGCGAGAAACCCGGCGAGATGCCAGTGGGCAGGATTGATTTGCTGACCCATGACAAGGACCGTTATGATGACGAGCTGTTCTGGCGCGATCAGCGCCCGGAACTGGTCATGGGGCCGGGCAGCTGGGGCTGGGTTGAACGCGCCTATGCCTCCATGCGCAGCCTGTTTGCACCGGGCCTGCTGGAATCGGTTGATATTCCCGTGCTGCTGCTGGGCACCAGCAATGACCGGCTGGTTGCCATGCCCGCGATAGAGCGTGCTGCTGCGCGGCTGCCCAAAGCCGAAATTGTCCGTTTTGGTGATGAAGCGCGGCACGAAATTCTGCGGGAGGAAGATGCCGTGCGTGACCGGGTGCTGGCCGCGATTACCGATTTTCTTGATCGCGCTGCGCCAGTGCGGGGTTGAATTTCGTGGCCG
The DNA here is from genome assembly GCF_009827615.1 of Allopontixanthobacter confluentis. GTDB lineage: Bacteria > Pseudomonadota > Alphaproteobacteria > Sphingomonadales > Sphingomonadaceae > Allopontixanthobacter > Allopontixanthobacter confluentis. The sequence goes on from NZ_WTYU01000001.1 coordinate 334,270, forward strand.
GTATATTCGACGTTGCAATTATTGGCGGCGGCATGGCCGGTGCCAGCCTGGCTGCTGAGCTGGGCGCGGATGCACAGGTTCTGCTGCTCGAAGCAGAAGACCGCCCCGGCTATCATGCCACTGGCCGGTCAGCCGCATTCTGGGAAGAATGTTATGGCGGGCCCCAGGTGGTGCCGCTCACTCTGGCGTCTGGCCCATATCTGCGCGAGCATGGCTTTCTCGACCGGCGCGGCGCCTTATATGTCGGGCGTGACCAGGATGCGCCTGCGCTCGACAGTTTCATGGACCGCTTTGCCAATAGCGGGGCCACGATTGAACGTCTGGGCGCGCACGGCCTGGCACAAAAGGTCAGCGGCCTTCGCCAGGAATGGACGGGAGCAGTGTGGGAACCTGCCTGCGCGGATATCGATGTGGCCGGATTGCATGGCCATTATCTTGCGGCCATGCGGCGGAACGGGGTGCAGCTGGAATGCCGCGCCGCTTTGGCGCAGGCCCGCTTCAGCCATGGCGCGTGGGAATTGACGACGCAGGCAGGAAGCCGCTTTCATGCATCAGTGCTGGTGAATGCAGGGGGTGCCTGGGCCGACCAAATTGCGCAGATGGCAGGTATTACCCCGCTGGGCATCACGCCCTTGCGGCGCACGATGGCGCAGTTACGCGTCAATCCGGCACCGCCGCGCGATTTGCCGCTGGTGCTGGATGTATCGGGCAGCTTCTATTTCCGCCCCGAAAACGGGCGCTTGTGGCTTAGCCCCCATGACGAGGAACCTTCGCTTCCCTGCGATGCCGCACCCGAAGAACTGGCCATTGCCACTGCGATCGACCGGCTGGCGAAAGTGGTGGATTGGAAGATAGAAGCGGTTGAACATAAATGGGCCGGATTACGCAGTTTTGCGCCGGACAGACTGCCGGTTTATGGGGCTGACCCCGCCTCATCAGCATTTTTCTGGTTTGCCGGGCAGGGCGGTTTCGGCATCCAGACCGCACCTGCCGCCGCGCGGTTGGCAGCGCAAATGTTGCTGGGCAAGGACGCAGACGCAATGACGCAGGGCCTTGCGCCGGAAACCTATTCACCGGCACGCTTTGGCTAGATTTTCTGGACTGAAATCCATTCCCGCATCGCCAGCGCAAAAACGGGCCGGATACGGAAAGGATGGTGGACAAAGGCTGATCTGACCGGGTTGGCCATTACGCCGGTCTTATTGCGGCAAAGGCGCGTTCAGCCCGCCTTGCGCGCATTGCGCAGCGCCATATCGGCAGCATCACTGGCGAGTGTGTCGACACGTTCATTTTCGACATGGCCGTTGTGGCCTTTTACCCAGTGCCAGTTGATTTCATGGTGCTTGGCCGCCTCGATCAGCTCGTGCCACAGATCTTCGTTTCGCACAGGCTTCTTGCTGGCGGTTTTCCAGCCGCGTTTCTGCCACCCGTCAATCCACTTGGTCATCCCGTCCAGCACATATTTGCTGTCTGAATAAAGATCGACCCGGCATGGTTCGATCAGCGCGTTGAGCGCACGGATGATGGCGGTCATTTCCATCCGGTTGTTGGTTGTATCCGCTTCGCTGCCGGACAGTTCCTTCTCATTCCTGCCCATACGCAGCAGCGCACCCCAGCCGCCCGGGCCGGGATTGCCCTTGCACGCGCCATCGGTGAAAATCTCAACTTGTTTCATGGCTTGCGCCTTGCCTTATCTCGGCGCCGGGGTGAAGGGGCCATCGCCCGCTTCGGCATAAAATTGCAGCCGCTTGACGAAATCCATCGGATCCTTGCGCGCAACCAGCGCATCATCGGGCGTATTGATCCAGTCAAATGCCCTGGTGGCGACAAAGCGCATGGCCGCGCCCTGCGCCAGCAGCGGCAGGGCCGCGCGTTCCGCCTGTGTCAGCGGGCGGATGTCTTCATACCCTGCAACCAGCGCCTGACCGATTTCGGGCTTGAACATGGTGCCAGGCCCGCCAAAGCTCCATGCCGCATGGGTCACGGCCAGATCATATGCGGCCATATCCGTGCAGGCGAAGTAGAAATCGATCATCCCGCTCACATCGTCGCCCAGCATCAGCACATTGTCGGGGAACAGATCGGCATGAATAGTTGTGCGGGGCAAATCATCAGGCCAGCCAGCCATAATGGCGGACAGGTGCGTTTCCACAATTCGGGGCAGGGATGCGTTGATGGTGGCAAGCCCGCTACCGCATTGCTGGAACAGGTCTTGCCAGTCTGGCGGCGCCAGATCGTTCGCGCGAGTGGCTGCAAAATCTGCCGAGGCCACGTGCATTCCCGCCAGCGCCCTGCCAACCGCGCGGGCCTGTGCCGGGCTTGGCCGGTCGATCGATACACCGGGCAGATATTCAATCAGCGCCACAGCCTTGCCATCCATCATCCGGAAGGCAGCGCCGCTGCGGTCGTGAATGGTGCGCGGCACCGGCCCGCCACGGGCGGCAAGATGGTCCAGCAGGCCGAGAAAAAAGGGTAGATCGTCCAGTTCTATCCGACGTTCATACATGGTCAGGATGAAACGGGTGGCCTGCCGCGCCGCGCCATGCCCGTCCGCGCCGCTGGTTTCCAGCAGCCAGTTGCTGTTGGAAACGCCTTCGGCAATGCCCTTGGCAGATAGCAGGCTGCCTACATTATATTCGGCAATCAACCCTGCCAGATCGTCTGCGCCAAGGTGCGTATAGACTGCCATGGGTGCTGCCGCCCTATTCGGTCAATTGGCGGGGCAGTTTGAAGACCATTTTTTCGACCGCGCTGACCAGCGTGTGTTCTTCCACGGTCCGCCACTGCGACAGCAAATCGACAACTTCGCGCACCAGCTTTTCAGGGGCAGAAGCGCCAGCGGTCAGGCCCAGCGTGCCGACCCCGTTCAGCCATGACTGTTCGATTTCGTCTGCCCGCTGGATCAGCCGTGCCGTTGTGCCGCAACGCTGCGCCACTTCCACCAGCCGCAGGGAATTGGAACTGTTGGGCGATCCGATGACCAGCACCAGATCGCTGGCAGGGGCAATTTCCTTCACCGCTGCCTGCCTGTTCGACGTGGCGTAGCAGATGTCTTCTGCCTTGGGCGCGACGATGTTGGGGAATTTGGTCTTGATCGCCGAGACGATTTTGGCCGTGTCATCAACTGACAATGTCGTCTGCGTCAAAAAGGACAGCGCCTTTTCCGGCGGAAAATCCAGCCGCGCCACATCGGCAACCGTTTCCACCAGGGTCATTTCGCCCGGCTGCACCTGGCCCATGGTGCCAATCACTTCGGGATGCCCGCGATGGCCGATAAACAGGATGTGCCGGTTGGCTTCGATCTGGCGTTCGGCCTGCCGGTGGACCTTGCTGACCAGCGGGCAGGTGGCATCCAGATAATCAAGGCCGCGCCGCTGCGCTTCTGCCGGGACGGATTTCGGCACCCCATGGGCGCTGAACACCACCGGGGCGCCATCGGGCACTTCGTCCAGTTCTTCGACGAAGATCGCGCCTTTCGCTTTCAACCCGTCCACCACAAAACGGTTGTGGACGATTTCATGCCGCACATAGACGGGCGCGCCATACCGATCGAGAGCGCGCTCGACGATTTCGATGGCGCGGTCCACTCCGGCGCAAAAACCGCGGGGCGCGGCAATCAGCAGGGTAAGGCCGGGCTTATCGGCTGCTGCGCTGCTGTTCACGGGGGTGCTGTCTTGCGCGGCGGTATCGGCCGGGCGGGATGTGGTGGGGGTGCTATGCAAGGGAGCGTTCATGTCCCCGCCTCTAGCGCTTTGCTGCCGCGCCCGCTAGGGCGGCGTCATTCGATTTTCCAAGGATTGCTCCATGATGCCCAGTCGCCGTCGTCTTTTTGCCATTGCTCCTGTCGTAATGGCAGCGGCCGCATTGTCCGGTTGTTCCCGCGAGGGTGAGCTCGTGATGGCGCAGGGCGTTGGTATTTCTGCGATTCGCACCGTCTGCCCCGCTGTGGGCATTCCTGATTTTACCGGCGATATCACGGTGTTTCGCGACGCGGGCGATCAGACTCTCGGCAATCTGGATATGACCGCGTCGATCACCAATCTGCGCGCCCAGTGCAACGAATCAGGCGAAAAGATTTATTCGGAAGCCACATTCGACGTGCAGGCGCGCCGCATGGACACGCGCGGTGCCCGGCGGGTGGAACTGCCTTATTATTCCGTCATCCTGCGCGGCGGTTCCGCAGTGCAGGCCAAGCGCATTGGCACGGTGACGGTGGATTTTGCTGACGGGCATCAACGCGCGCAGGGTACCGGGCGTGCCGGCGCCTTTATCGACCGGGCCGAGGCGACCCTGCCGGAAGAAATCCGCCAGCAGATCACGCGCAAGCGCAAGGCTGGCGATGCTGATGCGGCGCTGGACCCGCTGGCTGATCCGCAAGTGAAGGCAGCGCTGGCCCGTGCCACGTTCGAATTGCTGGTCGGTTTCCAGCTGACCGAGGACCAGCTGGCCTATAACGCCACCCGTTGAGGCCAGGTTTTGCCGCCTGTAAATCGGGCGGCAATGCTTGCGATTTCGGGCAGTTCGTCTAACCGCTCTGCCCATGTCCACAACAACGCACCCGATCCGCACAATCCACGCTACCTTTGCTGAAAAGGTGGATGCCGTTCTTTCCGCGCTGGAGCTGGAAGGCGCGCTGCCACCGGGCAGCCCGCGCGGAAATGTGGCGGTGGAGCCGCCGCGTGATGCCAGCCACGGCGATCTTGCGACCAATGCAGCGATGGTGCTGGCCAAACAGGCGCGCACCAATCCGCGCGATCTGGCGACGAAAATAGTGGAAAAACTGCTGGCCGATCCTGACGTGGATACGGCCGAAATTGCCGGCCCCGGTTTTATCAACATGCGCCTTTCGCCCGCATCATGGCGGGCTGAACTGGCGGCGATGGCGGCGCTGGGCGCGGATTACGGCAAATCCACGCTGGGCGACGGCGTTACCGTCAACATCGAATATGTCTCTGCCAACCCCACTGGCCCCATGCATATGGGCCACTGCCGGGGCGCAGTGGTGGGCGATGCGCTGGCATCGCTGCTGGAATTTGCGGGCCACAAGGTGATCCGCGAATATTACGTCAATGATGCAGGATCGCAGGTTGATACACTCGCCCGGTCCGCGCATCTGCGCTACCGCGAGGCGCTGGGCGATACGATCGGCGCGATCCCGGAAGGGCTGTATCCGGGTGATTATCTGGTGCCCGTCGGCGAAGCATTGGCAAAAGAACTGGGCGACCGGTTCAAGGCCGTTCCTGAAGAGGAATGGCTGCCCATCTTCCGCGCCCATGCCGTGGATGCGATGCTCGACCTGATCAGGGATGATCTGGCGTTGCTGGGTATCAAGCACGATGTATTTTCATCCGAAGCCGCCTTGCAGGCTGCTGGCAAACCAGCTGAAGCAGAAGCGTGGCTACGCCAGCATGATCTGGTGTATGACGGCATATTGGAAGCGCCCAAGGGCAAGACGCTGGATGATTGGGAGCCGGTGGAACTGCCGCTGTTCCGGTCCACCCGGTTTGGCGATGATCAGGACCGTCCGATCAGGAAATCAGACGGTAAATGGACCTATTTCGGGGCTGACCTCGCCTATCATTTCCAAAAGGCGGAAAACGCCGATGCGCTGATCGATATCTGGGGCGCGGACCATGCCGGTACGGTCAAACGGATCAAGGCTGCGGTTGCCGCGCTGACGGAAGGTGCGGGCCGCGCAATCGCGTTTGATGTGAAGCTGGTGCAGATGGTGCAACTGATGCGCGCTGGCGAGCCGGTGAAAATGTCCAAACGTTCGGGCAGTTTTGTCACTCTGGCGGATGTGGTGGATGAAGTGGGCAAGGATGTGGTCCGCTTCACCATGCTGACCCGCAAACCAGAAGCCCAGATGGAGTTTGATTTTGCCAAGGTCGTGGAAGCGTCCAAGGATAATCCTGTCTTTTACGTCCAATATGCCCATGCGCGCATTCATTCGACGCTGCGCAAGGGCGCGGCGGAAAATCTTGCGCCATCAGATGCACATATCGAACTGTTGGGCGCTGAAGAACTGGAACTGGTCAAGCAGGCCGCGCAATTCCCGCGCATTGTGGAAGCCGCCGCCCTGGCGCGCGAACCGCATCGGCTGGCGTTCTTCCTATATGAACTGGCAGGCGCGTTTCATGCCTATTGGAACATGGGCAATGATAGGCCGGACAAAAGGTTCATCATTGCTGACAATGCCGATCTCAGCAGTGCCAGGCTATTCCTGGCCAGCCAGATCGGGCAGGTAATCCGTAACGGCCTTGCTATCCTGGGGGTAGAGGCAGTCGAGGAGATGTAATCATGGCAGGTCGTGACGGGTTTGACAGTGACGGGAACGGATTTTTTGCCAGCGGACAGCCGACGGGCCAGCTAACCGGCAAAACCGGTGGCGACACTGAAGAACTGTCCCTTACCAACGAGGATGACCGCCTGCCATGGCTTGAATCCGGCGATTATGACGATGATGATGACGCTAATGGCGTCGATACCGGCCGCATTGTCGGCTTTGCGCTGCTGGGCCTTTTGGCGTTGGCAGTGCTGGCAGGGGGTGTGTGGTTCATCTCGAACCGCACATCGAACAGCGAATTTGTCGCCGATGGCAGTGTGATCAAGGCACCTCCGGGCCCGGTGAAGGAGCGGCCGGAAAACCCCGGCGGCAAGACTTTCGCAGGAACCGGCAATGTCGCGCCCGGCGTGGGTGAAGGCAAGGTCAGCGAAGGCCGTCTTGCCAAGACGCCGGAATCCGCCGCGCCAGCAAAACCTGCTCCGGCAGCGGACAGCCCGCCGCAGCCCGCCGCGCCTGTGGGTGTGGGTGTTCAGGTCGGTGCCTATTCCACGCGGGAAAGCGCGCAGCGGGGCTGGGAAGCACTGTCCCGCCAGACAGATGCGATTGCCGGCTTCAGCTACCGCATTGTCGAGGGCAAGGCCGACATTGGCACTGTCTACAGGCTGCAGGCCGTGACGGGGGACCGCACATCAGCCAAGGCGCTGTGCAATGCCTTGCGCAATGACGGGCTGGCCTGTCAGGTGAAATAGGCTTGAAGTAAGTATATCGCCGATTGGCGGGCCTGAAATCATCAGCCTTTTGGACCAGCCATTTTTTACACATCCGGCAGTGCTGAAAGCCTTGCAGAAGCGGTGCGTTCCTGCGACTTTCCAGCCATGACACCTGCAATCTTCGGCACTTCGGGCCTGACGCTTACACCACAGGAACGTGCGTTCTTTCGGGAAGCGGACCCGGCTGGCTACATTCTGTTTGGCCGCAATTGCGAAACGCCTGAACAAGTGCGCGCTTTGACTGATTCCCTGCGCGAATTGCACGGGCGCGATCACCTGTTCATCTGCATTGACCAGGAAGGGGGGCGCGTGGCCCGCCTGCGGCCGCCGCATTGGGCAGGTTTTCCCAATGGCGAAATATTTGACCGGCTGTATGACATTGCCCCTGCCACCGCGATCGAAGCGGCGCGGGCCAATGCAGAAGCGCTGGGCATTGAACTGGCAGAAGCCGGGATTACCGTTGATTGCCATCCGCCGCTGGATGTGCGCCAGCCGGGTGCACATGATGTAATCGGTGACCGGGCACTGGGCTCTGAACCGCTGCGGGTGGCGGCGCTGGGCAGGGCAATTCTTGACGGGCTGGCGCGGGCAGGGGTTGCGGGCTGTGTCAAACATATGCCCGGCCATGGCCGCACCACCACGGACACGCATAAGGAAATGCCGACAGTAACGACCACTGACGAGGAACTGGAAACAGACCTCGCCCCGTTCAGGGCGCTGGCCGATGCACCCATCGGAATGACCGGCCATTTGCTGTTCACCGCCTGGGACACTGAAAATCCGGCGACGCTTTCCAGTACCATCATCCATGATATTATCCGTCAGCGGATTGGCTTTGACGGTCTGTTGCTGACGGATGATATCGACATGGAAGCGCTGTCTGGAACCATTCCGGAACGATCATCGCGCGCAATTGCGGCAGGATGCGATGTGGTGCTGAATTGCTGGGCTAAAATGGATGATATGACCGGCATGGCAAATATTCTGCCCACCATTTCGGACAAGGCCGCTGCACGTCTTCAGCGAGCGTTGGCCCTGACGCGGGTCGGCGAAGCCAACGGCGATAAGGCTGGGCTGATCGCCCGCCGGGACAGCCTCTTTGCAGCGGCGAAGCTGACGGTATGAGCGAGGAAAGCCTTGTGCTGCCATTGGCCGGCGGGGGGCCGGATGCTGGGGTTACCGACGCCAGCGCAATGGGGTGGGATGCGGCTTCGGTGGGCGGGCAGGACGATCAGGCGCTCTACCTGGAACTGGACGGCTGGGAAGGCCCGCTGGACTTGCTGCTTGACCTTGCGCGCCGGCAGAAAGTGGATTTGCGGTCAATTTCCATTCTTGAACTGGTTGACCAATATCTGGGCTATATCGACAGTGCAGAAGCGCTGAAACTGGAACTGGCAGCCGATTATCTGGTGATGGCCGCATGGCTGGCCTATCTCAAATCCTCGCTGCTGCTGCCGCGGGAAGAACAGGAAGATCCCAGCCCCGAAGAACTGGCGCTGAAACTGCAATTGCGGCTTCAGCGGCTTGGCGCCATGCGCGAAGCTGCGGCGCGGCTGATGGCACGTAACCGCATTGGCCGCGATGTGTTTCTGCGCGGCGCGGCTGAAGGTTTGCGGATTGACCGCAAGACGAAGTGGCAATGTGACTGGTTTTCGCTGGTGCAGGGATACGGGCAGGTCAAGGCGCGCACAGCACCGGCGGTCCACATGGTTCGCAACCGGCCGGTCATGACACTGGAAAGCGCGCTTGACCGTGTGTCGGCAATGCTGGGCGTTACGCTGGAATGGATGCGGTTGGAGGAATTTCTGCCGCCGCATGCAGAACCCCGGCTGCGGCGGTCGGCGCTGGCATCCAGTTTCGTGGCAGCGCTTGAACTGGCGCGGCGGGGCAAGGCAGAACTGGCGCAGGACAGTATTTTCGGGCCGTTGCGCCTGCGCCGGATTCCCGCGTGACAGGCTCTGTGCCAGAGCTTGTCCGCGCGGTGGAAGCGACGCTTTTTGCCGCAGAACAACCGATGAGCGCAGAGGCACTGGCCGCCTATCTGGGTGATGCAGCGCTGGCGGACATCCGCGCTGCCTTGAATGAATTGGCCGCACATTACTCGCCGCGCGGGGTGCAACTGGTCGAACGCGCAAAACGGTGGCATTTTGAAACCGCGCCTGATCTGGCGCATTTGCTGCGGCGCGAACGCGAGCAGGTCCGCCGCTTGTCGCGCGCGGCAACAGAAGTGCTGGCAATCATTGCCTATCATGAGCCTGTTAGCCGGGCAGAGATTGAATCCATTCGCGGGGTGCAAACTGCCAAGGGCACGCTGGATGTGCTGTTGGAGGCGGGCTGGGTGCGGGTTGCCGGCCGCAGGGAAGTCCCGGGCAGACCGGTAATTTACGCCACTTCGGCTGATTTCCTGGACCATTTCGGCCTTGAGTCGCGGCGTGACCTGCCGGGCATCGAAGAATTGCGCGCAACCGGCCTGCTGGACCCGGTGGACGACGCCTTCGATGCATTGATGGGGCCGGATGAAGGCAGTGCAGCGGGCCACGCGGATGATGAAGCTGCGCTGGACGTGGCCGCCGCTGGTGGCGCTGAGGGTGAGGCCGCCCATGCTGAGAAAGATTTGCGCAAAGCTGACTGAACCTGTCACGGGCGCTGGCGTATTGGTGTGGGAACGCCTATATTGCGCGCATATCAACTGGAAGGTTCATCATGTCCCTCGGCCCAATTCAGCTTATCATCATTGCTCTTGTCATTCTGGTATTGTTCGGCCGTGGCCGCATATCCGATATGATGGGCGATTTTGGCAAAGGCATTAAGAGTTTCAAGGAAGGCATGAACGAGGACGATACCAAGTCTGCCACGCCTCCTGCACGGATCGAGGGGCCATCCCACGAAGCAAAACCTGCTTCAAAGGCGGCCGAGCATCCAACCCCCGGCGAGCATTCAGACACCAGCCGTTAAAGCCGGCCTGATCTGATTTTGGCCCCTGACGTTTAAGGCGAGCCGCACCCATGTTTGACATTGGCGCAAGCGAATTGCTGGTTATTGTGATCGTGGCCGTATTGGTCATCGGCCCCAAGGACATGCCTCTGGCATTGAGGACTGCGGGCCGGTGGATCGGCAAGGTCCGGCGCGTTTCTGCTCATTTTCGAACCGGGTTTGATGCCATGGTTCGCGAAGCCGAAATGCAGGACATGGAAGAGAAATGGCGGGCGCAGAACGCACGCATCATGGCGGAAAACCCGTCTGGCGAGATGATGCCCATCTCCGGCCCCGACCATCCCGCATCCGACATCAGGTCTGGGACGTCCGGTCTTTCAGATGACCAGAACAGTCTGGCAGAGAATGGACCAGACGGCGGCAATGGCGCAGACACGGCGCCGGACCAGGCCGATCTGCCTTTAGGCAAGCCCAAGGAAAGCTGATGCAGCACGGCATTGCATATGCGTGATATTGACGAAACACAGGCGCCGCTGCTCGACCATCTGATCGAGCTTCGCGGGCGGCTTGTGCGCTGCGTATTGGCGCTCACCATCGCCTTTGCGGGGTGCCTTTACTTCGCTGACACGATCTTGGGCTTTCTTGTCCGCCCATTGACAGAAGCCTTTCCCAAGGGGGAAGGGCAGCTGATTTTCACCCAGTTGTATGAAGTGTTCTTCGTTGAACTGAAGGTCGCATTGTTTGCAGGTTTCTTCATCAGCTTCCCGATCATTGCCAATCAGCTATGGGCATTTGTCGCGCCGGGCCTCTATGCCAAGGAAAAGAAGGCATTTCTGCCGTTTCTCATTGCCACCCCGGTGCTGTTTGCTGCGGGTGCATCGCTGGCATATTTTGTGGTCATGCCCACCGCTTTCAAATTCTTCCTTGGATATGAAGGGAGCGCGGGCGGATTGAAGGTAGAAGCACTGCCATCTGCCGGCGATTACCTTTCACTGGTCATGCAGTTCATTCTGGCCTTTGGCATCAGTTTCCTGCTGCCTGTTCTGTTGCTGCTTTTAAACCGCGCCGGAATTGTGAGCAGGCAGAAATTATCCGCTGCGCGCCGTTATGTGGTGGTGCTGGTTGTTGCCCTTGCGGCGGTCGTAACGCCGCCGGACCCTGGATCCCAATTGATCCTGGCGATCCCGCTTCTGCTGTTGTTCGAAGCGGCGCTTGGCATCATGTGGCTGACGGAACGGCGGGCTGCAAAGGTGGCTGCTGAAGAGCAGGTAGCTGCTGACTAACTCAGCTCTGGTGGGCCTACGGGTTTAAGCAATGCCAGTTTGGTTGAAATAACTGGTCCGTTTAAGCTTCGGGTTATTTCCGGCGGAGTGAAGCGCGTCCTGCGATTTACCAGACGATTGGGCTACGTTTGCGTAACCATCCACAAAGCCGCCACTAATCAAGCAATTCAGACGAGCATCGGGCACAAAAAAACGGGGCCGTAAGGCCCCGTTTTAAAACTCAAGCAATCAGGCGATTATGCGCTGACTGGATCTTCGTCGCCACCGTCAACAGCGATAACGATCGCAGCGATAACAGCTGCAGCAGCCAGAATCGCGAGAATGACGCCGGAACCGCCACCGCGAAGTTCGCTTTCGCTTTCAACGGGTGCAGAAACATGCGCTACAGGCGCAGAAGCCTGGGCAAGTGCTGGCGAAGCAGCGAGGGAAACAGCTGCAGTTGCAGCGAGCAGTGTACGGAATTTCATCGAATCGTCTCCTTGGAGCTCTCTAACTTATGTTCAAACTCAACGCCCATCTAGGGCACTCGACTTTGGGTGGCAAGCCCAAAATTAATACCAAATGATCGTTATGTGACCGAAAAGCCTCACCATAACTGGCACTTAGTCCCTAATCGTAAAGCAAGCGGATAATTGCCGCAAAATCCTAGCCGCGACCGCATGACATCTGACGTGCCTTGGACCTGCGATAGGGCGTCAGGGTTTAAAGAAGGTTAATGGGCAATGAAAACCGCCAATTGGCAACGATCTGGTGCAAATTTTCGCTAGCGAGCCTCAATTGGGTCATCACCCGTTTTGCGCATTAACGCTCCGTCTCTGGCGTGGTCCGGTCATACACCCGGCGGCCACCAACCCATGTTTGCAACACTTTCGTTTCCCGTATCGCTTCGGGGCTGGCCATCATGAAATCGCGATCGACCAGGATAAAATCTGCGCGTTCGCCTTTGACCAGCCGGCCGAACCGTCCTTCGCCAAAGCCTGCAAACGCCCCGCCATAGGTAAAGGCGTTGAGTGCCTGTTCCCGGTTGACGCGTTCCTGCGGCTGCCAGCCGCCAAATGGCTGGCCTGCGCCATCCATCCGCGTGAAAGAAGCAGCCAGACCGGCGAATGGATCAACCGATTCGACCGGCGCATCCGAGCCGAAAGCCAGTGGAGCGCCAGCGCGCGCAATGCTGTTCCATGCATAAGCGCCAGCCAGCCGCCCTCTGCCGAGGCGGGCTTCGGCCATGGTGCGGTCTGATGTCTGATGCACAGGCTGCATCGACGCAATGATGCCGTGTTTACCGAAAAGCGCCAGTTCAGCAGGGTCAACAATCTGGGCATGTTCGATCCGCCAGCGGCGGTCACCTGTATAGGTGCCGGACAATTCCTCGATGGCTGACAGCACTTCGGAATTGGCCCCATCGCCAATGGCGTGAACGGCGATCTGAAACCGGTCGAGGGCCGCGCGGCTCATCAGATTGCGAAGTTTTTCCGGCATTGTAAGGGCCAGCCCGCGATTGCCCGCATCATCGGCATAAGGTTCCTTGAGCCATGCCCCGCGCGAACCCAATGCGCCATCAAGATAGAGCTTGACCCCGTTCAGCCGCAGTCGGTCCTGATAAAGCCAGGGGGAAGGGCCGGGCCCGCCAATCAGTTCCATCGCCTCGACCCCGCCTGCATAGGCCATGATGCGGACATTCAGCCAGCCGCCATCGCCAGCGCGGCGATAGGATTGCCAGTCCTCGATCGAAGTGCCCATGTCAGCAACACCGGTGATGCCGCTGCGCAGCAGAATTTCCTGTGCCTTTTGCAGCGCAAGGTCGCGGTCTTCCGGCCGCGGGGCTGGCAGTTTTGCAGCGATCAGCGATTGGGCACTGTCGACAAAGACCCCGGCAGGCATTTTCGAATTGGCCAGTTTTTCAATCCGGCCACCGGCAGGGCTGACGCTGCTGGCATTTACGCCGGCCAGCTTCATTGCCGCGCTGTTGGCCCAGCCGGCATGGCCATCCACCCGTTCCAGCCACACCGGGCGATCAGGCACGATGGCATCCAGCTCTGCGGCGGTGGGGAAACGGCCCAGACCCCATTTTTCCTGGTTCCAGCCGCGCCCGATAATCCAGCGATTGTTGGGATTTTGCGCCGCGTAAGCCGCAATTGCGGCCTGCGCTTCGGCAAGCGAACCGGTCTGGGACAAATCCAGCGTCAAAGCGCCAAAACCAATCCCCATTACATGGGCATGCGCATCAATAATGCCCGGCATGACAAACTGCCCCTTGCCATCGAGCAGGAAATCCACCCCGCTTGGCCGCCGGTCACCGCGCTTCAAGACTTCCTTGATCGTGCCGTCATCATCAATCCACAAACCGGTGAAGCTGCCGACCTTGCCGTTTTCCAGCATGGTGGTGCCTTGCACATTATCGACCAGCGTATCCGCCAGAGCAGGGGCAGACAGGGCCGGTGTCAGGCATGCAGCGGCAACGGAAAACAGGGCGGCGTAACGAATTTTCATCAATTTTTTCCTTCGGGCAGTCGGCGGATCAGGGCGCTGGTATCCTGACGGCCACCACCCATCTGCTTAATGTCAGCGTAAAAACTATCGACCATTTCTGTAACAGGAGATGAAAGGCCAAGCCGTTCGGCTTCTGCCAGCGCATATCCCAGATCCTTGCGCATCCAGTCCACTGCGAAGCCGAAATCGAACTCGCCTGCAACCATGGTCGGCCAGCGGTTTTCCATCTGCCAGCTTTGCGCAGCGCCGCCCGAGATGGCTTCCAGCACTTTTTCCGGGTCAAGTCCGGCCGCCACTGTCAATCGGATTGCTTCGCTCAGTCCGCCCAGAATGCCGGCAATGCACATCTGGTTGGCCATTTTGGCTGTCTGCCCTGCGCCGCATGCACCCACATGAACGATGCGGGCGCCATAAGCCTGCATGACGCCGCGCGCCCGTTCGACATCGGACAGAGCGCCGCCGCACATGATGGCCAGCGTGCCATTTTCAGCACCGGCCTGCCCGCCCGAGACAGGTGCATCCACCGCGGAAAAATCCCTTTGCGCGGCATTGTCCGCCAGCTTTCGCGCCATATGGGCTGAAACCGTGGTGTGGTCGATAAACAATGCGCCCGGCCTTATCGCGCCAAATGCGCCCTCATCAGCCAGAGTGACCCCGTGCAGATCTTCGTCATTGCCAACGCAGGTGATGACAATGTCCGCGCCTGCAGCTGCCTGTGCGGGCGTTTCTGCAATATTGGGCGCAAAGCCCTGATCGTGCTGCCTTTGCGCCCACGCATCAGCGCGTGACCGGGTACGATTATAGGCGGTAATCTGATGCCCGGCGCCAAGCAGATGCCCTGCCATCGGCCCGCCCATCACACCAAGCCCGATAAAACCGATTTTGAAATGTTCATCCATATCCGCCGGATTAGGCAAGATTTCGCGCAAAGCAAATCCTTACCCCAAAGAACCCAACACCTGTTTCATGGCGCGCCCAATTGCCTTACCGATACAGGCCATGAGCCACAGCAGTCCCACGACAAGCCCTTCCTCCTCGTCCATCGACAGTCTGACGATCGATGATGTGCGCGCCGCTGCGGACCGGATCAGGGGCGCAGTGGTCCACACGCCCACGATGCACAGTATTACGCTGTCACAGATTACCGGCGCGGAAATATGGCTGAAATTCGAAAACCAGCAATTTACTGCGGCCTATAAGGAACGCGGCGCGCTCAACGCCTTGTTGATGATGGACGAAACCCGCCGCAGCCGCGGTGTGATTGCCGCATCTGCCGGCAATCATTCGCAAGGGCTGAGCTATCACGGGCGGCGGCTGGGCGTGCCGGTGACGATCGTGATGCCGCGAACGACCCCCACCGTGAAAGTCATGCAGACCGAAAGCGTGGGCGGCAATGTCGTGCTGGAAGGTGAGACTTTCGACGATGCCTACGCCCACGCCCGCAAGCTGGAAACGGAAATGGGGCTGACCTTTGTCCACCCCTTTGATGATCCTGATGTTGCTGCCGGGCAGGGCACCGTGGCCCTGGAAATGCTGGCTGACGTGCCTGACCTTGATTGCATCGTCACCCCCATCGGCGGCGGCGGGCTGATCTCGGGCATGGCCACGGTTGCCCGCGCCTTGAAGCCGGAAATGCAAGTCTACGGGGTGCAGGCGGCCCTGTTCCCGTCCATGTATGCGAAGGTCCGGGGCGAAGAACTGCCCTGCGGCGGTGATACGCTGGCCGAAGGGATCGCCGTCAAATATCCGGGCGAATTTACCGCGCGGGTGATTGCCGACCGGGTCGATGAAATTCTGCTGGTGGACGAAGCGGCGCTGGAAAAGGCTGTTTCGCTCCTGCTCCAGATCGAAAAGACCGTGGTTGAAGGCGCGGGCGCTGCGGGGCTGGCGGCGGTGCTGGCGCATCCGGAAAAATTTGCCGGACGAAAAATCGGCCTGGTTCTGTGCGGCGGCAATATCGACACGCGGTTGCTGGCGAATGTCTTGCTGCGTGATCTGGCGCGGTCGGGCAGGCTGGCGCGGTTACGCATTACCTTGCAGGACCGGCCGGGTTCGCTGTTCAAGGTGATGAGCGCGTTCCACGATCACAACGTCAACATTATTGAAATCTATCATCAACGCATTTTCACCAACTTGCCCGCCAAGGGTCTGATAACCGACATAGAATGCGAAGCGCGCGACCGGGAGCAGCTGGATGCGCTGGTCGCTTCGCTGCGGGCAATGGGCTATGTGGTGAACCCTGTGGAACTCGACTAGGCGGCTGGAAAGAAGTTGGAAACTGTGCAAAATAAAGAAGGCTTAACCACGTTTAATGGTTAAGGACCTTTTACTGAGCGGTTAGTGAGAGCATAGTCACTCCAGATCGCGATCCCGCAGCGATTCCACGCCGAGAGGACTTCGAAAAAGCCGTGACGGCCCCCGTACGCTTCCCCCGCTTCTTCGTGACTGCGCCTGCGCCGTGCCCGTATCTTCCGGGCAAGAGCGAACGCAAGGTGTTCACAGAACTCAAAGGGCCGCACGCCGACCAGCTGAACGAAGCGTTGGGCCGCATCGGTTTTCGCCGCAGCCAGACCGTCGCCTACCGGCCCAGCTGCACCAATTGCACTGCCTGTGTATCGGTGCGGGTCGTTGCCGGCGAATTCCAGCCCTCTGCCACCCAGCGCCGCAATCTGCGCCGCAACAGCGATCTGGTGATGACGGAATGCCGGCCCTGGGCCACGGAAGAACAATTCGAACTGCTGCAGAAATATCTGGGTGTGCGCCACCCGGGCGGCGGCATGGCCACGATGGATGAAATTGATTATGCGGATATGGTGGAACATACGCCTGTATCCAGCTACGTCATTGAATACAGGGAACCATCCGATGGTGCAGAACCAGGCCGCCTTGTGGGTGCCTGTCTGACTGATCGGCAGGATGACGGGCTGTCGATGATCTACAGCTTCTATGATCCTGAACATGAGGCACGATCAGGGCTTGGCAATTATATCATCCTCGATCACATCCGGCGGGCAGCAGAACAGGGCCTGCCCTATGTCTACCTTGGCTATTGGGTCGAAGGATCCGACAGGATGCGATACAAGGTTCGCTATCGCCCGCTGGAACGCCTCACTCGTGATGGCTGGCAGCGCATGGACAGCGGCGAACAGTCGCGGCTTATCTCCACTGCATCAGGTGCCGCCATCAGGGATGCAGACACTGTATCCGGCCCTGCCAAGGACGGCACGCAGGACCAGTATTCCATTACCGAATAACGCTCCGCCGTCACGCCGCAGCCGGTGCGGCATACTGGCCGCCAGCTTTGCCTTCAATGTCGCGTTCAGCGCGGCATTTGTGTTTCTGCTGGCCGCCCCGCGCCCGCTTGCCGCGCAGGATATGCAGGCCCCGCAGCGGCTGGAAGACCTGATCCCCGATGCTGCGGTCGAAGACCCGGAAGCATGGGCAGGCAATGGCATTTCAAAGGAAATAGATCAGGAAGATGACGGCTATGCCGATCTCGACCCTGATTCGCCGCTGGCAGAAATGGCCGGGCTGGACGACCCCCTACCCGACGAAGCAGAAGAATTGCCCCAGCTGGCTCCGCTCGAACCGGATGAGGATATCCGTTTTGCCGAAGTGGAGGGCGTTGAAGATCAGGTCGGGCCGGTTCTGGCCGATGCCCGGATCGAAGCTGTGGGCGCGGAATTATCGCTCGCATTTCCGGACGAAACCGCAGCTTTTCCGATGCGCGAGGAATTTGTCGACCGGTTCAAGTCGCTTTCCAAGATTGAAGAATTGTCCAGCGATGAAGCCAGCATCGCGCAGGTTGCCGCCCGCGCACGGCAGGATCAGGAATTGCTGCGCCAGTTGCTCGACGTGTATGGCTATTACGATGCGCAGGTTCTGCGCACGCTGGACGGCGCGCAGTCTGCTGTCGAGAGCGCCAAGGCCCAAGGTGATGCGGCCCAAAACGCTGGGCCCAGAAGCGCAGGTGGTGAACCCACTGTGCGGTTTGACATCATCCCCGGCGCCCGCTTCCGCTTTGGCACGGTCAATCTGGGCCAATTGGACAAGGCGCCCGATCATGAAAGCCTGCGCGCCGCTTTCGGCATTTACCCCGGCGATCCCATGTCCAGCGATGCCATCATCCGCGAGCAATTCTCGCTCGACACGGCGCTGGGCGAAACAGGCTATCCCTTCGCCGAAATAAACGCACCGTCATTGCTGGTGGATCATGCCCGCTCTCAGGGCGACCTGACGATGATTGTCCTGCCTGGCGGCAAATATGTCTTTGGTGATGTGAACAGCGACCTGCCTGATTTTCTGTCCGGCAGGCATTTGCAAAACATTGCCCGGTTTGATGCCGGCGATACTTTCAAGCGCAGCCTGATGCTGGATTTGCGGCGGGCAATTGTGGCCACTGGCCTGGTATCCTCTGTCACGCTGACCCCGCGCGAAGTCACCGCGCCCACGGCCGGCCAGCCGGGCGTGGTGGCGCTGGATGTGGGGCTGACCAAGGCGCCGCTGCGCACGATTGCAGGCGCCATCGGCTATGGCACCGAAGAAGGTTTCCGCGTTCAGGCAAGCTGGGAACATCGCAACCTGTTTCCGCCCGAAGGGTCATTGCGGGTGCGCGGTGTGATGGGCACGCAGGAACAGCTTTTCGGCGTCACCCTGCGCAAGAACAATTTTGGCGGAAGGGACCGTATTGCCACGGCCGATGCCTATATTTCTTCGCTTGATACAGCGGCTTATGCCGCCGACACGGTGGCACTGCGCGGCACTTTCGAGACTGTGTCCACGCTGTTGTTCCAGAAACCGCTCAGCTGGGCAGTCGGGGCAGAGATTCTGGCAACAGACGAACGCAACCGCATCATTTCCGGCGTGCCGAGGCCGCGGCAGACCTATTTCATTGCCTCTGCCTTTGGCGAAGCGACCATCGATACATCAGATTCGCTGCTTAACCCGACGCAGGGTTTCCGTTTGCGCGGGTTTGTCGCGCCGGAAATTTCGCGCACCGCCAATCAGGATTATTTCTATGTGCGCGCGCAGGTCGATGCCAGCAAATATCAGCAGGTCACAGACAATGTCGTGCTGGCAGGCCGGGTAAGGGGGGCCACCATCAAGGGCGCGCCGTTATTTGCCATTGCACCATCGCGCCGGCTTTATTCCGGCGGCGGCGGATCACTGCGCGGATATGGCTATCAGGCGGTTGGGCCGAAGAATGATTTTCTCGAGCCTGTTGGCGGGCGTTCGCTGGTGGAAATTTCCGCAGAAGCGCGGGTGAAAACGGGTTGGTTCGGCGGCGCCTTATCGGTCGTCCCGTTCCTGGATGCAGGGTCGGTGTCGATTAGTTCCACCCCGGATTTCCGCTTTATCAAATATGGCGCGGGGATCGGGGTGCGGTACGAATCCGGCTTTGGCCCGCTGCGGGTGGATGTGGGCGTGCCGTTGAACCCGGATGAAAATGACAGCCCGCTTGCTGTCTATGTATCGCTGGGTCAGGCGTTCTGATGGCTGACGAACCGCGCATCGAAGACGCGCACGCGGTGCCGGAAACCCACGCCGTTGATCGTCGCTCGTCAAAATCGCTGACGCGGCGCGCGGGTAAATGGCTGCTGCGCGGCTTTGCCGTGGTGGCGGCGCTGATCATGGTGGCAGTAGCGGTTTTCAACGGGCCTATCGGGCAACGCTTTGTCACAGACCAGATTGCCAAGGTGGCCCCGGCATCGGGCCTGCGCATCCAGATCGGCCGGATTGACGGCAATCTGTATGGCAAGGCGGTGCTGCATGATGTGGTGCTGTCAGACCCCAAGGGCAAATTCCTCACCATACCGACGGTCGACCTGGATTGGCGCCCGCTCAGCTGGTTCACCAGTGGCCTTGATATCCGGAAACTGGTGGCCAATCGCGGAACCTTGCTGAGGGTGCCTGAATTGCTGCCCGGTGATCCTGAAGCCCCGATCCTGCCTGATTTCGACATTCGCATCGACAGGTTCCAGATTGTCGATCTGACCATTGCCCCCGGTATTGCCGGTGACAAGGCGCAGAAGGTCAATCTTGTTGCCCGAAGCGACATCAAGGCGGGCAAGGTCTATGTGAAACTGAACGGCACATTGGGCAAGGAAGACCGCCTCTACGCCCTCATCCATGCCGAGCCGGACAATGACAAATTCGACGTGGATGTCGATTACCAGGCACCCAAAGGCGGCGTTCTGGCCGGTATTCTGGGCACAGACAGCGCGTACAGAGGCATCGTGACCGGTGCGGGCAGCTGGACAAAATGGCGCGGCGCCTTGCTGGTCAAACGCGATGACGCCCGCGTTGCCGCCTTTCGCATCCTTAACCAGTCGGGCAAATATACGCTGATCGGTCAGGCAGACCCGACGGGCATTTTGACCGGCCTGCCGGCAGATGCGCTGGGTAAAAAGGTATTGCTGGTGGCCAAAGGCACGCTGGTGGACAGTGTGCTGGACGGATCGGTCAACCTGCAGGGCCGCGCTTTCCGGGCGCTGGCTAATGGTTCGGTGGATCTTGCAGGCAATGCTTTTGGCGGGCTGAAAGTGGACGCCATTCTCACTGATCCGGCTCTGTTCGGGCAAAATCTCCGGCTTGAAGATACCAGAATTGCTGCCACCCTCAACGGGCCTTTCCGCAATCTGTCGATCGTGCATGATCTTGAAATCGGCACGCTTGTGTCAGGTAAAATTACCGCCACCAACATCGTTCAGAAAGGCACTGCCCGGTTTGACGGCACGCGCTGGACAGTGCCGCTATCAGGTCAGGTGGCCAGAATTGCGACAGGCAATGGGTTGATTGATCCGCAATTGGTGAACGGCCGAATTGGCGGTGAAGTCATGCTGTCGGGCAATCGGCTGCTGTCGGATAATCTGGACATACGCTTCCCCGGCGCCAGCGCGCAGCTGGCCTTGCAGGGTGATCTGGCGCGCAGCGCCTATGTGCTGGCAGGCCCGGTAAAACTGTCGAAACTAGCGCTGAAAAATGTCGGCACGGTCAATGCCGATGCCAATATATTGTTCAAGATTGCCAGGGGCGCGCCGTGGACCCTGTCGGCCGATATCACGGGCGCTATTCCTGCTGTGACCAATGCCACGCTGGCCAATCTTGCCGGGCCAGCCATTGCCTTTCGCGGCGGCATCGCGCTGGGCGCTAATGGGCCCATTGCATTTCGCAGGCTGGTGGTCGGCGCTGCCAAGCTGCAGATGAACCTCGATGGTCGCATCACTAATGGTACAACCACGGTTGCAGGCAGCGGCAGGCATACACAATACGGGCCATTTACGGTCGAAGCCTCGGTCGGCACGGCTGGCCCCAATGCCGTTCTGGTCTTTGCCAGCCCCCTTCCGGCAGCAGGCCTGGAAAATGTCCGCGTTGCCATCTCGCCCACCAGGCAGGGTTTTGCGATTGAAACAGAAGGCGGGTCGCTGCTGGGGCCATTTGCCGGCCAGTTGGACCTGTTTTCACCGGCAGGCGGGCCAACCCGCATCGCAATAAACACGCTCGATATCTGGAAAACCTCAGTCTCCGGCGATCTTGTGCTGGGCACTGCAGGCGCTGCTGGCACGCTGGCGCTGGCAGGCGGCGGGCTTGATGGGACAATCACGCTGGTCCCGCGCGGGGGCGGGCAGGCGTTTGATGTGGATGTTCGCGCCCGCAACGCCACATTTGGCGGCGCAACCCCCATTTCCATCGCCCGGGCTGACATTGAAGGAAGCGGCCTGTTCGTGTCGGGCAAAACAGTGCTGGATACGCGCAGCACCATTGCCGCCAGCGCCTTTGCCGAAGGGGTCAGCTATGGCCGCCTGTTCATCGGCAAACTGGCCGCCAAGGTCGATCTGGTGAATGGTGAAGGCCCGGTTACCGCATCGCTTTCAGGCAGACGCGGCAGCCGTTTCAACCTGCAACTGACCGGAAACCTGGCGGCAAAGCGCGTGTCGCTGGCCGCGCGGGGCGATTTTGCGGGCCGGAAGATTTCCATGCCGCGGCGCGCAATTCTGACCAAACAGAGCAATGGCGGCTGGATTTTGCAGCCCACGCAGCTGTCCTATGGCGGCGGCAGGGCGATTGCGGAAGGTAGCTTTGGCGGCGGCGGCCCGACTGCGCTGGACGTGAAACTGGCCGATTTGCCGCTGTCGCTGATCGATATTGCCATTGCCGACATGGGCTTTGGCGGGACGGTTTCAGGGCTGGTGGATTATCGCGCAGCGCCGGGGGGTGTGCCATCTGGCACGGCGCGGGTGCAGGTGAAGGATCTGTCCCGATCAGGTCTGGTACTGTCGTCCAGAAATATTGATCTGGCGCTGGTCATGAAGCTGACCGCCACCCAGTTGCAGACGCGCGCTGCCATTACCGAAGGCGGCCAGCGGCGCGGCAGGTTGCAGGCCAGCATTACAAATCTTCCCCCCTCGGGCAATCTGATGGCGCGGATGCAGCGCGGCCGGTTGTTTGCCCAATTGCGTTTCAAGGGGCCTGCCGATGCACTGTGGCGGCTGGCCGCAATTGAAGCATTTGACCTGACAGGCCCGCTATCTGTGGCCGCAGATTTCACCGGATCATTGGCTGATCCGCTGGTGCGCGGATCGCTTGCCAGCGACAATTTGCGAATGCAGAGCGCATTGTCGGGAACAGATGTGCGTAATATCACCGCACGGGGCAAATTTTTCGGATCCCGTCTGCAACTGACCGGCTTTAGCGGAACCACGCCCAATGGCGGCACGGTATCAGGCAGCGGGACGGTGGATCTGAAAGACCTCGGCACGCGCGGTCCTGACCTGGATATCAGGCTGGCCGCCAAAAATGCGCGGATGCTGAATGCTGCCGGGCTGGATGCCACGGTCACCGGGCCGCTGCGGATTGTTTCCAACGGGGTGGGGGGCACCATTGCGGGGCGTTTGGATGTGAACCGCGCCAGCTGGAAACTTGGCACCATGGACGGTGCCGATGCCTTGCCACAAATCCGCACGGTGCGGATCAATGTGCCTGCCGATATTGGGCCCAGCGCAGCGCCGCGGCAGCCGTGGCGCTATTTGATTGATGCCCGCGCCCGCAACCGGGTGAATGTGGATGGGATGGGTCTCGACAGTGAATGGGCGGCAGATGTCATCATTCGCGGCACCACGGCAGACCCGCGCATTGGCGGCGAAGCACGAATGGTACGCGGTGATTACAGTTTTGCCGGCACGAGGTTTGAACTGACGCGGGGCCGTATCGCCTTTGACGCAAACCTGCCGATTGACCCGCGGCTGGACATTGTTGCCGAAGCGCAGAGCAACGGAATTGATGTGGCAGTCAAGGTTCAGGGCAACGCGTTGCAGCCGGAAATCTCCTTCTCGTCCACGCCGCTGCTGCCAGAAGAGGAGATTCTGGCACGCTTGCTGTTTGGTGGGTCCATTACCGAACTTTCGGCTACAGATGCATTGCAACTGGGCGCGGCGCTGGCCAGTTTGCGGGGCGGGGCGGGGGTTGATCCGATCAACCGGCTGCGCACCGCCATCGGGCTTGATCGCCTGCGCATTGTCAGCGCGGACCCGGCATTGCGGCGCGGAACAGGGGTGGCGCTGGGCAAGAATATCGGGCGCAGGTTCTATGTCGAGATTATCACCGATGGCCGCGGTTATAGCGCCACCCAGGCGGAATTCCGCATCACCAGCTGGCTGTCGCTTCTGGGCAGCATCTCCACGGCGGGCCGGGAAAGTCTGGTGGCTGAAGTGAGCAAGGATTATTAAAAAAAGGCCGGACATTCTTTCGAATGCCCGGCCCCGTATTTTCGTGGGTTAAAAGCGTTACGTCAGGCGTCAGCCGTCAGCCGTTGGGGCCGCTTTTGACGAGCACTGCGTCCACCTTGATAAGCGATCCGTTCGCAGCCGTAATGGCTGGCTCGATTATGGTGGCAGCAGAACCGTCAGAACCCTTGACCATAACTCTGTCACCTTCCTGCGAAAAAGTGACCGAGTTCGATCCCATAGTGCGCATGGTGACAGGACCGCCCTTGTCAGCAATGGCGGTGCGGATCGCGTCAACGGTCAGTTCGCCCGGTATCAAATGATCCCGAAGCACCGCGACCATCACGGCTTTCTGATCGTTTTCCATCAGGGTTTTGCCAGCATCACCCAATTTGGCGAACGCCGCGTCATCAGGCGCCAGTATCGTATAGTCACTAGTGCCGTCGAGCAGGGTGCTCAGACCGGTATTGGTTATCGCACCTGCCAATGTGCTGTGTCCTTCCAGACCGGTAATATTGGCTGCCAGCGTTTCATTGGAAACAGCCTCTGCCTCCGCTTCCCCGGTCTCTGCCGCCTGATCGTTACAAGCGGCCAAAGGGACCATGCCGACGCAGGCGATTGCCGTCAAAATCGGTTTGAGACGCATCATTTTCATATATCCTGTGGCCATTAGAGGATCAGTTCAATTGCAGCTGCAACAAGCTGCGTCTTTGGATCGATCTGATAGACATAGCCGTCAGAATAGCGATAATTTGCCTGCGGTGTGTCATAATACCGGTCGCGGTAAGCCGTCGGCACATTGTATACATCATAACCCGATGGCGCGCGCTGGCCGATGGAGAAATCATCACCCGTCAACAAGGCCACAATCGACGAAATTGCCGTTGTTTCGGGATCGACCCGGTAGATCACATTATCCGCGTAGCGGTAAGAATCCTGCCCGCCCAGATTGTAGTAATCGACATAATAATCGGGGGCCTGATAGGACTGATAATTGGTCGGCCAGGCACTGCCCAGGCTCAACGCGCCGCCCAGCAGGGGGATGTAACTGGACACGCCGCCATTGTTGCCCATGCGCAGCAGATAGCCCTGATCGTAAAGGTAACGGCCATTACCGAGCGATGAATAGCCGAAATAGTCAGGCTGGTAATATTGCGCGCCGCCTGCACCCTTTTTCGCAAGGCCTGGTGGTGTGCAACCATTTCGCTTTTTCGCAAGACCGGGAGGGCAACCATCGATCATTTCGCCGAACCGGACGCCATCACGCATGTCATTAGCGTTCCGGATCCGCTGGTTGCGATCATCACGATCATTCCGGCCGTAATAGTCGCCACGATCGGAGGTATTTACCCGGTCACGCTTCGCATCAGCCTTGGCATTATTCTTGTATGCCGCGCCATTTCCCTGACGCGAGGATGCTGATTTTTCAGCTTTCTGGACATTTTTGGCCTGAACATTTTTTGCGCCAGAATTGTGATTCTGAGCTTTCTCAGGCTTGCGATCCTGGGCCTTTTGATTGCCGCGGTTTTCACCGCCTGAATTGCCGGTGGCTTTCTGGGATTTTTCCGAAGCGCCGTTTTTGCCATTACCGTTACCATTGCCCTTGCCGGGATCGGCATTTGCCATGGTGGCGGTCATCGCAATCACGGCTGCTGCTACAACGAACTTACGCATTATCAATCTCCTGTTGCCTCTACAACGGCGCGGGATCGATTCGGGTTCCTCTCATGCCTGAGATGAAAGGTTTAAAGCGCTGGTAAAGTGCCATGAAAGCGAGGGCCGTGAAGGGCGGAATGTGGGTGCGACGATCTGAGGGCCGCCAACCCTCAACACCGCATGTCAGCTCTGGCAATATAGCGCCGCTTCTGCAGCCCTTCGCCTGACCAGACCTGCCATCACGCGGCCTGCAGCCTTGTTCCACCGGCCAAATTCCTTCGCTGCACCGGAGAAATTCCCCGCGCAGTGGAGTCTGGTCAGCGTGGCCCGGCGGATGGCGCCTGTATTGTAGTGGAAGCTGACCATTGCATCGAACTGATTTTGTGTGGTGGCCGCATCGCCCAGCGCATTGCGCACATCATCGCTGTAACGGCGCAGGTCAGTTTCCAGCCGCCGGTCGCATTCCTCCATGGTCCAGATTGTGCCCGGCGCAATATCGGCGCCGGTCGCTCCCCATCCTATCGTGAAAGGCGCGCCGCCACTGGCCGGGTCGGGATAGGCTTCAACCATTCCGTCTGGCCGCACTTTCGCGCAACCTTCGAAATGCTTGATCAAAACAATTCCGGCATCGCCAATACTGGTCGGGCAGGGCAGAGGCTCACCTTGCGGCAGGCTTGCGCGGCTGATTGCAGCATCCAGCGCCGATATTTCGGCAGGTCTGAAGCCGCGGCCCAGCAGGCGGCGCACTTCGTCGAAAATAGTTTTGCGGTCCATTGGCACCGGCCCTCATTCCAAGCGTTAGGGCAGATGGCATTAGGCAGATTGGCCCGCTGTAGGAAAATGGTTTCTATCGGCAGTCTGCACTACTAACACGCTGGCCAGCAGATTTGTTGCTGGCAGGCAGGCGGTTAAAACAGGTCTGTAATCAGCCCCTATTGCGGAGACGGCAATGCAATTCCCATGGCAAACCGGCACCAGCCAGAGCGAGCTTGACCAGACCGCATGGCCGGACATGGACGATGATCTGCTCGAAATTTTTCGGCAATCGGGCGAACAATGCGACGTGCCGGAAGGCCATGTGCTGTTTGAAGTGGGGCAGGAAAGCTACGATCTTGTGGTGCTGGTGGCTGGCAAGCTCAACATAATCGACCGCACGGTGGACCGGCTTGCCGCCCATATCGACAAGCCGGCCTTCGTGGGCGAACTGGGTATGCTCATGAACCAGGGGACATTTCTGGCGTGCGAGGCTGCTGAACCATCCACGGTTATTATCGTGAAGCAGGCCAGGCTGGCGGAACTGGTGGCCACCGTCCCCGAAGTTGCCGATGTGGTGGTGCCGGCCTTTGCGGCGCGCCGCCGGATATTGATCGAGGATGGCCGCGGCGGACTGACGCTGGTGGGCCATGAAAAAGACCCATCGACCAATGCGCTGCGGGCATTTCTTTCGCGCAATAAAATCCCTCACCAATTCGTCGACCGCGATGATGCAGCAGCAATGGCTGACGTGCGTGAGAATTGCGATCTGCCGGATAGCGAATCCGTGGTGATAACGGGGGACGGGCACGTTCTGGCTGATCCTGACACCAGTGAAATGGCGCGTGCACTGGGCCTGTGGCTGGATGTGGATACGCAATATACTTACGATATGGTCGTCATCGGCGCTGGGCCATCGGGCCTTGCCGCAGCAGTTTATGGCGCGTCTGAGGGGTTGAATACGCTGGTGGTGGAAGATTCCGCCATCGGCGGCCAAGCCGGAATGTCCAGCAGGATCGAGAATTATCTGGGTTTCACAACCGGAATTTCAGGGGCTGATCTGGCCTATCGCGGCGAGATACAGGCGGTAAAATTCGGGGCCAAAATTGCCATGCCGCGCCGCGCCACGGCCTTGCGCGAAGGGGTATGCCGCGAAGATACAGGCGTGCGCTGCCTCGAAGTGGATCTTGATGGCGATGTGACTGTCCATACCCGGTCGGTCGTTCTAGCCAATGGCGTGCAATACAGGCGTTTGCCGCTCGACCGATTGCGCGAGTTTGAAGGCGCAGGCGTCTATTATGCCGCCACCGAACTGGAAGCACGCTTTTGCCGCAAGACCAATGCGATAATCGTGGGCGGCGGGAATTCCGCCGGACAGGCCGCAATGTTCCTGTCGCGCCATTCCAGTTGCACCCACATCGTTGTGCGCAATGGCGGGTTGGCGGAAACCATGTCGTCCTATCTGTCCGACCGGATCGATAGCGACGAGAGCATAGACCTTGTGACGCATAGCGAAGTGGTGGAATTGCATGGTGACAAACACCTGGAAGCGGTGACCTTGCGCAATTGCGATACCGGTGAGGAAAAGCGCATTGAAACGCGCGCGCTATTCATCATGATTGGTGCGGTGCCCTATACAAAATGGCTGGATGGTGCGCTGGATCTGGACGATCAGGGCTTTGTCAAAACCGGCGCTGCCGTGGGGCAGGAAAACGGGTTTGCAACATCCCTGCCCGGTGTATTTGCGGTGGGCGATATTCGCTCAGGATCGGTCAAGCGCGTGGCTTCTGCCGTGGGCGAAGGGTCGGTCACCGTGTCGGCTGTTCACCAGTTCATTGCCGGCCTTACCCTGACATAGGTCTGCTGGTGTCAACCGTGCCCGTCAAACCTGGGTAGCTGTTCCTGCGACGACATAGAGCGTTACCAGGATACCGACGATTATCGCGCCCGGGCGGTGGCTGTTGGTGCGCTGCCATGCAAAAATGGCGATTATGGCGATGGCTGCCAGCACTGGCACAAACTGGATCGCGATGACGGTGCTCAGTGGATCAAAATCCGTGATGAGCGACCCCGTGGTGAAAAATATCCCGTAAATCAGCCCCAGCATGACGATGAAGCCGCCGGTCATGGTGAAAATGGCTGACACATAACGCATGGCGGGCCGGTCATTTGCGACTGTCATTGCGGCGCATAATGTCCGCAGGCTGACCATGAAGGACAGGGTGAGCGGGATGATGTAAATTGCCGCGATACCCCATTGCCGGATGCTGGGCAGTTTTACTGCCACAACCCAGAAGCGAAAATCGGTCTGGAACAAAATATCGGTCAGCAGCAGGGCCAGATAGGCAATGCAGGCGGTTGCTGCTGCAATCGCGATGGATGGCAGCCAAGCTGCAGGGCTGGCCTTGTCCGGCGTTCGGGAAAATCGGCCAATCAGCAAGGACAGCCCGGCCACCAGCAGCGCCCATAGGGTAATTTGGGTGGTGACTGCCTGCGGCAAAAACGGGGAAGCGGGCAGCAGGAAGAAAGCGGCGATGAATGCGGGGAAGAACAGGAGCGCTGGCACCGACGTGTTGAGCGCAAATCTGCACCACCAGATCCCACCGCGCGCGTTCATTGCAGGCACGGGGTCAGCCTTAAGCTGCGAAAAATACGGCAGTTGCAGCAGCATGGCAAAGCTGCCCAGTGCCAGCATGACAAAGCCGATCAGGCCAACACCTGTGCCGACTTCTTTCCAGATCCAGCGCTGGTTGCCCGCCGGAAGCGGCTTTCCCCCTTTCAGTGTCGCCGCAAACCAGTCGATTGCGCGGCCAATTGAATTGGCGGAAAAATGATTGCCGGGGTGGGTGGTGGCAGGCTGATACAGAACCCGCGCAGTGCCTTGCGGAATCGAGCCATAAAGCTGCCCTTCGATGACTTGGCCGTCAGTGCCGAAAACCGCCTGCAACTTGGGGCTGGATGCAACATCAATCGCACGGTCGGCATTCCACATGATCTTTGAAAATTCGTCATATTTGCTGAATACCAGCGCCAGATTGCGCGGCCATGCAATTGATCCGTCCTGCGCGAACGGCGCGCCGGTGGATGACCCTTCCAGCACCATGGAGCGATAGGCATCGGGCATGGCCGCGGCTGCCGCCAGCACGGTCCAGCCGCCCATACTATGGCCTTCAAGACCGATCTGATCAGTATCGACCATCGGCAGTGACCGCAGATAGCGCAGCCCGTCCGGCCCGCCAAACCCGTTGGAAAATGCCGGGCCGCCGCTATAGCCATGGCCCGTCTGGTCCAGCGCAAGCACGACATAGCCGCGCCGGGCAAACTCAATTGCGAATCCATCCTGTGTCTCGCGCGAGTTGATGTAGCCGTGGACCGCCAGAATGCCGGGCGCGGGTGTGTCCCGCGTCGCGCTGGCAGGCACATAAAGCAGGGCGCTCATTCGCGTTCCGTCGGCGCCGGCAAAGCGGATGTCGCGGACGGAAATATCGTCAGATGTGCGGATCAGATGCGCCAGAAGGGCGCCCGCAAGGATGATGGCCAGCCCCGCCAGCGCCAGCCAGCCGCCTGATGCGAGTGAGAACTGCGAATTTTCACGACCTTGTGTGCCTGCCACCAACTGCCCCCTCATCCCCATGAAGCATCAGCCTAACCCAGTCCTGCCGGAATAGCCATCTGGCATGGCGCAAAGAAAAGGGCGCCCGGATAATATCTCCGGACGCCCGATTTTGTGGTCGTTTTTGGGCCTTTTTCTCGGCCCGTCGTCAGATCAGGAGCTGTAATACATATCATATTCAACCGGGCTGGGGGTTGTTTCCCAGCGGGACACGTCTTCCCACAGCAATTCGGCATAGGCTTCGATCTGGTCCTTGGAGAACACATCGCCCTTGAGCAGGAATTCGTGATCTTCTTCCAGCGCTTCTAGTGCCTCACGCAGCGAGCCGCATACGGTTGGCACTTCGGCCAGTTCGGCTGGCGGCAGATCATACAGGTTCTTGTCCATCGCTTCGCCCGGATGGATCTTGTTCACGATCCCGTCGATACCGGCCATCAACAGGGCGGAGAATGACAGATAGGGGTTAGCCAGCGGATCGGGGAAGCGGAATTCCACCCGTTTGGCCTTGTCGCCCGAACCGTATGGTATCCGGCACGAAGCAGAACGGTTGCGCGCTGAATAGGCCAGCAGCACCGGCGCTTCAAAACCCGGCACCAGCCGCTTGTAGCTGTTGGTGGTCGGGTTGGTAAACGCATTCAACGCCTTGGCATGTTTGATTACGCCGCCGATGTAATAAAGGCAGGTGTCGGACAGGCCGGCATAGCCATTCCCGGCAAAGGTTGGCTTGCCGCCATCCCAGATGGACATGTGGGTGTGCATGCCCGAACCATTATCATCCTTGATCGGCTTGGGCATGAAGGTTGCGGTTTTGCCGTAGGCATGGGCAACCTGATGCACGACATATTTGTAGATCTGCATGTTGTCGGCAGTTTCGAGCAAGGTGGCAAAAGTGACACCCAATTCGTGCTGCGCTGATGCCACTTCATGGTGGTGCTTGTCGCAAGGCAGGCCCATTTCCAGCATGGTCGCAACCATTTCACCGCGAATGTCGACCGCGCTATCAACCGGTGCAACCGGGAAATAGCCGCCCTTGGCGCGCGGACGGTGAGCCAGATTGCCGCTTTCATATTCGCGGCCGCTATTGGTCGGCAGTTCGATATCGTCGATGCGGAAGCCTGACCCTGCATAGCCATCTTCAAAGCGCACATCATCGAACATGAAAAATTCGGCTTCTGCGCCCACGAAGATGGTGTCGCCAAGGCCGGTGGTCTTCACAAACGCTTCAGCACGCTTGGCAGTGGAACGCGGATCGCGGCCATACAGATCGCCGGTCGATGGTTCCACGATGTCGCAGAACATGATCATCATCGGCGTGGCACTGAACGGGTCTGTATAAACCCGGTCCAGATCAGGGCGCAGGATCATGTCGGATTCGTTGATCACCTTCCACCCGGCAATCGACGATCCGTCGAACATCAGGCCGTCTTCCAGTTCATCTTCGCCCAGAATGCCGGCCACCATGGTGAGGTGCTGCCATTTGCCCTTGGGATCGGTGAAGCGCAGATCCACCCATTCGATTTCCTCGTCCTTGATCTGCTTGAGGACTTCTTTCGCAGTCGCCATGTCTTTACCTCTTGAAATTCCAGGGCTGGATGGATCACCGGCTGCGGCCCGCCCCTTGCGGCCGCCCAGACGGATTATGAAAAACTGTTTACAGGCGCAAACGCCTCAGATTGCGTCATTATCCTTTTCGCCCGTGCGGATACGCAGGGCGCTTTCGATCGCGGTCACGAAAATCTTGCCATCGCCGATGCGGCCGGTTTGCGCTGCCGCGGCAATCGCTTCGACCACGCGTTCGGCAATTTCATCGTTCACGATCACTTCGAGCTTAACCTTGGGCAGAAAATCCACGACATATTCCGCGCCGCGATACAATTCGGTGTGGCCTTTCTGGCGGCCAAACCCTCTGGCTTCGGTCACGGTAATTCCGGAAACGCCGATTTCGTGAAGAGCCTCCTTCACTTCGTCCAGTTTGAACGGCTTGATGATCGCTTCGATCTTTTTCACAAACAATGGCCCCTACGCATCGGGCCGGCGCTGCAGGTGCAGGCCGGACTTCTCGAAATTTCTGCCTCGCGCGTATCAATCCAAGAATCGTGCCAAGGCGTCAAACAGCAGCCTAACGCATAGAACGTCCACGCTAAAGAGCGCATTTGGGTGGCTTTGGATCGTGAAGAATTTGATTGTCAGTCAGGGGCATGCAGTTAAGCACATGCAGGCTGAAGTGAAATTTGCTCAAAAATCGGGCGATGCCTGCCTAAAAATCAGGCAGTGATGTGGCCTGCGATTACAGCGCCAGTCCCGCCGCTTCCGGCAGCCCAGATAGGAGATTGAGCGATTGCACGGCTGCGCCGCTTGCGCCCTTGCCCAGATTATCCAATCGGGCAATCAGCCGCGCTTGCGCATTGGGGCCGGTTTCGCCGTTACCGAACACAAACAATTGCAGCCCGTCCCACGGCGCTGCATCCTTGTGCAGCAGCAACTCGGCAGGCGGATGATCCGCCGGCGCAATGCTGACAATGGGCGACCGTGCATAGAATTCTGTCAGACAGTCGCGCAGATCATCGGCATTGGCGGCCATATTGCCCGACACCTGCTGCATCACGCCAAGGGGGAGCGGCACATCCACCATCATCCCGCGATGGGCATCAACGACTGCGGGCGAAAACACCGGCGCATGGTCCAGCCCGGCATAATGCTGCATTTCGGCCAGATGCTTGTGCCCCAGACCAAGGCCATAGCCGCGCCAGGCAATATTCGGGTCTTCCAAGAACCGGTCGATCAGCGCATTACCGCCGCCCGAATATCCGGACACCGCATTGACGCTATAGGCCCAGCCGGCTGGCAGCAGGCCCGCTTTTACCAAGGGCGCAATCAGCGCCAGAAAACCGGTGGGATAACAGCCGGGGTTCGATATGCGCTTTGCCCTTGCCACTGCATCACGCCCGACCAGTTCGGGAAAGCCATAGGTCCAGCCGTCCATCACGCGGTGGGCCGTGGATGCATCGATGACACAGGTTCGGTCATTGGCAATCATCGCGGCGGCGTCGCGCGCGGCATCATCGGGCAGGCACAGGATTGCAACGTCGCAATCATTGATCGCGTCGCGCCGTGCGGCGGGATCCTTGCGCTGGTCATCGGGCAGGGTGATCAGGCTGAATTCAGCCCTGTCTGCCAGACGGGTGCGAATTTCCAGACCGGTAGTGCCTGCGCCGCCGTCGATAAAAACGGACGTGGTCACTGCTGCGGTGCGGCCAGTGTGCTGGCTGGCACATAGCCAGTGGGGCCATCAGGCCCGCAGCAGCCCCATGCCCATGCAGCGGCGCCCGTTCCGGTAAAATCCATCACTTCGAAATAGCTTCCAGCGGCCAAGGTGGTGACCGTTTCGGCATCATCACGCGGGGCCAGTTTCAGTTCGACATCCGCGCCGCCAATTGGGCGGGTCTGGGGCACGACATAATGTGCGACCAGAAATTTGTCGGCCAGGGCAATATGCGCCAGATCGCCCCTGATCGGCAATGTGCCAGGCTTGGGGCGCACGACCGGGCCATCGAGGGCCAGCAGACCTTCGGGCAGTTCGTATGTGCCAGCTTTATTCACCTGTCTATCATGCCTCGTTCCTAGCGATGGGCGCGCTTATACGCTTCAGACCTTTCGGGCAAGTTTCCCAACCTTCAGCTGTGTTTTGCGCCGAATTTTTCCTGCACCATCCGGAAAGCTGCCCGAAGGCCATAAGCTGCACCGCCCTTGGGCCGGCCCGGTTTTGCCACCGGACGCCACGCGAATGTATCGAAATGCGCCCAGTCGATCCCTTCGCCCACGAATTTATCGAGGAAAAGGCCCGCCACGCTGGCCCCGGCAAAGGCATTGCCATGCGCATTGTTGGTATCGGCAATGTCCGATTTCAGCCATTCGACATAGGCTTCGGGCAGCGGCATCCGCCATGACGGATCGTCGCAGCTGGTGCCTGCATCAATCAGGGCTTTTGCGGTCTCGTCGCGACGAGTCATCAGTGCCGGATAATCCGGCCCCAGCGCCACCCGCGCCGCGCCGGTCAGCGTGGCAAAATCGATAATCAGGGCGGGGTCTTCCTCGCTCGCCCTGGTCAGCGCATCGCCCAGCACCAAACGGCCTTCGGCATCGGTATTGCCGATTTCCACT
This sequence comes from Allopontixanthobacter confluentis, assembly GCF_009827615.1. GTDB lineage: Bacteria > Pseudomonadota > Alphaproteobacteria > Sphingomonadales > Sphingomonadaceae > Allopontixanthobacter > Allopontixanthobacter confluentis. The sequence continues at coordinate 367,938 of NZ_WTYU01000001.1, forward strand.
GTGAGACCCTTGCGGCTGGACAGCACATCGCCGGGGCGGAAGGCATTGCCCGATATGGCATTTTCCACTGCCGGAACCAGCAGATGCAGGCGCACGGGCAGATGTGCGCCCATGATCAGTTCTGCCAGGGCAAGCGCATGGGCAGCGCCGCCCATGTCTTTTTTCATCAGCAGCATGCCGGAGGATGATTTTACGTCCAGACCGCCGGAATCGAAACACACGCCCTTGCCGACAATCGCCAGCCGCGGTGCTTTTTCGTTGCCCCATACCAGCTCGATCATGCGCGGCGAATGGCTGCGCGCAGCGGCGCGGCCCACTGCATGCACCATCGGAAATTCGCGTTCCAGCGCATCACCCTGCGTGACTGTCAGCTGCGCGCTGTATTTTTTGGCCATGGCAGCGGCAATGTCTTCCAGCGCAGCCGGGCCCATGTCCTCAGCAGGCGTATTGACCAGATCGCACACCAGATTGACTGCGCGCGCTTCTGCCAGTGCCTGATCAATGGCTTTGACCTGCTTGGTCAGCAAAATGCGCGGCCCAACCAGGTCGTTTTCGGACTTGTAGCGGGTAAAGGCATATTGGCCGGTCTGCCAGCCATGCACAGCAGGGCCAGGCTCGCTGCCTTCGACACGATAGGTGCCGGCGGGCAATGTTTCTGCCAACTTGGCAAGGCACCAGCTTGAAAGTTCGTCAGGATTGGCAACGCCGCCAACGGCGAACCAGCCATCCCCATCAGGAACGATGCCGACCTGATATCCGCTGCCATCAAATTTCTGCGCTGCCAATGCGGCGCGCTGCCCGCCCGACAGGGTCTTGGCCCAGCTTTGGAAACTGTCCTTGCTGACGAGGTGGATGGCAATGGCTGGCTGATCTCTGTCAGGCTGAATCAATTCATGTTTGTCGTTCATGCGAATGTCTTTACACGTCATGCTGAGAATTTCACGCGGAGAAATGGGATGCATTTGCGCACAAGCCTGCTGGTCCTTGCGGTAGTTCTGGGCGGCTGTTCCTCGCCTGACGAAATGGACGATGCGCTGGGCGAGGCGAACGCCGCGGGCGCTGTTGCCACGCAAAGTGCCAGCAACGCGCAGGGCAAATCGGGCGCGGTGGTCATCGCTGAAGAAACCGACCTTTATTCATTTGAATACGCCTATCCGGCGCAGGCAGCCGCGCTCGCACCGCTTGGCGCAGAACTGGCCCGGCGGCAGAAAGACGCAAAGGCACGGCTGACAAGTGAAGCGCAGACCGACCAGCAGGGCGCGCAGGAAGGCGGTTTTCCCTATCGCAAGCACAGTTTTGCCGAAACCTGGAAAGTCGTGGCTGATCTGCCCGATTTTCTCAGCCTGACGGGCGAATTTTCAACCTATTCCGGCGGCGCGCATGGCAATCACGGCATGACATCACTGGTGTGGGCCAAGAAAGCTGCTGCCGCAATTTCGGGGAGCGACATGTTCATTTCGCCTGCGCGACTTGGCAGCGCGGTGGGCGACAGGTTCTGCACGGCACTCGACCGCCAGCGCGCACAGAAACGCGGGCCTGAAGCCATGGCAGACGGGATGAGCAGCTTCACCAATTGTCCGGCCATGACCGAATTGACGATCATTCCCGGTTCACAGGGCGGCACGGCATTTGACCGGGTCGGATTTTACGCCGGCCCATATGTTGCAGGCCCCTATGCGGAAGGCAGTTATGAGGTGACTCTGCCGGTCGATGCAGCGATGCTGGCGGCAGTGAAACCCGAATATCGATCCGCGTTCGAAGTTCAGCGCTAAGCCACTCGCAATTTTGCCGCTTCGTCGCTACATGGGCGGGCATGACCGAATATCAGACGATAGACAGCGCCGACACCGTCCTGCGCGATGGCACGATCAAGCTCCACGGGCCGGAAGGGTTCGAAGGCATGCGCCGCGCCGGCAGGCTGGCAGCAGACATTCTCGACGCGGTTGCGCCCATGGTGGTGCCGGGCGTTTCCACTGCGGCGATTGATGATTTTGTACGCGAAATGACACTGGCAGGCGGGGCTGTTCCCGCAACGCTGGGCTATCGCGGCTATACCCACAGCTGCTGCATTTCGATCAATCATGTGATCTGCCACGGCATCCCTTCGGAAAAAGTGCTGAAGGATGGCGACATCGTGAACATCGACGTCACGCCGCTGCTGGACGGCTGGCATGGCGACACCAGCCGCATGTATCTGGTGGGCGATGTGCCGTTGAAAGCGCGCAAGCTGGTGGATGTGACGCATGAATGCCTGATGCTGGGTATCGAACAGGTCAAGCCCGGCGCGCGGCTGGGCGATATTGGCGCGGTGATCGAAGCGCATGCCCGCGAACACCGTTATACCACCGTGCGCGAATTTTGCGGCCATGGCCTTGGCCGCCTGTTCCATGATGCGCCCGAAGTCGTCCATGCGGCAAAGGCTGGCACCGGTCCCGAGCTGCGGCCGGGTATGTTCTTCACCATCGAACCGATGATCAACCTCGGCAAACCATGGGCCAAGGTGCTGAAGGATGGCTGGACTGCGGTTAGCCGCGACAAGTCTCTTTCCGCCCAGTTTGAACATTCGATGGGCGTGACGGAAACCGGCGTGGAAATTTTCACCAAGAGCGCAGCTGGCCTCGACAAGCCGCCGTATTCCTGACGCGGACTAACCTTCGCGGGCGGCCCTGATGGCAGCGCCGCCTGCAAAAGGTGTGATGGCGGCCAGCACGAGGCTGATCGCCCCTGCCAGAAGAATGCCGCTATCGTCAGCGCGCGACAGGCTGCCCGCGCCAAAAATCAAGATTGGCACGGCCAGCGGGATCAGCATCAGGCCCGAAAGCGCCGCCCCGCCGCGCAGGCTGGCAGTCAGTGCGGCAATCATCACCCCGATTGCAGCCAAGCCCGGTGTGCCAGCCAGCAGGCCCAGCAGAACGGTGCGCAGGGCAAGCCCGTCCAGTGACAGCAAGGCTGCGGCGGGTACAGTTGCCAGCAGCAGCAGCGGCGCGAAACTGAGCCAATGGGCCAGCATCCGCACGGATAGGGCAATTTCTTCCGATATTCCGCGCAGGGCCAACTGATCGAACACGCCCTGTTCCAGATCGGGCGCAACCAACCGGTCCAGCGGCAGAATGGCTGCTAGCAGGGCTGCTACCCAGATGACGCCGCCGCCAGTCCGCGCCAGCAATTGTGCGTCCGGTCCCACGGCGAAGGGATACAGCATGGCGACAGCCAGAAAAAACAGCAGCGGCAGCATGGTGCCGCCCTGCCTGCCGCCAGCCTTGCCGCCGGGAAGCAGCATGGCCAGATCACGGCGGAGCAATTGGCCGATCATGCGGCGAATTCCGGCAGGTTAAGCGTCACATGATCGGGCAGGGCAATGGGCTGGTGCGATGCCACCACTGCAATGCCGCCTGCTGCGCAATGGGCTGCGACGAGGCTTTCGCACAGTGCCACGCCTTCGCGGTCCAGCCCGTTGAGCGGCTCGTCCAGCAACCAGACAGCGGCGTTCTGCCCCAGCAGCCGCGCCAGGGCAGCGCGCTTTTTCTGTCCGGTGGAAAGGAAGCGCACGGGCACGTCCAGCAGATCCGCCATGCCGACGCGGGTAATGCTGGTGCCTTTCGCGGCGCTGTCCACGCCGTCCAGACCTGCCCAGAAATCCAGTGCCTTGCCCAATGGCAATTGCGGGTCGAGAGCAGGCTTTTCATCCAGCAATCCTGCATTGCCGGTGCGTTCCAACGTGCCGGAAAATGGCCGCAGCAATCCGCCAAGGATCCGGATCAAACTGGTTTTACCGATCCCGTTCGGGCCGGTGATATGGCATGCGCTGCCCGCTGCAAGGTCGAGGTCGATTGCGCGAAACAGCAGGCGTTCGCCGCGGCGGCACGCAATTTGGTTCGCGACGAGATGGCAGGCTTGCATGGGCGGTCGGGATAGGGGAAAGCGCGGGCTTGAACAAGCAAGGCTGGCACGCATAATTCATGGCAGCCAGATGCCGGAAGGAAAACCATCATGTCCGTGGCCAGATTGACGCAGGAAGAATGCAGCGAAGCGCTGGCTGATCTTCCGGATTGGGCATTGGCGCGGGATGGCAGCGCCATTTTCCGCAAATTCGAATTCGGCGATTTCATCGAGGCATTCGGCTTCATGACCGGCGTGGCGCTGCTGGCTGAAAAAGCGGACCATCACCCCGAATGGTTCAACGTTTACAACCGGGTCGAAATCACCCTGACAACCCATGATGCCGATGGCCTGTCGCAGCGCGATATTGCCATGGCCAAGGCGATTGAAGCGCTGCTTTAATTCCCGGCGCCTGTTACCGCGCCCCAATTACCCTCGCGGGCGCGGGGTCCAAGATCATACAGCAGACAATCGTAAAACAGGCGTTCCTGCCCCTGCCTTGTGGCTTCGGGTGTGGTGCGGCGCGAATTTTGCATTGTGCATTCGCTAGCTAGTTTCGCCTTGTCGCCATCGTCCAGCGCAAAGGCGTGGCTCGCCAGGTCGCCATAGGGTTTATATACCCGGCTCGGCGTTCCATACATCAGCCGCCATGCGTCCAGCGCGGCGGGATGATAAATGGTGCCGTGGGTTTCGCTGTTGCCAAATGGCACATAGGCCCATTGCCAGCCATCCGGCGCATCGGCGCGCAAGGCATCGGCCAGCCGCTCCACCCCTTCTTCCAGCCGGTAGCCTTCATCGGCGAGGGCGACATATATCCGCTCCGGTCCCGGCTTCATGGTTTTGAGGCGATTTGGAAAACTGCGCGCCAGCTTCATGTCATCCCACCACAAGGACGGTGAAATGGCGATCCAGTCATCGAACAGGTCGGGCTGTTCAAACAAAGTTTCGATGATGAACAGGCCCGCCAGCGATTCGCCCATGATTGCCGCATGGCCGGTGGCGCGGAAATTGCGCTGCACCCACGGCTTTACATCATGTGCGATAAAGGTGCGGAACTGTGCTGAATTGCCCGGTGTAGCACGCAGTTGCTCTGCATACTCCGCCAGCATTTCAGCCCGGACTGGCGGCGAGATTTCGCTGCGCCGATTGACCGTTTCGATGCCAACTATGATTGCCGGTTCGAAACTGTAATTCATCTCCCGGCTCTGCGCGATGCCGGCAATATGCGGAAAATCCTGCGCACTGCCGCCGTCGATCACATAGATGACCGGGAAGCTCTGCTCAGGATTTTCGGCATATTCTGCTGGCAGGCGCACAGAAACCTTGCGGCTCACCCCGAATACGGTCGAGGGAATGGTATATTCATTACCGATGACGATGGGCGTAGCTTCACCCGGTCCGTCCTGCGCCATGGCGGCATGGGAAACTATGGCAGAGGGAAGCGCGCACAGCAGCGCCGCTGCCAGAAACTGGGGCCTCATGGGATAATGCCTTATTTGCCGAGCGGGCGCAGCGAACTGCGGGATTGCTTGCGCAACTTGCCGGGCATCCAGCGGGCGGCAAAGCCAAGCTGTTTGGCTGTTTTGCCAACCGTTGTGTGCAATTTGTCGCCATGCACGGCATCCCACGCGGCCTGCGCCACTTCGATGACCGGGGTAATTTCCAGACCTGCTTCCAGCACACGCGTGCGGATGGGTTCATTGCTGCCATGATGCGGCGAATGTTCCAGCAGCGGTGTGTCGATGAAGCTGGGCATCAGGGAATGCACCTTGATCCCGTCATCCACCCATTCTGCATCAAGGCTTTCGGTAATGCCGCGCACGCCAAATTTGGTGGCGCAATATACAGACGCGCCCGGTGTGCCCCAGATACCCGCCGCGCTGGAGGTATTGAGCAGGCAGCTTCCCGGTGCGGTTTTCAGAAGGTGGGGATAGGCAGCCTGCGCGCCGAACAGCACGCCTTTGAGGTTGATATCGAGGCAGCGTTCGATTTCCTCTACCGAATTTTCCATCAGCGCGCCGCCCAGTGGGATACCGGCATTGTTGGCCAGCACATCGATCCGGCCGCCCGCAGCCAAGGAAAAAGCATTCAGCGCCACATCCCATGCGGCTCGGTCGCGCACGTCGAATTTATGGGAATAGGTGAAGCTGGTGCCGATGAGGCTTTCGGTTTCCTTCATCCCGGCGCTGTCAATATCGCCCAAGCCGACAAACCAGCCGCGCCCGCCGAAATATTGGGCAATCGCGCGGCCAATGCCGGATCCGCCGCCGGTGATGAAAATCGCCTTTTTCTGATCCACGCCAGTCTTCTCCCCAAAATCCGTCGTATTATCGCGCTTGGTTGCACCGTAATCGGATGCGCTTCATTTGTCAGCGGCGCATCGGTCAGTTTACCGCTGGCGCGCCTAACCCTTGCACATAATCGGCACCTTCTACGATACTGGCGGTGGACTGGCCCAGCGTTTCCCCAATCGCTTCCGCACGCCCGCCAAGGCAGGTCGCCAGGAAATTTTCGGCAATGGCGTTAAAAGCGATGTTGTTTGCAGGCTTGGCAAAGCCATGGCCTTCGTCCGGGAACAGGACATAGGTCACAGGAATGCCCTTATCCTTCATCGCCGATACGATCTGGTCACTTTCAGCCTGATTGACGCGCGGATCGTTGGCGCCTTGTCCGATCAGCAAAGGCCGGCTGATCCTGTCAGCACTGTAAAGCGGTGACCGCTCCTTCAGCATGGCGAGGCCTTCGGGCGTGTTCGGGTTGCCCATGCGTTCATGGAACTGGGCGATCAGCGGTTCCCAGTATGGCGGGATGGTTTTGAGCAGGGTTTCCAGGTTGGACGGGCCGACAATATCGACCCCGCAAGCGAATATCTCCGGCGTAAATGCCAGGCCCGCTAAAGTGGCATAGCCGCCATAGGAACCGCCCATAATGGCCACCTTGTCAGCCGGCGCAATGCCGCTGGCAACGGCCCAGTTCACTGCATCGACCAGATCATCATGCATGGTTTTGCCCCATTGCAGATCGGCTGCGGAAATGAAGTTTTTGCCAAAGCCTGTCGATCCGCGGAAATTGACGCTGAGGACGCCATAGCCGCGATTGGCCAGCCATTGGTGAGTGGGATTGAAGCCATAGGCATCGCGCGCCCAGGGGCCGCCATGCACCAGCAGAACCAGCGGCACGGGCGCATCAGGCACGCCGCCCCCCTTGCTGTCGCTGCCGGGCGGCAGGGTCAGATAGCTGGGCAGGGTCAGCCCGTCGCGGGCGGTAATTTCCAGCGGGTGCATTGGTTGCAGCGGCGCACCGACAAGGTCGGGGCGGGAGGTATAGAGTTCGGTCAGCGTGCCCGCCGTCCGGTCATACAGCCAGCTTTTGGCAGGCGCGGTCAGCGGATCATTGCCGACCGTCCATTTGCTGTCATCATCCGTGCGCGACGTGACGCTGAAATCGCCTTCCAGATTGCTTTCCAGAAAATCGAGCGAGGCTTTGATTGCAGGGTCGAGCGCGGTCCATTTCGTGCGCAGGTAGTTGACCGAATAGGCCTCGACAATGCCGGTGACGGGATTGCGCAAGGTGCCGCCGATATCGGCTTGCGAATTTTCCGCCAGGATGCTGCTGGTGCCGGTTTGCGTATCCACCGCGATCAGCGCGGCAGTGTCGCGCCCGCGGCTGTCGATCCAGTAGAGCGTATTGCCATCACTGCTATATCCCGCAGGGCTGGTGGTGAGGGAATCGTCAAGCCCGGTGGTCGCGGCAGGCTCTGCCGCAATGGTGCCGCCGGTAATGTCGAAATAATCCATCCCGCCCGCCGCATTGGGGCGGATGGCCATGCGCAGGTCCAGATTATCATCCGCCATAAAACCGGCGTAACCGTCATTTTCCAAAACCAGCGTCAGGCTGCCGCTGTTGAGGTCAAGCAGGTGAACGTCATGCAGGCGCGGATCGCGGTTATTGAGGCCTACCAGAATGCGGTCCTTGTGCCGGGTTGAATCGCCCACCAGCATGACGCGCGTATCGTCAAACGGCGTCAGCGTCCGTTCCGCGCCGGTTTCGACATCCACGCCATACAGCAGGAAGTTTTCATCGCCGCCCTTGTCCTGAATATACAGCAGGCTGCGGCTGTCAGGCGCCCAGAAATACTGGCGGATCGGGCGGTCTGTCGAGGCTGTCATGGGTTGTGCCGATGACGGATCGGCGCTCGGCGCCATCCAGATATTCAGGACCCCGTCACGCGGTGCCAGCCACGCCAGCCACTTGCCGTCAGGGCTGATCTGGCCTGCCGCGCGGGTCGGATTGCCAAACAGGTTTTCGCGCGGGATCAGCGGGGCGGCATTGCTGTTTGTCATGAGTGGGTTTTTCCTGGCGTTTGACTGGCATGGGGGCGTGGGACAGAACCCATGCCACGGTAATCATAATTCTGCTGGCGGTGCTGTGGGTTCGACCAAGTGGCTAGAGCGCGGGATTATTGTAGCAATGCCAGGTGAAGATCGCGATGGCCCCGCGATGGGGCCGCCAGCTTTCTGCCATGGCGCGTGTCTGTTTTTCGTCGGGCCGTTCATCCAGCGACAGGATTTTGTGCAGGCCAGCCATCACCGCCAGATCGCCCGCGGGCCAGATGTCGGGCCTGCCTTCGGCAAACAGCAAATAGATTTCAGCAGACCAGCGGCCAATGCCCTTGATGGTGACTAGTTCTGCAATGGCGGCTTCATCATCTTCCGGCAGATTTTCCATATTGAGCTGGCCGCTTGCCACCAATTCGCACAAGGACCGGGCATAGCCCTGTTTCTGCCGGGATAATCCGCAGGCGCGCAAGGCATCAAAATCCCGCGCAAGCAATGTTTCAGGCAGCATGTCTGCGCCCAGTTCCGCTTCCATCTTGGTCCAGACAGACGCAGCGGCGGCCACGCTCACCTGCTGGCCGACAATGGTGCGCAGCAGGGTGTGGTACCCTGTCGGGCGGATGCGGGGTTCAGGGTATCCTGCCGCTGCCAATGCCGCCGCAAAGGCTGGCTCTATTTCAGCGACACTGTCGATCCCGTGCTGAATTTGCGGCGCAGTCAAACCCATGGCCAAATCTCTCCTGTCTTGCCAAATCGGCCCATACCCCTTAGCAGCCGCGCCCGGTGGCCGACAGGCCGATTGCGAACGGAAATTGCTCATCATGCCCAAGCTGATCGTCACGAACCGTGCCGGAGAAGAAACAACTGTCGACGCAGGCGAAGGCCTGACCGTGATGGAAGCCATTCGTGATAACGGGTTTGATGAATTGCTGGCGCTGTGCGGCGGCTGCTGTTCATGCGCCACCTGCCATATCCAGGTTGATCCGGCCTTTGCAGACAAACTTCCGGCCATGTCGGAAGACGAAGATGATTTGCTGGAAAGTTCCGACTACCGGACCGAAACATCGCGTCTTTCCTGCCAGATTCCCTTCACGGATGATCTCGATGGTTTGAAAGTCACCATCGCTCCTGAAGATTGAATTCGTAAGGTCAAAGCGGAACTGCATTGAAGGTCGCCGCGCGGCGGCCTAACTCTGCCGCCATGACAGTTCCATATGTACGTACAGACAGCCTCGATCTGATTGGCAACACCCCGCTTGTGCTTTTGCAGGGGCCCAGCGAAGCGGCGGGTTGCGAAATCTGGGGCAAATGCGAATTTGCCAATCCCGGCGCATCTGTAAAGGATCGCGCTGCCCTGTATATCGTCCGCGATGCCGAGGCGCGCGGTACGCTGAAGCCGGGCGGCACCATTGTCGAAGGCACAGCGGGCAACACGGGAATTGGCATCGCACTGGTGGCCAATGCCCTTGGCTACCGCACCATCATCGTGATGCCCGAAACGCAAAGCCGCGAGAAAATGGACACGCTGCGGGCGCTGGGCGCACAATTGGTGCTGGTGCCTGCCGCGCCTTTTTCCAATCCCGGCCACTTTGTCCACACATCGCGCAGGCTGGCAGAAGAAACCGAAGGCGCGGTCTGGGCCAACCAGTTTGACAATACCGCCAATCGCAAAGCGCATATCGAAGGCACGGCAGCGGAAATCTGGGCGCAGATGGAAGGCCGGATTGACGGGTTTACTTGCGCGGCCGGCACCGGTGGAACCATTGCGGGTGTTGGCATGGGCCTCAAGGAACATGACGAAAATGTACAGATTGCCCTGACTGATCCGCATGGCGCTGCCTTGTATAATTATTACGCGCACGGCGAATTGAAGTCTGAAGGCAGCTCTGTTGCAGAAGGCATCGGGCAGGGGCGCATCACGGCCAATCTGGAAGGCGCGCCGATCGACACCCAGTTCCGCATTTCGGACGAGGAAGGGCTGGTCTGGGTTGAACGGCTGTTGCAGGATGAAGGGCTGTGTCTTGGCCTGTCATCCGGCATAAATGTGGCAGGCGCGATTGAACTGGGCCGCAAGCTGGTGGCAGATGGCCGCGAAGACCCGCGCGTAGTCACCATTTTGTGCGATACCGGTTTCCGCTATCTTTCAACCATTTACAATGCTGAATGGATGGCCCGCAAGGGCCTGCCGCCATTTCCCTGGTTGCAGGATTGATTGACTGTTGCGCTTCGCACACTAGCTTAGGTCCATGGCTTTGATTTCAATTTTCCCGAAACCGTCAGCTTCCGCGCCCGAACCCCCGACGGATGGGGAACTGGCGGCAAGCGGCGGTTTTCGCGGGGCGGCAATGCAGCGATTGCAAATTGGCATTGCAGGCGTTGCCCTGATGATCCTGCTGGTCGGCCTGGCTCAGGTCATTCTTGACCGGGCCAAGGAATCGGAAGCAGCAGCGGTGCCGGCAGCGGCATCCACCGTCGCCCCGGACAATAATACTAGCGTGCAGAATGATCCGCTGGCAGAAGCTGGCATTGTGCCGGACCTTCTGTCGGAACCGGAATCTCCGCGCACGCAGGAACCGGCCATCATGCCTGAACAGGGCGGAGCGGCAGCGCCGCAATAGGCCATGCGCAATCGTAATCTGGCGCTGGGCGCTGCCATCATCGCTCTCGCCACCGGTTTGGGCAGCGCTGTGCTGTTGCAACGCGATGCCGCATCGCCGCAAAATCTGCCCGAACTCGGCCTGATGACCACCCTGCCGATCTACTGGCCCGAAACAGAAGGGCTGGACGAAATGCTGGCAGGTGACGCGCCCCGCCATTGGGCACGTATCACGCTGGAACAGGGCAATGTCCTTATTCCCGTCAATACGCTGGTGGCAGATGATGGCAGCAATGGGCTGCAACGGTTTGACCAATTGGTGATGGCCCAGCCCAGGCCCCTTTCGCCGGCTGAAAATGTGGCGCTGGATGATTGGGTGCGCCAGGGCGGGCGATTGCTGCTGTTTGCTGATCCGATGCTGACTGCCCATTCCCGTTTCCACATTGGTGACCGGCGGCGTCCGCAGGATGTGGTCCTGTTGTCGCCCATTCTGGCACGATGGGGCCTTGCCCTGACGTTTGATGACGAGCAGCCACTGGGCGAACAGACGGTGGAACTGCTGGGCACTGATCTGCCGCTGGACCTGCCCGGAACGCTGACCGCTGCGGCATCGGCGCCAGAAGCGCAGGCAAGCTGTTCGGTCATTGCCAGCGGCGCTGCGGCAGACTGCCGTATTGGCAAGGGATCAGCCCTGATCGTGGCAGACGCGGCCTTGCTTGATCAGGACATGGCAGGCGCGGCGCGTGAAAAGACGCTTTTGACATTGGCGAATCACGCTTTTTCGCCGCGCTGACCAGAGTGCGGGAAATCACGGGAAAGTCCGTGCCCGCTGCTGTCTGCGCCGCCTGAGTCTATCCCCTAAACCACCGTAAAATAGGCATTATCCGGCAGGCGCGACACGCCCGAATTATCGTAAACCAGCCTATAGGTAAAGAAAAATACTGTTTAAAATCAGACACTAAACGGGTTATCCCGCGAAATCCCGTAATTTTCCCTTCCATCCCCGGGTGGTGCGGGTTAATACCACTGCTCATTGGACAGGTCGTCTTTCGCTGCGTTCCGAATTTACGGGGCGAGCCACCCCAGCTTGCGCGTGGGTGGAAGCGGCGAAGCTGTGTCCGGGGGAAACGGCCCGATGGGCGAGGGGAATGGGGTAAGTGTCAGCAGCGGCGTTCGGAGGGTATAGCGGACAAGCCTATTCGCCGGCAGGCGATAAGGGTCGCTTCGTATTGCCTCCGCTGTTCCGCAAGGCTGTCCGCGATTCCAGCGATGGCCGCACCCTGTGCCTTGCCAAACATAACCGCTGGAACTGCCTCACCGGCTTTGGCTTGTCCCGCCGGACAGAACTTGATGCCCAGCTCGACCGTGAAGAAGAAATGTCCTTCCGTGCGAATCGCGAGTTTGACCGCGATACGCGCGCATCACAGCTGTTCGGATTCGTCGAGATTCCGTTTGACGACAGTGGCCGTTTTGTCATGCCCGAGCACCTGCGGGCGCTCGGAAATGTGGACGATGGGCTTTATTTTAACGGCGCAGGCCGGTTCTTCACAATTTGGAACCCTGCCGAGCTTGCGAAAATGGATAATGAATGGGCAAGCGCAAAGGCAGCCTGTGACAATTTCGTTGCAGATGCCCAAGCCAAGGCGCGAAGCAAGTGACCGGTGCTCCGCACATACCCGTTCTGATGCGCGAATGTATTGCCGCGCTTGACCCGAAACCGGGTGATACGATGGTGGATGCCACATTCGGTGCGGGCGGCTATACGCGCGCGCTGCTGGATGCTGGCGCGACCGTCCACGCATTTGACCGCGACCCTGATGCCATTGCGGCCGGTTCCACCTGGGCCGAAGCATCTGAAAACCCGCCGCGTCTGGTGCTGCACGCTCGCCGTTTTTCCGAAATGGCAGAAGCGCTGAAGGACGCTGGCGTGGACCAGGTGGATGGTGTGGCGATGGATATCGGCGTGTCGTCCATGCAGCTTGACCAGGCGGAACGCGGCTTTGCCTTTTCATCCGATGGGCCGCTGGACATGAGAATGTCTCAGGAAGGCGAAAGCGCCGCTGATTTTCTCAACACCGCCAGCGATGAAGCGATTGCCGACGTGCTTTATCTTTATGGTGAAGAACGCCAGTCACGCCGCGTTGCCCGCGCGATCGTGGCAGCGCGCCCGCTCAATACAACGGGCGAATTGGCGCGCGTGATACGCAAGGCGCTGGGTTATCATGCAGGCGCACCAAAAGACCCTGCAACCCGCAGTTTTCAAGCCATTCGCATTCATGTGAATGCAGAGCTGGATGAACTGAACCACGGCCTTTCGGCAGCGGAAAAAATGCTGCGCGAAGGTGGCCGTCTGGCAGTGGTCAGCTTTCACAGCCTGGAAGACCGTATCGTGAAACGCTATCTGCGCGATGCGTCGGCCACTGGCGGCGGGTCGCGCCATATGCCCGAGGCACAGCCGGTGCCGCCGGTATTCACGCAGGTTTCCAAGGCCATAAGCCCTTCGGAAAGCGAAATTAACGATAACCCCCGCGCACGTTCAGCCACGCTGCGTCATGCTGTTCGTACCAGCGCCCCTGCAAGGGAGGCCGCGTAATGGCACCCGGTAGTCGTCTTCGCCAGATTGGTTGGGCTGTGGCCCTCAGCATTTGCATCACCGGTTTTGTCGCGCTCACATTCAGGGTGAATGCGGTGAAAAGCGAAGTGCGTCTGGCAGAACGCCGGATTATTGCGCTGGAGCAGGAAAAGCAGATTCTCGAGACCGAATTCGAAACCCGGGCCAACCAGCAACAGTTGGCCAATTGGAACAAGGTTGAATTCGGCTATGCGGCGCCGCTTGCCGAGCAATATCTCGAAAACGAACGCGAATTGGCCCAGCTTGGGCTGGCCCGCGATGCCGGCGCGCCAAGCCCGATCCGCGTGGCCCGCGCCGCAACACCGGAAGAAAGCGGTTTTCCGGCCATGGTTTCGCCCATGACCGGCAAGACCGTGGCTGAAGAAGAGCCCGCGCATGATCGCGCACGCAGCGATGATACGGGCCGGTCCGCGACCAGGTCTGCCGCCCGGTCACTGGCAGAACGTCTGGCGGTAAACGGCGGTTTTGGCGCGCAGGTCGCAGAATGAACGCCCTTACGGTCAGCACGGCGATATCTTCGGGCCGGGTCCGGCTGGTCAGCATTCGTCAGCAATCGCTCACCGTGGCGCGGATGCGCGTGTTGTGGATTGCGCTGGTCTTCATGATCGTGGCCAGCGCGGCTATCGTGCGGATTGGCGTGCTTGGCCTGACCGACCGTGCCACCATCGTTACTTCGCTGGCTGATGCCCTGTTGCCTCCGCGCGGCGAACTGACGGACCGCAATGGCGCACCTCTGGCCCGCGCATTCCCCGCTTATGCGCTGTGGTATAATCCTGAAGCCATGGGCGACCCGAAAAATCCGCTCGTCCATGATGCAGCGGCAGTCGCAGCGCAGCTGAAGGCGATTTTTCCCGATCTGGATGAAGATGATGTCGCATCCAGGCTGGCCGCGGGCAAAAAGGGCTATATCCAGCGCCGCGTCCTGCCGGAACAGGCCAACCGCGTGCAGGCTATTGGCGAACTGGCGCTGGAATTGCCGCAGGAAAAAGACCGCCATTACCCGCAAGGGTCCATGGGCGCACATGTGCTTGGCTATGTCGATGCTGCCGGTAATGGCCAGGTCGGCATGGAGCAGGTGCTGAACGACCACTTGCGCGATCCGGCGACCCGCGGGCAGCCGGTGGCGCTTTCCATCGACCTGCGCGCACAGGGCGCGCTGGAAGATGAGCTGCGCCGCGGTATGCTGTCCACCAATGCCATGGGCGCCGCTGGCATCGTGCTGGATGTCGATTCCGGCGAAGTGCTGGCACTGGCATCCCTGCCTGAATTTGACCCCAACAAGATTGATGCCGCCGGGGTGGACCTCATGTTCAACCGCGTGACCAATCAGGTTTATGAACTCGGCTCCACTTTCAAGCCGCTGACCGTCGCTGCCGCAATCGACGCCGGTGTGGTGCGCGATTTCAGCAAGCGTTATCAGGCAAACCGTCCGCTCAAAATTGGCCGTTTTTCCATTCGTGACAGCCACACTATCGGCGCATCTTTGAACGTGCCCGAAGCGCTCATTCATTCGTCCAATATCGTCACTGCCACAATTGCCGATGATCTGGGCCCGAAACGCCTTCGCCAGACCATGATCGACCTGGGCATGAATGAACGGCCTTATATCGAACTGCCTGCCAAGGGCTTTCCCATCTGGCCCGGTGACAACTGGCCGCGCCTGCGCAACATGACGGTCAGCTACGGCCACGGCATTGCGGTTACGCCGCTGCATCTGGCCAGCGCTTATGCGGCCATGGTCAATGGCGGCGTGTGGCGCCCTGCCACCATGCGCAAACTTGCCCCCGGCGCCGCGCCCAAGGGCCGCCGGGTATTCAAGGCATCGACCAGCTACAGAATGCGCCAGCTGCTGCGCATGATTGCGATTTACGGCACCGGCAAGAATGCCGATGCGGCGGGTTTTCGTGTCGGCGGCAAAACCGGCAGCGCGGAAAAGCCGGGCGCGGGGGGCTATCGCCGTTCGTCACTCGTTTCGACCTTTGCCGCCGCTTTCCCGATGGACAAGCCGCGCTATGTGATCATCGCCATGCTGGATGAACCCAAGGGCACCACGGCCAGTTCGTTCCAGCGCACGGCGGCCTGGAATGCAGCGCCTATCGTGGGGCGGCTGGTACCGCGCATCGGCCCCATTCTCGGCGTCCGCCCTGACAATACGCGTGATGTGGATATCAGCGATTTGCGCCCCCTCATACCGGGCGGCGACGAATGAAACTGGGCAAAATAGCGCAGGCAGCCGGCATTTCGCTGCCCGGATCTGCCATGCCCACGCCTGCTGCGTCCGCATCCGGCCCGCAAAGCGGCGCCGATATCGAAATTACCGGCTTTGCCATTGACCACCGCAAAGTCGCACCCGGAACCGTCTTTGGCGCGTTTCAGGGGGCGGTGGTCAATGGCGAAGATTACATTGCCGCCGCCATCGCCAGCGGTGCCAGCGCCATTGTGGCGCGGCCTGAGGCATCGGTCGAAGGCGCGCTCCATATCGCGAGCGATATCCCGCGCCGCACCTTCGCTGCGCTGGCCGCGCAGTTTTTTGGCCCGTTTCCCAAAACCATCGTGGCTGTCACCGGCACCAATGGCAAAACGTCCACTGTTGAAATGACACGCCAGCTGTGGCGCATGGCGGGCGAGCGGGCGGCATCCATTGGCACGCTGGGCGTCACGACCCCTGACGAAAGCGTTTCCACCGGGCTTACCACGCCCGATATTGTCACTTTCCTGTCCAATATGTCCGGCCTCGCTCGCGAGGGTGTGACCCATGTCGCTTACGAAGCGTCGAGCCACGGCCTGTCGCAATACCGCAACGAAGGCATTTCGGTCAGCGCTGCGGCCTTCACCAATTTCACGCGCGATCACCTCGATTATCACGGCGATATGGACGATTACTTTGCCGCCAAGATGCGGCTGTTCGATGAAGTGGTGGCAGACGACGCAGCCGCCATTATCTGGACTGGCGCTGGCGAGTGGACAGACCGGGTAATCGACCATGCCAAACGGCGCGGATTGCGGCTGTTTACCGTGGGCGATCATGGCACATCGCTGCGGCTTGTCTCACGCACGCCCACGCAGCTCGGCCAGACGCTTGAAATCGAATATGAAGGCCAGAAGCGGATGATAAACCTACCGCTGATCGGTGCCTATCAGGCGGAAAACGCGCTGGTCTCGGCAGGTCTTGTGCTGGCCACCGGTGGGGATGCGGCCATGGTATTTGACGGTCTGGCCCGGCTCCAGCCTGTGCGCGGCCGGCTGGAACGCGCTGCCATCACCCAGACAGGTGCGCCGGTCTATGTGGATTATGCCCATACGCCTGACGCGATCGAGGCTGCTATTGCAGCCCTTCGGCCCCATGTCAGCGGGCGGCTGATCACCGTATTTGGCGCAGGCGGCGACCGTGACCACGGCAAGCGGGCGGAAATGGGCCGTATCGCGGCTGAAAAATCCGACATCGCCATCGTCACAGACGACAATCCGCGCAGCGAAGACCCCGCAGCCATCCGCGCGGAAGTGCTGCGCGATGCACCAGGCGCACGCGAAATCGGTGACCGCCGGGAAGCGATCTTTGCCGCAGTTTCAGAAGCGGGCCGCGACGATATCGTCCTGATTGCGGGCAAGGGACATGAACAGGGCCAGATTATCGGCTCAGGAGACACTATGCGGATTTTGCAGTTTGACGATGTCACTGTTGCGCGTGAAGCTGCTTCACCAGGAGCGAAGGCACAATGAACGCCCATCGCGCCTTGCGCCACTGGCCCGTCACCACGCGCGATGCCTTGCCCATGTGCCTGTGGGACGCGCAGGAAATTGTGAATGCAACCGGCGGTGTCGCCAGTGCGGATTTCCAGGTTTCCGGTGTTGAAATTGATTCCCGCGATGTGCGCAGCGGCGATCTGTTTTTTGCCCTTCGCGGCGAAACCATGGATGGGCACAAGTTCATCGACAAGGCATTTGCCAATGGCGCGACTGCTGCTGTGGTGGACCGCCCGGTTGATTTTCCGCATATTCTGGTGGCTGACACACATGCTGCCCTGGAAGCATTGGCCAGCGCGGCGCGCCGGCGCAGCAAGGCTATCCGCATCGGTGTGACAGGTTCCGTCGGCAAAACCGGCGTCAAGGAAGCAATCTTTGCCTCGCTAGACCGCGGCAGCCGTGGGCAAACGCACCGTTCCGTGCGCAGCTACAACAACCATGTCGGCGTCCCGCTCAGCCTGGCGCGCATGCCTGCGCGCAGCCTGTTTGGCCTGTTCGAAATGGGCATGAACCACGCTGGCGAAATTGCGCAGCTGACCCGGCAGGTGTGCCCGCATATCGCCGTGGTCACCACGATTGCGCCTGCACATATTGAAAACCTCGGCAGTGAAGAAGCGATTGCCGATGCCAAGGCGGAAATTTTCGGCGGGCTGGAAGCCGGCGGCACTGCGATTATTCCGGCAGATAGCCCGCATTTTGAACGCCTGCGCGATCATGCGCTGAAATTGGGCGCGAAAGTCGTGTCCTTTGGCCGGGCGGCCCATGCCGATGTACGCCTGCTGGATTCCATCCCTTCAGCCAATGGCGGGTCGCTGGTAACCGCTGATCTTGGCACCACCAGAATGTGCTATTCCGTGGCGGAACCGGGCGACCACTGGATTTCCAATTCCCTCGCCGTCATGGCGGCGGTGCGTGCCGCAGGCGGCGATCTGGGTGCTGCCGGTCTGGCGCTGGCGGAAATGGGCGGTCTCAAAGGTCGCGGCGCGCGCCACCAGATCAAGGCACCGGGCGGCAAGGCCCTGCTGATTGATGAAAGTTACAACGCAAATCCTGCATCCATGCGGGCAACTTTGCGCGCGCTTGGGCAAACGCCGGCCACACGCCGCATCGCCGTGTTGGGATCGATGAAGGAACTGGGTGATTTTGCACCACGTTTTCACGCCCAGCTGGCGGAACCTCTGGCCGAAGCGAGGGTGGATTTTGCCATTCTGGTGGGCGAGGAAATGCGCGCCCTTGCACGGGACTTGGGGAAAGGCGCAGCCAATGCGCTTGGCAACGGGCTTTCCTTCGCGCATTGCGATGGACCTGCCGAGGCAATTGCGGCGCTGGAAGAGTTTGGAGTGACCGCAGGGGACGCCATTCTCGTAAAAGGCTCCAACTCGGTCGGACTTGGCAGGCTTGTCGCCCGCTTCGTGGATCAACAATTTGTGGGCCGGGATGGCTGAATGCTTTATCTGATTGCCGAATGGATGGGTTTCGAAGGGGTTTCCAACCTCATTCGCTATCAGACGTTCAGAGCGGGCGCGACCTTGATGACCGCGCTGCTGATCGGCCTCGTGATCGGTCCCAAATTCATCAATATGTTGCGTGTGCGTCAGGGCAAGGGTCAGCCGATCCGTGCAGATGGACCGCAAAGCCATCTGTCCAAGGTCGGCACGCCGACCATGGGCGGGCTGATGATACTGGTGTCCGTCATTCTTTCCATGCTGATCTGGATGGACCTGACCAACCCGTTTGTATGGGCGTGCATGGCGGTCACCGGCGGCTTCGGTGTGATCGGTTTCCTCGATGATTATGACAAGGTAACCAAGAACAGCCACAAGGGCGTATCGGGCAAAGTCCGTCTGCTGATGGAATTTGCGGTGGCCGGCGTCGCATCCTGGATCATCGTGGGCCAGATCAGCACCGATCTTTATGTCCCGTTCTTTTCTGACCGGGTCATCCCGCTGGGCATGTTTTATTACGTGTTTGCCGCCATCGTGATGGTGGGTGCCGGCAATGCGGTCAATCTGACTGACGGGCTGGACGGCCTGGCCATCATGCCGGTCATCATCGCGTCAGGCACATTCGCCATTATCGCTTATCTGGTGGGCCGGGTCGATTATTCCGAATATCTGGGCATTCCATACGTGGAAGGCGCGGGCGAACTGGCCATTTTCTGCGCTGCCATCATGGGCGCTGGGCTTGCCTTCCTGTGGTTCAACGCGCCGCCAGCGGCGGTATTCATGGGCGATACCGGCAGCCTGGCCCTGGGCGGCGCGCTGGGGGCCATTGCCGTGGCATCCCACCATGAAATCGTGCTGGCCATCGTGGGCGGACTGTTCGTGGTGGAAGCTGTCTCGGTCATTCTGCAGGTGTTCTGGTTCAAGCGCACTGGCAAACGCATTTTCCGCATGGCCCCGATCCATCATCATTTCGAACAGCTTGGCTGGAAGGAATCGACAGTGGTCATTCGGTTCTGGATTGTCTCGATCGTCCTTGCATTGATGGGGCTGGCAACGCTTAAATTACGATGATCACTTCACCCGCCTTTTCCGGAAAACGCTATGCCGTCCTCGGCCTGGCCCGGTCAGGGCTGGCCACTGCCGAAACCCTGATTGCCAGCGGTGCCGAGGTGTTTGCCTGGGACCGGCAGGACATCGCCCGTGACCGCCTGAAAGGCCGCGCCACGCTGGCCGATCCGCTCGATCTGGACCTGACCGGGTTTGACGGGGTGATTGTGTCGCCCGGCGTGCCGATCAACACCCACCCGATCGCGGCGCATGCAGAAAAATATGGCGTGCCGCTGGTTGGCGATATCGAACTGTTCGCGCAAGCACGCGCCAGCCTGCCGCCGCACAAGGTGGTCGGCATTACCGGCACCAATGGCAAATCCACCACCATTGCGCTGGTCCATCATATTCTGGAAGGCGCCGGATTTGCTGCCATAATGGGCGGCAATATCGGCCTGCCTGTGCTGGCACGCGAACCGCTATGCCCCAATGACAGGGGCGCTGCGATTTATGTGCTGGAACTGTCCAGCTATCAGATTGATCTTACGCGTCTGCTCGATTGCGATGTCGCTGCGCTGCTGAACATCACGCCGGACCATCTGGACCGTTACGACAGCTTTGATCATTACGCCTTTTCCAAAAGCCGCCTTTTCGAAATGCAAAGCGCGGATAATTTCGCGGTTTTTGGTGTGGATGACCAGCCAACCAGGGCGATCATGGCGGCAGAAATGCAGCGGCGCCAGGCTGGCCGCGTCGCCGCAATCGACACCGCTGCGATTGCGCACCTCCAGTCTGAATGGCCATCGCTACAGGGGCCGCACAATCTGGAAAATGCGGCTGCCGCTGTCGCGATGGTGGAAGAATTGGGGCTGACGCCGGATGAATGGCGGGCAGGGCTGGCAAGTTTCAAGGGCCTGCCGCACCGGATGGAACGGCTGGGCGAACATGATGGCGTCCTGTTCGTCAATGACAGCAAGGCAACCAACCCGGCCTCCACCGCGCCAGCGCTGGCCGCATTCCCGCCGGACCCGGCGCCGCGCATTCACTGGATTGTGGGCGGCCTTGCCAAGGAAGACGGGCTGGGTGACTGCGAACATCATCTGGGCAATGTGGCGGCAGCTTACACCATTGGCGAATCCGGCCCGCGCTTTGCCGAATTGCTGGCGGGCAAGGTCAAGGTCGAACAATGTGAGATGCTGTGCGAAGCCACGCGCCGCGCCATTGCCGCGTGCCGGCCGGGCGATGTGGTTCTGCTGTCGCCTGCCTGCGCCAGTTTCGACCAGTTTCGCGATTATGAAAAACGCGGCGAACATTTCCGCGATCTGGTCGAAGCGCTGACCGGTGCAGACCACGGGGGAGGGGCATAATGAGCGCGTCGCAGCCTTACATTCCCCGCTCCGGCGATCGCGGCAATTCGCCCTCGCGCTATCGCAGCACCAAACGCGCTGAATTGCGCATCTGGTGGCGCGAGATTGACCGTGTGCTGCTGTTCCTCATCATTGTGCTGATGGCCATTGGCACAGCGGCGGTGGCCGCAGCATCGCCTGCCAGTGCCAAGCGCCTGTCCACCGCCAGCGTCAAATTGCCCGATCTGTATTTTTACTGGGCGCATGTCAGGTGGCAGTTTCTGGGTGTTCTCACTCTGATCGGCGCTTCCATGCTGAGCCGAGATAATGCGCGCAGGCTTGGCGTTCTGCTGGCTGGCGGGATGATGGCGCTGCTGGTGCTGGTGCCCATCATCGGCACGGAAGTGAATGGCGCGCGGCGGTGGATCAACCTTGGCATGAGCTTCCAGCCATCGGAATTCCTGAAGCCCGGCTTTGCCATTCTGCTGGCATGGGTGCTGTCATGGCGCATCAGGGATCCCAATATTCCCGTCATGTGGATTATTACGGCGCTGATGGGGTTTGTGGCCATCCTGCTGATGCTGCAGCCCAATTTTGGTGATACGTTGCTGTTTGGCGGCGTGTGGTTTGTGCTGATGGTGCTGGCAGGGGTGCCGGTGCAGCGTATCGGCATCGTCATTGCCGGCGGTATGGCGGCGGTTACGGCCACCTATTTCCTGTATGATAATGCGCGCCACCGGATCGATGCTTTTCTGGGCGGCGGCACGGCGTTTGATCAGGTCGATCTGGCGCAGCGCACCTTGCTCGCAGGGGGCTGGACTGGCAGCGGGCTGTGGCTGGGCATCCGGAAAATGAATTTGCCCGAAGCCCACACCGACTATATTTTTTCCGTCATTGGCGAGGAATTCGGGCTGATTGTCTGCGCGCTGGTGGTAATTATCTATCTCTCGCTTATCGCGCGCGTGCTGGTGCGCCTGGCGGACGAGGAAGATCTGTTTACGCTGCTGGCTGGCGCTGGCCTTGCCACACAGATTGGCGGGCAGGCGTTCATCAACATTCTGGTCAATCTGCAATTGTTCCCGTCCAAGGGCATGACCTTGCCGCTGGTGTCCTATGGCGGTTCGTCCACCATTGCGGTGTGTCTGGCGGCAGGGCTGCTGCTGGCCATTACGCGGCGCAATCCGTTTCTGACGCGCGAAACACCGGGCCTGCGGGGCATGCTGACCGAAATGGCGCCATCTGCTAAGGAGAATCGCAGATGAGCGATGCAAACAGACATTACGTGCTGGCCGCTGGCGGCACCGGCGGGCACCTGATCCCCGCTTTCGCCCTTGCGGTGGAGCTGGAACGGCGCGGACACCACGTCGCGCTGATTACCGATGCGCGCGGCGCGGACATTCCGGGCAAGCCTGACTTTCTGCCTGCCCATGTCCTGCCCGCAGGGCGGTTCGGCAAAAACCCGATGACCTGGTTTGCAGGCGTAAAGGCCGTGCTGGAAGGCCGGCGCATGGCGCTGCGCCTGTTCGAAACCTTTGAGCCCAGCGCAGTGGTCGGGTTCGGCGGTTATCCTGCACTGCCTGCGCTGCTGGCCGCCACATCGGCAGGCATTCCCAGCATCGTGCATGAACAGAATGCGGTGCTGGGGCGGGTCAACCGCCTGCTGGCGGGCAGGGTGCAGGCCATTGCCACGGCATATCCGGAAGTGAAGCGCCTGAAGCCCAAATATTACCCCAAGGAACATCTGGTGGGCAATCCGGTGCGGGCAGAAGTGTTGGCACTGCGCGATGAACCTTTTCCGCCATTTACCGATGATGGCCTGCTGCGGGTGCTGGTCACCGGCGGCAGTCAGGGCGCGCGCGTCCTGTCAGACGTAGTGCCTGACGGGCTGGCGATGTTGCAGCCGGCCCTGCGGTCACGCCTGCAAGTGACGCAGCAGTGTCGCCCGGAAGATATCGACGCAGTGCGCGAACGCTATCGCAGCCATGACATTCCGGCGGAACTGGGCACATATTTTGAAGATATGAACACGCGGCTGGCCGATGCACATCTGTTCATCGGACGCGCCGGGGCATCGACCATTGCCGAACTGACCGCGGTGGGCCGGCCCGCCATATTGGTGCCGCTGCCCATTGCAACGGACGACCACCAGCATTTCAACACCCGCGAAGTGGTCAAAGCAGGCGGCGCGCGTTCCATCCGCCAGGCAAATTTCACGCCGACCCAGGTGGCCAAGCAAATACAGGCCATGGCGCAGCGCCCTGAAACGCTGGCAACCGCAGCCCACGCCTCGTGGAATTGCGGACGGCCCAAGGCGGCTTCCGATCTGGCCGATCTGGTCACCGGTTTTGGCGGCAGCGAGCTCATGGATGTCATCCGCGTAGGCGGCAACAATGCACGCGGTGCATCACAGGGCGAAATGGTCGGTCAGGGCGCGGCCACGCGGGATGAAATGTCATGAAGGGTGTCGGCACCGATATCGGGACCATCCATTTTGTCGGCATTGGCGGCATCGGCATGTCCGGCATTGCCGAAGTGATGCATAATCTGGGCTATCGCGTTCAGGGTTCCGATATTGCCGAAGGGCCGAGCGTTGAACGCCTGCGCGAACGCGGTATTCCCGTTTTCATCGGCCATTCGGCAGACAATCTGGGTGACGCTGCGGTGGTGGTCACATCAACTGCCGTGCGGCGGACCAATCCCGAAGTGGCCGCAGCGCTGGATAACCGCATACCCGTAGTGCGGCGCGCAGAAATGCTGGCGGAACTGATGCGCCTCAAATCCACTGTCGCAGTGGCAGGCACGCATGGCAAAACCACCACCACATCCATGATCGCAGCGCTGCTGGATGCAGGCGGCGTGGACCCCACGGTTATCAATGGCGGCATCATCAACCAATATGGGTCCAACGCACGTCTGGGCGACAGCGACTGGATGGTGGTGGAAGCGGATGAAAGCGATGGCAGCTTCCTGCGCCTGGATGGCACGATTGCGGTGGTGACCAATATCGATCCTGAACATCTGGATCACTATGGTTCGTTCGAAGCCGTAAAGGACGCTTTCGTCGAATTTATCGAGAATGTGCCGTTTTACGGCGTAGCTGTGCTGTGCGTTGACCATCCCGAAGTGCAGACGGTTATTTCCAAAGTCCGTGACCGGCGTGTGCTGACCTATGGTTTTTCCGCGCAGGCAGACCTTCGCGGGGAAAATATCCGGCCCGAAGAAGGCGGCAATACGTTTGATGCCGTTCTGCGCGAGCGGGATGGCACCATCCGCCGGATCGACAATATCCATTTGCCCATGCCGGGGCGGCATAATGTGCAAAATGCACTGGCGGCCGTGGCAGTGGCCCTCGAAATGGGGTGCGATACGGACATCATCTGCAGCGGCTTCAAGGCATTTGACGGGGTGAAGCGGCGCTTTACCCGGGTGGGCGAAGTGGATGTGGGCGGCGGTTCAGCCACCATCATCGACGATTATGCCCACCATCCGGTTGAAATCACCGCAGTCCTGTCAGCGGCGCGCGAAGCCGCGCGCGGCCGGGTAATCGCCGTGGCGCAACCGCATCGTTTTACCCGCCTGCGCGATTTGATGGGGGATTTTCAAACGTCCTTCAATGATGCAGATCTGGTGTTTATCGCGCCTGTCTATGCCGCAGGGGAAGACCCGATAGAGGGTGTGGATGCCGCCACGCTGGTATCGGGCCTGAAAGAACGCGGCCACCGGTCTGCCGCGACCATTGCCGGGCCCGATGAACTGGCCAGCGAACTGGCGGGTATATTGCAGGATGGCGATATGGTCGTCTGCCTTGGCGCGGGCGATATTACCAAGTGGGCAGCCGGGCTTGCCGATGGCATCCGTGCGGCTGGCAGCCAGCGGGCCGCAGCGCCATGACTGCGCAGGTGGCTACCACAGGATTTCGCGGCAAGCTGACGCCTGATGCGCCGCTGGCCAAACTGGTCTGGTTCAAATCTGGCGGTGCGGCTGACTGGTTGTTCGAACCTGCTGATGCGGATGATTTGCGCGATTTTCTGGCCCGGCTTGATGGGGGTTTGCCCATCATGGCTCTGGGGCTGGGGTCCAACCTCATCATTCGGGATGGCGGTGTGCCGGGCGTTGTCATTCGTTTGGGCAAGCCTTTTTCCAAGGTGAAAAACCGCGGCGACAATGTGCTGGAATGCGGCGGTGGCGCCAGCGGCATTCTGGTATCGTCCACCGCGCGCGATGCGGGCATTGCGGGGCTCGAATTCCTGCGCGGCATACCCGGCACCGTGGGCGGTTTTGTGCGGATGAATGGCGGCGCTTATGGCCGCGAAGTGGCAGACGTGCTGATTGATTGCGATGTGGTGCTGTCAGATGGCACGTGCCGCCGGCTCTCTGCTGCAGAACTTGGCTATTCCTATCGCCATTCCAACCTGCCGGACGGGGCAGTGGTCATTTCCGCCCGGTTCCAGGGCCATCCCGGCGATGTCGCGGAAATAGGCGCGGAAATGGACCGAATTGCACAGGCGCGCGAAACTTCGCAGCCCTTGCGCAGCAAAACCGGCGGATCGACGTTCAAGAACCCCGCTGGCCACAAGGCGTGGGCGCTGGTCGATGCCGCCGGCTGCCGCGGCCTTACCATGGGCGGCGCGCAGGTGAGCGAAAAACACACCAATTTCCTGATCAACACCGGCACTGCCACCAGCGCTGATATCGAAGGGCTGGGCGAAGAAGTGCGGCGGCGCGTCAGCCAGAGCCAGGGTGTAGATCTGGAATGGGAAATCAAACGGGTGGGTAGGCCCTGAAATGGCGGATAATAACAGCGTGAAACCACTACATATCGCAGTGCTGATGGGCGGATGGGCCAATGAACGCCCTGTTTCGCTGATGTCCGGAAACGGCGTCGCAGATGCGCTGGAAAGCCGCGGCCACAAGGTAACGCGGATTGACATGGACCGTCAGGTCGCGGCCCGCATTGCAGAAGCCGCGCCCGACGTGGTGTTCAACGCGCTGCACGGCGTGCCCGGTGAAGACGGCACCGTGCAGGGCATGCTGGACCTGATGGGTATTCCGTACACGCATTCAGGCCTTGCAACCTCGGTCATCGCGATTGACAAGGAACTGACCAAGCTTGCGCTTGTGCCGCACGGCATTCCCATGCCCGGCGGGCGGATCGTGGCGAGCAAGGAATTGTTCGAAAAAGACCCGCTGGCCCGGCCTTACGTGTTGAAACCGGTCAACGAAGGATCATCGGTTGGCGTCGCGATCGTGACGGATCAGAGCAATTACGGAAACCCCATCAGGCCAGATGCAGAGGGGCCGTGGCAGAAATTCGATCATCTGCTGGCAGAACCTTTCATTCGCGGGCTGGAACTGACCACTGCGGTCATCGACAGCGCAGACGGGCCGCGCGCATTGGCGGTGACGGAACTGAAGCCCAAATCAGGGTTTTATGATTTCGATGCCAAATATACAGACGGCATGACAGACCATGTCTGCCCCGCGCAAATTCCTGAAAAAATTACTGAATTGTGCAAAAAATATGCCCTTGATGCGCACCGCGTGCTAGGGTGCAAGGGCACCAGCAGAACTGATTTCCGCTGGGATGATGAACAGGGTGAAGGCGGCTTGTTCGTGCTCGAAACCAATACCCAGCCGGGCATGACCCCGCTTAGTCTGGTGCCGGAACAGGCCCGCTATTGCGGCATGGATTATGCCGATCTGGTAGAGGCGATCGTGGCAGAAGCGATGAGAACGTCAGGCAGCGCAGTTGGAGGAGGGGGCAATGGCGACAATTAAGCGCGGCGCAAAAGGCGTCCGCCGCACCGCGGCCTCCACCACGCGGGCCAACCATGCGCGCAAGGCAAAGGCGCGCACCAGCTCCTTCATGGATGCGGCCATGGCCATTCTGCCCTTCACCGAGGAGCAGCTGCACAAGATTTTCCTGGTTGTGATTCTGGGTGCAGGCGCAATGCTGGCGTGGGTCATTGCCAGCCTGGCCGGCGTGCCCGCCCTGATGCAGCAGGAAGTGGCCGGACTTGCATCCGATGCCGGGTTCGAAGTGCGCCGGGTCAAAGTGACCGGGGTTGAACGGATGAACGAACTCAAGGTTTACGAGCGCGTTCTGGGCGAACGTGACCGCCCGATGCCGCAGGTTGACTTGCAGAATGTCCGGGCAGAATTGCTGGGGTTGAGCTGGGTCAAGGATGCCCGCGTATCCCGCCAGCTGCCAGATACTCTGGTGGTCGACATCGTGGAACGCAAACCCCATGCCGTGCTGAGCAAGCCGGACAGGCTGGTGCTGATTGACCGGACCGGCGCGGAACTTGAACCTGTGTCGCGCGCCAACGCCAAAGGCATGCTGGTGATTTCAGGCCCGGGGGCCAAAATTCAGGTGAGCGAGCTCAACGCCCTGCTCGATGCGGCGCCTGCCTTGAAACCGCAGGTTACCTCGGCCGAATGGATCGGTAACCGGCGCTGGAACCTGACATTCACCACAGATCAGGTTCTGGCCTTGCCGCAAGGCGATACCGAAGCTGCCAGTGCGCTGGTGTCCTTTGCCCGTCTGGATGGGGTTAACCGCCTGCTGGGCGGCAAGGTTGCCACTTTCGACATGCGCGCGCCGGAACGGATTTACATGCGTATTCCCGGTCGGTCGCAGCAGGTTCTTGATCCAAAGGCCGGCAGCTGATGGCCATGCCGCGCATTGGCCGGGTGTTCGGCGCTGTCAATGTCGGGTCATTCCGCATTTCAGCCATGATCATGGGCCTTTCAGAAACCGGTGAAATGGTCGTTCTGGGGTCAGGACACCGGGCCAGCCAGGGCATCAAGCGCGGTTATATCACCGATATGGCAGCGGCCACCTATGCCATTCGCGATGCCGTGGAACGGGCGGAAAAGAACGCCGGCACCAGCATTTCCAGCGTCTGGATCGGCTGTTCCGGCGCAGGCCTTGCCAGCCGCACGACCAAGGTGGAAATCGAGATTGGCGGCCGCCGTATCGAGGAAGAAGATATTGAGCATCTGCTGATGTCGGCGCGGGATAATATCCAGCCGGACGGGCGGATGGTCCTGCACGCGCAGCCTGCCCATTATACGCTGGACGGGGCCAATGGCGTGGCCAATCCCAAGGGTTTGCATGCCGAACAGCTGGGCGTGGATATTCACGTAATGCTGGCTGATGGTGCGCCGGTCAGAAACTTGATCGAAGCAGTGCAGAACGCCCATCTCGACGTGGAATCGGTGGTCGCAGCGCCGGTGGCAGCAGGGTTTGCCTGCCTGACGCCGGAGGAACGCGAACTGGGCACCGCGCTGATCGAAATCGGCGGGGAAGTTACCAATGTATCGGTCTATGCCAAGGGCATGCTGCTTGGCCTCAAGGCAATCCCGCTTGGTTCTGCCGATATTACCGATGCCATCGCGTCGGCATTCGGCATCCGGCGCTTTCAGGCAGAGCGGCTGAAATGCGTGTCAGGTTCGGCCATTGCCAGCCCGACCGACCATCGCGAAATGATCCCGGTCAACGGTCCGGGCGATGATACGTCCGGCGTTACCGCGCGGGGCGCGGACGACAAGAACCGCATCCCCCGTGCCGAACTGGTGTCGGTGGTGACCGAACAGCTGTCCAGACTGACCGATGAAGTGGGTCGTTCGCTGAAGGAACTGGGTTTTTCGGGCGCTCGCGGCAATCAGGTGGTGCTGACAGGCGGCGGGGCCGAACTGGCAGGTTTTGCAGAATTTGCGCAAAGCGCGCTGGGCCGGCCCGTGCGGATTGGCAAGACGCCGCCGCTGCGCGGATTGCCGGAAGCCCATGCGACACCGGGTTTCGCCACGCTGGCCGGGCTGTGCCTGTATGCCGCGGCTGATCCGGTGGACATCCGCTCGATCGGCCCGAAGCCGCAATCCACAACCCATTATGGCGGGATAAAAATCGTCAATCGAGTGCTGCGCGCAGTGAAGGAATACTTCTAATGCTGCAGCGCCTGAGCTATTTGCCGGCTAACCACTGTGGATAAGCGGTTTAAACCTATGCAACCGCGATTCGCTTTGTGCCAAACTGGCAGACAACAACAGATTTTGCATAACATCCCTTGGAGGGAACCCAAATGAGCATCAACATCGGTCCAGCGCCTACGGATGATATGTCGCCCCGCATTACGGTGATTGGCGTTGGCGGAGCAGGCGGCAACGCCATTGCCAATATGATCAATTCCAACATCGAAGGTGTCGAATTCATCGTCACCAACACCGATGCTCAGGCATTGAGCAATGCCATTGCGGAACAGCGCATCCAGCTTGGCCCGGATATTACCGGCGGCCTTGGTGCTGGCGCGCGTCCTGAAGTGGGCAAGGCGGCCGCCGAAGAAACCGTTTCGGAAATCGAAGACGCGCTGGAAGGCGTAAACATGTGCTTCATCGCTGCCGGCATGGGCGGCGGCACTGGCACTGGTGCGGCGCCGGTTATTGCCGAAGCGGCGCGCCGCAAGGGCGTGCTGACCGTGGGCGTTGTGACCAAGCCGTTCCTGTTTGAAGGCACGCGGCGGATGCGCGCTGCAGAAGCCGGCATTGCCGAACTGCAGAAGCATGTCGACACGCTGATCGTTATTCCCAATCAGAACCTGTTCCTGATCGCCAAGGCGGAAACCACGTTCAAGGAAGCTTTCCAGCTGGCCGACGAAGTGTTGCAGCAGGGTGTGCGGTCCATCACCGATCTCATGGTGATGCCGGGCCTGATCAATCTCGACTTTGCCGACGTTCGTTCCGTGATGAGCGAAATGGGCAAGGCAATGATGGGTACTGGCGAAGGCGAGGGTGAAAACCGCGCCTTGGAAGCGGCTGAACGCGCCATTGCCAATCCGCTGCTGGATGGTGTTTCCATGCAGGGTGCCAAGGGTGTGATCATTTCCATCATCGGCGGCGAAGACATGAAGCTGCTGGAAGTTGACGAGGCGGCCAATCACATTCGCGAACTGGTGGATGAAGATGCGAATATCATTTGGGGCTCTGCCTTCAATCCCGATCTGGATGGCAAGATCCGTGTTTCGGTCGTTGCCACCGGCATCGACCAGACAGGCGATATGGTCGTGCCTGAAAGCCATTCCCTGTCGCTGGGAAGTTCACGTGCGCCCAAGCGCCCGGTGCTGGAATTGCCGGGCGAAGATGAAGTGCATGAAGAACCTGCCGTGCAGAGCAATTACGGCGGTTACGCGTCGGATCAGGGCGATAGCGGCGGTTTTGGCCATGACGATGATGATGGCGAAGATGTCGACGGCATCGTCGATCCGCTCGCCGGCATTCGCCGGAATGAACTGGAAGATGATGAAGGTCTGGTCGATCCGGCTGATGATGGTGATCTTGGCATGGTCGGCTCCGAAGGGGGCTACGGCCAGGGCCGGAATCAGGACCGCGGCATGGACAGGAATGCACAAGGCGCATTTGGCGGCGAACCGCTCGATCTGACTGCAGAGGCTGACAATTCCGCCAATGCGGCGCAGGACGAGCTTCTGCTCAATGCGGATCGCCTGGCAGAAGAAGACAATCCGGTGCAGGCCAAAACCGGCCGTCGGCGCGGTCTTGTTACCGGCGGCGAAAGCGCGGGCGCAGGCAGCACCTTGTTCGAACGGATGGCCAATCTGTCGCGCGGTTCGGACAGCCATGACGATGAAGACGATGACGATGATGATGGCAGCGCTCTCAACATCCCGCGTTTCCTGGGGCGCCAGAACAACCAGTGATCTGGCAGCGATCCGGCCGCGATCGGGCGTGCCGGATCGTTCCGACTGCGTTCAGCCGTATGCGGCCAAGGTCACCGGATGCTCGATTTGAAGGAAATTCCGGTTTGGTAAACCTTGCAACCCATACTTCGCTGGCTGGCGGCTGGTTCCTGTGCGCTGTTTGCGCTGCGGGCGTAACACTGGGTGCAGCACCTGCGCATGCGCAGTCCGGTGCGGCGCAATCGCGCGCCGTGGTGCAGCCTTTGCCGCCTGCCGGGGTGTCCGATCTTAATTCGGCGCTTCGCCGGCTGGCCAGCAACACCCGCGATCTTTCTGCCCTGATTGATGCAGGCAATGCGTCACTGGAATTGAATGATGTTGACGCGGCCATCGGCTTTTTTGGCCGGGCTGACGAACTTTCGCCCGGCAATGCGCAGGTGAAGCTGGGGCTGGCAGGCGCTTTTGTCCGCTCCGAACGTCCGTTGGAAGCCCTGCGCTTGTTTGACGAGGCAGAGCGTGCCGGTGCGTCCAGCGTCATGCTGGCTGCCGATCGCGGTCTTGCCTTTGATCTGGTGGGTGATCCCCAATCAGCGCAGGTGCAATATGCCAGGGCGTTGGCGCTTCGTCCGACAGACGAAATCGTCCGCCGCATGGCCATCAGCCAGGCCATCGCAGGGGACCGTGCGGGATTTGAGAAAACGCTGTATCCACTGCTGGAAAAGCGGGATCTGTCGGGCTATCGCACACGGGCATTCGGCCTCGCCATTCTGGGTGAAGAGGCTGAGGCGGTGTCTATCGCCGAAGCAGTCATGCCCGCGCAATTATCCGCAAAAATCACGCCGTACCTTCGCTATATGAAGCGGCTGACGACGGCCCAGCAGGCCGCAGCTGCCAATCTGGGTGCGTTTCCGCGGGCGGCGCAGATTGGCCGTGATGATCCGCGCATTGCCCAATATACCCCGCCAGCGCGCTCAGCCCGCCGATCCGATACACAGCTGACACCGCAGGGTGAGCCGCTTGGCCCCCGCACGCAGCCCAATGCGCGCAGCCAGTCAAATACGCGCAGCCAGCCTAAGAAAAGCGAGCAGGCTGACACCCGCAGCCAGCGGCGCAGGCTGGAACGCGCCGCCAGTTCTGTTGCCAAGACCACCCGGACACCGCGTGCCGCCCGCTATGAAGACCCCGGCCCGGCGGTATCATCGTCGCGCGCGCGGACAATGCGCGTCGCGCGCGCCGATAATTCTGCCACACGGCCGCAGCAGAGCGCGCCAATTGCCACTGTTACCCAGCCTGTACCTGTCCCCCAGCCTCAACCAGTGCCTGCAGGCAGCAATCCAGCGCCGCTGCCGCCTGCGGGATCTACGCTGGCCGCGGTGGTTGCGCGGCAAAGTCAGCCAGCAGCGCCGCAGCGGATAGAATTGCCGCCATCAACCGCTGTCGCCAGCACGGAGTCGCCAGCGCCCGGGTTTGATCTTGCAGAAGTGGGCCCTTCGCCCGTGAGCACGCAATCAGCCGTGGTAACTGCCACTCCGCTGCCCGCCGAAAAACCGGCGGAAAGCATGGCGACCGCAAGTGTGGCGGATGCATTCGCGGAACTTGCCATGGTCAGAACCGCGCCGGATATTTCAGGCGCAGTCGATATAAGGTCAATCAAGCCGCCGCGTGAAAAGGCCGCTGAGGCTGAATCCAAACCAGAAGCCAAAGCTGCCGCCAAACCAGCAGCAAAACCGGCACCAAAGCCAGCCCCCATTCGCCATCCAAGCCGGTTCTGGGTGCAGGTCGCCACGGGCAAGGATCCAAAGGCGCTGGCATTTGACTGGCGCAAGATGGGCCGCAAAATGCCCGAAATTCTTGGCAAACAGGAAGCCTATGTGGCGGACTGGGGCCAGACCCGCCGCTTGCTGACCGGCCCTTATGATAGTCTGAAAGCCGCACAGGCCGCCGTTGCCGC
Organism: Allopontixanthobacter confluentis; assembly: GCF_009827615.1. GTDB lineage: Bacteria > Pseudomonadota > Alphaproteobacteria > Sphingomonadales > Sphingomonadaceae > Allopontixanthobacter > Allopontixanthobacter confluentis. The sequence continues at coordinate 400,607 of NZ_WTYU01000001.1, forward strand.
CCTGAAGAAGGCTGGCACTGACAGTTTCACCTTCACCAGCGTTGAAGGCGAAGAGGTTCAAAAACTGAAATAGCCGGCAGCGGGGTTTTACCGGCTGCTACGGCGCCCGTTTCACGCTTTTGCACAGGCTTTGAACAGGCAAGTTCAGTTCTCCCCAGATGGTCTGCGGCGCTGCATTGCGCTGCCAGCCGCTAACAATGCATCGCCTGCTGATGGTCAAAGACAGCCACAAAACAGACGGGACGCAAAGATGAGAACCGGTGAAGCAGAATTTGCAGCTAATAATGATGCTGCGCCGGTTGATATGCTGGCGGCGCTGTTCGAAGCGCGTGGCTGGCCCTGCCAGACGGTGTCTGACGATGAAATTTCCGCAGAAATTCAGGGCAGCTGGGCAAAATATCAACTGCGCTGCATCTGGCGGGCGGATGACAATGTGTTGCAGGTGTTATGCCTGCCCGACATCCGGATCGCGGATGAAAAGCGCAGCGCATCCTATGAACTGGTCGCCATGGTAAACGAGCAGATGTGGCTGGGGCATTTCGATATCTGGTCAAATGGCAGCGTGCTGCTTTATCGGCACGGCGCCATGCTGGGCGATGACGGGCTTCTCAGCCTGGATCAGGCGCAAGCCCTGGTCGAAACTGCAGTGGAAGAATGCGACCGGTTTTATCCTGCATTCCAGTTTGTGCTGTGGGGCGACAAAACCCCGCGTGATGCGCTGGACAGCGCGTTGATCGATGCCGCAGGAGAGGCGTGAGCCGCTTGTTTTGGGGCAGGAGAACGAAATGCCGCTCGAGAAAATATTGATCGTCGGTTTCGGAACCATGGCGCAGGCCATGGTGGATGGCTGGATGGCGGCGGGCATCCCCGCCAGCAGGTTCGCCATATATCACCCCGGCCGGTCCGATGATCCGCGCGGAATTGCCGTTCACAATGTGTGGCCAGCCAGCGGGTTCGACGCTGTTCTGCTGGCTGTGAAGCCGCAGAAACTGGCCGAAATTTCGCAAGACCTCGAACCGCTGATTGGCCCGCAATGTACGCTGGTGTCGGTGCTCGCGGGTGCCGGGCTGGACAGTCTTGCGCAGATTTTTCCACGGGCAGGGGGCATCGTGCGGCTGATGCCCAACCTTGCCTGTGCGATCAATAAATCTGCCAATGCTCTGGTCGCATCCGGGCTCCAGCCTGAAGTCCGGGCCGAAGTGACGAAAATGGCGCAATTGCTGGGAAGCGCGGAATGGCTGGCTGACGAGGCGCAATTTGACCTGGTGGCGGCGCTGGCCGGATCCGGGCCTGCCTTTGTCTATCGCTTCATCGACGCGCTGGCCGCGGCCGCCACCGGTCTGGGCCTGGACCAGACGCAGGCAGAACGGCTGGCCCTTATCATGGTGGAGGGCGCAGCGGCGCTTGCTGCGTCATCAGACCATTCCCCGGCAGAACTTGCCCGCCGGGTCGCCAGCCCCGGGGGCATGACGCAAAAGGGGCTGGATGTCCTGGATGAAAACCAGGCCTTGCAATCGCTACTTTTGAATTGCCTGGCAGCGGCGCGGGACCGCGGCGCCGAGATGGCGGCAGATGCGCGCAAACAGGGTTAATTTCTGCCACCGGCGCGATGTCCGGTTTTACTTGAAAAATCCTGCCATAATCCCGATATTGCTTTCAGAACCGGTGCCCAGATGGCTGCCGGGCAAAAGGAGTAGGTGTCACAATGGCAGATTGGAAAGAACCCCGGCCCACACGAACGGGTTTCGGTGCGTCTCCCAGCCTGAATGGTGAAGTTGCGGGTCGTGAAGTATTTGACGCCGGGCTGCGCAAGCACATGCTGTCGATATATAATTATATGGCATCGGGTGTTTTGCTGACCGGCATTGTCGCGCTGCTGTTCGCCCGTTCCGGCATGGCAGAAACCGTCCTTACCGGCGGCGGCATCCTTAGCTGGATCATCATGCTGTCACCGCTGGCGTTTGTTTTTGCCATGAGCTTTGGCCAGAACAAATTCAGCACGGCTACATTGCAGATGATGTTCTGGGGCTTTGCGACTGCAATGGGTCTCTCGCTGTCATCGATTTTCCTGGTCTATACCGGGTCTTCGATCGCTGCGACATTCTTTGCTACCGCAGGCGCATTTGCTGGTCTCAGCCTGTATGGTTACACCACCAAGAAGGATCTGTCCGGTTGGGGCAGCTTCCTGATTATGGGTGTGATCGGCTTGCTGATTGCCAGTGTTATCAACATCTTCATGCAGTCGACGGCACTTGAACTTGCTGTCAGCTTCCTCGGGGTGCTGATTTTTGCAGGCCTTACCGCCTATGATACGCAGCGTCTGAAGCGCGATTATCTGTCCATCCAGAATGCCAAGGTGACCAATCCTGCCATCGCGCAGGCTTATCCCATGGGCAAGATGGTGGTGATGGGCGCACTCAGCCTCTATCTCGATTTCATCAATATGTTCATGTTCCTGCTGCGTTTCATGGGCAACCGGGAGTAATCTTCCCCGCTCACCGTATGCAGGACTCGTTCTGTCGATGCCCGGCGTGCCTTTGGCATTCCGGGCATTTTCTTTATGCGGCATTCGCGATAGAAACGGGCGCTTAAGCCGAGGGAAAGGCTAGCCCTGTTACCAATGGGCTGGGCCAACGGGAGAATCGGGTTCCATGTTCGAAATGAACGTTGCAAAAATTCGCATGCTGGCTGTTGCTGGCGGTCTTCTTACGCTTGCCGCATGTGCCACGCCGCCGCCTCCTCCCCCACCGCCGCCGCCGCCACCCCCGCCGGTGCAGGTGATCATTCCCTCGCGGCCATTGCCGCCCAGCGGCGCGGTTTCGGCCATGGCCATTCCGGCAGTGGGCCTTGATGGCATTCGCCAGACGGTGAATTACAACCTCACCCCGGCGCAGAAAATCTGGAATGTGCGCTCGGCTCTGAATGTGGCCGCGCTCAATTGTCTCGACATGCAATATGCCAGCATCCTGCCCGCGTATAAATCGCTGCTGGAACGCAACAAGCGTCAGCTGGCGACTGCGAACAAGGATGTGACGAAGGAATTTCGCGACCGCTTCGGCTCCACTGCGCGCAGTTCGCAGGATCAGTATATGACGCAGGTCTATAATTATTTCGCCTTGCCGCCAGCCCAGTCGGCATTCTGTCAGGCCGCCACGCGCGTCGCGGACGAATCCCTGCTGGTGGCCCCTGCCGATCTTGGCGCATTTGCTGATCGCAGCCTGGGCACGCTGGAAGCTGTGTTTGAAGATTTTTACCGGTCTTATGAACAATATAGGGTCGATGTGGCATCATGGGATGCGCGCTATGGCAATACGGCAGTGATCAACAACGCGTCCTATGACGGACCGGCAATCTACACTCCTGTCGATCAGGGCTTTGGCCCTGAAGCCACTGGCGAACCGACCTTTGTGTCTGAACCGGTGATTGAACCTGCCACGCCTGCCGTTCCTGCCGTAACCACGGACGGAGCAGCATCAGGATAGGGCGCGGACGCACTCTGGTCCTGAAGCCTGCGTAAATTAGGGTGATAAGAGGACTCGTCGGAAGCGGCAGGAACCTCTAAGGGGCCAGAATGCATTTTCTCGATCAAGCCAAGATTTACCTGCGCTCCGGCGGCGGCGGCCCCGGTGCTGTCAGTTTCCGACGCGAAAAATACGTCGAATATGGCGGCCCCGATGGCGGCAGCGGCGGCAAGGGCGGCGATATCGTGTTCAAGGCCGTCCAGGGGCTGAACACACTTATCGATTTTCGCTATTCGCAGCATTTCAAGGCTGCACGCGGCACCCATGGCATGGGCCGTGACCGGACCGGCGCGGGCGCAAAAGATCTCGTGATCGAAGTGCCGGTGGGCACCCAGATCCTGTCGGAAGACAAGGAGGATGTCCTGGCGGACTTCACCGAAGTCGGCCAGACGATAACCTTGCTGGAAGGCGGAATGGGCGGGCGCGGCAATGCCAGCTACAAAAGTTCCACCAACCGCGCGCCGCGCCAGCATCAGCCGGGCGAAGCCGGCCATGAATTATGGGTGTGGCTGCGGCTTAAACTGCTGGCCGATGTTGGCCTGCTGGGGCTGCCCAATGCAGGCAAATCCACCTTCATCAATCAGGTTTCCAACGCGCAGGCAAAAGTGGGTGCTTATGCGTTCACCACGCTGGTGCCGAAACTGGGCGTGGTGCGCCACAAGAACCGCGAATTCGTCATTGCCGACATTCCGGGCCTGATCGAAGGCGCGGCTGACGGCGCGGGAATTGGTGACCGTTTTCTGGGCCATATCGAACGGTGCCGCGTGCTCATCCATCTGGTGGACATATCGGGCGATGATCCGGCAGAAGCCATGCGGATCGTTAACGAGGAGCTGGAAGCCTATGGTTCCGGCCTCGAGGACAAGATCCAGCTGATCGCGCTGAACAAGGTGGATCTGGCGGACAAGGAACTGGTCGAAGGTTTTGCCGACGAATTGAAAGCGGCAGGCGCGGACAAGGTGTTTGCCATTTCGGGCGCAACAGGGGCAGGCGTGGAAGCCATCCTCGATGCTGTGCTCGAGCATTTGCCGGACCGCACATCGACCGAAACCAAGGGCAAGGAAGAAGAAGACACTTCTGAAGCTGCCCCGTGGTCACCGCTGTAACAGCCAGGCTTTAGCGCGCCCTAGCTGACAGCGCTTCATTTCGTCCTCACTTGGCGCTAATCGGCAAGTGATGGCGATTTTGCATCTTGATGATCTGGCCGATGCCGCAACGACAAAGCGGCTGGTGGTCAAGGTTGGTTCGGCGCTGCTGGTGGGCAGTGACGGACAGCCGCGCCGCGAATGGCTGGCAGGGCTGATCGAAGAAGTGGCGGAAATGGCGGCCCGCGGCCAGCAGGTGGTCATTGTCAGTTCCGGCGCAATTGCCCTTGGCGCAGCGCGCATGGGGCTGGCTAAAGGTGGCCGCGCAAGTCTGGCAGACGCGCAGGCGGCGGCTTCTGTGGGGCAAATCGCGCTGGCCGGCCTGTGGTCCGCCCTGTTGCAGGACCGCGGGCTGGGCGCAGCACAAATGCTGGTAACATTGGGCGATCTGGAAGACAGGCGCCGTTATCTCAATGCCGCATCAACGCTGGGCCGCCTGCTCGAAGCGGGTTTTGTGCCTGTGGTGAACGAGAATGACAGCGTTGCCACAGAAGAAATCCGCTTTGGCGATAATGACCGCCTGGCAGCACGTGTGGCGCAGGCCGCAGGCGCAGATGCGGTGCTGCTGCTGTCCGACGTGGATGGCCTGTTTGATCGCAATCCGGCGCATAATGGCGCGGTGCTGATTCCCCATGTGGATGGCATAAATGATGAAATTCGCGCCATGGCGGATGCAGGGTCTGCATCGGGCATGGGTTCTGGCGGTATGACGTCCAAATTGCAGGCGGCGGAAATTGCCGAGCGGGCAGGCATTGCTCTGGCAATTATCAATGGCACCAGACAGCGCCCGATCAGCGCGGCGATTGCGGCGGGACTTGGCACCGTCTTTCGCACGCAGCGGCGTGATGCAGGGCGCAAGGCATGGCTGGGCGGGCGGCTGGATGTGCGGGGCAGGTTGACTGTGGATGATGGTTGCAGCGCGGCCCTGCTGACCGGCTCCAGCCTGCTGGCAGCGGGAATATGCGCAGTGGATGGGGCATTTTCACGCGGGGATGTGGTTGCCGTGTGTGATGGCGCTGGCAAAACCGTGGCGCAGGGGCTGGCGGAATATTCGGCCGATGAATGCCGCGCCATCATGGGCATGCGCGAAGCTGCGCAGCACCGGCAGCTTGGCTATGCCCCGCGCCCGGCTGTCATTCACCGCGATCATCTGGTGGTCTTGTGACGATTGCGGTCACCGGCGGCACCGGCTTTGTCGGCAAGGCAACGCTGGATGCCCTTGCGCGGCTTGACCGGCCTGTAAAGGCGCTGGCCCGCACGGCACCTGCCATTGGCGGGCCTGATGCAACTGGCCATGTGCAATGGATCAGCGGCAATCTGGCAGATAAGCCCGCATTGGCCGATCTTGTCAGCGGGGCATCGTCTGTCATCCATATTGCCGGCCTGACCAATACGCCTGACCCTGCACAATTCGAAACGGTCAATGTGGACGGCACAGCCGCGGTGATCGCTGCGGCGAAGGCTGAAGGTATCAGACGGCTGGTGCTGGTTTCATCGCTGTCGGCCCGCAAGCCGGATCTATCCGCCTATGGCGCCTCCAAACTGGCGGCGGAAGAACTGGTCAAAGCCAGCGGACTGGACTGGACCATCGTGCGCCCGCCAGGGGTCTATGGCCCGCATGATGTCGATTATCTGGAAATGTTCAGGGCCGCCCGGATGGGCATTGTGCCGCTGCCGCCGGGCGGCGCGTCATCCATGATCCATGTGCATGATCTGGCCACGCTGCTGGCAGCGCTGGTGCCATCGTCAGCGGCAGTGCGCAGCAAGATTTTCGAGCCGGATGATGGCCGCCAGGGGGGCTGGGCGCACAAGGAAATGGCACAGGCAATCGGCGCGGCAATGGGCCGCAAGGTGTTCGCGCCGCATCTGCCCCAAGCTGTTCTGTCGGCCGCAGCGCGCATGGACAGGCTGATACGCGGCGGCGACGCCAGGCTGACCGCCGACCGGGTCGGCTATATGTGCCACCCCAACTGGGTCGCCCGGTCTGACAGGGCCGTGCCGCCTGCCATCTGGCAGCCGGTGATTACGGGTGAGGCTGGTTTTGCCAGCACTGCTGAATGGTATCGCGCAGCAGGCTGGCTCTGACCGCGGGCCAATCAGAACGCGGGTTCATAACCCGGCGGCAGGTCGCTATCATCAGTGTCGGTCGGGGTGTGAATGCCGCATTCGGTCTTGTCCCAGCCTTTCCACCGGCCTGAACGCGGGTCTTCACCCGGCGCAACCTTGCTGGTGCAGGGGGAACAGCCAATTGACGGATATCCCTGCGCCACCAGCGGGTGGCGGGGCAGATCAAATTCTTCGAAATAGGCCTGAATAGCTTCCCCGCTCCAGTCGATCAGCGGATTAATTTTCAATCGGCCAGCGGCATCGGACAGGTCAATTTCAAAGCGGGGCAAACTGGCGCGGGTGGCCGACTGGAAGGCCTTGCGGCCCGTCAATGTGGCATCGACTCCCTTCAGCCCGGCGGCCAGCGGCAGCACCTTGCGAATGTCGCAGCAGCCGTCAGGGTCGTATGACCAGCGCAGCCCCGTTTCATCCTTTGCGGCCAGCATGTTGGCATCGGGCACCAGATTGCGCAGGCCCGTCAGGCCAAACTGTGCCACCAGTTCATCGCGATAGACCAGCGTTTCGGCGAAATGCTTGCCAGTGTCCAGAAACAGCACTGGCACAGAAGGGTCGACGCGGGAAATAAGGTGCAGCAATACAGCACTTTCGGCGCCGAAACTCGACACTGTGGCAAGTTCGCCGACCAGCCCGTCACCAATGACGCCGTGCAGCAGTTCCAACGTGTCACGGCCGCGAAACATCCGGTTCAGCGTAATCGCGTCAGCTTCATCAAACCGCGGTCCGGTATCGATCCGGTCTGCAATTCTGTCTGCTGTTCGGCCTGCAAGGTTGGACGGGTCCGCTTCAGCCATGGGCGGTGCCGTGGCGCAAATCCCAGATGGGGATGCGCCCGTCTGTGGTTTGCTGATATGCTTGCGGGAACCTTGCCAGCGCTTTTTCGACATCCTCTGCGGCCAACGGTTCGTCGGGCTCGAACGCATCAAAACCGCAGCGTTGCAGATAGGCAATCTGGTCCACCAGCACGTCGCCCACGGCGCGCATTTCGCCAGAATAGCCATGTTCGCGCAAAATTCGCGCAGCAGAATATCCGCGCCCATCGCCAAACACCGGGAAGTTCACTTCCACCAGCCGCAATCGGTCAAGGAATGGGATCAGCTTGCGCGCATCGTCACCCGGCTCGATCCGCACCGCCAGAGCATTGCTCTGTTCGACAAAAGCATCAACCGTCACGGCAGGCTCTGCCGGCACAGCATCATCGCGAAACCTCAGTAATTCAGCCATAAAGCGCCTCCTTGAACGGTTCCATCCCGATCCGTCGGTATGTGTCGAGGAAACGCTCCCCATCCTGGCGCTGTGCCAGATAGACATCGGCGGCGGTTTCCACCGCATCGACAATGCCGTCTTCGGAAAAGCCGGGGCCGGTAATCTTGCCCAGCGAAGTATCTTCCGCCTCGCTCCCGCCCAGCAGCAGCTGGTAGTTTTCAACGCCCTTCTTATCCACGCCAAGAATGCCGATATGGCCTGCATGGTGGTGGCCGCAGGCATTGATGCAGCCGGAAATCTTCAGTTTCAATTCGCCCAGTGTTTCGCCCTTGCCATTGGCGGCGAACCGTTCCGAAATCCGCTGTGCCACCGGAATGGAACGTGCATTGGCCAGACTGCAATAATCAAGGCCGGGGCAGGCGATAATATCGCCCACCTGATCCAGATTGGGCGTTCCGAGGCCCGATGCTTCCAGCTTTTGCCACACGGCATAAAGATCAGCCTTGCGGACATGCGGCAGGACGATGTTCTGCGTATGGATCACCCGACATTCATCAAAGCTGTAATCTTCGGCCAGTTGCGCCATCAGGCGCATCTGGTCGGCAGTGGCATCTCCCGGAATACCGCCCACAGGCTTCAGGCTGATCACGGCACTTAAGTAACCCGCCTGTTTATGGGGGTGCGTATTGCGATCCGCCCAGACGGCAAAATCAGGATCGGACCGGTCCAGCTCGTCCGCCGCGCCCGCTTCGAAAGCAGGGTCTTCGAAGAACGTCCGGATACGTGCCAGCTCTGCGAATGGCGGTTCGATGCCCTGTTCCAGCAGATGGGCAAATTCAGCCTCGACCTGGCGCGTATATTCTTCCGCGCCCAGTTCATGGACCAGGATCTTGATGCGCGCCTTGTACTTGTTATCCCGCCGGCCATAGCGGTTGTACACGCGCAGGCATGCTTCCGAATAGGTGATCAGCTGATCCAGCGGCACGAATTGGCGGATGCAGGGGGCAATCATCGGGGTGCGGCCCATGCCGCCGCCGACATAGAATGCCGCGCCCAATTCGCCTGCTTCATTCCGCACGATCTGGATGCCGATGTCATGCAGGCGCATGGCGGCACGGTCTGTATCGCTGGCGATCACCGCGAATTTGAACTTGCGCGGCAGGTAACTGAATTCCGGATGGAAGCTCGACCATTGGCGCAGCAATTCTGCATAGGGGCGCGGGTCGGTCACTTCGTCAGCCGCAGCGCCGGCAAAATGGTCTGAACTGATGTTGCGGATGCAATTGCCGCTGGTCTGGATGGCGTGCATTTCCACCTTGGCAAGTTCTGCCAGAATATCGCCTGCATCTTCCAGCTTGATCCAATTATACTGGATGTTCTGGCGGGTGGTGAAATGGCCGTATTTCCGGTCAAACTTGTCCGCAATGTCAGCCAGCGCACGCATCTGGCGCCCGCTCAGCGTGCCATAGGGGATGGCAACGCGCAGCATATAGGCGTGGAGTTGCAGATACAGCCCGTTCATCAGCCGCAGCGGTTTGAACTGCTCTTCGGTCAGCTTGCCATCGATCCGGCGCTGGCACTGGTCGCGGAATTCTGCGACGCGGGCATCGACCATTGCCTGGTCATATTGGTCATATTGATACATCAGATTACCTCGTGGACCGCCTGGGGGTCTTCGGGTTTCAGGGTAAGGTCGGGGCGCACTGTCGGCCCAAGGCCGCGAATGCGGTCCTTGATATGGGCAGGGCGCACGCCGCTGCCGGTGCGTTCCGCATTGATGGCATAGGGCGCGTTAACCCGCCGTGCGGCTTCCTCGCGCGCAATGATGGCAGCTGCATCATCGCCCGCATCGGCCGCATCATCGAGATGAAGCGACCAGCCCGCGCCGTCCCACCAGATGACAGCGCCGGTCTTCAAATCGTTTCCGGTCAATATGTTCATGCTGAAACCTCTTGCGCGGTATGAACCAGTTGGAGGTCGGTGCGGCCGGTTACTTCGCCGATGATGATGAGGGCAGGGCTAATGACACGCTCGCGGTCCACCAGGTCTGGCAAGGCAGCCAGCGGCCCGCGCAAAACGCGCATTTCAGCGCGCGCGGCATTTTCGATAATGGCGATGGGCATATCGGGGGCAAGGCCATCGGCCATCAGCTTTTCCGCGATTTGCGCGGCGGTCTTTACCCCCATGTAGATGACCAGGGTGCGGCCCGCACCGGCAAGGCCCGCCCAGTTCTGGTCTGACAGACCCTTGCACTGGCCAGCCACGAAACTGACAATGCTGGCCGCGTCGCGGTGGGTGAGGGCAATTTGCGCGGCAGCGGCAGCGCCATTGGCAGCGCTGATGCCGGGAACCACCTCGACCGGGACACCGGCAGCGCGGCAATCTTCCGCTTCTTCTCCGCCACGGCCGAAAATGAACGGATCGCCGCCTTTAAGCCGCACGACATCGCGCCCGGCCAATGCTTCTTTCACCAGTAACTGATTGATTTCACCCTGCGGCAGCGTGTGACGGTCACGCTTCTTGGCGACCGAAATCAGCCGCGCATCAGGATGTGCCAAGGCCAGAATCGCCGGATCCACCAACCCGTCGTGAACCACCAATCGCGCTGACTGTAGCAGCCGCGCGGCGCGCAATGTCAGCAGATCGGGGTCACCCGGACCCGCGCCGACAAGATAGACTGTGCCTGTTTTCTTCATGCCGCCGAAATGACGACGCCATGGTCAAGTCGCCAGCGAGAATGGATTTCCGCCTGGCTAAAAAACCTTTCAGCCGAAAATCAGAGGCGCAATTCGGGTGTGCCGAGAGCATCAGTCCTTGGCCGACTTTTCCTCTATCCGCTGGCTGATTGCGGCAATAAGCTGTTCAAATTGCGCGTTATTTCGCAAATTGATATCCCTTTGCGGGAAGGGAATTTCGACCCCTTCACGTTGGAACAGGTCCCACAAATTCTTTAGCACCTCTGATTTAACATTGCCCACTCCTGCTTCCGGATCCCTGATCCAGCAGTGAATGACAAAGTCGACCGAACTTTCCCCATATTGGTCCAGCCAACAGGTCGGCGGGGGTGACTTCAGGACCCTTTTGCACATTTTGGCAGCTTCCAGCATCAAGGCTTCCGCCTGCTTGATGTCGCAGCCATAAGACACGCCAACGGGTATCTGCATCCGCACATTCTTCGATGAATAGGACCAGTTTTCCACCTGATTGATCATCAGGTTCTCGTTCGGAATAAGATATTCCTTCTGGTCACGGGTAGTGATCGACACCGCCCTGATGCCGATTTTACGAATTTGCCCGAATGTGGAAACGCCGGCCTGATCGGCCACGGCAATGACATCGCCCGGCTTGATGGACCGGTCCATCAACAAGATGATGCCGGCAATCAGATTACCAAAGGTCTTCTGCAGGCCAAAGCCGATGGCCAGACCGAACGCGCCAGAAAATACCGCCAGCGCAGTTAGATCGATGCCCAGAAGATCGATGCCGAACAATATCGCCAGTGCCCACACTCCCAGCGAGATGAGCTTTTCTGCCAGCAGGCGCTGCGTCACATCCAGCTTGGTAATGCGTTTCAGCAGGCCATGCAGCAGCTTGCTCAGGAAATAAGCGGCGGTGAGGACGCTGACGATGACCAGAATGACAACCAGCCCATCCCACACAGAAACGCGCATATCGCCCACGCTAAGGGCCATACTGTCCAGCGTATCGACCAGACTGGCAGCCGTTTCGCTTTTACCCGATACTGCATCCTTGATGTCATTCGCCGCACTCACAGCCTCGGTCGGGGATGCACTGGGGGCCGGGGTTGGTACGGGTTGCAGCATTACCGTCGCGCCTGCTTCCAGATCACCCGCCGCTGCGCCGGCTGCATCGGTAATGGCTGCGGGGTCTGTGACGGCGGCATCCGGCGCAGCGGGATTGGTGACGGCTGGGGTGACGGCTGGGGTGGTCATTCCTGCTCCATATCGGCCTGCTCCATGGCGGCAAAGCCTGTTGCAAGGTCGCAAATGAGATCGGCGGGGTCTTCCAGCCCGATCGATAGGCGAATACCGTATCTGTCGCCAGTGTCCCACCCAGATGGCGGCCAAGGTGTGGCTGAGCGGTTGCCCGCAGGGTCAAACGGGATGGCGAGGCTTTCATACCCGCCCCAGCTATAGCCGATGCCGAACAGTTGCAGCGCGTCGATCAGCTGCGAACGCGCTGCTGCGCTGCGTCCTTTGATGACAAAGCTGAACAGGCCGCAGCCGCCGGTAAAATCCCTGGTCCACAATTCATGCCCCGGCGCGCCGGGCAGCAGCGGACACAGCACATGGGCCACTTCGGCCCGCCCTTTCAGCCAGCTGGCAATGGCCAGCGCGCTATGCGTCGACCGGTCCAGCCGCAGCCCCATGGTGCGCAGGCTGCGCAGGGCGAGGGACGCATCATCCGGCGACACGACATGGCCCAGTGCCTGCGCTGTCTGGCGCAAAGTGCGATAGAGATCGCCGCGCGCAGCGGCGCTGCCCATCATCAGGTCGGAATGGCCACCGACGTGTTTTGTCAGTGACATGATGGCAATATCGCAGCCCCGTTCGAGGGCGGGAAAACCAAGCGGCGTCGCCCATGTGTTATCGATGATGGAAATGACCCCGTGCTGGCGGGCAATGGCAGTCAGCGCGGGAATATCCTGCACTTCCATCGTCAGGCTGCCAGGGCTTTCCAGCAACACTGCCTTGGTCGCGCTACAGATACTGGCTTCAAACGCTGCCCCATCCAGCGGATCGACAAAGCGGGTTTGTACCCCGAACCGTTTGAGCAGACCGGTGGCCATATTGCGCGTGGGTTCATAGGCATTGTCGGTCACCAGCAGCACATCGCCGGGGGAAAGGACTGCCATCAGCGCGCCGGCAATGGCAGCAACCCCGCTGGGGTATAAGACGGTGCCTTCCGCCCCCGGTTCAAGCGCCGTCAGCGCGTCTGACAATGCCCATTGGGTGGGCGCGCCCCTGCGGCCATAGAAAAAGCGGCCATCTTCATTATGACGCGTGCCATCCTTCAGCGCGGCGGTATCGGCATAAAGATGCGTGCTGGCGCGCCACACCGGCGGGTTGACCACGGCCCCTGTATATTCAGGATCGCGCCCTGCAATGGCCAGCCTGGTGCCTTGGCCCAAAGGGTGATCGGTTGGAAATTTGCCTTTACCCATGGTCAGCGTGATGGCCCTGTCTGTTTGGGTGTATCAGGGTCTCGCCCCCATTCACTCCAGCTTCCGTCGTACAGGGCGGTATCATGCTTGCCGATCAGTTCCATGGCAAAAAGCAGGACCGATGCGGTCATCCCGCTGCCGCAAGTCGCAGTGACTGGCGCTGACAAATCAACCTGCGCCTGCAGGAATGCGCGTTCGATTTCCGCCTGGGGCAGAAATGTGCCGTCATCCGCCAGAAGGTCTGCATAATGGAGGTTCAGCGCGCCGGGAATATGTCCGCCGGGCAAATCGTGAACAGTGTCCCTTGTGGTGCCGCAAAACCGCGCCCCATCGCGCGCATCCACGATCTGTTCCGCGCAGCTATCCAAATTTGCCAGCACTTGCGCTTTGCTGCGTACCCGGGTTTGATCCTCTTGCGGTGCGGTAAAGCCCGATGGGGCAACATTCGCCGGCCCGCTGTGGATGGGGCGGTTTTCCGACAGCCACTTCTGCAAACCGCCATCAAGTATGGCGACATTATCCAGCCCGAACATACGAAAAATGAAATAAGCCCGCGCTGCACTGCGCAAGGCGCTGTTGTCATACAGCACGATGCGGCCGCAAGTTCCAACGCCCAGGCTTCGCATTCGGGCGTCGAACTGGTCATGGCGCGGCAGGGCTGACGGCACTGGCGATGTCTCGTCCTTCAACGATGGCAGGTCGAGAAACCGCGCGCCGGAGATATGCCCGGCGGTAAATTCGGCCGCCGCGTCACGCTGCGCGCCAGGCAAATGTGCTGATGCGTCAAGAATGACGAGATCATCTGCGGGGCGGGCAGCCTGCATCTCGTGAGCCAGCCAGCTGGTGCTTACCAATATATCCATCACGCTAGGCGTAGCGGGCGTAGCGCGCCGCGTCGATAGGATTGGTGACCGGTTCAGTCGAGCGGTCTGCTGCCAATCTGTGTGTATGTCTGCGGCATTTCATCCAGCCGGAAGGGCTGCACCCGCGCGTTGGCGGCACCGGCTTTCATGCCGATCACGAAGGTCTGCGTTACAGCGTCCATCCCGTCTGCCTCAATCCGCAGCCGCAGCAACGGCACATAAAGACGTGCCTTGCCCTGGGCGATGGTGCGAACCTGGCTGACCGGCAGGATGAAGTTTGCATTGGTCATGCCAGCTTGCCCTGCGGAAATTGCGTCTATGTCAGCCACGCGGGGCAGCTGTGTGGCAGCTTCGCATAATTGCTCGGCAATCGGCACTTTGCCATGCGCGGTCACAAGATCGCCCGAAATGGTCAGGCCGCGCAATTCCTTGCCGGTGCGGTTGCGCAAAGTGATGGCGCAGGTCAGCGATGCATTCATCATGCTGCGGCTGAGTTTGGCAGGCTGCACCGAAATGCTGACCGCGCCTTCACTGCGCAGCGGTGCCGCAGGGGCGTCAGCGGCCTTTACCGAAGCCGGAATTGCCGCAGCAGGGTTTGGAGACCTGGCAGGTGGTTGTACGGCGGGAGCTATACCCTGCGGTGCATCGCGGCCAGCTGTGTCAGGCTTTGCCGCCAGTGGCGGCTCGATTGTTTCAACGCGGGTTTTCGCCGTTGGCCGCCGTGACCAGAAAAACAGCGCCACGGCACCGGCACCGATAATCGCCGCCAGAATGGCGAGCCACATTCCCCATGGCGAGGAATTTTCCGGTGCAGCAGACGCTGTTGTGTCAGCCTGCGTGGCCGGGGCGGGCAAAGGTGCGGCGGGCAGGGACGACGCAGGAAACGATCCTTGCGCATCATCACCAGCGCCACCTTCGGCAGGGCTAATTTCTTGCGGCACGGTTTCAAACGGCGCGGACCCGCCGGTGGCATCCGCCGGGAGCTGTTGGCCCGTGACCGAACGCGCAGCCGGGGTAAACCGCCGTGTGGCGGGCGTCTGTTCCGCTTGCGGCGGCGCGGCGCGGGGGGCGGGGCGCGGTGCGGGGGTCTGGGCCGGGGCTTGCGTATTGTCCGGCGTGGGCGCGCTGGGCGTTGCCGTCGGGATCACGCGGGGCCTTACCGGTACAGGTCCGTCAATATCGACCGGGCCTTGCACCTGCGGCGTGCGCGTCGGGGATGGCGACGGGGCCGGCGGCAACTGAAAGTCGCGCACGGGTGCCGGTGTCGCCATGGCCGGCGCGGAAAATGCCAGAGCCAGCAAAAGGGAAGGAAATTTGAAAGTCATAATTGCGCGTTTGGGTCCAAGCATAAGCGGCGCTGAATAGGTAATGAATTGCAAACATACCACTGGTGACTTGTGCTGCGCGCACGATCGCGGCATCAGCGCGGCATGAGTGACACACCTGTAACATCATTTCTCGGCCAGCAAACGCCGCTTCCCGTCTCGCCAGAAGAAGCCGTGCTGGATTATGTGCCCAATCCGCGGCCATCGGCATTATATCTGGCCCGCTTTGCCGCGCCCGAATTCACGTCGCTGTGCCCGGTTACCGGCCAGCCTGACTTTGCCCATCTGGTGATTGATTATGCGCCGGGCGAAACCATTGTCGAATCCAAGAGCCTGAAGCTGTTTCTGGGTTCATTCCGCAACCATGCCGGTTTTCACGAAGACGTGACAGTCGGCATCGGCCAGCGTCTGGTGGACGAGATGCAGCCCCGCTGGCTACGCATTGGCGGATATTGGTATCCGCGTGGCGGTATTCCGATTGATGTGTTCTGGCAAACCGGTACGCCGCCCGAAGGGCTGTGGGTGCCGGATCAGGGTGTCAGCAGCTACCGCGGCCGGGGTTGAAGCCCGCCTGACGCCTGAAGATTGAGGCTGGCGGCATGCGTTTCGCGCACCGCTGCGTTTCTAGCGTCTGGCACCCCAGTCGCTGCGAGGCCCGCCATTTGTGGATGCGGCATGGCCTGCCGACCATCCGCGAAACCCGTCCTTGACCCGCGTGAGATCATAACCGGAAGCATACAGCATACCGGTCACCAATAGCGCAGACAGGATGATTTTCTTGAACATGGGCCAACCCTTGCACGGTTTGGCAAAGATTCGGTTAATTGAGCCCCGGGAAAGTGATGCCCGCTGCCAAGGCGCAGGGCAAAAGTGGTGCCGGCTGGAGGATTCGAACCCCCGGCCCCCTGATTACAAATCAGGTGCTCTACCAACTGAGCTAAGCCGGCCCGAAGCGCGCTAATGCGTCAGGTCACGCCGAAGGTCCAGCCCTCGGTTGCAGCAATTTTTTCCGTCATGCTTTTTGGCGCCCAAAATTCGCTGTTTTCCGCGGTTTTTCGCAGCCACGCTGATGCAACAATTGCGTCAGAGGAATGGTCATCTATCGCGCCCTGCTGCTGAATCGGCCTGCTGCCGAGAATCACCAGCGCTTCATCAAGCTCTGCATGGCAACGCATTTTTGCCCGGCCAGCCCGCCGCCCGCCTGCCATGGCCGCAATGGTAGTGTATATTTCCACCAGCACTGATCCTGTTGCGGGCACCGGGTCAAACGGCCACAGGGCCATGGATCCATCCAGCCGGTGCAGCAGCCGCATTCCGGTAAGGCTAGATTTGCCCACCTGCGCTGCGCCGACAAGATTGAAATTGCTGTAAGGATTACAGCCCTGCCGGCTCTGGTGAAATTCGGTGACGCGCAGCCGCCCGCGGCCGCTGCCGAACAGATCGCCCTGACGCCCGCCATGCCGTCTGAAATACCGGCTGGTGACGGGATGATCCACAAATGGTCCAGCGCCCAGATGCGGCGCCTTCGTGCAGATATTTTCCACCATGGCCCACAAGTCGCGCGCAGTGGCCGGGCTGTCATCCCAGCCGGGAAAGAAACTGCCGGCGTCGGCAAAGGGGAGGGAGCCGCTCAGATCCATGCCGACCAGCGCATTGGCGGGCAATTCCGTTTCCAGCCACTGCAGCACTTCGCTGCGCGACCAGCGATGGCCGGGCCGCACCAGTTGCGGCGCGCCGGTTCCGGGCCGGCAATGCGCCAGGGCAATGCCCTTGTGCCGTTCACCTGCCGCACCAGACCAGTCGATCGCCACAAAACTGCTGAAGCGTGCAGGTTCGCCGCCAGTTCTCATCCGGCGCTCATTCGTTCTGCAATTGGGCGCGCTTCTTCGCCCACCAGTCCATGCGTTCGCGCACCTTGCGTTCAAAGCCGCGTTCTACCGGCTGGTAATATTCCTGCGGTTCCATGTCATCGGGCCAGTAATGCGCGCCGGAAAACCCGTCATCGGTGTTGTGATCATAGGCATAATTCTTACCATAGCCGATGTCTTTCATCAGCTTGGTCGGCGCATTCAGTATGTTGGCAGGCGGCGCCAGCGACCCTGTTTCGCGGGCGCTTTTCCAGGCCGCCTTCTGCGCGCCATAAACCGCGTTGGATTTGGGCGCCGTGGCGCAATACAGGCAGGCCTGCACAATCGCGAGCTCGCCTTCCGGACTGCCCAGAAACTGATAGGCATCCTTCGCCGCGAGGCACTGGGTCAGCGCCTGCGGATCGGCCAGGCCAATATCTTCCGAGGCAAAGAGCACCAGTCGGCGCAGCACATATAGGGGTTCTTCCCCGGCAGTCAGCATCCGGGCCATGTAATATAGGGATGCCTGCGGGTCCGATCCGCGCAGGCTTTTATGCAGCGCCGAGATCAGATTGTAATGACCATCCCGATCCTTGTCATAAACGGCCACCCGCCGTTGGAGGAATTTGCCCAGTCCGGCAGGATCGAGCGGATTGTCGATCCTTGCAGAATAAAGCGTTTCTGCCTGATTGAGCAGGAAACGCCCGTCGCCATCGGCAGATGCCACCAGCGCATTGCGGGCCTCTGCCGTCAGCGGCAAGGGGCCTTCCAGACCCTCGCCCCTGCTGATGAGTGTTTCGAGCGCCTCTGTATCGAGCCGCCGCAGGATAAGCACTTGTGCGCGGCTGAGAAGGGCTGCGTTGAGCACAAAACTGGGGTTTTCGGTGGTCGCGCCGACCAGCGTAACCGTTCCGCGTTCGACAAAGGGCAGGAAGCCATCCTGCTGGGCGCGGTTGAAGCGGTGAATTTCATCCACGAACAGCAGCGTGCGCTGGCCAGCCAGTGCGGCCTTGTCAGCCGCGGCAAAGGCTTTTTTAAGATCGGCCACGCCTGAAAATACGGCGCTTACAGCCTCGAACCGCATGCCTACGGCTGCTGCCAGCAGGCGCGCAATGGTGGTCTTGCCAGTGCCCGGCGGGCCCCACAGGATCATGGACGAGAGTTTGCCTGCGGCAACCATCCGCCCGATCGCGCCTTCCGGCCCGGTCAGATGGTCCTGCCCCACCACATCATCCAGCACACGCGGGCGCAGGCGGTCAGCCAGCGGCGCATCATCGCGCAGGGCATCAGGGGGCGTTCCCCCGGGAATATCATCAACAAACAGATCGGCCATCAGCCTTACGTAATGCCTCCGCCGGATTTTGCCATTCTTCCGGGATAGTTTACAATCACAGCCTTGGGGGACGCAAGATTGAGGGGAACCGTGATGAACCAGACGATACAGAAAGCACCGTGGCACCTGTGGGTGGTGGGCCTTGTCAGCCTGTTATGGAATGGGTTCGGGGCGTATGATTATACCCAGACCCAACTGCGCAATGTCGATTACATGACCAGCGCGTTCGAACAGATGGGTGTCGATGTGGCTGCAGGGATGGCGTATTTCGACGCTTTCCCGATCTGGGCCGATGCTTTCTGGGCGTTTGGCGTGTGGGGCGCGGTTGCAGGCTCGGTCCTGCTGCTGCTGCGCAGCCGCTTCGCCTTTCCTGCATTCGCCTTGTCGATTGTGGGGCTGATCGTCACCACGATCTTCCAATATGCCAACCCGATGCCGGGTGATTATGACAAGACGTTCCCTATCGTAATCAGCGTAATCATCTGGGTGGTTACCATCGCGCTGACGCTTTACGCCCGCCGGATGATTGCCAAAGGTGTGCTTCGCTAGGCCGCAGCGCGCCGTGCCTCCACCAGGCGGAGGTAAGTATCCGCCACTGCCTGGTTGATTGCATCCCAGCTGAAATCAAGGCTGCGGCTTTCACCTGCGGCCCCATGGGCAGCGCGCAAGGCGTGATCGGTAAGATAGGGCGTAATGGCGTCAGCAAATGCGCTCGGCTCCACCTTTGGCACCAGCGCGCCTGTGACCCCGTCATTGACCAGGCTGGTGCTTCCGGTGGCGGCTGAGGCAACCACCGGCAATCCTGATGCCATGGCTTCCAGCGTTACATTGCCAAATGTTTCGGTAACCGAAGGGTTGAAGAATAGATCCGCGCTGGCCAATGCCCGGCCAAGGTCCGCGCCGCCCTGAAAACCGGCGAATATGCCGCCGGGCAAGGCGTTTTCAAACCATTTGCGGGCAGGGCCATCACCAATGACCAGGACTTTATGCGGGATTTGGCGCTTGCGCAGTTCGATGATGGTATCGGCAAAGACATCCAGCCCTTTTTCCATCACCAGCCGCCCGAGAAAAGCGATAGCCACGTCATTTTCCTCGATACCGAGGCTACGCCGCCATGCCATATCGCGCTTTTCAGGGCTGAAAATGGTCCGGTCCACTCCGCGCGACCAGATTGATATGTCATCATTCATATCCTGTTCGCGCAGCACCTCGACCATGCTTTGCGCAGGGGTGACCAGCGCATCGCAGCGCCGGTACAGCCCGCGTATCCATGCTTCCAGCGGGGCTTCCAGAAAACCCAGCTTGTAATAGCGGGGGTAGGTTTCAAACCGGGTATGCACCGATGCCAGCACTGGCAGATTGCGCGCCTTGGCCCAGCGCACAGCGGCGCGGGCGCTGAAATCCGGCGAGGAAATATGCAGCAGATTGGGCGAAAAACTGTCAAGATCGCGGCGCACGGCATCATTCAGCCCCATCGGCATCCGATATTCGCTGCGGCCCGGTATGGCGAAGGACGGCAGGCTGACCAATTCGCCCTGCGGTGCAAAATCCGGTGTGTCGATGGTGGGGGAATAGACGCGCACCTCTGCGCCCTTGCGCAGCAGATATTCCACCAGCCTGTTCAACGCCTTGTTCGCGCCATCCAGTGTCATGTTGTAATTGCCGCTGAACAAGGCGATGCGAAGATCTGACATTTCCATTGTTTCAGGCCATTAACGTGCCAGTTCCCGTTTGGCGAGGGGGAGCCTGCCGCAAGCTGGCCATCATCCACCGCCAATTGCGCGACTTTGCTTGACTTGTTGCAGCGCAACACTAGGTGCGGCTGCGGGCCACGCGGTCCCAACGCCGCGCGAGCTCTCTGTAAGGAGAGAATACATGACTGACGTACCCGCTCTGAAACCAGAGCGTCCTTTCTTTTCGTCCGGACCCACTGCCAAATTCCCTGGCTGGTCCGCCGCAAATCTCAAAACCGAAGCTCTGGGCCGTTCGCACCGCTCTGCCATTGGCAAGGCGCGGCTGAAATATGCCATCGACCTGACGCGCGAATTGCTGGGCGTGCCTGATGATTACCTCGTCGGCATCATGCCCGGTTCCGATACTGGCGCGCTGGAATGTGCGATGTGGACCATGCTGGGCGCACGCCCTGCCACCGTGGCTGCATGGGAAAGTTTCGGCAATGTCTGGATCCAGGACGCAGTCAAGCAGCTGAAGCTGAAGGACCTGACGGTTCTGGATGCCGATTATGGCGACATTCCCGATCTTGCCAGCATTCCGCAGGGCAATGACGTTGTCTTCACCTGGAATGGCACCACATCAGGCGCGCGCATTCCCGATACTGACTGGCTGGAAACAGGCCGCGACGGCATCACCATCAATGATGCGACCAGCGCCGTTTTCGCGCAGGAAATGGATTGGGCCAAGCTCGATGCCACGACCTTCAGCTGGCAGAAGGTGATGGGTTCAGAAGCGCAGCACGGCATGTTGATCCTCAGCCCCAAGGCGGTGGCGCGGATTGAAAGCTACGATCCCGAATGGCCGCTGCCAAAACTGTTCCGCGTGAAAAAAGGCGACAAGCTCAACCGCGGGATTTTCGTCGGTGAAACGATCAACACACCCAGTATGCTGGCGACCGAAGACTATATTCTGGCGCTGGAATGGGCCAAGTCCATCGGTGGCCGCAAGGCGCTTTTTGACCGGGCTGATGCCAATGCCAAAATCCTGACCGACTGGATCGAAGCCACGCCGTGGCTGCGCAACATGGTTGCCGATCCGGCCAAGCGCACCAACACCGGTGTCTGCTTTGTCTTCCAGGGCGAATATTACGACAGTCTGTCGCCAGAAGATCAGGCTGCCGTGCCCAAGACCATTGCCAAGATGCTGGAAGAACGCGGCGTCGGCTATGATTTCAACGGCTACCGTGATGCGCCGCCATCGCTGCGCGTATGGTGCGGCGGAACGGTGGAAGCCGAAGATATCACGCGCCTGCTGCCGTGGATCGAATGGGCCTACGCCGAAATCCAGAAATAATCGTGTCCCCGGCTTCATGCCGGGGTCACATCCCTCCGTCGCCGCCGCTGCACGCCAGCGCGCGCCGGAATTTGCACAGGAATTTTCCATGACCAAACCCAAAGTTCTCATTTCCGACAAGATGGACCCCAATGCAGCACGCATTTTTGAAGAGCGCGGCTGCGATGTCGATGTCATTACCGGCCAGACACCGGAAGAATTGAAAGCCATCATCGGCCAGTATGATGGCCTCGCCATCCGTTCTTCCACCACGGTCACGCCGGAAATTCTGGATGCGGCCACCAATCTGAAAGTGATTGGCCGCGCTGGCATCGGGGTCGATAATGTCGATATTCCTTATGCATCGTCCAAGGGCGTGGTCGTGATGAACACGCCGTTCGGCAATTCCATCACCACGGCGGAGCACGCCATTGCCATGATCTTCGCGCTGGCGCGGCAAATCCCCGAAGCGGACGCATCCACACAGGCCGGTGAATGGGCGAAAAGCCGGTTCATGGGCGTGGAAGTGACTGGCAAGACGCTGGGCCTGATCGGCGCTGGCAACATCGGCTCGATTGTGGCCAGCCGCGCGCTGGGCCTGAAGATGAAAGTGATCGCCTATGATCCATTCCTGACGCAGGAACGCGCCGTGGAACAGGGCATCGAAAAGGTCGATCTGGATGGGTTGCTGTCACGCGCTGATTTCATCAGCCTGCACACGCCGCTGACTGACCAGACCCGCAATATCCTGTCGGCTGAAAACCTGGCCAAGACCAAGGAGGGCGTGCGGATCGTCAATTGCGCCCGCGGCGGCCTGATCGATGAAGCGGCCCTGAAGGAAGGGCTGGAAAGTGGCCATATCGCGGGCGCGGCGCTGGACGTTTTTGCCAAGGAACCGGCCAAGGAAAACCCGCTGTTCGGCACAAAGAACTTCATCTGCACGCCGCATCTTGGCGCCTCGACCGATGAAGCGCAGGTCAATGTCGCCTTGCAGGTGGCGGAACAATTGTCGGATTATCTGGTCAATGGCGGCGTAACCAATGCGCTCAACATGCCATCGCTCAGCGCGGAAGAAGCGCCAAAGCTGCGCCCTTACATGGAACTGGCGGAAAACCTGGGTTCGCTGGTTGGCCAACTGGCCCATGGCAATCTGCCCAAGATCAGCATCGAAGTGGAAGGCGCGGCAGCGCAGCTGAACCAGAAACCGATTACGGCGGCTGTCCTGGCCGGGCTGATGAAGCGCTTTTCCGACACTGTGAACATGGTCAATGCGCCTTATCTGGCGCGGGAACGTGGCATGGAAGTGCGCGAAATCCGTAACGAGCGCGAAGGCGTCTATCACACGCTGGTGCGCGTTACCGTGGCCACCAGCCAGGGCGACCGGTCGGTTGCGGGCACATTGTTTGGCAGCACCGCGCCGCGTCTGGTGGAAATCTTCGGCGTCGGTATCGAGGCGGACCTTCAGGGCGATATGCTCTATATCGTCAATGAAGATGCGCCCGGCTTCATTGGCCGGATCGGCTCCTTGCTGGGTGAAAATGGCATCAACATCGGCACATTCCACCTTGGCCGCCGTGAAACCGGCGGCGAGGCGGTGCTGCTGTTGTCGGTTGACCAGCCCATTCCGCAGGACGTGATTGACGCTGCATGCAAGTTGCAAGGTGTCAAAACGGTCAACGCACTGGTCTTCTGACCGGATATAAGGCAAGCGCCCGCGCGATATGATTGATCAGGACGACTTGTTGCCCGAAGGCCTGGAAGACCGCCTTCCCTCCGAAGCGAAGGCGGTCAGCCGCGCCATGCGCGGGGTTCTCGATGTGATGCACGCGCATGGGTTTGACCGTGTCAGCCCGCCATTGGTGGAATTCGAAAAGGCACTGGCGGGGCGGATGGATGGGGTCAGCCCGCGCCGGATGTTCCGTTTTGTGGATCCGATTTCGCTGCGCACGCTGGCCCTGCGGTCGGACATTACACCGCAAATCGGGCGGATTGCGGCCACTGGAATGGCCCATGCCGCGCGCCCCTTGCGGCTGTGTTATGGCGGCGAAGTCGCGCTGATCCGCGCTGACCAGCTGGACCCGGCGCGCCAGCGGTTGCAGCTGGGCGCAGAACTGATCGGCAGCGATACGGTGGCCGCGGCGGCCGAAATGGTATCTTTGGCAGTCGAAGCGCTGGAACAGGCCGGCGCCACCGGCATTTCGGTGGATTTCACTTTGCCGGATCTGGTTGATATTCTCGCGCCCACGGCAATGCCATTGCAGCCTGCCCATGTGGCAAAAGTGCGCCGCGAACTTGATACCAAGGATGCTGGCGGTCTTGCGGAAATACCGGGCGGCGATGCATATTTGCCGCTCATCTACGCAACCGGACCCTTTGACGAAGCGATTGAGCGGTTAAGCGCGGTAGATGCTGGCGGCGCTCTTTCCAGCCGTATTGCTGGCCTGCGCCAGATTGCCGAACGCGTGGGCTGCACGGCGCGCATTACGCTGGATCCGACCGAACGGCATGGTTTTGAATATCAAAGCTGGTTCGGCTTCACTCTTTATGCCGACGGCGTGCGCGGGGCATTGGGGCGGGGCGGCACCTATTCAATCGGTGGCACTGATGAAGCGGCCACCGGATTTTCGCTCTACATCGATGCGCTGGTTGATGCGCTGGCACCCGAAGGCAAGCCCGACTCCCTGTTCCTGCCGCTGGATCATGATCGCGCCGTGGCCTCACGGCTGCGTGCCATTGGCTGGCGGACGGTTGCGGCCCTGTCGGACAGCGATGATGGCACGGCGCTGGGCTGCACTCACCGGCTGGATGGCGCAGAGCCTGTGCGAATGTAAATTTCCTGCGGCTTCTTTCGTTGCCTGAGACCGGGCCAGCGAAAGTTGTCATATGTTGCCCTTGTGTCCACCATCCTCTAGTGCGCGCCGGGTTCTTTTCAGAAATAAGGTCCGAGCTTTGGCAAATGTAACCGTTATCGGTGCCCAGTGGGGCGATGAAGGCAAGGGCAAGATTGTCGACTGGCTCGCCAGCCGGGCAGACGCCGTGGTGCGCTTCCAGGGCGGCCATAATGCCGGCCATACGCTGGTGGTGGGTGATCAGGTTTACAAACTCAGCCTGCTGCCATCGGGCATTGTTACCGGCACTTTGTCGATTATCGGCAATGGTGTGGTCCTGGACCCGTGGGCATTGAAATCCGAAGTGGCCAAGCTGGAAAGCCAGGGCGTGTCCATCACGCCTGAAAACTTTGCTCTGGCAGACAATTGCGCGCTTATCCTGCCGCTTCACCGCGATCTGGATGGCCTGCGCGAAACGGCGGCCGGTTCCGGCAAGATCGGCACCACGGGGCGCGGCATTGGCCCGGCCTATGAAGACAAGGTCGGGCGCCGCGCCATTCGCGTGTGCGATCTTTCCCATCTCGACAAGATGGACCCTCAGCTTGATCGTCTGTGCGCGCATCATGATGCATTGCGGGCCGGTTTTGGCGAACCCCCGGTTGACCGTGCTGCGCTGGTTGCCGAACTCAAGGAAATTGCCGACTTCGTGCTGCAATTCGCCCAGCCGGTGTGGAAACGCCTGAAGAAAGTCCGCAAGGCTGGCGCGCGCATCCTGTTCGAAGGCGCGCAGGGCGTGCTGCTGGATGTGGACCATGGCACCTATCCCTTCGTCACCAGCAGCAATACCGTCAGCGGCACCGCTGCATCGGGCAGCGGCCTTGGCCCCAATTCCACCGGGTTTGTGCTGGGTATCGTCAAAGCGTACACCACGCGCGTCGGCAGCGGGCCATTCCCTACTGAACTGGATGATGAAGCAGGCCAGCGGCTGGGCGAACGCGGCCATGAATTTGGCACGGTGACAGGCCGCCAGCGGCGCTGCGGCTGGTTTGATGCAGTGCTTGTGCGCCAGAGCTGCGCCATCAGCGGCGTAACCGGCATTGCGCTCACCAAGGTTGATGTGCTGGACGGTTTTGACAAGGTGAAAATCTGCACCGGCTACCGGCTGCGCGGCAAGATCATGGATTATTTTCCAGCCCATTCTGCCGATCAGGCCGAAGTCGAACCGATCTACGAGGAAATGGACGGCTGGCATGAAACCACCGCCGGTGCGCGCAGCTGGGCTGATCTGCCCGCCAACGCCATCAAATATATCCAGCGGGTGCAGGAATTGATCGAAACGCCAGTCGCGCTGGTTTCCACCAGTCCGCAGCGCGAAGACACAATTCTCGTGCGTGATCCGTTCCTGGATTGAGTAAAGCCTGCTTGCAGTCTAGCTTTGCTTGATGAAGCTGGCTGCGGCATCCTTTATCCTTGTTCTGACCAGCTTTGCCGGCGCGCCCGTTGCGGCGCCTGCGCATGGCTATCTTCAGGAAGCGGATTTCGTGCTGGTGGATAAATCCGACCGCACGCTGACATTGTTCAGCCGGGGCCAGCCCCTCAAAACATATGCCGCGTTGCAATTCGGCAGGTCGCCGCAGGGCCACAAACAGTTTGAAGGGGACAAGCGCACTCCCGAAGGCCGCTATTTTATCGACGCCCGCAATCCGGCCAGCGCCTATCATCTAAGCTTGCGGATATCTTATCCCAACGCCGGGGATATTGCCTTTGCTGCGAAGCAGGGCAGGTCCGCCGGCGGTGATATATTTCTGCATGGCCAGCCCAATGGCTTGCGTCATGGCCGGGTGCCGGGGGACTGGACCGATGGCTGCATTGCCTTTTCGAACGATCAGATCGAAGAGCTGTGGCGCAGCATTGCCGACGGTACGCCAATTGCTATAAGGCCTTGACCGGCCATCTTTTTGTTCTAGTCCTGTTCGCTGATTTGGCGGAGTCGATCAATGGTTCAGGCGAGTTTTCATCATGGCACCGATGATGCGGTAACAGGCGCGGTCAGGGGTGTAGCGAATGATCCTGCCGGCCTGCCGCTCAGTGTTTCCATCTTTGCCGACCGTCCGCACATCCGCGATTGCATGCGTGATGATGCCGTTTCTGCGGGCCTGAAACTGGGCAATCAGGGCGATGTGGCGACATTGCTGGACGATGATGCCAGACCGCTGGGCGATGTTATCCTGCTCGATTGTCCGGTGGTGGACGCCGCAACGCTGGCATCGCTGATGCAGCTGGATCTGCGGGCTGCCCGCACGGACATCCAACTGGTCGTTTCCACCAGTGTCGATGCGCTGGATGATGTGTTTGCCTGTCTCGACCAATGCGACGCGCAGATTCTGGTCGATCCCACCCGGGGTGACAGGGTGATCGCGCTGGGCAACCTGTTGACCAGAATGCCGGGCACAAAATTACGTGAACTTTCGGATGAAGACCGGCTGACGCTGCTCCGGCTGACCCAGCAGGTCGGCCATATTGCGGAACGGCTGGACCGGCTTTCCACTCCGGGTGTTACTGGCGATGGCGGGGCGTTCCGGTTTGAAACGCCCAAGTCCGACTATAAGGATGGAAAGGAAGATTCCTCGGAAAATCTGGTTAGGGCTGCAAGGCCGTCCTTGCCTGATCCGCGTCTGGTGCGCCGGATCATCCGGCAAAGGCAATTGCGCGCGCGTTTTTTCGATGTGGAACTGTTCGGCGATCCGGCATGGGACATCATGCTTGATCTGACCGCCGCGCGGGTGGAACATTTGCGGGTGTCAGTCACATCGCTATGCATTGCATCAGGCGTGCCGCCCACCACGGCGCTGCGGTGGATTGCTCAGATGACGGAAACGGGCCTGCTGGAACGGGTGGAAGATGAAGAGACAGGCGTCGCGCTTTCATCGCCCTGTCAGACAAGGCGGCAGATGCCATGGCGCGTTATTTTGCCCAGTTGGGCAAGGACGCCGCTACTCTGGTGTAATAGGCTGCCTTTTGTCTTGGCCTCCGCGGCTTTCAGGCTGATTGCCGCTGTAAAATAATCGTTAGCCCATCGGGAACCGGGCCATCGAGCGGCAGGGGCCGGCGCAGCGCATCTGCCCGTGCGCGGTTCAGAATGGCCACGGGCACCTTCGGATCGAACAGCAGCGTATCGGCGCTACCCAGCAAGCGGCACTGTTTCAGTGTCAGATCTTCAGGATCATCGCTGGTCAGGTTGAGGGTGATCTGGCTCGTCTCCACCACTGTTTTCTGGCCCGTCAGCCATCCATCAATCCTGGCTGCAGAACCCGGATCAAGCGGATCGAGCATTCCGCCTTCGCCCAGCGCATCATCCAGTGCCTGCCGCCGGTCAGATGCCGCAGGTAGACGGGCGCGCATGGCGCCGCGTGCATTTTCGAGGCCCGCTGCCAGCCTGCCCAGCGATTGGGGGAGGAGCCTTTCCAGCCTCAGCCGTAATTGTTTGGCCAGCCCGGCTGACGCGCCCGATGTGCCAATGGCGATCAGCACCGGATCCCGGTCCAGAATGCTTGGCGTTGTAAAATCACATAATTCGGGCATGTCTGCCACATTGACTAACAACCCGCGGCGGCGCAGGCGAAGCGCGGCCGCCGCTGCCGCCCTTGCATCATCCAGCGCGATGAAGGCAAGCCGCGCATGATGCGCTTCCGGTTCGCTGCAGGGGATGCCGCCTGCGCGTTCCACCAGCCGCTTTTTCGCCTCGCCCATTTCTCCTTCGCCTATGACGACCACGCGCTGTCCGGCAATGCGGTGAAACAAGGGGAGTGAACGGATCATCAGCTGCGCCCTACAGCCAGTCCGGTACGCGTTCGGCGGCCATGATGTCGGCGGCTGGCAAACGGTCTGCCACCACGGCATAACGCGCGCCATCCACCAGCACTTCTGGCACAAAACCCCGGCTGTTATAGCTGGACGCCATGGTCGCGCCATAAGCGCCCGCGGTGCGGAATACCGCCAGGTCGCCCGCTTCCAGCGTGTCAATTTCGCGGTTCATGGCAAATGTGTCCCCGGTTTCGCAAATCGGGCCGACTATATGGGCAGTGGTGCGCCCGCCGGTGGGTTCAACCGCATCAATATCATGCCACGCACCATACATGGCCGGGCGCGCCAGATCGTTCATGGCGGCGTCGACAATGATGAACGGGCTGGCGTTGGAACTGCGTTTCACCCTGATCACGCGGGTCAGCAAAATGCCTGCATTGCCGGCAATCACACGGCCCGGTTCAAACGAAAGCGCCACATCCCACCCCTTGGTAACGCGGGCGACCATGGCGCCATATTCGGCCGGGCTGGGGAATGTTTCACCCGCCTTGTAAGGCACGCCTAGTCCCCCGCCGAGGTCAGCATGGGTAACTTTGAGCCCCTGGCCGCGCAAATCTGCGATCAGCCGACCCAGCTTTTCAAACGCCGTTTCCAGCGGTTCAAGGCTGGAAAGCTGGCTGCCTATATGCACGGCAACCCCGCGCATATCGAGGCCCGGCATGGCTGCAAGCGCGGCGTAGATTTCGCCCGCCCGGTCAATCGGCACGCCAAATTTGTTTTCTGCCTTGCCGGTTGAAATCTTGTCATGCGTGCGCGCATCGACATCGGGGTTTACGCGCAGGGCGCAGCGTGCCGTCTTGCCCAGCCGGGCGGCAATGGCGGAAAGCTCATAGCCTTCTTCTTCCGATTCCAGATTGAACTGGCCAATGTCCTGTTCCAATCCCTGAACCAGTTCGGCATGGGTTTTGCCAACCCCGGAAAAAACGATGTCGGCAGGGGCCATGTCGGCGGCCAATGCCCGCACCAGCTCGCCGCCCGAAACCACGTCCGCGCCGTAGCCTTCGCGTTGCAGAACTTTCAGCACGGCCAGGTTGGGGTTGGATTTGACCGCAAAGGCGATGTGCGGTTTATCCAGGCCGGACAAGGCATCGCGAAACACCCGCGCATGGCGCACCAGCGTGGCCATGGAATAGACATAGACAGGCGTCCCCACTTCCTGCGCAATCTGCGGCAGTGGGACATCTTCGGCGTGCATGACGCCGTTCTTGAGTTCAAAATGGTTCATGTCGGTTGCTGTCTGTTATTCAGGTGGAAGATCGAAGGGGTCATCCTCACGGTCTTCCGATCGTTTGCGCAATTCCACGCTGCGTTCCGGCGCAGCCTGCGTTTCAGGTTCCAGCAGGTCGCGTGCGTCTGGCTGCACGTCGGCGCCCAGCGGGGCCACCGGCAGGGATTGTCCTGCTGCCGGTTCCAGGTCTCCCTTCTGACCACAGGCGCTCAGGCCCGCCAGCATGGTCAGCATGGCCAGTGGGGCAAAACCACCGATGATTTTTCGAGAGCGCATTAATCCTCCATGCCCAGCGCAGTGCGGGCTTCTGCAACGCGCAGCCTTACCTGTTCCGGCGCGGTTCCGCCATGGCTGCTGCGCGCGGCGACCGATGCTTCTACGGACAGGGCCGCAAAAACCCGTCCGTCAATCCGACTGTCGATGGTCTGCAGTTCTTCCAATGACAATTCATCCAGCGCCGCCCCTTTGCTTTCTGCCAGCTTCACAGCAGCGCCCGTGATATGATGCGCCTGCCGGAATGGAATATCGGCCTGGGTCACCAGCCAGTCCGCCAGATCAGTCGCGGTGGCATAGCCAAGTTCTGCCGCCTGCCGCATCCGCTCGGTCCGAAATGTGGTGCCAGTGACCATGCCCGTCATCGCGGCGATGGACAGCGCCAACAGGCTGGCAGCTTCGAATACCGGCGGTTTGTCGTCCTGCATATCCTTGGAATAGGCCAGCGGCAGACCCTTCATCGTCACCATCAGCGAAGTCGCACAGCCGATGATGCGGCCCGCATGGCCGCGCACCAGTTCTGCCGCATCGGGGTTTTTCTTCTGCGGCATGATCGAACTGCCGGTGGACAGCGTATCGGGCAGGCGGACAAAACCGAACGGCTGGCTGGCCCAGATGATGAATTCTTCCGCCAGCCGCGACAGATGCAGCGAACATTGCGCTGCGGCCATCAGGTAATCGAGCGCGAAATCACGGTCGGAAACAGCATCGAGGCTGTTATTCGAAGGCCGGTCGAACCCCAGCGCGGTCGCAGTGGCATTCCGGTCAATCGGGAAGCCAGTGCCTGCCAGTGCAGCGGCGCCCAGCGGGCTTTCATTCATCCGCACCCGCGCATCGGCAAAGCGGGACCGGTCACGCCGGGCCATTTCGTAATAGGCCATCATGTGATGGCCCAGCGTTACTGGCTGCGCAGTTTGCAGATGGGTGAAGCCGGGCATGATGCTGGCGGCATGTTCACTGGCGCGTGTTACCAATGCGCGTTGCAACAGGTCCAGCCCGGCATCCACCTGGTCCAGCGCCTCACGCACCCACAGTTTGAAATCTGTCGCTACCTGATCATTCCGGCTGCGCGCTGTATGCAGGCGGCCCGCCACCGGACCGATCAATTCAGCAAGGCGGCTTTCGGTCGTCATGTGAATATCTTCAAGGTCCCAGTCTTCGGGGACACCATCCGCTTCATATTCCGCAGCCACGCGGTCCAGACCGTCTGAAATTATGGCGGCATCAGGGGCAGAAACAATTCCTTGCGCGCCCAGCATGGCGACATGCGCCTTACTGGCGGCGATGTCCTGGCGCCACAGGGCCTTGTCGAACGGGATGGAGGCATTTATCTCGCGCATGATCGCGCTTGGCCCTTCGGCAAAGCGTCCGCCCCACATCTGGTTGGAGACTTTCGTGTCCTCTGGTTTACCGCTCACGCCTGTAATTTCCGTTCTGTTGCCTGTGGCACTGCTGCTTGCAGGGTGCGATAGGGAAGCACCGGCAGACGTGCAAGAACAGGGCGCATTGGGCGATGCCAAGGCAGGCTTGTCGGGGGAGCTGGATCGCAGCCATGAAGGCGAGCTGATGCCGGCGGTGGCAGTGGCGGACCCATCGGGAAATGCGCTCAATACAGGCGCGCTGCAGGGCGGGCCGGTGCTGCTCAACCTGTGGGCCACATGGTGCGCGCCCTGTGTGGTGGAAATGCCGATCCTGGATGATCTGGCTGCTGAATATGGCGATGCCTTGCGCATCATCACCGTCAGTCAGGATATGCAAGGCGCGGAAAAAGTCGTGCCGTTTTTTGCAGAACGGGAATTCAAGCAGCTTGAGCCATGGCTGGACCCGGATAATACGCTGGGTTTCGGCATTGGCGGCGGTGTGCTGCCGACCACGGTGCTGTATGATTCGCAAGGGCGCGAAATATGGCGCGTGGTGGGCGAGTATGACTGGGCGAGTGCCGAGGCCCGCGAAGCCATTTCCGAAGCTGTCGAGTGAAATGGCATCAACGGCTGGTGGCAGAGATTAGGCCACCGATGCTGTTCGGCCACGGATGGTGGGCGCTGACGGGCTCGAACCGCCGACCCTCTCGGTGTAAACGAGATGCTCTACCAACTGAGCTAAGCGCCCAAACTTTCCGTTTGGAAAGGCGCTAATAGCGTCCGGAACACCAAATGCAATTGCCAATGGTGAAAATAGTTGTCCATCGCTAGGGCAAGGGCATGACGGATACGCATATTGATGTTTTTGCCACTGGCGGCACCATTGCAGGCACAGCCGGTTCGGCAACGCGGCGCGATTATCGTCCTGGCCAGATCAGTGTTGAAGACCTGCTGGCAGAAATGGCCAAGCTGGGTCTGCCAGCACGGCTGGTCGGGCGCCAGTTCGCCAATATCGGTTCCGAAGACATTGGCCCGGAATTATGGCGCCGCCTGCACGAAGCGGCAATGGAGAGCATGGCTGATCCGGCGTGCCAGGGCATCATGATCACCCATGGCACGGATACGGCGGAAGAAACCGCCTTTCTGTTCGACCAGACCTTGCCGACGGCAAAACCGGTGGTGCTGGTCGGCGCGATGCGTCCGGCTGATGCAGTGGGCAGCGATGGAATGCGCAATTTTGCCAATGCGGTGCGCGTGGCAGGGGACGCAGATGCGGCGGGCAGGGGCGTTCTGCTGGTGATGAGCGACCATATTTTTGCCGCACGCGATGCGCGCAAGGCGCGAACCGAAGGCACCCATGCCTTTCGCGGTTTTCCGCGCGGGCCGGTGGGCCATGTCACGCCCACTTCGCTGGAATGGTTCGGCCCGGCATGGCGCGTGGCTGAACCGGCGCGCTTTGCCTTCCACGAGCATATGCCCAAGGTGTCGATTCTCTACGCTTACGCAGGAATGACGGCAGACGAAGTGCAGCAGGCGCTGGATGGCGGAGCCAGGGGACTGGTGCTGGCCGGTTTTGGCCAGGGCAACGCCTCGGCCGCAATCAGGGCAGCCTTGGCGAAAGCTGTTCTATCAGGCGTGCCGGTGGTGCGGTCTTCGCGGGTGGATGAAGGGCTGGTGGACCACGAGCCTGATGATGACACGCACGGTTTTATTGCTGCCCGCGCCCTGGGGCCGCCCAAGGCGCGGATCTTGTTGCAATTGCTGCTCGCCAACGGGGTGACAGACCCCGTCAGCGCGCAGCAGGCATTTGACCGCCGTTAAGGCGTGACGAGATATTTCTCGCCGGTGCGCATGGCGCGGTAGTCCAGTGCATTTTCCTTGGTCAGCATTTCTTCAAGGTTGACCCGGGCTTTATAGCTGCTGGCAAAGGTGGTTTTCAGGTTCTGCAATACGCGGGTGCGCATCCGCACGACGGTTTCCATTCCCGCCTTGGCGAGGAACGGCGTCAGCAGCCATCCGGCATAGGTGAAGCCGAAGCCGTATGAGGGGGTCAGGATGGTCGGCCCGAGGTCGAGGCGGCCATAGACATACATCTTCTTTTCCTGGTTGGACCCATAGCGGCTGTATTCGGTCATTTTGGATACAGCGACCTGTTCCATCGCCTTGAACACGGTGTCGACATTGTTGCCGCCGCCAATGGGATCGAAGCCGAAAAAGGCGTCGGTTTCGTCAATCGCGCTGCGCAATTGCTTCATGTAATCATCATCGGATGAATTCACGACATATTTGGCACCAAGCCCTTTCAGCAGATCAACCTGTTCCTGCTTGCGCACGATGTTGACCAGTTCAATCCCGTCTTCGAGGCAGATCTTGTTGAGCATCTGGCCAAGGTTTGACGCTGCCGCCAGATGAACGATGGCCTTCTGGCCTTCCATCTTCGCAGTTTCCACAAAGCCGAGCGCCGTCATCGGATTAACGAAGGCAGACGCGCCATCTTCGGACGAAACATCGCCCAGCGGCAGGCACATGGCAGCTTCGGCAAGGGCATATTCCGAAAATGCATTGCCCGGAACGCAGGCTACGCGCTGGCCCATCAGGGCCTGGGCTGCATCGCTGTCACCAGCGGCAACCACCGTGCCTGCACCTTCATTGCCAACCGGCAGGCGCTGGCCGTGACGGCCCTTTGCGCCTGATGCAAATGGCTCAGGCATTTTGGCGACAATCTTGCCGGGCGAAAATTCGGCATTTTCAAGGTCGGCAGGGCCAAACAGCAGGGCCAGATCAGACGGGTTGATCGGCGCCGCTTCCATCCGCACCAGCACCTGGCTTGGTTTGGGATCGGGGAAAGTGCTTTCCGCCACTTCCACAGTCAATGTGCCGTCAGCATCCAGCGTGCTGAAAATCTGTTTACCGGTAGTCGTCATTCAATGCTCTCCTTGAAAATTTTCTGTTCGTCGGGATAGTCGGCTGTCACGAAATAAAGACCGTGGGGCGGTGCATTCAGGCCCAGTTCCTGCCGGTTGCGCGCGGCCAGCGCGTCGGCCAAGCGGGCTTCATCCCACCGGCCCATGCCGACCAGTGCCAGGCACCCTACCATGGATCGCACCTGATGATGCAAGAAACTGCGCGCGGCGGTTTCCACCAGCACCCAGTCACCCTCGCGGCGCACATCCAGCCGGTCCAGCGTCTTTACCGGGCTGTCTGACTGGCAGTGGGCGGACCGGAAAGTGGTGAAATCATGCAGGCCCACCAGCGCTTGCGCGGCGCGCTGCATGGCCCTTGCATCCAGTTCGGGCCGGATATGCCAGGCGCGGTTCCGGTCGAGTGTGAGCGGCGCGCGGCGATTGAGGATTTTGTAGATATAGCTGCGCCCGGTGCAGGAAAAGCGGGCGTGCCAGTCATCCGGCTTCACGTCGCAAGCGGTCACCGCAACCGGCTCTGGCCGCAATTTTGCATTCAATGCCTCTGCCAGCCGGAAGGGAGAAAGATCTTTTTCAATGTCGACATGGCTGCGCATCGCCATGGCGTGCACGCCGGAGTCGGTGCGGCCCGCAGAATGCAGGGTCACATCCTCGCCCGTAACCGCGCAAATCGCCTGTTCGACCGATTGCTGCACGCTGGGGCCGTGTTTCTGGCGCTGCAAACCCTGGAAAGGCGTGCCGTCAAATTCGAGAGTCAGGGCAAACCGTGTCACCCCAGTTTTGTCCCCGCGGGAATCTGCTTGCCGCGCAGGAAAGCATCTGTGTCCATCACCGGCTTGCCCGCACGCTGGATGCTGACGGGCCGCAGTGCCTGCTGGCCGCACGCGATGGTCATGGCATCATCCAGTGTCGTGCCTGCCGCGCCAGACCCTTCGACCACTTCGGCTTTCAGCAGCTTGATCCGTTCGCCATCCAGTTCAAACCATGCACCGGGGAAGGGCGCAAAGGCGCGGACCTGCCGCTCGATATCCTCTGCCCCGCGGGTGAAGTCGATTTTCGCCTCGGCCTTGTCAATCTTGGGCGCGTAGCTGGCATCGGCATTGTCCTGTTCGATCGCGTGCAACATCGGCAGATCGATGAGAGTGCCGACCATCAGTTGCGCGCCAAGTTCCGCCAGTTCTGCGGTCAATTCGCCCGCGGTCTTGTCGTCCACCGGGGTGCGCACGGTGGCCAGCATCGGGCCGGTGTCCAGCCCTGCTTCCATCTGCATGATGGTGATGCCGGTCACCGTATCACCTGCCAGAATGGACCGCTGGATGGGGGCAGCACCGCGCCAGTGCGGCAAGAGCGAGGCGTGGACATTCAGGCAGCCGTTTTTCGGCATATCCAGCACGGCTGGTGGAAGGATCATGCCATAGGCCGCCACCACGGCCAGATCGGCCTCCAGCGCGGCGAAATCGGCCTGCGCCTGCGGGTCTTTCAGCGATGTCGGGCTGCGGACTTCGATGCCGCGAATCTCCGCTTCTATCTGCACGGGCGATGGTTGCAGCTTCTTGCCCCTGCCGGCAGGGCGGGGCGGCTGGGTATAGGCCGCCACGATAGTGTGATTGGCCTCGTCCAGCGCGGCCAGTGTCGGCACGGCGAATTCGGGTGTTCCCATGAAAATGATGCGCATGACGTGCTAGGTCGGACTTCCTATTGCGCGGCGCAAGGCCTATCTTTGATTTCATGGCATCCCAAGAGATCGAAACATTGGCATCGGCGCTTGCGCGGCTTCCCGGATTGGGGCCGCGTTCCGCGCGGCGCGCCGTGCTGTGGCTGGTCAAACGTCGCGAAACCGCATTGGTGCAATTGCTGGATGCGTTGGAAAAAGTGCGGGACCGGCTGGTGGAATGTGAAACCTGCGGCAATGTCGATACGCAGAACCCGTGCGGCATCTGCGCCGACTCGCGCCGGGACCAGACGTCGATCTGCGTGGTGGAAGATGTGGCGGATTTATGGGCGCTGGACCGGGCAAAACTGTTTACCGGCCGCTACCATGTGCTGGGCGGAAAACTGTCCGCCATGGAAGGGGTGCGCCCCGAAGACCTTAATATCGGCGCGCTGCTCGACCGGGCAGCAGCTGGCGGGATCGACGAGATCGTGCTGGCGATGAACGCCACGCTGGAAGGGCAGACCACCGCCCATTATCTGGCCGAACGGCTGGAGAATTATCCGGTGCGGATCACGCAGCTGGCCCACGGCCTGCCAGTTGGCGGCGAGCTTGATTACCTTGATGAAGGCACTTTGGCGCAGGCGCTGCGTGCGCGCAAACCGATGGTCTGACTGCCAGAAGATTGGCCCGCCATGGGCATTGCGAAATTGTCAGACGCGCACTATCTGGCATTCATGGCTATCCGTGAAATCCTAGAAGTGCCGGACCACCGGCTGAAAACCGTGTCTGAACCGGTCGAAAAGTTCGATGATGAACTCAAGACCCTGATCGAAGACATGTTCGAAACCATGTATGACGCGCCCGGCATCGGTCTTGCCGCCATACAGGTGGGTGTGCCGCTGCGCGTGCTGGTGATTGACCTGCAGCCGGATGATCCCGATGCGGAACCCGAAGTATGCACCGCCCATGGCGGACATCACCATACCCATCAGCCGACCATTAAAGAACCGCGGGTTTTTATAAATCCCGAGATTCTCGATCCGGCTGAAGAACTGACGACCTATCAGGAAGGGTGCCTGTCCGTGCCTGACATTTATGCGGATGTGGATCGCCCATCAACCTGCCGGGTGCGGTATCAGGATGTGGATGGCACCGTGCATGAAGAACAGCTTGATGGCCTGATGGCCACCTGCATCCAGCATGAAATGGACCATCTGGAAGGCATCCTGTTCATTGATCACCTGAGCAAGCTCAAGCGCGGGATGGCGCTCAAGAAGCTGGACAAGATGCGCAAGGCCGCCTGAAACAGGGCTGAGATCTGGCCTTAAATCAGGATTGACCGTCTTCAGAAACAAAAACCCCGGCCACTGGCCGGGGTTTTTGTTTCACAGGGCGGCTCAACCGTGGCGGTTAAGGACTTCCAGCGCCTTGCGGCAGTCATCCGCACATTCCTGGCACATCTGGGCGCAGCGTTTGCAATGCGGATTGTCATGCTTGGAACATTCCGCTTCGCAGGCGACGCATGCTTCGATGCAGGTTTCCAGCATCGCCTGTAACACTGCCACATTGCCGCCGGTGCGCCTGCTGGCTACACGGTAAGTGGCCGTGCAAATATCCGAACAATCGGAACATACGCGGATGCATTCCTGCATCGCCATGGCTTCGGCGCTGCACGCATCAGCGCAACTGTTGCAGATTGCCGCGCAATACATCGCATGCTTCACCGCTTCTGCCAGGTCTTCGTTGTAATCAGAACCGACTTGCGGATGGTCGGCAATCATTTCCTTGATAGACATAAATCCTCCTGTTTGTTGCTTGGGTTACTAAGGAAGCGAGCAAGCGCGGCTGTTGTTCCACAATTATCCTTCGCGGCCCCTTTTCCGGCACCTTCGTTCCAGCTATGTTCCAATGCATGGACATCATGACACTTATAGTTGGTTTGGTTGCCCTTATGCTGGGCGCCGTGGGCGGATGGCTGGCAGGTTCGCGGCCTGTGGCGGAATGGAAAACGCGCCATGCCGAGCGCGATGCAGAAGCGCGGGATCTTTCGGACAGACTTTCCCGCATGGCGCCGGAACTGGCCACGATGAGCGACCGCGCCGCGCGCGCTGATGGTCTGGCGGCCCAACTGGACGTGGCCCGTGCGGAACGTGAAGGCCTGCGCGCCGATCTTGCGACATTGACGGCCAATGCTGCCAATTTTGACGAACAGAAGCGATTGCTGGTGGAAGCCAAGGACGCCATGCTCAAGGAATTCAAACTGACCGGTTCCGATGTTCTGGGCCGGGCGCAGGAAGAATTCCTGAAAAATGCCAGCGAACGTTTCGGCAATTCGGAAAAGACCAACAAGGAAGCGGTTGCTGCCTTGCTGGAGCCGGTGAACCAGCGCCTCAAATCCTATGAAGATCAGGTCAGCACGCTGGAAAAACAGCGCGTGGAAGCATTCGGGGGCCTGCGTGACCAGATCGAACAGATGCGTCTGGGGCAGGAAGAAGTGCGCCGGGAAGCGCAGCGGCTGGGCAATTCGCTGACAAACGCGCCCAAGGCGCGTGGCCGCTGGGGTGAGCGCGCTTTGCAGAACGTGCTGGAACAATGCGGCCTGTCGCAGCATACGGATTTCAATCTGGAACAATCTGTCGACACTGCCGAAGGCCGTCTGCGTCCGGATGCTATCGTCAATGTGCCGGGCCAGAAAAAACTCGTCATCGATGCCAAGGTGTCGCTCAATGCCTATCAGGAAGCGTTTGAGGCGGATGATGAAAATGTCCGCAAGGCCGCGCTGGTCGCACACGCCAAATCGATGCGCAACCATGTGCAGACGCTGGGTGCCAAAAGCTATCAGAGCCAGTTCGAAGATGCGCCCGACTATGTTGTGATGTTTGTGCCGGGCGAACATTTTGTGGCTGCGGCGCTGGAAACAGACCCGGAATTGTGGGATTTTGCGTTCCAGAATGGTGTGCTTCTGGCTACGCCGACCAATCTGGTGGCCATCGCGCGCACCGTGGCGCAGGTGTGGCGGCAGGACCAGCTGGCTGACGAAGCCCGCGAAATCGGGCGGATGGGCAGCGAATTATATGACCGGCTGCGAACGGCTTCGGAACATCTCAAACGGATGGGGTCGGGGTTGGAATCAGCAGTAGCCAATTACAACAAATTCGTCGGCAGTTTTGAACGCAATGTGCTTTCGTCAGGCAAGCGTCTGGCAGAAAAGGGTATTGAGATCGGCAAGCGGGAGATAGAGGAAGTGCCGCTGGTTGAAGGCATGCCGCGTTATACCGCAGCGGATGTTTCGGAACATGCCGCACTGCCACCGGTTGATGACGCGTAAAGCATCTTATCGGAGAATTTCATGCGGCATTCCATCGGTGCAGTTTTGCTATTGTTGACGCTCGCTGGCTGCAACCGTGAAGATGCGCCAGCTGAAAAGCTGAAGGACGCAGCTGAAAATCTGGTCGACCAAGTGGATGGCAGCACAACTGCGCAATTGCCCGATGGCCTGTATGCCCCGCGTAATGAATGTACGACCATCGCCGGCGCAGAAGCCTTTCGTAAAAAGCTGGCAAGCGTCGTGAAAGCGCGTGATGTGGACGGGCTGGCGGCGCTGGCGGCAACCGATATAAAACTGGATTTTGGCGGTGGTTCCGGCGTTGCAGAATTGCGCAAGCGGCTGGCAGACACGGACTGGACGCTGTGGGACGAGCTGGATACGCTGCTGAACCTTGGCTGCGCGGCCAATGATCAGGGGGGCATTACGCTGCCGTGGTATTTCGACCAGAAAATTGACAAGATTGACCCGATGATGGGCATGATCGTGATGGGCCAGAATGTTCCGCTACGCGATGGCCCCGGCCAGAACAGCACGGCAGTGCGGATGTTGTCATGGGACGGTGTTGAACTGGCGGCGGGACTGCAACCCGGCAAGCCTTATCAGAATGTCAAACTGGCTGATGGTTCGCTTGGCTATGTCGAAACCGGCAAATTGCGCAGCCTGATTGCCTACCGACTGACAGCGACAAGCAGGGACGGTAAGTGGAGCATCATCAGCCTTGTGGCTGGCGACTGATCGCGAGCAATTCGTTTTTTGCGCGGCTGATCAATGTTCCAGCTGGTGTAGCACTTCATAAGCCAGCACTGCGCCTGCCACGGCGGCATTGAGGCTGTCTGCACGCCCGCGCATGGGCATGGTCACCCGCAGGTCGCACGCCATTTCATAGTCTTCAGGCAGCCCGCGGGATTCGTTGCCGACCAGAATGAAGCAGGGCGCTGCATAAGGCGCGCTCCTGTAATCCTGCGAATCGCGCAGCGATGCTGCCACCAGTTGCCCGTCGCCCTGCCGCAGCCACGCGATGAATTCTTCCCAGCCCGCCTGGCCGATCTGCTGGGTAAAAACGGCGCCCATGCTGGCGCGCACAGCTTCGACGGAAAAAGGATCCGCGCAATCATCCACCAATATCAGGCCGCCGGCACCCACTGCATCGCAGGTGCGCAGCATGGTGCCCAGATTGCCCGGATCACGCAGGGCTTGTGCCACCATCCAGATGGGGCCGGCATCCCTGTCCAGCGCCTGCAATGATGTGTCGAATTCGGTAAACATCCCCGCCACTGCCTGGGGGTTTTCCTTGCCGGTGATCTTGGAAAGGATGTCGGCGCTGGTTTCGATAATCTCGCCGCCAGCGATCATCACGGCGCGTTCCAGATCGTCCAGCAGGGGGTGGGCGTCACGGCCCTTGGCCATCACCAGCATTTCAGGAACTCGCCCTGTTTCGCGGGCATCTGTCAGCAGGCGCAGCCCTTCGACCAGAAATTTCCCTTCCCGGCGGCGGTTCTTCTTGTCGCGCAGACCGCGCAGATATTTGACTGTCGGATTGGAAAAACCGGTAATCTCGCGGCGCATCAGTCCTCGCCGAATCCGTCACCGACAAGGGAGCAGAGCTGTTCCAGAACTTCGTCGCTGCCATCACCCTTGACGATCAGTTCAACCATATCGCCCTTGGCTGCACCCAGCATCATCAGCCCAAGGATGGAGCCGCCGACTGCCTCGTTACCATCCTTGGACACCCGGACATGCACGCCTTCGGGCAGTTGGCTTACCATGTTGACGAATTTGGCACTGGCGCGTGCGTGCAGGCCGCGCTGGTTGACGATCTGTATTGTCCGCCGATGTTCGTTCATTCTGACTTCTCACACTGACCGAGGAATTCCGAGGCAACCGTAATATAGGTGCGCCCTGCATCGCGCGCAGCGGACACGGCTTCCTTGATCGGGCAGGTCTTGCGCGTGCCGGACAGGCGAATGAGCATCGGCAGATTGATCCCGGCAATCACTTCCACCCGGCCTGCTTCGAGCAGCGAAATGGCGAGGTTGGATGGGGTGCCGCCAAACAGGTCGGTCAAAATGACCACGCCTTGCCCCTGATCGACATTTTCGATGGCCTCGGCAATTTCCAGCCGGCGTTTTTCCATGTCATCATTCGGGCCGATGCAGACAGTGGCGACACCTTCCTGCTTGCCAACCACATGTTCCATGGCGTGGACGAATTCTTCCGCCAGTTGGCCGTGCGTCACCAGGATCATGCCGATCATGACCGGGCGCCAGACAGGCAGATGCGGGAGAGGTGAGGAATCATGATTGTCATATCGGGGATGGTCATGTTGAGGCCTGGGGGAACCTTATGATGGGGGGCCTTCGATCTGGTCTGCGGCACGCGACCCCAAATTGCGGTGTAGAACCGTGGGCGAAAATCCTGCGTCGCGCAAGGCCTGCGCCATTGTCTCTGCGGTAAACACCGAACGGTGCCGCCCGCCGGTGCAGCCGAAGGCAATATTGACATAGCTTTTGCCCTGCGCCTGATATCGCGGCAGCAAGGTCGTCAGCAGGGCGCGAATCTGCTCGAACGCGGTCTCGAATGCCGCGTCCTGCCGGATGTGCTGGCCCACCGCATCATCTAGGCCTGTCTGTTCGCGCAACTCGGCCACCCAGTGCGGATTGTCCAGAAAGCGCATGTCGAACACCAGATCTGCCAGCGGCGGTGTGCCGCGCGCAAAGCCGAAACTGGACACAATCACCGACATATCCTGCGGCGCGGTTTCAGCAAAACGTTCGCGGATGTTCTGCTGCAACTGGTTGGTGGCAAAATCCGTGGTGTCGACCACCGCGTCGGCCCATCGCCGCAGCGGATCCAGCAATTCGCGTTCGGCCTGAATGCCCACCCGCACAGGGCGGCCATGGGCCATGGGATGGCGCCGCCGGGTTTCATTATACCGCCGTTCCAACTCGTCGCTGGTGCAATCCAGGAACAGGGTTGTGACCACCAGATCGTCACGCTTGCTCATCTGGCGCACCTGTTCGATCACATCAGGCGGATTGAAACCGCGCGTGCGCGAATCAAAACCGATGGCCAGTGGATGGCCATGGCCCTGCTGGCCATCCTGGGGAATCAGGCGTTCGAGCAGCCGGATGGGAAAATTGTCGATTGCTTCCCAGCCAAGGTCTTCGAGCACGCGCAGCGCAGTGGTTTTGCCCGCGCCCGATAGCCCGGTGACAAGCAGGATCCGCTGGCGCGAATCCTCGTCAACAAGTGGGGGGCTGTGGGACATTCTTCGTTCCTGACCCGAAATCGTGCTCATGGGAAGGGCAGACCGTGCATCTTCACGGCATATTCGGCGCGGATGGCGGCGGCTTCGCCGCGTGCGTCAAACGCCAGACACGGGATCGCAATACCAAGGATTGCGGTTTGTCCTGCCGTTTCAACATAGCGCGGCGCATCCGGGCTGATTTGCAGCACCAGTGCGACAGGGGCAGATGTCACGGGCAATTGTGCCAGCCCGATATTGCGAATTTCCAGTCTGCCGGCGGTGTGGGGTGGCGGCGAAGCCCACAGGCTGCCATCGCGCAAGTGCAATTGCACCCCGTCATCCCCAACCAGTTGCGCGCCGCGGTCAATCAGCATCAGGGCAAGGCTGGTCTTGCCAGTGCCCGGCTCCCCCTCGATCAAAAGGGCGCGGCCGCCCACCGCAACGCAGCCGGCCTGCCGCAAAGCTGTCTTTTCCGTCATTCCTATCGGCCCGGGATCGCGACACCAAGGCCCGGCAAGCGCAGGACCAGGCATGCGCCAGGGCCGCCATCCTTGCGGCCTTGGGCAATTAGCGTCCCGTCATGCGCTTCGGCAATGGACCGTGCAATGGCCAGCCCGAGGCCGCTATGATCGCCGAATGCTTCTGCATCCGGCCGCAGCGAATGAAACCTTTCGAACACTTTTTCGCGGGCTTCTTCGGGGATGCCGGGGCCGCTGTCACACACGCTGAAGGCAACCATATTGCCATCATGGGTGATGGACACTTCTATCACGCCTTCGGGCGGTGAAAAGGAAACGGCATTATCCAGCAGATTTTCAATCACGCGTTCCAGCCGGGCTGGCACGCCGCGCACTTTTGCGCCGCCCAGCGGTTTTTGGAAGGTCACTTCGCGGCCATCATTTTCG
Source organism: Allopontixanthobacter confluentis (assembly GCF_009827615.1). Taxonomy (GTDB): domain Bacteria; phylum Pseudomonadota; class Alphaproteobacteria; order Sphingomonadales; family Sphingomonadaceae; genus Allopontixanthobacter; species Allopontixanthobacter confluentis. Next base: position 443,771 of record NZ_WTYU01000001.1, read on the forward strand.
GCCCTGTTTTCACGCGTGCCGATAATGGCGCGGGTCAGGTCCACCAGGTCCATTTCTTCAAAGATGGCCCGCGACATTTCTGAATCGATCCGGCTGGCGTCGGCAATTTCCGTCACCAGCCGGTCAATCCGGCGGACATCGTGGGACGCAATTTGCTCCAGTTGGGCCCGCAATTGCGGATCCTGCACCCGGGTGAGCGATTCAATCGCGCTGCGAAGGGATGCCAGCGGATTCTTGATTTCATGCGCCACATCGGCGGCAAAATGGTCCACCGCGTCAATCCGCTGCCGCAAGGCAGACGTCATATCGGAAATGGCGCGCGCCAACTGGCCGATCTCGTCACGCCTTTCCGGCAGACGCGGCACTTCCACTTCGCGGTCACGGCCAAGGCGCACCCGCGTCGCTGCCTTGGCGAGCAATTGCAGGGGCCTGACAATCGTTCGCGCCATAAACAGCGACAGGGCAATAGAGACCAGCAAGGCAAGGAACACGGCGCTGACCAGCGTCGACCGCGCGCTGCGCACCGATTCGGTGATATCCACCGCATTGCGCGTGGTCAGCAGGGTTGAACCTTTAAGGCCAACAGGCGCTGCCGCATTGATCACAGGCGTGCCATCGGGCGCATCGCGCAGCTGGATCTGGGTCAGACCCTGTTCGCGGGCGCGGGCAAGTTCGGGCCATGAATTGGCCTTCGCTTCGGCAGGTTCGATATAATCGGGAATGGGATCCGCGCCGACAATGGTATCCACCGCGCGGTCCATCATGCGGGCAAAATCTTCGTCCCACGGTTCCTTTACAGGATCATCAAAGGTGAACGCCGGTGTATCCAGCGCGAAGCTGTCTGCCCACAGATTACCTTCTGCATCAAACATCCGCAGCCGCATGCGCTGTTCCTTGCCGATCTGGATCAGCAAGGCTTCCTGCCGTTCGCGGCTGGCCCCGGCCAGCGCCTCGGCAGTGATCTGCGCCTCGATCCGCGCCAGCTTGTAACGTTCATCCAGCAGCTGCTTGCGATAGCCGTCGAGGTAGAAAATGCCGCCGCCCAACAAGGCCAGCGGCAGGATGTTGACTGCCAGAATGCGCGCCGTGAGCGACATTCCGCGCGACCAGAGAATACGCGAAGGCCGGGATTCTGGCGCGCCTTGCATTTCCGTATTAGCCATCTGTGAAGCTGTAGCCTGCCCCATACAGCGTTTCTATCGCGCCAAATTCCCGGTCCACCGCCCGGAATTTGCGCCTGATACGCTTGATATGGCTGTCGACAGTGCGATCATCCACGAACATGTCTTCAGTATAGGCAGCATCCATCAGCTGATTGCGCGATTTGATGACGCCGGGCCGGATGGCAAGCGCTTCCAGGATGAGGAATTCGGTCACTGTCAGGGACACCGGGCGGCCATCCCAGCTGACCTGGTGGCGCGCCGGGTCCATGGAAAGGCGGCCCCGGGCAAGCGTTTCTACCGTTTCGCGCTGCGCATCGGCATTATCCGGGTCCGCATCGGCAGCCAACGCTGCACTGCGGCGCAGGATTGCCCTGATGCGCGCCAGCAGCAGGCGCAGACTGAAAGGCTTGGCGATATAGTCATCGGCCCCCAGTTCCAGCCCCATTTCCTCGTCCTGTTCATCATCCTTGCTGGTCAGGAAAATGACGGGCAGCGTGGAATGGCGGCGCAACTGGCGCAGAAGTTCCATTCCGTCCATGCGCGGCATCTTGATGTCGAATACCGCCAGTTCGGGCGGGTTTTCCAGCAGCGCCTTCAGCGCCGCCTCGCCATCGGAATAAAGCCGCGTGGCATAGCCTTCTGACTGGAGGGCGATGGATACTGTCGTCAGGATGTTGCGGTCATCATCGACCAGCGCGATGACTTTCTGGCCGGTTTCCTGCGGCAATCCAGCAGGAACCGGGCTTGAAATGACTTCTGCAGCGCCGTCAGGGCTGATTTCGGCAGCAGCAGACGCGTTCCCATGCGTGCCAGCCCCTGTATCTTCGTGTGATGCGCCAATATCCATGAATGGGTAAGTAACCCTTTAAGCTGCGCGAAACAACGAATTGGCGCATCGCAAGATAAGTTTTCCATGCCGGAGCCAGCAGAATTTGACGCAAGTCCATGCGCCGATTATGCGCAACGCCGACAAACGTGCAATCGTATGCACGCGAATCGGATGCCGCACTTGTATGTTACAAGTGCCGTCATGCGAACCGCTCAGGAGAATTCAGTGACCACCGCGCTTTCAACCTCGCTGTCCAGTCAGGGCATTGAAACCACTGCCAAAATCCATCCCAATTATGGCACGGATAAATTGGTGGAGGCAGCCTTGGCACGCGGCGAAGGCAAGCTGGCCAAGGATGGGCCGCTGGTCGTGGAAACGGGTGCGAAGACGGGCCGCTCTGCCAAGGACAAGTTCATCGTTCGCGATGCCACGACAGAAGATACTGTGGCATGGGGCAAGGTGAATGTGTCCATGACGCCGGAGCATTTTGCCAATCTCAAGGCCGATTTCTTTGCCGCGCTCGGCCAGAAGGATGATTTGTTCGTGGCCGATCTGTTCGGCGGATCGCAGCCCGAATATCGCGTGAATGTGCGCGTGATCAACGAACTCGCGTGGCACAATCTGTTCATCCGCACTTTGCTGGTGCGGCCAACTGCTGCGGAACTGGAAGGGTTTGCGCCCGAATATACCATTATCGATTTGCCCAGCTTCAAGGCCGACCCGGAACGTCATGGCTGCCGGTCCGAAACTGTGGTGGCGGTCAATCTGACTGAAAAACTCATCCTGATCGGCGGCACCAGATATGCCGGCGAAATGAAGAAGAGCGTATTCGGCATTCTGAATTACCTGCTGCCGGCCAAGGGCGTGATGCCCATGCATTGTTCGGCCAATATCGGCCCTGATGGCAAGACAGCGATTTTCTTCGGCCTGTCGGGCACGGGCAAGACCACCCTTTCTGCCGATGCCAGCCGCACGCTGATTGGTGATGATGAACATGGCTGGTCGGATACGGCAGTCTTCAATTTCGAAGGTGGCTGCTACGCCAAGATGATCAATCTTTCCGAAGATGCAGAACCGGAAATTTATGCCACCACCCGGATGCACGGCACCGTGCTGGAAAATGTGGTGATGGATGAAGCCGGCGTGCTGGATCTGGACGATAACACGCTGGCGGAAAATACCCGCGCTGCCTATCCGTTGAGCGCCATTCCCAACACTTCGGCCGAAAACCTCGGCCCTGTGCCATCCAACGTCATCATGCTGACTGCCGATGCCTTTGGCGTTCTGCCGCCGATTGCGCGCCTGACGCCGGATCAGGCGATGTATCACTTCCTGTCGGGATATACGGCCAAGGTTGCCGGAACAGAAATCGGCGTGACCGAACCTGAAGCGACTTTTTCGACCTGTTTTGGCGCGCCCTTCATGCCGCGCCACCCCAGCGTCTATGGCAATCTGCTGAAAGAACGCATCGCGAAGGGCGGCGCGCAGTGCTGGCTGGTCAACACCGGCTGGACCGGCGGCAAATATGGCGTGGGCAAGCGGATGCCGATCAAGGCGACCCGCGCGCTTTTGAACGCGGCGCTGGATGGTTCGCTGAATGACGCGACTTTCCGCAAGGACCCGAATTTCGGTTTTGATGTTCCCGTGGCTGTAGATGGCGTGGACAGCGCAATTCTTGATCCGCGCACGACATGGTCTGACAAGGAAGAATATGACCGGACTGCCGAAAAGCTGGTGCAATTGTTCGTCGACAATTTCGCCCAGTTCGAGGCGTATGTGGATGAAGGTGTGCGCCAGTCCGCACCCGGCGTCCACACACAGGCTGCCTGAATGATGCCGGCGTGACCGGCATCTGACAGGTTGGAGAGGAGGCCCTCCTTCCCGCTTTCAAACAGCGGGAAGGGGGGCTTTTTCATGGCGTGATACCCTGCGGCCTGATACCCTGCTGCTGCTGTGATCAGGCGGTGTCGATATATCTCGCCACGTTCTTGGCCAGCACGTCAAGCGGGGCATTGCCGCCCAGCACAACCGCATCATTGAACGCCTTGAAGTCATAGGCGCTGCCCATCGCGCTTTGCGCCAAAGCGCGCTGGCGCACGATTTCGCTGTGGCCCACCTTGTATCCGCACGCCTGTCCTGGCCAGCTGCAATAGCGGTCCACTTCGCTGGCGACTTCTTCCACCTTGCTGCCATTCCGCTGCACGAAGAAATCCACCGCTTGCTGGCGGCCCCACCGCTTGGAATGAAGCCCGGTGTCGACCACCATCCGGCAGGCGCGGAATGCGAGGGACTGGAGGTAGCCCAGCTTGCCCACGGCATAATCATCATAGGCGCCGAGTTCATCCGCCAGCTGTTCGCCATAAAGCGCCCAGCCTTCGGAAAATGCGTTGAATTTCAGAATTGAGCGAATGAGCGGCAAAGTGTTCGAATATTCGCCTTCCCAGACATGGCCGGGGATGGCTTCGTGATAGGTCAGGTCTGCCAGATCATATTTGCGGTGCAGGTCGGTGGTGCGCAGGTTGATCCACATCCGGCCGGGGATCAGCCCGTCTTTCGATCCCGCGCCGCCATAGGCGCCCGGCGCGCCGACTTCTTCTGCCAGCGGGATGCGGGTGACTTCCAGATTGGGGTCCACCAGCGTGTTGAATGCGCGCGGCATCTGCGCCTTGATCCAGTCGATCCGGCCCTTGATGAATGTCATGATCTCGGCGCGGCCCGCATCGCCTTCGGCAAATTTGAAGCGTGGATCGCCCCCCAGCGCGGTCATGCGGCTGCCAACCGAACCCGAGGTGTAGCCAAGCTGGCGCAGGATGGGGTCCATCCGGCCATGCAGCATCGCCAGTTCTTCCAGCCCGCGTTCGTGCACTTCGTCAGGCATCATGCGCGTGGTGGTGCTGGCCCGTAAGGCCCAGGCATAAAATTCATCGCCATGGGGGCGGGCCCACATGCCCGGCTGGCTGGTGGCGCTTTTTTGCTGGCGATAAAGTTCAGCCAGCTGAGCTTCCAGTGCAGGGGCAATGCGGCGGGTGACAATTTCCCGCGCTGACGCCTGCAATGTCGCATCGGTGCCAAGTGTCCCTGCATTGTCTGCCAACGGCTGCACCCATGCGCCGCCGGTCATGGCATCCTGCAATGTGCTGCGCATCTGGCCAATGGCTTTGACAAGGAGGAAATCTGGCGGAACCACGCCCATGTCCGTGGCGCTTTTCATCCGTTCCAATTCGCCGGCCAGCATTTCCGGCACTGCTTCGAGACGGGCAATATAGGCCTGCGCATCATCGGCATCGCGCAACGGGTGGGTCGAGCTTAAAAAGCGGGGAAGATCAATATAGGCGCCGACATTCTGGATGACGACATAGGGCGCATTGCGCCACCCGCCCACGGCGACATCTCCATATGGCAGCGCCAACCCGTCCAGCGCGGTGGAATAGGCGCTTTCAACCACTTCGAAACTGGTCCGCGTGGCTGCATCCAGCGTGGTTTTGTCCGCATTGCGTGCACGTGCCAGATCGGATTGCAAAGTGCTTACAAGAGCACGGCGGCCAGCCATGCTCGTGTCTGTCAGCCGGGATCTGAGGTAGCCATACTGGCCGGTATCGACCCCAAGGCTGGTGGCACCTTCGGGCTGAAGTTTCAGCAGATTATACGCAATATCGTCCAGCAGGCCGCCAGCGCCGGTGACAGAAGCGTCAGCGCTGTTGGCAATGGTGCGGACGCAGCCCGGTAATGCCAAAACAGAAACACCCGCCCCCAGTCCGGCAAGGGTCTGGCGGCGGGTGAGCTTGTGCGTTTTTAAAAATGTCATGATCAGGCGTCTGGCGGGGCCAGCGCTGCCTGTCAAACCTCTTTAAATGTTGAATTCTCAGTCAAGAAATTCAGCTGGAACCTTGCCGCCATTGCGCGACAGTTCCTGCATGGTCTTGCGGTGCAGCCACATGTTCATTTCTGCAGAACCATCAAGATCGCCGGTGTAACCGAGTTCCTGCGCCAGATCCTTGCGGGCGGACAGGCTGGAATCCACGCCAATGAGCTTCATCAGGTCGACGATGGATGTGCGCCAGTTGAGCCGGTCTGCACCGGGCATGGAATCAAGGCTGTTTTCCACGTCAACCACACCGACAGCAGCGCTGCTGGTTGGCTGGCCAATGGGCGCATTTGTGCCAATAGGGCCGGGGCCTGTTCCGGTTGGTGCGGCTTCGGGTTTCTTCTTGCCGAAAATGGCGTCTTTGATGCTGCTGAAAATGCCCATGATTTGTCTCCCGTGAGGTGGCACCAGAAATGGTGTGATATGAAGCCCTAACGGTCCGATGTGGCAGGAAGTTCCTGCACAGGCGGCTTCACCTGTGGCATGAAACCCGCTAGCGCTATCGCCATGGCGACAAGCACTGTTCTTTCCATCCTTGTGCTGGCGGCAATTGCGCTGCTGGTCGGGGCGTTTATCCTGTGGCGCAAGGGCGGCGCCAGCCGCCAGGTCACGCTGATGGTGATCCTGGCGCTGGTTGCCATTGCCAATATTGCCATCTGGACCGTGCCTGATGCTGACGGCAATGCGCCGATTGGCCAACTGGCTGCGCCCCGGCCTTAATCGGCCCCTTCCTAATCGGGAAGCTGCCAGCGGACCGAATTGGTGAAAGTGCCACTGGTCTTGTGGCCGGCGTCATCCCGGGCAGGGTCGAACCGGGCGCGCCGCGTGACCAGATCGCAGGTGGCCGCATCCAGCACATCATGCCCGCTTGACCTGGTGACAAGACAGGATTCGACCCGTCCGCTGGTGCCTATTTTAAGCGTGAAGCCGGTTGTCCCGGTCAATTCCCGATTGATCCAGCTGCTCCTGTAATCCTGCGTGGTGACCCAGCTGCCCGGATTGTTCCTTGGCAGTGCGGAAACAGGATCAAAAGCTGGCTTCATCCGCGGTGTCGGATCGGGCCGCGGCACAAGACCGGGTGTCGCTGTGGGAATGATGTCAGGCAAGGGCGGCAGCACCAGATCGGTCGTGTCAACCAACGGCGGCGCCGGCTGAATGGTGATGGGCGGCCGCGGTGTGAAGATCGGGGGCGATACCGAATGTTCAGGCGGGGTGCTCACTTCGGGCACGGGCGGCGGCTCGACCGGCTTGGGCGTAATGATGACAGCTTCGGGGTTGGGCTGAATGATCGTTTCGACAAAATCGACTGCCATTCCGCTCACCAGCACGTAGCCAATCGCTGCGTGAATGGCGATGACGCCAATGACAGCCTTGTTCCTGCCGTCAGACAATTTCTGGTCTACATATGCCATGTCTCTCTCCTCTCATGCCATTCCCGCTGCCCGTATTCGGTCTGGCGGGTGTATCGAGTGCAATGTTACAACATAACATATAGAGGGCAAGCGCTTTCGCGTGGCAAAACGCCACTTAACGCTGTCAAATTATCGCGAAAAGCTGCGGCAAGCGGCGGGAGACACCGCGCTTGCCGCGTCTGGAATTACTTGATCGGGCAGTCCGGAGACAGGCGGAAATCAAGGTAATTATCGACCGAACCCATCAAATCTTCCATCTCGTTTTCGAAGAAATGGTTGGCGCGGGGGATTTCTTCATGATGGATGGTGATGTGCTTCTGCGTCCGCAGCTTGTCGACCAGTTTCTGAACGGCGCTGGGCTGCACCACGGTATCGGCCACGCCCTGAATGAAGATGCCGGAGGCAGGGCAAGGGGCAAGGAAGGAAAAGTCATACATGTTGGCAGGCGGGGCAATGGAGATAAAGCCGCGCACTTCCGGGCGGCGCATCAGCAATTGCATACCGATGAGCGCGCCGAAGCTGACGCCTGCAACCCAGGTGGTCTGCGCTTCGGGATGGATTGACTGGACCCAGTCAAGCGCGGCTGCGGCATCGGACAATTCGCCAACGCCATTGTCAAAACTGCCCTGGCTGCGGCCCACGCCGCGAAAATTGAACCGCAATGTGGCAAAGCCGCGATCGGTAAAGGTTTTGAACAGGCGCTGCGTGATGCGCTCGTTCATGGTGCCCCCGCCTTGTGGATGGGGGTGCAGGATCATGGCAACGGGTGCGCGTGGACGCGGCGCGGGGCTGTAACGGCCTTCAAGACGGCCTTCGGGGCCGGGAAAAATCACAGATGGCATAATTGACCTGTCAGAAGAGTGGGGTTGCGCGGGTAGCGCGGACCATATGCATGGCTATATAGTGACAAACGCGCTTTTCGCAATTCCCGCGATAATGCCGCCCCATTTGAAGACGAGCCAGCCAATTTTGCGCACCTATCTCGACCATGCCGCCACCACCCCGCTGCGCCCCGAGGCTGCCAGCGCAATGCGCGATGGCTTTCAAATCTGGGCGAACCCATCCAGCCCCCATGCCGAGGGGCGAAAAGCGCGCGCCGCGCTGGAAGATGCGCGGGCGCGCATAAAACAGGCGTTGGGCTGGACGGGCGAGGTCATTCTGACCAGCGGCGCGAGCGAGGCCTGTGACCTGGCGCTGACCCATGCCAAAGGCGGCGCCCGTTTGGTCAGCGCGGTGGAGCATGATGCGGTGCTGAAGGCAGCCCCCGATGCCGAGCGTCTGCCGGTTTTGTCTGATGGCATGGTGGATGCCGATATCCTGCGCGAGGCAATTGACGGGCGCGGCGCGCCGGTGGTGGCAATACAGCAGGTCAATTCGGAAACCGGGTGCCAGCAGGACATCAGCGCATTAGCGCAGATCGTGCATAATGCGGGCGGGGTCATGGTGGTCGATTGCGCGCAGAGTGCCGGCAAAATGGCGCTTGATCCGGGCACTGACATGGCCATTATATCCGCCCATAAATTTGGCGGGCCGATCGGGATTGGCGCGTTGCTGGTGCGCGATTTTGCCATGCTGCAGCCGGCTGGCGGGCAGGAACGCGGCTATCGGCGCGGCACGGAAAACCTGCCGGGCGCGCTGGCGATGGCCGCCGCACTGGAAGCGTGCGAGACGCCCTATGTAGGCGCAACCGTGCTGGAACCGCTGGAACAGTTCCGGCAGGACATCAGCGCGCTGGGCGGTGTATGGCTGGCAGACGGGCTGGCCGCATCCACGCCCTATATCCGCGCAGTGACGATGCCCGCCATGTCTGGCAGCGCGCAGCTCATGCGGTTTGACATGGCGGGGATCGCTGTCAGCCAAGGTTCTGCTTGTTCGTCAGGCAGTTTGCGCCAGAGCCATGTGCTCGAAGCGATGGGGCTGGATAGTGATGTGATTGCCCGTACCGTTCGCGTCAGCTTCGGGTGGAACACGGCGCGCGCAGATGTCGAGCGGTTTTGTAAAATCTGGCTGGAAATGGCACAGCAGGGACAATCTACCTGAGCATGATCTATCTCGACTATCAGGCCACCACACCGCTTGCACCGCAAGCCCGCGAGGCAATGCTCCGCTGGCTGGACGGGCCTGACGGCACCGGCTTCGGCAATCCGCATAGCCCGCACACCATGGGGCGCCAGTCCCATGCCGCCATTGAACTGGCGCGGGAACGTGTGGCTGGCCTGTTTCCACCGGGCGGCAGGGTTATTTTCACAGGGTCCGCCACCGAAGCGATCAATTTGGCAATCCGGGGCAGTGCTGCGGGGGCAAGAGCGGTTTCGGCAATCGAACACGCCGCGGTGCGCGACACCGCCGGGGCGCTGGGCGATGCCATACAACTGCCGGTCAGCTCTGCCGGCATTGTGGATGCAGAAGTGCCGATTGCAGGTAACACCAGTTTGGTCGCGGTCATGCAGGTGAACAATGAAATCGGCACAATCCAGCCAGTGGAACGGCTGGCCCAGCGCTCCGCTGCCATGGGCGCGCTGTTTTTGTGCGATGCGGTGCAGGGCGCAGGTAAGCTGGCACCGCCGCTGGGGGCGGACATGATTGCGGTCAGCGCGCATAAATTCCACGGGCCCAAGGGCGTCGGCGCCTTGTGGCTGCGCGATGGGCTGAAAATTTCCCCGCTCATCACAGGTGGCGGACAGGAACAGGGCATAAGGTCCGGCACCCTCAGCCCGGCGCTGATTGCCGGAATGGGCGCCGCCGCCCAGTTGGCGCTGGAGCGCAAGGATGAGGACGCGGCCCATGTCGAACATTTGTGGAACCGGGCGCGCGAATGTTTTTCAGGCTGGACGCTGAATGGCAGCGAGACACAGCGCTGGCATGGCAATCTGAACCTGCGGCGCGAAGGGGTGGATGTGGCACGTTTGATGAGCGATTGCCGCGATGTCATGTTCAGCGCCGGTTCCGCCTGCGCCAGCGGGTCTGGCAGGCCCAGCCATGTTCTTAAAGCCATCGGGCTTGACGATCGGCAGGCAAAAAGCTCGATAAGAATTGGCTTCGGGCGCTATTCAACGCTAGACCAGATCGAGGAAGCCGCCAGCAAAATCAATGCCGCAGCAGCGGCGCAGGAGGTTTAATGGTTCGCGTTCGATTCATTACCGCCCGGGGTGAAACAGTCGATACTGATAGCGCCGAAGGCTTGTCGCTGCTCGAAGCGGGGCAAGCTGCCGGCATGCCATTGGAAGGCACCTGCGAAGGGCAGATGGCCTGTTCCACCTGCCACGTGATCATCGCGCCGGACTGGTTCGCCAGACTGGATGATGCGTGTGAGGAGGAAGAAGACATGCTTGATCTGGCGGCGGGCATCACGCGGACAAGCCGCTTGTCCTGTCAGATTAGGCTGACGGCAGAACTGGACGGGATCGAAGTCAGCATTCCGCCTGAAAGCAGGGATATGCAGGGCCGCTGACAAAGCGCCAGGCGCGGCCACGAACACCGCGCCTGCCCCTGTCAGGCGGGTATAATCAGGCTGATGATACCGGCGATTTGCCCGCCCCGTATCGGCGGTGAAGCCGCATCGCGCCAATTCCGATGGCGCCCAGCGGCACAATGACGGCCAACATCACGATCAGGGCTGCGACCATCATGCCCAGAAGTGATCCCAGCGATCCCACTGCGCTGCGAACTGGTTCGACAAAGCCGCCCGCTGCGGGGCTGTGGGACGCATAGGCAATGTTGATCCGGCTATAGGCCACGCGCCCGCGCATTTCTTCCAGCCAGCTGCGCGCCTGGTCGATTTCCTCGTTCACGCGGGCAACGCCGCGTTCGGCCTCGACCAGTTCTGAAACCTTGCCCTGCCGCGTTTCGAGCACATCGAGCAAGCGGTCACGCAGCACCGTGCGGGCGCGCAGGCGGGCTTCGGTGTCGACAATCTGCTTGGACAATTCCTCGCCCTGCATGGTGGCAGACACTTGTTCCCCACCAGCACCTGATGCAGCCGCGGCCAGCTTTTTCCCGAAGTCGCGCGCTTTTGGTGCGGCTACGGCCAGTTGCAACTGGCCTGATGCATATTCCCCTTCCTCCCCGGAATGAGTCATCGACAGGATCTGGCAGGTATAGGGCCCTTGCGCCTCGCACAGATCGGCATGGTCCTGCTGCAGAGTGGCAATGTCCTCACCCGGCAACCGGTAGCCAAAATCATAGACATAGGCGACTTTGGGCATGGTGACGGGAATTTCGGCGCGGCTGTCGATAGCGGACATAGTGCCGGACTGGTGCTCTTCAGACTGATCGGCAGCGGCGGACGCCATTTCTGTGTCGGCAGAGATTTCCGCCATGTCGGTGGTCGCACCATTTTCGGGTGCCTCTGCGCATCCCGACAAAAACAGCCACGGCGCGCACCCCGCAAATAAAGTGCATTTGAAACCTTGCCTCATTTCAGCCTCCTTATTGCCACAATTTGGACATAATTGAGGCAGCTTTTATATTTGGCAAGCGCAAAATGGCAAAAGGCTCCGCCGCAGTGAAGCGGCAGAGCCTTTGGTATTGTGTAAAATCAGTAGGTTAGGCAAGTTCTTTTACCATTTCCTGCACGCTGGCAATCAGCGCCTTGGAAAAGGCCGGGATGTCATCCGGGCATCGGCTCGTAATGAAATTGCCGTCCGTCACCACTTCCTGATCGACCACATTTGCCCCTGCATTTTTGAGGTCAGTGCGCACCGAAGGCCAGCTGGTAAGGGTGCGGCCTTCCACAATGCCGGCTTCGATCAGCATCCACGGGGCATGGCAGATCGCTGCAATCGGCTTGCCCAGATCATTAAATGCGCGAACCATGGCAACCGCCTTGTCATTCATCCGCAAAACATCCGGGTTAATCTGGCCGCCGGGCAACAGCAGCGCGTCAAAATCTTCGGCGCTTACCGTGTCGATGGTGGCGTCAACATTGACCGAATCGCCCCAGTCATCTTCGTCCCAGCCCTGAATTTCGCCTTCTTCCAGGCTGACCACTGTTGTGGAGATGCCGGCTTTTTCCAGATTGGCCTTGGGACCGGTCAATTCGGATTGTTCATAGCCGTCGGTGGCGAGGATCATTACCCGCTGTGTCATAAATAGCTCCTTGGTTTGCTGTTGTCTGGTTAACGGGCGTGGACAGCGTGTGGTTCCCTTATTGTTAGGCGAGCCGTGGCAGTGATAGGGCAGGCGGCATGGCCACCACCGACATTGAAAAAACCGATTCTGAACCTGCCGATTCCATCGTCAACGAATCCTTCGATTCCGCTTTGTCGGAACGCTATCTTGTCTATGCCATGTCCACTATCACGGCGCGGTCACTGCCTGATCTGCGCGATGGTCTGAAACCGGTCCACCGCCGGTTGCTGTGGGCCATGCGGCAGCTGAAGCTGGCGCCGACCGATGCGTTCAAGAAATCGGCCCGCGTGGTGGGTGATGTCATCGGTAAATATCACCCGCATGGCGATGCGTCGGTCTATGATGCGATGGTGCGTCTGGCGCAGAGTTTCGCGCTGCGCTATCCGCTGGTCGAAGGGCAGGGCAATTTCGGCAATATCGACGGCGATAATGCCGCCGCCTACCGTTATACCGAAGCCCGCCTGACCAAAACGGCCATGACCCTGATGCAGGGGCTGGATGAAGGCACGGTCGATTTCATTCCGACCTATAATGGCGAGGAAGAAGAGCCGGAGATTTTCCCCGGTATCTTCCCCAATCTGCTGGCCAATGGCGCCAGCGGCATTGCCGTGGGCATGGCCACATCCATCCCCAGCCATAATGTCGCCGAAGTGATTGATGCCACGCTGGAACTGATCGACAACCCCCATGTCGAACATGGCCGGTTGATGGAACTGTTCCACGGGCCGGACTTTGCCACGGGCGGGCTGGTGGTGGATAGCGCGGCTGCCATTTCCCACGCCTATGAAACAGGGCGCGGTTCCTTCCGTGTGCGGGGCCGGTTCCATGCCGCCGAAGCCGAGGCGGAAGCGGACCGCGATGCCGGTATCGAGCGGCTGGGCAGCGGCCAGTGGCAGTTGGTCATCAGCGAAATTCCCTACATGGTCCAGAAGGGCAAGCTGATCGAACAGATCGCCCAGGCCATTGCCGACAAGAAACTGCCGATCCTGGAAGATGTGCGCGACGAAAGCGACGAGGCCATCCGCATCGTGCTGGTGCCGCGCAGCCGCAATGTCGATCCGGAATTGCTAAAGGAATCAATCTACAAGCTGACCGATCTGGAAAACCGGTTTGGCCTCAACCTCAACGTGCTGGATAGCACCCGCACGCCGATGGTGATGGGGCTGAAGGAATTGCTGGGCAACTGGCTGACCAGCCAGATCGACATTCTGCAACGCCGCACGCAGCACCGGCTGGACAAGATTGCGGCGCGGCTGGAACTTCTGGAAGGCTATATCATCGCTTTCCTCAATCTTGACCGCGTGATCGAGATTATCCGGACAGAAGATGAACCAAAGCCGATCATGATGGCCGAATTCAACCTGACCGACCGGCAGACCGAAGCCATTCTGAACATGCGCCTGCGGTCCTTGCGCAGGCTGGAAGAAATGCAGCTTCGCACCGAACATGACGCCTTGCTGAAAGAACAGGGCGAGCTGGAAACCCTGCTTGCTTCGCCCGCCCGCCAGCGCACCCGCATCAAGCGTGATCTGTCTGCCTTGCGCAAGGAATATGGCGAGGACACCGCGCTGGGCGCGCGGCGCACCACCATTGCCGAGGCCAGCCCGACGGTTGAGTTTTCGATGGATGCGATGATCGAGAAGGAGCCGGTTACGGTCATCCTGTCAGCCAAGGGGTGGATCAGGGCAGCGCGCGGCCATGTTGACCTGGGGCCGGATGGCAAGGGCGCGGAATTCAAGTTCAAGGAAGGCGATGCGCCCGCCTTTGCCCTGCATGCGCAAACAACGGACAAGCTGCTGATCGCGGTGGATACAGGCCGTTTCTACACCATTGGCTGTGACAAGCTGCCCGGTGCGCGCGGCTTTGGTGAACCGATCCGCAATCTGCTTGATATTGAGGCGGATGCCAATATTGCCGGGCTGGTGCTGCACCGGCCCAAGGGGCAATTGCTGCTGGCTGCCACCACGGGCAAGGGCTTCGCCGCTGAAACGGACGAGATTTTGGCGGAAACCCGTAAAGGCCGGCAGGTGGTCAACCTCAAGGGCGATAACAAGCTGGTGGTGGTGCATGAAATATCTGCCGAGCATGATCATGTGGCCGTGGTTGGCGACAACCGCAAACTGGTGATTTTCAGCCTGGAAGAATTGCCCATACTGGGCCGCGGGCAGGGCGTATCGCTGCAACGCTACCGCGATGGCGGCTTGTCCGATGCCACCACTTTTGTTCTGGAAGAAGGGCTGAGCTGGACGATGGGCGGCGAAAGCGGCCGCACGCGCACCGAAAAAGATGTGTGGCAGTGGAAAGTCGCGCGCGGCGCAGCGGGCCGTTTGCCGCCGCAAGGGTTCCCGCGCGATAACAAGTTCTAGCGCGCCGTCCCGATAGCAAAAGGGCCAGCGGCGATGGTATCGCCGCTGGCCCTTTGTCATGCTCACCTGAAGAAGGGGTTAGCCTTCTGCTGGCGTTGCTGCCGCAGCGGCAGCTTCAATCTGGTCCATCGTGAACAAGGCAATCAGCGTGCCACTGGCATCAACTGCGAAATGTTCGCGCTTCAGCGCCACAGGGCCAGCTTCGATATCGACCACGACGTTGTCGCCATCGACTGATTTTACCGTGCCGAGCATGGCGTTTTTGGCGGTGTGCACCATTGCGCCGGCAACCAGTGCGGCATCGCGCTGGGCAGCAGCGGCAGCAAGCTGCTCATCCAGCATGGCGTTGATCTGCGCCTGTGTCACGGTGATGGTCGGGCCATTGTCACTTGTGCCAAAGGCGCTGGCAGGCAGCGGCGCCTTATGCTTGCCGGTGTCCACCGTGATGACGCCATCACCAACGGCGTCCACCGTGCCAACAATGTTGCCCTGCGGGCCATAAACGGTCGCACCAACGGCAATATCGCCATCAGCAGCCAGCGCTGTAACGCTCGACAGGGCAATCGCGGTTGCAGCGGCGAATTTCAGAAATTTCATGAATGAGCTCCAGTCAGTTTTCGTCATGCGGCGCGACCACGCTGGTGCCATAATAGGGCGCGGCGGTCGGCCAGGGATGAGTGCGCATCACAAGGGCAGATTGTGCTGCCCGAATATCCGTCCCGCAGATCACTCTGACCGGGACAGGATCAATACGCTGTCTCGCAACGGGCGAGGGGCCAAGCTCTAGCCATGATGGCCAGGGCTTGGCAACCGTCATCCTTTTAACGCGCCCAACATGAAGCTGCACTGAAGCATTGTGCGTGCCGGCGTTGGTGCCGGCGCAGGCTTAGTAAGCCGGGCGGCTGCGTGGCCGGCGATCGCCGCCGCCACTGCCGCCGCCATCACGTGGCCGTGCGGAGGTTACCGGATTGGTCACCGGGCCTCGGCCACCATCTGAGCGGGCACCATCAGAACGGCCACCTTCGGAGCGGCCACCGCTGCGTGCGCCGCCTGCATGCGCGCCGCCCCGCTTGGATCCACCACGGTTTGCGCCATCACGGCCTGCGCCATCACGGGCACGTCCGCCATTGTTGCTGCGCCCATTGCCGCCCGGCCCGCCTGGCCGACCGCGATTGCCACCCGGCGCACGTTCCGCGCCGGAACGCTTGGGTGCAGGGGCAGGCAGCGTGCGGGACTGCAGCTGGAAATCAGACGGTAGCGGCATCGGGGTCAGTTTCACGCCGGTCAGGCGCTCGATACCCTTGATGAAGGGCTTTTCGTCTGCCGCAATATAGGAAATGGCAATCCCGTCCGCGCCGGCACGCGCGGTGCGGCCAATGCGGTGAACATATTGTTCCGAGACATTGGGAATTTCGAAGTTGAACACATGGCTGACGCCTGAAACGTCGATTCCGCGTGCGGCAATGTCCGTGGCAATCAGCACGGGCACGGTGCCATTGCGGAAACCGTCCAGGGCGCGGGTGCGCTGGGCCTGTGTCTTGTTGCCGTGGATGGCCGCGGCATTGATGCCGGCCGCCACCAGATGGCGCACAACCTTGTCCGCGCCATGTTTGGTGCGGGTGAATACCAGGCTGCGATCGATGGTTTTGTCATCGAGGCCAGCGCGCAGGGTCAGCGTCAGCAGTGCCTGCTTTTCAGCCTGATTGACGAAAATGCCATATTGCTCGACGCGCTCGGCCGTGGTCGATTGCGGCGCCACTTCGACCCGGACAGGGTTCTTGATGAAGCGCTTGCCAAGATCGGCAATGGCCTTTGGCATGGTGGCGGAGAAGAACAGGCTCTGGCGGTCTTCCGGCAGCATGGCGGCAATGCGCGCCAGCGGCTTGATGAAGCCCAGATCCATCATCTGGTCCGCTTCGTCGAGAACGAAGATTTCCACATGGCGCAGGGTAAGAGCGCGCTGCTCGATCAAATCGAGCAGGCGGCCCGGCGTTGCCACCAGAACATCACAGCCCGGCACCAGCTTCCGGGCCTGCTTGCTGGCAGGCAGGCCGCCGAAGATGCACTGGACCGAAAGATCGAGGAATTTGGCATAGCCGCGCATATTGTCGGCAATCTGCGCTGCCAGTTCGCGGGTAGGTGAAAGCACCAGCATCCGGCAACCGGACGGGAAACGCCCCGTGGGGTTCTTGGCCAGATGGTGCAGGGAAGGCAGGGAGAAGGCAGCGGTTTTGCCGGTGCCGGTCTGCGCGATACCGAGGAGGTCGCGGCCTTCCATCAGCGCAGGAATGGCCTGCGTCTGGATTGGCGTAGGGTCGGAATAACCCTTGTCGTTCAATGCGCGAAGGATAGGTTCGGCAAGGCCGAGTTGTTCAAAATAAGACATAAATAACTTTCAGCATGCGCCATGCGGACTCCGGAAAAAACCGAGAGTCCGGGCGCAGAGTTTGGGTCTGCGACCCAAGCGTGAAAAGGGAAGCTTAGCGATAACGCTTGCCGTTGGTCGGGTGCCGGACTTCTGCCTTTTTGGGTGGCGAAGTTCACGCTCGCAGCCGATTGCGCATAGTCATTATGCGCCGGACGTTGTGGGCCATGTAGGTGCGTTTGTGTCAATTAGCAATGAAATTACGCGCGCCTAATTCATTCTTGTGCAAGTTCTTCATCAAGAATGGTGGAAACGCGGGCTTTATCGGGAAAACCTTCTTCCAGCCAGCGAGTTTCCACCGCGTGCAATATGCGGGCAACCGCCGGTCCGGCAGCCACGCCGCGGCGGACGATTTCGCCGCCCTTCAGCGGCAGATCGGGCGCGTCCCACCCCATTATCACCGACGGATCTGCACCTGTCAGCAACAGGCGATCGATCGCGCAATCCTTTCCTTCACGGTAAACCAGCGCCTGCGGATTTTCGCTGTCGCGCATATCCCGCCCCGCCACGCAGGAAAGGCGGCTGCGCTGGCTGCGCGACAGCCGGAGCCGGGTGGTGACGGCCGCTGCAATGGGGGGCAGGGCCGGCAGCAATGCGGCCAGCCTGCGCATGGCATCAGGTTCCAGACCGGCGGCCTTTTCCGCTGCAATCAGCTTGGCCAGCTGGGCAATTTCATGCTTGCCCGTTTCAGGCAGCACCACTTGCAGCACATGCAATTTATGCATTCGCGCCACGGTTTCGGACGGATCGGGCAGGGCCAGCAGGTTCTGCAATTCCCAGCCCACGCGTTCGCGGGACAGGCCCTTCAGCGTTTCAGCAAGGTCGGCGCAGGCCGATTCCGCATCTTCATCCAGCTGCGAGCCGAAGCGCGTCTGGAAGCGGAAATAGCGCAGGATGCGCAGATGGTCTTCACGGATGCGCTGGCGGGCATCGCCGATAAAGCGCACGCGGCGGTTTTCCAGATCATCCAGCCCGCCGAAATAGTCGCTTATTTCCAGCGATTCCGGGTGAGCATAAAGGGCATTGATGGTGAAATCCCGGCGGGAGGCATCATCGCGCCAGTCGCTGGCATATTTCACCGTGGCGCGCCTGCCATCAGTGCTGACATCATGGCGCAGGGTGGTGATTTCCACATTGCTGCCGCTGACGATGGCAGTGATGGTGCCATGGTCGATGCCGGTGGGAATAGTGCGTACGCCAATGGCTTCCAGCCGGTTGATCACATCCTGCGGTTCCAGCGGAGTGGCCGCGTCAATGTCGTGCACATCCACGCCCAGCACGGTGTCCCGCACCGCGCCGCCAACCCAGCGCACATTGTCGGCGCCAAGGGCCGCCACCAGTTCGGCAAGATCAGCCCGCTGGGTCCATTGTGCAGCAGGCAACCGGGGTGCAGCAGGTAATTGGTCAGCCATGATGCAGCGCCCTGTATGAAATCCGCCGGGATAGATTGGCTATTATAGCGGCAGTTACACCCCAGATGCGGTTACCCTGCCATCCGATTTCAAGATATTCGCGCATTTCGCCTTGCCAAAACGTGCTTTGGGGCGCGTGATTGGCAGGGTCGAGAATGAACTGCAGCGGCGCTTCAAACCAGGCAGACACTTCGGCAGGGTTGGGGATGAGCGGCAAATCAGCCGGTATCGTGGCCAGCACCGGGGTCACATCAAACCCGCTGCCCGTGCCGAACCGGTCGGTCGCGCCGATCACCTTTACGTCTGACGATACGATGCCCAGCTCCTCGTGCGCTTCGCGCAAGGCCGCTTCCACGGCGTTTTCGCCCGGATCAATCTTGCCGCCGGGGAACGCCACCTGTCCGGGGTGGGACCGCATATCGTGTGGCCGGTGGATCAGCAGGACCCCCGGTTCGCTGCGTTCGGTCACCGCAATCAGCACTGCGGCGGGGCGGGGTGTTCCCTTGGGGCCAAGATGGCTGTCATCGCGCAGATCGGGCAATTCCAGTCCGTGGCCTTCGTCAAACAAGGCAGAAAGGTGATCGAACAGCAGGCTCATCCGGCAGGCATCAGCGAAAATTTCTCGCCCAGACTGCTGACGGTCCAGTCATCCCCCTGGGCCAGCGCAATATCGGCCAGTTGCTGATAGGTGCTGCGGTTCAGCCGCGCTTCCAGCCCGCGCCGCACGGTTACATATATGGCAGGCGTCTCGCTGCTACCTGCCGCGCGGATGGGGTTGTCCGGCCCGGCAGTCACCAGTTCATCGGTATTCAGCCTGAAACCAAGCGCGCATTGGCTGTCACCTGCATCTTTCATCGATACGTCCGTGGCGATAAAGGCCGCGTCTTCCAATTCGATCGATAGTTTCTCGAACGGCGTGACCAGCCAGTGCTGGCCATCATCATCGCGCGTCAGCAAGCTTGCAAATGCCCGCACCATGGCCTGCCGTTTGATCGGGCCGCCATCGTGGAACCACGTGCCGTCTGCGGCGATCCGCATCAGGCTGTCACCCGTTCTGTCAGGCGCCCAGCTTTCCACTGGCGGCAGTTTGCGCATGGCCACCTGCTCGGCAATTTGCGCAAGGGTGAGGCTGGCGAGTTCTGGCGGTGCTTCGTAAGGCATTCCTGCCGAATGCCAGATGCGCGGGCGGCAAACAATCCCAGGGTTTGGCAGCAGTGGTTTTTGCAGGCGTCAGCCCAGCCACGGGCCCAGCATTCCCTTTTCCGGAAGAACCGATGGATTATCGCACCGCACCAGCAGACGGTCCCGGTCAAACGGGCCGGGGCAATACCATTGGGCCGTGTGATCGGCGCTGAAGCCGAAGAACCGGCGGTAATATTCAGCATCGCCAATCAGCACTTGTGGCAGTGACACCGCGGCCGATGCGCTATGGTCCAGCGCGCGCAAGGCGGCGAGCATCAGCGCCTTGCCGAACCCTTCCTGCTGGCGTTCCGGAATGACCGCGACTGGGCCCACCATCAGCATCGGATGGGCGCGGCCATCGGGGTCAGTCAGGGCGACGGGCCACAGCTGGATGGTGCCGACCAGATAGTCCTCATCATCCAGCGCGGCGAAGCTGAGGGCCGGCAGCCATTCCACCCCTTCGCGCATCCGGTAGGCAGTGCGCGCATGGCGGTCGGGGCCGAAAGCCCGGTCGAGCAATTCTTCGACCAGCGTGGCGTCAACATTGGCAAGGGGGACTATGGTGGACATGCGTGCTCCTGAAGCGAGCGCGCCGATAGGTGGCAGGAACTCTCCTGTCGACAGTAATTCACCTATCGGCGCATCACGCTCAGCTTGGGGTAAGGCGCAGCAGACGTGCCTTTTCGCCATCTTCCAGCAGCCAGATTGCACCGTCCGGCCCTTCCACAATCTCGCGGATCCGTTCGCCCATGTCGTACCGGCCGACTTCCACAGGCGCTGCGCCGCCCATTTTGAGATGGATGATGGCCTTGGTCTTCAGCCCGGCAATCAGCGCATCGCCGCGCCATTTGCCGAACATATTGCCGCTGTGGAAGATGAAATCGCCCGGTGCGATTACCGGCGTCCAGCCAAAGACAGGCGCAGCCAGATCAGGCCTTGTATCATTGTCAGGAATACGCTTGCCATCATAATGATCGCCATCAGAAACAACGGGCCAGCCATAATTGGCGCCCGCCTTGACCAGGTTCAGCTCGTCACCGCCCGCAGGCCCGTGTTCCAGATCCCACAAGCGTCCCTCGGCATCGAATTTCAGGCCGAGAATGTTGCGGTGGCCATAGGACCAGATCTGGCTGGTAATGCCGCCTTCATTGATGAAGGGATTGCCAGCAGCAGGCTTCCCGTCCAGCGTCAGGCGGACAATGGTGCCCAGATTGTTGGACCGGTCCTGCGCAGGTTCGCCCTTCTGGCGTTCACCGCTGGCGATGTAGAGATATTTTTCATCCGGCGAAAAGGTGATGCGGTGCGAATAATGGCCGCGCCCAGTAACCTTGGGTGCCTGCCGCCAGATCACCGACATCTGTTCGATCCGGCACGCATTGGCTGCGGCGCACACCAATGTGCCTTGCCCGACAACCGCGCCGCGGGTGTCGCCTTCGCCCGCTTCTGCCCAGCTGAGATAGACCGTGCGCCGGTCCAGCTTCGCATTGGCCTGTGATGGCAGGAAGGCAATATCGCCAAGCCCGCCCTGACCGCCGTAATCCACTGTTGGCACGCCGCTGACAGTGCCTGTCTGGCCGGTGGGCGTATCGACAAAGGTGATTGCGCCTGCTTTTTGCGTGATGAACAGCATTTTGGTGCCCGGCGCAAACGCCGCGGCCCAGGGTTCTGCAAAGGTGCCATGTTCGGTAACGGAAAATGGCCCGACGGTGCGCGCATTGGCCGGCGCGGGGGTGGATTGTGTTTGCTGCATCCTGTCCACCGATGCTTCAGTGCCGCAGCTTGCGAGCGAAACAGAGGCAGCAGATAGGAGGAGGGCAATGAGCTTTGAGTTAGACATGTCCACGCTTTCCGGGATACCCGATCAGGAAATTGACACCGAAACACTGGTTTTCGGCGTTGATGAAGCGGGCCGCGGCCCACTGGCAGGGCCGGTTGTGGCGGCTGCGGTGGCACTTTGCAAGCCGCGGCCTGCCGGGCTTGACGATTCCAAGAAACTGAGTGCCAAGCGCCGGGCATCATTGGATATTGCCATCCGGCGGCGCTGTGCCTGGGCCGTGGGCGTGGTGGATGTGGAAATGATTGACCGGATCAACATTTTGGGCGCGACTATGCTGGCCATGACCCTTGCGGTGGAACGTCTGGCACAGACCCTCGGCAAAGACCCGCACGGCGTCCTGATTGATGGCAATATGACACCGGCTGGCCGGGCGGCGGGCTGGCGCTGGGAAGGGCAGGCCATCGTGGGCGGCGATGCGCTGGAACCGGCCATTTCGGCAGCCTCCATCATTGCCAAGGAATGGCGCGACAGGATTATGCTCGACGCGGCCCGGCAGCATCCGCAATATGGCTGGGAACGCAACAAGGGATATGGCACGCGCGACCATATGGCGGCGCTGACCGAACATGGGCCGTGCCCATTGCACCGCCGCAGCTTTGCCCCGGTGTCGCAGATGATCCTGCTTTAGCGTTCCTGATCTAGCGTTCCTGATCTAGCCCAGTAACTCACGCGCCTCGGCGGCGATCACGGCTGCGATTGCGGCATAGGCATCGCTGAAAGCCGCGCCTTTGCGCCATACGGCAGAAATGGAGCGGTTCGCCTGCCAATCATCGATACGGAAGGGTTTGACCATATCCTCGCCGCCGGTTTCAGACCGGACATAAAGCTGTGGCAGAACTGCCAGGCCCAGGCCGGAACCGGCCATCTGGCGCAGGCTGTCAAGGCTGGTGCCTTCATAATCGCGCAGCAACCGGGCCCCGAGTTCAGCGCAGATGGCTTCTGTCTGCCGGTGATAGTGATGCCGCGGATCGAGGCTGAGGACGGGCTGGCCTGAAAAATCCGCTGCGCTGAGATGCGCTGACTGGTGCAACGGATGGTCTGGTGCGCCAAACAGGTTCAAACCTTCTTGAAACAGCGCCGTTTTTTCCAGACCGGTGATGGGCTGGGGGATGGGCGTCAGCACCATGTCGAGCGTGCCGTTCATCAATTCATCGATCTGGTCGTCAGGAATGCCTTCGCGGATATACAGGCGCAGCGAAGGATGTTCGCGGTGCAATCTGACCACGGCATGGGGGATAAGATAGGGGCCAAGCGTAGGCGTGACGCCGAAACGGATGGTGCCAGCCATGCCGCTTGTGCCAGCTTCGGCCAATTGGCGTATTTCCGTCACATCCAGCAAGATGCGGCGTGCCCGGCTGGCAATTTCCCGGCCAATCGGCGTCAGGCTGACCGGCCGGCCACGTTCCACCAATTTCACCCCCAGGCGGGCTTCCATTTCCTTCAGCTGTTGGCTGAGGGTGGGCTGGGTCACCGGAATGCTCTGGGCAGCACGGCCAAAATGGCGGGTTTCGTCCAGAGCGACCAGATAGCGAAGCTGTCTTAATGTGGGCATGATAGAATTTATCTATCAAACTGCGGCATATCTTCCAATTGGATTTATGAAAATGCCAATGGCAATACGGCGGGGACAGGGACGATACATCTCATGCAACGGAGGCTGGAATGAAAAGCTACCTCGAACGTCTGACCCATCGCCATCGGCGAATTAACCGCCTGATCGACACGACCAAGGCGGCAGGCATCCAGGAAGACCTGAAATTGCTCAAACGGGTGCGCCTGCGTTTGCGCGACGAAATTACCGAACTGCAAAATGGCAGGCGACCAGCCATGCGCTAGTTCGGTCAGCGGTGCGCGTGTCTCCTCTCTCCCCTCCTGTGGATGTGCGCACCGCTACTAATTTTCAAAGAACCGTCGGGCGGCGCCAGTGGACATAATCCGGCGCCGCCTTCATGCATGCCCGCCATACATTCTATCACTCACCTAATTGATCGGGACACAGCCTATGTTTGTTGCCAGCGCTGCGCAGTCTTTGCGTGATTTTCTGAAGGAAGAAAGCGCTGGCGGCGTGGTGCTGATGGTGGCGGCGGCCTGCGCGCTGGTGCTGGCCAACAGCCCGCTTGCGGCTGCGTATAATTCCGCGCTGGCAACAGAAATTGCCCTGACTGTCGGCGGTGCCGGTATTGAGAAACCGGCCCTGTTGTGGATCAACGACGGGTTGATGGCGCTGTTTTTCTTTCTGGTCGGGCTGGAAGTGAAACGCGAAGTGCTGACCGGCCAGCTGTCCAGCTGGAAACAGTCTTCGCTGCCGCTGTTTGCGGCCATTGGCGGCATGGTGCTGCCAGCCTTGGTGTTTGTGGCAATCAACTGGAACCAGCCTGAAAATCTGGCGGGCTGGGCCGTGCCTGCGGCCACCGATATTGCCTTTGCGCTGGGTATCCTGGCCTTGCTCGGCAGCCGGGTGCCAGTGGCGCTGAAGGCATTGCTGCTGGCGATTGCGGTGATCGATGACATTGGTGCAATTGTTATCATCGCGCTGTTTTACACCCCGTCTGTCGATGTATCGATGCTGCTGGGCGCGGTGGGTGTGTTTGCGGTGTTGCTGGCCATTGGCAAGGCGCGTGTGGGATCGTCATTACCCTATGTGATATTGGGCGCGGCCTTGTGGTTTTTCGTGCTGAAATCGGGCGTCCATGCCACGCTGGCAGGCGTGGCGCTGGCCATTACCGTGCCCATGAACGACCGCAAGGGGCGCGATGTGCTGGAACGGATGGAACATGGCCTGCATCCGTGGGTGGCGTTTCTGGTGGTGCCGGTGTTTGCGCTGGCCAATGCCGGGGTTTCCTTTGCGGGCATGGAACTGTCTGCCTTTGCCGCCCCGCTGCCCATGGGTATCGCGCTGGGCCTGTTTGTGGGCAAGCAGCTGGGCATTTTCGGTTTTGCATGGGCAGCAGCCAGAACCGGCATTGCCAGTCTGCCCGAAGGCATCAGCTGGAAGCAGGTTTACGGCCTGTCGCTGATTGCCGGGATTGGCTTCACCATGAGCCTGTTTATCGGCAATCTCGCCTTTGCGTCTGCTGACCAGATTGCCGCGGTCAAGTTGGGCGTCATCAGCGGATCGCTGGTGGCTGCGCTGGCCGGAATTTTCATTCTTCGAAATGCAGAAAGTAATCCGCAATGACAATGCCACTTTTGATGTGCCTTGCCGGGCTGGTGGGCCTGGGGCTGGGCGGTGACTGGTTGGTGAAAGGGGCGGTGGGGATTGCGCGGCGCGCGGGCATGTCCAACCTTCTGACAGGGCTGGTAATTGTCGGTTTCGCCACCTCCATGCCGGAACTGGTCACCAGCGTGGAAGCGGCATTGGCCGGTTCGCCCGGCATTGCGTGGGGCAACATTATCGGCTCCAACATTGCCAATGCTTTGCTGATTTTGGGCGCAACCGCGCTTGTTGCGCCGATCATTCTGACCGGCACCGGGCGCCGCGATGCCGTGGTTGCGCTGCTGGCCAGCGTGCTTGTGTGGATTTTGGCCATGCAGGGTCTTGCTTCGGTGTGGCTGGGGCTGGGGCTGCTGGCGCTGACAATTGTCTATATCGTCTGGCGCTACCGCTACCCCCGGTTTGAAGAAGGCGATGATGATGAGGCTGATGGCGAAGCGGAACTGTCAGTCCCGCGGTCGCTGTTCTGGCTGGCAATCGGCCTTGCCGCACTGGTGGCAGGCGGACAGGCACTGGTGACCGGCGCGATCGAGATTGCCGGCATGGCAGGCATCAGCGAAACGGTCATTGGCCTTACCGTGGTGGCTGTGGGCACATCATTGCCGGAACTTGCCGCATCGGTGGCCGCAGCCATGCGCGGCAAATCTGCGCTGGCGATTGGCAATGTCGTCGGGTCCAACATCTACAATCTGCTGGTGATCGGCGGTGTAACCCTGGTCATTTCACCCCGGCCAATTCCCCTGGAAATGGTTGACATGGAACTTCCGGTGATGGCGGCAAGCGCGCTTGTCATCCTGGTGATGTGCTGGTTTGGCCGGCGCATCAGCCGGGTGGGCGGCGCATTGCTGCTGGCAGCCTTTGCCATCAACACCGCCCTGCTGTTTGCGTAATGGCGTTTGCGTAATGGCGTTGGCGTAATGTTTGGCCAATGAGTCCTTAGCGCCACACCCCCAGATGGCGAGTCTGGCGAAGCGCAGGAGACTCAACATCTTGTGGGGGACTCTTTTCGTTCTCCCTTAATTGATTACCGGTTAACCGCCGCTGCCCATCATTCCTGCTTGACGTGGAGTCCGCGAGGACTCACCCTGTGGATAAGTCCAAATGGGGGAATGAACATGCCGGTCCTGGAGACCACCAAAACGCGCGCGCGCCCGCACACCAAAGTGTCGGCCAAAACGCAGGCGATAACGCTGGCGCGCAGCGAAGACCTGCCGCTGGGCAGCATTCTTGCGGGTGATTGCGTGGAAGCCATGCGCAGCTTGCCGGACAATAGCGTGGATTGTGTGTTTGCCGATCCGCCCTATAATCTGCAACTGGGCGGCGATCTGAACCGGCCTGATGGCAGCCAGGTTGACGCTGTGACTGATCATTGGGACCAGTTCGACAGCTTTGCCGTCTATGATAAATTCACCCGCGAATGGCTGACAGAAGCGCGGCGCGTGCTGAAGCCCGATGGCGCCTTGTGGGTCATCGGCAGTTATCACAACATCTTCCGCGTGGGCGCCATTCTGCAGGATCTGGGCTTCTGGATCCTCAACGATATCGTGTGGCGCAAAACCAACCCGATGCCCAATTTCAAAGGCACGCGGTTTACCAATGCACATGAAACGCTGATCTGGGCGTCACAAGGCGAAAAGGCCCGATATCAGTTCAACTATCGCGCCATGAAAACGCTGAATGATGAACTGCAGATGCGGTCGGACTGGTCCATGCCCATCTGTGCAGGGCAGGAACGCCTCAAGCATGATGGCCACAAGGCCCACCCCACGCAAAAGCCCGAAGCCTTGCTCTACCGGGTGATGCTGGCGACCACAGAAAAAGGCGATGTGGTGCTGGACCCGTTTTTCGGCACCGGCACTACCGGCGCTGTGGCCAAGCGTCTGGGTCGCAACTGGATTGGCTGCGAGCGGGAAGATTTCTACCGCGATATTGCGATGAAGCGGATCGAGAAGGAACTGCCGCTGGATGAAAGCGCGCTGGAAACCATGCAAAGCCAGAAAAGCGCGCCCCGCGTGGCATTCGGCGCGCTGGTGGAAAACGGCTATATCGAGCCGGGAACGCAGCTGTTCGACAAGAAACGCCGGTGGATTGCCACGGTCCGCGCTGATGGTTCGCTGATCTATGAAAAACAGGTTGGCTCCATCCACGGGCTGGGCAAGGAACTGCAAGGCCTGCCAAGCTGCAATGGCTGGACATTCTGGCATCTGGAACATGGCGGTGATGTGAAACCGGTTGATGCCATAAGGCAGATTTATCTGCTTGCGACCGAAGATTGACGGCATCGCGGCTGCCATCATGACCCAGGTTTATATCCGCCCCATCGGCATTGCCGCCAGTCCGCAGGCAGAAGCAGGCGACGCTGTGCGACTGGCAGGCGGGATGGTCTATGCCCACAGGTTTGCAATTCTTCTGCGGCAGGATGGCGAAGTGACCCTGCGCGAGCGGGTATCGCCGGAACATATGGCACAGGCATTGGGGCGGCTGCCGGACAGTGTTGCCGCAGAAGCGGAAGCGCAGTGGACGTGCCTGCGCTTTGCCCATCCGCCCCTGCAATTGGGCGAGAGAACAGTGCGGCTGGACCAGCCGCAGGTGATGGGCATTCTGAATGTCACTCCTGACAGTTTTTCCGATGGCGGTGCATTTCTGGATAATCCCGAAGCAGGCCGCG
Source organism: Allopontixanthobacter confluentis (assembly GCF_009827615.1). Taxonomy (GTDB): domain Bacteria; phylum Pseudomonadota; class Alphaproteobacteria; order Sphingomonadales; family Sphingomonadaceae; genus Allopontixanthobacter; species Allopontixanthobacter confluentis. Next base: position 471,274 of record NZ_WTYU01000001.1, read on the forward strand.
CCCACGCTGCGGCCATGCTGGAAAGCGGCGCGGCCCTCGTGGACATTGGCGGTGAAAGCACACGCCCTGGCGCTGCGGCGACCTGGGAAGGTGACGAGTTGGAACGGGTGCTGCCCGCGGTTGAATATTGCGCCGCCATGGGCGCTGCCATCAGCGTGGACACGCGGCGGCCTGCGGTGATGGAAGCAGCGCTGGCCAAGGGCGCGCACATCATCAATGACGTATCGGCCCTGCGCCATGATCCGCGCAGCATGGCCCTTGCCGCAGCGCAGCAATGCCCGGTGGTGCTGATGCATTCACCAGGCAAGAGTGATGATCTGCACGCTGATGCAGACTATGATAATGTCGTGTTTGACGTGTTCGAATGGCTGAAAAATGCCCGAAATCATGCGCTTGACGCCGGCGTCCAGCGTGAGAACATCTTGCTTGATCCCGGCATCGGCTTTGGCAAGACGCTGGCGGAAAATCTGGCGCTGGTGAATGCCTTGCCCCTGTTTCATGCGCTGGGGCAGCCAATAATGCTGGGTGCAAGCCGCAAACGCATGATTGGCGCCCTGTCGAACGAAGCCGATGCTGCACACCGGCTGGGCGGCAGCATCGCCTTTGCGGTGGCGGGGATGGATGCGGGCGTGCAATTATTGCGCGTGCATGATGTTGCCGAGACGGTTCAAGCCCGCAATGTGTGGCGCGGCCTGCGTGATGCGGCGCTCACGGATTTTTCGGATATTCCTGCCGACTGAACCTGCGCTTTGCCTGAAGCCGCGGCAGATTGTCTACTTAGCGCCCTAAGCGGCGCCTTGCGGTGCCTCGACACGGCTGATCAGTTCCTTGAAGGCGGCGGCCATCCAGTCTTCGTCAATTTGATTAAAAGCGGCTGATACTGGCGTGATATCGCGCACGGTATATTTGCTCCGCTCGATCTGTTCGGGCCGCACCTGTGCGCGGCCATTTTCCAGCGTGATGACGATGGCAATGATACGGTTGCTATGCACTTTGAGGATGAAACGCTTGATATCGCTGGTCGCGCCTTCTTCGGTCAGCGCGAAATCTCCGCGGCTTTCCAATGCACCGTGGGCGAGCGCCACAAGCTTGGCCAGCATCGGGCCTTCTTCGCGGTCCCAGCGCAATCTTTCGAACAGGAAGCTGTCCACATCTCTGGATAAACGGTCAAATTCGAGCTGCAGACTATCTTGGGACAAGGGCTTTTTTCCAAAAAAATGTAGCGTGCCCTGCGGTAAAAGGCCGCAGGCTTCGCGCATTGTCCGGCTTTGATAGGATGAACTTCCTAATATTTTGGCCCTGACTGGGCGATATCTGGCCCATCATTCCTTCGCCGCAGGGGTCTGTTTGTTACAGCGAATAGCCGCCGTCTGTCACCAGCACGGTGCCAGTTATATTGGCGGCGGCATCGGACAGCAGGAAGCCTATCTCGCCTGCCAGTTCATCGGCGGTGGCAAATTGCTGGCGCGGCGTTGTTGATGCCATGCCTTTCAACGCCGCATCGCGGCCATGCTGCGCCACGGCTTTCTGAAAATCCTCGCCAGCATTCCAGATGGCGGTGTCCACGCCGCCCGGCGCAATGGCGTTGACGCGAATGCCATGGGCTGCATTTTCTGCAGCGGCGATGCGCGCCATATGCGCCACTGCGGCCTTGGCCACGCCATAAGGCCCGATCCCGGGCACGGGTTTTACGCCCGTGACCGAAGATGTAACCACGACGCTGCCGCCGCGCATGGCGCCGCCATCTTTCCGGAGCGCGCGCAAGCCCGTGCCCAGCGTGAGAAATGCCCCGTCCAGGTTCACGTCCATCACCCTGCGCCATTCCTGAAAAGACACATCTGCCATGGTGCCGCTGCCGCCGATACCGGCATTGACCACCACATGATCCAGCGGCCCAAGGCCCGCTTCACATTCCGCCCACCGCACAGGGTCCGCCACGTCAAAGGCGTGACGTTCAATGGTGCCGATGTTGCTTGTGTCACTGCTTGCCAGTTGCAGATTTTGCAGCGCCGCCTCGTCCCGGTCAATCAGGACCAGCCGGCTGATGCCGTGCGCGGCCAGCCAGCGCGCCACGCCAGCGCCAATGCCCGATGCGGCACCTGTCACCAGGGCGCTGCGGCCCGCAAAATCAAACGGGTTGGGGCGGGGCATGGGCGGTCTCCGGCAAAAATCTGTGTTTGTGCGTCTTACAAGGCTGCATCAACTGACTACAACGCGTTTTACTATGGGCCGGTAGAGGGCCGCTATTTGGCAGGTATCTGGCTGTTATGCGGCGTCGCCAATACCCAGATCGCCCAGCTTGCGGTATAATGTGGACCGGCCAATGCCAAGCCGGCGAGCCACTTCGGTCATCCGTCCCCGATAATGGCCAATGGCCAGACGGATGACATCAGCCTCGATATCTTCCAGCGGCCTAAGATTGCCATCGGCAGTATACAGCATGACGCCCACGCCTTCCTGCATCGGATTGATGGCTTCATCAAATTCGCCCAGCATTTCGGACAATTGCGGGAAACTGTCGGCGGTGAGCGTTTCTCCGTCGCAGAACACCGCAGCTCGGAAAAGCACTGCCTGAAGCTGGCGGACATTGCCCGGCCAGTCGAACGCGGCCAGAAGGGACAAGGCCTGATCCGTGATGGAAAGCGTGCGCAGCCCCGGTTGTTCGCCAATGCGGGTGAGGAAATGGCGCGTCAGGGCAGAAATGTCGCCCTGCCGTTCGCGCAAGGGTGGCAGCACAATCTTGCTTGCTGAAATGGCTTTGAGCAGCCCTTCGTCAAAATGCCCGGTCGCGACCAGATCAGCCAGCGGCAGATTGCTCGCGGCAATCAGGCGCACATCCACCCGAAAGCCGTGTTTTGCGCCCACGGGCCGGACAATGCCGCTGGTCAGGGCTTCTGCCAGCACTTCCTGTAAAGGGGCCGCCAGCCGGTCGATCTCATCCAGCACCAGCGTGCCGCCATCGCAATGTTGCAACGCGCCGATCTGCCGGTCGAATGCGCCGGGAAAAGCGTTTTGTTCATGGCCGAACAGGGCCGATTCAATGGAATTGGCCGGCACACCGCCGATATTGATGATGCGCAGCGGCGCTTTGGCGCGGGTGCTGGCCAGATGCATGGCCCGCACCAGCATTTCCTTGCCCGTGCCGCTTTCACCTTCAATCAGGACCGGGCCGTGCCCGCGCGCGGTTTTGGCCGCATTGGCAAGCGCCGCCCGGAATGATGGCGCGGTGCCGATCATGGCATCGAAATCCAGCTTGGCGGGCATTTTTTCGGTCAGCGGCTGCAATTCGTCTTTCGGCGGCTCCAGCCGGGTGGCGCTGCGCAGCGCTGTCATCAGACGGTCGGGCGCGACGGGTTTGACCAGATAATCTGTCGCCCCTGCGCGCATCGCTTCAACCGCCAGCAGCGGCGATGCGCTGGTGGTCAACATCAGGATCGGCATGGCGGGGCGGCGGGATTTCAGTTCTGCAATCAGTTCGCAGGCCGCATCACCCGGCACCCATTGGTCAAGGATGATGGCAGATAATTGCATACCCTGTCGCGTGCCCAGCGTGGCAACCGCGGTTTCTGCGTCATTGACCACCAATACCCGCCAGCCTTCACGCGCGGCCAGCGCCGTGATCAACCGGCTTTGCGCCGGTTCATCATCGATCAGCATCAGCAATCGCGCCGTGTCTTCTGCCATAATCTCTCAAAACCGTCCCGCTGCGGTACACAGGCACGATCTAGTCAAAACCAGTAAAGGTCCGATTAAGGACAAGAACGATTGCTGTGCGGCGGTGCCGCAAATGCAGCCTGCGTAAATGAAAATACGCCGGCGGCACGGGGTAAGTGCATCGGTAAGGGTTGCTGATGGCTGCGCTGCGCGATAGACAATGCCGCAACGACTTTTACAAACAAGGGAATGCAAGATGGCTTCTGCAAAAGACATGAATGCAGCAAACAAAACCTACGGCAGCTTTATCGGGCTGCTGAAATGGTCTGTTCCGCTGATTGCTATTATCGCCATGATCATCGTGATCCTGATTGCTGACTGAGCGAATATAGATTGCGTATTGCTGTTCTGAAGGAACGCGCTGCCGGCGAGGCCCGCGTTGCTATCATTCCTGAAACGGTGAAGAAATTTGCCGCTTTGGGTGCGACCCTTGCGATTGAGGAAGGGGCAGGCAGCAGCGCAAGTATTTCTGATCAGGCGTATGCCGATGCGGGCGCTGAAATAACTTCTGCCGCCAATGCGGTGGCAGGGGCCGATATAATTTTGGCCATTCAGGCACCTGATGTGGCTGATTTGTCGGGGGCAAAACCGGGCGCATGGGTCGTTGCCACTTTTGATCCGTTCGGCAGCAGGCAGCGGGTGGAAGCCTATGCCAGCGCAGGCCTGGAAGCGCTGTCGATGGAATTCATGCCGCGCATCACCCGCGCGCAATCCATGGATGTATTGTCCAGCCAGTCAAACCTGGCCGGTTACAAGGCGGTGCTGTCCGCGGCGGATGAATATGGGCGCGCCTTTCCGATGATGATGACTGCTGCCGGCACCATTACCGCGGCGCGCGCCTTCATCATGGGGGTGGGCGTGGCCGGATTGCAGGCGATTGCCACCGCGCGGCGGCTGGGCGCACAGGTTAGCGCCACCGATGTACGTTCTGCGACGAAGGAGCAGATCCAGTCACTGGGTGCAAAGCCGATTTTCGTCGAAAATGTCGCCGGTATCGAAGGCGAAGGCAGCGGCGGTTATGCCACCGAAATGAGCGAGGAATATCAGCAGGCGCAGGCCGAACTGGTGTCGAGCCATATTGCCAGGCAAGATATTGTCATCACCACCGCGCTGATCCCCGGTCGCGCCGCGCCGCGCCTCATTTCCGATGCGCAGATCGCCACCATGAAACCGGGCAGCGTCATTTACGATCTGGCCGTGGCGCAGGGCGGCAATGTGGAAGGCAGCATCCCCGATCAGATCGTGGTGAAACACGGCGTCAAGATCATGGGTTATTCCAATACACCTGCCCATCTGGCGGCAGATGCGTCTGCGCTGTTTTCCCGCAATCTGTATAATTTCCTCAGCGCGTTCTGGGATGCAGATGCTGGCAGACCGGTTCTGGATGAAGAAATCGGCGATGCCGTCCGGCTGACCCGCGATGGCAAGATCGTCAATGAGCGGTTGCTCGGCCAAGGGGGGTAACCGTGGATTTTATAGCAATTCTTTCGATTTTCGTGATGGCATGTTTCGTCGGCTATTACGTGGTCTGGTCGGTAACACCGGCGCTGCACACGCCGCTCATGGCGGTGACCAATGCCATTTCATCCGTCATCATCGTGGGCGCGCTGATTGCTGCTGCCGGCGCTGGTAATCCCGTGGCCAAATGGCTGGGGCTGGCGGGAATTGTGCTTGCCAGTATCAACATCTTTGGCGGTTTTGCGGTCACGGCGCGCATGCTGGCGATGTATAAAAAGAAGGAACGGCCAGCGGCTGCTGCTGCCAAGGGGGCTGCTGCTGCCAAGGGGGACAAGGCATGACGCTTCCTCCTCCAACCCTCCTGCCGCCAATGACATCACAAATGCCGCCACCTGCGCCCCCTATGGCGCAGCAGTTTCCTGATATTCCGGCCGTGGGCGAAGCGCTGGTCAGCCATGCGGTCAACCCGTGGGTGGCGCTTGCCTATCTTGCGGCTGGTGTATTGTTCATCCTGGCCCTGCGCGGATTGTCTTCCCCATCCACCAGCCGTGCGGGCAACCGTTTCGGCATGGCAGGCATGCTGATTGCCATTGTGACCACGCTGGTGACGCATCAACTGGCCAGCCTTCCTGAAATTCTGGCTGCAATTGCCGTTGGCGGCGCCATCGGCTGGGTCATCGCGCGGCGCATTGCCATGACCGATATGCCCCAGCTTGTGGCGGCATTCCATTCACTGGTCGGCCTTGCCGCCGTGCTGGTGGGCTGGGCTGCGTTCCTCAACCCCGAAGCGTTTGACCTGCTGGTGGTAACAGGCGTCAGCAGCAATCAGGATCTGGTCAGTATCAAGACCGCCATCGGCCCTGTCAGCCGCGTGGAAATGGCGCTGGGCGTGGCCATCGGCGCGCTGACATTTTCAGGCTCGGTCATCGCATTCCTGAAACTGGCGGGCAAGATGAGCGGCGCGCCCATCCTGCTGCCCGGGCGGCACATCATCAATCTTGGCATCATTGTCGCCATTCTGGGCCTGACCGCAGCATTCGCCATGGGCGAGGTGGATAATACCACATATTTTGCTGCCATTACGGTGCTGGCTTTCATCGTCGGTTTTCTGCTGATCATCCCCATTGGCGGCGCGGATATGCCGGTGGTTGTGTCCATGCTGAACAGCTATTCCGGCTGGGCGGCAGCGGCCATGGGTTTCACTTTGCACAATACCGCCATGATCATCACTGGCGCACTGGTCGGCAGTTCGGGCGCAATTCTGTCCTACATCATGTGCAAGGCCATGAACCGCAGCTTCCTTTCGGTCATTGCCGGGGGTTTTGGCGCAGAAGCAGGCCCATTGGGTGATGGCGCAAAAACGGACCGCCCGTGGAAACGCGGCAGTGCGGAAGACGCGGCGTTTCTGCTGAAAGAGGCGGAAAACGTCATCATCATTCCCGGTTACGGCATGGCCGTGGCGCAGGCCCAGCACGCACTTCGTGAAATGGGGGATGTGCTGAAAGGCCACGGGGTCAATGTGCGTTATGCCATCCACCCTGTTGCAGGCCGCATGCCCGGCCACATGAATGTCCTGCTGGCCGAAGCCAATGTGCCCTATGATGAAGTTTTCGAGCTGGAAGACATCAACAGCGAATTTGCGCAGACCGATGTGGCCTTCATCATCGGCGCCAATGACGTGGTCAATCCGGCCGCGAAAACCGACAAATCCAGCCCCATTTACGGGATGCCGGTGTTCGATGTTGAAAAGGCGAAGACGGTCATGTTCATCAAACGCAGCATGGGCGGGGTTGGCTATGCCGGGGTGGACAATGACGTGTTCTATATGGACCAGACAATGATGCTGCTGGCAGATGCCAAGAAGATGGTCGAAGAGATCATCAAACATCTGGACTAGCCCATGCGCGCCAGAATCCTGTGTGCAGTGATCGCTTATATAGCGGTGAGCGGCTGTGTCGACCGGGTGGTGGAAAGCCGGGTGCGCTCTGCCTTGTCGGATGCCGGCCTGTCAGATGGCAACGCCCAATGTATGGCGTCACGCATGGTGGACCGGCTGACTATCGGGCAACTGCGCAAGCTGGAAGAACTTAAAGCCCGTGCTGGCGAGGCTGAAAAACCAGCCCGCCTGCGCGATTATGTGGAACGTGTCAGGCGGGTGGGTGATGCTGAAGTCATCGCTGTGACCACCAGTTCCGCCGCGCTGTGCGCCGCAGGGCTGGGCTGACAGTGCCTCAAAATTTGGTGAAGCTGACCGATTTGCAGAACACCATGACGCAGCCCTTGACCTTTAGCTTGCTGCCATCTCGCGAAACGTCGGCGTTGAAATAGCGGCCGTCTTCGGGGCTGTAACCCTTACCTTCGAAACTGTCCGCATCGGGCGACAGGTTCCAGAAAATCGGCATCCCCAGCAATTTGCGGTTCCGCTTGGATTTGTCCGGGTTTTTCGCATCCAGCGCGCCGCCCTTGGGTTCTGCCACCAGAAACCGGTCAATTTTGCCGCACATGGAATTGCCGCATTCGTAAAAGGAAATGACCGAGCGGCCATCATCGGTTTTCCACTTGCCAGCGATGGATGCAGGCGACGCCATGGCAGGTGCAGCCGCAAAGCCGGCAAGAACGGTGGCGGCGACACATGTTGAAATTCGCATGGTATATCCTTTGGTTGGCTGGAAGTGTGGCACCTTGACCTTCAGGCGAAAAGTATTTTTATCATAACGTTTGCTGGCGCGTCTTGGTTTCACGGTAATTTTCGCGCATCATGCCGGGTGGAAGAGGGGAATTACCATGACAAAGCTGAACGTTGCCTGCTGGACAGGGGCCTGCTGGACCGGGGCATGCTGGACTGGGGCCTGCTGGACTGGGGCCTGCGTAAAGAGGTCCTGCCTCAAGGGAAACCATCTTGGAGGCGCCAGCCTTTCCACCACTTGCCTTACCCTTTTGGGCGCGGTCTTGGCCACCGGCCTGATTGCCGAACCGGCAGCGGCAGGTGTCGTGGAGATTGCCGCTGGCGAAGGCGCGCAGGAACGGTTGCAGGAAGCCTTGATTATGGCGCAGCCCGGTGACGAGATCGTGCTGGGCGCAGGGCGCTTTGCCCTATCGGACGGATTGTCGCTGGATGTCGACAGTGTGACGCTTCGCGGCGCAGGCATGGATGCGTCCATTCTCGATTTCACGTCCCAGCAGGGTGCCGGCGAAGGGCTGCTGGTCACGTCCGATTTTGTCACCTTGCGTGATTTTGCGCTGGAAAACCCCAAGGGTGACGGGGTAAAATCCAAGGGCGCTGACGCCATCATCTATCACCGGGTCAGGGTAACATGGACCAATGGGCCAGCGGCCACCAATGGTGCCTATGGCATTTATCCTGTCGAAAGCACCGGCGTGCTGATCGACGGTGCCAAGGTATCAGGCGCGTCTGACGCAGGCATTTACGTTGGCCAGAGCCGCGCAATCACCGTGCGCAATTCCATCGCCGAAGCCAATGTCGCAGGCATCGAAATTGAAAACAGCCGCGATGCGCTGGTGGAAGGCAATGTGGCCACGCGCAACACCGGCGGCATACTGGTTTTTGATCTGCCCAACCTGCCAGTCATGGGCGGCGGGAACGTGATTTTGCGAAACAATCTTGTGGTTGCCAATGATGAACCCAATTTTGCCCCGCCGGGAAATATCGTGGCAAATGTGCGGCGCGGCACTGGCATATTGATCATGGCCAATGACAGCGTGCTGGTGGAAGGCAATATTCTGAAAGACAACCCCACTGCCCATGTGATGGTGGTTGCCTACACCCAGGAATATCAAGACACGCGCTACAACCCCTATGCCCGCAATGTCGTCGTGCGCGAAAATACCTTTGGCCGCGGCGGCGACGATCCGCAGATTGACGGCGCGCAGCAATTGCTGGCCGCATTTGGCGGCGCATTGCCGCCGGTGATGTGGGATGGGCTGGCTGAAGGCGAAACCGGCCTGACCGCAGATGCAGGGGTGGCCGGCTGGTCGCTCAATCTGAAGGCAGTCGGACAGGGGCTGGCAGCCGCACAGCCCGGGCCGATGGCGGTGGCTGCGCCGACTTTCCAGTTCGACGATGCCACGGTGGGCGCGCCGCAGCAGATGGAAGCGCGCCTTAGCAGATGATCAAACCTGTGTTTCTTGCGCTGGCGCTATCTGCTGCTGTGGGCGCGATGGCCACTGCATCGCAGCCGCTTGAAGGCGTAAGCGATGCGGCCATTACCGATGGCGGGCTGGTTACCAAACTGTCTGATTTCGGCTTTTTTGCAGATGGCGTTGCCCAGCTTCCTGCGGACGGCGTCATTCCCTACCGGCTCAACACCCCGCTATTTTCCGACGGCGCTGAAAAACTGCGTTTCGTATATCTGCCGCCTGGTGCGCAGGCCGTTGCAGACGGGGAAGGCCTGCTGGCGCTGCCGGTTGGCGCGGCGCTGATTAAGACATTTGCCTTTACGCAGAATGGCAGGCGGCAATTGGTGGAAACGCGGGTGCTGCTGCACCGGGCAGATGGCTGGACGGCGCTGCCCTATCAATGGAACGACGACCAGACAGAGGCACGGCTGGTGATTGCAGGGGCGCGGGTGCCCATCACCACACCTGCCGGGGAAACCATCAGCTACCGCGTTCCCAACAAGAACCAGTGCAAGGAATGTCACGGGCTGAACGGCGCTGTCATTCCGATCGGGCCAAAGGCCCGCAACCTGTCTGCTGACTGGCTGGCGCAGCAGGTGGCCAGCGGACGGCTGGACCGGATGCCGCAGGTCGCCGCATTCCTGCCAGTATGGGAAACTGGGGCGGAGCAGCCAGCCGCTGCTGCAGCGCGCGCCTATCTGGATGTGAATTGTGCCCATTGCCACCAGCCCGGTGCCACGGCCTCCAATTCCGGGCTGGACCTGCGCTGGCAGCAGCATGATGCCCACGCCATCGGGATTGGCAAACGGCCGGTGGCAGCAGGGCGCGGGTCTGGCGGGCATGAATTCGATATTGTTCCGGGGCGCAGTGACGCGTCCATTCTGGTCCACCGCATGAAAAGTCTGGAAGGTGGGGTGGCGATGCCGGAACTGGGGAAATCGACCCTTGATCATGATGGTATCGCAGTGGTGGAACGCTGGATTGATGGAATCTGACAGCATGAAACGGGCAGGGTGGATATTGCTGATACTGGCCGCAACTCTGCTGGCCGCATTCCTTGTCTTTCGCACGCCCGATACAGACCCGGCTGCAATGCGGGCCAAATATGCGGGCCCACCATCGCAATTCGTCACTCTGCCAGATGGGCTTACAGTGCATTTGCGCGATGAAGGCCCGCGCGGTGCGCCCGTCATCCTGCTGCTGCACGGATCAAACGCTGATCTGAGCGCGTGGGACGATTGGGCTGCACGGCTGAAAGACCAGTATCGCATTGTTCGCTATGACCAGATTGGCCACGGGCTTACCGGCCCTGCGCCAGACGGCGATTATATTCAGGCCGCCTTTGCGGGCACCATTGATCAGGTGGCGGACACATTGGGCATTGACCGATTTGTCCTCGGCGGAAATTCGATGGGCGGCGGTATTGCCCTGGCCTATGCGTTGAACCATCCACAGAGGCTTGACGGACTGGTCCTGGTGGATGCGGCAGGCGCGCCGGTCAGGCGTGAAGGAGGCGGAAATATCGGCTTCACCCTGGCACGGATGCCGGGCATCAACCGGCTGATGACGCAGATAACACCGCGCACACTGGTCGAGCGCAGCTTGCGGCAGAGCGTGTCCAACACCGCGATTGTCACCCCTGCATCGGTTGACCGCTATTGGGAAATGCTGCGCTATCCGGGTAACAGGGCGGCCACTGCGGCGCGGTTTGGCCGCAAGCGTGAACCCTTTACTGAAAAAGCTGTGCAGAACATGGCGGTGCCAACGCTGGTGATGTGGGGGCAGGAAGATGCGTTCATTCCCTATGCCGCTGCTGGCTGGTTTGCGAAGAACCTGCCAGCTGCCACGAGCGTTTCCTATCCGCAAATCGGCCATTTGCCGATGCAGGAAGCGCCTGACGCAAGTGCGGCTGACCTGCGCCGCTGGCTTGGTAAATTGCCATTAACCACGCAAACACGCTGATCCGGCCGGGCTTCCAAGGCGGGTGGACTGGCAGGCAAGGGCTGGTTAAGCCGCTTTGAATGGGCCAGAAATGCTGGCCTGAACACTTGCGTGAACTTTGGCCGCAAAACTGGCCTGAACAAGGGGCATAATTCGTTGCGTAAACTGGGGTTGATTGGCGGTTTGAGCTGGGTTTCCACGGCAACCTATCTGGAACAGATAAACCGTTTTGTGCAGCGCCGGGCCACCCGCCGCACCACAGCGCCATTACTGATCGAAAGCCTGGATTTTGCCGATGCCTTCGATCTGCGCGAAGGTGCCGACTGGACCCGCTATGGGGATGAGCTGGCAAAATCTGCCTCCAGGCTGGAGCAGGCAGGCGCCACAGCATTGCTGATCTGCGCCAATTCCATGCACCGCACTTACGACCAGATTGCCGCTGCGGTCGATATTCCGGTGATCCACAGTGCTGATTGCATTGGCACCAAAATGGCCAGTGACGGTGTGACCAATGTGGCCCTGATTGGCCGCCGCAGTGTCATGATTGAAAATTTCTACCGCCAGCGGCTGGTGTCCCACGGGGTCGATCTGATGGCCCCTGACATGGGCAATGTGGAACTGGTGGACCGGATTATTTCCGAAGAACTGATGGTTGGCAAGACCAGCCGCAATGCGGAACGGGAACTGCGGACCATCATCGCCAAAAAGGCGCAGGCGGGGGCAAAAGCAATTGTGCTGGCCTGCACGGAACTGGAACTGGTGGTGGATGTCGATGCCAATGTGCTGCCGATTTACGATTCCGCGCGCATCCACTGCGAAGCCGCCGCCGATTGGATATTGGGAGAAGGTTGAGGGTTTGCCGGCCTATCTGGTCACATGCCCGAAATGCTGAAGATCGGACCGTCTATCTGCATATCGGCAACTGCCGCGACCGATAGAATAGCAGAAGACGCAGGGGCATTATCTGGCCTCCTGCACTGAAATATCGGGATTACCGGCGCATTCAGATCGACCGGACAACTCCGGGCCGTCAGTCACACGACTGGCGGCCCTTCTTATTTCGGCCCTGGCGCCTGCCCTGATTTACGATGTTGCCCGATTGTTCCCGTTGTTTGATGCCGCTGCCTCTCGTAAGCCCGCGCAACATGACCCGCGCCCCATTTGCTGCCGATCCTGCCGCCTCGCGTGGCCGTGAATTTCCTGAAGACCGGGATGGAACGCGCGGACCGCGCAGCGAATTTCAGCGCGACCGTGACCGGATTATCCATTCCATCGCCTTCCGGCGGCTGCGCAGCAAGACGCAGGTGTTCATCTCGCCCGATGGCGACCATTACCGCACGCGGCTGACGCACAGTCTCGAAGTGGCGCAAATTGGCCGGGTGATTGCCCGCGCGCTGGGGCTGGATGAAGATCTGACCGAAGCCCTGTGCCTGGGGCATGACATCGGCCATCCCCCCTTCGGCCATGCGGGTGAAACGGCTCTGTCACAGTCGATGGAGCGGCATGGCGGGTTTGATCACAACGCCCAGACGCTGCGCACATTGATGCGGCTGGAAAGCCCCTATTGCGACCATGAAGGGCTGAACCTGACGTGGGAATTGCTGGAAGGCATGGCCAAGCATAATGGTCCTGTTGCAAACCCAGGCTGGGCGCTGGCGGAACTGGACCGTGATTTTCCGCTGGAACTTGACCAATATCCATCCCTCGAAGCGCAGATTGCGGCGATTGCGGATGATATTGCCTATGACAACCACGATATCGACGATGGTTTGCGCGCCGGAATGCTGGACCTTGATGATCTGCTGACGCTGGATTTCGTGGCGGACCAGTGGCGCCATGTCGAACGGCGGTTCCAGCGCGCGCCGCTTGACCGGCAATTGCGCGAACTTGTGCGCGGCCAGATCGGCGTGATGGTCAATGATGTGATCGAGCAGACGAGCAACGCTGTTGCAGGCTGTGACACGGTTGGCCAGATTCGCGCGGCGGGCAGGGCGCTGGGCACATTTTCACCGCAGATGCAGGCGGATGAAAGGCGGCTCAAGAAATTCATGTATGATCGCCTGTATTACCATCCTGAACAGATGGTCACATCGGAACGGGCGCGCGATGTTGTTGCGCGGCTGTATGCCGCCTATGATCAGGACAGCAATTTGCTGCCCGAAAGCTGGCGGCAGTCGCTGCCGCAGGCAGAACCGGATCGCAGCCGGCACATTGCGGATTTCATCGCCGGAATGACCGATAGATATGCCATTGATCAATGCGCGCGGATTTATGGCAAGATGCCTGAAGGATTAAGCAATGTCTGAGCAGGTCCGGATTGCGCTGGTCGGGGCCACCGGCCTAGTCGGGCGCGCCATTGTCCAGGCGTCCACCGGGCGCGAAGATATGCGCCTGGTTGCCATTGCGCGGCGCGAAATGAAGCTGCCCACCGGTGCGCGGATGGAAATGTTCGTGGCGGATCCGACCAAATGGAATGAAGTGATCGACGCGGTGAAGCCCGATGTGCTGATCAACGCGCTGGGCACGACATGGAAAAAATCCGGCAAGGATGAAGCTGCGTTTCGCAGCGTGGACGAGCAACTGGTGATGGAGGTGGCGTGCGCGGCCCACAAAGCTGGCGTGAAACGCTTCATTTCCATCAGTTCTGTCGGCGCCAGCCTGGCGGCCAAAAATTTCTATCTGCGGGTCAAGGGCGAGGTGGAGCGCGACCTTGGCAAGGTGGGTTTCAAACGGCTGGATATTTTGCGGCCAGGTCTGCTTCGCGGCCTTCGTGAACATGACATGCGGGCCGCTGAAGGGCTGGGCAGGCTGGCAGCGCCGCTGATGAATTTGGCATTGCATGGTAGTTTCAGGCAGTATCGCGCCATCAGGGCCGAAACGGTCGCAGATGCTGCCCTGGCGCTGGCATTCAAGAAAGCCGGCGGCAAATTCGCGCATGACAATGACGCCATTATTCGCGCAGCACAGGCGCTCACCCGCCCTGTCATGACGCCCTAGCAGCACAGGAAACGGCAATGTGGCAGACAGTTTTCAGCGCGGTAAATCTGATCGCAATTGCCGGGTGGATCGTGCTCATCTTTCTGCCCCGCAGGCCGCTGCCGCTGACTGCGGTTCTGTATCTGGGGGTCGGGCTTTTATGCCTCGTCTATAGCGCGGGGCTGGTCGCCATATTGTCGGGCGCTGTGGATGCTGTCGGCCCGGCGGACGGGGCTGCCAATTTTTCCACCATCGAAGGCGTACGCGCCATTTTTGCTTCGGATGGCGGCGTGACCATCGGCTGGACGCATTATCTGGCGTTTGATCTGTTTACCGGCCTGTGGATCGCCCGCGATGCCGATGCCAAGGGGTTTTCCCGGCTGGTGCAGGGACCGGTGCTGCTGGCTACGTTTCTGGCCGGTCCATTGAGCCTGTTTGTATGGCTGATCGTGCGTGAACGCAGGGCGCGCAAGCACGGGCGCATGAAAGTCTGATACTGGCTGCAAAATGACATGCCAGAAACCATGAAACGCCATGCCCCTGCCACAGCGCGAAACAGTGCGGCCATTGCGGCCATTCTGGCGCGCGAACTGCCCGCATGCGGCACCATATTGGAAATCGCCAGCGGCACAGGTGAGCACGCCGTATATTTCGCCCGCGAATTCCCAAGCCTTGTATGGCAGCCAAGCGACAGTGATCTGGAGGCATTAGCCTCCATCAACGCATGGCGCACGCAGGCGGGCCTCGACAACTTGCTGGCTGCTGCCGAAATTGATGCTGCCAGCCTGCATTGGCCGGTAGAAACTGCCGATGCCATTGTGTGCATCAACATGGTGCATATCAGCCCATGGAGCGCGGCGGAGGGTCTTTTCCGCCACGCGGGGCGCATATTGGCAAGCGGCGCGCCGCTCATTCTTTATGGGCCGTTTGCGGAAAAAAACTTGCCGACCGCGCCGTCGAACATTGCGTTTGATGCCAGCCTCAGGCAGCATGACCCGGCATGGGGCCTGCGCGATGTTTCAGCGCTGGACGAACTCGCCAGCCATTGTGGCATGAGGCGCACCGCGCGCCATGTAATGCCTGCCAACAATCTGATGCTTGTCTATCGGAAAATCTGACAGGGACGCATACATCACATCGCGGCTTTTATTTGCCGCCAAAATGCAAATGTCCGCCGGATTGCTCCGGCGGACACCTTGCGACCCAAAGAAGGGTGACTGAATTCAGATTGCTTCGTCGCCAGCCTGGCCGACCGATTCAATGTCGTTGCCAAGGCCCTTGACCGTGTTGCAGGCGGCTGCCGACATGGTCATTGCGGTGATGCCGACGGCGATAAGAATTTTACGAACCATAATCTTCTCTCCATTTTGGCCAACAAGGCCGATCGAGAGTCTTAACGCTGTTTCTGACCAGCAGTTCCTCAACTGTCGGAGTTTTATTTCTGCGGGCTATTGGCTAATCGGTGTTCGCGCCATGCGATAAGCAATCCGGCACCCACAATCAGCGGCGCGCCAAGCCATGTGGCGGCAGTGGGCAAGCGGTCGAAAATGGCCCAGCCAAACAAGGTTGCCCATATGATCGCGGAATAATCCATCACGATCACGCTGGCGACAGCGCCAATGCGCAATGCCACTGTCAGCAAAAATTGGCCAAAAATCCCAAACAGCGCAAGCCCGCCCAGCAGCATCCATTCATAAGGCGTATGGGAGCGGGCGACAAAGGGCAGGGACAGGGCCAGAACCGGCGTGGTGAAAGCGGAGAAATAAAACACCGTGGTCAGCGGATGTTCCGTTTTACCAAGATCGCGGATCTGGATGGAAATGAGGGCGATCATGAATGCAGCCGACAGCGATACGGCCGCGCCCAGCAAGGGAATATCGCCTTTGCCGGGCTGGGCGATAACCAGCACACCGGCAAACCCCATGATCACCGCTGCCCAGCGGTAACGCCCGACCTTTTCATGCAGCAGCAGGGCGGAAAGGATGACTGCCCATATTGCGGATGTGAAATTGAACGTGGTCGCTTCCGCCAGCGGCAACAGCAGCACGCCGCCAAAATTCAGCACCATGCCAATGAGGCCGAACGCCGCGCGTTTGCCATGCAGGCCGATGCGTTGCGTTTTGAGAAGATGCAGCGATCCCGCCGCGAAAAACCAGCCTGCCAGCACGGGCAGGGTAACCACCTGCCGCCAGAACAGGATTTCTGCCAAATGGACCCCGCTTTCCCCCAGCAGTTTCACGAACACCAGCATCACGGACAATACGAACGCCGCGCCCAGCCGGACCACCAGTGCAAAAACCGGCCTTTGCCGGGGAAGTTCGCTCATGAAGCGGCCTTAGGCGCTGCCTGGCAATTCTCAAGCAACAAGAATTTGCAGCCACGAGTTGCCCTGCTGCCGCACAGTAGCCATATCGCGCGGCGCGATGACACTGCACCAGTTCCTGACTTTTGCCAGCGAAGCCGAAATTGCCGGCTTGTGGGGGCTGGGCATGATCGGCATTGCGCTGCTTGCCTTGCTGGGCGAACGGCGCCGCATGAAACGGGCGCGCATCGATGGTGTTGGCTGGGTGCCGTGGACCAGCATTTTCATGACCAGCGCCATTATCGGCGCCGGTCTGCTGGCCTTGTCAGCCAAGGGGCTGATGGCAGGCTGAAGCCTAGAGGCAGGCTTCCAGATAGGCCTGGTCAAAGCCGAACTGGCGGGCCTTCTCCAGCGTGTATGGACGCAGGCCCGACGAGCGGTATTCGCCCAGAATCTTGCCGTCGTCGCTTTCTTCCAGATATTCGAATTTGAACAGTTCCTGCGTCACGATCACATCGCCTTCCATCCCGATCACTTCGGTAATGTTGGTGGTGCGGCGCGAACCATCGCGCAGACGTTTCACCTGCACGATAAGGTCGACAGATTCGGCAATCTGACGCGAAATTGCTTCTTTCGGGATCTTGATGTCGCCCATCAGGATCATGTTTTCCATACGGCCAAGGCATTCGCGCGGGCTGTTGGCGTGAAGCGTACACATGGACCCGTCATGGCCGGTATTCATGGCGGCCAGAAGGTCGAAACATTCCGCACCACGAATTTCGCCCAGGATAATGCGGTCAGGCCGCATACGCAGGGCGTTCTTCACCAGATCGCCGATGGTAATCGCGCCCTGGCCTTCAAGATTGGGCGGGCGGGTTTCCAGCGGCAACCAATGCGGCTGCTGCAAGCGGAGTTCGGCGGCATCTTCAATGGTCAGCACGCGTTCGCCCGGATCGATCATTTTCGACAGGGCGTTGAGCATGGTGGTTTTGCCCGAGCCCGTACCGCCTGAAATCACCACATTCATCCGGCACGCACCGGCAATTTTCAGCGCCGTTGCCATCTTGTCGCTCATGGAACCGAATTCCTTGAGCATATCGATGGTGATCGGTTTTTCGGAGAATTTACGAATGGAAATGGCTGTGCCGCGCAGCGACAGCGGCGGAACGATGACGTTGACACGGCTGCCGTCTTTAAGACGGGCGTCAGCCAGCGGCGTGGTCTGGTCAACGCGGCGGCCAACCTGGTTCACGATGCGCTGGGCAATCTGGAACAGATGCTGTTCGTCACGGAACTGGATCGGGGCCAGCATCAGCTTGCCCTTCTTTTCGATATAGGTCTGGTCAGGGCCGTTGACCATGATGTCTGAAACATCAGGGTCGCCCAGCAATTCTTCCAGCGGACCGAAGCCCAGCAATTCATCAATCAGCACCTTTTCCAGCGCAAATTGCTCGCGCCGGTTGAGGGTGATTTTCAGCTCGGCCAGAACTTCCAGAATGATCGGGCGGAATTCTTCCGACAATTCATCCTTGGACAGGGTGGCAGCCGCTTCGGGGTCCACCCGTTCGAGCAGGCGGGGAAGGACCTGTTCCTTGATCTTGTGAACGCTCTGTTCAAACCCGCCGACATTCGACTGGTTATCGACCACAGTATTGGCGCGTTCAGCCAGCCGGCTCATCGCATCAGCTTGCGGTGCGCCCATGGTATCCATCGCTTCGCCGGGCAATGGCGGAAACTGGTCACCGCCTGATGACGGGGGCGCCGGTTTGTTGGGAGCAGAGCCTGCGCCGCCCTTCATGGGTTTGGCGACTCCGAATGATGGGCGGGCACCGGGCTGCATGGCCCCTGGTCCGCTCTTTCGTCCGAATGCGCTCATCTGGCGTAACCCCCAATTGTGGCCGAAGCCACATCAAACATGTGTGTCTGCTTCGTGTGATATGGCGAAGCAGTTCTGATCAAGGATGGTGAATAAATCGGAAACCTTATTTTTTCTTAAACATTGGCCCCACCTTTTGCGCAGGGCACACCCTTTCAGGCCGCATTGCGGATGCAGCGCGCATGGTGGGAATGGCCAAAGCGGCAAACGGGCATTAAGGAAGCGCATCCCGCGCCAGCCTTGGGCCAGGCACGGGGCAATTCATTATCTCTGACGGATCGGGAACAGCGCGTGCACAAGACTGAAGAGAGCGGGCTTCTCCTCGCTCTCAGCGGATTTGCCATATTGTCGTGCGGCGATGCGGTTATCAAGACGATGGCCGGTGCATGGTCGCCGCTAGCAGTGGCGGCCCTGCGGTTTACTATCGGCGCTATCGGCCTGTCGGCAATCCTGCTTATCAAGGAAGGCGTGCTGGCATTTCGCCCGCGGCGCCCATGGCTTCAGGCAGCACGCGGCCTGTGTCTGGCGGTGGCCACGCTTTGCTTTTTCTCGGCAATATTTGTCATGCCGCTGGCCGAAGCAACTGCGCTGATCTTCGTTGCGCCCATCATCACAGCCTTGTTGAGCGGGCCGGTGCTGAAGGAAAAAGTCAGGCCGGCCACGTGGATTGCATCGCTGATCGCATTTGGCGGGGTCATGCTGATCCTGCGGCCCAATCTGGCGGAACTGGGGCTGGTGGCGCTGCTGCCGCTGGGGTCAGCCACGGCATTCAGCCTGATGATGCTGGCCAACCGGGCGGTTGCCAGTGACGGCAGCGCATTATCCATGCAGGTTTTTGTCGCCCTGGGGGCAGCGCCCGTGCTGGTACTGTGCGCGCTTGCAGGCGGCATCAGCGGCGCGCCTGCATTGGCGGTCCCGATGCCTGACTGGACAGTGGTGGCGCGCTGCGCCGTGGTTGCTGTCACCGCCAGTACCGCGCATTGGCTGGTCTATCTGGGCACTACGCGCGCCGGGCCAGCCACGGTTGCCCCGATGACATATGTGCAATTGCTGGCCGCTATCAGCCTTGGCTATATCCTGTTTGGTGACACGCCGGACCTGATTACGCTTGCAGGTTCACTGGTGATTATCGGTGCAGGCCTGTTCCTGTGGACCAGCGCGCGAAAGCCACAATTGGCAATCACTGATTGAACCTTGCGCACATCACGCTAAATCAAGCCCCTGTTATTGCCGACGCCTTTTGGCTGCCGGCCACAACCCTTTGAGTGAAAGCAGTTATTTATGTGCGGAATTATCGGCATCGTCAGCAGCAAGCCTGTAACAGACCGGCTGGTGGATGGGCTGCGCCGGATGGAATATCGCGGCTATGACAGCGCCGGTGTCTGCACCATACATGACGGCGAGCTGGTGCGCCGCCGCGCCCAGGGCAAGCTCAACAATCTGGTGGAAGAACTGGCCGGCAACCCCGCGCCGGGCGCTATCGGCATCGCGCATACGCGCTGGGCCACCCACGGCGCGCCGACCACAAACAACGCCCACCCGCATGCCACCGACCATGTGGCGCTGGTGCACAATGGCATCATCGAAAATTTCAAAACCCTGCGCGATGAATTGCTGAACTCCGGCCGCAAGCTGGAAAGCGAAACCGACAGTGAAGTGGTCGCTCATCTGATTTCCCAGCAGGTGGAAAATGGCGCATCGCCGCAAGATGCTGTCAAAACCGTGCTTCCCCGCCTGCGCGGTGCTTTTGCGCTGGCCATCACGTTCCGCCAGCATCCTGACATGCTGATCGGCGCACGGCTCGGCTCGCCGCTGGTCGTGGGATATGGGGAAGGGGAAACCTATCTCGGCTCCGACGCGCTGGCACTGGCTCCTCTCACGCAGCAGATTGCTTATCTGGAAGAAGGCGACTGGGTCGTCATCACGAAGGATGACGCGGCCATTTTTGATGCCGAAAACCAGCCGGTAATCCGCGAAATCACTACATCGGGCGCGTCTGCAGCGGCGGTGGAAAAGGGCAATTACCGTCATTACATGCAGAAAGAGATTTTCGAGCAGCCCACCGTGGTTGCCCAGACCCTGCGCAGCTATATCCGCCAGTCTGACAATAGCGTGGCATTGCCGCAAATCGACTTTGACCTTTCGGCCATCAAACGCATCACCATCGTGGCGTGCGGCACATCCTATTATGCCGGCATGGTCGCCAAATACTGGATCGAACAATTTGCCCGCGTTCCGGTCGACATCGATGTCGCCAGCGAATTTCGGTATCGGAACCCGGTGCTGGAAAATGGCGGACTGGCACTGTTCATTTCCCAATCGGGCGAGACTGCCGATACTCTGGCCGCCCTGCGCCATTGCAAACAGGCCGGGCAGACCATTGCCGTCGTGGTCAATGTGCCGACCAGTTCCATGGCACGCGAGGCAGATCTTCTTTTGCCCACGCACGCCGGCCCGGAAATCGGCGTGGCATCGACCAAGGCATTTACCTGTCAGCTCGCCGTTCTTGCCGCGCTGGCGGCACGTCTTGCAGTGACCAAGGGACAGATGGACCGCACTGAAGAACAGGACGTGGTCCGCCATCTGCTCGAAGCGCCAGCAGCGCTTAATGCAGCGCTCGATCATGATGATGATATTGCGGCCATTGCCCCGCTAATCGCGCCTGCCCGCGATGTGCTGTATCTCGGACGCGGGCCGGACTATCCGCTGGCCATGGAAGGCGCGCTGAAGCTGAAGGAAATAAGCTACATCCATGCCGAAGGCTATGCGTCCGGAGAAATGAAGCATGGCCCGATCGCGCTGATCGACGAAGCTGTGCCGGTCATCGTGCTGGCGCCATCAGGCCCGCTGTTTGAAAAAACGGTGTCCAACATGGAAGAAGTGCGCGCGCGCGGGGGGCAGATCGTGCTCATTTCAGATCGTGAAGGGCTGGCAGAAGCAGGCGATGGCTGTCTGGCCACCATCGAAATGCCCAAAGTTCACCCGCTGATCGCACCGCTGGTCTATGCGGTCCCGGTCCAACTGCTCGCCTATCATACAGCCTGCGTCAAAGGCACCGATGTCGATCAGCCGCGCAACCTGGCAAAATCTGTGACTGTCGAATGAAAAGGGCCGGGGCCAGGACTGTGTAGTCGGACAATAGAAAATTTCCATAATACAATAGAAACGGTCACATTCGAAAACGTGACAAATAGAAATATTCCATTCTTCAATTCGAATTTTAATTAGATTACAGTAAGTTAAGAGAGAGTCGTAGGTGCAGCCGTCTTTTGGGTGCGCCGAAGGTGCTCTCCAAAAGGCAAAAAATCGGCGGTCTTGAACTCTCCGCGCAAGGCTGCGTTAAATGGGAGGCGGTCACGCGATTTGTGCTTTGAACCTCCATCTCGCTCAATGGAGACCGGTCTTCGATTGAGCGAAAGCCGACATTGGAGGGCACCAGCTGGAATGACTGCAATGTGAGGCGATCCGGAACGGCAGTTAACTGGTCGCGATCATGGACGTCCAGTACGACAAGCCGGCTCGTCCGCTTTGCGCCCTAATTTCAGCCATTCTCGGTCGTTGGCCGGTCACCCGAAAGCGGACACCGCTTTGCAGAGACAGGAATGTCGGCACCGTCGAACCTTCCAGACTGTCCGGACCTAGGCGTCCAATCGGCGTGAGCGGCATTCTTCTAGCGAGTTGGATCGAGCAATCTACCAGCCCTGATCGGGGGCAATCCGGAAGGTCAGCTATCGGGGCGTGATCGCGGTTCGCCGACTTCGCCATATGGGTACCAGGGCGCACCGCGAACGAGGTTCACTTTCACAGACAAATGGAACATTCCGGTTTAAACAGATTCAACGTTGTTCGCCGCAAACGAACAATTATGGGCTTGAATAAACTGTTAAAGGAAACATCGGAATGGGAGATGGTTGTGAGGGTAACGGAACATGATGCATGATTGCCCGGCGCCGCAAGCTCTCCTTGCGACGTGGCTGCAGGGCGCAGTAAATAATAACGGAAATTATGGGCACATCCTTTTTGAACAGGTAGCCCCGAGCGATGACGCCATTGTCGCCGGGCTAAGGCCCTATTTCGAGTCCGCTCATCTCGATGCCCGAGAGGTGTTTCACCGCGCTGCACGGATCGATTTGCATCCCGACGCAGCAGCGCCTGGCGGCAATGCCCGCTATCCAAACTGCTTGCCGCCCAGCGCGAAAAAAGGACTGTTTGGCGAGGTCATGGCGGGCCTGATTACAGAAGCCTATCAGTTCATCGGCGGGCACCGGTGGACAATTCCCGTATTCCTTTTCCGCTTTCACGTCGAGGTAGGCGCCTATTTGTTTGACCTCGCCCGTGACCCTGCCCGGGTACGAGAGGTATCCGGCCGCCATGGGAATGATTTCATCGCTCTCGACATCGATCCGGCCACGCGCGAGGTGGTCCGCTTCATTGCCGGCGAAGCCAAATGGCGCGCGACCCTGACGCCCTCCACCATGGACGAACTGATGCACGGTGAATGGACCGGGCCACAGGGTGCTCGGGTTCGTAAGGGCGATGGTATTTGGAATGAGATGAACCGCGGGCTCGCCGCGCCCCAAGGCCTCGAACAACTAAATACCCTGCTATGTGAGAAAGCCCGCGAAGACTACGCTGAGGCGATCGTATCGCTTGACCGGGCGCTGCTACTCGACGCGGCCACCCTCCCCCGCACCGATCTGATCTTCATCGCTGGGAACAAGGCTGCACGTCGCGCGCCGGGTCAGTCTTATCTTCCGACGAATGCTCCACCAGCGGATTATACCGCCGGCCGTCCATTGCAAGTGGTCGAACTCGTCGTCGAAGGTGGCGTCGACCTTATCGAGCGACTCTATGCCTCACTGTGGGACGGCATATAGTGGCGCGTCTCGATGAGCAACGGCGTGAACTCGCCGCGGCGGTGCGTCTGAACCGCGCCGCAGAAAACGAACTGACGCCGCAACAGGCGCGGCTGTTTGTGCGATCGCTGCAGACTTCGTGGCAAGTGCCCCCGATTGCGTGGAGCACCCAGCAGTCACGCGAACAATTTGCGGACGCACGTCGGCTGTTACACGCGGCCAGCATATTTCGTCAGGTTGATGGGGACAGCTCGGCTGACGCGCTCTCTTGTTACCGGCGAGCTGGCGAATTGCTGGAATGGCTCGCACGGTCGGCAGATGCGGTGACGCGGGACGTTCCGGTCGCCATGCTGGCCGCCGGTGCCTATCAGCTGGCGGCATTGCCCGCGATGGCAACAGCACTCTTGCGTCAAGGCCGCTTCGAAGCCGGCACGGCTTCGATTTTCGCGGCCTTTCTGAGCGCCGACTTCGACGCGGTTATTGCGCGCGCCGTCATCTTCTGGGGTGAGCATCCCGAATGGACCGGCCGCGGCGGGTCCGCCGCACTTCTCGATGAGGAAGTGCCCGATACCGAAAATGACGAGCCCGGGGTCGAGGGCGATGATCTGGACATGCCGGGAGGCGAAGGCGAGAAGAAAGTTGCGGAAGCCGGGAAGATCGGCCGGTGGGTGACCGTCGAGCTAATCCGTTCGCTCGGCCTTCTGTCGGACGGCCTGCGGCGTGGCAATGATGAGCGGACTGACCGGGCGATCGAGAAGCTAACGAACTTGTCCGAGCTCTCGACCCGCCTGTCGAGCGACGAGCTCTGGATCCTGATCACTTTGATCGAAGCGGCAGCCCGGCGCTACGCCGCCAACAGCATTCACAAGCGGGTCGCGCGCCTAACCGAGCGGTCGCCCGAGAAAGCGCCACTGATGTGGCGGTTCGCGCGCGAGCAGTTCGCGCGGGGGCGCGGCATTCTGTGGGCATCGCAGTTGCAGGGTCTCGACCGGTTAATTGCGCAGGACAGTTTTGCCCTTTGTACGCCGACAGGCTCAGGCAAGACGCTGGTTGCCAACCTGGCCTTGGTTAAGGAACTGCTCCTCGTGCCGGCTGGTCTTCAGGCACCGCTTGCAATCTATCTGGTGCCTTCGCGTGCGCTGGCTGGCGAAGTCGAGGCGAAGCTCACCGCGGAATTTGCCGATCGGATCATCGTCACAGGTCTCTACGGCGGCACCGACTGGGGCATCACCGATTATTGGCTGACGACTGACCAGCCGGTTGTTCTGATCGCGACAGTCGAAAAGGCCGAGGCGTTGATGCGCTATGTCGGCCATCTTCTGATTCACCGCTTGCGTTTACTGGTGATCGACGAGGCCCATCAGGTGGTGAACGAGGGCAACGCGAATGCGATGCTCGCGCTCGCCGCTCACAACAGTAGATCGATGCGCTTGGAGGCGATGATCTCGCGCATTCTCACCTTGAAGCCCGATGTTCCCCGCATCGCGCTGACCGCCGTTGCCGGCGGTGCGGCGCAACCGGTAGCAACATGGATCGAAAATGACGCCAATGCACGGCCGATCGGCATGGGCTATCGCAGTAGCCGCCAGCTGATCGGCGCCCTTGAATGCGATCCCAACCGCGCACCGGCCGCAATTCTAGACATCATGAACGGGCAGATGCTTTACGTCCGGGGCCGCGAAGACCCGGTCTATCTCCAGCTGCGCATCCCTCAGATGCAGTTGCCCGCCTCCGGAATCCGCAATAGCCTGCCGCACTATACGGAAATCTATGTCCTATGGACGGCGCTCCATCTCCTGGAGGGTGGCAGGCGCATCCTGATTTCGGTGATGCAGTCGCCCGAACGGATGATGCGGCGCTTTGCCGAAGCGTTCGACCTGCCGGGCTGGGAGAATATCGCGCCCTTCGTCCCACCGGTGGATGCCGCCGATCGTAGCCGGTTCGATGAAGCGCGCGCCGCTTGCATCGATTATTGCGGCATCGATTCCTACGAGCGACGCCTGATTGATCGCGGCATCGCCACCAGCCATGGCCAGATGCCGCAGCGGCTGCGACGTTTAATGACCGATCTGATCGACCGGCGCATATGCCCCGTCACCATCGCCACCGCGACACTGACCGAGGGCGTTAATCTGCCGTTCGACATCATCTTTCTCACTAGCCTCTTGCGACGCGGATTTGATGCCCAGACCGGGCAGCAGGACATCGTGCCAATGTCGACTGCGGAATTTCGCAATCTCGCCGGCAGGGCCGGTCGCCCGGGTGCAGCAGACGCGATCGAGGGCATGACGCTTATCGCTCTCCCGCGGGCTCCATCGACTACCGCGCAGGGCACCCGCCCGACACAATTGACACAGATTCAACGCGGCGAGCGCGATTATAATGATTTGTTGGGGAGGTTGCTAGCGGACGACGAGGCGCAAGGCCGGGTGTTCAGCCCTCTGGCGGTTCTGTTGACCTCGATCATTCAGAAATGCGTGCGGGATCTGAATTTAAAGACAGAGCCGGAAATCCTTGCCTGGCTCGAGGTGACACTCCCCGAAAACGCCGGCGCCAATCTCGCTGTCGAATCCCGCATAGCGGGCGATCAGCTGGGTGACACACTTGATGAGCTCGACGGCTTCATACTTGCTGCGACCGAAGAACTGGCACTGCTCGAAGATGCGCCGCTCAACGGTCCGCGGCTCGAGGAGCGGCTCAGAGCTTTATGGGCGCATACTTTTGCCCGCGTCGCGGCCGAGCAGGAGCAGCTTCTCGAGCGTCTTTTTCTCGGCCGCGGTCGCGCCTTCGTCGAACGTCTCTATCCGAACGGCGAGCAGCGTCGCCGCCTATATCACTATGGCTTCACTCCCTATGTCGGCCGACGCTTCGAGGGTGTCGCTCCCGACATCATCAACGAACTTATCGGCGCAGCCGACTATGGCGCGATGTTGCCCTCAGACCGCTTTGCGATGTTCGAACGGCTAGGGCACCGTGTTCGGGCGGAAGCAGGATTCGGTTTCCGGGAGCGGCAGACCGATGCCGGTCAGGCGGTTCTCGCAAACTGGGCTGGTATCATGGGCTGGTGGATGCAGCGCGACGGTGCAGCGGCTCCTCAGCCCGATCAGCTCAGAGCCTGGCAAAGGTTCGTGACTGAGAATCTAGAGTTCCGGCTCGGCGTAGCGGTGGGCGCGGCGGTCGCGCAGGTCTGGGGACAAAATGCGGCCGCCTTCGCAACCCCGACACTCGACACGTGGCGGGAGACGACTGGATTGCCGTGGATCGGGTTCTGGTTTCGAGAACTGTTGCGCTGGGGCACGCTCGACCCGCTGGTTGCCTTCACCCTGGCGCAAGGTCTTGCGAAGACCCGTGAGGATGCTGTCGCGCTGCGACCCGAATACGATGCTTGGCTGGTCGCGCAAGGCCAGCCGATCGATGCCGAGGCGCTCATAGATCCAGAGAATTTCCTCGCATGGCAGCGATCGCTTGCTCACGACGCCGCGCCTGCAGATGCGGTCCTCGGCACGATCGCGCAGCTGACGGGCGTCGATGGGCTGGGCTTACGCTATGATGTGCGCCCGCTTGTCCGGGGGGGCGGAATCGACTGGATCGACGCTGCCGGCTTTGCGGTTGCGCGGTCGCCCTTATCCCAAGCTCTGCTGACCGATCGGCCGGCCTGGCATGATTATGAGCTGAGGACGTTTCCCAATGTCGAAGTCGTGCGGACATTTTGATCATCTGGAACACACAAAGCAGCCCACCGCAGCGCTTCCGAAAGAGCGGCCCATGAAAAATAAGCGAGAAGTCCTTTCCATCTTCGGCTGGTGATTGCGTGCAAATGACATCCCACTGGCCGCTTAGTTGGCGGCTGAAGACCAACCAAATGGCTGGCCCGAACGTCAGCTTTTGCCCACCCACCGCCGAAAAGCCGACAAACCGCTAACGGCGCAGTTGCCGTCATAGGCAAGCCGCTCAATGAAGAGCAGCTACCAGTGATCGAAGTGAAGGCCGGGAATGGCCGCTTTGTCGGCGGTCCCTGACCGGCTTGTTGCTTTGCTTGAATGCCTTCCGTTCTGATCTCTATGGGGGGAACAGATTCGATTGGGCAGGTCTCTGAAGAGACATGCATAGCATAATATTTTCGCGATAACCGAATTCACCTTAGTCAGACCGTCTTTCTAATCTGTGGACCCAAGTTCACTTAGCGAAGATTATTTCGGGCTCAGGCGGAAAAACCTACGTTAAAACAATATTTTGGAAAGGGTTCTGAACTATCGGGGATTAGCAGGATCGTGATTACGCGATGGCAACCCCAATGTGAGAGCTTCTTATGGCCAAGCCAAAGCGACTGCGGATAAATTCCGAACAACAGATCCAACGCAAACTTACAGAAGGCCGCGGCGGGAACGTTGACGAAGACTATTTACCCTTTTTGCTCATTCATGACTTCTCTTCGATTGGCCGCGTTTCCCGAGTGAAAATTGGCAATCGCGAAGCGCATATGATGTCTGATCTCGAGACTGCCGTGCTCGCGGAATTGTTGTGGGACCAGAGTGTAACCAAGATCTGTGAGCAAGTTTACCTTGATCGCGAGGACACGGCTCAGATTGCCGAGAAGATTAATGTTCGACATCCGAAACTATCTGCAGATCAAGAACTCCACCCATTCACCACCGACCTCTACTATGAGCAGAATTTAAATGGAGAAGTTCGGAAGGTCGCTATTGCCGTCAAACCCTATTCGGAAGTCACATCTTCAGGGAAGGCTGATGCGAAGTCAGCGAGATCCGTCGAGAGAACTTTGGAGAAGTTGGAAATTGAGCGCCGCTACTGGTTGGCGCAAGGCGTCGAATGGATACTCCGGACTGACCAGAATATCTGCAAAGTAAAACAGAGAAATATTGAGCTGTTGCTCAACACAGAAGCGCCGTGCCGCGAACCTGGTAGTGCTGAATGGAAAAAACGCCTTCTTCTGACCGTCGATATACTGGCCAGCGGTAAAAACCTGCCGCTGCATGAACTCGCCCACTGCAGCCTTGCTCGAAGGAAATTGGAGGCGCCGCTGCTTTACTGCGTTCGCTTTCTGTGCGCGCAGCGGGTGCTTGCATTTGAGATGACCAAACCTTTTGGGCTGGATCTGATCGCGAGCGACTTCAGCCTAACAGGGCAAACCATTGATGCAGCGCTATTTGCCAGCTTCGAAGAGGTCATGGCCTGATGTTTCTACCCCGCGACGTTTTCCAGTTTGCAATTGCAAAAAAAGCGCCCCGCAAAGGGACGCGCAAGCTTCAGTTTCCTCTGAAGCAACTGCCGGAACTCGGAGCGATCGCAGTTTCCAAAAATGTGCTCGCTCGCGTGCTTTGGGTGACAAAGGAGCAAGCTTACCTAATAAACCTAAGCAATCCCAAAATCGAAATTTGGATTGCGACCCAAACAGAGCTTGGCGAATTGTTGTTTAAGTGCATCATCCGTCGGGTTCCTGACTACGACATCTCAAGGACGAAACCGGATGATTTTGCTTCGGACGCTCAGATTGTGCGACGAGATGCAAACTTGGCGCTCATCACACCATTCCTCACTCAGTCACCGAATATATTTGAAAAGTCATATCGAACGTTCGCGATCACCTGCCAAGCCAAAAAAAGTGGGGTCGGAAGAAAGACTATACGGAAACATCTCGAGAACTATTGGCGAGGAGGCTTGACTGCGAATGCACTCTTGCCGAACTTCGACAAAAGCGGAAACCCGGGCCAAACGAAGAAGCGTGGCAAAACGCCTTTGGGTAGAAGGCCGGCAGCTGGCTCGCCAAAAGCAATGGTGATTGACGACAAGGTCAAGGAATTCTTCGAAGACATGACCAATGCGTTGTACAGGGGCAGGGCTCGATGCTCGCTTGCAAGTGCGCATCGGCACATCGTGGGCGCTTACCTGTTCGAGGCGCGGCGAGATCCATCAACCGGTGACCTGTTGCAATTCACGGAGAAACAAACAGCGAATATCCCTGTGCCAACCCTGCGGCAGTTTCGCTACTGGTATAAAAATTCAAACCGTAAGGTCGATGATGAAAAAGCGCTGCTTGGACCCAGCCGTTATAACAAGGACCGCCGAGCCAAGTTAGGTTCGGCTACTGCCAACTTGTTTGGCATAGGCAGCCGCTATGAAATTGACGCAACACCGCTCGATATCGGCCTTCTATCGACGCGGTCGCGGCTTCGATATGTCGGCCGACCTAACTTGTATATCGTTATCGATACCTATTCCAAAATGATCGTAGGAATGCACGTTACATTCGCGCCCCCATCCTGGCAGGCTGCAACAATGGCGATCCGTAATCTCTCTGAAAACAAGGTTGAGTTCGCTGCGCGTTTTGGCCTTGAGATCACGCCGGAGGATTGGCCTGTCTGTGATGTGCTGCCAGCTAGAATATTGGCCGACCGAGGTGAGCTTGAAGGTTATCAGGCTTCGACCTTTGTGGCGAAAACAGGAACGACGATTGAGAACACAGCGCCTTACCGGGGAGACATGAAGGGCACGGTCGAAAAGCGTTTCGACCTTATAAACTCGTACCTTCGTCAGATCGCGCCTGGCGTGGTGACATCTGATCACGCCGAAAAAGGCGAAGTCGACTACCGCAAAAAGGCTAAGCTCAATTTGGCGGAACTGACCAAGTTGATTATTAAGTGGATAGTGCACCACAACAATTATTATGTTCTGGAAAAAGTCAGCCAAACCTCAGCGATGATCGATGCAGGAGTTAAACCCATTGCACGTGATATGTGGAATTGGTCGATGGAGATGGGCTTAAGCGAGCTGAGAAAATTTCCTTATGCGGAACTCGAATTTTCTCTTCTACAAAGCGGAGATGCAACCGTGCATAATGACGGCCTGCATGTTCAGGGGCTTCGGTATTTCAGCGCTGATTTGCGGGCAGAAAACCGCTTCGAGAAAGGCGCTGGATCGTCGCGGGAAAAAGTGTGTTGGGACCAGCAAGACACCAATCAGATATGGCGATTGCGGCGGGATGGAAGCCGCGAGATTTGTAATCTTATTGACGAGAAATATAGCAATTTAAGCTTTGCCGAAGCACAAAAAATCAAAGGCGCTAATCGCATAGCTGCGGCGCATGCAAAAAATGCCAGTGCCGAAAAGCTGTTTGAAATTGCCCTCGACGCCGAAGTGGTAACGGACGATCTCAGCAGAATATACTGGGCCGAGCAGAGCAATGCTTCCCTGAAGGATGCGCCAGGCAGTAGGAAGATCGAAGCGGCAGAGGAGCGCGAAGGGCAGATACTGAATTCGGGCATCCCCCGAAATCTCGCGATGAGGAAAGATAACTCCGGTTCTGCGCAGGCTGGTGAAGCATGAGCATGCACAACTCAGCCACCTTCTCGGTGGACCAAGTAAGGAAATCAATCGCCAGCTTACCGGTCCTGAAGCGAAATCATCGGCAACTGCCGATCGAAGTTCGAAAGCTCTCAGTCCTGAGTTTGTCCGATGCCTTCATCCCCTTCGAATGCCAAACTAACTTCGCACACAATCTTCTTCGTGCGATCAACAGCGGTAAGCTTCGTCGCGACGCAGCTGGGTATGACGGTAAGTTGCTAGATTTGGGGCGAACGGAAGCGAAAAAAGATCGTAAGGTCTTCAGCGGCTTCATGCCCTCTAGCTCAGTCGATAACAGCAGCCTCAGCGGCGCCCTGATGGGGTATCCGAGAATGGGAAAGACGCGCTTAATCAAACGAGCTTTGCTGACTGTGCCGCAATGTGAAAGTAGAGAAGGCTTGGCGCAGCAGATTAATTGGATGCGCGTGGCTTGCCCGGTAACGCCGAGCATTAAATCGTTTTGCTCATTGATGTTTGACCAGTTCGCCGACCTCCTGGGCAAGCCAGAGATCAGAGAAATTTTCGCAAACTATCAGGCAATGAGTGAGAAGATGCCCTCCCAGGTGGGGCAGTTGGCGCAAATGCATTCGCTCGGTTGTCTTGTCGTCGACGATATTCAGAACCTTCGCCACGCAAACCAAAGTGACCGCCTTGGGATATTGAGCCTATTGGCAGAGCTGAGCACGGAGGCGGGGGTCCCGGTGATCCTAGTCGGAACTCCAGCAGCATACGAGATGCTCCAGGGAGAGGCGCGCAACGCGGCGCTGTGTACGAGCTACCTGTCGGACGTATGGTATCGCCACGAGAACAACGATGGCTGGAAGCAGTTTGTCAGGACTCTGTGGCGATATCAATGGACTGCGAGCGAGACCCCGATAACTACAGAAATTGAAGATGAAATTTATCATGCTTGCCAAGGACTGACTGAATTGGCGGTAAAGCTCTATCAACAGGTGCAGCTGTCAAAGCTGAAAGAAGAGGAGCTGTCGGGCGGCTCGGCTGCTCCTATTTCCGGCATATTCATAAAACAAACTGCAGGTCAGTTGTTCAATCACCTGCAGCAGCATCTCGACGCTATTCGGAGCGGTGATCCTGCCCGGCTAAGTGCATACGAAGATCTCAAGCCCATGCGTTCAGAAGCAAAGAGAATGCAGGCTGAGTCCGACGAAAAAGAAAACGATAAGGCCAAAAAAGAAGCAAATCCTGAATCTGGAGAGGATCTTGAAAGCAGCATAGACAGGCTTGCGTTTGATTTGCGACATAAGAAGAGGCTTACCGACGTTACCGAGCAGCTGGCGAAAATGCTGATGGCGAATGCAAAATTCAAAGCTGAGCGCGTCGAGTATGAACTCGAAGCCTGCGCTAGAAATCTCAAAGGTGGGGTCGCCGGCGATCCGGTGGCTTTCTTGATAAAGATCAAGCAAGGCGTGAAAGAGTTCGAGAAACGCCGAAATGCACAAACTGGAAGGGCGCCTCGAGTGTACGAAGGTGCAATACATGACGACGGAGATATGCGCCTCAACAAGGGGGGAGGAGGGACACTTGCCAAGCTAGCTAGGGGTATTCACGCAACCAAAACTGCCTCCGGTTAACTGCGAAGCGAGATGGGCGAAATAGCTGAATTTCATCGGCGTGACTTTTGGCAGTCGCGTGATTGCTTTTTTGATCTCGCATCCAAACATTTGTAGCCTGCCGCTTGCGAGGGGGGGCTGGCATGTTAAGTCGTCATGTGACCTACTGTTTTGGACCGATCGTTCGTAATGATGGAGTCAGAGGTTCGAATCCTCTAAGCGGCACCTCCACTTCCATTAAAGAAATCGAAGACTTGAAGGAGAAAGGCCGTTCGGCTGGTTCCGTGTTTGGGTCCTGCTTGGGGCGCTCTGGGTAGGAAAATAGGCAGTACCCACGCCAACCCACTCAGCGATTCGTTGTTGCTTGTGAGCCTTACTGAATGTCCGAAACTGTCTTGGAATCAGACAGGCGGCTTTTAGGACCAGCCGCAGGTGCCGGTAATGACCGAAATTGGGTGGTTAGTGGACAGGCAGCTATCGGCCAGTCCTTACCAAATTGCGGACACTATGACGAGCGGTTGGCTAGACGACCTGAAGAAAGTCTGTGCGAGCTCATGACATCCAAGAAACCGCCACAGTCCTGATTTCCCACCCGCCCGCGACCGGTCGCAGGATATAGCCTAGGCCTTCGCCGCCTACATTTCCGTAGACCCGCGCCCCCTCTGCCACACAGTGGTCCTTACCGTCGCAATCGAGGTTCGCGCTTACAAAGACGGCTCCTTTCTCGTCCCGCCGGAGCACCACGCCGCCATCGCTCCAGCGGCATTCGCTAGCGCGATATAGCTCGTCGAACCGCTGTGAGAGGCGCGCGAAGAGCGCATCATCGATCTCGCGCAGGCATGCCGGGGAATTCCTGTGACCCTGTTCGTCGCGTATGTCGGAAAGCACACGTATAAACAGCGCTTCGCGCGGATCATCGACGCCACGAATGACCCCCGCTACCGCACCTCCAGCAGTATCGTGATTTTTGACGGAGTCGAGAAAGGACGGCATGACCGGTGCCGGTGGCGGTGGAGGCGGGCGGACTTCGGGATCGTCTCTGCGAACGGTTTCCACTATTTCAACGCTGTGGAGCTGCACTGCATCGCCTGTAGCGCATTCGTCTGGCACAGGCTCGTTAGTGAAGTCCGAAATTGGTAAGCCCGAAGGCAGATGGCCGCCCCCTCCACGTAGTGTATCGCCCTCGGTTATGCGCAGGCCGGAGCGCAACAAGATGGTGAGGCCACGCTCGTCCGCAGAATTGATCGTCGTGCCTTCTTCCCACACAATAACCGCGTCTTCAGGGCCATTGTCGAAATAGAAGCAGGGTCCACGTCGAACGAGCGTGCCCTCAATGATTGCCTCCATCGCTCCAAGCTTCTTGTCGGTCAGGATTACCGGCAGGTTGCCGCGCTCGGTGCCCGGCAATTTGCCCTCCGGCACTAGCGGCATGTCGAGCCGATTAGTCCCATCGCATCCAGCAAGAGCGAGGACTCCCACAAACAACCAGGTGCAAACTTTCATCGTATCAAAGCCTTCGACGCCACGCCGTCGAACAGCATAGCTGGTTGCCATTGCGCTTACGACGAGGATTATGCGACGCAACCCAAGCTGTGAATGTCGCAATTTGGGTCGTTAGCAGAACGTCAGCTTTTGTGAGCATCACAGGCAAAGCTGACGTCCTTACGGTTGCCATCTCAAAAAAACATATTGCGCATCCGCTACCGTTTCGTCACGTTCTTTATATGTTCTCATTTTAGGAAGGTTTATTTTGCAGTGACGGTTACCATCGAACCAATTCCCGGCACCGTGCATCTGCGCTCAACAGGCGACATCGAAACCGTGCTAATAGTGCCCTACGATGATGACGACCGGTTTTTTATTGGGTTCAGCGATGGTACGCTTTTGCAGGGCACATACGATGGAAGCTTACGATGCGACTGGAAGGTGGCAAGAGAGGGTGCAGGCCCTCTTCGCTTCGTGCGAGAAAGCGTCGTGCTTGAATGGAGCGTTGAATGGGTGACTGCATCGGTTTACGATGCAAACGTCCTTGTGCCTCAGGTGCCGCAGTCGCTTCCACTATTCCCAGACCTGGATCTACGGGCGGCCTGACCGGTCAGTAATCCGCTTGCTTCTAACAATCGCTTATGGTTGCCTTTCAAACATGAAATCGCCCTGTAACCAAGTCTGCGAGATTGATTACCCAACCGGTTTTTGCATCGGATGTGGCAGAACCTTAGACGAGATCGCAGAGTGGTGTTCTGCGGACAATAAACGGAAGGGGAAAATTCTATCTATGATCCCTGCACGGATGGCTGCCCTTGGTCTTGCTTACTCACGCAAAAGTTAGATTTTGAGAAGCGCCGACATTGCGATATCGACTTGTGAGTAACTTCGTTTTCAAGCGAGCCGGTCTCAGCGTCGGAGACATTAAATACGCGTTGCCGCATGCAGCTACCGGGAATGGTTCGAAAGCTGGACTGGACTTACCGCAGAACACGCCAACGACTTGACTGCAAAATTTGCTCCTTAAACTCTCAAGCGAGATCTCCGGGGCTTGCTGAACAGAAGGCGTCGAGCGCGGCCCATTTTGAGAACCCTATCACGCCCATTCATGGTTACAAATCAGTGTCACTTTGGATGTGGTTCCGCCAAGTGCGGGAGCAGACCAGGAAGGAAATTTCTTACATAAGTGTAAAAAGCGCAGGAAACTGCCAGTTCTGGGGTGGGTTTTTGCGGACGCACTCCGCGCCGCGATGCGCTCGCACAAAACGATAAGGGCCTATTGTGAACGTGACACCTGAATGATTGACGTTATTGCATGTGCCTTGGCAGGGACGAGTGAATGAACACAATCAAGTCGATATTCGGATGGCTTTTCCGCCAGGGCTTTGTGTTTGTACTCATCGTGGCAGCTCTGGCATTTCATCAGCTCGTTTGGCCGATGGTTGCTGGCGGTAGCGCACAATCAGCAATCACCAACGAGTGGAAGTCGCCCGCCGAGATCAGAGCGGAGCTCAGTGCGCTGAAGCGGCAGACGAGCGATGACCTGCAAGCATCCCAAAGCGAACTTCTGGCCAAGACGGGGAGCGCGCTGACGGCAGCGTTACAGGAAAAGCGCGAGGAACTTGCCGCTGTCGAAGAGCAATTGGACCAACGTCAGGGTGTCTTTGCGAGTGTGCGGCCGACCGCGATCATAGCGCGAGAAAAGTTGAATCTCAGAAGAGCCCGATTGTCGGCTGAAATCGATCTGCTCAATTCGCTAAAGAAACGGGAAGATGCCCAGTTGGCCCTCAACAAGATTACATACCCATCCGAAACCTCGGTGAGCCGGGCAGCGAGATCCTGCAAGAGCGCAAATGCAGCCGTCCAGGCGTTCAACGACCTCACCGCCGCCGAGCGGACTGCCAGGAACCTGGTTTTTGGCACCGCCGGAGAGCTGACACAGAGCGCAAGAGACAAATGTGGCAGGTACAAGGCGAGAGCCTCGCAGCGGCAGGCCGGATTGGCGGCGGGCAAAACCGCGCGGGAGCAGTTGGAAAAATCGAACGCTGCGCTTGCGCGCGTGCAAGAAGGTATAACGACCAGACTGAGTGCATACACGCCCGATGTGACCAATCAAACCATCCAGGCGCTGCTGCTCAAGGCCCTACTGATCCTTGCCGGGATTATCGCGCTGCCATTCATTATCCGCGCGCTGTTCTACTATGTCCTTGCACCCATAGCCGAACGCAGGGCGTCGATACGTATCTCGGTACCAGGCGGCGGCAAGGTGCCTATTCCGCCTGCGGAGCTATCTCGCGTGTCGATCCCCATAACACTCGGAAGAGGGGAGGAACTGCTGGTCCGGCAGGATTATCTTCAGACCAGTTCACTCAGCGGCCGCAAGGACACGCGCTGGCTGCTTGATTACGGACACGTTCTATCAAGTATCGCTAGTGGGCTGAGTTTCCTGACGCGCATTCGGGGCGAAGGGGAGACGACTACCGTATCGGCGGTGCGCGACTCGTTCGCCGAACTGACCCGCGTAACGCTACAGCCCGGGGCAGCCTGTGTGCTTCATCCGCGCGCTCTAGTCGCCGTCGTTCAGCCTGAAGGACAACCGCTGCGCATTACCAGCCATTGGCGGCTTCTATCCTTGAACGCCTGGCTAACGCTGCAGCTACGCTATCTCGTGTTTCACGGGCCGGGCAGTCTGGTTGTCAAAGGCGGAAGAGGCATTCGCGTCGAGCGCGCAGCAAGCGGGAGGATCTTTGGGCAAGACCAGCTGGTCGGTTTCAGCGCCGATCTAAATTATTCGGTCACGCGCACGGAAACATTTGCCCCGTATTTCTTTGGACGCGAGCAATTGTTCAAGGATAAGGTTGAGCAGGGCTCGGGAATTCTGATTATCGAGGAGGCCCCACTTTCATCGCAGAAAAAAGGCGGTGTTCGGCGCGGGCTGGAGGGCACGATGGATGCGGGAATGAAGGCCTTTGGTCTGTAACCTTTGACCAAAGCCGAGCCTCTCCGTGCCAAGACCGATGCGGCCTACCAGTGTCGGACTCTAATCCCAGATGGAGGAAAGCTGCTGGTCACCTTTGTGTTATTGCAAGTTGCGTTTGGATTTATGCGGGATGCACGAGATAATGCTTAAGTGCCACATCGAGCGGCTGCGGCGTAAGTTTACCACCCACGTCTAGCGCAACCCCAGCAGCCGCGGGCCCTACCTTTTTTCAGGACCCAAACCGCAGGGCGTTTTGACAGTTTGTTTTGCAAGTATCAGCTTACAAAGTCCGGAATTCAAATTAGTCTGGGTTCAGCCGTTGAAGGTTATTTCCAAGCTGATTTCGCAATTGAGCAGTTTGGAAATCGGGCAATTTGCCTTAGCTTCCTTTGCCAAATCGGCGAATTTAGCCTCATCGATGCCCTTAACATTGCCGGTGAGGGTCAAATCGGAACGCGTGACATTATAACCGTCGCCGTCTTTTTCCAACGTTACCTTGGCGCTCGTTTCGAGCGTACCCTGCTGATGCCCGGCTTTGGCAAGCGCGAAACTCAGCGCCATCGTGAAGCAACTGGCGTGCGCTGCTGCGACGAGCTCTTCAGGGTTGGTACCGTTGGCATCTTCGAACCGTGTTTGAAAACCATAAGGCTGGTTGTCGAGCGCCCCGGACTGGGTCGAGATATGGCCTTTGCCATCCTTGCCCAAGCCTTCGTATTTCGCTGAAGCGGTCTTGGTGATCATATCGTGTTCCTTTGATTAGTGATTTACGTAAAAGACGGGTGGAGCCAGCGATAGTTCCTGACCACTCAGCGCGCTGAAATGTCAAATTTCACTGCTGCAGAGCTAACGATAGGTCTACAGCCACCTACCGGTGCCGAAGAGGCATAGCGCAAGTCACTATTCAGCTTTGTTTCTTACCAAAGCGCTTTCACTATAAAACCGCACAAATTGCACCAATCCTGCCACTGGGTCCTGCATGGGTAGAGCCAAATTTATAACAAGAATTGGGCCCAGAAAGCTCGGCAAATCGAGCTTTCTGGAGAGTGCTTCCATCTCCTCCGTGATTATGGGGTCAGCGGTTCGAACCCTCTAAGCTGCGCTATCTTTTCAGAGGCTTAATGGTTGAAATTCCCGGTTGTACGGAATGAGTATGGAAAGAGCGGGTGAAGTATCCCCTTTGATATTGCCACATTGCAATGCATGGCCATTGTTCGGCCTTTACCGGATTAGACTCTCCACGCTTTCGGTATCGCGAGCCTAGTAGCTTGCGAGTTTTATACACGCGCTGGCGAGAACCTATATTAGCTTTCGTGTCACTGGAAACCACCGCCCGTCCACCTTGCCGAGCTAGAGATTTGACTGCCCGCCGCCTACTCATCGACAATTCGATCACAGGTTCAGCGAGGGACCGATGCGCTGAGGCCGCTTCCCACAATTGCTGCATAGCAGACGCGCCTCAACCTGCTCCAAACGGTGCGACAGACCCCTAGCATGGCAATGCGCCAGCACTGCTCTAGGATCGAGAATGACAACCCTTCCGCATCCACAGTCCAGCCTTAGCTTATACCCGAGTCTTGCGTAGTCACTGAGGCTCGATAGCCGCTTGCTGCTCACGGTTTACGCCTCAGAGACCAGACGAAGGCTGACATTGCCGTAATCAGCGTTGCAAGTGCTATCAGCGTACCAGCGTCGAGAAGAATCATTGTGGGCTCCGTTTCGAGAAGGTAACCACATGTTCACATTTTGTTCCAAGTAGGAAAGGGCATATTTCGCCTGCGGCGTATCACCGCTGTAAAAGATCTCTCGCGAAAGTCAGGTCGAACACGTATCAGGCAAGTCCCGCTTCAATTTTTAACCGATTGCAAAACTTCTGTGACTAATTCATTCCCAGCGTTCAAAACGGGGAGATTTAATATGAAGTTCAAGATTTTAGCCGCGGTTTCAGTAATGATCATTTCTACCAGTGCAGCGGCACAAGACCGGCAAGTAGAAATTCGCGTTGGCCAATCAACTGAGAAAGCGCAGCCAGAAGCGAGCCAATACCAATCCGTTCCAGTTTCAGAGAGGCGGATTGTGAAGATGATGCCTGAAAACACGATTGTTCAATTATCGCCACTTCAAGAAATAACGTCAAAGCGGATCGACGTTGGCGACAAAGTAGCATTCGCAGTGGTGAGTGATGTCGTGGAAGGTGGCTCTGTTGTCATCCCGCGGGGCTCTACTGTGCAAGGCTCAATCTCATGGAAAACCGGTCGAGCGATTGGTGGCAAGTCTGGCAAGTTCGAAGTGACCTTTGACAATGTTGCGGTTCGCGGAAAGCGGTATGCAATGCGTGGGCAACACCGTCAGGAAGGTCGCGGCAACACCGTTGGTGCGCTTTTGGGCTCAATTATCATTAGCGGAAGGTCAGCAGTCATGTTGCCAGGCGATCTGGTGAATGCGTTTACCGCTGTACCAATCCCCTACGAAATTTAATGCGCGGAACTTAAGGGGTCAGGAAAAGTATTAGCTTTTTACTGCTCATGGCAATGGCGGTAGTTCCCGCTGGTGAAAGCTTTTCCTGCACGCCGACTGCTGTCTGGGATGGCGATGGCCCGATCTGGTGTTCTGAGGGGCCGCACATCCGCTTATCGGGCATCGCAGCGCGCGAAATGAACGGAAGTTGCAGTCCAAGACACCCTTGCCCTGATGCATCCGCAGAAGAGGCAAAGGCAGCTCTCATTGCTCTGGTTGGAGAGCCAGTTGGAACAGGAGAGCATGGTCACGTCCTTGTCAAAGGCCCCACGATGCGCTGTGAATCCGTTGGCGGTGCTGGTGGCAACAGAACAGCAGCTTGGTGCGTTTCGCCGCTTGGAGGCGATATAAACTGCGCGATGATCGCGGGCGGCTGGGCGGAACGTTGGGACCGGTATTGGAAAGGGCACAACTGCCAGTGAGTGAATGGGGTAATCCACCGAAGAATCCAGAAACGAGATCAATTCGTCTGGAGTTTGCGCTTCTCCTCGCGCCGGTCTTGTTCGCAATCGGAGGCACTTTCATCTGGTTGGCATCACCATTGTTCGCCCACCCAGGCGGGCTTGCCGCAGATGGTTGCCATAATGACCGAAAGAATGGCGGCAGGCATTGCCATCGAGGGTCTTCCGCAGGTCAGTCTAAGTCTGCGCCAAGCAACCGCGCCGTCTATTATCCTAACTGCGCAGCAGCGCGTGCGGCTGGTGCTGCACCGATTTATAGCGGCCAGCCGGGATACGGAAAACATCTAGACAGGGATGGTGATGGCAAAGCCTGCGAATGACCAAAGCGATTGCTGCAAAGGCTGCCGGTTCTGGAAGCCCGCGCCCGATATTGTCGATGGCAAGGATCTAGGCATTTGCCGCCGCTTACCGCCAACCTACG
This sequence comes from Allopontixanthobacter confluentis, assembly GCF_009827615.1. Taxonomy (GTDB): domain Bacteria; phylum Pseudomonadota; class Alphaproteobacteria; order Sphingomonadales; family Sphingomonadaceae; genus Allopontixanthobacter; species Allopontixanthobacter confluentis. Next base: position 511,328 of record NZ_WTYU01000001.1, read on the forward strand.
AAGGTTGGCCGATGACGGGGCCGGAGGATTGGTGCGGTGAGTGGAGGAAAAAAGGTTCCATCCATTCGAGTGGGGCCTGAAGTCAAAGGGTTGATCTGCATCCGTCGGGATGGCCGGATCTTGCCGTACAAGCTGCATCCCACTTTGCTGGATAAAATCGAATGACGCTGACCCGCGAAAAAGAGATTTGGGGTGTTGCCCTTTGGGTCGAGCAGAAGCACGGCAGTGACGGCTGGCTTTATATAACGCAACAGATGGACCGCTTGTTGGCCGAAGCTGACTTTGATGGCGTGGCGTTTTGGAAAGAGGTTTCTCAGCGCTTTGAGACGCTGCTTAGGGAATGACCGATAAATTGAACTCTGCATTCTTCCAGGCAGTAAGCGTACATCGGCCAACTACCGTGTTTGTGCGCATTTGCATTTCCCTTGGAAGATCCAGGATCAGTTCCGCCGTGCATCCAGCATCCTTTTCCGCAAAAAACAATCTACTTTTGGGTTGAGCTATTGAATGCGGCAATATCCGAAGCTGAGTGGTTTGCTGACTGGCCGATTTTGGATCGCCAGGTGATTGAAGCCGCCATTACCACCCACGCGGAAAATATCTTGCGGCGCGATTGTGAATGATCGGTTATTCACTCGGGTTTGAAATTCAGGGCTGGAGGAAGATGCACCGTTGTCGGCGTGACAGACAATCAGCTATACATTCCGAATGAAAGGCCGCTCATCCGCTAAGTTCATTCGACCCACACACGTTGACGTAGAACTTGTCACTGTCGCATATCACCAGCGTGCTTTCCCCATGCATGTTCACGAACAGTATGTGGTTGGCGTGGTTGAGGCGGGAGCCGAAATGCTGGAGGTCGATGGCGCGTCCCACGTTATTACGGCAGGTGGTATGATCACGGTCGATCCCGGCCAGCCACACTCCAACCGCACTCTGGGGAACGATTGCCTCCGGTACAGGGTCTTTTACCTGTCCTCATGCCTCGTTGCTTCGCATCTCGACCAAGACCCGATGCGGTTCAGAGCGCCCTCGCGACCGGCATCGGCTGAAACTCAACGTTTGCTGACTCTACATCGCTGGTTTGAATACAACACTGGTGACAGTCTGGCGCAACAGAGCGCAATCGCGGAAGTTGTCGACATCGCTTTTCACGTGGACACGACAATGAGCCATGAGCCGCGGCTGCCGAAGATCGCCCGGTTAGCGCGGGAATACATCGACCAGAATTTTCGCGAGGGCTTCGGGTTGGATGAGCTTGCCCTTGCAATAGGCGCCAGCAAATTTCACGCGACGCGCTGCTTTACGCGCGCTTACGGACTTAGCCCGATCGCCTACCGGACCCAGCGGCGAATACATGAAGCCAAACGGCTGATATTGGCGGGAATGCCATTGGCTGAAGTTGCGACGGATCTCTCCTTTGCGGACCAAAGCCATCTCACGCGCCACTTCCAGAGCTTGGTTGGCATCGCTCCTGGCCAATATCGAGAGCAATGACGTTCAAGACCTCGTTAGGCTCCCTCGTCTAGGTCCGCATGTGCCAGAACGAGGAACGTCATGCACAAACTGAATTCTTTCATCTTCCGCTTTCGCGTCATTATCGGAGTGCTCGCACTTACGATGAGTGCGATCCCGAAACCTGCAGTCGCCCAACCAGCAAGCATGGGCACGGTGGAAGAGCGGGTCGCCGACATCGACTGGTTAATCGATACGATCGCGAGCCGGTATGCCTATCTTGACGAAGAGCAAGTCGATCTCGAAGCGATGCGCGTGCTCTATCGGCAGGAAGCGATTTTTGCGACGACGCGCAACTCATGGCTACATGTCTTGGAAGATCTTCTAGCCAACCTGCACGATCATCACGTCAACCTAAATCAGAACGCCAGATCATCTTCGCAGCTCGTGCCCTCGGGGACTGACATTTGGGCCCGGATTGTCGATAATCACGCCATCGTGACAGAGGTCTTGCCAAAGAGTCCGGCTGCCGAAGCAGGCCTGCAGGCGGGCGACGAGATCGTTGCGATTGGCGATACGCCCACGATGATCGCCATAGCGGCTGCCACGCCGCCGGCGACGACGCCCGACCATGCGGGTGACTACATCCTGAGGGTCCTACTGGCGGGTGATCACGAGAGAGTGCGTGTCCTCACGCTCGCCGATGGCCATCGAATTGTCATGCCGCCATACGTTCGCTCCTCAAGCCCCGAGATGATTAATTGGCGCTGGCTAGACGGAAACATCGGTTATATCCGTATCGAAAACAGTCTAGGTGCGGATGATACCGTTGCGGCTTTCGATACAGCGGTGGAAGAATTGCATGGTGCCAACGGCCTCGTTCTCGATCTGCGCTTCACGCCAAACGGCGGCAACACAGGGGTCGCAATTCCTATACTCGGCCGCTTCGTGTCACAGAGTGGTGCCTATCAGCGATACGAAGGCGAGCAATTCGAGGGCGGTGTCGAACTGGATACCGTCAATCCACGAGGGCCGTTCACGATCACCGCGCCGGTTGTCGTCTTGGTCGGACACTGGACGGGTAGCATGGGAGAGGGAATGGCCATTGGCCTCGATGCTTTGGAGCGAGCGACGACCATAGGAACACCGATGGCAGGGTTGCGTGGAGGTATTAAGGGGTTCGCGCTGCCAAACACAGGGGTAGGCTTTGGCCTGCCGGTTTTTCGTATTTTTCATATCAATGGGACGCCACGAGAGGCTTTCGACCCGTCAGTCTTGGTCGACTTGACCATGGAGCACGGCGCGGATCCGGTCCTAGCAGCGGGAGTCGAGTATCTGCATCAACGCGAGGCGGATTTGCCTTGAAAGGTGATAACCGGATAAGTCCGCTTTCAAGCGAACGCCGCATCTTATCGAATGACTGACATTGGGTCGATTACTGCCGGTCTGCTTTCAGGAGCAGCTCCAGGCGGCTGGAACTGGAAAAACTGGGTGGAATGCTGCCGTTCACAAAATGCGGTTCAGAGGTCGGCTAATGGGCCTTTTATAGACAGTCCGCTTTTCATTTCACAAGGGTCGAGACCAGACGTTCGGCGGCCAGTCTCTATGCGTCCGCCAGCGCCTTCGCTACGCCATCCGGATCCTTCTCGATGATAGTGAGCAACGCTCGCGCAGGAGCATCCGGCTGACGGCGGCCCTGCTCCCAATCCTTCACTGTGCCGATCGGCAAGTGATAGGCGCGCGCGAATTTGACCTGAGTCATATTGGCCCGCGCACGCAGCGCCTTTATATCCGGCCCGGCAACAATGTTGGCACGCTTCTTCTCTCCACCAATGAAGGCGGCCGCATCATCGATACCCTCAAGGATGCCCTTGAAATCTTCGTCCTTCATTTTCTCAGCTCCTTTTTCAGTGCGGTAAGTGCCGTCTTGAAGACGTTCTTCTGCTCAACGATGAGGCTATCGTCTTGGCTCTTGTCGAGCATCCAAAGCAAGAACACCGGATTTTCTTCATCTGCGAAGAAGCTGAAAACGCGGTAGCCACCACTCTTGCCAGTCGAGTCTTTCGCAACGCGTCCTTTGCGAAGCCCGCCAGTTTTCGGCTCAACTTTGCCAAAGCCGGGATCACTTGCGTATACGTCGTATATCGACTGAAGTTCAGCTTCACTCACATCGAGCATCTTTGCCACGCGCTGAAAAGCGCTGGTAGAAACAACAGTGTGGATCGGTGCCTTGCTCATAAATCGCATCTACGGCAATGCCGCCCTTCATGCAAGTAAAAAGGACGGCAATGCCGTCCTTTTAGTCGGCGGCGGTAAAGACCGCCTACCCACCTTGCTGACGTTCGCCAATACCAGGCGGATATGGAAGCCATTGCGTCGGTCCGGTGCTGTCAGACCAAATGCACCAGATTGAAAAGTGAGGCGGATTGAGTAGGGCGATGGCCATGCCAAGACTTCGAAAATCAGCCAGTCCGTTCCGTTACTTCAACTCATCGGATGAAATCATCCGCCTGGTTGTGATGATGTACGTTCGATATCCGCTTAGCTTGCGGGACGTCGAGGATCTTCTTTTCGAACGCGGCATCGACATCTGCCACGAGACGGTTCGCTTCTGGTGGAACGGGTTCGGGCCGATGTTTGCAAATCAGATCCGTAGACGCCGAGTAAAGCAGTTCAACGGCTACCGTCACTGGCGCTGGCACGTCGATGAAGTCTTTGTGAAAATCAATGGAAAACGGCACTATTTGTGGCGTGCGGTTGATCATGAAGGTGAGGTTCTGGAAAACTATCTTACTAAGAAGCGGGACAAACGCGCGGCTTTGCGGTTCTTGAAGAGGGCGCTGAAACGTTACGGGAAAGCCGAAACCATCGTGACCGACCGGCTGAAATCCTATCCTGCAGCTATGCGCGAGTTGGGTAATCTTCAGAGTCGAGAAATGGGGAGGTGACTCAATAACCGAGCCGAGAATAGTCACCTTTCATTCCGACGAAGAAAGCGCAATGCTGCGATTTCGACGGATGAAATCGTTACAGAAATTCGTCTCAGTTCATGCCAACGTCCACAACCACTTTAACTTGCAGCGCCACATCGTCGATCGCCAAACATACCCAAACATACAAAGCTAACCGCTCGGCCGCCCTAGCTGAGTGGCAGAACCTCGTGGCTTGAGGCTCGACGCAATCAAGACTCAGCTGCGCCAAGCGGAGACGAGTTGCGATTGGACTGACAGCACCGAGGGCAGCTTAAGCGTATGTGCGCCTTAAAGCAGACTTACCCGTGGGTCCGAAGACCCGGTCTCTCAGTTCAGATTTGAAGCTGGCCGAATAAAAATGGGATTCTGAATTCGCGTGATACCTCATCGTGTCGTCACTGAAGGCGCAACGCTCGCACCGCAGCTCCTGAAAAACTTGGCTATAATTGTGCTACCAGTTTGGTAGCTTCACCCACCAAATTGGGCCAGAGGAAACAGCTGTTGAATCGGGGGCACGGATGGGGGATCAATATTTCCGGAACGAATAAACTGATTAGCAAATTCAACTAGATATTCTTAGAAAATGAATCCCTCCGTCTCCGCCACTACTTCCCTAAAAGCGTGGGATTGCGCCCCCATCTGCCGCCCGATGCCCCATAGGGTGCGCTAATGGGCCACCCATAGCGGTTGCTCCAAGCTCGATTTGTGTTGATTGTTTTTCAAACGATGTCGGTGCTCGGTCGGTGTATGATCACTGGAAGGGTTGCTAGTTTTTGCTACTCTAGCAATGGCGAACGCTCTGCGCTCGGTTCTCTATCCGCCTCTATTTTGGAAACCTCGCGCGGGCGAGAAAATGTAATAGCGCTGCTACGCCGGATCGGATGCGCCCGCATGTGTTGTTGAGCGCGGAAATTCGGCAACCCCCTGGAAATGTCCGCTGAGTGGTGTGTACAAGAGAGGCACGACCGGCCGGTTTTGGATGGATGGCGGTCATCCGACAAGGTAAGCATGCTAACATGCATATTCCGGGATGGTTTCTGGCTGCGTGTGGTTCGGCAACTCTAGCCAGTTGCGGGCAACCATTAGGGGAATATGAGCTTGAGACTATACAGCTAACAGCGGAAGCACCGTTGCCGGAAGGCGTGCGCGCGCCAATCTATGGACGATATCTGAAAGTTGAACTTTCATCCGAAACAAGTCTGACTGCGATCGCCGACACGATTGACGGAGTGTATGCTCACGCCGATTTTTGCCCTTTCTCCGACCCTTATTCACTAACGACGTTTGGTCCATTTAGTAGCGACAATGTCGATTTACAGGTGCCGAGCTTCGCTGAGCCTTTGCAGCGAGGGCCGGACGGCAAGTTCCACTACAACGTCTTCATCGTGCCCAAGCATCCTATGCCGAATGTAACCTATAGTAAGGCCGCTCGCGAACGAGAGACATACGACATTGGATCGAATGGCCGCGACGTCTGTCTAATGATCGACGCGCCAGGCTACGACATCATAAAGTCTAAATCCGGGCTGATCAGGATACCATACGAGCAAATTGCAGCTTCGTTGTCGTCGGGGCTCTAAATACCTCATCAATGTCCGAAATTGGGTCGCTTCCTGCCGGTCTGCTTTTGGAACCATCGCCAGACGACTGGAACGTCGAAAATTGGGTGGCTTGCTGACATCAGGAGAACCGATGCTCAAGCCCACAGTCAGGGTAAACCTCTACGCGCTGCGAAGAACTACCGCCATGATCGCAGACAGAGACGACGTAGGGCTGATCATTGTTCCATAGCGTAGGCTGGTTCACGCCGCAGATAAGCTGCTCGCGCTCGATGTTCTGACGCACCTATTCGACTACGTCACGTCGCGAGTACGATCGACAGGCATCAGCATCGTACGCCCACGACATCAGCAGAGGGGTGGCGAGCCAAACGAGGACGACGAGCCCGACGGTTGCTAGCACGACGAGCGACACACGCTTCAACGGAGGTCTGGGAGTCATCTTCATGTCAGCACTATAGTTGAACGTCGAAATGTCCACTATTGGGTCGTTAGCTGCCAGTCTGCTTTCAGGTGCGCTTCCATGCGGCTGAAACGTCAAAAACTGGGGTGGAATCCAGAAGGACAGGGTTGAGGGCTCAGACTAGCAAGACCAGTCGTTCAGCCGGCCCTACAGCTTCTTGATTACCCGCACGGTCTCAACCTGAAATCCTGCCCGTTTGTAAAATTCAAATGCTCGCGTGTTGCTACCAAACACATCGAGCGCCACCCTCGCGTAACCCATTTCTAAGGCCCACTCTTCTGCCTTCTGGATGAGAGCTTTCGCTACCCCCTTGCCTTCATGCATTCTCTCAACGGCGAGTAGGGCGATATACGCACAGGGCTCCGATAGCACTTCATCACTACCTTCCCGCACACTCACGTAGCCAAGCAGCTCATTTGCTTCGTCGACCGCCAGGAACGTAGCACTCCTCCCCGCACTTTGCTCCCACGCTGTTGCAGTGAAAGCAGCTTGAAAAGCCTCAACTTCGGCGTCTGAATGGGTTGGCGCATTAATGACCTCAGTCAACCGAGGATTTAAACGTTCAATGAAGGCCCGATCTTCCTCATCACGCTCTGGCCTGATAGAAAACGTCATTCTTGTGCCTTTTAACTATAGTGAATTTGGCGTTTTCTAGCCGTTTGAGCCTGAGCTAGCGGCCGATCGCATCGGGGACAACATCCCATCTTCATTGTCCGAAATTGGGTCGCTAGCTGACTGTCCGCTTTTATCAGAATGATGAGCAAAACTGACTCCAGGCGATAATGCGTGTTGCTGTTCCAGTACTAAAATTTATCGCTGCTCGATCACGCAGAGGTGGCACCAGGACTCTCGAGAGGCTCTGGATCTTTTACGTTTCTTCTCAATCCAGTTCAAACACGCATACTATCCTGCTCGCCGGGATCATGACCTTGCGGCACACGCCGTTCTCATCGGGATGGTCCATTGTGCCAATCAGCATGTGATTTCTTGTCGCCATTGTCCGCGCCAGGTCCGCCAGATTTTTTTCTGGCAGGTCGACCTCCAGCGGAATTTGCTGTGCGATACAGATCCTAAAAATTGCCATCACCACGCCGATCCTGAAAAGAAAAGAAAAAAAAGAAAAAAAAAGAATAAAAAAACCAAAAATATTTAAAACTCAATATTATTTTCTAAAATCATCATCAAAAGGCTGCTGACTCCTCCAAAACAGAAATAGAAGCTTGCCATTTATCATGACCTTGGAAAGTGTTGACTTCGTTCTATGATGTCGGAATACTATCGTTAGTCTGGCCGAGTCGCAAGATGCGGCCATTTCAAGTAAGTGGTGCTGATATGGTAGTGTCAGTCAGAAGCCGTAGTTCAAATGGCGGGCGGGCAAGAGATCGCGGCCTGAAGGTCCAGCACGTTCCTTCCAAAGGACGCGCTTCCCGCATCCTGCAGGCGGAAAAGGTCCATCACCTGATGAGCGATATCGAGACCCGCCTCCACGCCGAGCTCGAATGGAACCGGGCGGTTACCAGGATCGAAGCCCAATATCTCCTGCCCCTCCACGCGACCGAACGCATCGCAGCGGCGCTGGGCATCCGCCACCCGCAGATCCCGCACACGCGCGAGCCGGCGCCGATGTCGACCGATCTCTATTTCGAGATGATACTGGCGGGCGTGACCACGCGGCACGCACGCTCTGTCAAAAGCGCCGATGCCTTCGATATTCGGGGGCGGTCCCCGAGGCGCGCAGCCGCGGTGAGGCACATGAGTGAGAAGCTGGAGATCGAGCGGCGCTACTGGAGCGAGGCCGGGGTGCACTGGCGCCTGGTGACCGACCTTGATCTATGCCGGGTGCGCTGCGCAAACATCCGCCTCCTGCTCTCGACTGACAAACTTGACCCCGCCCTGGGCCCCGGTTTCTGGCAGGACGCGATCGACCTCACCGCGGCAATCCTGAAAGCCGGCAGCGACCGGCCGCTGGCATTCCTTGCCCAGAGAGCGGAGGAAACTGCCGGGCTGGAGGCGCGGCATTTCATCGCCTGCGTGCGCCATCTGTGCACCGCGCGCGTGCTGGCCTTCGACATGAGCGTACATTTCTCGCCGGAACTGCGCGCCAGCGACTTTGTCTTCACGGAGGAAGGCTGATGTTTTTCGTACGCGACGTGATCCAGCATGGCCGCAAAGGTCAGTTCAGAATTGTCGGTATCCACCGAGACGCAGTCTTCCTGTTCGACCTCAATGCAGTGCGAACAGTGATCACGGAACATTCCCTCGAGGCGCTGAAGAGCGGGCTGGGCAAGGGCAAGGTCGAATTTCTCGCCGGCCATGCGTTCAATTGCAGGGCTGGCCATGATCTTTCCAAGGCGCAGGTGCGGCGCATTACCCAGCGGCTCGAACAGGTTCGCGATCTGGTCGTGCAGATGCCGGCCATTTTTTATTCGCCGGACCGCGGTCGCCTCGTGTCTCAAGCCTCGCGCAAATTCGGCGTGTCGGCCAAGACGCTGCACAAGGCGCTCTTCCAGTTCTGGCACGGCGGCATGACCATGGATGCGCTGGTGCCGCATTTCGAGCGCTGCGGCGCGCCGGGCAAGGACAAGCCGCTTGACACCATCAGGGGGCGCAAGCCTGACGAAGGCATGGCCCGGGCGCCGGCGCTGACCCAGGAGATGCTGAACGCGTTCCAGCGCTGCACCGATGGGCACTACAAGCGCAACCGGCATGTCACGTTGGCGGAAACCTATAATATGGTCCTCGATCTGCTGTGCACGCGCAGCGTGACCGACCCCGAAACCGGAGCTCCGATCACTTTCGTGAAGGATCCAGACGTAGCGATCCCCACGGAGCGCCAGTTCCTATACTGGTATTACAAGCAGGGACGGGCCAAGTCGGACGCGAAGGCAAGGTTCGGTGACGTCAGGATTGCGCTGCGCTCGCGCGCACGCTTGTCCTATGCTGCGCAGGACAATCCCAACGCCGGCGGCCGCTTCATCGTCGATTCTACCAAGCTCGACGTTAACCTGGTCTCCTCCACCAATCGCGAAATCTTCATCGGTACGCCCACCTTCTACATCGTGGTCGATGAAGTTACCGCCATGATCGTTGGCTTTGCGATTTCTCTCGAGAATACCTCCTGGCTTGCGCAGGGCGTGGCGATCTTCAACTGCTTGGAAGACAAGGTGGCGTTCTGCCGCCGTTACGGGATCGAGATCGCGCCGGAGGACTGGCCGGTGCACGGCATGATGCCAATCCGCTTCCTGTTCGACCGGGGTGAGGCGCGCGGCGAACTCGCCACCGAATTCGCCCGCAAGTCCGGGCTGATCGTGGAAAACACCAGTCCCTACCGCGGCGATCTGAAGGGGATTTGCGAGCAGCGCTTCGATCTGGTCAACGAGACCCTGCGTCCGCAGATACCCGGGGCCCGCGACGCGGATTCGGGCAAGCGCGGCGAGCGGGACCCGCGCCTCAACGCCTCGCTCAACCTCGAGGAGATCACGCAGGTTCTGATCCATACCATCATCTATCTCAACAACCGGGTGGTGACGGGTTTTCGCCAGTCGAAGGCCATGCTCGCGCAGCAGGTCCCCAATATTCCTGCCGCCATGTGGAACTGGTGCCTCGATACCGGGCGCAGCGCGCTGATCCGCTTCGACAAGGATGAGATCGGCATTTCGCTACTGCCTTCGGGCACGGGGAGCATCACCGCGCAAGGCGTCTGCTTCAAGGGCCTCTTCTACACCTGCGAGCGGGCGGAAAGCGAACAGTGGTTCGAGCAGGTTAATGCCGCAGGTTCGCAGCGGCAGATCAGTCTTTCCTACCATCCCTGGCTGATGGACGCGGTCTATCTTCACGTGGAAGCGGGGCGCCGGCCCGAGCTGGCAGTCCTCACGCCGTACAGCCAGAACCATGCTGGCATGTCGCTTCCCGAAGTGGAGCAGCTGCGGTTGGCCAAGCGGATTGCTACGCAGGGGCGGCAGCTCGACCAGACATTGCTCCACGCCGATTACCGCAACCAGGTGTCCCACATCGTCCAGTCCGCTGTGCAGGAACGGATCGATCACCTGCGCCCCCGCGATCTCAAGGGTGCGCGGGAGCACCGCGCCCTCGATGCAGCGAGCAACCGAGAAGACGAGAAGGAACGCCTGCGGCTTGGCATTGCCCAGTATGATGCGCAAAGTGGCGATCCGGAAGGCGGGCGGGAAGTTCAAGGTCCCCCGCCTGGCGACGAGCTCGGCGATGGAGAGGCGCTGTGACCGCCCGTCCAGATGATCAGGATAATCCCTACATTGCGGCGCTTCCCGCGCTTGTAACGATGCGAGAGCGGGCGGATGAGCTTCGCGTAGCGCCGCATTACAGCGCGCAGGAGCGCAGCTTGCGCCCAGTCGAGCGGCGCTTCGCGCTGATGCGCCTGTCGCGGGTCTTCATTCCTGCTCCGCGCCATATCCGCTTTGCCGAAGGGCTCGATATGCTGCTGTACAGTGGCTACGAGGGCCGCAATCCTTCAGGAATGGGCTTTGCGGCCCGGGCCGGTAAAATCGCGCGGCTACGCCAGGCAGGCACGCTGCTTGCGCCTAGGCCATCGTCCGGCAGCGGGGGCGCGGGCAATGGGTTCCTGATTGGTGCGCCGGGCATGGGCAAGACGCGGACCATCGAGCACAGCCTGCGGCGCTACCCGCAGGTGTGCGACCATCCCGGGCTTCCCCGACAGATCTGCTGGATGAAACTGGAGTGTCCCAGCCGCGGCTCGATCCGGAGCCTGTGCATCCAGTTCTTCGATGAGCTCAGCCGGCTCGTGGGCAATACCGACTACCGCGCGCTCTACGGACACCGGAAAGCTTCGGAGGATACGCTGATGAGCGATATGGCGCTTGCGGCGAGCTTTCACGGGCTCGGGATCCTCGTCATCGACGAGATCCAGCATATCGGCCGGATATCAGGGGAAGAGCATGGCCTCATGACCTTCCTCACCCAGCTGACCAACCAACTGGGGATCCCGGTCGTTTTTATCGGGACGCTGTCGGTCCTGCCCCAAGTCCAGCGCACCGCGCGCATGGCGCGGCGCAGCGTCGGGCCGGCCTGCGCGCTGTGGGAGCCGCGGCGCGATGATCCGGACTGGCGCAGCCTGCTCGAGGAGGTCTGGCGCTACCAGTGGACCGAGAAGGTCAATCCGCTGACCGAGGAACTGGCTGCCACCTTCTACGATTGCACCGGGGGCATTATCGACCTTATGATCAAGCTCTACCTCTCGGTGCAGCTGAGGTTGATCTATCGCAGCGAGATCCGCGGCAGCACGCACGAGGAGATCATCACGCCCGAGTTTGTTCGGCGGGTCGCCGATGCTGACTTTGCGCCCATCAAGCCGATGGTCGAGGCGCTGTGCCTCGGTGATCGGACAAAGCTCGCCAGGTTCGATGACCTCCACAGTTTCGACCGCGGCTTCCGGGAATCGCTGAGCCAGCTTTTCGACCAGCCCCTGCGCGCTCAGATCACCGCACCGCCGATCGATCTTTCCATCCTCCCTGCGCCCGAGGGGGATGCGTATCAGATGATCTGGGCGAAACTTTCCAATGACGGCCTTGGCGAGGAAATCATTCTCCAGCTGATCGACACGGTGCGCGCCGAGGGTCTCGATGCCGAGCAGGATCTGCTTGGTTTCTTCGCACGGATTTCCGAATTGAAGAAAAAGCGCAAGGGTCGCAAAGCTCCCGCCGAGAAGCCGGATACCGCGGCGATGGAGGCGTGCGACCTGCGACGGCTGGTCGCCGAGGCAGCCGAGAGCGGGCTAACGCCGCTCGAGGCGATCAGGGGCGCAGGCCTTACCGGCATCTGGCTGGAGGCTGCGTAAACTCGTGGACTGGTTTCCCGAGCCCTATCCCGACGAGACCTTCTACAGTCTGCTGGCGCGGCTCTACCGCTATCTCGGCAGCCCGAATTATGCGGCATTTGCTCGCGCGCTGTCAGGTCGCCGGCATTACGTGTCGCTGTGCCACCTTCCGTGCGGTCTCGCTGACCTGGCACTGAGGTTTGGATGGTCCGAGGATGATCTCACGCGCCTGATCCGCGATCAAACGGCGCTGCCCTATTTTACCGCCTTTGCGAGCGCAGAGGTCCGCGCCAAGGCGGCCGCGCAAATGTTGAGCCGAGGGGCCTCGCTGCAGTTTTCTCTCGGGCTGTCCACCAGCAAGGTGCCGCTCCCGGACACGCTGCAGTTCTGCCCTCAATGCCTCAAGCAAATGCTGGTTGAGCGAGGGGAGCAGTGGTGGCTGCGAACTCACCAGCTGCCCGGTGTCGCGGTATGGCCTGATCATGGATCGGTTCTCCGCCGGACTGTGTTTCGGGTTTGCGCTTCAGATCGCCACCGGCTTGTCTGTCCGGACGAAGCCAATTGTCCTGACAGCGCACCTTTGCTGACTTCAGCGAGGGTGAGCCCGCAGTCAACGGCTTTGCTTGTGGGCTTTGCGAGAGCTAGCCGTAGGCTCTTGCAGGTCCCTCCGAAGCCGCGGTCGGAGCGGCAGATCTGGCAGGGATACCGGCGCGATCTCGCCCGGCGCGGTCTGCTTAAGGGTACCGATCATGTTCGCCACCAGGAGCTGGTTGCGATCACCGCACAATATTGGGGCGATGCACTTGATCAGATTCCGGGGCTGAGCTTTCGCAGTGATACGGGAAACAGCTGGCTCATAGATTTCGTCAGGAACAAGCGAAGTCTGCATGCGCCGGCGCGCCATCTCGTCTTTCAGCTGGCGGTGGCCGCTGCGCCAGCGGTCTTAAGACCCTTCGGAGAGCCACCATGGGTTTGCGAGAATCCGCTGGCCAGTCATTTCGGGCAGCGAACGGTGGTCCACCTAAAACTCATTCGCGACCGCGGTAAGGTGCATGCACATTTTCGCTGCGAATGCGGCTACAGCTACAGCCGAACGCAACAAGTTGATGGGACGATCGGTGAGCCCAGGTTCAGGGAGTTTGGACCGATGGTCATATCATTTCTCAAAAAAGCTAAACACCAAAATCGTTCGTTGCGGTCTACTGCTAAAGCGCTGCGCGTTGATTCCAAGACTGTCAAAAGGATCCAGCAGGATCTGGATATCTGAAAGTTTGTGGCGCCACTTTCGAACGCATCATGGCGCTACTTTCGTCGGTCTGTTTGGACATCAAATATAGAAGCGACCTACTGTCACTCATTGCTTAAATTTTCGACTTCGGCCCTATTTGAGCTATTTTTTAAAGTGTGCTTTGGATGGCCAAAATCGTTAAGATGCTGATTAATCGGATCGCGCAAATTCGGTGCTCATATGACTGCTTCGTCGGACGATCCTAGCTGGCTCCTTTACAACGCCAATTTGCCTCAGCAGCTGTTCGTCGATCGATTTGAATACTGGATTGTGCATGACTGCTTTATTGGATGAACCGGAACGTCTTCTATTGCACGGCAAACCGTTGAGCCCGCCATTCCTTCGTGAATTTAGAAACCGGTTTTTGAGTGACCGCTTCGTCGGACATTCGAAACTCTTTGTATTGGATCTCGAAGGCTGGGAAGCGGACCTTCTTTCAATCACGTTCATGCATTCGGCGGCTCGGTTGTAATCCCATATGGAGAAAGTCTGGGGGCCACGTCACCCTGAGCAAGCCAGTGTCTTTGGCACTACGTGTTCGAAAGCCCTTCATACCCTTGACCCTAGTAAATCATTTGCAAACAAATTCAGGAGATTCGTGCTTCACCCGCAGGTCCTGTCGAAAAATAAGAAAAGATATTAAAAGCGCCTGACAATTCCGATTTTAGCTTGAAAATAATTGTAGGCTGGGCTGATTTCGGAATTGTCTGACGGTGTGTCAGTGTAAGTAAGCTCACCATTTAGGGAAAAGCCGGAGGAACGCACCGGGCTTTCTATCCGCAGTTGCGCAAAGGTCGACTGGTTCCAGCTGCGATTGGAATCCCGTTGCAAACCGATCCCTCCTGCGGCTTGAAGCATCCACCCTTCCTTTGTAAACCGGCGCATCTGCACAATAGGAAGCACCTGGGCGTAATATCCGGGAGAGTAATAGTCGAACTCGGCAGGCACGCTCGAATGAAAATATCGTGCCCGCAACTGGGCGGATAATCCAAGTTCAGGTTTCACCACATGCACATAGGTGCCACGCAAGTGGATGCGCTCGTTTTTGCCAGTAAAAATCTGATAACCAGCCAGCAGATTGATTATATTGCGGTCGTTCAGCGGAAGGTCGATTGCCGCTCCTCCGAAGGTTGAATAAATCGGAGTCTCATCCAGGCCCATCGGGGTTTCGACAATATCACGCTCCACAAATACCTCTTTTCGGTAGGCGGATGTGTCATTCGCAGAAATTGCGCCGATAGCTGTGTGCATGTCCGTGCCGACCCGCGCACGCAATTGCCAGCCACCGGCTTCATTCCCGTATAGCACAAAAATCCGTTCACGATCCTGCGTGTCTTGCCCAACTGGTCTGTACCAAGCTTTCTCGAACCGTACTCCTAGCCGATCGTTCTCGTCGATATTTCGCAAGTCGAAATCAGCGGCCACGCGGATTACTTCAGTCTGGTCACGATCTGTCGAGAAGAACACTTCTGTTCCCACCGCTGGGTGCACGTAACTCTGCTCGTTTTCCTGCGCCTCCAATGTGTCTGAGTAAACCAAGCCTGCTGCCGCAACGATAGTGAATGCACATTTGAAATTCACGAATTCCACTGCTTTTTGCCTCCTGTAAATTCGGCGAAATATCCCCACACAGACACTGGCTGCATCAAAAGCGGGTAAACAAATGCAAACAATACGAAGCCCCAGACACTGCGCTTCATCCGGATGTTTTGCCGCTTCAGCATTCGCATCTGGATGCGGTAAATGACCAGGTTCCAGAGCGCTGCAATCGGCAGCACGAGTAAGGTGACCGGGCCGGCCAGCCAGAAAATTCCGAATAATGCCAAAATTATGCCCGGTATAAAGGCCAGGGTAAAAGCAAGGTCGATGCTCACAAACAACAGGTTCCACCAGATAAACATGGTTGATAGCCGCCTTTTCTTAAGCAGGCTTCCGTGCAGAGCCAACGCTTCGATCATGCCGCGTGCCCAGCGCTTTCTCTGCTGCGCTAGTTCGCGAAATGTTGTCGGCGCCATGGTCCAAGCAATGGCATCTTCGGCATGGCCGACACAGTAGTCGCGATTGAGAAGATCCCAGGTCAGCACGATGTCTTCGCCCACCATATCTGGCCATCCGCCGACTTCAAGAAGTGCAGATCGCTGATAAAGGCTGAATGCACCTTGCGCGACTAGGGTGCCATCATACATCCCTTGCATACGTTTTACCGCAGCAATTCCGTGGAAATAATCCCACTGCTGGGCTTTTGTAATCCAGCTTTTAAATGCGTTGCCAACTAGCACGGTACCAGCAATCGCCACTGTACCGGGTGGGCTGGCCTCAAGCCGTTCGATCATCGCGGTAAGGCATCCCGGTTCCAGCAGGGTATCTGCGTCGATCGTGACGACCAGTTCATGGCTTGCCAGCTCAAGACCATGGTTGAGCACACCCGCTTTGCCGCTGTTCTGCTCGCGACGGACCGGCCGCAAGATCCTGGAGGGCAGGGCTGCGAAAAGACTTTCGCAAGACTGCACCACGGCAGTGGTTCCATCTTGTGAGCCATCATCGAGAACGATAATTTCTAGCTCGCCCGGATATTCCAGAGCAGAGAGACTGAGCAGAGTGTCTCCGATCAGCTCTTCCTCATTATAAGCCGCGACAAGCACACTTATGGATGGCCAATGTTGCGGGGTGCGGCGTTGGGCATCCGGGCGCAGCACCAGGCTGACCAACAGAAAAGCATTCATAAAGCCGGGCACATAGGCGATGAAAGTAAGAACGACCAAAGCAAGGATCGGATGGGTCAGGGCTCCCAGATCTGCCAGCCAAGGCATCGACAGCCAAATGCTCAAGACGACCCAAGCTAATGCAAAGAGCATGGCTATTGCAAAACGCAGTTTCTTTCGGCGTTCCCTATTGCGCCAATAGTTTTCAGGTATCGGACCTCCATATGGGTGTGCATTAGCAACCATTTTCTAATCTCTTGTTTACGTAATGAAGGTGCCATCGGCTCGACATTCGCCGTTGGGCAGCAGTGATTGCACGTAATTTGAAGCCGCTTCAGCCCTGCCTCGACTTTTCGTTGTTAACGCTGGGATAAGGATGACTGTGAGGGGATTGGTAGAACTCTAAGTGCATTAAGCCGGAGAAAGGATCCG
The DNA here is from genome assembly GCF_009827615.1 of Allopontixanthobacter confluentis. GTDB lineage: Bacteria > Pseudomonadota > Alphaproteobacteria > Sphingomonadales > Sphingomonadaceae > Allopontixanthobacter > Allopontixanthobacter confluentis. The sequence goes on from NZ_WTYU01000001.1 coordinate 528,008, forward strand.
CCATGCACGATCATATAATTGATAGATCAATTGATGCGTTACTCGTTTTGGCGATCTTCGGAGCTAAGGCTCTGGTCGCAGTGGGCGCATTTCAGGCAATTTAAAAATTCAATAGATTGCGCACGATCTTCTGCCGTTGGTGGACTAATTCGTGTCGCTATCTTTCCGCCGCCTGTCGCCAATATCGTTGGTGACATTTTCTAAAAGCGCGCGACTGCCATCAGCGGAAGATTGGACCACGCCTTTCAGGTCAGGCGGTGGCGCCAGTCTTCTTTCCTCGCTGGCTTGCTCAAGCCCTGCCCAAGTAGCGCCGACCAAGACCACAGCACCCGCAGCAGCGCCCAGCGCCAATCCGAAAACGGTTAGAGGACGCGTCGCCTGATAACGATAGTCATCGCCTGACCTCGTATTCAATGCGTTCGATGGGCAATTTATCGGTGTAGAAATGGCGCGAGCCCTTGTTTTGTTGTACAAACCTTACGAACAAACCCTGCATTTGGATGCAACGTTTTGGCAATTAAATTTGCATTGGATGCATTTAATTCGCGCCTGACGAGCAAATAAAGATCGTCTAGGTTTGGGGAATCCCTAAAATCTGAATGGTCCGATCGTGGACTGCCTAGCAGCTGAATGTTTTTCTAACACCAAGTTTTTTCATTGAAAACAGTTACTTAATACGTCTTGTTGGACGTACAATTTGGCCGGGTAAATCGGATATATTGCCCACAGATGAGCTGTGTCGGCAAGTGGCCGTTACAAGTAGCGAAAAAATTTAGAGCAACGCTACTGCTGTTTACAGGACTTGTGATATTGCGTTGATGACAACCCAAAGTCGCCATGCGATCGCCTTTGTCAAAAGACGAATGATCGAGCAAAAATGTCCCTATTGGGATCGTGCTGCTAATCTGTTTGCGCGGGCAAACTGCAAGCGGTTGGGACGGCAAAACCAGATGCGCAGCTGGCGCTCGGAAAAAAATTTGGAAGAGGCTATCGAGTTTTGTTCGCAGCGACGGATACGCAGGCGAGCTTTACTGACCTTGCTTCAGCCCAAGATATGGTAAGGCCACAGCGCGCTGTGCTGTCATGCTGAAAGCGACTTCAAGGCCTCCTCGAGGATTGCCTTGCCCGTTTTTGCATCGGCTAACTGCAACCCATGAATCCACTCGTCACTTTTCGCGCCGAGACTGGCTTGCCCGAAATATTCTGCAGTGCCCGATATCTTATGAAGCAGTTTCGCCAATTCAGCGAAACTGTCCCGGTCAAACTTGCCTTGCCGCAAAGCCATCGCGATAGCTGCGGCAGTGTCTGCCTTGCGAGCAGAAAATCTGGCTTCCAGTCCAGCGTCAATCTCGGGCTCGATGACGGCTGACTTGCTACTTTTACGGGGAACCCAGCGGGACACTGCCTGCGCTAAATCACGGCTCCGGACTGGCTTGGCCAGATGGCCCTGCATCCCTGCTGCCTGGCAATCCGCGATATCGTCAGCATATGCATTTGCGGTGAGAGCAATGACGGGCAGAGTTTTAGGGTCGTGACCATCCTGACGCAGGCGACGAGTGGCTGCCAGACCATCCATGAACGGCATCTGCACATCCATCAGCACAAGATCGTACGGCACACCGTTTTGTTTGGCATCGGTGACCATCTCAATTGCTTCAAGACCGTTTGAGGCAATGCCGAACGTGCTGCCAATCTGGGTCAGCATGGCCTTGATCAGGGCCTGATTGATATCGTGGTCTTCTGCGACCAAAATATGGGCGCCTACGATGTTGTCCGAGGAATCTGCCGCATCACGGTCAGCCAAAGGGTTCACTTGCTCGACAATACCTTCGCTTGGTAACAATGGAATTCGGAGAGAGAATGTCGAGCCCACACCCAATTCGCTTTCGCATGTCAACGTTCCGCCCATCATTTCGGCAAGCTGGTTGCTGATGGACAATCCCAGCCCGGTTCCCCCGTACTGCCGCGCGGTTGAAGCATCGGCTTGCGCAAAATGGCCAAAGATGTTGCTGATTTGGTCACTGGGAATGCCGATACCTGTGTCAGTGACGTGCACACACAGCAATGGCCCGGCCTCAGCTTCTTCAGTACAGACCCGCACCACGATCGAACCACAGGAAGTAAATTTTACAGCGTTTGCGACCAGATTGAGAACGACTTGCCGTAAACGCAAAAGGTCTGCTTCAATCCAGGCTGGGATCTTGTCTTCCACAGTCAGAAGCATCTGCAGCCCTTTGGCTTGCGCGACCCCTTCCATCAGCCGGAAGCTGCTGGCTATGCGGTGCCGAACATTGACTGGTTCACGCTGAATAGTGACTTGACCCGCCTCGATCTTGGCCATGTCGAGAATATCGTTAAGCAACCGCATCATTGTGCGGCCTGATTCGGCGATCATTTCGACATGGTCGCGTTGGCCTGAAGCAAGGTTGCCCGCCAGCAGTAATTCGGTGAATCCGATGACACCATTCATTGGTGTGCGGATTTCGTGGCTCATGTTAGCCAGAAACTCTGATTTGGCAGCTACTGCCTTTTCGGCAGAATTCTTGGCCTCACGCAACTCTTGGCGAATACGCTCTCTGTTGGATAGCACCGCCACGACGGGAATCCCGACCGAAAAGGCCGATCCCAAAAACAGCTGAAGCACGATCAAGCGAGCTCGCATGTCTCCCTGCACTAACGCTATGGGACCCATGTTGTGATAGGTGGCGACTGTGGCGAACGTAGCGAAAGTGGCTACTGCCATCGCAGCCCCCGGCAAACCCCCACGAAAAGCTGCGAGCAGCACGACAGGAAAAGCAAGAAACAGCAATGGAAAGCTGCTCTGGGCAAATATCAGCGTCGCCACCAAAATTACTGCTGCACTGACCACGCACCATTCAAAAATCTCGCCAACGCGCGGCAGACGCCGGTCGCGCCACCAACCCATCATGATTAAAGTTGCCGGCGACAGAATAGGTATAAGCAGCCCGTGAGCAGCGCACCATTGCCACCATGCCGCCGGATTGAAGAATGATCCTGGCGCGGCGAGCGCAAATCCTGCGATCAAACCGCACAACGGCGGAATCATCACACCAGCGAGCACCAAGACGCCAAGATCGCGATATTCCGAAATATCCGGTTGCGGCCCACAAAACTTCCGAATTGCCACGATGACGAGCGAAATTTCCAAGGCATTGCCACAGGCTAGCATTATGGCAGTCAGCGCCGCATCTCCAATCACGAGATTGGACAGCACATTGCCGGCAAAACAGGAAACCACCAGCCAGACCGTGCGCCGGTCGATATGATTGCAGCAGACGCCTATGATGATCGCGTTAACGCCAAAGATCGCTGCCAGCCGGCCGTCATAACTGAAGAGCTTGAAGCTCAACCAGTTGCCGACTGCAAAGAAAAGCGCTGCGAGCAGCAATCTGGAGACGTTGACCCGCAACTGGGCAGCACCGGCATGGTGATCACCAAGTAAAAATTTTGAAATCATGAGGCCACTCGCAGCGTGCCGGACAGTGTCGCGCCGACATCCTGAAATGGCTCTTACCCACAACATGATACCAATTTGTTAACCATGTCGGGGGTAGTCATCAGGATTAGATTGCCAAGGATCTCTTATGGCCAATATTTTGATCGCAGACGACGACGACATTCTCGTCGACATGATTGCCCACCGACTGCGTTCTGCGGGCCACACGGTCACGGCTGCCGCGGACGGCGAAGAGGCCCTTCAGATGGTTGGCCATGCGAAGCCTGATCTGATTGTGCTGGATTCCATGATGCCGGTCCTGTCCGGCATGGAGGTGTTGACAGCTTTGTCCCAGCAAAGCGATATGGTCAACATTCCTGTTCTGTTTCTCTCCGCCCGGAAGGGTGAGAACGACATTGTTTCCGCATTGGCTGCGGGAGCGAGCGATTATCTTACAAAGCCTTTCATCCCGCAAGAATTGCTGACGCGCATCACAGTACAGCTAAAACGGAGGGGCGGCTTTGCTGAACCATCGAATTAGCGTTCTTTGTGCTGGAATAGTTCTGGCCAGCAGCGTCGTTAGCCCCACGATCCCAGCAGCTTTTGCGCAGGAAGCGGTTTCTGCAGAAGATTTGCGGATTGCTGCGCGTAATCAGGCTGCGCAGGGAAAGATGGCGCAAGCGCAGCAATCAATTGAACAGGCGCTGGCAATTGAGCCAGCCAACCTCGATTTGCAAATCGCCCGAGCCAATATCTTGTTATGGAAGGGCGAAATCCAAGCCGCGATAACGCAGGCAGACGCGGTCCGCTCGATTGACGCGTCCTATCCTGGCCTTGCCGATTTCGACACGGCCTTCCTGCGCCAATCCCGGCTCCAATCCCAGGGCAGCGGCAACGCGAGCTTGCTTTCAGTTTCGGTAGCCGCCGGCTTAGCAGATCTGAAGTTTGCATCGGGTCGCGCTGCGCAATGGGAACATGCCGTCATCGCGGCGTCATATGGCAAGCGCAGCGGGACGGTTGTGGTCGCTGAACTGGATGCCGAGCGGCGCGAGCAAACTGATGTGCGGTTTTCAGCTCGAGCAACCACGCGAATGCAAACCGGCACCTATTATATTGCCGCAGGCATCACCCCGGACGCCAGTTTCCGCGATGACTGGCGCATTGCAGCAGGCGCCGACGCGCTGCTTTCTCGAAACCTTCAGGGCTCACTCGATTTGCGGCTCGCCCATTTTGGCAGCGGCGTTTTTACGGCAATCGAGCCGGGTGTGACCTATCGCGTGGCGCCTCGTCTTAGCGCTGGTGGGCGAATGATCAATCTGTTCAGCAGTGATGGCCGTTACCGTGCAGGGGGGGCAGTGCGGCTGGATTATGAGACTTTAGATGATGGAGCCTTCTTTGTCGGTGCGGCCCGTTATCCTGACACCGAAGCCGGGGTTACACAGACGCTCCAGGCCTACTCCGTAGGCGCGGCATGGGCTGTCGACCGGCATTTGCGGCTTCGAATTGCCGCGGCACAAGAAACGCGCCAAAAAAGCTATCGCAACCGTTCTGTAAATCTGGGTCTAGAATTTAGGTTCGACAACCGATGAACGGTTACAGCGCTATCATCCATTTCTGTATCTGGTCGAGCGTGGCCATGGCAGTGGCTTTTGCGGCGCTGGTCTTACGCCGATTTTATACCGAACGCGGGGAGCCGATTAGCAAAGCTCGGCAAACAGCCATAACCCGTTCGTATTTGCAACGGGTTCAGGGCTTTTCCGCCGACACCAAGGGCGCGCAGTGGAAACCGGCCGATTGCATGAATGCTGTGAGCCATCTTTTACTGCTTTTGCGCGGCGGGGAGCGTGAAATTCTCGTCCAATTGGCCGAACAAGATGGTCTGCTTGAGGGTACTTTGCGTTTGTCACACGCTAGGCGCCCGGCGCGCCGTATCGACGCTGTTCGCATATTGCAGCAATTCGGCGGCGCACTTGCAGAACAGCGCCTGACCCAGATGCTCGCCGATGATGGCCACAATATCGTGCGCCTCAACGCCGCATTTGCCTTGGCCCAATTTGGCAAATTGCCGCCACCTCGTGAGACGATTGCAATGCTCGGCATGCAGTCGCGAACGCCGACCAGCATGGATGTAGCGATGTTGCGCGCTATGGCGCCGGACCATGCTGCCCAGCTACATGATATGCTTGACGAAACCATGCCGTCTTCACGCCGTGCTGCCATTATCGACGCCCTTGGCTGGTCTGCTGATATGTCGGTTTTGCCGATGTTGGAACAGGCAGCGTATTTCAATGATGTCGACGTTCAGTGCTCTGCTCTCAGGGCAGCAGCAAAGCTGGGGCATCCTAGTGTTAGTGAATGGGTTATTCGCGCATTGGACGATTGCAATCCGAATGTGCGAACACAGGCAATTAATAGCTGCGCTTCGCTAGGGTTGGTCGAAGCTGTTCCAATGATACATAGACTGACGAGCGATCCCGAGTTTTGGGTTCGGTTGCGGGCTGGTGAAGCACTGGATCAACTAGCTCCCGATATGCGCCGAATTGCGACATCTGTATGACTAGCGAGACAGCATTCTTTTTGGCCGCTCACGCAGTCATGCTTTTGGCATATGGTTGCCTTGTGGTCGTGGTTTTCCGAAACGCTGTTAGCGTGGTGCAATTGATTATGGCCGCATATGATTTTGCCACGCGGGTAAAACCATCGCAATTCTCGGTCGACCTTTGGCACAGATACAGTGATCTCACTTTGCCAGTCACCGTTATCGCACCTGCCTTTAACGAGGAACTATCGATTGTGGATTCCATTCGGGCGCTCCTCGCCTTGGAATATCCAGAGCATGAAGTCATCGTCGTGAATGACGGGTCAAGTGACAATACGATAGGCAAGCTGATTGATGCGTTTGACTGTGTTCCTTCCGACCGGGCGCAGCTTGCTGCGTTGCAAAAGACGAGAATTATCGCCACTTATCGCTCTCGCAGTCATCCTAATCTGATTGTGATCGACAAGGAAAACGGGCGCAAGGCAGACGCTGTAAATGCGGGCATTGGTTTTGCCCGCACCCCATTGGTGTGCGTAATTGATGCTGACTCCATCATCGAACGAGATGGACTGCTGCGCGCTGCCGAGCCGTTCATGTATGACACAGGGAAAATGGTGGCTGTCGGCGGGGCCATCCGGATCGCAAATGGCTGCGAAATACGAGGGGGAGCGCTCCGTAAGGTCGGCGTTTCCAGCGCATGGCTGCCGCGGTTCCAGATCGTAGAATATCTACGCGCGTTCCTGACTGCCCGCGTCGCAAATGCCAGCAATAACACATTGCTTCTAATTTCAGGCGCATTTGGCATGTTCCGGCGTTCCACGCTCATTGAGATTGGCGGTTATCGGCATGACACTGTAGGGGAAGACTTGGAGCTAATTGTCCGCATTCACCGCCACATGCGCGAACAGAAGCGGGAATATGCCATCGGTTTTGTCCCTGAAATTGTCTGCTGGACCGAAGCGCCAACGACCCTATCCGGTCTTCGCAGCCAACGCTCGCGATGGCAGCAGGGCTCCTTGGAAACACTTATTCGTCATCGTAAGATGATCGGTAATCCGCGCTATGGCCGGATTGGTCTGCTCTCCATGGTGCAACTGGTGATCGAGGATGTTGTTGGCCCCCCTGCCGAACTGTTTGGCTATATGGTCATACCGGTCGCTCTTTTCCTGGGCGTGATGGATCCGCTTGCCGCGCTGCTATTCCTCTGCGTCACAGTCCTGTTTGGAACAGGCTTGAGTATCGGCACCCTTGCGCTTGAGGAAATGCAATTGCGCCGTACGCCGTCCGCACGTGATCTGCTGCGCATCGGCGCTGCTTCGGTGGTGGAGAATTTCGGCTATCGGCAAATTAATCTTATTTTTCGCCTGGCCGGGATCATGCGCCATTTCAAGAAAGATACCAGCTGGGCAGCGGTGCCTCGGGTCGGCTTCGGCCCTCAATCTTAGGTAGAACCATCGCGCAGATCTGCGCGAACTGTTGAAAGGGTCAAGCCGGCGAGCTGCCGACTAGAAATACGACGTTTGAACGTAATTGGCGAGGACCGGCTCATCGGCTTACGGTTGCTGTGCACGTCAGTTTGTTTGAATAGGGGCGTAGAGCTTTTTGGAGCAAACCCAAAAAAACCTCTAGCAGGTGCAAAGGATGCTCAGGAATGAGCTTTGCTTAATGTCCGCTTCTGGGTCGGTTCCTACTGGTCTGATTTTATCGAAAACCCGCGATAAGCCGACAGGCTGCTTTTCATGAAATACAAAGCGCTTCTGAACGGCAAAAACTAGGGTGGGTAGCTGTCATTTTGTTTCGGGCTACACTGGCATCTTCCAAGCATTAGGCAAATAGGCGAAATACCCCCAAGATTGTTCCCCGTCAGCACCTATGGCACAAAATTGAGGTTGTGATTTAAGGAGGATTTGGGTCTCGTCGTAGTGACGAAGGAACGAAGATGAGAGCCAAATCCTCAAAACCCAAAGCGAGTGCTGAACGGGTAGTAAAAGACATCCGCCGCGCAACCCGGCGCCACTTCTCCGCCGAAGACAAGATCAGGATCGTTCTGGAAGGCCTGCGGGGCGATGACAGCATTGCAGAGCTGTGCCTCAAGGAAGGCATTGCCCAGAGCCTGTATTACACCTGGTCGGGGCCAAAGGCGACCAAAGGTCTACGAGTTCATGGAGGCCGACAAACGCCGGCTCGCCGGTGATACAGCCCATGCTGCCACCAGTGACGAAGTGAAGGACTTGCGACGGGAGTCTCGGGATATGAAGGAATGCGTTGCGGACCTGACGCTGGAGAACCGTCTGCTCAAAAAAAGCTTGATCGCGGATGGGGAAGAAGGCGCATGAGGTATCCTGCATCCGAGAAGCTGGAGATCATCCGCATCGTCGAGCAGTCGCATCTGCCTGCCCGCAAGACGCTGGACCAGCGCGGCATCGCGCGCCGGACCTTCTACCGCTGGTATGACCACTATCTGGAGGGCGGACCGTAAGCGCTGGAGGATCGGCCCTCAGCTCCCAGCAGGGTATGGAACCGTATCCCGGCACACATCCATGACCAGATCATCGAACTGGCGCTGGAGCAGTCAGAGCTAAGCCCGCGTGAGCTGGCTGTGCGGTTCACCGACGAGAAGCGCTAGTTGGCCGCAAGCGCCCTTCTTCGCTTCGCTTCGAATCAGCGTCGGAAGCCACGGTTTACCGCCTGCTCAAGGCCCATGATCTGATCACCAGCCCAGCCTATGTGGTGATCAAGGCCGCGGACCGGTTCCATACCCAGACCACCCGGGTAAACGAGATGTGGCAGACAGACTTCACCTACTTCAAGATCATCGGCTGGGGCTGGATGTATCTGTCCACGGTGCTGGATGATTACTCGCGCTACATCATCGCCTGGGATTCGCAGACGGGCGAGGCCCAACCTGTGCAGCACGATGCGGGGCGGGGACGTGACCGACACGCTGGATATTGCGCTGGAAGCCTCAGGCTGTGATCAGGCCCATGTGCTGCACAAACCACGCCTGCTGTCCGACAACGGCCCCAGCTACATCGCTGGAGAACTGGCGGAATACATTGAAGCGCAGCGCATGAGCCACGTTCGCGGCGCTCCGTTCCATCCTCAGACCCAGGGTAAGATCGAACGCTGGCATCAAACCTTGAAGAACCGCATCCTGCTGAAAATTTTTTCCTGCCCGGCGATCTCGAGGTCCAGATCGAAGCGTTCGTCGAACACTATAACCACCAGCGTTACTACGAAAGCCTGAGCAATGTGACGCCTGCCGACGCCTACTTCGGCAGAGCGGAAACCATCATCAAGCAGCGAGAAAGGATCAAACGAAAGACCATCGAACATCGGCGCTTGCAACACCGCAGGCTAGCCGCCTAATATCAACCAACCAGACGAGGCCGATACACCGCTAATTTACGCAGCAAGTTGTGCCAAATGTTCTGACGACGGACAAACCTCAATTTTGTGCCATAGGTGCTGACGGGGAACACCTTCAAATGACCGGCGCCAAACCGGTGCAAGTCTGACAGAGTTAGCCATCCTGATGCAGGTAAGCGGACCATGGTATCATTTTTGCCAACCTGACAATCTGCAAATTGCAAAAGGCGCCGTCACACACCGGGTAGGTGGTATTACTTAATGACTAGTAAACAAATCTGAATGGGTATAACCCCTTATAAGTGCTACAAATAATCTAAGCAAATGAAAGGGTCGTTTGATGATTTTTTCCAAGGTCGCGCTCATTGATCAAGACTATCGTCGCAAGGCTAAGATATCCATGGCGATGGAAGCTGTTGGGGTTTTTTGCGACCCTTACGACGATCTGAAAGAGTTTACTCAAGCTCCCCCAACTTCAACTTGTATCCTCGCTGCAGATGATGGGTCCTACTCTGCGATAGAGATTATGGAAGAGCTAGCCAGGCAGGGCTGTGCTAACCCGGTAATAGCATTTTCGGACAAAATTGACCTCAATCGCGTCACTGAAACCATGCTTGCAGGTGCTATTGATTTTGTTGCTTGGCCATTTAAGGCCATAGAACTGCTAGACCGCACACAATCTCGCCTTGGCGTGTTGGCAAACTCTCAAAAAATTCGGATGCGGGCAGTTTCTGCAAAGCAAAAACTTCAAGTTCTGAGCTTAAGGGAGAACGAGGTAATTGCCGGGCTTGCAGACGGATTTACGAACAAGCACATTGGCAAGATTATGGGTATCAGCCATCGAACAGTCGAAATTCACAGGGCGAATGCAATCAACAAGCTTAAATTGGACCATTCCTCGAAAGCAATCCGGTTAAAGTTAGAGGCAGATTTAATTTAGTGGGTACGCACGCGCCTAGATGTTAGTGGGCTCGCGTCAGGTTCGCTGAAATGTTTGCGAAACATTTGGCACATTGCGGAAATCATAGCGATCGGTAAAGACGATGCGAAGGCGATCTCATCTTCCTCAGCACCAAGGCAAGCGATGGTCGCGATTGCTTCTCCTTCTGCATTTCTGCTCATCATGAAGCCCACGTTTGGACCGTAAATGCGCAAGATCGCGCTTTCCAAGGCGCCTAGTTCGACAAGCTCTTGAAACTGCAAGCTATCTGGACAGATATCGAGATAATCTCGAACAACGGCGGGCGCTTGTGCAACAACCATGAACAGCGATTTGGCCAGGTGAGTACCATCTTCTACCTGAGCCACTGAGCACCGCTCCAAAAGATCACCCACCGAATTATACCACGAATGATGTGTGAGTTCACGTGGCATCGAGCTCATTTGTTTATACCCTATTGTACGCTTCTAAAGGGTCGATCTAGCGACCCGATCGTTAAGATACCCTCGGCTCAACTACCGTGAAATACCTAGTCTGAGAAACTCGGTAGGCCATCTCTTCAATTCAAGAATTTAGCTTCACTGTCAAGATTGTTCTTAAAAATAACGTGGATATTCAACAAATTTTATTGGAGTTGTGTGGCACGGTCCAGCAAATAATTATTAGCAACATGCCGAAAAATCAGCGCAATAAGTAATTATGAGGACGCGTCCTGCTATCTGCGGTTATTTGCTGATCGATTGTTATCCAGTTGGTCAGAAATTTTTTGTGTTGCTTGTATCGATGCTTCGACATAATCTTCCAGAAATCGGATGACGATTTCTTGCTCGTCTTTGCTATACTTTTTGAGTTTCCTCAAAAATTCTGGAACATAAAGCAAGTATGGGATACTAAGTCTGTTAATTTGGTCAGCTCGAAGGATAATATTCACTTTGCGTTTGTCATGAGGGTCGGCAATTTTCTCGGCTAGGCCCTTGTCGACTAGTCGGTTGATTAACGCAGTCACCGAGCCGCTTGTTAATGATAGGCTAAGTCCAAGTTCTTTTGCTGTCATTTTTCGTGAAACAAACAATTGCTCGATCGCTCTGACCTCAGTTACACCCAAATGGAACTGGCGAGCATGAATTGCTGCGCGTTCAAGCAAATTTGACGAAAGGATTCTCAATTGGCGGGCAATGTGGAAGTGATTCTCCATCATAACTTCTGTCCTCAGGCCTCGCATTTTCTGATGTCAAAAATCGCAGGCGAGTTATTCGGGCTATCAACAAAACTTCCTGCGCCACGCTAAGCTGTTTTTTTGTAGCATCCGAAAAGTCTGTTATTGCCCGCCGCACTCCATGCCCATAAAACTTTCTTTATTTTGCATATCCCATGGTACAAGCTTGCGTCAATCCTTTAAAAATCATATAAAAAACAGTGTCTTGCATTGTTTTCTTGCCTGCCACCAATCGCTTTGCCGAGCCTCGGCCTATCATTTAAGCGAGTTTATGCCGCGCTAATTTGAATGGCTGCGTTGTGTGGCTTAGAGATGATTTACGTTGCGGAAAAAGGCAGCGTTAGGCGGGCGCAGTGTTCGCCTGTTATGCTGCCAACCGACCTCGGATTTCAGGCATTGAAGAAGTCTTAACCAAAGCCTTACCGAAGAAATCGAGCTTTCAGCTTTTTTGTAGCCACGAGCGGGAGGTCTGCATTTCTTCCGAAAATAGTAAGGACCTGAGGGTTGTCGCGATTGTAATGTGACAGCTAGCCTTGACGCAGACGATGCAGCCCGAAGGCAGTATCCAAAGTCTCAATCACTAAGTCTTGTGCATCTGACTTTCGGAAAAACTGAAGCGATGATGGCTTTTCGTTGCGACACTCTAGTTAAGCGTGGGGGCTGGCTCGATAATATTGATCTGATCTTTCGGCCGAACCAGCGCTAGCCTAAATTCAGATCGACCTCTTTAGGTTGATTGGACATCGTCGCACGACCCTACTTGCCGAGTTTCACCGAACCTACGCCATATGCCGTCGCAGTAGCATCATTGGTAAGCTTTGTCTGAAATACATTCTGATTGAAAGATCAAATAAACTGAATTAATTCATAAGTTTGCTCGATTTTATAAAAAACTTTCGCGTGACCGGCTTTAAATTATTTCAAATTGCTTAAACGTCTTTGGATTGATCCCGCATTTTTGTGCCGAGTTTTGGGTTCTCGGATAATTAAGAGCCAAAGTCCGCGCTCATAGATAATTTCGGAAATAACGAGAGTTTTTCTGGCTCTCAGTTGAGCCACGCTCACGCAAACGTCACCGAAAACCAGAAATTCGTCAAATAAAATTATGCAAAAACAATGCTATACGTGTTTGCCCGCATTAGGCATTTTGGGCATTGGAAGACTTTCTTCGCAGGCTACAGACTTGTGTAAACGAGGGTAAATTCGATGCAAACGATGATTGGGTGCGAGAATGCACGTTTGCAGGCACTGTATGCTTTGCAAATCCTAGATTCACCACGTCAAAGAATGTTTGATCAGATCACCGAACTATGCGTGGAGCTTTTTCACAGCTCAGTGTCACTTATATCTTTCATGGATGCAGAGCGACAGTGGTACCTTTCGACCTGCGGGGTCGATCTAATTGAGGTGCCTCGCGATGTGGCAATTTGCAATTATCCAATATCTACAGGATGTAGCCTGGTGGTGCCGCGGCTCGCTAGTGATGAACGATTTTCAAATAATCCACTGGTTGCATGCGAGGGCGGAATTCAATCATACATGGGCTGCCCAGTTCGAGGTCCAAATCAGGTAATAATTGGGACGGTCTGCGTTGTCGATCAACGCCCAGACTGGTTCGCTCCTTCGCAACTTATAGTGCTAGAAGGCATAGCGCGAATAGTGGAGGATCTGCTTGAGTTGCATGCCAAAAGCCATCAGGCCGAACAATTAACCCACGACTTGGCGATTAAGAAAGAATCATTAAAGAATTCGAATCGAATTTTTAACCAAGCTGAGCGGGTCGCTAGAGTCGGTTCTTGGGAGCTCGAAGTTGATTCGAATAAACTGACCTGGTCAGCGCAAGTTTATGCCATCCACGGCTTAGAGCCGGACAGTGATATCGATTTATCGAATGCCATAAATTTCTATGAGCCCGAAGATCGGCCTGCCGTCGAAAAAGCGGTATCCAACGCGATGGAAAAATCTGAACCTTTTAAATTCGAGGCAAATCTTCGTGCGGCTGATGGTGGGTCAGTGCGTGTAAGAACTGTAGGGGAATACCTGCCAGCGGATGATTTTTTACCTGCGCGAATAGTGGGAGTTATTCATGACATATCGGACTCTTACCATGCGCAACTTGCATTAAAACGCGCTGCTGATTTTGACAGTTTAACCAATTTATTTAACCGCCACGCTTTCGATAGAGTTCTTCAGGCGCGAGTGCGGGCGATGAAAGAAGCGCCAGAAGACCTTTTCCTCTTACTCGTCGACCTTGATGGTTTTAAAGACGTAAACGACATTTTTGGCCATTTGGTCGGAGATGTCGTGTTAGAGGAAATTGGCGACCGAATCTCCCGGGCTGTGCCATTAGATACGACGGTAGCGCGCTGGGGAGGAGACGAGTTTGCTATTATCATCCGTCAGGGGGCCTCAATTGCTGAGGCCCAGCAAGTTGGTGAGGTTATACTTGCTGAGATTTGCAAGCAAACCGAATTCTCCGGCCATAAAATAATGATAAGTGGTACGTGCGGGCTGGCTTGCGCTGACGAAAATAAGTCACCTAAAGAGCTTATCCGAAGGGCTGATTTGGCGCTTTATCATGGCAAGGCCAGAGAACCTGGCCGAGTGCATATTTATGATAAGTCCTTTGAGCTGACTAATGATCTGCGCCATAAAGCAATAGGACAAGTCCGCAGCGCACTTGATGAAAACCGTATTTTCCCAGGCTATCAGCCTATTGTCGACCTGAGAAATAACCAGCTTGTCGGCCTGGAGGCTCTCATGCGTCTAACTACCCGTAGTGGCCATCAGATGACCGCCACTCAAGTACTGCCAGCGATCCTCGACCCAATTTTGTCACGCGAGATCGGCGAGAGGATGCTATCATTAATCGCGGAGGACTTTGATGAGCTAAGGCTCGCGCAACCAAATCTCAAGTTTATCAGCATAAATGCTACAGAAGCTGACTTGATCAGCCGCGATTTTGCGCAAAAATTTCTGAAAGCCCTGGAGAACAACAACGTGCGTCCAAGCCTGGTAACTTTAGAAGTTACCGAAACTATGTTGATGGCAAATGATCGCACGACGGTACAGAAGGTATTGCAAGATTTAAAAGGTGGCGGCATTCAGATTGCTTTGGACGATTTTGGTACGGGATTTTCGTCCTTGTCCCATCTGCGAGATTTCCCAATTGATAAGGTGAAAATTGATCGCAGCTTCGTTGCCTCAATTTGTAGCAACCATCAAGATCGGCTCATTGTCCAAGCTCTCATATCTATGGCGCTTAATCTAAATATTGGTGTAATCGCCGAAGGCATTGAAAAGGTCGAGCAGCGGAAATTGCTACTTCAAATGGGTTGCCTACAAGGACAAGGGTTTTTATTTGGCGCCGCACAAAATGGGTGCCGAACCAAGTTACTGCGGCTCGGCAATCGCTTGACCAGGTTAGGTTGCGAGCAGGCAGCTTAAAAAATGGTCAACAAAAATCTGACACGAATTCTCCAGCCAGACGTTTTGAATGGGAAAACAGTCCGGTTGGCGCTGTTAGAGCAAATGCACTTGATAGACGGGTGAGGCGCTAAGGGAAGGGTGAGGGGATGCCCAGAACCAAAAAATTGTCCGTCGTCAGATAATTTGAGACTGTTGGCCGTTTAAAACAGGTGAGTGTTTGGGATCATCTGTTGGTTGATATTATGCGGCAAGCTTGCGGTGTTGCAAGCGCCGATGTTCTATGGTTTTTCGCTTGATCCTTTCTCGCTGTTTGATGATGGTTTCCGCCCGGCCGAAGTAGGCATCGGCGGGCGTGACGTTCTTCAGGCTCTCGTGATAGCGTTGATGATTGTAATGTTTGACGAACGCCTCGACCTGCGCTTCCAGATCGCCGGGAAGGAAGTAGTTTTCCAGCAGGATGCGGTTCTTGAGCGTCTGGTGCCAGCGCTCGATCTTACCCTGCGTCTGCGGATGGAACGGCGCGCCGCGAACGTGGCGCATATCCTTTTCCGCCAGATAGTCCGCCAGTTCGCCAGCAACATAGCTGGGCCCATTGTCAGACAGCAGGCGCGGTTTGTGCACCACATGAGCCTGGTCACAGCCAGAAGCCGCCAGGGCCAGTTCCAGCGTATCGGTTACATCTTCGGCCCGCATGGTCGTGCACAGCTTCCACGCAATGATGTAGCGCGAGTAATCGTCGAGGATCGTCGATAGATAATACCAGCCCCAGCCAATGATCTTCAGATAGGTAAAGTCCGTCTGCCACAGCTGGTTGGGCGCTGTCGTCTTGTCCTTGAACTCGCTGGCCGCCTTCATCACGATGAAGTTCGGACTGGTAATCAGATCATGGGCCTTGAGCAGGCGGTAAACGCTGGCCTCGGACACGAAGTAACGGCGCTCATCGGTGAACGTCACCGCCAGTTCCCTGGGGCTCAGCTCGCAGCGTTCCAGCGCCATTTCCAGTACCTGTGCCTGCACTTTGTCGGGGATCCGGTTCCATGCCCGGCGCGGTCCAGGGCGCCGATCTTCCAGCGAGTCTTCGCCGAACCGCTGATACAGATCATACCAGCGGTAGAAGGTAGGGCGGGCGATGCCCAGCCTATCCAGCGTCTGCTTCGCGGGCAGATGCGAGCGTTCAACGATGCGGATGATCTCGAGCTTTTCTGAGGCAGGATATCTCATTCTTCGCCTCCCCCATCCCCGATCATGCTTTTTTTGAGCAGACGCATCTCGAGTGTCTGCTCGGCCACCACTTCCTTCAGGTCGCGGGCTTCACGGCGCAATTCGCGCACTTCATCGGTATTGGCGCTGCGCGCCGTATCCCCGGCAAGCCGGCGCTTTCCGGCTTCCATGAAGTCCTTTGACCATTTGTAATACACGCCCTGCGCAATGCCTTCACGGCGGCACAGCTCAGCGATGCTATCTTCACCGCGCAGGCCTTCCAGCACGATCCGGATCTTCTCTTCCGCACTGTATTGCTTGCGGGTCGCCCGGCGGATGTCTTTGACTACCCGCTCTGCGGGTGCCTTTGAGTGTTTTGCGTTCATTTCCGTTCCTTACAGTCACTGCAACGAACCCAAAACACTCACTTATTTCATGCAGCCAATCTGTCTATTGAACGCTGACGGGGGACAGCGCATTCCGCCGTTTGTCCGCGTTGGCTTGGACTGCTGGACAAAGCCAGAGTTATTGACGGCTCAATCCGATGCCCTTGGCATGGCTATGTCTTCAATCTGTTAGATGGGAGATGCCAATCGCAACCAGCGCTGAAGCTTATTGAATAGCGCCTAGTTTTCTAGACGCCTTGCTGTCTCGTTGCCTGCTGTCGTTCGAACTCGACGGGCGACAGCATCCCGTTCCTGACATGCTTGCGCACCGTGTTATAGAACATTACGATGTAATCGAACACGTCCTGCCGGGCTCCCCCGCGTGTTTTGTATGTGCGCCTTCGGATGCGCTCGCGCTTGAGTTGGTTGAAGAAGCTCTCGACCACGGCGTTATCGTGACAGTTGCCTCGTCGGCTCATTGAGTGCTCAAAATTGTGGGCTCTGGTGAACGCAGCCCAGTCCATGCTGGTGAACTGCGAGCCTTGGTCCAAGTGGATCAGGACCCGATGCTTCGGGTTGCGCCGACAGACGGCTATATGGAGAGCCTGCAGGACCAAGTCTGTAGGCCGGCGGCTTCGCATCGGCCAACCCACCACAAGGCTTGAGTAGAGATCGAGTACGACCGCGAGGTAGGCAAAGCCCTCCATCGTGCGGATGTAGGTTACGTCCGTCACCCAGGCCTTGCCTGGCGCGGCGACATCGAACTGCCGAGCCAGCGTGTTGTCGATGGCCACGGATGGCTTGACGCCATAGCTACCCGATCGGCTTTTGTAGCCAATCTGCGCCTTGATGCCAGCTATTCGCGTCAGCCGTGCTAAGCGGCTCGGACAGCACGTCTCGCCCTGATCGAGCAGATCATCGTGCAACTTGCGGTAGCCATAAACCTTGTTGCCGTCATTCCAGGCTTGCCGGATCTGCTGGGTCTGACGGGCATCTTCCCGGGCGCGCTGATTCAGCGGGGCCTTTCGCCATGCATAGCAACCGCTGGGCTGCACAGCCAAGCAGCGGCACATCGCCCGAACCCCGAAATGATCACGAAGCTCGGCAATGAACGGGTATCTCACTTGGGATCTCTGGCGAAAAACCCGGTGGCTTTTTTAAAATCTCGCGCTCCTCGGTGACCCTGACAAGATCGCGCTTCAATCGCCGGATCTCGGCATCCTTATCATCGCCGCCAGCAGGCCGAGGGACCTTCTTCTTCCAAGCATACAGCGAGGGCTGGCTGACCCCCATGCGCTGCGAAACCTCCGCAACCGGATAGCCTCGCTCCGTGATCTGAGCCACCGCATCCCGCTTGAACTCACAGCTGAAATTTACTCTGCTCAAATTCGTCTCCTTACCTCAAAAGTAGGAAAGAAGGCGTCCAGAAATTTAGGGGCTATTCAGAGCGCCTTACGCCGGTTTCGTCGACGATGTCTATTTGATTATCGGGCTAGCGTTCGCATCAATGATGGTTCTTCTATTCGTTACGAACCTCACCCTGCGCATCATATTCTCCCATTTGCACAAGCCGACCAAGGTCCTGTTATTCTGAGCTAAGCCTCAGCTATTCAAAGTTTGCGGAGGGGCCGATGCCAAATGTTTTGAAGTGAGACGCGGCTGAGAGGCTTAGGGCCAATTCAGCATAACTTACGAAAAAAATATCATGAGGCCGTTGGCCCAAGATATTAAAAGGATAATAGAAATAACCGCCGCTTCGACTTTCATAAGGAAGCCTCTTTATGATCAAACATGAAACTCTTATCACTCGATATATGGTCATAGATTGGCCGGGTACCCGCCCGGACTGTCAAGTACGAAGCCATATCCTGAACGCCTTTTTCGGTCAATTCAACATACGCAACCCGTTTGTCGGCTTTCGAAACATCACGTGAAATCAGACCTGCTTCTTTAAGTAGGGTCAGATGCCTGAGTGCAGTGGTGCTAGGTCCGGCACTGGCGATACAGGCACTGGTAACTGATACCCTCTTTCCTGATCCATGATGGATGAAAAGGTCCAAAAGAATGTCCCAGCTCATTTCACCAAACAAGGAGGCGTCCAGATGCCGACTCCGCTCGCGCCGGGCGCTGTATTCGTCCCTCGCGACTGACGTAAGCAAAGGCAGGGAGCGTTCGCTAAGCACTAGTTCGTTGGCGCGTCGTTTGCTTGGAGCGCTAACCCGACTGCCGTCAGACATTTCAATCCTTTCGGCAAGTTTCAGCAAAATTTTGGCTATGTATTTGAGCACTTCGCTTGTGCTCATCGATTCAAGAATCATAACTTTCGCCCTGCCGCCAAGCTATAGGCTCCCGAAGCTGTTATGATAAGATGGTCGACTAGTTCAATTTCGAGCGTCTGAACAATGGACGAAAGAGACTTGGTTGCGGCTAAGTCCTGTTTACTGGGACGACAGTCGCCAGAAATATGATTGTGAGCAAGAATTATGCGGTCTGCCTCGAGCGCAATTGCTCGTGATACGACCGTCCTAGCCTTAAACTCGACTGCTCCTGCTCGTCCGATCGCCAAAGTTTCGTCAGCCAGATAGCGAGAGCTTGAGTCCAGGAAAATACCGTGCAGCCGTTCATCGCGAAGCCCAGAAAACTGCCAACGAAGGTATCGAAGCAGAGCAGGATCGCAGCTGGAGACTGGTCTGCCCACTGCTTCTTCGCGCAACGCAGTTTCCATTAGATCACGTGCGGCGTGCAAAAGCGCGGCCACTTGCGCGTCTGCGGGTAAAACTTGTCGCAATTGCTCCACTGATGCTGATACAGCACGATTAATGCTTCCAAAATGAGCAATCAATTGAGCAGCTATCTTTGGAGCGTCTAATCCAGAGACTGGGGCGAGCAATTCCGCCACGACTTGTACTTGCCGATACGACGCTTCCGCCGTACGTGCATCAGAGTCCCCAATGCGAGCAATCCTATCTGAAAATATGATGGTGCTATCGTCGTGACTGCGTAGACAATTTGCCCTGCTCCGGTGACAAGTTCTCGACCCAGATGACCCAACAAGGCTATTAGTTGAAACGAGGCGAACCATAAGGTGTATGTCCGGTTTGCCTGAAGCGCCACAGCTAACGCACCAAGAAGGGCGATACTGTCCAATATTGCATGTCCCACATCTATGCCGGAAATTTGGAAGCCGACGCCGGTGACGGCATGATAAATGTGGTCAGCTAACCCCAGGCCAATTAAAATGCCCGCGAGCGAACGTTCCGGTCCCGCGCCCCAACCTAAAGCTCCAATCAACACAATGATCAGAAAGATCAATTGGGCTACAAGCCTTATCTGAGAGGCGGGATCCATTAGTTGCAGTTCAAATCGCGGGCACCAAGGGTGATGTCACGCGGCAATGCGTTCTTCAGGCAATTGGAATGCGCCGGGTTTGGTTACTGTCGGAACATATTCGTCCAAAATCCCGACCTCGGGCGCCAATGTGCTGAGTTCAGAGTGGACGCGGAAAATCTGACTAGAAGCTTGAAGGACGTGTCGCTCAACCTCTGCAAGTCGCAATAGCGCGCTCTGACCACTTGCTACGGGGACATCTGGATGCTGCCTCGCTTGAACCATCGCCTGCTTAAGCCTTGCTCCCAATTCTGTGGCTTCATCAAGCACAGCTTCGGTTTCACGGATCAGTTTTTTAATCATAAGCGCGTTATCTAGTAGCGATTTTGTCATCTCAGGTCTCCAAGCCCCCGACGCTCAATCGGCAGGTTGATCAGAATTAGGAGAGACGTAAACCACATCGTTCACAGCAGCATCTAGCGACATGTACACCGTGATGATCAACGCAACTGAAGCTAGTAAGCCGAGCGCGATGAACACTACGAGGAACAGCCTTGCCGTGACCGCATGATCTCCGTCGAGCATCCCCGGGACTATGCGCTCACCCACTTTCGTCTCCCACGGTGCTTGCATCCCAAATGGAATGCTATCGTGTAAGACAAAATGGCCAGCGGCGTCCTTGGCTCCTTGTTCGCCGGATATCTGACATGCCGGAACTCTATTTTTGCTATATATAGGTTTTCTATAGGGGCTTTTTTCCATCGAAACACGATAGCAATCCGCCAATTCGTTCAACGTATTGACCTTAAGTTTTTCCTTCAAAGTTTTGATGTGCTGATTGACCCTCGCTTGGGAAATTCCCAATTCAAGAGCGATGACCTTCAAGGGTTTCCTCACCGAGTTAAGCTCAAGGACTGCAACTTGACGCTCGGTGAGAGATGCCAAGATGTCATCGTCCAAGTTTTGGGAGCCCATTTTATGCCTCCTTATCAACCCTCTTTATTGTCTGCATTCTCAAGCTTCGCGGCCTCGCAAGATGTCCATGCATCTTGAATGTGAATGCCAACCTTGGTCAGCCCCAATCTATCAGCATCCACCAATGCCCGCCTTAACGAATCAGAAAGGTTATGTATCCCTTCGATGCGTGTTTTAGTGGCCTGAAACGCGTCAATCGAGCGCGGTTTTGGAGAGTTTTTCATTCGAGATCGTGTATCAGTTTCGAAAAAAACCGCAATATTTGCAACCATAAGTTCGAGGTATAACCGTGCTGCCCTGTTGACTGATCGAGGATACAGCATTGTAGCGCACGAGCGCTTATGTTTCACAAGCAGACGCGTTGCTCGGACGTATCTGGGAAAATGTCTTAACCGGGAGCATTCAAAAAGTTTTTAGGATACCAGCTTGTCCGGTTGCGAGCCGCTCGACTTGGCAACCTGGGGCTGACGGCTCGACCTTACC
Source organism: Allopontixanthobacter confluentis (assembly GCF_009827615.1). GTDB lineage: Bacteria > Pseudomonadota > Alphaproteobacteria > Sphingomonadales > Sphingomonadaceae > Allopontixanthobacter > Allopontixanthobacter confluentis. Next base: position 549,329 of record NZ_WTYU01000001.1, read on the forward strand.
GCGGAGGGTGGCAAGTGCAGAGCATTGAGCTGATCGCTGTTGGCTTCGCCCGACGATACTTGTCGGTGCCCATAAAAGGGTGCACCAGGAACATCTAAAATACCCGTTAAGTGCGAGTAAATCATCACGAACCTCGTCGATGTTCCGGTCGAATTCCATATCCTGGAAACACGGCCGGACCGACTTGAGGCGCTGGGCGAGCCCGATTGTGCGGTCTATACCATGCTGTGGAACGAAGACGGGCTTTTGACGCAAGAAAGAGAGCATTGGCTCGCCGAACATCAGCCAATCGGACTGCGCCGGCCCTCGACCTCGGCGCGGAGCGGGCCGAGCGCTCCATACTTTCAATGCTTTTTGAATTTGGCGGTGCTATATTTCGACTGACCGGCCTTGAAGGATGCCTCGTTACGTATTCCGCTGTATCCCCGCATTGGATCGGATCGCTTGACGAGGCTCCAGTTGTTGACGGCTCGATCCGGTGCCCTTGTCCAAGTCTATCTGTTCGATCTGGTGGATGGTAGATGCCAATCCCAACCAGCGCTGAAGCTGGCGCCGCCGCCAGAAGTCCGATTGATCGACGGACGCGTCGTTGCGGCAAGGGCAATTTGGGCGCGCCCTTAGATTGAGCTTTCTTGTGAAGGGGGGGTGGCCTGTTTCTATGCCTTTCAGAAGTTCCAAGGATTCGTAGTACATTGAAAAACAACGATATTCAACGCTGATTGATTATCGAGTAATGGAAAGTTTCTATTGTCGCAATCCTGCCTGTAATCAGACCCTCAATCGACAAAATGTCCGAGAAAGCGGGAAAGTGGACAAACTCTATTGTCTATTCGACCTGCCGAAATGGCGCAAATCTGTGACTGAAACGACAAGTCTTTTTTGTCCCACTACAACTGATTGTTGTGAGACAATAAAGTCTTTTCACTGCGTACGCTTTGACGTAAAAGCTTTCTGGTCAGTATCTTGAATTTTGGCCGATTTCCGGGCGTTTCCGGAACTACGCATTTTTTCGCGTTCTTCGAGCCGAGCGGGAGACTTGCAGTTCACCAGCGTGGACTGGCATGCGTTTACCAGAGCGCACAAACTTGACCGCTCGATAAGACCGAACGGGGCAGTCGCGACTAGATCCGCCGAAATGGCCGCCGTTCTTGGTTTGGAATTGCCGTTGCCGAGAGCCGCGCCCAGTCAAGGTCGCCCTGTGCGCCACGATAGCTCAATTTGAACCGCGGCAAGTGCGTGTTGGATGGCAGCAATATCGTGACGATCAAAATGCCTGAGCGAGGTATTTTCTTAAGCGTCGATCAAATTGCACCATTGTGCAAATAAACCCAATCAGCATGCTTGCATTAGAAACTCTACATATGTAGATCAGTTGGATGGCTAGACGCTCCAACATCTCCAGACAGACCCGTGCCGTTTTGGCGGCGCTGCTCGAACAGCCCCGCGAGTGGCATTACGGTTATGACTTGATGGAGCGGACCGGCCTCGCGTCAGGAACGCTTTATCCGATGCTGATCCGTCTCTGCGATCAGGGTAACCTCGAAGCGCGATGGGTTCCTTCGCCGCACGAGGGGCGTCCGCCCCGTCATGCTTACTGTCTGACCCCGTCCGGGTTGGTGCTTGCCCGGGACAATCCGCCCGGCAATGCGCGCACTCCACTACAAGCCAAGGGATTTGCAACATGACTTCGAGGTTGAAATCACGCGCGCGCGGATTGCTCGCGCTCGCCATCAAAATCGCGCCACCCGAGCGCAAGGTATGGTTCACGGCGATGGCTGCCGAAATTGATCACGTCCCCGAAGCCGAGCGCGCACTTTTCGCCGCAGGATGCATTGTCGCCGCTTTCAGAGAGCGCATGGTTTCGCCACGCTTCCTACACCGAATTGTCCGCGGAATTTTGATCGGAGGAGCGATGGGGTGGGCCGCGATGAACATCCGTTTCGCAGGGCGCATGTCGGTGACCGACGCATCTGTCCTGGAGGCTGCGGCCTATACAATCGCGCTGTTATTCGTGGTTGGCGCTCTTGCTACGGCGAGGTTCGGATACCGTGCGACAATTAGCTTGGCCACGCCATTGATCGCCGTGCTGGCGGCCGTTGCACTATCGATCAGGCTGGGCAGCCTTCCAACTCCCATGGCAGATCTTTATTTTGCACTGATTGTGGAGGATCTCTTTATTTTAATGGTGGCGTTGCTGGTCGCGGTTGCCGCTTCTCGTCTCATTAGCGCTCAGCGGGAGTTTGGTTGATGCGTATCCAGACCCTGGGGCGGGCATTGGCGATTGCTGCCGGGCTGTTGGGTGCGGCACATCTCGCACTGACGCCTCTGGCCTATCCCAACTGGACGATCGACGCGCTATGGTTCGTTGGTTCCGGCCTGGCCATTGTGGTGGCCGCCGCCGCGAATTTCGATGGGTTTGGAAAGACAGGGCTGCGCAGCCGGCTGTTCGTGGCTCTGATCAACATAGCTATGAGCTGCTTCTTCGCGGCGGCTTGGCTGGTTCTGCCGGAACCTCAGGTCATCATTGGCGGAGTGCTGTTTCTAGGCTTGGCCGCCTGCTCGCTGCCAGCACGGAAAGTGCGACCAGTCGCGAGCTAAAGTCCGCAATTGTCAGGACTTCGTATGACGGCACTTCGTATGACGGCTTTGTCGTTTTGCCCGGAACTGCAGATTTTGCTGAGCGCCCCAGACCGGCAACTTTCAAGGCGGCAAAAGTTAATGCTAAGCAGTGAGAAATGGACGGCAAGCCGGCACCGGCATAAAATTGAGGCTCAAAGTCTATCCGTGATTGGGAAAGCTCTGTTCACGCTTTCAACCCCAAAGAAGCCATGCCCCAATGGCCGCTATCATAATTGCGAATACCAATCGACCGTTGGCCATTGAGGGGCGATCCAGTCCACCGCCGGTCAAATTGCCAAAAGCAATAACAAGTCCAAGACCAAGAAGAATATAGCCAATAATTTCCATACGTCCGCACATATCAGAGTTCTGCAGGTCCGCAATTAGTTCGCTTCCTGACTGTCCGTTTTTGCCCGATTGACGTTAATGCCAGACAGTCTGCTATCGACGCGTTTGCGTGATTAGCGACAGTAGGTTCATTTCCTGAAAGATGCCGTGCACTCCGCCAGAGATGACGTGCGGAAATTGGGCTGGTGGAGCATTTTTTCTTCCGCAGGACGCCAAGCGATTATCTGACCGTCAAGGTTTAGAAAACTGGAAATTCTCAACCGACTTCATCTTTCGGAGTGTGACGCTGGTCGTGCCGACGCATTTCTGTTGTGGCCCTGTTGCGGTAGCGTCCTTCGATATTTCAGTCGATGAAGCATTAACCCGGACGCGTCGTACCTCTTTCCACCAAGCGCGGAGGCATGACCACACTGCCGGTTTTTTCGCCGGCCAGCCGCCGTTTCAGAATATCGACCATGGCCGCTGCTCCGACAGCGAAATCCTGCTTGATGGTCGTTAGCGGCGGCGACATCTCACTGGCGGAGGGTAGATCATCAAAGCCGATTATTTGCATTGCGCCAGGCACATCGACGCCGCGTTCGCGCAATTGCCGTATGCACGCCATGGCGATCAGATCTGATGCCGCAATAATCGCGTCGATCGCAGGGTCCATGGACGCAAGGTTTCTGGCGATGTCTGTATCCATCTCGTCAACCGCCAGATGCGTCGGAAAGTGGACCAGTTCTGCAATATTTCGGGCGCCCTCCAGCCGGCTGGCGATTTCGATGCCCATCGTATCACCAAAAAAAGCGATCTTTTTTGCGCCGCTTGCAACCAGTTTTTCTGCTGCGAGGCGCCCGCCCAGAAGGTTGTCGCTACCAACCACGCAATGTGTCTGGCCCTTGCGGTAATTACCCCATGTGACCAGCGGGAGATATTCCTGCGCGACATGTTCGATCAATTCGAACTGGTCAGACTGACCGATCACGATTGTCCCGTCGGACATTCCGGAATTGGTCATCCGGTCCAGCCAGTCGGGGTCCTGATCTGGTATGACGCGCGACAACATCAGATCATAGCCACCCTCGGTCAATTCGTCCGCCAGATACCCCAGCAGGGTCATGAAGAATGGATCGGAGATATGCTGGCGGCGGTCATGCCCCAATGGAATGGCGACCCGAATGACTCCGGTCCGCTGCGTGCGCAGATTGCTGGCCATTTGATTGGGGCGAAACCCGTGTTCGCGGGCAAGTGCCTGGATGTGGTCGCGGGTTTTCTGGTTCACGAGCTCCTTGCCGGCCAGGGCGCGCGAAACGGTACCGGTCGACACGCCCGCAATTTTTGCAAGGTCGGCCAAGGTGCGGACTTTACGCTTTGCGTCGGTCGGATCGTCGGTTTTCAGCTCTGGCCCCAATGTCGCTGCAGTAAGTGTTCCTACGCTATAGTGTGGATTGCCGGCATGCCAACCAGGGCCGTGCCTATTCTGCCGGCTGCATTGTTCTGGGCACTGGCTTTCCGGCGTCGACAAACAGAGTGGCGGCAGCGCCCAGGATCATCAGCACGCCGCCCAGCATGATCGCATTGCGCGGATCGCCGCCAAGCAGCGGCTGGTAAATCAGCGGCATGGTCAACGTCTCGATCAGCATCGGGATGACGATGAACATGTTGAAGATGCCCATGTAGATACCATTGCGTTCTGGCGGAATTGAATCGGCGAGCATGACATAGGTATTACCCATCATCCCGGCCCAGCCTATGCCGATGCCGAACATCAAGCCGAACAGGAAGATTTTTTCATCCACCCCGGGGATCAGCACCATCGCCGCACCCGATGCGGTGAGACAGAAGGCATGGGCGGAACGCGCCCCGAATTTGCGTACAACCGGGATCAGAAGGAGCGCGCTCAGGAAAGCGATGAAATTATAGAACGCGCCGATCTGCTGCGCGGTCAACGCAGCATCTCTGAACCCGGCCGATGCCGTATCGCTGGTGCCATAAAGCGAGCGCGACAGGGCGAAGGCGATAAACTGCCAGTATACGAACATTCCGTACCATTGGCACAGCATTGCCAGCGCCAGTTGCCGCATCGGTTTTGGCATATCCCGAATAGCGGCAACGATATCTTTCAAGGCGCTCGACACAGTAAGCGGATGTTCTTCGAGGAGGGATTGCTCCTGATCAGTCAATGGCAATTCCGGCACCCGGATGATCGACCACAGGATCGTCGAGATCGACAGGATGGACCCAATGATGAAGGCGATCTTGACGATCACAGGTATGCCGTTGCTGTCCAATACGTCGGATGCGACGAAGGCCGTCAGCAGCGATGGGGCGAGATAGGACAGGGTCTGCGCCAGGCCGGTAAATGCGCTTTGTGTAAGGAAGCCGACCGATCTCTGGTCGGGCCGCAGACGGTCTGCGACATATGCGCGGTATGGTTCCATCGTGATGTTGTTGCCCGCATCCAGGATCCACAGCAGCGATGCTGCCACCCACAGCGTGGGACTGTAGGGCATAAACAAGAGGCTGATCGAGCAGATGATCGCGCCGATCAGGAAATAGGGGGTCCGCCGGCCGAAGCGCGTGTTCGTACGGTCGCTCATCGCTCCGATCAGGGGCTGGATCAGCAGTCCGGTCATGGGGCCGGCGAGCCACAGCAACGGCATGGTCGCTTCGTCTGCACCCAGGAAGCCGTAGATTGGCCCCATATTGGCTTGCTGCAGGCCGAAACTGAACTGCAGGCCAAAGAAGCCTATGTTCATTTCGACAATCCGAAGCAGCGATAATCGAGGCTTGCTCATGGCCGCTGCATCAGCTGCAATACCGCCGTTCCCATCAGACATTCCACTCTCCCAAGTGCGTATGGGCAAGTGCCTATGCCAAATTACAAACGATTGCAAATTTCTTCTTGCAATCGTTTGTAATGAACCGTAGCCGATAGGAAGAATCGCACCAAAGCGGTCGATGCATATTTCCTGGGAGAGGAGATTCCGATGAAATTTCTTAATGTTTTGAAGGGCAGTGCTGCCTTTTCCGTCATGGCTTTTGCAGGACTTGCCGCACCGGCGATCGCACAGGATGCCGCTTCGCAGCAAGCAGCAGCAAACGAAGAAGCCGACGATACCATGATTGTGGTCACCGCAGTTGCGCGCGGCCAGAACCAGTTGGAGAGTTCTGTTTCAGTCAGCTCGATTGATGCTGATGCCATTGCCGATCTGAACCCGAGTTCTTCTGCAGATCTTATCCGCCAGCTTCCCGGCATCCGTTCGGAAGCATCTGGCGGTGAAGGTAACGCCAATATCGCCATTCGCGGTCTGCCAGTGTCGACCGGTGGTGCGCGCTATATCCAGCTTCAGGAAGACGGTCTGCCCGTCCTTGAATTTGGCGATATCATTTTTGGCAACGCTGATAACTTCCTTCGCGCCGACCGCAATGTCGGCCGCGTCGAAGCAGTTCGCGGCGGGTCTGCATCAACCTTCGCATCGAACGCACCTGGGGGGGTGATCAACTTCATTTCCAAGACTGGACGTGAAGAGGGCGGCGCGTTCGCCTTCACGGCGGGGCTGGATCATGACAGCTACCGGGTCGACTTCGATGCGGGCAAATCCATCGGGCCCGATACATATTTCCATGTCGGGGGCTATGCACGGGTGGGTGAAGGCCCCCGCGATCTTGGCTACCGAGGGTCGAAAGGTGGCCAGATCAAAGCGAACCTGACCAAAGAATTCTCTGGTGGCTATGTCCGCGTTTACGGCAAATATCTCGACGACAGCACGGCCACCATCTTACCCTATCCGGTGATGGTAACCGGTACCGGTAGCGATCCGGACTATAGCAGCATCCCGAACTTCGACGTTCGTACAGCGGCACTGCAATCGCGCTTCATCACCAATTCCCTGACACTGGACGGAGACAATAATCCGCGCAGCTATAATATGCGTGATGGTTTGAGTGTAGTTTCAAAGTCCGTCGGCCTTGAGGCAGAAGTTGATTTCGGCGGCGGCTGGGTCATGACCGAGCGTTTCCGATATGCGGCAAACAGCGGCGGTTTCACTTCGCCTTTCCCGGCCAGCGTTGGTAACGCCCAGGATGTTGCCGATGGAGTTGGCGGGGCCGGATCGAACCTGTTCTTCGCCAGCGGCCCTGCCAGCGGTCAGCAGATTACCGACCCCGCGTCGCTTGGCGGGAACGGGCTGATCACCAGTGTCGTACTGTTCAACACCCGGTTGAACAATCTCGATAACATGACCAACGATCTGCGCCTGTCGAACGAATTTGATCTTGGCGGCAACAGCGTTGCATTCACCGCTGGCTTTTATGGGTCGCGTCAGAAGATCGATACGGACTGGCTGTGGACTTCTTTCCTGCAAACTACCGAAGGAGGCGGCAATTCCGTTCTGATCGATGTTCAGGATGCTGGCGGCAATCTGGTCACCCAGAATGGCACCGTAGGCTTTGGCGCCAGCTTCTTCGGCAATTGCTGCCGCCGGAACTATGATGTCACCTACAAAACATATGCGCCATTTGTATCGCTGGGTTTTGAAGCGGGCAATCTGACGCTGGACGGCAGCATCCGGTATGATTTCGGCAATGCCAAGGGGTCTATTTCCGGCGCCGATACCGGCTTTGGCAACGGTGTCACATCGTTTGATTTCAACAATGACAACAGCATTGACCCCGCCGAAGCGGAGACCAGCATCATCCCTGCCGGGTCGGCCGCCCCGGTTGATTACAATTTCAGCTATTTGTCCTTCTCGGTCGGCGCCAATTATCTGCTGACCGACGATCTGTCGGTCTTTGCCCGGTACAGCGATGGCGGCCGCCATATTGCCGACCGCGCGCTGTTTTCGCCTGCCGTGAGCGTGATTGACGGCTCAATCCCTTCTGAAGACGGTGTGATTGCCGACGTGAAGCAGCTCGAAGGTGGCTTCAAATACCGTAGCGGTGGGCTGGGCCTCTATGCCACGGGCTTCTTTGCGAAGACTGCGGAAAACAACATCGAGATCGCCCCGCTGCAAGTCATCGTGCGCGAGTTCGAGGCATATGGGGTGGAGTTGGAAGGCCGCTACCGGATGGGACCATTCTCCCTTTCAGCTGGCGCGACCTGGACCGATGCGCAAATCAAGAACGACACCAATGCCGCTTTGATCGGTAATACGCCGCGCCGTCAGGCAGACCTGATCTTCCAGGGATCAGCACAGTATGACAGCGACTTCTTCACTGTTGGCGTGAACGCCGTGGGCACGACTGAAAGCTTCGCGCAGGACAATAACGACCTGGTTTTGCCCGGTTATACTCAGGTGAATGCGTTTCTCGCCGTCCGTCCAGTCGAGGACATTGAATTCTCGCTCAATGCGACAAACCTGTTCGACACCACTGGCTTTACGGAATCGGAAGAGGGCTCAATCCCGGGTAACAACATCATCCGCGCCCGATCAATCGCTGGCCGGACAATCTCTGCTTCTGTCCGCCTCGATTTCTAGAAACCATGACCTTGCAGGGCAGGCGGCGCCATATGTGCCGCCTGCCCGTTTTACTCTTGTTGGATAAACCATGCGTGCGACTCCTGTATCCAACCACGATCAGCCGGACGGTAAAAGCGTGGTCACGAAAAGCTGGCGGGCAGCGGATCTGAACCTGCTGAGCGGCGGCGCCATCGAATACGCTCCGATCATCTCCGAAGCCCAAATACAGCTAGTATCGGATCAGCTTGATGTCTGGGATGCCTGGCCCTTAGCCGATGCTCTGGGTAACCCTGTCCATTGGCGCGGCGCGGAATTGTGGTTCGCACTGGCTGTTCCTCGTTCGGCCGATCCAGAACAGCGGCATCATCTGGCCAGAATCCACCATTTCCGCCGCGTTGATGATCGTTTCGAACATCTTGGTGAAACCCTGCCTGAAGGCCTGTCTCCCGGCAGCCGTTTATGGTCCGGATCCGCGCTATGCGAACGCGGCCGAGTAACACTTTTTTTCACTGCGACGGGCAGGAAGGGCGAAGCCACCACCACCTTTCACCAGCGAATTTTCGCGACGTCCGCAGAACTGCTATCCTCGGTTGAACAGCCATTCGGGGCCTGGTCCCAGCCGCGCGAGATGGTGCAGGCAGATGGCGCGCTTTATCGTCCTGCCAATCAGGACGAGGGCGAGCCGGGCAAGATCAAGGCGTTTCGCGACCCTGCCTTCTTCCGTGATCAAGGCAGGGCAGATTACCTGCTGTTCACAGGCTCCTCGGCGCAAAATCCGGGCACACACGATGGCGTAATCGGTATCGCCAAGGCTGATGAAGCGGGTGCTTATCAACTGCTGCCGCCACTGATCTCTGCGACCGGGATCAATAATGAACTTGAACGGCCGCACATCGTCCGTTCGGCAGGGCGGCTGTATCTCTTCTGGTCCACGCAGCGCGGTGTTTTTGCCCCCGGGATAAATGCGCCAACTGGCCTGTACGGCGCAACTGCTGCAAGCCTGGAAGGCCCGTGGGATCTTCTCAATGGTCACGGCCTGGTGATTGCAAATCCGCCGGAGCGGCCAACGCAGGCCTATAGCTGGTGGGTCCTGCCCGATCTGAGTGTGACCAGCTTTGTCGATTATTGGCGCCCTGAAAATCCGGCGAAAACCGAATTCGAGGGGCGGCGCGAGCGGTTCGGCGGGACTTTCGCTCCGTTTCTGCATATTGAACTGGATGGCACTCACGCCAGACTTGTGAAAGGCTGATGCACATGCGGGTCGCCGGGATTGAACTGGGCGGGACAAAGACGCTGGTTGTTGCAGGAACCGAAGGACGGATCGAGCAACGCATACGCTTTCCCACCACATCGCCGCACGAAACTCTCGCACAGGTTTCTGCCGCGCTCCGCGAATTTGATGCAATCAGCCGGATCATGGCAGTCGGCATCGCCAGCTTCGGGCCGATCAGGGTCGATCCGCGCGCAGCGGATTACGGCACCATACTTGCGACGCCCAAGCCCGGCTGGTCAGGCGCAGACGTCGTCGGTCCCGCACGGATCAGGCAGGACTTACCCATCAACATCGATACCGATGTGAACGCGGCAGCACTTGCAGAACACAGGCTCGGCGCCGCACAGGGATGCGCCAATGTGATCTATCTGACCATTGGCACGGGGCTTGGCGGCGGTATATTGGTAGAGGGAATTCCGGTTCACGGTGTCCTCCATCCTGAGGTTGGACATATCCGAACACGCCGGGCGGCGGGTGATGCTTTTGCGGGAAACTGTCCGTTTCACAAGGACTGCATCGAAGGTCTGATCAGCGGACCTGCATTAGCCGCGCGATTTGGCTGCGATCCCGCCACCTGTGGTCCGGACGATGCAAGGTGGGTGCAAGTTGCGCGTGATCTCGCGGAGCTCCTCGCGATATTGATCCTGACCCATTCACCGCAGCGCATCGTGATCGGCGGCGGGGTTGCGATTGGCCAGCCTGCGATATTGGAACAGGCAGGCCGGATCCTGCCCGACTTGCTGGCCGGCTATCTGGGCGATTTCGACACGGCGCGGAGCAAGGCCACTCTCGTCCTCCCCAAACTGATGGAAGACGCCGGACCAATCGGCGCAATGCTCCTCGCTTCGGCTGGTGAAGGTTGTACTCCGGTGCATGGAAAGCTCACATAAGTTCGTGTCGGTTAACACGTACATCCACAATCACTTCAACCAGGAACCCACCTCGTGGGCCGACAAACCAACGCGTCCGGCCGCTCAACCGTGTTGGCCTAAGGGAAGAACTTTAGGGCCTGAGCCAAGCAAAGGGTAGCGGACGCCCTGCCAAGTGCGGAGCGTTTAGCGGCAGACTGGTGCGGCAAATAGCCATGGGTTGAAGCCTGGCGGCCCGCTCGCGCTGTTCTTCGGCGGATGGATTACGGAGATAACCTTAGCGTCTGGTGCGCGGCGATGGCGTATGTTTCGAACATTAAAATGAGCGAAATATTTTTCCTTGCGGCGTTAGGTCGGAAAGGAAGGAAGAATGGCTTCTGCGGCGTTAACTGGTCGGCTCAATGCTCCGGCATCAAAAGGCTGACGCGTGTTGGATGACATGTCGCTCGGGCAGGGCGCCCTGATCTGTTACGATGTCGGCCTCTCCCTGATTGCGCCAGTTTCCAGCCATGCGAATCGACTCCGCCTGCGGTCGGCGGTGTCAGGGCAGCAGCCAATATGGACAATGAGATGGCACTCAAGCGGATATATCAAGTCATCGCAAAGACATATTTCATACTGGCAACGGTTGCGTTGCTAGTTCTCGCCTTCGTCATCATGTCGGTTGCTATCATCGATGTCATTCAGGAGTTCAGCACCCCGGGACTAAAACCGACAGTGGTGCTCCAGAGCGTGGGTCTTTTGATCATCGGATTTGCAATTGTCGAGACATCGAACTTCATCGCCGAAGAAGAAATCTTCCAGAAAAGGGAGTTGCGTTCATCGTCGGAATCGCGCCAGTCCCTAACGGGTTTCGTGACGATAATCGTGATTGCTTCAAGCCTGGAAGCTTTGGTGATGATCTTTTCTGCCAGCCGCCTGGAAGTGGCAAACACGATATATGCAGCCGTCATATTCTTTGTGGCCATGTTCAGCCTTATTTGCCTTGGTGCTTACCAGTGGTTGTCCAGCCGAATCCGCGCGGACAATGGGTCGCTGATAAGAACTCAATAGGCAGTCCTGGCGTGGCAAGCGTACGGCTGGCCTGCCTGAGCGATCGTCCCACCTAGCGGAGCATGCTCATCAGCTAATGCAGGACAAAGCACCGCAAGAAGAAACCCGTCAGCCCATTTCGCTATGTCAACTTATCGCCGGAGGTGATCCGCCTGGTGCTGATGATGCATGGGCGCCTTACGCTATCGATATATTGACACGCGCGAGAACTCGACACCGCACCAAGAGCAGCAACGTCAGCAATTGGGTCGCTTCCTGTCAGTCTGCTTTTAGACCTTGGCGCGCCGTTAGCGGACGGTCTCTAACAGTACAATTGCGGTCATTTCAGCAGCGCTCTAGTTCGAGTAAAACTGAGTGGCCCCGTCTTCAGTCTGCACTTCGCTGAAATCCTGGAGGTCAGGAATTCGACCGAAGGCAATTTTTGCCCCAAGGTAGCCGCCAGGTAGCTCGACCTTGGGGCCGTATGACACTGCCGACGGTCCGTGTTTCGCGCGAATCTGATCCATGACATTGCTCAGGCGATCGCGTCTGGCGGGATCATCGGATGCAGTTTGGTTTGATGCAGTTTGGGTGGGGTCAGCATCCGCCAAACCGGTGAACAGATCACATTGTATCTCAGCGTCAGCCAGCAGCCCGTGAAGCATGACACTGACAGAACTGGGCTTAAAGCCTGCTTCCTCAACGCTTCGCTGCAATCCCTTGGCAAGCGCTTCTAATAACGCCCGGTCGTTACGAGTGGCAGCGAAGGGAATCTCGCAACTCCAGCGCAGCTTCTTGCCCTCTCCAAAACGCGCGTGCTCATACGTTCTGCTGCGCATACTGACGGTCATTTTTGAAGCGTTCTGGTCAGATCTGCGAAGCCGCCGCGCTGCGCTTAAGGTGAGTTGGCGGGCGCATTCACGCACTTTGTCCGGTGTCCGCCAGTCGGGCGGGAGGTTGCGGCTATGTCCAAACATACGCTTGATCGTCGGCGGCCTTTGCACGTGTAGGCCGTGCAATTCATTCCAGAACCGCTCCCCTTCAACATTACCCCAGATCGCCCGAGCCTGCTTGCGTTCAGTTGCCCACAGCGCCTTTACAGAACGGATACCTGCCGCATGGAGGCGCGTTTCTATTCCTTCGGAAACGCCCGGAAGGTCGCGTAGATGCAAATGGTCGATCTGGTCTGGCAAGTTGTCCGTGCGAAGCTGGACGAACCCGTCCGGCTTGTTCATTTCTGCAGCAATCTTTGCGAGCAATTCGGTGCGGGCAATGCCGATTGAGCAGGTCAGCACGTCGCTGAGCGTCTCTTCAAGCGTCCGTTTGATTGCCTGCGCAAGCGTTCCGGCATGAGAACCTTCGGAATGGAGCAGGTGGCAGACAACCTCGTCGATAGAGCGCACCTTCGCTATGGGCACGCAGGCCTCGATGGCTGTCAGAATTTTCTGGTGCAGCCGCACATATGCGTCCGGCCGCGCTACTACGAAAATCATTGCAGGCGCGATTTCCCGGGCAGCCACGACGGTTGCGCCAGACGGCACGCCCAGTCTCTTGGCCTCCCGGCTCATGGCGATGCACCCCGTGCCAGGCGAATCCAATGGCACGACACCCACCGGCTTGCCGCGCAACGCCGGATTGAAATGCTGCTCCGCTGACGCAAAGAAGCTGTCAAAGTCGAGATACAACCTCTGCGCGTCCGCTGCGCTTTCCTCTGTCAGGCGATTCTCGATCATTCTGACGAACTAGAACAGAAATAGAACACCGGCAATTGGAACCGGCGACTGAATGGGAGATTGTTCCTGATGAAGAGGTATCCGCCTGGGTCATGTAATGCGGGGCCTCTCATATCCGATAGACCGCACGCTCAGGCTTGTCCCGATCTGCACGCGTCAGATCAATTGCCAATCACGAAAGTGCCATCATGAGCCGACTCCCGATTGAATTTCTGAACGACGAATTGGCCGGGCGGGCGACGCGTTTGAACGACGCCCCCGTCGAAACCGACGGCAAATATGTACTCGTATGGCTGCAACAGACCCTGCGCGGCGATGACCACCCCGCGATTGATGCCGGCGTTCAGATTGCCAACGAACTGGGAATACCGGCGCTCGTCTATCATGGGTTGCGAGAAGATTACCCGCACGCCTCTGCCAGGCTTCACGCCTTCATCATTGGGGCGAGCCGCGAAATGGGCAGAACACTTCGCGAGCGCGGCATTGCCTGTGTGCAGCATGTTGAACGTCCATCATCGAAGGTAAAGGGCCTCGTTTACAAGCTGGCAGATGACGCTGCCTGTGTGGTCACGGATGCGCATGCGACTTTCGTGGGGAACTGGCAGGCGCACCGGTTTGCAGAAAAGTCCGTCAAGGCAGTGCTGGCGGTCGATGCGACGCGGCTGGTTCCACACAAATTGCTGCCGTCAGGATTAAGCGCGACGAAGGCTTTTCGCGCTGCCCACGGACCTTTGCGTGACCAGTGTCTGGCGGCCCGCGCTCAGATAGATCCGCACGTTGCACCCTACGATGGGCCTTTGCCGTATCAACCCGATTATCTGGCGGATCTGAATGATGACGCGGTCGCGAAACTGGTCGCCGAATGCCGCATCGATCAGTCACTTCCCGTGAGCGTGGAGCATCCGGCTAAGGCAGCCGGAGTCCAGCAGAGGATCACTGCGCTGACCGGTTCAATCATCACGCGCTACAAATGGACCCGTAACAATCCGGCAGAAACCGGGGCTGGAAGCCAGCTGTCGCCTTACCTCCATTTTGGCATGACCAGCCCATTCGAGATAATGCGCGCAATAGATGCAGCAGACGTAACGAAGACGGTCCGCCACAAATTTGTGGACGAGTTGCTCACCTGGCGTGAATGGTGCCACTGGCGCGTGACGGAAAAGCCGGAGCTTATCGGTTACCAGTCGCTGCCAACAGCCGCGAAAAAGACGATGGAGGCGCATGCCAGTGACCCGCGTGAGATCGTGCCACTCAGCGACTTGATACATGGCAAGACGCCGGACGAAACCTGGAACGCCGCGCAGCGCCAGTGGCTGGCCACAGGATGGATGCACAATAATTTGCGGATGTACTGGGCCAAGCAAATACTCGGATGGACCGAAAGCCCGCAGATGGCCTGGGCTACTGCGTGCTATCTGAACGACCGCATTTCGCTGGATGGCCGCGACCCGGCGACTTATGTGATGATGCGTTGGGCATTTGGCGAAGCTCGCCCCGCCTACAGCGAGCAGCCGATCTACGGATGGATCAGCACAAAGGGCGATAGTGCGCTGCGCAAGCGCGCAGGAGTGCCTCAGTGGCTAAGCAATATGGCCTCAGCGCAGGTGCCAGAGATTTCGGTTCCTGAAACCAGCGATTGGGCCTCGATGTATATAGAACGCGCTTTCAGCACCCCTTCCTGAGAGAACATCAAATCAAGCGCGCGACATTCATGGCGAGAAAATTTATCGAGATGACATAAGCCGGTTGTTCCAATTTCAGGCTCAGCAGGATGGGACGTCCTCGCAAAAGATTACCTCGCTGATGTCGAAGCCACTTCGCCCATTCCGTGTGCGATTGCATACTCGTCGTTGTGATCAACCAAGTGGCGAGGGGGCCATAAGTCGGTTTCATGCGTTACCCTCACATGACCATGCACCACACGCGTACTGGCCGCGGTAAACCCCTTTTACTTGTCCACGGGCTGGGCGGGACCTGTCACTCCTGGGATACGATCCTGCCGGCACTTGCCGAAACAAGGGAAGTCATCACCCTGGATTTGCCTGGTCACGGGCAGACACCTGCGGAACCAGACAGCGGCACATTTGACGGACTGGCGCGTAGCTTGGATAGTTGGCTCGGCGATGAGGGTCTGAGAGACGTTGATATGGTTGGCAGCTCGATGGGAGCCCGGCTGGTGCTGGAGATGGCGCGACGCGGTCACGCCGGCGCGGTTGTCGCCCTGGATCCGGGCGGCTTCTGGCAGGGGTGGGAGCGTATGTTCTTCAGAACCACCATAACGGCATCTATTGCGCTGGTTAGGGCACTCAGGCCGGCACTACCCGCCATCACTCGCAATGTTGCAAGTCGGACCGCGCTTTTGGCCCAGCTTTCCGCGAAACCGTGGGCGCTCGATCCTGCGTTCATCGCTAAGGAACTCAGGGCATTGGCAGATACGCGCACAATCGGATCGCTCGTGAAGGATCTTGCCAACGGCGACAATCAGAAGGGCTCCGCGAATACGCCCGCGCCAATTACAATCGGCTGGGGCCGCAAGGACCGGCTGTGCCTGCCGCAGCAGGCGCAACGTGCGACAGCGGCATTCCCCAAGGCAGCGATGCACTGGTTTGACCATAGCGGACATTTCCCGATGTGGGATCAGCCTGAGGAAACAGTGCGCGTGATCCTGGATGCGACTAGCCGCCAGCTATCTACATGACATTCCCGCTAGCTTGCTAGAACCTCGAAAGCTCGAGTGATAGTTTGACCCGGCAATGGCCCTTCGCTGGTCATTAGCTGCTGGTTGGCTACTGGCGCATGCCTGGCTTCGGAATAGCGTCACGAAGTGGTTCGGTAGCCGACTGACTTTTTTCTGGCACTAAACTGTAAGATGTGGCGTGGTATGCCGCAATGCTGGGTCGCTCCGCATAGGAGAAGCGCGCGGCCGTGTTCGTTAATTCAACAGCCATTGAATATTCCGCTGTCTGGCGCTATGTTGCGCCGCACAAGGAACGGGCAATGGCTGAACGACGCGGGCGTGGACGCCCGATTGAAACAGATACGGATGCGGATACCGGCACGGCAATAGCTGGCGCCGCGCTGCAACGCTTCGCTGCGCAAGGGTTCGAAGCGACGTCCCTGCGCGAAATTGCGGCGGATGCCGGCGTGGACGTTGCCCTTATTTCCTATCGGTTTGGCGGCAAGCAGGGCTTGTGGAAGGCCATTGTCACACAGGCGGCCGACAATTTGCGGATCACGCTGGAGAGCGCATTGCAAGGCATGAGCGCCGCCACCGCCCATGACCGGTTGAGAAACTCAGCGCGAATTTTCCTTGCCTATCTGCTTGACCGCCCGGAAATGCCGCGTCTGTTGCTGCGCGATATCACTATCGAGAGCGAACGATCGCAGTGGCTTCTTGAAACGCTGTCGCTGCCGCTCCACCGCCATTTCATCGCCTTGGCTGAGGCCGCTGCGCAAGAACGCTCGGACGAAACTGCGCATCTCCAGTTCCGCGTAGCCAACTTCATCTATTCCGCCGCCAGCATGGTGGCCCGGCGAGAACGCCTTGGGAAGCTGGTCGATGGAATTGATAGTGACGCCGCATTTGCTGCCGCCCTTGAGGCCACTCTGGTCGAGGGATCGCTGGCATTATGATCGACCGCGGGCCTTTGGTGGACACGGTGGATGGGTACCGGTTCAAGCCGCATGAAATGCCGATCCTGCCCGGATCCCCGGCCAACCCGGACCACCCCCCGGCAAGGCGGGCGGCCTATCTGGCAATCGGCGTATTCATGGGCCTGATAGGGGGCGCGCAGAACGGCTTCCTTATCGCAAATTCGCAAAGCTTGCAGGCCGAATTCACGCTGACACCAGTGGAAACAGGCTGGCTGACCGTGGCTTTCTATTCGACCTATGCCACGATGAGCATGCTCCTGTTCCGCGTGCGGCAGGAATTCGGGATACAGCCCTTCGTTCGCTGGGCCATGGCCGGGCTTGTGCTGGCCAATTTCGTGCAATTGGTCGGGACGGGGTATCACGCAGAACTGGCCGCGCGGGCGGTTGCGGGGATCACGGCCAGCGGATTGTCCGCTCTTGCCATCTATTACCTTATGCAGGGTCTGCCACCGGCCCTGCGCGTCGGGGGGCTGGTTATTTCGCTCGGCCTTACGCAGATAGCCGTCCCGCTTACCCGTGCGCTGTCGCCTGCGCTGATGGTGGATGGCGACATTACCCATGTGTTCCAGTTCCAGTTCGCGCTGTCGCTGCTGGGCTTCGGCATGGTCTACCTGCTCCGCCTGCCGCCCGGCATTCGCAAGAAAACCTTCGAGACGCTCGACCTGCCGAGCATCACGCTGTTCATTATCGGCGTTGCGGCCCTCTGCGCGTTTCTGATCCAGGGGCGGATCCAGTGGTGGGACACGCCGTGGCTTGGCTATACCCTAGTGGTGGCCATCTTCGGCCTCGGTGGCTGCTTCCTGATCGAATTCAATCGCAAGACCCCGATGCTGGATCTCAGCTGGCTTTCCAGCCGGTCGATCCTCGCCCTTGCGCTGGTCGGCGCGTCTGTTCGGATACTTGTCGCCGAACAGGGCTTCGGGGCGAGCGGCATGTTCGTCGCGCTCGGCTACGGCAATGAACAATTGACCGGCTATTTCTGGATACTCGCCGGTGCAGCGCTCGCCGGAATGGTCCTGTCGGTGATCCGGCTCGATCCCACGGACCTTACCCGCCCGGTGCTTTTCGCGATTCTCGTCATCGGCGCGGCCGCCTTTGCCGATACAAGGACAGGGGTGATGACACGCCCGCAGGATCTTTACCTGACCCAGGCTGCCATCGCTTTTGGCGCGGTGTTCGCCATGGGGCCGATCATGATGGAAGGCATGCTCCGCGCGCTTGCAGCGGGGCAGAATTATGTCATCAGCTTCATTGCGGTTTTCTCACTTTCGCAATCGGTGGGCGGCCTTGCTGGTATCTCGCTTCTGTCCGCCTTCCACACAGTGCGCCTGAAGACGCATCTGATCGATGCGGGAAACACGCTGACGCTGGCCAACCAGCAATTGGCACAGGCGCTGGGCAATGCCGCCCGCAGCGTGGCACCGGTCCAGAGTGACCCGGCGCTGCAACAGCAGGTCGCGGCATCCACCATCTCGCAAGACGTGGGCCGCGAAGCCGCAGTGCTGGCTTTCAATGACGTTTTCTTTCTCATCGGCACCTTGTCGGCGGTGACTTTCGCCGTGGTTTTCGTGCCGTGGCTCATCAACAAGTTCCGCGGGACAAACCCGCTCGCCAAGGAACTGGCCTTCATGGAGGCCATGCTCGCAAGGACCAGGCAATGACACAAACACCCGCGCCCGAACCCGAAGCGGAAACCGTCCCCGATGAAACACCCGTGTCCGAGCCTGAAACGGGATGGTCGCCCAATCCTTCGCGCCGGCGCATCGGTGTTGGCGTAGTCATCATCCTGCTCGGCGTGCTTGCCGCGCTTTTCGCATGGGGTCTGCCGCCTTTTGGCGGCGGTGACGAAACCACCAATAACGCCTATGTCCGCAGCCGCACCACGGTCGTCAGCCCGCAGGTCGGCGGCTATCTGGTCGATGTGCCGGTGGTGGATTTTCAGCGGGTGGAAAAGGGCGATCTTCTAGCCCGGATCGACGACGCGCCTTTTCGGCAAAAGGTCCAGCAGGGCGCAGCAAACACTGCCGCCCAGCAGGCCACGCTTGCAAACAGCGCGCAAAGCCTGCGTTCATCACAGGCGCAGCTTGAATTGCAGGATGCCGCCGTGGCAGCCGCGCGTGCAGGGTTGCAGAAAGCGCAGGCGGACATGAACCGCATTGCTGAACTGGTCGGCGAAGGATCGGTATCCCTGCGCGAACGTGACCAGGCCCGCGCGGCGCTGCAGCAGGCGCAGGCCGGGGTCAGGCAGGCACAGGCACAACGCGCCATCGCGGTGGAAAGCATGCGATCAGTGACTGTGGGGCGCGGCGCGCTTGAAGCGCAAGTTGCAGGCGCAGAGGCCACCCGGGGCCTTGCTGAAATCGAACTTTCACGCACCGAGATCCGCGCCCCGCGGGCTGGACGTCTGAGCGAAATCACTGCGCGGGTCGGCCAGCTCGTCACCGCCGGAACCCAGCTCATGTATATCGTGCCGGACGATTTGTGGGTGGTTGCCAATTTCAAGGAAACGCAGACCGCCAAGATGGCAGAGGGCCAGCGCGCCACTCTGGAAATTGACGCGCTTGGCGGCATCAAGCTTACTGGCCGCGTGCAAAGCATCGCACCTGCCGCCAGCAGCGAATTCAGTCTGGTCAAGCCGGACACCGGAGCGGGCAATTTCGTGAAAGTGCCGCAGCGCATTGCCGTGCGCATCATGCTCGACAAGGGGCAGGACGCGGCCAGGCGGCTGGGCCCGGGCATGTCCGTTGTCGCAACTGTGCACACGAAGGATTGATCGTGATACGCAAATCGCTCATCCTGCTGGCCGCACCCGCCCTTGCTCTTGCAGCCTGCGCGCCGACGCTGCAGCAGGCTCCGCCTGGCGCTGCCGTTTCGGCGCCGCCCCAATGGCGCACCGCGCTGGATGTTACTGCTCCTGTAGAGAAGGACTGGTGGGGCGCTTTTGGCGATGCGCAATTGTCGCGTCTGGTTGAACAGGCGCAGGCGAACAATCCCGATGTTCAGATTGCCGCTGCCCGGGTCGAGGAAGCCCGGGCGACCGAATTGGGTTCACGCGGCTTCCTGCTTCCTTCAGTGGGCGCCGGTTTCGAAGGCGGCGTCCAGCGGGAAGTATCTCCCTTCGGTCAGGCCCGGACAACTCTCGCAGCACAGCCTGCTTTCCGTGCTTCATACGAGATTGACCTTTTTGGCAAGAATGCCGCGCGTATCGATGCTGCCGAGGCTGGAGTTGCAGCTTCCGCTGCGACCGAGGAAGCGGCGCGCCTTTCCGTCAGCGCTGCGGCCGCCAGCGGATATATTACCCTGCTGGCACTCGACCAACGGCTGGAAGTGCTCGACGCGACACTGGAAGCACGCAGGCAGGCCCTGAAATTCGCGCGCGACCGGGCCGAGGTCGGCTATACGTCGCAGCTGGAACTGCGGCAGGCAGAAGCAGAATACCAAGCCACCGCGCAGCTGGTGCCGCAGCTGAGGGCGCAGATCGCGCGGCAGGAAAACGCTCTGTCAGTGCTGACCGGCGATATGCCGGGCGCTATCGAACGTGGCGGAACGCTGGGAGACTTGCGCCGGCCCGCTCCGCCGGCCACTTTGCCTTCCGAATTGCTGCGCCGCCGGCCGGATGTGGCCGCGGCGGAATATCGCATCGCTGCCGCCGACGCGAAAATGCGCGGGGCGCGGGCCGATTTCATGCCCTCGGTCAACCTCGGCGCGATGGCCGGGCTGGTCCTGTCTGACCTCCTTGCCGATCCGGTCAGCATCTGGTCGCTGGGCGGCAGCATTCTGGCGCCTGTCTTCCAGGGCGGAAAGCTGCAGGCCCAGCTGGACGGTGCGACAGCGCAGCGCGACCAGGCCGCCTGGGCCTATCGGTCGGCTGTCCTCAATGCCTTTCGCGAGGTAGAAGACCGGATGGCAGTGCTGGCCAATCTGCGGCAACAGGAAACAGCGCTGGTGGCACAGCAGGCCGCCGTGGCCAATGCGTTACGCCATGCCCGCAACCGCTACCGTGCAGGGTACACGCCTTACATCGAACAAATTGATGCACAGCGGGCCCTGCTGGGGGTGGAACTGTCCCTGATTCAGCTGCGCGCCGATGAGTTGACGACCCTTGTCGGGCTTTACCAAGCGACAGGCGGCGCTCCGCGTGACGGCGTAACTGGCCCGGATACACTTCAGCAGTAAAGCTGCCTGCTCCGGCGAATGGCACGCTCGTCCGCTGCCACAAGTCCTTCGTCGGCTGACCGGTTGCAAATCGCCAATGACGAGGGCATTCGTCCTCCCATAACGGGAGTGAGAAACACATGAAGACTTTTGCCGCTGCTATCGCACTTGCCACAGCAACCACCTTCGCCTTGTCCGCCCAACCTCTGCGTGCGCAGGACGTCGCCCAAGCAGCAGCCACTCCCGCCTGGGTTGAGACCAGCAACGCTTACACACAAAAGGTGATTGCGATGCAGGCGGAATTCTTTCCAACCGGCGCATCCTCATCGGGCTACGAACAGTATGACGGCCTCGTCAACGACATGTCGCTCGACCGCGATGAACGCTATGTCGCTGCGGCCAGGGAGCTGATCAGGGCGTTCGAGGCTGCCAAGGTCAGCGAGGCCGATGCATTTGTCCAGCAAGACCTTCAAATTCTCATCGATTCGCTAGAGATGGACATTGCGGGGATCGAGCTTGGCAAACGCTACACTCTTGAATTTTCGCAGGTTCCGCAGGGCCTGTTCGGCAATATCGGTCAGCTCCTGTCCGATCAGACTGCTGAAGGCCGGCGCGCAAAAGCGCTGGAACTGCTGCAGCGATCCACGGGTATCTGGCCCGATACCGAACCGATGACTGGACTTGCCAAAGCTCGTTTTGAGGCGAGCCGCGGGGAAGGGAAGATCGGGCCCTACCAGGTAGAGGTGGAGGAATCGATCGGCAAGATTCCCACCTTCGTCGCGGGCATTCGCGACCTGTTTGCGAAATATGAAATCGATGGTGCAGAAAAGGCTCTGGACGCGATGGAGCAGCAGTTGACCGACTATGGCGAATGGACGCGCACTACCGTCCTTCCGGCCAGCCGCGATACGGCACGCCTTCCCGAGGAGCTTTATGCTCTCAACCTCAGACAGGTGGGTATCGATCAGGATCCGCGTGGGTTGATGAGCGAAGCACGGCGCGGTTTTTATGAATTGCGCGCGCAGATGGAAGCCCTGGCCCCGCAGATCGCGCAGAAATACGGCTGGCAGGAAACCGATATGGCGTCGGTAATGGCGCGGCTCAAGCAGATGACCGTTCCCGATGATAAGATCGAGGATTTCTACCGCGAAGTGAATGGCAAATTGGAAGAGGAAATCCGCCGCAACGATATTGTGTCCTTGCCCGATAGCGAGTTGCAGATGCGGGTTGCTTCCCAGGCAGAAAGCGCCGCTCAGCCAGCGCCGCATATGCGCCCGCCGCGGCTCGTCGGCAACACGGGTGAACAAGGCACGTTTGTCCTCACCGTTGGCAACCCTACCGCCGGGCCGGAAGACCGTTATGATGATTTCAATTTCCCCGCTGCAAGCTGGACGCTGAGCGCGCATGAGGCACGCCCGGGGCACGAGATGCAGTTTGCCGCATTGGTTGAACAGGGTGTCAGCCTGGCGCGGCTGCTATACGCATTCAACAGCGTGAATGTGGAGGGCTGGGCGCTTTACGCCGAGGCGGAAATGCTTCCGCACGAACCGATTGAGGGTCAGTTCATCGCGCTTCAGTTCCGGCTGCTACGCACTGCCCGCGCATTTCTCGATCCGGGTCTCAATCTCGGGATGATCAGCCGGGAGGATGCCGAACGCGTGTTGCGCGAGGATGCGCTTTTCTCTCCCGGAATGACCAAACAGGAACTCGACCGCTATGAATTTCGTATGCCTGGGCAGGCGGGGTCCTATTATTACGGCTATCGCAAACTGGTCGACCTGCGGATCGAAACCGAGCTGGCGCTGGGCGACCGGTTCAACGAAAAAGCCTTCAACGATTTCCTGCTCAGCCAGGGTATTATTCCGCTGGAACTGATCGGCGAGGCAGTAAGAGAACAGTTTATCCCCGCACAGTTGGCGAAAAGCTGAGCGATCAGGCCAGAGCAAGCGGCACAGGACTTCGATTGGCGCTGGAGAGAATTGATGATTCAATTCAGCGCCCTTCGCACGGCCATGTTTTCGATGCGGTCGATTGAAAATGGCAGTCGCGACCCGCGCTGAAGCTTGCAGCCTCCTGAGCAGTGGGCCGCTCCCCAAACGCTTGTCGTATTAGGGGGCTGGATCGGGAATGCTGGTCATCTCAGGGTATAGGCGTAGCAATATTGCGCTGATGGTTGCGCGTAATGCGTCAGCGATGGCAATGTTGCCATCCCCGTTGGAAAGAGCTGTTCGGTCAGCACTGTAAGCCACCTTGATTGCATCGAACCGCTGGCGAACCTCGTCCTCGACAATAGGTTGCCAGAAAGAGGGGTGTTCACCTTCCGACCAATCGCCGCGGCCACGCCCGTAATGTGCAACAGCGAGATAACGCAGCACCGCAGTTACTGTCAGACGTTCGAGGAAATCGCTCGCCCAGCGCATGTTCGAACCGTCTTCCCCCCGTGCCATGTTGATGCCTTTGGCAACACCTGTCGCACCTAGCGCGCCCAGCACTGCGCCCACAATCATGCCGCCGCCAAGGGTCAGTCCGCCTGCGGCAATATCCGCTGCCAGCCCGCCCACCGCGCCCGACACCAGCCCGCCCAATGCCGCTGAAGTCCCTTCAGGCGTCTTGGCGGCATGCGCGTAATCCTCGCCCACGCGGTCCAGCACTTTCTTCGCTGCCTTTCCGGAAAGGCCGTGGAGCGCGATCAGCTCGTCCGTGGAACTTGCTGTCGATTCCGCCAGCCTTGCACCGAGTTTTGCCATTGCGTTGCGCGCTGCCCGGTCGCCCTTCGCGCGGCCCGAAAGGGCAGTTGCAAGTTTGCCCTGCCAGCCTGCTTCCTCCACCTCTTCACGATCTGCCGCCGCACGCGCAAGATAGCGCGCCAGAACATCCGTTGCGGAATGGAACCGCGCAAGATTAAGTTCTGTCCATTTTGCCCGTAAACCCTCCATGGCCGGTTGCTTGTGTTCGGGCAGCAACGGTGCAATCGTGTCAAGCAGCGCGGCTTCCTGCACCCAGACGCGAGCAAAAGCATCAAGCGGCAAGACGGCGCGCACTTGCCCCGGCGCGCCAATATCTGCCCACCGCGCTTTCTCGGTCGAGACATTCTCGCGTGGGGGGCCCATCTGGTTGAGCAGCACCACGACCGGCTTGCCAATCCAGCCCAGCACTTGCATCTCGAGATCGACATAAGTTGCGCTGGCCGGGTCTTCCGCAGCATTGACGAGGTAGAGGATCACGTCAGCTTCATCGCGTGCGTTCTTGATGGCCTGCTGGCTCGACCACAGGGGGCGTTCCCGCCACCTGTCCCACACCTGGCTGATGAACCAGCCAATCGGGTTGCCGGAATTTTTCAGGCGAGAAAGAAGCCGCGCAGTATCGCCGAAACCCGGCGTGTCCCACAGCATCAGCGTATCTTCCCCATGCTGCACCAGCACATAGCCTGTGGAAAGATCGGTCACATGCGCTGCGTCGCGCACTTCGCCGACATCGCGGCCCAGCAATGTCCGCGCAAGCGTGGTTTTGCCAGCATTGGTATGGCTGATCAGGCTGAGATTGACCGTAATGCTGTCACCGCGTGGGCCGCTGGCATCAGTTTCGTGAAGGCTCATGCGTTCAGCTCTTCCGGGCGGATCAAATTCGCCTCAATATTTTTGGCCAGCACGTCGCCAGGCGCATCAGACAATGCTATGCCGATCGGCAATATTCCGAGTGGGGCAAGCATGCTGCGCCATTGTGCCAGCCGCGTTTCCACCCGTTCATCAAGCCCTGTCTGGCCTGCGAAATGCGTACGATAGGGGCCCTCATCGATCAACGCGCCGATGATCTGCCCTTTGTCGCGGCGCGCCGTTTCTTCCGTCAATGCGCGCACCAGCTCGCCATGGTTCTCGGCTTCTGGCGTGGTGGAAAGGCTGAACAGCACAAGATGATAATCGTCGGCATCATTAACGCTATGCCTGGCGGCCCATTCTTCCTCCGCCCCGTAACCAACAGCTTCGTCAAACACCACTTCCGCGCCGTCGCCCAGCACGGTTTTCAGCGTGGCGGCAAGGCGCCGCCGCGTGTCCTCATCCGGATGGTAGGCATAAGGGGTGACGCGCGCCCGGCCAGGTGATGTGCCGCTGGAACGCAGCAGGCGGCGGATATAAAAATCCGCACGACCCGCAACCGGCAGGCTGCGACCCAACCGTAACACGCGCAATTGCTCCCACAGCGCCAGGAGCAGGCGCGGGGCGATGATCGCGCCAGCGACCGTCAGAGTATACAGGTGGATCCACGGCGCAGCATTGACGCCCGCTGTTTCTGCACCTGCCCAGCGCATGGCTGCAATGTCAGTCAGCGGCGGAATGGCCACTTGCGAAAGCTGGCTCGCCGGGCCGAGCACCACGGCCAGAATTGCGCGCACCGCCTCTGGCCCCATGAACGTGCTTTCCCATCCGGCGCGATATTCGATGACCAAGGCGCGCACATATATTCCGCCAATCAGCCCGGCGGCGAACATCGCGGCGCCCAAATGCAATGTACGCCCGGCTCGCGCAGCGTTCAGCGGCGCGGTCAACTGCGTCCAGCGCATGCGAAAAGTGGCTGCGGCGCGTTCGATTGCAGTGCCATCGGGGTCGTCTCGTCGTCCAAGCCTACCGATTGCGGCAATGAAGGTGTTGAGCGGGCTGGTAGAACTCCGTCCAAGCGTAGCCCGTCTTGTGAGGATACCCCGTATTCCGGCGACCAGTATCCAGAAATAGACCAGCAGGTTCCACGCGATGGTGCCGAGAAGCGGGACAGCGAGCAGATCCATCCGCTTGTCAGTCCCGAATTCATTGGCGAACACGCCTGCGCCAAGCGCCAGCAAAGGAACCACGACGCTGATCCAGCCGGGCCAGCGGCTTTTCCGAACAAAATCCGCCAGGCCATTGTGCCGTGATAGCAGGCGCGCAGCCAGCAAATCGGCGCGGGCAGTGATGAAAGCACGCTCGAACTTGCGACCCTTGAGCGGCAGCGCTGCGTTACGCGCGCGGTGATCCGCCTGTTCGCGATCTTCGCGTGTCAGAAGCACCGCATCGCGGTCTTCCAGCTCGACCGCGCGAACCAGTTCGATCCTGCGCGCCTCATCTTCCGTCATGCGTCCCCCGATCATGTAATGCTCAGCCTATGCAGACTTAATGCGCAGGTTGAAAGAGAAGGTCCTGAGGGCAATGCTGAAATTGGCCTGACGCTGGAATGACGACCGATCGTCCATTGAGTTCCCGAAAGCTGCCAGCAGGCAACTGTTTTGGGCGGGGACAGGCAAGGTTGACACAGCGTGCAGTGGTCAGATGCGAGACCATCCCGCATCGGCGGGTGCGTCACGTCAAGATTATCACCCAAACGTCAGTCAGGCTGCTTGTCACTGGGTCTGGGACAATCTGCGCGCATTGAAGCGCGAAATGGCGCACTCGGACTGCCCGGGGCGGGAGGCCGAGTGCGCCCATCACATCAGCGTTTTTTGGCGGCCAGTTCCTTCACCAGATTTGGCGCCGGATACATCACTTCGAGTGCTTCCTGCACGGCTTCGGCAGAGACAGATACGGTGCGATTGAGCAACGGATCATAGCCATAATTTCCGCCCAGCGAATGGATGTTGCCGTCAAATGCTGCGCCGATCACATTACCCGCACGATCAATCACCGGCGACCCGGAGTTGCCGCCGATGATGTCATTTGTAGAAACGAAATCATAGGTCACAGATTTGTCGATCCTGGCTTCATTGGCCGCAAATGCGGGTGCCAGATCGAACGGGGCATTGCCGGTTGCGCGTTCGAAGGTTCCGCCCATCGTGGTGGCAAAAGGAACGTTTCTGCCCCGTTCTGCCCATCCGCCGACCTTGCCGTAACTGATACGCAAGGTGAAAGTGGCGTCCGGATAGAGTTTCTCGCCATAAGCGCCAAAGCGGGCATCGGCCAGTTTGGCGCCGGCAGCGGCCAGTGGCCCGCCGGTCTGCTCATTGATCAACTTCTGCAATTCCCGCTGCCTGCCATCGAGGCTGCGTGCGAAAATTATCATCGGATCATCCGATGCTTCGATTGCGCTCTGGCCGCCGTCCCACAAGGCTTTGCGGACTGCAGGATCAGCCAGTTTGGTGCCCGATACCAGGCGCTGCGCGAGTGCTTCCGGGCTTTCCTTGCCCAACAGCAATTTGGTGTCGAGATCATCTGCACCCAGATATTCGCGCGCTTTTGACAGGCTCCATCCCAGCTGCAAATCTTCAAGCCACGGATAGACCGGGCGTTCATCAAGCAGCCTTTTCTCTGCCAGTGGCAAGGCGCTGTCAGTATATCCGGGCAGCCGCTCCCCATTGGGTTTGACGCGTTCCGCTGCGGCGCGAACCAGCGCCTGGGCATAACCGTAAAGATCGCCGGATGGCTGGGTAAAGCGCAGGGCTGTGTAATTGGCGCGATAGGCACGCATCGCACCATCAATCGCCGTCCAGGGGTCGCCGATGGCGGCATTGCCCTTGCTTAAGGCTTTCAGCTTTTCTTCTTCCTGTGCCAGCTTGTCGGTAAAGGCGGGGTCATTCAGCGCAGTGGTCCGGCCGATATAGACTTTGAGGGAATTTTCGATCCCGCCCAGCAAATCGAGGCCTTCGCGTTCCTTTTGCGCGCTTTCTTCCATCGCGCGGATCAGGCGCCCGCGCAGTTCGGACATGACCGCGACAGTCATCGGCAGCCTGACTTCCCGTTCGAAAGCAAGCTGGCTTTGAGTGAACAGGCGCGATGTGGAACCGGGGTTGCCGACCACAAAGGTGATCTCGCCTTCCTTGGGTGCGCGGGGGCTCCAGGCAAGGTGGTTCGGTGTAGCTACCGGCTTGCCATTTTCATAGGCGCGCAGGAAAGACGCATCGAGCGAATAGCGCGGGAAATTGAAATTATCGGGGTCGCCGCCAAATGTGGCTGCACGATCTTCCGGTGCCCAGGCCAGCCGCACATCGGAATATTTGCGGTAGGTGTAAAGTTTGTACTGCCCGCCGCCAAACAGCGAAACGACCTGGCAGCGGGTCGCGGCCAGATCCGTGCAGCTTTCGGTTTCGATGGCTGCGATCCGCGCATCGCGGGCCTTGATCAGCGCTTCGCCTGTCATGGTGCCGATGGCCGATTTGATATCGCCCGTCACATCGGTGATCGCCGTCACGATTTCGGCCTGCTGGCCGGCACATTTTTTCTCGTCACGAGTGTTGGCCGCGACAAAGCCGTTTTTCAGCAGATCGTCAGTATCGTTTGAATTTTCATACAGGCAGCTTGCAATACAGTGATGGTTGGTCAGGATCAGCCCCTGGCCCGAAACAAAACTGGCCGAACAGCCGCCGGTCAGCCGCACAGCAGAAGCGCGGATGCGGTTCAGCCATGCCTGATCAGGCGCCCAGCCATATTCGCTGCGCATCTGCTCGGCAGGGAATGCGTCAAATGTCCACATCCCTTCTTCCGCGACGGCAGGAGTGGCTAGCGCAGCTGTAAAAGTCAGTGCGACCGAAGCAAATAGAATGGAACGGCTGATCATGAAAAATCCTCTGGTTATGAACTGATCTTATCGGTCTGATGGACCCTATTTGTCCAGCCTGCAATCGCGCGAAACCTGTGAATTTACAGCATCCAATTATGGATGGAACTTACCGTCAGCATCCAGCTTCCGGCTATGTCAGCCATCGCAAAGAATTTCGCTTCAACGCCGTCCTTGCCGCAAATATTGACGGCTGTGCCCGGCGATCTTTTCACTGTGCTGATGTCAGGTGCGGGTGAAGGGAAGACGGGCACTATCACCCGCGCAACCGGGGCACATGGCCAGACCAAATATTTTGCCTAAATTTGCATCATGCCCTAGTCATGCATCATATCTGATTAAATTGAAGAAAGTCCGGTCCCGCTTATGTTGCGCTTCTTGTTCGGCAAGAACATTCCGCCCTTTTTTCAATCTGCGTTTGCGCAGTGCAAGGAACATTACAGGCTGGTCGCTATTTTGAGCGGGCTGGTCAATATCCTGTATCTTGCGCCGACGATTTACATGATCCAGGTTTACGACAGGGTTCTGCCAACGTCCGGCAAAATGACGTTGCTCTATCTGACGCTGGTCGTGGCATTTGCGCTGTTTACGCTGGCTGGCCTCGATGCCATCCGCACGCGAACGCTGGTCAGAGCATCGACACGAATTGAGAAACTGCTGGTCGGCCCCCTGGTGACCAGATTGCTGCATGGCAAGAACACGCAAATCCGTGCTGTCCTGCTTCGTGATTTTGACACGATCAGGCAGGTTGTGGCCGGCCCGCCGGCCTTGATCATCTATGATGCGCCGTGGGTGCCGGTCTATCTGATTGCCGCATTCCTGCTGCATCCGCTGCTGGCCCTTATCATCATTGTTGCAGGCGCTATTCTGGTCGCTGTAACGTGGCTGAACGAACGTAGCACATCGCTGGCAGCGCGCGCATCGCAGCGGCAGACAGCGCTGGCGCATCTTCACTTTGACCGGATGTTGCAAAACCGCGGGCTGGTTCGCTCGTCCGGCCTGTATGAAGCCATGACCAACCAGCTTGTTGATGAGCGCGCAGCGGCGTTGGAAACAGGGTCAGAGGCGCAGACAAAAAGCGCGTTTTTCTCCTCCACCGGCAAATTTGTCCGATTGCTCATGCAGTCGCTGGCGCTTGGCCTTGGCGCATGGCTGGCAGTTGACGGGCAGATTTCCGTCGGCGCGGTAATTGCCGCATCTGTGTTGTTGAGCCGCGCGTTGCAGCCAATTGAACAGCTCATCACATCATGGCCGCGCATCGGGCTTGCCCGCAACGCCATGGATGATCTGGCCCAATTCGTGGATGACGGGGTGGTGACAGACGATGTGCGGACCGCGTTGCCAGCCCCCGAAGGCGCGATCCTGGTCGACCATGTGTTTGTTCGTTCGCCCACCAACAGCGATCTGATCCTCAAGGATATTACTCTGAATGTCGAGAATGGCAGTTTTGTGGGCCTGATCGGGCCATCAGGGGCGGGCAAATCAACCCTGATGAAATTGCTTGCCAATGCAGTCTCACCCGATGCCGGTGTCATTCGGATAGACGGGGCCAATTATTCGGACTGGCCATCAGATCGGCTGGCACGCCATATCGGTTATGTGCCGCAGGATTATGCACTGTTACCCGGCACCGTGGCGCAGAATATCTCCGGTTTTTCTGCCTGGAACAGCGGCAGTCACGAACTGGACGCATCGGTTGATGCCGATATTGTCGACGCTGCCAAGCGGGCAGGCGCCCATGACATGATCCTGAAACTGCCCAACGGGTTTGATACTTTGGTTGGCGGGGGTGAAGGGGGGCTTTCGTCAGGTCAAAGCCAGCGCATTGCGCTTGCGCGGGCAATTTACGGAAAACGCTCTGTCATTCTGATGGACGAGCCGGAAAGCGCGCTGGATGAGGATGGCGAAATCGCACTGGCGCATGTCATCGCAGCATTACGCGAGCAAGGTGTCACCATCATCATTGCATCCCACCGGCCACGCATATTGGCCGAAACCGACCGGCTGGTGGTGTTGCGCGAAGGCAAGATCGTGCTGGATGGGCCGCGGCTGGAAGTCATGGCCAAACTTGCCCCTGTCAAACCGGCAGGACAAATCACCAGCATGACCGTGAAAGGCAAATGATGAGCGATCAACTGCCAGCCAGCCAGGGCGCGCGCGAATTGACCGGGGCTGCTGCACCCATGCACCAGGCCTATGCCGCTGCCGAAGATGGCATTGGCAAGGAGAAGAAACTTGCGGCGATAATCGGCGGCGTGTTTTTCGTTCTGTTCATGGGCTGGGCGGCATTCACCCCGCTCGATTCAGGCGCCATTGGCACAGGCAGCATCGTTGTTGCGGGCAACAAACAGGCCGTGCAGCATAATGAAGGGGGCGTTGTTTCCGCGCTGAATGTGAAAGAAGGGGAAACGGTGCGCAAGGGTGATGTGTTGCTGGAACTGGATAGCGATACGCTGGTGGCATCAGAGCGCGGGATCACCAGCGAATATCTGAGCCTGCTGGCAGAACGTGAACGCTTGCAGGCGGAACAATCGGGTGCCGGCACATTTACGGCGCCAGCAGAATTTGCCGGGCTGACTGGTCAGAACAAGCAGTTTGCAGTGCAGGCGATGGATACGCAGCGCAGGCTGTTTGCGGCCCGCAAGGGCACAGTATCATCACAAAAGGGCGTGCTGGGCCAACGCAGCCGTCAGAATGATGAACGTATCGAGGGCCTTAGGCGGCAATTGCAATCCAACCGCGACCAGCAGCGTCTGATTGATGATGAACTTGGCGCGCTGAGAGAGCTGGAAAGCAGGGGGTTTGCATCAAAAAGCCGGGTCCGCGAAGTGGACCGGACTGCGGCCGCCCTGTCTGGCAGCGAAGGCCAGATCGAAGCGCAGATTGCCGCAGCACGTGAATCCATTGGCGAAAACGCGATGCAATCGGTCACCTTGAGCCGGGAAATCATCGAAGAAGCATCAAGCCGCTTGCGCGAAGTGAGCGACCGGCTTGACCAGTTGAGGCCGCAATTGCGCGCAATCCGCTCCGAATTGTCCCGTGCCACCGTTCGCGCGCCCGCATCAGGCAAGGTGGTCGAACTGAACGCATTCACCGTCGGCGGGGTCATTCGTGCGGGCGAAACGATCATGCAGATCGTGCCTGACAACCGGGAATTGCTGGTCGACGTGCAGATTTCTCCGCGCGATGCCGATGACGTGACCGTTGGTCAGGTGGCGCAAGTACGCTTTCCGTCCTTGCAGGAACGCACCTTGCCGATCCTCACTGGGGTGGTCACCAGCATGTCAGCCGATAATCTGACCGACGAACGGACCGGGGCCAGCTATTTCAAAGTGCAGGTGAGGGTTCCGGAAGATGAG
Source organism: Allopontixanthobacter confluentis (assembly GCF_009827615.1). Lineage (GTDB taxonomy): Bacteria > Pseudomonadota > Alphaproteobacteria > Sphingomonadales > Sphingomonadaceae > Allopontixanthobacter > Allopontixanthobacter confluentis. The sequence goes on from NZ_WTYU01000001.1 coordinate 581,330, forward strand.
ATGGCCATTCTCAGCACCGTGCGGGATAACAAGAACCCGTTGCGGCCCGGCTTGCCCGCCGAGATTATCGTGCCATTGCGCAAACGCACTGTGCTGCAATATCTGACCGAACCACTGACCCAGATGCTATGGCTTGCAGGCAGGGAAGACTGAGTTGAAGGCTGGACCGAAGACTAGCCGAAGTCTGGGCCGAAGACAGAGCAGAGTCAGGGTTTCCGGCTGACGGTCGCGAAACGGTAAGTCCGCCACTATCGGCATCAGGCAATAAAAAACCCCCGGCCCGCTGAGGGCCGGGGGTTTTTTAATTCAACATCCAGTTCGTCAGAAGAGGAAGTCGCCGCCGCCAGCATCGGCGCCGTTAAGGTCAATCGTCAGGTCGGCAACACCGTCACCATCAAGATCGCCATATACGAACCCGTCGATGACGCGCACTTCGCCTGCGGTTCCGCTGAAGCCGGCTTCGCCGATAAAGCTTTCAAAACCGCCAAACGCTGCAAGATCGATCTTGTCGACACCTGTGGCAAAATCGGTGATCGTGTCGATCCCGTCCAGCGTCGAGAAGCTGAATGTGTCGGAACCATCGCCGCCGGTCAATGTGTCGGAACCTTCGAACCCATTAAGCACGTCGTTACCGCCGTTGCCGGAAAGCACATTGTCGACCGCATTGCCCCAGAGCAGATCGCGCTGCGAGCCGCCGATCGCATTCTCGATGATTGTACCATAGGCGATTGCGATATTGCTGTAACTGGTCGTGGCAATCCCGGCCACTCCGGTATCTGCAAGAATGCTGTTCGCATTGGCATTTTTGAAGCTGTTTACAGTTGCGGTGATTTGCGCCTGCGTCAGCGTGCCGAACTGAGTTTCCAGGATGGTGCCGAGTTCTGCACGATTGGCGTTAATCGTGGCTGCATCGGGTGCAGCCTGTGCTGCCGACGAGAAGCTGCCATCATGAAGGTCGATAAATACGCTGGCATTGAAACCGGACATATCAATCGTGTCATTACCGCCAGCGTCATAGATGGCGACGTTGGGGAAGATATTCTGTTCAAAATCGAAAACGTCACGGTTCGCTGTCGAATTGAAGCCATACACCGTATCATCCGTGCGGGTCGTCAGGTCAGCGCCATAGGCGGCCTGAATTGCCAGAATGTCATGCAGCATCGGCGTTTGTGCATTGCCGAACAGGAAGGTGCTGAAATCAACAATGCGGGCGCCCGTTTCGCTTGGGCTCCAATAGGACATGATCGAATATTGTTCGCTGTCCTGCGCATATTCGGCCTGCGCCACGTAAGTTGTTGCACCTGAGCCATTATACCTGCCCGGATGGCTGAGGCCCAGCGTATGACCCAGTTCATGGATCAATGTGGTGGCGCCATAGCCGTTGAACCCAAGCCAGTTATTGCTGGTATTCAACTCAGGGTCGGCAATGAAAACATCGCTCTGATACTTATAGCCCCTGTCGCCAGGATAATAGGCATAGGCCTGACCCGGATCTGCACTGTTGGCGAACAGAATGTCGGCACCCTGGCCGTTCTTTTCGACAAAAGTCGGGGCGATCAGATCATCCCAGAACTGAATGGAATCGCGCGCTTCTGCGCGTTGGGCCGCACTGAACGGGGTGACGCCATTGTCTGCAGTGAAGCCATAATTGGGGTTGTTATACAAACCGGTGAGGTGGTTGTTTTCAACAAAGCTGAACGTAATGGTGTCGCCATTCACATTGTCTGTACGGCCAGTCCAGATCTGGTCCACAACCTGGTCAAGATCAGCAATAGGCTTGCCGCGATAGGTAAGGCCCAGGTCGGCAAAATCGTCCAGATTGAAGTCCAATGGTTCATCGGCGGTGACACCGGACACCACGCTGATGGTCGATGTGTCAGCACCTGGCCGCGCAACATGGGTCGGATCGCCAGCGGAATTTTCCATGTCGATCTTTTTAAACTGATTTTGGTCTTGCTTCATTAAATCCTCCGATGAACCCCAGTAAATCCCTTTGGCGCGCCTTTTGCCAGCGGTCCAGCCGGAAAAGCCCGCTGACGCAAGCGCGTTGGGATGCGACTGCCGCATGGGCTGCGCTTTCCGGTACAAGGCTGTTTGTTGATGGAACTGCCGCACACTACCCGGCGAAAGGCCGCCAAGTGTTTTTACGTAAGCCCCTTTGACCCCAAATTCTACCGACCACGGATAACGCTGGCGCCTGATTTCTTTGGAAGGGGAGTAGCGAAATCGTGAATGTGCACAGTGCAGAAGCTGACCGGCTGGCCTCGGTTGGCAGCTACCACATTATTGATACCCCGCCAGAGCCGCATTTCGATGCCCTTGCGCAAGAAGCGGCACATCTGTTTGCAGCACCGATCGCGCTTATTTCCCTGGTCGATGAAAACCGCAACTGGTTCAAGGCACGGGTCGGTCTTTCGGTCAGCGAAGCGCCGCGGCCGCTGTCATTCTGTTCGCACGCAATCACCTCGGACGATCTGCTGGTGGTGGAGAATGCCGCAATTGACGCACGCTTCATGCATAATCCGTTGGCAAAGGGGGACCCCAATCTGCGGTTTTATGCAGGCTCTGTGCTCAAGAACAGGCAAGGCCACCGGTTAGGGACGATCTGCGTCATCGATGTCAAGTTGCGGCCTGATGTAAGCGCTCGGCAATTGTCGCTGTTGGAAGATTTGTCTGGCGCGGTGATGAAAGTGCTGGAGAATCGCCGCGCGGGCATTGTGCAGCATGAGGTGCAGCATCACCGGCAGCAGAACCAACATTTCCATGCCTGATGCGGCCCTGCCTCGCCAGTACAGCGCAGTGTTTGCCATTGCAGCAATAGCTGGCGCTTACGCTGCCGCAGCCTTTCTGGGGCTGATATTCAGCGCGCAGGCGGGCAATGTGTCGCAGGTGTGGCCCGCTGCCGGCATTGCAGTGGCCGGCCTGCTGATTTTTGGCCGGAAGCTGTGGCCCGGCATTTGGATCGGGTCATTCTGCATCAATGTGTGGGCGAGCCAGAGCATATCCTTTGACCCCAACGCCGTGCTCTCACCCCAGGTTGTGTCGCTGCTGCGATCCGCCGTTTTGGCGACAGGGGCCACGGCACAGGCGCTGATGGCGCGGTGGCTGGTCAACCGCGCGTTTGGCACGCCCATCCGTCTTGAATCCCTGGCTGACGCATTGAAAGTCATTGTGCTGGCCGGCCCTGCTGCCTGCCTTGTCAGCGCATCTGTCGGCATGGCGACGTTGTGGTTTGAGGGATCGGCCGAAACCGCCGCGCTGGCGCACGGCTGGCTGGCGTGGTGGCGCGGCGATATTGTGGGCATTCTGCTGATTGTGCCGCTTGCGTTGTTTGCCCCGTGGCGCAGGCCCGGGCTGTTGTGGAAAAACACCCCGGTAACACCATTATCGTGGTCGATGGTGGTGGGCCTGTTCGCGCTACTGGCGGCAACGCTGGCTGCATGGTTTGTGACCAATGCTATTGTCTATGATCGCAACATGACGGCGTTCAGCGCGATGGCCGATGATAGCGAGGTGGCGCTGCGGCACCGCGTGGAAATCTACCGGCGCAGTCTGGATGGCGGCGCTGCAGTCATTGACGCGACTGACAATCTGACGCGCGAAACCTGGCTCAATTTCATTGACATGATCAATGTCAAATCCCTGCCCGGCATCAATGGCATAGGATTTATCGAGCCGGTTGACCGTGCCGATAAGGCAGCGTTCGTGCAGCAAAGTCTGGCAGATGGAGTGCCGCCTTTCAAAGTGCATCCTGAAAGCGGGAATGACGATTTGTTCGTCATCAAATATATCGAACCGATTGCCATCAACGCGCAGGCGGTCGGTCTGGATATCGGGTTCGAACGGAACCGGCGGCAGGCGGCAGAAAATGCCCGCAACACCGGCGAGCCGCGCATTACCAAACGCATCACGCTGGTTCAGGACGAGGCGCAAACCCCCGGTTTTCTGCTCTTGCAGCCGGTTTACAAGCGCGATGTGCCGCTTGATTCCGTGGCCGCCAGGCGCGTTGCATTTCGCGGCTGGGTCTATGCGCCCTTCATTGCCTCGCGGTTTATTGACGGGCTTACGTCCAGTCAGGGGGAATTGTTCGCGGTCAGGATTTATGATGGCCCGGTAATTGATCCTGACCAGCAGATTTTTGGTGATGAATTGCGCAGCGATGCGGCGTTCACCATCAGCCGAACGGTCCCTGTTGAAGGACAGACCTGGACAATGGTGTGGCAAAGCACGCCCACGTTCGAAGCCAATGTCAAAACCAACGAATCCGCCATTGTGCTGGGCGGCGGCATTGCGCTGATCCTGTGTTTTGGCGGCCTGCTGCAATCCTATGCGCGGCGCGAAGCGGCCATTTCTGCCGAGGTACGGCAGAAAACACGAGCGCAGGAAGAAGCATTGGCCGCACTGGTGGAAAGTGAACATCGCTTCAGCGATCTGGCGCGCCTTTCGCCGGCCGGCATCATCCGCACTGATGAATTCGGTTTCTGTATCTATGCCAATGACAGCTGGCTGGCGATATCTGGCCTGGCCCCGGCCAATGCCATGGGCACAGGCTGGATTTCCGCCATTCATCCCGATGACCGGCCCCGGTTTCACCGTGACTGGCTGGACGCGATCGAACGGCAGGAAGAACACCGGGCCACCTTCCGCTTCGTTACTGCCAATGGCACAGCGCGCTGGGCTGACATGATCACCCGGCCAGAACTGGCAGAAGACGGCGAAACGCGCGGTTTCATCGCCGTCGCGCTGGATGTGTCGGAAAGCATGGAATTGCAAAGCGCGCTGCAAAGCGCACGCAAGCAGGCCGAAGCTGCGGTCGAGGCCAAATCCAGTTTTCTTGCCAATATGAGCCACGAAATCCGCACCCCGATGAACGGCGTTCTGGGCTTTGCCAATCTCCTGCTCGACAGCGATCTGACACCGGCCCAGCGCCAGCACGCGCAGCTTATTTCCGACAGCGGCCGTTCCATGATGCGGCTGCTGAACGATATTCTGGACCTGTCCAAGGCGGAGGCAGGGCAGATGATCATTGCCGCTGAACCGACCAACCTGCACCATGTCATGGACGGCACAATCACCCTGATGGCGGCATTGGCGGACAGCAAGGGTATCCGCCTTGATTGCGACATTGCCAGCGACGTGCCGCCGATGATTTGCAGCGATGGTTTGCGAATCCGGCAGATTCTGCTCAATCTGCTCGGCAATGCGCTGAAATTCACGCATGAAGGCCATGTCACCATGCGCGCACGGCTGGAAAATGGCGATGCTGGCTGGATGGTGCTGGAAGTGGAAGACACCGGCATTGGCATCGCGCGTGACCGGCAAAAGGCGATTTTCAGCGAATTTGAACAAGCCGACGCGACCATTGCAAGCGACCATGGCGGCACGGGGCTGGGGCTGGCCATCTGCCGGAAGCTGACCCATCTGCTGGGCGGCGAAATGGAAGTGGAAAGCGTGCTTGGCATGGGCAGCATTTTCCGCGTTTGCCTGCCACTTGTGCAATGCGCCGATGATGTGCCGCAGGCGGCGGAGCCGTATGTTCCGGAAAATTTGCCCGCCAGCGCCGCCCCCATGCAGCCTTTGCCGGAAAGCCCCCGCATTTTGCTGGTGGAAGATCATGATATCAACCAGATCCTGATGACCGATCTGCTGGGCCGCTTGGGGATGGAAGTGGAAATTGCCGACAATGGCGCCATCGCAGTGGAAGCGGTGCAGACTGCGGCCAAAGCAAACCGCCAGTTTGACCTTGTCCTGATGGACATGAACATGCCCATCATGAATGGCATCGATGCCACCCGCGCGATCCGCAGCGCAGGGATTGGCGCAGGCCAATTGCCGATTGTCGCGCTTACCGCCAATGCCTTTGCCGAAGATATCGCTGGCTGCCTTGCCGCCGGTATGCAGGCCCATCTGACCAAGCCGGTCAATGCCGACAAGCTGCAGGCAGCGGTTGAAAGCTGGGCGCGGCGGCCTGCGGAAAACACCGTGGCAGTTTCCTACGCGGATGGGCCAGCCAATTCTGATCTGTCGATTGAAGAGCGTTACCGGATTGAAAAGCGTGCCACTATCGCCAGTGTGGAACAGCTGCTGCACGGCGAATTGGGCAGCGACAAGATAGAGGATGCTGCCAGAAAGCTGCATAATCTGGCTGGCACGGCGGGCATGTTCGGGGAAGACCTGCTCGGCCATTGTGCGCGCGAACTTGAACATGATCTGCGCAGCGCAAATGTGGCGATCCAGCCGGACCGCCTGCGGGCGTCGCTCGACACCATGCGCGCTGCCGAAATGGCGGGCTAGACCAGACCTGCAAGGATATGCTTTAAAACGCCAGGCAGGGCCGCGTTTGCTGCTGGAAACCCCAGTTCAGCCTCAGCCCGATTACCTTATGCGCGATCTGGCTATGTCAGATCAGCCCATGCCCGATCAGGCTATGCCAGATCAGTCTCTGCCAACATGGTTTTTAATTTATCGAGCGCGCCTGCCTTCAGCTGATGCACACGCGGCACGCTCACTTCCAGAACCCCGGCAATTTCCGCAAGGTTCAGTTCTTCGATGAAATATAGCTGCAAGACCAGCTGAAGCCGCTCCGGCAGGTTGGCGATACATTCCGCCAGGCGGCTGCTTTCCTGCGCGTCGCATAGCTGCGCGAAGGCATCTGCTTCCGGCTCGGCAAAGGCAGCCGCAGTATCATCATAGATGCTGTCGAGAGGAGTGAGGTGGATTTGCTCGCCTTCCAGCGCGAGCATGGCTTCGGGCGAGATGCCGAGGAGCTGTGCCAATTCTGCCGGGCTGGGTTCGCGGCCATGCTGCCCGAGAAATTCGGCGCGGTGGCGGCTTGATTGCGCCAGCCGCTTCATCGTCCCGCGTGACGCCGGCGCCAGTTTCCGCAGGCAATCGAACATCGCGCCGCGCACGCGCATTTTGGCGTAAGCGGCAAAGCCGTCCTCGACTTCGCCTGTGGCGGGCGGCTCGTGCCGCCGGGCGCAATCGGTAAGGGCAACTAGCCCTGCCTGGACCAGATCTTCCACTTCCAGCCCATCACGGCCAGCACCATAAATATGCCAGGCCGCCTTGTGGACCAGCGGCAGGAAGCGGCGCACGCGGTCTTCGATCACGCGCGGGTCGGCATAGGCTGTTTGCGCGCTGCGGACAGCGCGTGGGGAAAAAGTGGCATAGGCGTTCATCATGCGGCCAGACCTTCCAGTTGGGGGGCTGCGTCGATAATTTCGGGCGCGTTTGCAGCTGCGCCTGCGCCGATGACGGCGCGCACATCGACTGGCTGGCTTGCGGGCAGCTCTGCAATGGACAAATTGGCGCGGGAAATGGGCACGACGGGCAATCCCGGCACGCTGGCCGGATCGGTCGCCCGCTACACCCGGTCCGCACAGCAAATCGATGACCAGCTGGCCAAGATCACGGAACAGCAGGACGCGCTTCGGGCGCAATTGACCACGCAATTTGCCCGGACAGACCGCAATGTAGCGGCTTCGCAATCCACCCTTTCGTTCCTGAAAAACCAGATCGCTGCGTGGAATGCGGACCGGAACTGACATGCTCGCCCTTGCCACACCCAAAGCTGCCTACCGCCGGGTTGAACGCGATGCCGCAATTCTTGGTTCGGACGCCCGCGCGCTTAGCCTGTATTGCTTTGACGAGCTGGAAACGTCGCTTGCCAGCGCCCTGCATGCCAACCGCACCGGCGCATACGCACGGCGCGGAACCGCGCTTTCCGGCGCTATCGGGGCCATTTCTGCGCTCAGGACCGGCACGGACCCCGGCCATGCGCTGGCAGCGGCCATGCACGCCCTGTTCGATGCTGCGGACCGGTCCTTGCGCGCATCGATGGTGGATTTCAGGCCGCTGTCGCTGGAAGCGATCCGGCAGGATTTCACGGAAATACGCCTTGCCATGTTCGGCGCGCGCCAGATCTGATCGCGCCGTGCCAGCTTCAGACCTTTCGCAATGTCAGGCGTTTTCGCATTGGGCTTAAGCTCCTCTGTCAGAACTATATTCATCACAAACGCCGGCTTTGCTTTACTGGCTGGAAACCTTTGCCCGCTAGGCGGGATCAGGTGAGCGAAATTCAGAAAATCATGTCGGCACCTACAGTCAGACTTCCTGCACGTGAAGTGCTGGGCCTGAGCGATCCTACCACTGACGGATGGAGCAGGCTGCGCGGGATGCAATATCCGCGGCTTGCCCATGGCACCCGCCTTCGCATTGCCGGGCAGTCGCTGGCAGCCGGACTGGTCGCACTCAGCGCATTCTGGGCAGGGACATTGTGGCTTGCCGCAGGCTGGCTGGTCGCATTGGCCGCAACCATGATTTTCAGCGCGCAGGTGCATTCTGCAGTCGCCGATTCTGATCGGCGCAACCTGTCGGCCCTTGAATTTCGCAAACATTTGCTGGCAGCGGCATTATCGGCCGCAGTGTGGTGTCTGCCCCTGCTGGTCTTCGGCTTCATTGGCGTGGCCAATCCGCTGCTGGAAGTCTGGATAATCATTTCCGTGCTGGTGGTGGGCTCTGCCCTTACCGTGGCATCTGCGCCCCTGGGCACGGTGATATTCGCTTGCGCTACCAGTGCAGCGGCGATGATCGGCTTTGCGCTGGCGGGGGAATTTTCCATGGTCCCGGTCCCGGCGATATTCGCGGTGATCGTGGTCAGCGGCACCATCCAGAACGCGCGCACTTTTCTCGAAGCGCGCTTTGCAGAAGCCGGCATGGCCGAAAAAAGCGAAGTGGTTTCGCTGCTGCTGCGCGAATTTGAGGAAAACCAGGCAGACTGGCTGTGGCAGGTTGATACTGCGCGGCGCGTCCGCATGGTATCGCCGCGCTTCTCCTTTGCGCTGGGCAAAACGCCTGAAGAAGTGAACGGCAAGCAATTCCTGGAACTTATCAGCGGGGACGGTTGGGCAACCGGCCAGTTCGCGCCCAGCCTGCATGATCTGGCGGAACGGATGAAACGCCGTGAAAGTTTTTCCAGCGTTCTGGTCAATGTCACGATTGATCGGGAAGAACGCTGGTGGGAATTATCTGGCACCCCAATGCTGGACGATGGCGGACAATACATCGGCTTCCGCGGTGTCGGCTCCGATGTGACGGAGCAGCGCGAATCCAGCGAAAAAATCGCCTATCTGGCGCGTTATGATACGCTGACGGGCCTGCCCAACCGTTTGATGCTGCATGAAAGCCTGGGCGAAGCCTTGCGCTTTGCGCACCAATGGCGGTCGCGCTGTGCCTTCCTGATGATCGATCTTGACCGGTTCAAGGCCGTGAACGATTCCCTTGGCCATCTGGTGGGCGACCAGTTGCTGGCGCAGGTTTCCGGCAGGCTCAAGGAACTGATCGGCGAAAACGAGATGGTGGGCCGTCTGGGCGGCGATGAATTTGCCATTGTCATCCGCGATGCTTCGAACAAGGAAACAGTCGAGCGGATTGCCCACAGGGTGATTGACAGCCTTTCGAAGCCCTATTCGATCGACCATCATACATTGTATGTGGGTGCCAGTGTCGGATCGGCAATCGGCCCGCGCGATGGCACCAATGTCGAAGATCTGATGCGCAATTCCGACCTTGCCCTTTACCGTGCCAAGGATGAAGGCGGCGGCGAGCATTACCGGTACGAACCGGCTCTGCACGCATCGGCAGAAGAACGCCGCAAGCTGGAATTTTCACTGCGCCACGCCATCGAACGCGGCGAGTTGCTGCTGCATTATCAGCCGGTGGTGGATGCGATTGGCGAAAATGTGCTCAGTTTCGAAGCGCTGGTGCGCTGGAACAGCCCGGAACACGGGTTTGTCAGCCCGGTTAAATTCATCCCGCTGGCAGAAGATACAAGGCTGATTGTCCCCATCGGCCAATGGGTCATGGAACAGGCGTGCACAGAAGCGACCAACTGGCCAGCCCATATTCGCATTGCGGTCAATGTGTCGGGGGAACAGCTGATCGAACCTGATTTTGCCTCCACCGTGGTGCGGGCGCTTGCCAAAAGCGGGCTTGAGGCAAGCCGCCTGGAAATCGAGGTGACGGAAAGCATTTTCCTGCGTGATGCCGATGTCGCGCGTGCTGCGCTTGAAGAAATCATGGCGCTGGGCTGTTCGGTCGCGCTGGATGACTTTGGCACGGGCTATTCATCCCTGGGCTATTTACGCAAATTGCGTTTTTCCACCATCAAGGTGGACCGCAGTTTCGTGCAGGGCGCGGCCAATGCCCACCCTGAAAGCCTGGCAATCATCCGTGCCGTTGTCGCCATGGCGGACAGTCTTGAAATGTCCACCACCGCCGAAGGTGTCGAAACGGCAGAGGAAGCGGAAATGATCCGCAAACTGGGCTGCAAGAAAATTCAGGGGTATTATTTCGGCAGGCCCATGCCGGCAGCCGATGCGCGTAAAGTGGTCAGGCGCGCACCCGCGCTGGCCAAGGCAGTGGGCGCCTGAACGGGTAATTGAACGGGTAATTGCGAGGGTAATCGAACCCGTAAGTAAACCGGCAACAACGCGGGTCAGGCAGCGACGAGGGCCTTTACCGCGCTATCAAACAGGGCGCGGCCATCGGTGCTGCCATGGGCGGTTTCTACTGCACGTTCGGGATGGGGCATCATGCCCAGCACATTGCCTGCCCGGTTGAGAACACCAGCAATATCACGGCGTGAACCGTTGCAGGCATCTGTATAGCGAAACGCCACGCGGCCTTCGCCTTCCAGCCGGTCCAGCGTTTCATCATCGGCGAAATAATTGCCATCGTGGTGGGCCACCGGAATGTGGATGATCTGCCCTGCGGAATATCCGCTGGTGAACAGCGTCTGGTTGTTTTCCACCTTCAGTGCGACCGTGCGGCAGATGAAGTTCTGCCCGGCATTGCGCATCAGCGCACCGGGCAACAGGCCGCTTTCCGTCAATATCTGAAAGCCGTTGCAAACACCCAGCACCGGCACGCCGCGTGATGCCGCATCGACCACGGCCTGCATGATCGGGCTGCGTGCTGCCATGGCACCTGAACGCAGATAATCGCCATAGGAAAAACCGCCCGGCAAGGCGATGAAATCCAGCCGGTCGGGCAGGGCTGCATCCCCATGCCATACGCGCATCGGGGCTGTGCCTGATGCCAGTTCCAGCGCCACGGCCATGTCCCGGTCGCAATTGGAACCGGGGAACGTGATAACAGCAGAACGGAAAGCCATTATGCGTTTTCCTTCTCGCCCACCTTTTCGATGCGATAATTCTCGATCACCATATTGGCGAGGAGTTTGCGGCACATCTCGTCAAGCTGCGCGTCGGTCACGCTGTCGTCCACATCCAGTTCGATCAGGCGCCCGGCGCGCACATCATTGACCCCGGCAAAGCCAAGCCCTTCGAGCGCATGATGGATTGCGCGGCCCTGCGGGTCGAGCACACCGGATTTGAGAGAGACGTGAATATGGACTTTCATCGCGGGGACCTTTGCAGAAAGGCTGGTATCGGGCTTGGGTTGAATATGCCCCTGCCTATGACGCCGGATCGCCGCAGGAGCAAGCCGTGGAGCCGTTGTTCTTAACATGGCGGAACGGGTGCAGGGGCGATTTTTACGCGCGACGAGCTGATTTGGCGTTCGAAGTTCCAATCATAGGTGCTTGATTTACAAATTTAAATCGGTTCTTTCATGCGGCAATCTCTCCAATCAGGATTGGCAGCGCTGGCCCTCATCGTTGACCGATTTTCTGTTGCCAGGCGCCTGTTGAAACTGTTCCCAAAACGCAACATTGCGGGGGATTCGCCAAGTAGCCATTGGCGACGCAAAAGCACCCAGAAAACAAACTATCGAAATATAACAAGGTATTGAAAGGGGCACTTGATAATTCCCTGAGCGGCAAGCGCCCGAAATAGGGCGCGCCTTTTACGGGTTCTTGCGCTACCTGCTGGCGACCAAGTTTCTCGGAGTATATCGAAATGACCAATCGCATACGCCCATCTTTTCGGCCTTCCGTCCGGGGCGCTGCTGCCAGCATGATTACGCTTGCGCTGGCAACGCTGGCCCAGCCCGCATGGGCGCAGGATAGTGGTGCCACACCGGCAGCAGCACCTGCCGGGCAGCTTGATGTGATTGTCGTTACGGCCAACCGCCGCGAAGAAAACCTGCAGGATGTGGCAATTTCCGCGGCCACTCTCGACACAGACCGCGTGCAGACCATCTTTGACGCGGGCGCAGACATCACCGCGCTGGCGGCCCGTGTCCCCGGCCTGTTTGTGGAAAGTTCAAATGGCCGTGCAGCGCCGCGCTTTTATATTCGCGGGCTTGGCAACACCGATTTCGATCTGGCTGCATCGCAGCCTGTTTCGGTGCTGATGGACGATGTGGTGATGGAAAATGTCACCCTGAAAAGTTTCCCGGTATTTGATGTTGACCGCATTGAGGTGCTGCGCGGCCCGCAAGGCACTTTGTTCGGGCGCAACACCCCGGCGGGCATCGTGAAGATTGACACGAACAAGCCGACCAACGATTTTTCGGCGCAGGCTTCTGTCAGCGCCGGCAGCTTTGGCTCCATCTCACTTGATGCAGGCGTGGGCGGACCGCTGGTGAAGGACCGGCTGGCTGCCCGTATCTCGGTGCTGTATCAGGGCCGGGACGATTATGTGGATAATGGCTTCACGGGCGAAGAAGATGTCTACGGCGGTTTTGATGAAATCGCTGTTCGCGGCCAGTTGCTGTTCACGCCGAACGACCGGTTGAGCATTCTGGGTGCGGCCCAATACCGTGATCTTGACGGCACTTCGACCTTGTTCAGGGCCAATATCCTTGGCCCCGGCAATAATGACCTGAACCAGAATTACGACCGCAAGACCGTGTTTTACGATGCAGGCGGGGGCAATATCTCGGAATATCAAGGCTTTGGCGCATCTTTCAAATTTGATTATGAATTTGACGGCGCCACGCTCACGTCGATCACTGCGTATAATGAAAGCAACGGATCAAGCCGCGGCGATATTGATGGCGGCTTTGGCGCAGCGTTCCTGCCTGTCTCTGGCCCCGGTTTCATTCCGTTCCCGTCCGATACGCGAGATTCCATTGATCTGAAGCAGACCACCCATGAAGTGCGCCTGGCGTCCAATGGCGATGGCGCATTTACGTGGCAGGTCGGTGCCTTTGCATTCGACAGCGATTTCAATGTCCTGACAGAAGGGTTTGATTTCCCGCCACCAGTAAAGGTGCGCCACCAGAACAGCAGCTGGGCCGTATTCGGGCAGGGCACATATCAGTTTACCGATATGCTGCGCGTCACGGGGGGCGTGCGATATACCGAAGATGACAAGAACTTTTACGTCCTGTCAGGCGGCCCGCTGAATTTCCGCGAAGTGTCGGACAACAGGGTCAGCTGGGATGTCAGCGCTTTTGCCGATGTATCGGACGATTTCAGCGTATATGCCCGCGTTGCCAGCGGCTTCCGCGCGCCCACCATCCAGGGCCGCGATGTGGCGTTCTTCTCGCCCCCGTCGGTGGCGACATCGGAAAAGATCATGTCCTATGAAGTCGGCTTCAAAAGCGAGCTGGCTGACCGACGCATCCGTCTGAACGGGGCAGTCTTCACCTACACCGTGGAAGATCTGCAATTTACCGCGGTGGGCGGGCTGGGCAATCTGGTCCAGCTGGTCAATGCCAATGAAGGCAAGGCGTGGGGCTTCGAGCTCGATTCCGCTTTCCAGCTTTCGGAAAACTTCCTCGTGACTGCCGGCGTCAGCTATAATGATACCGAGATCAACGACCCCGGTCTGGCAGTGGGCATTTGCGCGCAATGCACCGTCACCGACCCGATTGTTAATCTGAGCGGGACTGACCGTGCACTGGTGGATGGTAACCCGTTCCCCAATGCGCCCAAGTGGATTGCCGATGTCACGGCGCGCTATTCCGTGCCGCTTGGCAATGGCGGTGAAGTGTTTGTCTTCACCGACTGGGCCTATCAGGGCGCCACGAATTTCTTCCTGTATCAATCCAGGGAATTTAACGCCGACAACCAGTTCGAAGGTGGTTTGCGGATCGGTTATGCCGCCCCCGATAACCAGTATGAAGTGGCCTTGTTTGCTCGCAACATCACCAACGAGAACAATGTGAAGGGCGGCATCGACTTCAACAATAACACCGCATTTGTGAACGACCCGCGCGTGCTGGGCGTGTCAGCGCGCGTGCGCTACTGATCAGGCAGCATTGTTTTGGACTACGGGGCCGGAAGGAAACTTCCGGCCCCGTTTATTTGCCAGTGACTAATTATTGAGGCTTTACGGGCGCTTCCGGCAGCACGCGGAATTCCACTGCATCGCCCGGTGCCAGATATTGCTGTGCCAGCTGGTGCAAATCTTCGCCGGTCATGGCTTCGTAGCGCGCTTTTGCGGTTACGAAGCGTTCGATGTCATCCGCCTCGCTTTGTGCGCGGCCCACCAGTGCCATCCACCCGCCGTTGCTCTTCAGCCTGTTGTCGAGCGATTCCAGCAGCGGCTGCCGTGCCCGTTGGATAAGATCGGCATCGGGCGGGCCAGCGCGCAGTTCGTCCACCACTTGCGCCATTGCGGCGCGTGCAGCATCCAGCTGCGCTACATCCACCGCGGCGCCCATCATGAATGTGCCAAACCCGCGATAGGTGGAAGACTGGTCACTGCTGACCGTGGGCGAATATGTCTGCCCCAGTTCCTCGCGCATTTTCTCGGTCAGCATCAACCGCGCAACGCGGGCCAGCAGGCTGAGGCGCGAACTTGTATCCCAGTCGCTATCGTCAGTGGTGGGCCACACCAGTTGCAGCTGGGACTGGTCGCTTTCGCCCTTGTGGCGGACAATCTGCACGCCGCGCTTTTGCGTCATGGTGAAGGAAGCGCGCTGCGCCTCATACGGGGCAAAGTCGCTTTCACGCGGCGGCAGCGCACCAAAGGTTGCGCCCACCATGCGGATTGCCTCTGCTTCGTCAAAATCGCCCACCAGGGCTATTTCCACCGCCCCGTTTTGCAGCCGGTCCGCGATGGCGGATTTCAGTTTCGTGAAATCCAGCGCGCGATAGGCGTCAATGGGCTGGCGGGTGAAGCGGGGGTCATTGTCAGATATTGTCGTCCGCATGGCCTCGCGAAAGGCCGCGGCGGGGGTTTTGTCCAGGCGGGCAAAGAAATCATCCAGCCCCTGGCGCCATGAACCAAGCCCTTCTGCGCGGTAGCCGGGATCGGACACAAGCGCTGCCAGCAGTTGCAATTGCAGTTCCAGATCGCGCCGCGTGGTGGCAGCGGCACTGTCAAAGGTTTCCGTGCCGACACCGAAACTGGCAGCGACAGACCGGCCCGCCAATATCGTCTGCAATTCATCCCTGCTATGCTGGCCAAGTCCGCCAGAAGACAGCAGCCCTCCCAGTTCGACCGCCAGCGGATTGTCGCGGCTGGCCAGCATTTCGCCGCCATCAATGGCAACGCGGATATTGACGCGGTCATCCTCCAGATCAGTGCGTTTCAGATTAAGCCTGACCCCGTTGGCATAGCGGATCTGGCGAATATCCAGCTGGCTGCTTTGCGTGTCAGACACTACGGCGCTGGCGGGGCCGAATTCCGTATAGGCAAATTCGGCCGTTGCGGTTTCATCAGGCGGTGAAATTTCGCGTGCAAATGCGGCCACCACGGCCGATCGCAGCGCCTCTGCGCCGCCTTCAGGGGCGGTCTTGCCGGTAAAACGGATCAGCGGATCGTCCAGATCGAGGAAATAATCGCGCATTTCCGCCAGGACGGCAGCAGGGGTTACACTGCCAGCAGCGTCCTCGAACCGTGCCAGCTGGTCGGCCGGATTGTCCGCTATCTCCTTGCCGTTTGCGATGGCCAGTGCCTGCGCGGCAAATGTCTGGTTGCTGCGGGTGGCGCTGTTGGCGGCCGCATTTTGCAAGGCGGAGCGGACATTGCTCATCTGTTCGGCAATTTCCGCCTCGGTAAAGCCGAAAGTCATTGCCCGGCGGTATTCATCCACGGCTGCTTCCAGCGCGCGTTGCCAGCCACCTTCTTCGGCGCTGACGGATAATTCGGTGACTTTGCCATCCTCGAAAAAATCACTTGTGGCAATATTGACCCCGCGAAATGGCGGGTTCTCGCTGCGTTGCAACCGGTTCAGGCGGCGCCCCACGATATTGCTGCCGACATAGCGCAGAAGCGCCTTGCGCCGCTGCGCCAGAGTGTCCGGCGTATCAGTATAGGCGCCGTGCCGCATCAGGCTGACATTCTCGGTCAGCGCGGGGTCTAGGTAGATATCCGTCTGCCCGCGGTAGGACGGGTCGATTGGCCCTGCATCGGGCTGGATGGTTTGCGGTCCCTGCGCCCAACTTGCAAAACGGGCACGGATTTTTTCTTCCACCATCGCAGGGTCAAAATCACCGACCACCACCAGCACCGTGTCTGACGGGGTATATTCCCGCTGCCAGAAGCCGCGCAGGCCCGCAGCGGTCGCATTTCCCAGCGTTTCGGCAGTGCCGATCGGCAGGCGTTTGGGCACCAGCGCATCGGGATAGGCAAATTCCAGCCCGTCAATCGTGTTTTTCAGCCCATAGGTATTGCGCACGCGGCGTTCCGAAAGAACCACGCCGCGTTCCCGATTAACCGCATCCTGGCTGATAGTCAGCTCGCTGGCGGTTTCGCGCATCAGCATCAAAGCGGTGTCGAGCAGGCCATCATCCGCGCGGGGGAGGTTGAGCATATACAAGGTCCGCTCAAACCCGGTGGAAGCGTTGGTGTCAGGCCCGAAGGCCAGGCCCTGCCGTTCCAGCAGCTTGACCATTTCGCCCTCGGGTACCTGCGCCGAGCCGTTGAATGCCATATGTTCGACAAAATGGGCAAAGCCGCGTTCACCGTCCCTTTCATCGATTGAGCCTGCCGCAATTTCCATCCGCACCAGGGCCGTGTTTTCCGGCCGGTTATTGCGGCGGATGATGTAGCGCAGGCCATTGTCCAGCTTGCCAAAATGCCACCCTGCCTCGGGGGTGAATTCACTGTCCTGCTGGTCCCAATCGGCAGGATTCCACCCATGCGGCAGGGCCGCCGACGGGGTGTGCCGGGCATCTGTTGCAGCCGGAGGCTGGGCGTCCTGTGCAGCCAGAGGCTGGGCAAGAGCGATGGAGAGGCAAAGCGAAAGCGCAAGCCGCGCGGGAAGGCTGGATTTCATACCTGCCTTCATGCACGGCCCAAGCTGAACCGGCAATATACTGGCCCGGCATGCTGTTACCGCATACTAGTTTGGCGCGCTTATTTTTTGGGTGGGCTGTTCCGCAAGCGGCCACGATGGGCGCTGAGGTCGAACACTTCGCCCGGCGTGCTGTCATCATTTTGCAGCAGGCCAAGGCGGCGCGCGACTTCCTGATACGCTTCTTCTTCGCCGCCAAGGTCACGGCGGAAGCGGTCCTTGTCCAGCTTTTCGCCAGATGTCATGTCCCACAAGCGGCAGCCATCGGGGCTGATTTCATCGGCCAGAATGACCCGGCTGAAATCGCCATCATAAATGCGGCCGAATTCCAGCTTGAAATCAACCAGGCGGATGTTGATTGCGGCAAACATTCCGCACAGGAAATCATTCACCCGGATCGCCATGCTGGCGATATCCTGCATTTCCTCGTTCGAGGCCCAGCCGAAACAGGCAATGTGTTCCTCTGCGATCAGCGGATCGCCCAGCGCATCATCCTTGTAGCAATATTCGATCAGCGTGTGGGGCAGCGGTTCGCCTTCTTCCAGGCCAAGCCGGGTGCAGATGGACCCTGCCGCAACATTGCGTACCACCACTTCGATCGGCACGATTTCAACCTGCCGCACCAACTGTTCGCGCATGTTCAGGCGGCGGATGAAATGGGTGGGAATGCCAATATGGCTGAGGCGGGTGAAAACATATTCGCTGATGCGATTGTTGATTACGCCCTTGCCATTGATGGTGCCGCGTTTTTGCGCGTTGAAGGCCGTGGCATCATCCTTGAAATACTGGATGATCGTGCCCGGTTCCGGGCCTTCATAAAGGATCTTGGCCTTGCCTTCGTAAATCTGGCGACGACGGGTCATGGGGCACTTCCTGGATTATCGAAAAGGGGCCAAAAAACACAGCGCCCCGGCGCACGAGGGGGTTACCTTCGCAATATGCCGGGGCCTTGGCTCCGCCTTACATTCAAAGTCTGTCATTGGCAATCAGTGGACGGTGCCAGCGCTTTCATCCTCGACACATCGGGCCTGCTGTTCCTTCAAGCTGTCGATCAGCCGCCCCAGCGTGGCGCGCTGCACCAGCACGGAAAACAGCACAGCGGCAAATGTGGCCGCCAGCAGCAGTTCCCGCGTCGGGCCGGCCGGCAGCGACAGGGCCAGCGCGATGGAAATGCCGCCGCGCAATCCCCCCCACCACAGCACGCGGCCTGCACCCTGCGTCGCAAGGCGGGATTTGTGGATGATCTTGGTGGATGTGGCCACTGCCACGCCGCGCGCCGCCAAAGTGATGAAAATGGCAGCCACGCCCAACACCAGATGCGGGACACCCGGGATAAGTGCGATGATTTCCAGCCCGATCAGCAGGAACAGCACCGAATTCAGCAATTCATCCACCAGTTCCCAGAATTTCAGCACATAATCGCGGGTCACATCACTCATTGCAAAGGACACGCCGAGATTGCCGATCATCAGCCCGGCAACCGCCATCGCCAGCGGGCCTGAAATATGGAGATAGGAACAGAGCGCATAGCCGCCCATGACCACCGCCAGCGTAATCAGCACTTCCAGCGTATATTCATCCATGCTGGCCAGCGCCTTGTATCCGGCCCACCCGAATAACAGCCCGACCAGGACGCCGCCGCCTGCCTCTATCGCGAACAGGCGCACGCCTTCGGATACGGAAAATTCAGCGCCGGTCACAGCCGCGCCCAGCAGGATGGTGAAAATGACGATGCCTACGCCATCATTGAACAGGCTTTCGCCCGCCACCGCCGACTGAAGCGATGCAGGGACATTTTCTTCCTTCAGCACGCCCAGCACCGACACGGGGTCGGTCGGGGAAATGAGCGCGCCGAAAACGAAATACCAGATCGGCGCAATCGGCAGCCCCAGCAACAGCCCCAGCGCCCACATCGCGCCGCCCACCAATATGGTGCAAATGATGACGCCCACGGTCGACAGCAGCAGCACCGGCAGCCAGTCCGCCTTGAGCCGCTCCAGATCGACATGAAGCGCGCCTGCAAACAAAAGAAAACTGAGCATTCCCTGCAGCAGCGTCTCGGTGAAATTCATCTGTTCCAGAAGTCCGGAAACCCAATCATCCAGCACGATGCCGGGGATGAAGGCATCCGCCACCATCAGGCCAATCGCGGCAATTGCACCCATTACCGTAAGGCCGATAGTATGCGGCAGCTTGATGAAATGATGGTTTGCCCAACCAAAAAGGGCAGATGCCACCACGAGTATGGCCGCAATATCGAATGCGCTCATGACGCTGGAAGCTGGTTCATGCATGAAAGCAGCCTTAGCCGCGCTTGCTTGTCCTGCCAATGCGGCCCCATCCCGTGCGGGCAATAGAAAGCGAGGCCAGCCAAAGTGATGCCAGCTAAAGTGATGATTGTGTTACGGGGTTAACACAGGCAAGCGGGGCAAATACCGTTTTTCGTGCTACAAATTAAAAAAACCGCTGGCGTTTGCGCGCACCGCAGCCAGTATCGGCCCTTCAGGAGACTTTCCTATGCGTATCATTGCCCTTTTCAATTTGAAGCAAGGCGCGCGCCGCGGCGATTATGAAAGCTGGGCCAAGGGCCGCGACATTCCGACCACCACTGCCCTGCCATCGGTCAGCAATTTCGAGATATTGCGCACCCGCAGCGTGCTGTTTTCGGAAGCAAAGCCGCCTTTCGATTACGTCGAAATCATCGACGCCAGTTCGATGGCAGCCTTGAAAGATGATCTGGGCGGAGATGCCGTGGCCGCGCTGAAGCGCGAGATGGCCGCATTTACCGAAGACCCGATTTTTATTGTCACCGAGAAAGTCTGATTGATACACCAGAGCAGGGTCAAACAGAGGGGACTTTGCGAGTATGACACTCAGGCTTGAAAAAGATGGTACAATTGCGCGCCTGCTGATTGACCGGCCAGACAAGCGCAATGCCTTTGATCTGGCGATGTGGGAAAGCATGCCCCGGCTGCTGGCTGATGTGGTGAGCGATCGCGGGATCAGGCTGCTTGAGGTCAGGTCTGCCACCGGCGGCACATTCAGTGCCGGGGCCGACATCAAGGAAATGGTCGCCAACAGTGATGACCGGCACTGGCGCGAAATCAATCAGGCTGAAATCAACCGCGCGCAGCACGCGTTGGCACGGGTGGCCGTGCCGACCGTGGCTTTCATCGAAGGCGATTGCATCGGCATGGGCTGCGGCCTTGCGCTGGCGTGCGATATTCGCGTGGCGACGGAAAAGGCACGGTTCGGCATCACTCCGGCAAAGCTGGGGCTGGTCTATCCGCTGCATGATACAAAGCTGCTGATGGACCTGGTGGGGCCGGGAATGGCAAAAACCATGCTGTTTACCGGCGCAATGATCGACGCTGCCCGCGCACTGGACTGCGGCCTTGTTGAATTGATTGCCGATAGTCCTGCGCAAATAAGCGATGCCATTCTGGAGGCATCCCCCCATTCAATCCATGAAACCAAGCGTTTCATTCGCGCCATTCTCGATGGTCAGACAGAAGATGACAGCTATTCGCTAGGCGTGTTTGCCGCGGCATTCAGCTTGCCGGATTTTCGCGAAGGCGCAGCGGCATTTGTGGAAAAGCGCAAACCGCAATTTGGCAAATGACACCCGGCGGCCTGGCAACTTGAGAAGACTGGCCGCCTGCCGAAAAATGCGTGGCAAGCCTGATAACTGGCCAGCGCAGGGTGAGATCAAACCGATGCAGGAAGGACATGGCGATGGATGTTTCCAAATTGATGTTTCGCGAAAATTTTCTGGCGGGCGAGCGCATTCTTGTGACTGGCGGCGGCACCGGCCTTGGCCGCGAAATGACCGAAGCATTTCTGAAACTGGGCGCTGTTGTCCATATTTGCGGGCGCCGGCAGGGAACGGCGGAAGAAACAGCCCGCGAATTGATGGCGCAGCATGGCGGCACGGTGGTGGCCCATGGCTGCGATATTCGTGATGCCGATGCTGTGGCGGCAATGGTGGATGCCATCTGGGAAGAAGGCGGCGCGCTGACCGGCGTGGTCAACAATGCCGCAGGCAACTTCATCAGCCGCACAGAAGACCTGTCGATCAACGGGTTCAATGCCATTTCCGACATTGTGTTCAGGGGCACATTCTATGTCACCCACACCATCGGCAAACGGCTGATTGATGAAGGTAAGGGCGCCAGTTTCCTGTCCATCCTGACCACCTGGGTGTGGAACGGATCGGCCTTTGTGGTGCCGTCCGCCATGTCAAAATCTGCCATCAACACCATGACGCAAAGTCTGGCGGTGGAATGGGGCCGTTACGGAATGCGGTTCAATGCCATCGCACCGGGCCTGTTCCCGACCAAGGGGATGAGCGCGCGCCTTTCGCCCGGCGGCAGGGGCGATAATTCCAATATCGACAATAATCCGATGGGCCGCGCTGGCGAAATGCATGAACTGGCCAATCTGGCAGTGTTCCTGATGGGGCCGGGCGCGGAATATGTGAATGGCCAGACCATCGCGATAGACGGGGCCGGCTATCAGGCCACCGGCGGCACGTTCTGGAACGCGCTGTCAGGGCTGGGGGATGAAGAATGGGACAATCTGCGCAACCTGATCAAGGGCACCAATGCACAGGACAAGGCTGACCGCACAACGTAAGCGCGCAAATTGACCGGAAGACTATCGGGAGATGACACCAACGGAAGTGGTGCCCGAGGGCGGATTCGAACCACCGACACCACGATTTTCAATCGTGTGCTCTACCAACTGAGCTACTCGGGCACTGCTTCCACGCTGCCCTTCGAAAAGGGCGACGCGTTGTTGGAGTGCGGGCCTATGGCGAAGCCAAATGCGCTTGGCAAGACCAAAGAGCCGCGATTGTAAAATTCAGTCTCGTTGTTCCCAACCTTCGCGCGCAATCTCCTCCGGATCAGCCGGGCGGCCGGGCACGGAATAGCCATCGCCAAACCACTTGGACAAGTCGCGGTCACGGCACCGGCTGGAACAGAAAGGGTGGTGTTCTTCCGTGCGGGGCTTTTTGCAGATGGGACAGGTTCTGGTCTTGGTCATAGTGGCACCGCCTGCGCGAAGCCGCCTTCCAGCGCAAGCCCCGGATCGGATTTGAGGCGAATTTCGCGCCCGGTTCGCCGGGCCAGTTCCGCCTGCCAGCGGGCGTGCAATTGATTGGTCACGTCAGGGTGCGCGGTCAGCAGCAATGCGCCCGGTTCCATGATGGTTTCTGCCTGCCGCAATATCAGGCGCGCAGCCAGCCTGCTGCGGTAGTGCACGGCGCGGTGCAGCAGGGAAGGGCGGGACAAGCGGCTGACCATCTGCACAAAGCCGAAACCGTTCATGGATGTGCGTTCATGGGGCCAGTCTGCCAACCCTTCAGCCAGCGCCAAATCCACCATGCGCCGGTCTGCCTTGGCTTCCAGCGTGGGAAAATCAATCCCGATAGATCCGCCCAGATCAAACTGGCGCATGCAGCAGGTGATGGCCTTTGCCGCTGCCACTGCCAGTTCGCGAGGGGGCAATGTGCCGTCCACATCCACCAGCACCATGGCCGGCGTGGGCGAAAAGACCAGCGTGCCGCCATCAAACGCAATTTCGCCGCTGAAAGCATCGGCAATGATGTCCGCCCAGCCTGCCACCGGAAAACGACGCACTGTCTGCACCTCTGCGCCCGTGGCAGCGATGGCTTGTGCCAAAGTCGGGCTTGCAGGGGGTAACTCTGTGGGGCGGGCGTGGGCGCGTTTCAAACGGCCTGTTTCCCCCATCGCAGACCGCACGACTTGCAGCCGGATTGCAGCCCCTTCGCGGGCATCACGCGGCAATTTATCCACCAGCACCTCTGCCCCATTGGTAAAGCGGGCTGTGCCGCGGCTGCTGCCTGCGGTTCGGGATACAAGAATGGCGTCTTCAATATGGCCGGGCGCAAGATCATCGGGCCATTGAATGCACGCGGCGATTATTTCGTCGCCGGTCACGCAAATCGCGCGGTCTTCGCCAATACCTTCTTCGATATACCAGATCATGCGCGGTGCCTTTTCACACCAGGTCAGGCAATGGCGAAACCTGCCGCTTTCAGCAGCGCCCGTGTTTCAAACAAAGGCAGGCCGACAACGCCTGAATGGCTGCCCTGAATCCACTGGATCAGCCCTTCGGCAGCGCCTTGTATGGCATAACCGCCCGCTTTGCCGTCCCATTCACCGCTGGCGAGATAGGACCGGATTTCCTCGTCCGACAGAACCTTGAATTTGACCACGGTTTCGGAAAGGCGCTGGCGCATGGTGCCATCAGGCGCGCGCAGCGCAATGGCGGACAGGACGCGGTGCCGCCTGCCGGACAGAAGTTCGAGGCATTTTCGTGCGGTGGCTTCGTCTTCGGCCTTGGGCAGAATACGGCGGCCAACGGCCACCACTGTGTCACCTGCCAACACACAGGCTGTGTCAGAGGCAGCGGCAGCAGCTTTTTCGGCTGCCATGCGCTGCGCATAATCGCGCGGCAATTCTGTCTTATGGGGTGTTTCGTCAATATCTGCCGGAACAATCCGTGCAGGTTCAACCCCCAGCCGCGCAATCAGTTCGCGCCGCCGTGGGCTGGCCGATGCCAGATGGAGAACAGGTCCAGTCACACCCTGTATCCGGTGCGCAAAACCGCTTATTGCGGGCCCGGGCCGCCCCGGCCAGGCATGAAGCGATAGGTAATGCGCGCCTTGGTCAGATCATAAGGCGTCAGTTCGCACAACACTTCGTCACCCACCAGCACGCGAATGCGGTTCTTGCGCATTTTGCCGGCGGTATGGCCAAGAACTTCATGACCATTTTCGAGCTCCACCCGGAACATCGCGTTAGGCAGCAGTTCGACTACCTTGCCGCGCATTTCGAGGAGTTCTTCTTTAGCCATAAGTGTTCGATTTCCATTATCTTGGGTAAACTGTTGTGCGCCCATACAGGCGGCTTCACCAAAAGGGAAGCCTGACGCGCAGCGGCTCGATTGGGCAATATTAAACTGCCTTGCGTCCGTTCATCGCCGTGACACGTATCTGACACATATTGTTACGATATGGCGGATTGCAATCTGCCCCATTTCCGAGGATTGGCCGCCGCATGATATTGCACCCCTTGATGAATTCCTGTGCCGTGCTGGCTTTGCTGGCATCGTCCCCACTGCTTGCGCAGGATGGCACGGAGTATGAGCCGCAGCCTGACGAAGTGCTGGAAGAACCCATGCTCGAAGGCTCCATTCTGGGAGAAATCGTGGTCACTGGCGACCGGCTTCGTTCACAGGTGGATTCCTCGCAAGCGCCGATTCTGGAACTGAACGAAGCGGACATTGCGGCCTATGGCGTAAGTTCCATTGCGGATCTGGTCGCGGCACTGGAACCGTCCACAGGCACGTCCCGCGGGCGCGGCGGCGGGGGGCAGCCGGTATTTCTGGTCAACGGCATCCGTGTCGGCAGTTTCCGCGAATTCCGGAATTATCCGCCCGAAGCCATCCGCAAGACTGAAATCCTGCCCGAAGAAGTCGCCCAGCGTTACGGCTTTGCGCCCGATCGGCGCGTGATCAATTTCATCCTCAAGGACAATTATTCCGCGCTGACTGCGGAAGTGGAATATGAGCAGCCGCAAAGTGGGGGCTATTCGCGCAACGAGCAGGAAGTGACGCTGCTCAAGATTACCGGCGGCGGGCGGCTGAACCTTGATCTGAAGGCATCCGACACCTCGTTGCTGACAGAGGCCGAGCGTAACGTAATCCAGACACCATCCAGCATCCCTGATGTCACTGGCGACCCAGACCCGGCGCGGTTCCGCAGCCTGGTGGCAGATACAGCGGAAGTTGAAGGGTCGGCCAGTTTTGCCAAGGCTTTGGGGAATAGCGGCGCATCGATGAGCGCCAATGCAACGCTTGGCCGCACGCACAGCCGCAGCCTTTCCGGGCTGAATACAGTGCTGCTGACTGACCCTGCCGGCACCAGCGTCCTGCGGACCTTTGGCGCGGATGATCCGCTGGAACGGCGCAGCACAACAGACAGCGCTGCGGTTTCAGGCAGTTACAACCAGCCGCTTGGCGCCTTCCAGCTTACCGCGACTGCCGATGCCAGCCTGAATGACAGCATCACCGAAATTGAACGGCGCGCCGATACCAGCGGGCTCGTGGCAGCGGCAGCAGCGGGCAATCTTGCCATTGGCGGGGCGTTGCCGGGCCTTGGCGATGCCGGGTTCGACACTGCCGATACCAAAGTGCTGGGCGCCAGCAGCAAGCTGACTGTGCGGGGCACGCCGCTGTTCCTGCCCGGCGGCGAACTGGGCACCACTTTCGATCTGGGGTATGACTGGAACCGGATTGAAAGCGAAGATACGCGCAACACGCTGGCCACGCAGCTGACGCGTGGCAATCTGAACGGCGGGATCAATCTTGCCATCCCCATTGCCAGCAGGCGCGAAGGGTTTCTGGATGGCGCCGGTGATATCAGCATCAACCTGTCGGCAGGGTTTGAAAATCTCTCCGATTTCGGCACGCTGTATGACTGGAGCGCAAGCCTGATCTGGTCGCCGTTTGAAAATCTCGATCTCAGCGCGACCTATGTAAACCGTGAAAGCGCGCCATCGCTGTCGCAACTCGGCAGTCCGCAAATCACCACCTTCAATGTGCCTACTTTCGATTTCCGCACGGGGGAAACCGTGCTCGCCGCGATCACGTCGGGCGGCAATCCGTTTCTGCTGGCCGAAACCCAGTCGGACTGGAAATTTTCCGCCAACTGGAAAGTGCCGTTCATTGAAAATGCCACCGCTCAGGTCGATTATATCCGCAACCGCTCGGACGATGTTTCGTCCAGCTTTCCGCTTCTCACCAGCGACGTGGAAGCCGCTTTTGCTGACCGGGTAACGCGCGATGCCAGCGGGCAATTGGTGGCGATCGACCGCAGGCCGGTCAGTTTCGATTCAACGGCAGTGGACAGGCTGGCGTTCGGACTGTCGCTGCGTGGGTCATTCGGCAAAGCCAAGGTGCAGGAACGACCAGCAGGCGGCGAGGGCGCTGCGGGGCGCGGCAGTGGAAATGGCGGGGATCGGGCTGGCAGACCGGGGGCAGGCGGGCCTCGGACTGGCGGGGGCCGGCGCGGGGGACCGGGCGGGTTTGGCGGCGATGACGGGCGTGGGCGATTTTTCATCAACATCAACCATACGCTTGAACTCAGCAATGAAGTGCTGATTGCACCGGGCGGCCCATTGCTCGATCTGCTAGACGGGGCTTCGCTGACATCCAGCGGTACGCCGCGCAACGCAACCAGGCTGGAAGGCGGGATGTTCCGCAATGGCTGGGGCATCCGGGCATCGGGCAGCTATGTCGGTCCAACCCGCATCGACGGCAGCGGCCTGCCGGGCAGCACTGACCTGTTCTTTAACGATCTGGCCCGGCTGGACCTGCGCCTGTTTGCCGATCTGGGTGAAATCATGAACAAGAAAGACGGCTATCTTAAAGGCCTGCGCGTGTCGCTGGTGGCGGATAATGTCTTTGGCGGCATCCAGCGTGTCACGGATCAGGATGGCAATGTTCCCCTCAGTTACCAGCCCGCGCTGGTTGATCCCAAGTGGCGCTATCTCGGCATCGATATTCGCAAACTGTTCTGACGCGGAGATGGACGGGGCGTTGCAGCGCCGCATGGTAATGGATGTATCATAGGGGCCGGAATTTCGCGCAGCGGCTCCGCATTTTACGCCAACTTCGCTTCGTCCGCAGATTTTGACATCTGTGCAATTTCAAAATCCTGCATCAGCGCCTATCTAACCTGGTGATGGCCAAAACCCCTGCAGGAACCCCCTCGACCCCGACCGGGGCGGAGCGCTTCAATGAAGATCGCGCCAGCTACACCGTGCGCGGCACAGGCCAGCCGGATATAGAGGCGGGCATCGCCGCCATCCGCCAGACCGTGCAAACTTTGAAGCCCAGCCCCGGTGTCTACCGGATGCTGGATGCACGGGGCGATGTGCTCTACGTGGGCAAGGCCCGCGCATTGAAAAACCGCGTGGCCAATTATACACAGGTTGCCAATCTGACCAACCGGCTGCAGCGCATGGTCAGCCAGACCAGGGCGATGGAAATCATCACCACCAATAGCGAGGCCGAGGCGCTGCTGCTGGAAGCGCAGCTGATCAAACGGTTCCGCCCACCATACAATGTGCTGCTGCGCGATGATAAAAGTTTCCCCTTCATTCTGCTGCGGATGGACCATGATTTTCCCCGCATCATGAAACATCGCGGTGCGCGCCGCGCCAAGGGCAATTATTACGGCCCCTTCGCCAGCGCAGGCAGCGTCAACACCACCATCAACGCGCTGCAGAAACTGTTCCTGCTCAGATCCTGCACGGACAGTTTTTTCAGGCGGCGCGACCGGCCGTGCCTGCTGTATCAGATAAAGCGTTGTTCAGCGCCGTGTGTGGGCAGGATCAGCCCGGTTGGCTATCAGGAGCTGGTCACGCAGGCGAAGGATTTTCTGGGCGGTAAATCCTCTGCCGTGCAGAACGAAATTGAAAAACAGATGGCCCAGGCGGCTGAAAAGCTGGATTTTGAATCCGCCGCCATGTTGCGTGACCGTTTGCGCGCCGCCACCTTTATCCAGGGCAGCCAGGCCATCAACGCCAGCGGTGTGGGTGATGCAGACGTGTTTGCGCTGGCAGCCAAGGGCGGGCAGGTCGGTATCCAGGCGTTTTTCATCCGCGGCGGGCAGAACTGGGGCCACCGCGCCTTTTTCCCCAGCCACACGCAGGATGTGGAAGAAGCGCAGGTGCTGGCCGATGTGCTGGCCCAGTTCTACGAAGAAGTGCCGCCGCCGCGCACGATCCTGGTGGACCGGCTGCTGCCCGAACAGCATATTGTCGAAGAAGCCTTTGC
Organism: Allopontixanthobacter confluentis; assembly: GCF_009827615.1. GTDB lineage: Bacteria > Pseudomonadota > Alphaproteobacteria > Sphingomonadales > Sphingomonadaceae > Allopontixanthobacter > Allopontixanthobacter confluentis. Next base: position 609,356 of record NZ_WTYU01000001.1, read on the forward strand.
CGAAATCGCTGGTCACCGGGTGGAAATTTCAATCCCCCAGCGGGGGGATCGCCGCCGCCTGATGGAACAGGCGCAGCGCAATGCCACAGAGGCATTGGACCGCAGGCTGGCTGAAAGCGGCACCAAGGCAAAGATCATGCGCGAAATGGCCGAATTCCTCGAACTGGCTGAAATTCCGCAACGGATCGAAGTGTATGACAACAGCCATATCCAGGGGTCAAAAGCAGTCGGCGGCATGGTGGTGGCAGGGCCGGAAGGTTTCTTGAAAAACCAGTATCGCAAGTTCAACATCAAGGAAGCGCAGACCAACGACGATTTCGGGATGATGCGCGAAGTGATGCACCGGCGTTTCAGCCGCGCCATGAAGGAAGACCCGGACCGTGAAGGCGGCTTGTGGCCTGATCTGGTGCTGATCGATGGCGGCAAGGGGCAGATGAGCAGCGTGCGCGACACGCTGGAAGAACTGGGCATCGAGGATGTGCCGCTGATCGCCATTTCCAAGGGGCCGGACCGCAATGCGGGGCGCGAAACCTTTCATTTTCCCGATGGACGGGAAAAATCGCTGCCGACCAATTCGCAAGTGCTGTTCTATCTCCAGCGGTTGCGGGACGAGGTCCACCGCTATGCCATTGGCGCGCACCGGGCCAAGCGCAGCCGCGCCATCAGCGCATCGCCGCTGGATGAAATTCCCGGCATCGGCCCCGCGCGCAAACGCGCGCTGCTGCTGCATTTCGGCACAGCGGGCAAAGTGCGCGCCGCATCGCTGGAAGATTTGCAAAGGGCGCCCGGCGTCAGCGAAGCGGTGGCCCGCACCATTTACGATTATTACCACGCCAGCGGATGATGTTGGCCCGCATCAAGGGGGTTGCCCGGCGCATCAAGGCGGATCTGGCCGCATTATGGCTGGCATCGCGTGACGGGCGAACACCGGCAGCGGCAAAAATATTTGCGGCCATTACCGTTGCCTATGCCTTGTCGCCGATTGACCTGATCCCGGATTTCATCCCGGTTCTGGGACTGCTGGATGATTTGCTGCTGGTGCCGGCAGGTATCTGGCTGGCCATTCGCCTGATCCCGCCTGAATTGATGGACCAGTTCCGGCGCGCGGCGCAATCCGCGCAGCCGGGGCCATCCGCATGGGGCGCCATCATGGTCGCAGCGGCATGGGCGCTTGTTGCAGCCGCAGTTGGCTGGCGCTTCTTCGCGTGATTTTTCCGCCAGTTTGATGTAGATCAAAGCGGGGGCCCTAGCGGGCCGATAGGGTCGTATCATTCCAGGAACAGCTTCACCGGCAAAGGGCCGGGCGGGGCGCCAACCGGAGAAGACCGATGCGTTCTCTTTTGCTGCATATCTATCAGGATGACGGGCTGGAAGGCCGCCTTCAGGTGGCGCTGGACCTAGCCCGGCGCTTTGACGCGCACCTTACCTGCCTTCAGGCTGTAAATTACGAAGTGGCCATGCCGGGCGATTTCTACGGTTCCGTTGTCATCGAAATGCTGCCCCATCTGCGCGAACAGGCGGCAAAATTGCGGGAAAAACTGGAGCAGCGCCTGAGCCATGAGGATGTGCGCTGGGACTGGATCGAGGAAACCGGCCTGATGGACACGCGCCTGCTGGCCCATGCAGCGCTGAATGATCTGGTAATATTGGGCGCTGATGCGCCGGGGCGGCGCGAAGGCAGCCCGTCTTATCTGGTGGGCGCGCTGTCCATCCATGGCCGCACCCCGATGATGGTGGTGCCCGACCATATTACAAATCTGGATTGCGACCGGGAAGCCTTCGTGTGCTGGGATGGTTCGTCAGAGGCGTCCAACACCCTGCGCGCCGCGGTCCCCATGTTGAAGCTGTCGCGCCATGTCTGCCTGGCAACTGTTGCGGAACGCAAATCCTATGACGGGGCTGATTTGCCTGCCACACAGGGGGCTGAATATCTGTCACGGCACGGCATTGAATGCGAAATGATCGAACTGCCGTTTGAAAGCCGGTCCATTGGCGAAACGCTGCAATCAGCGGCGCTGGCCCGCAAATCCGGCTACATCGTGCTGGGCGCTTATGGCCGGCCACGCATGCTGGAAGGGGTTTTCGGCGGGGTTACGCGTACAATGCTGAGTGATCCGGAATTGCCGCTGCTGGTTGCCCATTGATGGCAGCGTGACAATTCATGCCTTATCTGTGCGGCGCTCGCGCATCATGCCTTCCTGCGCCACGCTGGCCACCAATGTGCCATCGCGCGAATAGATGCTGCCACGGTTGAACCCGCGTCCGCCGCCGCTCCACGGGCTGTCGGTGACGTAAAGCAGCCAGTCATCGGCGCGGGCAGGGGCGTGGAACCAGATGGTGTGGTCCAAACTCGCGCCGATCAGCTCGCCCCGCATCCAGCTGAGGCCATGGGGCAGGGCGCTGGTGCCAAGCAGCGTGTAATCGCTGGCATAGGCAATGATTGCCCGGTGCATATTCGCATCATCGGGCAGGGGTGCGGCGGTGCGGAACCAGCTGTGTGCCAGCGGCGCTCTGGGTTCGCTGTTCATCCAGTGCAGGCGGTCCACCGTCCGGGTCTCGATGGGCCGCGGGCGAAGCATCAGGGCGCGCTGGGGTGCCGGCATATCGGGCATGGCATCGGCGAATTTCTGCCGCAGCACCATGTCCGGTGTGAGGTCTTCGGGCTGTGCCACATCGGGCATGACACAATCCTGATGGGCCAGCCCGTCTTCTGCCATCTGGAAACTGGCCGTCAGGTTCAGAATGGGCGTGCCTTCCTGCGCTGCGACCACGCGCCGGTTGGCAAAGCTGCGCCCGTCAAAATCGCGCGCGATGGTGTAATCAATCGCCGGGCCTTCACGTCCGCCGCGCAGAAAATAGGCGTGGAGCGAATGGGCCACCATCCCGTCAGGTGCGGCCAGTTGCGCAGATTGAAGGGCCTGCGCGATGACTTGCCCGCCGAAAACCCGGCCAACGCCGCCAGTTTGCGGCTGGCCAATGTAATGATCGGCGCCATCCTCCTGCACGGTAAGCAGGCTTACAAGGTCGGCGACGAGGCGTTCAGGTGCGGGCGTTTCAGTCATTGCGCCGCTTTGCGGATACAATCGCCCGGCGTCAACGCAGGAGGGAAAACGTGCGGCTGCGGAGTGACGGCAACAAGATGCCTGCCGTGCCATAACGCCCGAAACCGCGCGGCAAATGGGGGCAGACAAGGCCGCACGGTTCCGCGTTAGACAAAGCCTGTGGACCAAGCCTGTTGCTGCACAAAAAACCCCGCCCGGATCGCTCCGGGCGGGGTCCATGACCGAGGGCCGGTTTGGATTGCGTCAGCCTGCAGCCAGCGCTGCCAGCAGGAGCAGGGCCACGATATTGGTGATCTTGATCATCGGGTTGACGGCAGGGCCAGCTGTATCCTTGTAAGGATCGCCAACTGTGTCACCGGTAACCGCGGCTTTGTGGGCTTCGGAACCCTTGCCGCCGTGGTTGCCATCTTCGATGTATTTCTTGGCATTGTCCCACGCGCCGCCGCCGGCGGTCATGGACAGGGCCACGAAGATACCCGAGACGATGACGCCCAGCAGCAATGCGCCCAGGGCGGCGAAGCCATTGGCCTGGCCAGCAACCGCGGTGATCACGAAATAGACCACGATCGGTGCCAGCACCGGCAACATCGACGGGATGATCATTTCCTTGATCGCAGCCTTGGTCACAAGGTCCACCGTGCGGGCATAGTTGGGACGCGATGTGCCCGCCATGATGCCGGGATCGGCAGCAAACTGGGCACGCACATCCTTCACCACATCGCCCGCAGCGCGGCCCACCGCTGTCATGCCCATTGCGCCGAACAGATAGGGCAGCAATGCACCTAGCAGCAGGCCGACGATGACATAGGGGTTTTCCAGGCTGAAGCTGACTTGCAGATCAGGGAAAAACTCCTTGAGATCGGCGGTGTAGGCGCTGAACAGCACCAGTGCGGCAAGCCCTGCTGAACCGATGGCATAGCCCTTGGTCACAGCCTTGGTGGTGTTGCCCACCGCATCGAGCGCGTCCGTCTTTTCCCGCACGCTTTCGTCCAGTTCGGCCATTTCGGCAATACCGCCGGCATTGTCCGTGACCGGGCCATAGGCATCAAGTGCCACCACCATACCGGCCAGCGCCAGCATGGATGTTGCCGCAAAGGCAATGCCCATGAGGCCGGCAAGCTGATATGTCACGATGATACCAACCACGATGACCAGCGTTGGCAGGGCCGTGGATTCAAGACTGATCGCCAGACCCTGGATCACATTGGTGCCGTGGCCGGTTTCCGACGATTTGGCGATGGAGCGCACCGGGCGATACTGGGTGCCGGTGTAATATTCCGTAATCCAGATGATCAGGCCGGTTACAGCCAGGCCCACCATCATCGACCAGAACAGGCTCATGCCGGTAAAGGTCTGGTCGCCCACTGTGTAGCTCTGGCCCATGCCGATGGCATAGTCTGTTGCCCAGTAAATGGCCGGAATGGACAGCACGGCGGTGGTGATGAAGCCCTTGTAGAGGGCGCCCATGATGTTGTTCGATTTGCCAAGGCGCACCATGTAGGTGCCGATGATGGACGTGACGATGCAGACACCGCCCACCAGCAATGGCAGGCTCATCAGTGCGGTCAGTTCCGCACTGGCAAGGCCGGTGAACAGCAGTGCGGTCAGAACCATGGTTGCGCCAACTGTGACGACATAGGTTTCAAACAGGTCAGCCGCCATGCCGGCGCAGTCGCCAACATTGTCACCGACGTTATCGGCAATGGTGGCGGGGTTGCGCGGATCATCCTCGGGAATGCCCGCCTCCACCTTGCCCACCAGATCGGCGCCCACATCAGCAGCCTTGGTAAAGATGCCGCCGCCAAGGCGCGCAAAGATGGAAATCAGCGAAGCACCAAAAGCCAGACCAACCAGCGCATCGATAATTTCGCGCTTTTCCGCCAATATTGTGAGGTCGAGACCCATGGGCACAGTCAGCACGTAGAAGAATACCGCGATAGCCAGCAGGGCGAGGCCAGCCACCAGCATGCCGGTGACAGCCCCTGCGCGGAAGGCCACGGTCAGGCCTTGCTGCAATCCAGACTGTGCGGCGGCTGCGGTGCGGACATTGGCGCGCACCGAAATATTCATCCCGATGAAGCCTGCAACGCCGGACAGGATCGACCCTGCGATAAATCCGGCCGTGGAAATCGGGCCAAGAAAGACAAAGACGATGATCGCGACAAACACGCCGACAATCGCGATGGTAGTATATTGGCGTTTAAGATAAGCCTGTGCGCCTTCCTGGATGGCACCGGCAATTTCCTGCATTCTGGCGTTTCCGGCACCAGCCCCGAGAACTTGTCGGCTGGTGACGATGCCATATACGATGGCGAGCAGTCCCAGCCCGATTGAAATGAGAACAAGGTTCACAAAAATCCTCCCCTAGGATTATATGGACCAGCCTGCTTGTGCAGGTCTGGCATGGACGCGAAACTATACGCGGGGGGAGAAAGCGCAAGCCCTTAAGGCAGAGGCGTTACCCGCCTCAATTTCCCGGCAATTCAGCCGCTGTGCCGATAACCCAGCGGATCATCCGCGGGCAGAGGCGCGCCATCCAGCAACAAAGCTGTGTCTCCTGCGGGCAGGACAGTGCCGATGTGATGGGCTTCGATGGGCCAGAGTACGGTTTTTGGCCCGGTAAACAGCAATTGATAATCATCACCCCAGCGAAGCGCATCGCCGCGTCTGTCTTCGGGTGCGGCAATCGGTACATCAGGCGCGGCGATGGCAATGGTCACCTGGCTGGCGCTGGCCATGCGGCTGGCATCCAGCAGCAACCCGTCCGAAACATCCATCATGGCGCTGACTAGGGGCGCAAGCGCGCGGCCCTGTGACAGCAATGGAAGCGGGCGGCGAAACGCCGTGCCAGCTTCGGCAAGCCCGCGTTCCAGGGCTTCAAAACCCATCATCGCAGCGCCCACCGGGCCGGTGATGAACACCCCGTCACCAGGCTGCGCGCCTGAACGGGATGGAACCGGCGTATGCGCCGCGCGGCCAATCGCCGTCAGGCTGAAGCTGCGGGCTGGCGGCGGAATTGCCTGGCCGCGCCCCACCGTATCCCCGCCCAGCAGCGGCGTGTCATAAGCAGCCAGCACTTCGCGCAAGCCCGCCACAAACCGGTCATCATTTTCGCCCAGCATATGGGTGTAGAGCACGCCAAGCGGCACTGCGCCCTTGGCTGCAAGATCGGAAAGATTGGCCGCGACCAGCTTCCACGCGACATCGGCCATGTCCTGGCCCGGCAGATAATGCACGCCTTCGACCATGCTGTCCTGCGTCAGCACCAGCGTTTCTGCGCCTATTTCCAGCACCGCAGCATCATCATTCAACCCGCGCGCGGCAGGGTGGGTTGCCAAGGCGCGCAGGGATTGAATGAAAGCAAGCTCGCCTGTCATCCAGCGATCCTGTCAGCCGCCGCGTGGAAGGTCACGTGAAAAGCAGATCTCAGGCCCGCACTGTGCGGGCGACTGAATCCAGCACACCGTTCACGAATTTGGCTTCCTTGCTGTCGAAAAAGGCGTGGGCCACATCGACATATTCGGTGATGACGGTTTTCTTCGTCACATCGGCGCGGGCCAGCAATTCAAACGTGCCGCTGCGCAGGATTTGCAACATGGTCTTGTCGAGACGCTTGACCGTCCAGCCATCGGCCAGCTTGGATTCCAGCAATTCGTCGATTTCCTCGCGCCGCGCATCCACTCCGCTCACCAGATCATCGAAAAAATCGACCTCGGCATCGGCATATTGCGCATCTTCGATTTCGCGGCCAAGCCGGTGCTGGTGAAATTCATCCAGCAGCCGGGCCAGCGCAGTCTTTTCCATATGCTGCTGATACAGCGCCTGCACCGCGGCAAGCCGGGCAACGGAGCGGGCCTGCGATTTGGGCGCGGGCGATTGGGAATTGCTCATTTCAATCTCATTTCAATGGATTTTGCATGGGCCGGAAGCCCTTCGGCAGTGGCCAGCGCGACGCCTGCCGGGCCGATTGCTGACAGCGCATCGGGAGTGGCGGAAATGAAGCTGGTGCGCTTCATGAAATCCAGCACCGACAGGCCACTGGCAAAACGCGCCCGCCGCCCTGTGGGCAGAACGTGGTTGGGCCCGGCGACATAATCACCGATTGCTTCGGGTGTATGGCGGCCCAGAAACACGCTGCCTGCGTGGCGGATTTGGGCAAACATGGCATCGGGATCGTCCACCGCCAGTTCGACATGTTCAGCGGCCAGCCGGTTGGCCAGGGCAGGGGCTTCATCCATGCTGTCTACAATGATGATAACCCCGTGATCATCCCAGCTGGTCCGCGCGGTTTTCCGGGTGGCCAGCATGGAGGATTGCACATCCACGCGGTCTTCCACCTGCCACGCGAATTTTGCATCGTCGGTAATCAGGATGGATTGTGCATTGGGGTCATGTTCAGCCTGGCTGAGGAGGTCAGCGGCAATCCAGTCAGGGTTGTTCCTGCCATCGGCAATGACCAGAATTTCCGACGGGCCTGCCACCATGTCGATGCCGACCACACCGTAAAGCTGGCGTTTTGCTTCTGCCACCCACGCATTGCCGGGGCCGGTAATGACATCAACCGGCTGGATGCGGCCGGTGCCATAGGCCAGCGCGCCCACTGCCTGCGCGCCGCCAATGCGCCACACTTCGTCTACGCCTGCCAGATGCGCGGCTGCCAGCACCAGCGGGTTGGTCACGCCCTTGGGCGTTGGGGTGGCGACAACCAGCCGCCCAACGCCTGCAACCTTGGCCGGGATGGCATTCATCAACAGCGATGATGGATAGGCTGCGCGGCCACCCGGGACATAGAGGCCCGCTGCATCCACCGGATGCCACCGCGCACCAAGGCGAACCCCGGCAGCATCGGTATAGTCGCGGTCCTGCGGCATTTGCGCCACGTGATAGGCACGGATACGCGAGGCTGCCAGTTCCAGCGCATCGCGCAAGTCTGCATCCAGCTCATCATAGGCACGGGCGCAATTTTCTGCCGGAATCCGCCAGTCGTCATCATCAGTCAGATGATGGCCGTCAAACCGCATGGTATATTCAATCACCGCTGCATCGCCGCGGCGCTGCACTTCGTTGAGGATGGACGTGACGCCCTGCGTTACATCGCCATCGCTTTCGCGGCGATCATTGACGATTTTGCGGAACGCCTTTTCAAAGCCTTCGTCGCTGGTCTTGAGAAGCTGCATCAGGCTGCTTTCTGCGCATGTGCGTGGGCCCGAAAGGCTTCCACCAGTTCTGCCACGCGGCTGTCGGTCTTGAGCGCGGCCCGGTTGACGATCAGCCGGGCTGAAATATTCATGATCCGGCTGGTTTCGACCAAGCCGTTTTGTTTCAGCGTCGCGCCTGTCGAAACAAGGTCCACGATCTGTCCGGAAAGGCCAAGGCTGGGGGCAAGTTCCATCGCGCCATTCAGCTTGACGCATTCAGCCTGGATGCCCTGCGCTTCGAAATGGCGGCGGGTGAGGTTGGGATATTTCGTCGCCACGCGCACATGGCTGGTGCGGTGCATGGCGGCAGGGGCGGTGCTGGCATCATCCACGCGCGGTCCCGCCACGGATAGGCGGCAATGGCCAATATCGAGATCAACCGGCGCATAAAGGTCCGCGTAATCGAATTCCTCGATCACATCGCTTCCCACAATGCCGATCTGCGCCGCGCCGTGAGCAACAAAGGTCGCCACATCAAACGCGCGCACGCGTATCAGCCGCATATCGTCGCGCGTGGTGTCGAAACTGAGGGAGCGGTTGGCCTTGTCATGAAAGCCCGCTTCCGGCACCACTCCGGCACGCGCCATCACTGGCAGGGCCTCGTCAAGGATGCGGCCCTTGGGCACGGCGAAGGTCAGCGGGGGCAGCATAGCGTCAGGCATGGCGCGGCAGATAGGGCGCAGGCGAAAGCGGCGCAAGGCAGAAAGGCATGTGGCATGCAGCAGGACAAGGCCCAGCACTCGACACAGCACTTGGCACAGCACTCGACACAGCACACCCCCGGAATGGACGACAAGGGCCAGCATGCGGTGACGGATGCGTTTCGAATGCAGGTTGCCTATTGCGAAGCGAACAGCGCGCCGATCACTGCGCGCATCGTGGGCGCGATTGGCGCGGTGCTGGCCGGCGATGCCAGCAATGCGCTGCTGGAACGGGTGCGGCGGTGGCAGGGCGCACCACTGGCCGATGCCGTGCCATTGCGCGTGGCAGGCGGCCTCCATGCGCTGCATCTGGCGGGCGGGGAGCCTGCGCTGGATGCGATGTATCGGGGGATGGGCGGCAATGATGCCGATATTGTGGCCGATGTAATCCTGCGGCGGGAGGCGGAATTGCTGCCGTGGCTGGATGGTCCGCCGCAAACCAACGAAGCCGGGCGATCCAGCAATTTCATCGCGGCGATGCTGTGGCTGGCGCAGCAGGGGCTTGCTGCACGGTTTGAATGTTTCGAAATCGGGTCGAGCGCAGGGATCAACCTGATGATGGACCGCTATGCCTATGATCTGGGCGGTGTGAAAGTCGGGCCACAATCACCGGCCATGGCATTCCGGCCCGAATGGCGCGGGGCCCCGCCGCCGGAACGGGAAATCGAGATAGTTTCACTGGAAGGCTGCGATGTCGCGCCGGTGAATCTGGCCGATCCGGCACAGGCCCAGCGGCTCAAGGCCTATATCTGGCCTGAACACACCATCCGGTTTGACCGGATGGACGCCGCGATCAGGGCGGCGTGCGACAAGGCGCCAGATCTGGTCGGCATGAATGCGGCTGATTTTGCCGAAAGCCGGCTGTCACAGCCGCAGGAAACAGGGGTAACCCGCGTGCTGATGCATTCCATCGTGTGGCAATATGTGCCGCAGGACCAGCAGCAACGGGTGACGCGCGCGATGGAAGATGCCGCTGCGCGCGCTACGCCGGAACGCCCGCTGGCCTGGGTTTGCGTTGAGGCAAACCGCGAGACGCATGTGCATGAACTGACTGTCCGCCACTGGCCGCAGGGGCCTGAACCCAGGATGCTGGCCGTCGCCCATGCCCACGGCGCCTACTTGGAATGGCTGCCAGATTAAGCCCCAGATTAAGCGCCAAATTAGACGGAAGTTTTATCCAGGAATTGTTCCAGCGCGGCGTTAAACTTCTCGGGCGCTTCCCACGGCACGAAATGCCCGCAATCCGGCACTTGCACCAAGGTCAGATTGTCGATGATGTCTTCCAGCCCTTCCAGATTGGAAGGGGGCAGGGCCAGATCGTCCATCGCCCATATTACCAATGTCGGAATGGTCAGGTTGGGCAGCACCATGGGCTGGTAATCGGCAGGCAATTCAAACGGCGCATCCATCGGCGGCACCACCATCGGGCTGCCACGATACCAGTTGAGCATGGCCAGCGCCGTTTCCGGGCTGGACCAGTCTGCAAACAGCGCATTGCGTTCTTCATCTTCCATTGCGGGTGACCGTGCCCAGTCCAGCGCTTTCATCAGCAGGGCAGGCAGGCCGTGTTCGCGCACCAGCGCATCATTGTCCCGGTCGCGGAAGGCCGTGATATACTGGCTGGCAGCGCGCTGCGCCGGATCGAGATAGAGCAGTTTCTGGAAAATAGCCGGGTGGGGCGCATTGGCCACCACGGCGCGGGTAACGCGGCCGGTCATTTGCCCGCCCAGCGCCGTGCCCCACGCAATCGCGCCGCCCCAGTCATGGCCAATGATGGTGAATGTATCGACACCCAGTGCATCAGCCATCAGGAAGATATCGCCGATCAGCTTGTCGGGCGTGTAACTGTCCACATCCTGCGGGTTGGATGAATTGCGATACCCGCGCTGGTCCGGTGCAATGCAGCGATAGCGGTCTGCGAAATGGGCAATCTGGTGGCGCCATGTGCGATGGGATTCGGGAAAACCATGCAGGAAGATGAGGACAGGCGCGTCACCTTCCGCAGACTTGGGATTGCCGGTATCCAGCACGTCAAGCTCGATGCCATTGGGCAGTTTCACGCGGGTCATTTCCATAGCGTTCAGCTCTCGCTTTCCATTTTTTCGATATAACCGGCGGCGACCATTCCCGCCATCTGGTCCAGCAAGGCATCAGGCGTGCGGGCCATTTCGCCCATCGCTTTTTCCGGCCCGCGCGCAATGATGATTTCGCGCTGCCCTGCCTCGATTGCGCCGAGGATTTCTGCCGCCGCTTCATGGGCGGGAATGCCATTGTCGATTGCGCGGTCGCTCTTGTTGCGGGGGGTGCCATCGGCATTGAGGGCATTGCGCGATACGTTGGTGGCAACCGACCCGGGCGCCACGACGTGGACATCCACGCCTTTCACCGACATTTCCGTGCGCAGCGCGTCGGCATAACCGATCAGGCCGAATTTGGCAGCGCAATAGGCGGTGCGCATCGGCACCCCGACCTTGCCCGCGACAGAGGAAATGAACACCAGCCTGCCGGAGCCCTGCGCCACCATATGCGGCAGAACCGCCTGCGTCAGCGCGATGGGTGCCAGAAGGTCAATTGCGATGATATCGTTGTAGACCTGCATGGAGGTGTGGACCGCCTGCGACCGCTGCGAAATACCGGCGTTGTTGACCAGCACATCAATCCTGCCGGCCCATTCCATTGCCCTGGCAACCGCTGCCGTCATGGCCGCTTCGTCACGCGCTTCAAATGGCAGGACGAGTGTTTCGATACCTGCCTGACCCGCGACTTCATCAAGCCGTGCCTGGTCCCTGCCTGACAGGATCAGGCGCGCACCCTGGCTGGCCCATTCCATCGCCAATGCCCGGCCAATTCCGCTCGATGCTCCGGTAATCCATACTGTCAGCGCTGGTGTTGCTTCGTCACTCATGGATAGCTCACTGTCTTGGGTTCGCCGGGGATGGGGATCCATTCTTCCTCGTCGCCCGGCACCTTGGGAAATTTGCCTGCAGTCCAGTCATCGCGTGCTTGTCTGATCCTGTCCATGTCCGAACTCACAAAATTCCACCAGACATGGCGGCGGGTGGCAAAGGCTTCGCCGCCCAGCAGCATCACCCGTCCGCCTTTGTCAGACGTCAGCGTCATGGAAACGCCGGGTTTAAGAACCGTCAGATCATACAGGCCAAGCGGCTGTCCATCGACCGATGCTTCCCCGCCCACCAGCATCAGCGCGCGTTCGTCCGCACAATTGTCGATCGGCAGGCTTCCTGCAGGCCCAAGCAGCATTTCGGCATATATCGTCTGGGAATGGCAAGTGGTGTCAGCACGCTTGCCCCATAATTCGCCCATGATGACAATGGCCTTGGCGCATTGGTCTTCCACCACGGGCAGGTCTGCTACTGCCTCGAATGAAGGGGCGATGTCTTCCCTGCCATCGGGCAGGGCAAGCCAGGTCTGCATCCCGTACAGGCGCGGCCCGGTTTCCCGTTCTGCCAGCGGACTGCGTTCAGAATGGACGATGCCGCGCCCTGCCGTCATCAGATTGACCTGGCCGGGCCTGATGGTGGCAAAACTGCCGAGCGAATCGCGGTGGTCAATCGCACCTTCGAACAGCCAGGTAACGGTCGCCAGATTGATATGCGGGTGGGGGCGCACATCCATTCCGGCGCCAAGGTCCATCTGCGCGGGGCCAAATTCATCAACAAAGATAAACGGCCCCACCATGGTCCGTTCCCGCACCGGCAATGCGCGGCGGACCTTGAATGCACCCAGATCATGGGTGACGGGAGAAATTATCTGTTCGAACATGGTTGCTGCTCCTGCGCTCGGTATGACGGTTAGGCTGGCGCGGCGTCCTGCGGGGATGACGCCTTGATGGCCAGTGCATGGACCCGCTGGCCGGGAATGTCGCCCAGCGCCTTGTTTACCATCCGCTGCCGGTCGAGGCGTGATTTTCCGGTGAAAGCGGCACTTTCGATTACGATGGTAAAATGCGATTCCCCGCTGCCATCATCGCCCGAATGGCCGCTATGGCTGGCACTGTCATTGATGACTTCGAGCAGGGTCGGCGCGAATGTATCACGCAGAATTTGCTCCATTTCTTGCTGAACGCTCATTTGATTCCTTTTTGCATTTGCAATTTATGTAACCGACCCCATCCTAAAGGGCCATGCGCGGCGACAGATTTCACGGACGATTTGAGACACAAGGGCGCCAGTGCCAGGCGCCAGACTGCTTCGAGGCGGGTGAATTTCGTGCGCCCGGCAGCCGGGCGTCCAGTTTTGACGGGCCGGGCCAGTATCGCTGGTTCTGCCTCGATCATGTGCGCGAATTCAATGCAGGATATGACTGGTTTGAAGGCATGAGCGCGGATGAGATTCTCAGCGCGCAATCGCCTGTGGCAGGGTGGGGCAGCACTGCCCGCGTGTTTCGCGCCGATGCGGTAGGCGATGCAATGCCGCGCTGGGCGGATTTCGAGGATCCGCTGGACGCCATCAATGCGCGGGCTGCGGGCATTAAATCCCGCGCGCAAACGGGCGCGCAAATGGCAATGGATGGCCGCTTTACGGCTGACGAGGCCCAGGCGCTGCAAGTGTTGGGATTGAGCGTGGAACTGGACCGGCAAAAATTGCGGCGGCGCTATTCGGAACTGGTGCGGCGTTATCATCCGGACCGCAATGGCGGCGACCGCAGCCATGAAACACGGCTGGGCCGGGTAGTGGATGCGTATCAACTGCTGAGAAAATCGCGTGCATTGAAGTAAAGATGCGGGTCTGACTTTTCAGGTCTGAATGCACTGCGCACAAGGCTGGTTCAACCGGTTTGCCACCATTTCCCACGCCGCGTCATGCGTTCTGCGCTCTGGCAATCAGATCCATGTCGATGGCCTTGGCTGATTTATAGGCATCGCGCAGTCGCAGCCGCTCGGCATAGGCATGGAAGGCATCGTGTTCCGGCAGGGATTTGAACGCCAGCCCCCAATCGACCTGACTGCCGACATAGACATCCGCCATGGTGAAGCGATCACCGCAGATATAGTCGCGGCCCGCCAGCAGCTGCGCCAGCGTATCCACCGTCAGTGCAAACGTTCCAAAGCCGAGCATCCCCTGTTTTTCGGGGGCAACCTCCCACCCCATGGATTGGGCGATGATGGCCTGTTCCAGCGGGCCAGCAGCGAAAAACAGCCAGCGGTAATACGCAGCGCGTTCTTCCGGGCGCGGCGCCAGATCGGGCCCTGCAGTATCGGCAAGATAGGCACAGATGGCAGCGGCTTCGGTAATCACATGGATATGGTCGGCATGGTGGTGGACCAATGTTGGCACTTTGCCCATCGGATTGGCATCGATCAATGATTTGGGTTTGGCGGCCCAGTCGACCAGCTCTGTCTCGTAATCGGCACCGGCTTCGTGCAGGGCCCAGCGCGCAATCTGGCCGCGCGACATGGGGTTGGTGAATAATGTATAATCAGCCATTTCCTGCTCCTTATCAACTTTCTGGTGGCGCCTGTTAAGACTGTTTCATGCCTCATTGCTGGCGGAATGCCCAGCGCAGGGTGCGGCCCATCAGGCTGGTGGCAGCGCGCGCAGGCAGCCCGCCAATGCCGGGCCGCCGCAGCCCCAGCATGGCGCGGGCAAAGGCGGGCAGCAGTTCCACTGCCGATGTCCCGATGGCCTGCTGGATGGCAGCAGGCGCGCCTTCGGGTTTCTGGTTGAGCACCAGCTGCGCAATTTCGCTGGCTTGCGGCGACGCACGCAAATGATGGCGCATGTCCCGCATCATCTGTTCCGCTTCATGGCGGGTTTCCGGCACCGGACTGGCGCCCAGCTTGCGGGCAATCACGGCAAACTGGCGGAAATATTCATCCTGTTCCGCAAGCGGCATCTGGGGCCTGACATAATGGAGATAGGCTTCCAGAAAGCTGGTGGCTTCAGCCAGATGGACAAAGGCCAGCGTTGCCGGGTCTGTCGCCGAATATGGCGTGCCGCCCGGCAGGGTGCCGCGGACTTTCGTGTGGATGCGATTGACCCTGGCGATGGTTTTTTCCGCTTCCTGCGCATCGCCGAATGTCGTGACCGCGATGAAGCGGGCAGTGCGGCGCAGGCGGCCATGCATGTCAGTGCGGAAATCCGAATGGTCGAGCACCCCTTGCAAGGCGTGGGGGTGCAACATCTGCAGCAGTAAGCCGCGCACCCCGCCGACCATCATGGACGTAACATCGGCATGGACCATGCGAATCGGCGAATCGCGTTCAAACAGGGCGTTGTCTGATGGCGGGACCGGTTTCTGGCCGCTCTCAATATCGTTGAAAACGGCGCGCACACGGCCAACCAGCTGCGCGCGAAGCATGTCGGAAGGGCGGCCAGTGAAGCGGGGTGATGGCATACACTGTCAATATAGGGTTTTGCTGCGTGAATGAAATGTTCGGTTACGGTCCCTTGCAGGCAAACGCGCGCGCGGCTAGGCATCCTGCACAATGAACGAAACGACCAAGAGCTTCGAGCCTTCCAGCAAAACCGTCCTCGCCGCACCTGACAAGCAGGTCAGCGTGCGCGAGATGTTCGGCATCGACACCGACATGATGGTTCCGGCCTTTTCCGAAACCGATGAACGCGTGCCGGATTTTGACGCCAGCTATGTGTTTGACCCGGATACCACGCTGGCGATCCTCGCAGGCTTTGCCTTCAACCGGCGGGTGATGGTGCAGGGCTATCACGGCACCGGCAAATCCACCCATATCGAACAGGTGGCCGCACGGCTGAACTGGCCGTGTATCCGCATCAATCTTGACGCGCATATCAGCCGCATCGATCTGGTTGGCCGCGATGCCATCGTCCTGCGTGATGGTTTGCAGGTCACCGAATTTCGCGAAGGATTGCTGCCCTGGGCATTGCAGCATCCGGTTGCGCTGGTGTTTGACGAATATGACGCGGGCCGCCCTGACGTGATGTTCGTTATCCAGCGCGTGCTGGAAACAGAGGGCAAGCTGACCCTGCTTGACCAGAACCGCGTTATCCGCCCGGATCCAAACTTTCGCCTGTTTGCCACGGCAAACACGGTGGGCCTGGGCGATACCAGCGGGCTGTATCACGGCACGCAGGCCATCAACCAGGGGCAGATGGACCGCTGGAATATCGTGGTTGGCCTGAATTACCTGCCGGCCGAAACCGAACAGAAAATCGTTCTCGCAAAATCCCCGCAGACCGGCGAAAAAGCCGTGGCGGACATGATCAAAGTGGCAGACCTGACGCGTCAGGGCTTTATGAACGGGGATATTTCCACGGTGATGAGCCCGCGCACGGTCATCACCTGGGCGCAAAATGCGGATATTTTCAAGGATATCGGCTTTGCGTTCCGGTTGAGCTTCCTCAACAAATGTGACGAAGCGGAACGGATGCTGGTGGCAGAATATTACCAGCGTGTATTCGGCACCGAATTGCCGGAAAGCGTTGTTTCCAAGGTCTGATGCTGCTTCGGCGCGCCTTTGGGACAGGCAAGAAATCACTCGCTTTTGCTGTATTATTTTAATAATACACTGACGGATGATCGGCAAGATACTCAGAGGATTGAAGGGCGATGCCCATCGTTCCGCGCCTGACCGGCGCGGCCCGAACCACTATTTTTCGCTGCAGGACCCCTATGGCGACAGGTGGGATGATGACGATCCCGATTATACCGATTATGATGCTGGCAACGCATTTGCGCCAGCAGCGCCACCAGCGGCGCGCAAACGCACCCGCTGGTGGTGGTTCAGCCGCGCGGTGGCCGCATTTCTATTCCTGCTGATGCTGATGGCAGCGTGGCTGGCCATTACCGCGCCGCTGTCCAAGTCCCTTGAACCGATTGCGCCGCCCCAGATTACCCTGCTGTCTGCCAATGGCACGCCCATTGCCCGCAACGGCGCGATCATTGCTGCGCCGGTCGATACCGAAAAACTGCCTGACCATGTGGTGGACGCCTTTCTTGCCATCGAAGACCGGCGGTTTTTCACCCATTGGGGCGTTGACCCGCGCGGGCTGGCCCGGGCTGCATTGTCGAATGTAACCGGCGGATCGACGCAGGGGGGCAGCACCATCACCCAGCAGCTTGCCAAATTCACTTTCCTGACCCCGGAAAGAAGCATGACGCGCAAGGCGCGCGAAATGCTGATCGCTTTCTGGCTGGAAGCATGGCTGACCAAGGATGAAATCCTCGAACGCTATCTGTCCAACACCTATTTTGGCGATAATGTTTACGGTCTGCGGGCAGCATCGCTCCATTATTTCTATCGCCAGCCGGAAAATCTGACTCTCGGGCAGGCCGCGATGCTGGCGGGGCTGGTGCAGGCACCATCGCGCTTTGCCCCCACCCGCCATTATGACCGTGCGGAAAAACGCATGAAAATGGTGGTCAACGCCATGGTCGCAGGCAAATTCATCACCGATGCTGAAGCCCGCACCATTCGCAGGCCGGGGCTGGATGTGCGCACCCGCAACACGTTGCCCACTGGTACCTATTTTGCCGATTGGGCTTTGCCGGAAGCGCGCAAGATGGCCGGCGCCAATTATTCCAGCCAGACATATACCACCACGCTGGATGCGCGCCTGCAGGGTATTGCCAGCGGCGTGATCAACCGCGCCGGGCTGGGCGGGGCGCAGGTGGCGCTGGTGGCGATGCGGCCCAATGGCGATGTGGTGGCGATGATTGGCGGCAAGGATTACCGCAAGTCGCCGTTTAACCGCGCCACCCAGGCCAAGCGGCAACCGGGTTCCACATTCAAGCTGTTTGTCTGGCTGACAGCGCTGGATGCCGGCATGAACCCTGATGATCTGATTGACAATCGCGCCTTTGAAAAAGGCAGCTACCAGCCGCGCAATGCCAGCGGGCGATATTCGCAATCAATCACGCTGAAGGACGCTTTTGCGCGGTCCAGCAATGTGGCGGCGGTGCGCCTGTTCAACCAGCTGGGCGACAAGGCCATTATCCGCACGGCGCGCGATTTTGGCATCAGATCGCCGCTGGCGGAAGGCGACCCAAGCCTGGCGCTGGGCACTTCCACGGTTACGCTGCTGGAATTGACGGCGGCCTATGCCGGCGTTGCTGCCAATGAATTCCCGGTGATACCGCGCGCTTTTCCGGCTGAAGAAAAGGGCTGGTTTGACTGGATGTGGAACTCAAAAAGCAGCCTTTCATCCTCAGAGCACAAGGCCATGCAGGGTATGCTGCGTAGCGTCATCAACAGCGGCACGGGCCGCGCCGCCATGCTGACCATCCCCAATTATGGCAAGACCGGCACCAGTCAGGACAATCGTGATGCCCTGTTTATCGGTTATGCGGGTGATCTGGTGGTGGGCGTGTGGATTGGCAATGATGACAATACGCCGCTCGCCGGCGTGAGTGGCGGCGGGCTGCCCGCCAAAATCTGGGCAAATTTCATGCGCCAGGCGCAGAATGTCCCTGTGCGCAGGCAGAACCGCGGCAATGTCGATCCTGCCGGGCCAATCCAGCCGCTGGATGTGCCTGATGTCGGCGATATTCCCATTGGCGACAATGGCACGCGCCTCAAGATAGAAGACGGGACAGGGCTGACCATCTCCACCGATATCAATGGTATGCCGGTCGATATCCGGCTGGATGATCGGGGCGTTCGCGTGGAACCGGTGCCGCCACCGCCGCCGCCGCCGCCTGAATTCTGAACGGGTTCAGCGGTCTTCGTCAGTCATGAAAATATTCATGATGGCCGTGGCAATCGGCCGGTCGCGGTCGTCCTGCCATGCTTCTACGGCAATATTGGCGTTGCGCCGCCCCAGCTTGGTAATCCGGCCCTTGGCATAGGTGGGGCGCTGTTTGCCGGCCGACAGGAACTGCACGGTAATGTTGATCGGCTTCAGCCGGTGCTTGCGGCCCAGCCGGGCCAGTTCATTGCGTAATATGGCATAGGCTGCGGTTTCCAGCAGCCCGCTGGTCGCGCCGCCATGCAAATGCCCCGGCCGCCCTTCCACTTCGCCGCCAAAATCAAACATCAGCACAGGCGCGCCATGTTCCTCGTCATGAACGGTAATGCCCAGCGAACGGGCATAGGGCGTCAGCCCAGCCTTGCCTGCGTCAGACATTGCGCGGGTCTCCGCCGATGGACATGAACACGCCGGCAATGTGCGCCACCGGATCATCCGGATCGCCATCATGGGCAAAGCCGCGCACGAAGGCGGCAGACCGGGTCAGCCGGTAACATTCCGCATGGCCGAATACGGCTGCGCGTTCGCGGGCAGGGCGCTGGTAATCCACGCGCAGATCCAGCGTGGCAATGGCGTTGAACCCGCCCATCTTCGTCCAGATGCACAGGCCCGATGCCATGTCCATCAGGCTGATGATCGGGCCGGATGCCAGCACTTCATGGTCATCCTCGCCCAGCAGATCTTCACGCCATGGCAGTTTGAGTTCCACCCAGTCGGCGCCGTGGCCGCAATATTCCAGGCCCAGCCACCCGGCATGGCCGTGGGACAGCAGCATGGGCGCAGCGCGGCTGGGATCGAAGCGGTTGGGATTGGAGCGGCCGGGTTCGGGATGTTTGGTCTGATCAGCCATGCCGGTCCTGTGCGGGCAGGCTGGATGCTTTTCAATCTTTTAATTTCACCTGAGGCACGCGGACCGCCAGCACCCCCTGCATGGCGCGCAGTCTGTTCGCCAAGCCAGGAGAAATTTCATGAATTTACCGTCGCTGTCGCTGCCCAGCATCGACCTGTCATCCCTGCCTGATCTTGACCGGCTGACCGGCACGTTCGGCAGCCTGTCCGACGCTGCAGTTGCCTCGACCGATGACCGCGTAGTGGTCATCATGGTCTATGTTTACGACTTGATCCCGCCCGAAGCCCTGCTCTGAAGCGATCGGGTTTTTATGCGTATCGACCCTATCGTGCGCGCGCTGCGGAGCGAGCCTGCTCCGCAGCGCAAGGCGCAGACCCAATTGCTGAAGGCCCGATCTCAATGGCAGAAAAGCGACCGTAACCGCGCGATTCTTGCCGATCTGACCAAATATGGCAGCGGGTGCGATTTGCGGGATTGTGCCAGTCTGGACGCCCTTTTTTCCCACGTTGGCCCGGCCCGTATTTTTGCCGCATCACTGGAAAACACGCTCGTTCCCGTGCTGGCGGAGCATCCGCTGGGCCATGTGCCTTTCCGTCATCAATATGCAGGTTCCATGGCCATCATCCAGATCGCCGCACACGCCAGCGCGGCCTTGTCACTGGTGCTGTATGAACAGACAGACACTGCGGCATTGCCGACAACGGTTTGCTTTACAGATAGCGACCGGCACGAGATGGCACTGGCAGGATCGGCGCACATGCAGCATGTGTGCTGGACTGCGGCAAGTGAAGTAGATGCCAAGCTCAGCAGCCGCCCTTTTGTGTTCGCCAAGGGAGACGCCCTTTCGCTGGCGGGCATCCACGAGACCAAACAAGTGCTGCAGGTGGATGGGAGCCTGGTGGTGCTACGCCTCAGCCGGACCGCGCCTACGCCCCTGCCAAGCGTCGAATTTCGCCTGTCTGATGGTGCGCTGGTGCATCAGGCATCGGGGGACAGGCGGGATAGCCGCCATGAACTGATGCTGGCCCTGCTGGGGAAGATGGGGCGCGTGGATGCAGCGCCTGTATTGGCTGAAATGACTGTTAACGGCAGCGATGCTCTGCGCTGGCAGGCGCTGCGGGAATGTCTGGCGCTGAATACAGCTTCCGGCTTTGCCGCGCTTTCGGCTCTGTCGCGCAAGCCGGGCGACAGTCTGGCCGCAGATGCAGCAGCGCTGAAACACGCGCTGGTTACCGCGCATCCCGCTCTTGCCCGGATGGAGGCTGAATTTTGCCCCGTGTAATTGGCTGCGATATGACTGATAGCTCCACAGTGGAAGAATGTGTCGAGGCCATCGCTGCGGCAGGTTTTGACAGCCGCGATGATGGGAGCGTGGATCATGCGGCGCACTGGCTGCAACGGCTTGGCAATAACCAGCACTTTCTGGGCGATCTGATGGTGCGCGAATTGCAGCAGCGGCATTGCACAGCGTCTGATGGCAGCGCCTATGGGGCGCAGGCCATCATCCTCTCATCGGCGCGGGACGGCTTTTTCCTGCGGGCCAATATCTGGCCATCAAAGACGGATCATGCCTACCGCGCCAGCGGCGCCTCCAGCTTTGTGTACGAACTGCCGCATGACCATAATTTCAGCTTCCTTACCTATGGCTATTTCGGGCCGGGCTATGTCAGCGATTATTATGAGTATGACTATGAAAATGTCGCCGGTTTCCGCGGTGAAACCGCAGGGCTGCGCTTTGTCGAGCGAAGCGCGCTGACGCAGGGCAAGCTGATGCTTTATCGCGCCCATCTGGATGTTCACAGCCAGTTACCGCCTGCCAGCATGTCGGTCTCACTCAACGTCATGGGGATTGATGATGCGCAAGGGTGGCATGACCAATACGGGTTTGACCCTTCAACGGACCGGATCACTGCAATCCTCAATCCCACATCAACGGAGACTTTTCTGCGGGTGATGGTGGGGCTGGGCAGTGACGAGGCAATGGATCTTGCGGCCAGCTTCGGCCAGCACCACCCCAGCGACCGCTTGCGGCTGGCCAGTTTTGAAGCGCGTGCGCTGTTGCTGGATACTGCCGAAAAAGACGCTTTATGGCGCGAGGCTGAAATGAGTGGCAGCCGCATGGTGGCACAGGAAGCGCGGCTGCGAAGGGCAGAACTGTGCGGGCAAGGCGAATGGGTCTGAGGGCATCCTCACACCGGGCGAAAGATCAGATTATGCTGCCCGCCATGGCGTCAATCGCGCCTTGCAAAAACACCGCTGCAGCGTGGCTGTCGATCCTTTCAGCGCGCTTCCTGCGGCTGAAATCCTGCCCGATCATCGCGTTTTCTGCGCTGGCTGTGGACCAGCGCTCATCCCATAACAGCACAGGCAGTTCGAATGCGGCGTTGAGGTTGCGGGCATAGGCGCGGCTGGCCTGTGCCCGCGGCCCCTCGCTGCCGTCCATGTTGCGGGGCAGGCCAATCACCAGCCCCAATACCCTACGCTCTGCGATAATGGCCGCCAACGCATCGCGGTCGCGCCCGAATTTGCCGCGCTCCAGCGTCTTGTATGCCGTGGCAAATTGCCACCCTGCATCACACGTCGCAATGCCAAGAGTCTTGGTCCCGAGGTCTATCGCCAGCAATGCGCCGCCATCGGGCAGTGCATCACCAAATTCACGGGCACTGTCGGTAATCAGCGCCCTGCGCTCCACTGCTCCACCCGCCGGCCAACGTCTGTCTGAAGGTTTTTCCAGAACAGCGGAATGTCATAGACGTGGTAATTGTTACCCGGCAGCACCGCGCTGCCCATTTCGGGCGGATCGCCGATCAGCAGCAGACCATTTTCAGAACACCGCGCCGGAACAGCACCGGCGACCAGTTCGCCGCTTGTGAAATCGGCATCAGGCACCAGCGTGCCAAGGTTGGCAGTCGCAGGTGCCGTACCGCCGATGCCGCCGGTCAGCGGATTGGTGCATAGAATGGGGCTGGTGCCGCGCAATTTGCCGTCAAAGCCTTCCGATGCGCCATAGCTGCCCATCAGCAAGCTCGGGTCGGCCGGTTCGGCAAAGCTGGACCAGCTCATGATGCAGCCGCTTTGTTCTGCGGTCGCGCAGGCAGGAAAGCCCAGTGCAGGCAAATCATGTTCGACAGAAACAGGCCAGCCAGCAACATAGATGGCAGCGATCCTCCTGGCCGCAGCAGTGCCGGCAAGCTGTTCACGCAGGAGTTGCAGCAGGTGCAGCGATCCCTGGCTGTGGCCCGCAAGAACGATCGGCGTGTCCTTGTCCACGCTCGCCAGGAAGAACGCGAACGCCTGTTTGACATCATAATAGGCAGCCTGTTTCGCGCTGACGGCCTGCGGCGAATTGGTCAGGAAGGAACCGATGGTGGCCTGACGGTATTTTGGCGCCCAGATTTCGCTCGCCTGGTTAAACGGGCTGGCCATGCCGCGCACATAAAGCCGCGCAATCCGCTGCGATTCGGCATCATCCAGCGCGGCATTCCATTTGGTGCGGTCGAGATAGCTGGTGGGATGCACGAAAAAGACGGCAAAATTGCCCCCAACCGCATCACCTTCCGGCAATTCGCGGCCCGTTTCGCGTGATGCCGGCTGCCAGCGCGCCGGATCATCAATGCCGATGCCGGGGCGCGAAAACCACATGTTAGGGTCCTGATACGCATTCTGGTCGAGCGGCTGCTGCTCGACAAAATCGCCGCGCGGCACAAGCGCAAATTCGGTCAGTTCCTTGGACCAGATGTTGAGCACAAATGCGCCGGCGATCACCAGAATGATCATCGTGGCGATAAAATACAGGAATTTACGCGCCATCAGCTATCGCACCTTCGCCCCGCCTATTATTCTCGGGCCGATTGTTTTCGGGCCTGTCATTCTCGGGCCTGTCATTTTCCGGGCTCCTATTCTCAAGACTGGCATCCTCGCCGTCAGCGCCATTCTTTTCTGCTCGCCGTTCCAGCATGACCTTGATCATGGCCAGCATCGGATCGGCCAGGAACAGTCCCAGAATGCCGAACAATATGCCCATGATAAGCTGCGCTGCCAGGACCAGGGCAGGGGCCAGATCGACCGTCTTCTTGGCGATAAGCGGGATCACCACATAACCGTCAAAGGTCTGGACCACAAAATACACAAAGACGGTATAAAGACCCATATCCGTGCCGCCGGAAAAGCCGACCATCACCATCAGGACGCCCGCCATGAGCGCGCCGATATTGGGAATGAACGCCAGCAAACCGGTCAGAATGCCCAGCAGCGCCGCCATCGGCACGCCATAGATGGACAGCATGATCCAGGTGACAGCGCCTTCGAACACCATGCCCACCAGCCGGCCTGCCATCAGCTTGCGCATGGTGGTGCCCATGATCGAGGCGGTCTGGTAGAAATCGCCGCGTTTTTCACGCGGCAGCATCCATGCCACTCCGCGTTCGTAAAGCTGAGGTTCCATCGCCACGTAAATGCCGATGATAGTAATCAGGAACAATGTGGTCAGTCCGCCAAGAATGCCGCCGATTGCTCTGGTCACGGTGCCCACACCGCCCATCAGATTGCCGGCAAAGCCCTTGATATCGTCCTGCCTTATGCCAAACCCCTGCGCATCCAGCCATTGGATCGCAACGGATATCTGGCTTTCGACAATCTGCGGCAGCTGAGCCGCTTCGCGCGAAATCTGCGTGCCGGCATAGGCGGCCAGCCAGACGAAAAAGGCCAGCGTCACCAGCAATACGATGACCACGCGCCAGACGCGGGGAATCTTGATTGCGCGGCCGAGCAGGCGCGCCCCGCCATCAATCATGGAGGCCAGAACCATGGCACCGAAAATGACCAGCAGCGATTGGGAGATATAAACCGTCAGGATGATGAGACCGATAACGCTGGCCCAGACCAGCGCCCGCTTGGCCTCATACCGCAGGGATGCGTCGGAAATGCGCGTCGGACTGGAGCCGATCTGGCTGATGTCGTCCGGATCGCTGGAAGCGGTATTTGTCCCTGCGCCGTGTTCAGTCATTCATGCCACCCCTGTTTGCTGCCGTTTTCACAAGTGCCGGCCGCAGCGTTGTCCATGCCCGGTCACCGCGCAGGGAACTCCACCATGTCAGTGGGTTCCAGCTGGTTGAACCATCGAGCGAGAATGTAATGAATTCCGCTCTTCCGCCAATATTTTCAAGCGGAATCGGTCCGCCAAGCCCGCTGCGATAGATAGGGGCCCGGCTGTCTGCCGAATGATCGCGGTTGTCGCCCATCACAAAGACATGGCCTTCGGGGATGGTAATCTCGTCGTAATTATCGAGATCCTGGGTCATGTGATCGATGACCAGATAGGTTGCGCCGTTGGGCAGGGTTTCCCGGTAAGTCGGCATTTCGCACACCCGTTCGCCCGATGGCTTGGTTATGGCCATGCCCGGATATTCAAACGGATCGCACGGATTATTGGCATCAATCGGGATCTGGATGGCAGGTTCAACCTGCTGCGGAACCGGCACCCCGTTGAGGATGATCTGCCCGTTGACCACTGCCAGCCGGTCACCCGGCCGGCCAACAACGCGCTTGATGTAATCGGCGTCCTGATGCGGCGGCACTGGAATGACGATATCGCCATATTCGGGTGTGGCAGGAAAAATGCGGGTGGTGCTGCGCGGCAGCAAATGGAACGATGCTGAAACCCACGACCAGCCATAGGGATATTTGCTGACCACCAGCCGGTCCCCTTCCAACAGATTGGGCATCATGCTGGGCGAAGGGATGTAGAACGGTTTGGCCACAAAGCTGTGAAATGCCAGCACGGCGAGCAGCATCAGGCCAAGGCCGCGCAATTCTGCAAGCCAGTTGACCTTTTCGGCACTATCTCCGGCACCGTTGTCAGGATTGCCGCTGTTTGTCTTGATTGGGGTGTCTGTCACAGTGTTGATGCCGGAACTCATGTACGGGCCTGATTTCAAAGTGGGATGGCTTCGATGATTACGAAAGCCTGCGCCCATGGATGATCGTCGGTGAGGGTAAGATGAATGACTGCTTCATGGCCCGCAGGTGTCAGTTCCGCAAGCCGCTTTGCCGCGCCATTTGTCAAGGCAAGAGTGGGCGCACCTGATGGCGCATTCACCACGCCAATGTCCTTCATATAGACGCCGCGGTAAAATCCGGTGCCTACGGCCTTGGAAAACGCTTCCTTCGCGGCAAACCGCTTCGCGTAAGTTCCTGCCCGCGTATAAGGCCGCTTGGCAGCCTTGGCGCGTTCTGTGGCAGTAAAGCTGCGGTTCTCGAACCGCTCTCCGTGCCGTTCCAGCACTTTGGCTACGCGTTCGATGTTGCACAGGTCTGACCCGATGCCGATGATCATGCCATTTTTCTCATCATCTGCGTCTTGAACCGGGCTGTCATCGGACATCATCCATCAGGTCACGCATCCGCCGCACGGCTGCTTCCAGCCCGACAAAGACGGCCTCGCCAACAAGATAATGTCCGATATTGAGCTCAGCCAATTGCGGGATGGCAGCGATTGGCTGCACGTTTTCATAAGTCAGGCCGTGTCCTGCGTGCGGTTCGATGCCGTTCTTGACTGCCAGCGCTGCCATATCGGCGATCCGTTTCAGTTCGATGGCTTGCTGTTCACCTGCGGCATGGGCGTATTCGCCGGTGTGAAATTCCACGATTTGCGCGCCCAGCCGGATTGCGGCTTCCAACTGCCTGGGATCCGCTTCGATGAACAGGCTGACGCGGATGCCGGCATCGACCAGCCGCGACACGAGCGGTGCAAGGCGATTATGCAGGCCGGCTGCATCCAGCCCGCCTTCGGTAGTGCGCTCCTCGCGGTTTTCCGGAACGATGCACGCCGCATGGGGCTTGTGGCGCAGCGCAATGGCCAGCATTTCGTCGGTTGCTGCCATTTCGAGGTTCAGTGGCAGGTCGGTCGCATCCTGAATGCGTTTCAGATCATCGTCACGAATATGGCGGCGGTCTTCTCGCAAATGCGCTGTAATACCGTCGCCGCCCACTTGCGCGACAATCTGCGCTGCACGAACCGGGTCAGGATGATCGCCCCCGCGGGCATTTCGGATAGTGGCGACATGATCGATATTGACCCCAAGTCGCAGGCGTCCAGGGTGCATAGGGTGGCTCACTTTACTTGCGGCTGCCGGGCTTGGTCACTGGCACTGCTGCCAGTTGCGCGGGAACCTCGTCATCCGCATAGGTCGGGAAGGTAATCTGGATAAGCGGGTGAAACGGCACATCGAAACGGACATCGGCATCGGTGCGGTCCACCAGCGAAGCCAGCGCAAGAACAACGCCGCCTGCGTTTTCCACAGCTGTCATCGCTTCTTTCGAGGATAGGCCGGTGGTGACCACATCTTCCACCAGCAACACTTTTTCACCAGGCGTCAGATCAAACCCGCGGCGAAACTCGAATGTGCCGGTGGGGCGTTCCAGAAAGATGGCTTCGGTCCCCAGCGCGCGGCCCATTTCATGGCCGATAATAATGCCGCCTATTGCCGGTGACACCACCTTGTCTATCTGGCTGCGCAGTTCGCGGGGCAGTTTGGCGGCGATGGCAGACGCCAGGCGGCCAGCACGCATCGGGTCCATCAGAACCCGCGCGCATTGCAGATAATGGGCACTGTGCCGGCCGGACGACAATTTGAAATGCCCTTCCAGCAACGCTTCGCTGGCGCGGAATTCGGCGAGGACTTCTTCTTCTGTCATTGTATCTGCTTTGCCATCCTGTTGCACTTGGTGCCTGCAAGTTTGCGTATATACTGCCGGTGTTGCAGAAAATTCTCCTAGAAGCGCTTGAGGGAGGGGGCAAGCGCGCGTATAGGCCGCGCCATACCTGTCCCACATCTGGGCTTCTTGGCTGCGATATAGCGGCCCAAAATGCTAAACGGAAAGCGTCTGATTGATGAATTTCGGTAATTTGCCCCGCGGGGCCGTACGTATGATCACAACGCTTGCAGCCGCCGCCGCGCTGGCTGTGGCTCCGCAGGCATTATCTGCACAGGACGTTACGGAAGCTGCCGTTTCCGCGCCTGCCGTTCAACAGGCTGATGCAGCCCCGGGCACTGTTGTTGCAACAGACACAGCGCCTGCTGCACCTGCTGCGGGCGATGCTGCAGCGGGCTACACGCCGCTTGGTTCCGAATGGATCAAGGGGCAGCCGGTCGACAAGGGAATCACTTTCCAGGAACAATATTCCAAGGATGGTAAATTCGCCCTGTGGATGCATGACGTGGTGCTGCTGCCGATCATTACCGCGATCTGCCTGTTCGTGCTGGGTCTGCTGCTGTGGGTGGTGGTGAAATTCAACCGCCGTTCCAACCCCGTTGCTTCCAAGACGACGCACAACACGTTCATCGAAGTGGTGTGGACACTGGTTCCGGTGTTGATCCTGGTGGGCATTGCAGTGCCGTCAATCACTCTGCTGGCGCGCCAGTATGAGTCGCCGCCAGCCGATGCCGTGACAGTAAAGGCTACCGGCTACCAGTGGTATTGGGGCTACACCTATCCTGACAATGGCGGTTTCGAAGTTATCTCGAACATGCTGACCAAGGAACAGGCTGTCGCCAATGGCGAGCCGCACCAACTGGCGGTGGATAACCGCCTTGTCTTGCCAGCCAACACGCCCATTCGCCTGCAGACGACTGCTGCCGACGTGATCCATTCATTCGCGATTCCCTCGCTCTGGTTCAAGCTTGACGCTGTTCCTGGCCGTCTGAATGAACGCATGCTCACCATCGAAGAACCCGGCATCTATTATGGCCAGTGTTCGGAACTGTGCGGTGCGCGTCACGGATATATGCCAATCGCTATCGAGGCGCTTCCGCGTCCGCAGTGGGAAGCATGGGTCCGCTCGCAGGGCGGCACAGTGGGCCCGCAGCCCACGGCAGCCGCGCCAGCGCCTGCGCCAGCGGCGACCCCGGCTGCAGTTCCCGCTGCAACAGAGGCTGAAGCTGAACCTATCCCAGCGCCGGCAACCTGATTACGCACCGACTTAGTCGCACGATACAGATTCACTGAAGGTCCAGAGAAACGCCATGGCTACTACCGCCGAACACTTCCAGGCTCACACCGACGATCACGGGGGCCATGATGCAGATCATAAGCCTGCGTTCTTTGCGCGGTGGTTCATGTCCACCAACCACAAGGACATCGGGACGCTGTATCTGATCTTTGCGATTATGGCAGGGATCATCGGCGGCTTCATTTCCGGCATCATGCGGATGGAACTGGCTGCACCTGGCATCCAGTATCTCGGCTATTGGGTCGAACTGATGGGCGGCGAAGCTGCTTTTGACGCCAATCTGCACATGTGGAACGTGCTGATTACGGCGCACGGCCTGATCATGGTTTTCTTCATGGTCATGCCCGCAATGATCGGCGGGTTCGGTAACTGGTTTGTACCGCTGATGATCGGCGCGCCGGACATGGCCTTCCCGCGGATGAACAACATTTCCTTCTGGTTGACCGTTGCTGGTTTCTCCAGCCTGATGTTCTCCACTTTCGTGCCGGGCGGCACCGGCATCGGTGCCGGCACCGGCTGGACAGTCTATGCACCTCTCTCGACTACCGGCTCCACTGGACCGGCGGTCGATTTCGCGATTTTCTCGCTCCATCTTGCAGGCGCTGCCTCCATCATGGGCGCCATCAACTTCATTACCACCATCTTCAACATGCGCGCGCCGGGTATGACCCTGCATAAAATGCCGCTGTTTGTCTGGTCGGTTCTGGTTACTGCCTTCTTGCTGCTGCTCGCGCTTCCGGTGCTGGCTGCGGCCATTACCATGCTGCTGACGGACCGTAATTTCGGCACCACCTTCTTTGATCCTGCCGGCGGCGGTGATCCGGTGCTGTATCAGCATCTGTTCTGGTTCTTCGGCCATCCTGAAGTGTACATCATGATCCTGCCGGGCTTCGGCATGATCAGCCAGATCGTGGCAACCTTCAGCCGCAAGCCAGTCTTCGGCTATCTCGGCATGGCCTATGCCATGGTCGCGATTGGCGTGGTCGGTTTCGTGGTGTGGGCGCACCACATGTATACGACCGGTCTCGACGTAAACACGAAGATGTATTTCACTGCTGCCACCATGGTCATCGCGGTGCCAACCGGGGTTAAGATCTTCAGCTGGATTGCCACGATGTGGGGCGGCAGCGTGGAATTCAAATCGCCGCTGGTCTGGTCGATGGGCTTCATCTTCCTGTTCACCGTTGGCGGTGTAACCGGGGTTGTGCTGGCCAATGGTGGCGTGGATGACGTGCTGCACGATACCTATTACGTGGTTGCTCACTTCCACTACGTGCTTTCGATGGGCGCTGTATTTTCGCTTTTTGCCGGGTTCTATTACTGGTTCCCGAAAATGAGCGGAAAGATGCACAGCGAATTCCTCGCGCATCTGCACTTCTGGGGCTTCTTCATCGGGGTGAACGTAATCTTCTTCCCGCAGCACTTCCTGGGTATGGACGGCATGCCGCGCCGTATTCCGGATTATCCAGACGCCTACGCCTACTTCAACAACATCTCGTCGATTGGCTACATGATCATGGCCGCTTCGATGCTGATCTTCTTCGTCAACCTTGCCTACGCATTCCTTGCCGGCAAGAAAGCGGGCGATAACCCATGGGGCGAAGGCGCAACGACACTGGAATGGACCCTGAGCAGCCCGCCGCCATACCACCAGTTCGAAACGCTTCCCGTGATTGAAGACCATCACGACTATCACGATCACCGCCCGGCCACAGGTCCGGCCACGGCCTGATTGGCTGGCTGGCCTCAGGGCCAGCAAGCCGGATACAAACAGGAGGGGGCGTGCCGGTTACGGTACGCCCCCGTCTTGCAAATTCAGGGGAACATTCCCCATTGAGGAGAAAGCCTGAAAAGGCTGCACAAGCGTACCATGACCATCCTCGCTCCCTCAGATACGCAGGCTTTGCCAGCAGACTGGCGCGATTTTTTCGCGCTGACCAAGCCGCGCGTCATGACGCTGGTGATCTTTACCGGCCTGTGCGGATTGCTGGCGGCGCCTGGTTCCATCAATCCGGTCATCGGCTTTACGGCCATCCTCTGCATCGCGATTGGTGCAGGCGGCGCAGCGGCGCTGAACCAGTGGTGGGAAGCGGACCTTGATGCCGGGATGAAGCGCACTGCTTCGCGGCCATTGCCCGCCGGGCGGATGCAGCGCAGCGATGCGCGTGATTTCGGCATTATGCTCTCGGCAGCCTCGGTCGTTATCATGGGGCTGGCGGTGGGCTGGCTGGCAGCGTCTATCCTCGCTGTATCGATTGTCTATTACGCGGTGATCTACACCATCTGGCTCAAGCCCCGGACCCCGCAGAACATTGTTATTGGCGGCGGTGCAGGGGCGTTTCCGCCCATGATTGGCTGGGTCGCGGTTACAGGCGATGTCACGCTGATGCCGGCGCTGCTGTTTGCGATCATCTTTTTCTGGACCCCACCACATTTCTGGGCGCTCGCGCTGTTCATCAAGAGCGATTATGCCAAGGTCGGCATTCCGATGATGCCCGTGGTTCGCGGACAGGCGTCAACCCGCAAGCAGATACTGGCCTATTCCATCCTGCTCGTGCCGCTTGCCGCGGCGCCGTGGTTTATCGGCGGGACCGGCGCCATTTATGGCGTAACCGCGCTGGCCTTGTCGTTCGCTTTTCTTGGTCTGTCAGTGCCGGTTGCCGTGCGCAGGAGCGAGGAAGGCGATGCCATGAAGCCTGAAAAGCGGCTTTTTGCGTTCAGCATCGTCTATCTCTTCGCGCTGTTTGGCGTGTTGGTGGTGGACCGGGTTGCTGCCCAATATGGATTTTCATGGTAGGGATTGATCACATGACACCCGAAGAACAGACCGAATTGCGCCGCCGCCAGAAAAGTCGCAATCTTGCGCTGGGCGGCTTGCTCGTGTTTCTGGCGATATTGTTTTATGCCATCACCATTGTCCGGATGGGGGACTGACCGCAATGACCACGCTGCCTGTCACCAAGAACCTTCGCGTCGGTGCGCTGGCGCTGTTGATGGCATTGGCCATGCTTGCCCTCGGGTTTGCGGCGGTGCCGCTTTATCAGATGTTCTGCCAGGTCACAGGCTTTGGCGGCACTACCCAGCGCGCCACCCTGAGCGATGCAGTGCTGGCAGAACGCATGGCCCAGAGTGCGGGCGCGCCAATGATCTCGGTTCGGTTCGATGGCACCACCGCTGGTGACATTCCATGGACGTTCAAGCCCGATCAGGTGACGCAGGACCTGCAGCTGGGCGAACGCAAAATGGCGTTTTTCACCGCCACCAATGATAGCAGCGTGCCGATTACCGGCACGGCAACTTTCAATGTGGAGCCGGAACAGACCGGCCGTTATTTCAACAAGATCCAGTGTTTCTGCTTTACCGAGCAAACGCTGGCACCGGGGCAGACCGTGCATATGCCGGTGCTGTATTACGTCGATCCGGCGATCATGCAGGATGATAACGCCCGCAACGTGGAACAGATCACCCTCAGCTACACTTTCCACAAGGCGAAGCAGCCGGAATCGTAATCGAACACACAACAATGCCTTTCTAGGCACTGGACCTACATCGCATGGCCCTTTAAGGGCAGGCGAAACCGATCTGACAGGACAAGACATTCATGGCCGGTAACGTAAACCACGATTATCACATTCTTCCGCCCGATATCTGGCCCTTCCTGGGCTCTCTTTCGGCGCTTGTGTTCACCAGCGGCATGGTGCTGTATATGCATGAGATGGCCAATGCCTATCTCGTGCTGGGCCTTGGCATTGCCGGGCTTATTGCCACGTTCTTCAGCTGGTTTTCCAACATCGTGAAGGAAGCGCAGGCTGGCTATCATACGCCAGTGGTGCAGCTTCACCTGCGTTACGGGATGATCCTGTTCATCGCATCTGAAGTGATGTTCTTTGTCGGGTGGTTCTGGAGCTGGTTCGACTTTGCCCTGTTCCCCAGTACCATTTCCGAAGTCATTGGCGGTGTCTGGCCGCCCAAGGCGATCGAAGCGGTCATGGATCCGTTCGATCTGCCGCTGCTCAACACCCTTATCCTGCTGTGTTCGGGCACCACCGTCACCTGGGCGCATCATTCGCTGATCCATGGTGATCGTGACGGGCTGAAAAAGGGCCTGTGGGCCACCATCATTCTGGGTGTGATCTTCAGCTTCGTTCAGGCCTATGAATACAGCCATGCGCCATTTGCGTTTGGCGGCAATACGTACAGTTCGGCGTTTTACATGGCGACCGGCTTCCATGGCTTCCATGTGCTGGTCGG
Source organism: Allopontixanthobacter confluentis (assembly GCF_009827615.1). GTDB lineage: Bacteria > Pseudomonadota > Alphaproteobacteria > Sphingomonadales > Sphingomonadaceae > Allopontixanthobacter > Allopontixanthobacter confluentis. The sequence continues at coordinate 642,114 of NZ_WTYU01000001.1, forward strand.
CACGATCTTCCTGATCGTCTGCCTCGTGCGGACCTACAAGGGCCACTTCACTCCCCGTCACCACTTCGGCTTCGAAGCTGCGGCATGGTATTGGCACTTTGTCGACGTGGTCTGGCTGTTCCTCTTTATCGTCGTCTATGTCTGGGGCGGTTGGGGCGCTGAAATCCACTGATGCCAACTGGCGAACATGATCACCAGAAGGGGCAGCCCGGTTTTGCCGAGGCTGCCCTTTTCGGTCTGTGCCCCCGGTGCAGTTCGCGCACGTTGTTTGGCGGCGTTGCCAGATTTGCACCGCGGTGCCGCGTTTGTTCGCTTGATTTTTCGAAATTCGACGTGGGCGACGGGCCTGCCGCATTTCTGATCCTGATTGTCGGCTCGCTTGTGGTTGGCCTTGCGGCCTGGTTGCAGGTTTCGGTGTCACCGCCCTTCTGGGTCCATGCGCTGCTCTGGATACCCCTTTCGAGCATTCTTGTCATTCTCGGCCTCCGCGCTGCCAAGGCGGCGCTGGTGTTGGCGGAATATCGGAATAGTTCAGGCGAGGCTGGTCGCCGCGAATGAAACTGCGCGAATTGCCGATTGTTGCCACGGTGGTGGTCTTGCTGGCTGTATTGGCGATGATTGCGCTGGGTTTCTGGCAGCTTGATCGCCTTGGCCAGAAAGAAGCGCTGCTCGCCCGCTATGGCTCGGTCATGGATGATGGCACCAGCGTCCCCTATCCGCAGTCTGCCGCCGCACTGGAAGCGGACCTTTACCGCCGCAGCAGTTTCGACTGCATGTCTGTGCTGGGCATCCGCTCGGTTTCCGGCACGGCGCTGAAAGGCGGCAAGGGCTGGGCGCATATCGCAAAATGCGCGCTTCCCGCAGGCGGAAACGGCGAAGTGGCCCTTGGCTGGTCGCGCGATCCCAAGCCTCCACAATATGCTGGCGGCGCAGTTACCGGCATCATCGCCCCGGGCGGACGCATTGTGGCCGATCCGCCGCTGGCGGGCCTTGCCGCGCTGGCCAAACCCGATCCGGCGGACATTCCCAACAACCATCTGGCCTATGCCGGGCAGTGGTTTTTCTTCGCGCTTACGGCGCTGGTTATTTATTTTCTGGCGCTTAAGCGGCGGTCTCGCAAACCTCGCCCATCATAGCGCCGCTATGACCTGAACTTTCGGCGCATAAAGCGCCGCTCGCTTGCCCTTGCATCATCCCGCAGCTAACCGCGCAGTTATTATGCAATATGTATCGACCCGCGGCACTGCGCCCACGCTTAATTTCGAAGGGGCAACTCTGGCTGGGCTGGCCACAGATGGCGGCCTGTACCTGCCCAGTGAATGGCCGCGTTTTTCGCATGACGAAATCGCCGCCATGGCCGGGCTTCCCTATGCCGCGCTGGCCGCGCGCATCATGCAGCCATTTGTCGGGGACAGTCTGACGCCGGACGAACTGCGCGAATTATGCGATGCGGCTTACGGCCGGTTTTCCCATGCGGCGGTCACCCCGCTGAAGCAGCTTGATGAACAGCAGTGGCTGCTCGAACTGTTTCACGGGCCGACGCTGGCATTCAAGGATGTGGCCCTGCAATTGCTGGGTTTGCTGTTTGAAAAATTCCTGTCCCGCAGCAATGACCATCTGACCATTGTGGGGGCGACCAGCGGCGATACCGGATCTGCCGCGATTGATGCTGTGGCCGGGCGTGAACGGATCGACATTTTCATGCTGCATCCCAAGGGCAGGGTGAGCGATGTTCAGCGCCGCCAGATGACCACGGTGCTGGCGCCCAATGTGCACAATATTGCCATCGACGGCAGTTTTGACGATGCCCAGGCCATGGTGAAGCGGATGTTCAACGATACCGCCATGAACAGCCGGTTTCACATTGGTGCGGTCAATTCCATCAACTGGGCGCGGCTGATGGCGCAAGTGGTGTATTATTTCGCCGCGGCCCTGCAAGTGGGTGCGCCGGCACGCCAGGCGGCCTTTTCAGTGCCGACAGGCAATTTCGGCGATGTGTTTGCAGGCTATGTGGCGGCGCGGATGGGCCTGCCGATCAGCCGCCTGATCGTGGCCACCAACATCAATGATATTCTGCACCGTGCCCTGTCTGATGGCGATTATTCGGCAGGTGTTGTCACGCCCACCGCTGCGCCGTCGATGGATATTCAGGTGAGTTCCAATTTTGAACGGCTGCTGTTTGATTGCGGCGGGCGGGATGGGCTGGCCATGGCGCAGCAAATGCACAGGTTCGAAACGGACAGGGCCATGCGCCTGACCAATGCCCAGCGCGAAGGGGCGTCGGACCTGTTTACAAGCGCGCGGGCCGATGCGTCGGACATGGCGCAGGCCATGCGCTGGGCAAGCGAGGAGTGCGGTGAGATTATCGATCCCCATACGGCCATTGGCCTTCACGCGGCGCGCGCGGCGGGCGTGGCAGCAGGCATACCGGTGATTACGCTGGCGACGGCCCATCCGGCTAAATTCCCCGATGCGGTGGAACGTGCGACGGGCCAGCGCCCCCAGTTACCGGCGCGGATAGGTGATCTGTTCGCCCGCGAAGAAGCGTTTAATGAACTTCCCGGCGATTATGACGCAGTCGCGCAATATGTCGCGCAGCGCGCCACACCGAGCGCATAATGGCGCAGCTTAAAGAACAGCCAGTCATTCTGGAAGGCACCGCCTGGCACGATTACGGGCTGGTCGACAGCGGCAATGGCCGCAAGCTGGAACGCTATGGCGGTTACCGCTTCATCCGCCCTGAACCGCAAGCGATGTGGGCCCCAAGGCTGGGTGACTGGGCAGCGCATGGCGAATTTGTGCCCGGTTCTGACGAGGATGGCGGCGGCCGCTGGAATTATGACCAGCCAGTGCCGACAGATGGCTGGCCGCTGTCATGGCGCGAAGTGAATTTCACCGCGCAATGCACACCCTTCCGGCATCTGGGGTTTTTCCCGGACATGGCGCCGGTGTGGGACTGGATGCGCGCGCAACTGGAGGGCAAGGCGGATGCCCAGACGCTCAACCTGTTCGGCTATACCGGCGTGGGCAGTCTGGCGCTGAGTGACTGCGGCCCGGTGACCCATGTTGATGCATCAAAGAAATCCGTGGCGCAGGCGCGCGAGAATGCAGAACTGGCCGGAATGGCAGACCGCCCGATCCGCTGGCTGGTGGATGATGCGGCCAAGTTCACCGCCCGCGAAGTGCGGCGCGAGAGGCGGTATGACGGGATTATCCTGGATCCGCCAAAGTTTGGCCGCGGCCCCAAGAACGAGACCTGGCGGATCGAAGACAGCCTTGCCCCGTTGGTGAGCGATTGCCGCTATCTGCTCGACAAGGACAGCCGGTTTCTGTTCCTGACCGTTTATGCCGTGCGCATGTCCAGCCTGGCGTTAGGCGGCCTGCTGGCGGAGCTTTTCGCCGATCTTCCGGGACAGATTGAACATGGGGATCTGGCAGTGCGCGAAGAAGGCGAGGGCGGCCGATTGCTGCCCACGGCCATTTTTGCCCGATGGAAGAATGATTGAGCGGTCCGGTGACGCTTGCAAAGCGTCGCCCGGAATGCCAATCGCCTGCCATGGCCGATAGCCTTATCCTTGAAGTTGCCGATTTCGAAGTGGATGTCCTCACGGGCATCTATTCGGAAGAAACAGGCAAGCCGCAGCCCTTGCGTATCAGCATGACGGTGAAGTTGAAATGTGCGGACCGTTACTGGCCCGACACGCCGCTGGATGCGAGCAAGAATTACATGGACCTTAAATTTGCAGCCAGTGACGGACTGCCTGAAGGCGTGCATTTCAAGCTGATCGAATCGGTTGCGGACCATATTTGTGAAACGCTGATGGTGCAGGATGACCGGATTGAAGCCGTGACGGTCAAGATCGTGAAGCTGGCCATTGCAGAAGCCAATGAGAAGATCGGCATAACTCTCACGCGCGAGCGGCGTTGATCGCGCAGGGTTCATCCGCGCAGACCGTATTGGAGGTCACCTCGCTGGCAGATGGCGAGGGTGACGCGGCTGCGGAATTTTACGGCATATGGCGGGTGCAGGCCCAGGCTCTGCTGGACAACGATTGCGCGTCGCTGGTGCTTGTTTTGCCCGACGCGCCGCAAAACCACCGCGACTGGCGCCGTGCGGCAGTGGGCGCAATGGCGCGCGCGGCTGCGCCTGCACGGGTCAACATGCTCAGCGGCGGTGACAGGCTGGCAACAGAAGCCGCCATTGCCTATCTCGATGCCGCGCCCGGCATTACGGGGCAATATTTGCCGCTGAACGGCGCTGACGCAGAAACCGGCGCAACCCGAACCATGCAGGATGAGACATGACGGCAAATGCGCCTCTCATCGATGGGTTTTCCCGGGCGATTACCTATCTGCGCCTGTCGGTGACAGACAGGTGCGACCTGCGCTGCACTTATTGTATGCCCGAAGCGATGAAGTTCCTGCCGCGAAGCGAAGTGCTGTCGCTGGAAGAATTGCACAACCTGTCGCTTGCCTTCATCGCGCGCGGCGTGCGCAAGATCAGGCTGACGGGTGGGGAACCGCTGGTGCGCCGCGACATGATCGACCTGGTGGAAAAGCTGGGCCGGGAAATTGGCCGGAAAGACGCAAATGCGCTCGATGAACTGACCTTGACGACCAATGGCACGCAACTGGCACAATTTGCGGGCAGGCTGGCATCTGCAGGCGTGCGGCGCGTGAATGTCTCGCTCGACACGCTGGACCCGGTCCTGTTCCACAAGCTGACGCGGCGGGACCAGTTGGCGCAGGTGCTGGGCGGCATTGCCGCCGCGCGTGATGCAGGGCTTCAGGTCAAGATCAACGCAGTCGCGCTCAAGGGGCTGAACGAGGCGCAATTGCCGGACCTTATCGGTTGGGCGCACGCCGAAGGGCACGATATCACCCTGATCGAAGTCATGCCGCTGGGCGAGGTGGACGGCGACAGGGTGGATCATTACCTGCCGCTTTCTGCCGTTCAGGACCGGTTGGAAGCGCGCTGGACACTCCGCCCGTCCACCTATCGCACGGGCGGACCTGCCCGGTATTTCGATATTGCCGAAACGGGCGGCAGGCTGGGCCTGATTACGCCGCTGACCAATAATTTTTGCGCTGGCTGCAACCGGTTGCGGGTTACTGCCACGGGCCAGCTCTATCCTTGTCTTGGCGGCGGACAGCGGGTGGATTTGCGCGCGGCCTTGCGATCGGATGATCCATCAGCGCAGCTGGACGCCGCGCTGGACGAAGCCATGCTGATCAAGCCGGAACGCCACCATTTCAACATCGACACACGCGGGGCCAGGCCAGCGCAGCCGCGCCATATGTCGATGACGGGCGGATAGGGATGATAAAGGTCGTCTATCTGGGCCAGCTGGCGGATATGGCCGGCACGGCCGAAAGCGAATTTGCAGCAACATCGGGCGCGATTGACTGGGCAGATCTGCTGGCCCTGCTGGAAAACCATGTCGCGCCGCATCTGGCGGAGGCTGTGCAGGCCGACACGGTAAAACTGGCTGTGAACGGACGTCTGTTGGCCGACAGGGCTATGCTGGATGCCCGCGATGGTGACGAAATTGCCTTGCTGCCCCCGGTCAGCGGCGGATAGCGCCATGCGTGATGTACGGCTGACTGAGACCGGTTTCTCGCCTGCTGATGAACTTGGCGTCTTTGCACGCGCACATGATGCGTCCGGCGCTATTGCCAGCTTTACAGGGCAGGTGCGCCCCGGTGGTGGTGTGCTGGCACTGGAACTGACCCATTATGCCCCGCTGACCCTGCCGGGCATGGAGAAAATCGCACAGGAAGCGCAAAACCGCTTCACGCTTGCGGGCCTGCTGGCCTTGCACAGGGTTGGTAAAATGCTGCCGGGCGAGCCGATTGTCGTGGTCGCGGCAGCGGCGGCGCATCGACGCGATGCCATTCAGGCAGTGGATTTCATGATGGACCATCTGAAGAGCGCAGCCTGGTTCTGGAAACGTGAACAGCGCAATGATGGCTGGCACTGGATTTCACCGCGTAGCGTCGACCACGCCGATCTTGCCCGCTGGAATTAAATCTGCGCGGGTTTGATCCGGATCAAAGAAACAGTCCCTCGCAAGGCGCACACACTTCCTCACATGAGGGAGCATTGATATGTCCAGACCATACAGCCGCGAAACCATTGCCAGACATGGCGCAGTCCTTGAAGCGCCGCGCCTGCGCACCAGAGTGGACCGCACGTTCGAATTGCCCACCGGGCTCTATGTGGCAACCGTTGGCTGCTATCTGGCGTTTCTCGCCACACTGGCTTCGGCATTTGCCGCCCCCGGCCTGATTATCCCGCTGGCGATTTGCGCGCTTATCGTCGTTGCCATCTTTGGCGTTCCGTCAGCATGGGCGAGAATGGCACCTGCTAGCGTGAAGCGGCCGATGGCCTTCAACCAGTTTGAAAGCCGGGGAATTGCGACCCTGACCGGCCATCTGAGCGCTGGTGAGGCCACGGTTCAGGTGCTGGTGCTGCCCGTGCTGATCGTTTTGTGGGGGCTGGCAGTGGTGACCATCGCTGCCCTAGTGTGAAACGATCGGCCCTACTGCAGGGCTAATGCCGGAAAGCCGAAGGCGCGCGGGGTCCAGCAATGCGATCCCGCGCGCACCTTCGCGTCTGATGATGCCGCTTTTTTCCAGCCGCGACAATTGGCGGCTGACGGTTTCAATCGTCAGGCCGAGCATATTGGCCATTTCGCCGCGGCTGAGCGGCAAATCGAACAGCGCCGCAGGATGACAGGGCGAATCGCTGGCAGCTTGCGCCATGGCCAGCAGCAGGCTGCCCACCTTTTCATTGGCCGAATGTTTGCCGGTCAATTGCAGCAGCAGATGAGCCCGGTGCAGATCTTCCTGCGAACGGCGCAGCAAGGCCCGTGCGAGCGAGGGAAAGCGTTCTATCGCCCCGTCCATATTGGCGCGGCTGAATGTGCACAGCTTGCTATCGGTCAGGGCAACAACGTCAAATTGGGCAAAGGGCTGAAACATCTCGCCAATGAAACCCGACGGATGGACCAATGCCAGAATGCGTTCCTCCCCATCAGGATCAATACTGGTCACTTTCAATGCGCCGCTGATCAGCGTGGCGCAGGCTGTCATTTCATCGCCGGCGTGAAACAGAATATCCCCCCGGCCAATATCGCGGATGCGCCCTGCTGCCGCCAATGCCTGCCGCTCGCTTTCGTCCAGCACGGAGCAGGCAGCGCGGTCACGCACAGGGCAGGTGTCGCAGGCAAAGCTCATGTTGGCAGCCGCGCCCGCAACCTGTTCAGCACCGCGTCCAGCTCTGATACAAGGGCAATTACATCGGCGCGGGTGGCTGAAATTTCCTCGCGCGTTTCGAAACTGATCGCGGCATCTGTGTAGATAAGATCAAGATCGCCCAGCGGCAGGGCGGCCTGACTGCGTTTCGAATCGAGATCGGCCAGGGCCACCTGTGCGATGGCCCAGCTGTCGCTCGCCACGCCTGAACCTCTGGCAGAATTTACCAGGCCAGTGGCGCGCGGTGCTGCCTGCATGAAGGCACCATGCGCCTTTACCGCATCGGCGCGCAACTGGCCCAGCCGGGCGATCAGATCGGCGCTGGCAGGCGCGCGTTCAACAGGCGCTGCCATGTCTGCCTCTGCCTCGAACGTGCCGCTGACCCGTTCGGCATCACGAATCGCGAGCGAGGGGTATTTGTCGCCCGCAGACGCGCAACCCGAAAGAAAGGTGGCCAGAGCGAGCAAGCACAGGTAGGGGCGGTGTTCTATCATCGTTTCGTCTTTAGCACGGCGGGCGCTCCACACCAGAGGTTGAAGCAAAAGCACCGCCTCAATATAAAAACCATGCTGTCTGGCGTTGACTTGACGGCTGTCATCCCTTAACGGCTCCCATCTTTCCGGGGTCCGCTTATTGGCGGTGTTTCGGTCGCGCCGGTTCCATTGTTGGGATCGGCACAGCAATTAGATTGAAAGTGAAATCACCATGTTCGCAGTCGTGCGCACAGGCGGCAAACAATACCGGGTTGCTGCCGGAGACAAGATCGCAGTTGAAAAGCTCGCTGGCGAAGCCGGCGATACGGTAACCCTGGGCGACATTCTGCTCGCCGGCGAAGGCGATTCTATCGCTGATGTGTCGAAGGTTGCTGTTTCGGCAGAAATCATCGCGCAGGCCAAGAGCGAGAAGGTGATCGTTTTCAAAAAGCGTCGCCGCCACAATTATCGCCGCAAGAACGGCCACCGCCAGCAGTTGACGCTGCTGCGCATTCTTTCGGTTGGCGATTCGAAGGCACCTGCCAAGAATGCAGCTGCCAAGGCAGATACCGCACCCAAGGCTGAAGAAGCCAAGGCTGCACCTGCTGCTGAAAAGGCACCTGCTGCTGAAAAGGCTGCGCCAAAGAAGGCCGCTGCTGAAAAGGCACCTGCCAAGAAGCCAGCCGCCAAGAAAGCACCTGCTGCCAAGGCAGCGGACACGAAGTAAGTCGCAAGACTTAGGAGTTATTTGAGATGGCACATAAAAAAGCAGGCGGTTCATCCCGCAACGGTCGCGACTCAGCAGGTCGGCGCCTTGGTGTGAAGAAGTTCGGCGGTCAGGAAGTGATCGGCGGCAATATTCTCGTGCGTCAGCGCGGCACCAAATTCTACCCTGGCACCAATGTCGGCCTCGGCAAGGATCACACCCTTTTTGCAACCGCAGAAGGCCGCGTGCGATTCCATTCCGGCAAACAAGGCCGCAAATACGTGTCGGTAGACATGATGGCTGAAGCCGCAGAATAAGCGGACGCACCGATAAAGGGGGCGTCCAACAGGATGGCCCAGCCGGTTCAGACCGGCACCGTAGAGGGAGATAGGGCCAACCTGTCTCCCTCTTGTCGTATCTCCCTCGCGAAAAAACCAGCCGGCGGGCGAAATTCGCTTTTGCCGCAATGGTAATGTCACTCAGCATCCCCAAAAGGGGCGCTGTGGGGCGAGAGGAGACGGGGTATGTTTCATCGCAGTGAGAGATTGTTTCTTCGGCCTGCCTGGCCAGAGGACTGGAATGACATTTTAGCCGCGATTGCAGACGAGGCGATCGTGCGCCATCTGGCCGCAGCGCCATGGCCTTATCGTGAAAGCCATGCGCGCGCCTTCGTGGCGAAGGCGCAAGACCCGCTCTATCCCAATTTTCTGGTGACACTGCCCGAAGCAGGCTCGTCAAAACTGGTCGGAATGTGCGGCCTTGTCGGGCAGGAAGAGGGCGCAGGTGTGCAACTGGGCTATTGGATTGCGCGGCCTTACTGGGGCAACGGCTTTGCCACGGAAGCCGCCCGCGCGGTGATCGAAATTGCCCGCATCATCGGACACCGGCATATTTCTGCTGCGCATCATGTAGATAACCCGGCATCGGGCAAAGTGCTGCGCAGGGCCGGTTTCCTGCCGACAGGACGCGTTGCGCCGACCTATTGCCTGGCGCGCCATGAAGATGTGGACAGCGTGTTTTACGAATATGATCTGGCAGCAGATCAATTGCCATCGATGCGGGCGGCCTGACCGGCCGCCCGCAGGAAGGTTCAGGCAGCAGGCATCACTGCGTCAGGAAAGTCACTTTCATATTTCCGGATCAGTGGCCGGTCATCGTGGTTCCACGGATGAAAGCCGGGGAGGAAATATGCCGCCCACTGGCCGGCAATTCGCCGCAGGAAGCCGGGCTTCCACAACAGATAGGCGGCAATCCTGCGCCTTGCTTCCCCGGCGGGGATGCCATCCTGTGCCAGCAATTCCACCATGTCCGACACGCGGTGCGTGATGAAATTCTTGGTCACGATCAGCATCATGAGCGATTTCACTTTCCAGCGTTTGAATCGGGTCCAGTCGCGCGTGGCGTGCAGCCACGTGTCATAGGCGACACCCTTATGCTCCACTTCTTCGGCTGAATGCCATTTCCACAAATCACCCAGATCGCCATCGGCGCCTTCAAGGTGGGCAGGATGGGTCAGCAGTTCCTGGCCGAGCATGGCAGTGAAATGTTCCAGCGCCATGGTGGCTGCCAGGTTGAGAATTTGCGGACGGCCCTTGGTCAGCGCCAGCATTTCTTCCACCCGCTGATCGATGAAGGAAATGTCATATCCGGCATTTTCCGCCAGTTTGTTGAACACGATATGTTCGCGCGTGTGGTTGATTTCCTGCTTCACGAATGCGCGGATTTCAGCTTCCAGCTTGGGCGGTGCGCCGTCGCGGTGCGCTTTGACCGATTCGATGAAGAAAGCCTCGCCGCGCGGGAATGTCGCAGACAAAGCGTTGAACCATGCGGTCCCCACAGGATCACCGTTCAGCCACCAGCGGCGCGTTTTGGAGCCTCGGCCGAACTTGCGATTGCGCACGGTGATGTCGAGATCATCCGGGCTGCGGCCGGGGGATGCGAAATTGATTTTTGCAGGAGCGTTCATTGGTCCATCCGTGCTTACTTACATGGATGTAAATACGCCTTACTTACACCAGTGTCAATAGTGGCCGGGGCGCGTGCTGTCGGCCAATCATCCTGCCTGTCACAGCAAGCGGGCAATAGTACCGCCTGCGGCCTTGTTTCGCGGGGCACTGCGTTCTAGGCGTTGCAGCATTGGCACGGAATTCATGATGCGATCTGCCAAATTTAAGGTCCCAGATGGTAACCCGAAAACGCCTGTCTCCTGAAGAATCCCGTTCTGCGGCCCTCCAAGCGGCACGCGCGCTGCTGATTGAAACAGGGCCGCAATCGGTCACTCTCAAGGCGGTGGCGGGCCGCATCGGGCGCACGCATGCCAATTTGCTGCACCATTTCGGCTCTGCCTCCGGCCTGCAAAAAGCGCTGGCCGAACATCTGGCATGGACGGTGTGCGAAACGATCAAGGATGCCGTGCGCGCCAGCTGGGTGGGGCTGGGCACCCCGCGCGAAGTGGTTGACCTGGCGTTTGATGCTTTTGACAAGGAAGGCGCCGGCGCGCTGGCGGGCTGGATGCTGCTGACCGGCAATGAAGACGCGCTTGATCCGATTGTGGAAGCAATCCACGCGCTGGTGGATGAGATTGCGCCTGAAGAAGCCGCCCACGGCCGGATTGACGGAATGCGCGTGCATCAAGACACGTTGACGCTGGTACTGCTGGCGCTGGGCGATGCGCTGATGGGGCAGGCACTGGCCAATTCGCTCGGCTTGCCGCGCCACACGGCGCGTGACCGGGCAGAAAAATTGCTGATGGCTTCGGTGGAAGAACACGCAAACCAGTAAGCCAGCCAGGGCCTTGCTGCCGCTTTGATAGTCGGCCAGTTCGGGCCAGTTCGGGCCAGTTCAGGCCAGTTCAGGCCAGTTCAGGCCAGTTCAGGCGCCCCAAGGTCCATCCACGCAGGGGTCAGCTCCGGGGTAATATCTTCAACCCTGCGGTGATCCACTGCCAGACCCAATGCGGGATAGGCGGCTTTGTGGCGTTTTTCATCGGATTGGTCCAGCGGCACGACAATCAGGCGCCGGTTCACTTTTTGCCGCCAGTTCATGCGGGCCGTATTTTCCTGGCCGATGTAGCAGCCTTTTTCGAATGATACGCCGTGCAGATCTACTGCATTGGCTTCCAGCCACAGCACATCGCCCAATTCAGCGCGGCCTTCTGTCACACCCAGCCGCAGCCGGTGTTTCAGCCAGGCTGCATCAGCAGGCTTATCGTCCGCGCTGGCAGGGGCCAGCCACCTCTGGCCAAGATCACCCAGCCGCGGGTCGGGCGCTCCGCCATCGCCCTGTTCGGCCTGCCAGTTCACGGCAACATCATCATCGCGGGCAATGCTGATTTTGCGCCGCAGCCGATAAAGCGACAGGCGCTTTACAAGTTCGTCAGCCGCGCTTGCTTCGCAGTCCAGCAGCAATTGCCCGTGACCGGCGGGCCAGACGATGAAGTCGAACATTGCCTTGCCCTGCGCGCTCAACAGGCCTGCCCAAACAGGCAGCATGCCTGCCACATCGTTAGTGACCAGCCCTTGCAGAAACCCGGTGACATCATCAGCAGGCTCGGCAGTGCCGGATGGTTGCGGAGCCAGCCGGATAACGGCACGATCGAACAGGCGGGTTGCAGGCATGGTCTTCAAATGTGCTCCACGTCGTCAGGTTTCAATGGTTGGCTTCCAGGGGCTGGCTTCAGGGGCCGGTCGTCAATGGCCGGTCTTCAGGGGCCATGCTGCCCAACTGCCGCATGATGGCCTTCACCACCTGCTCGCCCATATGCGGGCCTTGCAGCGGGTAGAGATAGGGTTCGATCATTTCCGCTTCCATCAGGGCCAATGCGCCATTTGCGCCGCGTACCATATCGACGCGGGCATAGAGCGGCGTGGGGAAGGGCAGGGCCGCAATAATGGCGCTGGCCGCAGCGCGGTCGGCAGCGTCCGGGCAAAATGCTTCTTCCCTGCCGCCATAGACAGACTGGATGCGGTAATCACCCGCGGCCGCCGTTTTAAGCACGCAATGGGACAATTCGCCATCAATGAAGATGAAGGAATATTCGCCCTCGGTTGTTATTGCGGGAAGAAAGGGCTGGATCATGGCCGGGCGGTCCATGGTCCATCCGGCCAGCGCAGCATCGCCGCGAGAGAATATGAACTGACCTTCCGCCCCAGCGCCCACGCGGCGTTTCACGACCACAGTGTCGCAGGCAAAATGCGCGAATGCGGCTTCCACATCGCTGCTGGAAGGGGCTTCGGGCCACAGGGTGGGGATGGTGGGTGCGCCGGCATCGGTAAGTTCGCGCAGATAGGATTTGTCGATATTCCAGCGGACAATTCCGGCAGAATTGCACAGGATAATGCCCGCCTGTTCCAGCCTGTCCAACTGGCCCAGAAACGCATCCTTGCTGTCCTGATAGTCCCACACGGTTCCCAGCAACACCAATTGCATGCCTGCAAAATCCTGCACCGGGCGGCGCCAGTCCATTTCCACCAGTTCCATCCCTGCAGGTTCCATCGCGCCCCTCAGCGCAGCTACCTGCTGGTCATGTTCGAACGCATCGGCGCGCCGCACGGGCGACCCTGTCAGGGTGCCGGGACAGGCGAGAAAACCAATTTTCATGGGCGGTGCACAAACCTCCGGAACGCAGAATGCAAGGGGCGGCATAGGCGGGAAGCTGATCGCTGGCCAGAAATGGATGCGGCGATTAAGGGTTGTGCAATGTCTGACACAGCGATTCTGACCATCCGCCAGCCCGATGACTGGCATGTCCACCTCCGCGATGGCGATGTGATGCGCGGCGTGGTGGCGCATACCGCGCGCCAGTTTGCGCGTGCCATTGTCATGCCCAACCTATCCCCGCCTGTTACCACCATGGCAGCGGCGCAGGAATACCGGGCGCGCATTGCTGCCGCAGTGCCGTCAGATTGCCAGTTCGAACCGCTGATGACCTGCTATCTGACCGATTCTTCCGACCCTGACGAACTGGCTCGCGGTTTTGCGGCTGGCGTGTTCACGGCGGCAAAGCTGTATCCGGCCAATGCCACGACCAATTCCGCCCACGGCGTCAGCAATATTTCTGCAATCCGGCCGACGCTGGAACGCATGCAGGCAATCGGCATGCCGCTGCTGATCCACGGCGAAGTGACCGATAGTGAAGTGGATATTTTCGACCGGGAAGCGGTGTTCATCGACCGGACAATGGCCGGCCTCGTGCGTGACATGGCTGGCCTGAAAATAGTGTTTGAACACATCACCACGCAGGATGCCGTTCAATTTGTGGACGCAGCCGGCCTCAATGTGGCGGCGACCATCACGCCGCAGCATCTGCATATCAATCGCAATGCCATGCTGGTCGGCGGCATCCGCCCGCACGCCTATTGCCTGCCAGTGGCCAAGCGTGAAAAACACCGGCTGGCGCTGCGCAAGGCGGCAACGTCGGGGTCTGCCAAATATTTTCTCGGCACTGACAGCGCGCCCCATGCCGTCAGCGCAAAAGAAAGCGCCTGCGGCTGTGCGGGTATTTTCAACGCACCATTCGCGCTGGAAAGTTATGCTGCCGTATTCGACGAAGAAAATGCGCTGGACCGGCTGGAAGCATTCGCATCCGAAAACGGACCGCGCTTTTACGGCCTGCCGCTGAATGAAGGCACGGTGACGCTGGAACGCGCCGATGTGCTGGTGCCAGACCAGATTGACGCAAATGGCACAGATATTGTGCCATTTCACGCAGGCGAAACTCTGGGCTGGCGCCTCCGCTGACAGTTATGGCTAACAGTTGCGGCTGGCTTTTCGCTGGCTGTCAGGCGGGCAGGGTGGACTTGGCCTGCGCGCTGCGTTTGGCAACCAGGTCCCAGACAAACACTGCCAGCGCGGCCCAGATCAGGATGAAGCAGGCAAGCTGTACCGGCTTCAGTTCCTCACCGAACAGGAAAATGCCGAGGAAAAAGACAATCGTGGGCGCCAGAAACTGGATGAAACCAAGCGTGGAATAATCCATCCGCCGCGCAGCAATGGCAAATAACAACAGCGGAATGGCGGTGACCACGCCGCCTAATATCAGCAACAAACTAAGCCCGATGTCCTGTCCGAAGGATGCGCCCTGTTCGGTCCCGGCATAATAGAAAGCCACGCCGATTGCAGGCAGCAGCAGAATAGAAGATTCAATCGTCAGCCCCGGAAGCGCGCCCACCGCGACCTGTTTGCGCAGCAGGCCATAAGTGCCAAAACTGATGGCCAGTGTAAGGCTGATCCACAAGGTCGTCAGCGCGCCGCCCAGCAGTAGCGAAACTGCAACAGCCGCGATGCCCACCGCAGCCCATTGGCGCTTGCTCAGTTTTTCACCCAGAACCAGAGTGCCCAGCAGCACATTGATCAGCGGGTTGATATAATAGCCAAGGCTGGCGGCCAGCACATGCCCATCCTGGACAGCCCAGATATAGACCAGCCAGTTAATACCGATCAGCACGGCACTGGCGGTAAGGGTCAGCATGACGCGTACATTGCCAAGGGCGGCACGCACTTCTGTTCCCTGTTTACGAAAAGCCACGATCAACAGGCAGATCGGCACGGTCCAGATGATTCGCCAGCCGACAAATTCAATCGGTGGCACTGATTTGACCAGAATGAGGTAGAGCGGCAAAAAGCCCCAGATCAGATAGGCACCAAGGGCTGCGGGCAGGCCGGAAGCGCCACCAGAGCTGGATCCTGATGGTTCGGAATTACCGGCTGGCTGGGTGGGGATGGGGCGCATCGACAGCCTTTAGGACCGCGCGAAACAGGCGGCAAGCAGCGTTTCGTCCCATCAATCGGCTCGTTTCATCGCGCCTTTGTAATTCTGCACCTCTCGTTGCATTCTGTTCAGGAAAGCATCGCTAGATATGAATGGACAGACCGAGCGACGTGCTGGCCAGAAAGATAGCGAAGGAAATTACAATGCAGATCAGGAACCTCAAGCTGGCAGCTCTGGCCGTGGCCATTCCCGGACTGGCGCTGGCAACTCCGGTAATGGCCGCTGCCCCTGTGCATGCAGCCCCTGCCTACGCATCCGCCATGGCCCATGCGCCGGTATATGCAGATACCGTGTTCGAACATGGCAAGAAGCACAAACGCGACAAGCACCGCCATTACAGCAGCCATGATCGCGACCGCGAGTATCAGTATCGCGACCAGGATTATCGGGGCCAAAATTACCGCGATCAGGATTATCGCGGCCAGGATTACCGGGGAAGCTACAACCGTGCCAGCTATGGCGAGCCGGTTTATGCCAACACCCGCATCTGGCGCGGTGATAATGGGCGTTATTACTGCCGCAAGGAAAACGGCACCACCGGTTTGCTGATCGGCGCGGCAGTTGGCGGCCTGATCGGTAACGAAGTAGCAGGGCGCGGCGATCGCACATTGGGCGCCATTCTGGGTGCAGCAGGCGGCGCCATTCTCGGCCGCTCGATTGATCGCAGCAATTCGCGCTGCCAGTAAGGCTTTGACCGCAATTGGACGGTGAACCGGCACGAAAACCGGTTTTGACCGTTCCTTAAACAAGATCATCTTCGGCCACCCCACCGTGGCCGGCGCGCGGTACCCACCGGGCCGTGGAAGGCGCTCTTTACTCCTCGTGGGTAAGGAGCGCCTTTGTCTTGTGGGGCAGGGGCGTTTTGGGACATGGCCACAAATGGACATATTCATGGTTGAAACCTTCCCTTAACGGGACAGCTGCGAAATTAACCATATTTGCAGCTCCTGCGTTAACCTCCGCACGCGGGTTTGGGTGTAAGCGAGCCTGGCCATCCTGTGCCACGCTGGAGTTTCCGATGATTTTTCGCCCTGTATTTGCTGCTGCCATTCTCCCTGCAATGTTGCTCGCCAGTTGCGGCGATGGCGGGGATGACGTTGCTGCCGACACCGAAATGGACCCTGCATCACAGGCTGCGTTGAATGATCCGATCATGGTTGATCCTGATCTTGCCAGTCAGAATGAGGGCAATTCTGCGCTGACCGGCACAAATGACCGGTCCCTGCCGGCAGAGCTGAAAACACCGGCGGCCATCCAGTCCGCCCGCGAGGAAGCCATGGCACTGGTTGGCGGCAGCGTAAATCTGAAGCCCGCGCCGAAAGCGAAAAAGATTACCGGCAATATTCCCGAAACCGCGGCGCTGACCGCCGCTGCCCGCGCCGCAGTCAAGCCAGGCGGCGCAAATTGTGCCGAGGCCGCTGAATATTCGGCTGCATGGGCCGCCCGTCTGCCGCTCGCATTTCCCGTCTATCCGCGTGGCAGCACGCAGGAAGCCGCCGGCACAGACCAGGGCGCCTGCGCGCTGCGGGTGGTCAATTTCCTCACCCCGGTTCCACTGGATGATGTCGTGTCATTTTATCACACGCGCGCACGCAGCGCAGGCTATTCATCCGAGCATCTGATCCACGGCGGTGACAATATCGTCAGCGGCACCAAGGGCAGCGCGTCTTTTGTTGTCTATACCCGCCGCCAGTCCAACGGCCTGACCGAAGTCGATCTGGTGACCAGCGGCAAATAGGCCGCTGTGCCCGGTCAGGCGCTGAAACCAACGCCGATGCTGGCGCGTGGCTGTTCCATTTCGGTGCTGGCCACAGGATAGGCGCAGTAATCGGCGGCGTAATATGCTGCTGGCCGGTGGTTGCCGGAAAGGCCGATACCGCCAAACGGGGCATTGGATGATGCGCCATTGGTGGGCCTGTTCCAATTGACGATGCCGGCACGGATATTGGCCCAGAAACGGTCATAATCCTGCGGCGACCCGCCGATCAGCGATGCCGACAGGCCGAACCGCGTGCGGTTCGCTTCGGCAATACCATGGTCGAGGCTGTCTACCTTGATGACTTGCAGCAGCGGCCCGAATAGCTCCACATCGGGCTTGTCGCTCATCTCGGTCGTATCGATGATGCCGGGCGTTAAAAACGGCAGGGTTTCATCGGGCCGGGTCATGTGCTTGATCGCCTTGCCGCCGTTCGACAGCAGGTAAACGAAGCTGTCCATCAGCTGTTCGGCAGCGATATTGTCGATGACTGGGCCCATGAATGGCGCGGGATCGGCAAAGGGCTCACCCACGATGATCCGCTTGGTCAGGCTGCGCAATTCTTCCATGATCGGGCCATACATATTCTCCGTCAGGATCAGCCGGCGCGCCGCCGTGCAGCGCTGGCCTGCGCTGGTGAAGGCAGATTGCACGATCAGCATGGCAGCATCAGGAATTTTTGGCGTATCTGCCACCACGATGGCATTGTTGCCGCCCATTTCCAGCGCAACGATCTTGCCCGGATTATTTGCCAGCTTCTTGTTGATGGCGATGCCAGCCTGGGCGGACCCTGTGAACAGCACGCCATCAATGCCGCGGTGGGCAACCAGCGCTTTTCCTTCTTCCGGGCCGCCAGGCAGAAATTGCACCACATCCGGCGAGATGCCCGCTGCGTGGAAACATTTGATCAGCAATTCGCCCACTGCCGGGGTTTTTTCACTCGGCTTGAAAATTACCACATTGCCCGCAATCAAGGCTGGGACAATATGCCCGTTGGGCAGGTGTGCAGGGAAATTGTAAGGCCCCAGCACCACCAGCAGACCATGTGGCTTGTGCCGCACGGCAGCAGTGCCCTGCAACGCGCTGTCGAAGCGTTTCTGACCCGTTCGTTCGGCATAGGCCGTGACGGAAATATCGACCTTGTTGATCACCGCTTCCACTTCGGTGCGCGCTTCCCACAAGGGTTTGCCAGTTTCGCGCGAAATCAGTTCGGCAAAGGGGTCTGCCTGTTTGCGCACTTCATTTGCGAAGCGCCGGCAGGCTTCGATGCGGCTGCCCAGCGGCTGTGCTGCCCAGGCCGGCCACGCGCGCCGCGCCCGGCTTACCGCGTCATCCACATTGCCTGCCTCACTACGCCACAATTCAACACCGGTTGCCGGTTCATAGGAAATGATTTCAGTCGGTGATTCTGGCTGGGACACTGGACAGAAACTTTCTTTGCAAATGCAGGGCGGCGTCATGACGTCGCTGGGAATAATGGGCGCGGTTGTCTTCTAAAGCACCCGGCAGGCCGGTCAATCGGTGCCGACGGGGGAAAAGCTGGCAGGCGAATGGCCAGCAGGTTGGGGCGGCTGGCCAAGAACATTGCCAAGGCGCCTGATGGCAGCGATCTTGGCGTGCAACGGTTCCCAATTATCGCTCCGGTCAATCGCTGACCAGATCGATTCCACCTCGTCGATCAGCATGCTCTGAACAGGTTCGTTGTCCCTATCCATGGCGGCTTCTTCCACCGGCTCATAGCCTTCCAGCGCATCGGCCAGATCCCCGGCGGCGTTTTTCCCGCCGCGGTGCCGGTGCCAGAATATCTCAGGCTCCATCCCGCTGGCGCGCATGGCAGCTTCGCTGGTCGCCACAAGCTGCGCGTCCCTTTCGCTACCTTGCGAGTGGACGCCCATGCGCCATGTCCAGCGCCGGGCAACAGCGGCCATATATAGCGGCCCGAACCGCTCCAGCGCGGCAATCAGCGGCGGTGCATCTGCCACTTGCCGCAAGGCGACTGCCAATTGGCCGCAATTCCAGTGCAGGGCTTCGGGCTGCCGGCCAAAGGCGTAAAGGCCCTGCTGATCGAAATAGGCGGCAGTAAAGCCTGCATCCCATTTGGGCAGCCAGCGCCACGGGCCATAATCGAAACTTTCGCCCGAAATGTTCATATTATCGGTGTTGAGCACGCCGTGGACAAACCCGGCGACCATCCAGCTTGCAGCCAGATCCGCCAGCCGTTCCACCACCTGATGCAGCAAGCACACTGCTGGCACGTCTGCGCCGGGCGCGTCCGCAGGCGGGGGAGGGCCGGGGTAATGTTTCAGGCAATAATCCACCAGCGCGGCCATGTGGCCGGTTTCCGTTGCCCCACCTGCCCCCGAACCCGCTAATGCCGCAAGGCGCTGGAAAGTGCCGATCCTGATGTGGCCATGGCTGAGGCGGACCATCACCGCAGACCTGGTGGGCGATGGTTCGTCACCGCGCCACAATTCCTCGCCCGTTTCTACAACCGACAGCGTTCTGGACGTATTGACGCCCTGCGCTTCCAGCATTTCGGTAGCCAGAATTTCCCGCACTGCCCCTTTCAGCGTCAGTCTGCCATCCCCGGCGCGGCTGAACGGCGTGGTGCCGGAACCCTTGGTACCGCAATCCAGCAAGCGCCCTGCCGCATCGCGCATCTGTGCATAAAGAAAACCGCGCCCGTCGCCTATTTCAGGATTATACACGCGGAACTGATGGCCATGATATTTGAGCGCCAGCGGCTGCGCCAGATTGCCGGGCAATGGTTCGAATCGGCCAAAATGACGCAGCCACGCGTCATCGCCCAGATGGTCCAGGCCAATCGCCTTTGCCCATCGGTCGTTTCTGAACCGCAGTTCGGTGGCGGGGAAATCAGCCGCTTGCACGGGCGATGCCAGCCAGTCTGCCAATTCCAAAATTGCAGGATCAGCGCGATAGGCTGCGGGTTGCGGTTCTGCTCGCATAGGCCGATAGTGGGGATGCGCGGGCAGCTTCGCAATAGCTCATCAGCCGGTCAGTCCAGTCCGGCAGTGCTTTTGCAGGCCGGGTTCTGCGTATATGGATAGACAAAACAGGGAAGCGCAGCGCGCCGATGGATTCAGCATTTGATGACCGTTTCTGGCAAAGCCCAGACGGCCTTACCCTGCATTTTCGTGATTATCCGGCAGCCGATGCCGCGCAATCAGAGCGGCCGCCATTGGTGTGCATGCATGGGCTGACGCGCAATGCCCGCGATTTTGCCCAGCTTGCCGACCGCCTTTCGGGCAAATGGCGCGTTATCGTGCCGGAAATGCGCGGCCGGGGTGAAAGCGAATATGCCAAAGACCCGATGACCTATAATCCGCTGACCTATGTGGCCGATGTCGAGGCGATGCTGGAGCAGGAGAATATCGGACGGTTCGTTGCCATCGGCACGTCACTGGGCGGTCTGATGACCATGTTGCTGGCGGCAAAGGACCGTTCGCGTATCGCAGGCGCGCTGCTGAATGACATCGGCCCGGTGGTCGATCCGGCAGGAATTGACCGCATCAGGGAATATGTGGGGCAGGGGCGCAGTTACCCAAGCTGGATGCATGCGGCGCGGGCGTTGCAGGACATGCATGGTGCAGCCCATCCCGAATACGGGATCGACCAATGGCTGGAAATGGCCAAGCGCGGGCTGGTGCTGCAGCAGAATGGCCGCATCGGCTATGATTACGATATGCGGATTGCCGAACCTTTCCAGCAGGACGAAGGCGCTGCGCCGCCGGATTTATGGCCCGCATTTCAGGCGTTGGAAAACACACCGCTGACCGTGCTGCGCGGCGAATTGTCAGATTTGCTCACTGCGCAGACGCTGGCCGAGATGAAGCGCCGCATCCCGCAGGCAGATGTCGTCACCGTGGCAGGTGTGGGCCATGCGCCCATGCTGGACGAGCCGGAAGCGGCCGCCGCCATAGACCGTCTGCTGGGCCAAGTGGTGTGAGCTGCCGTTCGTGAAACAGCGCATGGGCGGCAAGGCCGCGCCGCCACGCGGCGGGCAGGAAGCGCCCCATATCCTGCACCTACATTCAACTTTCGCTGCGGGCGGAAAGGAATTGCGCTGCGTCAGGCTGATTAACGCTTTTGGCGCCGGGGTGCGCCATACGATTGTCTCAGCCACGCCTGACCGGATGGATGCAGCACAACTTATTTCGCGTGATATTCCAGTGTCTTATCCGCAGAATGTCCCATCGCTTCAAGGTGCGCCAACGCCGGGTCGGTTGCAGAAAATTGCCCGTGCTCTGGCTGGTTATGATCTGGTGCTGACCTATAATTGGGGCGCGATGGATGCCGTGATGGCGCATACGCTGTTTGGCGAAGCCATGGGCCTGCCGCCGCTCATCCACCATGAAGACGGGTTCAACGAAGACGAACTTAACCGCTTGAAAACAAGCCGGAACTGGTTTCGCCGCATTGCCCTTGGGCGCGCTTCGGGGCTGGTGGTGCCATCGGAAAAACTGGAAGAAATTGCGCTGGTCACATGGGCACAGCCGCTGGGGCGGGTAAAGCGCATCGCCAATGGCATAGATACGATGACATTTGCCAAAAAACCGCGCCCCGATGCCCTGCGCGCAGTGGTCAAACGCAAGGGCGAACATTGGGTCGGCACCATGGCGGGCCTTCGAACAGTGAAAAACCTGCCCCGTTTGGTGCGGGCATTTGCTGCCCTGCCTGACGATTGGCAGCTGGTGATTGTGGGCGAAGGGCCAGAAGAAGACGCGATCCGCGCCGAAGCAGATCGGCTGGATATCGGCCACCGCCTGCATATGCCGGGCTTTGTGCCGGACCCTGCCCGATATGTGGGCCTGTTCGACATTTTTGCACTGTCATCCGATAGCGAGCAATTCCCCATTTCCGTCATTGAGGCAATGGCAGCCGGGGTGCCGGTCGCGGCGCCTGCGGTAGGCGACATTGCCGATATGGTGACTGACCTGAACCAGCCGATGATTGTGACGCCGGGCAATGACGATGCGCTGTCAGACGCCTTGGTTTTACTCGCCAGCCAGCCTGAACTGCGCAAACAGATCGGGCAGGCAAACCGCGACAAGGCACGGGCGCAATTCGATGAAAAGAAGATGATCGACAGCTACCTGCGGCTGTATGCCTCTGCCATGGGGCGCGCCACACTGGTTTGATGTGGGGCAAGCCGCTTCACTGCGCGTTCACACGTTGGGGGACAGGCAGGCAATCACCAATTGCATACTCATCCTCATCGGCTAAAGACCCGACCTTGATAATTTTCACAATTTGCAAAGGCCCTTTGTTGGCCGAGAGACTGTAATAGTGGCCCTGATACCGACAAATCCCGCTGCAAACCCTGCTGCAACCGACAAGAAGGCCGTGCGCCAGGCTGCATCGGAAGATGTGCTGCTGCGCGAAGTTGATGAAGCTGTCCGTCAGGACCAGTTTTCCAATTTCATCAGTGCCTATGGCAAACCGCTGATTGGCGCGCTGATCCTGGGCCTGGCTGCATTTGGCGGATATTTATACTGGGAAAAGCAGAACGAGGCTGATCTGGAAGCGCGATCTGAAACGCTTGTCAGCGCGCTGGACCAGATAGAGGCAGGAAATCTTGGTACAGGCTCTGCAACGCTTGATCCGCTTTTGGCGGACAAGGAAGCAGGCATTCGCACTGCAGCAAAGATGCTGAAGGCCGGCATTGCGATGGAGCAGGGCAAGGCGCAGCAGGCCGCAGAAATTTTCAGCGCTGTTGCCGCTGATAATGATGCGCCGCAGGTGATGCGCGATCTGGCCACCATTCGTGAAGTGGCAGCCACATACGACAGCCGTAAACCGGAAGACGTGATTGCCCGGCTGAAGCCGATCGCCGTGCCGGGCCATGCATTTTTCGGCAGTGCTGCCGAAATGGTGGCAATGGCCTATCTGGAACAGGGAAAGCGCGCGGACGCAGGCACTTTGTTTGCTGCCATCGCCAAGGATGAAAAAACACCCGATGGATTGCGCTCACGCTCGCGCCAGATGGCTGGTCTGCTGGGTGTCGATGCCATCGAGGACGTCGACAAGGTGCTGGAAGAAATTACCGCATCTGACAATGAAGCTGCGGTTGCAGCGGAATAAATTTCGAGGATATCGAACCCGATGAACGGCAAATACCTATCGCAAATCGCGCGGACCACGCTGATTGTGGCTCTGGCGGCCAGCCTGTCTGCCTGTGGCGGGGGATTGTTCGGCAAAAAAGGAACCAAGACCACACCCACGATTGGTGACCGTGTGCCTGTTCTGTCGCGCATTGAAAGCGGCGCACAGGTGGACCCGGCGCTGGCTGGTGTGGCGATCATCCTGCCGCCAGCGCAGGCCAATGCCGAATGGGCACAGGCCGGCGGAACGGCCAGTAAATCCTATGGCCATCTGGCCTTGGCTGACAACCCATCACCTGTCTGGACGGCTTCTGTAGAAGGTGCGACCAATCGCCGGCGTCTGGCGTCTTCCCCCGTTGTGGGCGGCGGCATGGTGATTGCGGTGGGCACTGATGGCGTTGTGAACGCCTTTGACGAACAGACCGGCGCGCGCCGCTGGACCTATCAGATGAAGGTCGATGATGATCTCGTCAGTTCCGCATTTGGCGGCGGCGCCAGCTATGCTGCGGGCCGCGTCTATGCCACCAATGGCGTCGGTGAAGTTGCCGCGATTGATGCAGCCACGGGTGACGAAATCTGGAAAGTGAAGCCTGCAGGCCCGCTGCGCGGATCGCCCACCATTGCCTTTAACGCCGTATTTGTAATGACACAGGACAATCAGATCCTGTCGCTTTCGGCAGCCGATGGTTCGAGCCAGTGGCAGGAATCCGGGTCCAGCGCGCAGGCTGGTGTGTTTGGCGTGGCAGCCCCTGCCGCCGCGCAGGGCACCGTCATTGCGGGCTACAGTTCGGGTGAATTGTCGGCCTACCGCTATGAAAATGGCCGCACATTGTGGGCTGACGCCCTGTCGCGCACTTCCATTTCGACCGAAGTGGGCGCGCTGACCGACATTGATGCCGATCCCATCATTGATCAGGGGCGGGTCTACGCTCTTGGGCAGGGTGGCCGCATGGCTGCCTATGAACTGGTTACAGGCCAGCGCATCTGGGAATTGAACCTCGCCGGCATTTCCACCCCCGCCATTGCTGGCGAGTGGATTTTCACCCTGACGGACGATGCCCGTCTGCTGGCCATTGCGCGCTCTTCCGGCAAAGTCCGGTGGATCACGCAGTTGCAACAATATCGCGACGAAAAAGACAAGAAGGGCCCCATTTTCTGGAATGGGCCGGTGCTGGCGGGCAACCAGCTGTGGGTCACCAACACCCAGGGCAAGATTTACCGTGTCAGCGTGGGCGAAGGGTCTGCCAGCCTTTACCGCGATCTGAAAACGCAGATTTCGCTGGCACCGGTAGTCGCCAACAATACCTTGTTCCTGCTGGATGATGACGGCGTCATTCACGCCTATCGCTGACATGCGCAGGGCGGCGGCACTCTTACCGCTGTCTTAACCCTTTTCCGGTAATCGGCCGGGTATGGAAAATGCCCGTTCCGATGCCGGATTTGCTGCTGTGCCAGACAGACGGCCAGCTGCACTGCCGCAAAGCGATGTGTCTGCATGGGTGGGCATTGTCGGCGCGTTGGGCTTGATCGTCTGGATCATCTTTTGCCGCAATTATGCAGCTATTGCTGAATTTTTCGATATTTCCGGCCCACGCGCGGCCATGTCTGGCCCCCATGCGGCGCTGGCAGCAGTTGGGTTCAGCGCCGGGCCGATGGCCGCCTGGTCGCTATTGGTGGACAAGGTTCATCGCAGGCCATCCACCGGCATAAATTGGGATGCGCCGCGCAGTTGGGGCGCAGATCGCAGCGTGTCCTTTATTAAACTGGCGGGCCTGTGGTCCACCTGGGTAATATTGGCGGGGCTTTATTGCCTAGGCAGGTGGTATTGGCAGGGGCAGTATCTGTTCGCGATGGATGTGCTGGCCTATGCCGCCATACCGCTGGCAGTGCTGTCGGTGCCCTATGTCTTCTGGCTTGACCGCGTGATGGTGGGGCCGCGCGACCATGCGTGGCATTTCGGCGCCATGCTGCTGGGCCGAAATGGCTGGAATGCGGGTGAAGTCAAACGGCACTGGCGCGCATGGATTATCAAGGGCTTTTTCGGCGCCTTCATGATCTCGATCCTGCCGGGCGGTTTTGCAGAAGTGGTCAATGCCGATTTCACCGGCATCATGGCTGATCCGGTGCGGATCGCCTATTTCCTCATTGGCTTTCTGTTTGTGGTGGATGTGCAGATTGGCACGGTCGGCTATCTGGTGACCATGCGGCCGCTGGATGCGCATATTCGCAGCGGTAATCCGTTTCTGGCCGGCTGGGTGGCGGCGTTCATCTGTTATCCGCCAGTTGTATTCACCTTCATGGGCGGCACCGGCGTGCTGGCATATGAAGTCAATACCGCAGGCTGGGCCTATTGGCTGGAAGGCCATAGTGCCGTGCTGTGGATATGGGCGGCCATGCTGGTTACGCTGACGGCGATTTACGCCTGGGCAACCATGGCTTTTGGCCTGCGCTTTTCCAACCTCACATACCGCGGCGTGCTGACCAACGGGCCATATCGTTTCAGCAGACATCCTGCCTATCTGTCCAAAAACCTGTTCTGGTGGCTTTCCACCATGCCATTTCTCGTCACCAGCGGATCAATGGTGGACATGGTGCGCAACAGTTTCTTCCTTGGCTGTGTCAGTGCCATTTATTTCTGGCGCGCCAAGACAGAAGAAGCGCATCTACTGCGCGAAGACGCGAAATATCGCGAATATCATTCCTGGATGGAACGAAACGGCCTAATTACTGCCCCGCTGATGGCCATCGGGCGGCAATTTTGGTCCCGCCATCCTGAAGCGAACCTGGCCCGATAGGCTCAGATCGGCTGACCTTCATCTGTCTCGTACATGCGGAGCTGGCGCATCGCCGGCGGGTTTGCTTCCATCGCCTTTTGAAAATCAGCCATGTGGGCGCTTTGCATATGGGCCTGCAATGCATCCTGATCACGCCAGCGTTCGAACAGCACCAGCACTGCGGGATCCGCCAGGTCCTGCGCAAAAGTATAATCGATACAGCCGTCTTCCTGCCGCGATGCCAGCACCATGGTCACAATGGCGTCCTTTGCCTCATCAGCCGAGCCGCCTTGCAGGCGAATTGTGCCATTAATCTGGATCATCGCGTCGTTCCCTGTCAGAAGTGGTGTTTATAGACCTGCTTGATATCGCCGTTCCATTCAGTGTGGAACTGGTCGAGCAGGCGCTGGGCAGGCACTTTGCCGCTGGCGATGATTTCATCCAGCGTTTCCAGAAACCCTGTTTCATTATCGCCGCTGGTGTTCATCCGTGCACGAGCAGTCAGGCCGGAGCGCGCGATTTTGAGCGCTTCACGCCCAATATCGCGCAGCGTGCCGCCACCGGGCACGGGCGCATCCAGGGCCAGTTTCGGTACTGCATTGCGCAGGTTTTCGCGTTCTTCCATGGTCCAGTCCTTGACCAGATCCCATGCCGCATCCAGCGCGCCTTGATCATACAGCAGGCCCACCCATAATGCCGGCAGCGCGCAGATCCGGGACCACGGCCCGCCATCAGCGCCCCGCATTTCGAGGAAACTTTTCAGCCTCACTTCGGGAAATGCGGTGGAAAGATGGTCCCACCAATCGCTTTGCGTGGGTTTTTCACCCGGCAGGACAGACAGTTCACCTTTCAGGAAATCTTTAAAACTGTGGCCCGACGCATCAATATATTTGCCGTCGCGGAACACGAAATACATCGGCACATCCAGCATGTAATCGACATAGCGTTCGTAACCGAAATCCTCGTCAAAAACGAATGGCAGCATGCCGGTGCGGTGAGGGTCGGTGTCGGACCAGATATGGCTGCGATAGGACAGGAAACCGTTCGGTTTGCCTTCGGTAAATGGCGAATTGGCAAACAGTGCGGTGGCCAAGGGCTGAAGGGCAAGGCCGGTGCGGAATTTTTTCACCATGTCGGCTTCTGATGAATAATCGAGATTGACCTGAATGGTGCAGGTCCGCAGCATCATGTCGAGCCCGAGATTGCCCACGCGCGGCATGTGGCGCAGCATGATTTCATAGCGGCCCTTGGGCATGATCGGCAGTTCTTCGCGGGTCTTGTCAGGCCACATGCCGAGGCCCAGAAAACCAACCCCGCACCGATCGCCGATCGCCTTCACCTGATCCAGATGGCGGCCCGTTTCGGCGCAGGTCTGATGCAGGTTTTCCAGCGGTGCGCCAGATAATTCCAGCTGGCCAGCCGGTTCCAGACTGACGGTGCCATCATCGCCGCGCATGGCGATAACCTTGCCGCCTTCTTCCACCGGTTCCCAGCCAAATTCGCGCAATGCCAAGAGCATGTCGCGGATGCCGCCCTTTTCATCATAGGAAGGCGCATGAAAATCATCGCGCTTATAGACCAGTTTTTCATGTTCTGTGCCGATGCGCCATGCATCCTTAGGCTTTTCGCCATTCTGCATCGGGGCAACCAGCTGGTCGCGGCTTTCGATTATGGGGTCTTCAGACCCGCCAGCTTCACGCGTGCTCATAGGGGCCGCGATACGCAACGGGTCGCCAAGAGGGAAGCCTTATTCGTCCCAGTCACCTTTTGCCGCCATCCACAAGGCAGTGGCGGCAATGGCTGCCGTTTCGCCCCGCAATATGCGCGGGCCGAGCGTAACGGGCACCGCGCCATCTGCGCCGCGCACAGCAGCGCGTTCGCCGTCTTCGAAGCCGCCTTCCGGCCCGATTAGCAAGGCCGCTGCCGCGCCGGCACTGGTGAAACGCTGCAAGGCTGGTTCGCCGCCAAGCTCATCTGCGAAAAACAATGCGCGCTGTGCCGGCCAGCCTGCCAGCAGCGCATCCAGCTTAACCGGCTGCGCAATCTGGGGCAGGGCAGTGCGGGCGCATTGTTCAGCCGCCTCTGTCACGATCAGCCGGGCGCGGTCCATGTTGAGCTTGTCCGCCACGCAGCGCCGCGTGATCACCGGCAGGATGCGCGCCACGCCCAATTCGGTGGCTTTTTCCAGTACGAGATCAAACTTGTCTTTCTTCAGCAGTGCCGCACACAGCCAGAAATCTGGGACATTTTCGCGCGGCCGCAAGCGCTCGACAGGTTCCAGAATGACATCCCGCTTGCCTGCCTGTGTCACCCTTGCTGCCCATTCCCCCGTCATGTCATCACACAGAATGGCGATGTCGCCTTCCTTTATCCGCATGACACGCGCCAGGTAATGTGCCTGATTGCCTTCGACCGGCACCGGCACGCCTTCAGCCAGCGGGCCGGGGACAAACAGGCGCGGCGCACTGCGCGGGGGCCAGGCGGGTGTTGCAGGCATGGCTTTCCACTAGGCTCCCGCCTCGGTAGGACGCAAGCATGAATGAAACGATTGTTCCTGATAGCCAGCACCGCGGCGTGATTGCGCGCCTGCCGCAAGTCCCGCGTGATCTGGCCCAGCTTGCCCGGTTTGACCGCCCGATTGGCTGGTGGCTGCTGTTCTGGCCCTGTGCATGGGGGGTGTGGCTGGCGGGCGCTGGCTGGCAACTGGCCCTGCTTGGCTGGATGCTGCTGGGCAGTATCGCCATGCGCGGGGCGGGCTGTGTGTATAATGATATTGTCGATGCCGATCTGGACCGCAAGGTTGCGCGCACGGCTGCGCGCCCTGTGGCCAGCGGACGAATCGGCAGGAAGCTGGCATGGGCGTGGCTGGTTGCACTGTCGCTGGCAGGGCTGGTGGTTTTGGTGCAACTGCGGCTGGAAGCGCAGCTTGTCGCGCTGGTCAGCCTGGCGCTGGTCGCGGCCTATCCGTTCATGAAGCGAATTACCTGGTGGCCGCAGGCGTGGCTGGGGCTGGTGTTCACCTGGGGGGCGCTGGTTGGCTGGGTCGCCATCCGGTCAGACCATTGGGACGTCATCGCTGCCCTTTATGCTGGCGCGGTTTGCTGGGTAATCGGGTATGACACGATTTACGCCCTGCAGGACCGCGAGGATGATGCGCTGGTCGGTATCCGGTCCAGCGCGCTGCGGATGGGGGCGAAAGTTAAAATCGGCATCGGCGCATTTTATGCGGCCGCAGTCGCTTTCTGGTTGCTGGCATTCTGGCTGCTGCGCGCTGATGCGCTGGCGCTGCTGGCACTGGCGCCTGCGGCATTGCACCTTGCGTGGCAAGTCGTCACGCTGGATGCTGGCGATGCGGATAATCCGCTCGCCCGGTTTCGGTCCAACCGCTTTGCCGGCGCATTGGTGGCAGCGGCCTGCTTTGTGGCGGGCAATGCGTGATGCAGATGGGGGGATAGGACGAGGCGATGTGCAATCTGTACCGCATGACCAGAAATGCCGATGAAGTTGCCAAATTGTTTGGCGCGGTTAACGACACTGCGGGAAGCAATCTGGGCGCCGAAGTCTATCCCGGATACCCCGGCATGGTGATTGAAAACGGCAGGCTGAGAGTGATGAACTGGGGGTTTCCCTTGCAGCGCAAGGGCGCAAGGGGACAGCCGCTCAAGCCCAAACCGGTGAACAATGCGCGGACGGATAAATTATCCGGTTTCTTCTGGAAAAGCTCGTTCGAAAAACGCCGCTGCCTTATCCCGCTGACAAGCTGGGCAGAAGCTGAAGGGCCAAAAGGCGCCATGACGCGAAGTTGGATGGGACTGCCTGAACAAAGCGTGTTTGCCTGCGCGGGCATCTGGCGCGGGTCTGACGAGTGGGGCGATGTCTATTCCATGGTCATGACAGATGCGGCCGGCAAGGCGGCTGAACTTCACAGCCGGATGCCAGTGCTGTTGCAGCCGGAAGATTACGCGACATATGTGACAGGCACGCCAGCAGAAGCATTCAGCCTGTGCAAACCGTGGGCCGGCGACCTGGTAATCGAGCGCACCGACCAAAGCTGGGCTGCCCGGCGCTGAACGCGGCACAGCGCCAGCGCAGAGGCCGTGATGTCTAGCGGATGACCCGCCGGTAACGCTTCGCCGCAGCCTTGGCTTGCTCGGTTTCTTCGTCTTCGCAGTCGCTCATCGCGATCTGTTCAAGCCGGTCTGCCGCATCGCCGAGCATATTCTCAAGCGCAGCTTTTTCGGCCTGCAAATTGCGCACTTCATGTTCGAGTTTGCGGTCGCTCCCGTCCGTCACCTGAACCCCTCCTTCAATCATTGCAATGCGATAGCGCCTGCGCCGGATTTTTACAACATCGGCACGCGCATTGTTCCGGGGCAGTGCGCCACAGCCTGTCCGGCCCCATTACTGGACGGCCACGCCGCCCTTCATCACGAAATCCACATCAGCCAACTGCCCGACATCGGCCAGCGGATCGCCGTCCACTGCAATCAGATCGGCCCAGGCACCGGGCTTGATGACGCCCACCTGGCCCGACTGGCCCAGCGCCTCTGCCGCATTGATGGTGGCGGCACGGATCGCATCGATCGGGGTCATGCCATATTCCACCATCACCCGGAACTGGCCGCCCACATCTTCATGCGGCATCACGCCTGCGTCAGAGCCGAAGACCATTCTGGCACCAGCCTTGCTGGCTTTTCGGAAATTGTTGCGCTGTATCTGGCCGAGCGCCCGTTCTTTCGCCAGATTTTCTTCCAGAACGCCGTTTTCAGCCCCTTTGGACAGGGTATATTCGGTGTTGAAAATGTCCATGCTGAGGAATGTGCCGTGCTTTTTTGCCAGCGCAATGCCTTCATCATCAATATAGCTGGCATGTTCGATTGTATCGAAACCCGCTGCAATGGCCGCCTTGATACCAGCCGCGCCATGGGCATGGGCAGCCGCTTTCAGGCCCCAGAAATGCGCCTCGTCCGCAATGGCAACAAGTTCATCCTGCGTCAGTTGCTGGATGCCCGGCGCGGTGTTTCGGGAAAACACCCCGCCAGTGGCGCACGCCTTGATGACTTCCGCGCCATATTTGCGCTGTTCGCGCACGCGCTTGCGCAATTCATCCGGGCTGTCACCCACAGCCGGGCTTTTGTCGACAAAACTGGGCGGCAGAAATGTGCTGTCGCAATGGCCACCTGTCGCGCCCAGCGCATGTGCGGCATTGACAATGCGCGGGCCCTGAAGCCAGCCTTCCTCGATCGCCTGGTCAAGCCCGACCACATTGTAATCATCCGCCCCCAGATTGCGCACGGATGTAAAGCCCGCTTTCAGCATCCGGCCAACATTGACAACGCCGATGACAGTCCAGAAACGGTCGGTAAATTGCAGCCCGCTATAGCCGCCATATTCCGGCCGGCCATCCAGATGCACATGCATGTCGATGAGGCCGGGCAGGATGGTCATACCGGGCAGATTGACCAGTTTTGCCCCTTCCGGTGCAGCAGCGCCGCTTTCCACCGCAGCGATCTTGCCGTCGGTAATGGTAATCAGCGGCGCTTCGACATAGCGCCCGCTTTCCACGTCCAGCAATCTGGCGGCAGAAACATACGACGTTTCGGCAAAGGCTGGTGTGGTTGTGGCCGCAAGCATGGCCGCAGCGGAAAGAAACGGGTTAAACACGGCCGCAGGTTTCACAGGCTTCATCCCTTGAAAAAATCAGATTTCCGGCCCCAGCGTTGGGTCCAGATCGCGCGGGCGGGTGAATTGCACCAGCCTGCCGCAATCCTCGTCAAGATCTGCCCAATCATCGATATCGAGTTCGAACAGGGCAAAGGTGGCAGTGGGGTATTTGCTGGCGGCCTGATCGAACAGGGCATCTTCCGATGCGGGCGGCACCAGCGCGAACAGCAATTCCTGAAGGCCAGGATTATGGCCCACGATCAGAACCGCGTCTGCATTGCCGCCTTTTTCCCGCAACACATCCACCAGCGTGTCCGATCCGGCCAGATACAGGCGCTGGTCAAATACCGGATCAAGCCCGGGAAGGGCCGCTTCCAGTGTGCGCTGCACACGTTCAGCCGGGCTTGCCAGCACCAGATCGAAACCGATGTTCTGCCGCGCAATATGCTTGCCAATCAAACTGGCACCCTTGCGTCCGCGATCATTCAGGCCGCGATCAAAATCGCGCATTGCCATATCGTCCCAATCCGACTTGGCGTGGCGCAGGAGGCCGAGTGTCTTCATGGGCTTTTCTTCACAGGCGTTTTTTCACGGGGAGGGGCATACTTTCAATCTGGGGCGGCAATTGCGGATGCTGGTGTATCGGCGATCAGCGTATCTTCGCAAACACTTTTGCCGACCCGTTGTAAAGCCTCGTCCAATGTTACGCGGATGACAGGCGTGCCAGCAGGGAAGGCATTGAGCAGCCGGCTGGGGAAGGCTGCGCTCAACACCACAAAATGGCCGCGATCATCACGGCTGCGGATCAGCCGCCCGAATGCCTGCGCCAGTTTTGCGCGGATCAGCCGGTCATCATAGGCGCTGCCGCCATTGGCCGCGCGCCGTGCCCGGTGCAGGATGGTGGGGCGGGGCCAGGGCACTTGTTCCATCACCACGCAGCGCAGGCTGTCACCGGGCACATCGACCCCGTCCCGCAACGCATCAGTCCCCAGCAATGTCGCGCGCGGATCATCGCGGAAAATATCCACAAGCGTGCCTGTGTCGATCGGGTCGACATGCTGGGCATAAAGCGGCAGGCCGGCGCGGGCGAGCCGGTCTGCGATACGTCCATGCACGGCGCGCATCCGCCTGATGGCGGTAAACAAGCCCAATACGCCGCCGCCGGCCGCTTCTATCAGCCGCGCATAGGCGCCTGCCAGCGCTGGAATATCGCCGCGTTTGATATCGGTCACGATCAGGACTTCGGCCTGTTTCGCGTAATCAAACGGGCTTTGCGCTGTGGTCAGATGCGGATTGGCGTCGATATGCGGCGCACCCGAACGGGTAATGGCAGCGTCCCAATCATCCCCATCGCGCAGGGTGGCAGATGTCAGCATGACACCATGCGCGGGTTCCAGCACAACCTTGGCAAAGGGTTTCATCGGGTCCAGCCAGCGGCGGTGAATGGCGATATCGAATTCGCGCGCGTCGGATCGGTCCACCGCCAGCCAGTCCACAAATTCAGGGTCAGCCGGGCCGCCCAGCCGATTGAGCAGCGATTCCCACGCGGCCAGCAGATCCACCCGCCATGCCAGCGAATGGCGCGCCCCTTCAATGCGGGCGCGGCCCTGACCATCCAACCAGTCCGGCGCATCTTCCAGCACGGCTTCCAGCCGGCCTGCCAATGTCACCAGCGGATGCCGGATGGCCGCCAATGCGCCCTGCGCCTGACCTGCCAACTGGACGAAATTGCCTTCCAGCCCCGCAGCCTCTGTCTCGATGCCATAGCCTGCTTCCTGTCCGCCGCTTTCATCGCGTGCGTAGGTAACTGCGCGAACCCCTGCGAACAGCTGTTCCAGCGGGCCATACGCCTCGCCATCATTCAGCCGTTGCAGCCACCCGTCAGACGGCAGTGCTTGAGCTGCCTGGATCGCATCATCCACGGCCTTGCCGCCCGCTTCGTCATAGCTGGCAACATCGGCCAGCCGGGCGGCCAACCCGCGCCGCCTGCCTCGTGATTTTTTCTCCGGGCCGATGATCCAGCGGCGCAGCTCGATCGCTTCCTGCCCGGTTAGAGCGGCTGCAAATGTGGAATCGGCCGCTTCGAAGACATGATGGCCTTCGTCAAAGATGATGCGGCTGGGCCGCTGCGACGGGTCGCGCCCGCGGGCCGCGTTAATCATCACCAGGGCATGGTTGGCAATCACCAGATCGGCCCGCGCACTGGCCCTTGCGGCGCGTTCGATGAAGCATTTGCGGTAATGGGGGCAGCCGGCATAGACGCATTCGCCGCGCTGGTCAGTCAGTGCGGCAATGCCCCGTTTGGCAAACAGCGTCCCCAGCCAGCCGGGCAAATCCCCGCCGATCATATCCCCATCGCGGGAATAGGCAGCCCAGCGCCCGACCAGCTGCGCCAATATGGCAGCCCGCCCGCCGAAACCGCCTTGCAACGCATCTTCCAGATTGAGCAGGCACAGGTAATTTTCGCGGCCCTTGCGGATGACAACCGGCTGGGTGCCATCGGCCCTGCGTTCCGGCCATGCCCGCCTGCTTTCGGCGCGCAGCTGGCGCTGCAAATTCTTGGTGAAAGTGGACACCCACACAGTGCCTTGGGCCGCGCTGGCCCACAGTGATGCAGGCGCCAGATAGCCCAGCGTCTTGCCAATACCGGTGCCCGCCTGCGCCAGCAGCATATGGGGCAATTCGCGTTTCGCTCGGGGGGCGAAAATCTTGGCCACGTCGCGCGCATACAGCCGCTGGCCCTCGCGCCGTTCCGCGCCATCACCGGTCAGATATTCCAGCTGCGCTTCCACCGCATCTTCAGTCAGCGAAATCTGCGCCGGTTGCGGCCGGTCAGGCGATTCTTCCCATTCGGGCAATTTGGAGAACAGCCATTTTTCCGCCCGTTCGGGCCGCTGGATGTGGGGCGCGCACACCTGCGCCCACGGCCAGCGCAGCTTGACCAGTGATTGCAGCGTCGACCATGCGCCATCACGTTCTGCCAAATCACTGCTTTCGCAGGTTTCCAGCAGGACGCCGGCCGCCATTTGCAGCAAGGCGGGCACTTCATCGTCAGTTACAGGTTCCGCAAGGTTCAGCGCATGGGCCAGCCCCTTGGGCGTAGGCACCATGAAGCGGGCCGGATGGATGAAGGCAAACAGTTCCAGCAGATCAAGCCCTGACAAGTCAGGATAGCCAAGGCGCGATGCAACAAGCGGCGCATTCAACATTAACAGCGGCGTATCGGCCGCCGCCATGATCGCCTCGCCTTTGGAAACGCCTCTGATGGGGCCATTGGCATCGCGCAGCCATGTCCCGGCATGGCTGGCATGCAAGGCCGGTAGGGGGAGGGGCTGCGCCATGGCCTGTCGATAGAACGAAAAGGCAACCTGTGGGAAGTGGTGACGGCAAATATGCTTTGGATAGTGGCCAATTGGCTGTGCATCACAGGCAGCCACAGCGTGAAAGACGCGGTTTCGCAGCTGCACTTCGCACTTGCACAATGCGCAACAACCCGCAAAAGCCTGTGGCCATGACTGATCTCACACTTCGCGAAGCTGCAGCGCAATCCAAGGCATGGCCTTTTCAGGAAGCCCAGCGGCTGCTGAAACGCTATCCGCAGGGCAAACCCGGCGGCAGCGCGATGCTGTTCGAAACAGGGTATGGCCCATCGGGCCTGCCGCATATCGGCACGTTTCAGGAAGTATTGCGGACGACTTTCGTGCGCCGCGCCTATGAAGCGCTGACGGGTGAAAACACGCGTCTGGTAGCCTTCAGCGATGATATGGACGGCCTACGCAAAGTGCCAGACAATGTGCCAAACCAGGCCATGCTGACTGAATATCTGGGCAAGCCATTGAGCCGCATTCCCGATCCGTTCGAAAAATTCGAAAGTTTCGCCGCGCATAATAACGCCCGGCTGCGGGAATTTCTCGACCAGTTCGGTTTTGAATATGAATTCGTATCGTCGGCAGAACGCTATGGTTCTGGCGCGTTTGACGATGCGCTGAAGAATGTGCTGCGCCATAATCAGGCCATTTTGGACATCATGTTGCCGACATTGCGCGCAGAACGGGCCGCATCCTATTCGCCCGTCTTGCCAATTTCCCCGACCACCGGCAGCGTGCTTCAGGTGCCGGTTGAAATTATCGATGCCGATAGCGGCCTGATCCGCTTTACCGATGAAAACGGCGAAACGGTGGAACAGTCCGCCTTGGGCGGTCAGGCCAAGCTGCAATGGAAAGTGGATTGGGCCATGCGCTGGGTGGCACTGGGTGTCGATTATGAAATGTATGGCAAGGATCTGACCGATAGCGGCGTGCAATCGGGCAAGATTGCCAAGGTGCTGGGCGGCCGCAAGCCAGAAGGCCTGATTTACGAGCTGTTTCTCGACCAGAATGGCGAAAAGATTTCAAAATCCAAAGGCAATGGCCTGACCATCGAGGAATGGCTGACCTATGGCAGCGAGGAATCGCTCGGCCTTTATATCTTCCCCAATCCCAAGAGCGCCAAGCAGTTGCATGTCGGTGTTATTCCGCGCGCGGTTGACGAATATTGGCAATTCAGAGCTGCGCTCGCAGACCAGCCGCTGGACAAGCAGCTGGGCAATCCGGTGTGGCACCTGGCCCGTGCCAATGGCGGTTGCGAAGGCAGCGAAGCGCCCGGCGCAGGCGATAGTTTGCCAGTGACTTATGGCTTGCTGCTGAACCTTGTGGGCGTGCTGGGCGCGGATGCAACGCGCGAACAGGTATGGTCCTATCTTGCCAATTATGTGCCGGATGCAGACCCGGCCAACCATCCGGATCTGGATGTGCTGGTAACCTGTGCGCTGGCCTACAACCGTGATTTTGTGGCGCCCACCCTGCACAAACGGGCGCCAACCGCGACAGAAGCGGCGGCTTTGGAAGCGCTGGATAGCCAGCTGGCGCAATTGGGCGATGATGTGCCGGCAGAAGATTTGCAGACGAAAGTCTACGAAATCGGCAAGGACGAGACCTTCGGGTTCGAAAATCTGCGTGACTGGTTCCGCGCGCTATATGAAACACTGCTCGGCAGTTCGCAGGGGCCGCGCATGGGCAGCTTCATCGTATTATATGGTATTGAAAACACGCGCAAACTGATTGCAGAAGCGATCGCCAAAGCCTGATTTTTCGGGCCCAGCGGCGCCGCTCAGGTCCAGCGGCGCGTGCGATACCATTTGGTGATGATGTATTTCACCCCTTCTTCCACCGGCATTCCGGCGTGGATGGTGGCTGGATTGGGTGAGCCATCGGGCAGCGAATTGTTCCACATCAGCAGCACGCCGGGCTTGGGATCGATGTTGATGCCAATATCGGTAAATTGCGTCTGACCGCCTTTTTCAACCGGGTTCAGGAATGCCATGGTAGTCCAGCTGCGCTGGCCGCCACGTTTGCGCTCCACCTTCCAATAATCCTGGTCGGTGTAAAACCAGTCATTATGCGCCTTGAACTGCTGGCCCGCCATGTAACGTTGGCCCTGAATAGTCTCACCGCATTCCGCTTTCATGCCCAGCAAATCATCAATCCGCCTCGAAATGCCCTGAATGAACGGATCCCGGCTGTCGACATTGCCTGAATAGGACGTTCTGAAGCCCGACGAATAATCAGTATCGAACAGCTTGCTGGGCTGCGCCACCACGTCGATCATCCGTTGCAGGCGGGTGCATTCTGCCCCTGTCAGAAACTTGCCGATGGCATAAATTTCCGCCTTTTCCGTGGGAATTTTATACACTTTGGGGTCGGCTTCCAGCCGTTTGCGGACAGTAGCGCCGACACGGGCAAGCGCGTCCTTGTCAGGAATGATGGCAGTTTTGGTCATGGCCGAAATTCTAGCACCGTGCATCGCATCTGCAAGCAGCCGCTTGCTGCTTTTCACAACAGTGTTAGAAATCCCTGTGTCTGACTTTGAAAGGGACGGGAATGAGTGACATTGGAACTGGAACTCGGGCCAGCATGGGTGTCAGCACTGGCAGTGCGCAGAACCGATATTCAACCGGGGCGATGGTGTTCCACTGGGTCATCGCGATTGCCGTTATTGCCAACTGGCGCATTGCCGCTGTTGCAGAACATGCATCAGAAACCGATGCTGCTTATTGGATGGGGCACCACAAGGCGCTGGGCATTTCGATCTTGGCACTCAGCATCTTGCGCCTGCTGTGGCGTCTGGCCCATCCTGTGCCGGCAATGCCGAACAGCTATGCGACGTGGGAAAAAATGCTCGCCCGCACGGTGCATTTCATTTTCTATGTCCTGCTGATCGGCCTGCCCATCGGCGGCTGGCTGGGCGTTTCGCTGTTTGGCGGCAATGTCGATATGTGGGGCCTGTTTACTTTGCCGGGCCTTCCGGTGGGCGAAGCCAGGGAAACCGGCAAGGCCATTATCGGCCTGCATAAAACCGGCGGGGAAATTTTCATCTATCTCATCGCGCTACACATTATCGGCGCGCTGAAACATACGTTCTGGAACAAGGACGGCACGCTGTTCAGAATGCTGCCGTTCGGTAAGCCTAACCGTTAATCGCGTCTTGCACGCTGACAAATGAAAACCCCCGCCAGCACCGCTGGCGGGGGTTTCTGATGGCGACAGGCACTGATCAACCTGCCGCCTGCATCTGGTAAGCAAGGGGACTTACCAGAAGAAATCATACACCACGTCGACCACTTCGCCGCTGTAGATATTCACCAGCAGCACGTCGTCATAATAGCGGACCCAGCGATAGGGGCCGTAGACTTCCGGCAGACGGTACTGCCATGGATCATTGATCCAGTAACGGTTCGAATAGAACAGCGACCCCAGCTGAAAACCGATGTTCAAGCGGTTGTAGCGGTAGTTCCGATAGGGCGAATAATAGCTGCCAAGGCGGAACAGGCTGCGGTTCGTGGACCGGTAATTATACCAGTTATAGCGATTGTTATCGCGCCACCGCTTGCGGTCCCAGCGGCGTTCGTCCCGATGTGCATCGCGGTGCGCATCCCGGCGCGTTTCACGATTGTCGCGATAGGTATTTCGGCTGTCACGGTATCCATCGCGGCGTCCATCACGATAGGCATCGCGGTTATCGCGGTACTGTTCGCGGCGGCCATCACGATACCCGTCACGCGTGCGGTCTGCCTGCCGAACGCCGCTATAGGTCGTATTGCGATTGCGGTCTGTGTAGGCGCGGTTGCGATCAGTGCCGTAGCGGGTGCCCGTGCGGGGATCGGCGCGGGCATCACTGCGGTTTTCGCTGCGGTTGTCAGTGCGCGCCTGTGCGGCGATGCCGCGATTGGAGCGCTCGACTGCGACATCACTGCGGTTCTGGCTCTGGTTCCAGTCGCGTCCACGGCGGTCACTGCGGTTCCAGTCCTGTCCGCTGCGTTCCTGCGCACGGCTTGCGGGCTGCGCCTGCTGGGCGCGCTCCTGACGCACTTGAGCGCGCTGGGCCTGCTGCACCTGCTGGCGCACGCCGTCATTCTGGCGCGCGGACTGCCGGGCTTCGCGGCGTTCCTGCCGGCGTTCCATCACCGTCTCATCGCCATCACGCTGCTGTGCGCGCTCCGCCCGATCACCGCGGTTCTGTGCGGCAGCTTCTGTCGGCACAACCGTGATCGCCAGCGCAATGGCGAGGGCGGACAAGCCGCTAGTCTTGAATAAGTCACTAAAAGTCATACCGACTCTCCATCTTCAGGTCGCCACATCCAAATGGCAGCCTCTATGCAATAGGTTCTAGTTCAGTAAAGCTGACAAAAATCTGAACGGCCATCATGCCTTTCTGTTCATGTTGGGGGATGATTATCTGAATGATCGCGTGATTGACTTGCGGTTGCGTTGCGTCCTTACAAATGCCCATGACTGATGAAATGAACGCGATTCTGCAGCAGGTTTTTGACCATCTGGCCCGTGCCGCGCGCAGCCGGCATTCCGCCATGCACACAGCCGTGGTGGCCACTGCTGACGGAAATATGCGGACCATGGTGCTGCGCGGGTTTGACCGGGAAAACGCCGTCCTGCGCTTCAACACCGACGTCCGCAGCCCAAAAGTCGCCGCAATCAGGCAGGATCAGGCAATGCGGGTGCTTGCCTATGACCCTGATGCCAAGGTTCAGATCAGGATGATGGGGCAGGGCCATGTGGATGACCGGTCACCAGCGGCAGATGCTGCCTGGGCTGGAAGCACCACCTTTGCCAGACGCGCCTATCTTACGCAGGGCGCGCCGGGAGAATTGGCGGGCTGTGAGACATCGGGATTGCCGGAATGGGCAGAAGGGATCAACCCTTCCGAAGAACAGGTCGCGCCTGCACGCGCAAATTTTGCGCTGTTGATGGTGCGCGTTACGCGATTCGACTGGCTTTATCTGTCCAGTGATGGCCACCGCCGCGCGCAGTTTGATATTGGCGATGATGGCACGGTTTCAGGCACCTGGCTGATGCCGTGATGGCAGATAGCGCGCTG
Source organism: Allopontixanthobacter confluentis (assembly GCF_009827615.1). Taxonomy (GTDB): domain Bacteria; phylum Pseudomonadota; class Alphaproteobacteria; order Sphingomonadales; family Sphingomonadaceae; genus Allopontixanthobacter; species Allopontixanthobacter confluentis. The sequence continues at coordinate 682,065 of NZ_WTYU01000001.1, forward strand.
CGCGTCAGGCCGCCCCAATCTTGATCAGCTTGTCCAGCAGGCTGGCTTCGTTGAATGGCTTGGTGACATATTCATCAGCGCCCACATCAATGCCGCGATGAATATCGAAGGCGCCGGCCTTGGTGGTGCAGAAAACGACCTTGGGCCGTTTGCTGGTCTGTGTCGCGCGTAGGGCCGCCAGAAATTCGATGCCGGTCATTACCGGCATATCCCAGTCCAGCAGGATGAGATCGGGCGTGGAAATCTTGCATTTGGCCAATGCTTCCTCGCCGTTTTCGGCTTCGTCCACCTGATAGCCGACGCTTTCGATGATGCGGCGGGCAACTTTGCGGATCATCCGCGAATCGTCCACCAGCAGGCATTGGGGCGGGGCGTTGCGGGCAGCAGGCGTGCGGCCCATGGTCTGGTCGCTCGGGCGGTCAGTTGGTCTGGCCGCTGGTTCGGCAGCAGGTTTGGCGGGCGCGACTGCAATTTCGGCTTCTGGTGCTGGCGAGGATGCAGGGACATCCATCGGCTCAGGCGCCGGAACGGGCGCGTTAACCGGTGCGCTTTGTGCTGCTTGCTGCACGGGTGCAGCGGGCGCCGGCCGATGGTCCTGCGCATCCCTACCCATGCGTTTGATCAGATCGCGAATGGCACCGACTCCCCGGAATCGTGAAGCATCGTTTCATCGCCGGGTACATCGCGTTCCGACGGTGTGCGGCGAACATGCAGATATGGCACCCAGATATCGCCATAATCGGCTTTCTGATACCACAGGTCGAGAATGTCATAGGAGGCCCAGAAGCCATTCGGCTCCTGCAGTCTGATGCCTTCGCCAATGCGCGGCATGACGGCCATTTTGATCCGTTCATGAGACTGGTGAGTCTCGTTCTGAATTTCAATATCTATCAAGGCAGGACCAATCCATGAAGGCTATAGGACTGGTTTTAGCGGCAAAACCTTGCCGAATTGCGAACGGGGTCCAGATTGCATGACAAGCCTGTAAATATGCGCCGATGGGCGCGAGGGCAGACATGAAAAGGCCCCGCAAAAGCCGAACTTTTGCGGGGCCATTCAGAAGGGATGCGCAGCAATTTTTCGCTGCGAAACCTTATCGTGTCAGTTTCTTGTAGGCCAGACGGGTAGGCCGGTCAGCCGCATCGCCAAGGCGGCGGCGTTTGTCTTCTTCATAGGCTTCGAAATTGCCTTCGAACCATTCGACATGGCTATCGCCCTCAAATGCCAGAATATGGGTTGCTAGACGGTCAAGGAAGAAGCGGTCATGCGAAATGACCACGGCGCAGCCGGCAAAGTTTTCGACTGCATCTTCCAGCGCGCGCAAGGTTTCAACGTCCAGATCGTTGGTCGGTTCGTCGAGCAGCAACACGTTGCCACCTTCCTTCAACATCTTGGCCATGTGGACGCGGTTGCGTTCACCACCGGACAATTTGCCGACGACTTTCTGCTGGTCAGCACCCTTGAAGTTGAAAGCGCCGACATAGGCACGCGTGCTCATGTCGTGGCCGTTGACCTTCATGTAATCCAACTCGTCGGAAATTTCCTGCCAGACGTTCTTTTTGGGGTCGAGATCGTCACGGCTCTGATCAACATAGCCCAGATGGACCGTTTCACCGATGGCAATGGTGCCCGAATCAGGCTGTTCCTGACCGGTGATCAGCTTGAACAGGGTGGATTTGCCCGCACCGTTGGGGCCAATCACGCCCACGATACCGCCCGGCGGCAGAGTGAAACTCAGATCTTCGAACAACAGCTTGTCGCCATAGGCCTTGGAGATGTTGTGCGCTTCGATGACCTTGCTGCCCAGCCGTTCAGGCACCTGGATAACGATCTGCGCCTTGCCCGGCTTGCGGTCGCTTTGCGCGTCCTGCAACTGTTCGAATTTGCGCAGACGGGCCTTGGATTTGGTCTGGCGGCCCTTTGGCGTCTGGCGAATCCATTCCAGTTCTTCCGACAGCGCTTTCTGGCGGCCGGAATCTTCCCGGTCTTCCTGCGCCATGCGCTTGGCTTTCTTCTCCAGATAAGTCGAATAATTGCCTTCGTATGGATAATAGGACCCGCGATCGAGTTCGAGAATCCATTCCACCACATTATCGAGGAAGTAGCGGTCATGGGTGATCATCAGTACCGCGCCGGCATATTCCTTGAGATGGTTTTCCAGCCATTCGACGCTTTCGGCATCAAGATGGTTGGTCGGTTCGTCCAGCAGCAGGATCGAAGGCTTCTGGATCAGCAGACGTGTCAGGGCCACACGGCGCTTTTCACCACCTGACAGATTTTCAACCGAAGCGTCAGATGGCGGGCAACGCAGTGCTTCCATCGCGATTTCGAGCTGGTTGTCGAGCGTCCAGCCGTCCACCGCGTCGATCTTTTCCTGCAGCACGCCCATTTCGTCCATCAGCGCGTCAAAATCAGTGTCGTCCTGCGGGTCGCCCATTTCTGCAGAAATGGCATTGAACCGGTCAACCATGTCGGCCGTTTCGCGGGCGCCATCCTTGACGTTTTCAAGCACGGACTTGCTTTCATCCAGCTGCGGTTCCTGCGCCAGATAGCCCACTGTGATATTTTCACCCGGCCAAGCTTCGCCGGTATAATCGGTATCAATCCCCGCCATGATCTTGATCAGGGTGGATTTGCCCGCGCCATTGGGGCCAACGATGCCGATCTTGGCACCCTGGTAAAACTGGAGGTTGATATTCTCCAGCACCGGCTTTTTTGCGCCGGGGAAAGTCTTGGTCATGTTCTTCATGACATATGCGTATTGGGCGGCCATTGCTCGTCCTTCGGGTGCGTCTTTGAGATGGAGTGGGAACTGTCGTCCACGATTTGGAGGTCAAATAGGCATTGATGCGGCGCGGGGCAAGCTGGACTTGGACCCAAAGGGCCGATAGCAGGCGTATCATGCACACATATGCCTCCGCGCTGGTCGCGCTCTCGCTCTCTGTTTCCACCACAGCTGTCATGGCGCAAACGACAGATCACGCCGATATTGCATTGAAATCAGATACTATTGCCTGGGACTTTGTTGAAGGCATCACCACCGAAGTCGGGCCGCGTCAGGCCGGGACCGAGGCCGAAGCACGCGGCCGTGCGTGGGCAGTCCGCTGGCTCAATGCCAATGGTTTTACCAATGTGGCTGACGAAGCCTTCATGATGGACACCTGGGTCCGCGGCACGGAAACCGCCGAAATCATCGCGCCTTTTCCGCAGCCATTTCATGTCACGGCCCTTGGCACCAGCGCTGCCACGCCCGCAGGCGGGATTACTGCCGAAGTGGTTGAATTCAAGACCTTCGACGCCTTGCGCGCCGCACCTGCCGGATCACTCAAAGGCAAGATAGCCTATATCAGCCATTCCATGACGCCAACGCAGAACGGGTCGCAATACGGCTTTGCCGGTCCGGCACGCTGGGTCGGCGCCAGCGTGGCTGCCAGCAAGGGCGCGGTTGCCAGCGTGATCAAATCCATTGGCACGGATATGCACCGCAACCCGCACACCGGCGGCACCACATTTGCAGATGGCGTCAGCCCCATTCCGGCAGGCGCATTGTCCTTGCCTGATGCGGCCAATCTGGAACGGATGTTTGCGCGCGCCAAGGGCAAGCCTGTCACCATGAAACTGGTGCTGACCCCGCGCGATCTGGGGCAGACCCGGTCAGGCAATGTGGTTGGCGAAATTGTCGGCCGCGACCCATCGCTGCCGCCGGTTCTGCTCGCCTGCCATATTGACAGCTGGGACTTGGGCACGGGCGCCATGGATGATGGCGCCGGGTGCGGCATTATTTCTGCTGCCGCCCGCCATGCATCGATGGCCAACCAGCCGCTGCGTACCATTCGCGTGCTGTTTGCAGGGGCGGAAGAAACCGGCCTGTGGGGCAGCAAGGCCTATGCCGCAGCGCATGCCGATGAAAAAATTGGCGTCGGGCTGGAAAGCGACTTTGGCGCAGACCGCATCTGGCAGATTGAAACCAACTTTGGCGCCAGCAATCCGGAACTGGTGAAAAAACTGGCGGCTGCCGTTGCGCGCTTTGGGGTGGCCAGTTCTGCGGCCACGGCCACTGGCGGCGCAGACATCAATATCAGCCGGGAACAGGGCGGGGCCATCATCGACCTCCAGCAGGATGGCACCCGCTATTTCGATCTGCATCACACCCCGGATGACACGCTGGACAAGATCGATCCGGTGCAATTGCGCCAGAATGTCGCTGTCTGGACAGCGGTGGTCCAGGTGTTGGCCAATGAAACTTCCCCCATTATGGGCGCGGCCCAGCCGGCCCGATGATTTTCAGCAATATTGCAGCAGATGTGGCGGCACGCGGGATTTTGCTCTCGGGTGTCGCGCTTGTGTGGGTCATCATCCTGGTCCGGGTGGTCGGCCTGCGGTCACTGTCCAAGATGACCCCGTTCGATTTTGTCATGACGGTGGCGCTGGGGTCGTTGGTGGCAGCCGCATCACAGGCCGACAGCTGGATAAAATTCAGCCAGCCGCTGGTCGCCATGGCCGGTCTGTTTGCGTTGCAATGGCTGGCAGCGCGCCTGCGCAAAAGCTCTAGCAGATTTGAAAAACTGGTTCAGAACCAGCCGCTGCTTCTCATGCGGGACGGCGTGATGCTGCACGATGCGCTGCGGCAATCGCGCGTGACGGAAACGGACCTCATCGCCAAGCTGCGCGAAGCGAATGTGCTGGATTTCAGCGAGGTTAGGGCAGTCGTGCTGGAATCGACAGGCGATGTTTCTGTGCTGCACGGCCAGCATCTGGATGAACAACTGATCGAAGGTGTCCGCCGCGCCGGATAATTAGCGGCGAATGTTCACTGCCTGATGGTGGATGCGGCAATAAAAAGGGGCCGGCAGATCGCTCTGCCGGCCCCTTTTTTTGTCAGTCCGGAAACGGGATCAATATTTGACCTTCAGACCGAGCGAGAAGTTCCGCCCGATGGCATTGCCGATATAGGGGTTGTAGCCCAGCGGCAGATAGGCCTGCGCTGGTTCGCGGTCGAAGATGTTGCGCACTGCTGCGGTCAGGTTCACGTCAGCAAATGTAACCGGCAGCGTATAGTTGGCGACCAGATCCTGCTGCACGAAGGAGCCGCTATCGACCCCGTAATTGCTGCTGCCCCCGGCAAATACGAAGCAGGGGTCCCGGTTTTCACACCGTTCGTCAAAGACGCTTGAGATGTAATTAACCGAATAGCGCAGGTTCAGCCCGCCAGCGTTCAGATTGACATAGGCATTGGCGCGCCATTCCGGCAGTGTGCCGGGATCGCGCGCATAGTTGCCAAATCCGACAGCGTCGAAGCCCGGTGTAACCAGCACATCGTTCACGATGAAGTCGGAAATCTTGTAATCCATGTTGTAGGTGGCATTGCCGCCCACGGACACCATGGCAAATCCGGCATCAATGTCATAATTCAGCGCCAGATCGATGCCGCGAACGGTGACCTTGGGCCCATTGACGAAATCGGTGCGGACCCGCGCAATGTCGAGGCCCAGAGTGGTGCCCTGGATGCACTGGTTACCGGTAAAGGTAATCAGGCTCGCCAGCGGACTGGCGCAATTGACCACGGCATTCCCGCTGGTCTGGCCATTGGCGACCAGGCTGGCGATGGCATCTGCCGGTGTTGTCGTGATCTGGTCGTCGAATTTATACGTCCAGTAATCGGCGCTGAATGTCAGCCCGCCGGTCTTCACCACAAAGCCGATGTTATATGTAAGGGCAGTTTCAGGCTGAAGGGCCGGATTGCCGAACACATCGACAGATTTGTAATTGCCGCCCGTTGCCGTCAGGCCTTGCAATGTGGTGACGCCATTGGGGCTGACATTGCTGGCCAGAGGGCCGCGGAAAGTGGTCCCGATTGATCCGCGAACAGTCAGGAAATCGGTGGCCTCGAAGCGGAAGGACCCCTTGGGATTGATGGTCGAGCCAATCGGGCTGCCATAATCTTCATAACGGATTGCGCCGGACACTTCGAGCGTGTCGAGGATGGGCAGCTGAACTTCTGCAAAGGCAGCATACACTTCCTGCGACAGGCTGGATGGTCTGGTGCCGCCCAGGAAGATGAACGGGCCAACGCCGTCCGTGACCGTGCCGACACAGCTCCTGTCACCTTCGCGGTAGCAAGGGTTGATGTTGAGATTGGACGTGTCGCTCAGCGGTCTCGTGATGAAGTTGTTTTTCCGATATTGTCCGCCGATGGCAAATGCCACTTCGCCGCCGGGCAGTTCAAAACCGGTGCCGCCGGAAATGACCGCATCTATCACAAACTGTTCTTCGCGCTGGAAGGTGCCATTGGGGATCTGGATAAAGCTGACCAGATCGCTGCTGTTTTCATTCCCCGCCACATAGAATGGGTTGGCGATGCCCAGGGTCGGGTTGCTGGGCCCGGCATTGACGAAGGGATTGAAATATTCGCAGCCATTGGCGCCGGGCGTCGTGCCTGTGCAATTGGCCCCGCCAAGCCCGTTGAGCGCGTTTTGCAGGCGCGAGCCCACAATGCCCGGCGCATATTGATCACGCGAAGAACGCCAGTACGTCCCATCGATATTGGCCACCAGTTTCGAACCGATGTCAAATTCAAGGCCGGTGTTGACGCGCCAGGCGTTGTTCTTGGCCAGACCGGTGCCCGCGCCGCGCCCTGGATCATTCGGATTGCCGAGGAAGCCGAACGGCCGGTAATACACATTCGTCACTGCCACGATGGTGCCGTTTGCGCCGCCCGATTGCGGCAAGCCGACCTGATTGAGAAAGGCAGGCAGGCCCGGGTTGGTGGGGGAAGTGGTAAAGGCACTGATGAAGCCCGAACCCTTCGGCCCCTGGGTAGGGGGGAACGCAGGCGAATAATTCAGACTTTCAAGATCGGTCTTGGCCCACAGCGCGCTGGCGTGCCAACGCGTGGTGTCATTCAGATCTGCGCTGGCCTGCGCATAGACCTGATAGCGGTCTTCTTCCTCGGTGATGTTATCGAACGGAATATAGGTAAACCGGCAGACCGGGCTGGTGACAAAACCGCCCAGTTCAGCGCAGCCCCGGTCAGGGCGAAGCTGCGTGTTAATACCGCCTGCGCCAAGATAAGTTACCGCAAACAGACCCGGCGTTGCGAGAGCGGAATAGCCCGATGCGTTTTCGGTATATTCCTGCTGCGTATAGCTGCGTTCTGTAGTCGCCAGTTCCGACCGGTGCTGCCATCCGGCGCCGACCAGCACGTTGAGGCCGCCAAAATTGGCGCCGGCAATCGCGCTGATATTGTAATTGCCATCCGACCCGTCGATGAAGGTCCAGTCGCCGCCAACTTCCACGCCTGCAAAATTGGTTTTCGTGATGAAGTTTGCCACCCCGGCAATCGCATCCGAGCCATAGGTTGCCGCAGCGCCGTCTTTCAGAATTTCGACGCGTTCCAGCGCGAATAGCGGGATGAGATTGGTATCGGCAAAACCATCGCCCGGTGCCTGGATGGTGCGCTTGCCATTCAACAACACCAGGGTGCGGGTAAAGCCAAGGCCGCGCAGGTTGATGGACCCGTTACCCTGAAAACCCTGCGACGTGGTGGCAAACTGGTTGGTATCGCCCAGCACGGAGCCGACCGATGGCAATTCCTTGATGAAGTCGAGCGGGGAATTGATCCCCTTCAGCGTCAGTTCTTCGGATGACACGACGTCCACTGGCAAGGCGGCATCTTCGGGGGTGCCGCGGATAAGACTGCCGGTAACGACAATTTCGCGGGCTGCGATTGTTTCAGGATCGTCACTGGTGACAGGTGCTGACTGCGCGGATGCGGCAGAAGCTCCAAGCAAACCGGATGTGAGTGCAAAAAACGCGCAAGTGCGGCGTAAAGTCGACTTATTCATAATCATCCTCCCCAGGCGAAACGGTGCTTATGATCCATTTTTGGAAGCCCGTTTGATGGGAATGAACGTTGTGACGCGGCTTATGTCAAGGCCTAACACCAACGCATGCGTGGACGCAGCGCGCCAGATGCACGCACAAAACGTCTGCCGATTTGGTGAGGAAGTCCGCGCCAGAAGCGGTTTTACCGCCCGGCGTGACCGCTATTGCCGGCACGAAAACCGACGAACTCGAAAATGGTCGGGGAGACAGGATTCGAACCTGCGACCCTCTGTTCCCAAAACAGATGCGCTACCAGGCTGCGCCACTCCCCGACACTTTTTCCCGAGCTTCAGGCATACTGGCCAAAACCATTGCCAGAAACCCTGACTAGAAACCCGGACCAGAAATTCTGGTGGGCCCGGAGGGACTCGAACCCCCGACCTAGCCGTTATGAGCGGCCAGCTCTAACCAACTGAGCTACAGGCCCCCGAAAGGACATTTCCCCGAAAGGACATACCCGATGCCGTTCAGCGGGGCCGCGACTAGCTTGGCTTGAGGCAGGTGGCAAGCGCCAAGATGCAGCAAAATGGACAATTTTTAAAAAAGGCACTTAATTTTCGACAGAATCGATGATTTCGCGGATGGTGGTGGGGACTACGCCGCGCTTTTCCAGATAGGCATAGACCCTGCGCCACCAGTCATACAAACAGTCCACGTCATGTTGGTTGCGAACATAGGGCGTATTGCCGGGCGCCAGCGAAGGGCTGTGAAATGACAGGACCAGCAGGGGCAGGCCATCGTCCAGTGCAATATCGATACCGCGCCGCGCTTCGTCCACAGTCACCCCCTCAGGCGTGAGCGGGATGCGTTCCAGAAGTGCCAGCCGCGCCAGCACACCCAGCACCAGGGGATGCTTGCGCAAACGGGGGTAAAGGAAGCGACCCTGTTTGCGCAGCATACCCCAGAACACAGTTGTCAGCGGCAATTCCAGCACACCGCGCGGTTCATCCAGCCAGAACGGAACCACCGGATACTGGCTGTAATTCGGCCCCTGTCCATCGCTGTAATCGAACGTGCTACGCACCGAACTGTCGATCGCAATGCCAGAGCGGCGCAGCATGGCAGCCGAATTTGGCCCCAGACCATACCGGCCGGCACGATAGATCAGGGGCGGTACGCCGAAATTCTGTTCGATCAAATCGCGCAGGCGGGTGAATTTTTGATCTTCCAGTTCTGCAGGTAAATTGCCGGCATAGGAATTATGCGGGCCCGGTTGCTCGTCATGCGGCGGGTTCACCCATGGGTGCAGCTGGATGCCGATTTCTGCTTTGCCAGCGTTTACAGCGGCGCCGATTGTTTCGATGGCCAGCGGTAATGTGGCGATGGGCCAGTCCACCAGATATACCGGCGTGACGCCAATGCTCTCGCAAAAATCCTGAAATTTGCAGATTTGCCCCACATGGCGGACGCCGTAGCCAGTGCGGGAAAATGGGCCGGACCAGTCAAACTCTTCCTCAGTATCAACTGTCAGAAGCGAACGTTGGCCAAAGCTGGATACAAAGCGTGCCGTGCGGAAATTGCGCGGTGATGCACTATCTGGCCGTTTCATGCTGACTTGGCCCCCCACATGCCGGGCCAGCCGCCTGAAATGGCGCTAGGCTCCTGCGGGCCTGTCCCTTGGCCCTGACACGTCACTCTCGCTAGGATTCGCGTCGGCGCCGGTCAAGAGCGGCAAGCTAAGCACCAGCCAGCCATTTTCCGGTTTAAGATCGCCCCCTGCTGCCCGTGCTTCGGCCCGTGCCAGCCGCAGCGCAAATCCTGTGCCGAACATTCCGGCACTCAGCGCGCCATTGGCCGAACGCGCACTTGCGGCGAATAAATCGTCCAGCGCAGCCAGCGCGGCTGGCAGTTCGCAGCGCAATTGTGCCTTCGCATCATCTTGCGTCAGGTCCAGCCGCACCGTTTCCCCGACCCCGATTGCACTGGCCAGAGTTGCAATAAGCCGCCAGCCAAGCGCCTCGCATTCGCCCTGCGCCAGCGCCACGATGCACACATCAGCCCCAAGGCTGGCAGCGAAGGACGCATCCCGCGGGCGCATGACATATTGCAGCTGCAATGCAGTATTTTCGACCATGGCGCGCAAATCTGACGCACCATCGTCCAGTTCTATTGCCCCGCTTTCCAGCCGGGCCAGGCGGTCCAATTCGTCAAACCCGGCAAGAATGCGGGCGCTATCGCCAGCAATGGTGGCCGCCAGTGCGCGATAGGCGTGGGGGGTGGGGCCGAACAATTGCTGCTGGATGATCTCGGAAAAACCCTGGATCGCATTCACTGGCGTGCGCAATTCATGCAGCAGCTGGCGGATGCGGTCTGCTTCGCTGTCAGCTTTGCGGGCAGCGGCACTGCCGCTGGTTGCCGCTGGTCGGCGGAATTTGCCTGCATAGCCGTAGAACCTGCCATCGGGCCGGGTAAAGCGCGGCGCGGCATCGACCACCCAGTTTCCGGTAATCAGCGGCGCACCTTCCAGCGCCACATTCTGGGCCACCAGTGGCTGGTGCCGCACCATGACAGCGGCCGGTATCGCGTCATCATCGGCAAGCCGTTTGCCCACCACCATTGGCGCGACCGAAGGTTCCGCCCAATCAATCCGGCCTTCCGAATCGCAGGTGAATGCAAAACCGGCCAATTTCGGCTGGTTGTGGTCTGTCTGCCGGTCATTCAGCGGCAGGCGCGGTGACTGGGCAGTTGGCGGCGTGCCAATGCGGGCCTGCCGAAATGCTTCAATCCGTTTGACCAGCGCGCCAATTTCGCTGTCCTCCGTCTCCGTCAGTTCCAGATCAGCGATAGCGGTCACGCGCACATCTGCGGTGGGCGCTGCGTCATTTGCTGCAACAGGGACGGGGCGAATATTGTCTGGCCGGACAGTTTCTGTGTGAATGGGCGCCTGCCTGCTCTCAGTCTCCTGCGGCGCAGAGGTTAGCGGGCCGGGTGTTTCCACCAGATATTCTGCATCGCTATCGGGAAGCGGCAGGCCGCGATCATGAATTCCCAGCTTTTCGAGCAGCAAAGATGCGCGTTCCGGCATATCGCGGCGCAGGCGCAAAAAGCCGCGCGCGCGGATTGGCAAGCGGGGGATCAGGATCTGCCACTGCGAATCGGTGAGGTCTGCCCGAGCCAACGCAGCCGCGGCCACTTGCGGTTCATCTTCCGCCAGATGGGCGGCCAGTTCCGCATTGCGAAAACGCATTCCCGGATCGCGGATCATCTGTGCGCGGTCGGCAGCGGGTATCTGCTCGCCCAATGCGCCCAGCCGCAGCCAGGCAGACGCCATCAGTTTGCTTTCCATGGCCGCAGACCTGCTGCCCAGAAGATCCAGCAATTGCCTGAACTGCGTTCGCGCCGCACGCTCGCCCGTTGCGCGGTGGCGCAACACGGTGGCAAGGCGGTCATCGAAATGCATGGCGTCTCCGGCACGGAATATGAATGTTACATAAGGGCGTAGCGTTGGGGCTTACCCTTGCCGAACGGATTCCGGCATGATTGCTCTCTACCAGTTTCACACATGCGCGATACAGCTTGCAGACCGTGCGTTGCAAAGCGGGACAATTGCTGGCAAGAATAATAATATTAGCCGCCAACCTGTTATGAAGCGGCTTTCGTTACAGATACACATTATTATCAGTGCGTCAGACTGCGGGGGAAGCACACTTTGGCCAATCTTGATGAAATTGATCGTAAGCTGCTGGCCGAATTACAGCATGAAGGCCGGGTCACAAATGTGGAACTGGCGCACCGGGTCGGCCTGACCGCGCCGCCGTGCCTGCGCCGCGTGCGCGCATTGGAAGAACAAGGCGTTATTCGCGGCTATCACGCTGATCTGGATGCCTCGCAACTGGGGTTTGCGATAACCGTGTTTGCCATGGTCAGCCTCAAGAGCCAGGCCGAAAGTGCTTTGCGTGAATTTGAAGACCACATGGCGCAATTGCCCGAAGTGCGCGAATGCCACATGCTAAACGGCGAGATTGATTTCATCCTGAAAATCGTCAGCCACGATCTGCAAAGTTTTCAGGAATTTCTGACCAGCAAGCTGACCCCGGCGCCGAATGTCGCCAGTGTCAAAACGTCGCTCACCATTCGTACCGCAAAGCATGAACCGGGCGTGCCCATGCCCAAATAAGCCCGATGCCCAAATAAGCCCAATGCTCAAATGATTAGCGCGCTGCCTGTGCATTACGCCGCGCCTGTTTGGCGATGGGTCAGGCAGGCCGTTCGCTTTTTACCTGTTCGTCGGTGTTTTTTGGCTGTTCGGCATCCCGCCGGGATTTGACGATTTCTTCCGCCCGGCGCGCCTGCTCCAGCGCCTCGATGGTATTGTTGAAGGGCGAGATGGCAGGCGCATCTTTTATCAGCGCGGCATCAACCGGTTTCGGGGCTTTGTCTGCGACAGCCTGCGCTTCGCTGGCGGGGTTTGCCGCCATGACGGCAACTGCACATATAAAAGTTGATGCCACAAGATCCCTTTCTAGGACTTTTCATGGCATCGATAATTCCGGCTGAACGGTGGGTGAATTCCCATTTTCCGATGGGTCGCACGGGTCAAACCGATTTTTGTATCCAGCAGGTAGAAGCCCTTCGATTGCCGCTTGCCTCCGGCAATGGTAGCTACGCTGCATGACCAGATCATTTGCCGCTTGCATTGTCGCCTTGGGTCTCTCCGCCTGTCAGGGAGCTGTTTCCCAGCAGCAGCCTGTGGAGGTCCAGCCTTCGCCCAGCCAGGCTGTTACCGCGCTGAGTGGGCCGGCACAGGCAGGCTACAATCTGTCAGAGGCCCTGTGTTCGGGATGCCATGCCATTTCTGCGGGCGGCATTTCGCCAAACCCGCAGTCGCCAACCTTTGCCATGGTCGCCAATATGCCGGGGCTAACCGAAGTAACGCTGCGCGATTTTCTGCGCGATTCGCACAATTTTCCCGAGACGATGAATTTCGAAGTGGTGGAAGAGGATGTCGACGTGCTGGCCGCCTATATCATCACCTTGCGCCAGGACGATTTTCGGCCGCCGATCCAGTAGCGCTGAACCGGCGCCCGATCAGCCTTCGCGTTGCGCCAGCCAGTCTTCCAGCCATTTGATGGAATAATCGCCGCTCAGCACATCATCCTGTTTCAGCAATTCCTGATGCAGCGGGATGGATGTCTTGACGCCTTCCACGACCATTTCTTCCAAGGCACGGCGCAGGCGCATGATGCATTTTTCGCGGTTGCGGCCATAGACAATCAGCTTGGCAATCATGGAATCGTAATAGGGCGGAATGCGATATCCGGCGTAAAGCCCGCTATCCACCCGCACATGCATTCCGCCAGCGGCGTGATAGGCAGTGACCATTCCCGGCGATGGCGCGAAGGTGAAGGCATCTTCTGCATTGATGCGGCATTCAATGGCGTGGCCTTTGAATTCCACTTCATCCTGCGTGACGGACAGCGGCTTGCCATCGGCAATGCGGATCTGTTCGCGCACCAGGTCGATGCCGGTAATCATTTCTGTCACCGGATGTTCCACCTGAAGGCGGGTATTCATTTCGATGAAATAGAACTCGCCATCTTCCCACAGGAATTCGATAGTGCCTGCGCCCCTGTACCCCATATCGGCCATCGCCTTGGCGCAGGTTTCACCCATGCGCGTCCGGTCTTCGTCGGAAATTACCGGGGAGGGCGCTTCTTCCAGCACTTTCTGGTGGCGGCGTTGCAGCGAACAATCGCGTTCACCCAGATGGATGGCATTGCCCTTACCATCGCCAAACACCTGAAATTCGATATGGCGCGGGTTGCCGAGGTATTTTTCCAGATAGACAGTCGCATCGCCAAAAGCAGCTTTTGCTTCTGAACCGGCCTGTTTCATCAGGGTTTCCAACTCGTCAGGGCCGTTGCACACTTTCATCCCGCGGCCGCCGCCGCCCGATGCTGCCTTGATGATGACCGGATAGCCGATGTCCTCGGCGATTTTTGCAGCTTCCGCCACATCCTCGATCGCCCCGTCAGAACCCGGAACCAGCGGCAGACCCAATGCGCCCGCGGTGCGCTTTGCCTGTACCTTGTCGCCCATGGTGACGATATGTTCAGGCTTGGGACCAATCCATTTGATGTCATGCGCTTCGACGATTTCGGCGAATTTCGCATTTTCGGACAGGAAACCGTAGCCAGGGTGAATGGCGTCGCAATGGGCGATTTCAGCGGCAGAAATGATCGCCGCCATGTTGAGGTAGCTTTCACTGGCCGCTGGCGGGCCAATGCAGACCGCGTGGTCCGCAAGCCGCACATGCATGGCATCGGCATCGGCTGTGGAATGTACAGCCACCGTCTCGATGCCCATTTCATGCGCCGCGCGATGAATGCGCAAGGCAATTTCGCCGCGGTTGGCGATTAGTATCCGGCTGATTCCCATGTCTTTTCGCCTTACGCGATCAGGACCAGCGGCTGGTCGAACTCAACCGGCTGCGCATTGTCGACCAGAATTTCGGCAACCGTGCCCGCACGGTCCGCGATGATGGGGTTCATGACCTTCATCGCCTCGATAATCACCAGCGTGTCACCTGCATTGACCTTGTCGCCCACTTTCACAAAGTTGGCGGCACCAGGTTCTGCGGCCAGATAGACCGTGCCAACCATGGGGGATTTCAGCGCGTTGGACAGATCAGGCCCAGGGTTTTCAGCAGGTGTTGCCGGTGCTGCGGTTGCCGCAGGCGAGGCAGGCGCCGGCATATCGTGGGCAGGGTAAGCTGGCGCTGCATAGGCAGGGGCTGCCATGCCGCCACGGGCCACGCGGATCTTGCGTTCGCCATCTTCCACTTCAATTTCGGTCAGACCAGTTTCGGCCAGCATTTCTGCCAGTTCGCGGACCAGATCTGTATCAACAACCATACCGGATTTACTACCGGACGCGGATTTGTGTTCGGCCATGAAATGCCTCTTGTTATGTCCAAGCGCCCGCCTATGCGTTGCCGGACGCGGGCTGGCAAGAGGGCAGGGGCTTCTTTACCCTGACGCTGGCAGCGATGCCGCAGCGTCAAGCGCGACGACATAGCCATGCGCGCCGAGCCCTTCCACAGTCTGCACAGCGGCCATGCCGACAAAGGAAATATGGCGGAATTCCTCGCGCGTTTTGGGGTCGGACAAATGCACTTCGATGACCGGCACATTGATGGCGCGGATTGCATCGAGCAGGGCGATGGATGTGTGCGTATAGGCAGCAGCATTCAGCAGCACGGCCCTGGCCCCTTGCGCCTGCGCTTCATGCAGCCAGTCCACCAGATGCCCCTCGTGGTTGGACTGCCGCACATCCACTTCCACCCCCAGTTCGCGCGCCCGGTCTTCCAGCATACCGGCGATGTCATCCATCGTTGCCGAGCCATAAATTTCCGGCTCCCGCAAACCGAGCAAGTTCAGATTCGGGCCATTCAGGACATAGATTGTGTCAGTCATGACAGGGTGATTAGCGGGGCAAGCTCTTTACGCATAGCACTGATCACTGCTGCCTATATGTCTTGAGCTATCGGATCTCGGTCTGAACAAGATAGAACCATCGTTCTGGTGGGAACAACGATCTACGCTAATGCCAGTCTCTCCCTATTTTTCCACGCCTTTGACTTTGCCCCACTGGCGCGCGGCAGTGTAGCCAAGGTAGCCGGTGCCAAACAGGGCGTAGAGTTCTTCAGGCAAGCCGCGCAGATAGCCGGTCATGCCAATGCCGATGTTCCGGGCTGCAGCGGGGTCAAAAGCGGATAATATTCCCATCGGCAGCGCCCACAGGATCATGACATACATGACATAAAGGAAACTGGGCCGCGCCCGGCTGGTCCACGGGTCTTGCGAATTCGCTTCTGCGACAATGGCGGCAAGCCGGGCCTCGATGGTGGCGAGTTCATGCGTCCCTTCCAGTTGCAGCAATTCCAGCTTGGCGCGGGCACGGGCTTCCTTGTCGGGGATGATCTTGTCGATGATCGAGGCAATTGGTCCAATAAGCGATTCGACGAATGGCATGGGGACGCTCCTGTCAGGGGAAAGCGAGCGCAGATAACCAAACAGGTTAATGTAGGAAAATGGAATCTTGTCGAGATATTGCCATGATGTCAGTCGGCCATGGCCAGCAGCGCTTGTGCCAGAACGAGATGGGGCCGGTCGATCATCATCCCGTTCAGGCCGACGGTTCCTGCACCGGGATTGGCCGCAAACAGCTCGATAATTTGCCTGGCATGGGCCAGTTCTTCGGCCGTAGGAGTGAATGCTTCGTTGATGATGTCGATTTGCGCCGGGTGAATGGCCAACATTCCGCGATAGCCGGTCTTGCGAACCATTTCGGCACGTTTCCTGAGGCCGTCCAGATCGCGAAAGTCCGCCTGAATTGTTTCAATCGGCATGACCTGGGCTGCAACTGCGCCCAGCAGACAGAGGCTGCGGGCCAGTTCGAACACGGGTGCATATTGGCCGTCAGCCATGAACTGGTTGCTTGCACCAAGGGCGGATGACAAATCTTCGGCGCCCCAGCTCATCGCGGCCAGTCTCGGCGCACCGGAATAATCGCCGGTTTTGAACATCGCCGCCGCTGTTTCTGTCACCAGTGCGATGACCTTGATCTGGCGGTCAGGCAAACCCGCGGCGGCTTCCAGCTTGCTTATCTGTTCGTCCAGCTTGTCAAGATCGGCCCTGCCGCACGCCTTGGGCAACATGATGCCGCCCGGTCCGGCGGCGATAACCGCTTCAAGGTCCAGCGCGGCATGATCCGAATCGATCGGATTGATACGCACCCACAAGCGGCTGCGGTCGCTACGCGAGCGTAGAAAGTCACCGACCATCTCTCTTGCGTCAGGCTTGGCGTCAGGCGCGACGGAATCTTCCAGGTCCAGCAGGACAATATCGGCCGGGCTATCAGCGGCCTTGGCCATTTTTTTGGCGCTGTCACCGGGGGCAAACAACCAGGACCGCGCCCGGAATGCTGTGTGTGTCTGTTCGGCCAAAATTTCACTCCCCGGCGACTATGCAGTGTGCCTAGAAGGGAGCATGAGGCAGCGCAATGGCCCTTTCGCCAGGGCAGACCATGCCGCCTTGCACTCAGCCTCGCGGCTGAAACCTGTAACCAAAGAGAGTGATTTCCACTGGTCGGGACGAGAGGATTCGAACCTCCGACCCCCACACCCCCAGTGTGATGCGCTACCAGGCTGCGCTACGTCCCGAACCGGTGGAGGGCGGGCCTATAGGGCGGCCTTTGAAGTGTGGCAAGCCCATAGCGCGCGAATTACACGCCATCCCGGTTTGCTCATCTCAATTGGTCTGCCTGTCCTTCGTTGCTCTCGTCTGATGAAGGTGCTAGGCGCGCGCTTCTATCGCCGGGAGGTGCAACTGAGCGCGGGTAACTTGCGTTTCATTGAGCTCTCCCCACCTAGATTTTTTGCAATTCACAGGTTCTCCCGATGATCGATTTTCTTGCCGCCGCCGCCAGTGCGGAAGCTCCGCCAGCCTGGCTCCAGTTTGCGCCATTGGTGGGTATGGGGCTTATTTTCTGGTTCCTGATCATCCGCCCGCAAATGCGCCGGCAGAAAGATCATCAGGCCAAGATTGGCGGCCTGAAAAAAGGTGACCAGGTGGTCACGGCAGGCGGCCTCATTGCCAAGGTTGTCCGCGTTGACGACGTGTATGCAGATCTTGAACTGGCACAGGGCGTTCGCGTCAAGGCCGTGAAAAGCACCATTGGCGATATCGTTCCACCCGCTGGTTCAGCGGCAAACGACTAAGCGAAAGCACAAAAATGCTCGAATTTCCGCGCTGGAAAAAGATCTGGCTCTGGGCGATCACGCTGCTGGCAGTCGCCGCTGCGTTGCCTTCGCTTCTTTCCATGACAAGCGTTCGCTGGCCCGAAGCCTTGCCCGACCCGATGGTCAATCTTGGTCTCGACCTTGCGGGCGGCAGCCATATCCTGTTGGAAGCTGATCCTGCGCAAGTGGCCGACCAGCGGCTGGAAAATATGGAAGAATCGGTCCGGGCCGTGATGCGGCAGGCCAGCCCGCGCATCCGGATTGGCGATGTTTCGACCAGTGGCAAGCAATTGAGCTTCATGGTGGACAGTGCCGCTGATGTGGACCGTGCGCGCGAATTGCTGCTCCCGCTGGTCAATGGCACAGGCCTGACCCGTGAATGGGATTTGCGAGTTGTCGACCAGACCCGCTTTGCGCTTTCGCCAACCGCCAGCGGTGTGGAAAGCGCTGTAACCCAAGCGATGGACAGTGCCACAGAAGTGGTGCGCAAGCGTATCGATTCACTTGGCACGCGTGAACCGACCATCATTCGGCAGGGTGACACGCGGATCGTGGTGCAGGTTCCCGGTCTGCAGGATCCTGAACAGCTGAAAAGCCTGCTGGGCCAGACAGCCAAGCTGGAATTCAAGCTGGTCGACCAGAATGCGCTGCCAGCCGATGTGGAACAGGGCATCGCGCCGCCGGGCAGCCAGATTTTCCCCTATGCTGCAGGCACGCCTTTTGAAGGCACGTCAGTGGCCGTTCGCAGATTGGGCGGGATCAAGGGTGATCAGCTGACCAATGCGCAGCAGAGCTTTGACCCGCAAACCAACGAAGCCAATGTCACCATCCAGTTCGACCAGCAGGGCGGGGCGAAATTTGCCAAGCTGACGTCGGAGAACGTCAACAAGCCGTTCGCCATCATTCTGGATGGCAAGGTGTTGTCAGCACCGAATATCAATGAGCCAATTCGCGGCGGCAGCGCGTCCATTTCGGGCAGCTTCACCACCGATACGGCCAATCAGCTGGCCATTTCACTGCGGTCAGGCGCATTGCCGGTTGATCTGGCCGTGGTAGAAGAACGCACGGTCGGTCCAGACCTGGGTGCGGATTCCATCCGCAAGGGTCTGCTGGCAATGGGCGTCGGCTCCTTGCTGGTTATTGCGCTGATGATCTTCACTTATGGCCGCTTCGGTATTTATGCCACGGCGGCGCTGGTTCTGAACGTGTTGATGCTGCTGGGGATCATGGCGGTGCTGAACACCACGCTGACATTGCCCGGCATTGCGGGCTTTGTGCTCACCATTGGTGCGGCGGTGGATGCCAACGTGCTGATTAACGAGCGAATACGTGAAGAACGCAAGCGAGGACGGCGCGTGGTTGCGGCGGTGGAAAATGGCTACAAGGAAGCCAGCCGCGCGATTTACGATGCCAATGTCACCAATTTCATTGCGGGTGTGCTGCTGTTCATTTTCGGCTCCGGCCCGATCCGCGGCTTCGCGGTGGTTCTAATCATTGGCCTGTTCACCAGCGTGTTTACTGCCGTAACCCTGACCCGCATGTGGGTCGCTGGCTGGCTGCGCAGGGCGCGGCCACAAGATTTGCACGTTTAAGGGGCCTGTATAATGAGACTTCTGAAACTCGTCCCCGACGATACCAATATCAAGTTCCTGAAATGGCGCGTGCCGTTCTATGTCGTCAGCCTGGCGCTGATGGCGGCAAGCTGGGCGCTCGTTTTTACCCAGGGCCTGAATTACGGCGTGGATTTTGCCGGCGGTCAGGAAATCCGCGCAACCTTCACCCAGCAGGCCGAAGCGCCCATTCCGCAATTGCGTGATACGGTCGCCTCGCTCGAAAATGTGGGTGATCCGGTGATCCAGCGGTTCGGCGCACCCAACGAAGTGTCCATCCGCGTGAAATTGCCGCCCGAAGCTGAAGGCGATCCGGCATTTGCCGATGCCATGACGCGCACCATTACCACCGCGTTGCAGGCAGAATATGCCGACATCCGGATTGACGGTGTGGATTCTGTATCCGGCAAGGTTTCCGGCGAATTTCGTGAAATGGCGATTTACGCCCTGCTTGCGGCAATGCTGGCGATTGCGATTTATATCTGGGTCCGGTTTGAATGGCAGTTCGGGGTCGGCGCCCTGTTCGCGCTGGTGCATGACGTTTCGCTGACACTGGGTATGTTCGCCCTGTTCCAGATGGAATTCAGCCTTCAGATCATCGCGGCCATTCTGGCGATCATCGGCTATTCGCTGAACGATACGATCGTTGTATATGACCGTATTCGTGAAAATCTGAAAAAATACCGCAAGATGCCGCTTCCCGAATTGCTCGACCTTTCGGTGAACGAAACGCTGGCGCGGACAGTGATGACTTCGCTGACCTTGCTGCTGGCGCTGTTGCCGCTGTTGCTGTTTGGCCCGGCCAGCCTGTTCGGCCTGACCGCGGCGATTACGCTGGGTATTTTTGTTGGCACATACAGTTCGATCTACATGGCCGCGCCAATCCTCATCTGGCTGGGCGTGGATTCGCACAGCTTTGTGCCAGAGGAAAGCGTTGCTGACCGGCAGGACAAGGTCGCCCGCGGGGAAATGTAACTGGCAGGAGGGCGGCGCATCCCGCCCTCCGCCTTACTTTGCCGCGATACGGGTATAATAGTCCGCAAGCTGCGCTGCATTGCGCGCCCAGCTGAACTGGTCTGCCATGGCCGCAACCGCCGCAAACTGGCGCGGATTGTCGAGCACTTCCTGAATGCCGTGGCCGACACCCTCAGCGGTGCGTTCCACAATCACGCCTGCATCCTTGCTGGTAACGATTTCACGCGCACCCCCGGCATCGCAGATCACCAGCGGTGTCCCGCAGGCCAGCGCTTCGACCCATGCATTTGCCAACCCTTCATGAGATGATGGCAATACCATCGCATCTGCTGCAGAAAGAATGATGGGCAGCAAATCATGATCGATGGAGCCCAGAAAATGTACGCGGTCCGCCACTTTCAGCGACATTGCCAAGTCTTCAAGGCGCTTGCGATCTTCACCGTGCCCGACCAGCAATAGCTGCGCGTCGAGAAAATTGACCAGGCTGCGAATGACAAAATGTTGCCCCTTTCGTGCCGTCAGCGCGCCCACACTTACCAGCAAGGGGGCAGGGTCGCTGATTTCCAGACCAAGTTCCCGCGCCAGACGGGTGCGGATGGTGGGGTGGTCAAGCGGGCGAAACCTGTCCCGGTCCAGCCCGGTATAATTGACTGTGATCTTGCCCGGTTCCATGCCCATGGCGGCCATGTCCCGGGCAAGCGCCTGCGATACTGCCAGCAGGCCCGTGGCAGCGCCGCCCGCTTCGATCATCTGCTTTCTGGCAAACGCCATGCCGCCCCAATAGGAAATGTCAGAGCCCCGCGCCTTGATTGACCAAGGCAGGCCCAGATCACTGGCAATCCGCGCAGCCGCCGGCCCGTCAGGATAGAAAAACTGGGCGTCCACCACATCGAAAGGCTGCTGCCGGTGTAAATGCCGCGCCAATTTTCTGACCGACCGTGCGATGATCAGCGGATTATGGCGCACTCCAAACCGGGGGATGAGCGGAAAGACAGGGCGGTAGACTTCCACCCCCTTTTCCACGCCGCTGATGGCGGCAGCGGCAAGATTCCGGTATTTTCCGAACGCAATTGGCGGAATGCCAAGCGGGTTTATCAGCGTAACGTGCCAGTCACCGCGTGCTGCCAGCGCTTCCATTGACCGTGCCACGAATGTCCCGAAGCGGGGGGCATTATTGTTGGGATAGAGCGTGGAAATAGAAAGCAGGCGCTTCATAATCTGCGCACCAGCATTTCGGCCACTGCCAGCCATGCCGGATCATCCACCACTTGCTGTTTCTGGCCGCTACCGGGGGGCAGTATGCCAACCATCACACCCTGCCGGTCAATCAGGCGGCCGAAGGAAAACCGGCCTCCCTTGCGCGGGACCAGCACATCACGGTTGATAGCGCGCTGGTAATCCGCGGGGTCCATCTGGCGCAGCCAAAGCTGGTCGCCAGGGCGATATTCGCCAACGCTGGTCTCGACCGATAAAACCATCAGCGGCATTTCGCCGCCAAGATCGGTGGCCAATATTGCATCACGCGGCTTTGCCAGGGGTTCCGCCCCTGTATCAGCCAGCGTCGCCACGATCTGCGGCTGAACTGCAGCATCGGACCTGACCAGCAATTCTGGCGCAATATCTAGCGCAGCGGCGATCCGGTCCATCCATTTAATCGACAGGTTCCGCATGCCTGTTTCCAACCTGCCGATGGTCTGGGCCGTGGTTGGCGGATTGCAGGCTGCGGCCAGGTCTGCAAGGGTCAGCCCTTTTTCCTGTCGGATGTCGCGAATGCGATTGATCATGGCGCAGCCTTCTTTAACCAAATGGGTTTTTCACTTTCCTACATAAGGTTCGTTTTGGCAAGGGTGATTTTCCAGTTGGAAAAAGGGGATTATCCATGCGCCAGCATCTGGTTGAACGAGAACTTACCGAGTCCGGAGCGCGTCAATCCGCGGCTGGAAAATCCATCGACCGGCGGCGCACCCGAACGGTATCGGTCAATGTGGCGGAATCTCCGCTGACGTGGCTACATGCCCGGGGCCATCTGGATGATCGCCTGTTTGACGCAGGTGAACGATTGCGGGCCGATTATGAACGTGCCTCGCTTGGCCCGTCTGTCACCATGAGCTGGGACCCGGTGCGCATCAAAGGCGGCGGCGATGCCGGACTTTCCCCGACCGAACGGCAGATCGCCGCAAAATCGCGTTTCGATGGGGCCATGAATGCCGCAGGTAGCGGGCTGTCCGACATTCTGTGGCGCGTGGCCTGCGGCTGCGAATCCCTGCCAGATGCGGAAAAGGGGCTGTCCTGGCCGGCACGAAGCGGCAAGCTGGTATTGAAACTGGCGTTGGAAAGAGTAGCGGCTTTTTACCGGATTACGTGAAGGGCAGGCTTATTCCGGTCGGGGACGCTGACGCGCCTTGTCATGCGCGGCGAGTTTCAAACCGGCGCGCGCAGTGCCCACGCCGAACATCGTCAAAAGCACGAGGGTAAGGGCGACGATCAGAATGTCGAAATAGGAGAGTGAAGCAGTCGGCCCCCAGCCTGGACCTGCGAAATACATGCCCAGGGTGAGCGCGATCAGCAGCAGACGCGCTTCGGTCGGCCCCATGCCGCCATGCGACATGGGAAATTCTCCGCTGACCTTGGCCAGCAGGAAACTGTGAATGTTGAGGAGCAGATAGGCGACAACCGCAAACAGGGCGACATCAATCCGCACATAAGGGCTGAGGCCAAAGCCGCCCAGCATGATCAGCGTGGTGAAACCGTCGCTCGAATGATCGATGAAATAGCCATAGGAGGGGCGTTCCACCTTGCGGTATCGGGCTACACTTCCATCCAGCGAATCCCCGAACCAATGGCCGACATACCCTGCCACAGCCAGCCATAGCCACGCGGGATCCTGATTGCTCAAACCATAGGCAAGGCAGACAATAGCTGCTGAAATAACCGCAAATAATGTCAGCAAGTCCGGCGTCACCCACAGCGGCAGGCGCGCACAAATCCAATTGAGCAATGTGCGCTCATGCCGCGCAAGGACATTGCCCTGCTGCCTTACCGGCGGTGTCATCGGGCTGTCAGCTTTGCTCATCCAACGCGAATTACGCGTTGATCCGTCTAGCGCAAGGCAAATCGATCATTCCGCAAGCCGCGAAACTTATCCCTCGACCTGCTCCGCCAGTTCCAGCCAACGTTCCTCTGCGGCGTCCTTTTCGGCACGGGCGTTCTCTATCCCCTTGGAGATATTGGAAAACTTCTGCGGGTCACTGGTAAACAGGTCTGGGTCGGAAAGGATTTTCTCGCCCTTCACAATGGCGCTTTCCAGTTCTTCTATACGCGCCGGCAGCAATTCATAATCGCGCTGATCCTTGTAACTCAGCTTCGCAGATTTGGCCGGGGGCGGGGGCGGAGCGGCGGCTTTTGCGTCCCGCAATCCTTTGGCGGTGCCAGAAACTGTCCGGCGAATGCGCTTTGCTTCCCAGTCGGCAAAACCGCCCGCAACAACATCCACGCTGCCGCTGCCATCCAGACCAAGGGTGATGGTGACAGTGCGGTCCAGAAAGTCACGATCATGGCTGACGATCAGCACGGTGCCGTCGTAATCCGCGATAACTTCCTGCAACAGATCGAGCGTTTCCAGATCAAGATCGTTGGTCGGTTCATCCAGCACCAGCAGATTTGTTTCGCGGGCAAATTCGCGCGCCAGCAGCAAGCGGGATCGTTCACCGCCAGACAATGTGCCGACCTTGGTATCCACCAGACCCGGGTCGAACAGAAACTCCTTCAGATATCCCTGCACATGTTTGCGCACGCCGCGCACATCGATCCAGTCGCCGCCTTCTGCCAGCACATCGCGAACTGATTTTTCCGGTGTCATCAGGCTGCGCTGCTGGTCGATCACCACCCCGTTGAGCGATTTTGCCACGGTTATCTTGCCCGTATCGGGCGCCAGATCACCCGTTAGCAGTCTCAGCAAGGTCGTCTTGCCAGCCCCGTTTGATCCCACAATGCCGATGCGGTCACCGCGCTGGATGCGGAGGGAAAAATCCTTGATGATGGGGCGTTCGCCGTAAGCCTTGCTGACGTGGTCGGCCACGATGACGGATTTGGATTTATTGTCCGAATCCGCTGACAGCCCCAGTTTGGCAGTTCCGCCCGGCGTTATCATGGCAGCGCGGGCCGCGCGCATGACATAGAGCGCTTCCAACCGGCCCTGGTTGCGTTTGCGGCGCGCGGTCACGCCGCGTTCCAGCCAGTGCGCCTCGATCTTCAGCTTGGCATCCATGCGGTGCGCGTTGCGCGCTTCCTCGGCATAGACCTGTTCTTCCCAAGCCTCATACCCGCCAAAACCGACATCCTTGCGCCGTAACATTCCGCGATCGAGCCAGATGGTCGCATTGGTCAGTCGTTTGAGGAAAGTCCGGTCATGGCTGATGACGAGAAACGCGCCCTTATACCGCGTCAGCCAGTCTTCCAGC
Organism: Allopontixanthobacter confluentis; assembly: GCF_009827615.1. Taxonomy (GTDB): domain Bacteria; phylum Pseudomonadota; class Alphaproteobacteria; order Sphingomonadales; family Sphingomonadaceae; genus Allopontixanthobacter; species Allopontixanthobacter confluentis. The sequence continues at coordinate 706,736 of NZ_WTYU01000001.1, forward strand.
CATTCAATCGCGGCCAGGTCCAGATGGTTGGTCGGTTCATCCATCAGCAACAGGTCAGGGTCCTGCGCCAAGGCGCGGGCGATGGCCGCACGGCGCCTTTCGCCTCCGCTTGCGCCATCAGACGGGGTCGCCATGTCGATGCCCAGCTGGCCGGCAATCGCCTCCACCTCATATGCGGCGGGGGCATCGCTGCCGGACAAGGCAAAATCCATCAGGGTGGCAAAGCCGGAAAAGTCAGGTTCCTGTTCCAGCGCCACGATCCGCAGGCCCGGTTTCACCTTGCGTTCGCCCTTGTCAGCTTCGATCTCGTTCATGATCATGCGGAACAAGGTGGTCTTGCCGGCGCCATTACGGCCGATGAGCGCCAGCCTGTCACGCGGGCCCACATGCAGGTCCAGCCCCTGGAACAGCCAGCGGCCGCCCTGCTGTAAACCCAGTTTTTCCCAGCTCAAGATTGGTGGTTGCGCCATGTGGGCGCGAGGTAGGGCAGGAATGCCCGCATCACAAGGTGCGTTGCACAGCAATTGAAATGGCGGAAATTCAAATGATGCCGGATAATCTCAAATGGCAGTGGATAATCGCGCAGGACGTGCATTGAGATAGTTCAGGAACCAGCGCATTCATTGAAGCGTAAGTCGCTCAAGAGCATCAGGCTGCAACCTTCAGGAGAAACCCCCGATGAAAAATTATCTCATGCCTCTGGCCGCAATGGCCGCCATCAGTGTGCCCGCCTCGGCCGCAGAAATACAGATACAGGCATCTGGCCCGGTGGTGGAATTATCGGTCAATGAAACAGTGAAGGCGCGGCCTGACATCGCAACAGTCAGTGCCGGTGTCACCAGCGAAGCGATGAACGCGGTTGACGCGATGCGGCTGAACGCCGCTGAAATGGACGCCGTTATCAAACGTATCAAGGCACTGGGCATCAAGGCTGATGATATCCAGACCACCGGCATCAATCTCAGCCCGCGCTATGATTATGACCGCGATTCCCAGAAACAGATTTTCAGGGGTTATTCCGCATCCAACCGGGTCAGCGTAATCCTGCGCAAGGTGTCAGAAACCGGACGCGTGCTGGATTCGCTTGTGGCTGCTGGCGCGACCGACATTGGCGGGCCGCAATTCTCGATAGATAATGACACCTCCGCCAAGGCGCAGGCGCGCAAATCCGCGATGGAACGCGCCCGCGGTCAGGCCATGGAATATGCCACGTGGGCGGGATATACCGGCGTTCGCCTGCTGGAAGTAAGCGAAAGTATCGCGGGCGATGCGCCCATGCCGATGATGCGCAAAGCCAACGACATTGCAGTCTCCGCAGCGCCCACGCCGGTTGAACCCGGCTTGGTAGGAACAGGTGTAAACCTTACCGTCAAATATGAAATGACGCGATAGAACTGCGACAGTGAAACGGTTGCGCCCGAATGCTGAACCTGCGCATTCGGGCGCATTCACATCGTGTTCAATGGTTTGATCATAGACGAAAAGGCATGATGAAAAAGATAGCCCTGTCCTGTATCGTTACCTCTTTGACCGTGTCGGCGTTGGCCGCGCCTGCGGCGCTGGCCCAGCCACGCACTGACCAGGGCGAAGTTCGCAAAGAAATGCGGGCTGGTAATGTTCTGTCACTCAGAGAGATCGAGCGGCGGGTGGTCGATCCGTTGAAAGCCCAGGGGCAGGAATATCTTGGCCCGGCCTACGATTCCACTGCGATGGCGTATCGGCTGAAATTCATCAAGGACGGCCGTGTGACCTTTGTCGACGTGGATGCGCGCACGGGCCGCATACTTCAGCGCAGCCGCTAAAACCGGACATATTTCCCGCCGGGACACATGAGGCGAGTTGACGCGTTTCATACAAAAGCCCACGTAACGGGTGTTTTTTCACAGGGGAATATTCCAGCATGCGCATCTTGATTGTCGAGGATGAACCGACTCTCGGCCAGCAATTGAAGAGCACGCTTGAGCAGACTGGCTATGCGGTGGATTTGTCCACCGATGGTGAGGATGGTCATTATCTTGGCAGTACGGAAGATTACGATGCTGTCATTCTGGACCTGGGTCTGCCCGAAATAGACGGGCTAACGGTGCTGGGTATGTGGCGCAAGGAAGGCCGGACGTTTCCCGTGCTGGTTCTGACCGCGCGTGATAGCTGGTCCGACAAGGTCGCCGGGCTTGATGCAGGCGCTGATGATTATCTGGCCAAACCATTCCAGACCGAAGAACTCATCGCCCGTCTGCGCGCGCTTATCCGCCGTGCGTCGGGTAATACTTCGTCCGAACTGACTGCCGGCCCTGTGCGGCTGGATACACGGTCAGGCCGGGTCACGTTGAGCGGGGAGCCGGTTAAGCTGACCGCCCAGGAATATAAATTGCTCGGCTATCTGATGCATCACAAGGGCAAGGTGGTGAGCCGGACCGAATTGATCGAACATATTTACGATCAGGATTTTGACCGTGATTCCAACACGATCGAAGTGTTTGTTACCCGCATTCGCAAGAAATTGGGTGCAGAAGTAATCACCACCATTCGCGGACTTGGTTACAGCCTTGACGATCCGGCAGACCAGCCCCGCGCATCTTGATGCCGGTTTGGCTGATGCCGCCTGTATTCCATCCGGGTGACTGCCTCGGTGACTGACGCAACTCAGAACGCGCCGCACATGGCGCCGGAAACAGTGCCGCACACCGGCAGCCTGTCCCGGCGCATGATGCTGATTGCCGCCGGGTGGATCACCGTGCTGCTTCTGGCGGGCGGTTTCGGCCTCGACCGGACATTGACCAAGCTGGTTGAAAACAATTTCGACGAGCAACTGGAATATATGCTGACAGCTATGGTGGCTTCAGCGGAAATCGGCCCTGATGGTGAAGTATTTTTCTATCGTTCGCTGGGCGATCAGCGGTTTCTGGAACCGGGCAGCGGGCTATACTGGCAGATCAGCGGCACGGGACATGAAGATTTCCCTTCGCGCAGCCTGTGGGACCGCAGCCTGCAGACCGAAGGCGACCATTTCGATCTTGAAACCCATTTTTACGACAGCACGCAATTTGCCGCAGAACCGCTCCGCATAGTCGAGCGGTCGGTTATCCTGCCCGATAGCGATACGCGCTGGACTTTCACGGTGGCCTCGGCGCGGGAGGAACTGGATTACCAGATCAGCCGCATCCGCTCCATTCTGGCGTGGAGTTTTGCGATATTGGGTATGGGTCTGTTCGTCATGGCAGCGCTGCAAACCTATTACGGGTTGCGGCCGCTGCGCCGGGTGCGTGATGCCATCCAGTCGATCCGCACCACCGGTTCCAACCGGGTGACCGACCCGTTGCCGCTGGAAGTTCAGCCTTTGGTTGACGAGCTGAACGCCTTGCTTGCCCATTCGCAAAAGCAGGCAGAAGAAGCGCGAACCCATGCAGGTAATCTGGCCCATGCGCTCAAAACGCCGCTGACGGTCATCAACAATGCTGCCACTGCCAAGGCACCTGATCTGCCTGATACGGTAATCCGCGAAGCCACCACCATGCGCCGCCATGTGGACCACCATCTGGCGCGCGCCCGGGCCGTGGGCCGCCGTGCCGTGGGCCATGCCCAGACGCCGGTGTGCGACAGTGCCGAAGCCGTGCGGCGCGCGGTGGAGCGATTGTACCCCGATGTCCGCTTCGACATTGATGGCAACAGGGGCGCTAAAGTCGCCATTGAACGGCAGGATCTGGATGAAATTCTGGGCAATCTGATCGAGAATGCGGCAAAATATGGCGGTGGCAGCGTGTTTGTCACGGTGGATGCCGAACCTGATGTGGAACAATGCGTCATCTGGGTGGAAGATGATGGCAAGGGCATTCCCGAAGCGGAGCGGGTGCGTATTTTTGACCGCGGAGCGCGTCTGGATACCGGCAAGCCTGGCACCGGGCTTGGTCTGGCCATCGTCCGCGACGTGGCCGAAATTTACGGCGGCAGTGTCGTGCTGGACGAAAGCGAAGACCTCGGCGGGTTGCTGGTAAAGCTGATCCTGCCGCGTGCCGGTTGATGTCCGCCGGTCTGCTGCAATGCGGCGAGATTATTCGCTGCGGGCCTGTTCGTGGTGGCGAATGACCTCCTCGATAATGAAACGCAGGAATTTTTCGGAAAATTCAGGGTCCAGTTGCGCTTCTTCGGCTTTCTGGCGAAGGCGGGCAATCTGGCGTTCCTCGCGGTTCGGGTCAGATGGGGGAAGGGCGGTTCTGGCCTTGTACTGCCCCACTGCCTGCGTAATGCGGAACCGTTCTGCCAGCATGTGAATCAAGGCGGCATCAATATTGTCGATGCTGCGCCTGAAAGCGGCAAGCTGCCGGTCGGCGTGAGGATCGGTGGCAGGATCTGGCGGTGTTTCGGTCATCACCAGACGCTTATCACGGGGAATGGCAGGATTCCAAGCTTGCCAATCAGGCATCTTCCGCCCATGTGGCTTGCCGATATGACTGGCGAGCCAAAATGACTGCCGAGATAGTGCCTCTTGCGCGAAAACAACCCGCTGGCGATGTGGCGGGGATGCCCACGCTTGACCCCATGCTGTCGTTGACGGCATCCGGCATGAATTCGGTCAATTCGGTCATTCTTGACCGGATGCAGAGCGAAATTCCGCTGATTCCGGCACTGGCGGGCCATCTGATTTCAGGCGGCGGCAAGCGGCTCCGGCCCATGCTGACGCTGGCTGGCGCGCAATTGGTGGGTTACCAGGGCAACCGCCATCACAAGCTGGCGGCCTCTGTCGAATTTATCCACACGGCCACATTGCTGCATGATGATGTGGTGGATGGGTCGGACCTGCGGCGCGGCAAGGCGGCAGCCAATATCATCTTTGGCAACCCTGCTACCGTGCTGGTGGGCGATTTCCTGTTCAGCCGCGCGTTTGAACTGATGGTCGAGGACGGCAGTCTGAAAGTCCTGAAAATCCTCAGCGGGGCCAGCGCCATCATTGCCGAAGGCGAAGTGGACCAACTGACCGCGCAGCGCCAGATCGAAACCAGCGAAGAACGCTATCTGTCCATCATCGGCGCAAAAACCGCCGCACTGTTTGCTGCCGCCAGCCGTATTGCGGCAGTCGTGGCCGAATGCGATGATGTGCAGGAAATGGCGCTCGACAGTTACGGGCGGAACCTGGGCATTGCCTTCCAGCTGGTGGATGATGCGATTGATTACGATTCCGATGCCGCGCAAATGGGCAAGGATCGGGGCGATGATTTCCGCGAAGGTAAAATGACCCTGCCGGTTATTTTCGCCTATGCGCGCGGCACGGAAGAAGAACGCAAGTTCTGGAAAGCAGCCATTTCCGGCCACCGCACGTCGGACGATGATCTGGCCGAGGCGATCGCGCTGATTGGCAAATATGACGCGGTGGAAGCCACGCGTGACCGTGCCCGCCATTTTGCCGATCGAGCGATAGAATCGCTCTCCATTTTCCCCGATGGCAAGGCGCGCGGCGCCATGGCCGAAGCGGCCCAGTTTGCGGTTGCCCGGGGCTATTAAGCCTGCGTTGATGGCCCTGTCGTGCCACTGGCCATGGTAACTGCCGATCTTCCCATTTATGCCGTGTTGCCAGACTTGCTGGCGGTGCTGGATACGCATGGCGCTGCGGTATTGATCGCCCCGCCAGGCGCGGGCAAGACCACTGCGGTTGCCCCTGCATTGCTCGACCAGCAATGGTGCGATGGCACTATTATCCTGCTGTCGCCCCGCCGCGTGGCGGCCCGCGCCGCGGCTGAACGCATGGCGGAAATGCTGGGCGAAAAGCCCGGCGAAACCATTGGCTACCTGACGCGGATGGACAGCAAACAGTCCGCAAAAACGCGTGTTCTGGTGATGACCGAAGCGATTTTCGTGAACCGGATCGTCAGCGATCCGGAACTGGCGGGCATCAGTGCAGTCCTGTTCGACGAAGCGCATGAGCGTAATCTCGACAGTGATCTCGGCCTGGCACTGGCGCTGGAAACCCGCGCCGTTCTGCGCGATGATTTGCGCATCTGCGTCATGTCCGCGACGATTGACGGGGCGCGCTTTGCTGCCTTGCTGGGAGATGATGCGCACATTATCGAAAGCGAAGGCAAGGCGCATCCGCTGCGGATCGAATGGCTGCCATCACGGCCAGACTTGCGGATCGAGGATGCCGTGACAGCGGCCATCATGACAGCGTGGCGCGCCGAAGATGGTGATGTGCTGGCATTCCTTCCCGGTGTTCGCGAAATTGACCGGGTGGCCGAACGGCTGGCGCCAAAACTGCCCGATACGCCCATCCTTCCCTTGCATGGGCAAGTCATGCCCGCAGACCAGCGCATGGCCATAAGGCGTGATGCCGAAGGGCGCAGGCGCATCGTGCTGGCCACCGCCATTGCCGAAACATCGCTGACGCTGGATGGCGTATCGGTAGTGGTCGATAGCGGCCTGTCGCGCCGTGCGGAGTTTGACCGCGCCGCCGGTTCCACCCACCTTGTCACTCACCGTGCCAGCCAGGCCGCATCGGCGCAGCGCGCTGGCCGCGCAGCGCGGCAGGGGCCGGGGGTGGCCTACCGCCTGTGGGAAGCCGCAGGCCATCAGGGCCGCCCGCCCTATGATCCGCCTGAAGTTGAGACCGCCGATCTTGCCCCCTTGATGCTGGCGCTGGCACAATGGGGCACGCTGGACCCTGCCAGCCTGCCGTGGCTGGATGCACCGCCTGCTGCTTCGGTTTCGGCAGCGCGGGACCGGCTGGAGAAATTGGGCGCATTGGACGCAGACGGGCGGATTTCGGCTTGGGGCGAAATGGTCGCCAGCCTGCCGATGAACCCTGTTCACGCGGCCATGGTGCTGTTTGGTGCCAGGGCGGGCCGGGCGCATGATGCGGCGCGCCTTGCCTTGTTGCTGCAGGAACGCGGGCTGGGCGGGCGCGGAGAAGATGTGCTGGCGCGGCTATCCCGCTGGGCAGGCGACAATTCGCCGCGTGCAAAGGCCTCCGCACAATTGGCGGACCGCTGGGCGCGCTTGGCGCAAAAACTGGTGACTTCCGCCATCACCGAAGCCACCAAACCGGCGCTGTTCCTCGCCCGCGCCATACCTGACAATATCGCACGGCGGCGCGATGCGGCTGGAGAAAACTGGCTGTCGGCAGGCGGCAGGGGGTATTTTCTGGACCCTGCATCCTCTTTGGCGCGGGCCGAATGGCTGGTGATTGGCGATGCACAGGGGCAGGCCAAGGCCGCGCGGATTACCGCCGCCGCCGCATTGGAGACAGCCGATGTCGAAGACCATCTGGCCGATCTGTTGGAGCGCCGCTCCGTCCTGCGGTGGAATGCAGAAGAACGGCGGGTGGAAGCACGGCTTGAACGAAGGCTTGGCGCCATTACGCTGGCGAGCGGGCCGGACCCGAAACCGGATGCCGAAGCAGTCACGGCCATGCTGATGGAAAAGGCGCTGGATGATCTGCCGCGCCTGCTGCCTGCCAGCCTGATGGCGCGGGCGCAGCATACAGAAGTGGCGGCGCTTGCCCCTGAAACATTGAAGGATACCGCTGCGACCTGGCTCGCCCCCTTGCTGGCGGGCAGGCGCGATCTGGACGTGGCGCAGGGCAAATTGGCAGATGTGCTGCTCGGCTTGCTTGATTGGGACAGCCGCCAGAAACTTGATTCTCTTGCTCCCAGGGAATTTGTCTCCCCTGCCGGAAGTCATCACAAAATAGATTACGAAGGCGATGATGCGCCATCGGTGGAAGTGCGCGTGCAGGCCCTGTTCGGGCTGGACCAGCATCCCATGGTGGGCAAGCAGCATCTGCTTTTGAAACTGACCAGCCCGGCCGGGCGGCCCATCCAGTCCACGCGGGACTTGCCCGGTTTCTGGCGCGGAAGCTGGCATGATGTGCGCAAGGACATGAAGGGGCGCTACCCCCGGCACCGGTGGCCTGATGAACCCTGGACCGAAAAGCCGAGCCTAAAGACCAAGAACGCCTTTTCACGAAGCGAAAGCTGAATTAGAGAGCATCCCATGCCAGCTCGTATTTACCAACGCCCGAAAAACGCCATGCAGTCCGGCAAGGCCCGCACCGATGAATGGGTGCTGGAATTTGAACAGTCCGAAGCGCGCAGGCCCGACCCGCTGATGGGCTGGACCGGCAGCGGTGACACACAGGCGCAAGTGCAGCTGTCGTTCGCGGATGTGGAAGCAGCAAAAGCCTATGCCCAGAAGCACGGGATTACGGCACGCATCCATGCCACCCCGCCCAAGACGCTGAAGCTGCAGGCTTACGCCGACAATTTTCGCTGAGTGCCGCCCCGCTGCAGGGCCATGCAGCAACATGGTTGCCAAACCACCAAACCATCGCCATATGCCCGCCCGGGAGTCGGGTGGACGTGCGCGTTCGCCAACCTGGTCAGGTCCGGAAGGAAGCAGCCACAACGAATAGCGGCGGGTCGCTCGGCTCCTTTTAATCTCTTCTGTGTCAGTTTCCCCGCATGTCATCAGCGTGGGCCATGACATTTGCGTCCATGTTGCCTACCTAGAGTGCCATGGGTGATTCACCGGAAAATTCTGACAGCCTGCCGTGGGAAACCGAGCCGGCAGACAATGCACCTTCAGCCAAGGAGCTGGAGGATGCGGGCCAATCCGCGCTGTTTGGCGATGCACCGGCGGCTGCTTCCAGCGCGGCTGAAACAGCGGTATCGCCAACTACGTCTGATGCGCTAACCGAATCGCCAAAACCGATGCCAGTTCCCGCTGTCGCTGCAGCACCGCCCGCTGCCGATAATCAGCCATACCGCGTGCTGGCCCGCAAATACCGCCCGCAGACATTTTCCGAACTCATCGGGCAGGAACCGATGGTCCGCACGCTTGGCAATGCGATCGAGCGGGACCGGCTGGCCCATGCCTTCCTGATGACCGGTGTGCGCGGGGTGGGCAAAACATCCACCGCGCGGCTGATTGCCAAGGCGCTCAACTGTATCGGTCCTGACGGGCAGGGCGGCCCCACCATCGATCCGTGCGGTGTATGCGAACCCTGCGTGGCGATTGCCGAAGGCCGCCACATGGACGTGATCGAGATGGACGCCGCCAGCCATACCGGCGTGGACGATGTGCGCGAGATTATCGAAGCGGTCCGTTATTCGGCCGTTTCGGCGCGCTACAAGATTTACATTATCGACGAAGTTCACATGCTGTCACGCAATGCTTTCAATGCCTTGCTCAAGACACTTGAGGAACCGCCTGCCCATGTAAAATTCCTGTTCGCCACGACCGAGGTGGACAAACTTCCGGTCACGGTGCTCAGCCGGACCCAGCGCTTCGACTTGCGCCGCATTCATGCGGCGCAGCTGGAAACGCATTTCGGGATGATTTGCGGCAAGGAAGGGGTCGAGGCCGAAGCGGAAGCCCTGCACATGATTGCGGCTGCTGCCGAAGGGTCCGTGCGCGATGGTCTATCCATTCTGGATCAGGCCATTGCCCATGCTGACCTTGATGCATCCCACGAAGATGGCGGCAAGGTAACCGCAGCGCGGGTGCGCGATATGCTGGGGCTGGCGGACAAGAGCGCGCAGCGCCGCCTGCTGGGCAATCTGCTGGCGGGCGATGCCAAGGCACTGCTGGCGGCGATAGCCGACCAATATGCGCTGGGTGTTGAACCGCTGGCCCTGATGCGCGGCCTGATGGATCTGGTCCACCGGATCACCGTGGCGCAGGTGAGCGGCGGGGAAGCCGAAGCACCGACAGAGGAAGAACGAAACGCGCTGCAGGAATGGGCCGGCAAGCTGTCAGCCGGGCAACTGCACCGCCTGTGGCAATTGCTGCTGAAGGGCCACGATGAAGTGCGCAGCGCGCCCGATCCGCTGATCTCGGCGCAGATGGCGTTGCTGCGCGTTCTGCATGCGGCCAATATGCCAGACCCCGGCAAACTGGCGAAAAAGCTGGAGGAACTGGGCAAGGCCGGCATTCAGGCCGCAGCTTCGCCGCACGCATCTGGGGGCGAGACTGTGAGGTCTGACGGGCCGGCAGAAGCGCAGACAGCAGCGGGGCCGGAAACCCACGTAACCGCCATTTCGGACGCTGATCCTTATGAGAAATTCGAGGAATTCGTCAGCTGGCTTGAAAACAAGGGCCATATGCAATTGGGGGCGAAGTTGCGGATGCAGGCTGCCCCCATTGAAGTGGGGCCGGGCGTCCTGCGCTATTCCCTCGCCAAAGGGTTTACCGACAATCTGGAGCGCGAAATCCGCGATACTCTGGGCAGGCTGGTAGATCGCGGCTGGACGGTTAAGCAGGAAGAAAGCACCGGTGGTCTCTCGCTGGTTGAACGCGAGGCATCTTCACGGGAAATGGAAGCCGAACGGGTCAGGGCCGACCCGATGGTCGTAGCTGCGCTTGCGGCATTTCCGGGTGCAGAAATTGTCCCGGAAGACCCTGACGCACAGGAACAGGCTCCGGGTTGGAGCCGCAAAGCCTAAAGGATGATACGATGCAATCGATGGAAGAAATGATCAAGGCCGCGCAAAAAGCCGCCGAAACTATTCAGACGCAAATGAATGAAATGCAGGCCAAACTCGATTCGATCGAGGTAGAAGGCAAATCCGGCGGCGGCGTCGTATCGGTGCGCTGCACTGCCAAGGGCCGGATGCTGGGTGTTTCCATTGACGACAGCCTGATGCAGCTTTCCGAAAAGCAGATGCTGGAAGACCTGATTACCGCCGCCTTCAACGATGCGCGGGACAAGGCAGACCGGGTTTCGGGCGAGGAAATGAAGGCGATCCAGGGCGGCATGGGACTGCCACCGGGCTTTAATCTGCCGGGCATGGGCTGATTTTGCCTGATCTGGTATAAGGTGCAAAATACGCAGGGAGACGAGATCATGGCGACAGTTTTGAATGATAATGGGCACGGCACCGATGCCGATGTCCGGGCGCAGGTCAGCGATGCGGAATGGGCTGTCCGGGTTGATCTGGCTGCCGCCTATCGTCTGGTTGCATTGTACGGCTGGGATGATCTCATCTTCACCCATCTGTCTGCCCGCGTGCCGGGGCCGGAACATCATTTCCTGATCAATCCGTACGACATGATGTTCGAGGAAATTACCGCGTCCAGCCTGGTAAAAATCGATGTCGATGGCCAGCCGGTCATCCCGACATCGCATCCGGTCAATCCGGCCGGCTTCACCATTCATTCCGCGCTGCACATGAATTGTGAGGCGGCCCATTCGGTGATGCATCTGCATACGCCGTCAGGCCAGGCTGTCAGCGCAATGAGCGAAGGCCTGCTGCCGCACACGCAAACCGCAATGATTGCAGGGCATGACATCGCCTATCACGAATATGAAGGCATCGCGACCGACCTGGAAGAGCGTGACCGGCTGGTGGAAGACATGGGCGACAAGCACATGATGATCCTGCGCAATCACGGCACGCTGGCTATCGGCAAGAGCGTGGCCGAATGTTTCCTGCGTCTCTATTTCCTTGAACGGGCGTGCGATGCGCAGGTAAAAATGCTGTCGGCTGGCCGGGAAAATCTGAATAATCCGCCGCAGGGCACACCAGAAAAAGTGAAGGCACAGACGCCGGGTGAAGGCATGGCGATGGTGGCACAGGGGCTGGCATGGCCGGCGCTGCTGCGCAAGCTGGACCGGATTGATCCCGGCTTTCGCGACTGACATTGAAATAGCCCGGATATCCCTGTCCTGTGCACAGTTCGCACGGGCCAGACCATTGCAGGGCAGGGCAACTATTCCCATATTCGGGTCAAGTGCCGCGCAACATCCATTTTCGGGCGCGGCGAACCTAACCGGATATTGAATTATGAGCCTTTTTCCTCTCCTCCCCTTGCGCGACATCGTCGTGTTTCCCGGCATGGTTGTGCCGCTGTTTGTCGGCCGCGACCAGTCCGTTGCCGCGCTGGAAGCCGCCATGGAAGGCAGCAAGGATATTTTCCTGCTGGCCCAGCTTGACCCCGGCTGCGATGACCCGGAACGTGATGATCTGTATGATGTCGGGGTTGTGGCGCAGGTCCTGCAATTGCTGAAATTGCCCGATGGCACCGTTCGCGTGCTGGTCGAAGGCACGTCGCGCGCCCATCTGGAACGCCTGCGCCCTGAAGGCGACTTCGTGGTGGCCGAAGTGACGATGGACGAAGTGCAGACCGTGTCCGGCAGCGAGATAACCGCCATGATGCGCAGCGTGGTCGAACAGTTTGGCGAATATGCCAAGCTGAACAAGAAGCTGGGCGATGGGGCCGGCGATGATCTGGCCGAAATTGACGATGCCGGCGCGCTGGCCGACGCCATTGCCGCGTCGATCAACACCAAGGTGGCCGACAAGCAGACACTGCTGACCGAAGCTGACCCGCGCAAGCGGCTGGAAATGGTCATGTCCTTCATGGAAGGCGAATTGTCGGTGCTGCAGGTGGAGCGCAAGATCCGGGGCCGCGTGAAGCGCCAGATGGAAAAGACCCAGCGCGAATATTATCTGAACGAGCAATTGAAAGCCATCCAGTCAGAACTGGGCGGCGAGGGTGAAGATGGCGATGAAATGGCCGAGCTTCAGAAGAAGATCGACACTCTCAAGATGTCGAAGGAAGCCAAGGCCAAGGCGCAATCCGAGTTGAAGAAGCTCAAGGGCATGCAGCCGATGAGCGCCGAAGCCACCGTCATTCGCAACTATCTGGATGTGCTGCTTGGCCTGCCATGGGGCAAGAAAAGCAAGCTGACCAAGGATATTGCCAAGGCGCAGGAAATTCTCGACGCGGACCATTATGCGCTGGAAAAGGTCAAGGACCGGATCATTGAATATCTGGCAGTGCAGGCCCGCACCAACAAGCTGAAAGGCCCCATCCTGTGTCTCGTTGGCCCTCCCGGTGTCGGCAAGACCAGCCTTGGCAAAAGCATTGCGCGTGCCACAGGCCGGGAATTTGTGCGCCAGTCGCTTGGCGGCGTGCGCGATGAAGCGGAAATCCGCGGCCATCGCCGGACCTATATCGGTTCACTGCCGGGCAAGATCGTCACCAATCTGAAAAAGGCGGGCACGTCCAATCCGCTGTTCCTGCTCGATGAGATTGACAAGCTTGGCCAGGATTTCCGCGGCGATCCGGCGTCAGCCCTGCTCGAAGTGCTGGACCCGGAACAGAATTCCAAATTCCAGGACCATTATCTGGAACTGGACCTTGATCTGTCGGACATCATGTTCGTCACCACGGCCAACAGCCTCAATCTGCCGCAGGCCCTGCTGGACCGAATGGAGATCATCCGGCTGGAAGGCTACACCGAAGATGAAAAGGTGGAGATTGCCCAGCGCCATCTGATCGCCAAGCAGATCGAAGCGCATGGGTTGAAGGAAGGCGAATTCACGCTGACCGAAGACGGCCTGCGCGATCTTATCCGCTATTACACGCGGGAAGCTGGTGTCCGCACTTTGGAACGGGAAATTGCACGTCTTGCCCGCAAGAGCCTGCGCCAGATTCTGGAAAAGAAAACGGACAGCGTGACAGTGACGGCGGAAAATCTGAACGAATTTGCCGGGGTGCGCAAATTCAAGCACGGCGTCAGCGAAGAAGAAGCCGAGGTTGGGCTGGTCACTGGCCTTGCGTGGACCGAAGTGGGCGGCGAGTTGCTGTCGATTGAAAGCGTGACGACGCCGGGCAAGGGCGAAGTGAAAACCACGGGTAAGCTGGGCGATGTGATGAATGAAAGCGTGGCCGCTGCCTTCAGCTTCGTGAAATCACGGGCACCTGCCTATGGGATCAAGCCGTCAATTTTCCAGCGCAAGAACATCCATATCCATCTTCCCGAAGGCGCAGTGCCCAAAGACGGGCCAAGCGCTGGCGTAGGCATGGTCACTTCCATAGTTTCCACGCTTACCGGCATCCCTGTGCGGGCTGATGTGGCAATGACGGGCGAAGTTACCTTGCGGGGCCGCGTGTTGCCGATTGGCGGGCTGAAGGAAAAGCTGCTGGCAGCGCTGCGCGGCGGCATCAAGACGGTGCTGATCCCGGAAGAAAATGTGAAGGATCTGGCGGAAATCCCGGCCAATGTGAAAGACGGTCTGGAGATTATTCCGGTCAGCCATGTCGATCAGGTGCTGGAGCTTGCGCTGACGACGCGTACCGCGCCGATTGAATGGACCGAGGCGGATGATCTGGCCAGCCAGCCCAGCGCTGTCGGGGCCGCCGCATTGGCGGTGCAGACCGCCCATTAATGGTGCTGCACCGCAGCGAATCGCGACCCGTGTGAACCGGCGGATGGCCTGGCCAGACCATGTTAACCATCCGCCGGTCGCACGGTTCGTCGCAAATCACGAAAATATATAGCAATCCGACCAATTTCCGCGTGAATTGCCTTTGACACAGCCTGCAAAAATCCCTTCAATCGCGCGCTGTCGAAGAGGCGATTCACCGAATTCGTTTCAGTAGGTAAATAGGGGTTTCAAGAATGAACAAAAACGATCTGATCAGCGCAGTTGCAGATTCCAGCGGCTTGTCGAAAAGCGACGCATCCAGCGCGGTTGAAGGTGTATTCGACGCAATCACCAAATCGCTTTCGGGCGGTGATGAAGTGCGCCTCGTCGGGTTCGGCACTTTTTCTGTTGCCAAGCGCAAGGCTTCTACCGGTCGCAACCCGCGCACTGGCGAACCCATGACCATCAAGGCATCCAACCAGCCAAAGTTCAAGGCAGGCAAGGGCCTCAAGGACGCCGTTAACTAAGACAGCGCCTTTCTGGCTGCACGCCTCGCAGCCTTGAAAATATAAACGCCGCGCTTGCCCCAGGGGTAGGCGCGGCGTTTTATGTGTCAGCTTGTGCGGCTCGCCAAAATGGCCGGTCAGTTGGTCAGCCTGATCAGCGCGGTGGGAGCGACCTGCGTGCGCTTGTTGATCTGCCACTCCAGTACCTGGCCCGCTGTGCTGGCTGCTGGCCCTTCATCGGTATTGTTGGCCAATATCTGGCCATCAGTCACGATTTTGAACGAGCCTTCCAGTTCCGGGAAAACAGGCAGGCTTTCGCCATCTGCTTCCGCAGTTTCCGCAGTGGCCGCAAACATGCCCGCCATGCCTGCCATCATGCCTTGAAACGGGTTGCCGCCTGATTGCGCGGAAAAGCCGGGCGCATCCACGCGGACAGTGCCGCCTTCACGATTGGCCACCAGCACAAAGAAGTTGGACATTGGAAAGCGCTCGATGGTCGGGAACAGGAAATCGTGGTCCAATCGGCCCGCTATCGCAAAACTCACGACGAACAGGCCGTCGCCCTTATAGTCAACCTTGTTCCAACCCTTCTGGCGGCGCAGACGCTCCGCCAGTTCCGTGGCCGCTTCGGGGTCTGCCGGATCAATGCCGCCCAACATTGCACGCAGCATTTCGGCATCTTTCTGCTGCTTCTGCTGACGGGCTGAATATTGGCTTTTCTGCACGGCGATTTCATCGCTGGTACATTCGCGCTCCTCAAATTCATCGTCGGAATAGCAGGGCTGCTGGATGTAGGCAGAGCCGGAGTTTTCCGCTTGATTGCCCATCTCCGCCAGCTTGCTCAAGGCGAGCAGGTAAATCTCGCCATCATAGGAATAGCTGAAGGTGCCGCCATTCCTGAGATGAAGTTCGGACGTGAATTTTCCGGGGGACAGCAGGCATCCGGTCAGAACCATGGCCAAAGCCGCCACCAACCCTGCGGTAAGCGCCCGTTTCCTGAGCATTCCAGATTGCATTGCCTTGCCCCCCCGTTTGCAGTCTCTATTCCGGACGTGTTGCCACCGCATACAGCGCGATGGCTGCGGCATTGGACACATTCAGGCTTTCAATCGCTTCGCCAATGGGCAAACGCGCAAGCGCATCACAATGGCCGGCGATATTCTGGCGCATACCTTCGCCTTCTGCGCCCAGCACCAGCGCCACACGCCCGGTTGGCAATGCTTCTGCCAGCGTGGCTTCCGTGGCGCCGGTCAGGCCGATGCGCCAATAGCCAGCATCGGCCATCTGTTCCAGCGCGCGGGCAAGGTTCACCACCCGCACCCACGGCACCACTTCTAGTGCGCCGGATGCGGATTTTGCGACCACCCCTGATTCGGGCGGGGCGTGCCGGTCCTGCGTCACGATGGCGGCGGCACCAAATGCGGCAGCTGATCGCAGAATCGCGCCCACATTGTGCGGATCGGTAACCTGATCCAGCACCACGATGGGCCGATCCCCACCCTGTTCGATAATTTCATCAAGATGCACATCTTCAAGCGGCGCGCATTCAAGCACCAGTCCCTGATGCGGCGTATCGCGCGTAACCAGCCGCGCAAGATCAACCCCCTGGGCGTATTCCACAGGAAAACCTTCAGGCAGTTCGCCATCTAGTTCTGCAATGGCTTCACGGGTCGCCCACAGCTTCTTGTGCGACCTCTCCGGGTTCTTGAGCGCCGCTTCGACGGCGTGATGGCCCCACAGGCGCACCTGGCCCGTGCTGGCGCGTCCGCTGCCGCGTCCACCCTGCATCCGGCCCGCGCGTCCACGCAATGCTCGTTTTCGGTCTGGCTTATGGTCGGCCATTGATCTGAAACTCCTAGAAATGCAGCTTGGTGTGGCCCCATGCCAGTAGCCCCATTGACAGGCAAGCGCAGCTTCGCCATTGGGGCGCCTCTCGGCCTGATGGTCCCGGCAACGGGGCTGCCTATTTTGCGAGGTTACCCGTTCTCATCCGAGTTCGGATTTCCCTGCGGCAAGTTAGTGGACAGGTGGCCGAGTGGTTAAAGGCAGCAGACTGTAAATCTGCCCGCGCAAGCGTACGCTGGTTCGAATCCAGCCCTGTCCACCACTTGCATTGATGCCCGGTCAGGGCAGTCACACCAGAATTATTGTCAGCCTATCGTGGCGAATCGTGCTGCGCTGGATGTGGGCGGTTTTTTGCTGCCAGGCTGCGGGCCATCGGTTGATTTTGCGGCTGGTCGAAGCTGGTCCAGAAAATTTATCAGCGGTTCGAGCTGCTGCGTATTGATGGCGTAATAAACGAGTTTGGCCTCGCGTCTGGTCTGCACCAGATCTGCCTTGCGCAAATATGCCAGTTGCTGTGACAGCGCGGGCTGGCCGATCCTGCTGATCGCCTCAATCTCACCGACATTTTTTTCGCCGTCTCTGATAGCCAGCAGAATGGCGTAACGCAGCGGGTGGGCAATGGCGCGCAATTGTTCGAGCGCAGGCTCTGTCATGGCGTATCCCCGGATGAAAAGAACCAGTCAGATGGGTTTTTGGCAGACAGGACACTATCCAGCGTGGGTTGAGCGGGCAGCAGCATCTCCTGCCCGGGCTGCCAGTTTGCCGGCGCGAGCGCGCCATTGGCGTCCACCGCCTGCAATGCCTGCAGGGTCCGCAACATTTCATCGACCGAGCGGCCCACCGTGGCGGGGTAGCAATGGGTTGCCCGCACAATCCCGTCAGGATCGATAAAAAAGGTCGTGCGCATTGTCGCGCTGTCAGCCGCGTCATTCGACACCATGCCATACGCACTGCCGATCACCAGCGTGGGGTCTTCCACGATCGGAAAACGCACTTCGACATCGAACCGGTCACGAATGGCGCGAATCCAGGCAAAATGTGAAAACAGGCTGTCGACTGACAAGGCAACCAGCTGGCAGTTCAATTGTGCAAACTGCTTTTGGGCACTGGCCAGCGCTACAAATTCGCTGGTGCAAACAGGGGTGAAGTCTGCCGGATGCGAAAACAGCAGCAGCCATTTTCCGCGATAGTCAGTCAGGGCAATGTCCCCCGCTGTGCTGCGCGCAGAAAAACCGGGGGCGCGATCACCAATTCGAAGATTGGGCGCAGGAAGGGTGGTGTTGTCCATAGCGTGCAACTCTAACTCCTTGACTCCCGGATAGCAATACATATACATATTATGTGTAAATGAATTGGAAATTGAAAATGCATGTCGACCCAACCAACGATCCCGTTGCCAATGCCGCAAAACTGATTGACACCGCTGCGTCAGACCATGCCTTGCGGCCAAGCATTGCCGGTTTTTTTGACGAGGCTACCAATACGGTCAGCTATGTCGTTCATGATCCCGTGTCGATGGAAGCGGCCATCATCGATTCCGTGCTCGATTACGAGGCGGCATCAGGGAGAACGTCATTTGGCTCTGCTGAACGCATAATCGAATATGTCACTTCTAAAAATTTGAAAGTGACATGGTTGATTGAAACCCATGCTCATGCCGATCATTTGTCCGCCGCTCCGTTCCTGCAGGAAGAACTGGGCGGAAAGCTGGCAATTGGCGAGGGCATTATCCGGGTGCAGGAAGTGTTCGGCAAATTGTTCAATGCGGGCAGTGATTTTGAACGCGATGGATCGCAGTTTGATCATCTGTTTACAGATGGCGAAACGTTCAGGCTTGGCGAATTGGAAGGCATTGCCTTGCATGTTCCGGGACATACGCCGGCTGACATGGCCTATATCATCGGTGATGCAGCCTTTGTTGGCGATACGATCTTCATGCCGGATTTCGGCACTGCCCGCGCTGATTTTCCTGGAGGCGATGCGCGTCAGCTGTTTCAGTCAATCCGCCGCCTGCTGTCGCTTCCGCGCGAAACGCGGCTGTTCCTGTGCCATGATTACAAGGCGCCGGGGCGCGATGATTATGCGTGGGAAACCACTGTCGGGCAGCAGCGCGATGCCAATGTGCATGTGCGCGACGGGGTGAGCGAAGATGAATTCGTCGCAATGCGAACCGAACGTGACCGGGTGCTGGCAATGCCAAACCTGATCATGCCGTCGGTTCAGGTAAATATACGTGGTGGCAGATTGCCCGAACCGGAGGATAATGGCGTGAGTTACATCAAGATTCCGGTGAATGCTGTATGATCATACCAGGTTTTCCAGGCGCTGCGCCCGTTGAAGGGCTGGCCGGCGGACTTCTCATCGGGCTTGCGGCAGCAATCATGTTGCTGGGGGCAGGGCGGATAGCTGGCGTCAGCGGCATGGCTGCACGTGCAGTCGGCCTGTCCAAAGGCGGGACACCATGGCCAATGGCGGCCTTGTTTGTCGGCGGACTGGCGCTGGGCGCGGCATTGTTCACAATGCTGAACGGGCCAGTGGAAGCGACCTATCCGCCATCGGCCGGATGGCTGGTGGCGGGCGGTCTCATCGTTGGTTTCGGCACGCGCATGGGCAGCGGTTGTACCAGTGGCCACGGTGTTTGCGGCATGTCCCGGCTAAGCCCGCGATCCCTTTTGGCGACTATAACTTTCATCGGTTCGGGAATGGCGACGGTTGCCATCATCAACGCATTGGGCGGAGGCTGGTCATGAAGCGAGCGATAGTGGCCCTTATTTCCGGCACTGTTTTCGGGTTTGGTCTTGCTCTGTCAGGCATGATGGATCCGCTGCGTGTGCGCGGGTTTCTTGATATTGCGGGGAATTGGGACCCGACACTGGCATTTGTCATGGGCGGCGCTTTGGTCGTCATGGCGGCGGCGTGGCAGATCCAGAAACGGATGCATGTTCCGCTGGTGTGTGATGAATTTTCGCTGCCCGGAACAAAGCTGATTGATCACAAGCTGATCAGCGGATCGGTGCTGTTCGGCATTGGCTGGGGCATTGCTGGGCTGTGTCCCGGGCCAGCCATTGCATCGCTGGCCACCAGTATTGTTCCGGCAGGCATTTTCGTTGTTTCGATGGTGGCGGGCATGGGTGCGTTCCGCCTGGTTGAAAGCAGACTGTAACCGGCATCGCGAAAGCTTGCGGCGGCGGATTACGAGAGCTTGGCCAGTCACTCGCATGATTTTTGAAGGGATCCGTTGATGAGCGAAGTCAAACATCACCAGATTGTGATCATTGGCGGCGGCGCGGGCGGTATTGCCGTTGCTGCCTCCCTTCTCAAACGCCGGCCAAAGCTGGACATCGTTATTGTGGAGCCGCGTGACGAGCATTTTTATCAGCCTGGCTGGACGATGGTGGGCGCAGGCGTCTTCAACGCGCCGGTCACCCGCCGCACCATGGCCAGTGTGATGCCTGATGGTGTCAGCTGGATCAGGCAGTCAGCCACATCTTTCGATCCTGACAACAATGCCGTCATGCTGGAAGATGGCACTGCCGTTGAATATACGCTGCTGATCGTGGCGCCGGGCATAAAACTTGACTGGGCGCAGATCAAAGGTCTGGAAGAAACGCTTGGGCATAATGGCGTTACATCCAATTATCGTTATGATCTGGCACCTTACACTTATGAGCTGGTATCGGGTCTGAAAGAAGGCCGGGCCATTTTCACCCAGCCGCCCATGCCGATAAAATGCGCTGGCGCACCGCAAAAGGCCATGTACCTGTCATGTGATGTGTGGCGCAGCGCAGGTGTGCTGCCCAATATCGATGTCGAATTCTGTAATGCCGGCGGCGTGCTATTCGGGGTGGAGGCCTATGTTCCGGTCTTGATGGAATATGTTGACCGCTATGGCATCAAGCTGAAGCTTGGTTCGCGCCTTGTCGCCGTGGATGGCCCCAACCAGTCGGCCACTTTCGAAACAGCAGAGGGCACAGTGACACGGCAGTTCGATATGCTCCATGTCGTGCCGCCACAAGTCGCGCCTGATTTCATCCGCGAAAGCCCGCTGGCCAATGCGGCCGGTTTTGTCGATGTCGATGATCTGACGTTGCGCCACAATAGATATGCCAACATTTTTGCGCTGGGCGATGCTGGCGGGATGCCAAATGCCAAGACCGCGGCCGCGGTGCGCAAACAAGCACCGATTGTGGCGGTCAATGCGCTGGCCGTGCTGGATGGCGCGGGGCCTGTGTCAGATTATGATGGCTATGGATCGTGTCCGCTGACGGTGGAGCGCGGCAAGGTCGTGCTGGCCGAATTCGGCTATGGCGGAAAATTGCTGCCCAGCTTCCCCAAATGGCTGATCGACGGCACCCGGCCGCGCCGGCTGGCATGGCTGCTGAAAACGGAAGTTTTGCCGTGGGTGTACTGGAACGGGATGCTGAAAGGCCGCGAATGGCTCGTATCGCCAGTCAGGAACCATGAAGCGTGAAAGTGGCTGAAACACCGGCATCGCAGCCGCAGGCAGCGCCCCGCCAATTGACCGGATTTGCCCGCTATTTTCCAATTCTGGAATGGGGCCGCACCTATAATGGCGGCGTGCTGGGCAATGATCTGATGGCGGCGGTGATCGTCACCATTATGCTCATCCCGCAAAGCCTTGCTTACGCATTATTGGCAGGGTTGCCGCCGGTGGTGGGCCTTTACGCGTCGATCCTGCCGCTGGTGGCCTACGCCATTTTCGGGACCAGCCGCACGCTTGCTGTCGGCCCGGTCGCCGTGGTTTCGCTGATGACCGCATCGGCGGCGGGCGCTGTCGCTGCGCAAGGCACGCTTGAATATCTGGAAGCGGCAATCATGCTGGCTGCATTGTCCGGGGTGATGCTGGCGATCTTGGGTTTCCTGCGCCTGGGTTTCCTGGCCAACCTGCTGTCCCATCCGGTTATTTCCGGCTTTATCACTGCCAGTGGCCTGCTGATTGCGACCAGCCAGCTGAAACACATTTTGGGCATAACGGGCGGGGGGGATACCTGGCCAGATATGCTGGGCGCATTGGCCACCGGCATCGGCAATACCAATATCTGGACTCTGGGCATTGGCCTTGCGGCAACAGCATTTCTGTTCTGGGTCAGGCGCGGCGCAAGACCGGCGCTGATGGCATTGGGGCTGAAGCCGCGTGCGGCTGAAATTACTGCCAAGGCTGGCCCTGTGCTAGCAGTAGCCGTGACCATCATCGCAGTGATCGCCCTTGATCTGGCAGACAAGGGCGTCAAACTGGTTGGCGCCGTTCCGCAAGGGCTGCCGCCCTTTGCCCTGCCGACACCTGATCTTGGGCTGGTGGCGCAATTATGGGTTCCGGCATTGCTCATTTCCATCATCGGATTTGTGGAAAGCGTTTCTGTGGCGCAAACGCTGGCGGCAAAACGGCGCCAGCGGATCGCGCCCGATCAGGAACTGATCGGCCTTGGCGCGTCCAATATCGCGTCGGCACTGTCGGGCGGCTATCCGGTGACGGGCGGTTTTGCGCGCTCGGTGGTCAATTTTGACGCAGGCGCGGAAACCCCTGCCGCAGGTGCATTTACCGCCGTGGGTATTGCGCTGGCATCGCTGTTCTTGACACCGCTGTTGTTCAACCTGCCGATTGCAACGCTGGCAGCAACCATCATCGTGGCGGTGTTGAGCCTGGTGGATCTTAAAACGCCGGTGCGTCTGTGGGTCTATTCCAAGGCTGACTTTGCCGCCCATATCGTGACCATCGGCGTAACGCTGCTGGCCGGTGTTGAAGTAGGCGTGATTGCAGGCGTTTCAGTTGGTTTGCTGCTGTATCTGTGGCGCGCATCCCGTCCCCATGCAGCCATTGTGGGCCGTGTTCCCGAAACGGAACATTTCCGCAATGTGGAACGCCATGATGTGCTGACTGTGCCGCATGTCCTGTCCATCAGGATTGATGAAAGCCTGACCTATCTCAACGCGCGCTGGCTGGAAGAATATGTGCTGGAACGCGTGGCAGAAAGGCCCGCCCTGCGGCACGTGATCGTCATGTGTTCAGCGGTGAACGAAATTGACGCTTCGGGCCTGGAAAGTCTCGAAGCTATCAATCACCGGTTGGCAGATGGCGGGATCGGCTTCCATCTTTCCGAAGTGAAAGGCCCGGTGATGGACCGGCTGAAGCGCGCCCACTTCCTCGAGGAATTGAATGGCCGCGTGTATCTGTCGCAGGAACGCGCCTATACCGAACTTGCGCGCGATGATGGCGCGCCGGCCAGCCCGCCAGACATGTACGAAGCGCGAGGACTTATCTGACAGCGCCATCACGCCACTGTTGCGTGGCACGCAACCCAGCGCGCATTTTTCGCGTTTTGCCCCAGCCCTGATGCCGCGTAAAGGCTGCTGATCATGTTCGAAACATTCGACGCTCTGCTTCTCGCCCGCATTCAGTTTGCCTTTACGGTGAGCTTCCATTTTATCTTTCCGGCCTTCTCTATCGGTCTGGCAAGTTACCTTGCCGTGCTGGAAGGCCTGTGGCTGAAAACAGGCAAGGCGATCTATCTCGATCTGTTCCGATACTGGATCAAGATTTTCGCGGTCGCTTTTGCGATGGGCGTGGTTTCGGGCATCGTCATGTCCTATCAGTTCGGCACCAACTGGTCGGTATTTTCGGACAAGGCGGGGCCAGTGATCGGGCCGCTGATGGCCTATGAAGTGCTGACCGCCTTTTTCCTCGAAGCCGGCTTTCTGGGGGTCATGCTGTTCGGCATGTCGCGGGTGGGCAAGAAACTGCATTTCGCCGCAACCTGCATGGTCGCGCTGGGCACCTTCGTATCAGCCTTCTGGATTTTGTCGGTCAACAGCTGGATGCAGACGCCGGTTGGCTTTGAAATGGGCGCAAACGGCCAGTTTCTTCCCGGGCCAAGCTGGTGGGACATCGTTTTCAACCCCAGCTTCCCATACCGGCTGGTTCACACCGTTATTGCGGCCTATCTGACTACCGCCTTTGTGGTTGGCGGGGTTGGCGCGTGGCATCTGCTCAAGGATGCCAGCAATGGCCATGCGCGCAAGATGTTTTCCATGGCCATGTGGATGGCCGCACTGGTCGCCCCGATCCAGATTTTCGCAGGCGATATGCACGGGCTCAATACGCTCGAGCACCAGCCGCAGAAGGTGATGGCGATGGAAGGCCATTATCAAAGCCATCCCGATGGTGCCCCGCTGATCCTGTTCGGCATCCCCGACAGCGCGGAAAAGCGCGTGAAATATGCCATTGAAATCCCCAAGGCGTCATCGCTTATCCTCAAACATGATCTGAATGCGCCGCTGGCCGGGCTGGATACCATTCCTGATGATGAGGAACCGCCGGTCGGAATCATCTTCTGGTCGTTCCGCATCATGGTGGGCATCGGCTTTGCCATGCTGGGCATTGGCGCGTGGAGCCTGCTGGCACGGATGCGGCGTAAATTATATGACTGGCATTGGCTGCACCGGGCGGCGCTGGTGATGGCACCGTCGGGTTTCGTGGCGGTCATCGCCGGCTGGATCACCACAGAAGTGGGCCGTCAGCCCTATGTCATCTATAATCTGCTGCGCACCAGCGACGCGGCATCGCCCTTGGACGCCCCCGCCGTAGGGGCGTCTCTGGCGGCATTTGTGGTCGTCTATTTTGCCGTATTTTCGGTTGGCACATGGTATATTCTGAAATTGATGAGCGGCCCGCCGCACACTGGCGAAGCCGGCGTGAAACGCACTGAAAAAGGCCCGATCCGCACTGCCGGCATCACCCCCGGGCCAACCCAGAACCCGGGCGGAAGCCAGCCTGTGCCCGGTAATGAGGGAGAAGTCTGATGGACCTCACCATCATCTGGGCATTCATCATTGCCTTTGCCGTATTTGCCTATGTGGTGATGGACGGGTTCGATTTGGGCATCGGCATTCTTTTCCCCACTTTCAAGGTGGGGCTTGAGCGTGATCAGGCAATGAATTCCATCGCGCCGGTGTGGGACGGAAACGAAACCTGGCTGGTGCTGGGGGGCGGGGGGCTGATGGCCGCTTTCCCGCTGGCCTATGCCATTATCCTGCCAGCGACCTATCCGCTCATCATCGCCATGTTGCTGGGTCTGGTGTTCAGGGGCGTGGCATTTGAATTCAGATGGCGTGACCCGCGCCACCGGGCATTGTGGGATTTTGCATTTACCGCAGGTTCGCTGATCGCTGCCTTGTCACAAGGCATGATCCTGGGTGCGCTGCTACAGGGTATCGACGCGACCGGCCGCGCCTATTCCGGAAGCTGGTTTGACTGGTTGACGCCTTATACGCTGCTGACCGGTATTGGCACGGTGGCAGGCTATGCCCTGCTTGGCGCGACATGGCTGGTGTGGAAACTGGAAGGGGAGGCGCAGGCCCATGCCTACAGGCTCGCTTTCCGCAGCGCGATTGCAACCCTGGTGCTGCTGGCAGCCGTCAGCCTTTATACGCCATTCCTTGATGCTGATTATTTTGACCGCTGGTTTGCAATGCCCAATTTCCTGTTCGCCAGCCAGGTCCCGTTGCTAACCGCCATTCTTGCCTATTTCCTGTTTCGCGGCCTGGCCAAAAAGCAGGAAGCGGCGCCTTTCTGGCTGTCGCTGGGGTTGTTCGGGTTGGGCATGGCGGGGCTGGGCGTGTCCATGTGGCCCTATGTGGTGCCCTCCCAGATCACCATCTGGGATGCAGCCGCGCCTGAACGCAGCCAGATGTTCATGCTGGTGGGCGTGGCAATCACCCTGCCGCTGATCCTTGCCTATACCGCATGGGCCTATTGGGTATTTCGCGGCAAGGTCGGCGAAGACGGTTATCACTGATGGCACTTAAATCATCTGGCGATCCATCTGGCGAACCTGCGGGGGATGATGCACCGCTGCTGCATCGGCTGGCGTGGATGGCGGCGATCTGGCTGGGCAGCGTAACCGCGCTTGGCATCATTGCTTATGTCATCCGGGCGTGGCTAAACCCCTGACGATTTGCCCCGCCGTGCCGGTATCTGCGGCATAAAAACCGTCTGCCTGATGGCACAAGGCTTGCCGATGACGGCCCGCAAAGATAATCAGCGCCGATGCAAACAACCTATCATCCCGTCATTTCCGCAACCGGCCTGTTCACGCCGGAACACAGCATCTCCAACGAAGAACTGGTCGCCAGTTACAACGCTTATGCGGACCTGTACAACAGCCGCCATTCCGCCGAAATAGAGGCAGGCGATGCCCTTCCGCTCCAGCACAGTTCGGTCGAATTTATCGAAAAGGCGAGCGGTATCAAGGCCCGCCACGTCATGTCCAAGGCGCCCGTGCTCGATCCCGAGATCATGGAACCACGGCTGGATCAGCGCAGCAATGACGAATTGTCACTCATGGCTGAAATTGGCGTGAAAGCCGCGCGTCAGGCACTGGAACGCGCCGGCAGGGATGTGGCAGATGTGGATGCAGTGCTGTGCGCTGCTTCCAACATGGAACGCGCCTATCCTGCCATGGCGATAGAAATTCAGCAGGCATTGGGCATTGATGGCTTTGCCTTTGACATGAATGTTGCCTGTTCTTCCGCCACTTTCGGCATTCAGACGGCGGCCGATTATATCCGCGCCGGCAATGCAAAATCGGTTCTGGTGGTCAGCCCTGAAATTACCAGCGGCCATCTCAACTGGCGGGACAGGGATAGCCATTTCATCTTCGGTGACGTGGCAACTGCGGTGCTGGTGGAAGATGCCTCGATCGCGCCAGCGGTGCATTGGGACATTATCGGAACGAAGCTCAAGACTGTCTTTTCGAACAATATCCGCAACAATTTCGGGTTTCTCAACCGCGCCACTCCTGCCGGTATCGGCGCTGACGACAAATTGTTCGTTCAGGAAGGCCGCAAGGTGTTCAAGGAAGTGGTGCCCATGGTGGCTACGATGATCCTGGAAGAAGCAGAGCGGCTGGATGTGGACCCGGCGGGCCTGCGGCGGATGTGGCTGCACCAGGCCAATACCGGCATGAACCGGCTGATCGCGCACCGTGTGCTGGGCCATGAGGCGTCCGATGATGAAAGCCCGACGGTGCTTGATACTTATGGCAACACATCGAGCGCTGGCTCGATCATCGCATTTCATCTGCACAGCGATGATCTGAAAGCAGGGGACACCGGGCTAATCTGCAGCTTTGGCGCGGGATATTCGGCGGGCACCGTTTTTGTGCAGAAAGTCGGCTGAACCATTTGCAAAGCAGCATGGCGATGGGGTGGGGGGAGCATTTCCCTTCGAAATCGCCCTGCGCCGCTTGTTCCTGTCAGCGCTTGGGACTAGGTAGAAATCATGGCCGGTGAACTACTTGATAACAAGGGGCGTGGAGATGCTACCTGGCAATGGCCTGCAATCCACCCCGAAGGACGTAAATTCGGACTGATCACACTTGCCATCAGTCTGGTGTTCCTGCTGGTGTTCGATTGGGAACTGGTGGGCTGGCCCATGCTGGCCTTGACTGGCGGCGTGTTCGCCTTTTTCCGCGATCCGGAGCGCGTGGTTCCGCTGGATGACCGGTGCATCGTTTCGCCTGCCGATGGCATTGTGTCGCATATTTGCGAAATGGATCCGCCGGCAGAATTGCTGGGCGACGATGGCTCTGGCGTGATCGGTCTGCCGCCTGGCAAGGTGACCCGCATATCCATTTTCATGAGTGTTTTCGACGTTCACATCAACCGCGCCCCAGTTGGCGGGACAATTCGGCGGCTGGTCTATATTCCCGGCAAATTCATGAATGCCGATCTCGACAAGGCCAGCGACGAGAACGAGCGCCAGCATCTGCTGATCGAGCGCGGCGATGGCTTTGCCCTTGGCCTGACGCAGATTGCCGGTCTGGTCGCGCGGCGAATTGTGCCATTTGTAAAACCCGGCGACATGATCGCCGCAGGGCAGCGGATCGGCCTGATCCGGTTCGGAAGCCGGGTTGATGTCTATCTGCCTGCCGGAACCGACCCCAAAGTTCTGGTTGGCCAGCGGACGGTGGCAGGTGAAACCGTGCTGGCTGAAATCGGGCAGCAGCAGCTTATCGAAGGTATTGCGCAATGAACCTGAATGATGAGCGGGTCGGACCAAAATCCGCCGAGGATGAGGTTCCGCAGGCAGCAGGCCGCGCCAAAGGGCTTTCGCTACGCGCTGTGCTGCCCAATGCCATTACCGCTGCGGCCTTGTGTTCCGGCCTGACAGGTATTCGCTTTGCGATATCTGGCCAATGGCGTGAAGCCATCATCGCGGTAATCCTGGCAGGCGTGCTGGACGGCATTGACGGGCGCATTGCCCGGTTGCTGAAAGCGCAGTCACGGTTCGGCGCAGAACTTGACAGTCTTGCCGATTCGCTTTCCTTCGGCATGGCGCCGGCGCTCATTCTCTATCTGTGGACTTTGCAGGATTTGCCGCGGCTTGGCTGGTTCGCATCGCTGGCCTTTGCCATCTGCTGCGCGCTGCGTCTGGCGCGCTTCAACGCCCAGATCGATACCGATGAACAGCCGCACAAATCAGCCGGTTTCCTGACAGGGGTTCCAGCGCCAGTGGGCGCCGGGCTGGCCTTCCTGCCGTTCTATCTGTGGATGGCAACCGACATGCCCGAATTCCGCAACCCTGTTTTCATGGGCGTGTGGATGGCAGTGATTGCATTCCTGATGATATCCAATGTGGCCACGCTCAGCTGGACATCGATCAGGCCGCGCCGGAATGTCAGGCTTGAACTGATTGCAGGGGTTGGCATCCTGTTTGCCGCGCTGCTTCAGGAACCATGGTGGACGCTGGCCATCATCTCCACTTTCTACCTGCTTCTCATGCCATATGGCATGTTGAAATACAGCAAGATCAGGCGGCAGCGGGCAGTCGCTGGCTAGTTACCACTGCGCGATGACGTGATCTGCCGGAATGGCTGACCAGTTGCGGGCGGGGGGCATAGCGTTCGGAATACCGGTCCAGCGTCTGCACCCGTGTGACCATGCGTGCCTGATCGCGGGTTGAGGAAAGCTGCACGGCAAGCATGCGATAGGCGCGCATCCCGCGCACAGTGCTGTCAGCCAGAGTGACGACAGCGGCGACAGCGCCGGTGGCAAACAAGGCTATAATCAGAAAACCAATCATCGCGACTTCTCTCTTCCAATGCTCACAAGCCGGTTGACAGCCTGTGGATATCTAGTGGAAAACACCCATTCGGGCGGGTTTGTTCCCCGTCGAGGCCAATGTTCTCTTTTTGTTCTCGCCTGTCAAGCGCTATTTGCGTCAAAAATCCCTTTTCATGCGATGAATTGAGGGTGGCATTTCGGGAAATGATTGGCTAAAGCGCCCCGTCTGCCGCGAATCCAGCCAATTCTGGTTGGAGCGCATCAGGCAAATTCACATGGAAAACGCACATACCGGTGCCATCTGCGGGACGCTCCGCAATGGTTCCAGTTTTCCAGAGGAACAACCGGAAGGAATTATCTTATGGCGGCACCTACCGTCACAATGCAGCAATTGATTGAAGCCGGCGCACACTTCGGCCACCAGACCCACCGCTGGAACCCGCGGATGAAGCCGTATATCTTCGGCGCCCGCAATGGTGTTCACATCATCGACCTTTCCCAGTCCGTGCCGCTGTTTGCGCGCGCTCTGGAATTTGTAACCTCCACCACCCGCGCTGGCGGCAAGGTTCTGTTCGTTGGCACCAAGCGCCAGGCACAGGATCCGATCGCAGAAGCTGCTCGCCGTTCGGGCCAGCACTTCGTCAACCATCGCTGGCTGGGCGGGATGCTGACCAACTGGAAGACCATTTCCGGTTCGATCAAGCGTCTCAAGACTTTGGAAGAACAGCTTTCGGGTGAAATCTCGGGTCTGACCAAGAAGGAAGTTCTTCAGTTGACGCGCGAGCGCGATAAGCTGGAAATGTCCCTTGGCGGCATTCGCGATATGGGCGGCGTTCCGTCTGTCATGTTCGTGATTGATGCCAACAAGGAAGAACTGGCCATCAAGGAAGCCAATGTTCTTGGTATTCCGGTTGTCGCCATCCTCGATACCAATGTTGATCCGTCGGGCATTTCGTTCCCTATTCCGGCCAATGATGACGCCAGCCGCGCAGTGCGCCTGTATTGCGATGCGATTGCCGATGCGGCGATTGCGGGCAAGGGCGGTGCCGTTGCTGATTCCGGTCAGGATGTCGGCGCGATGGCTGAACCACCGGCAGAAGTCACAGCGTAATTCCAGACGCCCTGTTCACCAGGGTTGTTACAATCGCAAATATAGAGCGCCGGGACAGCCTTACGGGGATGGCCCGGCGCCCAATCAATTTAAAAAGGATATGACAGATGGCCGATTATACTGCCGCTGACGTAAAGGCCCTGCGCGAGAAAACCGGCGCGGGCATGATGGATTGCAAGAAAGCTCTGGCAGAAACCAATGGCGATGTTGAAGCCGCGGTTGACGCATTGCGCGCCAAGGGCCTTGCCGCCGCCCAGAAGAAATCAAGCCGTACGGCTGCTGAAGGCCTAGTCGGCGTTGCCGTCGAAGGCACGAAAGGCGTTGCTGTCGAAGTGAACTCCGAAACGGATTTCGTCGCCAAGAACGACCAGTTCCAGGATTTTGTTCGCAAGACGACGGAAACCGCACTTAATGTTGCTGGTGACGACGTTGAAGCGCTGAAGGCTGCGTCCTATCCCGGCGGCGGCACTGTTGCTGACACGCTGACCTCCAATGTTGCAACCATCGGTGAAAACCAGCAGGTCCGCCGCATGAAGAGCGTTTCTGTGTCGCAGGGCATCGTCGTTCCTTATGTGCATAACGCTGCTGCAACCAACCTCGGCAAAATCGGCGTTCTGGTTGCTCTCGAAAGCGAAGCGGGCGCAGATGTGCTGGAGCCTTTGGGCAAGCAGCTGGCCATGCATATCGCCGCCGCCTTCCCGATGGCGCTGAATGCCAACGATCTTGATGCTGACGTGATCGAGCGTGAGCGCGCGATTGCGGCGGAAAAGGCGGCCGAAAGCGGCAAGCCTGCCGAAGTGCAGGAAAAGATGGTCGATGGTGCGATCAAGAAGTTCGCCAAGGAAAACGCGCTTTTGAGCCAGGTTTTCGTGATGGACAACAAGACGCCAATCGCTGACGTGGTGGCACAGGCTGCCAAGGCATCCGGTTCTGCCATCGTGCTGAAGGACTATGTCCGCTTCCAGCTTGGTGAAGGCATCGAGAAGGAAGAAAGCGATTTCGCAGCAGAAGTCGCAGCCGCCGTCAAAGGCTAAGAATAAACGGCAGCGCCTCTGTTATTGCGGCACTGCCTGACACACATTCCGGCCGTCGGACCTTACCGGGTCTGGCGGCCGAATTTTATGCGGCATTGCCAAAGCGGCGCCTTCACCCTTGGCAGACACGGGCGCGGCACTATAAGGGCAGCGCTTCCCCCAAATCTGCCTGTCCAAACCTGCGCGAAAGACCTGATCCCGATGCCTCTCCCCAAACTCAATCGCATCCTCCTGAAACTTTCGGGTGAGGTGCTGATGGGTGAACAGGAATACGGGATTGATCCAGCCTATGTCTCGCGCCTCGCGGAAGAAGTGAAAGCGGCAAAGGAAACCGGCCTCGAAGTGTGCCTGGTCATCGGCGGCGGCAACATCTTTCGCGGCATTTCGGGCGCGGCCAAGGGTCTGGACCGGACCACTGGCGATTACATGGGCATGCTGGCCACGGTGATGAATGCGCTGGCCATGCAGAATGCGCTGGAAAAGCTGGGCGTTCCAACCCGGGTGCAGTCAGCCATTCCGATGGCCTCCGTGTGCGAACCCTATATCCGCCGCCGTGCAGAGCGGCATCTGGAAAAAGGGCGGATCGTCATTTTCGCTGCCGGCACCGGCAACCCCTTCTTCACGACGGATACTGGTGCAGCCTTGCGCGCAGCAGAAATGAATTGCGATGCGCTGCTGAAAGGCACCAGCGTCGATGGCGTTTATGACAGTGACCCTAAGGTGAACCCGTCAGCGAAGCGTTTTGACACAATTACTTATGGCAAGGTATTGTCAGATAATCTCAAGGTCATGGATGCGGCTGCTGTTTCGTTGTGCCGCGAAAATGACATACCCATCGTGGTGTTTTCCATCCGCGATCGGGGGAATGTCGCGCGCGTGTTGGCGGGCGAAGGCATCCAGACAATCGTACAAGAGGAATCCTGATTATGGCAAAATATGACAAGGCCGACGTAGAGCGCCGGATGAATGGCGCAGTGGAATCGTTGAAAAGCGATTTTTCCGGTTTGCGCACCGGGCGCGCCAATGTCGCGCTGCTCGATCCGGTTGTGGCCGAGGTATATGGCGCCATGATGCAGCTTAGCCAGGTGGCCACTGTGTCGGCGCCTGAACCACGGCTGCTGTCTGTCCAGGTGTGGGACAAGAGCAATGTCACCGCGGTGGAAAAGGGCATTGCCAAGGCAGGGCTCGGCCTGAACCCGATGACAGATGGCCAGACCATTCGCCTGCCAATTCCCGATCTGACCGAAGAACGCCGCAAGGAACTGGCAAAACTGGCTGGCCAATATGCGGAAAAAGCCCGCATCGCGATCCGCAATGTGCGCCGCGACGGCATGGAAATGCTGAAGGACGACGAGAAGAAAAAGGAAATTTCCGAGGACGATCGCAAGCGTCTGGAAGACGAAGTCCAGAAACTGACCGACAAATATGTCGGCGAGGCCGATGCCGCAGCAGAGGCCAAGGAAAAGGAAATCATGACCCAGTGAGGGCGCGCGGATCGGGAGAGGCCAAGTGACAGACGCGGAAAACCGCGCACGCCATGTCGCGATTATCATGGATGGCAATGGCCGCTGGGCCCAAAAGCGACATTTGCCGCGGGCCATGGGTCACAAGCGCGGCGTGGAAGCCGTGCGCAAGCTGGTCCGGTCCATCGAGCCGATGGGCATCTATTGTCTGACGCTTTATGCGTTTTCGAGCGAAAACTGGAAGCGCCCAGAAGAAGAAGTGTCCGATCTGATGGGCATGCTGCGCAAATTCATCAAAAGCGATCTGCCGGAATTCATCGCGAATGACGTTCGCCTGAAAATAATTGGCGATTACAAGGCGCTGGAGCCTGATATTGTCGAAATGCTTGAAGATGCGCTGGACAAGACATCCGGCGGATCGCGCATTCTGGCTGTCGCCCTGAATTACGGATCGCAGCAGGAGATCGCCAGAGCAGCATCACTGGCAGCGCAGGCTGGCGAAATTACCGTCGAAACGATTGCCGCGAACCTGTTTACTGCCGATCTGCCGCCGCTGGACCTGCTCATCCGCACATCGGGTGAAGTCAGGCTGTCCAATTTTCTCCTGTGGCAGGCGGCCTATGCTGAAATGAGCTTTCTCGACGTGTTATGGCCGGATTTCACGCCGGAACATCTGCAAGCGGCAATCGACGATTTTTCACAAAGGGATCGCCGGTATGGCGGACGATAATCTGGTGACGCCCGCAGGCGATGGCGAGCCGAAAGCTGCCATCAAGCGCAATTCCGACCTTGGTGTGCGGCTGGCATCGGCAGCGATCATGCTGGCGGTTGCCGGCGCTGCATTTTATCTCGGGGGCCGCGTGTTTGACACATTCATTGCGGCAGTTGCCTTGGCAGCCATGGTTGAATTCGTGCTGCTGGTGGTGAAGGCGACCACCAACGTCTCCTATCGTCTGGCAGGAATTCTGGCCGGCGCGGTCTATATAGGCATTGCTGCGGTGGTGCTGGCAGGGCTTGAGTCCTATTTTCTATTTGCCGCGGTTGGCGCTGTGATCGCCACGGACACAGGCGCATATTTCTTCGGCCGTGCAATTGGCGGACCGAAAATTGCGCCACGCATCAGCCCGTCCAAGACATGGGCTGGCCTGTTTGGCGGAATGTTGTGCGCTGCCCTCTGGCTCGGCCTGTGGGCAGGCACATTTCACTTCATCGGCGGCAATGTCACTTTTGCTGATCTGATGGAAGCCATGTGGGACGATGCAATCGGCGCAGCATTGATCGGCGCCGTGCTGGCGGTGGCTGCGCAGACGGGCGATTTTTTCGAAAGCTGGCTCAAGCGCAAAGCTGGCGTGAAAGACAGTTCGCGGCTGATACCGGGCCATGGCGGCGTTTTTGACCGGATTGACGGATTGCTTCCGGTGTCCCTCATCGTCGGCGCGCTGAGTGTGCTGTTTTGACGCGGCGCACCATCTCCATCCTGGGTGCCACAGGGTCTGTCGGTGCGTCCACGCTCGATCTGATCCGGCGTAACCCGGATGACTGGCAAGTAACAGCGCTGACTGCGAATTCGAGCGCGAAGGAACTTGCCGTTTTGGCTCGGGAATTTGGCGCGCAGATCGCTATTGTCAGTGACGAAACGCATTTGCCTGCCTTGCGCGAGGAACTGGTGGGCACTGCCATCGAAGTGGCTGGCGGACGCACGGCGCTGTGTGAGGCAGCATCGCGCAAGGTGGATCTGACTGTGGCTGCGATCGTGGGCTGCGCCGGGCTGGCGCCGACCATGGCCGCGATAGAGCAGGGCGGCACCATCGCGCTGGCCAACAAGGAAGCGCTGGTTTCTGCAGGCGATGTCATGACCGCGGCGGTAGCCGCATACGGTGCGACATTACTGCCGGTCGATTCTGAACATAACGCTATTTTCCAATGCCTTGCCGATAATTCTGTAGATGATGTCAAATGGATTACGCTGACTGCCAGCGGCGGCCCTTTCAGGACGTGGTCAGCTCCGCAGATTGCCGCGGCAACCCCGGCGCAGGCTGTGGCGCACCCCAATTGGGACATGGGCGCCAAGATCAGTGTCGATTCTGCCACCATGATGAATAAGGGCCTCGAATTCATCGAGGCGCATCACCTGTTTCCGGTCGGCCTCGACCGGCTGCGGATTGTGGTCCACCCGCAAAGTGTGATCCATTCCATGGTAGAATACCGGGACGGGTCCACACTGGCCCAGCTTGGCCCTTCGGATATGCGGGTGCCGATTGCGTCCTGCCTTGCATGGCCCCGGCGCATGAACACGCCGTGCGCTCCGCTGGATTTGCCGGCCATTGGCGAGTTGAGCTTTTTCGCACCCGACGAGGATCTGTTCCCGGCGACACGGCTGGCCCGCGAGGCAGTCCATCACGGCGGCGCCGCGCCTGCCATTCTGAATGCGGCGAATGAAATTGCCGTGGCAGCGTTTCTTGCTGGTAAGATAGCATTCACAAAGATTGCGGTAGTGGTGGAGGAATGCCTGAATTGCGACATTCCTGCTGCATCTGCCAGCCTGGCCGAAGTGCTGGCTGCAGATGAGCTTGGCCGCGTGCGGGCAGCCGAAATTCTGGGCCGAAATTCTGGAGTGCTGCTGAGTGTTTGAATCCCCCCCTGTCTGGATGTGGCTGGTCGGCTTTGCGCTGGTGCTGGGGCCGCTGGTGACATTGCATGAACTTGGCCATTATCTGGTCGGCCGGATGTTCGGCATCAAAGCGGATGCATTCTCGGTCGGCTTCGGCAAGGAACTGGCCGGCTGGACAGACAAGCGCGGCACCCGCTGGAAACTGTCGATGCTGCCGCTGGGCGGATATGTGCAGTTCAAGGGGGACATGAACCCCACCAGCATGGCGGATAACGAGGCGCTGGAAGATGTGCCGGCGCAGGACCGTGAAGGCGTGTTCCATTTCAAGCCGGTATGGCAGCGCGCATTGGTGGTGCTGGCCGGGCCAATGATGAACCTGCTTATTGCCCTGGCAATCTTTGCATCATTTTTCATGATTTTCGGCAAGCCGGTGGCGGTCGATCGGGCGCAAACCAATGTGGTCGGCACATTTTCTGACGCATCGGCCGCGCGTGAAGGCGGGATCGAGATTGGTGACCGGATCATCTCCATCGATGGCGCGCCAGTGGCCGAATTCAAGGACATCGTGGACCGGGTGATTATCTATCCCGGCAAGACAGTAAACGTAGGGGTTGAGCGCGCGGGCGAAAGGCTGGTTCTGCCAGTGAAACTGTCGGATTCGGTTGAGAAGGACCAGTTCGGCAATGAATCGCGCGTGGGCCGGCTGGGCGTCTTTTCCAATTCGCAGGAATATGTCTCTGTCGGGCCGGCAGAAGCGGTTTATCTGTCGGTGGATCACAGTATCGGTCTGGTAAAAATGATGGTGACCGGCCTTGCCCAGATCTTCACCGGCGACCGGTCCGTGCGCGAATTGGGCGGCCCGATCAAGATTGCCAAATTCTCCGGCGAGCAGCTTAGTCTGGGGCCTTTGCCCTTTGCGAATTTCGTCGCATTGATATCAATTAACTTGGCATTCATTAACCTCCTGCCAATCCCCGCTCTCGACGGCGGCCATCTGGCTTTTTACGCGGCAGAGGCAGTGCGTCGTAAGCCGATTGGCCCTCGTGGTCAGGAAATGGCGTTCCGTGCGGGTATGGCCCTGGTGCTGATGCTCATGCTGTTCGTCACGGCCAATGACATCATTTCGCTGCCGTTTTTCGGGGGCTGACTGGCGGCAGGTTTGCCGTAAAAATTGAAAAGCGTGGGGGATGGCGCGCTGGATCGCTTGATTGGGGGCACGGCATCGGGCACAGGGCGGCACTAACCGTCCCGGCATGATGCTGGTGTGGCGGTCTGGAAGAACACATGTTTAAATTGGACGGGAAACCCGCGTCGATGAATGGACGGACAATGGCAGGCGATACGATGAAGAAACCTGCCGCGCGGCTTGCGCTGATATTGCTTGGCGGCACCATGCTTGCCGGTATTCCCGCGCCAGTTCTGGCGCAGGATACCGCGCAGCCTGCGGCGCAGGCGCAATTGCCGCAGCCGCTGCAGCAGCAGGACATCATCCAGTCCATTACGGTGGTGGGCGCAGAGCGGCTCGAGGCGCAGACCATCCTCAGCTATATCCGCCTCCGCGTGGGCCAGCCCTATACCCAGGCTGACGCCGACCAGGCGTTGAAAGACCTTGCGGCAACTGAGCTGTTTTCCAATTTCAGCGTTCGCAATGATGGCGGCAATGTGGTTGTCGATGTGGTTGAAAACCCGGTCATCAACCGCATCATTCTGGAAGGCAACAAACGCCTGAAGGATGAGAAAATCGTTCCGGAAATCAAGTTGGCACCGCGCCAGATCTTTACCCGGTCCAAAGTGCGCGCCGATGTTGCGCGCATCATCGAATTGTACAAGCGGCAGGGCCGGTTCGCCGCTTCGGTTGAGCCCAAGATGGTTCAGCTGAGCCAGAACCGCGTCGATATTGTTTTTGAAATCAACGAGGGGCCAAAATCCAAGGTCCGCCAGATCAACATTATCGGCAACGATCAGTTTTCCGATGGCAAGTTGCGCGGCGAAATGGTCACCAAGCAGGCGCGGCTGACCACTTTCCTGAGTTCCGGCACCAGCTATGACCCTGACCGACTGGCATTTGACCAGCAGAAGCTGCGCCAGTTCTACCTGACAGAAGGCTATGCCGACTTCCGGGTGGTTTCCGCCGTTGCCGAACTGACCCCGGACAAGCGTGATTTCATCATCACCTATGTGGTCGAGGAAGGCGAGCGCTACAAATTCGGCAAAGTGGCGGTCGACAGCCAACTACGCGATTTCGACAGCGAAGGCATGACCAGCAATCTGCCGATGAAGGATGGCGACTGGTATAACGCCAAATCGGTCGAGGATACTGTCGAACAACTGAGCGAGCTTGCGGGCACATTCGGCTATGCGTTTGCGGACGTGGCGCCCAATTTCAACCGCAACAAGGAAGACCTCACCATGGACGTTACTTTCGTCCTGCGGGAGGCGCCCCGGGTCTATGTCGAGCGGCTGGACGTCAATGGCAATACGCTGACGCAGGACAAGGTGATCCGCCGCGAATTCCGCCTGTCAGAAGGCGATGCTTTCAATTCCCTGCAGGTCAAACGTTCGGCCAACCGGATCAAGTCACTCGGGTTCTTCCAGGAAAACTTCGAAGTCGTGCAAAAGCCGGGCAGCGAGCCTGACCGCATCATTCTCGAAGCGAATGTGGAAGAACAAGCCACCGGCGAATTGCAGCTTTCGGCCGGCTTTTCGTCGATCGAGAATTTCATTCTTGCAGCGTCAATCCGCCAGCGCAACTTCCGCGGGCGCGGCCAGACAGTCGGCGCCAGCGTCAATTATTCGCGTTATTCCCGTTCGTTCAATCTGAGTTTTTCGGAACCTTACGTGTTCGACCGGAACATTTCGGCGGGTGTGGATATCTACCGGCGCGATCAGAACAGTTTCAACTATCTGAACAACAGCCGCAATACGACCTTCAAACAGGCAACCACGGGCGCATCGCTGCGCCTTGGTGTGCCGCTGACGGAATATATGTCGCTGGTTGGCAGCTATACGTTCAACTACGATCAGATTTCCCTCAACGAAAACCAGTTCTTCGCCGATCTTGACGGCGACGGTATCCGCACTTGCGAACCGTTGATTGCCGGACGGTATCTGTGCGAAGCGCTGGGCAACCGGACCAGTTCCATTCTGGGCGCGACGCTGACCTATGATGCCACTGACAGCCGGTACCGGCCAACACGCGGCCGTTCCGCGTCAGTCAGTGCCGAATATGCAGGGTTGGGTGGAAGCGTCAATTACCTGCGTGTGCGCGGCAAGGCAGCGCAATATTACAACATTTTCAATGGCTTCATATTCTCGCTCACGGCAGAAGGCGGCTATATCAAGGGTCTGAATGGCGACGATGTGCGCCTGAACGACCGGTTCTTCCTGGGTGAGCCGCAAATTCGCGGTTTCGACATTCGCGGCGTTGGCCCGCGCGTGCTGCGCCGCCAGATCATCGACGATGGCGAGGGTAATCCCGTGGTCGTGACAGACCGCAAGCAGGTCAGCGATGATGCGCTGGGCGGCAATATCTATTACCTTGGCCGTGCAGAGCTGGAAATTCCCCTGGGTTCGGGTGCCAGCGAACTGGGCCTTCGTCCGTCTGTATACATGGATGTCGGCGCGCTGTTCGATGTGCGCGCCCCGCAATTGCAGCAAAGCCCGTTCCCGGGCGGCATCAGCATCCAGTCGCGCAATGCCGATGGGGAATTGCTCTATACAATTCCCGGCACCACGCCTGTCGTTACCACCACATTGCCCAACGATGGCATGGGCAATGCCTACACCCCCATACT
Organism: Allopontixanthobacter confluentis; assembly: GCF_009827615.1. Classification (GTDB taxonomy): domain Bacteria; phylum Pseudomonadota; class Alphaproteobacteria; order Sphingomonadales; family Sphingomonadaceae; genus Allopontixanthobacter; species Allopontixanthobacter confluentis. The sequence continues at coordinate 745,322 of NZ_WTYU01000001.1, forward strand.
TACCCAGATTGCGGGTCCGTTCGAGGAAGTCTTCCTCGGCGATTCGTCGGCTCCCCGCATCACTATCGGGGTCGGGGTAAACTGGAACTCGCCGTTCGGGCCGTTCCGGATCGATTTCGCCCATGCGCTGAAGAAACAGCCGGGTGATGACACCAAGAGATTCTCGTTCAACGTAGGAACACAATTCTGATGAAGAAAATTTTCAAACCTGTGCTTGCAGCCGGTCTGGTGCTGACTGCTTCGGCTCCCATGTTCTCTGCCCCAGTGGCAGCGCAGCAGATTGCCCAGGGCGTGGGCGTAGTCAGCCTGCCTGCAGTGGTGGCCAATTCCAACGCGTTCAAGGTTGCTGAACAGCAGCGCCCGGTGACGTATAAGGCCCAGATGGATCAGGCCAATGCCCGCCGTGACCAGCTTACCGCCCAGCTTGGCCCGCTGTATGACAAATTCCGCACCGACCAGCAGGCCAATGTTGCGCAAACCGCGCTGCAGCAGCAAGCCGCGCAGATCCAGCAGATCGAACAGGCTGGACAGCGCGAACTGAACCAGATCATCCAGCCGCTGGCGATGAGCCGCGCTTATGTGCAGGAACAGATTGAAGACCTGCTTGACGATGCAGTTCAGGCGGCGGCCAAGAAGAAGAACGTGTCGCTCATCCTCGACCCATCATCGGGTGTGGTGGTCTATGCTGATGCCAAATACAACATCACGCAGGACGTGGTGAACGAACTGAATCGCCTGCTGCCGTCGGCACAGTTGGTTCCGCCGCAGGGCTGGCTGCCCCGCGAAGCACGTCAGCAGCAGGAAGCTGCTGCCGCGCAGGGTGCTGCACAGGGCGCAGCGCCTGCCGCCGCGCCGCAGCCGCAGGGCCGCTAAGTAAACAGTGGGGGCGGGGCAATGAGCACACAAGAAACTTCAGAAGCGACATCGGGCGCAGCCACTGCGCAGGCGTATGACATTCAGAAGGTGCTGAAGGCCCTGCCTCACCGTTACCCGATGCTGCTGGTTGATCGGGTGCAGTCACTGGTCGCGGGTGAAGAAATTCACGCAGTAAAGGCTGTGAGCTTCAACGAGGAATTTTTCCAGGGGCATTTCCCCGGTCGGCCAATCATGCCCGGTGTGCTTCAGATCGAGGCATTGGCGCAGGCTGCCGGCATTCTTGCGGTTGAAACACTCGGTCTGGCCGGTAGCGGCAAGCTGGTGTATTTCATGGCGATTGAAAATGCCAAGTTCCGTGCACCGGTTGAGCCGGGCTATCTGCTCGATCTCCATGCCGGATTTATCCAGCAGCGGTCCAAGGTCTGCAAATTCTGGGGCAAGGCTTCGGTGGATGGCAAAACGACCTGCGAAGTGAATTTCACCGCGATGATTGCTGACCCGCCCAGTTGACCCGCCCAGTTGACCCGCCCAGTTGACCCGGCACGCTGATTCGGCACGCTGATCTGGTGCCTTGCGCGGGCTGGCCGACCTGTCCCAGCAAAGGCTTGCCAAAAGTGGCATTGGCCCTTATTGGCCCGCCTTTCCAGTTTACCCGTTACCCTAGTTTACTCACATGAAATGCAAGGCCGGTCGGAACCGGCCACCCGCACGGAGAATACAGCCATGAAGGCCGATACCCATCCAGAATATCACGTCATCAACGTAAAGATGACCGATGGCACAGAATTTCAGACTCGCTCCACCTGGGGCAAGGAAGGCGATACGATGACTTTGGACATCGATCCCACCAGCCACCCGGCATGGACCGGCGGCAAGCAGCAGCTTCAGGAAGGCGGCCGCGTTGCCCAGTTCAACAAGCGTTTCGGCGGTCTTTCGCTCAAGAAGTAAGATCGATCACAGATTTGGTGGCCGCAAGGCTATCAGAGGAAGGGCGGCCTGACGGGGCCGCCCTTTTCATATGTGTATGTCGCAGATCAGCCGCGTGTCAGGCTGACGCACATTTGATACAGCGCGTGGCGATAGGGCGCGCTTCCAGGCGTTTCAGACCGATTTCCTTGCCGCACTTGGCGCAGGTGCCATAGGTCCCGTTTTCAATCCTCAGCAGAGCAAGCCTGATTTGCTGGATTTCATTGCGCAACACTTCGTCGACCCCCGCCAGCGCCTCGTCATCCGCCAGATCGATGGCCTGTTCAGCCCAGTCAGCGTCGAGCGGGTGGCGAAGATCATCCTCGATGACCTCGGCGCGTGTCACTAGCTGTGCCAGGCGGTCAGTCAGTTGTTCGGCAATCTTGGCATATTCAGTCATATTCTACCCCCAGGGTTTTTCACGATACCATTTGGTAATAACATATTTCAGCCCTTTGCGGACTTTCATGCCGTGATGCAGCGTATGCGGGTTCACGGTGCCATCGTGCCGCAGATTATTCCAGCACAGGATCTTGCCTGTTTCAGGCTGAAAAATTTTTCCCGCTGCCTTGAACCGGGTGCCGCCGCCACTTTCAACCGTATTGAGATAGACCATGAAGGTCCACGTGCGCTGGCCGGCCTGGGCGCAATACCGTTCGAAATCCTCGCCGCCGGGGGTGAAAAAATCGGTGTGCGGTTTGAATTCCTGGCCGACATCATAGCGTTGCCCTTGCACAGCTTCGCCCAGATTTGCAGGAATCCGGGCCAGTAGGCCGAGCCGTCGTTCCAGTTCCATCACCGCAAGGTGCGCGGCTGGAAGATCGCAGGTTTCACTCGTGCGGAACGACAGGTCGCCATTATCATCGGCAATAGTGGATGGGCGGCGCCCCGAATCGATCAGACTTATCAATTTGCTGCACAACACAGGATCAAGAAATTCGCGCTGCTGATAGATTTCCAGCAGGCTGGTCGGCACGCGTAAGACGCCCGGTTGGGTCCGCAGGCGCGCAGCAACAGATTCGCTTGGATGATTCACGGCTTTTATTGATAGGGCTGACGCGCCTCAGGGCAACCCTTGTAATAATCTTGCGTTTAACAGCGCAATGCGCAGTTTTTACTTCCCAAATGGGGGAAGCTATGCAACAGGCTCGCCCCCTTGCCGGAAGCGACTTGACCGTTGCTCCGTTAAGTCTATCAGCCCCGCATCACGGCATTTTCGGGGCCTGTGGCGATCGTAGCTCAGTTGGTTAGAGCGCCGGTTTGTGGTACCGGAGGTCGGGGGTTCAAGACCCCTCGATCGCCCCATTTTCCCGATATGGACCGTGACAGCTAGTGCGGGTTTGCCCGCGCGATATCGGGGCGTGATTGATGACGGCATTCTGGACCGAAGCAGATTTTGACGACCACGAACTGGTTCAGCTGGTTCGGGACCGCAAATCGGGTCTGACTGCCATCATTGCCCTGCATTCCACGCACCTTGGCCCAGGTGCCGGCGGAACACGTTTCTGGCATTATCCCGATGGCAAGGACGCGATGCGCGATGCGCTGCGCCTTTCCCGCGGGATGAGCTACAAGAACGCCATGGCCGGCTTGCCAATGGGCGGCGGCAAGGCTGTGATCCTTGCGCCAAAGAATGGCATCAAGACCCCTGAAATGCTGGCCGCATTCGGCGATGCCGTCGAAGCGCTGAATGGCCGTTATGTTACAGCAGAAGATGTCGGCATCAGCGAAGCGGATATGGTTTCTGTGGCCCGGCGCACGCAATTTGTATCCGGTCTGCCGGTCGAAGGCGAAGATGCCGCCGGCGGCGATCCGGGGCCGTTCACGGCGATGGGCATCTATTTTGGCATCAAGGCTGCGGTGCAGCACAAGCTGGGCAAGGATAGTGTCAGGGATGTGCATGTGGCCATTCAGGGCACGGGCAGCGTTGGCGGCGGTGTAGCCCGCCTGCTGGCGCATGACGGGGCCAAACTCACCCTGTCTGACATCAACCATGACCGCGCTGCTGCGCTGGCTGCCGATCTGGGCGCTGAAACAGCCGCCGCAGATGCCATCATGGGCGTTTCATGCGATGTATTCAGCCCCAACGCCCTTGGCGCAATTCTGGACGATGAAGGCATTGCCCGGCTTGATGCGCCGATTGTTGCAGGCGGCGCCAATAACCAGCTCGCCCGTGAGGGTCACGGCCAGAAACTTGCAGATCGCGGCATATTATATGCGCCGGATTATGTGATCAACGCTGGCGGCATCATCAGCGTGACGCTTGAATATCTGTGCCGCCAGCACGGCGAACCGTGCGATATCAACGAAGTACGCAAACGTCTGGCGCAAATTCCAGGCCGCCTGCTTGAAATCTGGCACAAGTCTGATGAAACAAATGTTTCGCCCGATGTCGTGTCAGACCGGATGGCGCAGCATCTCATCGGGCGCTGATACACGTTTATTTCGGCTTTCTGGCCCTTGCGAGTGCTGCTGCGTCCTGCCAAAGCTGCGCGCGGATGGATAGCTAACTCATGCATGGCTTCGCGAACCCCAAGCGCTTTTTGAACATTGCGCGCTGGCTTACAACGCTGCTGCTTGTCAGCGGCCTTGTGCTTGCGGGCGGCGCCTTGGCGTGGGGTTTCTTCATGGTGCCGCCAGACCGGCTGATGGGCGATACCGTCCGCATCCTGTTTCTGCATGTGCCCGCCGCATGGCTGGGCATGGGCGGGTGGAGCGCCATTGCCATGTCCAGCCTGGTGTTTCTGGTGTGGCGCCACCCGTTGGCAGCGTTGGCCGCGCGCGGGGCTGCTGTGCCCGGAATGATCTTTACCGCCATCTGTCTGGTCACCGGTTCGATCTGGGGCAGGCCGACGTGGGGCACATGGTGGGTGTGGGACGGGCGGCTTACCTCCATGCTGGTGCTGCTATTTCTTTATGTTGGCTATATTGCGCTGGCGCAGGCTGTCAGCCGCGATGGCGGCTCCAGCCGCATTCCGGCCATTTTCGGTTTGGTGGGCGCTATCAATATCCCCATCATCAACCGCTCCGTCGTATGGTGGAACTCGCTGCACCAGCCAGCCAGCATTACCATGGGCAAAAGTGCCATCGACAGCACATTTCTCATCCCCCTGCTCATCGCCGTGGCCGGTTTTTCCCTGTTGTTCGGCGGGATCGTGCTGGCACGGATGCGGACCTTGCTGGCGGACATTCAGACAGAAGCGCGTTTGCGCCGAAAGGCCATGGGGTAAATAGCCATGCGCGAAGGCCTGAACCAGATGGATTTCGTGATTGCGGCCTACGCAATCGGAGTGGTCGGCACGCTGGCCATGGTTGTCTGGGCGTGGCTGGCCATGCGCAAGGCAGAAGCCCGCCGAGATGAAACGCGCCGGCATGAAACGCGCCACAATGAAGCGAGCCTAGATGAAACGAGACGGCCATGATCACCGGACTGAAGCCCAAGCACCAGCGGCTCATACTGGTGTTGATCGCGCTGATTGCGCTGATTGGCGCGGGTCTGCTTGCAGCGTCGGCCCTACGTAATCAGGCTAGCTATTTCTATGTGCCGACCCAGATGGCGGAAAAACCGCCAGCGCCCGGTCAGGCCGTGCGCCTGGGCGGTATGGTGCAGGAAGGGTCGCTGCAGACCTTGGCTGACGGAGTGACGACGACGTTTGTCGTGGGCGACGGCGAAGCCACCGTTCCTGTCCGGTTCGCAGGTATTCTGCCTGATCTTTTCGTCGAAGGGTCGGGCGTGGTCGCGGAAGGGCGGCTGGATGCCGGCGGCACATTTGTGGCGGACAATCTGCTGGCCAAGCATGATGAAAATTATGTCCCGCGCGAATTGCAGGAAATGACCGAACACCAGAAAAACCAGGTCGTTGCAGAAACGGAAATCGGGGCATGATCGCTGAACTCGGCTTGGCTGCCTTGTGGCTGGCCGCTGCCCTTGCGGCGCTGCAACTGGTGGCTGGCGCCTTTGCCCAGCGTGACGGCACGACCGAACTGGCCGGACTGGCGCGGCCCGCTGCGATCATTCAGGGTGTGCTTGCGGCTTTTTCCTTCCTCATGCTGCTGATACTTTTTGCGCAGACCGATCTGTCCGTGAAGCTGGTGGCGATGAATTCGCACTCCGCCAAACCGATGATTTTCAAATTGTCGGGCGCATTCGGCAATCACGAAGGCTCGATGCTGCTGTGGATTACGGTAATGGCGCTGGCAGGCGCGCTGATCGCGGCGGCGGAACGGCGTTTGCCCGAACGCACCATGATGGCGACCCTTGCCGCGCAAGCCTTTGTCGGCCTTGGTTTCTACGCCTTTCTGCTGTTCAGTTCCAACCCGTTTGAACGGCTGCCGCAGCCCGCGATGGAAGGAATGGGCCTCAATCCGCTGCTGCAGGATATCGGCCTCGTATTTCATCCGCCCACGCTCTACGTGGGTTATGTCGGTCTGTCGGTGGCGTTCAGCTTTGCTGTGGGCGCGTTGCTGACGCGCCAGGTGACGCCGGATTTCGCCCGCGCCATGCGGCCATGGGTGCTGGGCGCATGGATTTTCCTGACGCTGGGCATCACGGCAGGCAGTTACTGGGCCTATTACGAGCTTGGCTGGGGCGGCTGGTGGTTCTGGGACCCGGTCGAAAACGCATCTTTGATGCCGTGGCTGGCGGCCACAGCGCTGCTGCATTCCGCCAGCGTGCTGGCCGCGCGTGACGCCTTGCGCGCATGGACCATCATGCTGGGCGTGGTGGCATTTTCCATGTCGATGGTGGGCACATTCCTGGTTCGCTCCGGTATTCTGACCAGCGTCCACGCTTTTGCGGTTGATCCTGAGCGCGGGACGTTCATTCTGGTTCTGCTGTCGATTTACATTGGCGGCGCGCTGCTGCTGTTTGCCCTGCGCGCAGGGACTGTCAGCGAAGGTGAACGCTTTTCGGTCACCAGCCGTGAGGCAGCGCTGGTGTTCAACAATGTGATGCTCAGCGCGATTCTCGGCATTGTGCTTCTGGGCACCCTTTACCCGCTGCTGACCGAGGCGTTTGACGTGCGCGTGTCGGTTGGGCCGCCTTATTTCAATCCGGTCGGGGCCATTTTCGTGGTGCCGATGCTGATGGTGATGGCCGTTGGGCCATTGCTGCGATGGCGGCAGGACAATATCGTGCGGATCCGTCTTCCCATGCTGATCGCGGGCGGAGCGGCGCTGGCAGTATTGCTGCTGGTTACCGTCACCACCAACATTGGCATTCTGCCGCTGCTGGGGCTGGCGCTTTCGGCGGGCCTTGGGATTGCCAGTTTCATGCCGCTGCGGGGGCGCAAGCTGCGTTTGTTGCCGCTTGCGACATGGGGCATGGTAATCGCGCATTTTGGCATTGCTGTGGCCTTGTTTGGCATGGCGAGCGAATCTGCGTTTTCTGAAGAAACGCTCGCCGCGGTGGAAGTGGGGGATCAGGCAGAAATAGGCCCATGGCAGGTGGTGCTATCTGAAGTGCGGCCGACTGCCGGGCCGAACTGGACCGCGCTGGAAGGCCGTTTGCTGGTCAGTTACAAGGGCGGCACTTCCAAAGAAATCGACCCGCAATCGCGTAATTTCTGGGCGCCGCCGCAGGAAACCACCGAAAGCGCCCTGGTCACGCGGTGGAATGGGCAGCTTTACGCCGTGATTGGCCGCGAGGCTGGCGATGGCAGATGGCAATTGCGCCTCTGGTGGAAACCGTTTGTCACAATGATCTGGTATGGCGGCATTCTGATCGCGCTGGGCGGGGTGCTGGCCCTGATCGGGCGGCTGTTTGCGGATTTGAAGCGCCGTGCGGTCAAGCTGCGCGGGGCTGAACGGCGCGGGTTGAGCGTTCGGAATGTCGAACCACGGGACGCAGGGGCATGAAGCGCTGGATCCTTTGGGTGCCGCTGGCGATGTTTTTCGGCTTTTGCGCGCTTTTCGCCTATCATCTGGCGCGGCCCAAGACGGAATTTGTGGCCAGCACCATGATTGGCAGACCACTGCCGGAATTCAGCCTGAGAGCTGCTGTCGCTGACCGGCCGGCGCTTGCCACCGCAGATTTTCGCGATGGTAAGCCGCGTCTTTTCAACGTGTTTGCCAGCTGGTGCATTCCCTGTGCCGCAGAAGCCCCGCAGCTCGAAATGTTGCGCAGGCGCGGCGCGGACATTGTCGCTGTTGCCATTCGCGACCGGCCCGATGACGTGGCAGATTTTCTTTCGCGCTATGGCAATCCCTACAGCCGCATTGGCGCAGATGATCTTTCCGAAGTGCAGCTTGGCATCGGCTCATCCGGTGTGCCGGAAACCTTTGTCATCGATGGTGATGGGATGATCACCTATCAGCATATTGGCGATATCCGCGCCAGCGATGTGCCAGTTCTGTTGCAGAAGCTGGAGGAAGCGCGATGATGCATCTGCGCGGCCTCATGCTCGCCCTGTTGGCCCTGTGTGTGGCCGTGCCAGTGGCGGCGCAGGATTCGCTGCCACCAGCGCCCTACGCCTATAATCAGCTGTCCGACCCGCAACAGGAAGCGGCAGCACAGGCATTGATGCAGACGCTGCGCTGTCTGAAGTGCCAAAGCCAGTCGATTGCCGACAGCGATGCCCCCATGGCAGGTGACATGCGGCATCAGGTGCGAACACGCATCAGCATGGGCGAAGACCCGGAAGCCATCCGGGCCTGGCTGATTGATCGCTATGGTGATTACGTCAGCTATGCCCCCACCATCAGCGAGACGACATGGCCGCTGTTTGCCGTGCCGCTGCTGTTGATCCTTGTCGCCCTGATCGTTCTGTGGCGGCGTATCAGGAGGCGCGCATGATCTGGATACCTATCATTGCGCTGGCGGCAGCAGCTTTCGGCATGGCTGTATTTGCGACCAGACTTCCACGATCGGCATGGGCGCTGTTCGCTGCCGCCTTGATGTTCGGCATGGCCGGATATGCGCTGCAGGGTTCGCCCAGCATGGCTGGTGCGCCCAAATTGCCAACGGCGGATAATGGTGACGCAAACTTTGCCATGGTCGATGCGCGGCGGCAGATGTTTGATCCCAATTCGGTACCGAGCCGCTATGTGACGGTGGCGGATGGCTTTGCTCGCCGCGGCCAGTTTGAAGATGCGGCTGGCCTCTTGAGCGGTGCTGTCTCGCAAAACCCCAACGATGGCGAGGCATGGCTGGCGCTGGCCAATGCGCTGGTGGAACACGCCAATGGCACGCTGACGCCCGCGTCGCTTTACGCCTATGGGCAGGCCGAAAAAGTCCTGCCTGGCCACCCCGGTGCCCCCTATTTTCTGGGCGTGGCACTTATTCGATCGGGAAAGCCGGTTGATGCCCGCGAACTGTGGGCGCAGACCCTGGCGGAAACACCGCAGGATGCGCCCTGGCGGCCCCAACTTGAAGAACGCCTCGCCCGTCTTGATGAACTGCTGGACCAGATCGCGTCGCAGTAAACACCGCTCGAAGCAAGTTGTTGCGAGCGTCTGATCTTGCTGCTAATTGCCGCCGCCTTTGGTCGTGCCGCTTGAAAGGCTGCCTCGCGATGGTTTTGAATCGACGCCTCTCATGAGCCCTGCTGTTCCCCATGTAATCAGGCCGCCTGATGGTGCTGGTGGCGGCCATCACGCATCCACCACCAAACTGGCGGTGGGCGCGATTGGCATTGTGTTTGGCGACATCGGCACCAGCCCTCTTTATGCATTTCGTGAAACCTTCGTCGGGCCGCATCCGCTGGCGCTCGATACACTGCATGTGTTCGGCGTTGTCAGCCTGATTTTCTGGTCAATGACGCTGGTGGTGTCGCTGCAATATGTGACCATCCTGATGCGCGCCGATAATAAGGGGCAGGGCGGCAGCCTGGCGCTTGTCGCGTTGATTTCCAGCAAGATTGGCAAGACCAAATATGGCTGGATCACCGTGCTGCTGGGCGTTTTTGCGACCTCGCTATTCTATGGCGACAGCATGATTACGCCTGCAATTTCGGTGCTTTCGGCGGTGGAAGGCCTGACCGTGGTGCAAGCCAGCCTGTCCAAATATGTCATACCCATTGCGCTGGTGCTGCTGGTGGCATTGTTCATGCTGCAAAAACGCGGAACGGCCAAGATTGGCGCGCTGTTTGCGCCAGTGATGATCGTCTATTTTACGGTGATTGCATTTCTGGGCCTGATCCAGATCTTCAATAATCCGCAGATACTATATGCTCTCAACCCCTGGTATGCCCTCCAGTTCTTCCTGACAGACGGAACGCTGGCGTTTCTGGCGCTGGGTTCGGTGGTGCTGGCTGTTACCGGGTCAGAAGCGTTATATTCCGATATGGGCCATTTCGGCAGAGGACCGCTGCGCCTTTCCTGGTTCGGGTTTGTCATGCCATGCCTGCTGCTGAATTATTTCGGGCAGGGCGCGATGATTGTCGGGCTGGATGATGCTGCCGCTGCTCAGGCCATCGAAAGCCCGTTCTATTTTCTTGCGCCTGAAATGTGGCGTCTCCCGCTGGTGATCCTTGCTACTTTCGCCACCTTCATCGCCAGTCAGGCGGTTATTTCGGGCGCATTCTCGATCACCCAGCAGGCGATGCAGCTCGGCTTCATCCCCCGCCTTTCCATCCGCCACACCAGCGAAACCGAAGCGGGCCAGATTTACATTCCCAGCATCAACTGGGCGTTGATGGTCGCTGTCATCGTGCTGGTACTGACGTTCCAGAACAGTTCCAGCCTGGCATCGGCCTATGGCATTGCGGTAACCGGCGCTGTCACCATTGATACGCTGCTTATGGCTGTGCTGCTGATGACGGTGTGGAAATGGAAATGGTGGTATGCGGTGCCGGTCGTGGTGGTGTTCCTGATCGTCGATGGCGCCTTCTTTGCTGCCAATCTGACCAAGGTTGCCGATGGCGGCTGGTTCCCGCTGTTAATCGGCGCGGTGGCGTTCACCCTGCTGACGACCTGGGCCCGGGGCCGCAAACTGATGCGGGAGCGGATGACGGAAGTGGCCCTGCCGATCGAAATTTTCGCCAAATCTGCCAATAACAGTGCGGTGCGCGTGTCCGGCACGGCCATCTTCATGGCATCCAGCACCGGCGGCGTGCCATCGGCGCTGCTGCATAATATCAAGCATAACAAGGTGCTGCACGAAAGGGTCGTCATCCTGACCGTGCAGATCGCCGAAATTCCCTATGTCGATCCTGAGTGCCGGTTCGAAATTCACCCCTTGGGTGACGGGTTCTTCCGCGCCATCATCCATTATGGTTTCATGGAAGAAACCGATGTGCCGGCAGCGCTGACGCAGATGGACATGTGCGGCGGCAAATTCGACATGATGCAGACCAGCTTCTTCCTGTCACGCCAGACGCTGCTGCCGTCAGAAAAGCCGGGAATGCCGATCTGGCGGGAAAAGATTTTTGCCTGGATGCTGCGCAATGCCGCGACAGCGATGGAGTTTTTCCGCTTGCCCACCAACCGTGTGGTGGAGTTGGGCAGCCAGGTTAAAATCTGACGGGTGCGGGGCGCTGCTTCATGGAAGCGGCGGCTGATTTGATCTGAAGCTCCCGCCGCCGCCCTGCTTTAAGCAGTGGGAGGCGGCGTGGTTTCTTCTTCTTCCAGGCCTTCGATACCCAGCCCATGTTTCAGCAGCATGGGTATCTGGGAGAAGGTAAACAGGAAGGTCAGCGGCATGAAGACCCAGATCTTGGCCCAAAGCCAGGTGTCGAAATTGCCATTTTCAAGATTATAGAAATAGCGCAGGCCTTCGTTGAGCGCGGCCAGCATCAGGAAGAAAATTCCCCAATTGCGTGACAGTTTCAACCAGCCCGCATCATCCAGCCCTTCGAAAGCTGCTTCCAGCAATACTTTGAGCAGGGCATTTCCGCGCATCCACCCGACAATCAGCGCGATGCCGAAGCCGATATAGATGACGGTAGGTTTGATTTGGATCAGGTCAGGATCGCGGAAATAGATTGTCAGGCTGCCAAACCCCACGATGAGGGCGGTGGACAGCCAAAGCATTGGCGAAACCTTGCCAAAGCGCCATTTTGAAAATGCGAGCGCCACAACCGCTGCGATCATGAAAGTCAGTGTGCCGCGGACAATGGCGCCGATTTCAGCGGCGATTTCGGGTTCTGCGGGCGCATAATATTTATACACGCCCAGAAATGCGACCAGCGGCCCATAATCGACCAGCACGTTCAGCCAGCCGGATTTGTGCTTTTTTGCAGGAACTGCGGATTGTTCGGTCATCAGGCAACCCCTGCAATAACGCGCGCCACAAGATCAGGATCGAACGGCCGCAAATCGTCTATCTTTTCGCCCACGCCAATTGCGTGAATGGGCAGGCCGAACTGTTCTGCTGCTGCCACCAGGACGCCGCCGCGTGCGGTGCCGTCCAGCTTGGTCATGATCAGGCCCGTAACACCTGCAACCTGTCTGAAAGTTTCGATTTGGGACAGCGCGTTCTGGCCATTGGTCGCATCCAGCACCAACACCACATCATGCGGCGCTTCCGGATTAAGCCGGCCAAGAACGCGGCGGATTTTCTCCAGTTCTTCCATCAGTTCCCGCTTGTTCTGCAAGCGGCCTGCGGTGTCCACGATCAGGGCGTCAATGCCCTGCTGCGTCGCTGCCTTGACCCCGTCAAACACCACGCTGGCTGGGTCGCCGCCTTCGGGCCCGCGCACCAGCGGCACATTTATGCGGTCTGCCCAGGTGGCCAATTGGCCGATAGCGGCCGCGCGGAATGTATCACCGGCCGCCAGCATCACGCTGTAATCATCTTCCTGAAACAGATGCGCCAGTTTTGCGATGGTAGTGGTTTTGCCGCTGCCGTTGACGCCAATCACCAGGATAACCTGCGGGCGGGGAAAAGCGGTGATCTCGAGCGGCTTTGCCACTGGCCTGAGGATGGCGGCAATTTCCTCCGCCACAGCTTCTTTAAGCTCGCGCTCTGTAATATTCAGGCCGAACCGCTTGTCAGACAGGCGCGTGCGGATGCGCGCGGCGGCGGCCGGGCCCAGATCGGAAACGATCAGTGCGTCTTCGACATTGTCCAGCGTGGCATCATCCAGCCGGGCGGTGCCGACAACGCCGGAAAGGTTGGAAGACAGACGCTCTGACGTCTTGCGGAAACCGCCGAAGACCCGGTCGGCCCAGCTCGTGTCGCTCATGTAAGCAGGCCCTTTTCATGTCCAGTAGGCGTAATGGTGAGGATGCTGCCGGCTGGCACACCGTCGGGCACTGCCACGCGCGCAAAATCCGGCGAATAGCCAGTGCCGTCTTTCTCGGCCAGAATTTCAAGCGGAGTGCCGACAAGCCCGTCCAGCCAGTTACCCCTGACGCGGGCAACTTCGGCGCGCAATTGCGCGGCACGCTGACGGATTATGGGCCGTTCAATCTGCGGCATCCGGGCCGCTGGCGTCTTGGGGCGGGGCGAATAGGGGAAAATGTGCCCATGCACGATGGACAGTTCTTCGATGATGGAAAAATTGGCCGCGTGCATGGCGTCTGTTTCGGTGGGGAAACCGGCCATCAGGTCTGCGCCCAGGGCCAGATCAGGCCGCGCGCTGCGCAATCGGGTGACCAGTTTTACCGCATCAGCCCGCAAATGGCGGCGTTTCATCCGTTTCAGGATCATGTCATCGCCATGTTGCAAGGACAAATGCAGATGCGGCATCACCCGCGTTTCAGTGATGAACAGCTCGGCCAGCAGGGGGTCAATTTCCACCCCGTCCAGCGATGACATGCGCAGCCGTTTCAACTGCGGAAATTCTTGCAGGATCGCTGCCACCAGCGTGCCCAATGCAGGGGCGCCGGGCAGATCATGCCCCCATGATGTGACGTCGACCCCGGTCAGCACAATTTCTGGCGCACCGCGGTCCATAAAGCGCGAAATCTCGCCCAGCACCTGCGCGATCGACAGGGAGCGGCTGGGTCCGCGCCCCTGCGGAATGACGCAGAATGTGCAGGCATGGTCGCAGCCATTCTGGACCGCGACAAATGCGCGCGTATGTCCGGACAGGACCGGCGGCGCACTGGCCGGCACATTCCATGCCCGCGTGTCCAGCTTGCGCGTGTTGGGGATGATGCCGTCCACTTCGGGCATGGCAGACAGGGCTTCGCGTTCGATATCGGCAGCGCAGCCTGTCACCAGCAAGCGCGCTTCGGGCCGTTCCTTGCGGGCACGGCGAATGGCCTGGCGCGTCTGGCGGACAGCTTCTGACGTGACCGCGCAGCTATTGACGACGATGACGTTGCTTTCGCCGCCAAGCATGGCGCGGATCTGTTCGCTTTCGGAAAGGTTGAGCCGGCAGCCAAGCGAAATGACCTGCGGCGCATCGGGCCGGGGCATCACGCGTAATCACCCCAGTCAAAAGTGCCGCGAAACGATTCGGTGGCAGGTCCGGTCATGATGATATGGCCGTGTTCGTCCCATTCGATGGTCAGCGTGCCGCCGGGCAGCGTGACTTCCACTTCGCGTTCCACCATCCCGCGGCGCATGGCGGCAATGGCCGTGGCGCAGGCACCAGTGCCGCAGGCGCGAGTGATGCCGGCACCGCGTTCCCACACCCGCAGCCGGATCGAATTCCGATCGTTAACGGTGGCGACATTCACGTTGATACGTTCGGGAAACAGCGCATCATGCTCGATCTGCGGGCCGAGATTTTCCAGCGGTACAGCATCGCAATTGTCAGTGAAGAAAATGACATGCGGATTGCCCACATTGACCGCGCTTGGCTGGTCCAGCCCATCCCAGCCGACCGGCATGGCCAGCGTATCCATGGCATAGGCCAGCGGGATCTGGTCCCATTCGAAATGCGGCGTGCCCATGTCTATTCGCGCGCCGTGACCCACAGGTTCGACATGGATGATGCCGCCGCTGGTTTCGACCATGGCTTCTGCCCCGTGCAGCAGGGCGACCGCACGCGAGGCATTGCCGCATGCTTCCACTTCGCCGCCATCTGCATTGAATATCCGCATGGCAAAATCTGCCCGGGTCGAAGTTTCCAGCACGATCAGCTGGTCACAGCCGATCCCGGTATGGCGATCAGACAGGGCGGCCACCACTGCACTGCCAATGGGCGGCAATGTGGCATTGCGGCCATCAAGCACAATGAAGTCATTGCCGAGGCCGTGCATCTTGGTGAAGGGGACACGCATGGTCTGGCGCATCTATGCGTCCCGGGGCTGAACGTCCAGTGGCGGCGGAACCTTAGCGGGCCTGCCTCGCCGTAAGGTCGCCTTGGGCAGAGGCATTGCTGGCCGCGGATTTCGGCGTTTCATACGATGCATCCGTGCCTGCCAGCCTGTTGAGCGCGGTCAGCCGCTGCTGCACCTGCGCTGACGTTTCGGGTTGGCCGTAATGGTATCCCTGCCCCTTCAATGGTCCCATTTCCCGCAGCAATTCCAGAATATGCGCGTCTTCGATGCCTTCTGCCGTGATGGGCAACCGCAAGCCATCGCCCAGGGAGACGATGGCATTGATAAGCTGCGATCCGGCTTCGGGTGATTCTGCGGACAGCGAGCCGACAAAGCTGCGATCGATTTTCAGCCGGTCAAACGGCAATGTCTTGAGCTGTGACAGGCTGGCATATCCGGTGCCAAAATCATCCAGGCTGATCTGCACGCCCTGATTACGCAGGCTGGTAATCATGGTTCGCACCAAAGCGATATTTTCGTGGAGGCAGCTTTCGGTGATTTCTATTTCAAGCCGTTGCGGGGGGAAATTATGCTTCACAAGCTGCTTCAGCAGTTTCTGTGCAAACCACTGGTCGCGCAGCTGCACTGGTGAAATATTCACCGACAGGGTAATTGACGGGTCCCATTGTTTGGCATCTTCCAGCGCGATGTCGATCAGCTGTTCGGACAATGTGCAGATGATGCCCATATCTTCGGCCACTGGGATGAAAATGTCCGGCTTAACCAGCCCAAGCTGCGGCGAATTCCACCGTGCCAGCATTTCAAAACCGACCAGTTCACCGGTATCAAGATCGATCTGCTGTTCATAATAGGGCACAAATTCGCCCTGCTGAACACCGCGGCGGATGCCCGTTTCCAGTTCGTTGCGGAAACGCAGCTCGTTTTCCATCGAGCGTTCGAACCAGAAATGACGGTTCTTGCCCTGTTTCTTGGCGTGATACATGGCGATATCGGCATGATGCATCAGCGCTTGAGCATCCGTGGCGCCAGCACTCTGTGACGCTTGATTCACGCTGGATGAAATGCCGACCGACACAGTAATGGTGATTTCATGATCGCCAATAATGATGGGCCGCGATGCTTCGGTGATCAGCCGTTCGGCAACCACATCGATACGATCATGGAAGTTTTCGGCATAACTGACGACAGCGGCAAATTCATCTCCGCCCAGCCGCGCCAGAAGGCTGCCTTTGGGAAGAACAGCGGCAATCCGGTCGGCAGTCGCTTTCAGCACCTGATCGCCGATCTGGTGGCCGTTGAAGTCGTTGACCTGCTTGAAATTATCGAGATCGACCATCAGAAACGCCGTTGATGTCTGACCGAGGATGGATTGGGCCAGCATGGCATCTGTTTCAGTGGTGATACTGCGCCGGTTCAGGCAATTTGTCAGCGTGTCGGTTTCAGCCAGCATTCGGGCTGTTTCTTCCGCCAGCCGCCGCTGTTCCAGTTCTGCCAGCAATTCACGGTAACGGCGCCAGCCAAAAATGATCAGCGCGATATTTAGCAGCAAGGCATTGGTCAGCATGGCATCCGGGCCAGGGCCATTGCCCAGCCAGCTGCGCACTATTTGCGGCAGAACGCCACTGCCCGTGCCGACAAACATGAGAACAGCAGCCACCGCAATACCCAGGGCCACGACATCCTTGCCCGCACCAGTGCGTGATTTTTCTTCAATCAAAGTGCGTTTGCCCATTGCTTGCCGCGCCAAAACCGGCTGCGCCCCCAATTTTTCAACGCTGTATTAATGCAATATTCTCCTGAAGATCAGGTTAATTCACTAATCGTGGCCATTTGCTGATCCTGTTGTTGATCCGCTTGGCGTTCCGGAGGTGAGGCGGTGGATAAACGGCCGCGTGCGCGCTATGCCGCGCGCCTGTCGAGATTATTGGAGTGTATGAATGCCGCGGTATTGGCTGATGAAATCGGAACCGAATGTTTATAGCTGGGACGATCTTGTGAAAGAAGGTGAGGGCACGTGGGACGGCGTCCGCAATCACCGCGCCAAGAACAATCTGATGGCGATGGAAGTGGGCGACCAGGTCTTTTTCTACCACTCCAATATCGGCCTGGAGATCGTCGGCATTGCCGAAGTCAGCGAAGCGGGCATTACCGATCCGACCGACCCGGAGGGCAAATGGGCAGCAGTCCGCATCAAGCCGAAAGCCAAACTGCCCGCCACTGTGACGTTGAAGCAGGCCAAGGCGGAACCGCGCCTGGCAGAGATGGAACTGGTGAAACTGATGCGCCTGTCGGTCAGCGAAGTGACGCCAGATGAATGGTCAATCGTATTGTCGATGGCTGGTGTTTGAAGACACACCGGAGCAGTTTGAGATCGGGGCAACAACGCCTTTCGCGGCCATTCGATCCGGCGCCATGCGGCAGGGCGTTGCCAAAACGCGACCATCTAAGATGTTGAAAAACTTTGCTAAAGTTTGGGCCAATTGGGGAACAAACACCGGTTGCTGTCCGTTAAGCTATCATACGAACCAGGAATGATCCTGAGTTTCCGACATAAACACAAAGGACACTGACATGGGTGAATTTACAGAAAAAGCCAAAGGCGCCGCTAACGAAGTTGCTGGCAACACCAAGCAGGTCGTAGGCGATGCAACCAACAATGCTTCGCTCAAGAGCGAAGGCCATGCCCAGGAAACCAAGGGCGAAGCACAGAATTTGAAGGGTGAAGTCGAAGGAAAGCTTGGCAACAAGGTCTGACCATTACTCGCCCTTAAAATAACGAAACAGGCCGCCTTGAAAAAGGCGGCCTTTTTTGTGTCTGCTGAACATCACGATGAAGAAACAGGCTTAATGTCCCGAAGTGTGACGGCGGCAATTAGGCAGGAGCGATTTGGTTACCAATTCGTTAATACCCCATGATGCGTAGATCACTGGTCCTCACCGATGAAACCGCCAGGCACCCTTTCCTGGCTTCCCTTCCGCCACATGTGCGCAATGGAATGGAACCTGTCTGCCGACGAACTGGCTGGGCAATATCCCGTGAAGACGTGCGCGCCTTTGCGGGCGCATATTTTTCCTGTCTCATAGCGGTGGCCATTTTTATCGCCTGACCGTTGGCGGTCCGGGGTGGCAAGTCGGGCCGCCACAATGGCCGCTAAACTTTCAGCGCCTGCTGCTCTGCCAGAAACAGTTTGCGACCAAGCCAGGCAGAAACCAGACACATCGCCGCGCTCAACAGCAATTGGTCTGTCACCGATATGCCGGCAACGCTGAGGCTTACTGCCATGACCGAGCCGACAACCATTGCACCTGAATTGACGATATTATTGGCAGCGATGGTTCTGGCAGTCTGCGATTTAGGCACGAAAGTCGTCAGGAACGCATAAAGCGGCACCACGAACATGCCGCCAGCCACCGCAATACCCAGAAGGCTGAGCAGCAAAGGCACTGCCAATGGCTGGCTGATAAATGTGCCGACATCCATCAGACCTTCGCCCGCATGGTAGCCCCACGCCCTGCAAACGATATAAAATGCCACTACAAACAGCCCCATCACGATGACGGACACCGGCGAATAGCGGGCAGACACGCGCCCTTTCAGCAATGCGTTGATCGAGATGGAGCCAATGGCGACACCGATCGAAAAAATCACCAGAAACAGGCTGGCGACTTCCTTGCTAGCCAACAGGACGTTCTTCGCCAGCGGAGGGAACTGGATGAACAGCACAGCGCCAATGGTCCAGAAAAAGCTGATGGACATGATGGCCAGAAAAACGCGGTTGTCATGCATGGTGTTGCGCACCAGCACGACCGAGGAACGCAGCAGGTTCCAGTCGAGCGGTTCAGCCGCCACTTCGGGCGGGGCAGGCGGCACATGCCGGCCGGCGAGATAACCGACAACGGCGGTAAGGAAAACGCCCACTGCTGCCACTTCAATCGGGATCCAGCCTGCCAGAATGGTGCCCACCAGAATTGCGATATAGGTGCCCGCTTCGACCAGACCGGTGCCGGCCAGCACTTCGCCTTCATGCAGATGCTGGGGCAGGATGGCATATTTGATCGGGCCGAAAAATGTCGAATGTACGCCCATTGCAAACAGTGCAGTCAGCATGAGGGGAATGGCGAAACTTTCGGTCGCCATGCCGCGCCATGCCAGAAACAGTCCGGTGCCGCCCACAATCATGATGCCAATTTCGCAGGCTTTCACGATCCGGATGATCTTCGCTTTGTCGCGCATATCAGCCAGTTGTCCGGCCAGTGCCGACAGCAGAAAGAACGGCAGAATGAACAGCCCGGATGCAATCGCGCTGAACTGTGCTTCGGCTTCTTCCGAATTATAGATGCTGTAAACGACGAACAGCACCATCGCATTCTTGTAAAGATTGTCGTTGAATGCGCCGAGCAGCTGGGTGACAAACAGGGGCAGAAAGCGCCTGCTGCGTAAAAGATGCGTTGTTGTGGTCATGCGTCCTTGCCAGCAACCCTTGGGACAGCCGCTCTATAGCAATACCTTTCGCGAACAAGGCCTAAGGCATTCGCGCATAGTGGGCTTTTGTGCAGCGGTAATGCGCGCTAAGGAAGGTGCCTATGATGAGCCTGCCAAATATCCTCACGATCTCGCGGATCGTCACCATTCCCTTGTTGGCCTTCCTTTTATGGTGGCCAGACTGGCGGCTGGGTTATGCGCTTGCCTATGGTCTGTACTGTCTGATGGGCATCACGGATTATTTCGATGGCTATCTTGCCCGCACCAGCGGGACAGTTTCAAAACTTGGCCAGTTCCTCGATCCGATCGCTGACAAGTTGATGATTGCAGCGGTAATTCTGGTGCTGACTGCACAGGGTTTTCTGCGCGGGCCATATGTGGGCGATATGCATGTGATTGCCGGGCTGATCATTCTGATGCGCGAAATTGCGGTATCCGGCTTGCGCGAATTTCTGGGCGGATTGCAGGTTTCCGTGCCGGTCAGCAAACTGGCCAAATGGAAAACAACCTTGCAGCTGGTCGCTCTGGGCGGCCTGATTCTCGGCGGCGCAGTGCATGGGCCGCCCTGTGCATCGCTGGCGGAAAATTGCGGGACGTTGGCCAATAGCTGGATTCACCTCGTCAGCCTCGCCAGCCTGTGGGGCGCAGCGGCCCTCACGGTGATTACCGGGTGGGACTATCTGCGCGTTGGCCTCAAGCACATGGATTGAGGCGGCGCGAAGAATTGCGCTGCCGTGGTTTCAGCCGGCGCGCAATTCTTCTGCCAGCAACCGGAATTCATCTGCCCGCGGAGAATTCTTGCGCCAGATGAGCGCAATTTCACGCGAAGCATTTTCAGAATTCAGCGGCCGTGCGACCACTTTGGTATTTTTCAGAATTCCCGCATCCAGCGCCATTTCGGGCAGCATTGTCAGGCCCAGGCCATTATCCACCATCTGCACCAGAGTATGCAGGCTGGTCCCGATCATGGTGGCGCTCGCCCGCATTTCCGGGCGGTTGCACGCAGCCAGCGCATGTTCCTTCATGCAGTGCCCATCTTCCAGCAGCAGCAAACGGCCCTGATCGATCATTTCCGGCTGGACAATATCGGGCGGGTCACGCGGATCGTTTTCGGGAAAGGCGATGAACAGCCTGTCGTCCGCTATATGTTCATAATCCACTTCGCCAGTGGCGAAAGGCAGGGCCAGCAGCACGCAATCCACACGTCCGTGATTGAGGGATTCCACTGCTGCATCGCTGGTTTCCTCGCGTAGGAACAGTTTCAGCTGCGGGCGTTCCTGCCGCAGGCGGGGGAGCATTTTGGGCAGCAGGAATGGCGCAATGGTGGGGATCACACTCATGCGCAATTCACCCGAAAGCGGCTTGCCCGATGCCTGTACCAGATCGGAAAGTTCTTCTGCTTCGCGCAGCAAACGATGTGCCTTTGCCACCACCTGGTTGCCCAGCGGGGTGAACCGCACCACGCGGCGGCTGCGTTCAACCAGCGTCACGCCCAACAGCGATTCCAGCTCGCGGATACCGGCAGAAAGCGTGGACTGGGACACGAAGCTGGCTTCTGCGGCCCGGCCGAAATGCCCGTGTTCGTGCAGGGCGACCAGATATTGAAGCTGCTTGATGGTGGGCAGATAGGTGCTCATTCTGCCGCTTGCTGGCCTGCGCCATTAACGTCATCGTCTGGCTGGATCGGGTCTTCTGGCGCTTCAGCCACGCCCTCGGTGTCGAAGTGGGTCATCGTCAGCTTGCCGTCTTTCACGGCAAAGGCCATGCGCCCTTCCACCAGTTCCAGCGCTTCCTTGCCAAACACATCATAGCGCCACCCTTCCAGGATGGGCAGCTTGCGTATTCCAGCGGCAAGGGCTTCCAACTCGTCAGATTTGGTGAGCAGGCGCGAGGCGATGTCGATTTCGCGGCAGCGTATCTTCAGCAGCAGTTTCAGCAAATCTGCCACCAGCGCGCCTTCTTTGCCCAGCGGTGCACCGCGTGTTGCCTTTTCGGGCATTTCATCCTTGGGCAGCGCTTCTGCATTTTCGATGACATTCATCAGGCGCTTGCCAATGTCATTGTCCTTCCACGAATTGGACAAACCCCGAACCTTGGCCAGATCCGCCTGTTTCTTGGGCGGGTGGCCTGCCACATCGGCCAGAGTTTCATCGCGCATGATGCGGCCACGCGGGATGTTCTTGTGTTGCGCTTCGCCTTCGCGCCATGCGGCAATGGCTTTCAGGCGGCCCAGCACCTGCGGGTTGCGGCCAGCCTGGCGGATGCGTTTCCAGGCAAGATCGGCATCGTTGCGGTAATTGGCCGGATCAGCCAGCTTTTCCATTTCCGCATTCAGCCACATGCCGCGGCCCGTCTTGATCAGCTTTTTAAGCATCATCGGGAATATCTTGGACAGATGAGTTACATCGCCAATCGCATATTCGATCTGCCGGTCGGTCAGCGGACGGCGACCCCAGTCGGTAAAGCGGGCCCCCTTGTCGACGGTGAAGCCGAGCCAGCTTTCGACCAGATTGCTATAGCCGATCTGTTCGGACTGGCTGATGGCCATCATCGCGATTTGCGTATCGAAAATGGGGTGGGGCGTCTTGCCGGTCAGATTGTAGATGATTTCCACATCCTGCCCGCCTGCGTGGAAGACTTTCAGCACGTCTTCATTATCGCACATCAGTTCCAGCAACGGCGCCAGGTCAATGCCATCTGCCATCGGGTCAATCGCAGCAGCTTCCACGTCATTGGCGATCTGCACCAGGCACAGCTCAGGGTAATAGGTATTTTCGCGCATGAATTCGGTGTCGACCGTGACGAAGTCGGATTTGGCAAGCCTTTCACACAGATCGGCCAGGGCTTCGGTGGTCGTAATCAGATCATGTATTTTCATGTCGTTTTTCTTTATGTGGGCGGAGTACCGCCACTCGGGCCCGATTGCCCAGATTGATGATGGGGCCCACACAGCTTGACAAAGCCATGTTGTTCCCCTGTTACGCCGCGCATCCGCAAGGGGGCGCGCGGCACCCGAAATGCTCAGGCGCCCTTAGCGTCATAGCCCCGAATTTGGAAAGATTTTAGATGCACGCCTACCGTACCCACAATTGCGCAGCCCTGAGCACCGAAAATGTCGGCGAAACAGTGCGCCTGTCCGGCTGGATTCATCGCAAGCGCGATCATGGCGGCGTGCTGTTTGTGGATTTGCGTGACCATTACGGCCTGACACAGATTGTGGCGGATGAAGATTCGCCTGCGCTCAAGTTGCTCGAAGGTCTGCGAGTCGAAAGCGTTGTCACCATCGATGGCGACGTGAAGGCGCGGGCTGAAGGAACGGTCAACGCCAACCTCCCGACCGGCGGCGTTGAAGTCTATGCCCGCTCTGTCACAGTGCAAAGCAAGGCTGACGAACTGCCGATGCCGGTTGCAGGGGAACAGGAATATCCGGAAGATATCCGCCTGAAAAACCGTTTTCTCGATCTGCGGCGCGACAAGGTGCACAGCAGCATCATGCTGCGCAGCAATGTCATTGCGTCGCTGCGCAAGCGCATGGTGGGGCAGGGGTTCTTTGAAATCCAGACGCCGATCCTGTCGGCATCCAGCCCAGAAGGCGCGCGCGATTTTCTGGTGCCAAGCCGGATGCACCACGGCAAATTTTACGCGCTTCCGCAGGCGCCGCAGATGTTCAAGCAATTGCTGATGGTGTCCGGTTTCGACCGGTATTTCCAAATTGCACCCTGTTTCCGCGATGAAGATTTGCGTGCCGACCGCAGCTTGGAATTCTACCAGCTCGACCTGGAAATGAGCTTTGTTACCCAAGACGATGTGTTCGACGCGCTGGAGCCTGTTCTGGCCGGTGTGTTCGAAGAATTCTCAGGCGGCAAAACTGTTACGCCAGCGGGCGAATTTCCGCGCATTCCCTATGCCGAGACGATGCTGAAATATGGCAGCGACAAGCCGGATTTGCGTAACCCGCTGATCATTTCCGATGTCACCAGCCATTTTGAGAAATCAGGCTTTGGCCTGTTTGAGAAGATCGTCGGCAGCGGCGGTATCGTGCGGGCCATTCCTGCGCCGGAAACGCAGGACAAGAGCCGCAAGTTCTTCGATGACATGAACAACTGGGCGCGCGGCGAAGGTTTTGCCGGGCTCGGCTATGTCACCCGCAAGGGCGGCGAATTTGGCGGGCCGATTGCCAAGAACCATGGGCCTGAGCTGATGGCGCAGCTGTATGACGAGCTTGGCCTTGGCGAAAATGACGGACTGTTCTTTGCTGCCGGCAAACAGAAGGAAGCGGTCAAGCTGGCAGGCGCAGCGCGCACCCGCGTCGCTGAAGAGCTGGGCTTGATCGAGCAAGGCTGCTTCAAATTCTGCTGGATCGTCGATTTCCCGATGTTCGAATATGACGAAGAGGCGAAAAAGGTCGATTTTAGCCATAACCCCTTTTCCATGCCGCAGGGCGAAATGGATGCGCTGGAAAACAAGGACCCGCTGGATATTCTGGCGTGGCAGTATGACATTGTCTGCAACGGCTATGAACTGTCGTCCGGCGCGATCCGGAACCACCGGCCTGACATCATGTATAAGGCGTTTGAAATTGCCGGTTATTCGCAGGCCGATGTTGATGCCAATTTCTCCGGCATGATCAATGCGTTCAAATATGGCGCGCCCCCGCATGGCGGTTCGGCGCCGGGTATTGACCGGATCGTGATGCTGCTGGCTGATGAACCCAACATCCGCGAAGTGATTGCATTCCCGCTCAACCAGAAGGGTGAAGACCTTATGATGGGCGCGCCCAGCGTCGTCAGCCCCGCGCAATTGAAGGAACTGGCTATCCGTTTGGTGGAAAAACCGAAACCTGCAATGGCGGCAGAAACCACCCGTACCGACACTGCCGGTAATTAATGGGCGGTGATTAACCGCCGGTGATTAAGTGCGTGTTGGCGTAAGCTGTTTTTACGCACGCACTTGCCAGCGCCCGCCCTGTTCAGTAGGGCGTTGAGAAAGTTTGAAACCCCCAATTTCGAGAGGGAAAATATGTCCGATACTGCTGATCGCGTTTCCAAGATTGTTGTCGAACACCTCGGTGTTGAAGCTGACAAGGTCACTCAGGAAGCCAGCTTCATTGATGATCTTGGCGCAGACAGTCTCGATATTGTCGAGCTGGTGATGGCATTCGAAGAAGAATTCGGTGTCGAAATCCCTGACGATGCGGCTGAAAAGATCACCACCGTTGGTGATGCCACGAAGTACATCGAAGAGCACAAGGGCTAATAAGCCATCCCGCCGTGCTCGTCTGACAGCCAGTCAATGGGCAGTCGGCGGGACTGAACAGGCTCGACCTCCTTCGGGGGCCGGGCCTGTTGCATTTTTACGGAGAGTTGCATGCGCCGTGTGGTGGTAACCGGTTTGGGTCTCGTAACCCCGCTTGGGGCCGATGTTGAAACAACCTGGGCGAATATTCTCGCTTCGAAAAGCGGCGCGGGCCTGATTACCAGGTTCGATGCGTCCGACCAGAAGTGCAAGATTGCCTGCGAAGTTAAACCTGCCGACCATGAATATGGGTTTGATCCTGACAAGCGTGTGGATCACAAGGTTCAGCGCCAGGTCGATCCGTTCATCATCTACGGCATTGATGCCGCGGGGCAGGCATTGGAAGATGCTGGCCTCGAAGATATGTCGGACGAGCTGAAGCTGCGCGCTGGCTGTTCTATCGGTTCAGGTATCGGCGGCCTTCCGGGCATCGAAAGCGAATCCATCGTGCTGCACGAACGCGGCCCCGGCAGGGTCAGCCCGCACTTTGTACATGGCCGACTCATCAACCTGATTTCCGGCCAGGTTTCGATCAAATACGGCCTGATGGGGCCGAATCACGCAGTCGTCACGGCATGTTCCACCGGCGCGCATTCAATTGGCGATGCGGCCCGGATGATCCGTGACGATGATGCCGACATCATGCTGGCAGGCGGGGCGGAAGGCACCATTTGCCCGCTGGGCGTGGCCGGTTTTGCACAGGCCCGCGCTCTCAACATGTCCTATAATGACCGGCCCGAACAAGCCAGCCGCCCTTATGACAAGGACCGCGATGGTTTCGTGATGGGCGAGGGCGCCGGTGTCGTGGTGCTTGAAGAATATGAACACGCCAAGGCGCGCGGCGCGAAGATTTACGCCGAAGTCGTCGGCTATGGCCTGTCGGGCGATGCCTATCACGTCACGGCGCCTCATCCAGAAGGCTTTGGCGCTTATCGTGCCATGGAAATGGCACTGAAAAAGGCCGGCATGACGCCGTCCGATATCGACTACATCAACGCCCATGGCACTTCCACCATGGCGGACACGATCGAGCTGGGTTCAGTCAAGCGCCTGTTTGGCGATGCCATTGGCAATGTTTCGATGAGCTCGACCAAATCTGCCATCGGCCATTTGCTGGGCGGTGCAGGCGCTGTTGAGTCCATCTTCTGCATTCTGGCCCTGCGCGATCAGATCGTGCCTCCGACGCTCAATCTGGACAATCCCGATGACGGCACCGAAGGGGTCGATCTGGTTCCCCATGTGGCCAAAAAGCGCGAAGTGCGTGCGGTGCTCAACAACAGCTTCGGCTTTGGCGGCACCAATGCAAGTCTGGTCATGAAGAAGGCTGACTGACATGGTCCGGCGCGGCTGTCTTTTCATTGCCGCGCTGGCTGTGCTGGCATTCATCGGCATCGCGGTGTTCGCGTCGGGCTGGTATGGTTCGGCGCAGGTGGAGGAAGACACATCCTTCATAGTTCCATCTGGCTCATCGCTCACCAGTGTTGCAGGCATTCTTGAAGAAAAAGGGCTCATCAGTTCTGCTGATGCGTTTCTGCTGCGTGCCAAGATTCTCGGCTCGGGCGCGCCGATCAAGGCGGGTGAATTTCTGATCCCCGCTGGCGCCAGCCCCGCGACCATTCTCGACACTTTCCAGAACGGGGATGTGATCCGCCGCTTTGTCACCGTGCCCGAAGGGATGCCGTCGGTGATGGTGTACGAACGGCTGATGGCAGAACCGCTGCTGAAAGGCGAGATTTCCGTGCCGGAAGAAGGCACAATCCTGCCGGACAGCTATGACTTCGAGCGCGGCGAAAGCCGCAAATCCGTGGTCGCGCGCATGCAGGCAGCCATGGCTGACACGGTCAGGGAATTATGGGCCAAACGCGCCAGTAACATTGCCGTAAAAACGCCGCGTGAAGCTGTCATTCTGGCATCCATTGTGGAAAAGGAAACCGGCGTTGCCTCCGAACGCCGAATGGTCGCGGGCCTGTATTCCAACCGCGTGAAACAGGGCATGATGCTGCAGGCAGACCCGACCATCATCTATCCCATTACCAAGGGCAAGCCGCTTGGCCGCCGCATTCTCCAGTCGGAAATTTCGGCGGTGAATGGCTATAATACCTATTCCATGGTCGGTCTGCCGATTGGCCCGATTACCAATCCGGGGCGCGAATCCATCGCCGCAGTGCTCAACCCTGCAAAGACGAGCGCGCTGTATATGGTGGCCGATGGCAAGGGCGGGCATGAGTTCGGCGATACGCTGGAACAGCATAATGCCAACGTGCAAAAATGGTATGCGCTGCGCCGTCAGCGCGGAGAAATGTGACCGGAGCGGCTGACGATGCGCCGTTCATCGTAACCGCGCAATTGCCTGCAGACATGGCAAAATGGGCGACTGCGCTGCGCGACGCGCATTTTCCGCTAGCCCGCAATTACCTGAAAGCCCATGTCACCTTGTTTCATGCGCTGCCTGCATCCTACGCAGACGAAATTCGCACTATCTTGAAGCAGGAAACAGCGCAGGCAGCCGATGCCCAATGCGACCTGGTGGGCCTGATGTCACTGGGCGGCGGAACTGCCCTGAAGCTGGTCAGCCCGCAGTTGATGGACATTCGTGACAGGCTCGCCGACCGATTTCATGGTTTGCTGACGGGGCAGGACAGCCATCGGCCGCGTTTGCACATAACCATCCAGAACAAGGTCACGTCCGGTGCGGCAAAGGCATTGCAGCAGCAGCTAGCAGACACGATCAGACCACAAAGTTTCTGTTTTTCAGGGCTGGAATTGCACATCTACCGGGGCGGCCCATGGGAGTTTGTGCGAGAATTCAAATTTCGCCGGTCCAATCGGTCTTTTCGCAGTTGACCGCTGGAAAATGCGGCCCTAAACGCGCCGCCTTGCCCGGTTGTTTTTCCGCATTTGGAAGCATCCGGTTGCCCTTTGGGGCGGAGTAGCTCAGCTGGTTAGAGCAGCGGAATCATAATCCGCGTGTCGGGGGTTCGAGTCCCTCCTCCGCTACCATTTTTCAGTCATTCGTCGGAAAGCAGCTCTCTCAGGCGGTGCGTCACGGCGCGCAGGATGCAGCGCTGGCCGGTTTGCGAAGGTCTAAGTTGGCAGGGATTGCTCAGATGGGGTTGGCTTGTGTCGCACGGCGGCACGGGCTTTATCCGGGGTCAGCGATAAGGTCTGGCGTCAGCGATCAGCGAAAGCGAACGGTGCCTGTCCCCGGTGATAATCATCGGGCAGCAATTGGCGGCCGATGGGCGGGGCGGAACGTGTTGTGCAGTCGATCCGCTGGCACAAGCGGCAAGTCACGCCGATGGGCGTTGCATCATCAGCTGACAATTCTGGCTGGTTTCTTGTGTAGATCAGCCGGTGGGCATGCTGCGCTGCACAGCCCAATGCAACAGCGCGTTCGACCCGGGGAATGCCGAAGCCGCCGCCACCCGAAGTCACGGTGCGGGCAATCGAAAAGAACCGGTTGCCATCGGGCAGTTCGAGCCATTGGGTCAGAATTTCGCGCGGCTCCGAGAACGTGCGGTGTACATTCCACAAGGGGCAGCCACCCCCGTGGCGGGCAAAGGGAAAGCCCGCGCCATCCAGCCTTTTGGACACATTGCCGGCACGGTCCAGCCGGATGAAGAAAAACGGCACACGTTCCTGCCCCGGCTTTTGCAAGGTTGTCAGCCGGTGCGCCACTTGTTCAAAACTGGTGCCGAATGACCGGGCGAGCGCTTCGACATCATAGCCCTTGGCATCGGCCGCGCGGGCAAAGGCATCATACGGCATCACGATGGCTGCGGCGGCGTAGCTGGCAAGGGCACGGCGCAGCAATGGCAAGCCTGCTTCGCTGATGGCGGCGGCATCTTTGATGACGGTTTCTATCGCGCTGCGTAGTTCGATATAGGCCAGCTGAATGGCTATCTGAAAATTCTGACTGGCAGTATCCAGCCCGTCATCCAGCCAGATTTCGTCCCGATGCCGGTCAAACCGCCGCAGCGTATCGCCCATCACATCCGACGGCACCATGCGCAGGCGCAGACCATGTCTGATCTTCAGATGGCTGGCCAAGCCGCCAGTGTCCGCAGCCTTGGCCGCAATGGCTTCTGCAGCTTCATCAAGCGCGGGAAAACAATTGCGCCGCGCAGCCAGAAACCGCTGCACTTCTGCAACCGGATCGGCGACGGCATCCTGGCTGGTGCCAGCGCCCATATCCGCCAGCTCCAGCTGGCGTTCGGCCCATGCCGTATGCAGGCGCAGGATTGCTTCGCTGATCCCGGGGAAATTCATCGCCACATCGGAAATTTCCAGTGCCCGCAAATCAATATCGGCAAACAGGGGGTCTTTCAGCACTGCTGACAAGCGGGCCTGGTAATCCGAACTGTCATCCATCGTCAGGTCAGACAGGTCGAGCGAGTAGGTGCGGGCAAGACGCAGCAATATGTCAGCGGTAAGTGGCCGCTGGTTGCGTTCCATCAACGCGACATAGGAAGGCGAAATCTCGAGGTCGGACGCCACCTGAGCCTGGGTGAGGCCCAATTCACGCCGCAGGCGGCGAAGGCGAGGGCCAAGATAGACAGAGCGCGGAGTAGCCATGCGCCGTAATTACAGTAGTTGTGTAGATATTACAACTGTACAATGAACTCTTGTAAGGATGGACAACTGAACTTCGTGGCATCTCGCAACTGCGAAATGGCGTGGTATCTGACTTCCATCATATTTCTAAAACCCAAAGGCCTCACATGACCTATTCTACCGATATTTCGCAGACCGAAGATCTGATCCGCAACCATAATGGTGCGTGGGACGGGATCAGCGGCGAATCTGTGGCCCGTATGCGGGCGCAGAACCGTTTTCGCACCGGTCTCGATATTGCGCGCTACACGGCAAAGATAATGCGCAAGGATATGGATGCGTATGATGCTGACCCTGCAAATTATACCCAGTCGCTGGGGTGTTGGCATGGTTTTATCGGGCAGCAGAAGCTGATCTCGATCAAGAAGCATTTCGGCACCACCAAGGGCCGTTATCTTTATCTGTCCGGCTGGATGGTTGCGGCATTGCGGAGCGAATTTGGCCCGCTGCCAGATCAGTCCATGCATGAGAAAACCTCGGTTCCGGCCCTGATCGAAGAACTTTACACGTTTCTCAAGCAGGCCGATGCCCGAGAACTGGGTATGATGTTCCGCGATCTGGATGCAGCACGCGACAAGGGCGACCAGGTCAGCGCCGCCAAAATCCAGAATGCCATCGACAATTATGAAACGCACGTCGTGCCCATCATTGCCGATATTGACGCAGGGTTCGGCAATGCCGAAGCAACCTATCTGCTGGCCAAGAAAATGATCGAGGCAGGCGCCTGCGCCTTGCAGATTGAAAATCAGGTTTCTGATGAAAAGCAGTGCGGCCATCAGGATGGCAAGGTTACGGTTCCGCATGAAGACTTCCTCGCGAAAATCCGTGCGTGTCGTTATGCCTTCATGGAAATGGGCGTGGAAGACGGCATCATTGTGGCCCGGACAGATTCGCTTGGGGCGGGCCTGACGAAGCAGATCGCCTATGTCCGCGAAGAAGGCGACATTGCCGATCAATATAACAGCTACCTCGATTGCGAAGAAGTCGATCCGGCCAATCTTGGCCATGGTGATGTCCTGATCAGCCGAGATGGCAAGCTGATGAAGCCAAAGCGTCTGCCGTCCAACCTCTATCAGTTCCGCGCCGGAACAGGTGAAGACCGCTGCGTTCTGGACTGCATCAATTCGCTGCAGAACGGCGCTGACCTGTTGTGGATCGAGACGGAAAAGCCGCATATCGGACAGATTGGCGCGATGGTTGACCGCATCCGGGAAGTGATCCCCAATGCCAAGCTGGTCTATAATAACTCGCCCAGTTTCAACTGGACGCTGAATTTCCGCCAGCAGGTGTATGATGCGTGGACTGAAAGCGGCAAGGATGTTTCCGCCTATGACCGCGCCAAGCTGATGAGCGTGGATTACGACAGCAGCGAACTGGCCGCAGAAGCAGACGAGCGTATCCGCACTTTCCAGAAGGATGCCGCAGCACAGGCTGGAATTTTCCACCACCTGATCACCCTGCCGACCTATCACACAGCGGCACTGAGCACGGATAATCTGGCCCGCGAATATTTCGGCGAGCAGGGTATGCTTGGTTACGTGAAGAATGTTCAGCGCGAAGAAATCCGCCAGGGCATCGCTTGCGTCCGTCACCAGAACATGTCCGGCAGCGACGTGGGTGATGATCACAAGGAATATTTTGCTGGCGAAGCCGCTTTGAAAGCAGGCGGCGCGCATAATACGATGAACCAGTTCGTGGCCTGACCGGCTCAAAGTTCCTGGGGAGGAAGGGGCCCGTCGCGGTGCGCAAGCGCTGCGGCGGGCCTCCTTGTCTGTGCGCCTGGGGTTTATGGTCCTAGGGTTTGTGCGCCTAGGGTTTGTGGGGCACGGGCGGTTTACCGTAGGCACCGGCAGCAAAGCGTGCAATGTTCCGTCAGCACTCGCCAACAGGAGAACTGCGGAGACGATGCCGGACAAGCTTGACGAAAACATAGCCGACATTGTCATTCATACCGTTCTCAACAACGGTATGCCTGTGTGCATCAGGACAGTGAATGCCGATGACGAGGCGCGGATGCGCGACGGTATTGCGCAAATGTCGGAAAGGTCACGGTATCTGCGTTTCTTTTCCGGTTTTGTAACACCGCCGGACCGGGTGATTGACAGTCTGCTGGATGTCGATGGTGACATGCACATTGCATGGGGCGCAATCCTGACCGACCACCCGGAAAAGCTGGCCATTGGCGCAGTGCACGCCATCCGCAGCGGGCAGGATGATGACCATGCGGAATTTTCCGTGGCCGTGCTGGATGATTATCAGGGCCTTGGCCTCAGCCGCCTGCTTACCGCCACCCTGCTGATCAATTGCCGTCTGGCAGGGATGGAAACGCTGGATGTGCAGACCCTGTCGGAAAACCGGGCTGCCATATCGCTGGTGAAATCTCTGGGCGGGCAGCGGTCGGGCACGCAGTCCGTCACATCGGATTTTCAGCTTGATATCAAGACAGCCATCGCTGCCCTGCATGACGAAAAAGATACACCCGGCCTTGCAAGGGTGCTAGCTGCATTTGGAAATTTCGATTAGCGGTTTGTCCTTTACGCAATCGTATTCGCGTTTGACGCTGGCGGCCCGGCCTTTAAGAACATCGCCAATGGCAGCCCACGGCACCCTTTCACCACCCCCACTGCTTTCAACCTTGATGCAGCAGGGCAATGTCGCTCTTTTTCTGGATTTTGACGGCACATTGGTGGGCATTGCCGACCGGCCCGATGCCATTTGTGTCAGTGACAAGCTGTCGCGGCAGTTGGAACAGCTTGCCGCGCGGATGGCTGGCCGCCTGGCCGTGGTCAGCGGCCGGTCGCTTGACGATCTGGCGACCTATCTTGGCGCGCCCGCCATTTACCGCGCAGGGTCGCATGGGGCGGCTATGGTCGGCCCCGATCAGGCGATGATCGGCACCCCGCCAGACCCCGTGCCGGCCGAAATTGTGGCCGCATTGGCGCGGTTTGCTGCCGAGCAGAATCTGCATCTGGAAACCAAAAGCCACGGTGTCGCGGTGCATTACCGGTCGCATCCGGGCAGGCAGGCAGTGACAGAAGAATTTACCGCCAGCCTCGCGCGCGAAGCTGGGCTGGAAATACAGTCGGGCAAATTCGTGGTCGAACTGGTGCGGCCCGGTGGCGGCAAGGCTGGCGCAGTACAGGCATTGATGCAGCAAGGCGTTTTTTCAGGCGCCATGCCGGTGTTTATTGGCGATGACATCACCGATGAAGACGGTTTTGCAGCATCACTTGCACTGGGCGGCTTCGGTATTGCCGTGGGCGAGCGTGTATCGGCGCTGGCCCATTATCACCTCAACTCCATCAGGGATGTTCATGAATGGCTGAACCTATGACTGCACCAGCCCAGACCAAACCGGCCGACACAGCACTGGCGCAAGTCGCTGCTTCCAGCCTTGAACTGTGGCCCATCGGCAATTGCCAGATCAGCGGCCTTATCGACCGCGCTGGCGCGCTGGTTTGGGGCTGCCTGCCGCGGGTTGATGGTGACCCTGTATTCTGTGCGTTGCTGAACGGGGACAGGCAGTCATCGGGCGTCTGGCGCTTTGAACTGGAAGGGCAGGCATCATCCTCCCAGCATTACGAGCGTAACACGGCCACACTTGTCACACGGCTGGAAGCAGAGGATGGCAGTGCGGTCGAGATCCGCGATTTCTGCCCGCGCTTTGAACGGTCGGGCCGCATGTATCGTCCGGTGGCTTATGCCCGCATTGTCCGGCCCCTTGCAGGCAACCCGCGCATGCGGGTGGTGCTCAATCCGATGAGCAATTACGGCGCGAAAATTGCCGAGACGACCCACGGCACCAATCACATCCGATATCTGGTCAGCGGGCAGGCCATCAGGCTCAGCACGGATGCGCCCATTGGCTATGTGCTGGAATCGCGTTTTTATCGGATCGAAAACGACCAGCATTTTTTCCTCGGACCAGACGAGCCGTTTGTCGGCAATTTGCGTTCCGAACTGCGGCGCATGGACCAGTCCACCGCGCGCTACTGGAAATTGTGGGTCAGAGGGCTGCATATTCCGCTGGAATGGCAGGATGAGGTCATCCGCTGCGCGATTGCGCTGAAATTATGCCAGCATGAAGAAACCGGCGCGATTGTCGCCGCGCTGACCACTTCCATTCCCGAAGCCCCCTTCAGCCAACGTAACTGGGATTACCGTTATTGCTGGATTCGCGATTCCTATTACACCGTGCAGGCGCTGAACCGCCTGGGTGCGCTCGATGTGCTTGAGAAATATCTCGGCTATCTGCGCAACATCGTTGACGGCGCGCGCGGCGGGCAAATCCAGCCGCTCTATTCGGTGATGGGTGAAAGCGAACTTGATGAAGGCACCGCCGCGCATCTTGCCGGTTACAAGGGAATGGGGCCAGTCCGCCGGGGTAATGCTGCCTACAAGCAGGTCCAGCACGATTGTTACGGCCAGATCGTGCTGCCAACGGCGCAGGCATTTTTCGACCGCCGATTGCTGCGCATGGCGGACGAGCATGATTTTGCCGCGCTGGAAGAAGTGGGCGAAAGCGCCTGGGCCATGCATGATCAACCCGATGCCGGCTTGTGGGAATTCCGCACCAGGCAGGAAGTGCATACATATTCCGCCGTCATGTGCTGGGCCGCGTGCGACCGGTTGGCCAATGTGGCTGGCCATATCGGCAAGGCTGACCGGCAAAAACTGTGGCTCGACCGCGCGAATATTATCCGCGCGACGATAGAGCGCGAAGCATGGGTCGAGAATGGCGAGGAGGGCGGTCATTACGGTGCGTCGTTCCAGAGCGATTATCTGGACGCCAGCCTGTTGCAGATGGTCGAGCTGCGGTTTCTCGCGCCTGACAATCCGCGCTTCAAATCGACCTTTGCCGCGGTGGAAAAAACCCTGCGGCGCGGTGAACATATGCTCAGATATGCAGCAGAGGATGATTTTGGCGCGCCTGAAACAGCGTTCAACGTATGCACGTTCTGGTTGATTGAGGCGCTGCATCTGGCGGGCCGCGATGCCGAGGCGCGGGGTCTGTTTGAAGCGATGTTGAGCCACAGGACACAATCGGGGCTGCTGTCGGAAGACCTTGATTATGAGACAGGCGAATTGTGGGGCAATTTCCCGCAGACCTATTCGCTGGTGGGCGTGATCAACTGCGCAGGATTGCTGTCACGATCATGGAGCACCGTGCGATGAGCAGGCTGGTCGTCATTTCCAACAGGGTGGCTGTGCCCAAGGCCCGCGGCGCTGCTGGCGCGCAAGGTGGGCTGGCGGGCGCGCTCAATTCCGCGCTCAAGGAAAATGGCGGCATCTGGTTTGGCTGGTCGGGCGGGGAAGTGGACGAGTTTACCGGCGAAATTTCGCTGCAGAGCGCTGATGGAGTGACCACGGCAACCATGGATCTGGCGTCGCAGGATGTGGAGGAATATTACAATGGTTATGCCAATTCCACCCTGTGGCCGCTATTCCATTACCGTATCGATCTGACGGAATATGAACGCGAATTTGGCAAGGGGTATGAACGCGTCAACGAACGCTTCGCCCAGAGCGCTGCGCCCCTGATTGAAGAGGGGGATATGGTGTGGGTGCATGACTATCACCTGCTGCCGCTGGGCCAACGGTTGCGGGCGCGCGGATTGAAAAACCGGATCGGCTTTTTCCTCCATATTCCGTGGCCGCCCACCCGATTGTTCGTATCGCTGCCCTATCACGAGCGTCTTGTGCGCACGATGCTGGATTACGATCTGATCGGTTTTCAGACGCAGGAATGGCTGGAAAGCTTCCTGCATTATTGCCGCAAGGAACTGGGCGCGCAGGTCGATGAAGACAGCGGAAGAATCGCTTTTGAAGGGCGCATAGTACACGCGCGCGCTTATCCCATCGGGATTGATTATGACCATCTGCAGCAGCAGGCCAGCACCGGTGAGGCGCGGCAGGCCGGCCAGCGCCTGCTGTCCAGCACCCGCCGCCGGACTGCGATGCTGGGGGTGGACCGGCTGGATTATTCGAAAGGCCTGCCTGAACGGATCGACGGCATTTCGCGGTTTTTTGACCAAAACCCTGACCGTGTGCGCGATTTGGTCTATATCCAGATTGCACCGCCTAGCCGCGAGGATGTCGCATCCTACCGCAAGATCAGACAGGAACTGGAACAGAAGACTGGCCAGATAAATGGTGCGCGTTCAGAAGTGGATCTGGTGCCAATCCGCTATGTCAACAAGGGGCATAGTCTGGCGGAATTATGCGGCTTTTACCGCGCGGCCAAAATTGGCCTGGTCACTCCGCTGCGCGACGGGATGAACCTTGTGGCCAAGGAATATATCGCAGCCCAGGATCCTGAAGATCCGGGCGTGCTGATCCTGTCGCGTTTCGCAGGCGCCGCCATGCAGATGCCCGAAGCAGTGCTGGTCAATCCGCATAGTCCGGATGATGTGAGCCATGCCATCAAACAGGCGCTGGACATGCCCACCGAGGAAAAAAAGCGCCGTTACAATGCCCTGATCAAGACAGTCAGGCAGGATAATGTGCAGCGCTGGACCGAAAATTTCACGTCTGATCTGGCGGCACTGCCACGCACATAATGCCGCGGGCTTAGAGGACTGACCGGAACGCCGTTTCATCCTCGTCGCGCCATTGGCCGGCGTTACGTTGCATCAGTTCGGTCAGTTCGACATGTTTTGGCCGTTCGGCGCGGGCGCGCAGCACCTGATTGATGCGCCAGATGAGAAATTTCTGGTCGAATGGTTTGCGAATATAATCCTGCGCGCCATGGAACCGGGCGCGTTGTTCGTCTTCCGCGCCAGTGACGGCGGTAAACATGATGACCGGCAGATCATACAGACTTGGCGAATTGCGCAAGGCACGCAGCACCCGCGCTCCTGATATTTTCGGCATGTCCTGGTCAAGCAGCAGCAGATCGGGCCGGCGCCATTTCAGCAGGTCCAGCGCCTGTTCCCCATCTGTCACCCAGCCGCACGCATGCCCGGCCGAGATGATGACTTCCGACGCCATTTCGGCGACAATTTCATCATCATCGGCAATCAGAATATAGGCCATGCGGTGCGTCCCTGTAATCATACAATTCTATCCGCCCCTCTATCCATCCAGAGATAAATGCAGACGAAGTCCCATGTAGGTGGAAATACCGAGGCATGGCCCAAATCGGCGGTTGTGCAGCCAGCGCCATGCTGGCAATCAATTCGGCATGACCACTTCCAATGATGACATGAACCGTGCCCTGCCGATGGACGGCGTACATAATTTCCGTGATTATGGCGGTTATGCCGTTTCGGGCGGGGGCCGGGTGCGGCGCGGGGTACTGTTTCGCTCAGGCCAGCATTGCGATGCGACCGACGCTGATCTGGCCGCAATTGACGCGCTGGATTTGCGCCATGTGATAGACATGCGCGGCAATAGCGAACGCGAGAAATATCCGTGCCGCAGGGGCGCTGATTTTGGCGCTGAACTGGTGTTCTATGACGGTGAAACAGCCGCGCTTGCGCCCCATGTGGAAGCGGCACAAGGCGCTTTGAACCAGACCATCGCGCATGAGAAAATGGAACAATTATACCGCAACCTGCCGTTTCGCGCGCCGCTGATTGCGATTTTGCGGGACTATTTTGCGGCGCTGGCACAGGGGCAGGGCGCCAGCCTGGTCCATTGTCTGGCAGGGAAGGACCGCACCGGAATGGCCGTTGCCCTGCTGCACCATTCCCTTGGGGTGCACCCTGATGATGCGATGGACGATTTTCTGCTCACTAATACGGTCGGCAACATGGACGCACGCATTGCCGCAGGGGCAGAGACAATCCGTGCAAAATGGGGCGGGATCGACGATGCCACCATCCGGGTATTGATGGGCGTGGACCCACGCTATCTGGAAGCGGCGCGCAAAGCTGTGGAGACAGAGCATGGCTCTATCGACGCCTTCCTGTCCGATATGCTGGGGGTGGATGATGCGCGGCGCGGTGCATTACGGTTGCATCTGGTCGAAGCATAACCAGATCAGCCCTGCCGGTGTCGATCTTCGCTGGCATATCTGCATACCCATGGGCCGCAGCAAATTTTTGACGGCAATGACCAAACTGAAACGGACATTATAATGGCTACCCATCACACCCGCATGCTGATCATCGGTTCCGGCCCGGCAGGCCTTACGGCGGCAATCTATGGTGCGCGCGCTGCGCTGGAACCAATTGTGGTGCAGGGCCTGCAGCCGGGCGGGCAGTTGACGATTACCACCGATGTTGAAAACTATCCGGGTTTCAGGGATGTGGTTCAGGGCCCGTGGCTGATGCAGGAAATGCAGGCGCAGGCCGAACATGTCGGAACCCGCATGATGTGGGACACGATCGTGGAAGTGGACCTGGCCAATGGGCCGCCTTACCGCGCCGTGGGCGACAGCGGCGATATCTACATTGGCGAAACGCTGGTTATTTCAACCGGCGCACAGGCCAAATGGCTGGGTGTGCCGGGTGAACAGGAGCTGGCCGGCAAGGGCGTGTCTGCCTGTGCCACCTGCGACGGGTTTTTCTATCGCGGTAAGAAAGTGGCCGTGATCGGCGGCGGAAACACCGCTGTGGAAGAAGCGCTTTATCTGACCAACCATTCCGATGACGTGACCTTGATCCACCGCAGGGATGAATTGCGTTCGGAAAAAATCCTTCAGGAACGCATTTTTGCAAACGACAAGATTACCCCGCTGTGGAACAAGGCCGTCACCCGTTTCATCGGCGATCCGGCTGCCGGCGGCCTGACCCAGATTGAACTGCAGGACACAGTGACAGGCGAGGTCAGCTTCCTGGATGTTGACGGCGCATTTGTTGCCATTGGCCACGCCCCGTCGACTGAATTGTTCAAGGGCAAGCTGCCCATGGATGATAGCGGCTATCTGGTGGTTGAACCCGGCACGCCCAAAACGGCATTGCCGGGCGTATTTGCCTGCGGCGATGTGATGGACCACACCTATAGGCAGGCAGTCACCGCTGCCGGTACAGGCTGCATGGCCGCGCTGGATGCGGAAAAATTCCTGGCAGAAATGGAATTTGCCAGACAGGAAGCCGCCGAATAAAAAAGGCCCCGCAAATGCGGGGCCTTTTGTTTGGGGCCATACGTTCGGGGCCAACAGTTCAGGTTATGGCAGCTTAAAATACGGCGATGCCTGCGTGCAGGATCATCGCAATCAGCACCACGCTGGATAATGCAAACAGGATGAAGCGCACCATCACGCGATTGGCTGTCGCCTGCACCAGCGAATGGGCAACGCGCAGGCCAACGTAAATCCAGCCGAGCAGCGCGTTCAGCCCATCACCCTGGCCGATCAGCACCAGCACAATGGCAATGGCATAAAACACTGTGGGTGCTTCGTGCAAATGATTGTAATTATGCGCTTTCCACTGGACATTGGCCGGAAGGGCCTTGTCCAGATCCGCGCCGGTTCCGCCGACCAGATGGGCGGTATCGATATTGTCAGCCTTCTGCATCGCCGGGATGCGGGTGGCATACATCCACACCCACATGATCATGGTCCATGCGGCCAGCGCGACCACGGGTTGCAGCAATTGTGCGTCTGTTGCATCGATCATGATCAAAGCACTCCAGGGTTGGCAAACAGGGTCACCATGGTTGCCCTCAGTGCCAGGGCAGCCAGGACGATGGTTGACAGCAGGAACAGCGCAAAGCGGATCGAGACCTTGTTGACTGTGGCCTGCCAGATGGAATGAATGATCCGCAGGCCGACATAAATCCACGCCAGCATGGCATCAAAACCCGTTGCACCAACCACCGCCAGTATAATCACCGTCGGATAGAAAATCGTCGGTTGTTCCATCAGATGCGCATAATTATGCGCTTTCCAGTTCACCCGATCGGGGAGGACACCCTCCAGATCCTGACCGCGGCCACCGGGCTTTGCATCACCCAGGCCGCCGCCTGCCTTGCCCATGGCGGGAAGGCGCGTGCCTGCCATCCACAGCAGCATGATGATGGACCACAGCACCAGCACAGCGGCCGGTGCAAGCATTTGTGCCTGCATTATTATACTCCCCCAATATTCCCTGATTGTTGGGCTGAGGTACGTAAATTGTCAAATGCAACCTAATCTGCCGAACCAATTACACGGGCGAAGGAGGCAGCATCGGTATTGCCGCCGGTCAGCATGATGACAGTATCTTCATCCAGCGGTATTTTACCCGCGATACAGGCAGCCAACGCCGCAGCGCCGCCGGGTTCCAATACCAGTTTGAGCGTGCTGAATGCATAACGCTGGGCCGCGCGCACCTCGGCTTCCGAAACGCTGCAACCTGCCTCGATCCGTCCGTACAGGACCGCGAAGTTGACAGGTGCAGTCACCGGGGTCTGCAACGCGTCGCAGGCGGTTTTGGGGGCGTCAGGCCCCACGGGCAGTATCTCGCCTGCGGCCAGGCTGCGGGCGACATCATCCCACCCTTCCGGCTCCACCGGATAAATCCGCGTATCAGGGCAGGCAAGGGCAAGCCCTGCCGCCAGTCCGCCGCCGCCGCAGCAGGCGACAATGGCCGCTGGCTGGCGGCCCAACTGGCTGCATATTTCAATGCCCGCAGTCCCTTGCCCCTCAATCACCCAGGGATCGGCGTAGGCGTGGGCAAACACTGCGCCGCGCGCATCGCACAGCGCATTGGCAATGGCATCGCGGTCCTCGCCGGGGCGTTCATACAGGACGATTTCAGCCCCCATGGCGCGGGTTGCATCCAGTTTTACCTGCGGCGCATCGCGCGGCATCACGATCGTGGCAGCCATCGCCAGCCTGCGCGCGGCCCATGCCACCCCTTGCGCATGGTTGCCGCTGGATACCGCGACGACACCATTGCGCCGTTCATCGGCGCTTAGATCGCTTAACCGGTGCCATGCACCGCGAATTTTGAAAGCGCCGATGGGTTGCAGATTTTCTGCCTTCACCCAGCACCGGACACCGCGAATTTCCACCGGCAATAGCGGGGTGGGCGGCAAAATCTCGCGAATCTTGGCCGCAGCGCGGATAACTCCGGCTTGTGTGGGTTCGCGGGGGCTTTCTCGAAACATTCTTAGCTACTAGAGCGTTGCACCAACACAGCCAATGCCGCAAATGCGCGGCCAACAGATCAAGCGGAGCAAATATGTCGACTATCCTGGTTATCGGTGCTGGCGGAGTGAGCTCTGTCGCGGTGCATAAAATGGCAATGAATGCCGACATTTTTTCGGACATCCATCTGGCCAGCCGAACCAGGAGCAAATGCGATTCCATCGCTGCCAGCGTCAAATCCCGCACGGGCCAGGATGTGGCCACCTATGAAATTGACGCTGAAGAAGTGCCGGCGATGGTGAACCTGATCCGCAAGATTAAGCCAAGCCTGGTGGTCAACCTGGCGCTGCCTTATCAGGATTTACCGATCATGGATGCCTGTCTGGAAGCGGGTGTCAGCTATCTCGATACCGCCAATTACGAACCCAAGGACGAGGCGAAATTCGAATATCACTGGCAATGGGCCTATCATGACCGGTTCAAAGAGGCGGGCCTGATGGCGCTGCTGGGCTCCGGTTTCGACCCCGGCGTCACCAGCGTTTTCACCATGTGGCTGAAGAAGCACAAGCTCAAGACCATCCGCCAGCTGGATATTCTGGACTGCAATGGCGGCGATCACGGGCAGGCATTTGCCACCAATTTCAACCCGGAAATCAACATCCGCGAAGTGACCGCGCCAGCGCGCCATTGGGAGAACGGTGCATGGGTGGAAACACCGGCCATGGCTGTGAAACAGACGTTCGATTTCGACCAGGTGGGCGAAAAGAACATGTATCTGATGTATCACGAGGAACTGGAAAGCCTCGCCAAATTCCTGCCCGAACTGGAACGGGCGCGGTTCTGGATGACCTTCGGCGATGAATATATCAAGCATCTGACAGTGCTGCAGGCGGTGGGCATGACCGGCATTGAACCTGTGCGCTATCAGGGCAGGGATATTATCCCGCTGCAATTCCTGGCGGCGGTCTTGCCCAAGCCTGAAACGCTGGGTTCCACGACCAAGGGCAAGACCAACATCGGCGTGATTGCCACGGGCGAGGCGCTGGATGGCAGCGGCGAAAAGACGTTCTACATCAACAATATCTGCGACCATGAAGACGCGTTTGAGGAAACGGGCAATCAGGCGGTCAGCTATACTACAGGCGTGCCCGCGATGATCGGCAGCGCCATGATGCTGACTGGCAAATGGTCTGGCGAGGGCGTTTTCAACATGGAACAGATGGATCCCGACCCGTTCATGGACATGCTGAATGCCCACGGTCTGCCATGGAATGTGGTAGAGATGGACGGGCCGGTCAGTTTCTGACCACGCCCGCGCTGGCTGATTGAAAGACAAGGTAACAACTGATGGAAACACGTGCCGGCGATCCGGGCGCATTCGCGCAATTTGACCTCGGCCGCGTCGACAGCCCATCCTTTGTGGTGGATGCGGCAAAGCTGCGGGATAATCTGCGGATATTGGCAGACGTCAGGGACCGGTCCGGCATCAAGATGCTGTCGGCACTGAAAGCGTTTTCCATGTGGTCGGTGGCGCCCATCATCGGGAATTATCTCGATGGTGTGTGCACTTCCGGCTTGTGGGAAGCGCGCCTTGCGGGCGAGTTTTACGATGGTGAGATCACGACCTATTCAGCGGCCTACAAGCCCGATGAACTGGGCGAAATCTGCCGTTTGTCCGACCATGTGATTTTCAATTCCCCGGGTCAGATGGCGCGCGCTTCGCAAATTCTCGATCAGGCGCGCAGCCTTGGCGGCGGGTTTGACGTCGGCTTGCGGATCAACCCCATGCATGCCGAGGGCGAGGTGCCGCGTTACGACCCGTGTGCCGCCTATTCGCGCCTTGGCTTCCCGATTGACCAGTTGGAAGACGAGCATGTCGAGCCATTGGACGGCTTGCATTTTCATTCTCTGTGCGAACAGGATTTTGCCCCGTTGAAGCGCACGTGGGATGCACTGAAAGAACATATCGAGCCATATTTCGGGCATTTCAAATGGATCAATCTGGGCGGCGGGCATCACATTACCCGTGATGATTACCAGCGCGAGGCACTGATCGAATTCCTGATCGAAATTCAGGAGGAAACCGGCGCGGAAATCTATCTGGAGCCGGGCGAGGCCGTGGCACTGGATGCAGGTATTCTGGTCGGCACCATTCTGGACAGCCACTGGAACGGGATGCCGCTGGCAATTACCGATATTTCGGCAACGTGCCACATGCCGGATGTGATCGAAGCGCCATATCGCCCCGCGATGCTGCATGAGGATGAGGACGGGGACGGCGAGCCGGTGCGCCTTGGCGGCCCGTCATGCCTGGCGGGCGATGTCATTGGTGATTACCGCTTGCCCGTTCCGTGTGAGCCTGGGCAGCGTGTCGCCTTCCTTGATCAGGCGCATTATTCGATGGTCAAAACCAACACGTTCAACGGTGTGCAACTGCCGTCCATCTGGCTGTGGGACAGCGAAAGTGATGCACTGGAGCAGGTCAAGGCCTTCGGATATGAGGATTTTAAGAACCGGCTTTCCTGACACGCGTCGAACACTTGTGAAAATGACCGGCATTTGCCCGCTTGATGTGGGGAAAAATCATCGGTTTTTGAATCGAATTTCACTTGCAGTTCACAATCCGGTGGCTATATCGCCCTCTCGCTGCCCCAAGGGGACTTCCTAACCGCAAGGCAGCCTTTGCCAAGAAACTGTTACTTCTGGGGGTCCCTTGAATTGCACCATTATCCTGACGCTGCTGCAGTAGTTCGCGCTCTCACGCCGGACGAGCCAGTCATTCTCAATCGCCCGCACGCTGCTGCGCGAGCCGCCCGTTTCTTCGCCGAGAAGTTTCCGGGTAAATCGCTCTATGCGGTGAAAGCCAATCCATCGCCGGATCTGCTGAAGATCCTGTGGGACAATGGCATCACCCATTACGACGTGGCATCCATCGGCGAAGTGCGCATGGCGCGCGGCGCGCTGCCTGATGCAACGCTGTGCTTCATGCACCCTGTCAAAACTGCGCGCGCCATCAGCGAAGCGTATCACCAGCACGGCGTTCGCACTTTCAGCCTCGACACGATTGAGGAACTGGAAAAAATCGTCGAGGCATGCCGCGATGATGCGGGCAACCCGGCCACGGATCTGTGGCTGTGTGTGCGGCTTCGTGTTTCGTCCGAATATGCGGAATTGTCGCTGGCGTCCAAATTCGGCGTCGATCTGGCAGATGCGGCAGGCCTGTTGCAGGCCACGCGCCAGCATTGCGATGCGCTGGGTGTGTGCTTCCACGTCGGCAGCCAGGCGATGACGCCGTTCGCCTATGTGCAGGCGCTGGAACGTGTTCGCGCGGCCATCGTGCAGGCAGCGGTTACGGTTGACGTTATCGATGTGGGCGGCGGTTTCCCCAGCGTCTATCCCGGCATGGAACCACCGCCGCTGGAAGATTACTTCGATGTGATTTTCCGC
Organism: Allopontixanthobacter confluentis; assembly: GCF_009827615.1. Lineage (GTDB taxonomy): Bacteria > Pseudomonadota > Alphaproteobacteria > Sphingomonadales > Sphingomonadaceae > Allopontixanthobacter > Allopontixanthobacter confluentis. The sequence goes on from NZ_WTYU01000001.1 coordinate 789,133, forward strand.
GCGTCGGAATCGCTGCCGATTTCCTATTCATCCGAATTGTGGTGCGAACCGGGCCGTGCGCTGTGCGCGGAATATAGTTCGCTCATCGTGCGCGTGGAAAAGCGGCGCGGGGATGAGCTGTACATCAATGACGGTGCCTATGGCGCCCTGTTCGATGCCGCCCATGTGGAATGGCGTTTCCCGGTGGTGGCGCAGGAAGATGATCTGATCGAACCGCTGGAGGAATTTTCCTTTTACGGGCCGACATGTGACGATGCTGACTTCATGAAAGGCCCTTTCATGCTGCCGGCGGACATTCAGGCAGGCGATTACATCGAAATCGGGATGCTGGGCGCCTATGGCGCGGCCATGAAAACCGGGTTCAACGGATTTGGCGATGCGGAAGCCGTGATCGTGACAGATGAGCCGATGGCCAGCCTTTATCGCGGGGATCGGGTTGATCCTCGCGAAAGCGACAATGTTGTAAGCCTGCGTTGATATTGGCGGCGGCGCGCAGCCTGATCAGACCGCGCCGCCCGACCCGTTTACGACAACCTGCATGAACTTTGGTGCGCTTTTTGCGCCATCGCTCATGCGTTCGTGGGGATAATTGCCGGGCGAGAGCGACGTCAGCGGCATTCCGGCAATTGCCAGCGCATAGGGTGATACGCGGTGGCGGGTGCACAGGCCGCCCGCGCCATCACTCACCAGCGACGTTTCAAACTCCACCGCGATTTCGAGATTATTGACCCGGCTGACGGTGCCGACCACCAATTGCCCGGCGCCAAGGTCCAGCACCAGCTGAGTATCGACCGGCACGCCCATAATCCCTTCGATCAACGCGCCGGTCTTGGACAAGTTGCGCATCACGACATCATAGCGGTGATCATCATGGATGACCCCGATGCGGCGGAAGACGGAGCGGCGTTCCGGGCGGTACATTTCCGGCCCGTCAGGTTCGATCTTCATGCCGCCATTCGCCATCAGTTCCAGCACATCTGCCTGGGGCAGGGCGCGGGAATAGAGGAAGCCCTGAATAAGGCGTGCGCCTTTTGAATGGACGACTTCGAGCTGGTCGAACGCTTCGACACCTTCGACAGTGGTTTCCATGCCCAGCGCATTGGACAGGCCGATGATGGCCGCAATGATCTTGGCGCTGTTCTTGTCTTTCTGGGTGCAAGAATCCACAAAGCTGCGATCAACCTTGATTTTGTCGAACGGGGCGGATCGCAGATAGCTGAGCGAGGAATACCCCGTCCCGAAATCATCCAGTGCCAGCCGCACGCCGATTTTCTTGAGGTCGGTGAAGACAGCTTCGGTCGTCTCGCTGTCGCCGACAAAGACGCTTTCGGTGAGTTCCAGCTCCAGCCGGTCAGGCAGCAACCCGGAATGTGCCAGCGCAGCGGAAACGACATTGCAGAATTCCGGATTGGTAAATTGCACTGCTGACACATTCACTGCCACGCGAACGGACGAAGGCCAGGCCATCGCGTCAACGCAGGCGCGTTGCAGCGCCCATTCGCCAATCTGGTTGATCAGATCGGATTCCTCGGCAACCGGGATGAACACATCCGGGCTTACTGGGCCGCGTTCTGGATGTTCCCACCGCATCAGCGCTTCAAGACACACCACGGAATTGTCGCTGGTCTTGACGACTGGCTGATAACGCAATTCAAGATCGCCAGCTTCCAGCGCAATGCGCAAATCTTCGAGCAGCAGCTCGCGTTCCTGTTCCTCGTCCTTCAGATCGTCCGAATAAAATCGAAACTGCCCGCGCCCGCCGTTTTTCGCGGCATACAGCGCGAGGTCAGAACTGCGGACCAGCTCATCACGCTCCACCCCGTCATAAGGGGCAATGGCAATGCCGACAGAGGTGCCGATGATGGCGCGCTTTTCTTCAATCGGATAGGGCTGCGAAAGGATCTGGATGATCTTGTCAGCCAGTTCGCCCAATTTGCCGCGGTCATCAATATCCGGCAGGATAATCTGGAATTCATCGCCGCCCAGCCGGCCGATTTCGCCGCGATTGCCGACAATGTTGCGCAGGCGTTCAGCCACCTGCACCAGCAGGGCATCGCCAGCAGGGTGGCCCATTGTGTCGTTCACACGCTTGAACTTGTCCAGATCCAGCATCATGAGAGCGCAGCTGCGCTTGGCCTGTTTAAAGGCGCCAATGATGCCATCCAGGCGGCGGTTCATGAAATGGCGGTTGTAAAGTCCGGTCAGCGAATCGAATTCGGCCAGACGGGAATCGACCAGCTTGCGCTCATATTCGACGCTGATGTCCTGCGCGCTGCCGCGATATCCATGAAACTGGCCGCGATCATCAAATTTCGGGTGGCCGGAAATGGAAAACCACACCTGCCTTACATCATTGCGCGGGCGGTTTCTGGCAAAGCGGACGGTCAGGTCCCGCACCTTGTTGTGCGCTTTCAGCTGAAAGTTGAGCGGGCGGTCAGACCGTTCATCAGGGTTGTCAGAATCTGTTTCGAACAGGGAAATCAGCGGTTGACCCAGTAATTCCTCAAGCGGAATATCCAGCTTTGTAACGGCATCATCCGAGATATAAATCAGCCGGCCTTCAGCGTCCGTCGCCCAGATCCAGCCGATGCCGGCCTTTTCGAATTCGTCCAGCACTTCCAGGCGCAATTGCGGGTCGGCAGCAGTGGATATGACCGCCGAAACAGGGGGCTTTTTGGCAAAACCTTGCAGGAACCCTTTAACAGCCATCTATCCCAACCAATCGCCTTGTCGCTGCGTGTTTATCCGATGCACATCACGATAGTCGATGTTTGGTTAATATAGGTATAAGGTATTTCAGGCAGCGAGGCGCAGTTCCAGACGGTCCCAGATTTCGACCAGGGCGCGGGTCAGTTCGGCCATCATCGCATCTGTGTGGGCAGGGCCGGGCGTGAATCGCAGGCGTTCTGTCCCGCGCGGCACTGTCGGAAAATTGATCGGCTGCACATAGACGCCATATTCCGCCAGCAAAATATCGCTGATTTTTTTCGCCCGCACCGGATCACCCACCATCAGCGGCACGATATGGGTGGTGCTGTCCATCACCGGCAGACCGGCATTGCGAAAATGCGCTTTCAATGCAGCGGCGTTGGCTTGCTGGGCATCACGCTCGACCGACGAATTTTTGAGGTGGCGCACCGATGCCAGCACACCTGCCACCAGCACAGGGGAAAGTGAGGTCGTGAAGATGAACCCGGGCGCATAGGAACGGATCACGTCGATAATCTTGGTATCAGCGGCAATATAGCCGCCCATGACACCAAAAGCCTTGCCCAGCGTGCCTTCGATAATATCGATCCGGTCGGCAGCCTCGTCACGTTCGGATATGCCTCCGCCACGTTTGCCGTACATGCCCACGGCATGCACTTCGTCGATATAGGTGAGGGCATTGTATTTTTCGGCCAGATCGCAAAGCGCATGGATGGGCGCCACATCGCCGTCCATGGAATATACGCTTTCAAACGCGATCAGCTTGGGCACCGAATCATCTTCTGCGGCCAGAAGTTCTTCCAGATGCGCCATGTCATTATGGCGGAAAACCCGCTTCTCACAGCCTGAATTGCGGATGCCGGCAATCATGCTGGCATGGTTGAGTTCATCGGAAAAGATGATGCAGCCCGGCAGCAGCTTGGCCAGCGTGGACAGCGTTGCGTCATTGGAAACATAGCCGCTGGTAAACAGCAGTGCGCCCTGTTTGCCATGCAGATCAGCCAGTTCTTCTTCAAGCTGGACATGGAAATGGGTGTTGCCGCCAATGTTGCGGGTGCCGCCGGAACCTGCGCCGACATCATGCAGCGCGTCTTCCATCGCGGAAATGACCTTGGGATGCTGGCCCATGGCGAGGTAATCGTTTGAGCACCACACCGTGATCGGCTTGGGCCCATTATGCCCGTGAAAGCACCGCGCATTAGGGTAAGCACCCTTGTCGCGCATGATATCGATGAAGACGCGGTAGCGGCCTTCGGAGTGCAAGCGATCAATAGCCTGGTCGAAGATCTGATCGTAATTCACGCGGTTAACCTGCGGCGTTACGCCGGCCAAACCGGCATTCTACGCGGGATTTAGTCCGATTTGACCGATATTGCCACCGCGATCTTTGCGAATGGTTCGCGATTAGAAACGCTCGATGGAATGAAGGCCATGCCGGGCCAGCGTACTGGTCAACTTGGCGAAGTCTGCTAGAGTGCCGGTGGTGATAGCGCGGTCAGACGCAATGCGGTTGAAAAGCTGGTTTTCGGTCAGGTCGGCAATGCGCCGCGCAATACCCGCCGCCCCGTCGATGAAGCTGACATTGCTGCCGAACGATGCCGCCAGTTCATCACGCAAAAGCGGGAAATGGGTGCAGGCAAGCACCACTGTGTCAATCTCATCACCGCGCGGCTGATCGCGAAGCCCGGCGACCGCGGTCTCAATCACGCTGCGGTCCACCTGCTGCCCGCGCAATTTGCCTTCTGCCGCTTCCACCAGCCCTGGTGCAGCGTGGCGAAGCAGCACCTTGTCGCTGGCAAATTCGCGCTCCAGATTATCGACATAGGCCTGGCGCACTGTGGCCGCCGTGCCCAGCAGGCCGATGACGCCTGTGCGGGTCATCGCCGCAGCAGGCTTGATTGCCGGCACCGTGCCGACAATTGGCACTTCCAGCACTTCACGCACCGCCGCAAGGGCGATTGTGGAGGCTGTATTGCAAGCAATGCAGACCAGACGCGGGCGATAGCGTTCGCTCATCCGGCCCAGCAGGCCGGCAACCCGCGCTGCAATCTGCGCTTCGGTCTTGGTGCCATAGGGCAGGCCGGCCTGATCGGCCACGAAAATGACCGGCGCATCAGGCAATATCTGGCGCAATTGCGCCAGCACAGACAGCCCGCCGACCCCGGAATCAAACAACAATATGGGTGAAGCAGGGTCGATAGGGCTGGTCACTTTGGCAAGGTCACTCCGCAATTCTCGGTATCTCCTTATTTTTCCGGTGACCGAATGCAAGCAATCCCGTTATGCTATGGCCAATTAGGGGAGCAGAAATGGAATTCGGCATCGAAAATCTGTGGGCTATGCTGCTGGGCTATGTGCTGGGGTCGATCCCGTTTGGCCTGTTGCTGACTTCCATGGCCGGAATGGGCGATGTGCGGAAAATCGGTTCCGGCAATATCGGCGCGACCAATGTTCTGCGCACTGGCAACAAGGGGCTGGCAGCAGCAACGCTCCTGTTGGATCTGTTCAAGGGGTTTCTACCCGTATTTCTTGCCTGGCGCTATCTGGGGGAAACTTCGGTTGGCTTTGCCGCATTGGCGGCGGTGATCGGGCATTGCTTCCCTGTCTGGTTGAAATTCAGGGGCGGCAAGGGCGTGGCAACGCTGGCGGGGGTATGTTTTGGCATCGCATGGCCAATCGGGCTGGTCTATGCTGCAGTGTGGATCGGTTTGCTGGCGCTGCTGCGGATCAGTTCGCTGGCTGGCATGGCAGCGGCAGTGTCTGCGCCGGTTGCGGCATTGCTGACAGGTTATGGGCAGTTTGCGCCTTATCTGGCCGTAATTGCAGCGCTGATAATGTGGCTGCACCGCGCCAATATCAGCCGGCTTCGCGCGGGGACAGAACCGAAAGTGGGCGGCAGCGCCACGTGAGCCAGGATTTCGCGGCGCCTGAGGGTGCCAGTATTTCGCAGCAGCCCAGCCTTTCCCAACAGGAAGCTTTTGCCCGCATCCGCCTGCTGCGTTCGCCCAATATCGGGCCGGTCAGCTACCGCCAGCTACTGCGCCGCTATGGCAATGCCCGCGATGCGCTGGATGCGCTGCCGGACATGGGCAAGCGCGGAGGGCGGCAATATCGGCCTGCCCCTGTCAGCCAGATTGAGGATGAAGTGGCCGCCACGCGCAAGGCCGGCGCAAAATACCTGTTTCACGGGACGCCGGATTATCCTGAACTGCTGACCCAGATTGAAAGCGCGCCGCCCATCCTGACCTATCGCGGCAATCTTGCGCTGGCGTCGCGCCCCTGTGTGGCCATTGTGGGGGCGCGCAATTCCTCCGCCGCAGCGGTCAAGCTGGCCCGCGAATTTTCCGCGTCGCTGACACAGGCGGGGCTGGTGGTCGTGTCCGGCCTTGCCCGCGGCATTGATGGCGCGGCCCATCAGGGCGCACTCCCAACCACCATCGGCGTAATCGCCAGCGGCATAGAAATTGCCTATCCGCCGCAGCACGCCCAATTGCAGGAACAAGTGGCAAGCCAGGGATTGCTGCTGGCCGAACAGCCACCGGGCACCCAGCCGCGCGGCAGCCATTTTCCCAGCCGCAACCGCATTATTGCAGGACTGGCCGCCGGAACGCTGGTGGTGGAAGCCGCGCCCAAATCCGGCTCTCTCATCACCGCGCGTCTGGCGGGGGAGGCCGGCCGGGAAGTCATGGCCATACCCGGCTCGCCGCTCGACAGCCGCTCGCAAGGTTGCAACCAGCTTATTCGTGATGGCGCCATTCTGGTCCAGTCGGCAGATGATGTGGTGGAACTGCTGTCCGGGTTTGACGGGGTGGCGCGCTCCACCTTCAGGGAACCCGAGCCATGGGCCTATATCGCCGAAGATAGCCAAGCTGAAGATGGCCTGCCTGAGGATGAACCTGCGCGGATTGATAATCTGCTGACCACTGCGCCGGTCGCGGTGGATGAATTGATCCGCCAGTCCGGCCAGAGCGCGGCTTCTGTCCAACTGGCATTGCTGGAATTGGAGATATCGGGCCTGCTAGTCCGGCATGCAGGTTCCCGCGTCAGCCGAGCGGCTTGAAATGGCTGCGGTCAATATTGCGAAAATTGGGAAACGCGCCGCCAGCCTTGCAAAAGCTGTGCAGGTCAACCAATTGAGCACCCTTCGCTAACGAGGGAGGGGGATTTCGTGGCGGCATCAGCCTACTTGACGCCGTGCAATCCAACGCTCCACCCTCGCGCGTATGTACACGTGTAAGGATTTCACCCCAGTTTCATGCAGCTAGTAATCGTCGAATCGCCTGCCAAGGCGAAGACCATCGAGAAATATCTGGGCAAGGACTTCAAGGTTCTGGCGTCATACGGCCATGTCCGCGATCTGCCGCCCAAGGATGGCAGCGTTCGTCCGGACGAGGATTTTGCGATGGATTGGGAAACCTATCGCGACAAGATGAGCCGGGTGAAGGAAATCGCCGATTACGCCAAAAAGGCTGACCGGCTCATCCTCGCGACCGACCCTGACCGCGAAGGCGAAGCCATTTCGTGGCACGTTCAGGAATTGCTGGCCAAGCGCAAGGCACTGCCAGCCAAGGTGGACCGCGTAACTTTCAACGCCATCACCAAGGCTGCCGTGACTGAAGCCATGGGCAAGCCGCGTGGTCTGGATACCGATCTGATTGATGCCTATCTGGCGCGGCGCGCGCTGGATTATCTGTTCGGTTTTACCCTCAGCCCGATCTTGTGGCGCAAGCTGCCCGGCGCCAAGAGCGCAGGGCGCGTGCAATCTGTCGCGCTGCGGCTGATTGTTGACCGCGAACGCGAAATCGAAGCATTCGTGGCGCAGGAATATTGGTCTGTCGTCGCCAGGATGGAACAGGACGGGACCGAGTTCGATGCCCGTCTGGTCAAGTTTGATGGACAGAAACTCGACAAGTTGACGCTGGGCGATGAAGGCAGCGCCATGGCCGCCAAGGCCGCTGTGGAAGCAGGCCGTTTCACCATCGAGGATATCGAAACCAAGCCGCAGAAGCGCCATCCGGCACCGCCATTTACAACGTCGACCTTGCAGCAGGAAGCTGCGCGCAAGCTCGGCTATTCTGCCAGCCACACCATGCGTCTGGCGCAGAACCTGTATGAAGCAGGCGCGATTACCTATATGCGGACTGACGGCGTGCAGATGGATGGCAGTGCCATTTCCGCTGCCCGCAAGGCGATAGCTGATCGTTACAACGGCCATTATCTACCCGAAAAACCACGTTTTTATTCGAGCAAGGCAAAAAACGCGCAGGAAGCGCATGAGGCCATCCGGCCGACCAGTTTCACTGCCGACCATGCCGGTTCGGGTGATGAAGCCAAGCTCTATTCGCTGATTTTCAAGCGCGCCATGGCCAGCCAGATGGCGTCTGCCAGCCTGGAACGCACCACGGTCACGATGCGCGACCCCACGGGCCGCCATGAATTGCGGGCGACGGGGCAAGTCGTCAAATTCCCCGGGTTTATGGCAGTCTATGAAGAAGGGCTGGACCAGAAAAGCGATGATGACGAATCCGGCCTGCTGCCAGTGATGAACAAGGGCGATTCCCCGCTCAAGAAATCTGTTGATGCCGCGCAGCATTTCACCCAGCCGCCCGCGCGCTTTTCCGAAGCCAGCCTGGTCAAGCGGATGGAAGAACTGGGCATCGGGCGGCCTTCCACCTATGCCTCTACCATCCAGACCCTGCGTGACCGTGATTATGTCCGGATGGAGAAAAACCGTTTCTTTGCAGAAGAAAGCGGGCGTCTCCTCACAGCCTTTCTGGAACGGTTCTTCACCCGTTATGTAGGGTTCGACTTTACAGCCGAGATGGAAGACGAACTTGACGTGGTTTCCGATGGCAAGGCCCAATGGAAACACGTGCTTGCGGCGTTCTGGAAGGATTTCAAACCCAAATCCGATGAGGTGATGGAATTCAAGCCATCGGAAGTGTCCGAAAAGCTGGACGAGTTTCTGTCCGACTATCTGTTCCCCGACAAGGCTGATGGCAGCGACCCGCGGCTATGCCCCAAATGCGGTGAAGGCCGCCTGGCATTGCGCGGCGGCAAATTCGGCGCATTTGTTGCCTGTTCCAACTATCCCGAGTGCAAGTTCACGCGCCGCTTCGCCCAACCTGGCGGCGAGGGTGATGCGGATGGCGGCGACGAATCCATGGGCAAGGATCCGGAAACGGGCCTTGAGGTGGAGCGCAAAACCGGCCGTTTCGGACCTTACATCCAGCTGGGCGAGGGCAAGGAAGCCAAGCGCGCGTCCATTCCCAAGGATCTGGACGATTTCGATCTCGAATGGGCGCTGAAGCTACTGGGCCTTCCGCGGATTGTCGGCGTACATCCCGAAAGCGGCAAGGAAATCGAGGCCAATATTGGGCGCTACGGCCCATACCTGCGCCATGATGGCAAATATGCCAAGCTGACCAGCACGCGCGACGTGTTCGACACCGGCATGAATGCGGCAGTCACTCTGCTGGCCGAAGCCGCCGACCGCAAGGGCGGCACGAGAGCCAAGGCGGAGCCGATCAAGGTGCTGGGTAAACATCCCACCAGTGAAGCGGAAATGCAGGTCATGCCGGGCCGCTATGGCCCCTACGTCACTGACGGAACGACCAATGCCACCATCCCCAAGGATGTGAAGCCGGAAGATCTGACCGAAGAACAGGCTATCGCTCTCATTGATGCGCGGGTGGCGAAAGGCCCGGTCAAGAAAAAGCGCAAGGCACCTGCCAAGAAGAAAGCGGCTCCGAAGAAGGCAGCGGCCAAAAAGGCACCAGCCAAAAAGGCAGCAGCCAAAAAAGCGCCTGCCAAAAAGGCACCTGCAAAAACCGCTGCGGCCAAGAAGGCAGCGGAATAATGGCGGCAGAACGGTTCGAGCGGCACAAACAACCGTGGAACGCCGACGAAGCCGGAAAGCTGCGCCTGCTTGCGGGCAAGGGTCACGGCCTCAAGGCGATTGCCAAGGCGCTGAGCCGCAGCGAGGAATCGACCAAGGATTTCGCGAAGAAAAACAAGGTCGCCATCGTCAAGAAGCGGTGAATTACCGGGCCGCCAGCGCGGCCCGGTAATTCACTTGGTCCAGTCGAGGCCGATTTCCTCGAAAATTTCCTTATCTTCCGACCAGTTTTCATCCACTTTGACGTGGAGGAACAAATGCACTTTCTGGCCGAGCACTTCTGACAGTTCCTTGCGCGCGGCTTCGCCAATGGATTTGATCATCGATCCGCCTTTGCCCAGCACGATCGGCTTCTGGCTTTCGCGGCCGATCACGATTTGCTGGCGCACTTCCACCGAACCATCCTTGCGCTGGGTGTAGCTTTCCGGGCGCACCGCGCTGTCATAAGGCAGCTCCTCGTGCAGCTGCTTATAGAGCTGTTCCCGCGTGATTTCGGCTGCAAGCAGGCGCTCGCTCGCGTCCGACACCTGGTCTTCGGGATAATGCCAGTCGCCCTCGGGCATCAAATTGGCAAGAAACGCCTTCAGTTCCGGCACGCCGTCGCCGGTGTAGGCAGAGATGAAGAACACCTCGTCAAATTTGACCTTACCGCTGAGTTCTTCAGCCAGTGCCAGCAACGGCTCCTTCACCGCCTTGTCGACCTTGTTCAGGACCAGCAATTTGCGTTCGGGCCGGTGCGCCAGCGCTTCCAGCAGGGGTTCCAGTTCGTGGCGGCGCTGCTTAAGCGGATCGACCAGCAGCACGATTGCGTCCGCTTCGCTCGCGCCTTCCCATGCCGCGCTGACCATCGCGCGGTCCAGCCGCCGCTTGGGCGCGAAAATACCCGGCGTATCGACCAGGATTATCTGCACATTATCGGCCAGCGCCACGCCCAGCATGCGCGCCCGCGTGGTTTGCGCCTTGGCGCTGGTAATGGCCACTTTCTGCCCGACCAGCTGGTTCACCAAAGTGCTCTTGCCCGCATTAGGCGCGCCGATTACGGCCACGACACCGCATTTGGGGCCGGTTGCGGGAGCTTTTTCTTCAGTCATTTGATCGCTCATCCATAGCGCTCCATAAACAGCCTTGCGGCTTCTGTTTCTGCTTCCTGCTTGCTGCCGGCAGTCGCCTCGGCTTCGCCCACATTGCGGACTTGCACCCGAACGGTGAATTGCGCCGCGTGGTCGGGGCCGGACCGTTCGATAATTTCATATTCCGGGCCTTTTCGGCGGTTGCCCGCAGCCCATTCCTGCAGCGCGCTTTTGGGGTGCTTGGACGAACCTGCGCCCCCTTCAACCTTGCCGCGCCAGATGGCGCGGATGAGGTCGCGCGAATGATCATACCCTGCTTCGACGAAATTGGCACCCAATAGCGATTCCATGACATCCCCCAGGATGTTCTCGCTATCGGCCGCGCCATCATCGCGGGCCTGTTTGCCAAGGTTGATGTGTTTTGCCGCGCCGATTTCCCGCGCCAGCGCGGCGCAGGTTGACCGGCTGACCAAGGCATTCAGGCGCTGCGCCAAGGCCCCTTCGGCACCATTATTGCGGTGATACAGCCAATCGGCAATGGTCAGCCCCAACACGCGGTCGCCCAGAAATTCCAGACGTTGATAATCGCGTTCATTGCCGGTGCTGCCATGCGTCAGCGCTTCGAGCCACAATTGTTCATCCTTGACCGCAAAGCCGGTCGCGAGAAGCCATTTGCGCGCATCTGGCGTCAAACCGCTCATAAAAGGTCCCCGATGCGGTTCCACCGCGCGGCGGTAAACCAGGTCCACGGCAGCAGCCATTGCGCGCTGCCATCGGTTGACCACATCATGATGGTTGCGCGGCCGACCAGGCGGTCCTGCGGCACAATTCCCACGCCGCCGCCTGCTTCTGGCGGGAAGCGGCTGTCCTGCGAATTATCGCGATTGTCGCCCATGGCGAAAAAGCTGTTTTCAGGCACGATGACAGGGCCGAAATCGTCTTTCGGGAAAGGCCCGAAATCAAGCACATTGTAGCTTATGCCTGAGGGCAGGGTTTCGCGGAACTGGGCATAGGCGCACACCAGTTTGCCATCATCCAGGGTCCGGATTTCGGCCAGCGGGTGACAATCTGTATTGGGGCTGACGGGCACGATGAAATCGTCAACCGCCACCTTGGGCACGGGCGTGCCGTTCAGCACCAGCTGGCCAGCCCGCATCTCGATGGTATCACCCGGCAAGCCGATGGCGCGTTTGATATAATCCGTGCCATCGACCGGATGTTTGAAAATCACGATATCCCCGCGTTCCGGCGCGGATGCGAAATAGCGGCCGGGCAAAATGGGCAGGTTGTTTTCCCCGATGCCATAAGCCCATTTGGCCGCCAGCAAATGGTCGCCATTGATCAGGCGGGGCATCATGCTTTCACTGGGGATGTTGAAGGGCGAGAATATGAAACTGCGGAAAATCACCACCACCAGCACAAGTTTGATCAGATAGGCGACAAAGCTGCCTTCCGATTTTTCGGCTTCGGCCGGTTTGCCAGTATGCACAGAACGCGGCGGGCTGGCGTGAGAATCGCTGGCCGGGTTGTTAACATCGTTCATAATCACTGCCCGGACTGGTGGGTGAATGAGGGGAAAGCGGCAGGCATTCTGGCGAATAACGGCCAGCCATTGCGGGCTGGCGCAGATAATAGGCAGCTGCAGCTGGTCTTAGGGTTCCAAATCATGGCCGCAGTCCCTACTCGCGTGGGGCATGTGTAGAAAGGATTTTCACGTGAATGATGCGGTTGCAGGCGCCTGGCGCAAGCTGAAAGGCCACCAGACCAGAACATTGGCCCAGTTGTTCGCTGATGGCGACAGGCTGGAATTGCTGTCCCACCGCCTGGAATGGGGCGAGGGCGATCTTGCTGCCGGGATGCAGTGCGACTGGTCAAAAACCCATCTGAATGCAGATTTGCTGGCAGATTTTGAAGCATTGGCAGATGCTGCTGGCTTTGCCGCCAAGCGCGCGGCCATGTTCGCCGGGGAACGGATTAACAACACCGAAGACCGCGCGGCAGAACACACCGCCCAGCGCGGTCTGGGCAAGGACAGTTCGGTAGAAGAAGCCAGCGCGCTGCATCTGCGGATGAAAATGCTGGTCGAGGCTATTCACCAAGGCGTGCTGGGCGAGGTCAATCACCTTATCCATATTGGTATTGGCGGGTCTGCCCTTGGGCCGGCATTGGCGGTAGATGCGCTGTCACGCGACCTGTCGCTGGTGGATGTGCATGTGGTGTCCAACATCGACGGGGTGGCGCTGGAAGCGGCATTCGACGCCTGCGATCCGGCAACCACCATGATTGCCATTGCGTCCAAGACTTTCACCACGATTGAAACCATGACCAACGCGGAAAGCGCGCTGAAATGGCTGGCTGAAAATGGTGTGGACGACCCTGCCGGACGGGTTGTGGCGTTGACCGCCAACCCTGATGCGGCAGTGGCATGGGGGGTTGATGAAACCCGCGTGCTGCCATTTCCGGAAACTGTTGGCGGGCGCTATTCGCTATGGTCGTCAATCGGCTTTCCGGTGGCAATATCGGTCGGGTGGGATGAATTTGACCAGATGCTGGCCGGGGCAGCGGCGGTAGACGCGCATTTCAGGGAAACAGACGGGGCGGCAAACCTGCCGCTGCGCGCGGCTTTTGCCGACCAGTATTATACCCAGATGCGCGGCTGCCAGACCCGCGCGGTATTCGCCTATGATGAACGTCTGGGCCTGTTTCCCGACTATCTTCAGCAGCTGGAAATGGAAAGTAACGGCAAATCTGTCACTGCGAATGGTGAACCGGTCAGCGGCCCTACGGCGCCTGTCACATGGGGCGGGGTGGGCACCGATGCCCAGCATGCGGTGTTCCAGCTGCTGCATCAGGGCACCCATCTGATTCCGGTGGATTTTATTGCCAGCATCGCGCCTGGGGATGATCTGGACCCGGCGCACCACCGGATATTGCTGACCAATTGTTTCGCGCAAGGGGCGGCGCTGATGGCCGGCGAGCACAATGACGATCCGGCGCGCGCATTCCCCGGCGACCGGCCGAGCGCGACCATTCTATGCGATGATCTTGATGCCGCAACGCTGGGCGCGTTGATTGCATTTCATGAACATCGCACCTTTGCCAACGCCGTGTTGATGGGCATTAACCCGTTTGACCAGTTCGGTGTGGAACTGGGCAAGGCCATCGCCAAAAAAATAGAAGCCGGCGGAAGCGATTTTGACGCCAGCACCGAGGCATTGCTGGCAGCGGCAGGCCTGTCTGGCTGACATCAATTCAGAACAGTTGATCCATCCGGCAGGCTGCATCGGGCAGTTTCAATCAGGGCCGTTCTGGCCTTACAATCCGTAGCGGCCCCCGCCATATCCGTGCGGACACAGGAGTTTTGCATGCCTTCATATGACTATGATCTTTTCACAATCGGCGCAGGTTCTGGCGGGGTGCGTGCATCGCGCGTGTCAGCCGCACATGGCGCAAAGGTGGCAATTGCTGAGGAACACCGGGTGGGCGGAACCTGCGTAATCCGCGGCTGCGTGCCCAAGAAAATGCTCGTCTATGGTGCCCATTTTGCCGAAGATCTGGAAGATGCGAAGCAATTTGGCTGGGAAGTGGGCGCGTGCACATTCGACTGGATCAAACTGCGCGACAATGTGCTGGGCGAAGTGGACCGGCTGAACGGCCTGTATACCGAAACCCTTGAAAATCATGATGTCGATATTTTTCACGAGCGGGCCCGGATTACCGGTGACCATGAAGTCACGCTGGCAAGCGGCAAGGTCATCACCGCGAAATATATTCTGATCGCAACGGGCGCACGGCCCCACACACCCGATTGCCCCGGCCATGAACTGGGCATCACCTCTAACGAGGCGTTCCATCTGGACGCGTTGCCAAAACGCATCCTGATTGCAGGGGGCGGCTATATCGCCAATGAATTTGCTGGTATTTTCAATGAATTCGGTACCAAGGTCACCATCATCAACCGCAGCGAGCGATTGCTGCGCAGCTACGATCAGAGCCTGAGCGACAGGCTGCTGCAAATATCATTGGTGAAGGGCATAGACTTCCGTTTCAACGCCGAATTCCGCGGGATAGAGAAGAACGCCGATGGCACGTTGAAAGTGTCGATGATTAATCACGAAGACCTGGAAGTCGATTGCGTCATGTTCGCCACCGGGCGCGTGCCCAATGTGGAGGGCCTGGGGCTGGGCACAGTCGGCATCGACGTGGGCAAGCGGGGCGAGATCAAGGTGGACCGGTTCAGCAAGACCAATGTCGATCACATCTACGCCGTGGGCGATGTGACAGACCGGGTGCAACTGACCCCGGTGGCCATTCGTGAAGGGCAGGCATTTGCCGACACCACCTTTGGCAACAAGCCCTCTCATGTCGATTATGACTGCATTCCCAGCGCGGTTTTCAGCCACCCGCCCATTGCGTCTGTTGGCATGACCGAAAGTGAAGCGAAGAACAGGCTGGGGTCGGTCAAGGTTTACCAGTCCGATTTTCGTGCGATGAAAAATGTGGTCGCAGGGCGCAACGAACGCGCACTGTATAAAATGGTGTGCGAAGGTGACAACGAGCGGATCGTCGGCATCCACATGATCGGCCCGGACGCGCCGGAAATCATGCAGGCGGCAGCCGTTGCCGTGAAAGCCGGTCTGACCAAGGCGGATTTCGATGCCACTGTCGCCATTCACCCGACCATGGCGGAAGAACTGGTCCTGCTGCGCTAGGGCAGGAAACCGTGCATCCGATTGCCAATTGAAACTGGCAGGCATACCCTCCTGGCCAGACACGGGAGAGATATGATGGCGGGCACGGTTCTGGTCACAGGCGGGACGGGTTACATTGGCGGGGAACTGATCCGCCAATTGCTGGGCCGGGGGTGGACGGTGCACACCACGGTCCGGGACAAGGCGCGCAGTGAAGCGGGCCTGCAGGCAAGGTTTGGCGACACGGGCGGGCGGCTGAAGGTTTTTCAGGCAGAACTGATGTCTGACGCTGGCTGGGCAGAGGCCAATGAAGGCTGCACCCATGTCGCCCATGTCGCCTCGCCCATTGCCGCGTCCACGCCCAGGGATGAGAACGACATGATCGTTCCTGCGCGCGAGGGCACTTTGCGGGCCCTGCGGTTTGCCAAGGCAGCCGGGGTGAAGCGTTTTGTCCAGACCAGTTCCATGGCCGCAGTGGCCTATGGCCGCAGCGAGAAGGACTATACCGTCAGTGAAAGCGACTGGACGGATATAACCCATCCCGATGTTTACCCTTACGTAAAATCAAAAACCATTTCCGAACGTGCCGCCCGCGAATGGGTAGCTACGGAAGGCCGGAACAGCTAGGGCGAGAGCATGGAATTTGTCTCGGTCAATCCGGCCATGGTTCTTGGCCCTGTCGAAAGCGCGGATTTTTCCGCGTCGGTAGAAGCAGTGAAACAATTGATCGACGGGTCCATGCCCATGGCGCCCGACCTGGGTTTCGCCGTGGTGGACCTGCGCGATGTGGCGGATCTGCATGTCAGGTGTCTTGAGGAACCTGGCCTCGGCGGGGAGCGGTTCCTGGCAGCTGGCAGGTTCATGAAAATGATCGAGGTGGGCGAAGTGCTGCGCCGCGGCCTGGGAGACAAGGCGCGCAAGGTGCCCACAAAGGTGATGCCCGGTTGGATGGTATCAATTCTCGCCCTGTTCAACCCTGCAGTACGCTCCATCAAGGCGGAACTGGGCAAATCCCGCCACGTCGATGCCAGCCATGCGCTGAACCGGCTGGGCTGGAAAACACGGCCCGAAGAAGAAAGCATTCTCGATTGTGCCAACAGCCTGATCGACAAGGGCGTGGTGAAAATCTGATGGATATATCGGGCAAGACCGTGCTGCTTACTGGCGGTACCGCGGGCATTGGTCAGGCGCTGGCCCGCCAGTTGATGACGAAGGGCGCCACCGTGATTGTGACAGGCCGCTCGCCCGAACGACTGGAAAAATCGCGGGCCGATGGTTTCGAAGCCATCGCGGCTGATCTTTCCAGCCCTGCTGGGGCGGATGCGATCCTTCAGGCGCTGGGCGCACGGCCGGTGGATATAGTGATCAACAATGCCGGACAGGGCGTGGACCATGATTTTCGGAAAGCTGCACCTGATATGGCGCTGGCTGATGACTGCATTCATGCCAATCTGAATACACCCATTCGCCTGATTGCCGGGTTGATGCCGCGCTTGAAAGACCGGCCTGAAGCAGCGATTGTCAATGTGACCTCCGGTCTGGCCATTGCGCCCAATGCGGGCGCGGCAGTCTATTGCGCGACCAAGGCTGGCCTGCGCAGCTATACCCAGGCGTTGCGGGCACAATTGGCCGGGACAAACATCCGCGTCATCGAAGTTCTGCCGCCTGTGGTGGAAACACAGATGACCGCAGGTCTGGAAAACCGCACCATGGCCAACCGAAAAATGGCACCGCAGGACTGCGCCCGCGAAATTGTCCATGCGATTGAAAATGACCGGGAAGAAGCCAATGTCGGGATGGTAAAAATGCTGCGGCTGGTCCATTCCATCTCACCGAAACTCGCCGCCAGGCTCATGCTGCGCTTCTGACCGGCTGCGTTGCCGCAGGTGGTAACGCCCGTCAGATCAGGGACTGGCTATTGACGCTAAGGCTGGCCGGTGGCTAGGCGACCTCTATAACTATGTGCAGGGATCTGGATGTCAGCCAATATTGCAGAAATGGAACGCCGCAGGGAAGCTGCCCGCATGGGCGGCGGACAGAAGCGGATCGACGCGCAGCATGCCAAGGGCAAGCTGACCGCGCGGGAACGGATCGAGATCTTGCTCGACGAAGGTTCCTTTGAAGAACTCGACATGTATGTCGAACATGACTGCACCGATTTCGGCATGGCAGACCAGAAAATTCCCGGCGATGGGGTGGTTACGGGCAGTGGCACCATCAATGGCCGGCTGGTCTATGTTTACAGCCAGGATTTCACCGTTTTTGGCGGCAGCCTGTCAAAACGCCATGCGGAAAAGATCTGCAAGGTGATGGAAAACGCCATGAAAGTGGGCGCGCCCGTTATCGGCATGAATGACAGCGGCGGCGCGCGTATCCAGGAAGGCGTGGCATCGCTGGGCGGTTATGCCGATGTGTTCCAGCGCAATGTGCTGGCATCAGGCGTGGTGCCGCAAATCAGCCTCATCATGGGCCCATGTGCAGGTGGCGCGGTTTACAGCCCGGCCATGACGGACTTCATCTTCATGGTGAAGGACAGTTCCTACATGTTCGTCACCGGCCCCGACGTGGTGAAAACGGTCACCAATGAAGTTGTGACGCAGGAAGAACTGGGCGGCGCGATCACCCATACCACCAAGACCAGCGTGGCCGATCTGGCGTTTGAAAATGATATCGAAACGCTGCTGGCCACGCGCAATTTCTTCGACTTCCTGCCCTTGTCCAACCGCGAGGAAGTGCCGGAACGGCCAACGTCGGACCCGTTTGACCGGGAAATTGCCAGCCTCGACACCATCATTCCTGACAATGCCAACCAGCCGTATGACATGCATGAAGTCATCCGCAAGGTGCTGGACGAAGGCGATTTCTTTGAAATCCAGCCAGCCCATGCGGGCAATATTTTGTGCGGATTTGGCCGCGTCGAAGGGCGTACCGTGGGCGTGGTTGCGAACCAGCCGATGGTGCTGGCAGGCGTGCTGGACATCAATGCATCGAAAAAAGCCGCGCGGTTCGTCCGGTTCTGTGATGCATTTGAAATCCCGATCCTCACCTTCGTGGATGTGCCCGGCTTCCTGCCCGGCACCGCGCAGGAGCATAATGGCATCATCAAGCACGGCGCCAAACTGCTGTTCGCCTATGCGGAGGCAACCGTGCCCAAAATCACGGTCATCACGCGCAAAGCCTATGGCGGCGCCTATGACGTGATGGCGTCAAAGCATCTGCGCGGCGATCTGAACTACGCCTGGCCAACGGCAGAAATTGCCGTGATGGGCGCGAAAGGCGCGGTCGAAATCATCTTCCGGCAAGATGCTGGCGACCCGGAAAAGATTGCCGAGAAAACGAAGGAATATGAAGACCGCTTCGCCAATCCCTTCGTCGCGGCATCACGCGGCTATATTGACGAAGTGATCTACCCACATTCCACGCGGCGCCGGATCGCGCTGGGCCTGCGCAAATTGCGCGGCAAGGTGCTGGAAAACCCGTGGAAGAAGCATGACAATATTCCGCTGTGACGGTGCAGCACTTTGCCAAAAGCTGCGCATTTGAACTGACAGGAGCGTCTTTATGAAACTCGGCCGTCT
This sequence comes from Allopontixanthobacter confluentis, assembly GCF_009827615.1. GTDB lineage: Bacteria > Pseudomonadota > Alphaproteobacteria > Sphingomonadales > Sphingomonadaceae > Allopontixanthobacter > Allopontixanthobacter confluentis. The sequence continues at coordinate 808,079 of NZ_WTYU01000001.1, forward strand.
CAACCATATCGGCGTTGCCACGCCTTCCATCGCGGATTCCATCGCGCATTTTCGGGATGTGATGGGGGCGACCGATATTACCGAGCCGTTTGATCTGCCCGAACAGGGCGTGAAAGTGTGTTTCGTCAACACGCCCACACATGGTGGTATGAACGGCACGCAGATCGAGCTGATCGAACCCTATGATGCAAGCTCGCCCATCAATGGCTTTTTGTCGAAAAACCCGGCGGGCGGTCAGCATCATCTGTGCTTTGAAGTGGAAGATATCGCCGCCGCGCGCGAATGGTTTGAAGGGCAGGGCAAGCGTATTCTTGGGGCAACGCGCATTGGCGCGCATGGCACACCCATCTTTTTCCTGCACCCCAAGGACATGATGGGCCAGCTGACCGAAATTATGGAAACGCCGCATTCTGACACTACGGGAGAGCATTGATGAGCTACGAATATATCAAGGTCGAGGCTGACGGCCCTGTTACCACCATCACGCTGAACCGGCCTGAACGCCTTAACGCCTGCGCGCCCGCCATGGCGGTGGAAATTCGTGATGCGCTGGTGGATACAGGCGATGCGCGCTGTTTCATCATTACTGGCGAAGGGCGCGCATTCTGCTCCGGCGCTGACCTTGCGGCGCGCGGTGACCGCCCCGTAACCGGCGGGCGCGGCGCTTACGATTCCCTCGGCATGAGCTATAATCCGCTGATGGTGCAGATGGCGGAATGCAAGGTTCCCATCGTGACTGCGGTCAATGGCCCGGCGGCGGGTGTGGGTTGCTCCATCGCCCTGGCATCGGATTTCGCAATTGCTGGCAAAAGCGCCTATTTCCTGCAGGCTTTCGTCAATATCGGCCTGGTGCCGGATGGCGGTGCCAGCTGGATGCTGCCCCGCCTTGTCGGCAAGGCCCGCGCCACGGAAATGATGATGCTGGGCGAGAAGATTGGCGCTGACAAGGCCGCTGACTGGGGGCTGATTTACAAGGCTGTGGATGATGCGGCGTTGATGGACGAGGCACGGGCACTCGCCAGTCGACTGGCCAATGGGCCGACACTGGCGCTGGGCCAGATGCGCGCCAATATCCAGTTTGCCTTGCAGAACAATTATGCCGCCAGCCTGCATCAGGAAGCCCTGGGCCAGTATCGCGCAGGCGACAGCGAGGATGCCAGGGAAGGCGGCGCTGCATTCCTGATGAAGCGCAAGGCGGAGTTCAAAGGGGCATGATCTATTACGACAGTGCCAATCCGGCGCCCAATCCGCGCCGCGTCCGCATTTTCGCCGCTGAAAAGGGGCTGGAACTGCCGACCGAGGTGATTTCCATCGTCGCCCGCGAACAGAAATCGCCGGAATTCCTCGCCATCAACCCGAGGGGGCAAACACCGGCGCTGAAGCTGGACGATGGGACGGTGCTGACAGAAAGCATCGCGATTTGCCGTTATCTGGAAGCGCTCGAACCGCAGCCTGCCCTGTTTGGCACCTCGCCAGAGGAAGTAGGCGCGGTGGAAATGTGGATCCGCCGGGTGGAATTTCTGGTGATGGAACCGCTGGGCAAAGTGTGGGTCCATACACATCCGTTCACTGCCAAGCTGCCGATGCAACGCTTCACCGAATATGGGGAAAGCAACCGCCCACGCGTGCTTGATGGATATGCCATCTGTGACGAAGCGTTGGCCACTGCGCCATTTTTGGCAGGGCAGGAATTCACCATGGCCGATATTGCCCTTTTCACTACCGTGGAATTCGCCAGTTTCGTCGGCATCGCCATGCCGGATGATATGAACAATTTGCGCGATTGGCACAGCCGGGTATCGTCCCGCCCCAGTGCCAGCGCCTGAAAGCCGATTTGATGACCAAACCTACCGCACAGGACTGGCAAGCCCTTGCCGACAAGGAAACCAGGGGCCGCAATCTGACCCGGCAGATGCCGGAAGGGTTCGCCATCAAGCCGCTTTATACCGAGGCTGATGCCGCAGATCCGGGCTTGCCGGGCTTTGCCCCGTTCACCCGCGGGGTGAAAGCGACGATGTATGCGGGGCGGCCATGGACCATCCGCCAATATGCCGGTTTTTCGACTGCCGAGGAATCCAACGCATTCTATCGCCGCAATCTGGCGGCCGGGCAGAAAGGCCTGTCGGTGGCTTTCGATCTGGCCACCCATCGCGGCTACGATTCCGATCATCCCCGCGTGGTGGGCGATGTGGGCAAGGCCGGCGTGGCGATCGATACGGTCGAGGATATGCAGATCCTGTTTGACCAGATCCCGCTGGATGAAATGTCCGTTTCCATGACGATGAATGGCGCGGTCATTCCGATTTTGGCGTTCTACATTGTTGCTGGCGAGGAACAGGGCGTTTCGGCAGACCAGCTTTCGGGCACCATTCAGAACGATATTCTGAAGGAATTCATGGTCCGCAACACTTACATCTATCCGCCTGCGCCCAGCATGCGGATCGTGTCGGACATTATCGCCTATACGTCGGCCCATATGCCGAAGTTCAATTCGATTTCGATTTCCGGCTATCATATGCACGAAGCAGGCGCGACTGCGGTGCAGGAGTTGGCTTTCACCATCGCCGACGGCAAGGAATATGTGACCCGCGCGATGGAAGCCGGGCTGGACATTGACGCTTTTGCCGGCCGCCTGTCGTTCTTTTTTGGCATCGGCATGAATTTCTTCATGGAAATTGCCAAGCTGCGGGCGGCACGCACCCTCTGGTATCGGGTGATGGACGGGCTTGGCGCGCAGGCGGAACGTAGCAAGATGTTGCGAACCCATTGCCAGACTTCGGGTGTTTCGTTGCAGGAACAGGACCCTTACAACAACGTCATCCGCACCACTGTGGAAGCGATGGCGGCCACGCTGGGCGGCACCCAGTCGCTCCACACCAATGCGCTGGATGAAGCCATCGCCCTGCCAACCGATTTCAGCGCCCGCATCGCCCGCAACACCCAGTTAGTGTTACAGGAAGAAACCGGCATTACCGATGTGGTCGACCCGCTGGGCGGCAGTTATTACATCGAGGCGCTGACTGCGAAACTGGTCGAGGAAGCCGAAGCCCTGATCCGCGAAGTGGACGGGCTGGGCGGCATGACCGATGCCGTCGCATCCGGCATGCCGAAACAGCGCATCGAAGAAGCCGCCGCTGCCAAGCAAACCCGTGTTGACCGCGGGGAAGATGTGATCGTGGGCGTGAACAAATATCGCCTGGCGACAGAAGATGCCCTGGATACGCTGGACATCGACAATCACAAGGTGCGCAAGGGCCAGATTGCACGCCTGGAAAAGAACCGCGCCAATCGCGACGAGGCCTTGTGTCAGGCGGCGCTGGCAGCCTTGACCCAGGGGGATGAAGCGGGCGGTAATCTGCTGGCGCTGGCAGTAGATGCAGCGCGGGCGCGGGCAACACTGGGCGAAATTTCCGACGCGATGGAAGCGGTATTTGGCCGTTATGACACCGTGCCGACCCCGGTGAAGGGAGTGTATAAATCCGCTTATGAATTTGACCGGCGCTGGGCGCAGGTGGTGGACGGGGTAAATGCGGTGGAACGCCGCCTTGGCCGCAAACCGAAGATCATGGTCGCCAAAATGGGCCAGGATGGGCATGACCGCGGCGCCAATGTGATCGCCAGCGCCTTTGCCGACATGGGGTTTGAAGTCGTATCCGGCCCCCTGTTTCAGACCCCGCAGGAAACCGTAGAAATGGCGCTGGAACAGGATGTGGATGCCATTGGCGCCAGTTCCCTTGCGGCAGGGCACAAGACGCTGATCCCCGAATTGATCGGTCTGCTGAAAGACGCCGGCCGCGCGGATATCAAGGTGGTGGCAGGCGGCGTCATTCCGCCGCAGGATTATGAATTTTTACGCGACGCAGGAGTCCAGGGCATCTACGGCCCCGGATCGAACGTGGTGGAATGCGGGGCCGATATGCTCCGCCTGCTTGGTCATAATATGCCGCCTGCCGGTGAAGAATTGGAAAGTGAAAACCCGTGACGATACGCACTGACTGGACCCGCGAAGACATTGCGGGCCTGTTCGATTTACCTTTCACCGAATTGCTGTTCCGCGCTGCCACCGTGCACCGCGAAAACCACGCGGCTGATCAGGTGCAGCTGTGCACATTGCTCAGTATCAAGACCGGCGGCTGCCCTGAAGATTGCGGCTATTGTTCGCAAAGCGTGAAAGCCGACAGCGGCGTTACCGCGACCAAGCTGATGGACGTGCGCGCGGTGCTGCAATCTGCCGCCCAGGCAAAGGACAATGGCAGCCAGCGCTTCTGCATGGGTGCTGCATGGCGCAACCCCAAGGACCGGGATATGCCAGCCATTGTTGAAATCGTTAAAGGCGTGCGCGCCATGGGGCTGGAAACCTGCATGACGCTGGGCATGTTGACGCCGAAACAGGCAGACATGCTGGCCGAGGCGGGGCTCGATTATTACAACCACAACATCGACAGCAGTCCTGAATATTACGAACGCGCCATTTCCACGCGCAAGATGTCGGACCGGCTTGAGACTTTGGGCCATGTGCGCGCATCGGGCATCAACGTGTGCAGCGGCGGCATTGTCGGCATGGGCGAAACCCGCGCCGACCGGGTGGGCTTCATCCACACGTTGGCGACGCTGCCGCAGCATCCCGAATCTGTGCCGGTGAACGCGCTGGTTCCAGTGAAAGGCACCGTGCTGGGGGACATGCTGGCAGATACGCCGCTGGCCAAGATTGACGATATCGAGTTCGTCCGCACGGTGGCGGCGGCGCGGATCACCATGCCGCTGAGCATGGTGCGGCTTTCAGCAGGGCGCGAGAGCATGAGCGAAGCCACGCAGGCGTTGTGCTTCATGGCGGGCGCGAACTCGATCTTCACCGGCGACAAGCTGCTGACCGCCCCCAATGCAGGCGACGATAACGACGCGGCGTTGTTTGCGAAACTGGGCTTGACCGCGCTGGCGGGCGAAGAGCCGCTGAGAGCATCTGAGCGGGCATGCAAAACTATGGAGCCTGCTGAATGACGATGTTCAAAAAAATCCTCATCGCCAATCGCGGCGAAATCGCGTGCCGGGTCATCAAGACCGCGCGCCGGATGGGTATCGCGACCGTCGCGGTCTATTCCGATGCCGATGCGCGCGCGCCATTTGTGAAGATGGCGGATGAAGCGGTCCATATCGGTGCTTCGCCTGCCGCAGAAAGCTATCTGATCGCGGACAAGATTATTGCCGCGTGTAAGCAGACGGGGGCCGAGGCCGTGCATCCCGGCTACGGCTTTCTGTCCGAACGCACCAGTTTTGCCGAAGCCCTCGCCAAGGAAGGCATCGAATTTATCGGGCCGCCAGTAAACGCGATTGCGGCGATGGGTGACAAGATTGAGTCCAAGAAGCTGGCCATGAAGGCCGGTGTCAATGTCGTTCCCGGTTTCGTGGGCGAGATAGACGATACTGAACACGCGGTGCGGATTTCTGAGGAAATCGGCTATCCGGTGATGATGAAGGCCAGCGCCGGCGGCGGCGGCAAGGGGATGCGCCTTGCCTATAGCGAACAGGATGTGCGTGAAGGGTTCGAGGCGACCAAGCGTGAAGGGCTTAACAGCTTTGGCGATGACCGGGTCTTCATCGAGAAATTCATCCTCAACCCGCGCCATATCGAAATCCAGATATTGGGCGATAAGCATGGCAATATTCTCTATCTGAACGAGCGCGAATGTTCGATCCAGCGCCGCCATCAGAAGGTGGTGGAAGAAGCGCCTTCGCCATTTGTGACGCCAAAAATGCGTCAAGCCATGGGCGAACAATGCGTCGCCCTGTCCCGCGCGGTGGGGTATTACAGCGCCGGCACGGTAGAACTGATTGTCAGCGGCGCCGACCCCAGCGGCGAGAGTTTCTACTTCCTCGAAATGAACACCCGCCTGCAGGTCGAACATCCTGTGACCGAGGCGATTACCGGCATCGATCTGGTCGAACAGATGATCCGCGTGGCCGCTGGCGAAGAATTGGCGATGACGCAGGATGATATAAAAATCGATGGCTGGGCCATTGAAAACCGCGTCTATGCTGAAGACCCCTATCGTGGTTTTCTGCCCAGCACCGGGCGGCTTGTCACCTATCAGCCGCCGGTTGAACCGTGGGCAGATGACGGCACTGAAAATGGCCGCCGCGGAATTGACGGCATCCGCGTGGACGACGGCGTCTTTGAAGGCGGCGAAGTGTCGATGTTTTATGATCCCATGATCGCCAAGCTGATCACCTGGGGCGAGACGCGGGACGAAGCGGTAGACTTGCAAGTGCAGGCGCTCGACGCATTTCGGATCGAGGGGCTTGGCCATAATGTCGATTTTCTGAGTGCAATCATGCAGCACCCGCGTTTTCGTTCGGGTGAGTTGACGACGGGTTTTATCGCCGAAGAATACCCCGATGGGTTTGAAGGCGCGGCTTCGTCCGATGAAATACGGCGCGGGCTGGCGGGAATCGCCGGAGTGCTGGCAACCGCAGATGCCGATCGTGCGCGCCGCATCAGCGGCAAATTGAATGGGCGCCTTGCGCCTCCCGGTGATTGGGCCGTGCGGATTGGCGACACGGATTATGAAGTGCTGCTGGCAGAAGATGCCGTGACGGTGGACGCAGCGCCGGTGGAACTGGCGCTGGAATATACCCCCGGTGACCGGATGGTGGATGTCGAAGTTGGTGATGAAATGCTGACTGTGCAGCTTGAACCTACACGCACGGGTTATGCCATGACGACGCGCGGTGCGCGCCATAACGTCCGCATTTTACCGCTGCGTGTTGCATCGCTAGCAGACCATATGATCGAGAAAATCCCGCCTGACCTGTCGGGCTATCTGATTTGTCCGATGCCCGGTCTGCTGGTAAAACTGCATGTTGCAGAAGGCGACGAAGTCCAACCGGGACAGCCATTGGCGACCATAGAAGCGATGAAGATGGAAAATATCCTGCGCGCTGAAAAGGCCGGCACTATTACCAAGCTGAACGCTGCAGAGGGCGAAAGCCTGGCCGTGGATGCTGTCATTCTCGAACTGGAATAGGCGGGCTTGCAGCAACGCGGCCATGCCGAAGCGGGCTTGAAGGGATAATTCTTTGCATATCAACCATCCGCCCGCAGCGCCTGCAGCGCCAGAGATTGGCTTTGCGGAATTTCTGAAAGTGGATATCCGCATCGGCACCGTGATTTCAGCAGATGAGTTCCCCGAAGCCCGCGCGCCAAGCTTCAAGTTGGTCATAGATTTCGGCCCTGTCATTGGCGTCCGGAAAAGTTGTGCGCAGATTGCGGCAAATTATTCCGCCGACGCGCTGCCGGGCAGGCAAGTGGCAGCAGTGGTCAATTTCCCGCCGCGCCAGATTGGCCCCGCCATGTCCGAGGTTCTGACGCTGGGCTTTGCCGATGCTGAGGGGCAAGTGGTTCTGTTTTCCCCCGATCAATTGCTGCCAAACGGGTCGCGGCTGTTTTGAGGCCGTTGTTCAAACTGTGATGATCGCAGCAGGCGGCTATCCTGCAAAGCAAAACTGCTTGCAATTGGTTCACGGGCAGCAAATTCAGCTGCGCAATTCCTCGTCCAGAAACGCCGCCACATCATCCAGCGCCACGGTGCGATCCAGAAATGCTGCGCCAATGCTGCGCAGCAAAATGAACGGCAAGGTGCCGGCATCCATCTTCTTGTCGTGCAGCATGTGACGGGCAAGAGAGTGGCCATCTGCATCCATCCCGAGCGCGGAAATCTCTGTTTCCAGCCCGGCGGAACGGACAGCGCCTGCAACCCGCGCGGCATCTGCGGGCGATAACAAGCCCAGGCGCGCCGAATATCGCGCTGCCAGAATCATGCCCAAGGCAACAGCTTCGCCGTGGAGCAGCCGATCTGAAAAGCCGGTTTCGGCTTCCAGTGCATGACCGAATGTATGGCCAAGGTTGAGCAATGCGCGTGCGCCTGTCGTTTCGCGCTCATCCTCTGCCACGATGCGGGCCTTGGCGGCCACGCTGCGCGATACGGCCTGCTGCCGAAGGACGCGATCGCCTGCGATGACCCCGGTCCCATGCTCCTCGCACCATTCGAAAAACGCCCTATCGCCCAACACGCCATATTTCAGGACTTCGGCGTAGCCTGCGCGCAATTGCCGTGTGGGTAATGTTTCCAGCGCATCAAGATCTGCCAGCACCAGCGAGGGCTGGTGGAACGCGCCAACCAGATTCTTGCCTGCCGGGGTGTTGATGGCGGTTTTTCCGCCAACGCTTGAATCTACCTGTGCCAATAGGCTTGTAGGAAGCTGGATGAAGCTGCAGCCCCGTTTGAGGATGGAAGCGGCAAAGCCCGTCAGATCGCCAATCACGCCGCCACCCAGCGCAAGAATGTGGTCCCCGCGTTCCACTTCCTGTTCCAGCAGCCAGTCGATTGTGCGGGCCAGCCCGTCCCAGCTTTTGGCCCCTTCGCCAGCAGGCAAAACCAGCCATTGCGGTTCATACCCTGCACCAGCGAGCGATGCCTCCACCGGCCCGCGCCACTGCTGCGCCACATTGGCATCGGTAATAATGGGCACGCGTGCCTTGCGAAGGAAGGGCGCGCAATGTTCTGCCACATTGGCCAGCAATCCGGCTTCTACCATCACCTGATACGAACGGCCTGCAAGTGCGACAGGGATTACAGCCATTTTCCGATTGCCTCCAATATTGCCACGGCGGTTTCGTGGTGCGGGGCCGACTGGCTGGCAACCCTGACCTGCGCTTCGGCGTAAAAGGGTTCACGCTGGGCATACAGACGGGACAATATCTCGTGCGGGTTCCCGTCGCGCAGCAGCGGCCTTGTATTGCGCCGCGAAGTGCGTTCAACCAGCGTGTCGATATCGCAATCAATCCACACTGCGATGGCCGATTTGAGAATCAGTGCCCGCGTCTCGTCATTGACAAATGCGCCGCCGCCTGTGGCGATGACACCGCCTTTGGCCGCAGCGCCATCTTCAATCAGCCGGGCAATTACCCGCCGCTCACCATCGCGAAAATACGCTTCGCCGAATTGTTCGAAAATTTCGGCAATGGAAAGCTGCGCTGCATCTTCGATGGCTTCATCCGCATCGACAAAGCCGGTGTGCAGAAGCGAGGCCAGCTTGCGTCCGACGGTGGATTTTCCAGCACCCATCAATCCTACCAGCACGATGGGCCGGTCGATCCGTTCCGCAATAGCCGCAATTCCATCGGAAAAGGCGCGCGGGGCAGCAGGGTCATCTTCGAGACGCATTGCCGCCCCGCCTATAGATGCGCTAGGCGGGGCGCAACTATGGTTCACACAGGATATTGCCGGCTTTGACCTTGACCAATAATCAACCCGGACCTGAAGGCAGGTCCTGGTCAGACCAGAAACCCGCCGAAGCTGGGCGCAAGCTGTCTGTCAAACGCATTGCTCTTTTGGTTTTACTGCTGCTAGCGGTGCTGGTGATATATGCGTGGATTGATGGCGGTGAACAGCCGCTGCACCCGATTGCCCAACCCATTCCGCTGCCCGGGCAGGCGGAATGACCGGAAGACCTAGCACGATGCGAAAATTGAACACGATGCGCGCAATTATGGCAGGGGTGGGCGTTCTGGCGCTTTGCTCCACACTTGCCGTTGCGCAGGATGCCCCCAAATCACTGCTGCCGCCCGGGTTTGATGATCCGGCGCCAACCCCTGCGCCAGCCGCCGGACCAGCGCCGCGGCCATCCGCAGCGCCTGCGCCCAATGCGTCATCTGCGCCATCAGCACCGGGGACAACCAGTGTTCCGGTGGTCCAGCCATTGCCTTCCGCGCCTGCGGCAACAGTCCGTGCGCCGGAACTTCCGGCGGGACTTCCTTCCCTGCGCGAACTGGAATCGCTTGATCCTGATGAACTGGACGAATTGCTGGGGCTGAAGCCCAAGTTCGACATTCCTCCTGCCGCGCGCCGGTCGCTTGACCGGGTCGGTTTTTTGGCCGGTGCAGAAGGCGGCCTGCCAGCGCAATCCCTTGCCAATCAGCCCGGGTCGATAGTGCGGGCTGCACTTGTTGGCACGCGCGAGCCTTTGGTGTCGCGTTGGGGCCATATCCTGCTTCGCCGCGCCTTGGCCAGCAGGCTGGCCGCGCCTGCCGGGATGCGTCCGGTGGAATTTGCCGCGCTGCGTGCAGGGCTGCTGAACCGGATTGGCGAACATGGCGCGGCGCGTTCGCTGGTGCAGGAAGTGGACACCAGCAACTGGAACAAGGGGCTGACCAATGTGGCCCTTGATGCGTATATTGGCACCGCCGATGTCGTGGGGGCATGCCCGGCGGTGCGCTTGCAGGGCGGGGAACGAAAAGACCCTGAATGGACGATGCTGCAGGCCATTTGCGATGCCTATGCCGGGCAGGGCGTCCGGGCTAATTCCAATCTCAACCGTGCGCTTTCCCGCCAGATCGCTCCTGATATCGACGTGCTTCTGGCGCAGCGATATGCCGGCGCTGCCGGGCGCGGGCGGCGGGCGGTCAATTTGGAATGGGACAGGGTTGAGGGGATGACCCCATGGCGTTTCGCGCTGGCCAGCGCGGTTGGCGCGGAAATTCCGGAAAAACTGCTGGTCAACGCCGGCCCTTATTACGAACGCGTTTCCGCCACTGCACCAATGCTGGCGTTGCCCCAGCGGGCAGGCGGCGCGGGCCGGGCTGCTGGCGAGGGCATTCTTTCATCTGCCGCCATGGTTGACCTCTATTCGCAAATCTATTCGGCTGAAGGTATCGAAGGGCCCGAAGCGGTCACCGCGTCACTGCTGCGGGAAGCTTACGTAGGCGATGGCCCGCTTGCGCGGATGACCGCCATCCGCAGCGTCTGGGGCGACGGCGCGGGGGTCGATTATGCCAAAATGGTGCTGACCGCCTATGCCGCAGCGCGAATGCCCGCATCGGACGAATTTGAAGCGGACGCGCCAAAGCTGATTGCTTCCATGTTGACAGCTGGGCTGGACCGCAATGCCATGCGCTGGGCGCCAGTGGTTGCCGAAGGCAGCGAAGGGTGGGCATTGCTCGCGCTTGCCCAGCCGACCGGTGCAAATCCTGTGTCATCGGGCGCAGTTGATGATTTCATCGATGATGACGCAAGCTCGCAACAGCGCAAATCCAGGTTTCTGGTGGCCGGGCTCGCTGGTCTGGGCCGGTTGGAACAGGGGGTGGCGGCTGATTTGTCCAGCCAGCTTTCGGTCAATCTGAACCGCCAGACCAAATGGAGCCGGTTGATCGATCAGGCCGCAGCGGTCGAAAACCAGCCTTTGGTTGCGTATCTGGCTGCTGTCGGCATGCAGGGTAATGGCTGGGACAAGATGACTGCCCGCCATCTCTATCATATCGTATCGGCGCTGAACCGGGTGGGACTTTCCGCCGAAGCCCGCATGATCGCGGCAGAGGCAGTGGCGCGGGGCTGAATGGACAGTAATGGCGATCAGGGCCGGATACAATCAGGGCCAGAGATAAGGGAGAGCGACCCGGCCATGTCGGCAGATATTGAGAATTTCCTCATGATGCTGGCTGCGGAACGTGGTGCTGCTGCCAATACTCTGGCGGCCTATCGGCGCGATCTGGAAGGGGCGAGCGCCATTCTGGGCGACCTTGGTGCGGCACATACGGCAGACCTTGCGCGGCTCGGTTCGGCATGGTCCGACCTTGCTCCAGCCACGCTGGCGCGCAAGGCGTCTGCCTTACGGCAGTTTTACGGATTTCTGGTGGACGAGGGGGCACGGGCGGATGACCCGTCATCAGCATTGCCGCGCCCGATAGCGCGCCGGCCACTGCCCAAAATCCTGTCTCACGATCAGATTACGCAGTTATTCGCCCGCGCGGAGATGGAATCGCAAGGGGGCACTGCGGGCCCGGTTCGGCTGCTCGCGCTGCTGGAAATGCTGTATGGATCGGGGCTGCGGGCGACTGAACTGGTGTCCTTGCCGGCAGCATCCCTTCCGCGCGATGCACCTTTGCTGACGGTGACTGGTAAAGGGGATCAGGCACGCCTGGTGCCGGTCAGCAGACGGGCGAGGGCGGCATTGGACAAGTGGATGGAAATCCGCCCGGATGGCGGGAAGTTTCTATTTCCGTCACGCGGCAAGCATATCTCGCGGGTCCGCCTGTTCCAGATGCTTAAGGAACTGGCAGTCAGGGCAGATCTGCCGCCTGAAAAAATCAGCCCGCATGTTCTGCGCCATGCATTTGCAACCCATTTGCTGGAAGGCGGCGCAGATTTGCGGGTCTTGCAGACATTGCTTGGGCACGCCGACATTTCGACCACGCAGATATACACCCATGTGGATTCCGCCCGACTGGTAACGCTGGTCAACGAACGGCATCCACTTGGGCCGCGCGCTCAACCCCTTGCCCGCAAGCGCGAACAGGACTAGCGCGGCGCCATGATTTCTTTCCTCGAATTTGAAAAACCCGTCGCCCAACAGGAAGCGCGTATCGCCGAACTGCGGAGCGCGGCCGCAGGCGATGATGTCGATATTTCGGCAGAGCTGAAGCGGCTCGAAGACAAAAGCGCGGCGCTGCTAGCCAGCACTTACGCCTCGCTCAGTCCATGGCAGAAAACCCAGGTTGCGCGCCATCCGATGCGCCCGCATTTCCGCGATTTCGTGAAATATGCCTTTGATGATTTCATGCCGCTCGGCGGTGACCGGCTTTATGGGGAAGATGAAGCGATCATGGGCGGCCTTGCCACGCTGGATGGTCGCCGCTGCGTCTTGATTGGTCATGAAAAGGGCCACGATACCGAATCGCGCATCCGCCACAATTTCGGCATGGGCAAGCCGGAAGGCTACCGCAAAGCTATCCGCCTGATGGAACTTGCGGGCAGGTTCGGCCTGCCGGTGGTGACACTGGTGGATACGTCCGGTGCATTTCCCGGGGTGGAAGCAGAAGAACGCGGGCAGGCAGAAGCGATTGCCCGTTCAACCGAAGCCTGCCTTGCGCTGCCAGTGCCGATGGTGGCGACCATTGTCGGCGAAGGCGGGTCTGGCGGGGCAGTGGCGCTGGCCAGTGCGGAACGTGTGCTGATGTTCGAACATGCGGTCTATTCGGTTATTTCGCCCGAGGGTTGTGCATCTATCCTGTGGCGCACGGCTGAAAAGGCGCCAGATGCCGCAGAAGCGATGAAAGTTACCGCGCAGCATTTGCATAAATTGAATGTGATTGACCGCATTGTCCCCGAACCTGTCGGTGGCGCCCATCGTGATCCGCGCGGTGCAGCGCAAACGTTGGGCAAGGCGATTGGGGAAGAACTGGATGCTCTGTCTGGCAAGTCGGCAGCAGAACTGATCCGGATGCGTGAAGACCGTTTTCTACAGATTGGTTCATTTTAACCCGCGCGGCCAGCATTTGGGAACAAAGCGGGCCTGCGGGCGGTTTCTTACGGAATACAATTCGGGCTGCGGTTCAATATCGCGCCTGACCAAGGTTCCAGGAGATCGCATGATGACCAGTTTCAAAAAATCAGCCCTTGCTTCCACCGCGCTGCTATCCTTCGCGCTTGGCGGCTGCGCTGCCGTTGGCGGCGGCCCCATCCCGAATGCCTCAGCGCCCATTTCCCAGACCGAAGCCCAGCAGGGCGCGCAGGCGCACCCGGAATTGCTGGCTGAATTTGGCGGCACCTATCAGGGCACCCAGGCTGCCTATGTCGAACAGGTGGGCAAGAATATCGCGGTGCAGTCGGGTTTGGGCAATGCACGCGATTCGTTTACCGTTTCTCTGCTCAACAGCTCTGTAAACAATGCTTTCGCCATCCCCGGCGGTTACATCTACACCACGCGCCAACTGGTCAGCCTGATGAACAACGAGGCCGAACTGGCTGGCGTTCTCGGGCATGAAGTGGGCCATGTTGCCGCACGTCATAGTCAGCGGCGCCAGGCCAAGGCGCAGCAAAATACGCTGCTCGGCGCAGCGGGCGCCATTCTGTCCGGCATTCTGCTAGGTGACAGCAGCGTTGGCCAGACCCTGTCCAAGGGGTTCTTGCAGGGTTCGCAGCTGCTGACCCTCAAATTTTCTCGCTCGCAGGAATTGCAGGCTGACGAATTGGGTATCGAATATCTCGGCAAGGCAGGTTACGATCCGCGCGCAATGGGCACTGTTCTTCAGAGCCTGGCAGCGCAAAACGGGCTCGATGCTTCGTTGCAGGGTCGTGACAATGCCGGCATTCCCGAATGGGCATCCACTCATCCAGACCCCGCAGGCCGCGTGCAGACGGCATTGGCCAAAGCAGGGCAGACGTCCGGCACCCTCAACCGCGATACTTTCCTGTCACGCATTGATGGGCTGATGTATGGCGATGATCCGGCTCAGGGCGTGATCGAAGGCCGTCAGTTCCTGCACCCGCAGTTGCGCCTCGCATTTACCGCGCCAAGCGGCTTCTATATGGTCAATGGCACGCGTGCTGTGTCGATCAATGGTGAAAGCGGTCAGGCGCAGATGAGCACCGCGCCTTATAATGGCAATCTGGAAACCTACGTCCGCTCGGTCTTCAGCTCGATCGGCGGGAAGGATCAGAACCTGGCTCCGGCCAACATTCAGCGCACTACCGTGAACGGTCTGCCAGCCATGTTTGGCACAGCGCGGGTAAACAGCGGCAACGGGGAAGTCGATCTGGTGGTATTCGCGTATGAATTTGCCAACAATCAGGCGTATCACTTTGCCGCTATCAGCCAGGCTGGCCGTACTGACGCGTTTTCGCCAATGTTCAATTCCATGCGCCGGATTACACCTGCCGAAGCTGCAGCAGTCGTTCCGCGGCGGATTGATGTGGTGACAGTTGCGCGCGGTGACACTGTTCAGTCCCTGTCGCGCCGCATGGCCTATACCGATGCGCAGGAACGCCGTTTCCGCGTGCTGAATGGTTTGGGGTCCACCGAGAGCATCGTGGCCGGCCAGAAGGTAAAGATTGTCATTAAATCACGCTAAGCGAAAGAAAACACAGAATCGGAAGCGGCGGGGATCAATCCCCGCCGCTTCTAAAGTAGATGAAAATTTATTTATAATTACAAGGTTTACGCATTCGCAGCGGTCAATTTGTCATCAACCTTTAGGAATGTCGTTTCCAAGTTATCGCCGACTTGACCCAATGCTGTGATCGCTGCAACAGCGATCAAAGCTGCGATAAGACCGTATTCGATTGCAGTTGCGCCATCTTCGTTGCGGATCAATTTATTGAAAAATTTCATGGTTAGTCTCCTAGTTGGTCTTCGTTACCCGGCCAGTTCACTTTGACGCGAAACCGGCATTTAGAGAGCTAGGACGATTACGTTGAAAATCCCTTAACCCCCATTTTGGTCAGTTCTCGACTGCGTTAACAACCCTAGCGCTGACCTCGTTCCACATGCCGATTGTTGTGCTGCCGACAGAATTGAAAGCTGTAAGCATCCCGATCACGATCATGGACAATATCAAACCATATTCGATTGCCGTTGCACCGCTGTCTTCGCGACCCAGTTTTGTCAGGAATTTGAAGAAAACCATGCGCATGCCTGCCGATATGTTTTGACAGCATCCGTAATGCTACGAAGGTGTTAACAAATGATTGTTGCCAGGGGCCAAGGTGGAAAAATTTCCGACACGCATCGCAGTCGTTGCCGCCGCTTTACGGCGGTGTGATGGCCTTTGGCTGATGTATAAGCGGCCTGAGGGCAAGCAGCATGGCGGCCTGTGGGAATTCCCCGGCGGCAAGGTGGAACAGCACGAAAACCCCAGAAGTGCATTGATTCGCGAGATTGATGAAGAACTTGGTCTGGTGATTGACGAAGCCACTCTGGCGCCGTCAGGATTTGCGGAAAGTGCCGTGACAAGCGCCGCGCCCCAGATTGTAATTTCGCTTTACACTGCATCGCGCTGGACCGGATCACCGGTGTGTCATGAAGGCGGGGAATACGGCTGGTTCACACCTCGTGAGATTGAAATGCTCGAAAAACCGCCGCTTGATGTGGTGCTCGCTCACCAACTATTTGCCGAACTGCAAAATTAGGGCGGATAAGGGATTGCCAAGATCGAAAGCCCCCCTTATGTGCCGCGCTCCAAGGCGCCCGTAGCTCAGCTGGATAGAGTACCTGACTACGAATCAGGGGGTCGGAGGTTCGAATCCTTCCGGGCGCACCAAATACCCAAACACACGCAAAGAGCGTCCCCTGCAAAAGGGGGCGCTCTTTGCGTTTGGGCAATAGTTGCGGCCGTGTATTGTGCAAATGGTTGCCCGATGGAACTCATGGTGTGTTCACCTGTTCATCTTGTGAAACCAACAGGAGAGACCCCATGGCCGAAGCCAAAGACATTTTTGACCGTTTGAAGCAGGATCACGACAAGCACCGCGAATTGCTGGACAAGCTGGCCCAGACCCATGGTGACAGCGAAGAGTGCAAAACCCTGCTGGAAGAATTCACCGTTGAAGTGAAGGGGCACGCATCCGCCGAAGAACAGGCACTATATTCCACCATGCTGCGCAAACCGCCGACCACCGACGATACGCGGCATTCGGTTGCCGAACATCACGAGTTGGAAGAAGCCCTGAACGACCTTGCGGCGACTGATATGTCGTCTTCCGCGTGGATGGCGAAATTCAAGCAGCTTGACCATGATTATCGCCATCACATCAATGAAGAGGAAGAAGAACACTTCCCCGATTTCGCCAAGCACCTTACCGAGGATGATACGCAGCACATGCGCAAGGTGTTTGAGGATCGCAAAGCCAAGGAAAAGGCCGATGCAGAAGTTACACCTGAAAAGAAGGACGACGCCAAGGAGTAGGCTTTTCGATGGGGGCAATTGAACTGAACTCGAAAGTGAAAACGGCAGACGACGTCGATGATGCGTCTGCCGAAGAAGGCGTATGGCGCTATGCAATGGCGGAACGCGCCAGCGTCATCGTGGATGCGGAAGATTACTTTGCCCTTATGCAGGATGCGATGCTGGAAGCCCGGCAGCGCATCCTGATGATCGGGTGGGATTTTGACACCCGCATACATCTGGCCGATGGCCGCCGGTGGTGGCAAAGGGGCCGCCGCGAACAGCATCCCAAACGGCTCGGCAGCTTCATTCTCTGGCTCACGCGTAAAAACCGCGGCCTGGAAGTGCGTATTCTGAAATGGAGCTACGGCGTGCTCCAGTTCGCCACGCGCGGGTCCATGGCGGTGGATCTGATGCGCTGGTGGCGGAACAAGCAGATCGATTTTCATTTTGACACGGCCCATCCTGTGGCTGCGAGCCATCATCAGAAAATCGTCGTCATCGATGACAGATTTGCCGTGTGCGGCGGGATCGACATGACCACGCACCGGTGGGACACGCGCGAACATCTGGAAACGGACCCGCGGCGCAAGCGGCCCCGGGGCAAGGCCTATGGCCCATGGCATGACGCGACCATGATGCTGGATGGCCCCGTGGCAAAAGCGCTGGGCGATCTTGGCCGAGACCGCTGGGTGCGGGCAGGCGGAACAGCGCTGGAAATGGTCACAGTCCCTGAGAAAAGTCCGTGGCCTGAAAGTTTGACAGCACAGTTTGAAAACGTCGAAGTCGGCATCGCCCGCACTCGCGGCGAATATAGCGGCGAGAGCGGCGTCGACGAGATTGCCGATCTGTTTGAAAAGCAGATCCTGGAAGCGAAGCATTTCATCTATGCCGAAAGCCAGTATTTCGCATCACGCCGCATCGCCACGGCAATCTGCAAACGCTTGATGCAGGATGATCCGCCCGAAGTTCTGATCGTGCATCCGCAGAATGCGGACGGCTTTCTGGAACAGCAGGCAATGGACCATGCCCGCGCGGAACTGGTGCGCACATTGGGCGATCAGGACCCGCAAAAGCGTTTCAATCTTTACGTGCCGTTCACTGGTCAAACGCCGATCTATGTCCATGCCAAGATCATGATCGTGGATGACAAGATATTGCGGATCGGCTCTGCCAATATGAACAACCGTTCGATGGGGCTGGATAGTGAGTGCGATGTGTTCATTGACTGCCATCGGCCGCTGAACGCCCATGCCGGGGATGCGGTGGCGCGGCTGCGTTATTCGCTGCTGGCGGAACATTGCGGTCTGGAAGAGGAAGAAGTCCCGCAGCTTATCGCGCGTCATGGCGGGATGGCAGCGATGATCGAACATCTGGGCCTTGAACGGGGGCGGACGCTGCGGCGTTATGAATTGCCTGAGCTTAACTCAGTGCAGGAAACGCTGGCCGAATCCAGCATTCTCGACCCGGAAAAACCGGAAGACATGTTCGAACCTTACGCGAAGGGTGGGCTATTTCGCAGCAACAGCCTATTGGGCAGGGCCAGAAAAAGACTGATGCGAAGGAAAAAGCCATGAGCAGCCTGGTCGGGCCTGATGAAGATGTCGAACGGGGCAAGGTTCCGGTGCCGGAGCATGTGCAGGACGCAATCCGCACTCTGCTGGAATGGGCCGGCGATGACCCGCGGCGCGAAGGGCTGGTCGACACTCCCAAGCGTGTAGCGCGGGCGTGGAAAGAATATTGTGTGGGATATGGCGAAGATCCCTCCATGCATCTGAACCGCGTGTTCGAGGAAGTGGGCGGGTATGACGAGATCGTTCTGTTGAAAGACATCCCGTTCCAGTCCCATTGCGAACACCATATGGCACCGATCATCGGGAAGGCGGCGATCGCCTATCTGCCGGATAACCACGTGGTGGGCATTTCCAAGCTGGCGCGGGTTCTGCACGGTTTTGCCCGGCGTTTGCAGATTCAGGAACGGCTGACTGCCGAAGTGGCAGAATGTATCTGGGATAATCTCAAGCCCAAGGGTGTTGCCGTGGTGATCGACGCCAGCCACGCCTGCATGACCGCACGCGGCGTTCGCACTCCGGGTGTGTCCATGGTGACAAGCCGCATGATGGGCACCTTTCTCGAAGACCATAAAAGCCGCAAGGAAGTGCTCAGTCTGATGGGGTATTGACCAGCGGTTTTCCGTTGGTCGACAAATCTGCGCAGTTTGGCGTGCGCGCGCTGTGAAACGGGAACAGAATGCTTCGATCTTTGTTGGTTTTGTAAATGCATTCAAGCAGATACGGAGCCTACATTATGAACAAGTCGCATGACATCACAATCGCCAACACACTGATCGCCACTACGCTGGATAGCATGAAAGGCTATAAAGAAGCATCGGAAGACAGCGAAACGGCAAACGCAGCGTTCTTCTGCGAGATGGCTGATGAACGCAGCAAGGTCGCATCCACCCTTCAGGCGCATGTTGCTTCGCTCGGCGGTGATCCGGAAGATGACAGCACCGTTACAGGCGCATTGCATCGCGGGTTCATGAACCTGCGCGAACTGGTTAGTGCGCGTGATGAGAAAGCAATTGTCGCAGAAGTCGAACGCGGCGAAGATTACATCAAGGCGAAATATTCGACCGCCCTCGAAGACGGTGATGTTTCACCACAGACCAAGGCTGTGATTGAGCAGGCCTATGCCTCCATCGTCAGCGGCCACGACAAGATGAGCGCGATGAAGCACCGTATGGAAGGCTGAGCACTTTCATTTGGAATTAAAAAGGGCACCAGAAATGGTGCCCTTTTTTGTGCTTGTGCACGACGCATATCCGGCGGGTCATAAATTCAGGCAAGCCCGCTTAAATAAGGCCAAGCGCCTGTCCGATCCGGCCGGCGAGGAGATAGCCCATATATCCGGCTGCCAAGCCGGCAAGCAGTGCTGGCACGAAACCAAATCCCGACCGCAGCAATATGGCCAGCACCACAAAAGCGGGCAGGGAGCCGATCACATAGACAGTGCTGGAAATCACCATGCTGGCCACCGCCTCTGTATCGCCAGTGTCGCGCCACAGCCAGATTACCGCCAATGTGCTGGCCAGCGGCAGCGAAATCAGCAAGCCGCCCCAGGTTGGGCTGCGCCGCCCCATTTCAGATGCAACGGCAATCAGCACCCCTGAAATAGCGGCCTTGATTGCCAGTTGCATCCACATGGTATGTTACAGCTTGCCAAGCATGTATTCAGCGGAACTTACTGAAAAATCCCCCGGCTGTTCGACGTTGATCTGTTCGACCACACCATCATTCACCACCATGGAATAACGCTGGCTGCGGCCGCCCATGCCGAAGGCGCTGAAATCTGCATCAAGGCCGATGGCCTTCGCAAAATCGCCATTGCCGTCGGCCAGCATGGCAATGTCGTCAGACCCGCTGGCGCTGTTCCACGCGCCCAGCACGAAGGCGTCATTCACCGCTGTGCAGGCGATTTCGTCGATGCCCTTGGCTTTCAGTTCGTCAGCTTTTTCGACGAAACCGGGCAAATGCCGTGCAGAACAGGTTGGCGTGTAAGCCCCGGGGACGGAGAAAAGCGCAACTTTCTTGCCCGCGAAATAATCGCTCGACTGGACCTGTTCCGGTCCTTCTGCCGTCGCTTTAACCAGCTTGATGTCGGGCAGTTTGTCGCCAACTGAAATTGTCATAACGTAATTTCCTTTCGTGCAGGGTTGCTTGCGCAACAGATATAGTGGGCTGCCGCGCGCCGACAATGATAACATGATATAAAGATCGCTTTATATTTGCCACCTGCGGGGTGACCCGCTACATGCGCCGCGACTTTTAATGCACGTTCGTACGGGACGTAAAAATGATTTTCAGGAGAAATTTCGTGGCCGCAGAGCAGCAGGATTACATCATCAAGGACATTTCACTCGCCAATTTCGGGCGTGCGGAAATTGCCATCGCTGAAACGGAAATGCCAGGCCTGATGGCGCTGCGCGAAGAATATGGCACCGAAAAGCCGCTGAAGGGCGCGCGGATCACCGGTTCGCTGCACATGACCATTCAGACCGCTGTGCTGATCGAAACACTGACCGCGCTGGGCGCAGATGTGCGCTGGGCGACCTGCAACATTTTCTCCACGCAGGACCACGCCGCAGCGGCCATCGCTGAAACGGGTGTGCCTGTGTTCGCCATCAAGGGTGAAACGCTGGCGGATTACTGGGATTATGTTGGCAAGATTTTCGACTGGGCAACCGACGAAGACGCTGACCAGACCGCCAACATCATTCTCGATGATGGCGGCGATGCGACCATGTTCGCATTGTGGGGTGCACGTCTGGAAGCGGGCGAAACCATGCCGGAACCGGCCAACGCCGAAGAAATCGAAATGCAGCGCGCGCTCAAAGCTTATATCAAGGCGAAGCCGGGCTATCTGACCCAGTCGGTTGCCAACATTCGCGGTGTTTCTGAAGAAACCACCACGGGCGTTCACCGCCTTTACCAGATCGCCAAGCAGGGCAAGCTGCCTTTCCCGGCCATCAATGTGAACGACAGTGTGACCAAGTCGAAGTTCGACAACCTTTATGGCTGCCGCGAAAGCCTGGTCGACGCCATCCGCCGCGCCACCGACGTCATGCTTTCAGGCAAGGTCGCCTGCGTTGCCGGTTTCGGCGATGTCGGCAAGGGTTCGGCAGCGTCGCTGCGTCAGGGCGGCGCCCGCGTGATGGTAACAGAAGTCGATCCGATCTGCGCCTTGCAGGCTGCCATGGAAGGCTATGAAGTCGTCACCATGGAAGAAGCCGTGAAGCGTTGCGATATCTTCGTGACCGCGACGGGCAATGAAGATGTGATCACCGCTGAACACATGAAGGCGATGAAGAACATGGCCATCGTGTGCAACATCGGCCACTTCGACAGCGAAATCCAGATTGGCGCGCTCGACAATTATGACTGGGCTGAAATCAAGGAAGGGACCGACATGGTCACTTTCCCCGATGGCAAGCAGATCCTCATTCTGGCCAAGGGCCGTCTGGTCAATCTGGGCTGCGCCACCGGTCACCCCAGCTTTGTAATGTCTGCCAGCTTTACCAATCAGGTGCTGGCACAGATTGAACTGTTCCTGCGTAACGATCAGTATCAGAACGATGTTTACGTTCTGCCAAAGCATCTGGATGAAAAGGTCGCCGCGCTGCATCTGGAAAAGCTGGGCGTCCAGCTGACCCAGATGTCCAAGAAGCAGGCCGATTATATCGGTGTGCCGCAGGACGGACCGTTCAAGCCGGATCACTACCGTTATTGATTCGAAATAACGGCATTGCTGCTGCGGCAGCGGTCGGTGTTTCCATCATAAAAATCAGGCGGCTCCGGCAGATGTCGGGGCCGCCTTCTTTTTCGCCTGTTTTCCGGGTCATTTCCCCGTCTAGCCCATTGCATCCTTGCGCGCTGCGGCATAGCTGACCCCCTATGGAATTTACCACCACCGCGCTGGCCCTGACCGGACTGCTGATTGCTGCCTGGACAGCCGCTGCCGCATGGCTGATGATTGCGGCCAGTGCCAAGGCCAGACAGGCCGAAAGCAGCCGCAAGGCCGCCCGGCGCATGGCCCGGATGATCGACGAGGCGCCGGCAATTCCGCTGCTGGTGAGGACCGATGGCCGGATCGAGGGGTCCGAACGTCTGGCGGGCTGGCTTGGCCTTGACCGTATGCCCCAATATCTCAGCGAATTGTCGGGCGGGGCGGGCAAGGGATTGTCGCCTGTGCAATTGGCTGGACTGACTGACAAGGTCCGCCGTACCCAGCGCAGTGCCGCACCGTTCCGCCTGGCGATGACGCCTCCTGGCTCCAACCGCAGCCTCGCCATGCGTGGTAACCTGGCTGACCCGCAGGTATCGCCCGGCGGCGCCGCGTTGATCTGGGTGTTCGATTTCAGCGAAAGCCAGACCGAGCTGGTCAAACTGAGGAACGAAGCGGCGCGCGCGCAAGAAGATTTTGCAGCGCTGGTCGGCCTGATCGAAGCGGCCCCCATGCCGATGTGGTTCCGCGGGCCGGATGCAAAGCTGCGTCTGGTCAATCAGGCCTATGTGCGCGCCATTGGCGCTGCCAGCGCGGATGCGGCAGTGGAGCGGCAGTTGGAACTGGTCGAGCCGGTGGACGGACTGACTGCCGGGCAGATTGCCGCGCAGGCGGCGGAACAGAACTTGCCGATCGAACGCATAGTCCCTGCCACCATCGACGGGCAGCGCCGCAGCCTCCGGGTCAGCGATTTGCCATTGGGCGCAGAAGGCGTGGCAGGATACGCTGTCGATATCGAGGAAATGGAAGAACAGGCGCGTACTTTCCGTGCATTCCGCGATGCACAGCGATCCATGCTAGACCAGCTTTCCATCGGGGTTGCGCAGTTTGATTCCGAACGCAAGCTGACCTATGCCAATCAGCCTTTCCGGCGGACTTTCGGCATTTCATCAGGCACTGTCAGCGCCGGAACGCCGTTCGACCGTCTGCTGAATGATGCGCGTGAAAGCGGCAAAACGCCCGAAGTGCGCGACTTTCCGGCCTGGCGCGCTGAACATCTGGAATGGTTCACCAGCGGCGAAACGCAGGAAGAAGCATGGCCCTTGCCCGGCGGCACCCATCTGCGAATCGTGGCCCAACCCATGCCCGATGGCGGCCTGGTGCTGATTGCCGAAGACCGGACGGAACAACTGGCGCTGTCAGCCACGCGGGACACATTGTTACGCACGCGAACGGCCACTTTCGACAGCCTGTTCGAAGCGCTGGCGGTGGTGGCCCCGGATGGGAAGCTGCAATTGTGGAACCGCAGCTTTGCCGGGGCATGGGGCGTTGACCCGGAATTCCTCGATTCGCACCCCAATGCCGCAGATTTGCTGACTGCAATTGCCCCTAATCTGGCCCGCGCCAAGCAGGTCAGCATCATTGGTGAAGTCATCCGCGCCGCCACGCTGGACCGCAAGGAAACAGGCGGCCGGGTAATGATGTCGGATGGCCGAACGCTGGAATTTGCGGGCGTTCCCCTGCCGGATGGCAATGGTCTGCTGACCACGCTGGACATTACCGATTCGCAAAAGGCCGAAGATGCCTTGCGTGAACGGGCGCAGGCGCTGGAAGATGCCGATGCTGTAAAAACGCGTTTTCTGGCCAATATGTCCTACGAATTTCGCACACCCCTTACATCCATTGGCGGTTTTGCAGAGCTGCTGGCGGCGGGCGTGGCTGGCGAATTGTCGGACCAGGGCAAGGACTATGTATCTGCCATTATTGATTCGGTTGGTCGTTTGACCGAACAGGTGGAAAATGTGCTCGACCTGTCACAAAGTGAAGCAGGGCTGTTGCCGATCACGAAAGAACGGATGGAACTGATGCCTTTCGTCACCCAGGTGGTGCGCGAACGCGAGCAGGCCATCGTGGATGCCGGGCTGACGCTGGATCTGCGCGGCAGCGCCGGCGGCAAGATCGAGGCTGACCAGCGCCAGTTGGGCAGGGCGCTGGGTCATTTGCTCGACAATGCCATTGCGGCCACCCCCAAGGGCGGCAAGATACTGGTCGATGTGGGCAAGCCCAAGGGCGTGGCGCGCATTGTGGTGTCGGACAATGGCCGCGGCATGGCCAAGGCGGAACTGGCCCGCGCGCTGGACGGATTGCGCGAGAACAAGGACGGCAGCGGGTTGGAAAAGCGGCAGGGGTTGGGCATACCGCTGGCGCGGCAACTGGTCGAAGCGCATGGCGGCAGCCTTGAAATCCTGTCCCGCCAGGGTGCGGGAACCACCGCGACGATATTGGTTCCGTGAAGATCGATCTACCTGATCTGGCTGCGATGGCGACCTATGGAACGCGTATCGCAGCGCAATTGACGGCGGGTGATGTGGTCGCGCTTACAGGCGGCCTTGGCGCAGGCAAGACCACATTGGCACGCGCCATTATCGCCGCCCTTGGTTATGGCGCAGAAGTGCCTTCGCCCACTTTCACCATCATCGAAACCTATGATACGCCCCTGGTCCGCCTGCCGCTGGTGCATGCCGATTTCTACCGGCTTGAGTCGCCGGATGAGCTACTGGAACTGGGGCTGGATGATTACCGCGACGGTGCGGCGCTGCTGGCGGAATGGCCTGAGAATGCTGGTGGTTTCGCAGCCGAAAGCGCCTGTCTGTCAATAGCGCTGGAAGTTGCCGATGGCGGGCGGATTGCGATTGTCGAAGGTGGGCTGGATTGGCTAGGGCGGATGCCATGAGCAATCTTCCCCAAGGTATCGATTCATTCCTGGCAAATGCGGGCTGGGCTGATTCTGTGATCAGCGCCATTCCGGGCGATGCGTCGTTCCGGCGCTATTTCCGCGTTTCCAGCCACGGCCGCAAGGCCATGCTGATGTATGCGCCGCCGCCCGAAGAAGACCCCGAACCGTTTTTGCATGTGGCACAGTGGCTGACCGCCCACGCCATGCGCGCACCTGAGATTTACGCTGAAGACAAAGCACAAGGCTGGGTGCTGATCGAAGATTTCGGTGATGACCGGATGCGGGACTGGCTGGATGCAAACCCGCAGGGTGAAACAGCCGCTTACAAGGCCGCAGTCGATGCCCTGGCGCAATTGCACCGCAGGCCCGCCGGACCATTCCCGCCCTATGATATGGCCGTCTATCAGCGCGAAGCAGCCCTGTTTACCGAATGGTATTGCCCGGCAATGCAACTGGAAGTGGATGCCGCCAGCTATGTGGCGGCATGGGACGATGCGTTGTCCGATATGCTGCCGCGCCAGACCCCCGGGGTTACGGTCCTGCGCGATTATCACGCGGAAAACATCATGCTGCTCGGGCCGGTGGATGATGGTTCCGGCGCGCAGGGGCTGATTGATTTTCAGGACGCGCTGGTAGGTCATCCGGCCTATGATTTAGTCTCCCTGTTGCAGGATGCACGGCGCGATGTGCCGATGGATCTGGAACGGCGGATGCTGGACCATTATCTGGCCGTAGCAGGCGCTGACCCCCATTTCGAAGCTGATTATGCACGGCTTGGTGCGCAGCGAAATGCCAAGATCGTCGGCATTTTTGCTCGGCTGTGGAAGCGCGACGGAAAGCCGCGCTACTTCGATTATATTCCGCGCGTCTGGGCTGCGCTCGAGCGGGATCTGGCGCATCCGGCGCTGGCCCCTGTGGCAAAGTGGTTTGATGCCAATATTCCCAGCCAGATACGCAACAGTTTCGGGGGCAGGGTATCGTGAACTCACTGGCATCCGATACAGCGATGGTGATGGCAGCAGGCATGGGCAAACGGATGCGCCCGCTTACCGCTTCGCAGCCAAAACCGCTGGTCCGGGTGGCGGAAAAACCCCTGATCGATCACGCGCTGGACAAGCTGGCAACCGCCGGCATTGGCAAAGTGGTGGTCAATGTCCATTATCTGGCAGACGCGCTTGAGGCGCATTTGCGTGAACGCAAGCTGCCAGCAGTGATCATTTCCGATGAACGTGAAATGCTGCTGGAAACAGGCGGCGGCATGGTGAAGGCGCAGGCCGACCTGCCCGATCCGTTTTTCTGCCTCAACGCCGATAACATCTGGCTGGATGGCCCCCGCGATGCGTTTCACGATCTTTCAGGGTGCTGGGACCCTGATACAATGGATGCCCTGCTGTTGCTGGTGCCCCATGCGCGCGCGCTGAATTTCAGGGGCAAGGGTGATTTCCACATGGACCCGCTTGGAAGAATATCCCGCCGACGCGCAGGCAGGATCGCGCCTTTCATCTATACTGGCATCCAGCTGGTATCGCACCGCTTGCTGCGTGATGCGCCGGAAGGCAAGTTTTCGACCAATATCCTGTGGGAACGGGCGATTGAGGAAGGGCGGCTGTTCGGTGCCGGCTTTACCGGCCAGTGGTTCGAAGTAGGCACACCGCAATCCATCGCGCCTACTGAAGAAGCGCTCCAGCGTGGCTGATCGCTCCACCGGTCCAGCCATTTATTCCATCGCCGCCCATCGCGGCTTTGCAGATGCCCTCGTAGCCGGGCTGGTGCCGCGTTATGCCGAAGATGATGTCGGCCTTGCCCGCCTGACCCTGCTGCTCCCCAGCACCCGGACCATGCGCACGGTCAGCGATGCTTTCATCCGGCATTTCGGGGCGGCGGGGCAAAATGGCATGCTGATGCCGCGCATGGCGGTGGTGGGCGATCTTGATCTGGATGAAACGCTGGGCAGCCTGCTCGACCCGCTGGGCGCGGCGGACATTCCGCGCGCGGTGGAACCCACCCGCCGGTGGCTGCGTCTGGCAGAATTGCTGCGCGAGGAATTGGGTAAGGACGTGCCGCGCGGAAGCGCGCTGCTGCGTCTGGCTGCGGACACTGCGGCAGCGATGGACCGGATGCTGGTGGAAGATATCGGCCCCGAAGCCCTGCTGGAGGATCCCGTGCTGGATTTGCTGGGCGAATTGTCGGGCCACTGGCAAAACAGCCTGCGGAATTTTGCCCGGGTGCAGACACGATGGCTGGCCGAATTGAATGCCGCAGGCGAACTGGATGCAGCAGCCCGGCGCAACCGCCTGTTCGATTTTGCGGCGCGGCGGTGGAAGGAAGCCCCGCCTGCAACGCCGATTGTCGCTGCCGGTGTCACCAGCGCGGCCCCTGCGCTTGCCCGTTTGCTGCGCGTGGTTACGGGCCTCCCGCAAGGGGCTGTCATCCTGCCTGATCTTGATCTTGCGATGGACGATAGCGTGTGGGCAGAACTGGGCAGCGCCGGCACGCCTGATGAAACAGGCTCGCCGCCATTTGAACGCGGCGATGCCGTGACCCACCCGCAATATCATCTCAAGCTGCTGCTCAACCGGATGGGCATTGCGCGCGATGAAGTCCGGCCATGGCACCGCAAGGGCATGACAGCCGCGCCGCCAGAACGCAGCCACGCCATTTCATCGCTGTTTCTTCCCCCCGAAGCCAGCAAGGGCTGGGTGGACCTGCCTGCCGACAAGCGCAGATTGTCGGGCGTCAGCCTGATGGAAAGCGCCAATCCCGAAGCAGAAGCGCAAGCCATTGCCCTGCTGGTGCGGCAGGCGATCGAGCAGCCGGAACGCCGCGTTGCGGTCATATCGCCTGACCGCGGGCTGGCGCGGCGAATTGTCCAGCATTTGCGGCGGTGGAACATTGCTGCGGACGATTCTGCGGGCCGCCCGCTGACCGATACGCCCGCAGGGCGATTGTTCCTGTTGCTGGCAGAAGTGGCCGCTGAAAATGCCGGCCCGGTGCCGCTGATGGCGTTGGTGCAGCACCCGCTGGTCAAGATGGATGACGAGCGCGCCGACTGGCTGCGACAGGCACGCAAGATGGAGCTTGAATTGCGCGGCCCGCGCCCTGCGCCCGGGCTAGATGCGCTGGACGCATATGCTGACAAGGCAGGCGTTCCAGGATGGTGGCAGAGTGTGCGCGCGGCGCTGGACCCGGTGCTGGATGCGCGCGGAACACGGCCACTGGCCCAGATGCTCGACGTGCTGGCTGCCGCTGCTGAAGATCTGGCCGGTGATGCTGTCTGGTCGCGTGAGGATGGCCGGACGCTGTCTGCCATGGTGGAAGATTTGCGCGACCATTCCCGTCACGTTGGCACCATGGTGGAAGCGCACGAGATTCACACCATTCTTCGAGATGTGATGGAGCAGATTGCCGTTCGCCCGCCCTATGGCGGCCATCCGCGCATTGCCATTTACGGCTTGCTGGAATCCCGCATGAGCCGGGCTGATCTGGTAATCTGCGCCGGCTTGAACGAGGGCGTATGGCCCGCAACACCGGCAACAGACCCAATGCTGGCTCCAACCGTGTTGCGGGCGCTGGGTGTGCCGGGCGCGGATTTCCGCATCGGCCTGTCAGCCCACGATCTGGCAGGCGCCTTGGGCGCGCCCGAAGTAGTGTTGAGCAGGGCGCAGCGCGATATTTCCGGGCCTGCCATCCCGTCACGTTTCCTGCTGCGGGTGCGGGCGCTGCTGGGCAATGATCTGCTCAAACGCCATGAATTGACCACGGCCACACAATGGGCCACGCAAATTGACGATGCGCCTGCTGCTGCACCTTATCCGCGACCGCAGCCAAGCCCTTCTGCCGAGCAGCGTAAAGTCCGCATCAGTGTTACTGCGCTCGATCGGCTGCGGTCAGACCCGTATCAATTTTACGCTGGCAGTATCCTGCGCTTGCCGGAACTGGATTCGCTCGATGCGGAACCTTCCGCTGCGTGGCGCGGGACAGCAGCGCATGAAATTCTGGAAAAATGGCATGTGTCCGCGCGGCCCATGGTAGAAGTCGCCGCTGAAGTTCTGCAACAGATGAATGCCCACCCGCTGATGCGCGCCTTGTGGCAGCCGCGCCTGATGCGCGCTCTTGAATGGGTGGAACTGGAAATTTCGTCCTATGACGGCCGCAAGCCGGTGCTGTTCGAAAAATGGGGCAAGATGGACGTGCGCGGCGTGGAGATTTTCGGCAAGGCCGACCGCATCGATACGCTGCCGGGCGGCAGGCTGGTGATTGTGGATTACAAGACCGGCGGCCCGCCCAGTGCCAGGCAGGTCGATGCCGGCTTTTCGCTGCAATTGGGCACCATCGGGCTGATGGCGGAACACGGCGGGTTTGACGATGTCGAAGGCGAAGCGGCAAGGTTTGAATATTGGTCCCTGGCCAAAAGCGACAAGAGCCAGACCGGCTTTGGCTATATTTCCAGCCCGGTGAAAGATGGCAGCAACCGCAGCAAGCTGGAAGCGGAAGACTTCCTGCCCAAGGCGGAAGATTATCTGCATCACGCCCTCGACAGCTGGATTTTGGGTGATGAACCCTTTGTCGCCCGGCTCAACCCTGATGCCGTGACATACAACACCTATGATCAGCTGATGCGGCTTGATGAATGGCTGGGACGCGAAGCATGAGCGATAGTGGAAAACGCCTGGTCCATCCATTGAAAGACAACCAGGCGCTGGCGGTTGATCCGCAGGACAGCGTGTGGCTTTCGGCATCGGCAGGCACGGGCAAGACACAGGTTCTGTCCGCGCGCGTGCTGCGGTTGCTGCTGAATGCAGATGTCGATCCGTCGCAGATATTATGCCTGACATTCACCAAGGCTGGCGCTGCTGAAATGGCGACGCGGGTGAATGAAGTTCTGGCCAGCTGGGTGCGGATGAGCGCAGTGGACCTCGCCAGCGATCTGAAAGCCATCGGCGCTGCTTTTGACCATGCGACCCAGCAGCGTGCGCGAACCCTGTTTGCCAGCGTGCTGGACAGCCCCGGCGGCGGCTTGCGGATTGATACCATCCATGCCTTTTCCCAATGGCTGCTCGCCGCTTTCCCCGAAGAAGCGGGCCTTGCCCCCGGCAGCCGCCCGATGGAAGATCGAGACCGCAATCTGCTGGCCCATGAAGTGCTGGCCGCAATGCTGGTGGAATGGGAAGAAACCGGCGCGGCTGATCTGCTGGACGCTCTTGCAGCGCTCAGCATCCGCATGGGCGCAGATGGGGTGCGAAACTGGCTGATGCGCTGCGCTTCGGCGCGCGAAGTGTGGCTGGGAACAGGCGGATGGCAGGAACCGATTGCTCCCAATGTCCGGCGGATGCTGGGAATGGCAGCAGATGCCGGGCCGGAAACTGTCGCCGCCCTGTGCGCCGATAAAGTGTTCGATATAGCTGGGCTTGAACAATGCCTGCACACGCTGGATGCATGGAATGCCAAAACCGGCGCGGACGGTGCGGAGGCAATCCGCCAATGGCTGGCGCGGGATCTTGAGGGGCGCGCTGATAGCGTGGAAGACTTGCTCGGCAAAATCCTCAACAAGGATGGGTCGGACAAGAAGCTGATCGCCAACAGAGACCCCGCCTATACGCACTATATTGTCGGCGTCAGACAGTCGATTGCCGCAGTGCGCGAACAGCAGATGTTGCTTAATCTGGTAGAATTTCTCACGCCTGCGCTGCTGGTCGGGCGGCGGTTTGCCATCCGCTGGGACGAAGCAAAAGCGCGTGAAGGCTTCATCGATTTTGACGACCAGATCAGGCAGGCAGCGGCCCTGCTGTCCAGGTCGGACATTTCCGACTGGATCCGGTATAAGCTGGACCGCCGGTTCGACCATATCATGGTGGATGAAGCGCAGGACACCAATGCGGAACAATGGTCCATCATCCGCGCGCTGACCGGCGATTTCTTTTCCGGGATGGGGCAGCGTGATGACAAGCTGCGGACCATTTTCGTCGTTGGGGACTACAAGCAGGCCATTTTCGGGTTTCAGGGCACCAGCCCGAAGAACTTTCGCACCAACCGGGAATATTTCGCCGATATCATGGCGACTGCGCGGGCCAATGCCGATGTGCTGCGCGATTATTCCGGAATGCGGGATTTGCTGGCCATCGGACTTGGCCGGTCCTTCCGAAGCGCGCAGCCCGTACTGGATTTTGTCGACCGCGCAATTGACGGCATCGGCCATGAAGAATTCGGCCTGACCGAACACCCGGGCAGCCATGAAGGGGACAATCGCCCCGGCGAAGTGGTGCTGTGGAAGCCTGTGGCGACCAACCCCGACGACGCTGATGCAGGCGCGGAGCAAAACGGTGTGTCTGACTCGTCCGCAGCAGGCGACGGCGGGGCTGACACATGGGTTTCCGAACCGGAACGACGGATGGCCGATGGCATTGCTGCGCAGGTCAAAAGCTGGCTGAAAGACGGTTATCCGCTGGCCAAAGGGCGCAAGCGCAACGCCAGGGCAGGCGATATCATGGTGCTGGTCCGGCGGCGGCGGGAACTGGCGGGGCTGGTGGTCAGCCGCCTTCATGCTGCCGGAATTCCGGTGGCGGGGGTGGACCGGCTGCGGCTTGGCGCGCCGCTGGCGGTGAAGGATCTGATGGCTGCCATCCGCTTCGCCGTTCAGCCGTATGATGATTTGAGCCTTGCCAACTGGCTTGTATCCCCACTGGGTGGATGGAGCCAGCAGGACCTGCTAGACCATGGCTATCGGCCCAAGGGAACATATTTGTGGGATCATATCCGCCAAAGCGAAGCGCCGCTGGTCGCGCAGACGTGTGACCGGCTGCGGGATTTGCTGCGTCTTGCGGATTATGAACTGCCGCAGGCGCTGCTTCACTGGATGCTCGCCGGGCCATGGCAGGGCCGGCGGGCGCTGGTGGCCCGCCTGGGGCGCGATGCCAATGATCCCATCGACGAATTGCTGAATGCAGCCGCCAATTATGCCTCCGCCCACACCGCCAGTCTGCAGGGATTTATCCAGTGGTTTGATGCCGGCGACGGAGAGCTGAAACGCGAAGCAGGCGCGGGTGAAGGGCTGGTGCGCGTGATGACCGTGCATGGTTCCAAAGGGCTGCAATCCCCCATTGTCATACTGGCAGATGCCACGGGCAACCCCGATAAATCGCCAGTGCGCGGGCTGTCGCTTGATGATAATGGCCGCACAATCCCGTTGCCGCCGCTGGGCAAGGATGAAAAGGTTGGCCCCGTTGCCGCTGCCGAAGAAAAGGCCGCCGCAGAAGAGCGGGAAGAACACTGGCGGCTGCTATATGTTGCCATGACCCGCGCAGAAGAAGCCCTGTTCATTGGCGGCGCATTGGGCAAGAGCGAGGACGTTCCTGCTGAATCGAGCTGGTATGCACGGCTCAAACCGCTGTTCTCAAATGATGCAGAAGCTGATCCCATCTGGGGTGAACGGCTGACTTTTGGCCAGCGCCCGGCCAATGTGCCGTTGCAAAGCAGTCAGGAAGCTGGCCAGGAAAGTGCCGCGTTGCCGGCGTGGGCCATCACGCCAATCGGGCCGGAACCACGCCCGCCGCGCCCACTTGCGCCTTCGTCGGCCGGTTCGGAGCAGGCAGCAGACCCGCCATTGCCGCCCGACATGGCGCGCGAAGCCGCCAGGCGCGGTGTGCTGATCCACAGTCTGCTGGAACGCCTGCCCGATGTGGACCCGGCAGCGCGCGAAAATGCGGCAATGGCATGGCTGCTGCGGCAGGCACCAGAGCTTGCGGATGCGGCGCGGCAGGAAATTTATGCCGCTGCGTCGGGTGTGCTGTGCGTACCTGAATTTGCCGAAATATTCTCGCCCGCTGCGCTGGCAGAAGTGCCGCTGGCCGCCACAGTGGGCGGGCAGGTTATTGCCGGCACTGCAGACAGGTTGCTGGTTACGCGGGATGTGGTGACCGTGGTCGATTTCAAAACCGCGCGCCGCCCGCCCGCAGGCTTGGACGAGGTGCCGGAACTGACGCTGCGGCAAATGGGCGCCTATGCTGCCGCGCTTGGTGAAATATATCCGGGGCGGAGGGTGGAAGCGGCAATATTATACACGCAGACGCCGCTGCTGGTGCCACTTTCGCCTGAAATTCTTGGCCGTTACAAACCGCAATTGTCCGGCGCGCAGGAAAGGTTTTCTGTGTCTTTGCTTGAGTGAGCCGAGACAATCCCTAAGTTGGCGATCAACCTACAGGAGATTACCCATGGCGACCATCAATGTCACCGACGACAGTTTTAAAACCGATGTTCTTGAATCCAGCAAGCCCGTGCTGGTGGATTTCTGGGCAGAATGGTGCGGCCCCTGCAAAATGATCGCACCTGCGCTGGAAGAAATCAGCGAAGAACTGGCTGACCAGGTGACGATTGCCAAGATGGACATCATGGAAAATACCGGCATTCCCGGTGAAATCGGCGTCCAGTCTATCCCGCTGATGGTTTTGTTCAAGGATGGCAAACCCGTTGCCCAGAAGCTGGGCGCTGCGCCCAAGGGCCAGCTCAAGGGGTGGCTGGAAAGCGAACTTTAAGCCATTTGTTTTAATCGCGCGGCGAGCCCGTCCCACAAGGCAGGGCTCGCCGCGCCGATCAGGCCAGTGCGGCCGTGTTCATCCACACGATAGGGTGATCCATCGGGCCGGGCGACCTTGCCGCCCGCTTCATTCAGCCACAACGCACCTGCCGCATGATCCCATGCCAGCGTGCGTTCAAAAATCGACACATCATTGGTGCCAAGCGCCAATCGCGGATATTGTTCTGCGGCACAGCGGGGGATGTCGACCATTTCGTAATGAGGCGCGATATGTTGCATCACCGCCTCGCGCTGGGCGCTTTCCATGAAAATCGTCGAAATTGCTGCAATTGGCGGCGCATTTCCTGAAGGTCGGGCAGTGATGCGCTCGCCCCCGATATAGGCACCACTGCCTGCGTGGGCTGCGCAAAACCGCCCCGTCAGACAATCAAAAATCCAGCCTGACTGCGTGATGCCGCCGTCTGCCAGCGCAATCAGGATGCCAAAAGGCGGTTTTCCCGCGGCAAAATTATTGGTGCCGTCCAACGGGTCGATAATCCAGCACGGGCCTGACAGGCCATCCAGCACGGCGGCATCGACATGGGCAGCTTCTTCGCCCACCATGGCAATGCCGGGATTGAGCCGGGCCAGCCCTTCCATCAGCATTTCTTCTGCCTGGTGGTCGGCGATGGTCACTACATCATCTGCGGACTTGTCGGTAATTTGCCCGGCATCAAGCATCTGATAATGCGGCAGAATGACGGCTTCGGTCACTTTGCGCACCAGGGCCAGAATTTCGCGGTCCAGAACGCTCACGAACGATAATCTGCGTTGATGTCGATATAGCCATGGGTAAGATCGCAGGTCCACACGGTGGCTGCACCGTCACCAAGGTTCAGATCAACCTCTATGGTAATCTCCGTTCCTTCCAGATGCGCGGCAACTGGTGCTTCGTCATAATCTGCAAGGGGCTGGCCATTTCTAGCGGCCCATATGCCGCCAAAGCCGATTGACAGGCGGTCCCGGTCGGCAGGTTCGCCTGCCTTGCCCACGGCCATCACCACGCGGCCCCAATTGGCGTCCTGCCCCGCAATTGCCGTTTTAACGAGCGGGGAATTGGCAATGGACAGCCCGATTTTGTGAGCGCTTTGGTCAGAATCGGCGCCAGACACACGGATTTCTATAAATTTGCTGGCGCCTTCGCCATCGCGCACTACCAGATGCGCGAGTTGGCGGCATACGTCGTGCAGCGCAGCAGCAAATGCATCCGCGCCAGCATCGTCAAACGATGCAAGCTGCGTATTTCCGGCCATTCCGGTCGCAAAGGCCAGCACCGTGTCGCTGGTGGAGGTATCGCTATCCACCGTTATACAGGAAAATGTCTGCTGATTGGCGCTGGCCAGCAATTGCTGGAGAAATTCCGGGGTGATGCTGGCATCTGTGAATATGTAACCCAGCATGGTCGCCATATCCGGCGCGATCATGCCGCTGCCTTTGACAATCGCGCATAGTTCCACCCGCTGTCCGTCCACCATGGCAGACGCTGCCGCCCCCTTGGCAAAAGTGTCCGTGGTGGCAATGGTGTTGGCGGCATCTTCCCAAGTCGCAGGGACTGCGTCCAATACGGCAGCGACACCGGCGCGGGCCTTGTCCAGCGGCAGCGGCACGCCGATTACGCCGGTGGAACTGACAAACACCTGCTCGCGCGCGCAGCCAAGGCCGCTGGCCACCTGATCCATGATCTGTTCGACCGCCTGCCGCCCGCGATAGCCGGTAAAGGCATTGGAATTTCCGGCATTGACCACCAATGCGCGGGCGCGGCCCAGTTTTACATTTTTGCGGCCCAGTTCCACTTCGCTCGACGGGCAGGCGCTGCGGGTGAAGACGCCGGCGACAACGGTGCCTTCTGCCAGTTCAGCATAGGTCAGATCGGCCCGGTCCCAATCCTTGTACTGCGCGCGTGCCACGCGCAACGTCACTCCCGAAACAGGCGGCATCTGGGGAAAGGGCAGGGCGAGGGGTGATCGTGCAAGGTCCATGCGGCCACCATCTACTGTGCAAGCCGCGCAAGGTAAACGCGTTTGCGAGTGGACGAAACGCGGCAGAAGCACTATCTACCGCTGCGATGTTAAGTCGACTTCTTGCCTGCCTTGCGCTCATTACCGGTCTAGCGGCCGCAGGTGCGCCTGCAAATGCCGCCGTAATGGCCGCATTGAGCGAACAGGTAAGCACTGCTGCGACACCATCGCAAGCGGGCAAATCCATTCAGAGCGAATGCACGGCCCGCCCTGCAACCAGCCCTGTAAAGGGTGATCCGGCCAAGGCGTGCAAATCCCGCCGGCCAGCAGTCATCTATATTCCGACAGTTCTTTTCGGGGCAGACCGCGCCTACGAATAGGCGGCTCGTTTTCCTGCTTGAAAGCTGCTTTGGCCGGCCGGTTGCGTCTGACGCATGGGCGGCTTTTACCCTCTACATTCCAGTCCCGACAGGACCATAATTCCATGATCAATGCACTCGTGAAATCCGTCTTTGGCTCGTCCAATGATCGTTACGTCAAATCCATCGGCAAAATCGTCAATCAGATTAACGCGCTGGAACCGCAGATCAAGGCTCTGACAGACGCCGAATTGCAGGCGCAAACCCAGAAGTTCCGCGATCAACTGGCCAATGGCAAGACGCTGGATGACATCACGCCGGAAGCTTTTGCCACCGTTCGCGAAGCTTCCATCCGTGTGTTGGGCATGCGCCATTTCGACGTTCAGATGATCGGCGGCGTGGTGCTGCACCGCGGTGAAATCGCGGAAATGCGCACTGGCGAGGGCAAGACCCTGGTCGCCACGCTGGCAACCTATCTCAACGCCATTGAAGGCAAGGGCGTCCATGTGGTCACGGTGAATGACTATCTGGCCCGCCGCGATGCGGAATGGATGGGACAGCTATACACATGGATGGGCCTGACCGTGGGGGTTATCATCCCCAATATCGGCGAATTCGAACGGCGCGATGCCTATGCCGCCGACATCACCTATGGCACGAATAATGAATTCGGCTTCGACTATCTGCGCGACAATATGAAGCATGAACGCAGCCAGATGGTGCAGCGCCCCTTTAACTTTGCCATCGTCGATGAAGTCGATTCCATCTTGATCGACGAAGCGCGAACGCCGCTGATCATTTCCGGCCCGACCGAAGACAAGACCGATCTCTATCTGCAGATCGACACGATCGTCAAACAGATCGATGACAGCTATTACGACGCAGACGAGAAGACGAAGAACATCTCCTGGACCGAAGACGGAACGGAACAGGTAGAGCAGATGCTAATTGCAGCAGGGCTGCTTGAATCCGATAATCTCTATGATGTCGAAAATACGCAGGTCGTCCATCATCTGGACCAGGCGCTGAAAGCGAACATCATGTTCAAGCGCGACATTGATTACATCATCAAGGATGACAAAATCGTCATCATTGATGAGTTCACAGGCCGTATGATGGATGGCCGCCGCTGGTCCAACGGCCTGCATCAGGCAGTGGAAGCCAAGGAAGGCGTCAAGATCGAGCCTGAGAACCAGACAATGGCTTCGATTACCTTCCAGAATTATTTCCGGATGTATCCCAAACTGTCTGGCATGACGGGCACAGCCGCGACAGAGGCTGCTGAATTCTGGGAAATTTACAAAATGAATGTGGTCACGATCCCGACCAATGTGGACGTGAAACGCATCGATGAAGAAGACCAGTTCTACAAGAATACCGAAGACAAGTTCAAAGCGATTGCCAAGGCGATTGCCGAAAAGGCCGAGAGCGGCCAGCCAGTGCTGGTGGGCACGGTCTCCATCGAAAAATCCGAACTGCTGTCGCATTTCCTTGATCAGGAAGGCGTGAAGCATTCCGTTCTGAACGCCCGTTTCCACGAAAGCGAAGCGCATATCGTGGCGCAGGCTGGCCGCTTGGGCGCAGTCACCATTGCCACCAACATGGCGGGCCGCGGCACAGACATCCAGCTGGGCGGTAACGTCGAATTTCGTGAGGAAGACGAATTGTCCGGTGTGGCTGAAGGTCCGGAACGCGATGCCGCGCTGGCAAAGATCAAGGCTGAAGTAGGGGCCGAACGGGACCGGGTTCTGGCTGCGGGCGGCTTGTTCGTGCTTGGCACCGAACGCCATGAAAGCCGCCGGATCGACAACCAGCTGCGGGGCCGTTCCGGCCGTCAGGGTGATCCCGGCCTGTCGCGTTTCTACCTGTGCCTGGAAGACGATTTGCTGCGTATTTTCGGGCCGGATACATTGTTCAGCCGGATGATGAATTCCAACCTGGAAGATGGCGAGGCGATTGGTTCGAAATGGCTGTCGAAGGCCATCGAAACTGCACAGAAAAAGGTCGAAGCGCGCAATTATGACATTCGCAAGCAGGTCGTCGAATATGATGACGTGATGAACGACCAGCGCAAAGTCATTTACCAACAGCGTGCCGAAATCATGGACAGCGACGCAGTGGATGATGTGGTCGTCGACATGCGCCACGACACGGTTAATGCGATTGTCGGCGAAGCGTGCCCGCCCGGTTCCTATCCGGAACAGTGGGATATCGAAGGCATGAAGGTGCGAGCGGCAGCAGTGCTGGGCATCACACCGCTATTCGATCAGTGGATGGAGGAAGACCAGCTCGAGCCCGAAATCATCGAGGAGCGCATCCGTGCCGAGGTGGATGAGATCATGGATCGCAAGATTGCAGCGGCCGATCCTGCTATCTGGCGGCGCGTTGAAAAGGGCGTCCTGCTTGAACGGCTTGATCATCACTGGAAAGAACATCTGGCGACGCTGGACGCCCTGCGGCAGGTGGTTCACTTGCGGGCTCATGCCCAGAAGCAGCCGATAAACGAATATAAGCAGGAAGCATTTGGCCTGTTTGAACAAATGCTCGATGCGCTGCGCGAGGATATCACCGGCATTCTCCTGAAAAGCGAATTGCGGATGACCCCGTCCGCACAGGAATCGCTGCCGGACCTTCCTGATTTCCTGACCGGCCATGTCGATCCGCTAACCGGCCTCGACAATTCTGACGATGGCGATGGATCGGCAGGGCAGGAAGCCATGTTCGGTTCGCTGGCGGGCTCCGCACGTGCGGCTTTCGGGCCGGGCGGGTCCAATAAGGATAATCCTTACGCCAATATGGACATCAGCCGGAACGCCCAGTGCCCATGCGGCTCAGGCAACAAATACAAGCATTGTCACGGGGCCGCCGCGTAAGTCCTGGAGCCGCACGGGGCCGCTGCCTGAACCCAGGGGGCCTGAAGACCCTGGGGCTTAGGGATCTTGCGACTTAGGAACCTTGGGGCCTGAAAACCCCAAGGGCTTCAAGCTTCAACAGGGCGTGAAAAACCAAGGGCCGGGTCAGCTTGTCGCTGACCCGGCCCTTTGATTTTCCGCCATCTGAAATGATGGCTCCCCGAGTTGGATTCGAACCAACGACCAAGTGATTAACAGTCACCTACTCTACCGCTGAGCTATCGGGGAGCAGTCCTTGCGGACAGGAGTGCGCCTATATGCAGCGCAGATTCGTTTGGCAACCCTGACTTTTTCAAGAAACACAATTTCCCGTTCAAACCACGAATTGTTCGGCCACAATCCGGTCATCCAGCGAGTGCCCGGGGTCAAACAGCAGCGTCAGTTCCGCCTCGCGGGCGATGCGCAGCGATACTTCGGCAATGTTTCGCAATTCTTTCTGGTCTGCCACGGCCGATACGGGGCGTTTTTCCGGCTCCAGCACCCGAAAACGAATCGCGCTGCGGTCTGGCAGGATGGCGCCGCGCCACCGGCGCGGGCGAAATGCGCTGATTGGCGTCAGTGCCAGCAGATTGGAATCAAGCGGCAGGATCGGCCCGTTGGCCGAAAGATTATATGCAGTGGAGCCTGCCGGCGTTGACACCAGCACCCCGTCGCACACCAGTTCCTTGATCCGCACCTTGTCTTCGACTGACACTTCAATCTTGGCGGTCTGGCGTGTTTCACGCAGCAGCGACACTTCGTTAATGGCGCAGAAATTGTGGTGCTGGCCGTCCTGCGTGGTGGCTTCCATCCTGAGCGGGGCGATTGCGATCGAACGGGATTTCTTGATCCGTGCAAGCACATTGGCGGCGCTGCGATGTTTGTTCATCAAGAATCCGACCGTGCCAAGGTTGATGCCATAGGCGGGAATGACCCGGTCAGCATCAAGCATTTGATGCAGGGTCTGCAGCATGAAACCGTCGCCGCCCAGCACCACCACTGCTTCTGCTTCATCCAGCGGAACCCAGTCATGCGCCTCGCGCAATTCTGCCTCGGCGTCCTCTGCTCTTTCAGTATCGGATGCCAGAAGGGCCAGACGGGTGAACTCGTGATTATTCGCCAAAACGGAAATTTACCCCCTGCTGCCCTGTTGAGCAGCGATTGTTGATAGCGCGAATGTTGACCGATCTGCAGCCATGCCGGTTAACCTCCTATGGACCACTGTGCCATTTGGCAACGCGCCAGACATTTCGCACCGGTGCCCGCCGTAAGCCTGTAAGAGCGCCCGATGGCAAGCAGACCGCGCATGATAGGCAATGACCAACGCGACGCATTGACCGGGCTTCCCGGGCCCGGCGCGATGCGTGAACGCCTGACTGCGTGGCAGGCGCAGGCAGCGCAGTTTCGGCAGGTTGCGCATGTGCATGTGATGCTGATCAGTCTTGGCCGGATAGATGCGGTCAACCTGGCCTATGGCGAGGATGCCGGCGATGGCGCGCTGGTGGCGGTGGCCGAACGGATCATGCATTTTGCTGAAGATGAATTTGCAGCGGGCGACTGGATTGCCGCGCGCGTGGCAGGCGGCAGTTTCATGGTTGCGGCGCGCGAAGCGTGCAGCAGGGAACGCTGGCAATGGTTGGGCGAAGCGCTGGCCGACGCCGTGGCACACCCCATTTCGGGCGCAGGCGATGCCAGCACGATGCGTTTGTGGCCGCGCATAGCATTGATGCGCGCCATGCCCGGTGAAGGGCCGCAGATGGTGTTTGACCTGCTTGGCGATGCAATCGATGACATCAGGGGGCGGCATGGGCAGCGCATGGTCTGGTCCAACGGCAGCGTGGCGCCGCGCGGCATTTCAAGCGCGCAGCTTGAGGCAGATCTGCTCGCGGCGCTCGACCGCGATGAAATTGAGATCGTGTTTCAGCCGCAATTTTCGCTGCCGGATGATTGCCTGGTCGGTGCCGAGGCATTGGCGCGTTGGCACCACCCGATGCTTGGCAGGATTGGCGCGTCGACCTTGTTTGGGATTGCCGAACGGGCCGATCACGTGGCACAATTGTCGCGGCATATTGCCGAGAAATCCTTTCATGCAGCAGCGGCCTGGCCCCAACATCTGCGCCTGTCGCTCAATGTCACGCCCGCTGATCTGGCTGCTGCCGGCTTTGCGTCCGAAATGGAAAGCATGATCGAATTAACAGGCTTCAGTGCGCAGCGCACTACGCTGGAAATTACCGAGCATGTTCTTCTGGGTGAACTGGAACGGTCTGCTGCCATGCTGAATGGTCTGCGAGGGCTCGGCATCCGCGTTGCGCTGGATGATTTTGGCGCGGGCTTCTGCAATTTTCGATATCTGAAGCTGTTGCCGCTGGATTACATCAAGCTCGACCGCGCGATGGTGGAAGGGATTACGGAAACACCCACGGACAGGGCCGTTTTCAGGGCCATGATCGCGATGGCGGGCGCGCTTGGCCTGCAGACCATAGCGGAAGGCATCGAAACCGAAGATCAGCGCAACTGGATTACTGCCGAAGGGTGCGATTTCTATCAGGGATATTTTCGCGCCGCGCCCATGTCACCAGCAGCATTCATGCAACTGGCGCAAAGCCGGTCTGATCTGGCCTAGCCGCGCCGGGCCGCCTTTCTGGCAATATTGCCGAGGCCCTTGGTCAGCTGGAACAGGCCGTTGAGGCGCGAAATCGGGTCGTTCCATGCGCGGTTGATCACCAGCTTCATATCGGGCCGCAATTTCGCAGTGCCCGCCAGGCGGTCCACATAGGCAATCAGGCCCGGCCCATCAGGGAAATCATCCTTGTGGAAAGTGACCAGCGTGCCGCGTGCGCCCACATCGATCTTGGCAATATTGGCTTCGATGGCCTGATGCTTGATTTCGATAAGGCGGATGAGATTGCTGGTGGGCTGGGGCAGGGCGCCGAAACGGTCGATCATTTCTGCGGCCATCGCTTCTATTTCAGCCTTGTCCCGTGCATCGTTAAGGCGGCGATAAAGCGCCATGCGTACGGCCAGATCGGGCACATATTCTTCCGGTATCATGATCGGCGCGTCGACCGTAATCTGCGGGCTGACGCTTTCGCGCTGCCGTTCCAGCCCCATGTCGCCGGCCTTGACTGCCAGAATCGCGTCTTCCAGCATGGATTGATACAATTCAAACCCGACTTCGCGGATATGGCCGGATTGTTCATCGCCCAGCAGGTTGCCCGCGCCGCGAATGTCCAGATCGTGGCTTGCCAGCTGGAAACCGGCACCAAGACTGTCGAGGTCGCCCAGAACCTTGAGGCGTTTTTCCGCTATTTCCGACAATGCCCGGTCCTTGGGCGTGGTCAGATAGGCGTAGGCGCGCAGTTTTGACCGGCCAACCCGCCCTCGCAGCTGGTACAATTGCGCCAGCCCGAACCGGTCGGCACGGTGGATGATGATGGTGTTGGCAGTCGGGATGTCCAGCCCGCTTTCCACAATCGTGGTGGAAAGCAGCACTTCATATTTGCGCTCGTAAAACGCGCCCATCCGCTCTTCCACTTCGGTGGGCGACATTTGCCCATGCGCGCTGATGGCTTTCACTTCAGGCACATGTTCGTGCAGCCATGCTTCCACGTCGGCCATGTCGGCAATGCGCGGTACCACGATGAAACTTTGTCCGCCGCGATGATGTTCGCGCAGCAATGCCTCGCGCATCACCATATCGTCCCATTCCATCACATAGGTCCGCACGGCCAGCCGGTCGACCGGCGGGGTCTGGATGGTGGACAGTTCGCGCAGGCCCGCCATCGCCATCTGCAAGGTGCGGGGGATCGGCGTGGCCGTCAGCGTCAGCACGTGGACATCAGCGCGCAGCTGCTTCAGCTTTTCCTTGTGGGTAACGCCAAAGCGCTGTTCTTCATCCACGATGACCAGTCCCAGATCCTTGAACTGGGTGGATTTTGACAGGATGGCATGGGTGCCGATCACCACATCCATCGTGCCGGCTTCCAGTTCCTTGCGGGTGTCCGCCATTTCCTTGGCAGGCACCAGGCGGGACAGGCGGCCCACTTTCAACGGGAAACCGGCAAAACGTTCGGCAAAATTGGTGTAATGCTGGCGCGCCAGCAGGGTGGTGGGGGCCACCACGGCCACTTGCTGCCCGTTCATGGCCGCCACAAATGCAGCGCGCAGGGCGACTTCGGTTTTGCCAAAGCCGACATCGCCGCACACCAGTCGGTCCATCGGGCGGCCACTTTCCAGATCGCCCAGAACATCGGAAATGGCCCGGTCCTGATCGTCGGTTTCTTCCCATGGGAACCGATCGACAAACTGGTTGAAGCTGGATTCGTCCGCGCTCAACACCGGTGCCTTGCGCAGGGCACGGGCAGCAGCCGTGCGCATCAATTCGCCAGCGATTTCGCGGATGCGTTCCTTCAGGCGCGCACTGCGCCGCTGCCA
Organism: Allopontixanthobacter confluentis; assembly: GCF_009827615.1. Lineage (GTDB taxonomy): Bacteria > Pseudomonadota > Alphaproteobacteria > Sphingomonadales > Sphingomonadaceae > Allopontixanthobacter > Allopontixanthobacter confluentis. The sequence goes on from NZ_WTYU01000001.1 coordinate 851,243, forward strand.
TGCTTCGCCGCCCAATTTGTCCAACTGGACAAAATCTTCCGAAGAACCGTAGCGGGACAGCACTTCCAGATTTTCAACCGGAATATACAGTTTGTCGCCGCCAGCATATTCCAGCATCACGCAGTCATGCAGGCTCTTGCCCGCAGAAATAGGTTCAAGGCCGAGATAGCGGCCAATGCCGTGATCGGTGTGGACTACCAGATCGCCTTTGTTGAGGGCGGACAATTCGGCCAGAAACGCATCGGCATCCTTGCGCTTCTTCTTTCGGCGCACCAGCCGGTCACCCAGAATATCCTGCTCTGTCAGCAGTTCCATCTGGTCATTGGCAAAACCGCTTTCCAGGGGCAGCACCATGGCAACCGGCTTACCCTTGGCTGCCAGCCCCAAGGCTTCCTGCCATGTTTCGGCAGTGACGGTGGGCGTGCCGGCTTCTGACAGGATGGACGATATCCGCGCCAGACTGCCGGCGGAATAGGTCGCCAGCAGCGGTCGCTTGCCCGCCTTGCCCAGCGCCTGCAGATGGGTAGCAGCGGCGGCGTAAATATTGTCGCCCCGCGCCCGTTCGGGGGTGAAATCACGCGCCGATTCGAACCCGAAATCCAGCGCTTTGTCGCTTTCCGGCTCGGCAAATATGGTGGTGCGGTGCACGGGCCAGCCTGCCAGCACGGCTTCGAATTCGCCCCGCGTCAGATACAGCGCTTCTTCGCTGATGGGCCGATAGCTGCCCGCTTTCTGGCCCGCAGCGGCCTGACGGGACTGGTGGTAATCGGCAATGTCTTTCAGCCGCTCGTCGCCTGCCGGAATGGCGCCGGCATCAATCACGATCTGATCGTCAGCGCCAAGATGGTCAAACAGGGTGGCGAGTTTGTCTTCAAACAGCGGCAGCCAATGTTCCATGCCTGCCTGCCTGCGGCCTTCGCTGACAGCCTGATACAAGGGATCACCCGTGGCAGCAGCGCCAAACATTTCGCGGTAACGCCCGCGAAACCGCTTGATCGTATCATCATCCAGCAAGGCTTCGCTGGCAGGTAGCAGCAAATGGGACGGGGCAATGCCTGTGCTCATCTGCGTGGCTGGATCAAACAGGCGCAGGCTTTCCAGCTCGTCGCCAAAGAAGTCCAGCCGCAGACCGGATTCCAGGCCCGATGGGAAAATATCGAAAATGGACCCGCGCACGGCATATTCGCCCGCGTCAATCACGGTATCGGTGCGCGAATAGCCTTGGCGTTGCAGCAATGCTGACAGGCTTGCATGGCCGATTTCTATACCGGGTTTGAACAGGCGCACGGATTCGCGGATCCGAAACGGGGTCAGCACCCGTTGCAGCACGGCGTTGACTGTGGTGACGAGCAACTGGCTGCTGGCTTTGCCCGATTGCAGACTGTGCAACGCCGAAAGACGCTTTGCGCTGACCGTCAGTGCAGGGCTGGCCCTGTCATAGGGCAGGCAGTCCCACGCGGGAAATTCGATGACTTCCAGTTCCGGCGCGAAGAAATGCGCGGTTTCGGACACAGCGCGCATGGCCGCATCGTCAGCCGCGATAAATATGGCGCGCCCCTTTGACGCACGCGCCAGATCAGCGAGCACCAGTGGCTGCGCACCGCGGGCAACAGAAGAAAGGGTGAGCGGCGCCCTGGCCGCCAGGATACGGGAAAGATCAGGCATCAACAGCTTCTAATGACAAGCGCGGCGGGGGTTCCCGTCAGCGGGGGATATCCACATAATCAAGTCGCATCATCAGGTCCATTTGCGGGCCTGCGACGTGGGGCGGCAGTTCTTGCGTTTTCAGCGCCCACGCCATGATGTCCACGTCTTCTTCATCCAGCAGCATTTCAAACCAGGCCAGCTCATCCTCGCCCCATGATAGGTGGTATCGGTCGAAAAAGCCGCCGATCATGTAATCAGCTTCGCGCGTTCCGCGGTGCCAGCCGCGAAACTTGGCGCGTGCAAGACGAGTTTCAGTGGTGGTTTTATCGGGCATCCGGCGCGGGTAGGGCACCAGCCAATTTCGTGCAAGCGGCTATGGAATTGGCGTGGTATCCGGCTATAGAATGGCCATGCGTCCCGAAGTCCTCAATCCGCTGTTCGTCGAAACAGAAGTGCTGGACGGCGTTGGCCCGAAAATGAAAAAGCCGCTCGAAAAGCTGGGCCTGTCGCGGGTGCGCGATGTCATTTTCCATTTGCCCGAACGCTTCGTCACGCGGCGGGCGGTGACCACGCTGGACGAAGCGGGCGAGGGCGAACAGATCGTGGTGGCGCTGACTCCGACCGAACATCGCGCGGCATCAGGACGCGGCCCCTACCGTGTGCTGGCCGCAGATGATGCGGGGAACATCTGCACGCTCACCTATTTTGGCCGTGCGTCCTACACCGCCAAAAAGCTGCTGCCGCCGGGTGAAAAACGATGGGTGGCAGGGCGGTTGGACCGGTATGGCGATATGCTGCAGATCGTTCATCCCGATCATGTCGTAGCGCAAAGCGGTGACACGCTGGCCCGGCTGAGCGAGCCTGTCTATGCACTGTCAGAAGGGCTGACCCAGCCCAGGATCGCGGGGCTGGTGGCACAGTCACTTGCCCGCCTTCCAAGCCTGCCGGAATGGATTGAGCCGACCCAGCTGGCCAAGGAAGGTTGGCCAGAATGGGCCGATGCGCTGAAACTGTCGCACAAGAATGAAAATGAAGCAGCGCGAAACCGCCTTGCCTATGACGAGTTGCTGGCCAACAGCCTTGCCCTGTTGCTGGTGCGGGCGGACAACCGCGCGCGCAAGGGACAGCCGCTGAAAGGTGATGGCGGCCTGCGGGCCAAGCTGCAATTGCCGTTTCCGCTGACCGGCGCCCAGAAGCGGTCGATCTCCGAAATCGAAGGTGATTTGCAGCAGGAAGCGCCCATGCTGCGCCTGCTGCAAGGTGATGTGGGCGCGGGCAAGACCGTGGTGGCGCTGGAAGCCATGCTGATCGCGGTGGAAGCAGGCGCGCAGGCGGCATTGCTGGCACCAACCGAAATCCTCGCCCGCCAGCATTTCGAAACCCTTCGGGCGATGGCAACGCCGACTGGCGTGCAGGTTGCGCTGCTGACCGGACGTGACAAGGGCAAGGCCCGTCAATCCATCCTGATGGGAATTCTGGATGGCAGCATCGACATGGTAGTGGGCACTCACGCCATTTTCCAGGACGCGGTCAATTACCGCAATCTGGGGCTGGTGGTGATCGACGAACAGCACCGGTTTGGTGTGGCGCAGCGCCTGATGCTGTCCAGCAAGGGCAAGCGCACACCCCACACATTGGCCATGACTGCCACGCCGATCCCGCGCACGCTGACGCTGGCGCAATATGGCGAAATGGACGTGTCGCGCCTCGATGAAATGCCGCCCGGCAGGCAGGCCATCGATACCAGGGTGGTGGCGCAGGACAGGCTGGGCGATGTGGTGGAAGCGGTGGCGCGCCATGTCGCCAGCGGGCAGCAGGCCTATTGGGTGTGCCCGATGGTCCGCGACAATGAAAATGACGACATTGCCGCAGCAGAAGCGCGCTATGCCGGCTTGCACGAACGGTTTGGCGAAGATGTGGTGCTGGTGCACGGACAGTTGAAACCGGACATGAAAGACGCCGCAATGGAACGTTTCGCCAGCGGGGCGGCAAAATTGCTGGTGGCCACAACCGTCATCGAAGTGGGTGTGGATGTGCCTGCTTCGACCCTGATGGTGATTGAACAGGCCGAACGGTTTGGCCTTGCGCAATTACACCAGCTGCGCGGCAGGGTGGGGCGCGGTTCCGAAAAATCCACCTGCCTGCTGCTGCGCGGGCCGACCCTTTCGGAAACTGCGCGCCAGCGGCTTGCCCTGATGCGCGAGACGCAGGACGGCTTTTTGCTGGCCGAAGAAGATCTGCGCCTGCGCGGCGGCGGCGAATTGCTGGGCACGCGGCAATCAGGCGACACGCCTTTTCGCCTTGCCACGCTGGACCAGATTACCCGCCTGCTGCCCATGGCGCATGATGATGCGCGGCTCCTGATGGAACGTGACGGCGGGCTGACCGGGCCGCGCGGGGAAGCAGCGCGCATCCTGCTGTATCTGTTTGAACGGGATTGGGGCGTGCAAATGCTGCGCGGGGGCTAGGGCTCCTCCGCCATCAAACGTCTCACCAGCGCCCGCGCGGCGGCGTCCACTTCAGCCCAGGTCACGGCAAATCCGGCAGCGTCGCCGTAATAGGGGTCGGCCACGTCCGCGCCTCGCCGGCTGTCAATCTCATCCAGTAAAAGCGCCACGGTGGCGGTTGCTGCATCAGGGGCAAGTCGGCGGATATCGCGCAGATTGGCGCTATCGAGAGCGAAGATATGGGTGAAGCGGTGGTAATCTTCCGGCGCGATCTGGCGGCCACGATAGCCGGCAATGTCCGCGCCGTTTTGCGCGGCAACAGCAATACTGCGCGTGTCAGGCGCGCTGCCGATATGATAGGCAGCAGTCCCTGCGGAATCCGCTTCTGCCATCAGGCCAGCTTCGGCTGCCGCCTTGCGAAATGCAGCTTCAGCCAGCGGCGAACGGCAGGTGTTGCCAAGGCAGACAAACAGAATTGCAGGCGATGACGTCATGACGCAGCCCTTGCCTTTGCGTGTTTTTCATCGGGTTTGGGACCAAGTGCGCTGGTCAAAATTGCGCGCACATCCACTTTGGCCTTCAGGCGTGCCGCCAGCAAGGCAGTGCCGCTGACTTTGCGCTGCACAAACAGTGTCTCTGCCGGCGGCAGATGCCAGCTTGACCGGTCAGCGGCAATTGTCATTCCGTCATCCCGCAATACCGAAACAAAAGCGCGATCCCCGAAATCAAACGGCCCCTCGCGCTGGAATTCTTCAAGAATGATGCCGGTCATGGCATCAACCCGCGCACGGTGCCGCGTGACCGTGGCTTCGTTCACAAACCCTGCCTCGAGCGAGGCTGCAACAACTTCCTGCGCATCCTTATCCAGCCCGGCGGTCAGCAGTCGGCGATAGGCTTTTGCAACTTGCGGCGTGACGGCGCGTGTTGCCCCGAAGTCGAGCAGAACGATCTGGCCAGTAGCAGGGTTGTAGCGGTAATTGGCGAAATTGGGATCGGTCTGCATCACACCAAATTCGAACAATTCGCGTGCCACCAGCGTGATGACCCGCCGGGCAATATCGTCCCGCGTTTCCTGCGGGGCTGTTGCCAGGCTTTCAATCGGAACGCCGGGTTCAAAACTCATGGCCAGCACCCGGTCACGCGTCAGCGCATCATCCAGCGTGGGCACCACAAAACCCCGGTCATTCGCCAGTTTTGCGGCATAGAGCTTCATCTGCTCGCCCTCGCGGCCATAATCGGCTTCTTCGTGCAACTGGGCCTTGGCTTCCTGCAACAGCGGATAAATATCCAGTTGTGGCGGGATCATGTTGGACATGCGCAGCAGCGTAACGACATTATCCACATCGGAATCGATGCTTTCCCGGATGCCGGGATATTGCACCTTGATCGCCAAGCTGCGCCCGTCATGTGTGACTGCCCGGTGGACCTGACCGATGGACGCTGCCGCAATGGGATGCATGTCGAATTGGGTAAACTGGCCGCGCCATTGGGGCCCCCATTCACCCGTCAGCACTTGTTCCAGTTGCTGTGCGGGCATGAAATTTGCGCGGTCGCGTAAGGTACCAAGAATTGCCGACAGTTCGGGCGGCAGAAAATCGCCTGCATCCATGGAGATCATCTGGCCCAGCTTCATTGCCGCACCGCGCAAATGGGAAAGACGGTCCGCCAGCCGCATCGCATTGCCCGGCGTCAGAATGAGGTTCTCCAGCTTGGGCAATTCGCCGCGCAATGCGCGCCGCGCGCCTTCCGCCACCATGCCCCCGGCGATGCCAGTGGCCAACCGGCCAAAGCCGCCAAGGCGTGACAAACGTGATGCAGGAACCGCGCGGCGGCGACCCGGTCTGGCATTGTTCGGGTCTTTGTCATCAGGCATGGACCAGATATGGAGCAGCAATTGGCAGGGGCAAGCGCAATGGATGGAAAAATCGGGCGTACCGCGCAAATTCTAGGGTTCGCCGGCCTCATCCCGCAGCTTCTCGCTGTTTTTCTGGTCGCGCAAGGCGGCGAATGGCGCTGGATCGCGCTGGCTGGCAGTTACGCATATGCCGCGCTCATCTTCAGTTTTCTGGGCGGGGTGTGGTGGGGGCAGGCCATATCGCAGGATGGGTCAGGTAATGGCGTCTCGCCCATGGTTCTGGGAATTGCGGTCTTGCCAAGCCTGATCGGTTTTGCGCTTTTTCTGCCCTGGACACTGGGATGGGACTGGCCCGGTCCGTCACTGTTCTGGCTCGGCGTGCTGATCATGCTGTCGCCGCTCATTGATCGCAAACTGGGCATGGGCGACGCGGGCTGGCTCAGGCTGCGATGGTATCTTTCGCTCGGCCTCGGCGCGCTTACCGTAATTATGGGCATGTGGTCCATCGGCTGATCTGCCGCAAGAAACTGGGGCAAAAGCCAAATTTGGTCGGGGAGAGAGGATTCGAACCTCCGGCCCCTACGTCCCGAACGTAGTGCGCTACCAGACTGCGCCACTCCCCGACCGGATGATACCACTCTGCGCGATGGCAGGGTGGGTGAGGCAGAGCCGGCGATATAATCGCGCACAGTCAGGGTGGCAAGCGGCCAGATGCGCGGCTAGAGATGGGATATGGCCACCACCACCACGCCCGACGATTCCTTTTCCCGAACAAGCCCCGAGGGCGGGACAAGTGCTGGGCGCCACCCTGAATGGCAATATCTGGACCTTATGCGCCGCATCTGGGCTGAAGGCAGTGAAACGCGCGACCGGACGGGGGTGGGCACACGTTCAGTTTTCGGCGCCATGCTCAGGTTCGATCTGGCAGATGGCCGCATGCCGCTGCTGACGACCAAGCGGGTGTACTGGAAAACCGCGACGCGCGAAATGCTGTGGTTCCTGACCGGCGATACCAATATCCGCGCCCTGTGCGCGCAGGGTGTGCAGATCTGGACGGACTGGCCGCTGGACCGGTTCAGGCGAGCAACGGGCAATGACATCAACCGGGAGGATTTTTCAGAAAGGATCGTGGCAGACAGGGAATTTGCCGAACAATGGGGCGACCTTGGCCCGGTCTATGGCAAGCAATGGGTCGACTGGCCGACCTATGAAGCAGACGGAGACGGGAAATTTCGCCAGGGGAGCGGCATCAATCAGGTTGCGGAACTGCTTACGTCTCTCCGCGAGAACCCGGCCAGCAGGCGGCACATTATCGAAGGCTGGAATGTGGCCGAACTGGACCAGATGGCGCTTCCGCCATGCCATAAGACCTATCAATTCCATGTCGCGGATGGCCGCCTGAATTGCGCACTTTATCAACGCAGCTGCGATGTGGCGCTGGGCCTGCCGTTCAACCTCTGGTCTGCTGCCCTTCTTCAGCGCATGATTGCGCAGCAGGTCGATCTGGAGCCGGGCGAACTGGTGTGGATGGGCGGGGATACGCATCTTTACCTGAACCACGAACAGCTGGTCACAACGCAGTTGAGCCGCGAGCCGGCAGGCGCGCCGGTGCTGAATATCCTGCGCCGCCCGCCATCGATTTTTGAATATACTATCAACGATTTCGAGGTTGTCGGATATGATCCGCAAGGCCCGCTGAAAGCGCCGGTTGCGGTGTAGTGTGCGGTGTCGGTGTGACCACTTGACCAAAGCGCCTGCGTGAAATAAAATATCGCCGCGTTAAAAGATTACGTCTCACGCTTGGGAGAGCATTTTATGGCCGACAGGCCCGAGGGAACAGCGCAGGAAGGCCGCAACAAGCCGGTCCTGTCGCTTCACGTCCCGGAACCCACCTATCGCCCCGGCGATGCGGTCGATTTTTCACATATTGCCGTTACGCAAGCCGGCGCGCAGCCCCGGCCTGATGAAGCGTGCCACGCATCGGAAACTGCACCGCTGACGCTGGATCTGGTTCGCGTGCTGGGCGATGATGACCTGGCGCACGGCCCATGGGATCCCAAGCTGGACGCTGATACCTTGCGCCAGATGCTGCACCATTTTGCCATGGTCCGCGCATTTGACGCGCGCATGTATCGCGGCCAGCGGCAGGGCAAGACCAGCTTCTACATGAAATGCACCGGTGAGGAAGCGACGTCGATCTCAGCCGCGATGGCGCTTGCTTCTGATGACATGGTGTTCCCCAGTTACCGGCAGCAGGGAATCCTGATTGCGCGCGGATATTCACTGGTGGAGATGATCAACCAGATCTATTCCAACCGGGGTGACAAGCTGAAAGGCAGGCAACTGCCCATCATGTATTCCAGCCGCGAACATTCCTTCTTTTCAATCAGCGGTAATCTGGCCACGCAAACGCCGCAGGCTGTAGGCTGGGCCATGGCCAGCGCGATCAAGGGTGACAGCCGGATTGCGGCCACCTGGGTCGGTGAAGGGTCCACGGCAGAGGGTGATTTCCATTCCGCCTGCACTTTTGCGGCAGTCTATAATGCTCCGGTCATTCTGAATGTGGTCAACAACCAGTGGGCAATTTCCAGCTTTTCAGGGTTCGCTGGCGCAGAGCGCACCACCTTTGCCGCCCGCGCTGTCGGCTATGGCATTGCCGGCATCCGCGTGGATGGTAATGACCCACTGGCGGTCTATGCCGCAGAACGCTGGGCGGCCAACCGCGCACGGGCCAATGGCGGGCCGACCCTGATCGAACATTTCACCTATCGCGCCGAAGGGCATTCCACATCTGATGATCCGAGCCAGTATCGTTCGGCGCAGGAGACAGAGGAATGGCCGCTGGGCGATCCGGTCAACCGTTTGAAAAAGCACCTCATCGCTTTGGGTGAGTGGGACGAAGACCGCCATGCGGCGATGGACCTGGCGTGCGCGGAAGAAGTGAAAGCCGCCACCAAGGACGCCGAAAAGAACGGCATTCTTGGCCATGGCCTGCACCATCCCTTTGCCACCATGTTCGAAGATGTGTTCGAGGAACTGCCCTGGCATCTGGTTGAACAAAGCAAGCAGGCGATCCACGAAAGAGAAGTCAAATTTCCGGAAGGTCGCCCGCAATGAGCGTTCAGGAAGCATCCTCCAGAGATCCGGTCGTGACAGAAGATACGCGCCGGTTGAACATGATCGAAGCGATTAATGAAGCGCTCGACATCATGCTGGCGCGCGACCCTGGTGTCGTCATCATGGGTGAAGACGTTGGCTATTTTGGCGGGGTATTCCGCGCCACTGCCGGTCTGCAGGAAAAACACGGCAAGACCCGCGTTTTTGATACGCCCATTTCCGAATGCGGCATTATCGGCGTTGCAGTGGGGATGGGTGCCTACGGGCTTCGGCCGGTGCCCGAAATCCAGTTTGCGGATTATATCTACCCCGGCCTCGACCAGCTGATTTCCGAAGCGGCGCGCCTGCGTTACCGTTCGGCGGGCGAATATATCGCGCCCATGACAGTGCGTTCGCCATTTGGCGGCGGCATCTTTGGCGGCCAGACCCACAGCCAGAGCCCGGAAGCGATTTTTGCCCATGTTGCGGGGCTGAAGACGGTCATTCCCTCCACCCCGCATGATGCCAAGGGACTGCTGATTGCGGCAATCGAGGATAATGATCCGGTCATCTTCTTCGAGCCCAAGCGGATTTATAATGGCCCCTTCAGCGGCTATTACGACAAGCCGGTAGAGCCGTGGAAGAAGCATCGCGACAGCCAGGTTCCGGAAGGCTATTATAAAATTCCGCTGGGCAAGGCTCGCATTGTGCAGGAAGGCGAGGCGATGACCGTGCTGACTTATGGCACCATGGTCCATGTCGCCGAAGCGGTCTGCGCGGCCAAGGGCGTGGATGCCGAAATCCTCGACCTTCGCACTCTGGTTCCGCTCGATATTCAAGCGATTGAAAAATCGGTCAGGAAAACAGGCCGCTGCCTGATCGTGCATGAAGCAACCCGCACGGCCGGTTTCGGCGCGGAACTTTCGGCACTGGTGACAGAACGCTGCTTCTATCATCTGGAAGCGCCGGTTGACCGTGTGACCGGCTTTGACACTCCTTATCCGCACAGCCTCGAATGGGCTTATTTTCCCGGTCCCGTCCGCATCGGCGAGGCCATCGACAAATTGCTCAAGGACTGATCGGCATGGCTCTTTTCACTTTCAACCTTCCCGATATTGGCGAAGGCATTGCCGAGGCGGAAATCGTCAGCTGGCACGTGAAAATCGGCGACAGGATCGAAGAAGACGATCAGATCGCCGATATGATGACCGACAAGGCGACCGTGGAAATGGAAAGCCCGGTCACCGGCAAGGTCGTGGCCGTGGCAGGGGAAGTGGGCGATGTGATCGCCATTGGTTCCATGCTGGTCGTCATCGAAGTTGAAGATGAAGCTGCTGGCGATACAGGCACTGATACAGGCGAGAGCGCGGCACCTGCATTGGCGCCGGCGCCAAAAGACCCCGCCGTTGAACAGCGGATCGAAGTGGAAACGCCTGACGCATCGGATGCAGATGATGCCGCGCAAGCTGCGCCCAAGGAAGCTGCACCTGCACCGGTGGCTGTTTCTGAACCAGTTGCCGCCGCACACGAGCATTCTGTACAAGCCAAGGTTCTGGCCAGCCCGGCAGTGCGCCAGCGCGCCCGTGATCTTGGTATTGATCTGGTTGAAATCCGTCCCGCAGATGATGGCCGGATTCGCCACGCCGATCTAGACGCCTTCCTGTCGTACAACGGCGCGAAGGGGTTTGGTTCATCAAGCGCGGCCCGCGCAGATGAAACCATCAAGGTTATCGGCCTGCGCCGCCGCATTGCGGAAAACATGGCCGCGGCAAAGCGTCACATTCCGCATTTCACCTATGTCGAAGAATGCGATGTGACCGAACTGGAACGCATGCGCGCGCAACTGAACGAAGGCCGCGGTGACAAGCCAAAGCTGACGATGATGCCGCTGCTGATTGCGGCATTCTGCAAGGTGCTGCCGAATTTCCCGATGATCAATGCGCGTTATGATGACGAGGCGAATGTCATCACCCGGCACGGCGCTGTGCATCTGGGCATGGCGACGCAGACCGACACCGGCCTGATGGTCCCTGTCATTCGCGATGCGCAGGCGAAGAACCTGTGGCAGCTTGCCAATGAGATCAGGCGGCTTGCACAGGCCGCGCGTGATGGTTCTGCCAAGTCCAGCGATCTGTCTGGCTCCACGCTGACGCTGACATCGCTCGGGCCGTTAGGCGGGGTTGCCACCACTCCGGTTATCAACCGGCCGGAAGTGGCGATTATCGGGCCAAACCGGATTGTCGAACGCCCCATGTTCGTGGCTGACGGAATGGGCGGTGAGCGGATCGAAAAGCGCAAGCTGATGAACATTTCGATCAGCTGCGATCATCGCGTCGTGGACGGGTATGACGCTGCCAGTTTCATCCAGGAAGTAAAGAAGCTGCTCGAAACGCCGGTATTGATCCTGTCCGATTGACGGGCAGGGCACCTAGCTCGAAATTGCTGGTAAAACTTGGCACTGGCGCGTTTGCGCGGGTTTAGCGCACGCCTGGCGCACGCCTAGCGTATTCCTATCGAACAATGGCGCTGTAGGTCAGCCGGTTGGCGGCGTTGCCGCGCTGGTTGGCCCCCACGCGCCAGCGCAAATGGGTCACTTCTTCTGGCGACGCCAGGCGCACGGCATTCCCGTCCCTGATCCGCATCTGGCCAAGTTTGCCCCATTTTTTCCCGCCATCAACGGAAATTTCCACTTCATCCTTGCTGCTGCGCTGAAAGGCGAGCGCACGCGGCACTGCGCTGGCGACGGTCAACCCATCGGGCGCGGGCGTTGCTTGCCATTCGACCATCAACACCACACGGTCACCTGACCTGAGGCCCTGCGCGGGCTCGATGGCGCGCATCATTCGTCCGTCGGTCAGATTGGCCACGCGTTCGACGTAAACCGCGCGCGATGTGCCCAATGTCGATTGAGCCTGCACCGCAGATGCGATGATCGCCGCACCAGCGCCAAGCAAAATGCCGATTCTCATTCCAGCTATCCCCCAGATCACGCCTTGAAGGCGCGCACCGATCCCTCGCAGGAAGGCACAAAAATATGGTTAACGGCCCAGCAAATCCGGCTCTTTTCACTTTGATGCAAAAAGAGGTGATTTTTGCTGCTGTTCGGCGTTGACAGCCTCGCGCAGCTACCCTAGTGGCCTGCTTCCCAAGCGGCTCAGGTCGTTTGCGCGGGTGTAGCTCAGTTGGTTAGAGCGCCGGCCTGTCACGCCGGAGGTCGCGGGTTCAAGTCCCGTCACTCGCGCCACTTGGGCGCCTCCAGACACTTCACTTAAGCTACTCTCCGCGCTTTGTCGGGCGCGCAGCTTTATCATGCGTGATGACGCGGCTAAACAGCCTGCGTCAGCCCCAGCGCCCGGTTTCCATCCAGATGAGAAAGCGGCGCAGCGGCAGCAGCCAGATGATACCCAGCACAAGATAGATGGCTGTCTGCAGCAGCACATGCAGCTGGCCGATCCATTGGCCTGCCCACATCACGCCGACAGCGTAGATCATGATCGCGAAAAGAAGCGCCAATATCCCGACAGGGATACGCCAGGTTGGCCCGTCACGCATCGAACGGGCCGTAAAGGCGCGTGGGCGTCACAATTGCGCGCAGCGGCATGTCGTGAGGCTCCAGCGGCATGTCATCCACCAGCTGGCCATCCCAGGCCATGCCGATGGCAATGCTTTCCGGATGGTTTGCCAGCCACCTGTCATAATGGCCGCCGCCCTGACCAATGCGCGCACCTGCTGCTGTAAAACCCAGCAAAGGCACAAAAAGCACGTCGGGCGCGGCCAATTCGGCATCGGCAGCCGGTTGCATGATGCCGTGGGGCCCATCAATCAGATCGCTATGTTCGAATGGGTCTGTGTGGCGGCGAAATTCCATCGCGCCTGCATCATCCATGCGTGGCAGGACAAGGGTATGACCCGCCTCGAGAAAAAACCGGCCATAGCTTGCCATCGGCGCTTCGGCATCGCCTTCATGATAAAGGCCGATGACCGCGCCATCGGGAATCAGGCTGAACAAGGGGCCTGGGGGCCGTTTGAACAGCAATGCGCGCACGGTGTCGGGGATGGCAGCCACATGGTCGCGGCGGGCTTCGCGCAGCGAGCGGCGCAGGCTTTGTTTGCTGATCAACTGCATTCTTCCATGATGAAGTGGCGGAACCACCATGGGTCTTGCCTGGAGATCCTCTGACGCGAAAACGTCAGGTGGGCGCCATATGCCTCGAGGCCCCGTGCATTCCACGTTACCTCGGACAGGGACAGCTCCCTTAGGAATGCTTATAGCCTCAGGGATGTTCGTTGGCTCGTGCCGGGCAGTCCCGCCAACCCCTATTTAGGCGCTTACCGCCTAACCCTCAAGCTTATCCGCACAATTTTCGAGCAAATCTGCAAATCTTTCGAGGGCAGGGGCAAGATCGCCCTGACCCCAACCAGCATGTGCGCCGCTGTCCTGCGGCGGAGTTTGCTCGGCTGAAAGCGCCGCAGCAGCAAGGGCATCGCGCTCATTCTCGAGCGCTTTGAACTCGGCTTGCAATCCCTCATTGGCAGCGCGAACGCTTTCCTTCTGCGCAAGCAATTCGCTAACTTGCGCCTGCAAGGTCTTGATTTCATCGGCCGCCGCTGACCGAGCGTCCGCAAGTTCGGCATCCTTTTGCGCCGCAGCCCGTTCCAGTTCTGCCAGTTGCGCCTGTATCTGGCCGGGACCGTTTTCGTCTGGTTCAACCGGCGCAGCGCTGCTGGCGGATCGCGCTTCATGCAATTCGTCTGCCAGCAAAAGTGACGCAAACAGCAGATTTTTGGAATCCTGAGAAGCTGCCGCGCCCATTTGCTTCAGCTTGGCATCGATGATGTCGCCAAGCTCTGCAATATGCGCTTCTTCGCCTGCAGCGCAGGAAACCGTGTGCCGCCTGCCGCCAATAGTGAGTGTGACTTCACTCATTTCTCCAGCCTTTCGAGCAAGGCATCAATTTCCTTGAGGCTGCTGGCCACAGTATCGCGCAGCGCTTCGTGCTTCACCACCAGTCCGGAAACCGATGTTGGGGGTGGTGCCTGCACGGGCGCAGAAACTTTATTTTCGGCAAGCTGCGCGATGCGGCCCAAGGCCGCCTCGATCCGTTGGACGGCCTGCTCTATCCGCTGTTCATTCATGCGTTGCAAAATACTACAACTTTCCATGTTGTGCAAAGGCTTGGCCATGCCTGTTGATAAAATCTATGCACATGGCTGTGCGGGCTGGTTTTTTGGCTTGCAGGGCCAGCTTGGGCCGGGCATCCGTGGGCCAGTTTGGGGATGGGGTGCGGCGCTATCCTTGACCTTGGCACGGTGGTCCGCGAAGGCTTCGCGCGCGCCGAATCGATCCAACAAAAGGCCCGGTTCACCTGTTTTTACGCGCCCTATCTTCAGGAGCCTGTCTATGAGCCTCGATCCGTCCCGCCTGACGCCCATGGCCAATGCCATCAGGGCGCTGTCGATGGATGCGGTACAAGCTGCCAATTCAGGTCATCCGGGCATGCCGATGGGCATGGCCGATGTGGCTGCCGTGTTGTGGTCCGAATTCCTGAAATTCGATCCCTCAGCGCCGCAATGGCCTGACCGTGACCGGTTCGTGCTTTCCGCAGGCCACGGCTCGATGCTGATCTATTCGCTTCTGCACCTGTCCGGCTACGCCAGGCCGACGATGGAGGATATCCGCAATTTCCGCCAGTTGGGCAGCCCTTGTGCCGGCCATCCGGAAAACTTCCTGCTCGACGCGGTAGAGTGCACCACCGGCCCGCTGGGTCAGGGTCTGGCAATGGCAGTCGGCATGGCGATTGCCGAACGGCACCTCAATGCCAAATTCGGCGATGCGCTGGTAGACCACCGGACGTGGGTGATGGCTGGTGACGGATGCCTGATGGAAGGCATCAATCACGAGGCGATCGGCCTTGCCGGGCATCTGAAACTCGGCCAGATGATTGTCCTGTGGGACGATAATAACATCACCATTGACGGTGCCGCCGATCTTTCGACGAGCGAGGATATCCCCGCACGCTATCGCGCCACAGGCTGGCACGTGGTAAGCTGTGACGGGCACGATACCGCCGATATCCGCCGCGCTTTGGCTGAGGCTGTTGCTGATGATCGCCCGTCGCTGGTCGCCTGCAAGACAATCATCGGCAAAGGCGCGCCCAACAAACAGGGCACGTCTGCCACCCACGGCGCGCCGCTGGGCGATGATGAAATCGCCGCAGCACGTGCGGTGCTGGGCTGGGATCACGCGCCGTTCGAAGTGTCTGCCGACATTATGGCAGACTGGCACGCAACGGGCGACCGTGGCCGCACAGCACATGCTGAATGGCGTGACCGCCTGGACAGTGACGCAGCCGCAAAAAGCACCTTCGAAAGCTGGATGGCAGGCATCGCCGATCTGGCTGCACCGGCGCTTGAAAGCCACATTGCCAATCTGGTCGCCAACCCCAAAAACGTGGCATCACGCAAGGCGTCTGAAATGGCGCTCGGGGCGCTGACTGCCAAACTGCCGCAGCTTATTGGCGGGTCGGCCGATTTGACCGGATCGAACAACACCAAAACCCCGTCAACTTCGGCATTTTCCGCAAATGATTACGCTGGCCGCTATCTCTACTATGGCATCCGCGAATTTGGCATGGCCGCTGCCATGAACGGCATGATGCTGCATGGCGGCATCGTGCCTTATGGCGGCACGTTCCTGATATTCAGCGATTATTGCCGCAACGCCATCCGCATGTCCGCCTTGCAGCAAGCGGGCGTAGTATATGTTATGACGCATGATTCCATTGGCCTGGGTGAAGATGGCCCGACCCATCAGCCGGTTGAGCAGGTGATGAGCCTGCGCCTCATTCCCAATCTCAATGTCTATCGCCCCGCTGATGCAATCGAGACAGCGGAATGCTGGGCATTGGCACTGCAGACCCCGGAAACCCCGTCAATCCTGGCGCTGTCCCGCCAGAACCTCGCACCGGTGAGGGGCGAGGGCGATGAAAACTGGTCGGCCAGCACCAACCGCAGCGCACGCGGCGCATACCGCCTGCGGAGTGCCGTGGCAGCGCGCAAGACCATCCTGATTGCCACAGGTTCAGAAGTGCAACTGGCAATGGAAGTTGCTGATGCGCTGGAATCGCGCGGGATTGGCGCCGATGTTGTTTCGATGCCTTGCGCTGAATTGTTCGACCAGCAGGATGCAGCCTATAAGGCTGATATTCTGCCGGATGTCAGTCCGTCGGAAATCCTGCGCGTGTCGATCGAAGCTGGTGTGACCATGGGCTGGGAGCGTTATACGATGGCAAACGGCCTCAACATCGGCCTCGACCGTTTTGGCGCATCAGCACCGGCACCTGAACTTTTTGAACGCTTCGGCTTCACTGTCGATGCGATAGTTCCGCAAATTCTAAATAAAATCAACGGTTAAGCAGGAGTTTATACCATGGCGACGAAGGTTGCGATCAACGGTTTTGGACGTATCGGCCGGCTTGTGGCCCGCGCAATTCTTGAACGGGACGACCATGATCTCGAGCTGGTTGCGATCAATGATCTGGCCGATGCAAAGGCCAACGCCTTGCTGTTCCAGTATGATTCCACGCATGGCCGTTTCCCTGGCGAAGTAACATCCGATGGCGAGAGCATCACCGTCAATGGCAAGCGTATCGCTGTCACGTCGGAGCGCGATCCGGGCAATCTGCCGCACGCTTCGATGGGCATTGATATCGTGCTTGAATGCACCGGCTTTTTCCAGTCCCACGAAGACGCGCAGCCGCATATCGATGCCGGCGCCAAGCGGGTGTTGATTTCTGCACCCGCCAAGAATGTGACCAAAACGGTCGTCTACGGCGTCAACCATGATACGCTGACGGCTGATGACATCATCGTGTCCAACGCCAGCTGCACCACCAACTGCCTTGCGCCGGTGGCGAAGGTTCTGAACGATCTGGTCGGGATCGAACGCGGTTTCATGACCACCATTCACAGCTACACCAACGATCAGCGGATGCTGGACCAGATGCACAGCGATATGCGCCGTGCCCGCGGCGGTGCGCAGAACATGATTCCCACCACCACTGGCGCTGCCCGCGCGGTTGGCCTTGTGCTGCCGGAACTCAATGGCAAACTGGACGGCAGTTCGGTGCGCGTGCCCACACCCAATGTCAGCCTGATTGACCTTGTCTTCACGCCCGCTCGCGATACGTCTGTTGAAGAACTCAACAATGCGCTCAAGGCCGCATCCGAAGGCGCGATGAAGGGTGTGCTGTGCTACACAGACCAGCCGCTGGTCAGCTCGGACTTCAACCATTTCCCTGCCAGTTCCACCGTCGACAGCCTTGAAACCACTGTCATGGAAGGCAAGCTTGCCCGCGTGGTTTCATGGTATGATAATGAATGGGGCTTCTCCAATCGCATGATCGACACTGCCGGCGTTATGGCCGGCCTGATCTGAGGAAATACGCATGAACCAGTTCAAGACGCTTGATGATCTTGCCAATGACCTCGGCGATCTTGCCGGGAAGGTGGCGCTGGTTCGTGTGGACCTCAACCTGCCGATGAATGGCGGATCGGTGACAGATGCCACCCGCGTCCGGGCATCCGCACCGACGATACTGGAACTGGCCGATGCGGGCGCCAAAGTGTTGCTGCTGGCACATTTTGGCCGCCCGAACGGTCAGCGCAATTCCACCATGTCTGTCAGCATGACGCTGGATGCAGTGGAAGATGTGCTGGGCCGTGAAGTCATGTTCATTCCGGAAGTTTCAGGACCGGTGGTCGAGCAATCGATCGGCATATTGCGAAATGGCGATATCGGCATGCTTGAAAACACCCGCTTCTGGGCCGGCGAGGAAGCCAATGACGAAGAATTTGCCAGGGGGATTGCCGCCCATGGCGATTTTTACGTCAATGATGCTTTTTCAGCCGCGCACCGCGCGCATGCCAGCACGGAAGGATTGGCGCATATGTTGCCAGCCTATGCCGGGCGGGCGATGGAAAAGGAGCTGAAAGCGCTCGATACTGCGCTGGGCAGTCCTGAAAAGCCGGTTGCAGCAGTGGTGGGCGGGGCAAAGGTTTCCTCCAAACTGGCGGTTCTCGAACATCTTGTGCAGCAGGTCGATCATTTGATCATCGGCGGCGGCATGGCCAATACCTTCCTGGCAGCACGCGGGGTCGATGTGGGCAAATCGCTATGCGAACATGATCTGACCGATACTGCCAACCGGATCATGGACACAGCAGATCACGCTGGCTGCACCGTGCACCTTCCCTATGATGTCGTGGTGGCGAAGGAATTTGCGGAAAACCCCGACAGCCTGCGGACCTGCAATGTCCATGAAGTCGGCGCGGATGAGATGATCCTCGACGTTGGGCCACTGGCGATCGAAGCCTTGGCCGATGTTCTCAAGACGTGCCGGACGCTGGTCTGGAACGGGCCGATGGGCGCGTTTGAAACGGTACCTTTCGATGCCGCGACGGTTGCACTCGCGCGCACTGCTGCTGCGTTAACCGTCGAAGGCTCGCTGGTTTCAGTGGCAGGGGGCGGTGACACTGTCGCTGCTCTCAATCATGCCGGTGTCGCCGATGATTTCTCTTATGTTTCAACAGCTGGCGGCGCTTTCCTGGAATGGATGGAAGGCAAGGAATTGCCTGGCGTGGCGGCACTTTCCGCATGAGCGAGAATGAAGCAGTAGGCGCAAGCGGCGGCCTGGTACCGGTGACAGAAGGCGATTGGGCCGGATGGTCCACCTGGGCGAGTGATGCCTTCGAACAGCGCGCTGGACCGTTTTATGAAAAAAACGATGAAAACGGCGATCCGGTGTGCGCATTTCGTGCCGAACCACGGCACATGAACGGGGCCGGCTTCATGCATGGCGGTTGCCTGATGACTTTTGCGGATTCGGCAATTTTCACCATCGCACGCGATGCTCTGGCGGGCGGGCACGGGGTAACCATGCATCTGGCCAATGAATTTCTCGACCCTGCGCGGGTGGGCCAGATGATGGAAGCCCGTGGGCGCGTCATCAGGGCAGGCGGCAAGACGATCTATGTGCAAGGCATTGTGACCGCAGATGGCGCCCCGGTCTTGAGCTTCAACGGCATTATCCGCAAAGTGGTCCGTAAGTAGCTTGGCATTAATGCGCGGGGCGTTGACGGTGCGCTCTTATCAGAAAAGCTGACAGATACTGACGTTGCGCGATACGCCTTTGCCAAGTTGCAAGCACGGTGTTGCGATTGGGCAAGGTGCTGGCTAAGGCGCGGCCATGCATTCGTATGCACACGATTTGTAACTTCGAGGATTCGACCATGAACAGCCACGACATGACCACCAAAATCGCCAGCGGCAAAGGCTTCATCGCCGCGCTTGACCAGAGCGGTGGTTCTACGCCCAAGGCGCTGCGCGGCTATGGGGTCGATGACAGCGAATGGTCGGGCGACGAGGAAATGTTTGGCAAGATCCAT
The DNA here is from genome assembly GCF_009827615.1 of Allopontixanthobacter confluentis. GTDB lineage: Bacteria > Pseudomonadota > Alphaproteobacteria > Sphingomonadales > Sphingomonadaceae > Allopontixanthobacter > Allopontixanthobacter confluentis. Next base: position 870,734 of record NZ_WTYU01000001.1, read on the forward strand.
GAAATGCGCTGCCGCATCGTCACCTCGCCCAGCTTCAATGGCGACAAGGTGATTGGCGCTATCCTGTTTGAAAAAACGATGGATGGCTGTGTGGCTGATGGCATGACAGTGCCGGAAAAGCTGAAAAGCCGCGGGATTGTGCCTTTCCTCAAAGTGGACAAGGGGCTGGAAGACGAAGCGGACGGTGTGCAGTTGATGAAAGCGAACCCGACGCTCGATGCGCTGCTCGAAAAGGGCAAGGCCGCCGGCATATTCGGGACCAAGATGCGCTCGGTCATCCAGTCTGCCGATGCCGCCGGTATTGCGGCAATCGTACGCCAGCAGTTTGAAGTTGGCCGGCAGATCCTGGGCCACGGCCTGATGCCGATTATCGAGCCGGAAGTGAACATCAACGCCAGTGACCGGGCGCAATCGGAAGCCATCCTGCTCAACGAAACTCTCGCAGCGCTTGATGCACTGCCCGATGGCGAGCAAGTGATGCTCAAGCTTTCGCTTCCGGTCGAAGCCAACCTTTACAAACCGCTGGTCGATCATCCCAAGGTTTTGCGCGTGGTCGCACTTTCAGGCGGTTTCAGCCGGACAGACGCGTGTGAGCATCTGGCCCGCAATACCGGCATGATCGCCAGTTTCAGCCGCGCATTGCTGGAAGAATTGCGTGCCGGCATGGATGAGCATGAATTTGATCAGGCGCTGGCAACCGCTATCGACGAAATCCAGTGCGCTTCGGTGGCTGGATAAGCCTTTGGGGGCTTGGCGCTTGCATGGTTGCGGGGTAAGCGCTGGCCATGCCCAGTAAAACTCCATCGTGCCAGCTTTACCTCATCTCACCGTCAGACGTTGGCGGTGATTTTCCCGAGAGACTGGAACGTGCGCTGGCTGCTGGGCCCGTGGCGGCGTTTCAGTTCCGTGTTAAGGGCCTGGACCAGCACGAGGCAGCCGACCTTGCGGCGCCGCTTCAGGCGATTTGCGCTGCCCATGATGTCGCATTCATCGTCAATGACGATGTCGCTTTGGCCAAAAGGCTGGGCGCGGACGGCGTTCATTTGGGCCAGCAGGATGGATCGCCCAAAGATGCGCGTGAGGAGCTGGGGCCTGACGCCCAGATCGGCGTGACGTGTCATGACAGCCGCCATCTGGCCATGGAAGCGGGCGAACAGGGCGCAGACTATGTCGCATTCGGGGCGTTTTTCCCCAGCACGACCAAGGATACGCACCATCATGCTGAAATCGAACTGATCGAATTCTGGCACGAATTGTTCGAAATTCCATCCGTGGCCATCGGCGGGATCACACCGCAGAATTGTCAGCCATTGATTGATGCCGGGGCTGATTTTATCGCCGTGTCAGGCGCGGTCTGGAATGGTGACGAGGCGGTGAATGTGGCTGCCTTTACTGAAAAGTTGCGGCCTGCTGCGTAGTCGCCTTCTGTTCGAGCCAGAAGTGAAATCCCGACAATTCAACCAGTTTGCCGCAGCAATTGTTTGAAAGTGCGGACCCAATCGCGCCTTGGTTCGTTCCCTTTGGTAACTGCGCTTCAACAGCGCGTGCTAAGGGGTAAATTTCATGCGTCACATTCTCATCTCGGCTTCATTTCTGGCCTTGGCCGCCTGCGGATTCAACGGAACCGATGGCGCTGATGGGGATGCACAGAAAACGTCAAATGCCGCCCCTGCACAGGACAATCTTGCTGACACCATGGCGTCAAATGACGCAGCTGAAGGCCAGTCTGCGCAGATTGATATAGCAGACAGCGAAGAGCGCCCGATCATGCAGGCGCAGGTGGTGATGGATCGCCGCGGTTTCGGGCCGGGCGTAGTTGACGGCAAGATGGGCATGTCGACCGAAAATGCATTGCGAGGATTTCAGGAAGCTAACGGCTTGGAAGTAACCGGCAAGCTGGACGATGCGACCAAGTCCAATCTGGCGCAATGGGACAATATTCCCGCCACCCGGGTCGTCACCATTCCCGCAGATTGGGCCAGCCTGACTTTCACCAAGGTTCCTGATGGCGCCGCAGAACAGGCCAAGATGGAAGAACTTGGCTATAATTCGCTGGATGAAAAGCTCGCCGAGCGTTTTCATACGACGGTGGACGTTCTGAAAATGCTCAATCCTGATGGCAAGCCCGCAGGTATGACGGCATCCAACGATCCTGGGGCTGGTGCAGCTGCCACCAATACGGCCGCCGCACCGTCGCCTGCCGCCACAAAGGTTGCGTCAAAAACTGACAAGAGCGGTGGCAAAATGACCCAGAAGGGCGCTGAAAAAGCATTTTTCCGCGCTGGCCAGATGATCCGCGTGCCTAACATCGGTGCAGACAGGATTGCGCCAGATGCGGCCAACAAGGAAGGCTGGGAAAAGACACTCGCTTCGCTGGGCGTGGGTTCCGACCAGCCGAGCGCCAAGAAGATCGTTGTCAGCAAGTCTGATGGAACGCTGAAGGCATATGGTGCCGATAACAAATTGCTTGCGCTGTTTACCGTGACCAGCGGATCAAAAAATGATCCGCTCCCGCTCGGCGACTGGGGCATCACCGGCATCGCCTACAACCCGCCATTTGCCTATAATCCCGAATTGTTCTGGGATGTGTCTGATGACGAGGAAAAGCAGCAATTGCCGCCAGGTCCGAATGGCCCCGTTGGTGTCGTCTGGATCGACCTGACCAAGGAACATTACGGCATTCATGGCACGCCAGAGCCCCAGACGATTGGCCGCGCGGAAAGCCATGGCTGCGTTCGACTGACCAATTGGGATGTGGCGAGGCTTGCAGGGATGGTCAGCCAGGATACTCTCGTGCTATTCGAAGCATGATATGGCTTCACGTCTCTTAGATAGAACTCTGACGATCGTCGTCACTGCAACGCTGACATCGGCGGCATGGATTGTCGCCGGTGGCAGCCTGATGGAACTTTCGGGCAGTCGCGGGCAGTTGGACACCACGCGTCCGGCTGATGCGGCGCCAAGTCCGGTCCCGCTTGAAAACGCTTTTCCGTCGCCGGAAACTTCTGATCTGGGCAATTCCCGCCCTTTGACACCGGGGCTTAATAGCCAGTCCGCGTCACCGATGGACATGGCGCAGGGCAAGGACATGATGATCCCTGTCCTGAACATCCGTGCTGGCGACCTGACTGACACATTTTCGGATTCGCGCGGTGCGGGCCAGCGTTTGCATGAGGCAATCGACATTATGGCGCCGGAAGGCACCAGCGTTGTCGCCGCCGGGCCGGGCACAGTCGAAAAACTGTTCATCTCGAATGCTGGTGGCAAGACGATCTATGTTCGGTCCGACGACAAGCTGACCATCCATTATTACGCCCATCTTGCAGATTACGCCGAAGGTCTGAAAGAAGGCCAGCGCGTGAGGCGAGGGCAAAGGCTGGGCAGTGTCGGCATAACCGGCAACGCTGACCCAGACTCGCCGCACCTGCACTTCTCGATTTTGCGCACCACCAAGGATGCAGCATGGTGGGAACCGGCAAATGCCGTGAACCCCTATCCGATTTTTGCGGGCAAATAAGACTGGCGCTTGAATGCGCGTTGGCCCAATTCCTGCCGTATGGATTCAGGTAGAGCCGGGTAATCTCACGCAGCGCACGGCGCTGGCCTTTCCGTTACTATCGATCCAGCGCACGGTGCTGTTGCTGACGCGCTCAAACCGCATTCCGTTCATCGGGCCGCGCGTGAAGGTCACCATGTCGCCAGTCAGCAGATAGGTGCCATAACCGTCTGCTGTGCGGTAGGTGGATGCATTAATGATCTTGAATTCAGTATCATGAAGCTGCCGCCAGGCCGGGCCTGACGCATCGCCCGGCACAGAACAGCGATATTCGCCCAGTGGCAAAGTGCCAAGGCGGCCGCCCGGCGCGGCGGATGCTGGCAGGCACCACGACAACGCTGCAAGCACGAACGCAGCGGCACAGATATTGGTCGGTTTCATCAGCGGTATCTAGCATTGCCTGCACCACTGCGCCAGTTCGCGGCATCAACGCATGGTCAGCGCGCCAAATGCCCAGCCAAATGCCCGGTCGGTGCAGCTTGCCTTGCCCGCAGCGCAACGGTGGGTTAAGGGCGCGGCGCACGATGCGGGTTAAGCGCCCGCACTTTCAATTCAAAGGCGCATAGGAATGAAGATCAGCGGCGTGGACATTCGTCCCGGCAACATCATCGAATACGAAACCGGTATTTGGAAAGTAGCCAAGATCCAGCATACCCAGCCCGGCAAGGGCGGGGCTTATATGCAGGTCGAGATGAAGAACCTGGTCGATGGCCGTAAGACCAACGTGCGCTATCGCAGCGCTGATACGGTCGAGCGTGTGCGTCTTGATACCAAGGAATTTCAGTATCTGTATGCCGATGGCGAGATGCTGGTCTTCATGGACAAGGATACATACGAGCAGATCAACCTGCCGGTCGACCTGTTGGGCGATGCTGCCGCATTCCTGACAGACGGCATGGATGTGACGCTGGAACTGTATGACGAAAAACCCATCAGCGTTGCTCTGCCTGATCAGGTGGAAGCCACGATTGTGGATGCTGATGCCGTGGTAAAGGGCCAGACTGCGTCTTCCAGTTACAAGCCTGCCGTGCTGGAAAATGGAGTTCGCGTCATGGTTCCCCCACATATCGAAAGCGGCACCCGCATTATTGTTGACGTTTACGATCGCACCTATGTTGGCAAAGTGAGCTGATCTGACATGATGCTTTCCGGTATAATTCGCGTGATGGAACGCGCGGCGCGCAAGGCGGGCAGCCGCCTGCGCCGTGATTTTGGCGAAGTTGAACATTTGCAGGTCAGCCGCAAGGGCCCTGCAGATTTCGTGTCCAAGGCAGACCAGCGCGCCGAACGTATTTTGTATGATGAACTGCTGGCTGCGCGCCCCGATTGGGGTTTCGTGCTGGAAGAAGCTGGCGTAATCGAAGGCGATCCTGACAAGCCGCGCTGGATTATCGACCCGCTCGACGGGACCAGCAATTTTCTGCATGGCATCCCGCATTTCGCCATTTCCATTGCAGCACAGGAGCCCAAGCCGGGCGGCGGCTGGGGTGATGTTTTTGCAGCGGTGGTCTATCAACCCATTCTGGACGAAACCTATTGGGCGGAAAAGACCCGCGGCGCATGGCTGCATGATGCCCGCCTGCGTGTTTCGTCCCGCCAACAATTGTCAGATTCGTTGATTGCGACGGGCATTCCGTTTCAGGGACATGGCAGTTTTGCCCAGTGGAGCAAGATTTTCGCAGCCGTCGGTCCGCAGGTTGCGGGCATTCGCCGCTTTGGCGCAGCATCGCTGGATATGGCGTGGCTGGCGCAGGGCCGTTACGACGGTTTCTGGGAAAGTGGCCTCAATGATTGGGACACTGCGGCAGGCTGCCTGCTGGTGCGTGAAGCAGGCGGATTTGTCAGCGATTTTCGCGGCCGTTCGGCGCCGATCCACTCCACCGAGGTGGTGGCCGGCAACGATGTGATCCATTCCCGGCTGCACAAGCTGGTGGCTGGCGCATTAAAAACCTGACACGAAGGCTTGATGCAGCAAAAATGTGCGGCTAAGCACCCGCGCGCAAACAGTGCCCCTGTGGTGGAATTGGTAGACGCGCTCGACTCAAAATCGAGTTCTTAACAGAGTGCCAGTTCGAGTCTGGCCAGGGGCACCATTGTTGCAGCGCATCCGTCAGGCGCTGCCTTCATTCAACATCGATCATGATCTTGATGACGCCGTCATCGCGGCTGTCGAACAGGCGGAATGCTTCCGCGCCGTCCTTCAAGCCAAATTGGTGGGAAAACAGCCCCGCGGTTTTAAGCCGCCCCTGACGCAGAAGAGGCAGCAGATGCGGCCATGTCTGTGTTACCTGGCAAATTCCCCCGCGAACGGTGATGTTCTTCATCATGATCAGCCGCATGGACAGATGATCACGCGGTTGCGGAATACCGATGAAGGATGCCGTCCCGCCCCATGCGGTGAGCGGTAAAACGCTGGAAATGGCTGCTGATGCGCCCGATGCCTCAAACACCGAATCCGCGCCCCTGCCATGCGTTGCATCGATAATGCGCGCCGCGCCCTCATCAGCCGGATCCAGCGAAACCGCGCCCAGTTTCTCTGCCATCGCGCGCCTGCTTGCCACCGGATCAAGCGCGAAAACCTGCGCCGCGCCGAACAGGAATGCCAGTTCCACCCCGATAAGGCCAATGGGGCCAAGGCCTACGACGATGACGCTTCCGCCCGGTTTCACATCCGCCCGAGTTATGCCGAAATAGGCGGTGGTCATGGCATCTGTGAGGAGCAAAGCGTGTTCATCCGACAAGCCTTCCGCATTCAGCATCACCGCATCAGCATTGGGCACGCAGACAAATTCTGCCTGCCCGCCCTGCAATTCCGGGCCAATGCCGAAGACGTGGACGTTGGCGCATTTCATCGCCCCACCGGTGACGCAGGCAACGCATTTGCCGCAGCCGGAACCGCCCGCTGCAAGGGCCGTATCGCCAACCCGGAACGTGCAAACATCCCGGCCAGCCTCCACAATCTCGCCCATGAATTCATGGCCGGTGCAAAATTTGGGAGTATCAGCCGTGTAAGGCGCACCGCCCAGTGTTTCACCATGATACATGTGCAGGTCAGACCCGCAGATCGAACATCTGGTCACTTTCATGATGACGCTGTTGGGGGTCAGCAATTCCGGGTCAGCAAAAGTTTCATAGCGGATATCGCGCGGACCGTTGAATACCAGGGCTTTCATGATCTGCGCTCTCCATTTTTGCGGTCATTGTCGGACTTAGCAGCAAAGCGAACGGGGCCAAAGTGCGCGCCGTTCAATTGAGAAAATTGAACGAATTAGCTTGTAATTACCGCCACGCTTTGAGATTCGGCGCTGCAAGTGATGTTCACCATACCTTCCTTCCACGCAATCGCGGCTATTGCAGTGACCATTGCAATGTTCGTGGCTTTTGCGCGCGGCCGCATGTCGACCGAGATTGTGTCATTGCTGACCATCGCGGTCATTGCCGTGGGGCTGTATTTCTTCCCGCTCGAAGGAACCGGGCCGACAGACGGGCTGGCGCTCGCTTTCTCCGGTTTCGGGCATTATGCGCTGATCACCATTTGCGCGCTGATGATCATGGGGCGCGGCCTGGTGGTTACAGGCGCACTTGATCCGGCAGCCCGTTTTCTGGAACGGGTGTTCAAATTCAATCTGCAACTGGGCCTGCTGGTGTCATTGCTGCTGGCATTTGCACTGTCGATGATGGTCAATGATACGCCGGTGCTGGTGCTTTTGCTGCCCATCTTCGTCTCGCTGGCTGCACGCGGGGCGCTGCCGGCATCAAAGACGCTGATACCGCTGAACGCTGCCGTGCTGATTGGCGGAATGGCGACCACCATTGGCACATCCACCAATTTGCTGGTCGCTTCCATCGCGGTGGACCTGGGCATGCCGCCGATGAGCGTGTTTCATTTTACGCCCATCGTGCTGGTCGCGGCGATGGTTGCCCTGCCATATCTGTGGCTGGTGATGCCCCGTCTTCTGGGTGACAACCGCGTCGAAGCCGATGGCGAGAAACGGCGTTTCCATACGCGCCTGCGCATTGGTGAGAACAGTCCGCTGACGGGCAAGGAACTGTCCACCATTCTTGCCAGATTGCCGGATGATATCGAATTTCTCGATGCGCCTGCGGGCCCGCTGGAGCCGCAGCAACGCCTGCGAATTTCGGGCACGCACGAAGGGCTGGAAGAAGCCATGCGGACCCTGCAGGGCGAAGTGGCGCCATCCTGGGTGCTGGACCGGATCAAGCGCAATTCCGCATCGAAGCGGGAAGATATCACCGTGATGGAAATGGCCGTCACCATGGATTCGCGGCTTCTGAGCCGGACTTTGCCGACATCGGGTATTGCTGATCTTTACGGCGTTGCCGTGCTGGGCATCCACCGCCCGAAACAACTGCTGGGTGACAAGCCGCAGAAAACCAATGGCGATGATCTGAGGATTGCAGAAGGCGATGTGCTGCTGGTGATGGGGCTGCAGGAAGACCTGCAGGAATTTGCCCGCAGCGACAGCCTGCTTATTCTGGATGGTGCGCGCGAACTGCCGCGCAGGTCAAAGGCGCTGCTGTCGGCCGGCATCATGGTCGGATCAATCGGCACGGCATCCGTCGGCCTTTTCCCGATCGCGATTTCCGCCTTGGCCGGCGCCATTTTGATGTTTGTCACAGGCTGTGTGAAATTCGACCGGGTAGGGCGGGCCTTGTCGGCCAAGGTCATCGTGCTGGTGGCGGCCAGTATCGCGGTTGGTAAAATCATTCTGGATAGCGGCGCTGCCGCCTGGCTGGGCGAAATGATGTCCATTGGCCTTCAATTCCTGCCGCCTGCCATGGTGCTGGCATCCATCATGCTGTTTGTAACGGTGCTGACCAACTTTGCATCCAACGCCACTGCCGCCACTGTAGGCACGCCCATTGCCTTCAACATCGCCACCCAGCTTGGGCTGCCAGCAGAACCGCTGATCCTGGCGGTGCTGTTCGGGTGCAACCTGTGCTATGCCACGCCCATTGCCTATCAAACCAATATGCTGATCATGGCGGAAGGCAGTTATGAATTTAAGGATTACATCCGCACCGGTGTGCCGCTGGTGCTGTTGATGACCACGACATTGTCCGTTCTGCTGGTGATTACATATGGAATGTAGGCCCGGGATTTAAGGCCGAAACGATGGGCCGTAATGTTGGGCCACAATGATGGGCGAAGGATTTTGGGGGATAAGAAAATGCTGAAGACCATGCTGATACCGGCGGTTGCCTTGTGCGCGATGGCTGTACCTGCACAAGCGGATGAACTGCGCGATGCCATAACGGACGATATGCCGCAGCTGATGGATCTGTACCGCGATCTTCATGCTCATCCCGAACTCAGCTTTGCAGAAGTCAAAACGGCGGCCAAGCTGGCCAAACGGATGCGCGATCTGGGCTTTGATGTAACTGAAGGCGTGGGCAAGACAGGGATCGTCGCCGTCATGCGCAATGGCGCTGGCCCGACCGTGCTGGTGCGGACGGACATGGACGGATTGCCCGTGGTGGAACAAACCGGCCTCGCCTTTGCGTCAAAGGAAATCGCAGTGCCTGAATCCGGCGTGCAGACCGGGGTGATGCACGCCTGCGGCCATGATACGCACATGACCGCGTGGATTGCCACGGCGCAGCAACTGGCCGAGCGCAAGTCGGAATGGTCTGGCACACTGGTGATGATTGGCCAGCCTGCCGAAGAAGCTGGCGGCGGCGCCAGGGCCATGCTGGCAGACGGCCTGTTCACCCGTTTTCCCAAACCCGAAGTCACTTTGGCATTTCATGATGCAGCCCAGTTTCCGGCAGGAATGATCGGCTATTCACCCGGCTACGCGCTGGCAAATGTCGATAGCGTGGACATCAGCGTTAAGGGCATCGGCGGCCATGGGGCCTATCCGCATACCACCAAGGACCCGATTGTGCTGGCCAGCGCAATCGTGATGAAATTGCAGACGCTGGTCAGCCGCGAAAGCAGCCCGCTGGACCCTGCCGTAGTGACGGTGGGCAGTTTTCTGGCCGGGGCCAAGCACAACATAATTTCCGATGAAGCCAAGCTGCAATTGACTGTCCGCAGTTACAGCGATGCATCACGCAAGCTGTTGCTGGACGGGATAAAGCGCATCGCGCGGGGCGAAGCGATCGCTGCCGGAATGCCTGATGACAAGATGCCGACCGTGCTTGTGCGCGATGATTTTACCCCCTCGACATTCAACGATGCCGACCTGACCGAACGGCTCGTGGCAGGCTTTCGCACCCGCTTTGGCGAAGATCGGGTGATGCAGGTGCCATCGGTGATGGGCGGAGAGGATTTCAGTGAATACCGGCGGGCCGATCCTGACAACATCAAATCTTTGATCTTCTGGGTCGGCGGCGTCCCGGCAGAGGATTTTGCCCGCGCTGAGGCTGGTGAAATCAGCCTGCCGTCGCTGCACAGCCCGTTCTGGGCGCCCGATGCTGAAAAAGTCATCGCCACGGCCGCAGAAGCGATGACGGACGCCACCCTTCGGCTGATGGCGCCAGCAGGTGGAAATTGAATTAGGCCACCATGCTATCGCGCAAATAAAATAAAAGGCCGCCAGTGCACGAGCGCCGGCGGCCTTCAGTGCCTCTGCAGGCGCTACGGTTGGTGCTGACCGTCAGCTATAGGTGCCGAGACGGTGATGCAACGCATTGATTTTGGCCAGTTCTTCACGGTCATCCGTGGTTTTAGCATGGCTGGCCAGCGCCGTGCGCAGCAGCTTGAAATCCGCCGTGGAGAACAATGCACGTGCGCGTGAAGGTTCTGGGCGCTTTTCATCAGTATCCGACATTATGAATATCCATTCTTCAAACAGGCGCAATTGACTGCGCGGTGAGCATGATGTTGGCACATTTGATCGCACGCATTTGCGCCTGATCGTGCAGCTTACCCTGCTGTGTTTGCCCGAATCCGGGCAGCCCATCCACAAAAAATTGCAAACAATTTTACCCGGCACTTCGCCGGATGTTGCACGATGTTTCGTGCAGCTTGATGAAAGCTGCGAACCGAGCCCGGTGCAAGGGTTATGAAACCATCCTGCGCCATACGCGTTATGGGATGAATTACAGGGAGAAGAACATGACTGAAGAACGCACCACACGTGTTGAAGAACCTGATGGTTCGACCCACACGACGACGACTGTCGTCACTGACCGGCCTGAGAAAAGTGGCGGCGGAATGGGGATTGGCCTTATTCTGGTGCTATTGATTGCAGTGGCTGCTGCAATCTGGGCCTTTACCAGCATGAGCAATTCAGAAGTTGCCAAGGATACGGCGATCGAGAACGCCGCCAATGACGTAGGCAATGCCGCGCAGCAGGCGGGTGATGCTGTCCAGGACGTCGCGAATGACGTGACTGACGGAGAGTAACGCCAAATTAAGCGTTAAGCCGCGCAGAAAAGCGCGGAAAATTTACTGTTGTAAAATTTACCGACATTTCACTTCTGTGTCCTAGTCCGGTGCTCTTCGAGAAGGAGTGCCGGGCCGGGACACGATGATCCGTCTGTTTAAACATTACATACCCAATGCGGTTTTGCTGCTCAGTCTCATTGACCTGGGCCTGCTGTTTCTGGCGGGCGAACTGGGTTGGATGGTGCGCGCATCTCAGCTGGGCATGGCTATCGGCCCATTGGCTGACCGACTGCTGCCGCTTGCAGGTTTCGCGCTGGTGGTGTGGACCGCGATGATTGCTGTCGGCGTTTACGGCAGCGAGGCCACGCGCTCCATGCGTTTTGCCTGCGCCCGATTGCTGGTCGCCATCAGCCTTGGCATCATTGCGCTGTCTTTCATCGATTACATTGTCCCGGGCGTGACATTCTGGCGCTCGACCTTAATCTACGCCATGGGTCTGGCGATCATTTTCGTGATCGCCAACCGCATCATTATTGGCGGATTTCTGGGCAATTCCGCATTTCGCCGCCGGGTCATGGTGCTGGGCGCCGGAACGCGTGCGTTACGGTTGCGAAAGCTGGCCGAACGGCCCGAAAGCGGCTTTGTCATCGTTTCCTATATCGGACTGAGCGAAAGCGAGACCGGCGTGCTGGAAGCAATTCCGCGCGCTGCCATCCATGATCTGGGCCGCTTTGTCGAAAATATCGGCGCGAGTGAGGTGGTGCTGGCGATGGAAGAACGCCGGAACGCCTTGCCCCTGAAAGACCTGTTGCGGATCAAGACGATGGGTGTTCACGTCAATGATTTCAGCAGCTTCATGGAACGCGAAACGGGGCGGGTGGATCTTGATACGGTCAATCCCAGCTGGCTCATTTTTTCAGACGGATTTTCATCGGGCCGGATGATTTCAAGCGCGGCCAAACGGCTGTTCGACATATTTGCCAGTTGCCTGCTGCTGGTATTCACCCTGCCAATTATCGCCCTGTTTGCCTTGCTGGTCAAAATGGACAGCAAGGGCCCGGCGTTTTTTCGTCAGTCGCGCATCGGCCTTTACGGCCAACCATTCGACATCATCAAATTGCGGTCAATGCGGATCGATGCTGAAAAAGACGGGTCGAAATGGGCGGAACGCAATGATCCGCGCGTGACCCGCATCGGCAAATTCATCCGCAAGGTGCGGATTGATGAATTGCCCCAGACATGGAGCGTGCTGAAAGGGCAGATGAGCTTTGTCGGCCCGCGCCCGGAAGTGCCGAAATTCGTGACCGAATTGGACGACCAGCTACCATATTACGCGGAACGGCACATGGTAAAGCCGGGCATCACGGGCTGGGCACAGATCAATTATCCCTATGGCGCGTCGATCGAGGATTCTCGCCATAAGCTGGAATATGACCTTTATTACGCCAAGAATTATACGCCGTTCCTCGATCTGCTGATCCTGTTGCAGACCCTGCGCGTCGTCCTTTGGCCGGAAGGTGCGCGATGATGGCGGCCTGGCCCCAGGGCTGGCTGATCGCCAGCTTTGCCTTGCACCTGATGGGGGCTATTGCCTGTGCAATCGCTGCCGGCTGGCTTATTCACCGGGTCGAAAAACCCGCCCGTGCCGAACATGCTGACGTGCAGGTCCGCCCGGACCGCACTGCCACTATTGGCGCGCTGTGCCTGACTGCCTTGTGGAGCGCCATAGTCGCAGCCCTTGGACCTTATGCCTATGCTGCGACATTGGCAGAAGCTGGCCGGAACCTGGCGTGGATTTTTGTGTTGTATCGGCTGTTTGCCAATGATGGCAGGCACCGTAGCCTGACCCCCATCCGGCCAGTGGTGGTGGTGCTGGCATTCGTGGAAATCCTGCAAATTGCCTTGCTGCTGGCGAAAATGAAGCTGGCCCAAAGCGCAAGCGACGCAACGCTGACTTATGAAATCAGCATGTTGTTTTACATCATGGTATCGGTTGGCGCGCTGGTGCTGCTGCATAATCTGTATGGCGGTGCATCGGACGTCGCGCGCAAGGTTCTGCAATGGAGCGCCATCGCACTGGGCGCCATGTGGGCATATGACCTCAATTATTTCACCATTGGGTACCTGTCTGGCCATCTGCCGTTTGAAATGGCGGCCTTGCGCGGTCTGGTCACGGCGCTTGTCGCCATTCTGGTGGCTTTTGGCACGGCCAGCATGTCGGCACAGTTGCGGCTGCGGCCCTCACGAGAAGTGGCATTCCGGACGCTCTCGCTCATCCTGATTGGCGGTTACTTGCTGGTGATGGTGATGATTGCCCAGTCGCTGGCCATGCTGGGCGGAAACTTTGCCCGTTTGACGCAGGTGGGCTTCCTTTTCTTTGCTTCGGTGGCGGCCTTATTGTGGCTGCCATCGCAGCGCATGCGGCGCTGGCTGCGGGTGATGACGGTGAAACACCTGTTCCAGCACCGCTACGATTACCGCGCCGAATGGCTGCGTTTTACCCGCACCATCGGGCAGGGCGCTGACAGTTCATCATCGCTGCCCGAACGGGTGGTCAAAGCGATGGCAGACATTACCGACAGCCCGTCTGGCCTGCTGCTGCTGCCCGATGAAAATGGCGCATACCAGCTGGCCTCACGCTGGCGCTGGCCCGACATCGACGTGCCTGCAATCGCCATGCCTGTGCAGCTTGCAGAATTGTTCGAAAATGACAGTTTCATCCTTGATCTTGATGATGTGCGCCTGGGCAGTGACCGTTACGGTGAAGCGGAATTGCTGCCCAACTGGTTGAGAGATGCTGATAAGGCATGGGCGCTGGTGCCGCTGATCCATTTTGACAGGCTGACCGGCGTGATCATTCTAAGCCGGCCTGCTGCGCCGCGACGGCTCGACTGGGAAGATTTCGATCTGCTTCGCGTGGTCGGCCAACAGCTGGCCAGTTATCTGGCTGAACAATCCGGCCATCAGGCGTTGATGGAAGCTGCCCGGTTTGAAGATTTCAATCGCCGTATCGCCTTTGTGATGCATGATATCAAGAATTTGGCGAGCCAGATGGCGCTTCTGGCCCGCAATGCCGAACGCCATGCGGACAACCCGGCCTTCCGCGCCGATATGCTGGTCACGCTGACCAACAGCGCAGACAAGCTGAATGGGCTGCTGGCCCGGCTTGGCCGATATGGCACGCATGGAAGTGACAAGCGCGAGGCGGTTGATCTGGGTGAAATCGCGGCATTGGTCGTAAAGCGCTATGCCAGCATTCACCCCGTCAGCGTGGTGCGCAAGGATTCAGGCAAAGTGCTGGCAGACCCTGAAGCGCTGGAACAGGCATTGGTGCATCTGGTGCATAACGCCGTGGAAGCGAGCGATGCGGGGCTGCCTGTCTATCTCGACATTTCAACAGATGGCGTAAATGGCCGCATTGATGTGATCGATTCAGGCTGCGGAATGAGCCCGGAATTTGTCCGCAACGGCCTGTTCAAACCCTTCGTTTCGTCCAAACCGGCCGGCTTTGGCATCGGCGCATTTGAATCCCGCGAAATGATCCGCGCGATGGGCGGCCGGCTGGAAGTTGAAACGCGCGAAACCCTTGGCACACGCTTCACCGTGCAATTGCCGCTGTTTGCAGCGGCGGAATTTCTCAGCCGCGGTCCCGATGATTACAAAGCAGAGGTTGCATGATGGCGCAGACTGACAAAAATTTGCCAAAGCTGCTGATCGTGGAAGACGATCCCGGCCTTCAGGCCCAGCTGAAATGGGCGTATGAAGATTTCGACGTGACCGTGGTGGGCGACAGGGACAGTGCGCTTGCCGCATTGAGGGCTGATGAACCCGGCGTAGTGACGCTGGACCTTGGCCTGCCGCCTGATCCTGATGGCACTTCTGAAGGTTTTGCCGTGCTGGATGCGATCATGGCGCTGAAGCCTGATACAAAGGTGATTGTCGCATCAGGCCATGGGGCGCGGGAAAGTGCGCTTCAGGCAATTCAGCATGGGGCGTATGATTTCTATCAGAAGCCGGTTGATATCGAAGCGCTTGGCCTCATCGTCAGGCGGGCGCTGAACCTGCACCGTATCGAACAGGAAAACAGGCAGCTTGCGATGCGCGTAGGCGATGACAAGACTGTGTTGGGCCGCATGATTACCGCCGCACCCGAAATGGTGAAAGTAGCGCGCACGATTGAGCGGGTGGCAAAGACCAACGTATCGGTCATGTTGCTGGGTGCCAGCGGCACCGGCAAGGAGCTGCTGGCACAAGGGCTGCATGATGCAAGTGACCGGAACAATGGCGCATTTGTAGCTATAAATTGCGCGGCAATTCCTGAAAATCTGCTGGAAAGCGAGTTGTTCGGCCATGAAAAAGGCGCCTTTACCGGCGCTGTCAAAATGACCGAAGGCAAGATTGAACAAGCGCATGGCGGCACATTGTTTCTGGACGAGGTGGGCGACATTCCCCTGCCATTGCAAGTAAAGCTGCTGCGTTTTCTGCAGGAACGGACCATCGAGCGAATTGGCGGACGCAAGGCCATCGCGGTGGACACGCGCATTGTGTGCGCCACACATCAGGACCTGGAGGCGATGATTGCCGCGGCGCAGTTTCGTGAAGACCTGTTCTACCGGCTTGCCGAAATAGTCGTGAAAATCCCAGCACTGGCAGAACGCGCGGGCGACCCGGTGCTGCTCGCCAAGGCCTTCCTCAAGCGATTTTCGCAGGAGATGAACCCACAGGTGAAAGGATTTGCGCCTGATGCGTTGGCGGCAATTGATGGGTGGGGTTGGCCCGGCAATGTGCGAGAGCTGGAAAACCGCGTAAAACGCGCGGTGATTATGGCGGACAGCAAATTGATCAGCGCCGAAGACCTCGATCTGGAAGGCGCTGAAGACGGCACGGATGATCCGCTCAACCTCAAATCCGCGCGCGAGGAATCCGACAGGAAAGTCATTCGCCACGCGCTTTCCCGCGCGGAAGGCAATATTTCCAGCACGGCCAAGATGCTGGGGATCAGCCGGCCCACGCTGTATGATCTGCTCAAACAATATGATCTTCAGGCCTGACCATGTCCTGAAAACGGTGCTGGTCGGGCTGTTGGTGGCTGGCAGCACCGCGTGTAGCGCGCCGGAACAATCAGCACCGCCCGCAGAGATGGCCCGGCAGGCGCTGTCTGCGGGCGATGGTCTGGGCGCCGAAGTCATTTTACGGCAGATGCTGGCAGATGGCACCCCGCGCAGGGATGTTGCCGCCTTTCTGGGCCAGGCAGAATTGCAGCAGGGTGCCTTGCGGGAAGCGCGCAAGTGGCTGGGCGGGGCAGATTTTGCCGCCGCAGATCAGGCGCGGGGCTTTCATATGCTGGGCAGGCTGGAAATGGCAGAAGGCCGCTTGCCGCAGGCAGGGCAGGCATTCGACAATGCGCTGAAATTCAGCCCTGACGACCCGGAATTATGGGTTGATATCGGCAGGCTGCGCTATCGCGGCGGTGAACAGGCGCAAGCGGTGGAAGCCAGCCTGCACGCTGCCAGACTGGGCCCGAAAAATGCTGCCGCACTACAATTTCGCGGCCAGTTGGTGCGCGATGCCCAAGGAATGCAGGCAAGCATACCGTGGTTCGAGGCAGCGCTGGAGGTTACGCCCGATGATGTTGCCTTGCTGGGGGATTATGCGGCCACTCTGGGTGAAATGGGCCACGCCCGGACTGCTTTGGAAAGGACGCGCCAGATGCTCGCTCTGGCCCCGCGTAATGGTCGGGCATTGTATATTCAGGCAGTGATCGCAGCGCGGGCGGGCAAGTTTGACCTTGCACGCAACCTGTTGGCGCGCAGCGGCGATTATGGACGCCAGATGCCAGCAGGGATGCTGCTGTCAGCCATCATCGATCTGGAAAATGGCAATTTTGCCAGCGCCGCGCAAACGCTGGATCTGTTGCAGGCACAGCAGCCAGGCAACACCCGCATTCGCAATCTGCTGGCACGCAGCCTGTCGCTGGGTGGAAATCATCGTGAACTTGTGCATCGGTTCGGCAGCACGCAACCACACCAGTCGATGCCCCCTTATCTTGCCACATTGGTTGGCCGATCATACGAAATTCTGGGAGACCGGGAAAATGCTGCGCCCTTTCTGGACCATGCGGCATTACGCGCAAACAGCGCGCTGGGGCTGCTGGAAGGCGGTCCGGACACTGATCCAGATGGCATGAGCGATCTTGCCAATGCCGCAGATGCCGTGCTGCGGGTTCGCACCCTGATCAGCGAAGGCCGGTCACAAGCGGCGATCGAGGGGGCCAGCGACATGCTGCTGCGCAATCCGGGATCGGCCGATGCGATGGGGCTGGCAGGCGACGCTTATCTGTCTGCCAATCAGCCAGCGCGGGCCTTGGAACTATATCAGCAGGCAGGCCGCATTCGTCAGCTATGGCCGCTCGGGCGCAGAATGGTCCACGCCCACATCGCTCTGGGCCGTGATGAAGACGCTTTGCATCTGCTGCAACGGGCCCTTTTGGATCAGCCGTCCAATACGGAAGCTGCCGTGATGCTGGCTGGGATGGAAGCCGCACGGGGCGATTACAGCCGCGCGCAGATGGTGCTGGGCCATGCTCTCCTGCATGGACGGTCACGCGATCCTGACGTCATGTCATCATGGGCTTGGGCAATGGCGCAGAACGGGGATGGGCAGTCAGCCGGTCCTGCCATGATGGCAGCATATCGGCTCCAGCGGATGAACCGTGTTTCTACCGCGCGCCTTGGCCAACTGTTGGCAGCAGACCCCCGCCAGTCTCAGCAGGCCCGGGCATTGCTGAACAAGGCTGCGAAACTACCCACTGGCAGTTAAGTGCTGCTGCTCGACAATCCGGCCAGCGATGGGGCAGGGCATATCCCATGCTTTCACGGATAGACCCCATGGTTCGTTTGCTAGCGCTGGCCATTGTTCTGGCCACCCTGCTGCCTGCAACAGGGGCCGGGCGTGATGCCGCCCAACTCGTTTCGAACATGGCTGTTTTCCTGCTGTTTTTCCTTAATGGCATGCGGCTATCGCGCACCGAAGTGGCGCGGGGCATTGGCAACTGGCGGTTTCTGGCAGTGCTTGCAGCGTGGTCATTTCTGGTCCTTGCACTGGTCGGGCTTGGCGTTTCCCGGTTGATGGCGCCCATGCTGCCACCCTTGGTGACGCTGGGCTTTCTATATCTTGGCACTTTGCCCACCACGGTGCAGTCTGCCACGGCTTACACCTCCATGGCTGGCGGCAATGTGGCCATTGCGGTTGTCGCTGCCGCGCTTTTAAACATCATGGGTGTGTTTGTCAGCGTACCGCTGTTCACTGTGCTTGGCGGCGGGGCAGAGGCGCAGCTAGGGGCAAGCGGCCTGACCAAAATCGTCATGATCCTGATCTTGCCATTTGCCCTTGGTCAGTTGCTCCAGGCCAAAGGGGGCAAATTCGTCACCGATAACCCGGTATTGGTCCGGTGGATGGACCGGACCGCCATTGCAATTGCTGTCTATGTCGCGTTTTCAGGCGCGGTGGAGCAGGGGATATGGTGCCTGCTGGATGCTGGCAGCTGGGGATGGCTGCTCGCGGGTCTCACCGGCATGTTGATCATCGCTTACGGCGGCGCATGGCTGGTGGGCGGCGCATTGCGGCTGGAAAAGCCGGACAGAATAGCGTTCCTGTTCGGCGGGGCGCACAAAAGCGTGGCAATGGGCGCGCCCCTTGCATTGGTGCTGTTTCCGGCATCAAGCGCCGGGCTGATACTGGTGCCGTTGCTGATCTATCATTTGCTGCAACTGGTGGTGTCAGCGCCGCTGGCCAACAGGCTCAATCCTGCCGGTCAGTGACGCCCAGTCCAGTCTAGTCAAGTCCAGTCAATGAGGCCGTGAGGGGACATCCGCCTGCACAATCCCGTCGGCGCCAATTTCGCGATCCCTGCGATTATGGCGGACGGACCAGTAAAGCGAAATGCCGATAAGAACGGCGCCGATCAGGCCGGTGATTGTTTCAGGAATATGGAACACTGCCGAAGCAAGCATGATCCCGCCCAGCGCGATGATAGCCCAGAACGCCCCATGTTCGAGGAAGCGATATTCCGACAGCGTGCCTTGCTTCACCAGATGAATGGTCATGGACCGGACGAACATGGCACCGATGGACAGGCCAAGGGCAATCACGATCATATTGTTAGACAGGGCAAAGGCGCCAATGACGCCATCGAAACTGAACGAGCTGTCCAGCACCTGAAGATAGAGAAACCCGCCCAAGCCTGAACGCACAAGCTGGCCTGCCGCGCGCTTTTCCGCCTCGCGCATTTCAAGAATGGTGCCGACAGCCTCGACCGCGATGAAAGTAACGATGCCCAGCATACCGGCGACCAGGAAGGTCAGTGCCTCTGCTTCGGGCAGCATTGATGAAATGCCCCACAGCACCAGCAAAAGCAGCGCAATTTCGAGCGCGGGGATAGCTGAAAACTTTGAAAGTTTGCGTTCAACCACGCCAATCCAGTGAACGTCCTTGTCGGCATCGAAAAAGAATTTCAGCCCGACCATGGCCAGAAAAGCGCCGCCAAAACCGGCAATGCCAATATGGGCTGACGACACGATCTGTTCGTATCGCACCGGATCGTTGAGCGACAGGTTGATGGTTTCTATCGGCCCAAGCCCGGCGGCAATCGCCACAATTGCCAGCGGGAACACCACCCGCATTCCGAATACGGCAATCGCCATGCCCCAAGTGAGGAACCGGCGTTGCCAAATCTCGTCCATGTCTTTCAGCACAGTCGCATTGACCACCGCATTGTCGAAACTGAGCGAGATTTCGAGCACCGACAGCACGGCGATAATCCACAGCAGCGCCAGCGTATCCGGCAAATTGCCCGTGCTTTCCCAGCCGTACCACGCGCCAAGCGCGAGGCAGACCAGAGTGAAGATGACGGAACCTTTGTAGTGTTGGAGCATGGTATTCCAGCCTTGAAACCTGTTTGACCTGCCACGCCGCTCTATGATGCGGTGCCAGCAGCCTGAATTGAAATGGCGCGAAATTACTTTTTGGGTTGGTAGGTCTGTTCCACACTCGGAAAACTGCGGTCCCGCACTTCTTCGGCATATGTAGCAACTGTCTTTTCGATGATCCCGGCAATATCCTCGTAACGCTTCACGAAGCGGGGCACCCGTTCGAACATGCCCAGCATATCTTCGGTGACCAACACCTGCCCGTCACACTGGGCCGATGCCCCGATGCCGATGGTGGGGCAAGACACTGCCTTCGTGACGTCAATTGCAATGGTTTCCACCACACCTTCGACCACGATGGCGAATGCGCCTGCATCATCCAGCGCCTTGGCATCGGTCACTATCTTGTCAGCTTCCGCATCGCTGCGGCCACGTGCGGCATATCCGCCCAGAACATTGACTGCCTGCGGGGTCAGGCCGACATGGCCCATCACCGGAATCCCCCGCTGGTTAAGGAATGCGGCGGTTTCCGCCATCGCCACGCCGCCTTCCAGCTTTACCGCGGCAGCGCCGCTTTCCTTCAGCAGCCGCGCGGCGCTTTCAAATGCCTGCTGGGGTGAACTTTCATACGAACCGAATGGCATATCCACCACCACCACCGAATGATAACTGCCGCGAACTACTGCGGCGGCATGGTTGGCCATCATATCCAGGGTTACAGGGATCGTCGATGGCAGGCCGTAAATGACTTGCCCCAGCGAATCCCCCACCAGCAGCAGATCGCAATGGGCGTCCAGCAATTGGGCCTGCCGTGCAGTATAGGCTGTCAGCATCACCAGCAGCTCTGCCGTTACGCCGTCCTGCTTGCGCTGGCGGATTTTCGGCACGGTCAGCCGTTTCATCACCTGCGGGGTGGGATTGGCGCGGCTGGTCGAGGTATCAAGCTGGAATGTGGTGGACATCGCGCCGGTCTAGCTTTGTGGTGACATAAAGGCAAAGCAGATGATGGTCCGGGCGATAAATTGCCGCGCCCTCTCGACCTTGGGGGTAAATGTCTGCACAAGACCGCTTCAGCAAAAAGCACAGATTGCCTCTGGGGGGATGAGAAATAATGGTTGTAACCACCGGATCTGACGGGATTACGCCGCGCGATGGATGGTCCTCCCGCTCCGCATTCATATTTGCAGCGGTCGGTTCTGCGGTCGGTCTGGGCAATCTGTGGCGTTTCCCGGCAGAAGCTGGCGCCAATGGCGGCGGCGCATTTGTGCTGTTCTACATCCTGTGCGTGGTCCTGATCGGGCTGCCCATCCTGCTGTCGGAAACGCTGATCGGGCGGCATGGTCAAGCGTCCGCGCCTGAAAGCGTGCGGCGCATGGCGTATGAATCCAAGAAATCAAAACATTGGGGCGGGCTGGCTTCCCTCGGCGTGCTGGGCGCGTTCATGGTGCTGAGTTTCTATTGCGTAGTTGGCGGATGGGTTCTCTATTACATTGGCGTTTTTGCGCAGGATCTGTTCACGTCAGGTCTGGTTGGCGGCGCCTTTGAAGGGCGGCCACCGGGCGATATCGAGGCGCTGCTTCCCGGCCTGTTCGGCAATGGAATGCTGATGGCTGGCCTTAATTTCGTGTTTCTGGCCATCACGCTTTATTTCGTCTCTCGCGGCGTTTCGAGCGGGATCGAATTTGTTGCCACATGGCTGATGCCTGCCTTTTTCGCCTTGTTTCTGGCAATCACGGTTTATGGCGCGTTCACCGGCGCTTTTTCAGAAGCCTTGTCGTATCTGTTCACTTTCCATCCTGAAAAGCTGACCGGTTCGGTAATGCTGGCCGCTGTGGGGCAGGCGTTCTTTTCCCTGTCACTGGGTGTCGCTGGCATGATTACCTATGGCGCGTATGTCGGCCGCGATCTGAACCTGGCGGGCACATCGCTCATCATCGGGGCGGCGGATACCGCAGTGGCGCTCCTTGCGGGCCTGTGCATCTTCCCGATCGTGTTTGCTGCCGGGCTTGAGGCCAATGGCGGCCCGGGGCTGATGTTCCAGACCCTGCCGATTGCCTTCCAGCAAATGCCCGCCGGTTCTTTCGTCGGCCTGCTGTTCTTCATCATGGTCGGCTTTGCCGCGCTGACAAGTTCGGTTGGCCTGCTCGAGGCGCCGACGGCGTGGACCAAGGAAAAGTTCAATCTTTCGCGGGTTACCGCATCATCACTGGTGGCCTTTGGCGCGCTGGTTCTGGGTACGATGGCGGCGCTGTCGTTCAACGATCTGGCTGATTTTCACCCGCTGGATTTCATTCCCATCTTTGCCGGACAGGGCATGTTTGATGTGCTGGACGGGCTGACTGCCAAGTTCTTCATGCCCATTGGCGCGATTCTAACCTCTATCTTCGTTGGATGGGTGGCAGACCAGCGGCTCATTGATGGAGAAAACGGCCTTAGTGGCGGCCTGCACAAATTCTGGCGTTTTCTGGTACGCTGGCTTTGCCCGGCGGTTTTGACGGTCATTCTGGTGGTCGGCATCTTCCCCTCCATTACCGGTGCCGGCAGCGGCGGTTGATGGCATGACGATTCCCGATTGCGGGCACGAAAAAACTGCATAAAAGCATTCCCGCAGGCTGGCGGCGCGGTAAATTTCCAAGCCGAGTCTGGGGGATGCTCTCATCATGTTTCTAGACCGCGTAAAACCGCTGAGTGCCATTCTGGCGACTGCGGAGAAGAAATCACTTCATCGCTCGCTTGGCTGGTTCCAGCTGATGCTGTTCGGCATTGGCTGTGTGATCGGGACGGGTATCTTCGTTCTGACTGCTGCCGGCGCGCAAAAGGCCGGACCGGGCCTGATGCTGGCTTTTGCCATCGCCGGGGCGATCTGTATTGTTGCCGCATTATGCTACGCTGAAATTGCCGCCATGATCCCTGTATCAGGGTCAGCTTACACCTATACATATGCCACCATGGGCGAATTTCTCGCCTGGACCGTGGGCTGGGCGCTCATCCTTGAATATGCGGTGGCTGCCAGTGCAGTATCCGTAGGCTGGTCCGGATATTTCAGCGGCACGATCCTGAATGAATTTTTCGGCATACAATTGCCCGCGTTTCTGGCTGCTGGCCCGCTGGCGCTGGGCGGCGCACCGGGCGGACTGATCAATCTGCCAGCGCTGGTAATCGCCTTGCTGGTAACCTGGCTGCTGATGATCGGCACGCGGGAATCGGCAATGTTCAATGCTATTCTGGTGGCGATCAAGGTGACCGCGCTGACCGTGTTCATCTTCCTCACCATCCCGCAGGTCGAACTTGCGCGATTTAATCCGTTCCTGCCTGCCGGTGTCTTTGGCGGGCTGGGTACAGGCGTTGGCGCGGTGGGCGCGGCTGCCACCATATTCTTCGCCTATGTCGGGTTTGATGCTGTTTCCACCGCTGCGGAAGAAACCAAGAACCCGCAGCGCAATGTTCCGATCGGCCTGGTCGGATCTCTGCTGTTCTGTACCGTTTTCTACATCCTGGTCGCAGCAGGTGCCATCGGCACCATTGGCGGGCAGCCAATCATGGGGCCGGGCGGTATTCCATTCCCGGCAGGGTCGGAAGAACTGGCGCGTCAGTGCGCCTTGCCGCAGCACATCCAGGCGCTTGTCTGTTCTGATGAGGCGCTGGCCCATGTGCTGAGGCAGATCGGCTTTTCCGAAGTGGGCAACGCCCTTGGCATTGCCGCGTTCCTTGCCCTGCCATCGGTTATTCTGGTGCTGATTTTTGCCCAGACGCGCATCTTCTTCGTGATGAGCCGTGATGGCTTGCTGCCTGATGTGCTCAGCCGCGTGCATCCCAAGTGGAAAACGCCGCATATTGTAACTGCAATCACCGGTTTGGTAGTGGCGGTAGGGGCCGCCTTCTTCCCGGTTGGCCAGTTGGCGGATATTGCCAATGCCGGCACGCTTTATGCCTTCATGATGGTGGCCATTGCAGTGATGGTGCTGCGCCGGACTGCGCCTGACATAAAGCGCAGTTTCAGAACACCGGCGCTGTGGCTGGTGGGGCCTGCGACAATTGCCGGGTGCATCTTCCTGTTCGTCAATCTGCCATTTGCTGCCATGCTGGTGCTGCCCGCATGGGGTGCATTGGGGCTGCTGGTCTATTTCGGTTACAGCCGTGGCCGCAGCCATCTGGGCCGCGGTGTCGTGGAAGTTGTGGATGATATTGCAGGCGTTGAAACCACCATTCCAATCGACCCGCCTCATAAATAATAGGGCGCTCGAATGATCGGGTTCTTGCCGGATCAATAAAAAAGGCCGCTCCTTTCGAAGGAGCGGCCTTTTTGTTTATTGTCGTTCGTTCAGAGCGATGTTTTGGTGTGGTTCTTTTCCGCATCATCATGGACATTCATGCCCAGCGCCATCTTGGCCACTTTCATCAGGCCCATATCGGCGTCCCAGATTTCGGCATCGCCAAGATCCATGCGAAGGAACAGAATATCCGGGTCTTCCTTGCCGCCATCATACCAGGCGGCAACAAAGTTGTTCCAGAACTGGTCGAACCGTTCCTGGCTGGTTTCAACGGCCAGATTACCATGGAAGCGGGCAAAAAGATCATGCCCCTTGCTTTCCAGCGTGGCTGTAACCGGGCCGAGTTTGGCAAAGCTGCTGTTCTTCTGGGTGAAGAACCAGATCGAGCTGTTGGCATCCTTGTCCAGCTGGGCTGTCATGGGAACCGCGGTTTTTGAATCGCCATCAAGCTGCAACATCACAAAGGATGAATCCGCCATGGACTTCCAGAATTTTTCCTTGATCTCGTCCGCTTTGCCGTCCTGATACTTCATAAATTCTCCTGTTCGTGTTTGGTTCATCAACGAAACCGGGCGTGATTTGGTTCCGCTGTGGATGATTATGCGGGCTTTGCCGCAGATGAATTGCCAAGCAGCAATGATTGGAACATAATAAGAACAAGTGAGTCGTTCCATTATGCATCCAGACATTTCACCCCCTCCTGCCGCATCGCCTGCCGATGATATTGTGACGCTTCCTGCCGAGATGCGGGGCGGGTTAAAGGGCGGGGTGCGTCTGCGGCCATCGGCGCGCTGGAAACCCGGGGTTGCTGCAGGTGCAATCCATTCGGAAATTTTCGCTTCCGGCCACGAAGCCGCCGGCGCAGCACTGGCCATAGCATTGGCGCAGGACGCAGCGGCAGCAGGAAAATCCAGTTCGCCAGATGCCAGTTCGCCAAATTTTGGCGCGCTGGATGAAATCATGGATCAGCGTTCAGTCCTGTGGGTTCAGGACCGGGCATCTGTCCGCCTGACGGGGCGCCCCTATCGCCATGGCCTGCCGCAGCATCTGCGCCACCGGATCATTCATGTGGTGGCGGAAAAGGCGGAAGATGTGCTGTTTGCACTGGAAGAAGGCCTGCGCTGCCGCGACCTCGCCTTTGTTATTGGCGAACTGGCAGGAAACCCCAGGGGGCTGAACTTCACTGCATCGCGCCGGCTCAGTCTGGCTGCTGAAAGACATGGCGTGCCGCTGTGGCTGGTGCGGGTGGATGCAGCCCATGACCTGTCTTCTGCACGGATGCGGTGGGATGTGCGGTCTGCGCCATCTGCTGCGCCGCAGTGGAATGGCGCGGCGCCCGGCATACCGTGCTGGCACGGCGAATTGTTCCGTTCGCGCAGCCATGTTCCCGGCCACTGGATATTGCGTGATGACCCTGCTGCTCTTTCTGCATCCAGCCCGGCTGCCCCACCGACCGACATAACTGATGACAATACAAGCCATGATAATACCGCAAACGAAAATGACGTCAGCTTCGACCAGCCCCGCCAGACGGGTTCTGTCGATCTGGCTCGCGCGACTGTCGGTCGATCGATGGCGGCTCTCTGAAAACATTGCGCCGGGCGAAGGGGCAGATACGCAGCCCACCGCGCTGATTACCGAAACCGCGCATGGCCCCAGGATCGATACGGCCAATGAAGCTGGCCTTCTTGCAGGGGCGCGGCGCGGCATGATGCTGGCCGATGCGCGCACCTTGTGCCCGCAGATATGTGTCGTGCCGTCAGATCCGGCAGGCGATCTCGATTTTCTGGAAAAGCTGGCCATCTGGGCACAGCAATGGGGCCCGTGGAGCGCATTGGACCCGCCCGATGGCCTGTTGGTGGACATTACTGCGGTGGCTCATCTGTTCGGCGGAGAAGCACGGCTGCTGGCCGATGCACGCACCGCTTTTGCAAAGCGCGGCCTGTCAGTAAAAGTGGCCGCTGCCCCCACCGCAGGTGCGGCATGGGCGCTGGCGCATCATGGGCCGCAGGAAGCCATTCTGACAGCGCAGGATGATGCCATGGCCCGCTTGTCCGGCCTGCCGGTTGCCGCTCTCAGGCTGGATGATGATGTGCTGACGGTGCTGCGCCGTCTTGGCCTCAAACGTCTGGGCGATATGTCGGGCATTGGCCGCGATGCCATCATGCGCCGTTTCCGCAACCGCCGCTCACCTGCTGCCAACCCGCTGGTGCGCATGGACCAGTTGCTGGGCCGGGTGCCGGAACCGCTGCTGCCGGTAATCCCCCAGCAGATGCCACTGGTCCAGCGCCGCCTTGCCGAACCCATCCGCCACCGCAGCCTGCTGGATCAGGTGGTGCGCGATCTGGCGGCGGATATGGCGCGGCTGCTGGAAGGCAGCGGGCAGGGCGCCCGCCGCATGGAACTGGGGCTGTGGCGTGTGGATGGCGAAGTGGTGGTCCGCTCGCTTGAACTGAGTGCGGCCACCCGCGAGGCAGAGCATATCTGCCGCCTGTTTGCAGCCAGGCTGGATGATGTTGACGCAGGTTTCGGCATTGAAACGGTGCGCCTTCGTGCCAGCTGGGCAGAGCCGCTGGCCTTGTCGCAGGGGGATATAGAAGCGGCGGCAGAAAACCACGGCACATCGCTATCTGCCTGCATCGACCGGCTGACTGTGCGGCTTGGCGCCTCAGCCATCCAGCGGCCCGTGCCCCATGCCAGCCACATTCCCGAACGCGCCCAGCGCTGGCAGGCTCCGATGGAGCCTGAGCCTGTTTCACAAGGGGAATTGGCTTTCCATCTCAGGCCATTGAAAATGCTGGAAAATGCAGAAAGGATAGCAGTTCTTTACGCAACGCCTGATGGCTATCCGCGCAGCTTCCGCTGGCGCGGCAGGCTGCATGAGGTGGTGCGGGTGGAAGGGCCGGAACGGATCGCGCCTGAATGGTGGCGCGAACGCTCTACCGTGCGTCTGCGGGATTATTACCGGATCGAAGATGCCCAGGGCTGCCGCTACTGGATTTATCGCCATGGCATTATCGGTGACCAGCGCGGCGGCCTGCCGGACTGGTATCTGCAAGGGCTTTGTGCCTGAAAAGCAGGGCGCCCTCATACCACAAGGGGCGCGCCTCCTTACAGAAACGCGCCCCCTTGCTGCATTATAATGGCGTCAGTTCTTCGAGAAGAAGTCCACCAGATCCCCTGCCAGACGGTCTGTTACCGTGGCAAATACTGCGTGGGGTTCATTTTCATATTCGATCAAGGTCGCGTTTTCCAGCTGGCTGGCCACTGCCCGGCCAGTGGCATCAATAGGCACAGTCTTGTCTTCCGTGCCGTGAATGACCAGCGTCGGGACTGTGATATGCGGCACATCGGGCCGGAAATCGGTTGTCGCAAATGCCGCTGCCGACTGTAACGTCGCCCATTGCGCGCTTTTCATCGTGGTCTGCCATGCCCAGTGGCGCTCTTCATCGCTCACCTGTGTGCCGGGGCCGCCTACACCATAGAAATCCTTGAAAAACCCGGTGAAGAAAGCGCGGAAGTCCGTCTTCATGCCCTTGGTCATTTCGTCAAAGGTTTCCTGCGGAACACCGTCGGGATTATCGTCTGTCTTGAGCATATAAGGGACGACTGAACTCACCAGTGCTGCGGCGGTGATGCCTTTGCCTGAATGGCGGCTCATGTAACGGGCAATCTCGCCGCCACCCATGGAAAACCCGGCCAGGCCGATATTTTCTTCAAGGCCAAGCGCTGCGATCAGATCAGCCAGATCGTCACTGAATGTGTCGTAATCATAGCCTGTGGGCGCGTGGTCTGACTGACCAAACCCGCGCCGGTCATAGGCAATGGCGCGCATTCCCTTATCAGCCATAGCCATCATGACAGGGTCCCAGCTGTCAGCCGAAAGCGGCCATCCGTGGATCAGGATTACAGGGCGGCCTTCACCCAGTTCCTTATATCTGATGCTGGTTCCGTCGCGGGTTTCAAAATAGGGCATGATGTTCCTTACTGTTTGGCAGCACACGCTGCTGTTGTTTACCCAAAACCCGAAAGCGCTGCCTGTTCCTGAAATGGGCCATGATGCTGAATTCACATGATTGTGCATAAGGGGCTAGGCGAATCCCTGTAAAGAACATATAAAGAACAGATGGGACAGCTGACCACGATTGAAAAACTCGAAATTCTGGCCGATGCCGCCAAATATGACGCCTCATGTGCATCATCTGGCACGGCTAAAAAGAATTCCATCGGCGGCAAGGGCATCGGCTCGACCGAAGGCATGGGAATCTGCCATGCCTACGCGCCTGACGGGCGCTGCATCTCGCTGTTGAAAGTGCTGCTGACCAATCACTGCATTTTTGATTGCCACTATTGTATCAACCGCAAAAGCTCCGACGTGCGGCGTGCGCGTTTCACGCCGCAGGAAGTCGTGGACCTCACGCTCAGTTTCTATCGCCGCAATTATATCGAAGGGCTGTTCCTGTCTTCGGGCATCATCAAAAGTTCCAACCACACGATGGAACAGATGGTGGAAACGGCCCGTATCCTGCGGGAAGAACATGATTTTCGCGGTTACATCCATCTCAAGACAATTCCCGAAGCAGACCCGGAATTGGTCTATCAGGCGGGGCTGTATGCAGACCGTGTGTCGATCAATGTCGAATTGCCGACCGATGCCGGGCTGACCCGTCTGGCGCCGGACAAGAACGCGCGCCAGATCGAAGGGGCCATGGGCGAAGTGAAATCGTCCATCATTGAAAACAAGGATGCGCGCAAACGCTTCAAACATGCCCCGCGCTTTGCCCCGGCGGGACAGTCCACCCAGATGATCGTCGGGGCAGATACTGCCAGCGATGCCGATATTGTGGGCAAGGCCAGCCGCCTGTATGACGGGTTCGGCCTGCGGCGGGTCTATTATTCCGCCTTCAGCCCCATCCCTGATGCCAGCGCCGTGCTGCCGCTCAAACGTCCGCCGCTCATCCGCGAACATCGCCTGTATCAGTCAGACTGGCTGATGCGGTTCTATGGCTATTCCTCGCGCGAAGTCATGCAGGCAACCGGTACTGACGGCATGCTGCCGCTGGATATTGACCCCAAGCTGGCATGGGCGCTCAATTTCCGGGAAAACTTTCCGCTCGACGTGAACCGGGCCCCGCGCGAAATGCTGCTGCGGGTGCCGGGGCTGGGTGTGCGGGCCGTCAACCGCATTATTGCAGCCCGCAGGCATCATCTGCTGCGGCTGGATGATGTGGCGAAACTGACGGTGTCCATCGCCAAGGTGCGGCCATTTCTGGTGGCGGCTGACTGGCGGCCCACCATGCTGACTGACCGGTCAGACCTGCGCAGCCTGCTGGCGCCCAGGCAGGAACAGCTGGAACTGTTTGCCGCATGACAGCGCTGCAACATGTCAAGCTGGGCGCGTATTACGTCGTCACCCTGCCGGAACCCGATGATTTCGATTTCTGGCGCGAACGCGCCCGCGCATTGGTGCAATCTGATGTGCCGCCGGACCGTGTGGCATGGGTGGAACCGGGCGGATCAGGCAATTTGTTTTCCCATGGCGAACGGCGGATGCCGGTGCCCGATGTCACAGCCCCGCAAGTGCGCGCGAGCCGGGCTTTTGTAACCCTGGCCAAAAATGCCATTCTGCACACAGATGCAGAACGGTTTGCCTTGCTCTACCGCTTGTTATGGCGGCATCAGGCCAATCCGCGCATCATGGAAGACAAGACTGATGGCGATGTGCGCCGGATTGACGAACTGGCGCGGATCGTGCGGCGTGACAGTCACAAGATGCACGCTTTCGTCCGTTTCCGCCTGGTGGAAGAATCCGACGAGGAAGAAGCGGGCGAACATTATGTAGCCTGGTTTGAGCCGGAACATCACATCCTGCGCGCCAATGCCGGTTTCTTCATGCGCCGCTTTGCCAATATGAAATGGTCCATCCTCACCCCGCGCGGTAGCCTGCACTGGGATGGCAAGGTGATGGAAGAAGGCCCGCCAGCACAGCGTAGTGATGCGCCGGTGGGCGATCCGGCAGAAGATTTGTGGCGCAAAT
This sequence comes from Allopontixanthobacter confluentis, assembly GCF_009827615.1. Lineage (GTDB taxonomy): Bacteria > Pseudomonadota > Alphaproteobacteria > Sphingomonadales > Sphingomonadaceae > Allopontixanthobacter > Allopontixanthobacter confluentis. Next base: position 900,882 of record NZ_WTYU01000001.1, read on the forward strand.
ATTATGCCTCCACTTTCAATCCGTCGCGCCTGAAAATTGGCGCCATGCTGAAGGAAATGCCCAAAAAATACTGGAAGAACATGCCCGAGGCATCGCTCATCCCTGAACTGGTGGCAGGCGCACAGGCCCGCGAAAGCGCGATGGTGGCCGCAGGCGAAATAAAGGACGAAGCCCGGCCCGATACGCTGGCGGCAATCGAAAAGGCGCTGCAGACCTGCCGCCGCTGCCCGATTGCAGAATTGGGCACAAACCCTGTTATGGGTGAAGGGCTATTAGATGCACCGCTGATGATCGTGGGGGAACAACCAGGCGATCAGGAAGATGTGCAGGGCAGACCATTTGTGGGGCCGGCCGGCCAATTGCTGGATATGCATCTGGCACAAGCCGGAATTGACCGGCAGGGCGCCTATGTCACCAACACAGTCAAACATTTCAAATATGTGATGCGCGGCAAAAGGCGACTGCATCAATCCCCCACTGCCAAGGAAATCGACAGTTGCCGCTGGTGGGTGGACAGCGAACGCGCGCTGGTAAAGCCAAGGCTGGTGCTGGCACTGGGGGCCAGCGCGGCACGCGGCGTTCTGGGCCGTACTGTTAGCATTTCACGCGCTCGCGGTGTCCCGAAAATGCTGGATGATGGCAGCGAATTGTGGATCACTGCCCATCCATCCTATCTGCTGCGTCTGGAAGGCCCTGCGCGCGAGGAACAGGAAAAGTTGTTTACTGCCGACCTTGCCGCTGTGGCGGCCCGTCTGACGGAACTTGTGGCTTGACGTGCCGGAAGGTGCTCTCACCCCTGACAAGCGCCGGATCGACCTTGATCCCGACCTGATCGACGCGCCTGCGCGCGCGCCTTTTGTGGAACTGGGCATGGTTACCTGCTTCAGCTTTCTGCGCGGCGCATCGGATGCGGTGGACCTGGTGATGGCCGCCCGCTCATTGGGGTATGATGCCCTGGGAATTGCCGATGCCAACAGCATGGCGGGCGTTGTTCGCGTGCATACAGAAGCAAAGACGCTCAAATTGCGGCCCGTAATCGGCTGCCGGATAGAAACTTCCGAAGGCTTGAGCTTTCTGGCCTATCCCCGCGACCGCGCTGCCTATGGGCAGCTGTGTAAGCTGATTTCAGCCGGGCGGATGCAGACCCTGGAAGGCGATTGGCAGGCCAAGGGGGCATGCGACATTTCGCTGGCGATGCTGGCAGACCATGCAGAAGGTGTGCAACTGGTGCTGTTGCCGCCAGCAGATCTGGATATGCAAGTGCATGTGCCGGGCTGGGCGGGCAATGTCGTGGGAATGGATGGCAACCGGCTGGACCGTTCCGTAACCGCGCCATTCGCCGATATTCTGCCCCATCTGGCCCAAGGGCTGCCGGGCCTGCGGCATATTGCGGCCAGCTATCTTTATTGCGGCGATGATATTGCCCGGATTGACCGGATCGATGCCATGGCCGCTGCCAGCGGCATGACGCTGCTGGCCACCAATGATGTGCATTATGCCACGCCTGACCGGCGCCCGTTGCAGGATGTGATGGTGGCCATACAGCACAGGACCACGGTGGACCGGGCAGGGCATCTGCTGCATGGTAATGCGGAACGCTATCTTAAATCACCCCGGCAGATGGCGGAACTGTTTGCCCGCTGGCCCCATGCCATAAAATCTGCACGCGAAGTGGCAGATGGGTGCAATTTCAGCCTTGATGAATTGCGTTACGAATATCCTGAAGACATTTATCCCGATGGTCAGACCCCGCAGGAACATCTTGAAGAACAGACATGGGAAGGCGCAAAATGGCGTTATCCCAATGGCTTGCCAGACAGTGTTCGCGATACGTTGAAGCGCGAACTGGCGCTGATTGGCAAACTGGATCTGGCGCGATATTTCCTCACCATCAAGGATATCGTGGATTTTGCGCGCAAGAAAGTTAGCCCGCCCATCCTGTGCCAGGGGCGTGGCAGTGCCGCGAATTCGGCAGTCTGTTATTGCCTGGAAATCACCAATGTCGACCCGGCCAAACACGCGCTATTGTTTGATCGCTTCATATCGGAAGAACGCAAGGAGCCGCCCGATATCGATGTCGATTTCGAACATGAACGGCGCGAGGAAGTGATCCAGTATATCTACCGCCGCTATGGCCGCCACCGCGCCGGATTATGCGCCACGGTGGTCCATTATCGCCCGCGCATGGCCATCCGCGAAGTGGGCAAAGCCATGGGTCTGAGCGAAGATATAACCAGCGCCATTTCCCGCACGGTGTGGGGCGGCCACGGGCGCGAGATTGGCGAAAAACATGTCGAGGAAACAGGCATGGACCTGGCCGACCCCCACTTGCGGCGGGTTTTGAAACTGACCGAACAAATGATTGGAATGCCTCGGCATTTGTCCCAGCATGTGGGCGGTTTCATTCTGACGGAAAGCGCCCTGACCCAGACCGTGCCGATCGGCAATGGTGCCATGCCCGACCGCACCTTCATCGAATGGGACAAGGACGATATTGAAGCGCTGGGCATATTGAAAGTGGATGTGCTGGCGCTGGGCATGCTGACCTGTATCAGGAAATGCCTCGATCTGCTTGAAAACCATCATGAAAGGCGGTTGGAACTGGCCACTGTACCGCGTGAGGATCCGGAAACATACGCCATGCTGCGCAAGGGGGATTCGCTGGGCGTGTTTCAGGTGGAAAGCCGCGCGCAGATGAATATGCTGCCGCGCCTGCGGCCGCGCGAATTTTACGATCTGGTCATTCAGGTGGCCATTGTGCGCCCCGGGCCAATTCAGGGCGATATGGTCCACCCCTATCTGAAACGCAGGCGGGGGGAAGAAAAGGTGGTCATCCCCGCGCCGGGGCCAGCGCATGGACCGCCAGACGAGCTGTCCTCCATCCTCGAACGGACACTGGGCGTGCCGATTTTTCAGGAACAGGCGATGAAAATTGCGCTGGATGCCGCGCGTTTCTCCTCGCTTGAAGCCAACCGCCTGCGCAAGGCCATGGCCACATTCCGCAGCCGCGGGATGGTGGATGAATTGCAGGACATGATGGTGGAACGCATGGTGGGGCGCGGATATGACCGTGAATTCGCCCAGCGGTGCTTCAACCAGATCCGCGGCTTTGGCGAATATGGCTTTCCTGAAAGCCATGCGGCCAGCTTTGCCCATCTGGTCTATGTATCCAGCTGGCTGAAATGCCATTTTCCGGCAGCTTTTGGCTGCGCGCTGCTGAATTCTCAACCCATGGGCTTTTATGCGCCGGCACAGATTGTGCGTGATGCGGTGGAACATGGGGTGGAAGTGCTGCCAGTGGATGTGAACCATTCCGGGTGGGACTGCACATTGGAAGAAGTGGGCGTGCTGACTGGATATGAACAAGATAGCGGGCGGATGGACCGTCATGTCGCCCTGCGGCTTGGGCTGCGGCAGGTGGACGGTCTGCCGGAACATATTGCCGCCTTGCTGGTGGCAGAACGGGTGGAAAATGGCCCTTACGCCGATGTCGCTGCCTTGCGTGACCGGGCGCGGCTTTCGCCTGCCCATATCGAGCGGCTTGCCTCTGCTGATTGCTTTGGATCGATGAATTTGCCCCGCCGGCAGGCTCTGTGGGATGCCCGCAGCCTGGTGGGCGGGCCTGATCTGCCGCTGTTCAAATATTCCCAGGCGCGCGATGAAGGGGCCGAAGCGGCACGCACCCATTTGCCGCAAATGCCCTTGTCCGAAGAAGTGGTGGCAGATTACCAGACCCAGCGACTGAGCCTGAAAGCGCATCCGATGGCTTTTCTGCGGGCCAGCCTTGGCGAACGCGGCTTTGTGCGTGCGTGCGATCTTCGGAGCCGCAAGTTCCGTTCCATGGTGCAAGTGGCAGGCGTGGTGCTGATCCGCCAGCGCCCCGGCAGTGCCAAGGGGGTATGCTTTATTACGCTGGAGGATGAGACGGGCGTCATCAATTTGGTGGTCTGGCCCGATCTGAAGGAAAAGCAGCGCAAGGTAGTGATGGGTTCACGCCTGATGGAAGTGCGCGGCAGGGTGGAATATGATGACGAGGTGATCCATGTCATCGCCGCCCATATGACGGATGCAACGCATGAATTGCAGCGCCTGTCTGATGATATGCTGAACGCCCCTGTTGCCCGCGGCGATCATTGCGGCAACCAGCAGCCTTCCACATTCACCCCGCGAGAGGATATTGACGCCATGCCGGGGGAACGCGAATGCGGATACCATCAGGGCCATCCGCGCAATGTCAGAATCATTCCGCGCTCGCGGGATTTCCATTGATATGAAATCTATCAGACTTTCGCGCCGCATTGGCACGTTCCAACTGGACCGGATGATGATTGGCGCGCTGATGGCACTGGCAGCCGTTTCAGGCGCACTGGCATGGCTGGCGCAGCACCCTCACCATGACCCGTGGGCGCCCTTCAATCTCAACCATCCGGATGGGTGGGCCACCGCCGTGAAACGCGCGCGGATGCACGCCGACCCGCAGCTTTGCCGCGAAGTTCTGGAACGCAGCGATGTGGCATTTGCCACGCTGTCAGAACAGGGCGATGGCGATTGCCAGCGCGATGATCTGGCAGTGCTGCCGGACTTGCCGTTAAGCCCTGCTGACCCATCTGCCACGTGCCGCACAGGAGCTGGCATGTATGAATGGATGGAAAAAACAGTCCAGCCAGCAGCGGTGGAAACCTTTGGCAAAAAAGTCGCCAGGGTTGAGCATTTTGGCACTTATAGCTGCCGCCGCATCAACAATCGGCCAGATGGCAGATGGAGCCAGCATGCCACTGCCAATGCTATCGACATAGCCGCTTTTGTGCTGGAAGACGGGCGCAGGATCAGCATTGTGCAAGACTGGCAAGCGATGCCGGAAAACGATGATGCCCGGTTCCTGACCATCGCCCGCGACGGCGCCTGCAACTATTTTTCGACAGTCCTATCGCCGGATTATAATGCGGCACACCGCGACCATTTCCATCTGGACCAGTCTTCTGCCTATCGCGGAGCGTGCCGCTGATTCAGACCGCTTCCATGGAATAGCCGGCAGAGCGCACAGTGCGGATAGGGTCACGCGCGCCGTCCATTTCAATCGCTTTTCGCAACCGGCGGATGTGCACATCCACCGTGCGCAGTTCGATATCGCTATCCGTTCCCCAGACGCCGTCCAGCAATTGCCCGCGAGAAAACACCCGCCCTGGGCTTTCCATGAAAAATTTCAGCAACCGGTATTCGGTCGGCCCCAATTGCAATATGCGGCTGCGCCGTTCCACCTTATGCGCCACAGGGTCGAGGCTGATATCCCCCACTTCCACCATTTCGCCTGCCAATACAGGGCGGATGCGCCGCATCACGGCGGCCACCCGGGCCAGCAATTCGCGCGGGGAAAACGGTTTGGTCACATAATCGTCAGCACCCGTTTCGAGGCCGCGAATGCGGTCATCCTCGTTTTCGCGGGCTGTCAGCATGATGATCGGGACGTGAGCGGTGGCCTTGTCCCGGCGCAGCCTGCGGCAGACTTCGATGCCACTGGTGCCTTCAATCATCCAGTCCAGAATGACCAGATCGGGCACATCTTCTGCCGCCAGAATCAGGGCTTCATCGCCATCTGGTGTTGATCGGACATCGTAGCCTTCGTTCTGGAAACGGAATTCCAGCAGTTCTGCCAGCGATGGATCGTCTTCGACCAGAAGTAGTTTGGCTGCAGGCATCAAAATGTCTCGCTATCGTTGCTTGACCCTACCTGACACTAGCAATGTTACGCCTTCACGACATGATTATGACGCGGACGGGTCAGGCATCTTCATCAGGCGGATAATTGCCCGTAGCGGCAAAATGCACCATTTCGGCCACATTGGTGGCATGATCACCGATCCGCTCGAGATTGCGGGCTACGAAAAGAATCTGCGCCGCGCTCGAAATTGTCGCAGGATTTTCCACCATATAGCTGACAACATTACGGAAAATGCTGTTGTAAAAAGCGTCAACCTTGTCGTCAGTGGCGATAACTTCGCGGGCCAGCACCGGGTCACGTGCGGCATAGGCGGTCAGCACATCATGGACCATTTCAGCCGCAATATCGCCCATGGCGGGAAGCAGCGTCAGGGGTTCAAAATGTTTGCGACCTTCAATCTCGCCCACGCGTTTGGCGATATTCTTGGAGTAATCCCCAATACGTTCCACGACCCCGGCAATCTTCATCGCTGCGATCACTTCGCGCAGATCGTCCGCCATGGGTGCGCGCAGGGCAATGATACGGACCGAAAGCTTGTCGACTTCCGACTCCAGAGCATCGATCTTTTTGTCGCGCTTGATGACGCCTTCGGCGAGTGTTTCGTCGCCCTTGATCATCGCTTCCAGCGATTCCTGGATCGACAATTCCGCCAGACCGCCCATTTCCGCGATCAGTCCGCGAAGGCGAGTGATGTCCTCGTCAAATGCCTTGACTGTATGTTCAACCATCACCCGTACCGTCCTGTAATGTAATCCTGCGTCCGTTTTTCCAGCGGATTGGTGAATATGTCAGAAGTCCGTCCATATTCCACCATTTTTCCAAGATGAAAAAATGCCGTGCGCTGCGAAACGCGCGCTGCCTGCTGCATGGAATGGGTGACGATTACGATGGCATAACGCCCGCTCAACTCGTCGATCAATTCCTCGATCTTGGCCGTGGCAATCGGGTCGAGCGCGGAACATGGCTCGTCCATCAAAATGACTTCCGGGTCCACCGCAATGGCGCGGGCGATGCACAGCCGCTGCTGCTGCCCGCCTGAAAGCGCGGTTCCGCTGTCTTCGAGGCGGTCCTTCACTTCCATCCACAGGCCGGCACGGCGAAGCGACTTTTCGACCACTTCGTCGATCTCGCTCTTGCTGCCGACCAGGCCGTGGATCTTCGGGCCATAGGCGACATTGTCGTAAATGGATTTGGGGAAGGGATTGGGTTTCTGGAACACCATGCCCACGCGGGCACGCAATTGCACCACGTCCATCTTTGACCGGTAAATATCCTCACCATCCAGCGTAATCTCGCCTTCGACGCGGGCCGAAGGAATCGTATCATTCATCCGGTTGAGGGTGCGCAGAAAAGTCGACTTTCCGCAGCCTGACGGGCCAATGAAGGCGGTTACATATTTGGTCGGAATATCGATCGAGACATCGTCAATCGCTTTCTTGTCGCCGTAAAACACCGAGACATCGCGCGCGCTCATCTTGGCGTTGGTATCTTCCAGATTCGGATGGACTACAGTCACCACTTTTTCTCGAAACGGTTGCGCAGATAGATGGCCAGGCCATTCATCAGCAGGAGGAACACCAGAAGCACGATAATTGCCGCGGATGTCCGTTCGACAAAACCGCGGTCGATTTCATCGGACCAAAGGAAAATCTGCACCGGCAGAACCGTTGCGGGCGAAGTGAAATCCTGCGGCGGGGTGGCGACGAAAGCGCGCATCCCGATCATCAGCAGCGGCGCGGTTTCACCCAGCGCGCGGGCCATGCCGATGATGGTGCCTGTAAGAATACCGGGCAGGGCGAGCGGCAGCACATGGTGGAACACCACCTGCACTGGCGATGCTCCAACCGCCAGCGCGCCATCGCGAATGGACGGCGGCACGGCCTTGATCGCGTTGCGCCCGGAAATGACAATCACCGGCATGGTCATCAGCGCCAGCGTCATACCGCCGATCAGTGGTGCGGACCGCATGTTGGGGAATATCCACAGGAACACAGCAAGGCCGAGCAGGCCGAAGATAATGGACGGAACAGCCGCCAGATTATTGATCGAAACTTCGATCAGATCCGTCCAGCGGTTTTTCGCGGCATATTCTTCGAGGTAAAGCGCCGCCATTACGCCAATGGGAAATGCCATCAGCAATGTGACGATCATGGTCAGCATCGAGCCTTTCAGCGCGCCCCAGATACCCACCTGCTGCGGGTCTGTCGCATCGGCGCGTTCCAGAAAACCGAGATCGAGCTTGGTTTCCAGCTTGCCCTGCTGCGCCAGCGAAGTGGCCAGCGCCCGCATCTCGGGCGATCCTTCGCCGTTCAGGCCCGCTGCCAGTTTCGCGCTGGCAGGAAGGGAAAAGGTCGCGGTTCCGCGCAATATTGCCGGGTCATCGATGATCCGGTCAGCCACGAGACGCCATGCGCTGGCGCTGATATGGGCGGCGCCCTCGGCGCCCAGTTTCTGCTCGGCATAGAAGTCGACAATGGACGGAAGCCCCTGCGCTTCCAATGTCTGCACGGCATCCGGCTGTGCCAGCACCGCTGGATCACCCGACAGGCCAGCCTGCGTAAAATCAATCGGCACATTCATTTCGGCGCGCTGGAAGCCGCCGATGCCGTTGAAACCCATGGTCACCAGCAAGAATGCAAGCACACCGACCGAAAACAGGATCGCGCCGAGGCCCGCCATCTTGAACCGCCGTTCAGCGGCATAGCGTTTCTTCAGACGCGCTTCGAACTCTGCTGTTCGCGTTGGGGCGAGGCGATCACTCATAAGCTTCGCGGAACCTTTTAACTACGCGCAGGGCGATGAAGTTCAGCCCCAATGTGACCATGAACAACACAAACCCAAGCGCAAAGGCGCTGAGTGTGGCCGGATGATCAAAGCTGCCTTCGCCGGTAAGCATGGCAACGATCTGGAACGTGACTGTCGTCATCGCCTCGAGCGGATTTCCGGTGAGGTTGGCCGCAGCGCCAGCGGCCATCACCACAATCATGGTTTCGCCAATCGCCCGGCTGACGGCCAGCATTACCCCTGCAACAATGCCGGGCAGGGCGGCCGGCACCAGCACCTTGCGAATGGTTTCTGACGTGGTTGCACCCATGGCCAGGCTGCCATCACGCATGGCTTGCGGCACGGCGGCAATGGAATCGTCCGCCATGGAAGACACAAACGGAATAATCATCACGCCCATGACTAGTCCTGCGGCAAGCGCACTTTCGCTGGATGCGTTTGTAATGCCGACAGCAAAGGCAGCATCGCGAATGGCGGGAGCGACCGTCAGCGCCGCGAAATAGCCATAGACGACTGTGGGCACACCGGCGAGCACTTCGAGGGCGGGCTTAATCCATTTGCGCAAGGTGGGGTTGGCATATTGGGTGAGGTAGATCGCGCTCATCAAACCCAGCGGAATGGCCACGATCATGGCAATGACAGCGCCAATGTAAATCGTGCCCCAGAACAGGGGGATGGCGCCATAGCGCGAGCCATCCGGACTATTCGGATTGCTCATCGGATCTGGCCCCCATTGGGTGCCGAAAAGAAAATCGAGCGGGCTGACCATGCCAAAGAAACGGATGGTTTCGAAGACCAGGCTGACAACGATGCCAAGCGTGGTCAGAATTGCCACCAGCGAAGCGAGCAGCAATATTGTCATCACTGCTTTTTCGACCCGGGTGCGGGCCGTAAAATCAGGCTTGATGCGCAAGAACGCCCACGCGCCAGCCAGAAATGCGATGATCAGTGTGGCCAGCACACCGATAAGATTATAGCGCGAGATAGCCGCCCGATACGGTTCGACCAGGCCATTTGCAGCTTCGTTGAACACGGCTTTTGCACTGCCGCTGGCGACAGAGCGGGCTTCGCTCAGGATGGCATCCCGCTGGAAACCGAACGCAGGCAGGTCTGATGCTGCTGGTGATGCCAGGACCGACTGGGAAATGAGCTGCGGCGCAATGACTGACCACAGCCCGACAAACAGCAGCACAGGCACCACGATCCACAACGCCACATACCATGCGTGATACACGGGCAGGGCAGCAATCCGCCCGTTCGCACTGTCACGCCGGAACGTCCATGCACGCGCACGTGCCGCCAGCCATCCGGCCAGGCCGAGGCCCAGGGCCAGGACAAGCAGAATGGCTGGGGACATACGCTTTTATACCTTACTTCAGTTCAGCGCCGGTCATCGTCTTGAATTCCGTAGCGGCGGCCAGATTGGCAGCAAGCACGTCATCAGGCGATGCGACGAGGCCGATTTTGGCCAGTGGGCCGTCTTTCGACCAATTCTTGGTCCATTCAGCCATGAATTCCTTCAGGCCCGGAATGGCATCGAGATGCGCTTTCTTCACATATACGTAAAGCGGACGCGCACCGGGATAAGCGAAAGTGGAGATGTTGGCATAGGTCGGGTCAACGCCGTTCATGGGCAGGCCCTGCACCTTGTCAGCATTTTCTTCGAGGTAGGAATAGCCAAAGACACCGACAGCTTTCTTGTTGCTTTCAATCTTCTGGACGATGAGGTTATCCTGCTCGCCCTGATCGACATAGGCGCCATCCGAACGCACTTCGGTGCACAGCTGGTCATAGCGATCTTCGTCGCTGTCTTTCAGTGCCTTCATTTCGGCGTTGGTCTTGCAGCCAGCTTCCAGCACCAGTTCCTTCAGCGCATCGCGCGTGCCGGATGTTGATGGCGGGCCATACACAAGGATCGGTTCCTTGGGCAGCGAGGGATCAACATCAGACCACAGCTTCGTGGTCTGGTCCTTGCCATAAGGTTTGGCAGCCAGGGCTTCGTAAACCATCTGCGGCGTCAGGTTCATGGTGATGCCGCCTTGCGAGGATGCAAAAGCGATACCGTCAAGGCCGACCTGAAGTTCGATGATGTCCTTCACACCATTGGTCTGGCAGCTGTCGAATTCGGATTTCTTCATCCGCCGCGATGCATTGGCCATGTCCGGCGTGTTGGCGCCAACACCTGCACAAAACAGCTTCAAGCCGCCGCCAGTGCCGGTTGATTCGATAATCGGCGAATTCATGCCGGGGTTTGACTGGGTGAAAGTTTCAGCCACTTTCTTGGCAAATGGATAGACTGTGGATGAGCCAACTGCGCGAATCGATTCGCGCGTGGTGTCGCCGCTGCCGCCGCATGCAGCGAGCATTGCCGTTGCTGCAAGAGCGGGCAGAGCAAGAAAAGCTTTGTTCTTCATGATACGATCCTGTCGTTACGACGCCGCCGGTAGACGACTGTCTGGTCGCCGGATGTTGAAGTTATGTGACAGGCTCATGACAATTAAATGGACTCTTGTGCAACCCTTGGGATCCGAACGTTCACAACGGTGCCCTTACCGACCTTGCTCGTGATGTCGAGGCGGCCGCGGTGACGCTCCACAATATGCTTCACAATCGCCAGGCCCAGGCCAGTGCCGCCCGATGCCCGGCTGCGCCCAGGATCCGTGCGATAAAACCGGCGCGTAAGGTGGGGCAGATGTTCTTCTGCGATGCCTTCGCCGCGGTCCATTACAGTCAGTTGGGCATTGCCATCGGATGTTTCGGATAGCGACACTGTGACCTTTTCGTCAGCGCTGCCATATTTCAGCGCATTATCCACCAGATTGCGAACCAGCTGCTCCAATTGCCGCGGATCGCCCAGAACTGTCATCGGTTGCAGGTCGCCGAATTCGATTCGTTCAAATCGCTCGGCCCCTGCAGCATCGCGGGCAGACATTTCCACCAGCGGCTTCAGATCGACGCTTTCGCCGGGTTCGTCGTGCTTTTCAGCCTCGACGCGGGACAGGGACATCAGATCGCTCACCAGATTTTGCAACCGGTTGGCTTCGCTCAGAATGGTGGTGAGAAATTTCTTCTGTGTTTCCGGCGGCACATTGCCGTCTTCCCGCAATGTTTCGACATAGCCGATGATGGATGCGAGCGGCGTGCGCAATTCGTGGCTGGCATTGGCGACAAAATCGGTATGGGCGCGGCTGATCTGCGCTTCGGCAGTGCGGTTGATCAATTCGACGACAGTAAACCGGTCGTCGATTTCTTGACGGTTCATCCGCCAGATGTCCTTGCGGCGCGCCAGCCCGTGAATGGTGGCGCTGCCGGGGCCCTTCCGGTCAAGCAGGGCGATGGCTGATGGATGCCGGAAGGCCACCCTGACATCCTGCCCCAGAATATGCTCGCCCAAAACATCACGGGCGGCCTGGTTGGCAATGGTGACACGGTTGCGGTCCGTCATCAGCAGCGGCGTTGCCGAATGTTCGATCAGCTCGCCAATGGTGGCTTGGGTAAATGGTCCCTTGGCAGGCGCTGCCACCGGCGCGGGCGGGGTTGCGGTCACCAGATAGAGCGAAGCGGACCAGACGAGAAAAATTGCCAGCAGCAACCAGATATTGGTTCCGGCCATGCCCGCCACGAAACAGGCTGCGCCTGCGATGGCAACGCCCGGCCATGGGAAAGTTCGCGCCTGTTGCATGGCCGAAACGCCTAGCGGCATCACGTCAGCATCGCCAGCATGAATCGCCACGGATAAGAACGAAGATTTTGAAAGTTTGTGCAGGCCGCGCCCGCTGCCATCAGCCCTGCCAATATCGATGGCGTTTTGGAAACGGGCGAACCTGCCATGGCAGGGGGCCGCGAATCAAAAACGCCATCGATGGTGACCCCTACGGGAATCGAACCCGTGTTTCAGCCGTGAAAGGGCCGCGTCCTAACCGCTAGACGAAGGGGCCATCTCGATGGCGTGGCGGCGCAATTAGGCAGGCTTGGCTTTCACGTCAAGAAGCCATTTCGCTGAAATGCAACTTATCTGCTTAATCTGCCCACGCAGCGTCTTCCAAATGGAGCTCTGCCTGGGGTCTGGCAGCCCAGTCATCCACCTTCGCACGGCCCGCAAGCCACAGCATTCTGCCGTGCGAGCCATGGAGCAGTGCCTGCCCCATGTCAGTTTCGGCTGCGCGAAAGGCAATTGCCTTAAAAGATTTTCCATCAGCGCCGCTGGCGATCAGCCGGACATGGTCGGTGCCGACAATATCGGCTTTTACCAGCCTGACAGGGCCCACAGCAACGCGTGGTCCGGGCCAGCCCACACCAAACGGACCGGCGCTGTCCATCGATTCGATCAGGGATGGGGTAAGGCCGCCAGGCGCAAGTGCCAGATCAAGCTGGATGGATTGGTGCGCCATGGCCTTTGCCACCGCGCTGCCAAGGCGCGCATCCAGCCAGTCTGCCAGCGCGGCCACCTTGCCTTCATCAATCGTCAGTCCTGCTGCCATGGCGTGGCCGCCGCCTGCCACCAGCAAATGCAGTTCACGCGCCGCGATGATGGCGGCGCCAAGATCGATGCCTGAAATGGACCTGCCAGAACCTTTGCCCTGGCCCGTTTCATCATCCAGCGCGATGACCAGCGTGGGTTTGCCGGTCTTTTCCTTGATCCTGCCTGCCACGATGCCGATGACGCCGGGATGCCATCCCTTGCCTGCCACCACGATGACAGAACGGTTGTGCAGACCTGCCAATTGCAATTCGGCGGCTTCCTGCACGGCAGCTTCAATGGCCCGCCGGTCTTCGTTGAGGGCGGAAAGCTGCGCCGCGATCTGCGCTGCCTCGTCAGGGTCCCGGGTGGTGAGCAAGCGCACGCCCAGCGTCGATTCGCCAACCCTGCCGCCCGCATTGATCCGCGGGCCAAGCGCAAAGCCAAGGTCGCTGCAGACAGGCGCGCGTTTCAGCCTGCTGGCATCAATCAGCGCGGCCATGCCGATATTATCCCGCCGGGACATGACTTTCAGCCCCTGCGCCACAAAGGCACGGTTGAGGCCGTGCAGGGCGGCCACATCGGCCACCGTGCCCAGCGCAACAAGATCCAGCAGGGAAAACAGATCAGGCTCCGGCCGGTTCTTGAAAAAGCCGCGGCCCCGCAACGTCCTGACCACCGCAATCGCCAGCACAAAGGCTACGCCCACTGCTGCCAGATGGCCATGGGCAGCGCCAATGTCGCTTTCATCCAGGCGATTGGGATTCACCATGGCAGCTGCCTTGGGCAATTCGGGCGAACATTTGTGATGGTCCACCACAATCACGTCCACGCCTGCGTCATGGGCCTGCTGCAGGGCATCATGCGCCATTGCGCCGCAATCGACCGTGACGATCAGGCTGGAGCCTTCATCAGCCAGCTGGACCAGCGCCTTGCCGCTGGGGCCATATCCTTCCAACAGGCGATCGGGGATGTAATAGCGTGCTTCATGGCCCAGCATCCGCAGCAGCAGGATCAGCAGCGCGGCACTGGTGGCCCCGTCCACATCATAATCGCCGTAAATTACGGTTGCTTCGTTCCCCAGAACCGCCTGCGCGATCCGTTCCGCAGCTGCGTCCATATCGCGAAATTCGGAAGGATCAGGCAGGAAGCCGCGCAAAGTGGGCGAACGCTGGTTTTCAAGATCATCGCTGCTGACGCCGCGAGACAGCAGCAGCTGGGTGACGATATCCTTGTCGAGAGCGGTCGCATCGCTGCGGACATCCATATTGCCGCCGCGCCAATGCCACGCCTTGCCTGACAGGGATGATGTTACGCCAAATACGGGTGCCTGGGTACGAGATGCCATTTCCGGTGTTTATAGGAAGGATTGCGGCCAGCAAAGGGGGCGCGATTGACAATACAGTCCATGGCGCGACAATTGCCGGATGAACCTGCCGCCCCTTTCAGACAGCCATGCCAGCACCCCTCCAAGGCTGCTTGTCGCATGGCACAGCCGGACCGGCGCAAGCGAAGCCATGGCCGACGCTGCAGTGGCTGGTGCCGGGGCCAATGGGACGCTGATGCCTGCGGACAAGGTCCAGCCCGAGGATATGCTGGCCTGCGCGGGCTATCTGTTCGTCTGCCCGGAAAATCTGGCATGTATGAGCGGGATCATGAAAGAAATGTTCGACCGGTGCTATTATTCCCTGCTCGGCCGGATCGAAGGGCGCGGCTTTGCCACAGCCATTGCCGCAGGGTCTGACGGGACAGGCGCACAGCGCCAGATAGACCGCATCGCAAAGGGGTGGCGACTGCGCAGGGTGGCCGAACCCCTGATCATCAATTGCCATGCCCAGACACCGGCAGAAATCCTTGCTCCGAAGATTGTTAACGATAAGTCCTTGAAACAATGCCATCAACTGGGCGAGGCATTGGCCGAGGGTCTGCGTCTGGGAGTGTTCTAAAATGGTGCATCCAATACGGATGCAACTCTATTTCGGGGACTCGACGAACCGCTTGTTTAAGGCCAAGTAAATAACTGCTTATATTGTTAGGGGACTTTAAAAATCGACCGCCGTAAAGAACTTGATCGGTGTGATCGGTCGCCTGGAATACTCCTGTTTTTCAAAACCGGACAGCGGCCTGACGTGTCTGTTATCCGTGAAGCAATCAGCACGCTTGCCTCTGTCGACATCAGCCACGACCCTGTTGAATCTGCCGATGAGACGTCAGCGTCAGCAAACGCATGGCTGGAATTGCTGGCCCATGGCATGACCTTCGATCTGCGGCATCTGGAACCAGATGCTGGGGCGCACGTACCTGAATTTGAACATTTTTATGATTGTCCGCCGGGGGTTATCGATTCCGAAACCGAAGCATCACTGCTTGTTCCTGGTCCGCATCTTAGCGGCGGCGAGCGCAGCCTTCCCGTGGCGCGGGTGATGGCTGGCGTGGTGGCATCCTTGTCGACAAAATTACCATCCTTGATGGCCGTGGGCTGGCCACCGGCACGGGCGGTTTCAAGCCCGTCATTTTTCCGCACAACTGTCGAGGCGTGGAACGCTGGCGGGCCATTT
The DNA here is from genome assembly GCF_009827615.1 of Allopontixanthobacter confluentis. Lineage (GTDB taxonomy): Bacteria > Pseudomonadota > Alphaproteobacteria > Sphingomonadales > Sphingomonadaceae > Allopontixanthobacter > Allopontixanthobacter confluentis. Next base: position 916,402 of record NZ_WTYU01000001.1, read on the forward strand.
CCTGCGCTTGGACTGACATCGTTCCAAAGGCTTGAAAACGGCGCTCTGCAAAGCGCGGGGCTGGCCTATTTCACCGGCCAGGAAGTGCGGCTGGATGCGGATTTTGCCGGTGACCGCGCACAAGCCACCCAGCTTGCGATCCGGTTGATAAACCAACTGGTCCAGCATGGCGCGCTGAAGGAAGCAGAAGCCATCATGGCGCCGGATGGGTCGCAGTTGCGGCTGGAACCTGCGGAAAATGGCCGCATAATTCGCGTGTGGCGCGGGTGATGCAGCCGGACGGTAGCGCTGCTGCACTTGCATGTCTGCCGCCTGCGCGAAAGACGCTGCCGTTCCGCTCAGTCAATCTCAGAACATCCGCCGCCTATGATCCGGGCCTGCAGCGGCACCATTTGCTGCCGCGGCAATTGTTGTCCCAGCGCTGTTTTGGGCCGATGTTCGACACGATCGGACGGGACCGCATAGGTTTTGAGGATTTTCGCTGCAACGGCCTCCTTTTACCAGCGCGTGATGAAGCCGCGATGCGGGTTGGCCTGCCATTACATCGCGGCCCCCACAGGGATTACAACGCGATGGTGATTGAGCGGGTTGGGCAGGTTGAACGCCACTGGTCCAGCGCCCGTCTGCGCGCGCCAGAGATCGCGCTGGACAATGCGTTGATGCGGCTGGACCTGTTGCAACGCGCGCTGCGGCGTCGGCTGCTTGAAACACAGGGCAAGCGGCTGCGGCTGAACAGCAAAGACCCGCTTGGCACCGGGCTCGATTTTACCGAGCTCGATGCCATGGCTGAGTTGCTCTGGGGTGCGACTGCTTCTTAGATTTTAGCCAGAAGCTCTTCTTTTGCCGCGATATATTCACGTTCCAACCGGTCAACCCGGTCTGCCACGCTGTCGATATTATCCACCATCCCAACGCCTTGGCCCGAACCCCAGATATCCTTCCAGGCCTTTGCTTCGCTATTGCCGCCAGATCCGAAGTTCATCTTGCTGACATCGCCTTCAGGCAGATTGTCAGGATCGAGACCGGCCCTGACGATGGAACCGCGCAGATAATTGCCCGCTACGCCTGTAAACAGACTGCTATAGACAATATCGGCAGCCTTGCTCTTGACGATTTCTTCCTTGTACGCCTGATCTGCGTTGGCTTCCTTGGTCGCAATCCAGGGGGAGCCGATATAGGCAAAATCAGCGCCCATTGCCTGCGCCGCAAGAATGGACCGGCCGTGAGAAATGGACCCCGATAGCGCCACCAGCCCGTCAAACCAGCTGCGGATTTCCTGCATCAGCGCAAAGGGTGACTGCACGCCTGCATGGCCGCCAGCGCCCGCTGCAACTGGGATCAGACCATCAGCTCCCTTTTCAATCGCCTTGTGGGCAAATTTGTCATTGATGACGTCATGCAGCACGATACCGCCCCAGCTATGCGCTGCCTCGAACACTTCTTCGCGCGCGCCTAGTGATGTAATCATCATGGGCACCTGCCATTTACCGCACACTTCAATATCTTCTTCGAGCCGGTTGTTGCTGCGGTGGACGATCTGGTTGACGGCGTAAGGCGCTGCGGGGCGATCAGGATTGTCGCGGTTATGCGCGGCCAGTTCTTCGGTAATCTGGTGCAGCCATTCATCCAGCATGCCTGATGGCCGCGCGTTGAGCGCAGGGAAGCTTCCCACAATGCCAGCCTTGCACTGTGCAATGACCAGTTCCGGGCCTGAAACGATAAACAGCGGAGAACCGATTACAGGCAGTCGAAGGCGGTCGAAAGGTGCGGGTAGCGGCATGGAATACTCCGTTGCTTAATGAAACCAGTTGGTGCTTATGCGGCACCTGAACACTTGTCGAGGCTGTATCGCGAATTGGCGCATCCACGCCGGATCAAGCCCTCTCGAGCACATCCTCAATCCCGTAAACGCGGGCCGCCGTGCCGGCATAAAGTGCGCGCTTGTCAGCATCCGACGCGCCCCGCGTGATGCGCTTGAACGCGTTCCACAGCACTGGATATGTCGCGCCCCAGCGGTCCACCGGGTAATTGCTTTCGAACATGGCCCGCTCAGGACCGAACGCCTCGATGCAGGTTTCGATATAGGGTCGCCACATGGCCGCAAGGGTTTCGGAATTCACGCCCTTGGCCGGGCCTTCTTCGGGCATACCGCAAAACGCCATCGCCAGCCCGCCCAGCTTGACAGTGACATTCGGGTTTTCAGCAAGTTTATGGATGGCCTTGCGCCAGCGGGAGAAGTTTTCGCCCAGCTTGCCTTTGTAACTGGCGATGTTGAGCGGGGTACCGCAATGATCAAGAACAATGGGCTGGTCGGGAAATTTGCGAGCAAGCGCAATCACATCGCCCAGCTGCGGTTCCAGCACCCAGGCATCGAAGGTGAGGCCAAACGTTGCCAGATTGGCGAACCCGGCCTGAAATTCATCGCTGACCATCAACCCTTCGGGCGCATGGAATGGCGGGCCTAGCGTCGCGGGATTGGCGTCCCATGCGGCGGAATGGCGGATCCCGCGAAAACGGCCATTACCGGCAGCGATCAGCGCTTCCAGCACCGGAATTGCGCCATCACCCAGCATCATGTCAGCATGGCCAATGATGGCAGCACAGGCCCGCAAATCGCCATACAGGCCGCTCGCACTTTGCGCGGCGACACCGTTGACGAATTCTACTTCGCCAACCGGTTTCATTTCGTCACTGCTATTTGCGCGGTAAAATGCACCGCATTCCATGAAACAGGTGCCGATGACGTTGTGGCCGCTGGTCACATCAGCGTGCAACTGGTCGAACGTGTAATAGGCAGCACCGGCAATCGCTTCGATGAAGGGGTGCCGTGGTTCTGGAAAGGCTGGCATCAGCGCCCGCAAATCCCACAGATGGTGGTGCGGATCGATAATCGGCAGATCGGGTTCCAGAATGGCTTCGCTCATATACATCCGCTCCTGACGTGGCGCTTTCACGCGCTTTTGTTTTGTGGTGACAGGGTTAGGCTGGATTATCGCCATCGCGCAAGGCACTGTTCGCCGCACTCAGCACGGCCCGCACGCTGGCAGTGGCGATATCCTCGTCAATTCCGCAGCCCCAGATCTTGCGCCCATCAGCGCCTGTGCATTCCAGATAGGCCGCAGCGCGCGCGTCAGATCCCTTGGAAAGGGCGTGTTCGGAATAGTCCTGAACCTCAAGCTCCACCCCGAAAGCATCACGCAATGTCGCGACGACCGATGAAATAAGACCATTTCCGCGGCCGCTGACGCGCTGGGCTTGTCCTGCCACCTCGATCGTCCCGGCGAACAGGCGCGTGCCATCTGCGCCGCGGCTTTCCTCGTAATCGACGAGCTGGAAATGCTTGTCAGTGGTCTGCACATAATAGGCATCGCGGAAGGCTTGCCAGATATCGGCCGCGTTAAGTTCGCGGCCAAGATCATCGGCCATGCGCTGCACATGGGGCGCAAAATCTGCCTGCATGGCCTTGGGCAGTTTAAGCCCCTGATCCTGTTCCAGTACCCAGGCAAACCCGCCTTTGCCGCTTTGCGAATTGACGCGAATGACAGCTTCATAATTCCGGCCAAGGTCAGCCGGGTCAATCGGCAGATAGGGCACGCGCCATTTTTCGTCATTCTGGGTTTCGCGGGCGGCAAAGCCTTTCTTGATGGCATCCTGATGGCTGCCCGAAAATGCCGTGAACACCAATTCGCCGCCATAGGGGTGGCGTTGGTGGACCGGCAATTCGTTGCAATATTCCACCGTCTCGATCACCCGGTCGATGTCGGAAAAATCCAGACCGGGATCGATGCCCTGCGTGTAGAGGTTGAGAGCAACCGTCACGAGACAGCAATTACCAGTGCGTTCGCCATTGCCGAACAGGCAGCCTTCCACGCGGTCGGCCCCCGCCATCAGGCCCAGTTCAGCAGCGGCCACCCCTGTGCCGCGGTCATTATGCGTATGCAGGCTGATAATGGCTGCATCCCGATTGGGCAGGTTGCGGCAGAAATATTCGATCTGGTCGGCGTAAATATTGGGAGTCGCAGCCTCAACCGTGGCGGGAAGGTTGATGATGATGGGACGTTCCGCTGTTGGCTGGAGGACATCCATGACCGCTTCGCAAACCTCTATGCTGAAATCGAGTTCGGCGGTGGAAAATGTTTCCGGACTATATTGAAAACGCCAGTCAGTTCGGGGGCGCGCTGCTGCTTCGTCGCGCATGATTTTGGCGCCATCCACCGCGATCTGGCGGACTTCCTGCTGGCTCATGCGGAAAACGATATCGCGCCATGCGGGGCTGACCGCATTATACATATGGACCACGGCCGCATGGACCCCGTCGAGACTGTCAAACGACGTGCGGATAAGATCTGCGCGCGATTGGGTAAGCACTTGCACGACCACATCTTGCGGGATGGTGCCGGAATCCACCAAGCCGCGGATAAAATCGAACTCGGTCGCGCCGGCACTGGGGAAGCCGACTTCTATTTCCTTGACGCCAATTTCAACCAGCAGTTCGAAGAAGCGGCGCTTCTTGGCCGAATCCATCGGGTCGACGATGGCCTGGTTGCCATCGCGCAGATCGGTCGACAGCCAGCGGGGCGGGGCGGTGATGATGCGCGATGGCCACTGCCGGTCCGCCAGGTCAACCTGCGGGAATGGATTATATTTGCGCGATGGATCGCGGAGCATGGTCATGTCAGGAAAATCTCGGTTCTAAAACGAAGTATGTGCTGCGGCTACCAGTCCCGTAACGGGTCCCTTGGGCGCTTGCAGCGCACCTTGTCAGGCCACGCCGCAGGTCACGCCCAAGGGCGTGTAAGTCGCAGGATCAGGCCAATACTAGCGTTCATCCCTTTTCTATGCGCATGGAAGCAAGCGCTGTCCACCCGGTTTAAGCAACTTTATGACGAAAATATCTTCAGGTTTGAAATTTGTCGTGGTTGATCTGCGCGGCATGACGGCATAGCGTCCGGCGATGAACGATACCATCAGACCATTCGTGCTCGATATCCCGCAAAGCGAGCTGGAACGGCTTTATCACAAGATAGACGCGGCCCGCTGGCCCGAGGCAGAACCGGTCGATGACTGGTCGCAAGGCACGCCGCTCTGCCTGTTACGCGAATTGGTGGAATATTGGCGCAGTGGTTACAATTGGCGTGGCTGCGAGGCGTATCTCAATTCGCTTGGCCAGTTTGTGACCGAGATTGACGGGCTGGATATCCATTTTCTCCATGTCCGCTCCCCGCATGAAAATGCCTTGCCGATTGTGCTGACGCATGGCTGGCCCGGTTCCGTGGTGGAATTTCTGGGAGTGATCGAACGGCTGACCCAACCGGAAAAATATGGCGGAACCGCGGCTGATGCCTTTCATGTCATCGCGCCATCGCTGCCCGGTTTCGGATTTTCCGGCAAGCCGACAAGCACAGGGTGGGGCATCGAGAAAATTGCCCGGGCATGGGCCACACTGGTTGCGCGCCTTGGCTATGACCACTGGGTTGCGCAAGGCGGTGATTGGGGCTCTGCTGTCACTGCAGAAATTGGCCGGCAGGCACCCGAAGGCTGCCGGGCCATCCATGTCAACATGGTGTCGGTGAAGCCCACTGCGGAAGATTTCAGCAGCGAAGACGCCGATATGAAAAAGGCGCTGGCGGGGCTGAAATATTACGCCGACTGGGATTCAGGCTATTCCAAGCAGCAATCAACCCGTCCGCAGACGATTGGCTATGCGCTGGTGGATTCCCCCATCGGTCTGGCCGGCTGGGTTTACGAAAAGATGTATGCATGGACGGATAATAAGGGGTCGCCCCTGGACGCGCTCAGGATGGATGCGATCCTTGATAATCTGATGCTGTACTGGTTGCCCGCCACAGGCGCATCGGCGGCGCGGCTATATTGGGAAAGTTTCGGCCGCTTCGCCGGCGGGCCGGTCAGATTACCGGGCGGGGTCAGTGCATTTCCGGGCGAAATCATGCCTGCGCCGCGCGCCTGGGCAGAACGGTTGATGCCCAATCTCATCTATTGGAACACGCTGGACAAGGGCGGACATTTTGCCGCGTGGGAACAGCCTGAAATGTTCACCCGGGAAATCCGCGCCTGTTTTGCAAAAATACGCTAGCCGCAGCGCAGGTCGCGGATGATGCCGCCGGCATCAAGCATGATGTTGAGCCGCGCATTGCGAAAATCGCTATCCACCGCCTCGCCATAGGAAACCACGCGCATTGTCGCGCCCGCTGGCAGGATCTGGCTGATCTCGGCATTGATCTGGTCTGATGCCGGTTGGCCGAGGAATTTTGCCCCGCGATTGGCACCGCAGCTTGCCGACGCCGGATCTGTCTGCCTGCGTGCCTCTGGCGGACCGGCAGCCGCGCCAGACACAGGTGCTGCAAGTTGTGGTGCATATTGCTGGCCGGGTTGCCCGGTTGCGGAAGTATTGGCAGCAACGGGCGCGCCGTTTACGCGCGCTGCGAAATCATCAGCAGTTTCGGTCTGCTGGTCAGCATTGCCGCATGCAGCCAGAGCAATGAATATGGCAGGAAACAGGCCAAGGGCAGCAATTCTGGCGCGATAGGTCACCGGTTCGTCCTTCCGAGTGGTTTACCGCCCGTTGGCCCTGTTTCATGTCAGATTAGCGACAATCAGTTTTTCTCTTTATCGACCAGCTGGTTTTTGGCGATCCACGGCATCATCGCCCGCAGCTTTGCGCCGACCTGTTCGATGGGGTGGGCAGCGGCGGCCTTGCGGCTGGCTTTCAGTTCAGGTTGACCGGCCCGGTTGTCGAGTACGAAATCCTTCACAAAACGGCCCGCCTGGATATCTTCCAACACGCGCTTCATTTCCGCCTTGGTTTCAGCCGTAATGATGCGCGGGCCGGTTTTGATGTCGCCATATTCTGCCGTATTGCTGATGGAATATCGCATATTGGCAATGCCGCCTTCATACAGCAGATCGACGATCAGCTTGGTTTCATGCAAACATTCGAAATAGGCCATTTCCGGCGCATAACCAGCTTCCACCAGCGTTTCGAAACCGGCCTGGATGAGATGGGTGATGCCGCCGCACAAAACGGCCTGTTCGCCAAACAGATCGGTTTCGCATTCTTCACGGAAGGTTGTTTCAATCACGCCGCTGCGGCCACCGCCGACTGCCGATGCATAGGACAGCGCCAGCGCATTGGCATATCCGTTGCCGCTGCTGCCTTCCGCTTCCTGCGCCACGGCAAACAGGCATGGTACGCCGCCGCCCTTTACATATTCGCTGCGCACGGTGTGGCCCGGCCCCTTGGGCGCGACCATGAATACGTCGAGATCGGGGCGCGCTTCGATCAGGCCAAAATGCACGTTCAGACCGTGAGCAAAGGCAAGCGCCGCGCCCGGTTTCATATTGGCGTGCAAGTCCTTTTCATAGATTTCTGCCTGATGTTCGTCAGGCGCCAGCACCATGATCACATCGGCCCATTTCGCCGCTTCCACATTGGACATCACCGTGAAGCCCGCTGCTTCAGCCTTTTTCGCCGTGGCGGACCCTTCGCGCAGCGCAATGGCGACGTCCTTCACGCCGGAATCGCGCAGATTCTGGGCGTGGGCGTGGCCCTGGCTACCATAACCGACCACGGCAATCTTCTTGTCCTTGATCAGATTCTGGTCTGCGTCTGCGTCGTAAAAAACTTTCATGATAGGTCCTCAAATGCCGTCATCTGGCCGGTTGTGGGTGAATTTCGAGTGCGGGTCTATACTCAGGATCAGGTGCTTTGCGCGCCGCGCATCATTCCGGCAATTCCGGTGCGGCCCACTTCCACCAATCCCAATTCGCGCATCAAGGCGATGAAACTGTCGATCTTGTCCGGCGCGCCGGTAAGTTCGAAAATGAAGCTGGACGTAGTGGTGTCCACCACCTGGGCACGAAAAACATCAGCCAGACGCAGGGCTTCAACGCGGTGTTCGCCCGTGCCTGCCACTTTTATCAGCGCCAGTTCGCGTTCGACATGCGCGCCTGTTTCAGTCAGATCGACGACCTTGTGCACGGACACCAGCCGTTCCAGCTGGGCGCGGATCTGGTCGATGACCTGCGGCGGGCCCTGAGTAACGATGGTGATGCGGCTGACTGCGTGGTTTTCCGAAATATCGGCCACCGTCAGGCTATCGATATTATAGCCGCGTGCGGTGAACATACCGGCGATGCGCGCCAGAATGCCGGCTTCATTATCGACTGTAACTGCCAGAACATGACGTTCCGCTTCTGCTCTGTGAATTTTCATCGAATTGCCCCTGTCACACCAGCGCCTTGGCGTCATCATCCATCGTGCCGCTCGCCTGATCGCCATACATCAGCATGTCGGTATGGGCAGAACCGCTGGGAATCATCGGATAGCAATTGGCATCTTTGGACACCTGGCAATCCACAATGACCGGCCCGTCATGCGCCAGCATGGCTTCGATGCCTGCATCAAGCTGGCCGTCATTTTCAATGCGGATGCCTTTCCAGCCATAGGCCTGTGCCAAGGCGACAAAGTCTGGCAGGCTGTCGGAATAGCTGTTGGAATAGCGGCTTTCATACGTCAGTTCCTGCCACTGGCGGACCATGCCCATATATTCATTGTTGAGAATGAAAATTTTCACCGGCAGGCGGTATTGGCTGGCAGTGCCCAATTCCTGAATGTTCATCTGGATGGACGCTTCACCGGCAATGTCGATTACCAGCGCATCAGGATTGCCCAACTGCGCGCCGATGGCCGCCGGCAGACCGTAGCCCATGGTGCCAAGACCGCCACTGGTCAGCCATTTGTTGGGCTGGAAGAAATGGAAATATTGCGCTGCCCACATCTGGTGCTGGCCAACTTCGGTGGTGATAATCGGATCGTATTGACGCGTGAGGGCAAACAGCCGCTCAACCGCCTTTTGCGGCATGATGGCAGTTTTGTTTTCGGGAAAGGCCAGGCTCTCGCGCGCGCGCCAACCGGCGATGCGGGCTTTCCATTCCCCCAGATCGCGCGGCTTGCGGCTGCCCCATGCGTCCAGCAATTGTTGCAGCACAGTCGCGCAGTCACCCACGATGCCCAGATCAATCGGGACAATCTTGTTGATCGAAGCGCGGTCGATATCGATGTGGATCTTCGTGGAATCCGGCGAAAACGCATCCAGCCTGCCGGTCACCCGGTCATCAAAACGTGCACCGATGCAGATCATCAGATCACAGCGGTTCATGGTCATATTGGCTTCATAGGTGCCGTGCATCCCCAGCATGCCCAGCCAATCCGGATGGTCAGCCGGAAACGCACCAAGGCCCATCAGCGTGGAGGTGACCGGCGCGCCGGTTATATCCTGCAACTGGCGCAGCAAGGCGCTGGCACGGGGGCCGGAGTTAATGATGCCGCCGCCTGTGTAGAACACCGGACATTCAGCCTTTTCCATTAGGCTGACCGCTTCGGCAATCAGGTCCGGTTCGGCCGATGTCTGCGGCTGATAACGGGCAGAAGCCAGAGTGCGGGCCGGGTTTGCACCGGTGCCTGCGTCAAATTCAGCCTGCGCAATCTGCACATCCTTGGGAATGTCGATCAGCACGGGGCCAGGGCGGCCCGTGGTGGCAATACGAAACGCCTCTGCAATGGTGGGCGCCAGGTCCGCCGGATCCTTGACGAGATAATTATGCTTCGTGCAGTGCCGCGTGATGCCGATCGTGTCGGCTTCCTGAAAAGCGTCTGTGCCAATGAGCGCGGTGGGAACCTGCCCGGTAATGACCACAAGCGGGATGGAATCCATGAAGGCATCGGCAATGCCAGTGACTGCATTGGTTGCGCCAGGGCCGGAGGTGACCAGCACAACGCCGGGCTTGCCAGTGGAACGGGCGTAGCCTTCTGCCGCGTGTGCGGCGCCAGCCTCGTGCCGGACCAGAATGTGCCGGATGCGCTGGTCGGCAAACAATTCGTCATAAATCGGCAGCACGGCGCCGCCGGGATAGCCGAAAATAAACTCGACGCCCTGCTGGACCAGACTTTCGACCAGAATGGCAGCGCCGCTGCGTTCACCGTTGCTGTGCGGGCCCGGGGCTTGGCTGGGCATGTGTTTCTCCAAAGAATGTGGCCCGAAGCACAGTATGCCTCGGACCATCAGAGGGCAGCCTCTAGGGAAACAAAAGTATCGTGTCAACCTAGGTCAATGAAATAATGCTTCAAATATGGCACTGATATCGACATCTTGTGTCGTCATACGTTTCCAATCTGTCGGGGGCTGGTTGCGAAACCATGTATATTGGCGCTTGGAATATTGGCGCGTGGCCAATTGCCCGGCATCCACCATCGCATCCCGGCTCAGGCTGCCCGCCAGCCACGCGGCAATTTCGCGCACCCCAATGGCCCGCATAACAGGCAGCGCAGGATCGAGATTGCGCGCCACAAGATGCCGGACTTCCTCGACCGCCCCCTGTTCCAGCATCTGCGCAAAACGCTGGTCGCAGCGATCATACAAAGTTTCGCGGTCAGGCAGCAGCACCAGCGGATGCAAGGAAATGGCAGCGCCAATTCCCCCGGTAAGGTGCTGCTGCCAATGGCGCAGCGGCATTCCGGTGGATCGGACCACTTCCAGTGCCCGCGCTGTGCGGCTATTATCGGCCGCTGCCAGCCGCGACGCCGCTTCGGGATCTTCCAGTTCGAGCGCGCCGCGCGCCGCTGGCTGGGGCAGGGCGCGCACTGCGGCCCTGATGGCCGGGTCAATTTCCGGCACAGGTGCGATGCCATCCAGCAAGGTGCGCATATACAGGCCGGTCCCGCCGACCAGGATGGGGATTGCCCCATCAGAATGAAGCGCCCCAATCTCTGCCTTGGCGGCATCGCTCCATGTTCCGGCAGAACAGGGGGTTGCGCCATCCCATGTGCCAAACAGGCGATGGTCTACGCCGCACATTTCATCGTCGCCGGGCCGGGCGCTCAAGACCTGCAAATCGGCATAGACCTGCGCGCTGTCAGCATTGATTATGGCGCTTTTGCGCCCGCTTTCCTGCAATGCAAGGGCCAGGCGCACCGCAAGATCGCTCTTGCCGCTCGCCGTTGGCCCTGCAATGAGCGCCACCGGCGGTTTTTTAGCCCTTTGTTCTGGAGTATTCACTTTGCTCATCGCTCGCCTGATAGCAGACCCAGCGGCGCTGGAAACACGGCTTGATGCCGCAATTCTGGCATTGGAAGCTGCCGGTATGCCGGTGGCCATGGCCCGCATGCTGGATTTTTGCGGGGATGTGCTGGAAATTGGCCTTCCTGATGGTGATGCAGGCCAGTTCCGCAGAATTCTCGATACGCATTTTTCGCCTTCGGATCTGGTGGTGTCCACTGCTGATCTGCGCGTGCCGCATGTGTTTGTGTCCGACATGGATTCGACCATGATCGACCAGGAATGTATTGATGAGCTGGCTGATTTTGCGGGGCTGAAAGCCCATGTTTCAGAAATAACCGAACGTGCGATGCGCGGCGAACTGGATTTCGCGACTGCGTTGAAGGAGCGGGTAAAACTGCTGGGCGGGCTAGATGAAGGGACTATCCGGCAATGTCTGGATGAACGCATCACTGCCGTGGCCGGTGCGCGGACTTTGGTGGCGACGCTGAAATCCCGCGGTTGCCGCACCGTGATGGTTACTGGCGGCTTCCACCATTTTGCCGATCCGGTGGCGGAAATGCTGGGCTTTGACCTTGTGGTTGCCAACCGGCTGGCCATTGCCGATGGCAAATTAACTGGCGCGCTGGTGGGGCCAATTACTGACAGTTCCGTCAAGAAACGCGTTTTGTGCGATGAAATGGCGGCGCTGGGTGATGCAGCGGTGAGCCTGGCGACGGGCGATGGCGCGAATGATATCCCGATGCTGGAAGCCGCATCCTACGGGCTGGCATATCGCGCCAAGCCCAAGGCGCGCGAGGCGGCAGATGGCTGGATTGACCGGGGCAACCTGACTTCGGTGCTGTCATTGCTGGGTATCCCAGAGAATGAATGGGTTGCGGCCTGATCAGGCTGCGCGCGCTTTCCGTTTCCGGGCGTTGCCGGGCGCTGCCAAGCGCCGGCGGATGCCGCTGAGTATTGTAATCGCCGGCCTGTTCAGTTTATATTGACATTCCTGTCAGTAAGGACCGCGCATGAACGCTGCTACTTCCCTGTTGCCTGCCGATACCACGGCATCGATTGACGCTTCTGCTGATGGCAAGGTGTTTCTTCATCCTGATCGCGTGCCGCTGCGCCTGCGCCCGTTAAAGGCGTTGGGGCACTGGAATGAATTGATGAAGAACAAGGAAAACACCGAAGAGGTGTTCCATATTTTCGAATGTTTCCCGTCGGGCCAGTTTTTGCCCCGCGCCCGCGCTTTCACCCTGAGCGAGAAGGGCCAGTCGATTCGCGCGAGCGAGAATTATCTCCCCGCAATCCTGGATGATCATGCAGCCCTGCGGCAGATGCCCGAAGGCAGCGTGGCCCACGCCTATGTCGATTTCATGGAACGCGAAGGCCTGTCCGCTGCTGGCCTTGTGGCAGAACATGACCGGTTTCGCGGTGACCGCCCGCGCTATGATGATCTGGTGGAATGGTTTTCAAACCGGCAACGCGATACGCATGATCTGCTTCACGTCCTTACCGGCTATGGCCGCGATGCGCTGGGCGAACAATGCGTGCTGGCGTTTACTTACAGCCAGAGCCCGTCCTTCGCGCATCTTTTCATCGCCTATGCAGGCGGGGTGAATATCAGGAAGCAGGTGAAAACCAGCGCCCCTGTTTTCAAGGCCGTGCGCGAGGCCCAGCGCCTTGGCAAAGCCTGTCCGCGGATTGTCGAAATGCCGATCATGGACCTGCTCGCCATGCCGCTGACAGAAGCCCGGCAGAAGCTGAATATCGGAACGCCGGTTTATTATGCGCAGGCCCACAAGGTGTGGAAGGGTGAAAATATCGACCCTTACGATCTGTTGGGCCAGACGAAAAAAGCGGCCTGATCAGAACCCGGCGCAGTCAGGCAACTAGAGCCAGCTTGCAATCTGGCTGAGTGGTTTTTTCGAAACCGCATGATCAGGGACTGTGGCATCAGGGGCCGGATGGCCCGCCACCACAATCATCAGCGGTTTTTCTTCCCCCGGGCGGCCGCAAATATCGCGCAGGAAATTCATTGGCGAGGGGGTGTGCGTAAGCGTGGCCAAGCCCGCTGCGTGCAAGGTTGCAATCAACAAGCCGCAGGCAATCCCCACGCTTTCAGTGACATAGTAATTCTGCGTTTTCCCGTCTTCCGCAATTCCGCCCTTGCGCTGGGCGAAGCAGACAATCAGCCACGGGGCGTCCTCTAGAAACGGCTTGTTCGCATCTGTCCCAATGGGGCCGAGCGCGGCGAGCCATTCGTCCGGTGCCTTGGGCGTGCCGCCGTCTTCACCGTAAAAGCGCCGTTCTTCCGCCTCGGCCGCTTCGCGGATGGACCGCTTTATCGCAGGCGATGAAATGGCAGCAAAATGCCACGGCTGGTGGTTTGCGCCATTGGGCGCGGTGCCCGCCGCGCGGATGGCATTTTCAATCACCTCACGCGGAACGGTTTTGCCGGTGAACGAACGGCAGGACCGGCGGGTTTTCAGGAATTCATAGACGGCTTGAGATCGCTCTGCCTGTTGCTCGTCTGTCAATTCCGGCATCGCGGGATAGGGTTGGGCCGGGTAGGGTTGCGCGGGGCAGGGTTGGGCCGGGTAAGATTGCGCGGGGCAGGGTTGCGCAGGATCGGGCTGCTGCGCCTTGCTCACCTAGTCAGACTTCCATCCAATCGCGGAAGAAGCTGTCATGGGCTTCGCGCAGGTCGGCAATGGCAATGCTGGCAACCGGCGCATCTTCCGAATTGGTCCATTCGATTGACGTGCCACCCGTCAGGCCAATCCATTCTGCCGTAATGCCCGCATCGCGCGCCGCGCTTTCCAGTTCGGCCCAGCTTTCCCGGTCATTCCACGGGAAAGTCAGGACATAGCGGCCTTGGTCTTCGGCAAAGGCATCAAGCAGTTCAGCGCCCATCGTATGCACATTTGCGCCGATGCCGCTGGCAATTGCCATTTCCGCGAGCGCCACGGCCAGTCCGCCATCAGACAGGTCGTGCACAGCGGTAACCTTGCCGCCATCCACAAGGGTGCGGACAAATTCACCATGAGCGCGTTCGCGCGCCAGATTCACCACCGGCGCGCCGCCGGCCTTTCTGGAATGGATTTCACGCAGCCACACCGACTGGCCAATATGCGTGCCGATTTCAAAGGGCTGCTTGCCGCCAATTACCACAATAGCCTGATCTTCGGCCTTGAACGGCATCGTCGCCATTTTCGACGAGTCTTCCAATATGCCAACGCCGCCAATGGCAGGGGTGGGCAAAATGGCAGAGCCGCCGCCGGTTGCCTTGCTTTCATTATACAGGCTGACATTGCCGCTCACGATGGGGAAATCCAGCGCGCGGCAGGCATCGCCCATGCCTTCAAGGCATCCGACCAGCTGCGCCATGATTTCAGGACGCTGCGGATTGCCGAAATTGAGGCAGTTGGTGATGGCAAGGGGCCGTGCGCCCACTGCACACAGATTGCGATAGGCTTCCGCCACGGCTTGCTTGCCGCCTTCATAGGGGTCAGCAAAACAGTAACGCGGGGTGCAATCGGTGCTCATGGCCAGCGCCTTGCGCGTTCCGTGCACACGCACCACGCCGGCATCGCCGCCGGTTTGCAACGTGTCAGCGCCAACCTGGCTGTCATATTGTTCCGCAATCCACCGGCGCGAGGAAAGGGCGGGGCTGGCCATCATTGCAAGAAGGTCTGCGCCAATATCGGTGGTTGCCGGAATGTCGCCCAATGCAGGCACTGCGGCCCATGTCTTGTATTCTTCCCTGGAAATAAATGGCCGCTCATATTCAGGCGCATCTTCAGCCAGCGGGCCAAGCGGAATGTCGCACACCACCTTTCCATCAAATTCCAGCACCATATGCTGCGTATCGGTCACTTCGCCGATGACGGCGAAATCCAGTTCCCACTTGGTGAAGATGGCTTCGGCCATGGCTTCCTTGCCCGGCTTCAGCACCATCAGCATGCGTTCCTGACTTTCGGACAGCATCATTTCATAAGGCGTCATACCGTCTTCGCGGCAAGGAACGGCATTCATGTCGAGCCGGATGCCGGTCTTGCCATTGGTCGCCATTTCAACGCTGGATGATGTCAGCCCCGCAGCGCCCATGTCCTGAATGGCCACGATGGCATCGGTCGCCATCAGTTCCAGACACGCTTCGATCAGCAGCTTTTCCACAAATGGATCGCCCACTTGCACGGTGGGGCGCTTATCTTCGATATCGTCGCCAAAATCAGCGCTGGCCATGGTCGCGCCATGGATTCCATCGCGCCCGGTCTTGGAACCGACATAGACAATGGGATTACCGACACCGGTTGCGGCGCTGTAAAAGATCTTGTCCTGATCCGCGATGCCCACGGTCATGGCATTGACGAGAATATTGCCATCATAGGCCGGGTCAAAATTGGTCTCGCCGCCCACCGTCGGCACGCCCACGCAATTGCCATAACCGCCAATGCCCGCGACCACGCCTTTGACCAGATGCTGCATCTTGGGGTGGTCGGGGCGGCCAAACCGCAGCGCATTGAGATTTGCCATTGGCCGCGCGCCCATGGTGAACACATCGCGCAAAATGCCGCCGACACCGGTTGCCGCGCCCTGATAGGGTTCGATGTAACTGGGGTGATTATGGCTTTCCATTTTGAAAATGGCGGCCTGATTATCACCGATGTCGATTACGCCGGCATTTTCGCCCGGCCCGCAAATGACCCATGGCGCTTCGGTCGGCAGTTTCTTCAGGTGGAACCGGCTGCTTTTATAACTGCAATGTTCCGACCACATGACCGAGAAAATGCCCAGTTCCACCAGATTCGGTTCGCGCCCGAGGGCGTGCAGAACGCGCTCATATTCCTCGGTGTTGAAACCATGGGTCTCGACGACTTCAGGAGTGATCTGGGGCGTGGTTTCTGATGCGTTTTCGGACATGGCGCGGCTTTAGCGAAGCCAGCCTGTTCCCGCTAGCCCCGTAAGCGTTTGTGACGGCGCGTTGTCCCCACCCAGTAAGCGAAGAATGTCGCCACCGCGTAGGAAACGAGCGCGGTAAGATAGAGCGCGAGGCCCGCTTCCTCCGGCTCCGGACCGAACCAGTTGATTGCCTGCATGACCAGCAGAAGACCCATCAGGATCATCGGCGGCATAAGCGGCCCGCGCGTCTGCCGAACATACCAGGCGAAGGCGCCAATCGTCAGGCCCAGTTCCAGCGGGATCGCCACATAAGGGTAATTCCACAAGCCCAGTCCGACCTTCGCATCTCCCCCCGCAAACGTGAGATCAGGCCGGTGCACCAACAGGTCGGTAAACCAGTGTGACAGCACAACCAGCCCCGCAATCCACGCGCCCGTAATATTGCGCTGCGTTGCCAGGATTATGGCTGCAAAGGCCAGCGCCCAGATGCCGCAGCCAATCAGGCTGTGTGTGTATGGCATGTGATAGAGGTCCATCGGGTTCATCACGGTAGCGCCGGGTTCGACCCGCATCGCTTCCACCCCGATGGCGGCAAAAGTGAAAAAGCCCCAGTCGACCAATTGGGCCGCGACAAACAAGGTGCCCAGCTTGGGTGCCTTTGGGGATGCTGCGCCGGCAGCGAAGGCCGCTGCCCAATGCCCGATATACATGGCGTTCAGACCACTTTCTGCGTGACCCAGGTGGCAATGGTGGCGGCAGTTGCAGTTGCAAACGCACCCCACAGGATATCCGCCACGGTTACCTGCGTGGACCACACCTTCATGGTTGCCTGATTGGTCAGGTCATATGTGGCATAACACAGCCCGCCCAGCAGCGCGCCATTCAGCGCGGCAATGCCGAGACCACCGGGAATTCCGGCAGCCAGGCCGGGCCGAATCGCGAACCACACGACCCCGGCGACATAGATCAGGTAAAACACCACCGCAGGGCCTGCGCGGAAATTCTCCGCCAGCAATTCGCCCAGATGTGGCCGGTAAAAATTGGGGCCAGCCCAGCGCAGCCACAGGGCATCCAGCAATCCAAATGGCAGTGCCATCGCGATATAGGCAATAATCCACTTCATTTGCACGCATCCCCCAACCTTATAGGCCCAGACAACTTGACCTCGCCACGGGGCGCGGTCAATGCTCCATCGTCATGGCAGACAAAACTCCCGACATTTCGGATTTGACCTTCGAAGACGCGCTGCGCGCTCTGGAAGATGTGGTGCGGCGCTTGGAAAGCGGCGAAGTGCCGCTGGACGAATCCATCGACCTGTACGAACGCGGCGAACAACTGCGCCAGCATTGTCAGGCCCGACTGGATGCAGCGCAGGCGCGAATCGAAAAAATCGTGGCTGGCCCCGACGGCAAGACTGCAGGCACCGCGCCATTCGACGCAGGCAACTGACGTGAACCTGGTGGATACGGGCAACGCAATTCTGGCGGACGGGTTTTCCCGCATCCAGACTGAGGTCGATGACGCGTTCGACGCGTTTTTGCCCGTGCCGGATGACACACGCGCGCGGTTGGTGGAAGCCATGCGCTATGCAGCCATTGGCAGCGGCAAACGTGTGCGCCCCTTGCTGGTGGCCGCCACAGCAGACCTGT
This sequence comes from Allopontixanthobacter confluentis, assembly GCF_009827615.1. Taxonomy (GTDB): domain Bacteria; phylum Pseudomonadota; class Alphaproteobacteria; order Sphingomonadales; family Sphingomonadaceae; genus Allopontixanthobacter; species Allopontixanthobacter confluentis. The sequence goes on from NZ_WTYU01000001.1 coordinate 934,019, forward strand.
TCGGTGTGGACCGCCATGCGGCAGTGCGTGCTGGCTGCGCTGTCGAAGCCATTCATGCCTATTCGCTGATCCATGATGATTTGCCGTGCATGGATGATGATGATCTGCGCCACGGCAAGCCCACCTTGCATAAGGCATTCGATGAAGCGACCGCCGTGCTGGCCGGCGATTCGCTGCATGCGCTGGCCTTCGAGATTTTGTCAGACCATGCGACCAGTTCCGATCCTTTCACACGCTCTGAACTGATTTTGACGTTGGCGGGCGCCAGCGGCATGAATGGCATGGCGGGCGGGCAGATGATGGATATTGCCGCCGACAGCCAGGAATATGACCTGCATTCCATCACCCGCCTGCAGCAGTTGAAAACCGGCGCGCTGCTGGCAGCATCGGTGGAAATGGGTGCAGTGCTGGGCAAGGTGCCGCTCGAAGGGCGCGCGCATTTGCGGGCCTATGCCCGCGATATTGGCCTCGCCTTCCAGATTGCCGACGATTTGCTCGACCATGAAGGTGATGAGACCAAAGCAGGCAAGGCGCTGCGCAAGGATGAAGGCCAGGGCAAGCAAACCTTCGTGACGTTGATGGGCCCCGAAGGTGCGCGGGACCAGGCACGGGCGCTGGTGGAACAGGCGGTTGGCCATTTGTCCCAGCACGGCAAGGATGCTGCGCTGCTCGGCGCATTGGCGCGGTTTATTGTGGAGCGGGACAGATGAGCGAACGCATTGGGATTTATCCGGGCACGTTTGACCCCATTACCCTTGGCCATGCGGACATCATCCGGCGCGGGGCAAAACTGGTGGACCGGTTGATTATCGGCGTCACCACCAATCCTTCAAAAAACCCCATGTTCACCACGGACGAACGGATGGCCATGGTGCGCCGCGAAGTGGCCGATATGGGGATCGGCAATGTCGATGTGGTCGGCTTCAATGCACTGCTGATGAAATTCGCGCGCAAACAGTCTGCCAGTGTGATTGTGCGCGGATTGCGCGCAGTGGCGGATTTTGAATATGAATATCAGATGGCGGGCATGAACCAGCAGATCGATAGCGAAATCGAGACTGTGTTCCTGATGGCTGATGTATCATTGCAGCCCATTGCATCCAAACTGGTGAAGGAAATCGCCCTGTTTGGCGGTGATATCCAGAATTTCGTAAGCGCAAAAGTGTGTGAGGACGTGACGAAGCGAGTCGAAAAGATCGGCCGGCTTGGGGATTATTGACGCGAAACGCACTTCGGTTGTGCCGAAAACCTATCATTCATTGAACCGACAGACCGCGCCCGCTAGATGGGCGCTATCACATTACCCCAGATTGACAGGATTTACATGTTGAAACGCCTGATCACCGCCGGCGCGCTTGCCGCAATGGCATTTACCCCGGTTGCCGCATTTGCCCAGGATGCTGAACAGGCAGCCCCGGCCGCGCCGCGCGTTTACGCGCCGATCAATTACAACATTGCCGAAGACCGGGAAAATATTCTGCTGCTCGATCTGTCGAATGGCCGTCAGGTTGCCATCCGCCTGATGGCGGACTGGGCACCCAACCATATCGAACGGATCAAGACGCTTACTCGTCAGGGTTTTTATGACGGGGTGGTTTTCCACCGCGTCATTGAAGGGTTCATGGCGCAGACAGGGGATCCTACCGGCACCGGGCAGGGCGGGTCCGATCTTCCTGACCTGAAGGAAGAATTCAACCCGATGCCGCATTTGCGCGGTTCGATTTCCATGGCCCGCGCCCAATCCGAAGACAGCGCCAACAGCCAGTTTTTCATCACTTTCCTGCCGCGCTTTTCGCTGGATAAACGCTATACCAATCTGGGCCGCGTGATTGCCGGCATGGATGCGGTAGATGCCATCAATCGCGGCGAACCACCGGCAAACCCGACCAGGATTTTGCAGGCGTCCATCGCTGCTGATAACAAGCCGGTGCCTGTCGCTGCGCCTGCGGCAATGCCTGCAACCGAAATTACGGCCGATATGTTGAACGCGCCGGTCGGCGAGTAACGCTTTCTGCCAGCACTGGTCTTCTCGCATTGGCGCGATTAAAGGCGCGCCATGCGTGTTGACCTGTTTGATTTCGAACTCCCTCCCGAACGCATTGCCCTGCGTCCTGCGCAGCCGCGCGATGCGGCCCGGATGCTTTTAGCCCAAGGCAGCGCCAATATCGAAGACCGGATCGTTCGCGATCTGCCTTCTTTGCTGCGCGCTGGTGACGTTCTTGTCTTCAACGATACACGGGTAATCCCAGCCCAGCTGGAAGGGACGCGGGGCGAAGCGCGAATCGGAGCGACCTTGCATAAACGGGTCGATCTGCGCCGCTGGCAGGCATTCATCCGCAACGCCAAACGGGTTCGGGAAGGCGACCGGATAGATTTTTCCAATAATGTCACCGCCATTGCAGAAGAACGGCTGACTGATGGCAGCTTCGTGCTGGCATTTGACGGTGATGAGCCGGTTGAGGTGTTGCTGGAACGGGCAGGGCGCATGCCGCTTCCCCCCTATATCGCCGGCAAGCGCCCGACCGATGACCGTGACAAGGCCGATTACCAGACGATTTTCGCACGCGAGGATGGCGCTGTGGCAGCGCCCACTGCTGCGCTGCATTTTACGCCGGAACTGCTGGATGCGCTGGATCAGGCCGGGATTATCCGCGAGACGCTGACCCTGCATGTGGGCGCAGGCACTTTTCTGCCGATGAAAGTGGATGATACCGCCGATCACGCCATGCATGCGGAATGGGGTCGCATCGAAGCTGATACTGCCGCGCGGCTGAATGCGGCGCGGGCCGCAGGCAACAGGGTCATTTCAGTGGGCACGACCAGCCTTCGCCTGCTGGAAAGCGCCACGGGCGACGATGGCATCATCAAACCCTTTGCCGGCGACACGTCCATCTTCATCACCCCGGGGTATACATTCCGCGCAATTGATGGGCTGATGACCAATTTCCACCTTCCCAGATCCACGCTTTTCATGCTGGTCAGCGCCTTGATGGGGCTTGACCGGATGCAGCAGATCTATGCCCATGCAATCGCGCAGGATTACCGCTTTTACAGTTACGGGGATTCCAGCCTGCTTCTGCCGTGAGCATGGCTTGCATTTCGCCCGCAATGGGCCACTTAAGGTTTCATGCAGGAACCTATTCTGGAAATTACCGGGCTCACCAAAGTCTATAGCGGCGGCTCCAAGGCGCTCGACAATGTCGATCTGAAAATCCGCAAAGGCGAAATTTTCGCGCTGTTGGGGCCAAATGGCGCTGGTAAAACCACGCTGATTGGCGCTGTGTGCGGCCTCGTGCGGCCCACTGCCGGAACAATCCGCGCTTTCGGGGTGGATCTTGCCCGGGACTGGCGCGCGGCGCGGTCACGCATTGGCCTGGTCCCGCAGGAACTGTCCACCGATATGTTCGAGCCGGTTGGGCGCGCAGTGGCATTTTCCCGCGGGCTGTTTGGCCGCCCGGCAGACCCGGCCCGGATCGAGGAAATCCTCCGCTCCCTGAGCCTGTGGGACAAGCGGGACGAACAGATCCGCAAGCTGTCAGGCGGGATGAAGCGGCGGGTGCTGATCGCCAAGGCATTGAGCCATGACCCCGATCTGCTGTTCCTGGACGAGCCCACCGCCGGAGTTGATGTGGAATTGCGGCGTGACATGTGGCGCCAGATCTCGATCCTGCGCGATCAGGGTGTCACTGTTATCCTGACCACCCATTATATTGACGAAGCCGAAGTGATGGCCGACCGCGTGGGCGTAATCCGCGATGGCAGGCTGCTGATGGTGGATGACAAGCACGCCATGATGGCGCGCCTTGGCCGCACAGAAGCGCATATCACGCTGGCGCAGCCGCTGGACGCCGTTCCGGCGCATCTTGCAGCTTATCCGCTGACCATTGCAGGCGGCGGGCTGGAACTGGTCTATCGCGGCGGTGATGGCACGGGCCGGGGGAAGAAAGATGTGGCCGATCTGACCAAGGCGCTGACTGCTGGCGGCATTGATTATGTCGGCATCGACATCCGCGAATCCACCCTGGAAGATATCTTTGTGGATCTGATGGGAGAAAGCGCATGACCGGTTTCAACCTGCGCGGGGCCTATGCCATTTATGTCCGCGAACTGATGCGCGCCATGCGCACGGCATTCCAGTCCATCCTGGCACCGGTTTTGACCACCTCGCTGTATTTCATCGTCTTTGGCGCCGCCATTGGTGGCCGAATGCAGGCAGTGGACGGGGTGAATTACGCCGCCTTTATCGTGCCTGGCCTGCTGCTGCTGACCTTGCTGAGTGAAAGCACCAGCAATGCCAGTTTCGGCATTTATATGCCGCGCTTTACCGGCACCATTTACGAATTGCTGTCGGCGCCGGTGGGCGTGGCAGAAACTCTCGTCGGCTTTGTCGGCGCAGCCGCGACCAAATCGCTCATTCTGGCCGCCATCATCCTGCTGACGGCGACGTTCTTCGTGGATTACCGGATCGAGCATCCCGTATTGGCCGTGGGCTTCATCATGCTCGTCGCTTCGGCATTTTCGCTGTTCGGTTTCATCCTTGGCATCTGGGCGGATAATTTTGAAAAGCTGGGCATCATACCCATGCTCATCCTGATGCCGCTGACATTTCTGGGCGGCACATTCTATTCGATCGATATGCTGCCCGAACCGTGGCGCAGTGTCGCTTTGTTCAACCCGATTGTCTATCTGGTAAGCGGCCTGCGCTGGACGTTCTATGGCACGTCGGATGTGAATATCTGGGTTTCATTCGGGCTGACAGTGGCATTCCTGGCCATCTGTGTGGTGGCCATTACCATCATCTTCCGCACTGGCTGGCGCCTCAGGACGTAAACCAGCCTACGACCAACCGGCCAGTGAGGCCGAGGCAGGCGATAATCATCAGCGGCCGGATAATGCGCGCACCATGGCGCATGGCAAAGCGTGATCCGATAAAACCGCCCAGCATTGCGCCTGCCGCCATGGTCAGGCCCAGCAGCCAGACCATTTTACCGCCCAGCGCAAACACCGCCACTGCCGCCCAGTTGGTGGTGGCATTGAACAGCTTGGTATTGGCGGTGGCCCGCGTCAGCCCCTGTCCCCGCAGCCCCACCAGGCTCGCGGTGAAAAACTGGCCGGTCCCGGGGCCGAAGAAGCCATCATACAGGCCAATGCCCCCTGCCACAGGGGCGTAACCCTTCCGGGTCAGCCGCTGTTGTGCATCATCATCCGTCATGCGCGGTGACAAGATGACATAGGCCGCCAGCGCCAGCAGAAAAATTGGCACGATATAGCTCAAAATTCTGGGTGCCAGCATCTGCACCAGAAAGGCCCCGCTGGCCGCGCCGATAAATGCAATGGCGATCAGGGGCAGGTTTTCGCGCACCTGCACCAATCCGCCGCGCCAATAGGTGCGGCAGGCCATGCTGGTGCCAAACACCGATTGCAGCTTGTTGGTGCCCAGCGCCAGATGCGGCGGCATGCCTGTGGCCAGCAGCGCCGGCATCATCACCAACCCGCCGCCGCCCGCAATGGAATCGACGAACCCGGTGAAAATGGCCACCACAAACATCGTCGGATACAGCCATGAATGCACTTCAAATGCTTCGATCATTTGCTCGCTGTGGCCGCTGGCGCTAAGGGCCGCAAGCCCATGACACATAACACCCCCCCAAGATTTGCCTTCACCATCGACGCAACCGACGCAAATGCGCGGACCGGCCGCATAGCCATGCAGCGCGGAGAGATTCGCACGCCTGCGTTCATGCCGGTCGGAACTGCCGCGACAGTAAAGGCGATGAAGCCCGAAACCGTACGCGCAACGGGCGCGGACATAATATTGGGCAACACATATCACCTGATGCTGCGGCCAGGTGCGGAACGTGTGGCGCGCCTTGGCGGGTTGCACAAATTCATGAACTGGCATCGGCCCATTCTGACCGATAGCGGCGGCTATCAGGTGATGAGCCTGTCTGACCTGCGCAAACTGACCGAAGAAGGGGTGGAATTTAGGAGCCATCTTGATGGGTCAAAGCATATGCTCACCCCTGAACGTTCGATGGAAATCCAGCGACTGCTCGGGTCTGATATCGTGATGGCATTTGATGAATGCCCGCGCGCCGACCAGTCGCGCGACGTGATTGCAGCATCGATGGAAATGTCCATGCGCTGGGCGCAGCGCAGCCGCGACGCATTCGATGCTGGCGGCGCACATGCACAACGCGCGGCCCTGTTCGGCATTCAGCAAGGCGCCCTTGACGAAGAATTACGCAAACACAGCGCGGACGCACTGACCGACATCGGTTTTGACGGATATGCCATTGGCGGGCTGGCCGTGGGTGAAGGGCAGGAAGCGATGTTTGCGACCCTTGATTTTGCACCGGGCCAATTGCCGGCTGATCGGCCGCGTTATCTGATGGGCGTGGGCAAGCCGGATGATCTGGTGGGCGCAGTGGAGCGCGGCGTGGACATGTTCGATTGCGTTCTGCCGAGCCGGTCTGGCAGAAACGGGCAGGCGTTTACCTGGGGCGGGCCGATCAACCTCAGAAACGCGCGCTTTGCCGAGGATACCGGACCCATCGATGCGCGGTGCAGCTGCGATCCGTGCAGCACTTACACCCGCGCCTATCTCCACCATCTGGTGAAATCAGGCGAGATATTAGGCGCCATGCTCATGACGGAACATAACCTCGCCTTTTACCAACAGCTGATGCAGGCCATGCGCGATGCCATTGCGCAAGTGCGCTTCGCGGCATTCGCGGCTGATTTCCGCCGTGATTATCTCAGGAAAGACCAGTGATGCCCAAACTGCCGGACGATTGCGCCAGCATGGCCGAAGTGCGTGCGGGCGTGGATGCCACGGACCGCGAATTGATCGAATTGCTGGCGCGCCGGTTTGGCTACATGCGCGCAGCCGCGCGGATAAAGCCGCAGCGGGATGGTGTGCGTGATGAGCCGCGTAAAAAAGCGGTTATCGACGCCGCCTGCGCCGATGCCGAAGCGCGCCAGCTGCCGCGCGATGGCATTGGCCAGATGTGGGAAACGCTGGTGGAAAGTTCGATTGCCTATGAACTGGCGGAATGGGACCGGCTCAACGCCTAGCGCCCGCTCACTGCTGGCATCGCCAGCGCAAAACCGGCAAGAAATATCTGCCGCGGACATACAAAAAGGGCGGCCCCGCAGGACCGCCCTTTTTTTGTAGCATCGAACCGATCAGCGCGAATAGAATTCGACGACCAGATTGGGTTCCATCGTGACCGGATAAGGCACTTCGTCGAGCTTGGGCACGCGGGTGAAAGTTACCTTGTCATTGCCGTCAACAGCAACATAATCAGGAATTTCACGCTCAGGCAGGCCTTGCGCTTCGATGACCAGTGCCATTTCCTTGGCCTTGTCGCCCAGGCTGATGACATCACCGACATTGATCCGGCGGCTGGCGATGTTGCACTTCACGCCGTTTACACGAATGTGGCCGTGCGAAACGATCTGACGAGCAGAAAACACTGTTGGCGCAAACTTGGCACGGTATACAACCATGTCCAACCGGCGCTCAAGCAGGCCGATCAGGTTCTGGCCAGTATCACCCTTGATGCGCGATGCTTCGGTGTATGTGCTTTTGAACTGCTTTTCGGTCACGTCGCCGTAATAGCCTTTCAGCTTCTGCTTTGCGCGCAGCTGCAGACCGAAGTCGGAAACCTTGCTCTTGCGGCGCTGACCATGCTGGCCGGGACCGTAAGAACGCTTGTTTACCGGGGAATTAGGGCGACCCCAGATGTTTTCGCCCATCCGCCGGTCAAGTTTATACTTGGCGCTTTTGCGCTTCGACATAGTCGTACTCCAATTTGCTATCGCCACGCCCCGAACTTACGGGATGTTTCGGCGCTTTAACCCGGTATCGCACCGCCAGACCGACTTGCCTGACGCGGCCACCGCTTCACCGGGATGCGGGACCAATTCGCGAAGCGCGGCCCTTATGCGCAGCCTGCAAACAAGTCAAGCCACCTACGGCCTGGCACCCGTTGTCGGCAACAATCAGTCGTGCCGGTCCGCCCTGCCAAGATGCGTCAGAATACCGCGCAAGGTGCGTACTTCCAGCGCATTCCAGCCAGGTCTGGTCAGCACATTACGCAATGTCCTGCGGGTCGCCTCTGCGCGCCCCTCAGGGTAAAAATAGCGCTTGGGTTCCAGCATTTTTTCCAGATGTCCGATCAGCCCTTCCAGCTCCTCCTGCGGGGCGGGGGGCAGCTGGTCGGTGAGGGGCGGCTGCGGCAGATTCAGCACCTTGGACCATTCATACGCGCACAGGATCACTGCCTGCGCCAGATTGAGCGAGCCAAATTCAGGATTGATGGGCACCGTCAGAATGGCGCGGGCAAGTGACACGTCCTGAATATCCAGCCCGGAACGTTCCGGCCCGAACAACAAGGCGCTGCGGCCTGATGCGGCATGAATTTGCGCCGCTGCCGCCTCCGGTGTGACCACCGGCTTGGTATCGCCGCGCCTGCGCACCGTGGTCGCATAGACATGGGCGCAATCGGCCACTGCCTCGGCCGTGGTCTCAAAAACCTGCGCGCGTTCCAGCACGATGTCGGCATCGGCCGCTGCGGGGCCCGCACTGGGGTTTGGCCAACCATCACGCGGAGCAACAAGGCGCATTTCCGTGAGGCCGAAATTCAACATGGCCCGCGCAGCCTTGCCGATATTCTCACCAAGTTGCGGGCGCACGAGCACTATGACCGGCGGTGCATCCGTGATGGGCGTTATGGCCGGATCAGTCGGTGACGACATTTTGCGCGCCGACTTCCTTTTTGCCGCCTGCTTCCTGAATGGTGCTGGCAAATTCTTCAAAGTCCCGCGCTTCGCTAAAGTCGCGATAGACGCTGGCAAAGCGGATATAGGCTACGCTGTCGATCTGGCGCAGGCCATCCATCACCAATTCGCCGATCCGGGCGGATGCCACTTCGCTTTCGCCCGCTGTTTCCACCTGCCGCTGGATGCCGGATACCAGCTGGTCGATCCGCTCCTGGCTCACCCCGCGCTTGCGGCACGCCAGCGTGACTGACTGTTCCAGCTTGGCGCGATCGAACGGCTGGCGCCTGCGTTCATTTTCCGTGGCGCCGCTTTTCACAACGGTTACTTCGCGCAGTTGCACGCGCTCGAACGTGGTGAACCGCGCGCCGCAGCTGGAACATTGCCGCCGCCGCCGGATTGAGGTGTTGTCCTCGGTCGGGCGGCTGTCTTTTACCTGGCTGTCGTCATGCACACAAAACGGACATCGCATTTACGGTCGCAGTCGCTTGTAAAACATGTAGCCTGCACCAACAGCAAGGCCAATTGGCCAGGTGACCAATGGCAGCAGACCGCCGGCAATTGCGCCAACTGCCGCGCCTGTCAGCACAGGTTTGGTCGAAGGGTGGTGCATGCCTTCCTTGGCCATGCCCGTCAGTTCGACCTTGGCATCCTCGACAAAATCACCTTCATTCTTAGGGTTATTCTCGTCCATAATTCATCTCCCGGGATAGACAGGGAAAGCAGCGCATAATTCGCCAACACGGCTGCGGACACTTTCCTCGATTTGGGCATCGCCTTCTGGCCCGTTTTTGGCAAGACCTGTGACGACTTCTGCGATCAGCGCACCGATCTTGCGAAATTCCTCTGTACCGAACCCGCGCGTGGTGCCGGCCGGCGTACCCAGCCTGATGCCGCTTGTCACAAACGGGCTACGCGTATCGTAAGGGATGCCGTTTTTGTTGCACGTCAGCCATGCCCGGTCGAGCCCGTTTTCCGCGGATTTGCCAGTGACATCCATGGCTGTAAGGTCAACCAGCATGGAGTGATTGTCCGTTCCGCCGGACACGATGCGCAGGCCGTTTTCCTCCAGGCTGGCTGCCAATGCGCGGGCATTATCAACCACCTTCTGGGCGTAGATTTTGAAATCAGGGCGCAAGGCCTCACCAAAGGCCACTGCCTTTGCGGCCACGATGTGCATGAGCGGCCCACCCTGAAGGCCAGGGAATACCGCCATGTTGAGCGGTTTGGTCAAGGCTTCATCATCCCACAGGATGACGCCTGATCGTGGCCCGCGAAGGCTTTTATGCGTCGTGGTGGTCACGATATGGGCATGAGGGAAGGGCGAGGGGTGAGCGCCGCCTGCAACAAGGCCTGAAATATGGCTCATGTCGCACAGCAGATAGGCGCCCACTTCATCGGCGATCTCGCGGAACCGCTTGAAATCCCATGTCCGCGAATAGGCTGTGCCGCCGCAGATGATGAGCTTGGGGGAATATTCCCGCGCGATGGTGGCGACATCATCCATGTCGATCCGTTCATCATCCTTGCGCACGCCATAAGCGACAGGGTTGAACCATTTGCCGGACATATTGACCGGCGAACCGTGGGTGAGATGCCCACCTGAATTCAGATCAAGGCCCATGAATGTATCGCCGGGATTAAGCAGGGCGAGGAACACGGCCTGATTCATCTGCGATCCGGAATTGGGCTGCACATTGGCAAAATTGCAGCCGAACAATTCCCTGGCCCGGTCAATCGCCAAGGTTTCCACCACATCGGCATATTCGCAGCCGCCGTAATAGCGCTTGCCGGGATAGCCTTCGGCATATTTGTTGGTGAATACAGACCCTGCGGCTTCCAGCACGGCCTTGCTGGCGATGTTTTCCGAAGCGATCAGTTCGATCTTGTCCTGCTGGCGCTTCAGTTCATTGCTGATCGCAGATGCGATCTCGGGATCGGCATCTGCCAGACTGTCGTGCCAGAAACGATGCATGATATCTGTAGAATTGGTGCTGTTCATCGCGGCGACCTCAGAAACTGGGGTTGGAAAGTTTATCGACGCGGCGCTGATGGCGCCCGCCGGCAAATTCGGTGGTGAGAAATGCCGTCAGGCATGCCTTTGCCATGTCCACGCCGGTGAGGCGTGCGCCCATGGCGATGCAATTGGCGTCATTATGTTCGCGCGCAAGGGCTGCTGACAGGGGCTCCGAGACAAGAGCGCAGCGCACGGCGAGATTGCGGTTGAGGGACATGGAAATGCCAATGCCGGAACCGCACAGGGCCACGCCCTTCTCGGCGGTGCCATCAGCCACAACCGATGAAAGAAGATAGCCGAAATCCGGATAATCGACGCTGTCGCCTGTTGCAGGCCCAAGGTCTGCAACCTCGTGACCTTCGCCGCGCAGCCATTCGGCAAGTTCAGCCTTAAGGTCGATAGCGGCGTGGTCAGAAGCGATGGCGATGCGCATGGCCTGTCTCAATTCATCAGGAGATTCGGATGGCGCAGCATTAGGGGCAGTCGCGCATTTTTGCCACTGCAAACGGGCTTTCTCCCCGCATATCCATAGTTTTCAAGCCCGCTGCCGCGCCTCTGATTGAAGGCGGAGTGTAGCGCGCAAAGAAAAACCCCGCCGGAGCGGGGTGTTTCCAGTATATCGATCGAGGCTGGAAATCATTGATCCAGGAACGAGCGCATCTTGCGGCTGCGGCTGGGATGTTTCAGCTTCCGAAGCGCCTTGGCTTCGATCTGGCGAATTCGTTCACGCGTGACCGAGAATTGCTGGCCTACTTCTTCCAGCGTGTGATCGGTGTTCATGCCGATGCCGAACCGCATGCGAAGCACACGTTCCTCACGCGGGGTAAGCGATGCCAGAACGCGGGTGACCGTTTCCTTCAGGTTGGCCTGAATGGCGGCGTCCACAGGGATGATCGCATTCTTGTCTTCGATGAAGTCACCCAGATGCGAATCTTCCTCGTCACCGATAGGCGTTTCGAGGCTGATCGGCTCCTTGGCGATTTTCATGACCTTGCGCACTTTTTCCAGCGGCATGGACAGGCGCTCGGCCATTTCTTCCGGTGTCGGTTCGCGGCCCTGCTCGTGCAGGAACTGGCGGCTGGTGCGAACCAGCTTGTTGATCGTTTCGATCATGTGGACCGGAATACGGATGGTGCGCGCCTGATCCGCGATGGAACGGGTAATTGCCTGACGGATCCACCAGGTCGCATAGGTGCTGAACTTGTAACCACGGCGATATTCAAACTTGTCGACCGCCTTCATCAGGCCAATGTTGCCTTCCTGGATTAGGTCGAGGAATTGCAAGCCGCGATTGGTGTATTTTTTCGCAATGGAAATCACCAGACGAAGGTTTGCTTCCACCATTTCCTTCTTGGCAATGCGCGCTTCGCGCTCGCCCTTCTGGACCATGTTCACAATGCGGCGGAATTCATCAAGGCTCATGCCGGTATTGGCAGCGATGTCTGCGATTTCAGCCCGGATACGCTCGACAGCGTCGGCTTCGTTTTCAGCGAAAGCAGCCCATTTCTTGTCTTTTTTGGCGTTATCCTTCAGCCAGGTATCGTCCAGTTCGTTGCCGATATAAGCTTTGAGGAAGTCGATCCGCTTGACCTTGTGCCGTTCGGCAAGGCGCAACATCTGGCCGCCAAGAGCGGTCAGGCGGCGGTTGAAAGCATAAAGATTGTCGACCAGAAATTCGATCTTGGTCGCATGAAACTGAACGCTTTCGACTTCAGCGGTCAGTTGTTCACGCAAGGCTTCGTATTTGCGTTCCTTGGCGGCAGGATAATCTTCCCCGGCGCCCATGATATCCACGCGTTCCGCCTGGATCTTCTGGAACTTCTTGAACAGGTCCGTGATGCGGGCAAATGTTTCGAGCGCTTCGGGCTTCAGCGCAGCTTCCATCTGCGCGAGGGAAAGCGTGTTGTCTTCCTCCTCATCATCGTCGCGCTTCTTGGAACCGCCTTCGCCGTCCTCGTCTTCGTCGCTGTCGCTATCATCGTCGTCGTCATCATCATCGTCACGGATGGTGGGGCCAGCGGTTTCCTCGCTGATTTCGCCGCTATCGTCCTCGTTTTCCTCCTCCATCTTGTCGACCGGAGGTTCCTTGGACAGCATCGCATCGAGATCGAGGATCTCGCGCAACTGCATTTCTTCGTTGTTGAGCGCTTCTGACCAATGGATGATGGCATGAAAAGTGATCGGGCTTTCGCACAGGCCGATGATCATGGTGTCGCGGCCAGCCTCGATGCGCTTGGCAATGGCGATTTCGCCTTCGCGGCTGAGCAATTCGACAGCGCCCATTTCGCGCAGATACATCCGCACCGGGTCATCCGTGCGTTCGGTCGGCGCGGCTTTCTTTGCGGCCGCTGAGGTCGGCTTGGCCGGCTTGTCGTCCGTGCCGCTGATTTCCTCGACTTCGCTTTCCGCTTCGGCGTCTTCGTCATTTTCGACGATATTCACGCCCATTTCCGAAATCGCGGACATCACGTCTTCGATCTGGTCAGTCGACATCTGGTCCTGCGGCAGCGCTTCGTTCAGTTCGTCAACCGTGACGTAGCCGCGCTTTTTCGCCTTGGTAATCAGCTTCTTGATCGATGCCTCGTTGAGGTCGATCAGCGGAGCATCATCATTTTCAGTAGTCGTAGCTTCGGATGCCATAGGTACCGTTCAGTCCGTTTCTTTTTCGTCCGACCCATCTGCACCAGCAGGCAGCGGGTTCGTTCGATCTGATATGCTTTGCGCTGCACGTGCAGCACGTTTGCTTGCCATTTGCCCTAACCGCTGCTCAAATTCCAGCTTTCGTTTGAGCAAGCGTTGCTGCTCGACAAAAGCGCCTTCTGGATCGGTCTCAAAACGTGCGGTGGCCGCCGCCAGGGCAGCTTCCAACGCAGGCCTTTCGACCAGCAGGGATACAGCTTCGGCCAGATCATCATGCGCTGCAATCGGATCGATGCCTTCATTGAGGAAGGCGAAACGGGTGTTATCCGGCGGCGCGATGGTGCCGTGTGGCACAGATATGGGCGATTTATCGGAAGGTTCAAGCATTTCCGCTGCATCCATCAACGAATCTATTGCAGGCCCAGTGCGCCGGTCATGCTCGGCAAAGCGGCCCAATGCTTCTGCGTGGCGCAAAATCTGGTCCGGAAACCGTGCGAGACCAAAGATCACTGCTGCCGCCAGTTCATCGCGTGCGCCGCCTTCGGATGATCGGCGCAGCCTGCTGGACGCATCAGGAGTAATTGTGGGATTGGCAGCTTTTTGCTGAAAACCCGGTTTCCATTCGCGGCGCGGGCGCGGCGGGCGGGGCGGAAACGCAAATTCTGAAAAACGCTCCAGCAATTCGCGCTTGTATAAAGCGCGGATGTCAGGGTGCTGTATGGTGTCGATATGATCAATCAGCCGGGCTTTCAGCCCCGCTTTGTCTTCGGGTGAGCGTAGCGGCTGCAAGTCGCGCTCATATTCCCATAAGGTATCGAGCAGGCTGGCAGCATCGGCCAGAATAGCTTCCAGCGCGCCGCGCCCTTTCTGGCGGAGCAGATCATCAGGATCCACCCCCACCGGCAGGGTGGCAATCGCCAGCGAATGGGCAGGCTTCAGCATCGGCAGCGCGCGGGTAACGGCGCGCATGGCAGCGCGCTGGCCGGCGGCGTCGCCATCGAAGCATAAGATCGGCCGTTCCACCAATCGCCACAAAAGTTCAATCTGCCGCTCGGTCAGCGCGGTCCCCAACGGGGCAACGGCATCTTCCATGCCGGCAGCCGCGAGTGCGATCACATCCATATAGCCTTCGACCACCACGATCCTGCCGGTCTGGCGTGATGCAGGCCCAGCCCGGTGCAGATTGTAAAGTGTGCGGCCCTTGTCAAACAAAGGCGTATCGGGGGAATTGAGGTATTTGGGCGCCTTGGTGCCGCTTTCCAGAATGCGCCCGCCAAAGGCAATCACCCGGCCCCGCGCATCCTGAATTGGCAGCATCAGACGCGCACGGAACCTGTCGTACGGTTCCTTCTCATCCACCGCGATGCGCAGCCCACCCTCGATCAGCATGGGTTCGTCAAACTGGCCGAGGGCCGCTTTCATTGCCTGGCGTTCATCGGGCGCAAAGCCGAAACCGAACCGCTTGATGGTGTGGGCATCAAACCCGCGCGATTTCAGATATTCCCGCGCGCCGCTGCCATCTGCTGATGCCAGCCTTGTTTCGAACCAGTCCTGCGCGGCCTGCATCACATCGTGCAGCCCGGCGCGTTCTTCTGCGATCTGTGCGGCCCGCGGGTCCGCCGCAGGCACTTCCAGACCGGCCTCTGATGCCAGTTCCTTTACCGCATCCATGAATTGCAGGCCGCGCTGGTCTGTCATCCAGCGGATGGCATCACCATGCGCGCCGCAGCCGAAGCAATGGTAGAAGCCCTTCTGGTCGCTGACCGTAAAACTGGGCGATTTTTCATCGTGGAAAGGGCAACACGCTTTCCATTCATGCCCTGATTTCTGCAGCTTTGTCGTGCGCATGATCACGCTGGACAGCGTGATTCGCGCGCGCAATTCATCCAGCCATTGAGGTGACAGAGCCATGCCCGCCTAATGCGCGGACATGGCCCTTTTTACAATATGCCGGGCAATGAAAACCGGGCTAAGCCTGGCCCTTGCCAGCGTCAGCCGCAGGAATTGGGCACGCCGTCAGTCTGGGCGGGGAAGGGGCCGGGGCCGCTGGCTTCTGCGTAATTGGCATCAATGGCATAGGCCACTGCAGGGCCGGCAGGGGGCAGGGTGGATTGCCAGTAGAACGTCAGCGGTTCGGCCTGTTCCCACTGGTTGCCGCCGTCCCCTGCGCTTACCGTCCACACCAGCGCGCGGTCCTTGCACGTGATGATGACGTCAGCCTTGGGGCCGATTGCCCCCATCACTTCCGCCTTGGAATAGCCAGCCTTGCCATTGAAGCCATGGGCAGGGCGCAACATCTTGAATGCAGTGGCGCGTTCGATATCAGATGAATTGTTACCGGCGCCGCTGCCGCTGTCTGCCTGATTATCCGAGCCGGGATATACGACATGGACATAGGTGTAGACAGTGCCTTCAGGCGCAGTCTTGGGATCGCACGGGTCCATGCCTGCCGGGCAGGCGACGTAGGAGCGGATGTCGGCAAAATTGCCTTCCGCGTTGGACATGGCGCCTTCCACTTCCGGCCCCTGCGGACCGACGATTTTGGCGCCAAGCTGCAGATCGATGAAATCGCCAGCGTCAATGGATGCGGCCATCGCCTCGGCCTGCACTGGTGTTGCCGCCGCGTTGAGATCCGTCACATCGGTTTCGGGTTCAGAGGAACAGGCGCCCAGCGCAGCGGCTGCGCACAGCGTCACAAATGCAATTGTCTTATTCATGCCAGGCTCTCCTTCACCAGGGCGCTGGCCCTGCTCATATCCAGTTCAGCGCCGTGGCGGGCCTTAAGTTCAGACATGACTTTGCCCATATCCTTAACCGAAGTGGCGCCAAGCTCAGCTTTGATCGCCTCGATTGCGGCGCGGGTTTCATCCTCGCCCAGCTGTTTGGGCAGAAATTCCTCGATTACGGCCAGTTCCAGCTTTTCCTGATCGGCCAGTTCGGTGCGGCCGCCATCTTCATACATGGTTATCGATTCGCGCCGCTGCTTGCCCATTTTCTGCAATGTTTCGATTACCATGGCGTTATCGTCACCGCCGGGCGTGGCTGTCCGCAGTTCAATATCCCGGTCCTTGATCTTGGCCAGAATCAGCCGCAGCGCGGCAACGCGGGGCTTGTCGCCAGCTTTCATGGCCAGAATCTGTTCGGCTTTGATGGTATCGCGCAGCATTGATGGTGTTCCTGTGGATGACGGGTGGCAAACGCCTGATTAATGCCCATCTATATCATGAAACTTGCAGGCGATAGCTTGACGCAGGGGCCTGTCCACTTTAGCGGCTGGGACTTAGCAACATCGCCGGAAAACCATTTAATCGGAGCGCCCCTTATGGCCGACCCCGCCTCTTCGTCTGCGCAGCCAAAAGGCGCAACCGGAGTCCTCGTTCTGGCGGACGGGACCGCTGTGTGGGGCAATGGCTTCGGCGCGGTTGGCAGTGCCGTTGGCGAAGTGTGCTTCAACACCGCCATGACCGGCTATCAGGAAGTGATGACCGACCCCAGCTACGCCGCGCAGATCGTGACGTTCACTTTCCCGCACATCGGCAATGTCGGCACCAATGACGAAGATTTCGAAAGCGCGGTAGAAGGCGCGGTGGGCTGCATCGTGCGCGAGGAAGTGACACCGCAGAGCAATTTTCGCAGCACCACGGAATTTACAGACTGGCTGGCAGCGCAGGGCAAAATCGGCCTGTCCGGCGTGGATACCCGCGCGCTTACCCGCCGCATCCGCCTGTCCGGCGCGCCCAATGCGGTTATTGCGCATGCGCCCGATGGCAAGTTTGACCTCCACGCCCTGATGGCCCGCGCCCGCGAATGGGCAGGGCTGGAAGGCATGGACTTGGCCCAGCGCGTTAGCCGCGAAAAATCGCAGGACTGGGTAGGCGGATCATGGGAACTGGGCAGCGGTTATGGCGGTGCTGACAGCAGCGCAAAGCCGCATGTGGTCGCCATCGATTACGGGTCGAAGGACAATATCTTCCGCAATCTGGTCAAGGCTGGCGCACGGGTAACGGTGGTTCCGGCGCGCACCAGCCTGGCCGATATCATGGCGCATGAACCAGACGGTGTGTTCCTCAGCAACGGGCCGGGTGATCCAGCGGCAACCGGCGCTTATGCCGTGCCGGTCATCAAGGCGCTGCTGGATGCGGATATGCCGCTGTTCGGCATCTGCCTTGGCCACCAGATGCTGGCGCTGGCAACCGGCGCGAAGACCACCAAGATGCACCAGGGCCACCGCGGCGCAAACCATCCGGTCAAACGTCTGGAAGATGGGGTGGTGGAAATCACCAGCATGAACCACGGCTTCGCAGTCGATGCCGACACCCTGCCGGACAGTGTGGAGCAAACCCACGTGTCCCTGTTTGACGGTTCCAACTGCGGGATTGCGGTGAAGGGCAAGCAGGCGTTCGGGGTGCAGTATCACCCGGAAGCAAGTCCGGGACCGCAGGATAGCTTCTATCTGTTCGAGCGGTTCGTGGGGATGTTGGGGTGAGTACAACCGAGTTACTCACGCTTGCGGCGATCTTAATTGGTCCAGTTTTGGCGATAGTCGTTCAAATTGTAGCTGAACGCCGAAAACAAATTCGGGAATCTAGAGTCCAGACATTTCGTACCCTAGTTAGCACAAGACATCTGCCAGGCGATCCAAGTTATTCGACCGCAATCAATATGATTCCTATTGATTTTAATCGTGTCAGACCAATCGAGAAGGCGCATGAAGAATACATTCGAACGATCTTGTACAAAGCTTCAAAAGAGAATGCTGAAGCGCACAATCGAGATATAATAGATAAGCAGACGAAGCTTATTTTCGAAATTGCTCGGAAGTTAGGCTACAGTTTGAAAGAGAGCGATATTCAGAACGCCGCTTACGCAGCAGGCGGTTTCATTGAGCGCGATAATTTGATGCTAAGCGGATGGCAGGCATGGACTCGGATCGCATCGGCTCTCGAGAAGCAAAATAGTCATTTTATTGTTCAAGAAAACGAAGGCAACTAATGCCAAAAAGAACTGACATCTCTTCGATCCTCGTAATCGGCGCTGGTCCTATCGTGATCGGCCAGGCGTGCGAGTTTGATTATTCCGGCACGCAGGCGATCAAGGCGTTGAAGGAGGAGGGCTATCGCGTCGTCCTAGTCAATTCCAACCCCGCCACCATCATGACCGATCCCGATATGGCGGATGCGACCTATATCGAGCCGATTACGCCCGAAGTGGTCGCCAAGATCATCGAGAAGGAACGTCCTGACGCCGTGCTGCCCACCATGGGCGGGCAGACGGCGCTGAATTGCGCGCTATCCCTCGAAAAAATGGGTGTGCTGAAGAAATTCGGCGTCACCATGATCGGCGCGGATGCCGAGGCCATCGACAAGGCGGAAGACCGGCAGAAATTCCGCGAGGCGATGGACAAGATCGGCCTTGAAAGTGCGCGCAGTGGCATTGCCCACAGCCTGGACGATGCGCTGGCCGTGCTTGAAACCACCAAGCTGCCCGCCATCATCCGCCCCAGCTTCACGCTGGGCGGCACCGGCGGCGGCATTGCCTATAACAAGGCGGAATTCGAACGCATCGTCCGCGAAGGGCTGGATGCATCGCCCACCACCGAAGTGCTGATCGAGGAATCGCTGCTGGGGTGGAAAGAATTCGAGATGGAAGTCGTCCGTGACAAGGCGGACAATTGCATCATCATCTGCTCCATCGAAAACGTCGATCCGATGGGCGTGCACACCGGTGACAGCATCACCGTTGCCCCGGCGCTGACCCTGACGGACAAGGAATATCAGATCATGCGGTCCGCCAGCATCGCGGTGCTGCGTGAAATCGGCGTGGAAACAGGCGGCTCCAACGTCCAGTTCGCGGTCAATCCTGCCGATGGCCGGTTGATCGTCATTGAAATGAACCCACGCGTTTCGCGCTCTTCCGCGCTGGCATCCAAGGCCACCGGCTTCCCCATCGCGCGCGTCGCAGCGAAACTTGCCGTTGGCTATACGCTGGATGAGATTTCCAACGAAATCACTGGTGCGACCCCGGCCAGTTTTGAACCGACCATCGATTATGTGGTCACCAAGATCCCCCGCTTTGCCTTTGAAAAGTTCAAGGGCGCGGAAAACAACCTGTCCACCGCGATGAAATCTGTCGGCGAAGTGATGGCGATTGGCCGCAGCTTTGCCGAAAGTATGCAGAAGGCGTTGCGCGGGCTGGAAACCGGCCTCGACGGGTTCAACCGCATGGTGGAACTGGAAGGCGTAAGCCGCGAAGTGCTGACCGCGGCGCTGGCCAAACGCACGCCCGACCGTATCCTGCAAGTGGCGCAGGCATTCCGCGAAGGTATGTCGGTGGACGATATCCACGCCATCACTTTTTACGACCCGTGGTTCCTGCGCCAGATCGAAGCGATCATCGCGGCGGAAACCGAAATTTCCGACAATGGCCTGCCCAATGATGCGGAAGGTTTGCGCAAGCTGAAAGCCATGGGCTTTTCCGACAGGCGCCTCGCCACGCTTGCAGTGCGTTCCGTGGGCGTGGCTGGCGGGCTGGGCGAAACCCAGGCGCGCCGTTCGGGCCTGCTGCATGATGCCTTGCGCGCCATGGCTGGTGCCACTTCGGAAGAAGAAGTGCGCAAATTGCGCCAGAAACTGGGTGTGCATCCGGTGTTCAAGCGGATCGACAGCTGCGCGGCCGAATTCGAAGCCATCACGCCCTATATGTATTCAACCTACGAAGCCCCCAGCTTTGGCGAGCCTGAGAACGAGGCATGGCCATCTGACCGGCGCAAGATCGTCATTCTGGGCGGCGGGCCGAACCGGATCGGGCAGGGCATCGAATTCGATTATTGCTGCTGCCATGCTTGTTTCGCGCTGGAAGAAGCCGGTTATGAAACCATCATGATCAATTGCAACCCGGAAACGGTTTCCACCGATTATGACACGTCTGACCGCCTGTATTTCGAACCGCTGACAGCAGAAGATGTGCTGGAAATCCTGCGGGTCGAACAATCCGCCGGCGAGCTGGTGGGTGTGATCGTGCAGTTTGGCGGGCAAACCCCGCTGAAACTGGCGCAGGCGCTGGAAGATGAAGGCATCCCCATTCTGGGCACCAGCCCCGACGCAATCGACCTTGCAGAAGACCGCGAACGCTTTGCCAAGCTGGTCAACCAGCTGAAGCTGAAACAGCCCAAAAACGGCATTGCCCGCAGCCGCGACGAAGCTGCCGCTGTCGCCAACAGCATCGGTTATCCAGTGCTGCTGCGCCCTTCCTATGTGCTGGGCGGCCGCGCCATGGAAATCGTCGATAGCGAAGCGCAGCTTGATAATTACATCGCCACCGCGGTCAACGTGTCGGGCGACAGCCCGGTTCTGATCGACCAGTATCTGCGCGATGCCATCGAATGCGACGTAGATGCGCTGTGCGATGGCGAGCAGGTCGAAGTGGCCGGCGTCATGCAGCATATCGAGGAAGCCGGCGTTCATTCCGGCGACAGTGCCTGCACCCTGCCGCCCTACAGCCTGCCGCCTGAAATCGTGGCGGAAATGGAACGTCAGGCCAAGGAACTGGCGCTGGCGCTGAATGTGGTCGGCCTGATGAACATCCAGTTCGCGGTGAAGGATGGCGAAGTCTATCTGATCGAAGTGAACCCGCGCGCAAGCCGCACCGTGCCATTTGTGGCCAAGGCCATCGGCCAGCCCGTGGCGAAAATCGCCGCTCGCGTCATGGCGGGTGAAAAGCTGAACACTTTCCCTGCGTTCAAGCGCGAACTGGATTATATGGCGGTCAAGGAAGCGGTTTTCCCCTTCGCCAAATTCCCCGGTTCAGACCCCGTCCTGACCCCGGAAATGAAATCCACCGGCGAAGTGATGGGCATTGATGCGGATTTTGCGACCGCATTTTACAAGTCGCAGCTGGGTGCAGGGGTAAGCTTGCCCGAAAGCGGCGTGTTGTTTGTTTCGGTAAAGGATAGCGACAAGCCGGTCATCGTACCTGCCATCGCCATGCTCATTCAACACGGCTTCAAGGTGATCGCCACTGGCGGCACGCAAACCTATCTGTCCGAACAGGGGCTGGCGGTTGAGCGGGTGAAAAAAGTGGCTGAAGGGCAGCCCCATATCGTCGACCGGATGATCGATGGTGAAGTTGATCTGGTGTTCAACACTACTGAGGGTTGGCAAAGCCATATCGACAGCAAGTCGATCCGTGCATCGGCGCTGGCCAAGCGGATTCCCTATTACACCACGGCGGCGGCATGTCTTGCCACAGCGCAGGCAATTGTCGCTGTAACCGCCAGCCAGCTTGAAGTTCGGTCATTGCAAGACTATTATAGCTGAAACAACCGCGTCCTTTCTCGACAATTCTGATGCACTGCTGCCGCCTCACCATGAAGCGGCCCGGCATCGAATTGCCAGAATTGGCGCCCTGATAATGAATTGAGGATACGATGGAAAAAGTTCCGATGCTTGCGGAAGGCTACGAAC
The DNA here is from genome assembly GCF_009827615.1 of Allopontixanthobacter confluentis. GTDB lineage: Bacteria > Pseudomonadota > Alphaproteobacteria > Sphingomonadales > Sphingomonadaceae > Allopontixanthobacter > Allopontixanthobacter confluentis. Next base: position 955,922 of record NZ_WTYU01000001.1, read on the forward strand.
GGCTGACGGCCGATCTCAAGGTCTTGCGCGCGGAACGTCCGAAGATTGTGGACGCGATTGAAGAAGCGCGTGCCCATGGCGATCTTTCGGAAAACGCCGAATATCACGCGGCCAAGGAACGCCAGGGCCAGGTAGAAGCGCAAATCGCCGATATCGAAAGCAAGGTTTCGCGCGCCCAGATCATCGATCCGACGACCCTTTCGGGTGACCGCATCATTTTCGGTGCGACCGTGACCTTGCTGGATGAGAATGACGAGCCGGTGAAGTACCAGATCGTTGGCCAGACCGAAGCGGACGCCAAAAAAGGCCGGATTTCGTACAATTCGCCGCTGGCCAAGGCATTGATTGGCAAGAATGTGGAAGATGAAATAGAAGTCGCGGTTCCGTCAGGCGACAAGTTCTATCTGGTAAAGAAAATCGAATTCATCTGAAGACTTCAGCGGCGAAGCGGCCAGTTGGCCTGCTTCGCCGCGCCGTCCTTTCAGGAAGGCCGACCGGGCTTCGCGCCTCGGGCTGCCTGTGCCTGTATTATTTCCCCAGCGCTTCAGGATCGAGCAGCTTGTGCAAATGAACAATCACATATTTCATTTCGGCATCATCAACCGTACGCTGCGCTTGTGAGCGCCACGCATCAACCGCTTCATCATAACTGGGGTAAACCCCGACCACATGCACGCTGTGCGGGTCTTGAAACTCCAGTGTGCGGGGATCTTTCACCCGGCCGCCCATAACGAGATGGAGAAGCTGTTTCGATTTCGGGTCCGACATAAAATTACCTTATCAACCTGGGGAAGCTCGTGCGCGGCCCATAAAGAAATCGGCGCAGCAGGCAACCCCGCTACGCCGATCACATTTTTTACAAACTGCCCTTAGACAGTTTCAAAACTGGCCTCAGCCAATCCGGCCACGCAGGTTCCTGAGCGTGCGGTTGGCCTTGTTGCTTACAGTGCGGCCAAACATGGATGCTGTATCGCCCGCATCTGCAGCGCGGCTGGAAGCATCGCGCCTCAGTCCACGTGCGGTCGAACTGATGGTGTCACCGAGATCGCCCAGCCTGTCCTGACCATGGCGGGCTGCAGATCCGGCACTGTCCAACAGTCCGGTGCCATAAGTAAGGCCAAGTTCCGCTGCGAGCGCTGCAAATGACGCTGCGCGCGTGCCGACTTTTTTGCTCAGGCGTCGGCCCGGGCCCGGAATGATTGCTGCCAGAAGAACGCCCACTGCAAGACCGCCAGCGACGGTAGCAATGGGATGTTCCTTCACAAAATCGGTCGCTTTTTCGCTCGCATCACGGGCATATTCGCCCAGAGTGCGTTCCGCATTGCGCGCTTCACCAGCTTGGATCTTTTCGCGCAATTCTTCGCGCTTTTCGTCAGTCGTCATTGAAATCTCTCCAGGAAATTTGTCCGAAAGAACCCAGCGGCGTCATGCCGCATCAGGTTCTTGTCGGTAATCTTCGTCATCATAATTCGCAGCGCGACCATCACGGTCTTCGTCATCGGTAAACAGGGAGATGATCGGATTGCGTGCGAACCACACCAGGATCGCAGCGATAAGCGTGGCAAGAACACCCCGGTTATTATTCGCTACGTCGACTGCCTCGTCGAACACATCGACTGCGCCTTCGCTGATGCGGCCCATGAGCCTGTCACCAATACCCTTGCCGGAAAGATCAGCGCGCAAATTTGCCACGTCTGCTTTTAACAAGGCAAGCGATGCGTCTCTCAACGCGCGGTCTTCTTTCAACCTGCGGAACTTGTCTTCGCTCATTCCCGTGTCTCCGCATATGCATCGGCCATGCGCGCAAAGCGGGATTTTGCCATCATGGCAAAAACGATCCCGCACAGCGCCAGTGCGCCCACCACAACGGCAGTCGCACCCCATGGCGATAGGATAGGCGAAAGCGCAAAAATCGCCCCGACCACCAGCGCCACAAGCGCCAGATGCAGCAAGGCAAATGCTACTACGCCATAAAGGGCGCCGCTTTTTCCGCGATCTGCCGCGAAGGACATGCGGGATTTCTGAAACGCCAGTTCGGCGCTGACATATGTCTTGCCGTCGTCAAATATCGCGATCAAATCATCAGACAGCGAACCACCCCTATAGGATGCTTCTGCTGCCGAAAACTCCGCCTCACCATCGTGCCCGTTATCGGGCAGTCCGTCATCAAGCATGAACTGCCCCTTCAATTGCCAGTCCGGCCAGCGCAAAACAGAATGCCTGCGCTGGCCGTACTGCGAACATTATTAATCCTTGCTTCCGCTAAACAGACGCGCAAACATGAAGCCGATTACAGCTGCAATACCCACTGCGGCAGCGGGGCTCTTGCGCACCATGGCTCGTGCATCTTCGCTCAGTTCATCAACCGTCTTGGCATCCAGCTTGGCCGCTGTATCCTGCAGGCTGCGCGAGGCGGAACGAGCATAGTCGCCATATTTCGCGCCCAGCTTGTCATCGATCAGTCCGGCATTATCGGCAACCATTTTGCCCAGGCCGGAAATCGCGTCACTGGCTTTCGCCTTGCCTTCAACAGCCAGATCGCCAGCCTTGACCTTCGCTTCGCCAGCAAGGTCAGCGGCCTTGATCTTGGCATCCGCGCCATAGGCCTTGGCATCGCCCATCAGATCGTGCGACTTGCCCTTGGCCTGCGCCTTGTAAGCGGTTGCGCGGGTGGTTGCCTCAGCTTTCAAAGCAGCAGCGCCAGCCTTGGCTTCATCAAGCGCAGCGTTGAAGCGCGTCTTGGCTTCTGCGGTGTTGCTGGTTGGGGTGCCTGTTGGTTCAAGCGATACTTCAGGTGCAATTGTCCTGTTAGCTGCTTCAGGTTTTGATGATGGTGTTCCGGCCTGTGCCATGATGAATTCCTTTACCCTCGAAAACTATTTCAGACCGCCCGTCTGGCGATACCGATACTTCAATTATCCAACGCAACTTGCGCCGCTTTGTTCCGGTGCATAAAGCACCATGCGAACCCTGATCAGAGCAATATTGGGGTGTATTAGCGAAATGCAACACTTGTTACCGGAGCATTGCCCCACATGACTGCAATTATCGACATCCATGGCCGCGAAATTCTCGATAGCCGGGGCAACCCCACGGTAGAGGTCGACGTACTGCTGGAAGATGGCAGTTTTGGCCGTGCCGCAGTCCCGTCAGGCGCATCCACCGGCGCGCATGAGGCAGTGGAACTGCGCGATGGTGACCCCGCCCGTTACCTCGGCAAAGGTGTCACCAAGGCGGTTGACGCCGTTAATGGCGAGATTGCCGATATGCTGCTGGGAATAGATGCAGAAGACCAGCGCGATGTTGATCTGGCGATGATTGATCTCGACGGGACGGAAAACAAGTCGCGCCTGGGGGCCAATTCCATTCTGGGCACCAGCATGGCCATCGCCAAGGCAGCAGCGGCCGCGCGCGGGATGCCGCTTTGGGCCTATGTTGGCGGCGTATCAGCCCACGTTTTGCCAGTGCCGATGATGAACATCATCAATGGCGGCGAACATGCCGATAATCCGATCGACATTCAGGAATTCATGATCATGCCCATCGGCGCGGATGATATGGCGGAAGCGGTGCGTTGGGGCGCAGAAGTGTTCCATACGCTGAAAAAAGGCCTGTCGGAAAAAGGCCTTGCCACAGCGGTTGGCGATGAAGGCGGGTTTGCCCCCGACCTGGCCAGCACACGCGATGCGCTGGACTTCGTCATGGCGTCGATCGAAAAAGCCGGCTTCAAACCCGGCGAAGACATAGTGCTGGCGCTGGACTGTGCCGCATCGGAATTTTTCCGCGACGGAAAATACGAGATTTCGGGCGAGGGCAAGTCACTGTCACCCGACGAGATGGCGGCGTATCTCGCCAAATTATGCGACGATTATCCAATTCGTTCGATTGAAGACGGTTTGGATGAAGATGATTTTAATGGCTGGAAAGCGCTGACTGACAATGTCGGCCATAAGGTCCAGCTGGTGGGTGATGATTTGTTCGTTACCAATCCCAAACGCCTTGCAATGGGCATCGACAAGGGGCTGGCCAATTCGCTGCTGGTCAAGGTCAACCAGATTGGCACGCTGACGGAAACCCTGGAAGCTGTCAGTATGGCGCATCGTGCCGGTTACACGTCTGTCATGTCGCACAGGTCTGGCGAGACAGAAGATGCGACCATCGCCGATCTGGCTGTGGCGACCAATTGCGGGCAGATCAAAACCGGCAGCCTGGCCCGGTCTGACCGGCTGGCAAAATACAACCAGCTCATCCGCATCGAGGAAGAACTGGGCGCCAGCGCCGTTTACGCTGGGCGCGGATGCTTTGGCCGGTTGTCGGGCCAATAATAACCCCCGGTCATCAAGTTTGAATTGCGAATTGCCCTCTCCTCCGCGGCAGCATAAGGTTGCTGCGGAGGAGAGGGATTTGGCAGATTTTCCGGTTTCGCCCGAGCAATTGGGCACAGCCTATCTTTCACGAATTCTGGACGCGCAAGTTGCTGATTTTACCTGGGCACCGATTGGCGCCGGGCTGGTGGGTGACAGCGCCCGCATCAATCTGACCTATGCCCCCGGCCATACCGGCCCGCCAAGCATTGCCGCAAAATTCCCTGCCGCTGACCCTACCAGCCTTGCAACTGCACGGATGCTGAAGCTATATGAAAAGGAAGTCGGCTTCTATTCCACCGTTTCGCCCCATGTCACCATCCGCACGCCGGCGGTATATTGCGCGCAATGGGATGGTGAGACCGGCGATTTCCTGCTTCTGATGGAAGATCTGGCACCGGCAGAGCAGGGCGACCAGCTGGCAAGCTGCAATTTTGCCCAGGCCTCTGCCGCCATCACACAGATTGCTGCGCTGCACGGACCAACCTATGGCAACGCCGCCTTGCTTGGCCTGCCATGTGTCCAGCCAGAACCGCAAGCGCGCGCCTTTGCCGCCGCGCATTATAAGGCCGCTACCGAGAAATTCTGTGCGCTATATGCGGGCCGGATGGAACCGGCGCTGCTCGACATTTGCGCGCAGCTGGGCGCCAGATCGTCAGCACTGTTCAGCGATGCGCTGCCTGCCGGGCCGTGCATCATCCATGGGGATTTCCGGCTGGATAACATCCTGTTTGATATAAATGGCGGGGCAGAACCGATGGCCACACTGGACTGGCAGACATTGGCTGCGGGCGATCCTTTGGTCGATGTCGGATATTTCATGGGCGCTGGCATCGCGCCTGACCTGCGGCGCAACCATGAGTCACAGCTGCTTGCGCTTTATCGTGCGGAACTGGCCCATCACGGCGGCCCCCAATTGTCCGATCAGGCCATGCACGAAGGATATGCCCGCGGCGCATTGCATGGCATTTCCACTGCAGTTTTCAGTGCGGCATTTGTCGAACACAATGACCGCAGCGAGGCGATTTTCCTGTCGATGGCGCAGGGCGCCGCCGAACTGACGCGGGATCTGGACGCATTGGCAATATTGGAGAAATAGCATGGTTCTTAGTCGCGGCGATGAATATCCTCTGCATCAGACGGCCGAGCCGGTGGCCTATGCAGGCACCGACCGCAATTTCTATGACCGCTATTTCTTCAATGGTTACGCGCCCGATGGCAGCGGCTTTTTCGCATTGGCGCTGGGGATTTACCCGCATCTCGATATTGCGGACGCGCATTTTTGCGTCATCCGTGACGGCACCCAGCATTGTGTGCATGCAAGCCGTGAAATGGGCATGGAACGGATGGATTTGTCCGTCGGCCCAATCCGGATCGATATTATCGAACCCCTGCACGCATTGCGATTGAGAGTGGATGGCCAGGACGGAATTGCGGCGGACATCACCTTTACAGGTCGCGCATTCCCGATTGAGGAACCGCGGTTCACCCATCGCATCGGACCGCGAACGTTCATGGATTATACGCGCATGACCCAGAACGGGCACTATGCCGGCTGGATTGAAGTGGACGGCAAACGCGAAACCATCAGCAGTGAAACCTGCGGCACCCGGGACAGAAGCTGGGGCGTGCGGCCAGTCGGCGCGCGTGATGCGCAGCCGATGCCGGGCATCGATAGTCCCAGTTTCTTCTGGCAATGGACCCCGATCAACCTGCCAGGGGGAAGCTTGTTCTGGCATCTCAATGCTGACCCTGATGGCACGGCCTGGAACACCCGCGCTGCGTGGGCAGCCGACGGCGTGGACGCTGGCGGCATCAGGGAAGGGCATGGCGAAATGGGTTCCCAACTGGTGCCGGGCACACGCTGGCCAGCGGCAGCGGAACTTACGATCGATGTCGCGGGCGCGCCAAAATCTGTCACCTTAGAACCACTTGCAAGGTTCCAGATGCGCGGGCTTGGCTATACCTCGCCGGACTGGAACCATGGCCTGAACCATGGGCGATTGGAAGTCGAGCGTGAGGATATCCCCCTCGACGCGATTGATCCCTTGGCGCCGGAAAACCTGCATGTCCAGATCGTGTGCCGCGCCACCACCGATAGCGGTGCAACCGGCACGGGGGTCTTTGAACAGCTGGTTATCGGCCCCTATTCACCCATGGGACTGACCGGATTTGTTGACGCCCCGTAAGGCCGGGGCAGACAGATGGTCAGCCGAATTTTTTGCGCAGGTCCAGCAGTGCGATGGCCGCCTTTGCCGCTTCGCCGCCCTTGTCCTTGCGCGTTTTATCCGCGCGGGCGAGGGCCTGTTCCTCATTTTCGACAGTGATGATGCCATTGCCAATCGCTACCCCGTCCATGGTCAGCGCCATGATCCCGCGCGCGCTTTCACCCGCAACGATTTCAAAGTGGTATGTCTCGCCGCGAATGACCACGCCGATTGCGACAAACGCGTCAAACTGGCCGCTATCCGATGCCATGGCAATCGCGCCTGGAATTTCCAGCGCACCCGGCACGGTCAGCACTTCCACTTCGTGGCCCGCAGCTTCCAATGCCGATCTGGCACCATCTACCAGCATATCGTTGAGGTGGTCGTAAAATCGGGCTTCGACGATCAGAAAACGCGCCATGGGATACTCCTAAAGGATTCGACGCGCGTTAGCCCGCCCCCACGCGATAGGGAAGGCAGGGAGATAATTTACCCCAAACGCGCAGCTTTTTAACACGTGATTGCAAGCGGCATGATTAACGGCCATTGGGACGTTTCAACCGGCGGCACGCCAGTCGTGCCAGCAATCAGGCAGAACGCATTTCTTGCCCCAGCAAATCCATATTGATGACCGGCCATTATCGGACCGCATACGCGACGGGCTGGGCCGCCGGATGGTGGGCATTCTTGCCGCTTTGGTGCTGGAAGGCCTCATCATCCTGCTGTTGCTGACGTTATCTGCCACCATGGGCAGCAATCAGCCGCCATCCACCGCACTGGCAAGTTTCGATTTTTCTCCGCCGCAGCCACCAGCCCCGGATGAAGAACCGGAAAAGGCCAGTCAAACGCCCGAACCGCCAAAGAATGCTGCCACGGCAGCGCCCCGCGAAGCATCCCAGGAAGCTGTATCGCCGCAAAACCCTGCACTGCCGCAAATTGCTGCGCCTGACCGGCCCGCGCCGCCCGTCATCATCAACCCTCGCCCGCAGGAAACCGCGCCAAAGGCTGAACCTTCCGCCGCAAAGCCCAAGGCAAAAGCCGTCATCAGGGGCGACATGACCGGCCCTGCCGACACCGTAGGGCGGCCCGGCGACAGCGCGCGCGTCGAAGGTTCCGGACCCAACGGGGAACCGCTTTACGCCGCTGCGTGGTACAGGGAGCCTTATCCCGACGAACTGGCAGGCTATCTCTCCACAGCGTCAGGCCCGGGTTGGGCGCTCATCGCCTGCCGCACCGTGCCAAATTACAAGGTGGAAGATTGCGTGCCCGTGGCAGAATATCCGCGCGGCGCAGGCCTATCCCGCGCAGTCCTGGCCGCAGCATGGCAGTTCCGCGTCCGCCCGCCGCGTATTGGTGGCACCTCAAAGGTCGGCGAGTGGGTCCGTATCCGGATTGATTACGAACAGCGGCGTAAATAGCGCCGCCTTCACTCAGCCTGCGTTCCGGTTTCAATTAGACGGGATTGCAACATCGCTGCTTCATCCGAATGCATGACGAAATATGTGCTGTTTTACAATGAAAGTTGTGGTGGACGCACTTGGGCTCGAACCAAGGGCCCGCTGATTAAGAGGCAAGACTTGGCCTCGTTCAGCGCGTTTCAGCGCGTTTCAATCATCGCGCCTTAATCAAAAAAATCGCTGATTTCCTTGCTTCTTTCGTGACCTGCCATATCATCGCGTTTCACAGGGCAACAATAAAGCTTAGGTGAATTGTTGCCCTGATGTTGCCCAGAGGATGGAGGGTAGGGTGCCGACGCCAAAGGAAGAGCTAACCGTAAAGCGGTTAGAGAACCTAATCCCAGCCCTGCAGGGGCAGCGATACGAGATTTCCGATACTCACGTTAAGGGGATGCGAGTCCGCGTGGGCGATGCCGCGGTGGAATCAGGTGATCGTCGACGGAAGGGCAAAGCCGCGCACATCAGCTTCGTTCTCCTGGCGCGGTTTAAGTTGGGAGCAAGCCCGACCCGACGAACCCTCGGCACGTTTCCTGAACTGTCCCTAACTGATGCCCGCCAGAAGGCTGTTGAATGGAAAGCTCTCATTCGAAAAGGAGTGGATCCCGCAGATGAGATTGCGCGGGTTCGAAGGGACGAGGAAACCGCGAGGCAGAACCGAAGGACCCTTTCAGAAATCTTGGATCAATATGAACGCGAGAAATTGTGCAATCTCCGGAGTGGTGACGCCACTCGGCGCGCGCTTGATGGCAAGTCCGGGTTACTTTCGACTTTCCTAGACCGGGAGCCGTCAACGATTACCCGGGCGGAAATTCGGGCTAAGGTTCGCAGCCGAGCAGCGGAGTCTCCAATCTCGGCCAACAGGCAACTCGCCTATGCGAACGCGTTTTTCAATTGGTGTTTGCGTGAAGAAATTGTGCAGGAGAACCCGGCGCGCTTCATTGCGAAACCATCTCAAGAGAAGTCTCGCGACCGCTACCATTCGACCGATGAATTGCGGGAAATCTGGGTCGCAACGGAGAAGCTAGGATACCCATTCGGACCATGGCTCCGGTTGGTTATCTTGCTGCCCATGAGACGGAAGGAGTTGGCTGCAATCCCAATCTCCGAAATCGAACTCGGTGATGAAGACGCGACAGAGAGCATTTGGACCCTTCCGGCAGGCCGCACCAAGAACGCAAGTGCATTGAAGGTGCCTATCCCCCCGCTCGCCCGAAGCATCATTCTGGAAGCAATCAACGATAAGGGTCGCCCGGCCAAAAGCCCGTTTGTGTTTTCTACCACAGAGAAGACGCCCATTTCTGGCTTTGCCAAGGCCAAGCGCCGTCTTGATTCCCTAATTGATCGACAGCGGATCGAATCCGCGAACGAGGCAGCAGTGGACCCCGTCCCAATGCCTCATTGGACGGTTCACGATTTGCGGACCACTTTTACGACACTGGCATGTGCAAAGCTTAATATCGACGCAGGAGTTGCAGATCGAATTCTCAATCACGTTGCTTCCGCCACCACATCGAAACTGACGCGAACCTACAACCAGTTCGACTTGTTCGAACGGCGTCGTGAGGCGCTCTACGCTTGGGAGAATTTCATTCGTGCCGAAGTGATCGGGCCGAAAAGTGAAAAGGTCGTGCCGATCAGGCAGGCGTCAGCATGAGCGTTGATCCAGTTGTCCGCTTGGCCGCTCTTCAGATTGACGATCCGGAGGAGGCGTTGAACGTCCGCTTCCCCGCAGAGGAGCGACTGGCATTAGAAGAGATTGGGCTTGGCAGCGATCCATGGAGATTGGTTGAGGAAGCCGCGTCAGGATTCTCTGAGCAGGTCGAGGAGGCAGTCCTGCTCGAAAAGGGCGAAGTGATCTTAAGCGTGGAAGTGGCAGAGTTGATCGCCATTGCTCTGAAAACCAGAAAGCGACCAGCTAACCGTCCAAAGCTTAGCAAAGACCAGCAGGTCCGTCGGAACGCGCTGGCCGCGCTCGGGCGACAGCTAAAATCTCAGCACATGAAGATGGGAATGAAGGCTGGGGTAGCGGAAGTTCAAGCGGCGAAAGCCGTCGCAGAAATCGGTCGGGACTTTGGAGAGAAGGTTAGCTGGCAGACGTTCCGGAAATGGATCAAGCTTCGGCCCAAAAAGTAGCCCAGTTGTAGTTCAGGTTATCAAGCCTGATTTGGTGCATCCAATGCCAACCCGATTCATGAGGTTGCATTATGATCACTGAGCTTGACCCTTTTCTCGATCGCCCGACCATACGGGAGATCACTACCCTGTCTTTTCCGACCATCAGTCGCCTTCAACGCGCAGGCAAATTTCCGAAATTTGAGCAGATCAGCCCGGGCCGCAAGGCATTGAGGCAATCGGTTCTGAACGAGTTTCTTGAAGGTCGAAGGGATTGGGGCTGATTGCTCCAATCCGCATACCTTGCTGGGATGGTCGGTAAACGGCAGCATTTCAGCAATACAGCCCTACTGTGGGATACGATCAAAGGGCAGGCCCAGTCCGAAACGTGGAAGGGCGATCGTAGGGGTGGGGAACGCCTCTAAGTAGCCACCAAGCTACCAGCCGTCCCTGGCATGGCAGCGCCCGCATGACTCAGCCTGGCACCGTCATGCATGGCCGGACCGTCCTCTGCATCGGCTTTCGCCAGAGCAGGGGATGGCCGTCCTATGCCCACGATCTAGCCCCTTCCATCATGCATGAGGCTTTAGTTTAAGTAAGACTCACCAAGGTTGGAGTTCTGACGCGATGGCGGGATTTTAATGCTTCGTCGCAGGACCTTGAAGAAGAGTGCGAACGGTTCGCCGATGATGCAGGTAACGGTCTTTTGCATCAATAGGAGGGCCACAGCCCTCTCCAATCATGTCCATGATGAACAATCACGCGCGCGCGCGCGAGGCTACGCACACGAAGCTAGTCGGGCGTGACCAAGAAATCGGCCATCCATTCCCGCTCCTTCTCTGATGGATCGTATGAGACGGCTCCACCGCCCAGCGCCTTCCAATATCGCGCCGACCCGATTTCATCATGGGCGACCAATTCAGCCGCCAGGTAAAGCAACCAAGCGTTACCGCGCATGGAACTGATGATGAAAGCCAATGCTTCATCTTCGGCACTGTAGGGGGCTATTGGCTCGAAAGCGGCATGGGCGGGACCGATATGCACAAATTGCTTGCTGAGCATCCCGTAATACATTCCCAAAGGGGCGACGACGCCTTTTGCCCAACCGACACACTTTGTTGATTGAAGCTTGCCTGCATGGAACCGCTCAAGCGCATCCGGTTCAATAGCTATTGCAATTACTGTCGCGATCGTTTCGATGAAAGATCTCGCCAGCATTCCATACTGACGCCGATAACCATGGCGCGCGACTTCTATGCTGGCGAGGTAGGTGTTGGCGGCGCTGTTTAGCAATCGTGACACGGTGGCCTTGTAGTCCTCGTCGTCCAACCTTGGCAGGTGACGGACAATCAATCCCACGGCCTCTCCAAATAACTCGCTGCAGGCAGAGATGTGTGGCTTCGCCAGCACGTCGAAGGTGCGCCTGATTTTGGGGCCGTCCCGATGAAGCTGATTCTTGATCATATCCTTCGTGATGAAAACGATCTGCTTCTTGTCATGATCGACGCGAACTGACGCCACCTTCCTCTCGGGTGGAATATTAAACTTTTTCCGTTTCTCTTTCGTTCGCGTTTGCTTCGTCATTTTAGGAGGCTACCATTGGTGTCGCGCGGGGCCAACGCTGTCCTGCAAGTAAGTCTGTAACTGAATGGAAGGCGATGAATGGCGAACGAAGCGACTGAGTGGCTGGCCTCGGTGAGCGAACACTGCCGCAAGCTGATCGAGATCGCGGGTCTCGCTATCCGAGACCGCAATGAATACGAGCAAGATGCGAACAAAGGCACCCTGCGGGCCGCGCTGAACGCGCATAAGGAGGCTCTGCAAGGATTGTTGCCCGAGGACTTCCCAAATAGCCGTATTGGCGTTCTCGCGCGGCACATTGGCTTTTGCGAGCCTAACGACTGGTATGACATTGTATTGTTCGATGTGCCCGACATTCTCGCGAAGGCTGAGCGATACGCATCTGAGATGCCCGATGGCCAACTCGGCGGGTTCGACGAATTCCTGCACGCCCGCTTTCGACCTCGCCTAGAGTTGGCGCTACGTGAAGCCGAACCAGATTTTCATGCTTTGATACTAACGTACTGCGTCGATCTCGCTACCCATTTCCAACGCAAAGCAGGCGCGGCAGATGACTCAGATGGGGAGATCGGGCGCATTTTCAGCCCCAATAATCCGCAATTGCTCGTTGCAGGAAACCTGGAAACAGACACCGACCGCAACCTACAGCGGGGGGCGATGCTGCTGATGCAGGGTTGGAGATCGTTCCTTCGTAATCCTCATGCCCATGAAGTTCGGCCGACCGACGAGGAAAACGCGGTCCACGCCTTGATGCTCATGTCCCTTCTCGCGCGCATTATCGACGGCGCTACTCGTGTCGAGGAAGAAGCAGCCGCATAGGGCTGGGGCAAGCTCTTTGGGGGACGCTGATCGTCAATCATCGTCCAAGCACGCACAACTCTTTGAACTCTTGACGAGAAAGCGCGCCAATCGAAATTGGTTGCATGCTGGGGCAAATGCAGGGCAATTTTTTGCCTCGATTATAAGCGGAAACTGGCGCTTCATCCGAAAAGTTCACTGTGCGTACCAGTGCGAACAAAATGAATCGTCCCAGCTTTGCCTATCGTCTCGTCAACATTGTAGATGAGAAGAAAATCGCCCCCGATGTGGCATTCCCGATACCCCTGTGACTCGCCTTTGAGGGGATGATCCAACCATTCAGGGCCGAGTAGGACATCGTTTGCAGCGAGAAGGAGCATCGCTTCCTTCAACCGGTGCATGTCATACCTGCCTGAGCGAGACAGTCGCGCCCAATCCTTGAGGAACGCCTTCGTGTAGTCGATCTGACGCGGCATGGCCGCGCGTTTGTTCGCGGCAGATTTCTTCACGTTGCCGGTTTTTCGCTTGTGCGATTTTTGTCGTTCTCGTCGTCCAGTGAGGCAAACATCTCATCTGCGTCGTCAAAACGAGCGCGGCCATCCGCCTTCAATTGCTCGACCTCATCCATCGCTGCGCGGGTTTCGGCGTTGGGAGCCGGCCCGAGATCAAGTCCAGGTGGAGGCGCCAATGGCATGCGGGGCGGGGCTGTGCGCCACATGAGGGTGATTTCCTCGTCGGTCAGACCGTATGCGCGCTCGACCATGGCAGCGAGCCTGCGCTCATACGCCAGCAACTCTATCCGTGCATTCCGGGCAGGCTCAGCGGTGTCCGCGAATGCGTCGCGTAATTGGCGAAGCTGTGTCGGGGTCAAGCCTTGCCGCTTAGGTAGTGCCGCTTTGACGGCAGCGACGAACCCATCGCTATCAAATTTACTCGATTCGCGGAGCGCAGGAGGGAGTTTTTTCGGTTGGAATGTCTGATCAATCCAATCCTCCATGGCTTTGTCGGCTCGCCGGATCTCACCGAGCGTTCTTCGCAACGCGGTCGAAATTTCGCCGGCATTATTCACATCGTTTGGGGGGCAAGGTGCTATTGGAAACGGTCTAATGAATGAATCCATGAAGCGCAGCGCTTCGTCTTTGCCATGTTGAGCTTTACGCCAAGAATACCACCACGTTAGTGGTGAATTGAGGACGGTGGGTATCCACGAGTCCTCCGAAGGAAGTGCGTAAGCTGTGTTATTAATGTAGTGATTGCTATCGTCGAAAGCGAAACTGTTCGACCAAGTAATCTCAGTGTAGACTATTTTTGGGCTTTCGAAGCTATTATAGTAGGCGCAAGAGCGTAGCTCCCACCAAAATTTCCCTTGATCCTCCCGGTGCCGCAGACCCTTGAGCTTTCCGTCACTTCGGAAGCTTTCGAGTTCCTTGAACCGTCGATGGATCGAAGGATAGGTTTGCGCGAAAAGTGCTTCAGCTTCGCTTTCCGATGCAGCATTTGCCCAAGGCCAAGAGTGATCACTGCTTGACTTCATCACGATCATCCAGAGCCCTGCCCATTCTGAAAGCCATCGGTCAATGTCTTGGCCACGGAGGTAGGGCTTGATGATGTTGGCGGCTTTCGGGTCGTCGCTCACAAGCTGATCGCGTGTGGCGGTGTCGATCAAAAACGCCTCGTTGAGTCCCGTTTTGATCCCATACAGAGGGCTGACCCCGGCATATTCCTCTAGCGGCACGCCGCGTTCTCGAATCTTCTTGAGCAGCGCAGCGACCTCTGGCGGCTCCAGCACCCATGCCTCTTCTGTCAGATCGGAGCGTTCGGCGCGATATGTTGCCGACAGGACCGCTGCTGACAGCCCCTCACGGGGGACATTATCACGCCGGATAACGGCGAGATCATACTGCTGGGGCACCGCGTCAGCATCGGGCTTCTGCACCGCGATGACGCACGGAAAAACGTCGGCATCCGGGAACAAATGTCGCGCGTGACCGAAATCGGCCAGAAACTCGACCCACACATCTTCTGCGAACATCCGCCGAAGTTTTTTGGCATAGCCAGCCTTCAGCCATTTGTTAGTGACGACATAACCCATCCGTCCGCCGGGTTTCAGCAGCTTGATCCCCTGTTCGTAGAAATAGACATAGAGATCGGCAGTACCGGCATAGGTGTCGAACGCTTTCGACAGGGCGGGCTTGATGTCGCCAATTTCTTCCTGCCGGACATAGGGCGGATTGCCGATGACAGCGTCGAAACCGCCTGACCGCCGTGCAGAGGACAAGTCAGTCCACACGCCGGGGAAAGCCACTTCCCAATGGAAGAACCGCTGTTCAGCCGCGATCGCGCGTGCCTCGCGCACCAGACTGTCCGCGAGCGCGCGCCGGCGATCATCGGGCCGATGGCTCGGCATCAGACTGCCTTGAACCGGCTCTGGCGCATCTAGGCTAAGCTCGGCCCGTGTGTCGGCGGCGAGCACTTCGATTTCCCCGCTCGCGATCCGGCTCGGATCACCGAAAGATCCTTCGTGAACCAGCTTCATCGTTTCGGCCCGGTCGAACTTGCGTTCGGCTTCGCGGGCCTTGGCGACCGCCCGATCAATTTTCGTCGTTTCCTTTTCGAGCGCGATCCGGGCCTTTTTGGCTTTCCCCTCATCAGTGATTTGGGCCAGCGCCTTGCGCATGTCGGCGAGGCGCCTGTCGCCATCCTTCCGAATGGCTTCAGCCGGTTCGCGGGGGCGACGAACGTTTGTTTGCAGAACGCCCATGAGGTCGTCGGCCTTGGCGAGGCTTAGGATTGCCTCGAGGGGTGCGCTGGCTTCTGAGACGGTGGCAAAAAGGGTCTTTGACTGGTCGACCTGGGTGATGTCGGTGTCTGTCAGCCCTTCAATCGTTTCCATCTCGCGCACGATATTGGCAAGAGGGGCAAGGTGCCGGTTGGAAATGAGGGCACCACGTTCCTGCATCCAATCCATCGTTGGCCGCACCCATGCGCCGAGCACGCTGTTGCCGCAACGCAGGTGGTGATCGAGGAACGACAATGGCGCACCAACCGTGAAGCTGTGCAGCCAGAGCGCAACTTTTGCGAGTTCCACCGCCATCGGATTGAGATCGACCCCGTAAACGCAGCGCTTGAGCACCATGCGGCGTACGATGTGGCGGTCGTCCAAATGATCTTCGACGATTGGCCAGTTATGCTCCCGCGCGTTGGCGATGATCCCCTCTCGCAAATCCGTGATCTGCTTGACAAGAGGGGACGTATACTCCCCGCCAGCCATGCTTTCGGCATCGCCCACTGCGGTCAGGACTTTGTCCGAAAGCCAGTCCACCAGGCTGACGAGGAAATGCCCACTTCCCATCGCGGGATCGACGATCCGGAGCGAAAGCAGTGCCATAGCCGGATCGTGTGCGCGAAGATCGTCACCCCTTGCGCCGCTCTCAAAGGCCGCTTCGAACACCTCGCGCTTTTCGTCGACGAGTGGGCCCACGGTCTTTTCAATAATGAGCGATACCAGGGGCTCGGGAGTGTAATAGGAACCGGACCGGTGCCTAGCTTCATTGTCTGAGCGCGGTCGAACCGATCCGCCTTCCTCGATCTCGACGCCGTATTCCAGAATCGATTCATAGATCGAACCTAGCTGCTGAACCGAAAGATCGCGGTAATTGATGTAGCGAAGTCGCCCATCTTCCTCTCGGTGTGAGAGCGGTAATATGATCTTGGCGAGCGTGTCGTCCGACAGACTGATACGACTGAGTAGCGAGTTACCTTCCGCCGCGAACAGGCCACCGTTGTACTGCGGAATGCCGAGATCGTCGTCGCCCTCGGAGATCGCGCCGAAAATTGTTTCAAGGCGGGACCAGTAGGCGGTGCTGCGAGCAAGTTGCGCTTGCCCTTGAAGATACCGTTCCTTGATCTCCTCCCGCAGACGGGTGAGGCAATAATCCGCGTAGTTGCCGCGCTCGTCCGGAAGCAGATTCCGGTCTTCGGCATAGAGGACAAACAGCAGGCGATAGAGCAGGAACATCGCTGCCTCACGGACTTGTTCAGCGTAATCTTCATCGAGTTTTTCGGGACGATCCGGGTCTGCCAGAGGGATAGCGTTGATCAGTGTGGGGAAGACGGTATCAAACACTGTATCGGCCAGATTCTTGCGGACCCTTTCTTCCCACCGTCGCGCATCCTCGATCGCGATAAGGTGGAAGCTGCGGCCTTGTTCGCTCGGACGAAACGCCTCGCGGCCGAAGATCAGCACGAACAGCCTAAATGCGTGATGGGGATCGATCGGTTCATCGAGGAGATCGGGATCGCAACCGGACAACCCGAAGATCTTGCCGAGGTCAATCTCGAAGAAGTCTTCGGCGACCGAAAGCGCGTTTTGGTAATAAAGTCGCCAGTGCCGTCCGTTGGTCAAAATACCCCACGGCATCTTACCATCGGCAACGACGGCAGCGCGGCGCAAATAATGCATGATTTGGGTGGTCGGAACACCTTGATCCCCTTGCCCCTCGCGATCCAGCGGTCGGCCCCAGCGCTTCGCCTCGACGAGAGCAGCACCGTGCCGGAAGCGTTGCCATGGCTCGAGTGTCTTTGCCCTCTCGGCGGCCTCGTCATCCGCGAAAAGCAAGGCATCGGGGACATCCTTGCGTCCCTTTGTGGTCATGTTCTGCTGAACGGACTTGTGTTGCCAGCCTAGCAATTCGAGCAGCGGATAGATGAGTTGATCTTCGGTTTCGGCTTCCGTCGGCTTCTTACGGCCAGCATGTTCAAGCAGCAGTGCCCGCAATTTCTCCCACAGCAGTTCGACCTCTTTACTCTCGAGGTTCTGCCATTCGGGAGTTTCGGCAATCCCTTCCTTTAGCCAATCACGAGTAAACAATGCGCCTTGGAACACTCGAACCTCCCTGTAGAGCGCGAGGTAACGACTTTTTCCGCTAAAGGCACCCGTTCTTTGTTGCTGAGATCATTCAAGCTTTCGAGCGCCACGAACCATCCCCTTTGATTTTCTGATCACCCCCTTGGCGAACTCGGATGAAGGAATAGATCTCCATCATATTTCTCCCCCGACATCGAGCCGCTGCAACTGTTCGCCTGCTTCGAGGTCGCGGACCTCCCACTCCTTGTAGGTCTCCCCCGTTCTGTCGTTTTTCCATTCGATTGTGCCATTCGCCGGGCGACCATTGACCACTGCCGCAGCGGCGCTCGGACTCTTGAAGGCGTAATTCTCCGTGAAGATGCTTTGCTGGCCTTCCGGTTTGAGAACACCAGACCGCTTCAGTTCCGCATGAAGCTGGCCATAGCCGGTTGCTTCGGATCCTCGACCTTCCCAATTGAGTCGAGCCAGAGAGCCCGCTTCGACCACAAACTCCCCGTTCTCAAGAAATGCGTGGGCGCGAAGACCGTGCTTTTTTGTTTCGAGCACAAAGCGAGGTGCAGTGTGGGATGACCCGGTGACTTGGGCGGCGCCAACTTCCGTGCTCTTCATGGTTGGGCGGGTCCGTTCGATGAACATATCAACGCGAACTGCTGGAAGGACGGTTAGGAGGTTTTCGATAAATGCCTCCATCTTCGCGACATCTGCCTCACTCAACGAAGGAACGGGCGGCGTGGTGCCATTATCTAGTTCGGCACGGCCAATGCGCTTGGCCTCGGCTATCAAGCGGGACTCAAGGTATCGGACATGGGCCTTGTTGAGCTTGTTGCCCGCTGTGGTGATGAACACGACGCTGTTCCACCAGTCCTTCTTCACATCATGACTTTTAAGCCGGCCGCCTACGTCGTCGCTCTCGCCGATGTAAGCGAACGGCGTTCCGTCCTGATCACCAAGCAAGAGATAGACGCCCGTGCATTTGGGTTCTGACCGCTTGAGCGCGTCCCCCAAGCTGTGTCCGGGGCACCATCAGGACATGGCCGGTCCAGTTGTAGAGTTCCGCCGTCACCATCCCGTCGGGATGACCATCGATGTAGAACAATTCGAGAGATTGGCCTTTCCGGTTTATGGAAACAAGCTCCCTTGATAGTCGGTTCTTGGTGCGGTGCCATCTGGAACAATTTGGTTGCGACGCATCCAGTCCAGCCAATGGGCGAGGGTGAGCGGCGACGTGCTCCATGTCGTCGAGAACGAAGCGATGGTTCGGGCCTGCGGCGTCGCGCTGGAAGGTGCCGCCGAGTTCCGAGGCCCGGCATAGCTTTCAGCGAGATACCCGCCTTTTATCGCCGCCATGCGGCCAATCGATCCAAGGGCGCGAATGTAGTCGCCTCGCAGCAAGTCCGCGACGGACCAACTGAAATTCGAAAATGATTGGTGATTCAATACTTAGCCCTCCAGCGTTGCTTGATGCATCATCAAAGTTCATCGGGCAACAATTGCGAACAACCTATTTAGATTTGCTGCGCGCTATTTTGTCGGCTCGTCTTGCTCACCCACGACTGCGCCGAAGGGATCCGTCATTCGGATTTCCCCGATTGTGCTAGCCCCATCATAGTTGAGCGTGATTTTGGCGGGGATGCGGAGCATCCCCCAGCCGACCGACCCCTGCCACTCTACCGACGTGACAACACGAAGGTCCGCTGGGTGAGGGATAAATATTCTTCCAGCGTCCAGATCGGCATCGCCAAAGAAGTGATGTGGTTTGCCTGGATAGATCTCTGAGACCGATGCTTCGGTCAGGCTATGGATGCTGATCCAATAGACGCGATCAAAGCGAGGTGGGCTTTCCTGAAACGCCCGGCGCATTCGCTCGATCGTTATGGGGTCCAGCCAGAAGCCGTGTTCTGTGCTGTAGATCACAAGGAAACGCCCGACGGCACCTTGATGGGCGGATTTCATGCCGATCAGTTCGATTGCGTGCTCGGCCTTCTCATGCGGCTGGAGTGATGTCGGCGCATCCGTGAATCTTGGGCCAAACACCGATAGGGGCGCGAACTCAGCTAACTCCATCTGCATAGGTCCGGCCGACGTATCGATTGTGAAGTCGAGGTCGTTTTCTTCGTTCTGCTTGGGCTGGCCAAACGGTGCGAGCGTCGGGTCAGTTTCTGTGGCGACCCAGCGGTCGAACGCCTTCGCAAAGAGGTTGGCGATGAGCCGCTCGCGCTCGGCCTTGTCCTCCGGGAAGGGAATCACAAACCAGGTCGGCCCGTTTGGACCACCGCCGAACGGGCCGCTTTTGCCTTGGGGTTTGGATCGCGATCCGCTCATAATTCGGTGCCGTATGTGTTGCCCCAGACGTTGCCCCAAGAAACGATTCCAAGCGGCTAGCGCGAAATTTTCTAACTAAGTTATTGATTTTTTGGTGGACGCACTTGGGCTCGAACCAAGGACCCGCTGATTAAGAGTCAGCTGCTCTACCAACTGAGCTATGCGTCCACTTGCCGGATTGCGGCGTCTTCGAATCGACTGGCGATACCGGAGAGGCGCTGCATATAGCTGGTGTTTCTTTCATTGGAAGGGGAAATACCGCTTCAATGCAGTGAAACACCAATTATCCTGAAAGACCTGACCTCGGGCTTTCCCGGTTCCACCGGTTCACCATCATCAAGGTGCCGATGCAGATCATGTTGGTCATCATCGATGATCCGCCGTGGCTCATGAAGGGAAGGGGAATGCCCACCACCGGAGCAAGGCCCATCACCATCATCAGGTTGATTGCCACATAGAAGAAAATCGTTCCGACCATCCCTGCTGCCAGAAGTTTGGAAAACCGGTCATTTGACCTTTTTGCCACCTGCAAACCCCAACGCAGGATGATGCCGAATATCACGATGACCAGCAGGCCGCCCAGCAAGCCCCATTCTTCTGCCATGGTGGCAAAGACGAAATCGGTATGGGGCTCGGGCAAATAGTTCAGATGGCTTTGCGAGCCTTCGTTGAAACCCTTGCCAGAAAAGCCACCCGACCCAATGGCAATCTTGGATTGCATGATGTGGTATCCAGAACCTAGCGGGTCATTTTCAGGGTCGAGAAACGTAGTAACGCGGCGCTGCTGATATTCTTTCAGCCCGAAAAAGAACGCAAGGGGTGCGAGCACGGCGCCAGCAGCGCCTGCGCCCACAAACCAGCGCATCGGCAAGCCGGCCAGGAACATCACCAGCGCGCCGCCAAAGCCAATGGCGAGCGCTGTGCCCAGATCAGGCTGGACCAGCACCAGACCCATCGGCACGGCGATCAACGCACCTGCCGGTACCAGCGCACGCCAGGTCGGGATCATGCCGGAAGGCAGGGTGGCATAGAATTTCGCCATGACCAGAACGATGACGGGTTTCATCAATTCTGACGGTTGCAACACCAACGGGCCAATGTTCAGCCAACGCTGGCTGCCACCGCCCATCGCCCCCATCGCTTCCACGGCGAGCAGCAGCAGTAAAACGCCGCCATAGGCCGGGAAAGCCGCAAATTTTACGAAATTCCGGCTGAAGCGAACCATAATCGAGGCCATCAGCAGGAAAACGCCGAACCTGACGATATGCGAGGCGGAAAACGGCTGCATATGACCGCCGGCTGCCGAAAACAGCACTGCCGCACCGAACCCCACCAAAACGAACAGGGGGATCAGCATTTGCCATGGCTGGCGTGCGACGGCCGCAGGGACGATGGAGTTCATTCGTCAGCCCCGTCCTGCGGCGCGGATGGAGGCGCGCTGTCACCGATGTCGGACCGGTTGATGGCAGCGTCTGTTGCCTGGGTCACAGGTTGCTGCGCTGCGGCGCGGGCTTCAGCGTCAACCCGGTCGAAAATCTCTTCATCGCGGCGCGGGACGGGCGCAACGGCTTCGCCTGCCTGTGCGGCAAAAGTGGCATATTTGCGGGCAAGACGTTCCTGTGCCGTGCCGCCCCATTGTTTTTCGAGCATATATAATTGCTCAAGGCCTTTCTGCGCGTCAAACAGAAAGGTCATGACATCTCGCGCGATGGGGTAGGCCGCGCCAGAACCACCGCCATGTTCGATCACCACAGCGCCGGCGTAGCGGGGATTGTCAAACGGTGCGAAAAAGATGAACAGGCCGTGGTCGCGATATTTCCATGGGCCGGACTTGCCGTCTGACTTGGCCAGGGACACAACCTGCGCCGTGCCAGTTTTTCCGGCAATCTTGATATCATCGAAGGGCAGCCGTCCGCGCCCGGCGGTTCCCGGTCCGTTGACCACATCGCTCATCGCCTGGCGGATGAGCAATTCATGTTCGTTCGACACGCCCATATCCCTGAACCTGGGCTTTTTACCGTCCAGCACAAGCCGCGGCATCACTTCCTTGGCCGTGGCAAGCCGGGTTGCCATAACCGCAAGCTGAAGCGGATTGGCCAGCATGTACCCTTGGCCGATAGTGGCATTCACAGTGTCGAACGCAGCCCACGGCTGCCCATATTTTTCCATCTTCCATTTGGGATCAGGAACGGTGCCATAAAACTGACTGGTCACGGGCAGAGGAAATTGCTGCCCCATGCCATATCGGCGCGCCATCAGCGCGATAGGGTCCATCCCGATGCGCTGGGCAAAGTGATAGAAATACACATCGCAGCTTTGATAAATGCCCTTGGCCATGTTGACCTGACCATGGCCGCCCCGTTTCCAGCAGCGGAAAACGCGGTTGCCCACTCGAAGCCCGCCCCCGCAGAACACTGATTCTTCCGGATCCAGACCTTCTTTCATGAAGGCCATGCTGACCATGGGTTTTACCGTGGAGCCCGGAGGATACAGCCCTTTCAGCACCTTGTTACGCAAAGGCACACGCTCATCCTGACTGAGCATGCTGTATTCGACACGGCCAATGCCGTCAGAAAAGCTGTTGGGATCGAAACTGGGCATGGAGGCCATGCACAAAAGATCCCCCGTGGCACAGTCCATCACCACCACAGAGCCAGATTCCAGACCCAGCCTGCGGGCGGCATAATCCTGCAGCGGACCATCAATCGTCAGCTTGATCGGGTTGCCCTGAATATCCTCACGCGTGTCCAGATCACGCACGATGCGCCCCGATGCGGTTACTTCGACACGGCGCGCGCCGGGCACGCCGCGCAATTTCACCTCGAACTGTTTTTCCAGCCCATCCTTGCCGATCTTGTAGCCTGGCGTAATCAGCAGGGGATTGCGGTCGAGCTCATATTCTTCGGCTGATGCAGGGCCGACATAACCCACCAAATGGCCCACCGCTGGCCCGGTGGGATAAAAGCGGGAAAAGCCGCGCTGCGGGACCACGCCGGGCATTTCCGGCAGCCGCACGCTGACTGCGGCAAATTGCGAAAAATCGAGTCCGCTGCCCACTTCTACCGGCTGGAAACCGCGCGCATCACCGACCTTGTCTTTCAGTTCGGCCAGCGCTGCTGCATCAAGGCCCAGCAATTCGCCGAGCGTGTTGATGGTCTTTTCAGGATTGGTCAGCCGGTCTGGGATCAGATCGACCCGGAAATCTGCCCTGTTGGATGCCAGCGGCGCGCCATGGCGATCCAGTAGCCACCCTCTGCGCGGCGGAATGAGCGACAGGTTGACCCGGTTACTTTCCGCTTCGGTCGCATATTTTTCGTTCTCGGCAATGGCGATATAGCCCATGCGAACAGCCAGCAGCATGCCAACGCCTGCACCCATGGTTCCGATAACGAAACTGCGCCGGTCATAGGCATTGCGCAGCGTCGCCGTGCTGACGACCGGCCGGTTTTTCTTGCCGAACAGCATCAGGGCGCTCGCATGCGGGTGAGGCGCAATCTGTCAAGAAGGGCAATCATGCGTGAGACAATGGGGAACATCAGCATTGTCAGCAAGAGTTGGGGGACAAGTGCCTTGAACAGCGGAACGCCCAGGGCGGCGCCTGACAGCAGCGTGGCGAGCAAGAGATATGCCAGCAGGATGAAATTGCCGGTAAACCAATCCTGCAGAAAACCGCGCCATGGGAAGCGGGCCTCGATCAGTTCGATCGCCAGCATCGCCAGCGACCACAGCATGACCGCGCTGCCAAATGGGTAACCGCTGAACAAATCATCGAACAGGCCCAGCGGGAAGCCAGCCCACACAGGCAGGATACCGGGGCGCACCAGGCGCCATGAAACCAGCATCATCAAACCCAGCGGCGGCAGGAGCGGAACCGCCGTCGCCACGAAGAACATGGGAAATAGCGAGCCCAGAAGAATGCTGAGGTAAGGAATGGAGTAGGCAAGGATAACGGAATGGCGCCGGTCTATCCGGCTGCCATATTCGTCGCGCCGGACCGATCCCCTCGATTGCATGCTCATGGGTTTGCCTGACCCGGCTCAGGCAATTGCTGGCTGCGAATGGCTTCGGGCTGCCAGACAGGTTCAACTGAAACAAAATCCGTGGCAGCAGGGTCGCTGATAATTCGCGCCAGCCCGCCATCGTCCGTCTTTTCGCTCAGGATGGCAACTGCAATACCGGGCCGGTAATATCCGCCCGCACCGCTGGTGACAAAAACATCCCCTATTTTGAGCGGATTGATCCCCAGATTGATCAGCCGGATCCTGAGCAGACCATCGCCGCGGCCTTCAGCAAAGGCGACGACTTCGTCCTGTGCACGGCGCACGGGAAGGACGCTCTGACTATCGGTGAGGAGGAGAACGCGCGCACTGTTACGCCCCGTTTCAAGCACGCGGCCAACCACGCCGCGCGGGCTGCGTACCGCCATTCCGGGGCCGACCCCATCTGCGCGGCCTGCACCCAAATAGGCAAAACGGCGCGAACTTGACGCGGTGGAGCCGACAATGCGCGAGACGGCCACGGCTTTGACGCCGGTATCTTCCAGTCCCAGCAGCGCTTTCAAACGCTTGTTTTCAGACTTGACTGCCTTGGCTTCGGCCAGCCTGATGCGGGCAAGCTCCATTTCCCGCTTCAGCGCGGCATTCTGCCGGCCTGCACGGTAATATCCCGCAATACTGTCGATCAGCCCCAGACCATCGGAACGCGCAACTGCGGCCATTTGACCGGCGGGCGCCACGGTATCATGCGCTGCTGCGCGCGGGCCGTTGAAACTGGCCGGGCGCCACAGCGACAAGACCAGCAGGATAGCCCCAACCAGCGCGCCGATACCGGCAAGCACATAGCCGGTGAAAATTCCGAATTGCGCCCTGCGCGAAAAGCCGGGACGCCGTTTGGAAGGCGGCGCCATTACAATCCTTCCCTCAGGCGGTCATCAAGACGCCGCGATAGATTGGATCTTCCATGGCGCGGCCAGTGCCGATTGCCACGCACGAGAGCGGATCTTCGGCGATGCTGACCGGAAGGCCGGTTTCTTCGCGCAGATGTTCGTCAAGACCGCTGATCAGCGCGCCGCCGCCGGTAAGCACGATGCCCTGATCGACAATGTCCGCCGCCAGTTCCGGCGCCGTGTTTTCCAGCGCAATACGCACACCTTCGACAATGGCGCCAATGGGTTCAGCCAATGCTTCGGCGATATGGCCCTGATTGATGGTAATTTCCTTAGGCACCCCATTGACCAGATCGCGGCCCTTCAGGGTAATCAGTTCGCCAATCCCGTCTTCGGGCGGGGTGGCGATGCCATAATCCTTCTTGATCCGTTCCGCCGTGGATTCGCCGATCAGCAGATTGTGATGACGGCGGACGTAGGACACGATGGCTTCGTCCATCTTGTCACCGCCGGTGCGGACCGATGTCGTATAGGCAAGACCGCGCAGCGAAAGAACCGCGACTTCGGTAGTGCCGCCGCCAATATCGACCACCATCGAACCGACAGGCTCAGTCACCGGCATATCAGCGCCAATGGCCGCTGCCATGGGTTCGAGAATGAGATAGACCTGGCTGGCGCCGGCGTTGGATGCCGCATCGCGAATGGCGCGCCGTTCCACCGAAGTGGAGCCTGACGGCACGCAGATCACGATTTCAGGATAGCTGAACATGCTTTTCTTGCCGTGAACCTTGCGGATAAAATGTTCGATCATCTTTTCCGCAATTTCGATGTCGGCAATCACACCGTCGCGCAAGGGACGGATCGCCTGGATGCTGTCGGGCGTTTTGCCCATCATCATCTTGGCATCATCACCCACAGCCTTCACCTTCGTGATGCCATTAAGGGTTTCAATGGCCACAACAGACGGTTCATTCAGAACGATACCGCGGTCCTGAACATAGACCAGCGTGTTGGCAGTGCCGAGGTCGATCGCCATGTTCTGCGATCCAAATTTGAAAAGGCGGGAAATGAAGCTCATTACGTGGGCGATTCCGTATAGTTTTCGGGGCAATGCCGCTGATAGTAACGACCGGTGCGACCCGTATATGACAGGGAATGCTGGTGCCTTAAAGAAACGCATGAGAAAAGGCCAAAAATTAATGTCGATAGTGCACCGATTTTCCACCATCGGCCTCGAATTTGCTGCACTTCGCCGCTAGGCCGGTTTTTCGATGCCAGAAATACGCCGCCTTCCCGAATCCCTGGTCAACCGCATCGCCGCTGGCGAAGTGGTGGAACGGCCTGCTGCAGCCTTGAAGGAAGTGGTCGAGAACGCGATTGACGCTGGCGCCACGCGCATTGCCATTCATCTGGTGGATGGCGGGCTGACCCGGCTGGAAGTCACAGACGATGGGTGCGGCATGGCACCTGACCAGATGGCGCTGGCGCTGGAACGCCATGCCACGTCCAAACTGCCGGACGAGGCGATTGAACAGGTCGCGACCCTTGGGTTTCGCGGTGAAGCCCTACCGTCCATTGCCAGCGTCTCGCGGTTCACGCTGGAAAGCAGGCCGCAAGAGGGCGATCATGCCGGGCAGGGGTGGCGGCGCGTTGTCGACCATGGCGATATCATCGAGGATACACCCGCAGCATTGCCGCCGGGCACGCGCGTGCGGGTCGAACAATTGTTTGCCAAGGTTCCTGCGCGGCGCAAATTCCTGCGCACGGCGCGCAGCGAATATGCAGCGTGCAAGGATGTCGTCCAACGGCTGGCCATGGCCCGGCCCGATATTGGTTTTACGCTTGATCATGGTGATCGGCGCGTCTTGTCACTGCAGCCCGGCGAAGCGTTGGCATCGCGGGTTTCCGGCATCATTGCGCGCGAACTTGCCGACAATGGCGTGGCGATCAATCTGGAACGAGGGCCGATGCGCCTGACCGGGATTGCCGGCCTGCCCACCTACAACCGCGGCGTGGCCGACCATCAATATCTTTTCGTCAATGGCCGGCCTGTCAAGGACCGGCTGCTGACAGGTGCAGTGCGGGGCGCATATTCCGATATGCTCGCGCGTGACCGGCACGCAGTATTGGCCCTGTTTCTCACCCTGCCGAACGAAGATGTGGATGTGAATGTGCACCCGGCCAAGACCGAGGTGCGCTTTCGTGACGGGGCGTTTGTGCGCGGCTTCATTGTGTCGGGCCTGCGCCATGCATTGTCTGGCGGGGACCGGCGCAGCGCCCAGTCGCCGGATGTTGCCGCCATGGGGCGATGGCAAACCGAACCGCTGGCGCAGGATGCGCCTGCCTTGCGGTCGCTGTTTGCCAACCGGGACTGGAGCAATCCGTCAGCCAGCAATACCGCAGGCCATACCGCAGGCCATGTGGCATCCCCGGTATCGCCATGGCGCGGGCCGGACAGCGAAGACCCCGCTGCGCCGATGGGCCGTGCGGTAGAGGCAGAAGCTTTGCCCGAAATTGCCGCGCAATATCCGCTGGGGATTGCACGCGGGCAAGTGGCCAACACCTATATTGTTGCCGAAGCAGCCGATGGGCTGGTGCTGGTGGACCAGCACGCCGCGCATGAACGGCTCGTGCTGGAACGGCTGCGTGCAGCGGGCGCAGAAGACGCATTGAAACGCAGCCAGGCGCTGCTTCTGCCCGAAGTGGTGGAACTGGAAGAAACGGCCTGCGACCGGTTGGAAGATGCAGCCGAGAAACTGGCCGCGCTCGGTCTGGTCATCGAACGGTTTGGGCCATCTGCCATGCTGGTAAGGGCGGTGCCGCATTCACTGGGCAAATCAAATCCAGCGGCCTTGCTGCAGGATATTGATGATGATCTGGCAAAACATGGCGAAGCGTTGCTGCTGGGCGAAAAACTGGATCTGGTGCTGGCAACCATGGCCTGCCACGGCTCGGTCAGGGCAGGGCGCACTTTGCAGGTTTCGGAAATGAATGCCCTGTTACGAGAAATGGAACGCACCCCGCGATCCGGCCAATGCAACCACGGCAGGCCAACCTGGGTCAAACTGTCGATGGCTGATGTAGAAAAACTGTTTGGGAGACATTGATGCGGTTTCTGGTTTTGGGAGCAGCGCTGGCCTTATCGGCATGCGGCGATGCAGAAATTTCAGCGGAGGAGCAGAAGCGCATCGATGATGCCAAAATCGCCGCGGTCAAAGCGGCGCAGATCATTCCGCCCACACCGCTTACCCCGGAACCGATCCTCTATCCCGATATCGAGAAAAACGATCTGTTCGGGGCAGGCTGCGCTTTCATCCCTGCGGGCGAAGGGACAGGCCCGCTGGTCCTGACACAGGCCGATGTCGCCTTCATGAAAATTGATGACGAGATTGAACGGTTTGCAGCCGACAAGGGCAGCCCCAAGGGTCCGGTTGGCACATATGAAAAATATGACGCGGGTGCTTACTCCCTCAGCCTTGTGATTGACGGCGATGGAAAGCAATCCGGTA
Source organism: Allopontixanthobacter confluentis (assembly GCF_009827615.1). Taxonomy (GTDB): domain Bacteria; phylum Pseudomonadota; class Alphaproteobacteria; order Sphingomonadales; family Sphingomonadaceae; genus Allopontixanthobacter; species Allopontixanthobacter confluentis. Next base: position 984,024 of record NZ_WTYU01000001.1, read on the forward strand.
TGGAAACCACGGACTTCGACGGCAATCTGACGGTCCGTAACGAACGTGACCAAACCGTTTATAGCGCCGACGGCCTGGCGCAATGCGGTTCTTGAACTATCTTAAATGGGGGATTCAAATCCATGATTAATTTACGTTTTTTGCTTGCAGGTGCAGCCCTGTGTTACGCGGGCCAATCAGCGTCGCTGCTGGCGCAGGATGCTGCCGATACCGCCCGCATCATCGATGAAGGGATGAACAGAAGCCAGGTGCAGCAAAGCGCCCACGAACTGCTTGACCAGATTGGTCAGCGCCTGACAAATTCGCCCAATATGCGGCGGGCAGAAGCATGGGCTACCGCAGAAATGCAGGCTCTTGGCCTTGATAATGTGCACAAGGAAGGGTTCGAATTCGGGCGTGGCTGGGAAATGATGTCTAGCGATGTGCGCATGGTCGCACCGCGCGCGCTTGAACTTAGCGCAATTCCGGTCGCCTGGACGCCCGGTACCAATGGCACGATCGAGGCTGAAATCATCGTTGCGCCTATTTCAGAAGTGGCCCATTTTGAAGCCTATCGCGGCAAGCTGGCGGGCAAGATTGTCCTCTACAGCCTGCCGGGAACAGGTGATGAACCAACCTCGGCTGCTTTCTCACGGCTGACATCCGCTGAAATCGGCAAGCTGGACGAATATGCCGTGCCCCAGCACGATCCGCAGGACATTGCGCGCTATGCCAAGCGCCGCGAATTTGCACTGCAACTGGACGATTTTCTTGCCAGCGAAGGCGCTGTTGCCTGGGTCAAAAAATCATACCGTGACGGCAATCTTCTGCATGGTTCAGGTTATACCTATAAAGCAGGGAAAAGCCCGAAACTGCCCGGTATTGAAATCGCCGCAGAAGATTACCGCCGGCTTGCCCGCCTGGCCAGGACCGGACCGGCGCCGCGCCTTTCCATCAACAGCAATGTCCGCTTTGTTGATGACGATACCAAGGCCTATAATATCCTTGGCGAAATTCGCGGCACTGACCCTGCGGCAGGCTACGTTATGGCGGGCGCGCATTTCGACAGCTGGGCAGCCGGTGATGGCGCGGTGGATAATGGTGCTGGCAGTATCACGGTGCTGGAAGCTGCGCGTATCCTGAAGCAAATGGGCGTGCGCCCGCGCCGCACCATCCGTTTTGCCTTGTGGAGCGGCGAGGAGCAGGGGCTGCTCGGCTCGCTTGCATACGTCCGCCAGCATCTGGTCAGCCGTGCAGGCGAAGATGCCGTGGCGGCTGACAGTCTGGCCGATGAATGGCGCAACCTGTATCCGATTACGCCGAAGCCGGGTTATTCCCAGTTGAAAGCCTATTTCAACATGGACAATGGATCAGGCAAATTCCGCGGCATTCATGCAGAAGGTAATGCTGCGGCTGAACCACTGCTGCGCAAATGGATGGCCCCCTTTGCCGATATGGGCGCATCCACCGTTGTGGCTGGCAAAACCGGCGGTACCGATCATGTCTATCTTCAGGCGATCGGCTTGCCGGGATATCAGTTCATCCAGGATCCGCTGGATTACTTCGCGCGGCTGCATCACACAAATATCGACACATTCGACCATTTGCGCACAGATGACTTGCGCCAGGCGTCGGTGGTGATGGCAGGAATGTTGCTTGCAGCGGCGAATGACAAGGACACCATTGCGCCAATGCCGCTGCCGCAGAAGCCCCTCGATACAGACCCTTTCGAGTATGACTATCCGGAAGACTGAACCCATGCGGGGAGGGCAGCCGCAACATAATGCGCTGCCTTCCCCTAGATCCTAATCAGCGATGGGTGCGGCCTGATCGCGCACTTCGATCAGCCCGTTGGACACCATTTCCAGCACCATTTCACCGTGCTGGTTAAACGTGCGGCCACGCGATTTGAAAATGCCCATTTCAGGTCGGCTTTTGCTGCGCCTTTTTTCGAGCACTTCAGTCTCGCAATGCAGCGTATCGCCGGGAAAAACGGGTTTGGCCCAGCGCAATTGATCAATGCCGGGTGAACCAAGGCCAGCCTGCTGGTTCACCTTCATATCATCCACCATCATCCGCATGGTCATGGCGCAGGTATGCCAGCCACTGGCCGACAACCGCCCAAAATGCGTCCGTGCGGCGGCATCATCATCCAGATGGAACGGCTGCGGGTCGTATTTTTCAGCGAATTCCATGACCTCTTCACGGGTTACCGCATAAGCACCGAAGGATTTTTTTGAACCGATGACCAGATCTTCGAAATACAGCATTTTCACCCCGCGATGATTGTGGCCCAGCTTAATTGTGCCCGACGTCAGGCACGATGCGATAGCGAGCAAGCACAAGACTGAAAATGCCGAACAGCAACAAGCCTATCGCGACCAGGGTAAACAAGATGCCATCATCCCGCAGCGAATTTACCGCGCCGCCAAGTGTCTTCACTTCGCTGGTGCTGGAAATCCATGCTGCGTTGACGAGCGACCAGCCAATCACCGCGAAAACGACAGTGCGCGCGCCGTAACCAGCGTGCCCCAGCGCTTTTGTGGGTGCTGGGGCAGAAGATGAAATGCGGTTCATGAAACTGCCTGTCCACGCCTTCTTTCCCTGCGCAAAAGCAGCGATGAAAAAGCCGAGGCCGACAATACCCAGAATGACGCCGCCGAAATCCATCGAGAGGATCCCGCCGACTGCCTGCTGCGCTGTATCACTGTCAGACGATTGCTTGCCGCCACTGGCAAACTTGTAGGCTGAATAGGCGAGCGCCAAATGCGCGACACCGCTGCACGCATGGCCGAACCTGTGTCCCCAACCCTTGGCATCGCTGCCATAATTCTCGATGTCGATTGCAGGGGAGGCAAGGCGGTAAAGCGCATAGCCAAACAGACCAAGCGCACACAGATAGAGAATGATGGAGCCGCCCGGAACGTCCTGAATCCAGGAAAAGACGCTCTTCGCGCCATCTTCGCCATTGTCACCGCCGCTGCTGGTCAGGAAAATATATCCCAGCAGGGTGTAGACCACGCCGCGGGCTGCGAACCCAAGACGGACAAGCCAGCGAAATTTCTCGGATTTATCGACCATTCAAAAAGATTCCCTGTTGCATGTTGGCCTGATCAACGAACAGGACAGTGATTTGTGCCTAGACGTTGAATTTGAAGTTCAGAATATCGCCATCCTTGACCAGATATTCCTTGCCTTCCTGCCGCAGTTTGCCGGCTTCGCGTGCGCCGGCCTCACCGCCAAGGCTGATAAAATCATCATAGGCAATTGTTTCGGCCTTGATGAAGCCGCGTTCAAAATCACTGTGAATTTCGCCTGCTGCCTGCGGTGCCTTGGCGCCCATGGGGAATGTCCAGGCGCGTGCTTCCTTGGGACCAGCGGTGAAATATGTCTGCAATTGCAGCAATTCGTAGCCAGCGCGGATTACGCGGGCCAGGCCGCTTTCTTCAAGACCGAGTTCGGCCAGATATTCGCCCCGTTCAGCCGGGTCCATGCCGATCAGTTCCGATTCAATCGCAGCAGAAACCACGACTGATTGCGCGCCTTCGCTGGCCGCTTTGGCAGCAACCAGTTCGGACAGCGCATTGCCATTGGCCGCGTCTTCTTCAGCCACGTTGCAAACATAAAGCACAGGCTTTGCCGTCAGCAATTGCGCTTGCTGGAACAGGCGTTCTTCTTCCTCGTCACCGGGCACGGTGAGGCGGGCGGGCTTGCCTTCACGCAACAGTTCCAGCGCCTGTCCCAGAACGCTGGCCAGAATGCGGGCTTCCTTGTCGCCGCTGGTGCCTTTTTTCTGTGCGGCAGGCACGCGTTTTTCCAGGCTTTCAAGATCTGCCAGCATCAGCTCTGTCTCGACCACTTCGGCATCCGCAATGGGATCAACCTTGTTGGCGACATGCTGGATGTCATCATCTTCAAAACAGCGCAGAACGTGCACAATCGCGTCTACTTCGCGGATATTTGCCAGGAACTGGTTGCCCAGACCTTCACCCTTGCTGGCGCCTTTGACAAGGCCCGCAATATCGACAAAGCCGAGCTGGGTAAAAATGGTCTTGGCGCTGCCGGCAACGCTGGCGATCTTCTCAAGACGCGTATCGGGCACGGCGACTTGGCCGACGTTCGGCTCGATCGTGCAGAACGGATAATTGGCAGCCTGCGCCGCCTGCGTTTCTGTCAGTGCATTAAAAAGGGTGGACTTGCCAACATTGGGCAGCCCGACGATCCCGCAACGGAAACCCATCGAAAACTCCGGAATAAGAACAGGTGGCCGCCTTTAGCGCCGACAATCTGCAAAGGCCAGCTTCACGATTATTTTAGGAGCTTTGCGTTAGCGGTGCGGCATGAACAGATCGACACAAATGCTGGCATCCCTCGCCTTGCTCGCCATGCTGGGTGGATGCGGCAAATCAGCAGAGGAAAAATACTCCCGGGCGCAGACTGCGTTTTCCCAGCATGATTATGCCGCAAGCCGGCTCGATCTGATTTCCGCACTGGTGGATGATCCGCAGAACAAGGCCATGCTGGAACTGCTGGCAAAAACACAGCTGGCACTGGGCGATGGCGACGGCGCAGCGGCCAGCCTGAGTGCATTGGGTGGTGCCGGGAACAATGGTGGCCTGGCAATCCTGATGGCTGAGGCGAATGTGCTGCGCGGGCGCTATGATGAAGCGCTTGCCGCGCTGTCCGGCATAAATCAGGCAGAAGCTGCCCGCATTACCGGGTTGGCGCATCTGGGCAAGGGCGATGCGGCGGCTGCGCGCAAGGCGTTCGAAGCGGGCCTTGGAATGGCTGGACCGCAGGCAAGGCTGCAGGCAGCCTATGCGCGGCTGGAATTGGGCTCTGGCCGCACGGTGGCGGCCAAAAAACTTGCTGACATGGCCGCTGCCGCCAAGCCGGCGCCACTTGAAGCCCTGCTGGTTTCTGCTGAAGTTGCGGTTGCACAGAACAATTTGCGGCAGGCATTGGCAACCTATGACAAGACATTGTCAGCCTATCCGGCAAATTTTGCGGCATCGCTTGGTAAGGTGGGCGTGCTGGGCGATCTTGGCCGCATTGATGATGCAGATAAGCTTTTGCAGACGATTGCTGCCGATGCGCCGGACAATGCGAAGATAATTTACCTTCAGGCGCGCATTGCGGCGGCCAGAAACCAATGGTCTGCTGCGCGCACCATATTGCAGGCGCAGGAACCGTTGATGGAAGAAAACCCGTCAATGCAGGTAGTCTATGCAGAATCCCTGCTGCGGATCGGACAGGTGGAGCAGGCCCGCGCCAAGCTGGTGCCTTTGCTGCGGAAATATCCGGCCAACCGGAAAATCCGGTTCCTGCTAGGCGAAGCGCAGGTTGCAGGAAAGGAATTTGCAGGCGCGCTGGCAAGTTTGACGCCGCTGACGAACCGCCCCGATGCACACCCGGAAGAACTGGCGCTGGCCGCCAAAGCGGCAAAGGGTGCGGGCGATGGTGCATATGCCGATCTTGCGCGCAGGGCGAAGGTTCCTGCGCCAGAATGGCTGGGCGGGCATTTGGCGACAGGCGATGCTGCTCTCAGGAATGGCGATTGGGCGGCCGCATCGCGCAGCTATCAGTCAATCGTGGATCGCACAGCTGTTCCGGGTGCAATGGTGCTGAATAATCTCGCTTACGCCAAATCCCGTATGGGCCAGACAGATGAGGCTGTCGAGCTGGCGCTCAAGGCGCTTGAGGCGATGCCCGGCAACCCGTCCATCATGGACACCGCGGGCTGGCTGCTGGTGGACACGGGCAAGGACCGGAAGCGCGGCATCGCCTTGCTGCAAGCTGCGGCGCAAAAGGCGCCTGACAATGCCGCAATCGCCCGCCATTTGGCAGCGGCACAAAGCCGCTGACTGGCAAGCGGGCAGCTTAAGTAGTCAGGCAGGCCGCAAACCGCGCGACTGGCGCCTGCGGGCTAGGCCAAGACCAATTAGCGAAACGCCAAGAATACCGAGCATACCGGGTTCCGGAACCCTGGTGCCGCCTGAACTGCTGGACACCTGCTGACCGCTGGCAGAACTGACCGTGCCTGCGCCTGTCACCGACTGGTAGCGGACAAAGAAATCATCCAGCGTCAGCGAGGCAAGTGGATCAGCGAAGTTAAGCGTCAAGGTGCCCATGCCGGTTTCGCCAGCAGCAGCGCCGCCGGTATTGCCTGCACATGATCCGCTGTTGCCGCCTTTGAAGCAAACATCGACATTGCCGACGCCATTGGGATAGTTCGAATCTGTGACCACGAAGCTGTAATCACCGGTGCTGCTGGCGCTGGCGATATCGGGGTTGGTATTAAAGGCAAAGCTGCTGACGCGCGAACCGACATCACCGCTGGTGGTGTTGCTGACGACATAATCGAAGCTGTAAGTCGTGTCGGTCACACCGGTTAGGGTGAAGGTTGTTTCGGCGGTCAGTCCGCTAATGGTTGTGCCATTGGAAAAGCCATCATATTTGATGGTGAAGCTCTCGCCGATATCGCCGCCATCCAGCAAGATTGGCTCAGCCAGGGCAGGCGTAGCAAAGACAGTGCCAGCAAAAGCGGCAGCCAGTGCGAGTTTGGAAAAATATGTGGTCATTGAGGTGCCCCCGCACTTGCATAAATGGTTTACGCAAATTGATGCAAGACATGTGCCATATGCGGCAGCAGGCCATTTTCGATAGTTAACAAGCACCCGACAGTGCGTGTTTCGTAAGATTTTCCGACAGGTGGCAGCAGCAAGGGCGCACATCAGCCCAGTGCAATGAAGCTCCGCAAACCATACGCCGCCTGCGCCAGCGAGTTAAAGCCACGAGCCAACCGCGGGCATCGGGTTTCAACCCTGCTGGCGCAGGGCAATATCGCTCATGAAACGGGCGGCATTGCCCTTGGCCAGCCATTCGGCCTCTGCCGCCACAGCGCCGAGCATTTCGGCAAGATCATCCAGTTCCGTCTTGGCGTAATTGCCCAGCACATGGGAATGCACGCGGTCCTTGTGGCCAGGATGGCCAATGCCAAGGCGAACGCGCTGAAAATCATTGCCGCAATGGGCGCCTATTGACCGCAGGCCATTATGCCCCGCTGTCCCGCCCCCCTGTTTGACCTTGACCTTGAAAGGGGCGAGGTCGAGTTCGTCATGAAAGACCGTCAGCGCATCATTTTCCAGCTTGAAGAAGCGCATGGCTTCCCCAACCGAGCGGCCGCTTTCATTCATGAAAGTAGCCGGTTTGAGGAAGATGATACGCTGCCCGCCAATCCGGCCATCCTGCACCCAGCCTGAGAATTTCTTCTGCACGGGCGCGAATTCATACATGTCGGCCACGACGTCGATCGCCATGTAGCCGACATTATGCCGGTTCATCGCATATTGCGGACCGGGATTACCGAGGCCTACCCAAAGTTGCATTGCGCCCACCTAGACAAATTGCGCTGAAAAGCAAAACGCCGGCCTTCCTTATGGAAAGCCGGCGTTTCAAAATCATGCCGGAATGGCAGGGGCGATTATCAGCCCTTGGCTTCCTGTTCCGCGGCTGCATCAGCATCCAGGCCCTGTTCAGTCGCGGCGGTTCCACCAGCTTCCATTTCGTCACTGTCAGAAGCTTCGCCTTCGGCACGCTTGAGCGCGGACGGAGCAACGATTGTGGCAATGGTGAAGTCACGATCGGTAATCGCGCTTTCCGAACCCTTAGGCAGCTTGACGGTGCTGATGTGGATCGAATCGCCAACTTCGAGACCGGTAACGTCGATCTGGATTTCGTCGGGGATCTTGTCCGATTCGCACACCAGGTCGAGGTCGTGACGGACCACGTTAAGCACGCCGCCCTTTTTCAGACCGGGGCTGGCTTCTTCGTTCACGAACACCACCGGAACGGCGACTTCGATCTTCGAATCCTTCGACAGACGCAGGAAATCTGCGTGCAGCGGCAGGTCGGTCACGGGGTGAAAGGCAACATCCTTGGGCAGGGTGCGCACGCTCTTGCCGCCAACGTCGATCATGACGATCGAATTCATGAAGTGGCCGGTTCCAAGCTGACGGATCAGCTCCTTGGCTTCGACATGGATCGGAGTGGCTTCTTCTTTGCCGCCATAAATGACAGCAGGTACACGGCCTTCGCGACGCAGTGCACGGGAGGCTCCCTTGCCAGCCCGTTCGCGCGTCTCGGCCGGCAGGGTCAGAGCGTCGCTCATAATAATTGCCTTTCGAATTGCATTGAATAACAGTTTTCCGCAGCCAAGCCTCCAGGGATGACCTTGGCCGGAAGCGCGCGCCTTTACGGACATTCTGACGCGAAGACAAGTGTTGATGCGATCCGTATATGCGTGGGGGGTATTTGGGCGGCGCGGCGAATTACTGGATGCGGGTGACCGTATATCCGCGTTTCTGCAACAGCGCAGGCAGCGCATCCGGCCCTGCCATATGGGCCGCACCCACCGCGATGAGGGCAGGCGGGTCAGCCGGCAGGGATTGTGCCAGCAATGCTGCCCAGCGGGCGTTGCGCCGCACCAGCAGGGCATCGCGCAGTTGCGCATCCGCCAGCAGCCCTTGCGAATTTTCGCGGGCCAAGGCGGTCATATCGCCCGCGCGCCACATTTTGGCCAACCGCTCGCTCTCGCCTTGCGGCTTCCGGCTTTCCTCCACTACGGCGGCCAGCAAATCGCGCTGGTCAGCTTCGGGCAACTGGTCGAAAATACTCAGCTGGCGCTCTGCCCCTTCCAACTCCTGCACCGGCCTGCCTCTGAAGCGGCGAAGCAAGGCGCGATCCACGCCATTATCAGGGTCGCCGCCTTGCAGGCTCTGCGCCAGCATCAGTGCCGCCGCCCAACTTTCGATGGTGGCAAAATCACCCGTTTCATAGCCAGCTTTAGCTATCAATTCGCCAAGGGCCGGGCGGTGTTGCGCAGCAAGGCGGCTGGTCAGCGGCAGTTGGCCCGGCGTTTGCGCAAGGCGCGTAAAAACCGCGGAAACCGCCGCGCTGTCATCCAGCCCGGCGATCTCCACGATCAATATATCTGCACCTTCAATCGCATCTGACAGCGCTGGTGTTTCCCAATCCGCGCCATCGGGCAATGTGTGGATGGTGCCAAACAGCCACCCCTCCAGCGTCCCGTCACCTGACTTGATTTCCCACAGGGCGGGGCTGGGGCGCGGCGGCTCAGGCTCAGGGGTCGCCCCACCGCAGGCAGCCAGCACCATGGCTGCCAATGCGGTAAAGGCAATGGTTTTCCTCACTGGACGCGGTGGGTGGTGATGCCGCGCGCCATCAGCGCATCCTGCACGCTTTTGCTGCCGGCAAGATGGCCTGCGCCCACCGCAATGAAGACAGTGCCGGGCGTATCGAGCCGATCATCAATCCACGAAGCCCAGTTGGCATTGCGCTGATACAGCAGCCGGTCCGCAAGAAGCGGATCGGAAAGACCTTCGTTCATCAGTGCGGCCAGCCCGTCAGCATCGCCTTCCAGCCATTCGGCCACCATCTTGTCCAGCATCGGTTTGATCGTATCGACCCCTTCTGCGGCCTGGACAAGAAACTTGATCTGGCTGTCGAGCGGCAAATCATCAAACACCGACATCTGGAACGCCACCGTTTCCAGCTCGCCACGCTTCTTCGCTTCGCCGCCTTCCTTGGTCAGCACAGCTTCCACGCCGCTTTCGGGGCTATAGCCTTGCTTCATCAGCGGCAGGATGGACAGCATCATGCTGGCATACCAGGGTTCAAACCGGTCAAATGCCGCTTCGGGCAGGCCCAGCTTGACCATGGCGGCATCATAGGATGCCCGCTGTTCGTCATTCAGCATGGCGCGCAGCGTTTTGCCTTCCGGCAGGATGCCTTTTTCCATCAGGATGGTCTGCATTATTGCCGGCGTTTCGGGTGTGGTCATGATTTCGGTAATCAGCATATCGGATGATGCAAGCGCGGCTGCGACATCGCCCTTGTACCAGTCTACTTCCTTGGGCAGCGCATGAACGGTGCCGAACAGATAGACAGTCGTGTCTTCGTCATACACTTTCCACAAGGCAGGCCCGGCCATTTCCATCTGCGCGGCTGGCACTTGTGCGGCTTGGACAGGGGTCGGCTTCTGCTGCTGCGCACAGGCCGGAGCGCCAAAAAGAATGGCGGTGCCGGATAGGAGGCAGGCGATAGTTTTTGCAAAGGATCTCATAGCATGTTTTCCTGGATTGGATGTTTCAATTTGCTGAATGTGGGTTGGAACAAAATCAAGAATATCGGCGATAAAACCAGACGGCAGACCAGATGACTGCGACAATCAGCAGCAACACCATTGGGTTCTGCTCTGGCAGCAGCCCGGCACGTGTAGCGACCCACCAGCCCGGCGTGATGAACAGATAGGCATGACCGGCGATATTCGCACCATCGACATAGCTGGCCCGGTCATGTTCATCAGTCATGCGCCACCACAGAATGGTGACAATCGGGCCACCTACCAGCCACAACATGATCAAGATCAGCGCGGGATAGGCCGGGATCGGGCCATCAGACAGCAGCGACGTGCCTTCGGGCGCGAAGTAGGCCAGAAACATGCCGATCACCGCACTGAATGCGACGAGCACATACATCAAGCTGCGTGACCGCCTCGTGCTGCGTGAAAGCGGTTCTTTACTGCCATTTGCGCGCTTCAGCCAAACCCTGGCGGCAGACAGCGCAAATCCGCCGACAATGGCTATCCAGACAGCGTAAATCGCCGCCAGAACCGTGGGGCTGTCCCCGCCACCAGCATCGGTGAAGCCTGTGACCACGCCAGCGCCGAATGCGGTGGTCAGCACGGTGGCAGCGATCAAGGCAACCAGCAAAGCCATGGATGGGACGTTTGTGGGCGTAGCCATGTCGAGATCGGCGTTCGGCATGTTGGCATCAGGATTGGTCATCGAAAATCTCCTCGATGGGCATTTCAAAAAGGCGGGCGAGTTTGAAGGCGAGGGGGAGCGACGGGTCATGCTTGCCGGTCTCTATGGCGTTAACCGCCTGTCGAGAGACATCGAGATGTACTGCCAGTTCCGCCTGGCTCCAGTTTCGCATTGCGCGCAGAACCTTGAGGCGGTTTTTCATGCGGGGTTCCGCAATCTGGCACCATAAAAGCCGACGAAGAATGCAAGGATGGCCGCTGGCGCGACAAGCGCGGCGTAAGCCTCGACAAGGCGCGCTCCGTCAATGCCTGTAAAAGCGCCCTCGATGATGAAGGGCCGAACAAGAAACAAGACCACCGTGGTCGCAAAGGCCGCGGATGCGCCCTGTTTCCAAAGGCCATCAAGATATTCGTCACGCAGTTTGCCGATGAGCAAAATGGCGAGGCTTACCAGTGCGAGGCCAATGCTGAGGCCGCGCAGGAAGTCGGCCAGATCAAAGGCGATGGCGGCAATGTGAAGAATAATGGCAGCGCTGCCCATGAATGCAGCAGTGATGACCATGGCGGCTTTTTGGTCAGCGGTGAGAGTGAGCATCGAAAAGAACTTCCTTATGTCAGGTTGTGCTGACTTTATGTCGTGATTCGCTGACTATGTCAACACTACCTGACATAAAGTCGGTATATCATGTCATTTTGGCATCCGCAGCGCTGATGTTTGGCGCGTGTGTTGCAGTGCGGCATTGACCCCGTTTCGGCCATCCGCCAAAGCCCTTCGCATAATGACGGGCAATCTGATGACACGCGATCCGACCAACAGCTTTCAGGACATGATCCTGGCACTCCACGATTTCTGGAGCGCGAATGGCTGCCTTATCCTGCAACCCTATGACATGCGCATGGGGGCGGGCACTTTTCATCCGGCAACCACCCTGCGCGCGCTGGGGCCGGAACCATGGAATGCTGCCTTTGTGCAGCCTTGCCGCCGGCCAACTGACGGGCGCTATGGCGAAAACCCCAACCGGCTTCAGCATTATTACCAGTATCAGGTTATCCTGAAGCCAAGCCCCGCGAATTTGCAGGAGCTTTACCTGCAAAGCCTGGGCGTCATCGGCATCGATCCGCTGAAGCATGACATCCGCTTTGTCGAAGATGACTGGGAATCGCCCACGCTGGGCGCATGGGGTCTGGGCTGGGAAGTCTGGTGTGACGGGATGGAAGTGACCCAGTTCACCTATTTTCAGCAGATGGGCGGCTATGATTGCAAGCCTGTCGCAGGGGAACTCACTTACGGTCTGGAACGCCTCGCCATGTATATTCAGGGCGTGGACAATGTGTACGACCTTAATTTCGACGGGCGCGGCGTCAGTTACGGCGATGTGTTTCTCGAAAATGAAAAACAGATGAGCACGTGGAATTTCGAAGTGGCCGACACCGAGGCGCTGTTCGACCTGTTCAGGAAAGCGGTGGCGGAATGCCAGAACTGCCTGACTGCCAAATTGCCGCTGCCCGCCTATGAACAAGCAATCGAGGCGAGCCATATTTTCAACCTGTTGCAGGCCCGCGGCGTAATTTCGGTGCAGGAACGCGCCAGTTACATGGGCCAGGTGCGCGATCTGGCGCGCGGTTCGTGCCAGGTTTACATGGCGAAAAATGCTGATCGGTGGGCGCAGGCATTCCCGGAGTGGTCAGCATGACCGATTTCCTGCTCGAACTGCGCTGCGAAGAAATCCCCGCACGGATGCATAAAGGCGCGCGCGCCGATCTGGAGAAGCTCTTTCACGCCCAGATGGACGCTGCGGGCGTGTCGCTGGGCGAAATTACCGTCTGGTCCACGCCGCGCCGCCTTGCCCTCATTGCACGCGGCCTGCCGCAGCAGACCGAAGCGGTCAGCGAAGAAGCCAAAGGCCCGCCAGAAGGCGCGCCTGATCAGGCGATTGACGGTTTCTGCCGCAAGAACGGCGTGACGCGGGACCAGCTTGAACTGCGCGATGTCAAAGGCCGGCCAACTTGGTTTGCCGTGATCAACAAGCCGGGCAAGGCTGTGCGCGATGTGCTGGCCGACGCAATCCCGGCCATCATTCGCAGCTTCCCCTGGCCAAAGAGCATGCGGTGGGGCGCCGCGTCCCTCAGCACGGAAAGCCTGCGCTGGGTGCGGCCCCTGTCGGGCATTGTCGCCATTCTGGGCGATCAGCTGGTGGAATGCGAAGTTGACGGCGTGACGTCAGGTTACGCGACGATGGGCCACCGTTTTCACCACAGCGGCCCCATCACAATCGGCGGCGCGGATGATTATGCGGAAAAACTGCGCGCCTGCCATGTTGTGGTGGACCATGCTGAACGTGAGGCGATCATCCGCTCCGGCGCAGCAAAGGCCGCCGCCGATGCCGGGCTGGGTCTGGTGGAAGATGAAGGGCTGGTAGTGGAAAATGCGGGCCTGACCGAATGGCCCGTGCCTTTGCTCGGCCGGTTTGAAGAAGATTTCCTGGAAGTGCCGCCAGAAACCATCCAGCTGACAGCGCGGGTGAACCAGAAATATTTCGTCTGCGAACAGGACGGCAAACTTGCGAATGCCTTTATCTGCACCGCCAATATCGATGCAGCAGATGGCGGCGCGGCGATCGTCGATGGCAACCGCAAAGTCCTCGCCGCACGCCTGTCGGACGCGCGGTTTTTCTGGGATGTGGACCGGAAGAAAACGCTGGTCGAGCACGCCAAGGGTTTGGAACGGATTACCTTCCACGAAAAGCTTGGCACCGTGGCCGACAAGGTCGAACGCGTGGCAAAACTGGCCGAATGGCTGGCCAGCGAAGGCATCGTGCCCAATTGCGACCCCGCCTTGGCGCGGCAGGCAGCAGAATTGTGCAAAGCAGACCTCGTGTCAGAAATGGTTGGTGAATTTCCAGAATTACAAGGTCTTATGGGCGGATATTACGCCCGCGCCGAAGGCTTGCCCGATGCCGTGGCCGACGCCATCCGCGATCATTACAAGCCAGTCGGGCAAGGTGATGACGTGCCAACCGAGCCGGTGACAGTGACGGTGAGTTTGGCGGACAAGCTGGATACTTTGGTAGGGTTCTTCCAGATTGATGAAAAGCCGACCGGGTCCAAGGATCCATTCGCGCTGCGTCGGGCATCACTGGGCATCCTGCGCCTGATACTGGAAAATGGCCTACGGACTTCGGTAAGGGATCTTGTCAACGCAGCGGAGCAATCAGGGCGTCCCAATGTTGGCGAAGATGTGGCCAGCTTCTTCCTCGAGCGCCTAAAGGTGCAGCAGCGGGATGCCGGTATCCGCCACGACATGATTGACGCGGTTGCGTCTGTTGAAACCGGCGGTGACAATGTCCGTATGGTAAAGCGCGTTGCTGCCTTGCAAGCGTTCATGGCTACCGAAGATGGCACCAACCTCCTTGCGGGGTACAAACGGGCGGCCAATATTCTCAAGAAGGAAGACTGGCACGGTATCGAGGGTGAAATCGCCCATACAGGCGAGGAAGATCCTCTCGCGCTGGTCGACAACCCTGACATGAAAGCGGTGATTGCAGCCAAGATGGCAGAGCGCCGTTCCTCTTCCCTGTCCTACACGCCGGAACCTGCGGAACAGGCGCTGATCGAAGCGCTCGATCATGCGGAACCCGGCGCAGAAGCCGCGATCAAGGCGGAAGATTTCGCCGCGGCCATGGCCGCGCTTGCATCGCTGCGGGCGCCGATTGATGCATTTTTCGATGATGTAACCGTCAATGATGAGGACAGGGAAAAGCGCGCATCGCGCCTCAACCTGCTCGACCGTTTCCGCAACGCAGTTCAGCGCGTTGCCGATTTTTCCAGGATTGAAGGATAAGCGCGATTCATCGCAGCCTTTCATCTGTGTCACTCACTTCAGGAAAGCAGCCCTTTCAATGAGCAATTCGGTCTATACTTTCGGCGGCACCGCGAAATCCGATGATCCACGCGCAAAGGACAAGACCATCACGGGCGGGAAGGGTGCCAACCTGGCCGAAATGGCCGAAATCGGCCTGCCGGTCCCGCCGGGCTTCACCATCACAACCGAAGAATGTGTGAAATATCTGGCGGGCGGCTCCGACTTTTCCGATACCCTGCGAAGCAATGTCGCATCCGCGCTGCAACATATTGAAAAGACTGTCGGCAAAACCTTCGGCAGCAAGGATGATCCGCTGCTGGTCTCAGTTCGTTCGGGCGCGCGGGTGTCGATGCCCGGCATGATGGACACCGTGCTGAACCTTGGCCTTAATGATGACACGGTGGCTGGGCTTGCGGCGACATCGGGCGATGAACGTTTCGCGTGGGATTCCTACCGCCGGTTCATCCAGATGTATGCCGATGTCGTCCTGGGGGTGGACCACGGCCTGTTCGAAGAAGCGTTGGAAATCGCCAAGGAAGACAAAGGCTTCTATGCTGATACCGAGATGGATGCTGAAGACTGGCAAGCGCTGGTTACGGAATATAAGTCCATCGTCGAACAGGAACTGGGCCATTCCTTCCCGCTCGACGTGAACGAGCAATTGTGGGGCGCGATTTCCGCCGTATTTGATAGCTGGGATGCTGACCGCGCCAAGGTTTACCGCCGGCTGAATGATATTCCATCTGACTGGGGCACTGCGGTCAACGTGCAGGCAATGGTGTTCGGCAATATGGGCGATACCAGCGCAACTGGCGTTGCCTTCACACGCGACCCGGCGACAGGGGAACGCGCCTATTACGGCGAATATCTGATCAACGCGCAGGGCGAAGATGTAGTCGCAGGCATCCGCACCCCGCAATATCTGACCAAAGCTGCCCGCGAGGCTGCCAATGCCAAGCCGCTGAGCATGGAAGAAGCCATGCCGGAGGCTTACGAGGAACTGGCCCGCGTGTTTGATCTGCTGGAACGCCATTACCGCGATATGCAGGACATTGAATTCACGGTGCAGGAAGGCGTCCTGTGGATGCTGCAGACGCGTTCAGGCAAGCGCACTGCCAAGGCTGCTCTCAAAATGGCAGTTGAAATGGTGGGCGAGGGGCTGATTGACGAACGCGAGGCCGTTTTACGGATCGACCCGATGGCGCTCGACCAGTTGCTGCACCCCACGCTCGACCCTGATGCGCCGCGCAACATCCTGACCAAAGGTCTTCCAGCGTCGCCCGGCGCTGCCAGTGGCAAGATCGTGCTGGACGCCGATATGGCTGAACAGCTTGCAGCGCGGGGTGACAAGGTCATCCTCGTGCGGGTGGAAACAAGCCCGGAAGATATTCACGGAATGCATGCAGCGCAGGGCATTCTAACAGCCCGCGGCGGCATGACCAGCCATGCGGCAGTGGTGGCGCGCGGCATGGGCCGCCCGTGCGTCTCAGGCGCGTCGCAAGTGTCTATCGACCTTAAAACCCGCACTCTGAAAATCGGCGATGCCGACCTCAAGGAGGGTGATACCATCACGCTGGACGGTGCCCGGGGCGAAGTCATGGCAGGGTTGGTTCCCACGGTGGAACCGGAACTGGTCGGTGATTTTGGCACGCTGATGGTGTGGGCCGATGCCCACCGCAGAATGCGCGTGCGCACCAATGCCGAAACGCCTGATGATTGCCGCATGGCCCGTCAGTTTGGTGCCGAGGGCATTGGCCTGTGCCGCACGGAACACATGTTTTTCGATGCCCGGCGCATCAGCGCTGTGCGCCAGATGATCCTGGCTGAAGACGAGGCCGGACGGCGCAAGGCGCTGGCCAAGCTGCTGCCGGAACAACGTGACGATTTCCGTCAGATTTTCGAGGTGATGGCAGGGCTGCCGTGCACAATCAGGCTGCTCGACCCACCTCTCCACGAATTTCTGCCCACCGCTGATGCGGATTTTGCCGATCTGGCGGATGTAACACAGCTGGGCGTGGACCATCTGAAGCGCCGGGCCGCTGAACTTCACGAATTCAACCCCATGCTGGGCCACCGTGGGTGCCGCCTGGGTATCACCTACCCTGAAATCTACGAGATGCAGGCGCGCGCCATATTCGAAGCCGCCTGCGATGTTGCGGAATCATCGGGCGAGGCGCCCGTGCCTGAAATCATGATCCCGCTGGTCGCGAGCAGGCGCGAATTGCAAATCCTCAAGATCCTGGTGGACCGTGTGGCGCTGCAGGTTTTTGCCGACAGGGGCCGGTCAGTGGACTATCTGGTCGGCACCATGATCGAACTGCCACGTGCTGCGCTGATGGCAGGAGAAATTGCCCATGAAGCCAAGTTCTTCTCGTTCGGCACCAATGACTTGACGCAGACAACGCTGGGCGTTTCGAGGGACGATTCGGCCCGTTTCCTGGCGCCATATGTGGAAAAGGGTATATTCCCGCGCGATCCCTTCGTCAGTCTGGATATCGATGGCGTCGGTCAATTGGTCCGCATGGCTGCCGATCGTGGCCGCGAGACTTTCAGCGACATCAAGCTGGGCATTTGCGGCGAACATGGCGGCGATCCGGCGAGTATCGAATTCTGCGAGGAAGTCGGGCTCGATTATGTCAGCGCCTCGCCCTACCGTGTGCCTATTGCGCGGCTGGCAGCAGCGCAGGCTTCGCTACGCTAGGATTTCCACCCCGTCAGGGTCAGGATTTCGAATGTTTCGGTTACCCGCCCAGCATCATCAGCCTGGCTGATGAAATGCTGGCGGGCTGTTTCCCGCGCGGCACGGCCCAGCGGCGGCGGGCTTGATACCAGCGCATTGGTCATGCCTTGCGCCCGCATGTCATTCACCAGCGCATCCATGCTGCCATAGCGCACGTCAAGCGAACGGGAATCCACCACCTGCCTTGCAAAACCGCTGCGTTGCAGCAGATCTGCACCGCCTCTTCTGTCCACCATCGGGTGCATCCGGGCTGCTGGGCGGTCCGCATCGGCGGCCAGCATGGCACTGCGAAGCGCAGGTGCGCTGCCAGCGCCCAGCAGGCTGGCAATCAACACCCCGCCCGGGGCCAGCCCATTGCGCAAATGAATAAGGGCGCCAGGGAGATCATTTACCGTATCCAGCGTTGCCAGGCTAGCGATGAAATCAAACGCGCCCCATGGCAGCGGCGCTTCTTCGTCGAAATCAGCAGGATCGACGGAAACAACTTCGCTGCCTTCAGCTGACAAATGCGCTGCCATTTCGCCATGACGATCGCCGATCACCAGACTGCGCGTGGGCGCAAGACGCATGAAAGCGAGCCGTTCCTGCGTATCCTCGACCATATCAGCCAATATGTAACTTGCGGCCGGATCAGCCGCCGATAGGCGCGCCGCGCGCTGGCGAATGGCGCGGCGGCGGGCAGGGTTGAAAATGCGGGGGACGCGCTGGTTTGCCATGCTCGCCCATTGCCGTGCTTGCACCTTGCGCGCAAGCACGGCAACGTGGCCAGAGATGGCATGGGCGCAAACCATTTCTGAATCGCTGGCGCCGCTGGTCAACCTTGTCTATCCGCCAAGATGCCCCTTGTGCGGGGGTGCAATCGCGCAGCAAAACGGCCTGTGCGGCCCTTGTTGGGGCAATCTGCAAATCCCTGCGGAACCATGGTGCAGCACCTGTCAGCGCCCTTTCATAAACGAATCAATGGAAGAAGGCGCAATGTGCGCGCCCTGTCTGCAAAATCCGCCGCGCCACGGCGGCATTGCGGCTGGCACCATCTATAATGACGCCTCGCGCAAACTGGTTCTCAGCTTCAAACATGGCGGCCGGATTGCGCTTGCGCCCATGCTGGCCCGGCTGATGGCTGGCAAGCTTTCCTATGCCGATGAAAATTGGCTGTTGGTGCCAGTTCCGCTGCATCGCTGGCGTCTTTGGGGGCGGGGGTACAACCAAGCGGGGCTGCTGGCACAGCAACTTGCCGCGCTGACAGGGGCCGGACTGGAATTGCAGGCCCTCAGGCGAAACAAGAAAACCCCGCCGCTGGCAGGTCTTGGCCGCCACGCCCGCGCACGCGCGCTGGCCAATGCCATCAGCGTTCCGCCGAAGATGGCATCCAGGGTTGCCGGCAAAAACGTAATTCTGGTGGACGATGTGCTGACCAGCGGGGCAACGAGTGACAGCTGTGTTCGGGCATTGCAGGCCGCGGGCGCAGACGAGATCAGAATTGCCTGTTTTGCCCGTGTGCTGGATGAAGTGCTGACCGGGGCCGGATAAAACGAAACACCCGAGACCTGAGGTCCCGGGCGCCACGTGACGAATAATGTTGGACCTGCCTTGCAGCATGGCAACCATCCCCCCAGAAGGCTGCCGAGGTCCAATCCCTCATCGTTTGGAGGCGCCAACGCCGTTAAGCGGGCAGCAGCTCCATATTCCCCTGAACCTGGCACTCTGATGGTACCGTCATTCGGTGGGTGGCCCTTGCGAGCCACGTGCGATACATTCCATTAGCTGATGCATCAGGATAGCGCCTTGTGCGTTTCGCACATATTTTGCCCCCGGCCTGTTGTCATATTGCAACAATATTTCTTATGCGCGCCGATCCGCAAATTCTTTATTCGAAAGGGCACCAATGGCCGACATATCGGAGCTGAAAACGCAGCGTGAAACGGGCAGCGATTTCATGCCCAAATTTGATGACAAAGGCTTGCTCAGCGCGGTCGTCATCGACGAGGCAACAAAGGAAGTCCGCATGCTGGCTTTCATGGACCAGCAGGCGATCGACAAGACGATCGAGACCGGCGTGGCCCATTTCCACTCGCGTTCGCGCGGCAAGTTATGGATGAAGGGCGAAAGCTCCGGCAACATTCTGAAGGTCAATTCTATCCTGGTCGACTGCGATCAGGACGCACTTGTCCTGATGTGCGAGGCAGCCGGCCCCACGTGCCATACCGGCGCCACGAGCTGTTTTTACCGCAAACTGGACGGAGGAAAGCTGCACGCGCTGGACACTTGACCTTTACGTAAAGGTCATTTACACCCCGGTAGTGTTGATCGAACAGGAACAGGCCGGGATTTCAGAGATGCAAACAGCCAATACGCCCACGCGCCATGCAGGCGCGCATCTTGAACGGCCCGACAAATTGCTGCGCGAACAGTTCAGCATTTCCGATCTCACTTCCGAATTTGACTGCACTGCGCGGGCCCTCCGTTTCTATGAAGATGAAGGCTTGGTTGCCCCTAAACGGGTGGGGCTGACCCGCGTCTATTCAAAGCGGGACCGGGCACGGCTGGCATGGATCATGCGGGCCAAGAATGTCGGCTTCAGCCTGACCGAAATCCGCGAAATGATTGATCTCTATGATCTGGATGACGGGCGCGTAGAACAGCGCCGGGTGACGATTGACCGCTGTCGCCGTCACGTTGCCAAGCTGAAAAGCCAGCGCGATGATATTGATTCATCAATCAATGAACTGACCGACTTCATCAAGCAAATTGAACGACTTGAAGCAGAAGGCTGAGTCAGCCTCTCAACTTTCAGTTCCCAGTTTTAAGCAAGGACCACAAGATGCCAATCTATACCGCCCCGACGCGTGACACCCGGTTTATCGTGAATGAACTGCTCGATCTGCCAAGCTATGCCAATCTGCCCGGTTTTGAAAATGCCTCTGCCGACATGATCGATACGGTCATTAATGAAGCAGGCAAATTTTGCGCTGAAGTTCTGCATCCGCTGAACCAGAGCGGCGACCATGAAGGCTGCACCCGCCATGCCGACGGCACAGTGACCACGCCCAAGGGGTTCAAGGAAGCATTCGTGCAATATCGCGAATCAGGTTGGGGCACCATTGCGCAGCCGGAGGAATTTGGCGGGCAGGGCATGCCCCATGTGCTGGGCTTTGTGGTCGAGGAATTCATGGCCACATCCAACCAGGCATTTGCCATGTATCCTGGCCTGACAACCGGCGCAGTATCAGCAATCATCGCCAAAGGTTCGCCCGAACAGAAGGAGAAATATCTCCACAAGATGATCAGCGGCGAATGGCTGGGCACGATGAACCTGACAGAACCGCAATGCGGTACCGATCTGGGCATGATCCGGACCAAGGCAGAACCGCAGGCTGACGGGTCGTATTCCATCACCGGCACCAAGATTTTCATTTCCGCAGGTGAACATGACCTGGCGGACAATATCATCCACCTCGTGCTGGCCAAGACACCGGGCGCGCCTGACAGTTCCAAGGGGATTTCTCTGTTCATCGTGCCCAAGGTGCTGGTCGATGACGAGGGCAATCTGGGCGACCGCAATGCCGTACAATGCGGCTCCATCGAAGAGAAAATGGGCATCCACGGCAACGCCACCTGCGTCATGAATTATGATGGCGCCAAGGGGTATATGGTCGGTGAAGAGAACAAGGGCCTTGCTGCCATGTTCATCATGATGAACGCTGCCCGTCTGGGCGTGGGCATTCAGGGCTTGGCACAAGCAGAAATCGCTTATCAGAACGCCGTCGCCTATGCGCTGGATCGCCGGCAGGGCAGGGCGCTGACCGGCCCTGCAGAACCGCAGGCGCAGGCAGACCCGATCTTTGTTCATCCCGACGTGCGCCGGATGCTGATGGATGCCAAGGCCTTTACTGAAGGCATGCGGGCATTGGCCCTGTGGGGCGCGCTGCAGGTTGATCTGACGCATAAGGCCGAGACCGAAGAAGATCGTGCCAAGGCAGACATGATCATCAGCCTGCTGACCCCGGTGATCAAGGGATATGGCACGGACAAGGGCTATGATGTCGCCACAAACATGCAGCAGGTGTTTGGCGGGCATGGTTATGTAACCGAATGGGGCATGGAACAATTCGTGCGCGATGCCCGCATTGCCATGATTTATGAAGGCACCAACGGTGTTCAGGCAATGGACCTGTGCGGGCGAAAGCTGGCACAAAAGGGCGGCGCTGCCATTCAGGCATTGTTTGCCACGGTGGACGGTGAAATTGCCGAAGCGCGCAATGATGGACAGCTTAAACCCATTGCAGATGCGCTGGACAAGGCGCTGGGCGAACAGAAAGCGGCGACCATGTGGTTCATGCAGCACGCCATGCAGAACCCCAATGACCTGGGCGCGGGCGCGCACCATTACATGCACATCATGGGCATCGTATCGCTGGGCCTGATGTGGCTGCGAATGGCCAAGGTTTCCATCGCGAAACTGGCAGAAGGCACTGATGACAAGGCGTTTTACGAAGCCAAGATTGCCACTGCCCTGTATTATGCTGACCGGTTCATTCCTGATGCAGGCGCGCTGCGGCGCAAGCTGGAAAGCGGTTCGGCATCCATGATGGCGCTGGGCGAAGATGCTTTTGCAACCGTAGCCTGATTGCAGGCATGAATGAAAAAGGCGGGCTACCCATCCGGGCAGCCCGCCTTTTTATTGGCCAAAATTCACATTTACCCGTTTTTTCTGGTGAGCCTTTTCATGGGGTAAGCTGGGTGAACTATTCGGTTGGCAGGAAATCCGGTACCGAAAGATATCTTTCGCCAGTATCGTAATTAAAGCCCAGAATGCGTGTGCCAGGTGCAAGATCGGGCAGTTTCCTGGCGATGGCGGCCAATGTTGCCCCGCTCGATATGCCGACGAGCAAGCCTTCTTCAGCAGCGCAGCGCCGGGCCATTTCCTTGGCCATTTCCGCATCCACCTGGATTGAACCGTCAATTGCCTGCGTGTGCAGATTGCCGGGAATGAAGCCTGCGCCAATTCCCTGAATAGGGTGGGGGCCGGGCTGCCCGCCAGAAATTACCGGGGACAGTTCCGGCTCCACCGCATAGGCTTTCATGCTGGGCCAGTGGCGTTTCAGCTCTTCTGCACAGCCTGTCAGATGCCCGCCAGTGCCGACACCGGTGATCATCACATCAATAGGCTCGTCCGCGAAATCTGTCAGGATTTCCTGCGAGGTTGTTGCCACATGCACCGCGACATTGGCAGGATTGTCGAACTGCTGCGGCATCCATGCGCCGTCTGTCTGGGCGACAAGTTCCTGCGCCCGCTCAATCGCGCCTTTCATACCCTTGGCCTTGTCGGTCAGGTCGAAGCTGGCACCATAGGCCAGCATCAGGCGGCGGCGCTCGATCGACATGGATTCCGGCATTACGAGCAGCAGCTTGTACCCCTTGACCGCGGCCACCATCGCAAGGCCCACACCGGTGTTGCCCGATGTTGGTTCGATAATGGTGCCGCCCGGCTTCAGGGCGCCGGACTGTTCAGCCGCCTCGATCATGGCGAGCGCAATGCGGTCCTTGATCGACCCGCCGGGGTTGGACCGTTCCGACTTGATCCACACTTCATGGTCAGGGAACATCCGCGACAGGCGAATATGGGCTGTGTTGCCAATAGTGGCGAGGACAGATGCGGCTTTCATACTGGTTTCTCCCGGGTCGGGTCATCATCAAGATATTTGGACGAGAAGGTCTTTGCATTCCTGATTTCA
Source organism: Allopontixanthobacter confluentis (assembly GCF_009827615.1). Taxonomy (GTDB): domain Bacteria; phylum Pseudomonadota; class Alphaproteobacteria; order Sphingomonadales; family Sphingomonadaceae; genus Allopontixanthobacter; species Allopontixanthobacter confluentis. Next base: position 1,007,186 of record NZ_WTYU01000001.1, read on the forward strand.
GGAAACCACCACGCCCATAGTAAGGTTATGAATATCGCCCCCGCGCCGCCAAATGCAACCGCGCCTGTTGCGCCCAGCACCAAAGCCGCAAGGCCGGATTGCATTTCGCCCAGTTCGTTTGATGCGGAAATGGCGAGGCCGGAGATGGATGAAACGCGCCCGCGCATGGAATCAGGCGTGTTTAACTGGATCAGCGAGGAGCGAATGAAGACAGAGACCATGTCTGTCGCCCCCAGCATGGCCAGCAGTGCCAGCGACAGCATGTAATCACGGGACAATGCAAAGGCGATGGTGACCGCGCCAAACACGCCGACCGACCATAACATTTTCACGCCGACGTTTTTTTCCAGCGGGCGGACCGACAGGATCAGGGCCACGATGGCGGCGCCTGCGGCAATGGCGCCGCGCATGAAGCCAAGGCCATCTGGCCCCACGCCCAGAATATCGCGGGCATAGACCGGCAACAGCGCGGTTGCGCCTGCCATCAGAACCGCAAACAGATCGAGCGTGATGCAGCCCAGCAAAAACCGCTCGCGTGTTACAAACTGGAAACCGAGCACAATCTGCCGCACCGGATGGACAGGCGGCCCTTCATGTCTGGCCCGCACCGGCCGGACAGTCATGATCAGCACACCCGAAACCACCAGCAAACCGGCGGACAGAAAATGCGGAAAGGATGGCGAATATTCGAACAGCAGGCCACCAGCACCCGGCCCGATAACGCTGCCCACCTGCCAGGCAATGGAGCCCAGCGCGATAGCGCGCGGCAGCAGCCGCGGCGGCACGATATTGGGCGCGATGGCGCTTAACGCCGGACCGTTGAACACCCGCGCAGCGCCGTGCAATGCGGCCAGTGTGAACAATATCGGAAGATTAAGCGCATCCTGCATGGTCATCACAGCCAGCACCGCGGCAATGCCGGCATCGACCAGATTGGCAATCAACACCACTATGCGCCGGTCAAACCGGTCCGCCGCAATCCCTGCCACAGGCGTCAGCAGCAACAGCGGAATAAATTGCGCCAGCCCCAGCAGCCCGAGTTGGAAGGCAGCCTCTGCCCGGTCCATGCCATAATCGGCGCGGGCCACATCATAGGTTTGATAGCCGATCAGCACGACCATCGAGATGGTGGCAAAAACGGCCAGAAAGCGCGCCACCCAATACCGCCGGTAATCGGGTATCGACAGCGGAGTTTTATAGGGTGGGGATGAAGCCTCGATCACCCGGCTGCCATGACAGGCAGCAGATGTAATTTGCAAGCAATCAGTGACGCCCACCGCACAAGCAAATTTTGTCCGGCAAGATCAGCGGGTTTTGCGCAGCCTCGGGTTTGGCTGCAACGTATCGATCATCAGCATGAAATCGTCGAGGCGGATGATGCGTTCAAACTGGAAGCCCGCGCGATTGTCCCGCGTCCAGATCACATAGGCTTCGATCCGCCCGATTACTGGAAAGCGAATGATTACGCGGTCCCCACGTTCCAGCGACATACCGTCATCCACCATGAAACCATGGGCGGATATGTTGCTGACATGCAGCTTGATATCGCCGCGTGCGCTGTGTTCGGCAATCACCGGCACATCGACCGGATGCCGCGCCGCACGCCGCAAATCAGTTACTGACAATTGTGCTCCGACAGACACGTGATCCCGACCTTCCTGGTTTTTTGCTTGGAAGGCAGTGATGGCTGCAAAAGGCTGATATTTGGTAAAACCCGTTTGTCCCACTTCGGGACAGTGGCAAATGTTTCAACAGGTTAGCTCTGCAAAATGCCGTGTTTCTTTTTGCCAAGGCTCAATTTTATCGTCTCGCCATCAGCCAGAACCACCAATTTCGACGGGTCAGTCACGGCCACATCGTCCAGCTTGACCGCACCTTCAGCCACTTTGCGCTTGGCCTCGCCATTGGACTGGGTGAAACCGATGGCAGTGCAAATGGCGGTTATGCCCATACCTTCCCCGCCAATGGAAAGCGTGGGCAAATCATCACCCAGCCCGCCACCGGCAAAGGTGGCTGCCGCAGTGGCGGACGCGGTTTGCGCGGCGGCATCGCCGCGCACCAGCCTGGTTACTTCATTGGCCAAAACCACCTTGGCATCATTGATGGCACTGCCTTTCAGCGCTTCCAGCGCGGCAATTTCTTCCAGCGGCAGGTCCGTGAACAGGCGCAGGAAACGGCCCACATCGCGGTCATCACTATTGCGCCAATATTGCCAGAAATCGTAATTGGGCAATTGCGCTTCGTTCAGCCACACTGCGCCGCCTGCTGATTTACCCATTTTCGCGCCATCGGCAGTGGTCATGAGCGGCGTAGTGACGCCAAACAGTTCCACGCCGTCCATCCGTCGGCCCAGTTCAATACCATTGATGATATTGCCCCATTGGTCTGATCCGCCCATTTGCAGGCGCACGCCCATGGTTTTGGCCAGATGGCGGAAATCGTAACCCTGAAGGATCATGTAATTGAATTCGAGAAACGTCATCGGCTGTTCGCGTTCGAGCCGCAGTTTTACCGAATCAAACGTCAGCATCCGGTTGACCGTGAAATGTGTGCCAACCTGCTGCAACAGTTCGATATATCCCAGCTTCCCCAGCCAGTCCTGATTATTAACCATGACAGCATCGGTCGGGCCGTCACCGAATGTTAGCAGCTTTTCAAATACTGTGCGGATTGATGCGATATTGGCGTCGATCGTCGCATCATCCAGCATCTTGCGGCTTTCGTCGCGGCCGGTCGGGTCGCCAATGCGGGTGGTTCCGCCGCCCATCAGCACGATGGGTTTGTGGCCTGATTGCTGCAACCGCCGCAGCATCATGATCTGCACCAGGCTGCCGATGTGGAGGGACGGCGCGGTGGCATCAAACCCGATGTATCCCGGCACGATCTGGCTGGACGCCAGCGCATCCAGCCCCGCTGCATCCGTGGTCTGGTGAATATAGCCACGCTCGTCGAGCAGGCGAAGAAGCTGGGATGAATATTGGGTCATGACGCGGGGCGTCTAGCAGCGAAATTGCCGCATCCCAAGTGGCTTTGCCCCCACATCGCACAGCACGTCACTTGAAAGGGGTTCGCGCCTCGGCAATAGGGGGGTGATGCAGACCCTTATCCTCCATCCTGATTGCGCCGCTGGCCCTGTAACCACGATCAGCGCCGCGATTGAGCCGACCGACGCCGGTTGCCGCGTATCTTTCCATGTAACTGGCGAAATGGACAAAATCGTCATCCCGGCAGAGGCCGCGCCGGAACGGATGGATAATTTGTGGAAGACCACCTGTTTTGAAGTGTTCTGGGAAGGTGAGGGGCCGGATTACCGGGAATTCAACCTGTCCCCGTCAAGCAAATGGGCGAGTTATGATTTTGACGATTTCCGGATCAATTCGCGCGATGCGCCGGCCGCTGTCACCATTGCGTTTCGGCATGATGGACAGGCCATGACGCTTGCGGCAGAAATTTCATCCACCCTGCCGCTTCCGGCCAAGGTGGCGCTGAATGCCATTGTCGAAGATGCAGATGGCAACATCCAGTTCTGGGCGCTGGCTTTTCAGCCGGGCAAGGCGGAATTTCACAGCGATGTCTGCCGCGCGCTGCATCTGTCGGAGAATTCGAAATGACAGTCTTGTTCGGAATTGACCGACTGCTGGCCGAACCGGAACTCCAAGCCCGCCTTTCCGGCAAGCGCGTGGCGCTGGTGGCCCATCCTGCATCGGTGACTGCGGATCTGACCCATTCGCTGGATGCGCTGATGGCTGCGGGCATCAATGTGACATCAGCATTTGGCCCCCAGCACGGGCTGAAGGGGGACAAGCAGGACAATATGGTCGAAACCGCGGATGAAACCGATCCGCATTACGGGATACCGGTTTTCAGCCTGTATGGTGAAGTGCGCCGCCCATCTGGCCAGATGATGTCGAGCGCGGATGTGTTCCTGTTCGATTTGCAGGATCTTGGCTGCCGGATCTACACCTTTGTCACAACGCTGCTGTATCTGCTGGAAGAAGCGGAAAAGCACGGCAAGGAAGTGTGGGTGCTGGACCGGCCCAATCCGGCTGGCAGACCGGTTGAGGGAACCTTGCTGGTGACAGGTCAGGAAAGTTTCGTCGGGGCCGGGCCGATGCCGATGCGTCATGGTCTGACCATGGGCGAAATGGGCCACTGGTTTATCGAACATTTCGGCCTGAAGGTTGATTACAACGTCGTGGAAATGACCGGATGGCAGCCAGCATCCGCACCCGGTTTCGGCTGGCCGGAAGACCGCGTGTGGATCAACCCCAGTCCCAATGCTGCCAATATCAATATGGCCCGCGCCTACGCAGGGACAGTCATGATTGAAGGCGCAAACATCAGTGAAGGGCGGGGCACCACGCGGCCACTGGAAGTTCTGCTGGGCGCGCCCGACCTTGATGCCGCGAAAATCCATGCCGAAATGAAGCGCATGGCGCCGCATTGGCTGGCTGGATGCGCCTTACGCGAATGTTATATCGAGCCGACTTTTCACAAGCATCAGGGGCAATTGTGCAGCGCGCTGATGATCCATGCCGAAGGGCCGTTATACGATCACGCATCGTTCCGTCCGTGGCGCTTGCAGGCTTTGGCTTTCAAGGCCATTCGCAACCTCCATCCCGATTACGATCTGTGGCGGAATTTTCCTTACGAATATGAACTGGACCGATTGGCGATTGACGTGATCAACGGCGGGCCGATCCTTCGTCAATGGGTCGATGATGCGGCGCTGGGGCCGGATGATCTGGACCGGATTGCCAGCGCAGACGAAGCCGCATGGACTGAAACCATCGCCAGACATCTGCTGTATTGAACATCGGCCTCAGCATTCAGGCTGAAGCCTGGCATTCGCAAATTTACAGGGCTGCTGCCGACAGTGCGAAAATCCGGTCGAGATAGAGGATCACGAACAGCAGGATCGCCTGATTGGCAAACGGTATGAACGCCAGCCCCCAGAACAAGGTCTGCACAGGCGAACCCGTGACCAGATAGACAAGGCCAATCGACAGAAAGACCGAGATATACAGATCGATACCGATCTGCCGGCCCCAATAAAGCCGGCTCATCTTCCCCACGGTTTGAAACAGGTTCTCGTGCCGGCTGCAATGCAGCGAATACGCCGTAAATGCGATCCAGACGCTGATCAGGACAAGGCGGATGGCACCCGTGGCACTGTCAAAATCGATCAGGCGGGGGGACCAGTTCAGAGCAATCGCAATTGCGGTGAACCCGAAGAATACCGACCACAGGATTGAACTCGACCGATTTCCCCTTGCCCCCGCCATCGCTGTGTCCCCTATCCGTGCTTCCGGCTCAGTTCGCGCATGGCCTCGTCCAGCCCTTCCAGCGTCAGCGGAAACATCCGGTCATTGACCAGCTGTTTCAGCATCTTGGTGGATTGCGAATAATTCCACTGGTTTTCCGGCACCGGGTTCATCCAGACAGTGGCGGGATAGGTGTTGGTCACCCGGTTCATCCACACCGCGCCCGCTTCTTCGTTCATATGTTCGACAGAGCCGCCCTGATGGGTGATTTCATAGGGGCTCATCGCGGCATCGCCGACAAACACGATTTTGTAATCATGCCCGTATTTATGCAGGATATCCCACGTGTTCGTGCGTTCGGCCCAGCGGCGGCGGTTATCTTTCCATACGCCTTCGTACAGGCAGTTGTGGAAATAGAAGAATTCCAGGTTCTTGAATTCCGCGGTGGCCGCGCTGAACAATTCTTCAACCAGCTTGATGAACGGGTCCATCGACCCGCCAACATCCAGAAACAGCAGCAGCTTTACGGCGTTGTGCCGTTCGGGCCGCATATGAATGTCCAGCCAGCCCTGCTTGGCCGTGCCATCGATGGTGGCATCCAGATCGAGCTCGTCAGCTGAACCTTCGCGCGCGAACCGCCGCAGGCGCCGCATCGCCATCTTGATGTTCCGCGTGCCCAGTTCCCGCGTATTGTCGAGGTTCTGGAATTCACGCTTTTCCCACACCTTGATGGCGCGCTTGTGCTTGCTTTCGCCGCCAATCCGCACGCCTTCAGGGTTGTAACCGGAATTACCAAACGGCGAAGTGCCGCCAGTGCCGACCCATTTGTTGCCGCCCTGATGGCGCTTTTCCTGTTCTTCGAGCCGCTTCTTCAGCGTCTCCATGATCTCGTCCCAGTCACCCAGTGACTTGATCGCTTCCATTTCTTCCGGGGACAGGAATTTCTCGGCAACTGCTTTCAGCCAGTCTTCGGGCACATCCACGGCCTGCTGACCGTAATCAGTCAGAATACCCTTGAACACCTTGTTGAACACCTGGTCAAACCGGTCGAGCAGGCCCTCATCCTTCACGAAGGTCGCGCGGCTGAGGTAATAGAATGCTTCGGGCGTCTGCTCGATCACATCCTTGTCCAGCGCTTCCAGCAGGGTCAGATGTTCCTTGAAAGAAACCTTGATGCCTGCTGCGCGCAGCTCGTCCATAAAATCGAAAAACATGGGTTCTTCCTAACCTGCGTTCCGCATCTGCGCCAGAGCGCAAATCTATCCCTATGCAGCCTGCTGGTGGGGCTGAACTTGGGCTTGGGCCTTGTGCACGGCTGCCACCAGCACAAAGGAGATGTACATTAGCAGATACCACGCCCCCAGCTTGGTGATGGATACCATCTGCCAGACCTTCTCCTGATCAGGATAGGTCCATGCCCGCGAGAATGTGGCAATGTTTTCGGCAAACCAGATGAACATTGCTGCCAGAAATGCGGCCAACAGGAAAGGCATCCACCGTTCTGCCCGCCAGACAGTGAAGTAAATCCGTGTCCGCAAGTGCAGCGCCGCAAGCAGGGCAAACAGCAACCAGCGCATATCGGGCAGGTAATGATGGGCGAAGAAGTTCACATAAATCGCCGCCGCCAGCACGAAGGTAGTCCATGCGGGCGGATAATGGGTGAAGCGGAAATCAAAAATGCGCCAGATCCGCGCAATGTAACTGCCCACCGCGGCATACATGAAGCCCGAAAACAGCGGCACACCGCCAATCCGCAGCAGGCTCGCTTCAGGATAGATCCATGACCCGGCCGCTGTCTTGAACAGTTCCATCACCGTGCCAACCACATGGAATGCCAGGATTACGCGGGCTTCATCCAGTGTTTCCAGACGAAAAACGATCATGCCAAGCTGGATCAGCAGCGCTGCGATGGTGAGAAAATCATAACGCGCCAACGCAGCGCCATCGGGATAAAACAGATGCGTTGCCAGCAGCAGCCCCAGGATCAGCGCGCCAAACAGACACGCCCATGCCTGTTTGAAGCCGAATAGCAGAAATTCATAAATCCATGCCGCAGCGCCAGGCGCGGGCGCCAAACTTTCCAACTGGTGCCGGATACCGGCAAACCGGGTCGCTGCTGCACTCGTGCGTGACGCAATCTGGCGGTCTGCCGCTGCAGCATCGTCAATTTGTTCGGTCAATGGCGGTCCTGCAAGGATTTAGTGGCGTCACTTAACCCTTAGATAACTATAATTGCGTTAGGTGCCACCGATAGATTTCAGGGGCCAAAGTCAGATGAAGCACGAAACATTCGAAAAAGCCGCACGGCAGTCCATCGACATGATCCCGGAAAGCTGCGGCGAAGTGACCGTGGGCTGTTCGGATGTGGCCGGCATCGTCCAGTCAGTCATCGATTCTTCGGAAAAGTTGCGGGCCGAACATGGCGCGCTGCAAGGCACTGTCCATGCGCTCGAGGCAGACCAGCGCAAGGTATCAGAAGCCAGCGACGAGGCGCGGTTATTGTCGGAACGGGCAATTGAACGTCTGGGCCAGGGCACGGAGCTGATCCAGTCATCGCTTGGCCGCATTTCAGACCTGCTGGAACTGGTAGATACCTTGTCCCAGCACGTAACCGGGTTTGCTGCTGCCATGGAACAGGTGCGCCGCTGTTCGCAGGATATTGACCAGATTGCCGAAACCACCAACATTCTGGCGTTGAATGCCACCATCGAAGCCATGCGGGCCGGCGATGCAGGCCGCACCTTTGCCGTGGTGGCCAATGAGGTCAAAGGGCTGGCCAACAACACCCGCCAGGCGACCGAGGAAATTGCCCGCACCATCGATGCCCTCGGCGGCGAGGCGGAACGCGTCATCGCCCAGATCGAAAGCGGCGCTGAAGCGAGCCGGGAAGCCAAGAATTCTGTCGTCCAGATTGAACAGACCATCGAGGGCGTTGCCGAACTGGTCGAGGAAGTTGACCGTCAGAACGACCAGATAGCGCGTGCCACCGGCACCATCAGCGGCCATGTCCACAAGGTGCAGGATGTGCTGGAAAGTTTCGACGCCGCCACCATCGAGAATGAAGGCAAACTGGTGCGTGCCAACCGCCGGATGAACGAACTGGAACTGACCGCCAGCGAAATGTTTGACGGCATCGTCAAGGCAGGTCTGTCGGCCAAGGACAGCAACATCGTCGAACGGGCGCAAAATGCCGCACGCGAAATCGCCCATCGGGCAGAAACCGCCATTTCCGGCGGCCTGCTGTCGATGGAGGCGCTGTTTGACCATGATTATCAGCAAGTGCCCGGCAGCAATCCGCCCCGTTTCCGGACCCGCTTCAGCGATTGGGCCGACGCCAACTGGCGCCCCCTGATCGACCGGATCGCAGGCGAGGGCGCGCCGATCAGAATGTGTTCGCAAGCTGATATGAACGGCTTTTTGCCGACCCATGTCACGGAACATTCGCGCCAGCCCACGGGCGATCTGGCGCATGACACCAAATATTGCCGGAATGGCCGGATCATCTTCGACGCGCTGGACCAGAAGGCCAAACGCAGCACCGCGCCATACATGATGGCGGTTTACCGGCAGGAAGGCGACGGCAAGCAATATGTCGTCGTCCGCAATGTCTATGTGCCGCTGATCATCAACGGCAGGCGCTGGGGTGACTTCGAACTTGCCTATTCATTCGACGAATGAGCAGGCAAGCCCTTGAACTTTTAGCCTGGACTTAGCCGCCCTGACGCCGCGACATGAAGGCCAGACGTTCAAACAGCATCACGTCCTGCTCGTTCTTGAGCAAGGCACCATGCATGGGAGGGATCGCCTTGGCCGGATCGCGGTCCTGCAGCACTTCCAGGGGCATGTCTTCATTAAGCAGCAGTTTCAGCCAATCCAGCAGTTCTGACGTGCTGGGCTTCTTTTTGAGGCCGGGAACCTCGCGGATTTCGTAGAAAATATCCATCGCCTTGGTGACGAGGATTTTCTGGATATCGGGAAAATGCACGTCGATGATTTCGCGCATCGTGTCGCGGTCAGGAAATTTGATGTAATGGAAGAAACAGCGGCGCAGAAATGCGTCGGGCAGTTCCTTTTCATTGTTTGACGTGATGATCATGACCGGGCGGTCTTTCGCCACGATCCGCTCCTTGGTTTCATAAACATCGAAACTCATCCGGTCGAGTTCCTGCAACAGATCGTTCGGAAATTCGATATCGGCCTTGTCGATTTCGTCGATCAGCAGCACCGGCAATTCGGGGCTGGTGAATGCTTCCCACAATTTGCCCTTCTTGATGTAGTTCGAGATATCGTGGACCCGCTCTTCACCAAGCTGGCCATCACGCAGCCGCGCAACCGCATCATATTCATACAGGCCCTGCTGCGCCTTGGTGGTGGATTTCACGTTCCATTCGATCAGCGGCGCATTCATGGCCTTGGCCACTTCATGCGCCAGCACTGTCTTGCCCGTACCCGGCTCCCCCTTGACCAGCAGCGGACGCCGCAGCGTGACTGCTGCGTTTACCGCAACTTTCAGATCTTCGGTCGCAATATAAGACTGGGTGCCTTCGAAACGCTCGGTCATGGGTTTTCCTGTGCAACTTGAATTCAAGCTGCGGGTTAAAACGCCCCGTCGCAAAGGGCAAGGGCAGCAGTGGGGTTTAAAATTGACCCAGTTGATCGAGCGCGTCAATTTCCGCGTCGAGCCGCGCTGCCCCCCGCAAGTTCAGCCAATGTACCGCCGCGAAAATGACGACCGTAAAAAGGGCCGAAGGCGTAACGTAAATGATGGCATCCAGCAGGCCCATTTTGGCACTGAATTCATAAACGCGGGCAATGTGGAGCAAGGTTATGCCGGGCACCAATGGGCCGAGATACCAGAGCCAGACTGATTTGAGCGCAGTGCTCTGCCGGGCGAGCTGGCCGCGCAAATGGGTTCGGCAGTCAAGTTCCGGCAGCCGCTGGAGATTCGATCCGAAACGCGCCAGATTGATCATCACCACAAACACGCCGATCATGATTGCAATCCAGGCAGCCATCATGACCGTGCTGGCAATATCGGCAGTCAACCATGCGACAGTCGCAAAAACGGCAATCACTATGCTGCCAGCGCCAAATTCAAACCAGTTACGGCGCCTGATGCTGCGTTCGAACTTTGATGCCTTGGACGCAAATGCACCGGGCAACATAAATTGCGCGTCCTGTTCCTGTGCGGTCCAGCCGGGGATTGGGGGATTTGTCATGGTCTTACATGTCCTCATTATGGGTGTGAAAGCCTTCGGCTATCATGGCCTTGGCCCGGTGAATGCGGACCGAAACGGCTGAACCGCCCAATCCGGTAATAGCGGAAATTTCGGCGCCGCTTTGCCCTTCCAGCCACAACAGCACCACTTGCGCGTCGATGGACGGAATGCGCTGCAGCAGATGATAAACGCGTGCCATGGCGTGATTTTCGGCAATGCCGCGTTCTGTGTCATGGACGGCAGGAAGCGTTTCGAACTGGTCTAGCGGCACGGTTTTCATGCCACGTTTCTGGCGTCCGACATGGTCGGCAGCGACATTGTGCGCCACCCTGTAAACCCACGTACTGAGCGAACATTGCCCTTCAAAACGGGCAAAGCTGCGCCACAATTCAAGATGGATTTCCTGCACAAGCTCTGCTGCCTGGTCTGGCTGCCGCTCCATCGCGTGAGCCAGGCGGGCGATCGCAGGGGCGAAATTGGCACCTGCCTCAGCGTAAAGGGCGTTTTGCTGTTTGCTCATGGCCCTTTAGTGGACGAGCAGCCTGTTTTCTTACAGCGCGCCGAAAAAATCAGCAAAATCATCAGACCCAAAAGGCAAAATCGCCAGATGGCTCAGGCGTCGATCATATCCCGGTCAAGTTCGCCGGCGCGGTTCTGGATGAAATTGAAGCGATGTTCCGGGTTCCGGCCCATCAACTGGTCCACCAGTTCCTTGACCGCAGCGCGCTGTTCGAATTCCGGCGGCAGGGTGATCCGGATCAGGCTGCGCGTATCCGGGCTCATCGTGGTTTCCCGCAATTGCTGCGGGTTCATTTCGCCAAGGCCCTTGAACCGGCCCACCTCGACCTTTTTGCCTTTAAAAACTGTCGCTTCCAGTTCTGCACGGTGGGCATCGTCCCGCGCGTAGCGGCTTTCCTTGCCTGCGGTCAGACGGTAGAGCGGCGGCTGGGCCAGAAACAGATGACCCTTGCGAACCAGATCTGGCATTTCCTGAAAAAAGAACGTCATCAGCAAGGTGGCGATATGCGCCCCGTCGACATCCGCGTCTGTCATGATGACAATACGGTCGTAACGCAGGTTTTCCGCGTCACAATCCTTTCGCACACCGCAGCCCAGCGCCAGCGTAAGGTCGGCAATTTCGCTATTGGCGCGGATTTTGTCAGCAGTGGCGCTGGCCACATTGAGAATTTTGCCGCGGATTGGCAAAATGGCCTGCGTCTTGCGGTTGCGCGCCTGTTTCGCGCTGCCGCCGGCTGAATCGCCTTCGACGATGAACAGTTCGGTTTCGCCTTTGCCGTCACCCGAACAGTCGGTCAGTTTGCCGGGCAGGCGCAGCTTCTTGGCGTTGGTCGCGGTCTTGCGCTTTATGTCGCGTTCCGCCTTTCGGCGCATGCGTTCATCCATCCGTTCCATCACCTGACCCAGCAGCGCCTTGCCGCGTTCCATATTGTCGGACAGGAAATGATCGAAATGATCGCGCACGGCGTTTTCGACATAACGCGCCGCTTCCGGGCTGGTGAGGCGGTCCTTGGTCTGACTTTGAAACTGCGGATCACGAATGAAGACAGACAGCATCATTTCGCCGCCAGTCATGACATCGTCCGCGGTGATATCCTTGGCCTTTTTCTGGCCGACCAGATCACCAAAAGCGCGCAAACCCTTGGTCAGTGCGCCGCGCAGCCCCTGTTCATGCGTGCCGCCATCAGGCGTGGGCACGGTGTTGCAATACCAGCTGAAGGCGCCGTCGGAATAAAGCGGCCAGGCAATTGCCCATTCAGCGCGCCCCATGTCATCGGGGAAATCCTGACTGCCGGTGAAAGGCTGGGTCGTTACGCATTCACGCCCGCCGATCTGCTCGGCCAGATGATCGGCCAGACCGCCAGGAAATTTGAACGTGGCCTCTGCGGGCACATCATCACTGGTCAGCGATGCAGCGCATTTCCAGCGGATTTCCACGCCTGCAAACAGATAGGCCTTGGACCGGGCCAGTTTAAACAGCCGCTTGGGCGTGAATTGCCGGTCGCCGAAAATTTCCGTGTCAGGTGTGAAGCTGACCGTCGTGCCGCGCCGGTTGGGCGTAGGGCCCAGTTTTTCAATCGGACCAAGGGTCAGACCTCTGGCAAAGCTCTGGGCGTAAAGCTGACGATCACGCGCCACTTCCACCCGCGTGTCGGACGACAGCGCATTGACCACGCTGACACCCACACCGTGCAGGCCGCCACTGGTGGCATAGGCCTTGCCGGAAAACTTGCCGCCGGAATGCAGCGTGGAAAGGATGACCTCGAGCGTGGATTTTCCGGGGAATTTGGGATGTTCGTCTACCGGAATGCCGCGGCCATTATCCGCCACAGACAAGCGGTTGCCTTCTTCCAGACTTACTTCGATCCGCGTGGCATGGCCGGCCACGGCTTCATCCATCGCATTGTCGATGACTTCTGCGGCAAGGTGATGCAGCGCCCGGTCATCGGTGCCGCCAATATACATGCCCGGCCGGCGGCGCACCGGCTCCAGCCCTTCGAGAACCTCGATGGAAGAAGCGTCGTAATCGCCGCTCGACGCGGGGGTACCTGCAAAAAGATCGTCAGCCATGGTGGCGGCTATAAGCCGCAGTTTCGTGAAGCGACAAGCGGTGTTCCTGTTTTATCTTCAATCTCGCCATGGCGGGCGCGGATCAATTCCCGAATTTGGCAGGGGCAGGGGACACAATTGCCACCTGACCATCGCGCACCTCGCGCACTTCCATCGCGCGTTCGACCACACCATTGCGCTGGAAGCGGAACGGCCCATCAAGGCCCAGAAAGCCATCCTCGTCCCGCAATTTGGCCACGGGGAAGCTGCGCCCCACTTTCCAGTCCTGCGCCACTCTCAATGCCAGCAGCACGCCGTCATATCCCAGCGTGGCGATGCGATAGGGCTGGCCGCCGAAGCGGGTTTTATAACTGTCGGAGAAACGCTTGAACCGGGCGTCAGAGACTGCCGAGAACATGGCCCCGCGAAGGGCCGCGGTGCGGGTAAGGCCTGCTTCACCGCTCCACAATTCGGTACCTACCAACTGAATGGTGCGCTGGCCGCGCGGCTTCAGCTCATTGGCGGCCATGGCGGCAAGGCGCGCGCCATCTGCAATCAACACCGTGTCAAACCCGCCGCGTTGTTTGATGCGCTGGGCGGCGCTGACAATGGAGGTATTGCCGCGGGCATATCGCTCTGTCGCAACCAGCGTTCCGCCGCCGGACCGCAATGTGCCTGACAATGCCGCTTCTGCACGGTCGCCATATTCGCCTTCCGGCACGATGGCAGCAAAGCGGGAACGGCCGTTCTGGCGCGCATATTCCACAGACCGTGCAACTGACTGGCCGGGGATATGGCCCATTACAAACACATCGGCGGCCGCAATGCCGCTATCATTGGAAAAGGATATGAGCGGCACATTCGCTGGCCGGGCGACGGCCATGACCGCGCCGACATTATCCGCCATCAACGGCCCCAGTATCAGCTTGTTGCCATCAGCAATCGCGCGTGCAGCGGCGCTTCGGGCATCTGTGGCGGTGTCATACGTGGTTATCCGCAGATTATCCGCATTGGTATCAAGCAGCGCCATGGTCGCGGCATTGGCGATGGATGTGCCCACTTCGCCATTTGCGCCGCTCATCGGCACCAGCAGCGCCACGCGGTGGCGGGTGCTGTCTGTCGGCAGGGCCGATTCGCTTGGCACTGGTGTGGGTGTGGGCGCAGGTCCCGGCGTTGCTACCGGTCCCTTTGGAACTATCTGGCAACCCGCCAAAAGCGCCGTTGCGCCTGCCAAAACCAGTGTGCGCCTGTCCAGATTGATGCGCTTCATGCTTGCCGCTCCCCGTAGTGCTGGTCCATTGAGGTTGGTGTGAACAACAAACCTCTCCAAGAATCCTTATCAGCCGGGCTGTATATAGTCGCGACCCCGATTGGCAATCTTGCTGATATTACGATGCGGGCAGCAGATGTGCTGGCGCGCTGTGACGGCATTGCATGCGAAGATACCCGCGTGACCGGAAAATTACTCAGGTATCTGGGCATTACCAAGCCGATGTGGCGCTATAACGACCATAGCGAACCGCGTGACCGCCAGCGTCTGATCGAATCAATGCATTCGCGCAGCGTCGCCCTGGTCAGTGATGCCGGCACACCGCTGATCTCTGACCCTGGCTTCCGCCTGGTGCGCGAAGCGCGCGAGGCCGGGATCGCCATTACCAGTCTCCCGGGGGCCTGCGCGGCCATCACCGGCCTGACCCTGTCGGGCCTGCCCAACGACCGGTTTCTGTTTGCAGGCTTCCTGCCCAACAAGGACAAGGCGAGAGGCGATATGCTGGCAGGGGTGGCACATATCGACGCCACGCTGATTTTTTACGAAACCGGCCCGCGCCTCGTCAAATCCCTGTCGGCGATTGCCGCGCAGCTGCCAGGCCGCGAAATATCCGTCGCGCGGGAATTGACCAAACTTTATGAAGAATGCCGCACCGGATCGCCCGAACAGCTGACTGACCATTACACGGCCCACCCGCCGAAGGGGGAAATCGTGCTAATGGTTGGCCCGCCGCCGCAGCGCGAAATTGCGGCAGAAGACGCCGACACGATGCTGGCCGATGCATTGCAGACCATGAAGGCATCACAGGCAGTGGCCCTGGTGGCGCGGCAGACCGGCCTTGATCGCAAGGTGCTTTATGCCCGCGCAATGGAACTGCGTGCCGAGTGAGCAGGCGCCAGGCAGAACAACAGGGCCGCAAGGGTGAGCGGCATGCTGAAATCTGGCTGCGGCTTCAGGGCTGGCGGATATTGGGCCGCCGCGTGCGCACACCGCGGGGCGAAATTGACCTGATTGCGCGGCGGGGCACCACGGTTGCCTTCATCGAAGTGAAGTGGCGCAGCACTGCTGCAGCGCTTGATATTGCGATTGACGAATACAGGTTGAGGCGGGTTGCGGCCGCGGTGGAGGCTGTTGCCCATCACTATTCCGAAGGGGCAGAAACCCTGCGAATTGACGTGATGCTGCTTGCGCCGGGCACCATGCCGCGCCACATCGTCAATGCCTGGCAACCTTAGGAGTGAATATGTCGCTGCGTGTCGCGGTCCAGATGGACCCTATTGAAACTGTCAATATCAGCGGAGATTCCAGTTTTGCCCTGATGCTTGCAGCCCAGAAGCGCGGCCACACTGTGTGGCATTATGATGTCACCACGCTCGCCTGGGAAAATTCGCAAATCACCGCGTGGGCATCACCGGTGACTGTGCAGGAAGTGCTGGGCGAGCATTTTACCAAGGGCGAGTTGCAGAAAATCAACCTTGCAACCGACATCGACGTGATCCTGATGCGGCAGGATCCGCCGTTTGACCTTGGGTATATCACCGCAACCCTGATTTTGGAGCGGCTGGAAGGCCAGACGCTGGTGGTGAACGACCCGGCTAGCGTGCGCAACGCGCCGGAAAAGATGTTCGTGCTGGATTATGCCCGGTTCATGCCGCCAACCCTGATTGCGCGCAAACTGGAAGATGTTCAGCAATTCTGGAAGCAGCATGGCGCGCTGGTGATCAAGCCGCTGCATGGCAATGGCGGGCAGGCCATTTTCAGGATCGAGGAAGATGGCACCAATCTGGCTGCGCTGACCGAATTGTTCGGCCAGGTATGGCGCGAACCGCTGATGGCCCAGCCGTTCCTTCCCGAAGTTGCCAGCGGTGACAAGCGCATCGTGCTGGTGGACGGCGAATATGCAGGCGCGATCAACCGCAAACCGGGCAAGGGGGAATTTCGTTCCAACCTGGCGCAGGGCGGCTATGCGGAAAAATCCGACCTGACTGACAAGGAAGAAGAAATCTGCGCCGCTATGGGCCCTGAACTGAAAAAACGCGGACTGATCTTTGTCGGCATCGACGTGATTGGCGGCAACTGGCTGACCGAAATCAACGTCACATCGCCCACTGGCATCATCGCAATCGACAAGTTCAACGGGACAGATACGCCGGGCCTGATCTGGGATGCGATAGAACGACGTCTTTGAGTGCCGGATCAGAGCACCGGATCAAAATTCCTGATCACAGGGCCAGCTGTGAACGGAGCATTTCTGCGATCCATGCGTTGCGCGATACATGACTGAATTCATTATCAACGCCGTCGAGCAGGGCAGCTATATCGGTATCCTGTTGCTGATGGCGCTGGAGAATATTTTTCCCCCTGTGCCATCCGAAGTGATCATGGGGCTGGGCGGGGTGCTGGTCGGGCAGGGTAAAATGGGGTTCTGGCCGCTGCTTTTTGCAGGCACGGTGGGGTCAACCCTGGGCAATTACGTCTGGTATTGGGTAGGCGATAAATGGGGCTATGAACGCTTGCGTCCCTTTATCGACCGGTTTGGCCGCTGGCTGACGATGGAATGGCACGATATCGAACGGGTGACCGAGTTTTTTCAGAAACATGGGCAGTGGGCGGTTTTCTTTGCGCGTTTCCTGCCGGTTTTCCGCACCATGATCTCCTTGCCGGCTGGCCTTGCGCATATGAGCCTGCGGCGCTTCATCGCATTCACCTTCGTCGGGTCTGCCATCTGGAACGTATTTCTGATTTTTGCCGGCACCTTGCTGCACACCTATCTTGACGGGGCGCAGAATATGCTTGGCTGGATCGTGGCGGGCTTTGTCGGCGTGGGGCTGGCTGCTTATGTATGGCGGCTGGTCACATGGAAACCGCGCGCCCAGCGCTAGTCCCGCTTGTGCGCCAATCCCGGCAGCGTATCAGTCCCGCTCGCGGGGGTGCGCGCCGCGATAGGTCTCCAGCATCTTGGCCGCATCAACCTTGGTATAGATCTGTGTGCTGCCCAGGCTGGCATGGCCCAGCAATTCCTGCAGGCTGCGCAAATCTGCACCTGCACCCAGCAAATGGGTGGCAAAACTATGCCGCAATGCGTGGGGGGTGGCAGTGGCAGGCAGGCCCAGCACCAGCCGCGCTTTTGCCATGGCCTTTTGTACCATCCCCTGACTGAGCGGACCGCCCTTGGCGCCGCGAAATACAGCTTCATCATCATGGGTTGGCCACGGGCTTAACCTCGCATATTCCGCCACCGCTTCGCTCACAATCGGCAAGATCGGCACAATCCGCTGTTTGCCGCCCTTGCCGGTCACCGATAATGTCGCGCCCAGCGGCAGGTCATTTGCCTTGATGGATAGCGCCTCTGCAATGCGTAATCCTGCGCCATATAACAGCAGCAGGACCGCGCGGTCGCGTGCCCCAATCCAGCTGTCCGCCGCGCTTTCACCCACCAGATCCGCAATATTGGCAGCATCGTCAGGGCTAATAGGGCGGGGCAGTCCCTTCTTGATGCGCGGACCGCGCAGCCGCGGACCGGACTTTTCATCCATTCCTGCTTGCGCCTGCGCAAAGCTGATGAAGGATTTCAGCGCTGAAAGTTCGCGCGCGGCAGACGCATTTCCCAACCCCTCGGCCCGCCGGGCCGCAAGCTGCTTACGCAAGGCAGCGGCATCCAGCCGCGCAACATCGTCCCAGGACGATAGCCCGCAATCTTCCACAAGGCGTCTGGCACTGGAAACATAAGCGCGGACAGTATGGGCAGAACGGCGGCGGCCCTGCGCCAGATGCACGGTCCACTGTTCCAGCAGGTCCCCGTCACTCATGGCCCTATCACTCATGGCCCCGTCATTCATGGCCCCGTTACCGATGCCATTTTCATGCCTCGACCAGATCTGCATGGACCAATTCGCCCAACACGCCATCCAGCAGCGGCATTCCCTGCGCGGTCACTCCGATCCTGTCGTCTTTTGCCCACGTCAGGCCCAGATCGGTCAGCATCTGCAAACGCTGGCGATCCACCAGCATACAGGCGGATATGGCAAAGCGTTTCGCCATATCCGCAAGATCAATGCCTTCATTCAGACGCAGGCCCATCAGCAATGCTTCTGCGGCCTGCTCACGCCGGGGCAGGGGGCGAATTTCCGAAATGCCGTGGCCGGTGCGGGCGATGGCGGACAGGTAATTTTCCGGCTTTTTGTGGCGGACAGTCGCCATGCCGCCGCGCCTGCCATGGGCGCCCGGCCCTATCCCGCAATAGTCCTGATAACGCCAATAGGTCAGATTGTGGCGGCTCTGATCGCCTGCGCGGGCATGATTGCTGATCTCATAAGCAGGGATGCCAGCGGCCTTTGTCCTTTCCCGCGTCAGTGCAAACAGATCGGCTGACGGGTCTTCTTCCAAGGGCGTAAACACGCCACGGCGGACATCGGTGGCAAACCGCGTATTGGCCTCGATCGTCAGTTGATACAGCGATAGATGGTCTGTTCCAAACGCCAGCGCACGCTGCAATTCTGCATCCCATTGTGCCACGCTCTGCCCGGGCCGTGCATAGATCAGGTCGAAGCTGACCCGGCGGAAATGCTGCTGGGCCACACCCAGCGCGGCAATCCCTTCGTCCGCATCATGCAGGCGGCCAAGAAAGCGCAAAGCGTCATTATCGAGGGATTGCAGACCCAGCGAAACACGGTTGACGCCCGCCGCGGACAGATCGGCAAATTTCGCTGCCTCGACAGACGATGGATTGGCTTCCAGGGTAATTTCGATACCGGGGGCAAACCCCCATGCAGTTTCAGCCTCGGCCAGCAGATGGCCAACCAGTGCAGGCGGCATCAGGGATGGGGTGCCGCCGCCGAAAAATATGGATTCCAGCGGCTGCGCACTCGCCGTTTCGGCCTCATACCGCATATCGGCCAGCAGGGCTGCTTCCCATTCGGCATGATCGACCCCGTCACGAACATGGCTGTTGAAATCGCAATAGGGGCATTTCTTCACGCAGAAGGGCCAGTGAATATATAAAGCGCGCGCCATAGTCCGTTTCTTTCAGCATCTGTTAAGTGATCAAAGTCAAGATGCAACGCCATGGGAACGGGTCACATCACCGCGCTTGTCAGCGCCGCCATCGCTTCCGCCATCCTGGTGGTTTCTCCCCTCGGCGCGAAGCCGGCAAGCGGCCTTGGCGTTCCTGACAATCCATTCGCGAAGCGGCTGTTGCAGGCTCACAATGGCGAACGAAGCCGGGTCGGAGCGAGACATCTGCAATGGAGCGGCAAGCTGGCCCAGGACGCACAGCAATGGGCCGATCACCTGGCCCGGCGCGGCACCCTGGAACATGCGAGTTACGAAGCACGAGACAAAGCGGGCGAGAACCTGTGGATGGGCGCGGCAGGCTATTACAGCGCCGAAACCATGATTGGCGGCTTCATTGCCGAACGCAAGGATTTCCGCCCCGGCAAATTCCCCGATGTGTCACGCACCGGCAGATGGCAGGACGTGGCGCATTACACCCAGCTTATCTGGCATGACACGCGCGATGTGGGCTGCGCTGTTGCCAAGGGCCGGGTGAACGATTTTCTGGTGTGTCGCTATTTTCCGGTCGGCAACTGGATTGGCCAGCAAATCGGCTGATCAGCTGAACTGGTCAGCCACCAGCTTGGCAAACGCATCGGCGCGGTGGCTGATGCGGTGTTTCTCTTCCGGATCAAGCTCGGCAAAAGTCACATCGCGGCCCTGCGGCACAAACACCGGGTCATAACCGAAACCCAGATTTCCGCGCGGCGGCCATGTCAGCGCGCCATCTACCCGCCCTTCATAAACGGCCACTTCGCCATCGGGCCAGGCCAGTGCCAGCACACAGCTGAACCACGCATCGCGCGGCGTGTCAGGCCCCTGTTCGCACAGCAACCCTTCCACCTTGCCCATCGCCATATACCAGTCACGCCCCGGCTTGCCTTCAAACCATTGCCGCTCGGCCCAGTCTGCGGTGTAAACACCGGGCCTGCCGTCCAGCGCGGCCACGGACAGCCCGCTATCATCCGCCAGCGATACTATGCCCGACGCCTGCGCCGACGCACGCGCCTTGATCAGCGCGTTCTCGACGAAGGTTGTTCCGGTTTCAGCAGGTTCCGGCAGGCCCAGAGAGCCTGCCGAAAGACAATTGACCCCATGGGGCCCGAGCAGCGCAGAAATTTCCTTCAGCTTGCCCGCATTATGCGTGGCAATCACCAGAGATCCTGTGCCGATACGCCGCGTCATTTGGTGGCTTCGAGCTGGCTTGCAAAAATGCCGTCACAACCAATGCGCGCCAGACGCAGCAGGCGCAGCAGGCCTTCTTCGTCATAGGTCGCGCCTTCTGCAGTGGCCTGCACTTCGGCAATGTGGCCGCCGCCGATCAGGACGAAATTGGCATCTGCATCGGCTTTGCTGTCTTCATCATAATCAAGGTCCAGCACCGGCGTACCGTTAAAAATGCCGCAACTGATGGCCGCGACCTGCGCATTGATCGGGTCGGACTTGATCGCCCCTTGTTCCATCAGCGAATTGATCGCGAGGCGAAGGGCCACCCACGCACCCGAAATGGAGGCAGTGCGCGTTCCGCCATCTGCCTGGATGACATCGCAATCGAGCGTGATCTGGCGTTCGCCCAGCTTCTTAAGATCCACAACCGAACGAAGCGACCGGCCGATCAGCCGCTGGATTTCCTGCGTCCGCCCGCTTTGCCCGCCGCGGGCAGCTTCGCGCTGGCTGCGGGTATGGGTGGCGCGGGGCAGCATGGAATATTCGCCAGTGACCCAGCCTTCACCCTTGCCGCGCAGCCATGGCGGAATCCGTTCTTCGACGCTGGCCGTGCACAGCACCTTGGTGTCGCCGAAACTGATCAGGCACGAGCCTTCTGCATGCCGCGTAAATCCGGTCTCGATAGTGATAGCGCGCATTTCGTCCGGCGCGCGGCCTGAAGGTCGCATTGTAATTCCTTTGGTGGTTTGTTCATGCCGCGTTAGGCGTATGGACCTTGAGGCTGCAAGGCCAGTCACTATGTTGACCCCAATGTCTACACTGCCAATATCCGAATTGACTGACCGCGCACGCGATATTTTCCGCCTCGTGGTGGAAGGCTTCATCTCCAGCGGGCAACCGGTGGGTTCCAAGGCGCTGGCGAGTGAAGGGCGGGTAAACCTGTCTCCGGCATCGATTCGCTCCGTGCTGGCAGAACTGGAAATGCTGGGCCTGCTGGCAGCGCCGCATACCAGCGCCGGCAGAATGCCAACCGAAAGCGGGCTGCGCCTGTTTGTTGATGGCATGATGCAAGTGGCAGAACCCACGCGCGAAGAACGTGCCGCAATCGAACATAGCGTGGGCCAGCCCGGCCCGATTGAACAGGCGCTGGAAGCCACCAGCGCCATATTGTCAGACATTTCCGGCGCTGCTGGCATGGTGATGGTGCCGCGCCGCGAGCCGCGACTGGCGCAGATGAACCTTGTTGCCCTGTCGCCTGAACGGGCACTGGCAATATTGGTGGGCGAGGACGGCCAGATTGAAAACCGCGTCCTCAATCTCACCCAGCCCACTGCGGCATCTTCGCTGGAACAGGCGAGCAATTATATCACGGCGCGCCTGTCAGGCCGCACGCTGGCTGATGCTGAACGGCTGATGCGCGCTGAAATCAGCAGCGGCCGCTCCGCGCTGGATGATGCCAGCCGCGATCTGGTGGAGCGCGGCCTTGCCGTATGGAGCGCCGATGCAGCCGCCCGCCCGGTCCTCATCATCAGGGGGCAGGCCAATCTGCTGGACGAAACTGCGCTTGGCGATATCGAGCGGGTCCGATCGTTGCTGGATGATCTGGAAAACAAGCAATCTGTCGCCGGGTTGCTGGAAAACGCGCGGCAGGCTGATGCCACCCGCATTTTCATCGGCGCGGAAAACCGCCTGTTCGCCTTGTCCGGTTCGTCGGTTATCGCATCGCCATATCGTGACCGGGATGGTAAAGTGGTTGGCGTGCTGGGTGTAATAGGCCCCACGCGGTTGAATTACGCGCGGGTTGTCCCCATGGTTGATTTCACGGCCCATTCGCTGGGCAAACGTATCGGTTAAGCTGGAAAATTTGTAACATGGAAAATGAAAACAAGGGTCCGCAAGGATCGACCGAAGAAACACGGGCAGCCGCCGAAGAGTTGAAAGGCGTTCCGAAGGAATTCCTCGACGATAGCGACGATCGCGATGATGCCGAAGAAGGCAGCGTGGAAGACGCGCTGGCGCAATTGCGCGCTGATCTCGATGCCTCGAAGCAGGAAACGCTTTATGCACGGGCAGACACGCAGAATGTCCGCCGGCGCATGGAAAAGGACGTTGCCGATGCGCGCGCCTATGCCGCAACCGGGTTTGCCCGCGATGTCCTGTCAGTGTCAGACAATCTGTCGCGCGCCATCGATGCCGTGCCGCACGATCTGCGCGAGGACGAGAAGTTCAAAGGTCTGGTCGCTGGTATCGAAGCCACCATGCGGGAATTGGACAAGGTTTTTGCTCAGCATGGCATCAGCCGTATCGCTGCCATGGGCTTGCCGCTTGACCCGAACCAGCATCAGGCCATGCTCGAAATCCCGAGTGACGAGCATGAACCCGGCACTGTCGTTCAGGAAATGCAGGCCGGCTACATGATCAAGGACCGCCTGCTGCGCCCCGCCATGGTGGGTGTTTCGAAAAAACCCTGATCTTTGAACGCCTGTGGCTCCCTTTTCCCGATGTGCATTCGCTCTTTCATGGCGGTGCTTTTTCGGGGAAGGGTGGCTAGGCTGCCGCGCCCGGGAAACGCACCAGCAGATCATAGGCTGATGTGTCGGCCACACCGGCCAGTCTGACCCCGTTACGCAGCAGGAAAGCGTGCTTCACGATTTCTGCCTGCTGTTCAATACCGTAACGTTCAAGACCCCAGCCCGGCTTCAGGCTGTAATCATACCGGCTCCACGGATGGCGATGCAGCAACAGATACCATTCGCCGCGCGTCTGTGTTTGCCACACATGAACCATTTCATGAATAAACAGGCCTTGGCGAATAGCAGGTTCCAGCGCAAAATCCTCGCAATATCCTGTGCCCATCGGATGGAAGTGGATATGCCCTCGCGGTGCCATGGTCACCTTGCGCGGCTGAAACAGGAACCATTTCCTGCGCCTGATGGTCACTTTCGAATAATCGATCGCATCCCCAAACACGCTTCTGGCCAATAATATTTCGCCAGCAGTAAGTGGCCGCTGCCCGCCAACAGGGCAGGAAGCGGCCACATTATTCTTTTCAGCCTGGATCAGCGGTCGTCCCCGGCAGCACGGATTTCAGCGGGAAAACTCAGCTTGTCACCGCCCGATACGATCAGCGTCACTTCCGTGGTCCCGCCAGCCATCATTTTAGGCGAGACATTCATTGCCATCACATGCTTTCCGCCGGGCGCGAAGGTCAGCTTTTCACCTTTTTTCAGCACGATCGGCAAGGCTTCGCCCATCTGCATCTTGCCATCCCATTCGGACATTTCATGGATCATCGCGCTTTCTGCGCCCTCGACCGCCGCGCCGCTCAACGCCAGGTTGCGGTCGCCATCATAGGCAAGATCGAAATACACTGCTGCCGGGTTTCCGGCCACTGGCGCCAGCACCATGCGGGCATTGCTGGCCGAAAGACCGGGCACGCCATCGGGCGCAACCACGCCTTCAGGGGCTGCTTCTTCGCCGCAGGCAGATAGAGTGACTGACGAAATAGCCAGAGCCATTCCAAACAAAACCGATTTTTTCACTGATCATTCTCCCTGTCCATGATTGCCGGTGGACTAGCGATGCCAATCCCTTGTGCCAACAAAAACCGCTCCTATATCGCCCCCATCGAGATTGCTTATCCGAGTTGCCAAGCTGGCCCGCCTTTCGAGGGGATCACACAGGCAGCGTCCAAAAATTGAACTGAATGGGGAAACCATGGCTAAAGTTATCGGTATCGACCTTGGCACCACCAATTCTTGCGTAGCCGTCATGGACGGCGGCAAGCCGAAGGTCATTGAAAATTCCGAAGGCGCACGCACCACGCCTTCCATCGTTGCCTTCACCAAGGACAGCGAACGTCTGATCGGTCAGCCGGCCAAGCGCCAGGCAGTGACCAACCCTGACAACACCCTGTTTGCAATCAAGCGCCTGATCGGCCGCCGGTTTGACGATCCGATGACGAAAAAGGATATGGGCCTCGTCCCTTATTCCATCGTCAAGGGCAAGAATGGCGATGCCTGGGTTGAAGCATCGGGCGAAAAATATTCGCCGTCGCAGGTGTCCGCCTTCATTCTGCAGAAGATGAAGGAAACCGCCGAGAGCTATCTTGGTGAAACCGTGACGCAGGCGGTCATCACCGTTCCTGCATACTTCAACGATGCTCAGCGTCAGGCAACCAAGGATGCCGGTCAGATTGCAGGGCTTGAAGTGCTGCGTATTATCAACGAGCCAACCGCTGCCGCGCTCGCCTACGGAATGGACAAGGACGAGGGCAAGACCATCGCTGTCTATGACCTTGGCGGCGGCACCTTCGACGTTTCCGTTCTGGAAATCGGTGATGGCGTATTCGAAGTGAAGTCCACCAATGGTGACACTTTCCTCGGCGGCGAAGATTTCGACAATGCAATCGTCGAATATCTGGCCGACGCCTTCAAGAAGAAGGAAAACATGGACCTGCGGACCGACAAGCTCGCTCTGCAGCGTCTGAAGGAAGCTGCCGAAAAAGCGAAGATCGAACTTTCCAGCGCGCAGACGACAGAAGTGAACCTGCCGTTCATTACCGCTCGCATGGAAGGTGGTTCGTCCACTCCGCTCCATTTGGTTGAAACGATCAGCCGCTCGCAGCTTGAAAAGCTGGTCGGCGACCTCATCAAGCGCACGCTTGAACCGTGCAAGAAGGCACTGGCCGATGCCGGTGTCGACAAGGGCGGTATCGATGAAGTGATCCTGGTGGGCGGCATGACCCGTATGCCGCGCGTTCGCGAAATCGTGAAAGAATTCTTCGGCAAGGAACCCCACACCGGTGTGAACCCTGACGAAGTGGTTGCCATGGGCGCTGCCATTCAGGCCGGCGTTCTGCAGGGTGACGTCAAGGACGTTCTCCTGCTCGACGTAACCCCTCTGTCGCTGGGCATTGAGACTCTGGGCGGGGTATTCACCCGGATGATCGACCGCAACACCACCATCCCGACCAAGAAGACGCAGACCTACTCGACCGCTGAGGACAATCAGCAGGCCGTGACCATCCGCGTGTTCCAGGGCGAGCGTGAAATGGCGGCAGATAACAAGATGCTGGGCCAGTTTGATCTGGTTGGCATTCCTTCTGCGCCGCGCGGCGTTCCGCAGGTGGAAGTCACATTCGATATCGACGCCAATGGCATCGTGAATGTGTCGGCCAAGGATAAGGGCACCGGCAAGGAACAGCAGATCCGTATTCAGGCATCTGGCGGTTTGACTGATTCCGACATCGACCAGATGGTTCGGGATGCCGAAAAATTTGCCGATGAGGACAAGAAGCGCCGCGAAGGTGCCGAAGCCCGCAACCAAGCCGACAGCCTTGTCCATGCAACGGAAAAACAGCTGGAAGAACATGGCGACAAGATCGATGCGTCATTGAAGTCCGATGTCGAGGCAGCGATTGCCGAAACCAAGACTGCGCTCGAAAGTGACGATGCAGAAGCCATTACGGCCAAAGCGCAGGCGCTGACCGAAGTGGCCATGAAGATGGGCCAGTCGATCTACGAACAGGAACAGGCCAATGCCGCGTCACCGGGTGGTGATGATGCAGGCGCTGAGACTTCAGCCGCTGACGACGATGTTGTCGATGCTGAATTTTCCGAAGTGGATGAAGATAAAAAGGACTGATTGTCCTGTTGTTGACCATCAGCGCCATCGATGCCCACCTGCCTGGCAGGCGGGGCATCGGTGGCGCTATGGTGTAAGGTTGCCCCAATGCCGACTAGCCAGATCAACTATTACGAATTGCTCGAAGTATCGCGCGATGCTGACGACAAGACGATCAAATCGTCCTATCGGCGGCTGGCGATGCAGTTCCACCCTGACCGCAATGCAGGGTGCGAAAATTCCGAAGCGAAGTTCAAAGCCATCAGCCAGGCATATGAATGCCTGAAAGACCCGCAAAAGCGCGCTGCATATGACCGTTACGGCCATGAAGCCTTCCAGCAGGGCATGAATGGCGGCGGCAGCGGGCAGCAGGACTTTGGCGATATTGGCGACATATTCGAGACAATTTTCGGCAGCGCATTTGGCGGCGGCGGCGGCAGGCAGCAGGCCCGGCGCGGCGCTGATCTGCGCTATGACATGGAAATCGGCCTGGAAGATGCGTTTCACGGCAAGACCAGCGAAATCCAGATCGAAGTGTCGCAAGGCTGCGAAACCTGTGATGGTTCTGGTGCAACGCCCGGCACCGAGGCACGCACCTGCAATTTATGCCACGGCCACGGAAAAGTCCGCGCCAAGCAGGGCTTTTTCGTAGTCGAGCGGGCGTGCCCCAATTGCCATGGCCGCGGCGAAGTCATCGAGAAACCATGCCGCGATTGCCGCGGCGAAGGGCGCGTTGACCGCCCCCAATCGCTGCAAGTCGATATTCCGCCAGGTGTCGATACTGGCACGCGCATACGCCTTTCGGGCAAGGGCGAGGCTGGGCCCAATGGCGCGCCTTCAGGCGATTTATATATCTTTATCCATATTCGCCAGCACGGGGTCTTCCAGCGTGAAGGCACCACGCTGCTTACCCGTGTGCCGATCAGCTTCACCACCGCCGCACTTGGCGGATCGGTGGAAATTCCCGATCTGGACGGTGAGATCAATCTGATCGACATCCCGGCAGGCATCCAGTCCGGCAGGCAATTGCGCCAGCGCGGTGCGGGCATGCCAGTGCTTCAGGGCCGCGGCCGAGGTGATCTGGTGGTGGAAATAGCGGTGGAGACACCGACCAAGCTGACCAAGGCGCAAAAAGACATCCTGCAACAGTTCCGTGACAGCGAAACGGGCGACGAATGCCCTGAAAGCAGGAGCTTTTTCGACAAGGTGAAGGACGTTTTTGGCGCCTGAGATATGGTGAGATCAAACCAGGCCGCTTGAAATGATTTAGACCGATTGGCGGCAATGATTTCTAAAAGCCAATTCAGATGGTCATTTCAGGTCGGCATTCAGAGGCAATCGAATGTCAATTTCCTGCCTGATAGTGGCAATGAGATTGTGGCTAATTGTCAGCCGGCCTTCTTCCTCATCCAGAATGGCGATGAAGGCGTCGCGCTTGAACCGCTGGCTGGCGGCATGATGGAGGTCTGTCTGCACGGTTGAGCAAATGAGGTCGATCATGCGTTCAGCGCCATGCAGCCGCCCCCACAAATAATCATTCTCACGGTAGGCGCGGCTGAAAAAGGCACCGAAATTATACAGTTCCGTGCCGCGTAAAGTGGCCTTGGTCCCGCCTTCGCGGATGGACCGGGCATCGTCAGGCGAGATTCGGTCCACTTTGACAGGATCGAATTCCGTGATCCCTTCATTGCGAAGCAGCGGTAGCGTGGCGACATCGTAAAATGGGAAGCCGAGGTACGTCAGCAACATTCTGCGGCGCAGATTTGCGGGCATTTTCTCCAGCGCTTCCGCCAGCATTTCCTCGGCCGTGTCGTCCACTTCGGGCAGCAGGCGAGTGGTTGCAAGGCAATCCAGCACCGCATCGGGGTCCAGCATCACATTGACGGCGCAGCGGGCGAATTCATCACCCTCTTGCCTCGCGGCTTCCTTGTTGAAATATAGCGCCAGAATTGCGTAAATCTGCCCCCGCGCGTCTTCCAGCACATGATCGGGAATGTCGGGATCTTCTTCCCAGTCACGGGCCAGTCGTCGCGCCAGCAGACGCAGCCGTCTGACCCTGAAGCCAAGGTCATGCGTCCGGAAAAATCCGATGGCATCCGCGCTAGCGCCCCCTGATATATGCGTCAGATCATCCAGCCCGCGATTGTGGAGAGCAAAGCGAAGGCGATCGGCAATGGGCTTGGAATCGACCATTTTGAGGCTGGGCGCAGCATCCAGCACCAACTCGCCAAGATGTTCGACAATGCCGGTAAATTTTGTCTGCGCATAGGCCTGAAACGCGTAACCCGCGTCGTGCGCGGCGGCCTGCTGCGCCTTGTTGCGCCATGCTTTCAGCCGCTTTGTCGTGGGCCGGTCGAAAAACAAGGTCCGGCCAAACAGCTTTTCCACGGCCCGTTCGACATCCGGCTGCAATCCATCGATGATACGGCGCAGCCGTTCTGCTTCGCGTGACTGTTGTTCCAAAGCCTCCAGATTATCACGAATGGGCTGTTCGCGCGGGATCGTGGATAGCGAACCAAAGATGGCGGAAAAGAACCCCACCGGACTGGTATGATCTTCATCAGTCAGGCCAAAGCGGTCAGGCCGCGGGTCGATATAGACAAACCTGCGGTCAACCTCGCGCTGGGCGGGCCGGCTTTGCAGGGCCGCAATCGCGCCCTCAAAAGGCGCGTTGATCAGCACAGACCCGTCAATCAACGCCACATGTTCGCTATTATGATGGCGCACATGCACTGGCATCACCCGTTCCAGAAAGGCCGCTCGGTGGGTCCATTCATGCGCAACTTCGTGCGACAGCCGATCAATCTCGCGCAGGTGCAGCGGCGGGAATGCGCCGGGGAAGCTGGCCGTGGCGCGGGCAGCAAGAGTCAGTTCCAGCTTGTCTGCCAGATCATGGCCGCCTGCAGAGGGAACCTTGGTCGAAAAACTGATCGGCAGGCGATGCTCGCTTTCCTCGACGATTGGCGGGCTGTTGAGTCGCAGCAATTCCATATAGCCGCGAAAATCGGTCGCGGTGACAAACAGGTCGATCGGGTGCCCGGGCGGCAATAAGGGCGTTTCCTTCGGATCTTGCGCCATTGTGCCCAGCGCATCGAACAGCAGCCGCGAAAACCCCAGACCTGAAAAGGGCGGCTCGAACCAGCGGCCACGGATGAAACGGGAGACTTTCCGGCGCACTTCGGCGCGCGTTTCGACTGCCACGCTTTCCGAAACGGCATTGCCGGGGCGGGTCAGCAACCACCACGCGATCGGCTGCGCCCAGAATTTGGCAAAGCGCCACATCGGGCGCGCATCGGGGTCCAGCAGCTGGTCCACATCGGCAAAATCCAGCCACAGGTCCGTCAGCGGTTCCAGCGATTGCCCCGAATGGATTGCCTGCGCCAGGAATACCGCATTGATACCGCCCGCACTTGCCCCTGTCAGAATGTCGGGAAGAACGCGCAATTTCAGATCATGCTGCTGCTCGATATGTTCCAGCAGCGCGCGATATACGCCCTGTACGCCGCTTTCCGCTACTGTGCCTTCGTGAAAGGCGCGGCTGGCCCGGGCCAGTTTCCACACTTCCTTGGTGACGCCATGCATGTAAACCGCCAGGCTGACGCCGCCATAGCAGACAAGTGCAATCCTGAGTTCCTTTTGCCGCATAGGCCCCCTTGTGCCGCGCTAATGCTGCAAAGGCAATTGCGTTCTATCTATGTTCCTACTATCTGCGAGCAATGGCCAAAACAAAACGTCGATATGTCTGTCAGGCTTGCGGCTCGGTGTCGCAGCGCTGGCAGGGACAATGCCCCGATTGCGCGGAATGGAACACGCTTGCCGAAGATGCACCGGCCACGGTGTTCTCGCAGAAGCATAATCTGTCCAGCGGGGGCAGGGCAGTGGAATTTGTAAAACTGGACGCGCCCGGCGAAATATTGCAGCGCCGGCCCACCGGCCTTGCCGAGTTTGACCGTGCGCTGGGCGGCGGTCTGGTGCCCGGTTCCGCCATCCTGATGGGCGGTGATCCCGGCATCGGCAAATCCACCCTCCTGTTGCAGGCTGCCGCACGCATCGCGCGCACGGGGGCAGAAACCGTCTATATCAGCGGAGAAGAAGCCGCCGGACAAGTCAGGCTGCGGGCATCGCGGCTGGGGCTGGCAGACGCGCCGATCAAGCTGGCATCGGCCACATCAGTGCGGGATATTCTGACCACGCTGGGCGATATGGAAGCGCCAGCTCTACTGGTTATCGATTCCATCCAGACCATGTATTCCGACAGTATCGAAGGCGCGCCCGGCACGGTCAGCCAGGTGCGCGGATGCGCTTTTGAACTGATCCGTTACGCCAAGGAAAACGGCACGGCGCTGGTGCTGGTCGGCCATGTTACCAAGGATGGCACAATCGCCGGTCCGCGGGTGCTGGAACATATGGTCGATGTGGTCATGAGCTTCGAAGGTGAACGCAGCCATCAGTACAGAATTCTGCGTGCGCTGAAGAACCGGTTTGGCGCGGTCGATGAAATTGGCGTGTTTGCCATGGCTGGCGCGGGGCTGGAGGAAGTATCCAACCCTTCGATGCTGTTCCTGTCAGGGCGGGAAGCGCCCATGGCGGGAAGCTCGGTTTTTCCCGCGCTGGAAGGAACGCGGCCTGTTCTGGTGGAGATACAGGCGCTGATCGTTCGCTTGCAAAGCGGGGCCACACCGCGCCGCGCGGTAGTGGGCTGGGACAATGGCCGCCTTGCCATGCTGCTGGCGGTGCTGGAATCGCGGTGCGGCCTCAATTTCAGTTCGGCAGAAGTCTATCTCAACGTGGCAGGCGGATACCGGCTGTCTGACCCGGCAGCAGATGTGGCCGTGGCGGCGGCGCTGGTGTCGGCTTTGGCTGACAAGGCGCTGCCAACACACAGCGTCTGGTTTGGCGAAGTGTCGCTGGCCGGAGAAATTCGCAATGTCGCCCATGCAGGGGTCCGGCTGCGAGAGGCGGCAAAGCTGGGTTTCGACAAGGGGTTCGGGCCAGCACCATCCGGCGATGCTGACAAGAAGGCTGGCGGGAAATCTGGCGAAAAGGCTGGCGGTCTTAACTATCAAACAATGCAACAGCTTGCCAATGTCGTTGACCGGATCATGGCATCGCCTTAGATGCAACGGCAATTATGACCGGCTTTGATATCATCGTGCTCATCATCGTGGGTGTCGCCTCCATCGGCGGGTTCCTGCGCGGCTTCGTCCAGGAAGTGCTGTCGCTTGCGGCATGGATACTTGCCGTATTTGCCATCCATTATCTGCACACGCCCCTGTATGAATTCATCGAACCGCGCATTGGCACCCCGTCCGGCGCGGCCATTCTCGCATTTGTCCTGCTGCTGCTCATCCCATATGCGGCGATGAAATTGATTGCTGGACGGGCGGGCAATGCCGCGCGCAGTTCCGTGCTTGGCCCGATTGACCGTGTGCTGGGGTTTGGTTTTGGCGCCATAAAGGGCGGTATCATCGTGGTATTGGCATTTTCATTGCTGGTGCTGGGGTATGACACAGCCTGGGGCGTTGCGGGCCGTCCGGCATGGATTACCACGGCCAGAACCTATCCGCTGGTTAATGCGAGCGCCGATGCGCTGGTAAAGCTGATCCAGGACCGGCGGAGCACCCTGCGCGAGGCTGATCAAGATGCCGCGCCGCAATGACCCCTGCGTCAGGCAGGCCGCTTTACACGCCTGAATTGCTTGGTCTTGCGGTCAAGCTGGCCGACTATCCGCTGGACCGCGATGCACTTTTTCAGGGGCAGGCGCGTTCCCGCACGTGCGGTTCCACAATCAGCGCCGGTTTTTCGCTGGACCGCCACAACCGCATCGCAACCCTGGGAATGGCGGTTTCGGCATGTGCTGTGGGCCAGGCCGCCGCGGCAATTTTTGCAGAAGGCGCAGCGGGAAAAACAGCGGATGATTTGCAGGCCACATTACAAGCGCTGGCAAGCTGGCTGGTCGGCGAACAGCCTTGCCCTCCCATGGACCTAGACGCCGCTTGGCCCGGGATTGAAGCGCTGCAACCTGCGCTTCCTCACGCGGGCCGTCACGGCGCCATTCTGCTACCGTGGAGAGCAGGGGTTGATGCGCTTTGCAAGCCTGCACAGGCGGGCTAGAGCTTCCGCATGATGCAGTATCCGGTTCTGCGCATTTCGAGGGGGAGTGACAACACCATGAGCGCCGCAGCATGAGCGAAACCGTCCCGGCCACCCAGGCTGAACCCACAGAACGCGAAATCAGGCTGGTCATCGCGGCATCATCTGCCGGTACGATTTTCGAATGGTATGATTTCTTCATTTACGGCACGCTTGCCAGCCTGATTGGCGCGGCTTTCTTCCCGTCTGACAACGTAACATTGCAATTGTTGCTGGTGTGGGCCGGATTTGCCGTTGGCTTCGGCTTTCGTCCGCTGGGCGCAGTGCTGTTTGGCTATCTGGGTGACCGGCTGGGGCGCAAATACACGTTTCTGGTAACCGTCACGCTGATGGGCATTGCCACGGCCGGGGTCGGGCTGATCCCCAGTGCGGCAAGCATCGGCATTGCAGCGCCCGCCATCGTGATCCTGCTGCGGGTCTTGCAGGGCCTTGCGCTGGGCGGTGAATATGGCGGTGCAGCCATCTATGTTGCGGAACATGCGCCAGCGGAAAAGCGCGGCTTTTATACCAGCTTCATCCAGGCCAGTGTCGTCGGCGGGTTTGTCCTCAGCATCATCGTGGTGCTGACGTGCCGCTTCTTCATATCGCCGCAAGATTTTGCCGCGTGGGGCTGGCGGATGCCGTTCCTCTTGTCCATCGTCCTTCTGTTCATTTCCTTGTGGATGCGCCTCAAACTTTCCGAAAGCCCTGTGTTCAAGGCGATGAAGGAAGCGGGCGAGATGGCCAAAAACCCCTTTGTCGAAAGTTTCACCTATCCGGGGAACAAGAAGCGCATATTTGTCGCCCTGTTCGGCATCAGCGGCATTCTTACCACCATCTGGTATACGGCATTTTTCTCCGGCCTGTCCTTCCTGCGTGGGCCCATGCGGCTTGATGAAGGCGTGACCGAAGTGATCGTGCTGGTTGCCGGGCTGATTTCCATGAGCTTTTACATTCTGGTCGGCCGCTGGTCTGACCGGGTTGGGCGCAAGAAACCCATCATCATCGGCGCGATTGCCACGCTGGTATTGCTGTTTCCGATTTTCTGGGGACTTGGCGCGTTGAGCAATCCGGGCCTGACTGCCAGCGCGCGCGATGCGCCAATCGTGGTTATCGGCACGGATTGCGATTATGATCCGCTCGCCAGCAAGCAAGCGACAGAGTGCGGCCGCATGCTGGGCGATCTGACCGCGCTGGGCGTTTCCTATACCGTCGATGACACTGCACAAGGCCCGCTGGCAGAACAGATGGCATCGCCCATCATCATTGGCGACAAGATCCACAGCTACGCCGGGCTGACAGACGAAATGCGCAAAGCAAATGTGCAAGGCTGGCTGGAAGAGCAAGGTTATGACTTCGCCAGAAAGATACCCTCGCCCGCCAATCTGATTGGCATCATCGCCCTGCTGTGCGCGCTGGGCGTGTTGTCAGCACTGACTTATGGTTCGGTGGCCGCATTGCTGACAGAAATGTTTCCGCCGCAAATCCGCTACAGTTCCATGTCCATCCCCTATCACATCGGGGCAGGCTATCTGGGCGGGTTTTTGCCGCTCATCGCGGGCTATATCGTTGCGACCACCGGCAATGCCTATGCCGGGCTATGGTATACGTGGGTGATCGTGGCATTCGGGCTGCTGGTGGCATGGTGGGGCATCCCCAATGGCCCGCCGCGCGATTTTGAACCTGATGCCTGAACTTCCGCCACCAACATTACGGCTGCGGCTGGATGCTGATGCACTGGCCAGCAACTGGCGTGTGCTGGATGCCATGTCGGGCACGGCTGCTGCGGGGGCGGCGGTCAAGGCCGATGCCTATGGACTTGGCGTGGACCAGGTTTTGCCGGCGCTGCGCGGTGCGGGCGCACAGGATTTCTTCGTCGCACATTGGAGCGAGGTGCCGGATGTGACTGCCCATGTGCCGCCGGCTCAATTGTCGGTCCTGCATGGGCCAGTCCACCGCCAGGATGCAGATTATGCGCGGCAGACAGGGGTGCGTCCCGTCATCAACAGCCTTGATCAGGCAGGTTTGTGGCTGGCTGGCGGAGGCGGCCCGTGCGATCTGATGATCGACACCGGGATCAACCGTCTGGGCGTCGCCATGCATGACATTCACGACGCCGTTCTGGCGCGGCTGGATGTGGTCACGCTGATGTCGCATCTTGCATCGGCAGATGAAGACAGCGCCTTCAACGAAGCCCAGCTTGGCCGTTTCAGAACTGCTGCTGCAGCAATTCCGGCCCGGCGGCGCAGTTTTGCCAACAGTGCCGGCATCGCTTTGGGCGCCGACTATGCCTTTGATCTCACCAGGCCAGGGCTTGCCCTTTATGGCGGCGTGCCCCGCGCTGAAATGGCCGGCACAATCCGCCAGGTTGCCTGGCCGCAGGCAGCGATTATCCAGCGCCGCCAGCTTCAGGCGGGCGATAGTGTAGGCTATAACGCCACTTTCACTGCGGACCGCCCCATGGTGGCCGGGGTAATTTCGCTCGGCTATGCCGACGGCTATCTCAGATGCTGGTCGGGCAAGGGCGCGCTGAAATCGGGCGATGCCATGCTGCCTTTACTGGGCAAGGTTTCGATGGACATGGTCGTAGTCGATCTTGGCAATGCATCGCATCTTCGCGAAGGGGACTGGGTGGATGTGCCGTATGATCTGCACCAGGCATCCGTTACCAGCGGTCTTTCGCAATATGAATTACTGACCGGGCTGGGCCGGCGTTTCCGCCGCAAATTTCAACAGGGGTGATTTTGTTGCACTGCACATGCTGCACCTGCTAATACAGCATCAATTGCAACATGAGGTAATCTCGATGGCCAAGCGCGATCCCAAAGACGGCGATACCGTCATCATCAAGAAATACGCCAATCGCCGCCTGTATAATACCAGTTCGTCCAGCTACATCACGCTGGACGATCTTTCGAAAATGACGCGCGACGGAACGGATTTCAAAGTGGTCGATGCCAAGACCGGCGATGACATTACCCATTCAATCCTGACACAGATCATCATGGAAGAAGAAGCCAGCGGCGAACATATGCTGCCGGTCAGTTTCCTGCGTGAACTGATTTCGATGTATGGCAATTCCATGCAATCAGTGATGCCGCATTATCTGGAAGCGGCGATGACCAATTTTCGCGCCAACCAGAGCAAATTGCATGATGCGTTTCGCAAGGGCATCGGCACCAATCCGCTGGCCAAGCTGGCAGAGACCAACATTGCCATCATGCGCGCTGCCACGCAGGCGTTCATCCCTGACACCGCGAAGCCGGATGATGCGGAAGAACCGGCAAAGAAAGACGAACTGGCAGCCTTGCGCGAGCAAATGGCCGCCATGCAGAAAAAACTGGACGAGCTGGGCAGTTAATCACCCGCATACCGTCTTGCCAGACTTGATTTACCCAACGATTTAGTTGCCCGAACGAAACTTCGCATATCCAGCCCAGAACAGGAATTATTGTGTCCAATATCCGTCACGCACTGTCCGCGCGCCGCGCCGACGACTTCGCCCAGTGGTATCAGGAAGTCATCACCGCCGCCGATCTGGCCGAGGAATCTGGTGTGCGTGGGTGCATGGTCATCAAGCCATGGGGATATGGCATCTGGGAACGAATCCAGCGGCTGATGGATGACCGGATCAAGGCCACTGGCCATGAAAACTGCTATTTCCCGATTTTCATTCCGCTTTCCAATTTCGAACGCGAAGCGGCTCATGTCGAAGGGTTCGCCAAGGAAATGGCCGTGGTCACGCATCACCGGCTGATTGCGGACGGCAAGGGCGGCCTCATTCCCGACCCGGAAGCAAAGCTGGAAGAACCGCTGGTCGTCCGGCCCACATCCGAAACAATTATCGGCGATGCGATGGCGCGCTGGGTGCAAAGCTGGCGGGACCTGCCGCTGCTCACCAATCAATGGGCCAATGTCGTGCGCTGGGAAATGCGCACCCGCATGTTCCTGCGGACCAGCGAATTCCTGTGGCAGGAAGGCCATACTGCGCATGAAGATGCCGCCAGCGCGCAGGAACACACCCTGCGGATGCTCGAAGTGTATCGGGCCTGCGCTGAAAATGATCTGGCGCTGCCAGTGATTGCTGGCGAAAAGCCTGAAAACGAGCGTTTCCCCGGCGCGGTTGAAACGTGGTCCATCGAAGCGATGATGCAGGACGGCAAGGCATTGCAGGCCGGCACATCACACTATCTTGGCACAAATTTCGCCAAGGCTTCGGGCATCCAATATCAGGACCGCGAGGGCAGCCAGCAATATTGCCACACCACCAGCTGGGGCGTTTCCACCCGCCTGATCGGCGGGATCATCATGGTCCATGGTGACGATGATGGTTTGCGCGTGCCGCCCGCAATCGCTCCGCATCAGGTCATCATCCTGCCCATGCTGCGGGACAAGGAAGGCGACGACGAACTGCTCGCCTATTGCGAAGAATTGCGCGCAGCCATCGCGGCCACTTCCACCTTGGGCGAGAAAACCCGTGTTCTGCTGGATAAAAAGCCGGGCAAGGCTGCTGCAAAGCGCTGGGACTGGGTGCGCAAGGGCGCGCCTGTCATTCTGGAAATCGGCGGGCGCGATATGGAAAATGGCACAGTCAGCCTGCTGCGCCGCGACCGGTTGTGGGCTGAAAATGGCAAGCCCGATTTTGCCACCCCCACACGTGATGACGCGGCTGCTTCGCTTCCCACCATGCTCGAAGACATTCAGAAAAACCTGTTCGACCAGGCCGCAAAGCGCAGGGATGACAATATCACCCGCGGCATTACCGATATGGCCGCGCTAGCAGATTTCTACAGCAGCGAAAAACGCTATCCCGGCTGGGTGGAAGTCCAATGGTCGAAGCCGACCGGCGCTGCCCTTGATACGGTGGTCGAAAAACTGAAGTCTCTCAAACTGACTGTGCGCAATGTGCCGATCGACAGCGAACCTGCTGACGGCACCTGCATTTTTACCGGGGAACCGGCAGTTGAGCGGATCTTCGTCGCAAGAGCCTATTAAGCACGAACAAATCCATCGCCGGGGAGGCGGTCGCCACTTGCCAAGCATACCACTTGCATGGTCAAAGCGGCACCATGAAAAACATCCTCCTCGGCGCCGCCGCTTTCCTCTGTGCCACGCCCCTTTGCGCGAATGCCGCAAACGCTGAAGACGCACAGGCTGCAGATACAAGGCCTGCAGATGCAAGGCCCGCAGACGCAAAGCCTGAAGAGAGCGTGTCGGAAGACCGCCTCCGCGCTGATATCGATGCGTTGGTGGGCTTTGGCACGCGCCACACAATGTCAGTGCAGGACCACCCCACGCGCGGCATTGGCGCTGCACGGCGCTGGGGGGAAAATGAATTTCGCAAGGTGAGCGCGGCGTGTGGCGGCTGCCTTGAAATAGCTCTGCCGGAACGCATGGTCGAAGGCCGCCGCATTGCCGAGCCCACCAAGCTCGTCAATGTTGTCGCCATCCAGCGCGGCACCCAGCGCCCCAATGAAGTCATTATCGTACAGGGCCATATCGACAGCCGCGTAACCGATGTGCTGGATGCCACCAGCGATGCGCCCGGCGCGAATGACGATGGTTCAGGCACGGCGCTGGTCGTGGAAGCGGCCCGCGCACTTTCGGGCCGGAAATATCCTGCCACCATTGTCTATGCTCTGCTTTCCGGTGAAGAACAGGGCCTTTATGGCGGCACGCTGATGGCCGATTATGCCCAGGCGCAGGGCTGGACTGTAAAAGCCGTGCTCAACAACGATATCGTCGGCGGCAGCTGCGGGTCGGATGGCTATTGTGATGACAGCCATGTCCGCGTTTTTTCAGAAGGCCCGCGCGCGGATGCCACTGATGGCCTGCGGGCAGCCATGCGCCGCAATGGCGGCGAGAATGATAGCCCCAGCCGCAATCTTTCCCGCTGGATTGACCAATTGGCCGATGAAGATGCCAGCGGGCTGGATGTCCGGCAAATCTGGCGGACCGACCGCATGGGCAGGGGCGGGGACCAACTGCCATTTCTCGACAAGGGCTTCCCCGCGGTGCGCTTTTCCGTTGCGGTAGAGGATTACGACCATCAGCATCAGGACCTGCGCATGGAAAATGGCACAAGCTACGGCGACACAGCCGCTGAGATGGACTTCGCTTATCTGGCCAAGGTCACCCGGCTGAACATCCGCGCGATTGAACGTCTGGCAAAGGCTCCAATGCCGCCGGCGCCAGCGGCCGAAGCGGCGGTGCAGACCTTTACCACCATAAGCTGGGATGAAGTGCCCGGCGCAACCGGCTATTCAATCTGGAAACGGGCGACCGACAATCCGCAGTGGGAGGAAAAGCCGGTAATCGAAAATGTGGTCGCCACCAGCGCAAATCTGGAAGGTGTGCGCGGCGACGACTGGTTTTTCGGTGTCAGTGCCCGTTCGGCTGAAGGGGCGATGAGCCCGATTGCCAGTGCGGTGCCCGGCGGCGCGTTCCGGCCGTTGCCCAGTCCTGCGGATTAAAGGCTGCCCAGCCATAATCTGCCCAGTTCTTCGTCCACCCAGTCCGCAGCAAACGGATCAAGGCCGGAGCCGGGATAAAAGCAGAATTCGCCAAATAGCGGAGTGCGGTCCAATTCATAAAAATCGACCCGCGCAAATGAAAACCCGCGAGCCAGCGTCTCTGCCGCTTCCAACATGGCATTGAGGCTGCGGGGCCTTTTCGGGCCTTCAGCATTCGATGGG
Source organism: Allopontixanthobacter confluentis (assembly GCF_009827615.1). Taxonomy (GTDB): domain Bacteria; phylum Pseudomonadota; class Alphaproteobacteria; order Sphingomonadales; family Sphingomonadaceae; genus Allopontixanthobacter; species Allopontixanthobacter confluentis. The sequence continues at coordinate 1,046,178 of NZ_WTYU01000001.1, forward strand.
ACAAGCTGCCGGTAGTCGCGGTCATGCAATATCCAGCGGTGATCGCCTGCGCGATCCTGGTGGACCTGCACATGGGTTGCCACGCCGCCAAAGACATAAATCTTGTAATCCACCGGCAAGGTATCGCCGCCAATCATCTTTTCCGCCAGCAAACCGCGCGGCACATCGCGGTAACACCATTCGTCCAGCCAGAAGCCATAAGGCTGCGCGGTCCATTTATCGGCCAGTTTGCGGAGCCCAGCCCATTCCTTGCGTGTCGGGGCCGTGCGAATGGCGCGATATTGATTGCAGCCGTGCCGGGCCTTCAGCATCGCTGGTTCTGACAGGGGGCTGGCTGGCGGCAGCACGTCGCCCTGCCATAAAGTCGGAACTGTCCATTCCGCGCCCAGCAGATCAGCCGCTGCAGCCTTTGCAGCGATCTTGTCGGACAGAACCACCATCCGAGGGTCACGATCGAATAATTTTCGCATCTGGACCAGTTCTGTGAAGCGTACCGGATCATCCAGATTCGCCATGCGACCATGACGCCACAAATAAGTCAGCTGTATCCGCAGACGCGCAATATCGAGGAGCTTTTGCCCCGGCTGATCAAGCGCGATGGAATGCATAATCGCCAAATCCGCCGCGAATGGTCTGGTTCCCCGACATTCGCCGCTCGCTGAGCATTGCCCCGGCAGCGCGAACACCCCATATGGCAATCCATGTCCCGACCTATACCACGCCGCCCTGAAGGCATGCCCTCGCGCGAGCAGATCATTGAATTCATCCAGACCGCAGATATGCTTGCCGGCAAGCGCGAAATCGCCAAGGCATTCGGACTGAAAGGGCAGGAAAAGATCGCCCTCAAAAAGTTGCTGCGCGATATGGCCGAAGAAGGCCTGATTGACGGGCGCAAGACCGCCTATCACCGCATGGGCGGCGTGCCCAAGGTGACCACGCTGAAAGTCATGGAAATTGACGATGGCGAGGCGTTTGCCGTGCCCGAAAGCTGGCAACCTGACGATGCGACACCGCCGCCGCGCCTGCGCGTGATTGAACATAAGAAACGCGGCTCACCCAAATTTCCAGCGCTTAAAATCGGCGACCGCATATTGGCCCGCACCGAAGAAACGGGCGGCGGGCTGAGCGCCCATATTATGAAAAAGCTGCCCGCGCGCACCGAAGGGCTGATGGGCGTGGTGGAAATAGACGGGGCAGGCAAGGCATGGCTGGCACCGGTAGACAAGCGCGTGCGGCAATCATCACCAATTGCCGATACTGGCGGCGCTGAAGCAGGCCAGTTGGTGATGGCAGAGCCTGCCGGCAGGTCGGCCCGCGCCGGGGTCAAGGTCGTGGAAATTCTGGGCGATCCGCTGGCACCGCGCAGCTTCAGCCTGATTGCCATATCCAAGCACGGCATCCCCCACGTCTTTTCCGAAGAGACGCTGGCAGAAGCGCATGACGCAGCAAAACTGCCAGTCAGTGCCGACACCCGTGAGGACCTCCGCCATTTGCCCATCGTGGCGATCGACCCTGCTGATGCGCGGGACCATGATGATGCGATCTGGGCGCAGCCGGATGGAAACGGCGGCTTTCATGCGCTGATCGCAATTGCGGATGTGTCTTATTATGTCCGCCCGGGCGGGGCGCTGGACAAGGAAGCGCGAAAGCGCGGCAATTCGGTCTATTTCCCTGACCGCGTCGTGCCCATGCTGCCCGAAGTCCTCAGCGCGGATGTCTGCTCGCTGCGCCAGGGCGAGGACCGTGCAGCAATGGCGTGCCATCTGAACATATCAGCCAATGGCACCATCACCGGCTGGCGGTTTACCAGGGCGATTGTGCGGATCGACGAGGTGATTGCTTACGAAGACGCTCAGGCGCGTATCGACAGCGGCGATGCGGCCGAGAACCTGACCGATCTGTGGGATTGCTGGAAAGTTCTGGCCGACGCGCGGGCAAAGCGTGATCCGCTGGAACTGGATTTGCCGGAACGCCGCGTCATGCTGGACGATCAGGGCAAGATTACCGAAATCGCCATTCGTGAACGGCTGGATGCCCACCGGGTGGTGGAAGAATACATGATTTCAGCCAATGTCGCGGCGGCAAAGGCGCTGGAAAGCAAAACCGCGCCCGTGGTCTACCGCGTTCACGAAACGCCAAGCCGTGAAAAGCTGGTGGCTTTGCGCGAATATATGGAAACTTTCGGCAAGAAACTGGCACTCGGCCAGGTCATAACTCCCGGCCTGTTCAACCGCATGCTGAAGGATGTCACGGACGAATCCGAAAAAGCGCAGGTGATGGAAGCTGTGCTGCGCAGCCAGACGCAAGCCTATTACGGCCCCAATAACGCGGGCCATTTCGGCCTCGCGCTTGGTTCGTACGCGCATTTCACTTCGCCCATCCGGCGGTATGCCGATTTGCTCGTGCATCGCGCACTGGTTGATGCGTTTCATCTCGAACAGCCAAAGCCTGCCGGTGATGGCCCGTCAGCCGGGTTGCCGCCTGCCACTGGCCTTGCTGACCGTGACCGGGCAGACCTGTCGCGCATCACCGATGCCATCAGTGTGACGGAACGCCGTGCAATGGAAGCAGAGCGCGATACGATTGACCGTTATGTCGCCGCCTGGCTTTCAGCCCGTGTCGGCGAAACTTTCGAAACGCGTATTACAGGTGTGCAGAGCTTTGGCTTCTTTGCCACTATCGTTGGTTTGGGCGGTGATGGCCTGGTTCCTGTTTCGACCCTTGGCGCAGATTATTACAATTATGATGAAGCCGCCCGCGCATTGGTCGGGGAACGGTCTGGCACGCGTTATGACACAGGGCAGCGCTTGCAACTTAAACTGGCTGAAGCCAATCCGCTGACAGGCGCGCTAAAATTCCAGCTGCCCGAAGGGGAAGGCGCACCAATCGAACCGCGCGGCGAACGAACTGGTTTCCGGCACAAGACAGGCCCAAAAGCTGGTGCTGGCAAGACCGGAAAGGGGCCTAAAGGTGGCGGCTTCAAGCCAGGTCCGCGTGGCCGGCCCAAAAACATTCGCCACCAGTCACGCAAGCGTAAATAAGCCGCAACGCGCACCACATCTTTTGCCGCAAGTCAGGCCAGCCGGTCGATATCTTCTGCGGTGAATGATCCCGGCACGATATACAGCGGGCAGGGCAGGCCGCCTGAATGCGCGGAAAAATGGGTGATCAGCGGATTGGGCGAACCGTCACTTGCAGCGCCCAGCACCAGCGCTGCCACCTCAGGATGTTCGGCAAGATATTCCCTGATGATCGACTGCCCTTCGCCAACCTTGACCGCGATTGTGGGCATTTTCCCGCTTTGGCTGTAAAGATTGCCAGCGGCGCTGCTCGCCATCACTTCCGCCCTGTCGCGCGCTTCCTGCTCAATGGTTGCCTGCACCCCGCCAAAAGCGTTGAAGCTCTGTTGCGGGACCAGTGCAAGGATGTGAACCGCGCCGCCGCTGGCCGCAGCACGGCGTGACGCAAAGCGCAGCGCTGCACGCGCTTCTTCTGTCTCGTCCATGATTACAAGGTAGACCCGCATCGTTTTTCTCCCCGCCGGACCTATCTGATGAAATCGTATTCGGCGCAAGAACCTTGCCCGAACGCGGTAAATTGGTCAGAGCAGACCAAAGCACAATTAACAGGACTTGCTGCACACCCATGCCCACGCCCATCAAGATGCCCGCTTTGTCACCCACCATGGAAGAAGGCACGCTGGCCAAATGGCTGGTGAAAGAAGGGGACAAGGTTCGTTCCGGCGATATCATGGCGGAAATCGAAACCGACAAGGCCACGATGGAATTCGAAGCCGTGGATGAAGGCACCATTGTCAGCATCGCAGTTGCAGAAGGCACCGAAGGGGTAAAAGTCGGCACCGTCATCGCCACACTGGCAGGTGATGACGAAGATAGCGCGCAGGCAGCGCCTGAAGAGGCCGAGGGTAGCCCACCTGCTCCTGCACAAAAGCCTGCACCGGACAAACCTGCACCGGAACCGGCCGCACCTGAAAAGGCTGTACCCGCCACAGCGGCCAAAACCGCACCTGCGCCTGCTGGTGACAGGGTCTTGGCATCGCCGCTTGCCAGGCGCATTGCCCAGCAGCAAGGCATTGATCTATCTAGCCTAAGCGGGACCGGACCCAATGGCCGCATCGTCAAAGCAGATGTGGAAACCGCGCAGGCCAGCGGCAAGACTGATACCGCCCCCACTGATGCCGCGCGCCAAGGTTCTGCCGCGGAAGCCGCATCTGCAACGCCGGCCAAAATTCCCGATTTCGGCATTCCTTACGAAGCGGAAAAGCTCAACAATGTGCGCAAGACCATCGCGCGCCGCCTGACCGAAGCAAAGCAGACCATCCCGCATATTTACCTGACGCTCGACGTTCAACTGGATGCCCTCCTGAAATTGCGGAGCGAGCTGAATGCGGCATTGGAACCGCAAGGGATCAAATTGTCGGTCAATGATCTGCTGATCAAGGCTCTGGCCAAGGCGCTGATGCAGGTGCCATCATGCAATGTCAGTTTTGCCGGTGATGAATTGCGTAAATTTACGCGGACGGATATTTCTGTCGCAGTCGCCGCGCCATCTGGCCTGATTACACCCATCATTGTTGATGCCGGCAGCAAGTCCATGTCCGCTATTTCGAATGAAATGAAGGAACTGGCGGGCAAGGCACGCGACGGCAAGTTACAGCCGCATGAATATCAGGGCGGAACCGCCAGCCTATCCAACCTGGGCATGTTCGGCATCAAGCAGTTTGATGCAGTGATAAACCCGCCGCAGGCCATGATCCTGGCAGTTGGCGCAGGCGAAAAACGGCCCGCAGTGGTAGATGGCGCACTGGCTGTCGCCACGGTCATGAGCGCAACCGGAAGTTTTGACCATCGCGCAATCGACGGGGCAGATGGCGCGCAGCTGATGCAGGCGTTCCAGCAAATTGTGGAAAACCCGCTGGCGCTGGTAGCCTGAGCGATGAAGCGTGGCTGCTACCTTACCATCCTTGCGCTAAGTCTTGCGACCACCAGTGCTGCGCATTCGCAGGAAAGCGCGCGAATTCCGGTGATCGGGCTGGAAGGTCCGCAAGCAGATGCTTGCCCGGGAATTGGCCGGATCAACGCGCTGGAACCGCGCAAGGGCGATCTGCTGCGCGTGCGGGCGGAAGCCAATGAAGGCAGCCAGGTGACGGACGAACTGAATGTGGCGACGCTCGTCTGGCTTTGCGAAGCGGACGATGACTGGCAAGGCATTGTCTATCCCAAAGGCCAGTTTCAGGAATTGGGCGATTGCCGCGTCAGCGCCGCTCTCAGCGCTCCTGAGCCCTATGCAGGCCCCTGCCAATTTGGCTGGGTGCAGGCAAAATATGTCGAACTTGTAACCGGTTAACCGGCATAGTTCAATTCGGAGTTACCATGGCTTCTCAATATGATGTTATCGTTCTTGGTTCCGGCCCCGGCGGCTATGTCGCGGCCATTCGCTGTGCCCAACTGGGCCTGAAGACGGCTATTGTCGAGCGCGAAAACCTTGGCGGAATCTGTTTGAATTGGGGTTGCATACCCACAAAAGCGCTGCTTCGCTCGGCCGAGATTTTCCATTATATGCAGCACGCCAAGGATTACGGGCTGATCGCAAAGGAAATCGAGGCTGATCTGGCAGCGGTCGTAAAACGCTCACGCGGCGTGGCAAAGCAGTTAAATCAGGGCGTTACGCATCTGATGAAGAAAAACAAGATCACCGTCCACATGGGCGAGGGCACCTTGAAGAACGCCACCACGCTGGAAGTGAAGGGCGACAAGGGCAGCGAAACAATCACGGGAAAGCATATTATTGTCGCAACCGGCGCGCGTGCACGCGACCTGCCTTTTGCGCCTGCGGATGGCAAACGCATCTGGACCTATCGCCACGCCATGGTTCCGGCGGAAATGCCAAGCCGGCTGCTGGTCATAGGTTCAGGCGCCATTGGCATTGAATTTGCCAGCTTTTACAATGATATGGGCGCGGACGTTACCGTGGTTGAGATGCTTGACCGGATTGTGCCGGTAGAAGACGCAGAGATTTCCGCATTTCTTGAAAAATCGCTGACCAAGCAGGGAATGAACATCCGCACAGCGACCGGGCTTGAAGAGCTCAAGGCCACCGAAAAAGGCATAACGGCCCGGATCAAGGGCCAAGATGGCAAGGTTTCATCTGAGGAATTCAGCCACGCCATCGTGGCCATCGGCATCCAGCCCAATACTGAAAACATCGGGTTGGATACCGCAGGCGTACAAATGGACCGCGGATTTATCCAGATTGATGATTTTGGCCGCACCGGTGTGAAAGGTTTATGGGCCATCGGGGACTGCGTGCCCGGCCCATGGCTCGCCCACAAGGCCAGCCATGAAGGCGTTACGGCCGCAGAATCCATCGCCCGCGAATTGGGCAACAAGGATGTTCACCCGCACCGGCTCGACCGCAATGCCATCCCCGGCTGCACCTATTGCCATCCGCAAATCGCCAGCGTCGGGCTGACGGAAGCCAAGGCAAAGGAAGCGGGCCACGACGTAAAAGTCGGCAATTTTCCCTTCATCGGAAACGGCAAGGCAATCGCCCTTGGCGAAGCGGAAGGTTTCATCAAGACTGTTTTCGATACCACCACGGGCGAATTGCTGGGCGCTCATATGATCGGCGCGGAAGTCACCGAACTCATTCAGGGCTACACTATCGGCAAGACGCTTGAGACGACGGAGGCCGAATTGATGAACACCATCTTCCCCCATCCGACACTGAGCGAAATGATGCACGAATCTGTCTTGTCCGCTTATGGCAAGACCATTCACATGTGAGGCTAGCTTCGGTTTTCCCCAGATGCGACGAGCCGTTCGTCGCATCTGCGGGAACATCTATCCATTTCAACCCGTTAGCGCATCATAGGAGAGATGCGATGGAATTTGAAATCAATGATGATCCGCAAGGTGAACCCGATTACGATCTGCGCACAGAAGTAAGCCAGAATTGCGGCGATGATGGCCATGATCACGATTTTGCGCAGCCGAGCGATGGGCTGGCAAATGGCGCCATGGCGACGACATTTTCCGCAAACGACTGACAGCAAAAATTGGCGGACAGGGTGGGATTCGAACCCACGGTGGGCGTTAACCCACGCCGGTTTTCAAGACCGGTGCATTCAACCGCTCTGCCACCTGTCCGCTTGAGAAAAGCCGCTAGCGTGCCTTTCAGCGTTTGTCATCCCGGCTTTTGCTCGTTTCATGACATATTGCCACAGATATCGCTCCAACTGTCGAAAGTCATTTGCGATTCACCTGTGGTATGACATCACAGCGTTATGAAATTCAGACCACTTCTTGCAATAACTGCTGCTTTTGCCCTCGCATTTCCAGGCGCGCCCTCACAGGCCCAGGATTTGCCATTTGATGCCTATCTCCAACTGTTGATTGCCCGTGCGCGCGCCGAAGGTGTGAGCGAGCCGACAATCCAGCGCATGACTGCAGGCCTTACGCCAAATATGCGCGTCATCGAACTGGACCGCGATCAGCCGGGCAGCGCTTCGTCGAGGGGGTTTCCACCGCTGGCCCCGTACATTGCCACGCATGTCGACAGCGCCCGCATCAATGGCGGGAAGCGCACGTTTGGCACGACACGCAGCCTCACCCGTTCCATCGAGAGCGAATACGGCGTCCCTGCTGAAATCGTCATTGCGATTTGGGGGCACGAAACGAATTACGGCAGTTACAAGGGTAATTTCGACCTTTCCCGCTCGCTGGCAACGCTGGCATGGGAAGGGCGGCGGCGCGAGTTGTTCTCGACAGAATGGATCGATCTGCTGAAAATTGCTGATCGTGGTTTTTCGCGTTCGACAATGGTCGGCAGCTGGGCTGGTGCCTTCGGCAATCCGCAGTTCCTTCCCAGCGTCTATCTGCGTCTGGCAAAGGATGGCGATGGCGACGGTAACGCGGATATCTGGAACAGCAGAGCCGATACACTCCATTCAATCGCCAATTATTTCCGCGATGCAGGCTGGCGCCGCGGTCAGCCATGGGGCGTAAGAGCAAGCGTGCCGGCCTCGCTCGACCGTAAAAGCATCGAAAGCAAATTGAATTCGCCTGTCTGCTCGCGCGTGCATGAACGCCACAGCCAGTGGAAAACCGTGGCTGAATGGCGCAAGCTGGGCGTGCAACCGCAGGCCTATCTTGCAGATGACGTCATGGCATCGTTTTTCCAGCCTGATGGCCCTGGTGCGCCGGCGTGGTTATTGACCGCGAATTACCGTGTTATCCTCGAATATAATTGCTCCAACTATTACGCCATGAGTGTCGGGCTTCTGGCTGACGAAATTGCACGGTAAGACTGATCGCTTTGCGGTTGCTTACCCTGCGATATGACAGTGGACAGCATGTGCGGTCTCTCGCCAAACTGAAGCTGGCCAGCTATAGGGTGGCGGTATTTCAACAGTAGGGTAATCCACCGGACCAGACCCGGTGGCAGGAACGATTTTGCATATTTTCCTACGAATGCTGGCCCCCGTCATCGCCTTGGGCGCCGCCACCAATGCGGGCGGGGCGCCGCGTATCGAAGCGGCTGTGCCCGCGCCAGATGCGGCGCCGATTGCCTTTCTGGTCGATGTTTCTTCCGGCCAGATCCTGATGGAACGCGAAGCCGACCGGCGGTTTGTGCCAGCATCGATTACCAAGGTCATGACCCTGTATCTTGCGTTCGAACTGATCGAAGCCAGGAAATTGCAATTGGCCCAGACATTCACCGTCCGGCCTGAAACATTCAAGGAATGGCACAACAAGGGCTCGCGCATGTTCGTGCCCAAGGATGCGCGCATTTCCGTTGATGATCTGCTGATGGGCATTGCTGCCGTTTCGGCCAATGACGGTTCGATCATTTTGGCAGAAGGGGCGGCAGGGTCAGTGGATGGCTGGGTGGCCCTGATGAACCGGAAAGCGCGCGATCTGGGGATGAACAATAGCCACTTCGGCACGCCCAACGGCTGGATGGATGAAGGCCGCACCTTTACCACTGCGCGCGATCTGACCACACTTGCACGCGCCATCATAACCCGGCACCCCAGCAAATATGCGCGATATTTCGGGCGCGAAGGCTTCAAATATAACAACATTGCCCAGGCCAATCACGATCCGATGATTGGCGTGGTGGATGGCGCTGACGGGCTGAAAACAGGTTTCACCAATGAAGCAGGCTATGGCTTTCTGGGCTCAGCGAAACGAAACGGCCGCAGGCTGATCATGGTGATCGCGGCCAGCGAACGCCCGCAATTTCGCAACAAAGCCGCCCGTGAACTGATCGAATGGGGTTTCTCGGCACATGATATCAAACCTTTGTTTTACAAAGGTAACGAAGTCGGTTTCGCAGAGGTTCAGGACGGTGCCAGCGACCGCGTTGCACTGCTTGCGCCCGGCACGATCAATGCCACGTTCCCGGCCGGTGCCCCGCGCAATGTTAAGCTGACAATTCACTATGAAGGCCCACTGCAAGCGCCAGTTGCAAAAGGAGAGCGTATCGCGGAACTGGAAATTCAGGTGGATGGTTTGCCGCCATCCCGCGTTCCGCTGATGACCGCTGATGACGTGCCCAAGGCCGGGACATTTCAGCGGCTTTATAACGGAATTGCAGGCTTGATATCATGACGCGTGGCAAGTTCATCGCGCTGGAAGGCGGCGAGGGGACAGGCAAATCCACGCAGGCAAAACTGCTGGCAAAGTCGCTTGAGGATGCAGGAAAAAAGGTTCTGATCACCCGCGAACCGGGTGGTACCAAAGGCGCAGAAGCCATCCGCGCCTTGCTGCTTGCGCCGCCGGAAAGCAGCGGATGGGGCCCGCGCGCTGAAGCATTGCTGTTTGCCGCCGCGCGTGCAGATCATGTCGACAAGTTGATCAAGCCTGCTCTCGAGAATGGGATCTGGGTGATAACGGACAGGTTCCTCGATTCAAGCCGTGCCTATCAGGGCGGTGCTGGCGGGCTGGGGGATGCAGCGATCCTGACGCTGCATGACATTGGCAGCGGCGGTTTGCGGCCGGATTTAACCGTGCTGATCGAAGCTCCGACAGATATTGTTACGCAGCGCTTGTCGCTCCGCGATGATGGTGTTTCTGACGCGATTGGCGGGCGTGACGCAGAGTATCACGCAAAGGTAGCTGCCGCATTTTCCCGCTATGCGGAAAACGAACCCGATCTGTTCACCATTGTCGATGGGCAGGGAACCCCGGAAGACGTCCACCAGCGAATTGCCCATGCTGTCCACGCTGCGCTGAACTGCCAGCCATGAGCCTGTCAGGACATGAGGAGCCGTGGCACCAGTGGCGCGAGGCACAAGCAGGCCCGCGCATGCACCACGCCTGGCTGCTGGCGGGCAAGCGCGGCCTTGGCAAAATGCACTTCGCTCTGGCAGCAGCGCGCGAATTGGTGGCAGAAACGGGCGTCAGCCAACCGCAGGGCCAGCATCCTGATATCCACATCCTCACCCATCTACCCAAGGATGACAAGGAAGAGCGCAAGCGCGAAGAGGGCAAACCGTTCGAACTCAAACGCAACATATCGATCGCGCAAATTCGGGCGATGCAGCAGCGGCTGAATACGCGGCCCACATTGGGCAGCAGGCGGGCCATAATCATCGATCCGTCTGATGACCTTGAAAAGGGTGCGTCAAACGCGCTTCTGAAGAGTTTGGAAGAGCCGCCGCAAGGGACATATTTCTTGCTTGTGGCGCACCGTCCGGCCCGCCTTTTACCCACCATCCGATCGCGTTGCCGCGTGCTGCGTTTTCCAACGCTGTCGGCAGCGGAAATGGCACGCATCGTGGCGAAAGAAATGCCTCAGGCTGATGAAGCCACAAGGAAAGCGGCCATTTCAGCCGCTGGCGGCGCGCCGGGCGCTGCGCTGGATTTCGTGTCGCGCGATCTTGGCAAACTGAACCTTTTGATGGAACAGATCGCGCGCGAAGGCGATCCGAATTTCATTCTGCGCGGCCGCCTGGCAGACGCCATGGGTGCGCGGCCGGACAGAGGGCGGGTGCTCGCCTCCCTCGATCTCGCCCGGTCAGTTCTTGGGGGCATGGCAGCGGACTGCCGGGCCGACCAGATAGAACCGATGGTGGAAGCCCATGCAGAACTCATCGCCTTGTCCGGCCAGGCACCGACTTACAATTTCGACGCAGGCCTGCTGGTGATGCAAATCGGAACCTTGCTTGCTTCTGCCGCTGGACCTAGGGACCGCTTCAATGTCTGATCCTTTCTATATCACCACTGCGATTTCATATCCCAATGGTCGCCCGCACATCGGTCACGCCTATGAAGCGATTGCCGCCGATGTCATTGCCCGTTTCCAGCGCCTGAGAGGGCGGGAAGTCCGCTTCCAGACCGGAACGGACGAACACGGATTGAAAATGCTGCGCAAGGCAGAGGAGCAGGGCCGCACTCCTCATGAGTTAGCCGATGAAATGTCTTCATATTTCAAGGAAATGTGTGACGGACTTAACATCAGCTATGACCGGTTCATCCGGACCGTGGATGATGATCACCATCGCGCGAGCCAGGCATTGTGGCAAGCGATGGAGGCCAATGGTGACCTCTACCTAGACCGCTATGAAGGCTGGTATTCCGTCCGCGACGAAGCATTCTACGACGAGAGCGAACTGGTGGACGGCGAGGGCGGTGAAAAAACATCACCGCAAGGCACACCGGTTGAATGGACTGTCGAAGAAAGCTGGTTTTTCCGTCTGTCCAAATATCAGGACAAGTTGCTTGCTCTGTTCAACCAGCATCCTGAATTTCTGAAGCCTGACAGCAGGCGCAACGAGATGATTGCATTTGTTTCTGGTGGTTTGCGGGATCTTTCTGTTTCGCGCACCAGCTTTGACTGGGGCGTAAAGGTGCCGGGCAGCGCTAACCATGTCATGTATGTCTGGGTCGATGCCCTGACGAACTATCTGACCGGCCTCGGCTACCCCGACAAAACAGACATGATGGCGAAATTCTGGCCAGCAGACATTCATCTCATCGGCAAGGACATTGTCCGCTTTCATTCCATCTATTGGCCGGCTTTCCTGATGAGTGCAGGCCTGCCGCTCCCGAAGCAGGTTTTTGGTCACGGCTTCCTCCTCAACAGGGGCGAAAAGGAATCCAAATCGCTCGGCAATGTGACCGATCCGATGGAACTGGCAGGCAAATACGGCGTCGATCCGCTGCGGTATTTCCTGATGCGCGAAGTCGCTTTCGGTCAGGATGGCAGCTATTCGCCGGAAGCCATTGTAACGCGGGCGAATGCCGAGCTGGCAAACAGCTTCGGCAACCTCGCGCAGCGAACTTTATCCATGATTTTCAAGAATATGGATGGAGAAATTAAGCGCACGTCGACATCTGATGAAGCCGACGATGTCTTGCAGCGCACCGTGCGAGGGGGGATTGACGAACTGGTTTCCAGCTTCGAAAAACTGTCATTCAGTGAAGGGCTGGATGCCTGGATTCGCGCGGTTTTTGCGTGCAACCAATATGTTGACGATCAGGCACCCTGGGCCCTTCGCAAGACGGACCCGGACCGCATGGATGCAGTGCTGATGACTTTATTCCGCTGCGTTCGGGATCTGGCGATAGCTGTTCGGTGCGTCGTCCCAGCGTCAGCCGACCGGATGCTCGACCAGATGGGTATGCCTGCTGAGGCAAGGGACTTTGCTGCAATGGATGATGCCGAGTGGTTTAACAATCTGGCCACATCCGGTTTTGTACTGGGCAAGCCGGAAGGTATATTTCCCCGGCTCGAATTGCCCGAGAGCGAGCCTGCCTGATGCTGATCGACAGCCACTGTCACCTTGAATATAAGGGATTGGTCGAAGACCAGCAGGCCGTTCTTGAACGTGCACGGGCGGCCGGCGTCAAAGGCTTTCTCAACATTTCGACCCGCCAGAACGAGTGGGACAAGGTCGTTGCTACAGCAGAGCGAGAGCCGGACGTCTGGGCCAGCGTAGGGATCCATCCGCACGAGGCTGACGCCCATGCCGATCTTGGCGAGGAGGCCCTGCGCGCAGCGACGGCGCATCCAAAGGTCATCGCGATTGGTGAAACCGGCCTCGACTATTATTACGACAAGTCCGATCGCAATGTTCAGAAAGACCTGTTCCGGATGCATATCGGCATTGCGCGCGAAACCGGGCTTCCCCTCATCATTCACACGCGCGATGCTGAAGAGGATACTGCGGACATATTGGCAAGCGAGATGGAGAAGGGCGCATTTCCCGCGCTGATCCATTGCTTCACAGCTTCTACCGAATTTGGACAGAAAGTGCTCGACCTCGGGCTTACTATTTCCATTTCCGGCATTGTCACTTTCAAGAATGCCAAGGAACTGCAGGAAATTGCAACAATTATCCCGCAGGATCGTCTGCTGGTAGAAACAGATAGTCCGTTTCTGGCCCCAGTACCGCATCGCGGAAGGCCGTGTGAACCTGCCTTTGTCCGCAATACTGCCGAATTTGTCGCCGAATTGCGCGGTGAAGACTTGGAAACGCTGGCTGAATACACCACCCGTAATTTCGAGAAACTATTCAGAAAAGCCGTGCCTGAAGGGGCAGCGACATGAAGCTGATCATGCTCGGCTGCGGCACGTCCACAGGGGTACCGCGCGTAGGCAATGACTGGGGCGATTGCGACCCGAATGAGCCCAAAAACAGACGAACGCGCGTGTCGATTTTGGTCGAAAGCAATGAAGGGAAACGGTTGCTGGTCGATACTTCGACGGATTTGCGCCAGCAATTCCTAGCTAACGACATTGACCGGATCGACGCTGTTTTCTGGACACATGACCATGCAGATCATTGCCATGGCATAGATGACTTGCGGCCGCTGCGCTATGGCCGCAACGGCGCAATTCCCGGCTACGCTGGCCAGGAAACGGTCCGCCGGCTGCGGCAACGGTTCGACTATGTGTTCGCTGGCCAATTTGGCTACCACACCATCGTCAACTTGGACACGCTGGACAGGATCAGGCTGTGCGCCGGATTTTCCGTGCGCTGGTGCATCATGCCGCATGGCCCGGCGAAAAGCACAGCGTTCAGGTTTGAAGCTGATGGCTTATCAATTGGTTATGCGACAGACTTCAGTGAAATTACCAATGAGATGGTCACCCTGTTCACAGGCGTGGACCTGCTGGTAACCGACTGCCTACGCCGCGAACCGCATCCAACACATGCACATTTGGGTATGGCGTTGGAACTGGTAAAACGCACCGGCGCGAAGCAGGCAGTCCTGACGCATCTCGACAAAAGCATGGATTATGTAGCACTCAGCGAAGAAGTGCCATCGGGAGTGCTTGTCGGATATGACGGGATGCAGGTGGCGCTATGAGCCAATTCGACACGGTTCAGCTAATTTCCCTGCTGGGGTTTCTGGTGCTGGCAGTCAGCGCCATGGCCGGCCAGCGGTTGCATTGGAAAAAAGGGCTGGTCATGGCGCTGACATGGGCGGGTCTTTTCATGCTCGTTTTCCTCTTTATTGATTTGGTCAATTCGTGAGAGGGCGTTCCGCCCCATTCCACACCCACACATTATTTAACATAATATATATTATCATCCCACTATGACTGCCAATCTCAACCGCCTTCTTGCCATCATGGCCACCCTACGCGATCCGGATGAGGGTTGTGAATGGGATCGTGCGCAGAATTTTGCCAGCATCGCACCCTATACGATCGAAGAAGCCTACGAGGTTGCGGACGCAATCGAGCGCGGTGCGATGGAGGAATTGCGTGAGGAACTTGGCGACCTGCTGCTGCAGGTCGTGTTCCATGCCAGAATGGCCGAAGAAATGGGCCTGTTTGCCTTCGATGATGTCGCACGGGCGATCTCTGAGAAAATGGAAAACCGCCATCCCCATATTTTTGGCGATGAAACAGGCACGATGCGCGAAAGCCGCTGGGAAACATTGAAAGCCGCTGAACGCGAAGCCAAAGGCGCCACCAGCGCGATGGACGGGGTTGCCCGCGCCCTTCCGGCGTTGTTGCGGGCTGACAAGCTGCAAAAGCGAGCCGCCCGCGATGGATTTGACTGGCCGGACACGGACGGTCCGGCTGCCAAGCTGCACGAGGAAATGCTGGAACTGGCTGAAGCCCCCGACGACAAGCAGGTTGAAGAAGCTGGCGATCTGCTGTTTGCCGCGGTCAATCTGGTTCGCGCATATGGCATTGCGCCGGAAGCAGCATTGCGCGCCGCCAACGACAAGTTCGAGCGGCGATACCGCAGCATGGAAGCGCTTGCAGGTGCAGATCCGGAAACAGGCTCAAATACCAGGTTCGACGCGCTGTCGCTGACTGAGCAAGAAGCCTTGTGGCAACAGGTCAAGAAAACCGAAACCTAGCGATTTTTCCCAGTTGCGAATTTACGCTTTTCGCCTGCTGGACGCGGCCAATGTTTGGGCGCGCCGCGATCTGGCAAGCATTGAAGTATCGGGGTTGTGGCAGTCAGGTCCTGTTACAGGCTCGCGAAACGGCCATATTCCTTTGGCGAAAGGCGCACTTCATAGCTGATTTGCGGGCCAGAATCTGTGGCGTCTTCATCGCTGATGCCCCCTGCTCCATCCGCCGTGACGACGTCTGATTGCGAAACGATCTGCCCATGGGCGTGCAACCAGGCGACTTTCTGCCCTTCGCCCGCTGGCAGGGTGATATGGTAAAGCTTGGAGCCCACGGTCAGCAGTTCATCCAACCGATCCACCAGGCGTCCAATGCCCTCGCCCGTGACCGCAGAAATGCCGACGATATTGGCATCCCCATCGACAATATCTCGCAATTCCGCGATGCGCTCTTCGTCGAGCAAGTCCCACTTGTTCCACGCCTCGATAATCGGAATTGGCGCTTCTTCGCCATCATCCGAAGTCACGCCGAGTTCCCGCAGAACATCCAGAACCTGGGATTTCTGCGCGGCCGCAGCGGGGCTGGCAATATCGCGCACATGCACAATCACATCAGCAGCAGTAACCTCTTCCAGTGTTGCCCGAAATGCAGCAACCAACTGGGTCGGCAAGTCTGAAATGAAACCAACGGTGTCAGACAGGATGGCTTTTTCCACGCCCGGCAAGCGGATCGCGCGCATTGTCGGGTCCAGCGTGGCGAACAGCAAGTCTTCGGCCATGACTTCAGCGCCGGTTAGCCGGTTGAACAGGGTTGATTTTCCGGCATTGGTATAACCCACCAGCGCGATGACCGGCCATGGTGCCCTGCCCCGCCGTTCACGATGCAAGGCGCGGGTCCGCCGAACCTGTTCCAATTCCTTGCGCAACCGCGACATTCGCTGGCGGATCATCCGCCGGTCAGCCTCGATCTGGGTTTCACCCGGGCCGCCAAGGAAACCGAAACCGCCGCGCTGGCGCTCCAGATGGGTCCAGCTACGAACCAGGCGGCTCTGTTGATAGTCTAGATGCGCAAGTTCGACCTGAAGCCGCCCTTCAGCAGTGGCGGCGCGTTCACCGAAAATCTCGAGGATCAAGCCGGTCCGGTCAATGACCTTGCGCTTCAGCCGGTCTTCCAGATTGCGCTGCTGGATGGGCGACAGGGCGCCATCCACCACTACCAGTTCAGCGTTTTCCAACTCGCACTTGGCGGCAATGTTGTCCACCTGCCCTGCACCAAACAGCGTGTTGGGCTTAACATCGCGCACCGGTAGGACAAAAGCTTCCGCCACCTCGATCCCGATGGCGAGCGCAAGTCCGCAGGCTTCCTCAAGCCGCGAACCTGCATCCAGGTCATGCTTTGCCCCTCTGATGTCGGGACATATGACGAGCGCCCGCGCACCGCGCGAGACTTCGCCTAACAGATCATCATCGAAGCTCAGTCTTCTTCACCTTCCCAATCGCCCGACAGATCGACGGGCGTCGCTGGCTGGATGGTTGACACAGCATGCTTGTAGGCAAGCTGAACAAAACCATCGCGTTCCAGCAGCATGCAGAACAGATCATAGGCCGCAATCCGGCCTTGCAACATTACGCCATTGACCAGAAACATCGTTACCTGTGCTTCTGCCTCGCTGACGCGCGAAAGGAATACATCCTGCAGCAGCCGCTGTTTGCGCTGGCTTTCAGCACTTTCAAACTGGTCGGCATCAATGGGCTGGCCGGGCATCAGCGTGGAAACAGCATGTTTGTATACCAGCTGCGACTGGCCATCGCGCCGCAGCAGGATGGAAAAATTGTCAAACCAGGTCACGATGCCCTGCAGTTTGACGCCCTTGACCAGGAACATGGTAACCGGGGTCTTGTTCTTGCGCAGCATATTGAGAAAGGCATCTTGCAGACTTTGCTGCTTTGCCTGTTTCACCGGCTCTGCTGCCTTAGGCTTTGGCCGCGCACTCAGCGTACGTCCTTCGGACATTGAAAGTCTCCTTCTTTTATTGGCAGCCGCCTTTGCGGTCCGCATTCTGACTGTTCTGCCCGGCTAACGGACGATCAATCGTTCTTCTTTTGGTAGCGCTATATTATCATCAATTGCCAAAAATTCCACGCATTCCTGATTTCAGCAAAGAAATTCAGGGTTTACGCTCGTCCGCATTACGCTCGCCCATGCCCAGCAGTTTCAATTTTCGGTGAAGGGCGGAACGTTCCATGCCGATGAAACTCGCGGTCTTGGAAATATTTCCCGAAAACCGGCGGATCTGGATGGTCAGATATTCCCGCTCGAAACTTTCGCGTGCCTCGCGCAAGGGCACCCCCATCAACGCCGATATGCCCGAAGTCCCGCCCAGCTTGCCGCCAATCACTTCGCTTGGCAGCATATCAGGCTCCACTGCGGCCAGTTTTTCACGCGGTGTCAGAATGACCGTCCGTTCGACCACATTGCGCAACTGGCGTACATTGCCGGGCCAGTCATAGGCCTGCAACGCGGCCATCGCTTCCTCGGTCAGGTCCGGCGCGGCAATTCCCTGCTCTGCTGCATATCGTGTGAAAAAATGCTCTGCGAGCGAGGGGATGTCATCGCGCCTGTCGGCCAGCGAAGGGATGTTCACCGGCACCACATTCAGGCGGTAGAACAGGTCTTCGCGGAACTGCTTTTCCTCCATCTCGTGCTGCAAATCTCGCGAGGTGGAGGAGACAACGCGAACATCAACGCCGATTTGCCGGTTGCCGCCAACCCGGACAAAGCTTTGCTCGGTCAGAACACGAAGGATGCGTGCCTGGGTTGAAAGCGGCATATCAGCCACTTCATCCAAATATAACGTGCCCCCGTCAGCCACTTCCAGCAGCCCGGGCCGGACCAGCTTGCCGTCACTTTCTTCGCCAAACAGCTCCTGCTCGAACCGCTCCGGCGTAATTCTTGCCGAATTCACGATTACGAAGGCGGCGTTGTGACGCGGGCTCCAGCTATGCAGCAACCGCGCGGCAACTTCCTTGCCCGCCCCTGCCGGCCCGGTAATCAGCACGCGGCTTCCGGTGCTTGCGACCCGTTTCAATGTCGCCCGCACCTGATTGATGACGACTGAATTTCCCGTAAATTCCTCGCCCTGGGTAAAGCCCTGGCGCAGCCGGGTGTTTTCCCGCCGCAACCGCTCTGTCTCGGTCGCGCGGCCCACCAGCAGCAGCAGGCGTTCTGCCTCAAATGGCTTTTCAATAAAGTCCATCGCGCCGCGGCTGACAGCAGATACCGCCGTATCGATATTACCGTGGCCGGAAAAAATGATCACCGGCAGTTCAGGCTCGCGCTGCTTGATTGCGTCCAGAACTTCCAGCCCGTCCATCGGGCTGCCATGCAGCCAGACGTCGAGTAAAACGAGGCTGGGCCGGCGCTCGTCAATCGCGGCCAGCGCGGCCGTGCTATCTCCGGCGGTCCGGCATTCATAACCTTCATCGCTCAGCACGCCTGAGACAAGGTCGCGAATGTCACGTTCGTCATCTACGACGAGGATTTCTAGCGCCATTGCGCCACTTCCTTTCCATGGACCCGTTTAAATTTCATCCTGCCGCCTCTGCTCCGCCAAAATCGGCGCTGAGTGAGGAAGGGTCGCGCGCAAACCGCAATGTCACGCGGGTTCCGCCGCCTGCGGCAGCGGCAAAGGTCATGGTGCCGCCATGCTCTTCGACAATCTTGTTGACGATGGCGAGGCCCAAACCCGTGCCCTTTTCCCGCGTTGTGACATAGGGTTCGACAATCTTGTCCGGGTCATGCGGCAGGCCTACCCCGTTATCTTCCACGCGGACCACCAGGTCGCCATCCTGCGCCAGCACTTCCACGGAAATTTTGCCGCGGTAATCAGGCTCTGCCGTATTCAGCCGCGCTTCGACCGCCTCAACTGCGTTTTTGAGGACATTGGTCATGGCCTGACCCAGCTGGTGCCGATCGCAATTGATAATGACCGGCCCGTTTTCCTGGGTGGTGAGGCCAAAATTGATCTGCGGATGGGCCACTTCCTGCAGAAACAGGGATTGCCGCACGAGATCCAGCGCGTTTTCTTCGCGGAAAACAGGTTTCGGCAAGCGGGCAAAGGACGAAAATTCGTCTACCATGGTGCGCAATGCGCCCACCTGACGGACAATCGTGTTGGTCAGTTCGTCGAACAATTCACCATCAATCTCGATCTGCCGGCGATACCGCCTTTTCAGCCGTTCAGTGGCGAGTTGTATCGGTGTAAGCGGGTTCTTGATTTCATGGGCGATGCGCCGCGCCACGTCAGACCACGCCGCCTGCCGCTGGTCCAGCAGCTGGCGGGTGATATCTTCGAACGTGATCACCTTGCCTTCAGGGGCGTCGGCCACTTTGACCGCCAGCGTCAGAAGATCGCCGCCCTTGTTGTAATTGACGATGCCGCTGTTCAGCTTGCCATTGACCAGCGCATTGATCTGGGGCGCGAGTTTTTCCAGGGTCAGGTCAATCGGCATGGTCACACGCTCCCCCAGCAAAAGCTGCTGTGCGAGGCTGTTCATCAACAGAATCCGGCCGTCCGGGCTGATCGAGATGATCCCGGCAGTCACTGATTCCAGCACCGTTTCCATAAAGGCGCGGCGTGCGTCGAGCTGGCTGTTGGCCCCGACAAGCGCATCTGTCTGACGCTCGATCTGTGCTGTCATACGGTTGAATGCACGGTTGAGCTGGCCAATTTCATCATTACCCGTGCGCCCTTCGACGCGCAGCGAGAAATTGCCCGCACCCACTTTTCGGGCGGCGCCAACCAGTTCTGTCAGCGGCTCCACCTGCCGGTCTGCAAATCGCAGCGCAAACCAGACCGCAATCATCACCAGCAGGATCGACACGAAAAACAGCGCCAGGTTGAACCGCAATTGCAGCGCCCTTGCCCTGCTGGTCAGCACTTCATAGGCCGAAGCGATGGACTTCGCGCGTTCCCACGACATGAAGGACAATGCTTCGGAGTTGCGGGCATTGTAGAGGTAGATGCCGCTCTTCCGGTCGATGGCGGACACCGCTTCTATTCTGGTAGGATTGCCTTGCACAACGACTTGCTCGCCGGTGCGAACCTTGTTGAATACATCGGGTTTCAGGCTTTGCGGTTCATTGTCAGCGCGCAGATCGAACATGGCCGCTGTGCGCATGGTGCCATCAGGCAGTTCCTGCAGAATGGCAGATTCGTTCAGGTCGCGGCCCTGCGCCTGATAGCGGTAGAAGTCAGCAAAATCACGGTCTGCCAAGGTGCCGCGTTCCAGCCAGAAACGCATATCGCTGGCCATGGCCACCGTTTCATTGGCGACTTCAAGCTGGTTCTGTTCATAATATCCACGCGCCAGATCATCAGCGTTTTTCATCAAGCCGCGTGAATTATCCGAAAACCAGAAATCCACGCCGGACTGGAACAGAAACGCGGCAAATGCAGCCACCAGCAAGGTCGGAACTGCTGCCACCAGCGAGAAAAAGAACACCAGCTTCACATGCAGGCGCGCCGTGCTGCCAGCCGCACGGCGGATTGCCAGCCTGCGCCCGATCAGCACGACAATCGCCATGGCCGGTATCAGCGTGCCGATGAGCAGGGAGGCAACCTGCGCCGATGGCAGTAATTCGCCGCCCGGCGGTGCGCTGGTGAAGGTGAAATATGTGCTGGCCACCATCAGGCCGAACGCCAGCAGCGCAGCTATTTCAAAAATAAGGAAAAAATTGGCTTGGCGCGATGCCACGGCAAGCCGCCGTAACCAGCGTGGACTCCTGCGAGGGATTATCGAGGAAGCGGCGTTCATCGTTGCTATCTTACAACGCCACTGTTGCCTTTATGCAAGCCATTTTGCGTCAAACCGACATATTGCCCCGATTAACGTCTGCCGTGCGCCTTAGCGGTCGGTCATGAACTGGTCGGGGTTTATATCCAGATCGACCAGACGCTTGCGCAATGTGTTGCGGTTCAGGCCCAGTAATTGGGCAGCGCGCAACTGGTTACCAGCGGTTTGCTGCAAGGCAAATTCAAACAATGGTTTTTCAAACGCAGCCAATGCGCGCTGGTAAAGCCTGCCGCCTACTGGCCCTGCCACGGCAAGCCAGCCATGCAGCGCAGAATCGAAACCGGCACCGTCCGAATTGCCTGCAGGCGCCATGCCTTCGTTCAGCACGCTACTGATTGTTTCGATGTCGATCAGATCATCGCGTGCCATCAACGCCAGCCGGTAGATCGTATTTTGCAACTCGCGCACATTGCCGCGCCAGGGCTGACGTTCCAGCAATGCGATGGCCGCATTGTCCAACTGCCGCAGCGGAAGCCCGTCATGGGCTGCAAGGCGCAGAAAATGTTTCGCCAATGCGCCAATATCATCCGCTCTCTCGCGCAGGGGCGGCAGCTGGATGGGCACGACGTTCAGCCGATAAAACAGGTCCTCACGAAATGTGCCGGCCGCGATCATCGGCTTCAGATCGCGGTTGGTGGCTGCCACAATCCGCACATTAACCGCGATTTCCTGCCTGCCGCCCACCCGCCGGATCCGGCCCGACTGAAGCGCGCGCAGCAACCGTGTCTGTGCTTCGGCAGGCATATCGCCAATCTCGTCAAGGAACAGCGTGCCGCCATTGGCCTGTTCAAACTTGCCGATGGCCTGTGTGACAGCGCCGGTAAAAGCGCCCTTTTCATGGCCGAACAATTCGCTCTCGATCAGGTCTCCGGGGATTGCCGCCGCATTGACCGCCACAAACGGGCCGGTTTTGCGGTGGCCAAGCTGGTGTATCGCATCTGCCACCAGTTCCTTGCCAGTGCCGGATTCGCCCAATATCAGCACGGTCAGGTCGTTACGCAGCACCCGCGTAATCATCCGGAAAACGCCTTGCATTGCCTGGCTGCGGCCAACCAGCGGCAGCCCCTCGCCGATGTTCTCGGCTGCTTGCTCAACCGTATTACGGGCCCCAGCCTGCTGGCCGCCAGCCTGCTGACCAACGGCCTGATGCACAGCACGAACAAGATCGTCGAGATCAAACGGTTTGGGGAAATATTCGAACGCCCCGGTGTCAGTTGCGCGCACCGCAGTATCCAGCGTGTTTTGTGCCGATAAGATGATGATCGGCATGTCCGGATGAGCCTTGCGGATCCCGCCCAGATCATCAATGCCATCACCGTCAGTCAGGATCACATCGGTCAGCATGGCGTTGAAATGCTGGCCCGCCAGGTTCCGGTCACGCCCGACCAGACTGTCCGTTCTGGTCACCACAAACCCGTCGTCTTCCAGCGCGGCGCTGACGACGGTGGCAATGGCGTTGTCGTCTTCCACCAGCAATATGTGACCGGGCATTTTCATCTCTTTATCTGGCTATTGCGCATTTGGCGGCGGGTCATTTGGCGATTGGCAGATTAATGCGGAAATGGGTCATTCCGGCGCGGTCATCGCGCGTATGGCCAATCCGTCCGTCCATATCGGCCACCAGTTTCTTCACCAGCGCAAGGCCCAGCCCCTGCCCCCCCTTCTTGCCCGTCACGAAAGGTTCGAAGATGCGTGGTTCCAGATGGGGGTCGATACCGGGACCATTGTCCGACACGGTAATTTCAATCGGCACGCGCACCGTATTGCCGAGCCGGATGGCACTGAGCGCCAACCCGCTGACAAAGCGCGTCTTGACGATAATTTGCCCCCCGGTTTGCGCCCCGCTCTTGCCGCTACATGCTTCGGCGGCATTGGACAAAAGGTTGATCAGCACCTGTTCCAGCGCATCCTGATTGGCCAGCACAGGTGGCAGTGACGGATCGAATTCCTCCACCAGTTCCACCCCTTGTGGGGCGGCAGCGCGCACGGTCGCCATCGCGTTGCGGATGGCTTCGTGCAGATTGAACGGCCCTACAGCCGCAGGTGTATTGCTGCCCAGTTTCTGCATCCGGTCAACCAGCCGGGCGATCCGGTCCACTTCGTCGCAAATCATGACCGCCAGCGGCCGGTCTTTTTCATCAACCTTGCGTGCCAGCAACTGGCCTGCGCCGCGTATAGCCGCCAGCGGGTTTTTTATTTCATGCGCAAGGACGGCAGGGGCGCCCACGGCGCTTTCCATTTCTGCTTCACCGCCCATGTCGTCCCGCCCGCCATCGGACAGGGAAATGACTCGCCAACCCGGATTGGATGGCAGGGGGGAGACTGTGAGATTGAGCCGCTTGCGTTCATCACCGACCATTGCGGCAACCCCGCGCGCGATCAATCGCTGGTCGCTGGCCAGCAGCCTTTCTTCAAGCCTGCTCTGGCTGAAATCTACCAGTTCGGTAATTCTGGTCCCGATCAGCTTTTTCGTGCTGCGCCCGAGCAGGCTTTCGGCGGCTGGATTGGCCTCTGTAATGACCAGATCTCTATCCAGCAGAAGCACCGCAAAAATCAGGCCCGCAATCTGCACCTGCGCAACCGGACGATCGCCCTGCTGCACATCGGTATCAGTCATGCGGCGCGGCGGTGCATGAAGGGGGTATAGAACCGCTCCAGTTCGCCCAGCACCTGATCGGGGTCTTCGATGAAGTTTACATGGTTGCGAAATTCAGCAGAGCCGTGAAACCCCTTGGTATACCAGCCCAGATGCTTGCGCGCGACACGCACGCCTACTTGCGGGCCATACAGATCCAGCATGCCGCGGTAATGTTCCACCAGCACAGCAAATTGTTCGTCAACGTCGGGCGTGGGGATAACTTCCCCTGTCTTCAGCCAATGCATGACCTTGCCCAGCAGCCACGGCTTACCATATGCCCCGCGCCCGATCATCACCCCGTCCGCGCCCGATTGTTCCAGCGCCGCGGCACTGTCTTCAATGCCGCAGATATCGCCATTGGCGATAACGGGGATGGACACTGCATCCTTTACCTTGCGGATGAAGCCCCAGTCGGCATGGCCCTTGTACATCTGGTTGCGAGTGCGCCCGTGGACCGTGATCATCTTGGCGCCAAGGTCTTCTGCAATATGCGCAAGTTCGGGCGCGTTAAGCGCGCCATGGTCCCAGCCCATTCGCATTTTTACCGTCACGGGTACTTCCACCGCCTTGACCGTAGCTTCAATCAGGCTGGCAGCCAGCGGCAAGTCACGCATCAGCGCCGAACCGGCATCGCCGTTCACCACCTTCTTCACCGGGCATCCCATATTGATGTCGATGATGGCCGCGCCGCGATCCGCGTTCAGCTTGGCCGCCTCCGCCATTTCCTGCGGGCTGCATCCGGCAAGCTGCAATGACACCGGCTCTTCGGCAATGTCCCATGCCGCCTTTTGCAAGGACTGGCGGGTTTCGCGGATCATGGCCGGGCTGGCGATCATCTCGGTCACATTCAGGCCCGAACCATAACGCCTGACCAGCGTGCGGAACGGCATATCGGTCACGCCGGTCATCGGTGCGAGCACGACGGGGCAGTCAATCAGGACAGGGCCGATATGGATCGGCTTCAAAGCCGGCGGAATGGGTATTGCGGTCATAATTCTTGCGGTGCCTAAAATTTGGGCAGCGCATAGTGCATTGCAGCATATGGCGCAAGGCGCTAGCGCCTCGGGCGATGGAACATATGCCGTCCCAACAGCAGCCTGCCCCGCCCCCCTTTGCCGCCGTGATCGTCGCCGCAGGCGCGGGATTGCGCGCAGGCCAGCCAGTGCCCAAGCAATTCGCCATGTGGCGCGGCATGCCGGTGCTGCGCCATTCAGCGCTGGCCATGGCCAATGCCGGCGCTGCGCCCATCATCGTTGCGATTCCGCAGGATGCAGAGGAGTTGGCCGAGGCTGCTTTAAAAGGCATTGCCAACATACATCTGGTGACAGGCGGCACTACACGGCAGGCATCCGTCCGAAATGCACTGGAATTGCTCGCTGCGGATTTTCCGGAGCTGCCGGATTACGTGCTCATCCACGATGCTGCGCGCGCCGACCTGCCCCAAGTGGTGATCGGCAGATTACTTGCCGGCCTGGCAGAATATCCCGGCAGCATCCCTGTCCTGCCAGTAGTGGACAGCATTTCGATAGACAAAAGCGGCGTCATGGCAGGTTCTGCCGACCGCGATAGTCTACGCCGGGTCCAGACGCCGCAAGCGTTCCATTTTCCTGCCATTCTGGCGGCCCACCGCGCATGGCAGGGTGATGCCACGGCTGGCGATGATGCACAGGTGGCCCTGGCTGGCGGGCTGCAGATCCGCCATGTGCCCGGTGATGAAGCGCTGGCGAAGCTCACATTTGCGGAGGATTTCATGGGGCAAATGCCAATGGTGAGGATGGGCATGGGCTATGACGTGCATCGTCTGGCCGCAGGTGAGGAATTGTGGCTGGCGGGCATCCGGATCGAGCATGACTTGGGTCTATCTGGCCATAGCGATGCCGATGTCGCGCTTCATGCCGTGGTTGATGCCATGCTGGGCGCAGTGGCAGCAGGGGATATCGGGCAGCATTTTCCGCCCAGTGATCCGCAATGGAAAGGCGCAAGCTCTGCCCGTTTTGTCGAACATGCGGCCATGCTGGTGGCACAGGCCGGTTACCGGATCGGCAATGTAGACCTGACGATTATTTGCGAAGCGCCCAAAATCGGCCCGCACCGCGATGCCATGCGCGGGAAACTTGCCGCACTTCTGGGCGTTGACTCAGGAGCGGTGAGCGTGAAGGCCACAACCACCGAACGATTGGGCTTCACTGGCCGGCAGGAAGGCATTGCGGCCCAGGCGGTGGTAACCGTTTTTGCGGGCCAAGGCTGACTGGCCTGTTTGCCCGCACAAAAACTTTGCCCGCACGTAAACACAGGAAATCTGACGATGAAAATGTTGAAGACCTTAACTGTGGCAACGGCCATGATGGCACTTGCCGTGCCGCAAATTGCCCATGCGCAAGCGTGTGTCGCAGAAGCTGATCTGTCCGACACGATCATCTACGCCATGCCGAGCCTGGTCGCCGCGTTTGACACAAAATGCGGGAAGAGCGTGCCCGCCGCCAGCATGACCATGCTGCGCAGCACGCAGTTTCTGGGCAAATACACCCCGCTTCAGGCCAAATCATGGCCCGGTGCGAAGCGCGTGCTGGCGGGATATGCCCAAAGCAAGGCAAGTGGTGCAGGTTCGGGCAATGATATCGGCGCGCTGATCAATTCAATGCCGGCAGAAACCATGCGGCCATTTGTGGATGCAATGGTCCAGCAGGAAGCTGCCAAGGCGATACCGGCGAAGGAATGCGGCAATATTGGCCGCGCAATCACATTGCTGGCCCCGTTGCCGGCAGAAAATATTGGCAGGCTAGCCGGTTTCCTGTTCAGCATGACGAATGTGAAAAACCCTGCGATTTGCAAAAACGGCAAATCATGATGGAAACCCTGCTGCCAGATGAAGTTTACGCTCTTGCCGCACGGGTGATCGCTGCCAACAAGGCTGCCGGCCGGACCATAGCGGTGGCGGAAAGCTGTACGGGCGGTCTGGTGGCCGCCGCATTGACCGAAATTCCCGGATCGTCAGAAGTGCTCGACCGCGGTTTTGTAACCTATTCCAACGATGCCAAAATGCAGATGCTGGATGTGTCAGGTGACATAATCGAAACATTTGGCGCCGTTTCCATCGCCTGTGTCTGGGCCATGTCGCAAGGCGCATTGGCCAACAGCATTGCGGATGTGGCTGTGGCGATCAGCGGTGTTGCAGGGCCAGGCGGCGGGACTGATCTGAAACCTGTGGGCACGGTGGTGTTTGCCCGTGCATCAAGGAATGGAGAGGCAGAGCCGGAAAGCGAAATGCGGCGCTTCGACGGCAAGACGCGCGCCGAAATCAGGCTTCAGGCAACGATGTGCGCGCTGGAGCTGTTGCTGCCATAAAGCTGGTCCGCCCGCGCTTCGAACGCGGCCACCATCTTCCTGAATGCACGGTCAAAATATTGTCCGGCGAGCGCTTCGAACATTTTGTTCTTGAACGTGAAATCGACACAGAAATCGACCGAGCAGCCGCCCCCGGGCACAGGTTGGAAAGCCCACACATTATCCAGATCGCGCAGCGGACCGTCGATATATTGCACTTCGATCAGATGGGGCCGCTTCTTGGTGACCTCGGACGTAAAACTTTCACGCAGGCTTTTGAAGCCGACGACCATGTCCGCGATCATTTCCTCGTCACTGTCCGACCGCACTCTTGTCGCGATGACCCACGGCAGAAATTCGCCATATCGGGCAACATCGCTGACCAGCGCGAACATCTGTTCGCAGCTATATGGCAGCACCCGGGTTTCACGGATACCAGGCATCAGATTTCGCGGCCGGCCTTCTTCTGCGTCTGCTTTTGTGCCAGCTTGGCTTCACGCGCGGCGCGCATCTGGGCAAAATCTTCGCCCGCATGATAGCTTGACCGTGTGAGCGGGCTGGATGCAACCTGCAAGAAGCCCTTGGCCCGCGCAATCGCACCAAATGCGGTAAACGCCTTGGGCGTGACGAAATCCATCACGGTTGCATGTTTCGGCGTCGGCTGGAGATACTGTCCCATGGTCATGAAATCGATATCAGCGCTGCGCATATCATCCATCACCTGATGCACTTCCAGGCGCTGTTCACCCAGACCGAGCATGATGCCGGACTTGGTGAAAATCAGCGGGTCGTGGCTTTTCACTTCTTCCAGCAGGCGCAGCGATGCGTAATAGCGGGCGCCCGGCCTGATGGTGGGATACAGCCGCGGCACCGTTTCCAGATTGTGGTTGTAGACATCCGGGCCAGCTTCACAGATCGCTTCGACGGCAGGGCGCATTTTTCCGCGGAAATCAGGCGTCAGAATTTCGATCGTGGTGTTGGGCGTTTCGCGCCGCAATGCCTGGATTACTTTGACAAACTGCCCGGCCCCGCCATCGGGAAGGTCATCCCTGTCCACTGAAGTTATGACGATATGCTCCAGCCCCATCTTGGCAGCAGCAGCAGCGGTATGTTCAGGCTCCAGCGGGTCCACGATGCGCGGCATGCCCGTTTTGACATTGCAAAAGGCGCAGGCCCGCGTGCAGACATCGCCCAATATCATGACGGTTGCGTGTTTCTTGGTCCAGCATTCGCCAATGTTGGGGCACGCCGCCTCTTCGCAAACGGTGTTGAGGTTGAGGTCGCGCATCAGTTTGCGCGTTTCGTGATACCCCTTGCTAACCGGCGCCTTGACCCGAATCCATTCAGGTTTTCTGACGCGCTGGGGGCGCTCCGGGTCTTGTGCAGGTGTGCTGGACAGGTCGTTCATGGCGGCCATTTAAGGCCCCGCAACGCAACCCGCAAGCCGTTGCGGCTATTCAATCCGACTATGACAGCCAGTGACTGGCGGCAACGCAGCGCAAGCCAGCGTTGCGATTTGAATGGATTGTGGCTAGCTGCCGGTCATGGATACAGCCACGCTTCAGACATTCACGTCGCCGGTCGTGCTGTTTTTCATTCTTGGTCTGTTTGCGGCATTTGTCCGGTCCGATCTGGCCATACCGGAAGCACTGGCCAAGGGCATGTCGCTCTACCTGATGGCAGCCATCGGGCTGAAAGGCGGCGTGGCGGTTGCAGAATCAGGCGTCGACAGCACGATTGGCAGCGTATTGCTGCTTGGCGTGGCTGCCAGCTTTCTGCTGCCACTGACAGCTTTTGCCATCCTGAAAACCCTTGGCCGGCTCGACCGGACAAATGCGGGCGCAGTGGCGGCGCATTATGGCTCTGTCAGCGTGGTAACCTATGTCACCGCGGTCGAAATTCTGGAACTGTCAGGCATGCCGCCTGCAGGCTATATGGTGGCGGTTCTGGCGGCGATGGAGACACCCGCCATTCTGTCTGGCTTGCTGCTGGCACGCGGCATTGGAGGGCGCACAAGCAACGAGCAGTCCGATATGATGCGCGAGGTGTTTCTCAATGCATCGGTCGTGCTGCTGCTGGGCAGTTTTGCCATAGGAATGGTTGCAGGGCCGTCAGGCTTTGCCGAAGTCAGCCCGTTTTTCGCCGCCGGCTTCAAAGGCGTGCTGTGCCTGTTCCTGCTGGACATGGGGCTGATTGCCGCCCGGCGGATCATGTCCGCACGAACGCTTACATGGCGGCTGGGGCTGATTGCCCTCGCCCTGCCCCTGGTCAACGGGATGATCGGCGTTTTTGCAGGTTCCGCCATTGGGCTGGAAGTGGGTTCAGCAGCGGCATTTGGCGTATTATGCGCCAGTGCCAGCTATATCGCAGTGCCAGCAGCCATGCGCCTGGCGTTGCCGGAAGCTGACCCCGGCATTTATCTCACCATGTCACTCAGCATCACATTCCCGTTCAACATTCTGGTCAACATTGGCTTGATCACGGCCACCGCAGTCGCCTTGGCCGGGCCAATAGGGATATCGCCATGACAGAAACCGTTGTCCGTAAACGGATCGAAATTCTTGCCGATACGCCATTGGCGCGGCGCGTGACTGACGTGATCGACCAGGTTGGCATCAGCGGGTGGACCGTGTTGCCAGTGCAGTCCGGCAGCGGCCGCGATGGCCAGTGGCGTGAAGAACGTGTTACCGGGGCTGACAAATCGCTGATCCTGTCAATTGCGAGCGAGGAAAAGGCAGCCGCACTGGTCGATGCGCTTGCCCCCATTCTCACCAGCCATGGGCTGTTACTGACCATGTGGAATGTCGAAGTTATTCGTGGTGAACGTTTTTAATGTCTGAATTTTCCCAGCTTCTCGACGGTTACCGGCGTTTCCGTGCTGATGGTTACCCACGGCAAAGGGCGCGCTTCGACCATCTGGTGGAAGAAGGCCAATCGCCCCGAACCATGATTATCGCCTGTTCTGACAGCAGGGTTGATCCCGCGCAGATTTTCGATGTGGATCCGGGGCAGATTTTTGTCGTCCGGAATGTGGCGGCCATGGTCCCACCATTTGAAACGACACCGGGCCTGCATGGCGTGTCAGCCGCGCTGGAATTTGCCGTTCAGGTGCTTCGGGTCGGCCATGTGATGGTGATGGGCCACGGCATGTGTGGCGGCTGCAAGGCTGCGCTGACGCAGGAACTGCATGGCACCGCGCCCGGCGAAGGCGGTTTTATTGCGGACTGGATCGGGATGCTGGACGAAGCGCGCGAACCAGTGGCGGCCAGATATGGCGTCGAAGGGCGCGACGCGGAACGGGCGATGGAACATGCCGCGGTAAAGGTGAGCCTGGCCAATTTGCGCACATTTCCCTGCGTCCGCCAGAAAGAGCGCAACGGCACCTTGAAATTGCACGGCGGTTTTTTCGCCATTTCCGAAGGCATCCTGCATCTGCTGGACGAGGAAACCGGCGAATTTCGGGCCGCGCCATGATGCGGCAAACCGGTTTGCAACTGCCCGTTTGCAAGCTAGTCTTCGGCCTATGTCTCATGAAACGCTCAAAAACATCGCCCTGCTGATTGATGCAGACAACACCACCCCGCAAGGGATCGACCCTGTTCTGACCGTCATGGCGGAACTGGGTCAGGTGAATATTCGCCGCGCCTATGGCAATTTTGCCAAGGGCAATTTGGCAAAATGGGACAGGATCACTAACAAGTTCGGCATCCGCCCCCAGCAGCAATTCGACGTTTCCAAAGGTAAGAACGCCACGGATATGGCCATGACCATCGATGCGATTGATCTTCTGTATCAGGGCAAGGTGGACGGGTTTGGCCTGATGACATCGGACAGCGATTTCACCCCGCTGGTCACCCGGCTGAGGCAAGATGGCATTATCGTCTATGGCTTTGGCAGTGCCAAGACGCCGGAATCATTCCGGTCCGTGTGCACGCGGTTTATCGATATCGACAAGCTGATCGCTAATCAGGCGGAAGAAATAGTGCCAGCAGAAGGACCATCATCGCCCGCGCCGAAAGCTGACGTCGACCAGGAGTTGGTACAGCTTTTGAGCGAGGCATGGAAAGCCGCGCGGCGCGATGAAAACGGTTTTGCACGCCTGAGCGAGGTGGGCAATATCGCGGGCAACAGGTCGAGCTTCGACGTGCGCAATTATGGCTACAAGCGCCTCACTGATCTTATCCAGGGTCTGGACAGCTTCAAGGTGGAACGGCGCGAAAACGGCCAGCCTTATGTCAAACGCCTGCGCTGACATGCTGTTGTAATCAGCGAACAAAAAAGGGGCGCGAACCGAAGTTCGCGCCCCTTTTGTCAGATGAAACGAACGCCGGTTACATCGCTGGTGTTTCAGCTGCCTTCTGGTCCGCATAGAGCGACCACAGCCGCGCGATGGGCTTGCGTGCGCCTTCAATCCGGGCAAAAGTTGCCTTGGCTTCTGCCGCCTTGCCCTGATCAAGCTGCGCAATGCCCAGACGGTTCAACACGCGCTGTGTATCAACGCCCGATTTGGTCAGCGCAATCGTGTACATTTCTTCAGCTTCTGCCGCGCGGCCATAGCTGAGGAAAGCATCGCCTGCCGCGGTTGCCGTGACGGCGGTTGAACCAGACTTGCGTGCATCGCTTACCAGCGATGGCAGGTCAGCCTGATCGGCAGTCAGTCGGCCTTTGGCAGTGCTGCGCGCTTCGGCGACATATACATCCGATGCCTTCAACTTGCCCGCTGCAATGCCCGCTTCGATGATGCGGGAAACTTCACCGGGAAGTCGGCGCGCATCGGCGGCATCGATGTATTCGACGTAATCTCGTTCATTACGAAGGCTGTTGGTGCGCTGCCCCAGTCGCAGCAGATCAAGCATTTCCTGACTGTCGAAATTGGCATAATTGCGCTGGATGGCAATGGCATCACCCCAGCTATTTACCGACGGATAATATTGCGCATACAGGCTCGAGAAATTGCCCGCGTCCGCCGCCATATCGTTATTATAAGCAATAGCGATGCCGCGCTTGATCCAGCTTTCATCAACCGGCTGACCAGCAGCAATCCGCTTGTTGATCGCATCGGCCAGGAAGGTCAGGCCGCCAGCGGGGTTTTCTTCGCTGAAATAGGTTTCCGCGACGATGGCTTCTGGACCGTTGTCGACATAGCCAAGCTCGATCGCAGTCATCATCCGGGCGCGTGCAGTGGCCCAGTCCTTGTCCTGATAGGCGAGTTGTCCGGCAAGGAAGTTATATTGGCCCGCATTGTCGGCAGTCACCTTGCCGCTTTGCAACATCAGATCCACGCCCTGACGCTGCAAGGCGCGATTGCTTGATTCGCGGCCAATCGAATAGATGAAATTGCCGGCAGCAAAACGGTCATCGTCTGTTTCCACAGCAGCGGCCATCGCAGGGATAGCTGCCGCAATAGCCGCCAGATCCTTGGCAGGGGCTTTCGACATTTGTTCGGCAGGCGTATAAGCGGCGATGAAGCCCTTGGAATAATTGTTTTTAGACGCTTCGGCCTTCTTGTCTTTTTTCTTCTGCGCAAATGCCGGCGCCTCGAGCGCGGTCACACCCAGAACGCCGCCAGCCGCAAGGGCAATGGCAAGTGCAAGGCTGGAACCGGTACGCTTGGTGCGGACTGCGGCATGTGGTTTGAACGACTTCATCCGGGTATCTCCCAACTGTGGTATGTAAATGGTGTATTGCCCCTGAAAACGGTCTGGCAGGGCAGTAGTTCCGCCTTACCATACATGGCAAATCTTTTAGGCTGAAAGGGCTGAACGGCTTTTGAACGCTCTAATCAGCCCTGCGAAAGCTGGAACTGGCTCCAGACACGAAGCAGGTGTGGAAAACCTGGTGTAAAGGCGGCCCTGAGGGCGGGTTTTGGTGGCGGTCAGCGAGCCTATGGCCTATCCTGCCTGCAACTGAACGTGAAACCCTGGCGCCATGAAACCGGCATGCCCGGGCAACTTTTAAGAAAAGAGTCCTCTTGAGCGACGATACTGCAATTCTCGAACCTGTGGCCCCTTCAAGCGAATATACGCGCATCGACATCGTCGATGAGATGAAGACCAGCTATCTCGATTACGCAATGAGCGTGATTGTCAGCCGTGCGCTGCCTGATGTGCGTGACGGCCTGAAACCGGTTCACCGGCGCATTCTGTTTGCCAGTAATGAAGGCGGCTTTGTCGCCGGGCGCCCCTATCGCAAAAGCGCAAAAATCGTCGGCGATGTGATGGGCAACTATCACCCGCATGGCGACAGTGCGATTTATGATGCCCTCGCCCGCATGACGCAGGACTGGTCCATGCGCGTGCCCCTGATCGATGGTCAGGGTAACTTCGGCTCGATGGATCCTGATCCGCCAGCGTCCATGCGCTATACCGAAGCGCGCCTAGCCAAGGTGGCCAACAGCCTGCTGGATGATCTCGACAAGGATACTGTCGATTTCGTCGATAACTATGATGGGTCGCGCGCTGAACCCACCGTGCTGCCGGCACGTTATCCCAATCTGCTGGTAAATGGTGCTGGCGGTATCGCTGTCGGCATGGCGACGAACATTCCGCCGCATAATCTGGGTGAGGTTATCGACGGCTGCTTTGCCTATATGGACAACCCCGGCATCACGTCCGAAGAATTGTTCGAAATCATCCCCGGCCCCGATTTCCCGACCGCGCCCCTCATCCTGGGCCAGTCCGGCGCACGATCTGCCTATATGACCGGGCGCGGTTCCATTCTGCAACGCTGCCGCCACATGATTGAAACCAAGCGCGGCGATCGCGAATCCATCGTGCTGACGTCCATGCCCTATCAGGTTGGCAAATCCGGCCTGGTGGAAAAGCTGGCAGAAGCGGCGAAGGAAAAGCGGATCGAAGGCGTCTCGGATATCCGCGACGAATCAAGCCGGATGGGCGTGCGCGTGGTGATCGACCTGAAGCGCGATGCGACCGCAGAAGTCGTGCTTAACCAGATCTGGCGTCATACGCCTGCGCAATCTTCATTCCCGGCCAATATGCTCGCCATTCGTGGCGGCAGGCCCGAAACGCTGATGCTGCGCGAGTTCATTCAGGCATTCATCACTTTCCGCGAAGAAGTGATTACCCGCCGCACCAAGTTTGAACTGAACAAGGCGCGGGACCGCGCCCATATCTTGCTTGGCCTGGTGGTCGCAGTGTCGAACCTCGACGAAGTCGTGGCGATGATCCGCAGTTCGCCCAACCCCGCTGAAGCCCGCGCCAAGCTGATTTCGAAAGAATGGCCGATTGGCGATATTGCGCAATATATCCGGCTGGTCGAAGCCATCGAACCCGACGCTGACCAGGCTGGCGGAACCTATCGCCTGTCCGATCGGCAGGTCCGCGCCATTCTGGAACTGCGCCTGCACCGCCTGACCGCGCTTGGGCGTGATGAAATCGGCGAGGAACTGAAGGAACTTTCCGATGCCATTGCCGGCTATCTGGCAATTCTGGCGGATCGCGTAAAACTGTACGAGGTGATGCGCGGCGAATTGCAGGAAGTGCGCGATAATTACGCCACGCCGCGCCTGTCTGAAATCGCCCCTGCGTGGGACGGTCTGGATGATGAAGATCTGATCGAGCGTGACGAGATGGTCGTCACTGTCACGCTGGATGGCTATATCAAACGCACCCCGCTTTCCACTTTCCGCGCCCAGCATCGCGGCGGCAAGGGCCGCGCAGGCATGGCGACCAAGGATGAGGACGCGGTGAGCGAGATGTTCGTCACCAGCACGCATAATCCGGTGCTGTTCTTCTCCACCGCGGGCAAGGTTTACCGGCTGAAGGTGTGGAAATTGCCCGAGGGCGGCCCCACCACGCGCGGCCGCCCCATCGTCAACCTGCTACCTTCCCTGGAAGATGGTGAGACCATCCGCACCGTGCTGCCATTGCCGGAAGATGAAGACAGCTGGGGCGCACTCACGGTCGTATTTGCAACCGCGATGGGCAATGTCCGGCGCAACAGCATGGACAGTTTTGCGCGCATTCCGTCCAACGGCAAATTTGCGATGCGGTTCGATGACGCCAGCGAAGACCGCCTGATTGGCGTCGCCTTGCTGGAAACTGGCGACGATGTGTTGCTGGCCACCCGCATGGGCAAGGCCATCCGTTTCAGCGGCGAAGATGTGCGCGAATTTGTCAGCCGCACATCCACTGGCGTTCGCGGGATGAAGTTCAAGGAAGATGGCGACGAAGTTGTGTCGCTGTCCATCCTGCACGCCGGTTCTGCCACGCCGGAGGAACGCGATGCCTATCTCAAGGTTGCGCCATGGAAGGCGGACGAAAATGCGCCGGAACTGTTTGCCGAGCATGCCGAAATGGCGGCTGCGGAACAGTTCATTCTGACCGTATGCGCCAATGGGTATGGCAAGCTATCCTCGGCCTATGAATACAGGCAGGCGGGACGCGGCGGCATGGGCATCACCAATATTGATAATATTGCCCGCAACGGGCCGGTGGTTGCCAGCTTTACCGCCACCAAATCCGACCAGTTGATGCTGGTGACCGATCAGGCCAAGCTGATCCGTATCAGCCTGGAAACACTACGCGTTATTGGACGTGCCAGCGCGGGTGTAAAACTGTTCGACGTGGCCAAAAAGGAAACCATTGTCGGCGCAGTCCGGCTGGACGAACAGGAAGAGCCTGAGAACGAGGCCGAGGAAGCCATCGTCGAGGAAATGGTGGCCAGAAGCACACAGGAAACGCAGCCCCAACCCACCGAATATCGGGATGAAGACATGACCCGTGATGCTGAAAGCTCAACTGACAATTGACCATTGAGGCCGAACCTTCCGGCGCTGCGTGCGGGGCATTTGTGCGGGGAATTGACCTTGCCGCCCCGCTCAGTGTGGATGATGTGGCCACTTTGCGTGCGCTGTGGCTGGGCCACCGGGTGCTGGCGTTTCCCGACCAGCAGATTGATGATGATGCGCTGGAACGGTTCACGCTGGCATTTGGCGGGTTTGGCGAAGACCCGTTTTTCGATCCCATTGCCGGGCGCAGCAACATCGCTGCAATCCAGCGCGAGGCAGACGAGACAACGCCGCTATTTGCCGAAAACTGGCATAGTGACTGGAGCTTTCTGGCAAGCCCCCCTGCTGGCACCTGCCTGCTGTCCATAGACATTCCACCGAGAGGCGGCGACACGCTGTTTTCCAACCAGATTGCGGCATTTGCGGCCCTGCCCGAAACCCGCAAGGCACATTTGCGCACGCTCACCGCTATTCACAGCGCGCGCGGGGCGTATTCGCCATCCGGGTCGTACGGCAAAAATGACAAGGGCCGCAGCATGGCCATCCGGCCAAGCGAAACCGCAATGGCCACGCAAACACATCCGCTGATCAGGCGACATCCGGAAACCGGTGAAGAAGGCATTTTCAGCTGTGCAGGCTATATCATCGGCATCGAAGGGATGGACGTTGCGGAAGGGTTCGACCTGCTGGCAGACTTGCTTGCCTGGCAGGGCCGCGATGAATTTGTCTATCGGCATGTCTGGGAAAACGACATGCTGATAGTGTGGGACAACCGTTCCGTATTACACAAGGCGACTGGCGGGTATGAAGGCCAACGGCGCGAATTGCATCGCACCACTATTTCCGCATGGGCGGGCTAGGTGCCCGTCATCTGGTGGTATGCTCATTCAGGCTGCAATTCATTCCGCAATGTCTGGATCACGCCAGTCGCGATGAGGAACTGGCCCGCATAATAGGTGGGCCATATCAGCCACGCCGGAATTGGGCTTTGCGCCAGAATATCCATCTGCGCGAAAATCAGCAGGTCAGAAATCACGAACAGCACTGCGCCCAATCCGACCCGGTAACGGGGGAAACTGCTGGTCCACGCAAGACCCGCCATCGCGCCAAGTGCCAATGCATAGACTGTCACGGCAGCCGCATCTGCAGTAGATGACACCAATTGCCAGGCAACGAACGGTGTCAGAAACGCCAGCGCAACGGCAAACAGTTTCTGGCTGGCGACCATATTCTGGCGGCGATTGCGCAGGTAGAGTGCCATCGCGAAAAGGTGGCTGACAAGGAAAATGCCGCCGCCAATGGCCGTATAAAACTCCATCCCGATATCGCCGAGCGCAGATAGCGCCATCACAACTGCCAGCAGCCGTGCATCCGCGCTGGAATGGCGCAGCCACGCATAGACTGACAGGCAGGCGACGCCTGCACCTTTCAGCGCGATGATGCCAATGCCGGGAATGCGTGCGTCTGACAGCACGAAATAAGCCACAGCCGCCGCGATACTGGCCAGAAGCCAGGGCCTGTTTTGAACCAGAGTGCGTTTGACCATACTGTTATTGCACCTTCTGCGGGCCGCGAATGGCACCAAGCGCGATGAGCGCAATGCCGGAAAAATAACTGCCCCACACCAGCCAGCCCAGCGCCCCGGAACCATCAAAAAACGCAAAATCCCAGAAAAAGATCACGTCTGAAAGGACAAACAGGCTGGCCCCCAGACCGCACAGCCAGCGCGGAAAACGGCTCCCAATTGCACAGGCCGCCATGCTGCCCGATATGGCTGGATAGGCCAGATGAACGGGATGCTGGCCGCCAGCATTGATGGCGATGGCAACGCCCAGCACGGCGAGGACCGGAACGGCCAGTGCAGCTGCCCGAACACGCTGCGGCGCAACGGGATCTCGATAGCGTAGATACAGCACAATCGCCAAAATATGCGCGGCCACAAATACTGTTCCGCCCGCCATTAGCCCTTTGGTGGCCAGCAGAAAATCAGCAAGTGCGATCAGCGCAAGCGATCCGCCCAGCAGCACGCGAATATCACCCTGAGTGCGGATAAGCATCAGCAGTGCAAGCCCCGCGACAACGGCAGTTCTCCAGCCGACAACCAGCCCAGCCGGCAAATCAGCCAGCTGGCCAAAACCAATGCCGGACCGCGCCATGGCTGTCAGCCAATATAAAGCGCCGATCACCAGCAATGCGACAAAAGCCGGCCCGGCGCGCCCTCCATTGCTGTTTTCCATCGTTGGCAAAGCCATTCTCCTGACTGTCCCGCCTTGCTCGGCGCGCCAACGCTGCTATCCGATCCTGATATGACTGACCAGACACACACGCATGACGTACACATTATTGGTGGCGGCCTCGCCGGAAGCGAAGCGGCATGGCAACTGGCACAGCGCGGTTTCAGGGTCCGACTGTCCGAAATGCGCGGCAGCGGCGAAATGACTGACGCCCACCAGACCGATGGCCTGGCGGAAATGGTGTGTTCCAATTCCTTCAGATCCGATGATGATGAAAGAAATGCCGTGGGCCTGCTGCATCACGAAATGCGGCGGCTGGATTCCATCATCATGTCCGCTGGTGAAACCGCCCGTGTGCCTGCCGGCACGGCGCTGGCAGTGGACCGCGATGTGTTTTCCGCTGCCGTGCAGCGGGCTCTGGAAGAACACCCCAACATCACCGTCATTCGCGAACGGATCGATACGCTGCCTGACAGCGGACTGACGATTGTGGCCACCGGTCCGCTGACAGCAGCCACGCTGGCGCAGAACATCGGCCTTGCTACGGGGCAGGAAAGCCTCGCCTTTTTTGACGCAATTGCCCCCATTGTGCACCGCGAATCCATCGATATGGATATCTGCTGGTTCGCCAGCCGCTGGGACAAGCCGAGCGCAGGCAGCAGTTCTGACGAAGCGGGCAAGGATTATATCAACTGCCCGATGGATAAGGACCAGTATCTGGCTTTCCATCAGGGCCTGATGGATGGCGAGAAAACCACGTTCAAGCAGTGGGAAGAAAACACCCCCTATTTCGATGGATGCATGCCGATCGAAGTCATGGCGTCACGCGGGGTCGATACGCTGCGTTACGGGCCAATGAAGCCTGTGGGGCTGGACAATCCGCGCACCGGGCGCTGGCCTTATGCCGTGGTGCAATTACGGCAGGACAACAAACTTGGCACGTTGTGGAACATGGTCGGTTTCCAGACCAAGCTGAAACATGGCGCGCAGGTGGAATTGTTCCGCACCATCCCCGGCCTCGAAAATGCCGAATTCGCCCGTCTTGGCGGTTTGCATCGCAACACGTTCATAAATTCTCCCATGGTGCTGGACAGGCAGTTACGCTTGCAAAACGCGCCGCATATCCGCTTTGCCGGGCAGATCACCGGCTGCGAGGGTTATGTCGAAAGCGCGGCAATCGGGCTTATGACCGGCATGATGGTGGCAGCAGAACTGGGCGGAACCAGCTGGGTTTCACCGCCGCCGACTACGGCCATGGGCGCATTGCTATCCCATATTACCGGTGATGCAGAAGCCGAAACATACCAGCCCATGAATGTGAATTTCGGCCTGTTCCCGCCGCTGCATGATGTGAAGAAGAAGCAGCGCAAGGAAGCCTACACGAGCCGCGGCAAGGAAGAATTTGGCCACTGGATGGCAGCAGTTGTCTGACCGATTGGATGTTTCAGCCTGCCTGGCAGTGCCGGATTAGCAGCGGCAGGCAGGTTTGGCTTTCTTCTTCGGGCGGGTCGATGCGAATTCTTCCGCTGTCAGTTCGCGGTTTCCATTGGCGTCAGCCTTGTCGAACCGAGTGGCGGTCGCCACTGCCCATTCCTCGAATGACAGCAGATTATTGCCATCTGCATCCAGCTTGCGAAACGCATCCGTGCGCGACGAAAGCATCTCGTTGCGGGAAATCTTGAGATCGCGGTTGCGATCATACCGGAAGAACCGGCGCTGTTCGCGCGTCAACTCGGTTGCTTCTGGCGGCGCTGGCCCTTCCACATCGCTCAAGTCCGCCACTGGAATATCCGGCTGGTCGTCAGCCGGCTGCACTGGCATCGGCGGCGGCGCGCCTTGTTCGACTTCCGCCCTTCCCTGCCACCAGAAACCGCCAATTCCCACCAGCATCAGTGTGATAACCGCGCCAAGGAACAGTCGGTTCATTCAGGCAACCTTTCGGATTTTTTCATGCAGGCAGAACAACATAGCCTACTTTCCAAACAATCCAAGCCGCATTGCCAGCGCGATGCTGCGGCGGCCCTGAAGCAGAGGTGTGCCCCCTGCCGCGATGGCAGACCGCGCCAACCCGTCAAGCACGGTCAAGGGCCGCATGCTGCGCGGCAATGGCGGACCACTGCTGCCCAGTCGGCGGGCCACATCCACAACGATTGCTTTTTCCTCATCGTCTGAAATTTTTGACGCAAGATCCGCCAGCGCCCACCGCCTGCCTGCCAGCATCACGGCGCCAGATGCCTCGCCATCCCCCGCCATGCGCGCAATCGCGGCAAAAACCAGCGCGCGGCCCGAGGCAAAATTTTCTGGCGCAGTTTCAGCAAGCGGCGGCTCTGCCAACAGTTCTTCCCAGGCATCGACCAGGCTGGAAAGCGCCAGTTCGTGGCCGCGCCACCCTTCGCTTAACGCATCAAGCACCGGGTCGCCCTGCGCCCGCACATCAGGCTGTTTCGCCAATTCATCGCGCCACCACGCAAGACGCATCTGCGCCAGTATCGGTTCTTTTGCCTGCGATACAAATTGGGCGAACCGGTGGTCGAGCGTCATGAAAACCAGCATGGCATACCTGCTGCGCGCCGGCGCATAGCTGAGCGCCAGACGCATCACCAGTGGCAGTTCATCGGGAGTAATTTCGGCCATTTGCCGCTCTCGCCATCTGGCCGCTCACAAGTCAACCGGGATCACCGCTTTCACTGCTACGATCATGGCCGAGAATGGCCCTATTTCGCCGCTCACCAGTCGTTAACCATACAGCTTACGAAAGTGCTTACCACGCATATCGTATCACCAAGCCTAATCGAACGTAATCCTGCTAGGGAAGGTACATCCGATGGGGGCTATCCGTCGCTTTTTCAAGAAACTCCGCTGCGATAAAAGCGGCAATGCCACATTGCTGGTGGCGCTGGGCATCCCGGCGCTGATTGGCGGCGCAGGATACGGGGTCGATCTCACGCAGTGCTATATGTGGAAGCGGGAATTGCAACATTCTGTCGATCAGGCAGCCTATGCCGGGGCATGGGCATTGGCGCGCGAAGAGTCTGCAGGCACCTATTCCACCCGCGCCCTTCAGGAATTTGACGCCAACATCAATGTGTTGGCCGATTTTGACTTAGACGGCCCGACAATCACCATCGCTGATTATGCGAGCGGCACGAAAAACAGTGTGCTGGTGTCAGCCTCTGTCACACGGCAACTG
This sequence comes from Allopontixanthobacter confluentis, assembly GCF_009827615.1. GTDB lineage: Bacteria > Pseudomonadota > Alphaproteobacteria > Sphingomonadales > Sphingomonadaceae > Allopontixanthobacter > Allopontixanthobacter confluentis. The sequence goes on from NZ_WTYU01000001.1 coordinate 1,087,513, forward strand.
CCCTTCAGCAGTTTTCTGACCGGAAAGGCCGCGACAATTGGCGCCATTGCGCAGGCCAGTTTTGCCGAAGGCTATGATTTCAATGCCTGCCTCGTTTCCCTGACAGAAGAAGGCACCGGAACGACCATCGGTGGTAATGCCACCGTCAAGGCGCAATGTGGGCTCGCAGCATTGTCCTGCGAAGAGGACGCCATCAAAATTGATGGTTCTGCAACTGTCGAAACCGACGTTATTGTCGCCTGCGGCGGCATCAGCGCGCCGAGTGCAAATGACGATGAAGTTGTCCAGAATGTCGGCACAGGCGTGCTCAAGGATATCTACAAGGAACTGACCCCGCCGACCAATGATACGCCGCAGAATTACAATTGCACGGGCAAAGGTCAGGCAGAACAGGCTTCGCTGAATCCCGGCACCTATCAAGGGCTGGTAGTCAAATGCACCACGGTGCTGGCCAGCGGCATTTACGTCATAGATGGCGGTGAGCTTGATCTGACAGAAAATCACAATGTCACTGGCACCGGCGTCATGTTTGTCCTGCGAAACGGGGCACGAATGAAGCTGGGCGGTAGCGGCAATGATAACAAACTGACGCTCACACCGCCCAATGCAGCCACTTTTGCTGGTGGACCCTATGCTGACCAGGCCGATAAATTGTCAGACATTCTGGTGTTCGAAGAACGCGATAACAATGCGGAAAGCCCCGGTCATATCTTCAACGGCAATTCCAAGTCACTAATTGAAGGCCTGATCTATCTTCCCGATGGCAATCTTCAGGTCAACGGTACCGCCAAGGTGACGGCGCAATGTCTGCAGATTTCCGCATATACAATCGACATCCGCGGCAATGCGACCCTCGAAACGCTTTGCCCGGTCACCAAGACAAGCAACGTCGGCACCTCCACCCCTAATGTGAAGATGGTGGCATGATGACGATGTTTTCAACACGCCTGATCCGTGCCCTGTTCGGCAACGAACGCGGATCGATGGTGATCGAAACGGCCATTGTTGCGCCTGTGTTGCTGACCCTGGCGCTAGGCACGTTCGAAGCCGGGACAATTATTTCCCGCCAACACGAATTGCAGACTGCCGCATCCGAAGGCGAAATCATCGCGCTGGCAGCCGCGCAAGGGGCAGTGACAGAAACCACCACCATTGAGGCGATTATCGAGAAATCGATGAATTTGGGGGAAGATCAGGTGACCGTCACCCGCTTCTTCCGCTGCAACGCCAATGAAACCACCGTGGCACTGCGCACTGATTGTGGGACAGATGACGTCGTCAGTTCATATTTCAACCTGACCATCAAGGACAGGTATGACCCGTCTTGGACGGGGTTCGGCATTGGCAAAGCCATTGATTACAATGTTGAACGAACGGTGCAATTATCATGAGCAGGTTCACAATTCTGCTCCGGCTGGGCCGCGACACAAAAGCTGCCATGCTGGTCGAATTCGCCTTGCTGGCTCCACTGCTTTTCACGATGATGATCGGCGTATTTCATGTCGGTCAACGGATGCAGAATTTTAACGCGGTGAAATCCCTTGCATCCGACGCGGGGCGCTATGTCATGGTGGAATATCAGAAGGGCAATGAAGTCACCAATGCTGACATAAAATCAGTGGTTCGCGGGAAGGCTTTGGGCGCGCCCTATCTGCTGAATACCGACCAGCTGGTTGTGAATGCTGAAACCGCCGCCATTTCCCGGATTGCAGGCGCCAAGGAAATCGATCTGACAATCGAATATACCCTCGAGGACTGGCTGCCATTTGTCGATTTGCCATTTTCGAAAATGGTCTATTCGCGTCCGATTTTTGTCGTGGTGGCCCCGGCGCCGCCAACACCGCCAGCGCCCTGATTAAAGGGCAGATTGCTGGACCAGATTTGGGGCCCAGTTCACGCGACAATTAACAATTTCGTGCCGCCGGCGATTGCAGAAAACCGCAATCGCCGGCATTTTTACAGGCCGATCAATCGGCGTAACATACGCGCTTTGCGGCAGCGACAATCCGCGCGCTGTCCAGCAACGCCAGCTTTTCAAGATTGGCTGCATAGGGCAGCGGCACATCTTCATTGCACACCCGCAAAACGGGCGCATCAAGATGGTCGAACCCTTCTTCCATGCACAAGGCGACAATTTCTGACGCGATGGAGCAGGTGGGCCAGCCTTCTTCGGCCACGATGACACGATTGGTTTTTGCCAGGCTGTCCAGCACTGCCCGGGTGTCCAGAGGGCGCAGGGTGCGCAAATCAATCACTTCGGCTTCAATGCCCTGTTCGGCTAGTTGTTCGGCAGCTTCGAGCGACAGTCCCACGCCGATGGAATAGGACACGATGGTCACGTCAGTCCCTTCGCGGACGATCCGCGCCTTGCCAATGGGCAGAACGTGATCGTCCAATTCCGGCAGTTCGAAACTGCGGCCGTAAACCAGCTCGTTTTCCAGGAAAACCACCGGATCTTCACAGCGGATCGCGGCTTTCATCAAGCCCTTGGCATCTGATGCATCATAAGGTGCAATCACGATCAGGCCGGGCACGCTGGCATACCATGGGCCGTAATTCTGGCTATGCTGCGCGCCCACCCGGCTGGCGGCGCCATTGGGGCCGCGAAACACGATCGGGCAACGCATCTGGCCGCCGGACATATAGTTGGTCTTGGCCGCAGAATTGATGATGTGGTCAATCGCCTGCATTGCGAAATTGAAGGTCATGAATTCGACAATCGGGCGCAATCCGCCCATCGCGGCGCCGGTGCCGATGCCGGCAAATCCGTATTCGGTAATCGGCGTGTCGATCACCCGCTTGGGGCCGAATTCATCAAGCAGGCCCTGCGTCACCTTATAAGCGCCCTGATATTCGGCCACTTCTTCGCCCATCACGAACACACGCTCATCGCGGCGCATTTCTTCGGCCATCGCGTCACGCAGGGCTTCGCGCACGGTGACACTTGCCATGTTCGTGCCATGGGGAATATCGGGATCGGCCTTCGGTTCTGCCCGCACAGGCCTGGTTAGTTCAGCCTCGGACGGTTCACGGCCGACATCCTTGCCTTCGCCAGCAACATCTGCGGTGGCTTTTGCGGGCGACGCAGCAGCAGCATCCGAAACATCGTCATCTTCGCCGGACAACATCGCGATGACAGTTCCGACAGCCACGTTCTCTGTGCCTTCTGCCACCATGATCTTGCCGACAGTGCCTTCGTCAATGGCCTCAAATTCCATGGTGGCCTTGTCGGTTTCTATCTCCGCCAGAATATCGCCGGGGGAAACGCTGTCCCCTTCCTTCACCAGCCATTTGGCAAGAGTGCCTTCTTCCATGGTTGGCGAAAGCGCCGGCATTTTCAGTTCGACTGCCATCAGTATGACTCCACCAGAACATCAGTATACAGTTCAAAAGGTTCCGGTTCCGGTGAATTTTCCGCAAAATCAGCCGCCTGCGCGACACGGGCACGAATGGCCTTGTCGATTGCCTTGATATCGTCCTCGCTCTTGCCGCGTTCGATCAGTTCTTTTTTCAGACGCTCGATCGGGTCATTGTGATCGCGCTGTTCCTGCACTTCCTCCCGGCTGCGATATTTGGCCGGGTCAGACATGGAATGGCCGCGGTAGCGATAGGTGTTCAGTTCCATCAGCACAGGCCCCTTCCCTTCCCGGACATGGGCAAATGCCAGTTCGGCAGCAGCGCGCACTTCCAGCACATCCATTCCGTTAACATCCATTCCCGGAATGCGAAATGCGGTGCCGCGGCGGTAGAATTCCGTCTCGGCAGAGCTTCTTTTGACAGCTGTGCCCATGGCGTAACCATTGTTTTCAATCACGAATACGATGGGCAGGTTCCACAGGGCAGCCATGTTGAACGTTTCATAAACCTGGCCCTGATTGGCCGCACCATCACCAAAATAGGCAAGGCACAGGCCGCCATCTTCATTATATTTATGCGCCAGCGCCAGCCCGCCGCCCAACGCGACCTGCGCGCCCACGATGCCGTGGCCGCCGTAAAACTTATGCTCGGTCGAGAACATGTGCATCGACCCGCCCTTGCCTTTGGAAATACCTGCCTGCCGGCCGGTAAGTTCTGCCATGATGACATTGGGATCAATGCCATAGGCCAGCATATGGCCATGGTCACGGTAGCCGGTGATAACGCTGTCCTTGCCTTCCGACAGTGCGGACTGGAGGCCCACTGCCACCGCTTCCTGCCCGATATACAGATGGCAGAAACCGCCGATCAGACCCAGGCCATATAGCTGGCCAGCCTTTTCCTCGAACCTGCGGATCAGCAGCATCTGCTCGTAAAAGCCCATCAGCTGTTCATCGCTGGCGTCAAATCGCGGCGATTCTACATGGGCGGCCTGAAGGCTGTGAAGTTCAAAATCAGGATCTGTTGGCCCTTTATCAGGACCTGTATCAGGCGTGGCTGCGGCTTTGCGTGTCCGGGCGGGTTTGGCCAATGCTGGAATCCTCAAATTATATGCATTTGGCGGGGCACTAAGCCAGCCGCCATATGCCAAAACCTATGGCGCAAGCGCGCTTGGGGCGCAACGCCTGTGCATACGAAATCCGTAGCGGCAATTATTCGTGATCGAGGATCAGAACCACTTCATCTTCATGAACCACATTCAGATCGCGCCGCAACTGTTCGCCCACCATGTCGGGGTCGGCATTGTCGGGGTTGAGCAGCGCAACGCGGTTGGCCAGCGCCTGATGTTCTTTTTCAAGCACCGCAATCCGGCCCTTGCGCTGGTCAAGCAGGCGCAGATTTTCGCCCCATGCCAAAAGGCCGCTCGGGCCGATAATGGCCAAGGCGCCGATCAGCAGCAGCACCGCAAGGGCAAGCCCCTGGGTCACCTTTTCCTTTGGCAGGCTGATCTTGTGTCCTTCGTGCGTCACGATACTCTCAGAATCATAGTTAACCCGCCGATTCAAGCTGAAAATTCCATTTGGCTAATATGACCGCGGCAAACCAAGCACATGTTCCGCCAGATAGCTGAGTATGAGATTGGTCGAAATGGGTGCCACCATGTATAATCGGGCCTCGCGAAATTTGCGCTCTACATCATATTCTTCGGCAAAGCCGAACCCGCCATGCGTCTGCACGCACATATCTGCTGCAGCCCAGCTGGCCTCTGATGCCAGCATCTTGGCCATATTGGCTTCCGCACCGGGATTGCTGCCTGCATCATAGGTTTGCGCCGCATGATGAACCATCAATTCTGCGGCACGCATTTGCGCGTAACAGCGGGCAATGGGGAATTGCACGCCCTGGTTCTTGCCAATGGGGTGGCCGAAAACTTCACGCGAATTTGCATAGTGCGTGGCCCGTTCGATGAACCATTTGGCATCGCCAATACATTCCGCTCCTATCAGAATACGCTCTGCATTCATGCCTGACAGGATGTAGCGGAAGCCCTTCCCTTCTTCCCCCACCAGTGCGGCGGCAGGAATGCGCATATCGTCAAAGAAAATCTCGGTGGTGGAATGGTTCATCATTGTGCGGATGGGCTTGATGGTCATGCCGTTGCCGACCATGTCGCGCATATCGACCAGAAAGACCGAAAGACCCTCGGTTTTGCTGTCCACCTGTTCGCGCGGCGTAGTGCGCGCCAGCAGCATCATCAGGTCCGAATGCTCAGCACGGCTGGTCCAGATTTTTTGCCCGCTGACCACATATTCATCACCGTCGCGCCGGGCAAAAGTCCGCAGCGACAAAGTATCAGTCCCGCTGGTCGGTTCAGAAACGCCGAATGCCTGCAAACGCAATTCGCCCGCGGCAATGGCCGGCAGATAGGAATTTTTCTGTTCCTCGCTGCCGTAACGCAGCAACGTGTTCATGACATACATCTGCGCGTGGGCGGCTGCGCCATTGCAGCCCGACGCCTGAATTTCCTCCATGATGACCGCCGCCGCATCCAGCTTCAAACCGCTGCCGCCAAATTCCTCCGGGATGAGTGCGGCGAGAAAACCTGCCTTTGTCAGAGCATCGACAAATTCGCCGGGATATGCGCGTTTGCGGTCCTTTTCGCGCCAGTAGGCACCAGGAAACTCCTCGCACAAGGCGCGCACGGCCCGGCGAATCTCTTGCAGGTCTTCATTTTCATGCATGGCGCTTTGTAACAGCATGGCTGGCCAACACCATGACCGGATAGGAGCATAATCAGAAAATCCGCATGGGATTTTGCCCGGTGGAAGCGCGTTGCCGCCCCTTTGACAAGGGAGCGATTGATGGTGTATATAGTTTCTATTGTAACCAGTTCAGGATGACAGACAATGGCCGACCTTTTCGAAAACCCGATTGGCCTCGACGGCTTCGAATTCGTCGAGTTCAGCGCCCCTGAAAAGGGCAAGCTGGAACCTGTTTTCGAAGCGATGGGCTTTACTATGGTGGCGCGCCATCGGTCCAAGGATGTCCAGCTGTGGCGTCAGGGCGGCATCAACCTCATTGCCAATTACGAACCCAAAAGCCCGGCCGCCTATTTCGCTGCCGAACACGGCCCCTCCGCATGCGGCATGGGCTTTCGCGTTCGCGATGCGAAGAAGGCCTATGAAGAAGCTCTTGCGCGCGGCGCGGAACCTGCCGAAACGCAGACCGGCCCAATGGAACTGCGCATTCCCGCCATCCGCGGCATCGGCCATTCGCTCATCTATCTGATTGACCGCTATGCCGATGAAACCGGCGAAGGCCTGTCGATCTATGACATCGACTTCATCTATGAAGAAGGTGTGGACCGCCACCCGGTTGGCGCAGGCATGCAGGTCATCGATCACCTGACGCATAATGTCTATGGCGGCCGCATGGCCCATTGGGCTGATTTTTACGAACGCATCTTCAATTTCCGCGAAATTCGCTATTTCGACATCAAGGGCGAATATACCGGCCTCACGTCCAAGGCGATGACCGCGCCAGATGGCAAAATTCGCATTCCGCTGAACGAAGAAGGCGCCGGCGGCGGCGGCCAGATCGAGGAATATCTGCGCCAGTATAATGGCGAGGGGATCCAGCATATCGCCCTGTCCAGCCAGAACCTGTATGAATCCTGGGACCAGTTGAAAGCGACCGGCACCCCCTTTGCCAGCGCGCCGCCAGCCACCTATTATGAAATGCTGGAAGAACGCCTGCCCGGCCACGGCGAGCCTGTCGAGGAATTGAAAAAACGCGGCATTCTGCTGGATGGATCGACCGAAAACAACGATCCGCGGCTGTTGCTGCAGATTTTCGGGCAGACCACCATTGGCCCTGTGTTTTTCGAATTCATCCAGCGCAAGAAGGATGAAGGTTTCGGTGAAGGCAACTTCACGGCGCTGTTCAAATCAATCGAGGCTGACCAGTTGAAGCGCGGCGCCCTGAAAACGGACGCAGGCCAGAAAACTGCGGAGATCGCGGAATGACCCACGCCCCAACCCACCCGATCAAGCTGGGCGGCGTGCATCACGCAGCCTACCGCTGCAAGGATGCCAAGGAGACGGTCGAATGGTATGACCGGGTTCTGGGCATGGAATATACTTCCGCCTTTTCGGAAGACACCGTGCCATCCACGGGCGAACATGATCCGTATATGCACGTCTTCCTTGATGCCGGTAACGGCAATGTGCTGGCCTTTTTCGAACTGCCGACGCAGAAAGAAATGGGCCGCGATGAAAACACCCCTGCATGGGTGCAGCATCTGGCCTTCCGGGTCGGTTCAGAAGAAGAACTGCTGGCCGCAAAGGACCATATTACAGCGCAAGGCGTCGATGTTCTGGGCCCGACGCATCATGGCATTTTCAAATCCATCTACTTCTTCGATCCCAACGGCCACCGCGTAGAACTGGCCGCCGATATCGGGACCGAGGAACAATATGCGGAACTGAAGCGCGTAGCCATGCCGATGTTGGAAGAATGGAGCCGCACAAAAAAGGCACCGCGCCATGCTGACTGGCTGCATTCCGCCAATGAATAAGCGTTTGCCCGCCTGACTTTGTCGGAACAATCCGGCTGCGCGCTCCGTTCCTGTCCTAACGGGGAGTTATTCAAGCGTGCATTATGTAAATACCATAGTCGGCCAGTTGCGCAGCATGGCCGAAGGTTTCGCAGCGTCTTTGCCCAGCATTGCCATTGCCATCGTCGTCATCATCATAACGGCAATTGTGGCGCGGTTCGCGGTGCGGATTGCCGATGCGATGACTGGCAAAAGCAGCATCCGGCCCAGCCTTAAGAACCTGATTGATACGCTTGTGAAACTGGCCATCTGGCTGGTCGGTCTGATGATAGCGCTCATCATCATGCTGCCAGGGTTTACGCCCGCCAGCCTGATTGCGGGCCTCGGCATCGGGGCGGTTGCCATCGGCTTTGCGTTTCAGGACATTTTCGAAAATTTCCTGGCCGGCGTGCTGATCATGCTGCGCGAGAAAATGCGGATTGGTGATGTGATTGAGTGCGAGGGTATTTCGGGCAAGGTTGAACATATTACCTTGCGCGAAACGCATATCCGGAAGCTGTCGGGCGAAGTCACTCTGGTGCCCAATTCCATATTGTTCAAAAATCCGGTGCAGATACTGACCGATCAGACCCAGCGGCGTCATGACATCGTTGCAGGCGTTTCCTACGATACCGATCTTGACCATGCCGCTTCTGTCATCCGCAGCGCGGTTGAAAAAATTGACGGGATCGACAGTGAAAAAGGCGTGGATGTGTTTGCCAGCGAATTCAATTCCAGTTCGGTGGATTTCACCGTGCGCTGGTGGGCCGGTTCAAAACCGCGCGATATGTGGGTGACGCGCGATGCTGTGATCCGGTCCATCAAACGCGCGCTGGATGATGCCGGGATCGAGATTCCATTCCCTTATGTCACGCATACGTTTAAGGGGCCTGTGCCCATCGGCACTTGCAAACAGGACTGACTGCACAATCATGAACATGGTGCGCCAATTTGCGCTCGTCTGAAACTGTCCGGAAATATCTGACGGCAGGGCAGGAAATCGTGCTCGCAGCAGCGGGCGGCGTGATGGTGGCCAACGCCTATTACATTCACCCCATCATTGCCGAAGTCGCCGCGTATTTTAAGGTGGATGAAGCCACCATTGGTCTTGTCCCTGCGCTCAACCAGATTGCGCTGGCGCTTGGCATATTTCTCATGCTGCCGCTGGGCGATAAATTCAGCAATCGCACCTTGTCGATCTATTTTGCAATCGGCCAGACAGCGTCACTGTTGCTGATGGTGTTCGCGCAGGGTTTCTGGATGTTTCTGGCCGGGTCAACCGTGCTCGGCTTTTTCACCATCACGCCCTATCTGCTGACTGCCTATGCGTCCAAGCGGGTCCGCCCTGAACGCCTGGGCGCGGTTACGGCAAGGCTGACCGCAGGCACAATTCTGGGCATTCTGATTGCGCGCACCGGCGCTGGCATGGTGGCCGAGTTTCTGGACTGGCGGCTGGTTTACGTCATCGCGACGGGCCTGATGGTGGCAACCACGCTTTGCCTTCCCTTCATCATGGAAGGCCGGGCAATCAGCGCGCAGACAGCGGCCCGGCCACGCGAAGAAGACGGGTATTTCGCCCTTGTCCTGTCACTTTTCCCCTTGCTGCGCCAGCATCCGCAAGTCCTCCTATCGGGCGCGATCCAGGCGCTGAACTTCGGCATATTCCTGTCCGTCTGGCTGGGTCTTGCCCTGCATCTGACCAGCCCGGAAATGGGATATGGGGTCGACATAGTCGGCTATCTTGCGGGTTTTGCAGCCATTGCCATTTACGCAACGCCGCGCATTGGCGCATGGGCGGACAAGGTCGGCGCGGAACGGGCGCGGCTGACCCTGTCCATCATCCAGCTTGGCGGCGTGGTCCTGCTTTATCCTTTTGGCGCAAGCCTGTGGCTGCTCATCATTCCGCTTCTTGTGATGAACACCGTAGGCCCCGGCATCGATGTGTCCGGACGCATGACTTTCCTGTCACTGGCGCCAGCCATACGCACCCGCCTGATGACGGGATATATTGTCGTCATGTTCGTGGGCGCGGGTCTGGCCAGTTGGGCAGGAACGGCTGCCTATGGGTGGGCCGGATGGACGGGCAATGCCATTATTGCACTGGTGCTCTCGGCGACGCTGGTCATGCTTTCCGCCTATGCGCTACGCCTCAAACGGGCAGCGGCCTCACACTAATATTTGGCCATAAACAGCCAGCGCATCAGCCTTTGCGGCGAAGCATTTCTTCTTCGACATCGCGCAGGCGGTCCTTGCCGAAATAGAGGGCGTCGCCATCGACCAGAAAGGAAGGGCTTCCAAATACGCCCTTCTCCACCGCCGCGGACGTATTTTCCGCCAGTCTGGTTTTGACACCATCTGCCTGCATCAACGCGCCCAATGCCCCGGCAGGCAGGCCAGCCTTCTGCAAGGCAGCGGCAATTACATCGGGCGCATCCATTTTAAGCCCGCGTTCCCACATGTCGGCAAAAACACTTTCGACATAAGTATCAAACACCCCCAGTTCCTGCGCAGCAATGGCGCCGCGCATGATTGGCAGAGTGTTGACCGGAAAATGCGGATTGAGCTGGAACCGATTCAAGCCATGGCGGCTGATAAAACGCCGCATTTCCATCTGCTCATACGCCAGCTTGGCGGGAATACCGGCAAATGCCATCATGGGTGACTGGTTGCCGGTCGCCTTGAAAATGCCGCCCAGCAAAACGGGCACATGGGTGAATTTTTCACCCGTTCTGGCTTCGATGGCGGGGATGACCTTATGGGCAAGATAGGCGTTAGGACTGCCAAAATCGAAGAAGAATTCTACTGCCACGATCGCCCGCCTCCTTAGTCGCTGCCGATGAAGTTCAGCCTGCGTGCCTATCTGATCAGGCTTAATCGACAAGCGAAAAACACGTGCCGTAGCGGCAATCGGGCGTGCAGGATAATGCGCCTTGACCCCTTCTGGCATCGCGTTCAGGTAAATATCAAGACAGGTGGCCGGCTGACCAGCGCCCAGACGCTGATTGGTGCCAGCCATGCTGCGGGAAATGGGAGAACAGCACAATGCAGACGCGCATCACCGAGCTTTTCGGGATCGAACATCCGATTATCCAGGGCGGTATGCATTGCGTTGGCCTAGCTGAACTGGTCGCTGCGGTTGCCAATGCTGGCGGTCTTGGCATGATCACTGCGTTGACCCAACCCACCCCTGAACATCTGGCGAAGGAAATCGCCAAATGCCGCGACATGACTGACAAGCCGTTCGGCGTGAACCTGACTTTCCTGCCTTCAGTCAGCCAGCCCGATTACCCAGGGTATGTCCGCGTCATTCTGGAATCCGGCATCAAGGCGGTCGAAACCGCAGGCAACAACCCGGTTCAGGTTTTGCCGGCGCTGCACGAGGCAGGCGTCAAGGTCATCCACAAATGCACATCGGTGCGCCACGCGCTGAAGGCACAGTCCATCGGCTGCGATGCGGTCAGCGTGGATGGGTTTGAATGCGGCGGCCATCCCGGCGAGGACGATGTGCCCAACATGATCCTGCTGCCCCGCGCGGCCGATGAACTGGAAATACCGTTTGTCGCATCAGGCGGCATGGCGGACGGGCGCTCGCTTGTCGCATCACTGGCACTGGGCGCTGACGGCATCAATATGGGCACACGCTTCATTGCCACCAGGGAAGCGCCTGTTCACCAGAATGTGAAAGACGCCATCGTCAATGCGAGCGAGCTTGATACGCGGCTGGTCATGCGCCCGCTGCGCAATACAGAGCGGGTGATGAACAATGCCGGTGTCGAACGTCTGCTGGCCAAGGAAGCAGCGCTGGGCGATGCCATCACCTTCCAGGATATCGTCCCTGAAGTGGCCGGTGTATACCCCAAAATCATGTATGATGGCGAGATGGATGCAGGCGCGTGGTCCTGCGGCATGGTCGCCGGGCTGATCGACGATATTCCAACCGTGCGCGAATTGATCGAACGCACGATGGCAGAAGCAGAAGACATCATTCGCGGCCGCTTGAGCGCGATGGTGGGACATCAAGCCGGCTCTGCCGGCACCAACTGAAACTGAAAAGGCGAACTGATGGATCTTTCATTTTCCCCTGAAGAACAGGCATTCCGCGACGAAGTGCGCGATTTTCTGAAATCCGAATTACCAGCGCGGCTGTCTGACAAAGTCCGCACTGGCAAACATCTGGACAAGGCGGAAATCGAGGAATGGCAGGCCATCCTGTCGCGCAAGGGCTGGCTCGCCCCGCACTGGCCCAAGGAATATGGCGGTCAGGGCTGGTCCGTTGTGCAGCGCTATCTCTACGACATCGAAACATCGCAGGCCCATGCACCCCATGTGGTGCCATTTGGCCTGTCCATGCTGGCGCCGGTGCTCATCGCATTTGGCAGCCAGGAGCAGAAAGACCATTGGTTGCCCCGGATGCTGAATGGGGACGACTGGTGGTGCCAGGGTTATTCCGAACCGGGCGCAGGATCCGATCTTGCCAATGTCAGAACGGCAGCAATCCGCGATGGCGACGAATATGTGGTCAACGGGCAGAAGACATGGACCACGCTGGGCCAGCACGCGAACATGATGTTCTGCCTTGTGCGGACAGACACCGATGGTCCGCGCCAACAGGGCATTTCCTTCCTGTTGGTGGATATGGAAGCGCCCGGCGTGGAAGTCCGCCCCATCATCACGCTGGATGGCGGACATGAAGTGAACGAAGTGTTCTTCACCGACGTGCGCGTTCCGGCAGAAAATCTGGTCGGCGAAGAAGGCAGAGGCTGGACCTATGCCAAATATCTGCTGACCTATGAACGCACGTCCATGGCGGCCATCGGATCATCCAAGGCTGGCCTTGCCTGGCTGAAAAGCATTGCCCGCGCCGAAATGGCCAATGGCAAGCCACTGATTGAGGACGCGCTGTTTGCCGCGCGCCTTGCCCGCGTTGAAATTGAGCTGGCCAACCTTGAAACCACCACCTTGCGTGTGGTTGCGTCTGCTGCGCAAGGCGGCGCGCCCGGGGCGGAAAGCTCGATCCTGAAAATCAAGGGTTCGGAAATCCGGCAGGAAATCAGTTCGCTGGCCAGACGGGCTATCGGGCCCTACGCCCAGCCCTTCCCGCCCGAAATTGACGTGGAAGGCAGTAACGAGCCGGCCATCGGCCCCGACTATGCCGGTGTCATCACGCCTAACTATCTCAACCTGCGGAAACTGACGATCTTTGGCGGATCGAACGAGATCCAGAAAAACATCATCAGCAAAGCCGTTCTCGGGCTTTAAGCCTGCGACCGCGAAAGGCAGAAAAAATGGATTTTACACTTTCCGATGACCGGCAGGCGCTGGTCGATGTATTGGGCCGCTTCATCCGTGAACGTTATACGCTGGCATTGCGGCACAAGGCATCGCAGGATGCGCCGGGTCATGACCAGGCCACTTGGCAGCAGCTGGCTGAAATTGGCGTCATCGGCGCATTGTTTGACGAGGAATTCGGCGGTTTTGCCGGCAGCCCCTATGATCTCATTGCGATTTTTGAAACACTGGGTCACGGCCTCGTTTCCGAACCTGTGATGCCAGTGCTGATGGCAGGCACCATTCTGGAACAGGCGCGGCCAGACCTGCTGGAAGATATCATCGCCGGGCAAAGCATTGTGGTGCCAGCCCTGTTTGAAGCAGGCGGCAGGTATGACCACACCATCATCCAGACACGCGCGGTAAACACCGGCTCGGGCTTTACGCTCGACGGGTCAAAAGCAGTCGTCGCCCATGCCGAAGCGGCCAATGCGCTAATCGTGTCAGCCACAGACGAAAGCGGCAGCGCGGGCCTCTACCTTGTGCCAACCGATGCAGAAGGCGTGTTCATACGCGGCTATCCCGGCAATGATGGGTCACGCGCCGCGGAGATAAGCCTGACCAATGTGGCGCTGGATGAAGGCGCACGGCTCGGCGATATCGCCTTGGCCGATGCAGCAATCGCCAAGGGCCGCCTTGCCTTATGTGCAGAAGCACTTGGCATTGCCGAATGGCTGAAAACCGCCACGCTGGATTATCTCAAGACCCGGGTGCAATTCGGCAAGCCGATTGGCAGTAACCAGGCACTGCAGCACCGGATGGTGGAAATGGTCGTCCGTATCGAACAGATGCGTTCTGCGGTCATCAATGCTGCAGCAGCAATGGATGGCAACGGGGGCGGAACCGATACGACAGCCCGCGACCGTGCGATTTCCGCCGCCAAATATACCGTCGGCAACAATGGCATCGAAGTGGCCGAGGAATCGATCCAGATGCACGGCGGCATCGGCATGACCATGGAACTGGATATGACGCATTTCGCAAGGCGGGCGGTTCTCATCGATCATCAGTTGGGTGATGCGGACCATCATCTGGCCAGTTACATCGCGTCCGCCGCTGCGGCCTGACAGGGCACCAACGGCACTGCTTGTGGCAGAAATCATCCCACGAAACGCCAGCGTCGCAATTGTCGGCGCTGGCGATTATATTGGCGCTGCAATCGCCCGAAGGTTCGCCCGCGAAGGCTATATCGTCTTTATGGGGCGCAGAAATGGCGAGAAGCTGGAGCCTTTGAAAGCCGAAATCGAGGCTGCCGGTGGCAGGGCCGTGGCCTGCACTCTGGATGCGCGCGAGGAAGATCAGCTGACTGCCTTCATCAATCAGGCAGAGGACGCAGCACCGCTCGAAGTGGCCATTTTCAATATCGGCGCCAATGTCAATTTCCCCCTGCTGGAAACCACGTCACGCGTTTTCCGCAAAGTCTGGGAACTGGCATGCTTTGCCGGGTTCCTGACAGCCAGGGAAGCAGCGCGGGTCATGCTGCCACGGGGCCATGGTTCCATCTTCTTCACTGGCGCGACCGCGTCGCTGCGTGGCGGCTCGGGCTATGCCGCCTTTGCCAGTGCCAAATTCGGCAATCGCGCAGTGGCGCAGACCGCTGCGCGCGAACTTGGCTCCAAGGGTATCCATGTCGCCCATCTGATTATCGATGCAGGCGTGGATACTGAATGGGTCCGTCAACGCATGGCGGACGCTGGCGCATTGGCTGGCCGAAAATTGATGAGCCCGGATTCGGTTGCGGAAGCCTATTGGCAATTGCACCGTCAGCCAGACGATGCCTGGACTTTTGAGACAGAAATCCGCCCTTCGACAGAGCCGTGGTGACACTCCGCAATTGCGGGCAAAGCCGCCCCTTGGCAATTTTGCCGCCAGCCTTCAGGCACTAAAGTGCGTTTTCCAGCAGGACTGATGGTTTTTTAAATCCCGCCAAAATGATTGCGGCGGTGGTAATGCCCGTTGCGCCGCTCTATTGCGGCTTCGACGCTTCAGGCAATTCAGGTGTGATAATCATGGCCCGCAAACATTCAAAACGTGGCCACTATGATGAGCCTGAGCAACCAGATGAGGTTGCCGCGCAGCCTGAGCAATGCTGGTTATGTGCGCGTCCCCTGGGCAAAACCATTGTCTGGCATCATCCGGTGCCAAAAAGCCGGGGTGGGCGCGATGTCGTGCCGATGCACCCCATTTGCCAGCAAACGCTGATCGCCAATTTTACCAACACCGAATTGCAACGCCACGCCATGGATGTCGAAGCGCTGCTGGACAATCCCAACGTCCGTAAATTCGTGAATTGGGTGGCCAAGAAAGACCCTGATTTCAACGCCACCACTGCGAAAAAGCAGCGCTAACCCATCATCGTTCTTTCTGGGTTCTTGCCGTGCCGCGCCTGCCGCGAGTGCTGATCAGGCAAATGTCCGGACTGGCAGCGTCTTGGCGCTATTCGTCCCCCAGATTTTTATCGATGTCCCGGCTCATTGCCTCGATCCGCTTTTCCGCCTGTTCAAACCGGTAATCAAAACTGCTTTCGCGTTCCTTTCGCAAAACCACAGTTCCGATCAGGGCCAGCGTCAGGATCACCAGAACAACGATCACGCGCATCAGTAATTCTTCTTGTAACGCACATTGACATTGGTGCCCACGGCGCCCCCTGCCTGGCTGAGGACTGATAGTGCAGGCGTCAGGCTGATTTCAAGCTGCGTTGCGGTAAAGCCGCGCGCATCTGTGATGACTTCCAGATAAATATCGTCCGTAATATATTTGCCTGCCGCCAGTGCTGTGCCCTGGCCCGTGGTGTCGTCCGGCCCGACAATCCGCAGCCGGTCGAACCCGGTTGCCGAGCGTAATTTGCCAAGCGGGTTCAAGCCGCCGCCTGTTCCGCGCAGCGAATTGAGCGATGCAGCCAGTTGCACCGCCTGAATTGCGGAAAGATTGCCAACCGAATTTCCGAACAGAATGCGCGACATGATTTCGTCCTGCGGCAAGCCTGGCGTGCTGGAAAATGCGATCTGCGGATTGTATGCCTGACCGCTGACATTGACGTTGACCGTTATGTCTTCGATCTCTTCGGTTGCCACCAGTGTGATTGTCGGATTGAGCGTCCTTCCGCCGGTGAAACCGACCCGGCCTTCCGTCAGTTCGAATGACTTGCCTGCAAAGCCCAATGTCCCGCGGATCAGATTGACGCTGCCCGACATGCGCGGCTCTGCACTGGTGCCCGAGACTTTGAGGTCAGAACTCCATTCGCTTTCCAGCCCCATCCCCGAAACATACAGCTTCTCAGGCGCGACAAGATCTATGTCGAGACGCACCAGATCCAGCAGCCCGCCCGATAGCCCAGCAGGCTCGTCGCCTGTCACACGCGGCCTGCCGCGCGGCGGCTTGAAGCGCACACCGGTGAGTTCAGGCACTGCGGCTGAACCCTGGCGGATAAGCTGATAACGGGTTTCGGGAAGCAATATCCTGCCTGCCAGAAGTGCGGTCTGCCCCGCCTGCTTGGTAAATGCCAGCGTGCCTGTTGCCGTCGCGCCGAGCGCTTCGCTCCGGGCGAGGCGCGCGTTTTCCAGCCTGACCTGCACATCCATCGGGTAGCCGCTATCGGCAGCAAGACTGACATATCCCGCAGCAGAAACCTTGCCATCGCCAGCCACGGCATCCAGCTGTTCAATTTCCAGCCTGTCGCCGGTAAATCTGCCACGAACGGCCATGTTGGTGAGGCGGGTGCCGTATGTCTGGTTTTCATACGTCAGATTGTTCGCCCGAATGATACCAGCCAGCGATGGCCGCGAAACACGGCCGCTGAAATCTGCAGCCACACCCAATGCACCGGACAGCCGCTGGTCCGGTTGACCGGCCAGCGAAAACAGCGTGTCTGCCGGGCCATTGTAACGGATGCCGCCACTCAGCGGCGCTTCCATAAGGCGTGTCATCCACAGACCGCTGCCGGGTGGTAACGGGGTAAGTGCCGCATTCATGCGCCCGATAACCGTGCCGCGCCGCCTGATTACAGCGCGCGCTGCACCGCCATTTCCCTGCAACTGCCCGACGATATTCACATTGACCGGCTGGCTGACCGATACCGCTGTTGTGCGCGAAAAATTCGTGATCGTCATGCGCGCATCGGCGCTGGGGAAGGCACCGTTACCCGCCAGCGCGAAGTCCAGGCTGCCGGTTGCTTTCCCGCCAATGCCAAGGCCCGGTGAAAATGCGTTCAGAATGGCCAGATCAAGATCATCGAGGCGGCTTTGCAATTTGATACCCTGGCCGTAATTCCCGGCCACGCGAATATTGCCCTGGCCAAAATCGATCCGGGTAGGCAGCAGCTCATATGTTCCGTTACCCGGAATAATGCGCGCAGGTGACGTAGTTGTGAACGCTACACCGCGGACCTTGCCCTGTAGCGATGCACGCCACAATTCTGGCTGCAGATCGGCATTGCCGGCAATGCGGAATGGCACGCCGCTGGTGCCTTCGGCAAGAAATTTGGCATTGCCACGTCCGTCACGGTAATCAATCAAAGCCCGCATTGCGTTGATGTTGAGCGAACCATAATCGGTATTGGCCAGTTGCACGTCTGCCACGACTTCAGGCCGGTCATACATAACAATCCGCGCATCCACGATCGCTGACCCGATCCGCAAATTTGCCGGACCGGGCAGAACCGTATTGCTGGCCCGCAAATTGACCACAGCAGACTGATATTGTCCGGCCGCGCTTAATCTCACAATGCCGCCAAGTCCGCGCCCATTGGCATCCAGTTGGCCGATAAATGGCCCGGCCGCGCTTTGGCGGACCTGTCCTGACAAGGCGATGCCAGCAATATCCGCACGGTTGATTGTCAGCGCCAAAGGCCCACGACCGGTGGCCACGGTCACGTCAGCCGTGAAGGCGCCGTAATCTGTCCGCCCGCTGGCATCGATTCGGTAATTGCCGTTTTCGCCGCGAATGTCCGCGGTCAGGCCGGCAAGGCCGATGCCAAAGCCGGGACTGGCAGCCTTGATTGTGGCGCGAGGGTTTGAAATTGTGCCTGTCAGCGTCAGGCCAAGCGGACCGTATTGCTGCGAAATGGCGCTCGCAACCAAGTCTATCTGGCCCGATTGGGAATAGCTGCCGCGGCCATCTGTAATCCGCAACAATGGCGAATTCATCCGCACATTGGCAAAGCGGGCCACACCGTCACTGCCATACCGCACATCCGACGAAGCAGTAAAATTGCCGCCGAGATAGGTCTCCAGATTGTCATTCAGCAACTGGGTCGAACGAGTGCGGACCTTGCCCACCAAGGCAAAACCGCCGCCATTTTCAGATGTCAGATCAATATCTGTTTCAATGTTGAAGACACCGACGCTTTCGATGCGGTAATTATCGATCTTGCCGTCAATTGCGCCTGTGTAAAGGCCGGTCGATGTATCGGCGAGGAGGATCAGATTGGCATCAATCCGGTCCGAACGCATCCGCATATTGTCCGACAAGATGCGCGGGCCTTGCACTGCAATATCGCCATCCAGCCGGATATTGGAAAGCGTGCCGCCGGCGACTGTATCCAGCCCCGTGATCCGCGATGCGGTTGCTGAAATGGGGATGAGAATGCTGGATGTATCAATCCGCACGGCGCCTTTTGCGCGCAGGTTCTCAACCCCCATGTCGTTCATGACAATGCGCGCTGCATTGATGTTATATTCCGCCCGCGGGGATGCAAAGGGGCCGTCCAGCGTGACCATCGCGCGCAGCCCGCTACCGCGCAGGTTGGGTGCAAGCGCGGAAGGCTTGAGCAGTACGAAAGCAGCTTTGAAATCGTCAAAGCTATTGTCGGACAGATCGATCAGGCCATTGGTGACAAGGTTGAAAGCATCACTGAAAATGCGCCCTTCGACCGTCGCCGTGCGTTCGTTCAGCGATGCAGTCAGATCAAGGTTGGTTTTCTCGCCGAGCAGCGCGGCCGTGGATGGCGGGGCGAAGCGTGCAAGGCCTGCCATACCCTTGAAATTGAACGTCCCGTCGGTGCCGGTCACAGCGATATCGGCCAGGCTCCTGCCAGCAAGAGCGGCGGTCAGCTGGCCGTTCCATTTGGCCCAGCTTCCCTTGCCCGCAAGCTTCATCTGTAGCGGTTCTGTCAGCCCGGCCAGCGCGGCAATCACCCCGTCACCCGGCGCATTGAGGTCAAGGTCGAGATCAAACCTGTTGTCCTCAGGAACCGCGTCCAGCTTCAATGCAAACCGGTCACCGCCAGCGCGGCCCTGCCCCGCTAAGGTTGCGCCGCCCAAATCAACCTTGGCACGGCCGTCGGAAATTTGCACATTGCCTGCCAGCGTTGCCACGCGGCGTTCGCCGGAAACCGGTGCCTCAGCAATGAACTGGCCAATTTTCATCTCGCCAATATCAATGTCATAATCAGGCAGCAGCGGGTTTTCACTTGGCGGCGTATCCAGAAATTCCGGCAGCCGTTCCAGCGTCATGGTTTCGGCGGTGAGCGACCGGATATCAATATGGCTGTTGATGAAGGCGAATGGGCGCCAGTCTACCGCAACTGCCGGTGACCTTAGAAACACGCCCTTGGTATCCGACACTGTCAGGCCGCGAACTGTCATGTCGCCGTAAATCGAGCCGTCGATCCCTTCAACGCCGATTTCCATGCCGTTTTCAAATTCCAGCGCCTCGATTTGCTGGATGATGAAATTGCGGCCCGGTTTTGTATTCAGCCCCAGCAGAACGAGGCCCACCAAAGCAACCAGGCCGAGCAAGGCGAACAGGACAATCTTTGCGATCCTGCGCGGCCAAACCGGGCGATGCGTAACTTCTGAAACCGCTTCAGGATCAGCGTTGGCTGCGTCTTCGATATGCTGGTCGGCCATCAGAATGCCTGTCCGATGGAGATGTAGACGTTGATCAGGCTCTCACCTTCTTTGCGGCCGATGGGGGTTGCAACATCGAAACGCAGCGGTCCGAAATTGGTATAATAACGCCCGCCGATACCTGCGCCGTAGCGCATATTGGTGAAATCAGGCGTCGAACTTTGATACACCTGCCCTGCATCGACAAAGGCGACCACCCCGAAATCTCCGAACCGGTAACGGACTTCTGCCGCAACCTCGTTCACGCTCAACCCGCCGATTGGCCTGATGAGAAACTCGGCATCCTTTTCATCCGGATCAGTGGCATCAAACCGGGGATTGGGTTCGAACACCTGCGGGCCCAGCTGCTGATAGCCAAACCCGCGAACCGAACCGCCACCGCCAGCATATAAACGGCGCGACGGCGCGATATCTTCGCGGCTAACGCCCTGTATCGAACCCACGCGCACGCGCCCGGCCAATACGATGGATTCGCCGGCCTGGTAATATGTCGAAGCGTTGAGCAGCCCGCGGGCATATGGGCTGAAACCGTCTTGCAGCGACCCTTCCGGCTGCACCAGCAAACTCAGGCGGTAGCCCTTCGTCGGATTGAGCAAATCATTGGATGTGTCGAACCCGATCTGTCCGGTCAGCGCGCCGATGAAATAGGTGCGATCAACCCGTTCGCCCAAATCAAGATCGAAATCCTCTTCGATCGAGCCGATGATTTCCGCGCCGTAAGCATAGGTCAGCTTCTTTTGCCAGATGGGGGTGGAGACATAGCTGACCAGACCGCCCAGCCTGCCAGTGAACGCCTCAAACGCGTCATAATCTGAATGCAGTGCGTTAAGCCCGAACTCCACGGTCCGGTCCCGCTGCCCGGCATTGGAACGGCGGAAACTTACGCCTGCGCCCTGTTCCTGCGTCCCCAAAACCGCCGATGCGGTCAGCGCACCTTCCGGCGGAAACAGGTTCCGGTGGCTCCAGCTGCCTTCCAGCCTGAAGCCCTGACCTGTGCCAAAGCCTGCACTGCCAGCGATGGTTCGCGGCGCGCCGGCTTCCTGATCGACTGCGATCGTGACAAATTCGCTATCTGCATCAGCGGCGTCGCCGGTGCGTTCGGGCGTGACCGATACTGTGCTAAGTAAGCCCGTGGCGATGAGCGCCTGGCGCAGATCATCAACCTTGCGGCTGTCATACAGCTCGCCTTTTTTAAACCTTGCCAGCACTTCCACATGATCGGCGCCAAACGCCTGGTTACCAGTGGTGGCAAAACCGCCGAAGCGCGCCCGCGGTCCGGTTTCAACCGGCAGGGTATAGACACCGTCGGCCGTTTCCTGATCAAGCAGGATGTCACGCTGGCCGACCTTTGCGAAGGGGTAGCCTTCCTGCGGCAAAGCAATCGCCACCTGCGCTTCTGCGCCCTGAACGCGCGCCGCAACAATCGGTTCGCCAATCTGAAGCGCGAGATTTTCCTGAATCAAACCTTCCGGTATGGTCGGTTCAGCCTCGACGTTGATTTCGGCAAAGGTAAAGCGTTCGCCGGCTGCCACATCGAGCACCGCCAGCAGCGGCTGGCCGTTGACTTCCGGTGACCGGTCGATGCGGGTCGTGACCTTGGCATCATACCACCCTTCTGACCGAAGTATCCGCTGCAACAGTGCGCTGTCTTCGGTGACGCGGGCCGCCAGCATGGCAACGTTGGCCGCTTCGCCATCGGCAGCTTCCAGCGCTGAAAGATCGTCAAACATGCCCGCAATATCGACATCTGACGCCGCGTCTACCGTTTCCAGTCCGTTGATCTGCGTGCCATATTTGACGACCAGAATTTCGTCATCGCTCGCATCCTCTGCAAACTTGACCTCTTCGACTTCGAACGATTCCAATGGCGAAAGCGGCGCCGCCAGCTCGGCATCGCGGATGGGGGCATCGCCAATTTCTTCAACCCGGTCACCGTCCGCCAGTTCGGGCAGGCCAAGTGGCGCAGCAGCGTCTTCTGCGGGTTCAGCGTTGGCCTGTTCAGAAGCGAATTTTCGTTCAAACTCGGCTATGGATTCCAGTTCACCGCCCAGTTCCGGATCCTCTTCTGCCAGAACCGGGATGGAGGAATTGAATTCCTCATCCGAAATGATGGGATCGACTGGCGGCAGGTCGGCATCAGCAGGCGGCGGAGGAACCGGCACTTCACCAGCCCGCAGTTGATCGTCCTGCTGGGCTTCAACCAGAGGGGCGCTTTCTGGAGGGCCAGCATCCTGTCTGGCTGGTTGGTCCGCAGGGGTCTGGCTGGCTGAAAACTGGTCGGCTGATGACTGGGCAGCTGCGGACTGGGCTGTCAAAACCAGCGCCAAGGCGCTAGCGTATGAAATATGCAGTGGCGCGAAGGCACATTTTCGCGTGCGGAAAGTTGCTCTTGAAAACATGCGAACCACAAATGCCTTTGTTCTTGAATATTAAATGTGCCTGAGAGGAAGAATTGTTTGAATTCCGCGCCATCGCTTGACACGCCCGACATGAACCTGGGGCTTTCCGACGAAGTTGTTGAAGGTATAAAGGAAAAACAGCCCGGTGCAATGGCAGCATCTCCGCACACTTTGCCGTGGGATGCGTGGAAACAGATTGGCAAGCGCATCTGGGTGATGTCTGGTTTCCACAATCTTTCGCTTCTGGCTGCGGGCACGGCGTTTTTCGTTTTTCTGGCTATCACACCCTTACTCGCCGCCACGGTGATGACTTATGGTTTGCTCGGCAATGTCGAGACCGTTCAAAACCAGATGAAATCTGTGGCAGGCTGGATGCCGGCAGAGGCTGCCAGCATGATCGAAACGCAATTGATGGCTGTGGTTACCACCAGCGCCGGTGTAACCGGGCTGACTTTGGCCATATCGCTAATATTGGCGATATATGGCGGAATGCGGGCCGCCACTGGCTTGATAGGCGCGCTCAACATCATCAATTCCGAACATGAAAGCCGCAATATATTTTCTGTTACCTTGCGCGCAGCGGGCCTGACACTGGCGGCAATTCTCATCGCCATGACCGGTCTTGTCAGCGGCGGTGTGGTGGCATGGCTGCAAACCCAGACAGCCACGCTGATCGGCCCAATGGCCGAGACTGGATACAAGGTGCTCACCTGGGCAGTCGCCATGGTATTGGGCACCTGTGGTTTTGCCCTGATCATGCGCTATGGCCCGGACCGGCGCGCTGCCAAATGGCGCTGGCTGTCGCCCGGGTCATTTCTGGCCACTTTCGCCTGGGTCGCGGTATCTTTCGGCTTTTCGCTATATGTTCGCTACGTCAGCGATTATAATGCGACCTATGGGTCTTTATCGGCGGTTGTCGTGTTCCTGATGTGGCTGTTCCTGACCAGCTATGCGATTTTGCTGGGCGCGCTGCTTAATGCCGAAATAGAACGTCAGACGCTGATCGACACCACTGTGGGCGCGGACCGGCCGATTGGGCAGCGCGGCGCAGTTATGGCTGACAGCGCGGTCAGTGTGGCCCCCAACTCAAACCTTCTGGAGAAAAAGCGAGTCCGCCATGCGGCGCGCGCAGCGCGTAACGCATCAAAAACCTGAGCGGCGTTCCTGCGCCAGAAAAGCCGGGGCGGTCTTTGTAATATTTATCCGTTGGCATGATGCGGCGGGGCCTGTTGGGCGTCACCAGACCCTGACGGCTGACGGATCAATTGGGTTCGAACACAGACCAGCCCGTGCGCTGCACCAGCCGTTCAAGCGCCAGCGTTCCCAGTTGCGAATTGCCGCGTTCGTTCAGGCCCGGTGACCACACGGCGATTGATGCGACATGCGGGACAATTGCCAGAATACCGCCCCCCACGCCAGATTTGCCCGGCAGGCCTACACGAAACGCAAATTCGCCTGATCCGTCATAATGGCCGCACGTCATCATCAGAGCGAGGATGCGCCTGGCACGGCCCGGGGTCACCACCGACAGGCCCGTATCCGGATTGATGCCGCCTGCCATCAGGAAGCGGCCCGCCAGGGCAAGCTGGTGGCAATTCATCGACAGCGAACATTGGTTGAAATAAACGCCAAGCGTTTTTTCGACCGGGTGATGTATATTGCCAAAAGCCCGCATGTAACTGGCAAGCGCCACATTCCGGTTGCCGGTTTCACATTCGCTGCGCGCTACCTGCTCGTCTATCACAATAGTATCATCGCCAGTCAGCATGCGCATGAAGCGAAGAAATTCGGCAATCACCGCGCTCGGCTCGTGGCTTGCAAGAAGGATGTCCGACACCACGATTGCGCCTGCATTGATGAAGGGGTTGCGCGGAATGCCCTGCTCCCATTCCAGTTGGACAATCGAATTGAAAGCGCTGCCCGATGGCTCCCGCCCGACCCGTTTCCACAGCCCATCGCCAACCGCACCCAGCGCCATTGTCAGGGCAAACACCTTGGTGATGCTCTGGACCGAAAATTGCATCTGCGCGTCACCGGCGACGAAAGATCGACCCTCCATATCGACAATCGCAATGCCGAAATGGTCTGATGATACCGAGGCAAGATCAGGAATATAGTCGGCAACGCGGCCGCGATCCAAGGCCTGCGCCATTTCCTCGGCAATATCCTGGACGACAAGCTCCAGTGGATCGTGTTTCATCGGCGTGGAGCTTTCAAGTGGCGGGTAAGCTGGTGGAATGAGCGGGGTCGTCGCCACTCATAGGTGCAAAACCCCGCTTCAACCACAGGTCGATTTCGCCTTCTGCACGCGACCCGCCCGGAACGCCGAAAGCCGTGCGTTCACTGCTTGATATTTATCCGTCTTGTGCGGGCAAATTAAGTGAGCGGCCCATGGTCCAGTTGGTGTCCATGCGGACTTTGGGATTGGGAGCGCACCAGATTTCACCGGTCGAGGTAATCGCCGTCACCCAGATCAGATTATGTTCCTGCCCATAGTCGATCACGGCAATCGCATAGCCTGCGCCCTTATCGATAACAGTCACCGGGATAGTCGGGTTAAGCTGGGTCAACATCGTGCGGGGTTCTTTCAAACAAGTATCTTACGTGTTCGGCAATATGTCCGGCAATTCATCGACGGCCATGGTGCCCACTTCAGCCTGCAGAAGGGTGCTGGAAGAATACTGCCAGCCAGCAATGGTTTCCAGAATTATCATGTAGGCGTCCGGGCTTACTATCAAACCAGGTTGCGCCATGTGGACGATAGGCTGCATCATTCTGCCTGCTCGCGCGGATTGCTGAACGGGCATGACCAGTCGTCATCCACCAATCGCCCGCTATACTGTGCCGCAGCGCTCTTTTCGCCATGCCGCCCGAGCATTGGATTTACGTCACCCGCCAGCTTTCGGTCGCGGTCCATAATGGTGTCCCGCATCCGTTCGTAGCGCTGTTCCTTGCGCAGGTTTTCAAACTGATCGTGCAGGTTGAAGACCATCACCGGTCGTTCAAAACGGCGGGCAGGACGCGAAGCTGCCGGGTGCAGGCCAACCACGAAATACGCCCGTCCACCGAAACTCAGAGCGAAATGCGGATCATCAGGATCGCCGCTGACGGCACTGTCGGCACTTTGTCCAAGCCAGCTATCCTTGTCGGACAGCGACTGGATGCGGGCCCACATATGCTGTTCGAACACCTGTTCCGACATTGTGCGGGACCGGCGAAAAACGATTGCCAGCGACCGGAGACCAGCGGGATCACTGTCGTAATCCTTCGACCATCTCAGCAGTTCGCGGTGAATCGGCAGATCATCCCAGCTGCTGGTCAGATCATGGCAGATCAACGTCTTCAACGTGCCCCGGGCCAATGCAGATTTTGCCCCGACGCAAGGGAAATTGCGGTCCTTCACATGCCTTTCAAACGCAGCAGCAAGACGGGCGTCCTCATCGGCGTCTGCAGCAAGCGAACCCGGCTGACTGGCAGAGCGACCGGTGGGGCGAACGGAAGCGTGAATGGGATGGTCATCAAACATTATCGACTGCACATGGGACCGCCCCCTGCCCGCCGCCACCAAACAAAGTTTATGCTCCGTATAGGGGCGGCAGTACGGCAATTGTTTTACCAATGTAATTCAACGCATTAACGCTGCGTAGTCTACCCTTTCATAACAAAAGCTACCTATGCGAATTTCGCCGATGGTGCCATTTTGTTCTCCTTATTACGAGTTGAGACAGGGATAGCATATGCGAGTTATGGCGTTGGCGCTGGGTGGGTGCCTGACTGCAAAACCTGCCTATGGTCTCACCGAAGATACAGGCGGCCACATCACCTATATATTGGGCGCGATGCGTGCGCTCGCTGCCCGTGAAGACGTTACTGCGGCCGAGATTGTCACACGCCTGATCGACGATCCATCGCTTGGGCGCGAATATGCAGCGCCGATGGAAAACGTCGGGCCAAAACTTACCATTACGCGCACCGATAGTGGCAACCGCGCATACCTCACCAAAGATGCGCTCGCGGCTGACCGGCCCAATTTCACCAGCGCATTGCTGGCGCATTTGCGCAGCCGCGATGTCCTGCCGGATTTGATCCATGCACATTTTGCCGATGCTGCCGAAGTTGCACGCGCGGTGCGGGAGGAATTCGGCATTCCGTTTATCTATACCGCGCATTCGCTGGCCAAAGACAAGGCGGCAGCCTGCGTCCAAGGGACCGATGCGCTCGGCTTGCGCATCGCGTTGGAGCGTGATGCAATGATGGCGGCAGACTGTATCATCGGTTCTTCCCGGGATGAGTGCGAGCGGCAGATACAGGACTATGGTCCCATTGGTCCCGGCAAGGTCCAGCGGATCAGGCCCGGGATCGATCAGGCACCCGCTTCGTCTGCCGATATTGCAAAGGCGCGGACCCTCATCGCGCCGTTTCTGCGTCAGCCGGAAAAACCTGTTATTCTGGCTATCGCGCGGCCGGTAAGAAAGAAAAACCTGACTGCCCTGGTGAAGGCCTATGCGCAGAACCCGGTGTTATCAGCCAAGGCCAATCTCGTAATTCTTCCGGGACTGCGGCAATCCATCGAAGCCGGAGAAGCTGAACAAGTCGCAGTCATGCGCGAGCTTGCGGATCTGATCGATCGGCATGATCTGCATGGCCGCGTGGCCTATCCGCGCCAGCATACGCAAGACGATGTGCGCGGCCTGTACGGCCTTGCGCGGCAACTTCGCGGCGTGTTCGTCAACCCGGCCCTGATCGAACCGTTTGGTCTGACTATTCTGGAGGCTGCTGTTCACGGCCTGCCGGTTGTTGCAACCTGCCACGGCGGGCCAGTCGATATTCTCAGCGAAATTGAACATGGCCTGTTAGTCGACCCTTACGACACGAAGAAAATCGGTTTCGCGATCGAACGGTTGCTGTCGAATGACGCGCTGTGGCAGGCACTTTCCAGCAATGCCGAGGCGCAGATTACGCAGATGGACTGGCAGGCCTATGCCGCGGCGTTCATGGATCTTTCGCGCAAGATCGTTTCCGGAAATCCAGCCGCGCCAGAAAGTGTGACGCCAACGCAGCTTCTGGTCTGCGATATCGATAATACTCTGACCGGATGCCGCGAGGCTGCCGCCCGGTTCGTGCGCTATCTGGCCGCAAGACCGGATATGGCTTTTGGCGTCGCGACGGGCCGCTCGCTGGTGGAGGCGCAGCGGATATTGCGTGAATGGAACCTGCCGGAACCTGCGGTTTTCATCACGTCGGTGGGGTCGGAAATCTATTGGCAGACGCCCGGCGGCCTGCACTATGATTCTGCGTTCAACGACCGGATTTCAGGGGGGTGGGACGCCGATGTAATTGCCGGCTGCCTTGCCGATTACGAATTTTTGCGCCCGCAATTGCCGATCGAGCAGCGGCGTTTCAAGCGAAGTTTCACCTGCGGCAGCCAAGGGGCCGAACTGGCATCTACCCTGCTGCGCGAAGCGGGGCTCCCGTGCAAAACGATATTCAGCCACGACAAATTGCTGGATGTGTTGCCCCAGCGCGCAGGCAAAGCCGATGCAGTCCGGCACGTGGCACGCGCGCTGGGCATTCCCCTTGGCGCGGTCATTGTTGCAGGCGATAGCGGCAACGACCTGGAAATGCTCGAGAGCCACAAGGCTGCCATCGTGGTCGCCAATGCGGAGCCTGCGGTTCTGGCGCTCGATCACAAGCCCCATGTTTACGTTGCGCGTGCGCGATATGCCGATGGGGTGATTGAAGGGCTCGACGCGCTCGCCCGGTCGGCTGGAAAATGTGCCGAAATGCGTGCATCAGCAATGGAGCAAGCTGCATGAGCAGGTCCGCCAACCCGATCGGCTATTTCGTCCATCATCAGGGACGCGGCCATGCCGAGCGCGCTGCAACCATTGCAAATGCGCTGGCGGGCAACCGTCAGATCGTGCTGTTTTGCGCGCGCGATGATATTTTCCCGCAATTGGCCGACAATGTATCGATCATCAGGATTCCATCGCTGTTCGAACCCTGTGACAGCAATACGCCCGCCATGGATGCATATCCATTGCCCGAGACATTGCATTGCGCGCCGCTGGGCTGGCAGACTGTGACCAAAGCTGTCGCGGAGATTACGCAATGGTTCGCCGAGAGTGAGCCGAGCCTTTTCATCACTGATGTATCGGCAGAGCTTGCCCAACTGGCGCGTATCGCATCTGTCCCGCATATGTGCGTTCTTCAGCACGGTGACCGTCATGATGCTGGCCATATGGCAGCCTATGAAGGGGCAGCCGCTTTGCTGGCACCGTACGCGGCCGATCTGGAACAATCCGACCGGCCGAGATGGATGCGGGAAAAAACGCTATACGCGCCGGGTATCGGCGTGGATGTCAGCAAAATCATCAGCCGGGAAGCGGCGCGCAAACGGCTGGGCCTTGCCCAGGATGTGGAACTGGTCGTGGTGGTGGGCGGCGGCGGCGGGACTGGCCTGCCATCGGCGCCGCTTACATTGGGCGCGCGCGCGGACCCTGCCAGCCAATGGGTCAGCCTGGGCAAAATACAGACCGAATGGCATGAAACGCCGCCCGACAATCTGAAACATCTGGGCTGGGTCGATAATCCGGAAGACTGGATCTCAGCTGCGGACCGCGTGGTTTCAAGTTGCGGGAATACGACTGTCCACATGATTGCCGCAGCAGGCAAACCCTGGGTCATGATCCCCGAATGGCGATATTTTGCCGAACAACTGCGCAAGGCCGAAGCACTGGACCGAGCCGGTGTGGCCGCTTTTGCCCGTCATTGGCCCGCCAGCGCTGCCGACTGGCGGCAGCTTTGGCAGGCCGCCGATGAACTGGAACCTGCCACCCAGCGCGCTATTCTGGATGACGCTGTTGCGATGAAAACAGCGGCCAGTGTCGAACAGCTTATCTGCCAGCTATGGGCGCCCCGCCCCACGGCCATTACCATGAAGGCCACATCAGCATGACCATTTCCATCTGCACCCTTGCCCACGGCCGCGACGATCATTTGCGCAATCTCTTGGCTGGATTGAATGTGAGCAGACAGATGCCGGGCGAAGTGGTCATCGCAGTCATGCAGGATACGCTTTATGACCTGCCTGATGTGGGCTTTCCCGTGCGGCAGATCCTGCTGGGAAGCAGCGGCATACCCCTGGCCGCAGCACGCAACCGAGCCGCGGCAGAGGCCACCGGTGAGACGCTTGTCTTCCTGGATGTCGATTGCATCCCGCATCCGGATCTGATTGATGACTATATCGCCGCGTGCAGCGCCGGGCCGGGTATCGTAATGGGTGAAGTCGCTTATCTGCCTGCATCAACCGACACAGCCTCGCTGGATTTTGCGATGTTCGACAAGGTCGGCTGCAAGCATAGCGAACGCGCCGGTCCGCCCGAAACACTGATTGGAAAATGCGGCGATTATCGGCAATTCTGGTCCCTGAACTTTGCTATGCTGGCAACAGATTTCGCGGCGATCGGCGGGTTTGACGAACAGTTTACAGGCTACGGCGGTGAAGACACGGATTTTGCGCGTCAGGCGACAAGCGCGGGACTGGATGTGTGGTGGGCGCGCGGGGCAAAGGCGTACCACCAGTATCACCCCCATCACATGCCGCCGGTGCATCACCTCGATAGCGTTATTGCCAATGCCCACCGCTTTTTGGACAAATGGGGCGAACCAACGATGCAGCACTGGCTGAGGGCATTTGTGCTGATGGGCCTGGCTGAAAAGCGGAATGGCCGCTGGGTGAAGCTGCGCGATCCGGGCGAGCATCACCTTGCCCTCACCCGTCAGCAGGAAAATCAGCCTTACGCCAGCAGCAGCGTGGTCTTGAAAGCACTGGAGGCTGAACTGTCGCCGCCTGTTCCAGCCTGAGCTTTCATGGCTGCGCAATAGCATCGCTCATACCCCGCAATCATCTGGGTGATCGAAAAGCATTGTTCGGCCCGCTGTCTGCAAACAGATGGGCCGGGCAAATCTGGCTCCTGCATCGCACGGGCGAGCGCCGCAATATCGGCCGCCGGCACAATAATGCCGCACGGCCCCACGACTTCGCGCAATGCTCCCCTGTCAAAGGCGAGGACTGGCACGCCGCTCGACAATGCTTCTGCTGCGACAAGTCCGAAGGGCTCGTCCCACATCGGCGTCGCGACCACAGCCCGCGATGCTGCGACAGCCTCGTGCAACTGCGGGCCGGAAAGATGGCCCAGATACCGGATCTTGCCAGTCAGATACGGGGCGATTTCTACTTCGAAATAAGCGCGGTCTTCTATCGTGCCGATTATATCGAGCGGCCGATCGGCGATTGCAGCGCTTTTGATTGCGAGGGCAAGACCCTTGTTCGGCGTGATCCTGCCGTACCACAGCAACCTGTCATGCCGCCTGGCTGACGGCTGCCAACGTGTCAGATCAATGCCGTTATGCACCACAGACAGGTTTGGCGGATCGTCCGCAGACCAAAGCCCCTTTTGATGCCGAGAGGTCACCGTGATTTGCTGGCGTTCATCGCCAAGAACGCCATGCACCTTTTCTCGCATGGCCTTGAACGGCGGGACATGCTGCGATGTCACCATGGCAATGCCATCCCGGACCGCCCAATCGATTACCTCGGGAAACAGGGAGTTGTTATGAACCGCGTCAAAATTTCCGCTGGCGATGCAGTCCCAGGCCAGGCGAAATGCTGACAGTTGATAAGCCTGAAGCGCATCGGACCCGGCAAACCGCTCACGCGGGTAAATCTCCTCGCAAGGCTGTGTGCAAATTGCCTTCAGGTTCGGCAGATCGGAGCCGCCAGCGGCAAACGAGGTGACCGAATGGCCCGCTGCATCCAGACCGCGCGCCAGCCCGTGAAAATGCGATTCCATCCCGCCCATGAAAGGCGGCGCTATGGGATGCCGGATATGGGCGATCAAGGCGATGCGAATGGTGAAAATCCCGAAGGGCAAGGATGCGCTCCCTACCCTATCTGCCGCACCGGCCAAAGCCCGATCAGGGTGACCCAACATAAGTTATGGCAAACTTGAATACTGGGCGGTGTCCATTGATTTTTATAGCGGAATCGCCAAGGTTGACCAACCGCACAAGTAAAGGGTGAATTTGATGGGCGTTACCTTGCAGAAGGCCAATACGGGACAGAACCCCATTGCGGGGCAGCATCCCAAAACCGGCCGCTTTTTGATGAGCCGTCTGCGGCACGCCATGACTGTCGGCGAGCAGGATTTGCTCGAAAGCCTGATCTACAAAACGCAAACGCTCCAGGGCGAACACATCCTTATTGAACGCGGTGATTTTTGTGATTTCAGCACCATGCTGATTGAAGGCTATATGCTGCGCACCATTCGCGATGGTGATGACGAACAGATCGTGGGACTTCAGGTTCCGGGGGACTTTGTCGATATGCACGCCTTTGCCCTTAAGCGGCTCGACCACGATCTGGTTGTCATCGGCGAGGCAAATGTTGGCTATGTCCGGCACGAAGACCTGAAGCGCGTGTTGCAGGATCAGCCACATCTTGCCCGGCTTTTCTGGTTCAGCACGCTTCTTGACGCTTCGATCCACCGCGAATGGATCATGAAATCCAATCAATTGCGGGCTGCAGGCCGGGTCGCTCATTTGCTGACCGAAATATGGTATCGGCTGCGCATGGTCGGATTGGGCAATTCCAAAGGATTTGACACTCCGCTGACACAAATACATCTGGCCAATATCTGCGGCATGTCGACCATTCACATGAGCCGCAGCTTGCGGGATTTGCGCGAAGGCGGAGCGGCAGAGTTCAATCGGGGCCGAATTACAATACTCGATGGGGACAAACTCATCGCTCTCGGCAAGTTCGATCCGGCGTATCTTTACGGTGAAGGCGGGCTTGAGGTTGGTGATGCGCTGAACATTGACGCGTCTGAAAGCCTGCCCCTCTCGTGAGAGGTTTTGCAGGTCGATATGTCTTTGTTGCAGGGTTGCATCGCACCGGCACCAGCCTGGTTGCCAGCCTGATCGCGCAGCACCCGGAAGTGGCCGCTATTGTCCAGTCACCCGCGCCAGAAAACGAAGGGTGCTATCTGCAGGGTGCAATCCCCCATACCGCCATGCATGGAATACCCGGCCATTACGCCGCCGACCGCCGGCAGCACCACGTCGAAGGTTCGCGCCATGACACATTGGCGGTCCAACAGCGTATCGCGGCCGATTGGGACAGCTGGTTTGAGCCGGGCGGCCAATGGCGGATTGAGAAATCGCCCGTAAACCTGACCCGAATGCGCCTTTATCAGCAGCTGTTTCCCATGGCGCAATTTGTGATTGTGCTGCGGCATCCCGAAGCCATGGCAGCGGCCCTTGCGAAATGGACCGATCAGCCTGCGGCAGAGCTGATCGAATACGCCCTCGCAGCGTATGAACTGGCCCTGGAAGATGCCCGATACCTCCACGCGGTGCTGTTCGTAAGATACGAAGATCTGGCTGCCGACATGGCGCAGCTCATGGCGAAGGCCGATATGTTCCTGTCACTGGATGAGCACCAGCGATCGACGACCGTGCACAACCGCAACAAAGAATATCTGGGCTGCCAGGCGATGAACGAAAAGCAAAGCGAACGCGCACTTGCATTTGGCTATCTGCCCGGACTGGATATTCAAAAAAGCACCCTGCATTCCCATCATCCCTTGCGAAGCATTCGGGACCAGCTGCAATAACAACACACATGGCGGGCTGCTGACGCAGGCGAAGATTGCGTTCCCCGATGGCCGGACGAATGCGAGCGGATTGCAGAAGCGCGCTAATTACAACATCCATAAACCCCCGCCATTGGCAGCATTATTCCGTTTCGATCTCCGGCAAATTTCGAATCAAGGCTGGCAACACACCAGCAACCGGTGCGCCTTTGGCTCTTGCTCGGGTAAGGCTCAGGAAGTGCTGCTGAAATTGAGCGAAACGGGTGAAGCCGCGATTGTTGACCATAATATGCGCCACTCGGTTAGCGATCATCTCCGCTTCGGCCTCAGGCAAAAGATCGTGGGCGCGAACCGAAACGAGCGCCCAATTTGTCATTTCGGTGAAGATACCCGAAGCCTTGCCATATCCCCGGGCGATGTCATCGACGGCCTAATTGGCAAGCCGCGGCATCGCTTGCTGTATCTCGCTCGCATACGCATTGATGGTCGGGTTGATGTAACCGTGATTAAGTTCGGTGAACAGGATCAGCCCGCGATACAGCTTGAGCGCTTCCGGCGTCAGCCCTGCATCGCCTTCTTCCGGATAGGGTAAATTGACATGCGGCATAAGCTGGCGAAAGCCATCCTGATCGAATGTACTGACCGACTGATTATATCCAACCAGCGGCGAAAACAGACTGCGCGTATGATCATAGGGCGCGACTTCCGGAAAATTCGTGCCCAGCCAGGCGATCATGTCATCCACGCTTACGTCATTTCGCAGATATGCAATTTGCAATGCGTAAAGCGGCACATGGCCTGCATAAAACTGGCTGAAACCCGTTGCCCCGGCAAAATCCTGCAGTGCATCCATAAAGTGCAGGAGATCGTTTTCTCCCCAGTCGGCAACCGGACGAGAATTCAACGTCTTTCGCCAGTGATTCGAGCGAATTATCACCCGGCTCCCTAAAACATGGACCGGACCTCACTTATCTCTGCCGGATGAACCCCTTACTCCTGTTTCTCGTCCCCCTGCTGATTGCTGCATTATTCTGGTTTCGGCATATGTCACGGCAGCGAAAACGTGCCCGGCTGCTGGCGACACCGCTGACTTCGGAACAAAAGCAAATGGTCGAGAAAATGGTGCCGATTGTGCGCCGTTTGCCAGCATCCCTGCGCCCCGGACTTGAGGGGAAAATGAATGTCTTCCTCGACCAGATTACCTTTCGCGGCGATGATGACCTCGAGGTTACAGAGGAAATGAAACTTTCCATCGCAGCGCAGGCCTGCCTTCTGGTCGTCAACAGCCCGGCCTGGTACGATACGCTGAGAAACGTACTGGTCTACTCCTCGGCCTTTGACACGCACCGGCCCACACATGACGGCTATGTCGTCCATGAGGACAAACACACATTGCTTGGTGAAAGCTGGGTCCGGGGACCGGTTGTTCTATCGTCCGCCCACGCGATGGAAGGTGGCCTCAACCCCGAAGATGGCCATAACCTCGTCATCCACGAATTTGCTCATCAGCTGGACAGTTTGACCGGGCATACGAACGGCATCCCCATCCTGCGCAAAGGGCAAGCGTATGCGAGTTGGGAAAAAGCCATGTTGGAGGCGTTCAACCAGCATGCCGAAATGGTCGAACGCGGGCGCGCAACCCTGATCGACCCTTATGGCGCCAGTGGACATGAAGAGTTCTTTGCCGAAGCGATCGTCACCTTCTTCGAAAAACCCGCAGCGTTGCTGCGCGAGGAACCGGCGCTTTATGCACAATTGTCCGAACTGCTGGCGCTGGATCCGGCGCAATGGAACTGATGAATTTCTTGCCAAATGCAGAACCGCTTGAAGCCGGTCTGCTTTACCCCCGCAGGTTCGGTTGCGCGGCAGCATTGGATGCTTCCCATGCACACGAAGCTGTTGCGGGCCTTCGTGGAGGGTTCGCATTTTCGCTCAAGTCCTTTATGGGGACGGTTCAATTGAAAGGGTCCTATTATGCGTAAGGTATTTTTCGTAGCGGCATTGGCTGGCACAGCCATGACGTTGAGTGCGTGTTCACAAGGTGCTGACGATGCGGCTGAAACGGCTGTAGAAGACAATTCCATGGCCGCCGCCCCTGATGCATCAACCGCTACCGAGAAAGCTGGCGGCGTGGCTGATGCTAATACCGCCACTGCGGAACAGCTGGCAGCAATGAATGGGATGACCCCCGAACGCGCGGCGGCGATCGTTGCTGGACAGCCCTATGCAACTGTGACCGATCTGAATGCGGTGCTTGTCGCGAACATGACACCAGAAGAAGCCACTGCCACGCTTTCGCAGCTATTTGTGCCAGTCAATCTGAACAGCGCCACCCGTGAAGAAATCGCGCTCATTCCCGGAATGACCGACCGCATGATCGGCGAATTTCTGGAATATCGTCCCTATGCCGATATGAATGAATTTGACCGTGAAATTGGTAAATATGTCGATGAAGCGGAAGTGGCGCGGTTCCGTAATTACGTCACTCTCTGACGAATTTGCAGCCATACTCTGACGAATTCGATGGCGGCCAGCACTCCGATATGGATGTAGGCCGTCATCGGATCGTAGGCTGACAGGGCCCAGTGCACAAAGGCCAGGATCGTCGCGGGATAGACAAGCCGGTGCAAGCGTTTCCATGATCGTTTGAGTGCGCGGACTGCAATGTCATTGGACGTAAGGGCCAGTGGCAGGAACAAGGCCAATGCCAACCAGCCGGTCAGAAATTCAGCAGCGAAAAAGTCTTCGAAAATGGCATCAATAGACGATTTTCTGGCCAGATATATTATGGTGTGCCCGGCGGCATAAACGAAACTGGCCACCCCAAAATCGCGCCTGCGCCGCATCAGCCAGATAGCCCAGGGTCGCTTGCGGAATAACAGCCGGATCGGAGTGACAAAAAGCGTCACCATCAATAACCATGCCGCCCAGTCTCCGCTATCAGCGATGATGTGGCCATAACCGTAATCTTCCGGCCGCACGAACCATCGATAAAGCATCCACAGTCCGGGCAGAGACAGGCCGAGCCAGTGCAACAAACGCGAATGTAAGATGTCTTTCATGAAGATTACTGCGTGGCGGGAAGACTGCTGCAAAGCAAGCCGGTTCCGCAGGCCCGAACCGGATTCAGACCTGTCCGCTAGGATAACTTTGGCCGGGCAGCCGGTTTTCTCCCGACACAGGAGTAGCTGACAGCGGGCTATCGGCAATTTCACCATATCCCGGCCACAGAATATCTGGTTGACCGTACCCACTAAAACAGCGGGCCATTACTGCCGCCCTGCCCCCGCCAGCCCCTAGCCTTGTCAATTCATTCCCATGAGGATCATCAACAAAACCCCCGTCTTCAAGATGCCATAACCATGCGTCAAAGCCAGTTGCAAGCGCGAGAGCAGCCCGACCGCGCCGGTGCAGAGCCAGTGCGGTATCCAGCCAACGTTGCGGAATTTTCTGGGTGCCATCCATGGCAATCTGGGCCAGCTTGTGAAGCAAGGCCGGATCATCAAAACGTGCAAGCAACTGGTCGGCATTAAGCGTCAAGGTCCAACCCCTCGACTGCCTCGATAGTCTGCAATGCTTCCACCTTCAGGACCTGTTCGGCAAGCTTGCGAGGCACAGTGTCAGCCATGGCTTCATGAACGAATTCATGGCCGGCGCGCAGGCCGCAATAGGCCAGCAAGGAATGCGCGCCATTCAGCATTCGCAACTTCGCCGTCTCGAAAGGGTAGCTGGACACAAAAGCAGACCGGCAGCTGAAGACCCAGAAGCGGACATCTGGTCAACTCTGGTAGGCCGCATCCGATGAACAATGCGACGAACAAAGGAATATGCTTCGCTGAGATGTTCTGCACATGCGAAATTCGTGGGGAATACTTGCGGGCAGACCATTACCTAGGCAAACTCCTGCCATGAAACAGCAAATTTTCGTTGTCATGGCCAATATTATCACACTTTCGTGCGCCTTTTTGGCGTTTCCGGCTACGGCCGCTCCACCTCCTCCGGTTCCGATACCGCCCACGCTTGAGGAGCCGATAGACGGCTACGATATGCGTGAGCCATTCCAGCTGTGGCGATACTGGGTAGAAAGCAAAAAGGGACCGGTAACAGAAGCCTTGCTCGCGGAGCCCGAAGTGCTTGAGGGGCTTCGGCATTACGGACTGTTGCTGCGTTTTGAGCAGAGTAACGATTTTGGCCATGGCCTGACTGGCGAGATCAGAGTTTACTGCCAACCTACGCCGGGTTCGCTTTATGATCCGCTTGCAGAGACCTGTCTTTATATTTTGCGGCGCGCGTATGTGCCATTAAATGTCGCGAACAACGGAGAAACAAACCCGCTATCGGAATGGGCACTCGCCAATTTCGATCCTCAGAGGCTTGCCACTCACCTTCGTGAAATCGGATTGTCGCCTAACACTCACTGGTGGTCAGCGGATCGGGAGGCGATGTTTTCAGCTGCGGCATCACCTCTTGCAGTACTCACCGACAACGCCGAGGTTACCCGCCTGGACTCAACCGAATGCCCGGAGATCGAAGCGGCCATTAAGGCGCTGGAAGGAAAATCGCTTGGCGGTGTCGTCGATTTTGTCACGGTCGGCGAAGATAGGCCTCTTCGTCCCCCTCCGCCGCCGCATGCTGTCAAAACCAACTATACCATACATCTGCGCGGCAACGGGGGTGGTTATGCCATTCAAGGTTGGGGCGGACCAGCCGAGCAAATGGCCAGACCTATCCTTGAAGCAGCAAATACTTGTGCGCGGGCTCGGAAAGGCGACAACTAGCGTAGATAATCCGCGGGGTAACTCCCGTGCCTTACTAGGCTTTAGCTTCCGCTTCCCACCCAGTTTTTGACGTTTCAGCCGCATGGAACCGCACCTGAAAGCTGACTGTCAGCTAACGACCCAACAACGGACGTTCGGCAGCGAGCCTAAATTCGTCGATCCAGTCTGCCCTATCCGTTCAGCACCGAGCTTCAATCAGCTGCAATTATTCTGATAAGACCGGAACGGCAAATCTGGAGAGGGGGCTATAAGTGAAGGCGGAATGGATCACACCATTCCGGCTCACCCTAAAAACTAGCCACTCATCCTCAATCCCAATGAAGCTGAAGAAAATGTAGTAATTTCCATCACTTCCAAGTGATATCCGCTGAAGCGATTTTTCGACATCGTTCTGTGCGTATGCGGTGCTGCTGTAGCACACCTCTATTTTACCTATGGCCCCATTCAAAGAGTTCGTTCTGGATGCATTGCTGAGATTCACACCGGTCCTAGTTGCCTCGGATAAACTCCCGGGGAAATCGGCACATTCATCTTTTGACGTGCAAGATGGCAGCACCAGTGCGGCGAAAACCAAAAAGAATAACTGACTTCGAGGGAACTTCGATGCTGCCAAAAGGCATGGTCCTAGCTGTTTCGGTTTTATGGCCATCGAAACCCCTTGTGCTTTGATCAGGATTTTAACTTGATCAACTAACACATGACCATGGTAAATCTGAACTTCTTCACAAGGTAGTGCGAATCACGAAACAAGCGAACGTATATGTTGAGGGCGTTTGACGTCTGCATTCCACCCAGTTTTTGACCTCCCAGCCGCTTGGCGCTGGTCCTAAAAGCAGACCGTCAGGAAGCGACCCACTTGCAGCCATTCAAATGGCTTGCCAATATATCTTATGTCGAAGTTATTTCTTGTCTTGATAGTGCTTCTCGCCACCTCCTGCGGGAAAGGTGGTCACGAGGAAGCCACCAGCTCCAAAGTGCCGCCTCTCGTTGCCGCTGCGCATAGCGTGTCCTTAGAGTTTCCTCTCCAGTTTGATTCCAATGATACTCAGCCAGGCTATACGAAAGTCGCTTCTGCCGACAGCGAGACCCCCGACAAGCTGATCTCGGCGTTGGTGTCGTGCAGCCCCAGCTTGGCGTGGATCGAGAAGACGAGCCATACCATCGCCATAATAATCCCTTCTGACGAAAGCGAAGTCTGGAAGGGAGTGAAAGGTTGGCGTCCGAGCGACGAAGACATAATCGCTTGCGTCAAGGACAGCGCCAACCAGCCTTTCTTTTACCGGAAATTGCCGACGGGCATCGAGACCTACAGCCAATAGTGATGTCAGCTTCCCACTCGGTTTTTGCCGTTTCAGCTGCTTGGAGCCGCACCTAAAAGTGGACCGGCAGGACAGCGACAACATTGTGGACGTTGCCGCCCACCTGATCCGCCAGTAACAAGGTGTATGGACCAAGATTTTCCGCCGAGTTGGGTCAGCTTGCAGTATCCCTGGATGCGTCGCGATCTTCTGATCACCTTGCGTGAGCTCTGCACTGACGAACCGTGCAGGCATTGGTCAAACCAGCGGGAAGAGGGACTCGTGGTCGGGTTTGACGAAGTGATTCACTTTTTTTCGATGACCATGTCTTTGACGCAGGCGAAATAGGCCGTTCGCTTTTCGATGCGGGTGAAGTCAGGCTCATCGACGCCGTCAAGGCTCCACTGAACCGCATATGCGATGACCTTCCGGAAGGCGACGACAAGCAATCTGTTGCTCACCCACAGTGGGAAGAGGTCAGGCGTTCAAGTGCCATAGCGCTAGCACTGATGCAGCCACGTTGAGAGACAGCTATCCACCCAAATTCAGACATTTTGCGTCGATGTTCCGAGACCCAACAGCGGCCATTCGAAGGCGATACAACAAATCTGAATGACCGGCCGCTTTCGGCAAGCTGATTTAGCCAGCGCTATGTCCGCTTTGTTGCGGCGACCGGTTGAACCTACCTCACGAATGCGGGTTAAATCATGGCTTGGGACGCATGTTGGCTTTGCTAATTCTGGGTGCCTGAAGCCATAAAGTCGGCACACTGTCGAGAGGCTGACCGCGGCGCTCATCTTTGTCCTGTTTTCTTCTAGGCAAAAGGATCATTACAAGTGAAAACACGGAATTGGTGCGCCCGACATGAGAGTAATGGGCACTGTAATAATTGGGAAATTCTTGTCACCCTACCTTTATGAAAGTAATTATGCACCCTCATGCCGCACGTTCAGGGTCGATCAAAATTTCTCTGAAAGCTGTCGCTCAAATCGTCGGAGAGCGGCGAGATGTGATGCGAGACATTGCCGACTTTGTCACATAAGAATTTACGCGAAAATTATTGGAGCTCGGCGAGAAGCTTTCTCGTTAATGCTGAGAAGATAACTGCACTGCCAAAGCTACACCAAAATCAAGTGGCACTCGCCTACTCGTTCCATTTCTCAAGCTTCCGGTAAATCGTCGAAGGGTTCACCGCGAGACGCTTCGCGGCTTGAGCAATGTTGCCATACTGCCGCTCGATGGCTGCCTCGATGACTATCCGCTCGATTTCGGCAAGCGTCAGTCCGTTCAGCCCCGAAAGATCGACAGGGAACGGCCCATGGGGATCGGCGGGACGCGCCGCTACCTGCAAAGGCGGGAACGCGGTCGAGGCGCCGCCCGCCATTCGGCTCGCTGCACCGTGCGGGATATTGACCTCGATGTCGGTGTCCGGTGCCGTCACTATGGCCCGTCGCAGGGTATTTTGCAGCTCGCGCACATTGCCCGGCCAGGCGTGTGCCAGGATCTCGGCGCGGCTCGCCTTGCTTAGCTCCATCTCGCCTCGCCCTTCCTCCTGTGCGATTGAGGCCGCGAGGCGTCCTGCAAGCAGAAGGATGTCGTCCCCGCGTTCTCGCAGGGCGGGCAAATGCAACGGGATGACATTGAGACGGTAGAACAGGTCTTCCCGGAACCGGCCCTCGCTTATCTCGCGGAAAGGATCGCGGTTGGAGGCGCACACGATGCGGACATCCACGGGTTCCGCGCGGGAAGAGCCAACCTGCTGGATCATGTCGGTCTGCAGGAAGCGGAGCAGCTTGACCTGCAATTTGAGTTCCATTTCGCAAATTTCGTCCAGGAACAGCGTGCCTCCATCAGCTGCTTTGGCCGCGCCGATGCGGTTTTCGACGGCTCCGGTAAACGCGCCTTTCACATGGCCGAACAATTCGCTTTCGAGCAGGTTTTCCGGAATTGCACCGCAGTTGATGGCGACAAACGCCCGTCTGCTGCGCCTTGAAGCGGCGTGCAGAGCTTCGGCCGTCACTTCCTTCCCGGTGCCGGTTTCGCCTGTGACGAAGACAGCGGCACGGGAATCGGCAACCTGTTGGATGGTGCGATACACCTGCTTCATTGCCGGGGAGCGCCCGATGAAACCGTGGAAGCGATCGTCGTCCTTCGGCAGCCCTTTCGGTGTCTTGTTTTCCTTAACCTGCGCCTGATCGACAGCTGAGCGGATCGTCGAAAGCAGCCGCGTGCCCGAGACAGGCTTTACGAGAAAGTCGAAGGCGCCCAGCCGCATGGCCGCAATGGCGCGCGAAAGCGAGCCGTCCGAAGTGATGACGATGAAAGCAGGTGCATCGGCAATCCGAGCCTGGAGAAGGGTCAAACCGTCGCCGTCCGGTAATTGCAAATCGAGCAAGGCTGCGGCGAATGTCCCGCCCGAAAGAGCTTCGCGCGCCTCTGCTAAAGTCGTGGCAAGCTTTACGAGGTAACCCGCCTCTTCGAGCTGGGCGGCGTAGCCCAGGGCCAGCGAAGGGCTATCTTCGATAATTAGGACATTTGGTTTCGCCATAGTTACCCCGTCAGTGCGAATTCGGCCTGTGAGCCGTCTTCGCTTGCTGTGATCCATTTGAGTGTGCGGTCATCGCCGAAGTGTTTCATCGCGCCTGCGACGAGACCATGAGCAATATGCGCGAAGGGGCGGTGCGACGAATATTCGACTCGCAGCGTCGAACCCTCGCTATGCGCGCGCACTTCGGGCGGCCGCGCATCGGGATAAAGCACCCTCACCTCTTCATGAATGTGATCGCCAACATGGCTCAGCAACTCCTCCGCCGTTTCATAGCGCCCCACAATGTCGGCGTAGAGGACTGTGAACCGTTCGAACAAGTAGGAGCCGAACTGATTGCACAGATCGGCAAACTCGGCACCGCTTTCGCGCGAGGCAGCCTCGACTACGCGGACCGCCTCCTGCCACGGATATTGCCCAAC
The DNA here is from genome assembly GCF_009827615.1 of Allopontixanthobacter confluentis. GTDB lineage: Bacteria > Pseudomonadota > Alphaproteobacteria > Sphingomonadales > Sphingomonadaceae > Allopontixanthobacter > Allopontixanthobacter confluentis. The sequence continues at coordinate 1,129,740 of NZ_WTYU01000001.1, forward strand.
ACGCGTGTAAGCACCCCCATGTTCCAAGCCGGCATCACCCAACACCTTTTCGGCAAAAGCCGGACCGCCCGCCTTGTCGAGGAAACCGACCAATTCGGAAAAAACTATACCCTTCACGCGCCACTCCTGCTGCATTGTCTGAAGGCTTGTCCAATGCAAGAAACGTGCCTGAAGCCCTTTCGTCCGGGGGAGCCTCAGCATCGGCGCCCCGATCATTGCAAGATGCGCCATATTTTCGCAAATTGCAAAGGTCGCTCTTGCAAAATGCAGCAGTGCGGAATGGTGAATTGCAACGGAGGCAAGCCTGAACGGCGCATTTTTGCGTTTGGCACGATGCTTGAAAAGGTAGCCGGCGAACCTCTTTTGGAGATGCGTCGTGACCTTCGCTTCTATTCCTGCCCGTGCCGCCCTGTGCGTGTCTTTTGCCCTGTTGAGTGGGTGTATTTCCGGCCCTGCGCCTGCAAATCATCAATCGGCGCTCTACGCACCGCAGCAGGTTGTCGGCTCCCACAGCGGTCAGCCCGAAGGTGACTGGATCGCTGCAACACCTCTAGCTCGCGTTTCGCCGGCTTGCGACTGGCCCGCCCCGCGCGAGCTGAACACCTATCGCAAGGCACAGATCAACGAATTTGCCTCGCAAAGCGCGCCGCTGGCCCCCGGCGACCGGCTGTCGATCCGTGTCTTGGGCGACAGCGACAATCTTACAGGAACCTATGTCGTCGATATTGACGGCGCCGTCCGCCTGCGCGGGGTCGCCCCTTCCCGCGCAGGCGGCGGCACTTTGTCCGATTTGGAAGCCACACTGCGCCAGAGGCTGGTCGAGGCCGGTATTGTACGAGCGCTGCGCAATTCGGTCACCGTCTCGCTGGTAGAGGCCGCGGGTGTTTCTGTCGCTGTTACCGGCGCGGTATTCGAACCCCAGGCTGTCTGGGCCGGCGAACGCACGCCGGAAAGCCGGATAGGCTTGAAGGAAGGCGATGCGAGCGGCGATGCTAATGTTTCGCGCTCGGTCGCAACGGCCATTCGCGCTGCGGGCGGCGTGCGCCCCGATGCCGACGTTCAGCGCATCTACCTTATTCGCGGCGACGCTTTTGTCGAGCTCGATCTGTCGGGCCTCGTCCATGGTTGGCGCGCCGATGATATCGAGCTGACCGCAGGCGACCGGATCATCGTGCCAAGCCGCCAATGCTTCAACGCCGACCTCGTCCGACCGACTCCCCTCACGCCTCCCGGTATTCGCGTCTACATGTCGAACCTCACGCGCAGCGCAAACAACAATGCCGGTGCTGCCATCGGCAAGGAAACGACGTCGCTTCCCTATGGCACGCGGTTCCTGCAGGCCCTTGTCGCTGCGAACTGTGTGGGGGGCAGCTTCATGCAGTCTGATCGCCGCGCGGTCCTGATTTCCCGCAATCCCTTGAACGGGCGCAGCGTGGTCATCGAGCGCGACATCGAGAAGCTCGTGCGCGAAGCGGATCGCGATGCCTATGATCCCTATCTCATGCCGGGCGATGCCATTGCATGCTATGACAGCCGCTGGACCAATCTGGCTGAAGCGATCGGGCTAATTTCCCAAGGCGTGAGCACGGTTACGCCAGCCATCTTGCTGGACAATGCGCTGTGATGGAAGCTGCTGCCATTACCAGCGCTCCGCCGCCCCCACGCTTTCTGCAGCGCGCCTGGGTGGTTGTGCGCGACGGGCTTCCTTCGGTCGGCCGCTACAGCCGCTATCTTGTGGCGCTGGCAGGGCCCCTCGCTCTCATCTGGGGCATTACGGTCGCCTACGTTCTCTTCGCGCCGGACCGCTTCGACAGCCGAATGACGCTGATCCTGCCCGGCACCGGTGTAGGAGGTTCGCTGAATCTCGAATCCATCGGCCAAGCGACGACCAACACTTCGTCGGCTTTTTCGAGCACTTCGCTGAGCCCGACCGAGAACTACAAGCGACTGCTCACGTCGGACATCGTCCTGCGCGAGGCGGCCCGCCGCGCCGAAGAGGAGGAGGGAGATTTCCTGGCTCCGGCAATCAAGTTGATCGACCAGACGAACCTCATCGAGGTCGAAATGCCTGCCGGCGATCCCGCACAGGCCCAGAAGCGCATGATCGCGCTGCAGGAAGCGTTTCTCGCCGCACTCGACAAGCTTCGTGCAGACGAGGCTGTCGCACGCGAGGATGCGGATGCATCGCGCATTGCCGAACTCGAGGCCAAGGTTGAAGAAGCGCAGAAGGCCCTGCTCGATTTTCAGGGCGAGACCGGCCTCGTCTCGCTCGACCAGTTTGCCGGACGCGTGACCGCCCTAGACCAGCTTAAGGCCAGTGAACGCGACCGCCGGGTGCAGCTGGCCGAAAGCCGCGGCGGGGCAGGTCGGCTTGCTTCTTCGCTCGATATCTCGCTCGGCCAAGCGCGCATGGCGACGCGCCTCAAGGCAGATCCCCAGTTCCGAGAACTCCTGTCGCGCTATGCGGCGGTTGCCTCGCAGCATACCGAAAGCGGGGCGACGTTGGGGGATGCCCATGCAACCATGGAAGAGCTCGCAGCAGAGCGCGATGTGCTGCGTTCCGCTCTGGGTCGGCGCGGCGCTGAAGTAAGCGGTGCCGGTGCTTCGCAGGTCCTTTCCTTTGCCGACCTTGCCGTCACCGACACGCGTGAGCGCCTGTTCGCTACGCTTACCGAACGCGATGCAAATGGCAGCGGGCACAAGGCAGCACTGGGCGAGCTGCGCCGGCAGATTTCCGAGCAGAATAGCGATACAAACGAACTGGTGGGACGGGCCTCGCGTTTGGCCGATCTTATGCGCGATCTGCGCGTAGCCGAAGCGGTCTTCAGCTCGGCACTGGCGCGCTTGGACACGAACAAGTCTGATCCCTTCGCTTCCTACCCGCTCGTCCAAACGCTTGAGGCTCCTTCGCTTCCCCGCGCAAGGTCGGCACCGTCACCGGTTTTCGTATTGGCAGGTGCAATTGCTGCCAGCCTTCTTACTCTCCTGGGATTTATGCTGATATGGCTGCGCCAGCCGATCATACGCAAACTCCTGCCGAACGCCTGACCGGCCGAGCGATAGCGGCCACCTGGCTGCTCTGGCTGGTCGGCGGGCTTTACATCGCTGGCCCGGTGATCGGATGGTTGCTCGCCGCGCTGGTCTTCGTTGAGCTTTACCTTGGCCGCAAGAGCCTTGCGCTTATCCCAATCACAGTCTGGATCTGGCTCGCCGCAATGGCAGCGATGCTCGTGATTTTGTGGGTTGGCCACAGCAATTTTTCGCTCGGCACCGGGCAGACCATCAAGAGTTCGATTGGCTGGGCGAAAGGCTGGGCGCTGATCGCGCTTTTCCCGCTTGCCGGGGCGGTGCTGGACATTCGCCTGTCCGTTATCGTCCGCGCGGTCTGCCGTCTGGGCATGTGGACGCTCATCATCCTGCCACTGTTCCTGGCCGCTCCGTCCATTGGCTTGCCCGAAACTCTATGGGTATCGCCTCTGCGCGTGGTCGGCGGGCCGGGACCGGAATATTTCGCGACAATCCTTTACACGATCGAACCGGGTACAGGCACGCCGCGCTGGCAGTTCTTCGCGCCATGGTCGCCTGCTGCAGGGATGGTCGCCGTAATCTACCTCTTCATCGCCGCGCAGGAAAAGAGCCGGTCGTGGCGGCTGGTCGGGATAGCGGGTTTCCTTGCCATAGCGCTGCTGTCGCAATCGCGTCTCGCCCTCGTCGCCATTGCCATCGTCGCGCCGATCGTCTGGGCCGCTGCGCGTGTGGACCGCGGATGGCTGTGGTGGCTGGGCGCTGCTGCCGTCCTGGTGATCGGCCTGTTCGGCTTCGAACTCGTCGCTTTCATCGAACAGCTCGCTGCTGATTTTTCATCCGCCCGGGCAGATTCCAGCCGCGTGCGGGCCGCGCTCGGCCGGATCGCGCTAGAGCGGTGGGAGAACGAGGCGTTCTGGTTCGGTCACGGCGTTGTGGAAAACGGGCCGCATCTGGTCGAATACATGCCCATCGGAAGCCATCACAGCTGGTATGGGCTTCTTTTCGTGAAGGGGCTTCTCGGCGCACTTGCCCTTGCTGTTCCGCTCTTCCTGACGCTCGGGCGCCTTGCTTTGACGGCCAGGGCCGGGGCGGTCCAGTGCACCGGTTTTGCACTGATCCTCGTGCTGGTTCTCTATTCCTTCGGCGAAAACCTCGAGATCCTGGCCTACCTGTTCTGGCCCGCTCTGCTCCTGATTGGCAAGGCGCTTGCCGCGCCGCCTTCAGGCGACATGGCTACCACCCAATAAAAACCGCCCGCCGGGACCGTTTGGCGGTCGAGGCGGGCGGTCCTTGCCAGGCCTGGGGTCGCAATCAGGCGCGGGCAAGCTCGTTGTATTGGTGGGAGCGATGCTCTTTCGCGGGCGCAGCCGCACGCTCGATGACTTCCTTCCAGCCGCGAATGATTTCGTCGTGCTGGGTTGATACGCCGGCCCGCGCTGCGCGGCCCAGCGCAGTAAGGTCCCTTTTGATGAGGTCGCTGACGGCGTTCGCTATTTCCTCTGCCGTCCCTAGCGGCGCAACCAGCCCGCCGCCCGCCCAGGCCTGTTCGGGCAGGCCGTCGACATTGGCCACGAGGATGGCTCGGCCAGCCATGCGCGCTTCAGTGGCGACAAGCCCGAAGGATTCGTGCTTTGAAGGCATAACCACAACGTCGCATTGTGCGAGCCACGGTGCCGGATCACCGCAAGCTGGCATGATGTTAACCTGAGGGATAGCGTTGGCGAGAACCGTCAGCGCTTCCTCATCAGGGCCTCCACCGAACAGCGTCAGCTCGACCTCGTCGTGGCGCAAGTATCCGACTGCCTCGATCAAGGCGCCAAAGTTCTTCTCCTGCGAGAAGCGTCCATAGGCAAGCAACCGCAATGGGCCGCGATGCTCGATCCTGTCGGGCACGCGGCTCAGCTCGAAGCGCCCGCTCCAGGGAAGGATGGTCGTGACTTTCCGCGCGGGAATACCTGCCTCGACCAGCCATTGTGCCTGCGCCTGCGAAACGGATATGAGCTCGTCTACTAAGCCCGCCGCCAAGCGAAGCAGGAGCCTGAATCGCTTTGGGGAGGTCACCCGCAGCTGCTCGAAAGATCGCGTGTAGCTGTGTTCGACCTGGACGATACGCGCCTGCAGATTGCGTTTTCGCAGGGCTGCCAGATAGGGCAGCCGGCTCCAGCAGGGCGGGACATGGATGACGATAAGATCGGCGTCGAGGAGAGGCGCATCGCTCATGTTTCGCTGCATCGCCAGTGTTGTCGACCGCGACAGGCGGGTCATCGTCGGCTCCTCGAACAGAGAGAGGGCACGGCTCACCCCGCCCATGGCGAAGTCGTCGAGCAGGTGGACGATACGGATCATGCTGCGGCTTTCAGAAATGGGCGCGCCAAGCGCTGGAAGTTTTTCGGTCCGGCCACCTGGGCCACACAAATCGCTGCATAGGTCGTTGCCGATTTGACCGGTTCTTCGAAAATGATGCGCAATTCTGATCGCATCGCACGAGCAAAGAAGTCCCGGGCCAGCGCGGCATTTCCAAGCTGCACCGAACGGCGGGCGAGATAGCGCAGCTGGTAAGCGCGGGCGCGAGGTCCGTGGCGCGCCACCAGGTCTGGAGCATTCGTCCTCGCGATGTCGAGCATGCGCGACCAGCTGAGATACTGCTTGACCACGTTCGCGGACAAGGCGCCGCTGATGATCCGGTAATCGGTCAGCAGGCCCTCGATGCCTTCAAATAGCACGCCATGAATCGAGGCGAGACGCACCCAGAGCTCGATGTCTTCCGACTGTCGGAAGGTCTCGTCGAACCAGCAGGTGCGGCTCCGCACGTCAGGATGACGAAACGCCGCCCGGTCGAGCATTATCTTGCGGAAGACTGGCGCGCTGCCATTGCCGACTGGGTTGCGGCAGAGAATATCGGCCTCGCTTACACCGGTAAGTTTGGGGCGCATGGCGACCTTCATGACCTCTCCATTCTCGTCGATCAGCCGCGATCCGGAATAGCTCACGCCGATGTCGGGATTGGCCTGGAGGTGGACATAATGAAGCAGCAGCTTATCCTTGTGCCACCGGTCGTCGGAATCCAGCAGTGCGACGAACGGAGCGCTGGCACAGGCGATGCCTGTATTGCGCGCGCCGGCGAGGCCCCGGTTCGGCTGCGACACGATGTGGATGCGCGGATCGTCGAAGGTCCGCGCGATTTTCACCGAATCATCAGAGCCGCCGTCATCGACGATAATCAGCTCGAAATCGGTAAAGGTCTGGTCCAGAACCGATTGGATCGCCTCCTTAATATAGGACTGCACATTGTAGACTGGCATCACGACGGACATGCGGGGCAAACTCATGGCAAGGTTCCTTCAAGACTCGATAATCAGGCGAAAATTATGGTTCGTGCGCGTTCGGGAATGACGCTGCCGGCGATGGCCGCGCCAAGCGTCATCAAACCGCGACTGCCATTCCCGAGGAAGGCCTTGCTGTCGCTGGCAATCCCCTGGCGGACAAAATCGCGTGCCAGAGCCATGGTGGTTCCGGAACGCAGTGCACGGCGCGCGAGGTAGCGGCAGTAGAGTGCCTCGCCGCGCTTTACATCGATTTCGTGCGACCACTGCTCGGCCAGCTTTCTCCATCCGGCCAGCATCGCCTGGAAGTCGCAGCTCAGGCCTTCTGCGCTCATGCGGTAGCCGACAAGCGTTTCGGGAATGCCGCGCAGCAGGCGTCCCCCGCCGACCAGCCGGGACAGCAAGTCCTGGTCCTCGACATGGCGCATCTGGCGGTGGAAGCCGCCGATCTCCAGAAAGGTGTCGCGCTCGATCACAAGATTGCTCATCGTGCATACGACATTCTCAATTACCACATCCTCGAGCGCGCAGTAACCTTCGCGGACGGTGGAGCTTGTGCGGCCGGCCCTGATCTTTCCGGGCTTGTCGGGGCAGAACGCAATCCGTGCGTAGCTCGCCTCGATCGCTGGATCGCTGTCATGCAGCGCGCGGTGCCTGGCCAGCTTGTCGCAGTGCCAGATGTCATCGGCGTCGAGAAAGGCGAGATACTGGCCGCGCGCCTTGGCAACCCCTAGATTGCGAGCAGCGGAAACCCCTTGGTTCGGCTGGGTCGCGACCTTGATACGAATATCCGTAGCTCCCTTGCGAAGCACGACAGGCAATGTCAGATCTTCCGATCCGTCGTCGATGACGATCAGTTCGAAATCCTCGTCGCTCTGGGCAAGGACGCTATCGATGGTCTCTTGGATAGTCAGCTCGGCATTGTAGGCGGCGATCACTACGGAGAAGGTTGGGTCGGTCATGTTCAGAATCCTTTCGAGCTGGCGATGAGGCGGAGATTGGGCGAGCGACCGGAAAGGCTCGCAAGGGCAGCAGGGATGAAGATGGCGGCAAGCCCCGCTCCGTAGCCGAAGCACGCCCAGGCGAGACCGGTGCTTGCACCGACTGCGAGACCACCGAGAGCGGCAGCGCTGGCAAGGGCAGTGATGAGGGTTTCGGCCTGCGGCCTGCCCGAGGCGCGATAGGCGGCGCCGACAATGGAGCCGGCGTAAAGCGGTAGAGCAGCGCAGGAGAGCATAACGATGTAGGGCGTTGCCGCGACCCAGTAGTCGCCGAAGACGAGCGGGACATAGAAGGGCGCAAGCAGGGCCTGTGCCGCGACAACCGGCGCAAGCATTGAAAGGCCGGTGGCGAAGGCCTTGCGCAGCTCGCGGAGGGCATGTCTGGCCTTCGCCCTGGCGAGATGCGGGAAGATCACCAGGTTGCAGGCGGCCACGAAGCTCTGTGTAATGCCGAGCCCGACGTTGAAGGCGAAATAGTAGATGCCAAGCGCTTCTGTGCCGAGCATCGCGCCGATCACCAACTTGTCGCCGTGCAGGCGGGCTGCGCCCAGCATTTCCGTGCCAAGAATCGAAGGGCCGAACACGGAAAATTCCCGGATGGAGGCTTTCGGCATGGCCGCATCGAGCCGCCAGGTAGAGCTTGTGCGGGCCATGATCGTCCAGATCGGGGCCGCGAGGAGTTTCGGCAGGACGATCGCCCATGCGCTGGGCCATACGATCACGAGCGCCACGGTGAGCAGGCTGTCCGCCATATTCTGCGTCGCGGTGATGCGGGCTACAATCGCCATGCGGTTTTCACGCATGGCGAGGAAGATATGCACCAGGCCCGGGGGCATGGCGAAATAGACGAGCGACAGCACGGCAAGCATCGCGGCGGCCTCGCCAAGATCGAAGATAGCGTAAAGCACCCCGGCAACGGCGAACTGGATCGCCGCTACGCCGACGCAAGTCATCCAGAAAAGGCTGTGCGCCATGCGGCAGAGAGCTGGCAGTTCCTCGCGTGTGGCGAGAATCAGGCGCTGCCCGATGCCCACATTTGCAAGGACACGGACGAGCTCGAAGAGACTAAGCGCGAGCGCTGCCGCACCAAAGATTTCGGGCGTGACGCGTCGCGCGACGATCAGCAGCGCCCCGAGGCGCACGACACGCGTAGCCGCCTCGGCCGAGCCGAACACCATCAGGCCCCGCACGAGCGGTGCGGCCTGGATGGCGGAAATATGGTGTTGAAAAGCGGTCATCTATACCTCGGGTTGCGTTCGCCGAGATCAATTCAAGGACCGTGCCAAATCTCGTAACCACGCAAATCCGGGGTTCGCGCCCCCTGTCGGTTCGAGCATTTCGCAGCTTGCGGCACGGAGTACGCAATATGCGTCGATCAACCATTGCAAATTGCAAAAAGTGATGGAGCGAGACCAAGCAGGATCTCGGGCGCCGCAAAAAAAGTTAGTCAAATCATCAATTTGCTGCGTTTGGCATGGCGTTTGCCCTGCTCAGTGGAAATCCAACTGGAGGACCGCTCAAATGAAACACATGCCTGAAACAGCGCTTCGAACTGCTGCCTATCCCGTCATATTCCCGATGTCCGAAGTAGATAGGGAAATTTCGTTCAGCGAAATCAAGATCTTTGGTCTCTCGCTGTCGAGCGCGTCGCCTGAAGTAGCTGCATCGCACATTGTTGGAAGGGCGGTTCACGGGCGGAAGACCACCGTGAATTTCATCAACGCACACTGTGTCAACGTCGCCCGCAAGAGCCGTTCCTATCGGCGCGCACTGGGACAAACCGACTTCCTGTTGCCCGACGGTTTCGGCATAGAAATCGCAGCGCGGATGTCCGGCCTTGAAAAGCCGGAAAACCTCAACGGTACCGATCTCTTCCCCCTTATCTGCAGACGCGCAGCAACCCAGGGTGCCAGCCTGTTCCTGCTTGGCGGACTGCCGGGCGTGGCCGATGCCGCGGCGGCTTGGGCTTGCGGGCAGTATCCCTCGCTCCGCATTCGTGGAACGCAGGACGGCTACTTCGACAAGCAGGACGAAGATGCCCTGGTTGAACGTATCAACCGTTCGGGCGCCGCCATTCTTTTCGTAGGGTTTGGCGTACCGCTTCAGGAGAAATGGATCGCGCGCAATCGTCATCGGCTGGATGCTCCTGTAGTGCTGGGCGTTGGCGGATTGTTCGATTATTACTCAGGCCGAATTCCGCGCGCTCCTGCCCCCATCCGTGCCACCCGCTGCGAATGGGCGTGGCGCTTCGCGATGGAGCCGCGCCGGATGGCTGGTCGATATCTGGTCGGCAATGCGATATTCCTTGCCCTCGCCGCCTTTGAGGCCGCGCGCGTCACTGGAATGGAGCGAATTGCAGGCCGCGCCGCAAAGCGCGCGCTGGACGTGGTCGCAGCAACGCTTGCCCTTGTCGCTTTGCTTCCCTTGTTCATGGCCACTGCGCTAGCAATCAGGCTGGAAGATAACGGCCCCGTATTCTTCCGTCAGAAGCGGATCGGCGCGAACGGGCGCACATTCTCGATGATCAAGTTTCGCTCGATGTACACCGATGCCGAAGCCCGGCGCGAAGCCTTGCTGTCGCGGTCCGACCGCGCCGGGCCCTGCTTCAAGATGCAGGACGATCCGCGCATCACGCTGGTCGGCAAGCTGATCCGACGCCTTTCGATCGACGAGCTGCCCCAGCTATTCAACGTGCTGGGGGGATCGATGTCCATCGTCGGCCCGCGCCCCGCCCTTCCGGCCGAAGTCGCACAATACCGCGGGCGTCAATGGGAACGGCTTTCGGGCAAGCCCGGTATTACCTGCAGCTGGCAGGTGAAGGGGCGTGCAGAGATCCCCTTCCACCGGCAGGCAATCATGGACCGCGCCTATTTGCGCCGCCAGTCGCTGATGACCGACCTCAAGCTGATGGCTCTTACAGTCCCGGCCGTGATCGGCGGTCGAGGGGCTTACTGAGCCCCTTCCACCAGCGCGGTGTAGAGGTCATCGATGGCAAGGAGGCAGGAAGCGACCGCCTTGCGGAAGACTTCGATCGACGCGTCGCCTGACGGTCTGATTTCGCGGTAGTGGGCCAGCTCCTCGACGATGCCGATGGCACCGACGTTGAGAGACACGCCGATTAGCGAGTGGGAGGCCATGGAAAGTGCCTCCTCATCGTCGGTATCTACGGCGGTGAGGACATCGGCAGCATAGTTCGAGATGTCGGTTTTCGCAGCCTGGCGCATGCGCTCGCGATAGGCCTTGGGCAGGTCGAGAAATGCTCTCCGGAACAAGTCGTGATCGAAACGCGCCGCATCCAGCCCCACATCGCGGCTTGATATCAAGGCTGTCTGGATCGCTGTTTCCAACGCCTCCCGTCGGACCGGTTTCGCAAGACAGGCCGTCATCCCGGCCGACAGCAGGCGTTCGCGCTCGGATTGCAGGCTATGGGCGGTCACCCCGATGATGGGCGTACGCGATGCGGGGCCGGCAAGACCTCGTATGGTCTGCGTGGCCTGTTCGCCGTTCATGATCGGCATCATGACATCCATCAGGACGAGATCGAAGCCCACCCGCCGCACGGCCTCGACCGCGGCAGCGCCGTTTTGCACACAGGTCACGTCGCAACCCAGTTCCGCCAGAAGGCGCTCCATCACGTAGCGATTGCTTTCCGTGTCTTCGGCCACGAGTACCTTGGGCCGCTCCGGCATGAGCGCACCGGCTAGAGGTTTTTCAATCGAAGTGACCCGCTGGGCCAAAGCGGGAAGATCCGCCTCGTCCTGAGCGGCTTCCTCGATAAGCCTGGAGGCCACTTCGCCCAGCTGTTCGGATGCCGCCCGTGCGACTGCCAGATCGTCTCCGGCTTGCCCTCCGACATCGCGCCTGAGCAGTTCAAGCGCGCCCGAGAGTGCCGCCAGCGGTGTACGGATCGCATGGGCCATTTCGGATATGAACCGATTGCGATCGGCGAGGGCACCCTCGACCCGGCCCTTTGCAGTTGAAAGCTCGCTTTGCAACCGCGACAATTCGGCAAGCCGCCGCTCGGCCCGCAACTGAAGCGCTCGGACCTGCCGTTCATTGCGGCGCTCCTCGGTCACATCACGCACTGTGGCAAGGAGATATCCCGGGCGGGTTTCACTGTGCGATTCCCGCCTGATCGACCAGTCGAGCCAGCGTGTTTCACCGGTATCCTGTCGCACTATCCGGTGCCCAAAGCGATGGGCGACGCCGGGCTCCATCTTGCGGAAGAACAGCATGCCTTCGCGCATCATCCTTTCGCGGTCAAGAGCGTGCAGGCTGGCCATCAGACTTTCCAGCGTAGCTTCTTCGCCCTCCGGCAAACCCAGTATCGTAGCGGCGCTGTCCGAGACGGAAAAACCGCGTTCGCGCTCGCCGTAGATCGACGCCATCAGGACAGTAGAAAGAGCGCCCAGCAGCAATGAACTTTCGATCTCCAGCTTCTGCGCAAGCTCCTTTTCGCGCAGCCCCAGATCCTGGTTTGCCTTGAAGAGCTCCTTCATGCGCTTCTCAAGCGCGGTTTCGGCCTCGCGCAGAGCGCGTTCGCTGCGCTCCAGACGGGCGGCAAGGATTTCTGCTCTCTGCGCGGGTGGCAGGTCCTTCAGGTCAGTCATCCCCATAGTCGCCCAGAATTGCTGCAAGACGGGTGGCAAGTTCATCAGGCGCCATGCGGATGAAACCTTTCCGGGCTGCCTGGGGCTCTTTCTCGCTTACCAGGATTCGCAAGGCAGACGCGGTCGACGCCAAAGCCTCGTGATCGTCGCTAAGCATGACATCCGCCGCGGGCTCCTCTGGATCGGCGATTGCAAAGCCGCAGCCTTCGGCGATTGCTTCTGCCCGCACGGCGAGCGACGCCTGCCTGAGATCAACGCGGATAGTGCCCCGCGCCGCTTCGCGTTCGGTTTCGGGCGCAGCCGGCGCGAGAGGGACCTTGAAAATCATCCTCGTGCCGCCCGCCGCCGCCGCCTCGGCCTCGACCGTCCCTCCTAGATCGGTCGCCAGCTGACGGGTTATCGAAAGCCCAAGCCCGCTACCGGAACTGCGGCCCAGCGTATCGGGCGCGCTGCCGGAAAATGGCTCGAAAATTGCCTTCATGCGCTCCGGGCTGATCCCGCCGCCTGTATCCGTAACCGAGAAGGTCCATATTGCGCCATCGCCCTCAGGGCCGGTGCAGGCCAGCGTGATCCGGCCGGCAGAGGTAAACTTGACTGCATTGGAAACGAAATTGGCCATGATCTGCTGGATGCGCCCCGGCTTTCCGATGGCGGCCTCGTGCGAACCGAGCTCCAGGTTGATCGACAGGCCCTTTCTTCTCGCCAGCGGGCGGAACAGCCCGGCAACACGTTCGACCAGCGCCGCCGGGACGAATTTGATTTCCTCTTCCTCGAGGCGATCCTGCTCGTTCCTGGAGCGGTTCAACGTCGCATCGAGTGTTTCCAGAAGCACGCTGGACGATTCCTCGATCAGGGTCAGTGCCCTGGTGCGCTCAGCATCGGACCTCTCCCGGCGGATCTGGTCGATGAGGCCTAGGATACCCGAAATCGGTGTGCGGATTTCGTGCGAGATGACTGCAAGGATTTCGCTGCGCGCGCGTGCTTCGGCCTTGGCTTCTTCAAATGCACTGACGAGGGCCTGAGCACTTGCCTTCTGCTCTGAAATGTCCTGCAGGATCCCGTAATAGCCGATGAGCTCCGGTTCGCCGCCATCGACGCCGTCAGCGAAAACGGTGGTGCCGCGAAGAAGGGCGGGAAAAGATTTCCCGTCGGCGCCGACCGCGATCGTCTCGAACGAGAAATCTGATGCCCTCTTTATCGCTTGCGCAATGTCGGCCATCGCCGCTTCGCGGCATTCCTCTTCGATTAGCGCCGGTATCGCCGACAGATGCAAAGTTGCCTCCTGAAGGCCAAGCCGGTCTCGCAACCAAGGCGAAATCGTAACTACCATGGTCGTTGGATCAAGTGCGAAATGGCCCGCGTGGGCGCTAGATTGTGCCATCTCTAGATAGAGCAGAGAGTTCTCTGCCTCGCGCTGAGAATTGCGCAAGCTGGTGAGGTCATGCGCGATATAAGCTGCGCCAAAAGTCTCGCCGGTTTCATCGACAAGCGGGATAAATGTTTCCTCCAGCCATGCCGAAGTACCGTCATCGAGAACCCGCTCGCGCATTCGCATTTCCGAGCGCCGCCTGCCATCATGAAGCCCGCTCTCTGCGGCAATGAATTCGGGCGCAAGGTGCTCGATCGCACCTTGCCCAAAGAGGCTGACTGCTCCCTCGTTCGATCTGACGAGAACGCCGTCGCGATCAAACAGAATCATCGCGTAGTTTTTGGCCGCATCGACCAGCGCATCGAAGGAGCGGCTTTCTCGCGAACGGGCTTGCTCGAGGCGGTCCTCCATCTTGTCGAATGCGCGTTCGAGCTGGTGAATCTCATCGCCTTGGCTTTCAACTCCCTTCGGGTCGCCGATTTCGGCAATGCGGTTGGTCCGAACCGCGAGCCTGGAGATCCGCTTGGCTATGGTCCGATGGAAAACCACAGTCAGAATGAGCCCGATGAGCAGCGCACCCGGGAGGGCCACGAGGATAACGCGCTGGGCAATCGCCCAAGCGCGGTCGCCCAGTGCTTCTTCCGGAAGGATCGTAAAGACTATCCAGTCGGGCGCTTCCAGCCGCTGGGCTGCAACATAGGCCCCCAGCGTTCGCGAATATTCGACAGGTTGTTCGGTCTTGCGTTTCAGATAGGGGACGAGGCCGCGCAGCATCGGATCGCTAGATGCGGAAAGGTCGATATTGGCGGCGAGCCCGCGCACTGTGCCCTTGGCCAGGGCAGAATGATGGATCAACTTGCCATCGCTACTGGCTATGACAGTCGTTGCCCCGTTGAGCGGGGCTTGAAGGCGCTGGGTGAGATTGCCGAGCGGAATGCTTATGCCCCACGCCCCCAGATGCTTGCCATCCACTCGAAAGGGCAGCATGCAACCGGTTGTCCAATTCCGGCCAGTTGTGTCATAGATTGGCTGCTGGAGGCTGGTGCAGCGCATTTCGCCCTCCGGGTTCTCCCGAGGCGAGGTGATGGTGCTGAATTCAGCATCCTGGAAATCGAAGTCGGCCGGCGCCTGACGGTAGAAGCCAAGCTGATCCTCACGGGTCGGAGCGTAAATCAGCAAGTCGTTGGAAGGCGAAAAGAAATAAAGGCTCTCCATGTCGCTCGGCAACCCGCTGGACATTGCCTTGAGCGTGTCGAATGCCGCCATCACAGTTTCGCGTCGCTCGCTCGAGAGCCGAGGCGCGACAAAGCCGCCGAACCCGCGCAACATCATCGAGCCAGGCAATTCGGTCCCGTCCCACAATTGCGCGCGAGAGTGGTAGGCTCCGTTAGCAGCTTGGGTGAAAACAGTCCCGAAAGGAGTTGTCTCCTCGGCGCGTAGCCGCTGCGCCATCAACGTTGCGGCTTTGCGCTGGGTTTGCGCTACGAGACTGAGGTCCTGACCAAGCTTATCTGCAACCGCATCGTTTGAGACGACAAGTTCCGACGCAGCATCGGCCCTGAACTCCGCGATAGTCGATCTGTAAGTAAAAAACGCCATGCCCCCAATTATGAACGCTACGATCGGGAAAGCGATCAACAGACCTCGTAGTGAGAGCGACATGGCATCACACTCGCGCAAACGCGCTATCTTAACAACTGTAATCGCAATGGCATTTGCAGTAGACTTCTGCAGGTAATTTTCACCCTGCACTTAATTCGGCTGTCAGGAAACTTGGAAGTAAGCGACATGTCCGAAGACCGCGGCCCAGTGAATTGATAGTCAGAAACCAGCCCCAAAGCTGTCATTCGGAGCCCATCAGTTTCCTGCCAGGTGAACCCGAAAATCCCATAAATCTGCGGATTTTCGCTATTGGTGCGCCCGACAGGATTCGAACCTGTGGCCCCCAGATTAGGAATCTGATGCTCTATCCGACTGAGCTACGGGCGCAGATGCGGCACATGCCGCGGGTGTCCGGATAGACAACCGGACAAGTTGTGTCGATTAGCAGGATTTGAGATTCTGACAATTGCCTGTGGGAATTGGCGGTCGGGAGAGAATTTGCGCCGGTCTCTTTTCAGTTCAGGTCTTCAGGTGGAGCAACCGGGAATGGCAGCGGGGCGATGGTGATGCCCTCTTCCGCCAGGTCTTTTGCCTGCGCTGCAGTAGCCTGTCCGTGAATCGTCTGGCTGTCTTCTTCGCCATAATGCATCGCCCGC
Source organism: Allopontixanthobacter confluentis (assembly GCF_009827615.1). GTDB lineage: Bacteria > Pseudomonadota > Alphaproteobacteria > Sphingomonadales > Sphingomonadaceae > Allopontixanthobacter > Allopontixanthobacter confluentis. Next base: position 1,145,328 of record NZ_WTYU01000001.1, read on the forward strand.
GATTTTTCGGCGAAGCTATCGCCCACCCAGGTGCTGTCCTTCAGCGCCTTGGCCTGCGCTTTAGCGAGGGTTTCCATGGCTTTGACAACTTCGGCTGGAAGCGGGCCATTGGCCAGAGGTGATGATGGCGAAAGGGCATTGGTTGGAGCTCCACCCTTCCGGGCGGCGCGATTGGATTTGGCCGGAACAGCAGGCGCCATGGGTGCTTTTTCTATGCTGGCGCAGCCACATTGCGGGCAGACCAGAAGGCCGCGCTCATATTGCCGGGCATAGTCGCCTGACGATCCGAACCAGCCTTCGAAGCGGTGGCCGGCACTGCATGACAGGTCGAACACAATCATGTTTGGTCCAAACCCGTGATCGCCTGCTTATTCGCAAGGCTTGGCAGTTGGCGGCGAACGTCCTCAATCCGCGCAAGGTCAATTTCGGCAAAGCCTAATCCGCGGCTTTCCCCCATATCCAGCAGGATGTCGCCCCACGGGTCGATGACCAGACTGTGACCATAGGTCTGCCGGCCATCTTCATGCGTGCCTGTCTGGGCGGCGGCAATCACGAATGCGCTGGCTTCGATTGCGCGGGCGCGCTGCATGATATGCCAATGCGCCTTTCCGGTCGGGACGGTGAATGCAGCAGGAATGGCGATACAATCGCATTTCTGGCGGCCAAGTTCATCGTATAATGCCGGGAAGCGGACATCGTAACAGATTGTCAAACCAAGGCGGCCCAGCGGTGTTTGCGCGGTGACCACTTCCTGTCCGGGTGCATAAGCGCTTGATTCGCGCCAGCTCTCGCCAGTGTCCAGATTGACATCGAACATATGGATCTTGTCATAGCGCGCGGCAATTTCGCCCTGATCGGTTAACAGCAGCGAACGATTGGCCAACCGGCCATCATCCCGCCTTACTGCCAGTGACCCCACGGCGATCCAGATGCCTGATGCCTTTGCTGCCGCCTTGACTGCCGCCAGCGTATCATCCTGTGCCTCGGATGTTATCTGCGCGGCGGCCCGGTCTCGGTTACGGTCCAGCAAACCGCTCATTTCAGGAGTGAACAGCATTGCTGCACCGCCCGCCGCCGCATCCTGCGCAGCGGCAACGATAGCCTGTGCATTGGCCGCAGGGTCAATTCCGGTCGTCATTTGCAGGAGGGCAACGCGCGGCATTTGCTATGCTGCCAGCAAAAGGTCGAGCTTGCCTGACCGTTCCAACGCGGCGAGTTCGTCAGAACCGCCAACATGGGTATCGCCGACGAAGATTTGCGGGACTGTGCGGGCATTGGGCGCGCGGGACATCATCTCTTCGCGCCGGGGGCCGCCCATGGTGATGTCATATTCGTTATATTCGACATTCTTGCTGTCGAGCAGATGCTTGGCCCGAACACAAAAACCGCAGCCGAATTTGGTGTAGATGTCGATTGTAGGGGTGGTCATGGTGCTTCCTTGGTCGGGGGCCGAAAATTGTAAATGTGGCGCGGTTCACAAGACTGGGAAATCTTGAATAGCGCCGGTCAATTCCTATCTGACCGATAGCATCATGCGCCGCAACGGGTATGATGCATCGTCAGGCACAGCGCCACAATTTTGCAGGCTGTGCCTTGTTCAAATTGCTCAAGTGAGGATTTGTTTCGATGTCACGTTTTGATTTTACACCATATCGCCGCTCTACCGTCGGTTTTGACCGGCTGTTCGACTTGCTCGAAAGCCAGGCACGCACCAGTGGCGGCGACAATTATCCGCCCTTCAACATCCACAAACAGGGCGAGGATAATTACCGGATCACGCTGGCAGTAGCCGGCTTCAAGCCTGAAGATCTGGACCTGACTGCACAGCAAAACCTGCTGGTGGTGCAAGGGCGGAAACGCGATGAAAGCGATAGCGAAGGGGAAATGCTGCATCTGGGCATTGCCAATCGCGGCTTTGAACGCCGGTTTGAACTGGCGGATTTTGTCCGCGTGGAAAATGCGCGGCTGGAAGATGGCCTGTTGGCAATCGACCTGGTCCGCGAAGTGCCCGAAGCGATGAAGCCGAAAAAGATTGCCGTGAACGGTCAATCTACGCTGGAAATCGTCAAGAACCACAAGCCCGACAAAGAAGCGAGCGCCGCTTAATCCATAGCAGCGTAGCTAACCTGCCGACTAACCACGGCGTCCTGCTTTTGGAAAAAGGCGGGACGCCATTTGGTATCGCGCCCTTTGGGAAACACGCGATTTGCGAGCATGAATGCAAAGGGGCGAACCCGAAAGTCCGCCCCCGCAGCGCCGAGGCACTGCCTTGTCCGGGATTTACCGTCCGGGTCGCAGAAGACGATGAATCCCGGGACAAGCCTTAAATCTCTATACTACACCCGCCATCTGACAGGTTGGATGCCAGAACACGAAAATCAATTGTTGTTTTTCATACACCGGCACTAGTCACCCATGCGCTAAACTTATCAAAAGATAAAGTACGTATAATCTTAGTGATCTAAAATCATACACGCACGAAAATTATGCGGAAACCTTTTTAAAGGTTCATTTTGAACAGTCGAATGCGGCTGGGGCTTCAGCGCGACGTTTGCAGGATCAGTCGCACCACAGCCGGGCGCTGATTAAACGAGTCGCGATTGGCGCACTGCGGCGGCAATAAAGCCGTCAAACAGTGGGTGGGGTTCAAACGGACGCGATTTCAGTTCGGGATGGAACTGCACTCCGACAAACCAGGGATGGTCCGGCCGCTCGACAATTTCAGGAAGCAGGCCGTCGGGCGACATGCCCGAGAATACCAACCCATCTTTTTCCAATGCTTCGCGGTACGCCACATTTACTTCATACCGGTGGCGATGGCGCTCCGAAATTTCCGTGGCGCCGTGATATACTGCGCTGACATGGCTGTTGCCGGCCAGTTTCGCCGGATATGCTCCCAGCCGCATGGTGCCGCCAAGATCGCCGCCTGCTTCGCGCTGCTGCAATCCTTCCTCGGTCATCCATTCGGTAATAATGCCCACCACAGGTTCGTCCGTCTGGCCAAATTCGGTAGATGATGCGGCTGTGTGGCCCGCCGCGCGCGCGCCTTCGATGCAGGCCATCTGCATCCCGAGGCAAATGCCGAAGAACGGAACGCCGCGTTCACGCGCGAATCGCACGCTGGCAATCTTGCCTTCCGAACCGCGTTCACCAAAACCGCCCGGCACCAGAATGGCGTGGAGCGGTTCAAGCTGGGACGTGATGTCGCCATCATCCTGTTCGAACACTTCCGCGTCAATCCAGCGAATGTTGACTTTGACCCGGTTGGCCATGCCGCCATGCACAAGCGCTTCATTCAGCGATTTATAGGCATCCTGCAAACCGACATATTTGCCGACCACACCGACTGTCACTTCCCCTTCGGGATGGAAATACCGGTCGGTCACATCTTCCCAGCGGGACAGATCAGGGTCAGCCGCATCGGTAATGCCGAAACTGCGCAGAACCTGCGTATCCAGCCCTTCGCGGTGATATTGTAGCGGAACAGAATAGATGGAGGGCGCATCTAGCGCCGGGATCACCGCTTCTGCACGCACGTTGCAGAATTGGGCAATCTTGCGCCGCTCGCCGTCAGGAATGGGATGTTCGCTGCGGCACAGTAGTATATCGGGCTTGATCCCCAGCCCTGCCAGTTCACGAACCGAATGCTGCGTCGGCTTGGTTTTCAATTCACCAGCTGCGGCAATGTAAGGCACCAGCGTGACATGCACGCTCAGCGTCTGGAGCGGCTCGAGCTCGTTGCGTAACTGGCGAATGGCTTCCATGAAGGGCAGCGATTCAATGTCACCCACGGTGCCGCCGATTTCGCACAGCACAAAATCAAGACCCTCTGTTTCGGCCAGCGCGAATTGCTTGATGGCATCGGTCACGTGGGGAATGACCTGCACGGTCGCGCCAAGATAATCGCCGCGGCGTTCGCGGGCGATAATCTGCTGATAGATGCGCCCGCTGGTTACATTGTCGGACTGTTTCGCAGAAACGCCGGTAAAACGTTCGTAATGGCCCAGATCAAGGTCGGTTTCCGCCCCGTCATCAGTGACATAGACTTCGCCATGCTGATACGGGCTCATCGTGCCGGGATCGACATTGAGATAGGGATCGAACTTGCGAATCCGGACTTTATAGCCCCTCGCCTGCAACAATGCCGCGAGGCTTGCTGCCATGAGACCTTTGCCGAGCGAGGAGACCACGCCGCCGGTGATAAAAATAAACCGCGCCATGGGAGTTGGGCCTTAAGGTTCTAAATGGAGTCGGGGCAAGCGAATTGCACCGGCACTATGCCGCAATCCACAGTTCTGTCGAAAATCAGCTTACTCGGTTGCGCCTGAAAGCGGGTCATTGGCAGGAACAGTTGCAGCCGGAGCGGGCGCAGCCGGAACTGCCGCGCCTGCAGGTGCAGGGTTTTCACCAGCCTGGCCTGCCAGCGGATCAGGTTCAGCTGCAACGCTGCGATCCAATGTCGAGGTAATGGCATCACCAGAAGTGGTTTCCACTGCCACTGCCGCCATCGCAATGGACAGAACCACAAAAGCGATTGCCAGCCATTTGGTTGCCCGGGTGAGAAAATCCGATGCCCCGCGTGCGCTCATCAACCCGCTGGGACTGCCGCCCATGCCAAGGCCCCCGCCTTCGGAACGCTGCATCAGAATGACACCGACCAGAGCTGCGGCAACAATTGCCTGAACAACGGTAAGGAATAGGAAAAGGGACATGGGATCGTTTTCTCTGTTTGCTTGGGCGCGCATGTAAGGCCGCAAGCCTGCAAGAGCAAGCGGCGCGGCAATCGACCGGCCAGTTACTGCTGCAAATTACTCCGGCAAATCCACAGCTGCCATTACGATGCCGAGGAAGTTTTCAGCCGATAGGCTGGCGCCGCCCACCAATGCGCCGCCTACTTCATCGGCGCTCAGCAATTCGGTCGCATTGTCCGGTTTGACCGAACCGCCGTAGAGAATGCGCACATTTGCGCCATGTTCAGCGCCATACAGATCCACCAGCGTCGCGCGGATGGCGCGGTGCATCGCGCTGACATCGGCTACGGTGGGGGTCCGCCCGGTGCCAATGGCCCAGATCGGCTCATAAGCGACGGTCAGCGTTTCGGGGCTGGCTTCAAAATGGCTGGCCACGCTTTGCGGCAGGGATGCCCGCAACTGCGCGGTGACAAAATCTTCGGCCGTGCCTGCATCGCGCGTTGCTGCCGATTCGCCGCAGCACAGAATGATGCGCAGGCCGACTGCCAATGCCGCCTCGACCTTCTGGCGGACAATATCATTGCTCTCGCCATGATCCTGGCGGCGTTCGCTATGCCCGAGAATCACGAATTTCGCGCCGGCATCCAGCACCATTCCGGCAGAAATATCGCCCGTATGCGCGCCTTCTTCGCCGGCATGACAATCCTGCGCGCCCACGCCGATCTGTTCCACTTCCTTGTGGGTGGCGTGAATGAGAGTGAACGGCGGGGCCAGCGCAACTTCCACTTTCATCAAGCGTTGCGAAGCACGGTCAATGGCGCGCGCTTCGGACAGCATCGCACGCGTGCCGTTCATTTTCCAATTTCCGACGATATAGGGCCGCTCGGCCATGATTTTTATCCTGAAGTCTGTTTGATGCCTGTGCGAATGACAGGCTGAATGCTGCGTTTGCCCATATGGGGTGCAGGGCCCGCCCGCCTAGAGGTAAGTTGCCTCCACGTCAAAAGACTTGCCCACCTGTTGCGGCAAGACCGCAGGCCGGATAAGGCGGCCCTCAGACATCATTGCCTAAACCACTGCCGGGTTTCGCGCCCGCGCCATCATACCGGACTTGCACCTCATCATGCTCAGCGTTTTCCGCAACTTCTTCAAATCCAAGGTCGGCATCGTCGTGACCCTGGCTTTCCTGGGTATCATCGCCTTTGCATTTGCCAGCGCGGATGTGTCCAACACCGGGACCTTTGGCGGCGTTGCCGGGGGCAACCGGGTTGCAGTCGTCGGCGGCGAAAAGATCAGCAGCGCCGACCTTGCCCGCGCGGCCAATTCCTCGCTCGACAATGTGCGGCAGGATAATCCCACCATTTCAATGCCGGTATTTTTGCAGCAGGGCGGTCTTGGTCAGGTTCTTGACCAGATGATCGACCGGTCGGCCATCGGCGGATTCGCGGAAAAATACGGGCTGCGGGCTGGCGCAAATCTGGTGAATAGCGAAATTATCGCCATTCCGGCATTTCGCGGCGCCAACGGCAATTTCGATGAAAACGCCTATCGTCAGGCCATTGCCGCTCGCGGGTTGAGCGATTCGCTGGTCCGGCAGGATCTTGGCGACGGCCTGCTGGCCAAGCAGATTCTGGTGCCGGCATCCTTTGGCGCGGTGATGCCTGACAAATTCGTCAGCCGTTACGCCTCCCTGCTGAAAGAACAGCGCAAGGGTTCCATCGGCATTGTGCCCAGCGCCGCATTCGCGCCCAAGACAGCGCCAACCGAAAAGCAGGTGCAGGATTTTTACGCCGCCAGCCGCGGCGATTATATCCGCCCTGAACGGCGCGTCATCCGCTTCGCCAGCTTTGGCGCGGATTCCATTTCTGGCTCGCTTGAGCCAACCGCGCGCGAAATTTCCGCCAATTACGAGGCCAATCGCGAAAAATATGCTGCCCGCGAAACGCGCGGCTTCAGCCAGCTGATCGTCCCCACCCAGCAAGCCGCCAATGCCATTCGCAGCCGCGTTCAGTCAGGTGGATCGCTGGAAGCTGCGGCCCGTGAAGCCGGGCTTGCGGTGGCCGCGATTGGCCCGTTTGACCGCCAGCAATTGTCTGGCCAGGCTTCGGCTGCCGTTGCCCAGGCCGCTTTTGCCGCAGCGCGTGGCACCGTTGCCGCCCCTGCCCGCAGCGGCCTTGGCTGGCACGTGATCCGCGTGGATTCGGTCGACAAGACCGCCGGGCGCAATCTGGACCAGGCCCGCAGCGAAATCCTGACCACGCTGCGCGAGGAAAAGCGCCGGACTGCATTGGCTGACCTTTCCGCGTCGATTGAAGAACGCCTCGAAGAAGGCGAATCGCTGGTTGATGTGGCGAAGGAACTGGGCATTGAGCTTCAGACTACCCGCCCGATCACCGGCAATGGCCTTGTCTATGGCTCGCAGAACGAAACCGCGCCTGAAATTCTCGGCCCAGTGCTGCAGACCGCTTTCCAGATGGAAGAAGGTGAGCCGCAATTGGCAGAAGTGGCGCGGGGTGAAACCTTCATGATCTTTGAAGCCAGCGACATCACCCCGTCTGCTGCTGCGCCACTGAAAGAAATCCGCCAGCAGGTAGTGGCAGGATGGCGTCTTGCGGAAGGGTCAAAAGCGGCGCGTGCTGCGGCTGACCGCATTCTGAAGCGCATGCAGGCCGGTTCCACCATCGCGCAGGCGACTGCGGCTGAAAAGATCAAGCTGCCGCCGGTTGACCCGATCAATCTGTCGCGCGAGCAATTGGCCGCTACAGGTCAGGTTCCGCCGCCACTGGCGCTGCTGTTTTCCATGGCCGAGGGCACTGCCAAGAAGCTGGAAGCGCCGCGCAACGGCGGCTGGTTCATCGTGGACCTGAATGACATCGTTGCCGGCACCATCAGCAAGGATGATCCGATTTTTCGCCAGGCCAAACGTGATCTTGGCATCACGACAGGCCGTGAATATGCTGAACAACTGCGGATCGCCATGCGCGAGGAAATGGGCGTTGAACGTAACCAGCCTGCAATAGAAGCCGTTCGTAAACAGCTTTCAGGCGAAAATTGAGACTGTCTGCAGCCGTGTTTTTCCTGATTCCAGCCCCATGAGTGCAACCGCAGGTCATTTGCCCGAAAATGCAGATAACGCCATGGCCGCACTTGGCGCGGGCAAGCCTGCGCTGGTGTGGCGCAAGATTGTTGCCGATACAGAAACGCCGGTGGGTGCCGCGCTCAAACTGATCGAGCCGGGCCGCGGCGATTTTTTGCTGGAATCGGTTGAAGGCGGCGAAGTTCGCGGACGCTACAGCCTGCTGGGGCTCGATCCTGATCTGGTTTTTCGCGCATCCGGAAATGCGGCTGCCATCAATGCCCACTGGCGCACTGATCGTGCAGCCTTTGCTGAGTGCAAGGCCAGTTCCCTCGATGCCTTGCGCGCTCTGGTGGCTGATTGCCGGATCGACGTGCCCGATGGCCTGCCGCCTGCCCTTGCCTGTCTGGTCGGCTATTTCGGCTATGAGACGATCGGCCTGGTTGAAAAGCTGCCGCGTGCGCCGGAAAATCCGCTCGATTTGCCTGACATGCTGTTTGTCCGGCCCACGCTTATTCTGGTATTCGACGGATTAAGCGAGGAGCTTTTCGCCATCGCGCCGCTATGGGCCAATGATGGCGCAGAAGACAGGTCAGCGTGCCGCGGGATCAAGCAGGCGGTGGAGCAGGCAGGCGAACGCATTGATGAAGCGCTGCGCCGCCTTTCGCTGGCAACGCCTAAGCCTGCTGCCGCAGCGCCGGTCCATGATCTGGCCCTGACGCCGGTGATGGCGGAAGGCGAATATCGTGACATGGTGCTGCGGGCGAAGGACTATATCGAAGCTGGCGACATTTTTCAGGTGGTGCTCGCACAGCGGTTCACCTGTCCTTTTCCGTTGCCGCCAATCTCGCTCTACCGCGCTTTGCGGCGGGTCAATCCATCGCCCTTTCTCTATTTTCTTGATCTGCCAGGTTTCGCGGTGGTCGGCTCCAGCCCGGAAATTCTCGTGCGTGTCCGCAATGGTGAAGTTACCATCAGGCCTATCGCAGGAACGCGTCCGCGCGGTGCCAATGCGGCAGAGGACAATGCAGCAGAAGAAAGCCTGCTGGCTGATCCCAAGGAACGGGCAGAACATCTCATGCTGCTGGATCTGGGCCGCAACGATGTCGGCCGCGTTGCTGCGCGAGGGTCTGTGGAAGTGACTGCCAGTTACACCGTGGAAAGGTACAGCCACGTCATGCACATCGTTAGCAACGTCGTCGGGCAGCTTGATCCTGCCCATGATGCGCTGGATGCCATGTTTGCCGGTTTTCCCGCCGGCACTGTCAGCGGCGCGCCCAAGATCAGGGCGTGCGAGATCATTGCCGAACTGGAACATGAAACGCGCGGAGCCTATGCCGGCGGCGTTGGCTATTTCGCGCCTGATGGCTCGGTCGATAGCTGCATCGTGCTACGCACTGCGGTGGTCAAGGACGGCATTATGCATGTTCAGGCTGGCGCAGGGATCGTGGCAGATAGCGATCCCGCCTATGAACAGCGCGAATGTGAAGCCAAGGCGGGCGCACTTATTGCAGCGGCACGCGAAGCTGCCCGCATTTCCGCGCAGCCGGATTTCGGCCAATGAAAGCCTTTCTCTCCCTCCCTATTGCCTCGCTCGCCTGTCTCGTGCTTACCGCCTGCGGGCCGGAACCTGCTGGCCAGCCTGTGATGCGCACGGAAATCGGCAGCGGCAAGGCCGACAACATCGGTCCGGCTGAACCTGCAGCGCCAGTCTCACCGCAGCCATCCGCCTGCACCAGCGTCACTTTTGAAAATGCAGGTTTGATCCATTGCGTGGCGGACCCTGCGGTTCACACCATATCAATGGTTCTGGGCCCGCAAGGCGGTGAGCCCTATCGCAGCCTGGCAAAACTGGCCGAGGCGATGGCCGGCGACACTGCCTCTGTCGCCTTTGCCATGAATGGCGGCATGTTTAACGGTGAAGGGAAGCCGATCGGCTATTATGTCGAAAATGGTGAAAGGCTCAAAGAACTGAGCCAGACTAATGGCAGCGGCAATTTTCATCTGAAACCCAATGGCGTTTTTTACGGTACCAAGGGCAAATGGCAGGTCAAAACCTCGGACGAATTTTACCGCACTGTCGGCGACCGCCCGCAATTTGGCACGCAGTCAGGCCCAATGCTGCTGATTAATGGCAAGCTGCACCCGGAAATTACCGAGGATGGTCCATCGCGCACCCTTCGTAACGGGGTGGGCGTGGATAGTCAGGGCCGCGCGCATTTTGTCATTTCGCAAGGGCCGGTGTCTTTCGGCAAACTGGCGCGATATTATCGTGACGTGCTGAAAACGCCCAATGCGCTCTACCTCGATGGAAGCGTGTCATCCCTGTGGGATCCGGCCAGTGGCCGCGTTGACAGCGCAGCGCCGATTGGCCCCTTGATCCTGGTGCAAAATCAGGAGAAAGCCGCGCCATGATCCTGGTCATCGACAATTACGACAGTTTCACCTTCAACCTGGTCCATTATCTCATGGAACTGGGCGCACCGGTGCAGGTGGAACGAAACGATGCCCTGACCGTGCAAGATGCGCTTGCCAGCGGTGCCCAAGGCATTCTCATTTCCCCTGGTCCCTGCACCCCGAACGAGGCCGGTATCAGCCTTGATCTGGTAGGTGCGTGCGCCAATGCCAGGTTGCCGCTGCTTGGCGTCTGCCTTGGCCATCAGGCTATTGGCCAATATTTTGGCGGCAAGGTGGTGCGCGGCGGGCTCATGCATGGCAAGACATCCCCTGTGACCCATGACGGCACCGGCGTGTTCAGCACCCTGCCCTCACCCTTTACCGCCACCCGCTATCATTCGCTGATTGTGGAGGATATTCCCGCCATTCTCGAGGTGAATGCCACCAGCCAGACGCCCGGCGTTGATGGCTGTGCGGTAATGGGCTTCCGCCACGCCTCGCTGCCGATCCACGGGGTGCAATTTCATCCTGAAAGCATCGCGACGCAGCATGGCCACGCATTGCTGGCCAATTTCCTTTCAATCTGCGGTATCAAGCCAGATTTTCCACAAGCAGGCCTTCCCCAATGAGAAACCTGCCTCAGGCCGACCAGCATCTGACTGAAACAGAAGCAGAAGAGGTGTTCGGCGCATTGCTGGACGGGGAAACCAGCGAGGAAGAAATCGCCCGTTTCCTGACGGACCTTTCCGACAGAAGCGAAACTTCGGAAGAAATTGCCGGCGCTGCCCGCGCCCTGCGCGCCCGCCTTATTCCCATTGCCGCGCCGGACAATGCCATCGACGTGTGCGGCACCGGCGGTGACGGGCACCACACGCTGAATGTGTCTACGGCAGTAAGCCTGGTGGTGGCGGCAGCAGGCATTCCGGTGGCAAAGCATGGCAACCGCGCCGCTTCGTCAAAATCGGGCGCGGCCGATACTCTGGAAGCCCTGGGCCTTGATATGGAAGCCGCAGGCAGGACAGCGGAAAAGACCTTGGCCGAACTGGGCATTTGTTTTCTGTTCGCCAAAAATCATCATCCCGCCATGGGCCGGATACAACCCATCCGCCAAAGACTGGCGCGGCGGACGATTTTCAATCTGATGGGACCATTGTCCAATCCTGCAGGGGTGAAAAGCCAGCTTATCGGCATTGCCCGCCCGGCCTATGTGCCGATCTATGCCGCTGCCAAGGCGAAATTGGGGACGCATAGAACCATGATCGTGTCGGGCGACGAAGGGTTGGATGAATTAAGTCTCGCGGGCGGCAATGAAGTGGCCGATGTGCGCGGCACCGACTTTGAAATGAAGCGGGTGGATGCGTCTGTTATCGGCATTGCCCACGCCCCTGTAGAAGCCATTCGCGGCGGTGACGCTGCCCATAATGCCAAGGCATTGCTGGCGCTGCTGACCGGGACGCCTGGACCCTATCGTGACGCGGTCATTTTCAATTCGGCAGCGTCGCTGCTGGTTGCAGATGCATGCCCAACCTGGGAAGAAGGTGCGGCCACGGCAGCAGAAGCGCTGGATTCCGGCAGGGCACACAAATTGCTGGGCCAATGGATAGACATGGCGAAATGAACAAGCTCGAAGAAATCTGCGCGACCAAGCGTGAAGAAGTCGCAATTCGCAAAACCCATGCGACCATGGCCGACCTCGACAGGCTTGCAACCGCGCAATCCCGGCCGCGCGGCTTCCGCTCTGCCCTTGAACACAAAGCTGCAAGCGGCTTTGCCCTGATCGCAGAAATTAAGAAAGCATCCCCCTCCAAGGGTCTGATAAGGGATGATTTTCGGCCAGCAGAGCACGCCCGCGCCTATGAACGCGGCGGGGCGGCATGCCTGTCTGTGCTGACAGATGAGCCCTATTTTCAGGGGCATGAGGATTACCTGGTCGAAGCGCGCGCTGCCTGCGCCCTGCCCATCTTGCGCAAGGATTTCATGGTGGACCCGTGGCAGGTTGCAGAAGCGCGGGCCATCGGCGCAGATGCCATTTTGATCATCGTGGCAGCTCTGGAGGATATCCAGATGGCCGAGTTGGAAGCAGCTGCATTCGAACGCGGGATGGATGTTCTGGTGGAAGTCCATGATGAAGCCGAAATGGAGAGGGCAGCGAAGCTCAAATCGCGGCTGATTGGCGTCAACAACCGCGATCTGAAACGTTTTGAGACCGATCTTGGCGTCACCGAGCGCCTTGCTCCGCTGGCACCGGCAGGCACATTGCTGGTGGGCGAAAGCGGAATTGTGGCCCATGCCGATTGCGTGCGGCTTGCGCGATCCGGGGTTCGAACATTCCTGGTCGGGGAAAGCCTGATGCGGCAAGATGACGTTGTCGCAGCAACAAGGGTGCTGCTAGGCCAGTGATGGCAGGTGAAATTACTGTGGGTCAACACCCGGCCCGGCGGTAAGCCAATGCGGCAGCCAGCCTCTGCGTATTGTGGGAGATACCATGTCTGCCCGACTTGTTGAGATTTTCCTGCCCGAACCCCTCGTCACGCAGCTTGAAACCATTTTGACGAAGCACAGCCGCCGTTTCTGGCGCGAAGCAGTGCCCGGCGGGCAGGAAAAATACAGCTGCATCGTGCAGCAACGCTATACCGAACGGCTGCTCGTTGAATTGGATGAAACCTTCGGGCAATTGCACAGCTTCACGGCTTATGTATCTGATTTGCAGGCCGTTTTGCCAGCCATCGCTGAAACTGCCGAAACCGAGCTTCCCGTAGCTAATGCCCGCCCCCCTTCCAGGCTGGAACGGTTTTTCAGCCGCGACCGGATCAGCACTGATGAACTCTATGATGATATTGAAGACAGCCTCGAGATAACTCCAAACTATCTGCTGACGGTCATCCTGTCGGCTATCATCGCTGCGCTCGGTATGCGCAGCGGGCAGACGGCGGTGGTTATCGGCGCCATGATCATCGCCCCGCTGCTGGGCCCGACAATGGGCGTTGCATTGGCCGCAACGTTGGGCAACCCCCGCATGGGCAAAAACGCCCTTTCAACCTTACTGACAGGGTCGCTTTGCGCCATTCTGGCCGGCGTGGTGGTGGGCTGGCTGGTGCCGATTGATCCGCTTGTGCCGGAACTGCGCAACAGGACCATGATGTCTCCGGCAGATGTGGCGCTTGCGCTTGCGTGCGGTGCGGCCGGCGTTCTGGCTCTCAGCCGCGGCGCTTCGCTCTCGCTGGTTGGCGTCATGATCGCAGTCGCGCTGGTTCCGCCCCTTGCGGCGACAGGCATGTTCATTGGCGCAGGGCAGCCCTCCATTGCTGCTGGCGCGTTGTTTTTATTCGCAGTCAATCTGGTATGCGTGAATGTGGCTGGTATCATCATGTTTCTGGTGCAGGGTTTGCCCCCCAAGAACTGGCGGATGACCTTCGGCATTCTCTTGCTATGGATCGCCCTGCTGGTGGTTCTGGCGGCCCTCATGGCCGCAGGTGTGCTGTTGGGCCTTGCCGGATAGGGCGGCACGATAATGCAGCGGGGGTTTTTGAAGGAAAGTGACCGAGTAAATGGCCGATCTGACGCATCTTGATGACTATGGCAAAGCCCACATGGTTTCTGTGTCGGGAAAGGCCGAAACCGTGCGCAAAGCCGTGGCAAGCGGGCGGATAGTCATGTCGAAGGAGGCACTGGCAGCGATCAGGGATAATGGGGTTCCCAAGGGGGATGTGTTTGCCGCCGCGCGCATCGCCGGCATCATGGCTGCCAAAAAAACCGCGGACCTCATCCCCTTGTGCCACCCGCTTGCACTGGAAAGCGTTACGGTTGATTTCATTGTGGAAGAAGATGCCATTCGGGTCTGCGCAATGGCAGCGCTAACTGGCAAGACCGGTGTCGAAATGGAAGCACTTACAGCGGCTTGTGTGTCCCTTTTGACAATTTACGACATGGTAAAATCGATCGACAAGGCGATGGTTATCGAAAATGTTCGCCTGCAATCCAAAACCGGCGGCAAATCCGGTGACTGGCACGCCGCTGCCTGAATTGAGCCAGTGCCTCGCGGCGAAGCGTGGACAAGGTGACGTGATTGTCACCAATAGCGGCGCATCTGTGAAGCACCATGATTTCGCCCGCCCAACTATGGAATATTGGATCGCACAGGCGCGATGGGTGAAAGCGTGAACAAATGTTCCGCTCTTTCAGATGAAAAATGGCTGATTAGCTTGACTTGCTAAAAATGGTTGCCTAATTGTTCTTCATTCGTTCACCATATTGGTGGGGCGGATCGTTTCAGGCGACCAAGGAGTTTTCGCCATGCTGACTGCCAAGCAGCACGAACTTATCCGCTTCATTCAGGAGCGGCTTGAAGAAACCGGGATTTCGCCTTCATTTGAAGAAATGAAGGAAGCTCTCGATCTCAAGAGCAAATCGGGTGTGCACCGACTTATTTCCGCCCTGGAAGAACGTGGATTTATCCGCCGTCTGCCTAACCGCGCACGTGCGCTGGAAGTTTTGAAACAGCCCGAAAACGCTGTTTCAGGCGCACCGAGAACTACGGCCACGGACAATGTTGTGGCTATGCCTAAACCGGCACGAGCGCCGCAGCGCGAACCTGCAAATGATGTTATCAACATACCCCTGCATGGGCGTATCGCCGCCGGCGCACCAATCGAGGCGCTGGAAGGGCAGGCCAGCCTCCCTGTGCCGGCCGCCTTGCTTGGCCCGGGTGAACATTACGCGCTCGAAGTATCGGGCGATTCGATGATTGATGCGGGCATTTTCGATGGCGATTTCGCTTTGGTGAAGCGCACCGATGTGGCCCGCGATGGTGAAATCGTGGTGGCACTCGTCAATGACGAGGAAGCCACGCTCAAATATCTGAGGCGGGAAAACGGCAAAGTCTGTCTCGACCCAGCAAATTCCAGCCATGACCCGCAGGTGTATATGCCTGATCAGGTCAAGGTTCAGGGCAAACTGGCAGGCCTGCTGCGCCGCTACCATTGATGTATCGGGGCGGGCTTCGGCCTGCCCCGGTTCTCTGGCTCAGTTCCCGGGCCCTGCTCTATGCGCGCAGCTTCCAGGTCCGCTGCTCTCGTGGGTTACCAACCCCGCCACCAACCATGCTCCCCCTGCCGCTGCGCCACGGTTTCGATGCTGCCTTCACCAAGGTAGATCGTCAGACCGCCGGAACGCTGCAGCATGTTACGGTCAGCCCTCAGCCATTTGGGATGGCAATTGGCAGGCAGATACCGGTCGGCGATTACAATGTCGGATCGCCTGCATGCTTCATACAGGGCATCTCGCTCCACAAAATTGCGGGTTTTCGCCATCATCACGTGCCAGATACGTCCCTCTCGCTTCATCGTCAGAACGCAGAAGTCGGGACTGCACCGCGCGCCGGGCCACTTTGACAAGGGAATGGGCGTCCCGGGCAATCCTGCCAGTTCCATCAGATTATCCTGCGCGTAACTGCTTGTGCTGTCACGCAGGGTCAGCATCTGGCCTGCTTCCCCGGCAATGCCGACATGGCGGCCATCACCTGACACAAGAATATCCGGCACTGGCCTTCCCATCATTACCAGCGCCGCAATACCAGCCGGAACCAGCCCCAGCAGGCGGATTTTTCCTTTCCACAGAACCAGCCATAAACCGCCCGCAATAAATGCCATGAACAGTCCGGCACCCATTTCCGGCATCAGCCGGACAGCACCTGGCCGGGACGCTGTCCAATGGGCAATGGCCAGCAGCAGATCGAGTGATTTTCCAGCCAGCCACCACGCTGGCGCACCGGCTCCGAAACTGTCCATAAACAGCGCCACTGCAATCAGCGGCATGGAGAGGAAAGTAACCAGCGGAATGGCGATCACATTGGCAAAAGCGCCGTAGATCCCGGCCCTGTGAAAATGAAACATGACGATCGGCATCAGCGCAAATTCGATCGCCAGACCTGTCACCAGCAGCATCACTGTCCGGCGGCCCGCCCGTGCCAGTCCACTTTCCTCTCGCGGGGCGAGGAAAGCCCTGACAGGTGCCGAATTATGCAAGGCAATAATCACCAGAACGGCAGAGAAACTGAGCTGAAAACTGGGCCCAACCAAACTTTCGGGCCATAATACCAGCACAAACAGCGCCGCCACCGCCACCATTCTGAGAGAAAGCGGTTCGCGCCCAAGCGCAAGAGCGATCAGCACCAGCACAGCGCCGACGCAGCTTCGCACGGTCGGCACTTCTGCTCCTGTCAGCAAAGTATAACCGATGCCCCCCAGCGCCGCGATGGCAGCGGCAGCGACCGGCAGACGCACCCTGAGGGCAAGCCATTGCCATAATGCGAGCAACCGTATCGCCAACATATAGGTTGCCGCGATGACAGCGCTGACGTGCAAACCGCTGATGGACAGCAGATGCGTCAGTCCGGCATCGCGCATCGCTTCTTCGTCGGCAGCGGAAATTGCGCCGCGATCACCACTGGCAAATGCCGCCGCGATGGTGCCGGACGCTCCGCCAAGCTGGCTTCTCACATGGCGCGAAATGGACCGCTGCAATGATGCGATCCCGCCAGAGGGCGCCGGAGGGCTGATGATTTCCACTTCGCCCGATGCCGACCCGGTGGCGGACAGACCAAGAAACCACGCCGTGCGCGCAAAATCATACGCGCCAGGCACCATCGGCGGTGCAGGCGGCATCAGCCGCGCATTCAATTTGATGACCGCGCCTTCGCGTAGTGCGGGCTGGTCCGATGCTGTCGGCACATTGACACGGACTTTCTGCGCCGTGCCCGTCTCTGCATCTCGCATGGCGAGCAGCAGCCGCACCCGGTTTTTGGATGGCTGGTCTTCGCGTGACAGGACACGCGCTGTAATCTGGGTGAATGCCGGTTTGCTGATGGCCGCAGCGCCAACCATTTCCGACCGCGCCCACACAGTGGCAAGCCCGGCTGCAAAGACCAGCGCTGTCGCCGTAAGGGCAAGGCTGATTTCGGCGCGTTCCGGCCGTTCATACCACATCGCCCGCCCGCCTGTGATCACCAGAAAAGCTGCTGCAATGGCGCAGACCCATTGGAATGGATTGTCGAGCGCAAACCACGTCGCAATCCCGGCGGCGAAGAACACCGTCAGCCACGGCCCGCGATCAAACCCTGCATTGGCCAAAAATTCTTCGATTCCGGCGGCGATGCTGGACAATTTCACACGGCTACGCCAAGGACGCTGCACTGCAGCATCGCCAACGGCAGGACTGTCCCCCATGGGGATTTCTGTGAGCGCGCGACCTGCCATTATCGTATTGAAAAGGAAGCGGGTTCGTATGGCAAGCAATAGTGGCACGGTTGTTACACGCTTTGCCCCATCGCCAACGGGTTTCCTGCATATTGGCGGGGCACGCACTGCCCTGTTCAACTGGCTTTTTGCGCGGCACCACGGCGGCAAGGCGCTGCTGCGGATCGAAGACACCGATCACAAACGGTCAACACAAGAAGCAATTGACGCAATTCTGGAGGGTCTGGACTGGCTCGGGCTCGATTATGATGATGCGCCGGTGTTCCAGTCAAAACAGGCGCAGCGCCACGCAGACATTGCCCATATTCTGCTGGAAAATGGCTATGCCTATCGGTGCTATGCCACCACCGAAGAGTTGGAAGAAATGCGCGCCCAGCAGCGCGCTGCCAAACAGCCGCTGCGCTACGATGGCCGCTGGCGTGACCGCGACCCGTCCCAGGCGCCGGCCGACGTACCCTTCACCGTGCGGCTCAAAACACCGCAGGATGGTGAGACCACGATCAGCGATCTGGTGCAGGGCAGCGTTACGGTCCGCAACCAGGAAATCGATGATTATATCCTGCTGCGCGCTGATGGCACACCCACCTATATGCTGGCCGTAGTGGTTGATGACCATGACATGGGCGTAACGCACATTATCCGCGGCGATGATCATCTGAATAACGCCTTTCGCCAACTGCCGATCTATCGCGCGATGAACGCGATTGAAGGCGGCTGGGAAGACCCGATTTACGCGCATATCCCGCTGATCCACGGTTCTGACGGGGCAAAATTGTCCAAACGTCATGGGGCGCTGGGCGTGGAAGCATATCGCGACGAGATGGGCATTCTTCCCGAAGCGCTGTTCAATTACCTGCTCAGGCTGGGCTGGGGCCATGGCGACCGCGAGGAAATTTCGCGTGACGAAGCGATCGAGCTGTTTGACCTGAACGGTGTCGGCAAAAGCCCTTCGCGCTTCGATCTGAAAAAGCTGCAGAACCTTAACGGGCATTATATTCGCGAGGCTGATGATGCGCGTCTGGCCGGGCTGGTGGCGGAAACACTTGGTCAGACTGGCCAGATCGATCTTTTGACCAAGGCCATGCCGGTGCTGAAAACGCGCGCCCGTTCCATGAATGAACTGGCCGAAGGTGCAGCGTTCCTGTTCAAGACCCGCCCGCTTGAAATGACCGACAAGGCGGCCGGTTTGATCGACGATGATGCACGGCAGTTGCTGGCGCAGATTTCTGCGCGTTTGACGCAGGAAAATGACTGGACAACAGAGGCCCTCGAGGCCAATCTCAAGGAAATGGCTGAGGGTCTTGAACTGGGCCTTGGCAAGCTGGCGCAGCCCATGCGCGCAGCACTGACCGGGACAACAACCTCACCCGGAATTTTCGATGTTCTGGTCCTGCTGGGACGGGAAGAGGCAATCGCGCGGATTGACGCGCAGGCTGCCCCTTCTGCACAGGGCTAAACGCAATTAAGGAGAATGAACTTGGCGGATAAACAGGCAAAACTGGAACTTGGTGGGCAAGCACTGGATTTCCCTGTGCTGCAGGGAAGCTGCGGCCCCGATGTGGTGGATATCCGCAAGCTTTACGCGCAAAGCGGCGCCTTCACATTCGATCCCGGGTTCACATCCACAGCATCGTGCGAAAGCGCGCTGACCTATATTGATGGCGAAGAAGGCGTGCTGCTTCACCGCGGTTACCCCATCGGCCAGCTGGCAGAAAATTCCAGCTTCATGGAAGTCAGCCATCTGCTGCTGAACGGCGAATTGCCGACGCAGGACGAGCTGGATGATTTCACCTATACCATCACGCGCCACACCATGCTGCATGACCAGCTGCGCCAGTTTTATCAGGGCTTCCGCCGTGACGCGCACCCCATGGCCATCATGTGCGGTGTGGTTGGCGCCTTGTCGGCGTTTTATCACGACAGCACCGATATTTCGGACCCTGACCACCGCAAGATTTCGTCGCATCGCCTGATTGCGAAAATGCCGACCATTGCGGCCAATGCCTATAAATATTCCATTGGCCAGCCGTTCATGCACCCGGATAACTCGCTGTCCTATACCGGCAATTTCCTGCGTATGACCTTCGGCGTTCCGGCTGAAGAATATGAAGTGATACCGGCTGTGGAAAAAGCGATGGACCGGATTTTCATCCTCCACGCCGACCACGAACAGAACGCTTCGACTTCCACCGTGCGCCTGGCCGGTTCTTCGGGTGCCAACCCGTTTGCCTGTATCGCAGCGGGCATTGCCTGCCTGTGGGGCCCTGCCCATGGCGGCGCCAATGAAGCGGCGCTCAACATGCTGCGCGAAATCGGCACGCCGGACCGGATTCCGCATTATATCGAGCGGGCCAAGGACAAGAATGATCCGTTCCGGCTGATGGGCTTTGGCCACCGCGTATATAAAAACTACGATCCGCGCGCCACTGTGATGCAGAAGACGGTGCGCGAAGTGTTTGACGCCCTCAAGGTAACCGATCCGGTTTTCGAAACTGCGCTGCGGCTTGAAGAAATGGCTTTGAACGACCCGTATTTTGTCGAGAAAAAGCTGTTCCCCAACGTCGATTTCTATTCCGGCGTCATTCTGTCGGCCATCGGCTTCCCGACGACCATGTTTACTGCCTTGTTTGCGCTGGCGCGCACGGTGGGCTGGGTTGCCCAATGGAATGAAATGATTTCCGATCCCGGCCAGAAAATTGGCCGTCCGCGCCAGCTTTATACCGGCCCGACACAGCGCGATTATGTGCCAGTGGGCCAGCGGTAGGATTACGCAGTAAGGTTCAGACTATATATTCCTGAACGTCTGCCGAAATTATTCCGGGCGCTGAATTATTCAGCGCCCGGTATTTCCCCCGGTATTTCCAGAGTAAAGCGCGCCCCTTCACCGGGGCTGCTTTCAACTGTCAAATCGCCGCCCATCGCCCGTGCAATGCGGCGCGAAATATACAGGCCAAGGCCCGAACCGCCATCGCCGCTGCGCCCAAGGCGTTCAAACTTCTCGAATACAGCGATCTGCTGATCCGGCGACAGGCCAGCCCCTTCATCAGCCACGGTAATGTGGACTGTCGAACCAATTTTCGCACATTCGATCCGCACCCGCGATCCCTGCGGCGAATAGCGGATGGCATTGCCGACCAGATTCAGCAGCACCTGTAGCACCCGGCGAAATTCCGCGATGGCGCCCAGAGGAGCGTCAAGAGTTGGCAGGATCAACTCAATCCCGCGCTCCTGCGCGCGTACGCCCAGAATTCCTGCAGCTCTTTGGGCCACATCGGCCACATCTATACGGTCAGGCGCGGTGCTGAAACCGGCCGATTCCACCACTTCCAGATCGGACAGATCATCAATCAGCGCCAGCAGATGCTGCCCCGCTGACGCGATGTCCGCTGCATAATCGCTATATTCCTGCGCGAGCGGGCCTGCCAGCTTGCTGCGGATTGTCTCGGCATTGGCGATAATGCGCGCGATTGGCTGACGCAGCACTGGCGATAATTCACTGCCCAGCGAATTGCCCAATACCGGCTCACCCCTGGCAAGCCGCGGCCCGGTACCGGCGATGAACGGCGTTTGCGCCACCAGATACAGTTCGAAACCGGCGCTGCCTGCCTCTGGCTGGCCCAGCGGCACCAGCACGGCCTTCCACTTGCGTTCAGACCCTTCGATAATGCATTCCGCGCCGTCAAGCAGTCGCCAGTGCATGGGCTGTTCATGGCTGTTACCGGGGAAAACCACAAAATCGGTCCACGGACGGCCCATACCCGACCGCATCCGCTGAACCAGTTCTGCAAGATCGGGCGCTGTGCTTTCAACGGTAAGCACATGCTGGCGCGGGTCCAACCGGGATGTCAGTTCGGCAATGGCGCGGTCAATTTCCAGCTGGCGCGAGGCAGCCAGTTCCTGATCATCACCCGGCAGGGGCGAGGTTTGCCAATTGGCCAGGTGAATTGTGCAGCCGCCCTGCCCGGCGCTGTCAGCACCGGTTACAGCCCCTTCAGCGTGGGGCGAAATTTCCACCCACGCCTTGATCAGTTCGTCGCCATCAATGGCATGGACCATCCGCGCCAGACGCAGGCCATATTTGCGGGTCTTGCGAACCAGTGCCAGCAATTCGGGTATGGCGATTTTGCCGGGCAATGTCCCGCCGCAGCGCAATTGCAGGCCGGCCAGCGGCTCGTCCGCCTCGATCAGGCAGTCATCCGCATCCGTGCGCGCGCGGGCGAGATAGGAAGTGGTAGCGGCGTTCATCGCTTAACCTGCGGTATTCCGCCGGCTTGCCGCCAGCAGAATGGCCGCACGTTCCGCGCTGAGTGCCTCCACACCGGCAGGCAGAGCCGCATCCGGGTGAATGAACAGGAATTGCTTTTCCAGATCTCTGGGCGAGACGCCTGCTGCCCGCATGGCAAGGGCCAGGCGCGTCATCTGCCTGTCATTGGTCGAAATCGCAACAATGTCACGATCCTGACCCGATGCGCTGGCAAGCGTGGTGAGGAAAATGGCGAGGCCTGCATGATCGAGTGACATGGCGGCCATTGCCCCCTTGCCCATCATCGCCACCGAACGTGCCAGCAGCCCCGCCCGCGATGCGCTCTCGTCGAATGTGGCGCGCGCTGTGGCCTGCGCCTTGGCAACCGCTGGCGCTGCATCATCGACAGAGCAATTGGCCCAGATGAGCAAGGCATTATGAAACAGGTCGCCCGGCAGTTCATGCACCGGCAGTTCCATCCGCCGCTGCTGCTGGATAAAGCGCGCCTGCGCTGTCAGCGCGGCCATGGCGGCACTGGCCGTGCTGCCATCATCCGATGCGATAAGAGCCTGCAACAGTGGCGATAGTACCGGGTCTATGACATTGCGCGCTTCGAGACGCATGGCCAATTGCCATTCCAGCGCCAGCGCATGGCAATGTGTCAGCAGCGGCTGAAACCCTGCCAGTTCTGCCGCCAGCGCATCACGCCTTCCCTGCGCAAAGGCATAAGGCTCGGCTTCGCCCGCTTCTTCTGCCTGTGCCAGCAGCAATTGCATGGCCACATGGGAAACCATGCCGCGGACCCGCGCAA
Organism: Allopontixanthobacter confluentis; assembly: GCF_009827615.1. Lineage (GTDB taxonomy): Bacteria > Pseudomonadota > Alphaproteobacteria > Sphingomonadales > Sphingomonadaceae > Allopontixanthobacter > Allopontixanthobacter confluentis. Next base: position 1,167,799 of record NZ_WTYU01000001.1, read on the forward strand.
CCACTTCATCGCTGAACAGCGACTGGTCCTGATTGGCGAGCAAATGGCCGAGCACAGGGCCGATTGTGCCAAGCACAACGTCACCCTGCGCGAGGTCATCGCTCAGGGCGCTTTCAGTCAGCGCTTGGGGCAGCAGGGATACACCGCTCTCGATCATGGCCATATCCCATACATATGCATGGTTAAGCCCGCGTTAGCCCAGATCGCACTGTATCAAACAGGATCACTGCCAGTAAAACAAGGCTTAGCATTTGAATTGTAAGACTTAATTGCCCGCCATACGCTGCGAACGACAGGATAATCAGCATTAACGGCCGGTCGGACAGGACAATTTTCCATGGTTTCAATGGCAGATTTTCCGCCAGCCGGCAGATGATAATGAGACAAAGAATGCCAAGCACCGCGGATGATTGCTCGAAAGACGGCGCCGCCAGCCATGTCAGCGCCGCAATGCCGGCGTCAATCGCGATGGAGCCGGCACGGGCCATTGACCATTGCATGGGGCGTCCGGCGACTTCGCCAGTGCTTATGCTGCGGCCCACAGCCTCCACCGATAACAGCGTTTTGCCAAGTCGCGCTGCGAAGGCAGCGAGAGCCAGCATCACCAGCCCGGCAACCGGTTCGGCAAACCAGCCCGCAACGCCTGCCAATCCGGCCACGCCCAGTGCGGCCAGCATGATGCCGCGCCCGCCAAGCGGTGCGCCGTCCGGCCGTGACGCCAGCCTGATTGCGCTGCGATCTGCAACCGCCAGCATGGGGGCATAAATGGGGGCGACCTCGGTAAACCGGTCAAGCCAGGATGTTTCCATGATGGCGGCATCACTCTGGGAATGGACCAGCCCCCATTCGCGCCCGGCCAACGTATTTCGCGGCATCATCTTGATGGCAGTGCCCGATTGCAGGGCAATCCGCAGCAGGCTGGGCACCGGGTCCGCATCGGCAGACAGGTCCGCCAGACGCTCAGCAGCGGAGCCGCGAACCAGAAACAGACCGGCCCAGGCATGGTCGCGGTCAATCCGCTCATATCCGGCAGCCACGCCTTCATCAGCGGGAAAGGCAAGGACGCAAGGGTGATCGCCGATCAGTCTGGCGGCCAGCGCCTGATCGGTTAGCAGGCTGTCTGCAAACACCAGCAATTCATCGGCGGCTTTCACCAGCCCTGAAAGCGACCGGTTACCGTGGATGATGTGAAACTGCACGCCAGCATCTTCGGCCACATGCTGCAGGGCAACCAGTTCCGGCGGCAGGCCGACAGCATGGCAGGCAATTCGCTCGCACCCCAGGGCGATGGCACATTCAAGCTGATGGCGCGCAATGGTTCGGCCGGCCACGGGTAGAAAGGCCGCCGGATCGCCGCCAGTGTCGTTCAAGGATTCAATGGTCGATAAAAGTGCGACCCTCACGTGCCGGCTCCCTGCTTTGGAATGCTGGCTTTAGGCGGCGGCAGGCGATGTGCCAAGCGGCCAGCGGCGCGCGCGTGCGGGCTGGCGCTGCTAGGTCGTGAAATCGAAGAGAAAATTTTCGATTTTACGAATAATCGCAGGGTCGCCGGGCGCCGAGGCAATGGCCTCGTCAGCCAGAAAAATCAGGCTGCTGGCATGAAAGCTGGCGGCAAGACCTTTCAAGCGCATGGCAGCAACATTCCAGTTGCCATCGCAGCGGGAACGTCTGAGCAAATCCACTTGCCGTTCGAGGCTTTCGACAAATGCGTGGCGCAATTCCGCCAGCAAGGCAGCATCATCGCCTGCTGCGGCTGCCAAGGTGGCATCGAGAGCGCCGTTTTCATACAACATAGCCAATAATTCTTACGTCCAGAGGGTTAAGACGGGGTTTAACACTTTCACAAAAGTGATAGTTTCCCCTTTATGAGCAGTGGATCAAACATCCGGGCCGTTGGGCCTGACACCGCGCCAGAGGCGCAGCCCAGCCATTTGGATGCAATGGCCGAAGAACCATTCGCACTGGAAGACGAATGGGTTGACGACTGGGAGGAAACTGCCCCTGCCCCGCGTGACAAAGGCTGGATCATGCCTGTCGCTGCTGGCGTGATCATTGCTTGCTGGACGGCGTTTTACGGATGGGCCAACCGGTCTGAAATGCTTGGCGGCGGTTCTGCGCAGCAATGGACTGCGTGGATTGCGGCATGGGCAGTTCCTGTGCTGCTGGTGGTGTGTATGTGGATATTGGCATCGCGCAACAGCAGTCGCGAGGCCGTGCGCTTTGGCCAGGTTGCGCGCCTGCTGTCGGACGAATCGGCAGCGCTGGAAAACCGCCTGTCCGTCGTAAACCGCGAATTGAGCCTCGCCCGCGAATTTCTGGCGGCGCAATCGCGCGAACTGGAATCGCTTGGCCGGATAGCAGCGGAGCGTTTGTCGCACCATGCTGACCATTTGCAGAGCCTGATCCAGTCCAATGGCGAGCAGGTTGACCGCATTGCCGATGTCAGCACCAGCGCGGTTGAAAACATGGTCCGGCTGCGGGACGATTTGCCCGTGGTGGCCAATTCGGCGCGTGATGTGACCAACCAGATTGGCGGCGCGGGACGCACGGCCAATGCGCAGATCGAGGAAATGATCAACGGCTTTGGCCGGCTCAATGATTTCGGGCAGGCGAGTGCACGGCAGGTCATTGCCTTGCAAGGCCGGATTGATGCGGCACTGGCCGGGTTTGAAGTGCAGACAGGGCAGATGGAAACCATCGCCAGCACCCGGTTTGAAACTCTGCGCGCCAGAAGCGAGGATTTCCGCGCCGAACTGGATGGCCGCGAAGTGGAAGCGCTCGCCGCCATGCGCAGGCGCGCTGATACGCTGGCGGCCGAATTGGCCACCGCGCGCGATGCGCTCGACAATCAGGAAGAAGAAGCGATTGTATCGCTGAGGGCGCGGATCACATCCATCAAGGATGAGACAGGCGTGGTTGGCCGGTCAGTCCGGGAAAGCGAAAATCTGGCGATTGCCGCATGGGCCGGACAGATTGACGCCATGCAGGCCCGGCTTGCAGAAGCAATAGCCACTGTCACTTCCATCGACGAAGCTGCGCTGGCGGCATCCAACCGCAAATTGCAGGATTTGAAGGACGAGGCCGAACGGGTCGATGCGATCATGACAGATCGCAGCAGCGCTCTGGGTCATCAGCTGGATATGCGCCGCAGCCAGATGGCGCAGGACGAGCACGAAGCCACCGCTGCCCTTGCGCTTCAGCTTGCCGAACTGGATGCAGCCATCGCGGCCCGCCGCGCCGAGCAGATTGAACATACCAACAAGCTGGCTGAACATGGCGAGGCCATTGCCCAGCGAATGTGGGATTTGCGGTCAGATCTGGAAAGTCTGGCACAGCAAGGCAGCGATACGCAGAGCCTGTTGGGGCAAAGCGCAGCCGATCTTGCCGGGCAGCTGAAACAAGGCCGGGATAGCGTAGATGGCACCGCCAATGCCATTCGTACCCTCACCGAAGAAACAGTGCGTTTGCTCGAACTTATTCAGGCAAGCGCGGTCCACAGCCGCAAGGATCTGCCAGGCGCGATCAGCGAGGCAACGTCCCTGCTTTCCACCACTGAAGAACGGGTGAACAGCCTGCATGTGCTGCTGTCAGAAGCGGGCAGGAAGGGTGAGGAACTGTCGGAATATGTGCTGGCTGCGCAAGACACAGGCAATCAGGCAATCCGGCAGGCAGATGCATTTCACGAGCGCCTGTCGCACGCAAATGCCAGCCATCTTGATGAAATTGAGCGGCTACAGACTTCGCTCGCCGCCCTGGGTGAAAACAGCGAAGCGCTGTCCCACCGTGCCCAAGCTGAACTCAGCGATGCCATCGCCAAACTGGAAACCGCGGCGCGTGATGCAGTGGCCGGGATTGAAACCGGATCAGCCGCGAAAATAACGGCGCTTGCGCAGAACATCGGCAGCCAGACAGCAGAAGCAATCGAAAACGCGGTAAAGGCCCGCACCGTGGTTGCCGTTGCGGAGCTGGAAACCGCCGCTGCCAATGCATCAGGCGCAAGCCGAGAGGCGACCATTCAGCTGCGCGATCAGCTGGGCAAGGTGAACGAACTTGCCAGCAATCTGGAAAGCCGCGTTGCCCGCGCCAGAGAACGCGCGGAAGAACAGGTCGATAATGATTTCTCGCGCCGGGTGGCTCTCATCACCGAAAGCCTCAATTCCAACGCGATCGATATTTCCAAGGCATTGTCGAATGATGTTACCGACACTGCATGGGCGGCATATCTGCGCGGAGACCGGGGCATTTTCACGCGCCGTGCAGTCCGCCTGCTCGACAATACGCAAGCCCGCGACATTGCAGAAATCTACGCGGCTGACAGCGAATTTTCCGCCAATGTCAGCCGGTATATCCATGATTTCGAAGCGATGCTGCGGACCATGCTTTCCACCCGCGATGGCAATGCGCTGGGGGTTACAGTGCTGAGTTCCGACATGGGCAAGCTGTATGTCGCGCTCGCGCAGGCGATTGAGCGGCTGCGTAATTAAGCAGGCGCAGTCTGCGTCAGGGCATTTCCGGCGGGTTGAAGAAGTTCACATCATCAACCGTGACCCAGCCATTATCATAATTGAGCACGTAAAGGGTCGTGACAAGCACCGCGCACACGGATGCGATGATGACGAGGCGCAGGGGCCGGAAATTGGCAGGCGCGCTGTCCGCCTGACCGGGAATTTTGTCGACGCCCATTTCATCATGCGTCTTCACGCCGAAAGGCAGCAGGACAAAGGCGCACATCACCCAGAACAGCACGAAAATCGCAATGATGGACGTCCACTGCACCGTGATCAGCCCCCTATCAGAATGACTTTGACCTGCGGTCGCTTGCCGCTCCACCGCGTTGCGGCCCGACGGGTCGCCAGACGCACAGCTTCGGTCAGGGCTTTGCGATCCTTGCGGGCCGGCCCTTTCAGCTTGCCCAATGCCTGAACAATATCGGCCGATGCTTCAACCTGGAATTCGGTCATATCTTCATCAAGCGGCATGCCCAGCACTTCAAAATGCGGTCTGAGGCTGGAATCAAGCGCAACCACGATCACGCCTTCGCGGGCCATGCGGCGGCGCATGGAAATGGCCTCGCCATCGGCCGGCACGATCATATCGCCGTCCAGCACCAGACGGCCCGTGCGCACTTCGGCCAGCTTGCCCGGTCGGCCGGGTGCCAGCCTGATGATATCGCCGTTTTTCTGGAAAACATTATGCGGAATGCCGGCCGCCTGCCCCACCCTGACCTGTTCCTGCATATGCCGGATTTCCCCGTGCACCGGCACCAGAATTTCCGGACGGAGCCACGAATACATGGCTTCCAGTTCAGGACGCCCAGGGTGGCCGGAAACGTGGATTTCGCTCTGTCGGTCGGTCACCATCACGATGCCGCGTTCTGCCAGCTTATTCTGCACCCGCCCGATGGCAATTTCATTGCCCGGTATCTGGCGGCTGGAAAACAGCACGACATCGCCTTTTTGCAAGCTGATCGGATGGTTGTCTTCTGCCACGCGCGCCAGTGCCGCGCGCGGTTCGCCCTGCCCACCGGTCGCCATGATCAAAACGTCGCCACGCGGCAATTGCATGGCTGTCTGGAAATCCACCGTCTTGGGGAAATCCTGCAGATAGCCGCTATCCTGCGCCACTTCGATGATGCGGTCGAGCGAACGCCCGGCAACGCATAATTTGCGGCCCGTGGCCTTCGCCACTTCGCCCAGCGTGTGCAGGCGGGCAACATTGGAAGCAAATGTGGTCACCATGACGCGCCGGCCTTCATGCCGTTTCACTTCATCCATCAGCCCGCGATAGACACCGCCTTCGGAACCGCTGGGGTTCGGGTTGAAGACATTGGTGGAATCGCACACCATCGCAAGTATGCCGTCATCGCCCAGTTCGGTCAGTTCTTCCTGCGTCGTGGGGTCGCCGATGATGGGTTCTTCATCCAGCTTCCAGTCGCCAGTGTGGAAAATGCGGCCATAAGGCGTATCGATAATCAGGCCGTTGCCTTCGGCAATGGAATGCGCGAGCGGGACATAGCCAATGTCGAACGGGCCAACCGCGAAGCTGTCGGTGCCTTCGATGACATTCAGCGTGATTTCGCCCAGCAAGCCGGCTTCTTCCAGCTTGCGCGAAATCAGGTCGGCGGTGAACGGTGTTGCATAGAGCGGAACGCCCAGTTCCTCTGCAAAATAAGGGATCGCGCCAATGTGGTCTTCATGGCCATGCGTCAGCACAATGCCGACCAGATCATCCAGCCGTTCCTCGATGAATTCCAGATCGGCAAACACCAGATCAACACCGGGATATTGCTCACCGGAAAATGTCATGCCGAGATCGACCATCAGCCATTTGCCGTCACACCCATACAGGTTGACGTTCATGCCGATTTCCGCCGAACCGCCAAGGGCGAGAAAAAGCAGCTCTTTTTCCGGGGTAAAATCTTTCTTCATGAAATGGCCCGACGCGCCAGAATGGCGAGCCCTTCCAGAGTGAGGTCGGAATCCACCGCGTCAAACATTTGCGTGTGCTTGTCGAACAGGATGGCAAGGCCGCCAGTGGCGACCACTTTGGCGGGCCGGCCTATTTCTTCACGCATTTTGGCAATCAATCCTTCCATCATCGCGACATAGCCCCAGAAGACCCCGATCAACATCTGGTCTTCGGTATTACGTCCGATAACGCTGGTGGTGCGCGGCGCTTCTATCGCGATACGCGGCAGTTTGGCAGTATTGCCGACTAAAGCGTCGAGCGAGAGGTTGATTCCCGGCGCAATGATGCCCCCCTTATACGCTCCGGTGAAATCCACCGCATCGAAAGTGGTTGCGGTGCCAAAATCGATCAGAATGAGGTCGCCTGCAAATTTGGCATGGGCGGCAATCACATTCAGCACCCTGTCCGCCCCTACCGAGCGGGGCTCGTCCACATCCAGCGTCACGCCCCAGTCTGCCACGCCTTCGCCTGCGACCATGGGGGTAACGCCAAAATATTTCTCGCTCAGCACGGTCAGATTATGGATCGCGCGCGGGACGACGGAGCCGATAATGAATTGCCGGATTTCGGCCCGGTCAATCCCTTCCAGCGCAAGCAGCTGTGTCAGCCAGACGGCATATTGGTCACCCGTGCGGCGCGGGTCGGTGGCGATGCGCCAGCGCGTGCGCACTTCTGCCCCGTCAAACAGGGCGAAGACGACATTGGTATTTCCGACATCGGCGACCAGCAACATGTGCGTTTCCTTCAAGCGAGCATCACATCGCCGGCGTGGATGGCACGGGTGGAGCCATCAGCCAAGCGCAGACGCAGAGAGCCATCATCCGCCAGACCGTCGAACTGGCCCTTTATGATGCCTTCGGATTGCTCATTGACGTGTAACGCAGTGCCGCGCGGATGTGCTGCGCTTTCCCAGCGCCGCAGCAGGGAATCAAGCCCGTAAGTGCGCCAGCGCTGCAGTTCGGTGGTAAAGCTGGATGCAAGTGCCGAGGCAAACAGGTCACGGTCCGGCGCCGGACCAATGTGGCTTAACGCAGCCGTTGGCCGGTCCGGCAAATCCGGCGCGTGCACCAGATTGAGGCCAATGCCGACAATCACGGCATCCCCCTGACCTTCCAGCAGAATGCCTGCCAGTTTTGCACCGGACAGCATCAGATCATTGGGCCATTTTAATTTCAGAACCGCCGGGTCGGCACAAAATGCCAATGCAGCCTCGTAAACCGCAAGTCCCGCGACCAGCGCCAGGGTCGGCGCTGGCGGATCCCTGTCGGACGGATAGACAACGGTGGAGCCCAAGAAATTACCATGGCCGTCAAACCATGGGCGCCCATGGCGGCCCCGCCCTGCGGTCTGCCGGTCAGCAACCAGCCAGAACCCCTCGGCAATGCGATCGCCAGCTTTCAGCCGGGCGGCGATATCGGCATTGGTCGATCCGGTGTGGGGGAGCGTTTCAATCAATATTCTGGCAAGCGTCAGGCAAGTGGCTGCATCAAACCGTGAAGAACAGCGCTTGTGCAGCGCGGTTCGCCGCCATGCCCAGCGGTATCGTCAGCAGATAGCCAAGCGGCGAGACGACCAGCGCACACAGGCCCAGCACGGCCCAATGGCTGAACTCGCTCTTGCCAACCACCACATTCGCAGGCTCGTCAAAATACATGATCTTGACGATCTTGAGATAGTAGAACGCGCCAATTACACTGGCTGCGATACCGATTGCGGCAAGCACGACCAGATCAGCCTGAACCGCGGCCTGGAACACCACGAATTTGCCCCAGAAGCCGAATAGCGGCGGAATGCCCGCTAGGCTGAGCATCATGGCTGCAAGGCACAAGGCCAGCAGCGGGTTGCTGCGCGACAGGCCGGCCATATTGGCAATCGATTCCACCTGATCGCCATTGGCATCACGCATCATCAAAACCGCAACAAAGCTGCCGAGCGACATGGCGACATAGATGGCGAGATAGACCAGCATCGCGCTGACACCCGCTGTGGTTGCCGCCGCAAGGCCGATCAGGATGAAGCCGACATTATTGATGGACGAATAAGCAAGCAGCCGTTTGACATTGGACTGACCGATGGCACCCAAAGCACCGATGACAATTGACGCAAGCGCTGCGAAAATCACGATCTGCTGCCAAGCGGGGACCTGGTTGCCAAACGCATCAAGCGCGATCCGCGCTGTCATGGCAATGGCGGCCACCTTGGGTGCTGTGGCAAAAAAGGTCGTCACGGGCGTCGGGGCGCCTTCGTAAACATCCGGCGTCCACATATGGAACGGGACCGCGGAGATCTTGAACGCCAGGCCAGCGAGAACGAAGATCACGCCGAACAATGCGCCTGTGCCCAAGGTGCCGTCAAATGCTGCACGGATCGAACCGTAGCTGGTGCTGCCCGAAAATCCGTAAACCAGGCTCATCCCGTACAGCAGAATGCCGCTGGCCAGTGCGCCGAGCACGAAATATTTGAGACCTGCTTCTGCCGAACGGTCATCGCTGCGCATGAAAGAGGCGAGCACGTAGGACGACAGACTGCTGAGTTCGAGGCCGATATACAATGTCATCAGATCGACCGCGGACACCATCATGCCCATGCCGACCGAGCCGAACACCATCAGCAGCGGATATTCCGGCCGATATTCGCTGCCCTTTGCGAAGAACCGCGGGGTCACGATAAGGCAACCGATGCTGGCAAGGTAGATCAGCAACTTGGCCAAGCCGCCAAATGCATCCATCCGGTATAAACCGCCAAACGCTTCAGCGCCCTGCACTGAGGTATCGCCCAGAATTTGGGACGCTGTAATGGCGCTGGCGCCGAACAGGGCGGCCACTGCCAGAATGGTGCACAGGCGGCCCGCATTGCGCCCGCCCCATGCGGCAATCAGCGTGAGCACAAGGCCGCTGACGGACAGGAAAACTTCCGGGCCTGTCAGGTAGAGGGAGTAACCGTAATCCATCAATGCGCTCCCTCGGCGGCTTCGCCATTTGCGGCAGCCTCGCCGGTATGTTCGCCTGCCACATGGGGCATTTCATTTGCAATTGTCTTGCGCGGGGTGCCCGCCACCAGTTTCGCATCGCCGTCAGGCGCAGCACGGGCAAGACGTGCATCCAGTGTCGCGATGTCCTTGCGCATTGGGGCAAGGAAGCTCTCCGGATAGACACCCATCCATAAAACCGCCGCGGCAATCGGCCCAAGCATCAGCCATTCGCGAATGGTTATGTCCTGCATGGCAGCCGCATCGGCGTTCTTCTGCGTGCCAAAGGCCACGCGGCGATAGAGATAGAGCATATAGCCCGCGCCAAGGATGATGCCGGTGGTGCAGACCAGCGTCACCACGCTGGACACTTCATAAATGCCCGCCAGCGCCAGGAATTCGCCGACAAAACCGCTGGTGCCCGGCAGGCCGATGCTGGCCATGGTGAACAGCAGGAACAGCATCGCATATTGCGGCATGTTGATGGCCAGACCGCCATAACGGTCAATCTCGCGCGTGTGCAACCGGTCGTAAATCACGCCGACGCACAGGAACAATGCGCCTGACACAAGGCCGTGGCTGAGCATCACGATCATCGAGCCTTCAAGACCCTGCACGTTGAAGGAGAACAGGCCCACCGTCACAATCGCCATATGGGCAACCGACGAATATGCGATGAGCTTCTTCATGTCGTTCTGCACCAGCGCAATCAGGCTGGTGATGACGACTGCCAGCATCGACAATGCGAAGACTAGCCACGCAAATTGCGCGGATGCTTCGGGGAACATCGGCAGCGAGAAACGGATGAAGCCGTAACCGCCCATTTTCAGCAGGACACCGGCCAGGATGACCGAGCCTGCCGTAGGTGCCTGAACGTGGGCATCGGGCAGCCACGTATGCACCGGCCACATCGGCATCTTGACTGCGAAACTGGCGAAGAACGCAAGCCACAGCCATGTCTGGGCCTGCGGATCGAAATCGTAATTCATCAGCGTCGGGATGTCTGTGGTGCCCGCTTCGTTCACCATCCACATCATCGCGATCAGCATCAGGACAGAGCCCAGCAACGTGTAGAGGAAGAATTTGTAACTGGCGTAGATGCGGTTATCGCCGCCCCAGATGCCGATGATCAGATACATCGGAATGAGGCCCGCTTCGAAGAAGATGTAGAACAGGAACATGTCCTGCGCGGCGAACACGCCGATCATCAGCAGTTCCATGAACAGGAATGCGGCCATATATTCGCCGACCCGTTTGGTGATCGAATTCCAGCTGGCCAGAATACAGATCGGCATCAGGAATACCGACAGCACGATCAGCAACAGGGCGATGCCATCAATACCCAGCGCGTAGCTGAAACCGGCAAACAGTTCAGCCTGTTCCGTGAACTGCCACTGCGCGCCGCCAATATCGTAATTGAGCCACAGCAGGATGCCCAGCGCCAGATTCGCCAGCGTCGCGCCCAGCGCGATGCTGCGCGCTGTTGCCGCTTGCACCAGCAGGCACAGGATGGCCGCTGCCAGCGGAACCAGCAGCATTATCGAGAGGATCGGGAAACCGCCCATCACATCAGAACCCAGGTAACGGCGGCGACCAGACCAAGCAGCATGACCAACGCATAGGAATAGAGATAACCGGACTGGACTTTCTGCGCAGCCACGGTGCCCTTGGACACCAGCCATGCCGCGCCATTGGGCCCGAACCGATCGATGATGCCTTCATCGCCGATCTTCCAGAACTTGCGGCCGAGCCAGAACGCCGGCCGGACGAAAACAAGATTATACAATTCGTCGAAATACCATTTGTTGTAGACGAAATTGTGCAGGTTGCGGAACTGCTCGACGAATTTGCCGGGGATCGACGTGTCGCGGATGTAGGCCATCCAGGCGATGAGCACGCCCAGCAGCATCACGATTGTCGCGCTCAGCTTCACCCACAGCGGCACAGCATGCATCGCGTGGATCAGGTTTTCGTTATAATAAATGCTGCCTGCCCAGAATTCCGCACTGTCGAGGAATTGCGGGTTGAACACGAAGCCTGCAAACACAGCGCCGATTGAAAGAATGCCGAGCGGCACCAGCATACTCAAAGGGCTTTCATGCGGATGATAGCCGCCGGTTGTGTCCTCGCCCGCTTCCGCTGGTGTCTTGTGGACGCTGTGCTGGATGTGCTCGCTCTCGATCCAGCGCGGCTTGCCCCAGAAGGTTAGGAACATCAGGCGCCAGCTGTAGAAGCTGGTCAGCAGCGCTGCAAAGCAGCCGACCCAGAAGGCAAATTGGCTAAGTTCTGTCCCGCGCGCAAAGGCGACTTCCAGGATGGCATCCTTGGAATGGAAGCCAGCAAACCCTGCATGGAGCCAGTAGATGCCGACCCCTGTAATGGCGAGCGTGCCTGCCAGCATGGCAAAGAAGGTCAGCGGGATTTTCTTACGCAGACCGCCATAATAGCGCATGTCCTGTTCGTGATGCATCGAATGGATGACCGAACCTGCACCCAAGAACAATAGCGCCTTGAAGAAGGCATGCGTGAACAGGTGGAACATCGCCGCGCCATAGGCGCCAACGCCTGCGGCAAAGAACATGTAGCCCAGCTGCGAACAGGTCGAGTAGGCGATGACCCGTTTGATATCCCACTGCGTGGTGCCGACGGTGGCAGCAAACAGGCAGGTGGCAGCACCGATGAACGTGACAAAACCCAGCGCAACAGGCGCTGTTTCAAACATGGGTGACAGGCGGCAAACCATGAACACGCCTGCGGTCACCATGGTAGCCGCATGGATCAGGGCCGAAACCGGGGTCGGGCCTTCCATCGCGTCTGGCAGCCAGGTGTGCAGGCCAAGCTGCGCGGATTTGCCCATCGCGCCGATGAACAGCAGGATGCACAGAATATCCATCGTCTGCATACGATAGCCGAGGAAACCGATGGTTGCCCCGCTCATGGATGGTGCAGCCTCGAGAATTTCCGGAATGGAAACTGTACCAAACACCAGGAAAGTGCCGAAAATGCCCAGCATAAAGCCAAGGTCGCCCACGCGGTTGACCACAAAAGCCTTGATGGCAGCGGCGTTAGCGCTGGGTTTGCGGAACCAGAATCCGATCAGCAGATAGGACGCAAGGCCCACCCCTTCCCAGCCAAAGAACATCTGGACAAGATTATCGGCTGTCACCAGCATCAGCATGGCGAAGGTGAACAGGCTGAGATAGGCGAAGAAGCGCGGCTGGTCCGGATCTTCTTCCATATAACCCCAGCTATACAGGTGGACCAGGGCCGATACGGTGGTGATGACCACCAGCATGATGGCGGTCAGCGTGTCGACCCGTAGGGCCCAGTCGAAGCTCAGGTCGCCAGACTGCACCCATTGCAGAACCGGAACGACAGTTGCTTCGGCGCTACCGGCAACAAAGCCGAGAAAAATTGGCCAGCTGAGCGCGCAGGAAATGAACAGGGCGCCAGTCGTGATCGACTTGCTGACCGTGTTGCCCAGCGCACGATTTCCCAGCCCTGCGACGATAGCCGCGAGCAAGGGCAGGAATACGATGATGAGGATGGAGGACACTGTGACTTAACCCTTCATCCGGTTGACGTCATCGACCGCAATCGTGCCGCGGCCACGGAAATAGATCACCAGAATGGCAAGGCCGATCGCGGCCTCGCCTGCTGCAACGGTGAGCACGAACATGGCAAAAATCTGCCCGGTCAGATCGCCCAGAAACGCGCTGAACGCGACAAGATTGATATTCACTGACAGCAGGATGAGTTCGATCGCCATCAGGATGACGATGATGTTCTTCCGGTTGAGGAAGATGCCGAGCACACCCAGCACGAACAGGACCGCGCTGACGACTACGTAATGTTCGATGCCGATCACAGCGATACCCCCTTCCCGACTTCGGGGCTGGTGTTGACGGTCGCATCCTCGGGCCGGCGGCGGACCTGCTTCGATATGTTCTGATGCCCGCGGTGCGCAGTGGCCCGTTCGCGGTGGGTGAGCACGATCGCGCCAAGCATCGCCACCAGCAGAATGAGGCCAGCGGTTTCGAACAGGAACAGATATTCGCTGTATAGCAGCGCGCCGATATTCTCGATATTGCTCTGGCCCACCATGGGCGCGGCAGTGCCGTCAGGCGTGCCCAGTTTTAGCGCGCCGGCACGATAGGCGCCAATGCCAAGGATGAGTTCAGCCAGCAGCACCAGCGCAATGGCGATGCCGAGAGGGAAGTTCTTCATGAAACCTGCCCGCAGTTCGGCAAAATCGATGTTCAGCATCATCACCACGAACAGGAACAGCACCGCGACCGCGCCGACATAGACAATGACCAGCAGCATCGCGATGAATTCAGCGCCGACCAGCACCATCAGGCCCGCCGCGTTGAAGAACGACACGATCAGCCACAGCACGGAATGCACCGGATTACGCGCCAGAATGGTCAGCGTCCCGCTGGCAATCACCAGGATTGCAAAGAGATAAAAGGCGAAGGTCTGGATCATGGGTCCTGTCAGTCCTGAGCGCGCGCGTTAGCGATAGGGTGCATCGGCTTCAAGGTTCGCGGCAATTGCCCGCTCCCACTTGTCCCCGTTCGCCAGCAATTTGGCTTTGTCATAGAGCAGTTCTTCGCGCGTTTCGGTCGCATATTCGAAGTTGGGCCCTTCAACCACGGCATCCACCGGGCAGGCTTCCTGACAGAAGCCGCAATAGATGCACTTGGTCATGTCGATGTCGTAACGCGTGGTGCGGCGGCTGCCGTCTTCGCGCGGTTCGCTTTCAATGGTGATCGCCTGCGCCGGGCAGACAGCTTCACACAATTTGCACGCGATGCAGCGTTCTTCCCCGTTGGGATAGCGGCGCAAGGCGTGTTCGCCGCGGAAACGCGGGGACAGCGGGTTCTTCTCGAACGGATAGTTGATCGTCACCTTGGGCTTGAAGAAATATTTCAGCGTCAGGGTGTGAGCTTTTACAAACTCCCACAAGGTGAACGATTTGATCAGATGCGTGATCGTGCTCATGCCGCATACCTCGTAAGCATCAGATAGCCGGAAACCAGCACCACGAAAAACAGGCTGAGTGGCAGGAATATCTTCCAGCCAAGGCGCATCAGCTGGTCATAGCGATAGCGCGGCACCGTGGCCTTCACCCAGCTGAAAATGAAGAAGAAGAAGAATATCTTGCCGAACAGCCAGATCCAGCCCGGCACGTAATAGCCCGGCAGCCAGTCGACATTCAGCGGCGGCAACCAGCCACCAAAGAACAGGATGGCATTAAGCGCACACATCAGCAGCACGTTGGCATATTCGCCCAGCCAGAACAGGGCGAAGCTCATGGAGCTATATTCGGTCTGATACCCGGCGACGAGTTCCGATTCCGCTTCGGTCAGATCGAACGGCGCACGCGCTGTTTCCGCCAGGCTGGAGATAAGGAACATGACCCACATCGGGAACAGCAGAATGTTGAAAACAAAGCCGTTGACGATGCCAAGCCCATGGCCGCGCTGCGCCTCGATAATGCCGTTCATGTTGAACGTGCCGGCCCACAGCACCACGCAGATAAGGATGAAGCCGATGGAGACTTCGTAGGAAATCATCTGCGCGGCGGCGCGCATGGCGGAGAAAAACGGATATTTGGAATTCGACGCCCAGCCCGCGACAACCACGCCATATACGCCGAGCGACGAAATCGCGAGGACATACAAAAGGCCGACATTGATGTTGGCCAGCACAGCTTCAGGGCCGAATGGAATGACCGCCCAGGCCAGCAGCGCCACGGTGAAAGTGACAATCGGCGCAATCAGGAACAGGCCCTTGTTAGCCGCGCTGGGAATGATGGTTTCCTGCAGGAATACCTTCAAGCCGTCGGCAAAGGATTGAAGCAGGCCGAACGGCCCGACCACATTGGGGCCGCGCCGCAGGGCCATGGAAGCCCAGATCTTGCGGTCGACATAAATGATCATGGCGACAGCCAGCATCAGCGGCAGTGCAATCAGCAGAATGCCGGAAATGGTCGCAAACGCCCATGCCGCTTCGTAGGACAGGCCCAGCGATTGGAAGAATTCGGTCACTCTGCCGCCTCCGCCAGTTCATCGCCGTGCAGCAGTTCTGCCGAACATTGCTGCATCACCGCACTGGCGCGCGCGATGGGATTGGTAAGATAGAAGTCCTTGATCGGATAGGCTGAGATCACGCCTTCGGCCTTTGCCTTCGCATCGGCCTTGGGCAGCGCGCCATAATCGGCAAGGCCTTCCACGCCAAGCGCAGGAACTGCTGTAATCATGGCGTTCTGCAATTCGGCAAAGCTGTTAAACCCGACGCTGACGCCAAGGGCATCAGCCAAGGCGCGCAGGATGGTCCAGTCTTCACGGGCATCGCCGGGCGCGAACACGGCCTTTTCGGCAAATTGCACGCGGCCTTCGGTGTTGACGTAAGTGCCATCCTTCTCGGCGTAGGATGCTGCGGGCAGTATGATATCCGCTGCATGGGCACCCTTGTCACCGTGATGACCGATATAGACTTTCAGCGCATCGGCGAAGGGTTCAAAATTCATTTCGTCCGCGCCCAGCGACAGGACAACTTTGGGCTTTGCCTGGGCAATATCTGCCATGCCGCCTGCCTGCGCGTAGCCGAGCATCAGACCGCCCATCCGTGCCGCGGAGAAATGCAGCACGTTGAAACCGTTCCAGCCATCCCGCTCAAGCCTGAACTGCGCCGCGAAGGCGAGGCCAGCGGCCAATGCGCCCTTGGCAAGTGCCGCGCCGCCCATGATGATGGCAGGCCGTTCCGCGTCATTGAATGCGCTGACAGCGGCATCAGGCAATTTCGACAGCACTGCGAGGTCTTCACCAAGGAAGGTCGCGGGATAGGTCGTTTCCCATTCCGGCCCTACGATGAAGATCTTCGCACCACGCTTCGCTGCCTTGCGCAGGCGCACATTCACTAGCGGTGCTTCCCACCGGACATGGCTACCAACGATCAGGATGGCATCAGCGTTTTCAATGCCGGAAAATGTGGAATTGAAGTTTACACCTGCCAGGCTGGACACGTCGTAATCCATGCCCGTCTGACGGCCTTCCAGCAGGGTTGAACCCATCGCGCCAAGCAGCGCCTTGGCAGCGAACATCGTTTCGCAATCCACCATATCGCCCGCCACCGCGGCGATGTTCTTGCCCGGCTTGGCAGCGGCGATTGCCTTGAATGCCTCGTCCCAGCTTGCTTCGACCAATTTGCCACGCTTGCGCATGAAAACCTTGTCGAGACGGCGCTTGGTCAGGCCATCGACCATGTAGCGGCCCTTGTCGGACAGCCATTCCTCGTTCACGTCATCATTGATTCGCGGCAGGGCGCGCATGACTTCGCGGCCGCGGCTGTCCAGACGGATATTCGCGCCTACCGCATCGGACACGTCGATGCTGAGTGTTTTCTTCAATTCCCATGGCCGCGCCTCAAAGGCGTAAGGCCGCGATGTCAGCGCGCCGACCGGGCACAGATCAATCACATTGGCCGAAAGCTCGTGGCTGGCGGCCTGTTCGAGATAGGTCGTGATCTGCATATCTTCGCCGCGATACAGCGCGCCGATTTCATCCACACCGGCGATTTCTTCCGAAAAACGCACGCAACGGGTGCAGTGGATGCAGCGGGTCATGATCGTCTTGATCAGCGGGCCCATGTTCTTTTCAGTGACTGCGCGCTTGGTTTCACGGTCATATCGCGAACCACCACGGCCATAGGCAACCGACTGGTCCTGCAAGTCACACTCGCCGCCCTGATCGCAGATCGGGCAATCAAGCGGATGATTGATCAGCAGGAATTCCATCACGCCTTCGCGCGCGGTTTTCACCATTTCGCTGTCCGTGCGGATTTCCTGCCCGTCTGTGGCAGGCAGCGCGCAGGATGCCTGCGGCTTGGGCGGCCCGGGCTTCACTTCGACCAGACACATGCGGCAATTGCCGGCAATGCTCAGGCGTTCATGATAGCAGAACCGCGGAATTTCCTTACCCGCAAGCTCGCACGCCTGCAGCACGGTCGCGCCGTTGGGGACTTCGATTTCCTGTCCATCGACGGTGACTTTAGGCATTATTCCGCAGCCTCTGCAAATTGCGCATTATGTTCATGGATACGCCGTTCCAGTTCGGGCCGGAAATGCTTGATCAGGCCCTGGATCGGCCAGGCTGCTGCATCGCCCAGCGCGCAGATGGTGTGGCCCTCGACCTGCTTGGTCACTTGTTGCAGCATGTCGATTTCCTCGATTTCCGCGTCGCCGGTGCGCAGGCGCTCCATCATGCGCCACATCCAGCCTGTGCCTTCGCGGCATGGCGTGCACTGGCCGCAGCTTTCGTGCTTGTAGAAATAGCTGAGGCGGCTGATCGCGCGGACGATATCGGTGGATTTGTCCATCACGATGACAGCGGCCGTGCCAAGACCGGAACCGACAGCCTTCAACCCGTCAAAATCCATCGGCGCATCCATAATTTCCGCCGCCGGAACCAGTGGAACAGAGGAGCCACCGGGAATGACGGCCAGCAGATTATCCCACCCGCCGCTAATGCCGCCGCAGTGGCGTTCGATCAATTCCTTGAACGGAATGCTCATTTCTTCTTCGACGACGCAAGGCTTGTCGACATGGCCGGAAATCTGGAACAATTTGGTACCGGCATTGCCTTCGCGGCCAAATCCCGCGAACCAGCTCGCACCGCGCCGCAGGATTGTGGGCACAACCGCAATGCTTTCCACATTGTTGACCGTGGTGGGGCAGCCATAAAGGCCAGCGCCTGCCGGAAATGGTGGCTTGAGGCGCGGCTGGCCCTTCTTGCCTTCCAAGCTTTCGATCATCGCGGTTTCTTCACCGCAAATGTAGGCGCCTGCACCGCGGTGCATGAACACGTCGAAATCATAGCCGGTGCCGCTGGCATTCTTGCCAATCAGCCCTGCTGCATAGGCTTCGTCAATCGCGGCCTGCAACGTCTGCGCTTCGCGGATATATTCGCCGCGAATGTAGATATAGGCGGCCCGCGCGCGCATCGCAAAACCGGCAATCAGCGCGCCTTCGATCAGCTTGTGCGGATCGTGGCGGATAATCTCGCGGTCCTTGCACGAACCCGGCTCTGACTCGTCGGCGTTGATCACCAAAAAGGACGGGCGGCCATCTTTCGATTCCTTGGGCATGAAGGACCATTTGAGGCCGGTGGGAAAGCCAGCCCCGCCCCGCCCGCGCAGGCCCGATGCCTTCATCTCATCGATGATAGCATCATTGCCGCGCGCAATTATGTCCTTCGTATTATCCCAGTCACCGCGCATCTGCGCAGCTTTCAGGCCCCAGTCCTGGAAGCCGTACAGATTGGTAAAGATGCGATCCTTGTCAGCGAGCGCCATCAGACAATTCCCTGCGAAACAAGATAGGCGGCGATCAGCAGCACAGCGATTATCGCGCCGAATTTAAGAATGCCGGTCAGCACCTTGAACGCAACGAACATGAGAACGAGCGCGATGATGATGGTAGCTATGCTCATGCCCATTCGCCCCGGTAATCGTGATTTTCGCTGACCATGTCTTTCAACGTGGTCGGTCCGCCCGAAGGCTCGGACGTATGCCGTCCCGGCTCCTGCGTGCCTTCGCTCGGCTGTCCGCCTGCCGCCAGCGCATCCAGCACCGCGTCCAGACGTTCTACCGTCAGATCTTCATAATTGCCGTCGTTGATCTGGACCATTGGCGCCGTGGCGCAATTGCCCATGCATTCCACTTCGGTGAGGGTCCACAGCCCGTCTGCCGAAACCGTGCCTTTTTCCATTCCGCGTTTCTTGCAGGCAGCGATGATATCATCCGACCCGCGCAGCATGCAGGGCGTAGTGCCGCATACCTGCACGTGGAATTTACCCACTGGCACAAGGTTATACATGAAATAGAACGTCGCCACTTCGACCACGCGAATGATCGGCATATCGAGATATTGCGCGACATATTCCATCACCGGCAACGGCAACCAGCCCTGCGTATCGGTTTCCGTGCCCACCTGACGCTGGGCCAGATCGAGCAGCGGCATCACCGCAGATTTCTGACGGCCTTCGGGATAGGACGCGATGAATTTATCCGCTTTGGTCCTGTTTTCTTCCGTCCATGCGAACGAGGACCACCGCGCGCGCAGTTCGGGCGTATCGGGCTCGAGATGACGATTAGCCATTAGCGGTCACACTCCCCGAACACGACATCGATTGCGCCCAGAATGGCGGTTGCGTCTGGCAGCATGTGGCCCTTGCTCATGAAATCCATTGCCTGAAGGTGGCTGAAGGCAGTGGGGCGGATCTTGCAGCGATAGGGCTTGTTGCTGCCGTCGCTGACCAGATATACGCCGAATTCGCCTTTGGGGCTTTCTGTCGCCACATAGACCTCGCCAGCAGGAACGTGGAAGCCTTCGGTATAGAGTTTGAAGTGGTGGATCAGCGCTTCCATGCTCTGCTTCATTTCGCCGCGTTTGGGCGGGGAAACCTTGCGGTCATCGCTGGCAATCGGCCCTTCCGGCATTTCGGCAAGGCATTGCTTGATGATGCGGGCAGACTGCTTCACTTCTTCCACGCGGACCATGAACCGGTCGTAGCAATCGGAATTGGTGCCGACGGGAATTTCAAAATCCAACCGGTCATAGACATCATAGGGCTGCGATTTGCGCAGGTCCCAAGGGATGCCGGCAGCGCGGATCATCGGGCCGGAAAAGCCCCAGCGGATCGCATCTTCCTTGCTGACAATGGCGATATCGACATTGCGCTGTTTGAAGATGCGGTTGTCGATCACCAGGCTCATCGCGTCGCCGAACAATTCCGGCAGGCGCTTGTCGACCCAGTCACCAATGTCGGTGAGCAGTTTCAGAGGCACATCCTGATGCACACCGCCCGGGCGGAACCATGCAGAATGCATCCGCGCACCCGATGCCCGCTCGAAGAAGTTCATGCAGTCTTCGCGCAGTTCAAACACCCACAGGTTGGGCGTCATCGCGCCCACGTCCATCACATGGGCGCCGATGTTGAGCATATGGTTGGAAATGCGCGTCAATTCGGCAAACAACACCCGCAGATATTGCGCGCGGATCGGCACTTCCACATTCAACAGCTTTTCAATTGCCAGAACGTAGCTGTGTTCCTGACACAGCGGCGAACAGTAATCGAGCCGGTCGAAATAGGGCAAGGCCTGCAGATAGGTCTTGTGCTCGATCAGTTTTTCGGTGCCGCGATGCAGCAGGCCGATATGCGGGTCGATCCGCTCGATAATTTCGCCGTCCAGCTCCATCACCATCCGCAGAACGCCGTGCGCTGCGGGATGCTGGGGGCCGAAATTGATCGTGTAATTCGTGATTACCTCGTCGCCGGTGGTCGGCGACTGTTCAAGCTGCATACTCATGCTTCGTCACCTTTGACAGGCTTCGGCGCGGCTGCCTGGGGCTTCGCTGCTCGGGGCTTGGCTGGCTTGGGCTTGGACGCCTTGGGCTGGGCTGTCTTGGGCGGGGCCGCCTTGGGCTTGGCCGCCTTCGGTTTCGCCACCTTGGGACTGGTCGCTTTCGGCTTTGCAGCCTTGGTCCTGGCCGTTTCCGTTGCCGATTTGGTGTCGGCAGTCTTGCCTTGACGCCTGGCCCGCGACTTCCGGTCCTCGGTGGGCTCGGGCGCGCCGGGATCCGTGGTCGCGCTGCCCTTCTTGGCTGGACCTTCAGCGCTGACCTTTTCCGCAGCTTTGGCATCAGTTTTCGCACCAGCGCCGGTTTGCGCCGGAGATTCGGTTGTCTTGGGCTCGTCCACCGGCGAAGTTGCCGCCTTTTCATCACCCGGCAGTACGTAATCTGCGCCTTCCCACGGGCTCATGAAATCAAACTGGCGCAAGTCCTGCGCCAGTTCCACCGGCTCGTAAACAACCCGTTTTTCCTCTTCGGAATACCGCAATTCCGTATAACCGGTCAGCGGGAAATCCTTGCGGAACGGGTGCCCTTCAAATCCATAATCGGTCAGAATGCGGCGCAGATCGGTATTGCCAGCAAACAGCACGCCAAACATGTCGAACACTTCGCGTTCGAGCCAGCCGGCATTGGGCCACAATGTCGTGACCGTTGGCACCGGCGTTGCCTCGTCCGTGGCTACCTTGACCATCACCCGGTGGTTTTTGGTCAGCGACAGCAGCATGTAGACGACTTCGAAGCGTTCAGCCCGACCCGGATAATCGACGCCGGCGATTTCCATCAATTGCTGGTAATCATGGCTGTCACGCAGCAAGCGCAATGCATCCTCGATGCTGTCGCGCTGCACGGTGAACAGGATTTCGCCATGTTCTTCATGCGCTGACACCAGCATGCTTTGCAATGCAGCCGAAAGCGCGTCTTTCACACCTTCATTCGAGGTGATCCTGGGGGCGGAATGGAGAACAGCCATCTTAACGCTCTACCGTGCCTGAACGGCGGATTTTGCGCTGCAATTGCATCACGCCATAAAGCAGCGCCTCGGCAGTGGGCGGGCATCCGGGGATGTAGATATCCACCGGCACAATGCGGTCACAGCCGCGAACCACGGAATAGCTGTAATGATAATAACCGCCGCCATTGGCGCAGCTGCCCATCGAAATGACATATTTCGGTTCGGACATCTGGTCATAGACCTTGCGCAGGGCCGGAGCCATCTTGTTGCACAGCGTTCCGGCCACGATCATCACGTCTGACTGGCGCGGTGACGCGCGCGGAGCAACGCCGAAGCGTTCCATGTCATAGCGCGGCATGCTGACATGGATCATTTCCACAGCGCAGCACGCCAGACCAAAAGTCATCCACCACAGCGAGCCTGTTCGTGCCCACTGAAACAGATCCTCCGTGCTGGTAACCAGGAAGCCCTTGTCGTTCACTTCGGCCTGCATGGCCTTGAAATACTCTTCATCCGGCTGACGGATTTCGCCCGGCTGCGCCGCGGCTGGAAGGCCTGCTACTACTCCCATTCCAGCGCTCCTACTTTCCATGCATATGCAAAACCGATGATCAGTTCGAACAGGAAGATCATCATGGTGATCCACCCCGCCCAGCCGGTAAATTCAAGGCTGACTGCCCATGGGAACAGGAACGCCGCTTCGAGGTCGAAGATGATGAACAGGATCGCCACCAGGTAAAAGCGCACATCGAACTGGCTGCGCGAATCCTCGAACGCGGGGAAGCCGCATTCATATTCGCTCAGCTTGTTGGCATCCGGATTATGTGTGCCCGTCAGGCGCGACACGCCCATGGGCAGAAATACGAATGCTGCCGATAATCCCAGCGCGATGGCCAGAAAAATCAGGATCGGTAGATATTGGCTTAGATCGACCACAAATGATTCCCGTTTGGGCGTAAGTTGGGCCAGCCTCTAAGCCTCTGACCCGCAGGGTGCAAGGGCCGGTTCTGGCTAATTCCACCCTTTCACCCTGCCACGCCGACCCGTCAGGCCGCCGATCAGGCCTTCTTGAGCTGCGATGCCAGGGCTTTTTCGGTTTTCTTGCCATAGGGCGGTTTGAACCCGGCAAGGCCCGCAACATCAATTTTGGGCTGGGTATAGACAGACCGCGCATGGCTGAATTCCCGGAAGCCTTCTGGCCCGTGATAGGAACCGATGCCCGATGGGCCGACACCGCCAAACGGCAAATCTTCCATCGACACATGGAAAATCACGTCATTCACCGTGACGCCGCCCGAAATGGTCTGTTGCAACACCTGCTCGCGCTCGCCCCCGTCGTCGCCGAAATAATACAGGCCGAGCGGACGGTCACGCCGGTTGATGTAATCAATCGCTTCGCTGACGTTCTTATAAGTCTTGACCGGCAGCACCGGCCCGAAGATTTCTTCCTGCATCGCTTTCATGTCGTCCGTGACGTTGCGCAGGATGGTAAGCGGCATCTTGCGCGAATTGGTGTTGGAAAAATCCTCGTCAGCGGGGTTCACCTCGATCACCTCGGCACCCTTGCTGCGCGCATCATCCACCAACCCCTTCAGACGGTCAAAATGGTGGTCTGTCACAATGGAGGTGTAATCATCATTTTTCAGCAGCGTGGGATACATGTTGAGCACGCCAAGCTGCACTGCAGCAATTGCGCCTTCTTCACGTTCTTCGGGCACATACATATAATCAGGCGCAAGGCAGATCTGCCCGGCGTTCATCATCTTGCCCATGGCAATGCGTTCGCCTGCCTTTTCGAAATCGGCACTGCGGCCCAGCACCACTGGCGACTTGCCGCCCAGTTCCAGCGTGACCGGCACCAAGTTGCTCGCAGCGGCTTCCATCACCTTGCGGCCGGTTTCGGTGGAGCCGGTGAATACCAGATGATCAAATTTCAGTGATGAAAACGCCTGCGCCACTTCCGGGCTGCCGGTGATGACGGCCACTTCCTCGACCGAGAAATATTTCTCGATCAGCTCGCGCGTCAGTTCCGAGGTCGCTTCGGTAAATTCACTCGGTTTGATCATCGCACGGTTGCCCGCGATGAGGACCTGCATCAACGGCCCCAGAGACAGGTTGATCGGGAAATTCCATGGCGAAAGAATGCCGATCACCCCTTTGGGTTCAAACCGCAGTTCCGCCTTTGCGCCCAGCAGCCCCAGCGGAAACTGCACCTTGCGCTTTTCCGGCCTGGCCCATTTGTCGAGATGTTTGAGGCAGTATTTCCCGAAATTCACGGTCGAGACAATATCGGTCATCATGCTGAGATCGGGGCTGCGGTTACCGAAATCGGAACTCATCGCCTTGGCCAGATCATCGCCATGGTCCACTAGCAGCGAGATCACCCGTTTCACGCGGTCACGCCGGATATCCAGCGCTTCGGGCCGTGCGGCAGTAAATGCATCGCGCTGGGCGTTCAGAATTCCGTCCAGTTGCTCTTGCTTGTTATCGGCCATCACTCTCTCCGTTTGATTTTGTTGCGGTGCAGCACTACACATTGAAACAAATAGCAACACGCTTCGCACAGAAAGGCAAGTGCCACCCATGTCCCAATTTTCCGCCAACGACCCTATTGTGATCCTGTCCTACGCCCGTACACCCATGGGCAGTATGCAGGGCGCATTGGCCGATGCGAGCGCAACCGAGCTGGGCGCCGCGGCTGTCAAGGCCGCGGTTGAACGCGCTGGCATTGCAGGCGGTGATGTGGACCGCATCTATATGGGCTGCGTGCTGCCCGCCGGCCTTGGCCAAGCCCCTGCGCGTCAGGCGGCGATCAAGGCCGGTCTGCCCAAATCCGTTCAGGCCACCACGGTTAACAAGGTTTGCGGTTCAGGGATGCAGACGGTGATCATGGGTGCAGAAGCCCTTGCTGCCGGAACAATCGATACAGTGATTGCAGGCGGCATGGAAAGCATGACCAACGCGCCATATCTGTTGAAAAAGCACCGCTCGGGCGCCCGGCTTGGCCATGACACAGCCTATGATCACATGTTCCTGGACGGGCTGGAAGATGCGTATGAGGAAGGGCGCGCCATGGGCACCTTCGCGCAGGATACCGCCAATGATTACCAGCTGACCCGCGAGGCGATGGACGATTATTCGATTGAATCGCTGCGCCGCGCCAATGCTGCAATTGCCAGCGGTGCCTTTGCCGATGAAGTCGTGCCGGTCACGATCACTTCCCGCAAGGGCGAAGTGGTGGTTGATACAGACGAAGCGCCGGGCCGCGGCAATCCCGACAAAATCCCCACCCTGCGCCCTGCTTTTGCCAAGGACGGCACCATCACTGCGGCCACTTCCAGCTCCATTTCGGATGGTGCAGCAGCGGTCGTGCTGACCCGTGCGAGTGTGGCGGCTGCCAATGGCTACAGTCCGATCGCAAAAATCGTGGCCAGCGCTGCCCACGCACAGGAACCGTCTGAATTCACCGTTGCCCCAATCGGCGCGATCAACAAGCTGCTGGAAAAAGCGGGCTGGTCGGTGGACGATGTTGACCTGTGGGAAGTGAACGAGGCCTTCGCCTGTGTGGCAATGTTTGCGATGCGCGACATCGGCATCGCGCATGACAAGATCAACGTGAATGGCGGCGGCACGGCGCTGGGCCACCCGATTGGTGCCAGTGGCACGCGGATTATCGTAACCTTGCTCAATGCGCTGAAGCAGCAAGGCAAAAAGCGCGGCATCGCGAGTCTGTGCATTGGCGGCGGTGAAGCGACCGCAATTGCCTTCGAAATGGCATAGGAAAACCCCCGGAAAACTGCCTAAGTCACAGTAATTCCGGCCATTAGGCTGCGACAATAATTCATGGTATTTACCTTGCTGCAATCGGCGAGGTAAATACCGATGAAGACACTGGCATTATTGGCAGTCACGGCGGCTCTTGCCGCATGTTCGCAAGCTGCGCCCGAAGCAGATGCTGCACCTGATGGGGCAGAACATTCCAACTCTTCTGCAGGCACTGGTGAAGACACTGGTGCGGGCGGGCCTGGCACTTACGAAGTCACCTATGCCGACGGCACCATAGCGAGGATGACTTCGGCTGAAGATGGCACATTTTCCAGCATAACCGGCAATACGGCCATCACCGGCACCGTCACATCGGCGGACGGCAAGGCCTGTTTTGACGCCGATGCCGACGACGAGGGCGCGATGTGCTGGACCGCTGGGGAAACCGCCCCGGACGGCAGCTGGATCGCCACCAGCGATAGCGGTGAAACTGTGACCGTGCGGCCTGTTACCTGATCAAGATGTTTAACCGACACTGGCCTGCCGGGTGGCAGCCAGTGCATTTGAAGGAGGGGACGATGATGAAGGCATTGTTTTTACTGGCAGGAGTTGCGGCACTGGCAGCCTGTAGCGAGGCTGAACCCGAAGCGCCTGTGGCGGAAGAAACCGTCGCCGCGCAGGCACCTGCGGGCAGCGTAGCGGCTGGGACATATGATGTTGCATGGTCAGACGGCAGCACGTCCAAATTCACCATCAATGACGACGGGACATATTCCGGTACGCGTGACGATGTGACAGATACCGGCACATATGAAATGAAGGGCGGCAAAATCTGCTTCACATCAGCAGCAGAAGGGTCAGAAGAAGAATGCTGGACGAACACGGAAGCCGCCGCTGACGGCAGTTTCTCGTCGGTCAGCGATACGGGCGAAAACGTCACATTGACCGTTGCTGCCGCTGAACCAATTGCGGCGCCTGTAGAAACCGCACCGGCGGCCCAATAATTCCGGCTTGCCACGGTGAGCCCGATGCAAGAAGGGCGGCCCGCGCCGGGCCGCCCTTTTCGTTTTTAGGTCAGAGCATTGTGCGCAATTCAAGGCTCGCCAGAACCCCAGATGCGAGATGCCTCGATCCAGCCCATGCGGCCACCTGCATCAAATTCGCACCAGTTCGCGTCACATTTAACGATTTTTCCGACGACGCCGGGTTCGGCCTTCCATTTCAGCTTTCCGCTGGCGGATGGCGCATCGCGCATGGCGGCAAGGCCTGTTCCGATGACTACCGCACCGCGATCCGGGCTGAGAAGACGCGCGACCACCCACCCCTGCGTGCCGTCGGAATCGCGGATCAGCCGCCAACCTTCGACCACGCGGATCACTTTCACCGGAAGCCCCTGCCGGCGATAGACCCAATCGATCCGGAATTCCGCGCTTGGCCCCACCCGCATGTTGATTTCGCTGGCGCGGATTGTCGCCCAATATGGCACATCGCGTTGCTGCGCCGATGCGGGCGAAGCGAAGACGATGAAAAGGAGGGCCAGGATCGGCAAGGTTCTGTTGATCATGGGCATTCCATACATCGCAGCCTGCCACCGCGACAAGCCGATACGATCAACTTGCGCGCAAATTGCCGGCATCGCATGGGCCGAGGCTTGACCGTGCGGCCCAACCCGTCCTAGCGCAGCGCAATGCCTGATCATTCTCTCACCTCTCCCGCGCCCGCCCCGGATGTCGGCAACCGCCGCTTTGACGGCACGCCGCGGGTCATCGTGACCCGCCATCTGATGCCTTCGGTAGAAGCCCGGATGAAGGAATTGTTCGACACTACGCTCAATCCGGAAGACGCGCCCCTGTCGCGCGCGCAATTAACAGCCGCAGTGCAGAATTGCGATGTGCTGGTGCCCACGGTGACAGACCGCATTGACGCCGCGCTGATCGACGCCGCGAGCGATAGGCTGGGGCTGATTGCCAGTTTCGGCGCAGGCACCGATCATATCGATCTGGCAGCAGCCAGGCGCAGGGGCATCATTGTCACCAATACACCCGGCGTTTTCACCGATGATACAGCAGACCTTGCCATGTCGATGATCATCGGTGTGCCGCGGCGCGTTCGCGAAGGGGTGTCTCTTGTCCGGCGCGGGCAGTGGACGGGGTGGACGCCGTCAGGAATGCTGGGCCGGCAGATTGGCGGCAAGGTTCTGGGCATTGTCGGCATGGGCCGCATCGGTCAGGCAGTGGCCTACCGCGCGCGGGCGTTTGGCCTGTCGATTGCCTATCACAATCGTCACCGGCTGCCGCAATCTGTGGAAACGATGTTCGGCGCCCAATATGTGGAGCAGTTGGACGAGCTGGTGGCAATGTCCGACATCCTCACACTGCATTGTCCTGCCAGTGACAAGACCGTGGGCATGATGGACGAGCGGCGCATCGGCCTGATGAAACAGGGAGCATCCCTTATCAACACTGCCCGCGGCGATCTGGTGGATCAGGATGCGTTGGTACACGCGCTGCAGTCCGGCCATCTGGCAGGGGCCGGGCTGGATGTGTATCCTGAAGAACCCCGCGTGGATGAACGGCTTTTCGCCCACCCCAATGTGATGACACTGCCCCATATCGGCAGCGCCACGGTGGAGGGGCGCGAAGCATCGGGCGAAAAGGTGATCGCCAATATCCGCTTCTGGATGGATGGCCACAGACCGCCTGACCAGGTGCTGGAAGGGCTTGTCTGACCGCTGCCAGCGCTGGCGATCAGGCTGCCCGGGCCACCTATTGAAAAACCAATCCGCCCCAAAAAATTAGCCCAAAAAAAAACAAATGGCCTCTTGCAGCGATGAACGCGCAAGAGGCCATTTCTCTATGATGTCAGCGCGGTATGGCTGCCGCCATTTCAGCGCTGCAACGGCTGATCAGTCGCCTGCCAGAATCCGGTCGACCAGTTCCTTCACCGTGGGGGTGTAATTGTTGGAATAGAACGGGTCCTGCTTGAACCTGTATGCAGCATGCCCGGCAAAGGCGAGATTTTCGTCAACCGGGCCGCCATGGGCAATGTTCTGCAGGTTTTTCTGGATACAGAAACTGCGCGGATCGGCCAGGCGGCCGGTGGTGTAATCATCATGGTCTTTCCATGAAGAAAACGCGCAATGGGACAGGCAGCCCATGCAGTCTTTCTGGTCCTTGCGGATGATATCGCGGCTTTCCGGCGTGACATAGACAATCGTGTCGTCAGGCGTTTTCAATGCTTCGGTGTAGCCTTCGCCAAACCATACCCTGGCCCGTTCGGCATCCTTTGGCGCGACCCAGAAGTTTTTGCCGCGAACTCCAACGGTAAGCTGCGTCGTATGTTCGCCGGCTTCCACCTTGGAATAGGGTATCTGCCTTTCACTGCGGTGGATCAGATCCCACAGAAACGGGTTTTTGACTGCGCTGGAATAAAACCCGGTGGGGCTGAATTTATGCAGCAACACGTCACCGGGTTCGATGGTGCGCAGCATGTCTTTCCATTCCTGGGGGATCGGGCTTTCCTGCGTCAGCAAGGGGCGCGTGCCGAACTGGAAGGCGATCTTGCCCAAGTCAGGATTGTCGATCCAGTTTTCCCATTCCCGCAGCGCCCAGACCCCGCCAGCCATCACGATGACACACTCTTCCGAGACGCCTTCCTTGCGCATCGTTTCGCGCAATTCCTTCACCCGCGGATAGGGGTCCTGCGGCACTTTGGGGTCTTCTGCGTTGCTCAGGCCATTATGGCCGCCAGCCAGCCACGGGTCTTCGTAAACCACGGCGGCCATCAAATGCGGCACCTTGTGATAGCTGCGTTTCCACAAGGCGCGAAACGCACGGGCCGAACTGATGATCGGCAGGTAACAGACATTGTAATGCGCGGCGATTTCCGCCAGCTTATACGGCATCCCTGCGCCGCAGGTGACCCCTGTGACCATCCCTTCTGTCTGGTCCAGAATGCCTTCCAGCACGGCTTGCGCGCCGCCCATTTCCCACAACACATTGATGTTGATCGCGCCCTTGCCATCGGCCATTTCAAACGCACGTTTGACCTGCGCAACGCCGCCATCAATGCCGTATTGGATCAATTGCTGGTGGCGTTCCTTGCGCGTGGGGGCGTCATAGACCTGCGGAATGACATTGCCGTCAGCATCATAGCTGTCAGCATTGACTGCACTGACCGTGCCGATGCCGCCAGCCGCCGCCCATGCGCCGGAACTGGCGCCATTAGTGGCAGAAACGCCCTTGCCGCCTTCGATCAGCGGCCAGACTTCGCGTCCGCCATAATTGATCGGTGTCAGACCCTTGAAAGCCATTATATCTTACGTCCCGTTTGGGCAGCCTAACCGGCTGCGTTACCCGCCCCGCCCGGTGAACCGCGACAAGGCTTTATCTCATTGGGCTTTGGCCTCGTGGCCGCTGCCTTGAATTGCGCATAGTAGCCGGCAAGTTCCGGCGAATCCTTGAATGTCACCAGTTCGAACCCGACCCGCTCCATCTCGCATGACAAAAGCAGCGGATCGATCCCATGCTGGTCGGTCGGGCGGTCAATGTCCACCACAACCACCTGGCCATCCTTGCGAAGGGCTGGCCACAAATGCCATAAAAACGCGTAAGGTTCGCGCACTTCGTGATACATGTGAACCAGAAAAATTCGGTCGAAACTGTTTTCCGGCAAGCCCGGATTATCCGGCGCGCCCAGCTTGATGGATACATTGTCCAGCCGTTCACGCTCCACCCGCTGGCCCAGTCGCTGCAAGGCCTCGCGGTCAATGTCCTGCGCCAGCACGCGCCCTTTTGCGCCCACCCGTTCCGCCAGACGGACGGTATAATATCCTTCACCCGCGCCAATATCCGCCACGGTCATGCCCGGCTTCAATTCCGCCAGATCCATCACCTTTTGCGCCTCGCCCACGCCATCGCGCTGCGTTTCGGTCGAAAACTGGTTGCTCTGTACCGAAGAAACGGGACGGTCCGCCCGGGGGAAACCCGCACCGGGGCCGGATCGATCATCGCCGCCGGGAATACGCTCGCACCCGCTGGTCGCCGCCAGCGCCAGGGCGCACAGGGCAACCCGGCAGATCACTCGACGTCCTCCACCTCGACAGTTTCGCCAGTCACGCGCTGCGCCAGTGCAGCGGAGATAAATTCGTCCAGCCCGCCATCCAGCACCACATCAGGCGCAGGCGATGTGACGCCAGTGCGCAAATCCTTCACCATCTGGTACGGTTGCAGGACATAGCTGCGGATCTGATGGCCCCAGCCAATTTCCGTCTTTTCCTGATATTCGCCCGATGCCGCCGCTTCGCGTTCGGCCATTTCCTTTTCGAACATGCGCGCTTTCAGCATGTTCATCGCGGTGGCGCGGTTCTTGTGCTGCGAACGGTCGTTCTGGCTGGCCACCACGATGCCGGTTGGCTGGTGGGTAATGCGGACTGCGGAATCGGTGGTGTTGACGTGCTGACCGCCCGCGCCGCTGGCACGGTAGGTATCGATCTTGAGATCGCTTTCGTTGATTTCGATATCGATATCGTCGTCAATCACCGGATAGACCCACACCGAACTAAAGCTGGTGTGGCGGCGCGCCGAACTGTCATAAGGGCTGATCCGCACCAGCCGGTGAACGCCGCTTTCGGTCTTGGCATAGCCATAGGCATTTTCGCCTTTGACCAGCAGCGTGGCAGATTTGATGCCCGCCTGTTCGCCGCCATGATAATCGACGACTTCCACCTTGTAGCCGCGTTTTTCAGCCCAGCGGGAATACATCCGCTGGAGCATTTCTGCCCAGTCCTGGCTCTCCGTACCGCCAGCGCCAGCGTGAATTTCGATATAGGCGTCATTGGCATCAGCCTCGCCCGCCAGCAGGGCCTGCACCTTGTCAGCGTCAGCGCGCTTGGCCAGCTTGTCCAGACTGGCGAGGCCTTCGGCCACAATGTCAGCGTCGCCTTCAGCTTCGCCCATTTCGACAAATTCGATGGCGTCCGACATCTCAGAGGAAATTTCACGCACGGTTCCGATGGCAGCTTCCAGCCGGCGGCGTTCCCGCATCACCGCTTCTGCTTCCTTGGGCGCATCCCACAACGTCGGGTCTTCGACCCGCGCATTCAGTTCGTCCAGACGCCGCAGCGCACGATCCCAGTCCAGCGACAGGCGCACCAGCGCCAGCGCAGCTTCGATCCGGTCAATATTGGCCTGCCCCTCGGCACGCATAATCATTTTCTCCGCGAATTTGCGGCCCGCTTAACGGACGTGTTTCGAATGTAAAGCATCGCGCAGCATGTCGCCATGGCCGAACAGGTGCGCGATGCAGCCAATCAGTAAAGGCCGCCCTGCTCTTCGACAAAGTCTGCCTGCTTTTCCGGACTGCTGGCAGATCGCTTCGCATTGGTCTGTGCGCGGGTGCCGCGCCTGATCAGGTCGAGGATCTGCTTGCGGCGCGTCTCGATCTCGTCCTGACGCGTGGCCCGCGGTGGTTCGGAATCGGGTTTGAATGCCTCCCATATCACCGACGCCTTGGGATCATCGCTCGGCGCGCCGGCAAATACGCGCTTGCCGGACACGCGGTCGATCCGCACCATCCGCACACCGGCCGGTGCCGCAAATGGCTCGTCACTCCAGCGCTTCTTGGTGTCGGTGACAAAGCGTTTGAATATTGGCGCAGCAGTGTTTCCGCCCTGCACATAGCCGCCCATATTGCGCGGCTGGTCGAAGCCCAGATAGGTCCCCGCCACAATTTCAGGTGTGCCCCCGACAAACCACGCATTGGTCGGGCCGCTGGTGGTGCCGGTTTTGCCGAACAGCGGCAGATCAAGATCGCGCAGCCTGACGGCTGTTCCGCGCGTAACCACACCTTGCAGCATATGCACTGTCTGGAAGGCCGTGCGCGGGTCGAGCACCTGCTTGCCGCCCGGCGCCAGACGCGGCATTGCCTGCCCGTCCCATTCCGCCATGTTGCAATTGCCGCATTTGCGCTTGTCGGCCCGCCAGATCACCTTGCCGCGCCGGTCCTGCACATAATCAATCAGCGTGGGCGCAAATTGCCGGCCCTGATTGGCCAGAGAGGCATAGGCATTGACCATCTTCAACACAGTGGTGTCGCCTGCACCCAAGGCGAATGCGGGATAGGCTTCATATTTGCCAATGCCCACCCGGTCGATGGTCTTGACGACATTGGGCATGCCTGCTTCCATCGCGATGTGGATGGTCATCAGGTTACGGGATTGTTCCAGCCCCCACCGCATAGTGTGGACACCGCCGCCGCCGCCACCAAAATTGCGGAAGCATTTTTCGCCCAGGGCAGCGCCCTGATAGAAGCAATAGGTCTGGTCCGGCACCTCGGTAGCGGGCGTCATGCCGTGGTCGAGCCCGGTGGCATAGACAAACGGCTTGATGGTGGAGCCGGGCTGGCGTTCAGCCTGCGTCGCACGGTTGAATGAGCCAAGCCGGCTGTCAAAACCGCCCTGCATGGCCAGCACGCGGCCGGTTTGCGGGTCTTCGGCGACAAAGCCGCCCGATACTTCGGGAATGGTGCGGACATTGTAGGAATTTCCGCTGGGGGATGCGGCCACCACATCACCAACTTTCAGCGCATTGGGCACGCCGCCCAGCGGGGCTTCTGTTCCATCGCCAAAGGCAATGCGCGCGGATGATCCATTGCGCGATGTGACCACGCCAACGCGCCAGTCCTTGTAATTGATATCAAGATAGGAACTGGCGAGCTGCCCCGTCAGGCTGCCGTCGGATTCCTTCAATATCGCAATCGGCCCTGTCCACCCGCGATTGCCATGATAGGCCAGCATTCCGGCGCGCAGCGCATCGCGCGCAGCCACTTGCAATTCAGGATCAAGCGAAGTGCGCACCCACAAGCCGCCAGCATAGACACTGTTCTTGGATTTTTCCGCCGTTTCGCCGAACTGGCCGATCAACTGGCGTCTGACTTCTTCCAGGAAATATCCCGCATCCACTGTCCGCGTGTCGGAACGCTGCCTGACAATGCCAAGGGGCTTGGCCCGCGCCGCGGCCGCTTCTGCTGCGGTGACAAAGCCATTGGCAGCCATTTGCCCAAGCACGAAATTGCGCCGTTCCAGAGCCACGCCGTAATTCTTTTCGCGGCTATAGGTTTCCGGCGCCTTGGGAAGGATCGCAAGATAGGCTGCCTCATGCAGTTCAAGGTCGCCCACGTCCTTGTCGAAATAGGCGCGGGATGCTGCCTGCACGCCAAAACTGCGGCGCCCCAGCGGGATTTCATTGAGATACAGCTCAAGGATCTGCTGCTTGGTCAGCACGCCTTCGATGCGGCTGGCCAGGATCATTTCCTTGAGCTTGCGAGTGACGGAATATTCGTCGCCCACGAGAATGTTTTTCGCCACCTGCTGGGTGATGGTGGACCCGCCCTTGGCGCGCTGCCCGCTGCCAAGTTTGGACACATAATCGACCACCGCGCCAGCAAGGCCGGTAAAATCAACCCCGCCATGGGTGAAAAAAGTTTTGTCTTCGGCGGCCAGATAGGCTTCGATCAATTTCTGCGGAAAATCCGAATATTGCAGCTGCACGCGGCGTTCACGGGCATAGGAATGGACAATCTCGCCATCAATGCCGCGCACCACGGTGGGCAAAGGCGGTTCATAATCCAGCAGCGATTCGGCGTCGGGCAAGTCCCGCGCCAGCGCAATCCATGCCAGCACGAACAGCGCCAGCATGGACGCAAGGCCGATGGCAGCCCAGCGAAACCGCTTGTTATTGCGCCAGCCATTGGTGAACCAGGCGATGGCACCCTGCGTATCGCGGCGAATCCGATAACGGAAATATTCGGAAGTGGATTGTTCGGCCATAATTGGTCGAAGCCTCTAGCACGGGGGTTTCGTCAGATGCCAGCGCCATTCAACACTGTGTCAGCCACGGTGGGTCAGATGGGGTGAGCGTGCTGGCGCGGAAATAAGGGTTCGGCACATGGCCTAATTATCTGCCTGTCGGGCGAAATAAATCCGCACAGCGCGGGCCATTGTCTGGGCAAATTCCTGCTGGCCGGCAGGGGATGCCAGACGGGCGGCATCGTCAGGGTTGGTGATATATCCCGATTCGAACAGGATTGACGGGACATCCGGCGCCTTGAGCACCACCAGTGACGCCGAACGGCGCGGCTGCGGGTGAAAAACCAGCCTGCCTGTGCCTTCGCGCACAATCAGCCGCGCAAATTCCGCCGCATCTTCGATCACGCGCCGCTGGGACAATTCCACCAGAATGGCATTCACATCGGCATTGCGGTCATCAAGCACCACGCCGTTGATGGCATCGGCACTGTTTTCGCGCGCCGCAAACCGCGCCGCAGCGCCGCTCGACGCTTTTTGCGACAGGGTGTAGATACTGGCACCGCTGGCCCCGTTTCCATCATCCGCAGGGTCACCGGCAGAATCGCCGTGAATGGACAGGAACAGGTCTGCATCCAGACGCCGGGCAATCTCGAACCTTTCGCCTAGTACCAGAAACCGGTCATCCTCCCGCGTCAGCGCAACGCGGATACCACCTTCTTCCACCAGCTGGTCACGCAGGGCTTTGGCCAGATCAAGAACCAGCCCTTTTTCCTTGAACCCGACACCGCTGGCACCGGGGTCCCTGCCGCCATGCCCCGGGTCAATCACCAGCAAGGGCCGGCTTTTGTCCTGCGGGCCGTAGATTTTCGGCAGGCCGACCGGCTCGCCGCCTTCTGGCAAAATCAGGCGCAGGACATAATCCCTGCCCAGATACGGAACAGGCACAGTCAGCCCAAAACCCAGCACCCCGGCGACAATCGCCAGGGGCACCAGAAAAATCAGCCAGAGTTGAGCGCGCAGTGACATTGCGCGCCATCGTTACGATGTTGCGGGGGTGATGCGCAATATGGTTGCTCAACGAAACGCACAGTGCTAGCTGCCTTGCACCGGTAAACCGTTCTTTCAAACCGGGGCTGTGCGACTTGCGCTTCACCTGATGAAAGGACAGCCGGAACCGGCTGCGGGCGTCATGCCCGTCGCATTTACAGGTTGATGCATAGATGAGAAGCCTCCCCGCCACCCCTACGATACAGCCGCTGCGCTGCGTCGGGGTATGGGCCGGTCAGGCAGCGCTAACAAAGCGCATTCCCGACATTGCAGACACATCACCCCGGTCCGACGCGAAATTGCGTGCGGGCCGTTTTCATATTGCCGCACGTCCTCATGGGCCGGGCGGTTTTCACATAATGGCGCGCAACTCACTGGCTGGCATGGTTTCAGACCATGGTCCGCCCGGTTGCGCCTGGAGACACTATAATGGCAACGCGCATGCTAATCGATGCGCGCCACTCGGAAGAAACCCGGGTGGCGGTCCTCAAGGGAAACCGGATTGAGGAATTCGACTTTGAATCTGCTGAACACAAGCAGATCAAAGGTAATATCTATCTCGCCAAGGTAACCCGTGTGGAACCTTCGCTGCAGGCGGCATTCGTCGACTTCGGCGGAAACCGCCACGGCTTCCTCGCCTTCAGCGAAATTCACCCTGACTATTACCAGATCCCGAAAGAGGATCGTGAGGCGCTGCTGGCCGAAGAAGCCGAGGCTGCCGAGGAAGAAGCCGCCCTGCGCGCTGCCGAAGAAGATGAAGGCAATCTTCCCGGCGACGAATATGACGCGGAAGACGAATCCTCCGAAGCACTGGTCGAAGACCTTGCCGAAGACGGCCTCGAAGAAATCGACACATCTGAAAAAGACAAGGTGTCCACCATCGAAGAAGGCCATCTGGATGGCGACGATGATGATGACGATGATGACAGCGACGATGACGACGGCTCTGACAGCGACGAGAATGGCAATTCACGCGGCGGCCGTGGCCGTGCGCGCCGGACCAAGGGCCGTGGCCGCGGCGGCAACAAGAGCCGTGCCAAGGCCGTGGATGAAGCCCGTGCCAAGCGCATGGCGCTGCGCCGCCGTTACAAGATCCAGGACGTAATCCAGCGCCGCCAGGTGCTGCTGGTTCAGGTGGTCAAGGAAGAACGCGGCAACAAGGGCGCGGCACTTACCACCTATCTCAGCCTTGCCGGCCGTTACACCGTGCTGATGCCCAACAGCAGCCACGGCGGCGGCATTTCGCGCAAGATTTCCAGCGCGCAGGATCGCAAGCGTTTGAAGCAGGTGGTTTCAGACCTCAGCCTGCCACGCAACATGGGCCTGATCGTCCGAACTGCCGGCCTGTCGCGCACCAAGACCGAAATCAAGCGTGACTTTGATTACCTCGCCCGCCTGTGGGACGAAATTCGCGACCGCACATTGGGGTCAAGCGCCCCTGCCCTGATCCATTCGGACAGTGACCTGATCAAGCGCGCCATCCGCGACATCTACAACCGCGAAATCGAAGAGGTCGTGGTCGAAGGTGAAGGCGGGTACAAGGCTGCCAAGGAATTCATGAAGCTGCTGATGCCCAGCCATGCACGCCGGGTAAAAGCCTATTCCGACCCTGTGCCGCTGTTCCAGCGCTTTGGCGCGGAAGACCAGCTGCGGGCCATGTATGATCCGGTGGTGCAGCTGAAATCTGGCGGATATCTGGTTATCAACCCGACCGAAGCGCTGGTGTCGATCGACATCAACTCCGGCCGTTCCACCAAGGAACACGGGATTGAAGCGACCGCGACTGCCACCAACCTTGAGGCTGCCCGCGAAATTGCCCGCCAGTTGCGCCTGCGCGACATGGCCGGTCTGGTCGTGATCGACTTTATCGACATGGAATATAATTCCAACGTCCGTAAGGTTGAAAAGGCGATGAAGGACGCGCTCAAGAACGACCGTGCCCGCATCCAGGTGGGCCGCATTTCCGGTTTCGGCCTGATGGAAATGAGCCGCCAGCGCCTGCGTACCGGCGTATTGGAAGCCACCACGCGCGATTGTCCGCATTGTGATGGCACCGGCCTTGTCCGCACCGCGTCCAGCGCCGGTCTTTCTGCCCTGCGCCTGATCGAGGATGAAGCAGCCAAGGGCCGCGGCACCATCATCACCCTGTCTGCCAGCACCGAAGCTGCGGTCTATATGCTCAACACCAAACGCGCCGATCTGACCGAGATCGAGGACCGTTACGGTGTGACGGTGCAAGTCGTGCCGGAAGGCGAGGACGAAGGCGCCAAGATGGCGGTCAGCAGTTCTGGCCCGCGCCCCACCGAAGCTCCCAAATTCGCGCCTATCGTGATCGATGAAGATGATGACAGTGACATCATCGAAGAGGATGACGCGGAAGAAGAAGACAACAACGATGGCGACGATCGGAATGATCGTGGAAATCGCGGTGATCTGGGCCGAAATCAGGGCCGTGATGCGGGCCGAGATCAGACGGACAGCGACGATGAAGATGGCGAAAACAAGCGCCGTCGCCGCCGCCGTGGTGGCCGAGGCCGCAAGCGTCCATCAGACGATCAGGATGCTGCACAGACCGGTTCGGTTGACGAAGACAGCCAGATCGAAAATGCTGCATCTTCGCCTGCCCAGACAACAGAGCATGACGATGATGGCGAGGAACGCCCGAAGAAACGCCGCCGCCGTGGTGGACGCCGCCGTCGTGGCCGTGGCCGCGGTGAGGGTGAAAATGGCGCTGAAAATGGCGGCGAAAATAGCGGCGAAAATAATGGCGAAGAAGGGTCTGAAAACACCCGGACCGACCGCGATTTCACGCCGCAGGATGCCGCCAATCTTGGCGCCATTGCCGATCAGGTGAAGGACGACATGGCGGTCGTTTCCGGTCCTGATGGCGCTCCTGAAACCGCAGAAGTTGCGGCAGCAGAAACCGCCAAGCCCAAGCGCCGTTCGCGCAGCAGAAAAGTTGTCGAAGAGGAAGCAGCGCCTGCTGACGAAGCTGACGCAATCGCTGCTGAAAAGCCCAAGCGCGCAGCCCGCAGCCGCAAGAAAGTGGCCGAGTCTGCAAATGAAGCGGAAACGGCAGCAGGGCAGGATGCGCCGGTTGCTGAAAAGCCAAAGCGTGCCAGCCGCAAAAAGCCTGCGGCTGCTGCCCCGGCTGATGCCGCATCCACAGCGGATGTAGCGCCAGAGGCTGCTGCACCACAGGCTGAGCCAAAGCCGGCGCGCAAGCGGGCTGCTCCGAAAACCGCTCCTAAAACTGCTGCCAAAGCGGCCGAAAAGGCTGACACCGCCCAGCAAACGGTCGAGGAAAGTGCTCCTGCCGAGCAGGCCGACACACCGCGCCGCGGCGGCTGGTGGCAACGCACTTTCGGCTAAGACAGTCAAACAATAAAAAGGCCCCCTTTCCTGCCGGAACGGGGGCCTTTTTTATGTGCTGTGCTGAACCGCTAGAAATAGGCGGCCTCCCTAAAACGCTGCAATATCCACCATATGTTTCCTGACGGGTCATCACACCACCCTGCCGGTCACCATAGGGCATATCGGCAATGTCCATGATTTTGCCCGTCATGGCGCCGACGCTTCACATGGCAATTCGCGATCCGCCCATCAGGTGCCTGATCTTCGCTTTCCTCCACAAGGATGCTAGGGCGTAACAAACGATAAGCCGTACAGAACAAGCAACACTCCAGTCCTTGCGTGTCACCCGTTTTTTACCGCTGATCCCCACTCCATCCAGCCTGCCCAGCGCGGTGTCTTGGGCGTGTATTGCGCGCCCATGGGTTGCACCGCAAACCCTGCATCCGTCACCGCACTGGTAATCGGGCGGGTAAGATGGCAGCCACCTGCAACAGGTTTCCAGAACGGTTCGATCCGGTCCTGCCATTTGGCGACATCGGCATCTGGCGCGCGGCCATGTTCGAGAAACAGCAATGTCCCGCCGGGCCGCAATATGCGACGCATTTCCTGCAGCACTTGTTGGGGCGATTGCACCGAACACAACGTGTAAGTGCAGACTACTGTGTCGAAACTCTCGCTTTCAAACGGAATATCTTCGCCGATGCCGCCGCGAATGTCGGCTTTCCAGCCCTTTTTCTCCGCCTCGCCGCGCGCATATTCCAGCAGTTTTTCCCCCGGGTCGATCCCGGCATAGCTGGTGATGGCATCAGCGCGGTAGAATTGCTGGTTGATGCCGCCGCCGCAGCCCAGTTCAAACACATCCCCTTGCGCCTTGGGAATCAATTGGGAGCGCAGTTTCATGATCTGCGGCGCGCCGCACGCCACCTTGATAATGCGCGGCACACCATGCTTGTCCCACCACTTTGCCAAACCCATGACTGCCCCCTCACCTTGCCGACCACGCGGGGCATCATGCGCTGCAACAGGGGGAAAATCCATGGCCGAAATATACCGAACGCCCTGATCATAGGTACACCGGCCTGCGAAATTAGATGCCAGCCAACTATGCCAGGTGTCAGATGGCTGGATCAGATGGCAGGCTCAGGCCACTACTGCTGCGTTTTCGATCGCCTGCGCTACCTGCTGCAAGTCCGCTGAAATGGCGGCAAACTGCTCATCCGGTGAAAGCAAAGACCAGCGGCTGATCTGCCCCATCGATAGCCCTACCCGCAATGTTCCTGCCCATGCGCCATCGGTGGTCCGCACACTTTTAACCGGTTGGCCAAGGCGGACGCCTGAAAGCGCCAGTGTCCGGTGCAGGGTTTCAGCCTGTTCGAAAGTCCGCGCACAGGGCAGAGCGCTGACATCCAGCGTGGCCAGGGTCAGCATTTCAATGGGGTGTTCGCGCGCTTCGGATTCCTCCCCATCAGGATAGGGTTTGACCAGCGCAAAACCGAATGGCTGCAGCAGCGTGGTGGCAAGCGCGCGCTGGAAACTGGCGATAACTGCGTAAACCTGTGCCACAGGCAGACGCTGGAATTGCTCGAGCTCAAAGATTGACGCTTCCAGCCGCAAAGCCAGTCCCTGATTTTCGTCATCGCTCAATATGTCGGTACCGGCCCAGCCGGCGGGCCATTCGGCACGGCGAAAAATGGTGCTGAAACCTGCTGGCAATGGCGCAGCGTCATGCACCATCGCTTCAGGTAATATGGCAAAACCGCTGAACGGAGGGCCGCCCATGAATTTGGAGCCGGTCAGGAACACAATCGCTCCGCGTTCCAGATATTGGTGCACCGCTGCACTGGCGATACGGGCCTGGCAGGCATCGACCACCAGCGTGAACTGTCCCGGAAATTCAGCTTGCAGCCGGTCCAACTCTTCGCCCTGCGGCAGGATCAGCCCGGTTTTGGAACCATGCACCACATGGACCAGCGCATGTTTGCCCATGGCCCGGGCCCGATTGAGTTCGCTGATGACAGCTTCCAGGATCTCGCTGCTTTCGCGCGCAATTCCTTCTTCGCAGCGCACGGCAATATCGGTCAGGCTGACATTTTCCAGCCCTTCGACGGAGTGTTTCGGCTCTGTCGCAGTTCCCAAGGCGGTTTCGCTGGCGAAATAATCACCATTGGCGGAATGGACACAGCCGCGCCCCACTTCATCTGCGCCCAGCAGGATATTGTGGATGCCCCCGGCGCAGCGGCCCGTTACTGCCGCAAGCGCGACATATTCCAGATCTGTCCCGGACGGCGCGAAGACCACTTCTGCCCCGTCACCTATGGCATAGGCGCTGCAAATCCGCCGCCGCAGCGTGGCAAGGCGCTGGCTGTAAGCACCCATGCCGTTTTCTACGATGCCGACCACATGATCGAATGCGCCTTTCGACAGATCGTTTGCGGTGGATGAAGCAAAGGCCAGAGCGGTGCGCGGATAGGGCGCAGACATATAGCGATTAAGGCCCGTTTGCGGATCGAGAGTGATGCGCGCATCGCCCCCGCTGGACAAAAGAGCGATGGCCTGCCGGCCTGCATCGGACAATTTTACATCCGGAGCAAAGTCCGGAAAATCGGTTGCCATGTGGGCGTCTTCCCAGAATTCTGCTTGGAACCGCCCGTTAGCAGACCTAAAGGGCGGTTTAAAGCAATTGAAGGTGCCTATTTTGGCTTTAGAAATCACCCCGCTCACGATTGACCAGGCAACCAAGGATCGCCTGCGTATCATGTTCATTGCCAAGCATGCGCTGGGCGACGGCACACCGCACCCCGAAGATGGCAACCATGCCGTCTATCATCATGAAGTGCGCGGCATTCTGGAAGATCTGGGCCTCAACCTGACACTGGCCGATCGGTTCGAAGTGCTGTTCGAAAAGCCTGAGGTGGATTTTGTCTTTCCGCTGCTGAACCGGGCAGGTTTTTTCAATTCCGAAATGCTCGGCCCCCTGTTGTGTACGCGTCTGGGGATCCCCT
Source organism: Allopontixanthobacter confluentis (assembly GCF_009827615.1). GTDB lineage: Bacteria > Pseudomonadota > Alphaproteobacteria > Sphingomonadales > Sphingomonadaceae > Allopontixanthobacter > Allopontixanthobacter confluentis. The sequence goes on from NZ_WTYU01000001.1 coordinate 1,209,580, forward strand.
TTCTGGGTGCCAGCCCGATCCTGCGCGGATTATCGGATGATAAGCATCTGGCAAAACGGGCCGCGGTGGACGCAGGCGTGCCAACCGCGCCATGGGCAATCTATCGGCGCGGCGCGCCGGTGGACGCAGCAAAATGCCCCGCGGCTGAACGCTACGTAATCAAGCCCAACGCATCGTCAGCCAGTTGGGGCGTGCATGACGCCACTGACTGGACAGGGGTGCGCGCGGCAATCCAGGAAATTCATGACGACAAGCATGACGCCATCGTCGAACCATTCCTCGACGGCAGCGACGTGGAAGTTCCGGTCATTACCATTGGCGATCCTGTCATTCTGCCAATGCTGATTTTCCGCCAGGCAGATCCTGCCCATTTGCGCACCTATTACGAGAAGCGCGATCTGGTGGACCGCAGCCAGAAATACTCGCTCGACCCGTTTGAAAATCCTGAAATGTCGGCCAGGATCACGGAATATACGCAGAAATTATGGGGTGAATATCGCCCGTTCGATTATGGCCGGTTCGAATACAGAGTGAACGAGGAAACGGGCGAGGTCACCTTCCTCGAACTCAACCTCAACTGCAATCTGTGGTCGGAAAAAGTTTATGGCCGCGCTGCCAGGCTGGCTGGCCTGACCCAGTCGCAATTGATCGAGACCATTCTGGCGGAAAGCCTTCGCCGCCAAGGCTTGATGGACTGAAGCTCCGTCAGGCCAAGTGGGCGACTTTTACGGGGACGACAGGGCAAAACCGCCGGAAACTGTCACATTGGTATAGGCGTCACGCTGGTACAGGTTTGCCTGCCCAGTCGAAAACATGGCCGCTGTCTGCCGGCAGAAGCGTGTCGATCACGCCCAGCAGGCTGCCGGCTGATTGATCGGGTGACAGTAACTGTCCTTCAGGCAGGCCGCCCTGAAACGGCTGTGACAATTGCGTATCCACAGTTCCGGGATGCAGCCCCACGATGATGGCCTGTTTATGGGTCCGCGCCATTTCAATGGAGAAATTGCGGATCAGCATGTTGAGCGCCGCTTTCGACGCACGGTAGGAATGCCATCCGCCAAGGCGGTTATCGCCGATTGACCCTATCCGTGCCGATAAAGCCGCAAACACACAGCGCCTTTCGCGGGGCATCAGCGGCAGCATATGTTTTGCCACCAGTGCTGGCCCGATCGTGTTGAGTTGAAATACCTGCCGCATCACTTCTGGGTTCAGATTGCGCAGCGACCGTTCCGGCCCGGCACCGTCCGCCAGCGTTAGAACACCAGTTGCCACCAGAATGATATCGGGCGGCGTATGTGCCATCTCTTTGGCAGCAGCCTCGATGCTGGCTTCACTGCCAAGATCAAATGTAAATGGCCGGATGACATCGTCAGCGGCAGTATCGCCCGCACGTGATCCGGCGAAAATCTGCGTATATCCGCGTTCCTGCAACCGGCTGCACAAGGCCCTGCCGATACCTCCCGAAGCGCCGAACACAGCGGCGGTCTTGTCTTGGGGGGTATCATCCATAATTCTCTATCGCCCGCTGCCTGATTGCAGGCAAGAGCAACCATCTGCCCTTCTATCAGTCGCACCTAATTTGGCCTGTGGCCGTTCACTTCCTACGCCCCACCTTGCCCTTGCCGAGAATGACGCTAGATAGAACCCGCACGCAGTACAGAAAGCATTCCCAATGGCCACTTTCACCCTCCCGAAGAACTCGAAGATCAACGGCAAGGGCCGTACTCACAGCGCCCAGGGCGCTGCCCGTGTGCAGAAATTCAAAATCTATCGCTATGATCCCGATACGGGTGAAAACCCGCGGTACGACACGTTCGAAATCGATCTGGACGATTGCGGCCCGATGGTGCTGGATGCCCTTATCAAGATCAAGAACGAGATTGATCCGTCGCTGACCTTCCGCCGGTCGTGCCGCGAGGGTATCTGCGGTTCCTGCTCGATGAATTTGAATGGCAAGAACGGCCTTGCCTGCACCACCGCCATGGACGATCTGAGCGGAGAAATCCGCATCACCCCGCTTCCGCATATGGAAGTGATCAAGGATCTGGTGCCCGATTTCACGCATTTCTACGCCCAATATGCGTCGATCCGCCCCTGGCTGCAGACGGTCAGCACCACGCCTTCGGGCAAGGAAAGACTGCAAACGCCGGCACAGCGGGAAAAGCTGGACGGGCTTTACGAATGCATCCTGTGTGCCTGCTGTTCCACCGCCTGCCCCAGTTACTGGTGGAATTCGGACAAGTTCCTTGGCCCCGCCATCCTGCTGCAGGCCTATCGCTGGCTGGCCGACAGCCGCGATGAAATGACGGGCGAGCGGCTGGATGATCTGGAAGATCCGTTCAAGCTCTATCGCTGCCACACCATCATGAACTGCGCCAATGTCTGCCCCAAGGGGCTTTCCCCGGCCAAGGCGATTGCCGAAACCAAGAAGATGATGGCCGAACGGCAAATCTGATCGGTGGCGCTGCATACTGACGGAGATTCGGGCTTCTTCGATTACCGCGAAGACCCCGCCAACCCGGGTTGGTACACCTGGGATCTGGTCGATAACACGCGCTTTAACGGCGCCGTGATGGGCCGTCTGCTAACCCGCAGGGAAGGCGATAAATGCCGCCTGCGGATGATGCCGGAACGGCGCCACACCAATTTGCAGGAAATGATCCACGGGGCTGTAACCCTGTCGCTGATCGACATTTCCCTGTTTGCCGCCATGCGCACGCTGGGCAGCGGCGATGCGGGAATGGCGGTCACGCTGGAACTTTCCACCCAGTTCATTGGCGCCGGCAAGGTGGACAAGCCGCTGGATGCGGTGGTGGAACTGATGCGCGAAACCGGCAGGATGATGTTCATGCGCGGTATGGTGGAACAGGAAGACCATCAGGTGGCATCATTTTCCGGCATCGTGCGCAAGTCCCCGAAAAGGTCGCTCTGACGTCATGACCGGCTTACTGGCGCGTTACCAGTCCCTTGTCGCGGCAGGCGAATTGCGCGCCGATGCGGAACAGGCCGAGGCCGCAGCCCGGCTGGACCGGTTGCAAAGGCAGCTGGAAGAAAAGCCCGAGGCGGGGTTTTTCGGCAAATTGCTGGGCCGCAAACCGGAACAGCCACAAGGCGTTTACATGTGGGGCGGTGTCGGGCGCGGCAAGTCCATGCTGATGGATCTGTTTCACCAGACACTGGACATACCGGAAAAGCGCCGCGCGCATTTTCATGCCTTCATGCTGGAAGTCCACCGCCTGCTGCGCGAAGAACGCAAGAACGAAAGCGGCGACCCCATCGGCCCCGTTGCCGCCCGGCTGGCCCAGGGTTTGCGCTGCCTCGCCTTTGACGAGATGGTGGTCAACAACAGTGCTGATGCCATGATCATGAGTCGGCTGTTCCGCGCATTGATCGTGGATGAAGGCGTAACGATCGTGACAACGTCCAATCGTCCACCGTCAGACCTGTATAAGGACGGCCTCAATCGCGAACATTTCCTGCCGTTCATCGAACTGATCGCACGGCGGCTGGACGTGTTGCCGCTGAACGGTCCGGTTGATTACCGGCTGGAACGGCTCGCGGGCCTTGCCACCTGGCATTCACCCCTGGGCGATGCGGCCACCGCGCAAGTGACAGAGGCATTTTTCCGCCTCACCGATTATCCGCCGGAAGATAAAGCCAACGTGCCATCGGGCGAACTTGATCTGGGCGGCGGACGGACGCTGATGGTGCCAAAAAGCCTGAAGGGCGTGGCGGTGTTCAGTTTCAAGCGCCTGTGCGGTGAGCCTCGCGGGGCGACCGATTATCTCGCCATCGCGCAGACCTATCATACGGTGATCATCGTCGGCATTCCGGTGATGGGGGCCGAAGACCGCAACGAAGCCGCCCGCTTTGTCACCCTGATTGACGCGCTCTATGAACACCGGGTCAAATTGTTCGTCACTGCCGCTGCGCCGCCGGAAAATCTATACCGCGCAGGCGACGGCAGTTTTGAATTTGAACGCACTGTCAGCCGCCTGATGGAAATGCAGAGCGCGCAATATATGGCCACCGGCCACGGCACAGAGGGTTGAAAACCCTGACCTGCCTTCCGAAATAGCAGGTCTTCCGGCGCCAACACCCCGCCGATGTGGAACGTCTCATGATTGATATTCGCCCGTTCGCCTCCCTTGGTGCCGCCGACCACGGCTGGCTCGATGCTCGCCATCACTTCAGCTTTGCCCAGTATCACGATCCGCAGCGGATGAGCTGGGGCCAGATCCGGGTGTGGAATGATGACACGATTGCGGCGCAAAGCGGTTTTCCGCCGCATTCCCATTCCGACATGGAAATTGTGACCTTTGTCCGCACTGGCGCGATTACGCACAAGGATTCGCTGGGTAACAGCGGCCGGACCGGCGCAGGAGATGTGCAGGTGATGAGCGCGGGCAGCGGCATCACCCATGCCGAATTTAACGTGGAAGACGAAGCGACCACCCTGTTCCAGATCTGGATCATGCCCGACCAGCGCGGCGGCCAGCCTTCATGGGGTCAACGCGAATTTCCAACCGGCGCTCGTGCAGGTCAATGGGAAGTGGTGGCCAGCGGCACGGCAGAAACCGATGATGCGCTGTCCATCCGCGCAGATGCAAAGGTGCTGGCTGCGACACTTGGCGAGGGCCAGACCGCAACGTATGAGGCCGACCCTGCCCGCCATCAATATCTGGTCGCGCCAACTGGCCGGATCCGCGTGAACGGGCAGGAAGCCCAGCCGCGTGATGGCATTGCCATAACCGGCGAAGCGCAGATCGTGGTTGAGGCGCTGGACGATGCCGAACTGGTAATGGTGGATGCCCGCTAGCTATTGGGCCCGCTGACTGTCAGCCGGTAATCTCCAGCCGTTCCACCGAACGGTCCAGCATCAGCAATTGCCACAGCAGCCGCGAATGATCGCTGCGGCCCGAAATATGCTCGTCCGCAAGGCTGGAAAGCCGTTTTGAATTGAACCAGCCGGTCCGCGCCAAAGCCGCACTGCGGCCAATGGCGCGGGCCTGTCCGGCCAGGGGTCCGCGCAGCCACTGGGCCAGCGGCGTAACGAAGCCCTGTTTCTGGCGATAGAGGATATTGTCCGGCAGATAACGCTGCATGGTGTGTTTCATCAGCCATTTGCCCTGCCGCCCGCGAATCCGCTGACGGTGAGGCAATTGGGCGGCAAATTCGATCAGCCGGTGGTCCAGCAGCGGCTCGCGCGCTTCCAGGCTGACGGCCATGCTGGTGCGGTCAACCTTGGTCAGAATATCACCCGGCAGCCAGAATTTGAGATCGGCATATTGCGCGCGGTCCAGCCCTGACCGCGCTGGCGCATCCCGCATCAATTGCACCAGCGGCTGTTCTGCCCGGTAATCCCCGCGCGTTTTCAGGAATGCATCGGAATAGAGCGCCTGCCGCAATTCCGGCGGCACCACGGACAGGCCGCGGGCATACCCTTCTTCGCCGCTGCCAGCCATGGCGAGCAATGTGCTTTTGGCGCGCAGCGGCCTTGGCGCCCAATCAGCTTTGGGCCATGCCTGGCCCAGCGCGCCAAACACGGGTTGGCGCAGGGCTGCGGGCAGAATCGAGCGGGCCTGCTCTTCGCGCGCGTGAAATATCTGCCGCCGGTAGCCAGCAAATGCCTCATCAGCCCCGTCGCCGGACAGGGCGACAGTCACATGCTCCCGTGCAAGTTCGCAAACCCGCAGCATGGGCAGGGCTGACGCATCAGCGAAGGGTTCGTCGAATATGCCGGCAATCCGGTCAATCGCGGCAAAATCATCCGGATCGACCATGCGGCTATGGTGCTGCGTGCCGAAAAGCTGCGCAATCTGCTGCGCATAGGCTGTTTCATCCAGCGCTTCGACGTCAAACCCGATGGAACAGGTCTGCACCTGTTCACCGCTTGCCTCAGTCATCAGGGCAACCACGCTGGAGGAATCGACCCCGCCAGAAAGGAACGCGCCTAAAGGCACATCTGCCACCATGCGCGACGCTACGCCGGAACGCAGGTGGTACAGCAATTCGGCAGACAGGTCCATGGTGGACCCCTTGCGCCGGTCGGCAAAACTGACATCCCACCATTGGACGCTGGCAGTGGGCTGCGCGCCCTGTTTCAACACGCGGAAATGGCCCGCCGGCAATTTCTGGACACTTTTGAGAAAGCTGCGATGATCCGGCACATACCCCCATGCCAGGTAATCTTCCACGGCCAGCGGGTCTGCCTCGCGGCGCAATAGCGGATGCGCCAGAAGGCCCTTCAGTTCGGACGCAAAGGCAATGCTGCCATCGCTCAAAGGGGCCATAAAAAGCGGTTTTACGCCCAGCCGGTCACGGGCAAGAAACAATTCGCGCCGCGCCAGATCATACACGGCAAAGGCAAACATGCCCTGCAGGCGCGCAAGGCAGTCTGTCCCCCATTGCTGGTATGCTGCCAGGATAACTTCGGTATCGCCATCTGTCCGGAATTGTGCGCCCAGAGCCTGAAGCTCGGCGCGCAGTTCGCGGAAATTGTAAATTTCACCGTTGAAGACAATCACCGCCCGGCCATCGGCAGAATGCATGGGCTGCGGCGATCCTGCCAGATCGATGATCGACAGGCGGCGATGGCCAAGGCCGACACCCGGCGCTGTCCATACGCCCGCGCCATCTGGGCCGCGGTGCGCCAGCGCGTCGCACATCCGTTCAACCCGGCGCGGGTCAACCGGCTTGGGTGTCTCGCAATGAAAAATTCCGGCAATTGCGCACATATCGCCGCCCTAACGAAGACCGGCGATGCGGTCCATCCATTCACCCTCGTCGCCCATGGCCTGCCTGAATTTCGCGATGGATGCCGCAGCATCAGCGCCGCCTTGGTCTTCGGCAGACAGGATGAGCATCATCGTGGGCTGGCGGCGCAGCATCATCCTGTCAACCATCGCCGCCAGCTTCAGGCGCACGGCGCTATCGGTCAGCACATTGCCGCTCCGGTAGGATGTGCGCGCCAGCCGTTTGACGTGGCCATCGGCCAGCAGATAGTCGCTATTGGCGCCGGCAATCACTGGCCCTGTGTCCAGCCACCGCCATTGTGTGCCCGGCACCAGCGCCCCTTCGCCGGCAGCGCTGGCTTCGCGGCCATCATCCTGCGCGGCGTATAATGCCACAAACACATCAACAGTTGCGCCACCATTGGCAGAATAGCGCCCCAACAGGCGGTGGCCAGCGCCTGTGGCGCGCGGGGACCACGCGATAGCTGGCGTGTCAGCGCTGCGCTGCCATCCTGCCACCGCTGGCAGTTCGATGGAGACCGGCAATTGTGCTTCAATGCGCGATGCCGTGGCAGACCAGGCGTAAAACCCGGCAGCCAATGCGCCCAGAATTACCAGTGCGCGCCTGCTGGTGATGCTGTGGCTGGCAAGCCAGCCGAGGCGCGGCGATGCCATGATAGGCTCGATGGACGGTGCCAGATCATCGGGATCGCGGTCAAACCAGCGCCATGCCCCCGCGAGCAATGCCAGCACCACCAGGGCAAAGAAAATCCACCCGTAGAAGATGTGATCGAAGCCCGCTGCAAATTCGATGCCCTGTGACTGGGCGATATAGATCGTCCCCCACGCCCTGATACTGTTGGCAATTATGGGCAGGATAATCGCCGCCGCCATGAATGCCGCGCGGCGGCGCAGGCTTTTGAAACAGACATTGGCAACCAGCGTGCCCAGTGCCGCCATGGCGATGAGGAATTTCACGCCCGAACAGGCTTCTGCCACTTCGAACAATCCGCCGGGTGTTTCGATAAACACACCGTCGATTACGGCAGGAATTCCGCTCCAGTGCGTAAGCACAATGACCAGCTTTGCCGTAATTGTTTGCAGTGCCGGCACCAGTTCATCGCCAAACGGGACCAGAAAAAACAGATAGGCAAGCGGGAACAGCAATGCGGCACCAATGCGCGGCCCCAGCACCGCCAGCAGCGCCCCTTGCAAGGCCATGACCGCGCCAAGCTGGCTGGCCGTATTGACGCCCCCCACTGTCCCCAGCAGCCACAGCATCAGGGCGCCCGCCACCAGCACCAGGCCGGGCCACCACGCAGCAGGCGCCAGCCTGGCCAGCAGATCCCTTCGGGTCCACACCAGCCAGCCCGCGATAAAGGGGACAAAGAGGACATGATTGTAGGTGGAAACATTCCACCACTTGTCAAACATCACCGCCCAGTCATGCCCTGCCAGCGCCATCAGCATGGCCCATGCCAGGCCAAGATGGATCAGCGGCGCACGCCAGACGGGCGATATATGGCTGCGCCAGATGGCGGCGGGGGCACGAAACATCCCCGCTGGTGGCAAAACCTCGCCAGGCACTTCAGGCGACATCGCGGCGGGTGTTCTCTGTGTCTTTGCCGATGATGCTGGCGAGCGGTGCCAGCATTGCATCCCAGCTCTGGTTTTCAACCACATAGCGGCGGGCGGCAGCAGCCATGCGCAAGGCAAGAGGGCCATTGCCGAGCAACGCCAGCGCCCGTTCCACCAGGGCATGATGGCCTGCCTCGACTGCGAAATGTGTGCCGCTTGTGGCATCAATCCCGGTTGCGGCTTCCGGCGTCAGCAGAACAGGCCGCGCCATGGCCATGGCTTCCAGCACCTTGTTCTGGATGCCGCGGGCAATTTCCAGCGGCGCCACTACCAGATCAGCTGCGGCCAGAAATGGCCGGACATCGGGCACTTCGCCCCAGATGCGCACGCCGCCTGTACCATCGCGGGCCAGCAGCCGGCTGACTGGGGCCCGGCCCACCACATGGAACTGGGCATCGCCATGAATTTTTCGGATTTCAGGCAGAATGTGATCAATCACCCGTTCTGCCGCGGCAATGTTGGGCGCATAATCCATCTGCCCCGTAAACACGAGATGCGGACCCTTCGCGCTGACAAGATCAGCATGGGGGAGCGCTGACTGCGGATTGAACTGGCCTGCGTCAATGCCGTTGCGCAAGGCAGTGACAGCGCCGCCAGCGTGGGGGCCGATGCGCGCGCGAAACAGCTGCGCTTCGGCATCACTGACCAGCAAGATACGCTCGGCGCGCAAGGCCAGACGCTGTTCTTCAGTGGCCAGAACGCGGCCTTCACGCGCATCCACCCAGCGGCGCGGTGACCTGCCTTTTTCCGCATAGGCTTCAAATTTGGCGGAATCGACATCGCACAGGTCAACCACCACCCGCCCGGCAAAATCGGCAGGAATATATTGCCCCATTTGCCCGGAAAATACGAAAATGGTGTCGATTTCATGATCGGTCAGCGTGTTTGCCACCCATTCGCGCATGGCGGAGTGCGCAAATGCTGTCACGCTGACCGCTTTTGCGCTCATGATGGCTTCGATACCGGCGCGCACCATGCTTTTCGTCCGCCGCACCAATATATGGCTGGCCACGCCTTCACGCAGCCTGTTTTCGTGCTGCAAATCACTGTCAGTGTCGGCAAAACAGCCAACATGCACTGGCGCGAGTTGCTGCAAAGCTTGCAACAGATGGTGGGAACGGATCTTGTCCCCCCGGTCTGGCGGATAGGGGATGCGGTGGGCCAGGAACAGAATATCACCCATCACGCCAGCCCCTTGGCAATAAAGGGGCCGATGGCATTGGCGACCCTGAGAGGCAGCCGTTTCCACAATTCTATCTTGGCAGAATATGCAGCATTGGCAGGGCTGAGATCGCGGCGTTTCGCGCCTGGCGCAGTCCAGCTGGCATATTCGAGCGGCTGCGGCGTAAAGCCCCAGTTTTTCTTGTAATGATACGGCCCGCTTGCCGTTTTTGACCGGCCAAAATCAAAGCGGGTGCAGCCGCGCCGGGCGGCATGCAGCATCAGTTGGTAATACATCACTTCATTGGCGCGCAAATGGCGCGCAGCCAATGTCCCGCCGCCCCAATAGGGCATGACCGCGCCGTCATGATACAGCGACAGCACGCTGGCCACAGCGGCGCCCTGATGGCGCACGGTAAGAATATCCGCATCATCACCGAACGCATCCAGCACGGCATCAAACAGGCTGCGCGGGAATACCGGCGTGCCAAGATTGCGGACGCTTTGTGCATAGACGCTGTAATGGCTTGCGCGGTCTCGCTCGCTCGTGCCGGTTTCGACAGCGAGGTCCATTTTAAGGCCTTTGCGAATTTCAGCGCGTTGTTTGCGGGGGATGGCAAGCAGCTGCGCTTCGGCGTCAGCGGCCAGTTCTGCGACAAAGCCGCAATGGCTTTGCGTTGTGCGGTCCCAATCAGCAGGCGCGCTGCCGCCGCGTATCTCCACCGTCTGGCAGGAATGGCGCAGCGCCAGTTCTTCTGCGCGGCGGCACAAGGCACTCGCTGTGCGGCCATCTGTTGCCAGCGGGCCGCCGCCCACTGCAAAACCGCTCGAGACCAGTGCGCGGCCAAAAATGGCCGAATGTACCCTGGTCAATGGCAGCCATCCCGCAATCTCCCCGCCGTGTTCCGACAGCAGGCCAGTTGCGACTTGCCCTGTGCCGCGCTCAACCGCATTCAGCCACAAGGGCCGATGAAACGGCGTTCCCCCCAACGCCCGCACGAAATGTTCAATCCGCGCAGCCTCATTGGCATCACCGAGATTGGCGAGCGAAACCTGCGGGGTTGAATGGGGAAAAGGCGCGTTCATGCGGCCAGCGCCGCGGCCCTGCCCGCCTCTTGCAGAGCGATCATATCCATGCGGCCCCACGCAAATTCCTGCACCAGTTCACGCAGCTTTGGCGCCATTTTGCCAAGATTGGTATAATGGCGCAGCCGCGACTTTATCGGCGCATTGGGCACGCGCGGTTGGGCGGGGTCGATTTCCCATGGGTGAAAGTAAAAAATCGCCGGACGCTGCTCTGTCCGGTTAACCTGCCGGATGGCCCAGCGCGAAAATGCATAGGGCAGCACGCGGAAAAACCCGCCGCCGCCTGCCGCAACCCGCTTGCCGCCCAGAATTGCGGTGGTCACCGGAATTTCCACCAGATCGGACCATGGTAATGGCTTGAAAGCAAAACGCGGCGCGTCGCTCCACCCGTAATGGTCATGCGCGAGCGGCGCGACACTGGAAGAATAGGCATAGCCCTGCTCGGCCAGTTCCAGATACGCCCACGGCGTGCGTTCATCGATGGAGAAACTGGGGGCACGATAGCCGGTGATTTTCACGCCGGAGGTATCTTCGAGAATATCGCGCGCCAGCTTGATATCGGCGCCAAATTGCTTGCGGTCAAAATTGAACACGCGGGCATGGTCATAGCCATGGCTGGCCAGTTCGTGCCCTGCATCCACAATCCGCCGCATCAACGCAGGATTCCGGCGGGCCACCCAGCCAAGGGTGAAAAAGGTCGCTTTCACATCAGCTTCGGCAAACATGTCGAGGATGCGCAAGACATTGTCTTCCACCCGCAGGGACAAGCCATCCCAGTCCTGCCGGTCGATGACATTTTCAAATGCCCCCACCTGAAACCAGTCTTCCACGTCAACGGACAAACCATTGGTAATGGGGGGATGCGCCGGGATCATGCGGTTATCAGGCATATGGTTATCAGGCTGCCGCGCGCGGCTTTTCACCGCTCTCGATCCACTCGATCAGCATGGTCAGCACATGGCGGACGGTGCGTTCCTGTTCTTCCAGCCGCGCCTGCATCATTTCCATCTCCCGATTCAGGTCAGACAGATCCGGCGCATTTTGCCGCCGCCGTTCGATCTGCGCGAGTTCCACCACTGCCTGTTGCAATTCAGCGATCTGCGCGTCCCGGTGGGCCAGCATTTCTTCCAGCCTGTGCTGCTCTCCACCCGATACCGCATCCATATCGTGCGGCATTACGTGATCAGAAGCCGCGCATTGAGCAGCGTGCTTGACCGGGCCTGCCGCGGATTGGCCAGCGAAACCCTGCGTTACTGCATGGGGCTTGCCATTGGCAGGCGCGGCATTGTCGCGCGCCATTTCAGTCAGCACCGATGCCAGCATGGCTTCGTCAATCAGTTCGCTCTGTTCGACCGCGCCCAGCAGCAACAGCCGTGTGACAATCTGGTTCACACGGCGCGGGATGCCGTCCGTTGCATCATACAGATCGCCAAAAATGCCTGGCGCAAACCTCGGATTGCCCTGCCAGCCGACGCAGTGCAGGCGGTGTTCGATATAAGGTTGCAGTTCGGCCTGCTCCATCGCTTCCAGATGGTGGGTGGCGATCACCCGCTGGCGCAATTGTTCCAGCGATTGGTGGCCGGCCAGCACAGTTTTGAATTCCGGCTGACCCAGCAGCAGCACCTGCAGCAGCGGATGTGCGCCGAGCTGGAAATTGGACAACATGCGCAATTCTTCCAGCGCTTCGACAGACAGGTTCTGGGATTCGTCGACCACCAGCAGGCAGCGCCGCCCTTCCCGCGCCTCTGCGTGAAGGAAGCCTTCGATAGCGCCCAGCGCGGCAGCCTTGTCGTGCCCGTCAACCTGAAGGCCAAAACTGCTGGCTGCGATATGCACCAGTTCCTTGCCATCCAGATTGCTGGTGACCACTTGCCCCACGGTCAGCCGTTCAGGATCGATTTTCTTCATCAGATGCGCAACCAGCGTGGATTTGCCCGCCCCGACTTCGCCCGTAATGACAATGAAGCCCTCCGCCTGCGCCATGCCGTACCCCAGATAGGATAATGCCTTGCGGTGGGTCGCGCTTTCAAAATAGAACGCAGGGTCAGGCGTCAGCTGGAAAGGGCGCCCCGTGAGACTGTAGTAATTGTCAAACATTATCTGTGCTCCCAGCGTCAGAAATCATATCGCAGGCCCAGCAGGGCCGATGCAGCAGTGATGTCATCGACCGACACGGCAGTGTCGATATGGTCGATGGCAACCGCCGCTCGTGCGGACAGCCTGCCTGTCAGGCTGCGGCGATAGGCTGCCGATGCGCCGATGGCGAAAACGTCGCCAGTGTTATTGAAACCACTCCTGAGCCAATTGGCGTAGGTGTTGGCAGAATATCCAGCGCTGCTACCCAACTCACCGTCGAGATAGAAAGTGACCCAGTAATTCTCGTCGATCACGCCATTGGCAGCGGCCAGCGCCGTCCCGGGCGCAGCGATGAATTTGCGGCGATCATAGCCCGCACCCACCCCGGCATTCATCCGGCCAAGGCTGGCTGAATAATTCGCCGCGATACCGCGCGAACGGAATGTGGCCGACCGGATGGAGCCCAACGCGCCAGACAGGCAGGCATTGCCCTCACTGCTGGCCACGCAGCCGCCCAGATCGCCGGTGAGCGAATTGCGCGTTGCGGAAAAACGCGTGGGCAAATTCGCCAGCGCATTGTTCAGCTGCCCGCCAAAACCGGCAACCGCGTCATAGACAGAAACGCCCAGCCTGCTCCTGCGGGTGGGCGCCCAGTCAAAACTGCCATGATAGGTCGCTGAATCATAGCGGCGGCCAACAGTGGCTTCCAGCGTTGTTCTGCGGCTGGGGCGCCACACCACGCCGACATCCCAGATCAACCCCGATACGTCATAGGCGATTTGGCGCGGCGCGGATGCATCTGTCACGATGCGGCCATCAGGGCCGGTTACGGGGAAACCATCAGCATCAAGCAGCGCATCGCGGCTCGATACTTCGACATCCTCGTAACCAATTCCGGCAACGACGACCAGGCTGCGGCGCACCGGCACGGTGATGTCGGCGCGCACATGGGCATCGCGCACGCGTTGGTCGAAATTGGATATATTTTCCTGCATCCAGCCGCCGCCAATGCCCAGTCCCACCGGCAATGGTTGCCCCGGATGGGTTGCCGCGTGAAAATTGGCTACCTGCACGGTGCTGTCGTCAAAAATATCGATCGGGCGCACGCCGTTGGGCGTGATCAGCGCATTGTCTGTTTCCACCCTTGTATAGCCGATGCGGTAATTGGCGTTCAGTTCTACATCGCCTGCCGCAGCGTGCAGGTTTGGCCCGGCAAACACCGAATAAATCTGGCTGGAATTATCTTGTGCGCCAATCGCCGCGCCAATCGGGGTGAGCGATGCTGCGCCATTGCCGTTCAAGGTGCTGCGCGCCGCAAGCGCGCCTGCTTCCACGGTCAGCGCACGCGGAATTATGGTGGCATAGCCGCGCGCAACCCCGCTTAACGTGTCGGAACCAGCCGCATTGTCGCCATAGGCGATATTGCGTTCATATCTGACCGAGACAGAGCCGCCATTGTTTCGCCCAGTAATGGCCGCGTCCACACCGGCCGCAATCTGGGTATAGGTCACAACATCATCTTCAGGCGAAAACTGCACGACCAGAAGCTGCGATGCTTCGATATAAGGGGCAACCTGCACGGGCGAGCCGCCAGACGTCCGGCCCTGCTGCGGCTCATTTTTGCCCTGGTTGCCTTTCTGCATGCCTGCCTGCCGGTCCTGCGCAGCCGCAGGGGCACCAAGGCACAGGGCCGCAAGGCACAGGGCTGCAACAGGCGCAATTTTAGAAGACATGCGGGCCAGCAACACTGTCAGGCACCATATCCGTAATAAGACCCGAAATTGCGTCCGCTGGGACTGTAATCGGTCGCATTCAACAGCAATTTGATGTCCGGGCAGGCCGACAGAAGATGCACCGCATCTTCCAGCGCGCTCTGGCCCGTGCGATCTGCGCGGGCGACCAGAATGGCCTGGCCCACATGATTTGCCAGTTCAGCCGCTGGCGATGCGGACAAGGCTGGCGGGCTGTCAAAAATAACGATGCGATCAGGTGCGCCCACGGTCAGGCGGTCCACCACTTCGGCAGTGCGTCCGGCGCTTAGATATTCGCTGTCAAACGCCGTCTGGTTGCCCGCCGGTAACACCCACAGTCCGGGGATATCTGTCCCCATCACCAGATCTTCCGGCAGGATGGACGGATCGGCCAGACAATCCATGAAGCCCGGCCCCTTGGGCAGCCCCAGCGTGGAAAGAATGGACGGCTTGGCAAAATCTGCATCCACCAGCAGCACTTCGCGGTCCCGTTCAGCCGCCATCGCAATGGCCAGATTGGTAGCGCAAAAGGTCTTGCCCTCGCCCGGATGGGGCGAACAGATCAGCACCCGCCGTGACCGCGCGGTTTCCCGTTCCATGGCGGATGACAGGATCTGCCGTTTAACAATCCTGAATTCTTCGATGAGCGCCGTGACCGGACCTTCGGGCACGATCATGCCCTGATCGCGCAGATGGTTCCGATCAATCGGGAAACGCTCCCCTGTGAAAGTCACTCGCGGCGCAGCGCTTTTGCCTGCGCCCAGAGGCGCTGCTGGCGCAGCGGGCGCCGCAGGCACGCGCGGTGCGGGCCGCGCAGGTGGCAGCATGTGCCCGTCGGCCAGCGGCGCCGCGTCTCGTGGCTTACCATGCGCGCCCTGCGGCATGGCGGCGGCGCGCATCGCCGCGTCATTTTGCGCGGGCCTGCGCAATTGGCTCCTTGGCGCATCAGGTAAAGCAGCAGGCACAGCCGGCGCCCTGAACTGGTCCAGACCATAGCTTCCGCCTGCTCTTTCAAACAGCGAAGCGCTGCCTTTGCCGGTCTCGGCATCCGGCGCGGGGATTTTGCGATGTTCGGTCAATTGCGCGTCCTCATGCCACCATCCCGCGCTGGAGGAATTCCACCGCCAGCAGCACCACCAGCAACCCGCCAAGCGAGGCCAGCCCGGCGCTGAACAGCCGCAGCCGCTTGCGCCGTATCTCGCGCGCGGCATCGGTCAGTGAAGTCGAGATGGATCCCAGCACCGGCAGTCCAAGCGACCGTTCCAGCT
The DNA here is from genome assembly GCF_009827615.1 of Allopontixanthobacter confluentis. Classification (GTDB taxonomy): domain Bacteria; phylum Pseudomonadota; class Alphaproteobacteria; order Sphingomonadales; family Sphingomonadaceae; genus Allopontixanthobacter; species Allopontixanthobacter confluentis. The sequence continues at coordinate 1,225,294 of NZ_WTYU01000001.1, forward strand.
TGCCAGTGGTGGCAAATGTGCTGCGCAGCCGCGCCAGCGCAAATGCTCCGCCTGCGCCTGCGCCAAGGCCAGCCAGCAGCACGCCGATCAGCAATAATGGCCGATTGGGTGCAGCAGGCAGACGCGGCGTGGTAGGCGGGTCGATCACTTCAAATTTGAAGCTGCTGCGTTCATTTTCCACCTGTCCGCGCAGGCGCATTTCCTCGCGGTCCTGCAACAATTCGTCATAATTCTTGCGCAGCACATCATAATCCCGCGTGATCCGGTTGGCCTCGGCAGCAGCGGCAGGTTCGCTGGCCTGATTGGCCATCATGGATGCCACGTCCGCTTGCAACGCAGCCTTGCGCGCACCCAGTGCCTGCACATTGGCTTCGCGTTCCGCGCGGATGGAAATCATCGAACTATAGGCAGGGTTGGGCGTGCTGCCTGTATCGGGGTTTTCATTGGCAGATTGCCGCTTCAAAAGCTGGATCTGCCGCTTCATCGCGATCACGTCGGGATGGCTGTCTGTCAGGCCGCGCGCCTGCACGGATGCAAGCTGCGACTGCGCCTGTGCCAATGCGCCGCGCGCACTGCCGCCATCACCCGGCGTCGAAAGCGTTCGCGGCGTGCCGGCCAGCTGGCCATTGATGGCAGCAAGCGCGCTTTGCGATGCTGCCAGATCCGCTTCCACACCGCGCAATTCACTGCGCAGACCCTGCACCTTGGTTGACAGGGCAAGACTGCCGCCGACCATTTCGGGGTTTTGCGCCTCGAACGCCATGCGGCGCTGCTCGGCCACTTCCAGTTCGCGTTTGCGATCGTCCAGCTGCTGGTCAAGAAACACTAGCGTTTCTGCCACTTCGCCGCGATTTCCGGCGATGTTTTCCTCGCGGAAAATGTCGATCAGTTTCTGCACCACATCGCGGGCCAGTTCGGCATTCTGATTGTCCGACAAATCGGCATGACCGATGGTCGCGCTCAGTTCGAACAGATTGTCTTCCTGGCTTTTGATGCTGACGTTTTTGGTCAGCCGCGCAATTTCCGCTTCCATTTCGCGCTGGTTGGTTACGGCATTGCCAAGGCGCGTGGACCGGATGACCTTTTCCAGATTTACCGCACTGGTCAGGGTCTGGCGCACCCGCGTAATGTCACGCTCGCCCCCGCCAGCAATACCAATCTGCTGGGACAGAACATCATCAAGCTGGACATAAATTCGCGCATCAGACTGGTAGGAATTGGGTATCAACGCAACCACCAGCCAGCCAAGGGCGCACACGCCCCAGGCAATGGCCAGCGCCAGCCAGCGGCGGTGCCACACGGAAAAGGCTGCCGCCCGCAATTCGTCGAGAATGTCGTTCATGACGCGCGAAAATCCCTCAGAACATACTTTCCGGAATGATGATGACATCACCCGGCTTCAGCATGACATTGGCGCTGCTTTCGCCCTTCTTCAGCAAATCACCCAGACGCAGGTCATATTCCGCCTGCCCGCCCGTCTGGCGGTCAAACCGGATCAGCTTGGCGCGATTGCCAGCCGCATATTCAGATAATCCGCCCACCGCGATCATCGCATCAAGCACGGTCATATTGGCGCGGTAGGGGATGGAGGCGGGCTGTTCCGTCGCGCCGACAACGCGAATTTGCTGGCTGAACGTTCCGGCAAACTTGTTCACCATCACCGATACCAGCGGTTCTTCGATATATTCCGACAATTGCTTGCGAATATCCTGCGCCAGCGCGGTCGGTGTTTTGCCGACAGCGGCCATGTCCGTCACCAGCGGTGTGGTGATGCGACCATCAGGGCGCACCTGGATTTTTTCCGCACCCAATTCCGGGTTGCGCCATACATGGATGGTCAGTTCATCCAGCGGGCCAATGATATATTCCTCGCCCGGCCCCTGCTCCATCGCGACAAATGATGCTGGCGGCAGTTCATTGCCGCTGCCCGTAGCGCAGCCTGTCAGAGTGAGCGAAAGCACGGCACTGGCGGCCAGCAGGCGGATAATTTTGGTATTCGGCATCGATGCGCATCCTTGCCCTGGTGCAGGAAATCAAGCGAAGAACAGGAGCGACCTGCCCTTCGAACCTGGGGTTCAAGAATGCTTCCTCGCTGATAAGGGTGAATATACCGTTAGCCTTACCGCGCGGGCGATGGCGTTAATGATGCCGGTCCCGAAACAGGACAGACCGCACGCCAGATCATAACAGAATTTCGCGCGCCGGCCCCTGTCCCAGAAATGCCGCCGGTGAGGCTGTGGCCCCATAGGCGCCGGCGCAGAACACTGCGACAATATCGCCAACGTCGGCGCGCGGCAGATGCGCCTTGTCTGCCAACCGGTCGAGCGGGGTACAAAGGCAGCCTACCACGCTGGCGGTTTCCTGGGGTTCTGCGGTGAACCTGGTGGCAATGGCAACCGGGTAATTGCGCCGCACCACAGTGCCAAAATTGCCCGATGCCGCCAGTTGGTGGTGCAGGCCGCCATCTGTCACCAGATAGGTGTCCCCGTGGCTTTCCTTGCGGTCGAGAACAGTGGTCAGATATACTCCGGCCTCCCCCACCAGATAGCGCCCCAGTTCAATGCACAATTCTGTGTCTGCTAATGTGTCAGGCAGGTGGCCCAATTGTTCTGCCAGCGCCTGGCCGATTGCCGCCAGATCAATTGGCGTATCGCCGTGGAAATAGGGAATGCCGAACCCGCCGCCCATGTTGAGTTTGGGCAAAGCCTGACCAATGTCGCCCGCAAGCCGGTCTGCCAGCGCCAGCACATTCGACTGCGTCTCGATGATGGCCTGCGTGTCGAGCGACTGGCTGCCGGTAAATATATGCAGCCCGCGAAATTCGGCCCCTGCCGCCAGCAATTCGGCAGCGACTGCCGGAATTTCTGACTGATCGATACCAAAGGGCTTGGCGCCGCCGCCCATCTTCATGCCTGATCCGCGCAATTCAAAATCAGGATTGACCCGCAGCGCCAGCCTGGGCGCCAATCCTGCGGCATCGCCCAATTTCAATGCCCGCCGCAATTCCGATGCGGATTCGACATTCAGCGTAACGCCTGCGGCAATCGCGGCGGCAAGTTCTACATCGCGTTTTCCCGGTCCGGCGAAGCTCAATCTCGCAAGGTCCAGCCCCGCAGCCTGTGCCAGAGCAAGTTCGCCGCCGGATGCAATATCAAAGCCGTCCACCAGATCAGACATGAACTCAACTATTTGCCGCAAAGGATTGGCTTTAATGGCATAATTAATGTTGACACGCGGGGGCAGTGCGGCGCGCAACTGGGCAATGCGCGCTTCCAGCATGGTTCTGGAATAGACGAACAACGGGCTGGCGCCTGCCTGCGCGATCAGCTGGCTGGCAGTCATCCCGCCGATAGCCAGTTCGCCATCAATCGCCGCAAAGCCGGGCGGTATTGGTCCAACTGGCTTCATGCGCCGATTTCCTGTGCCAGCGCGGCGCGATCGATCTTGCCATTGGGATTAAGGGGCATTGCATCGCGCGAGTGGATTACCTTGGGTTGCATGAAATTCGGCAGCTCCTTTGCCAGTCGTTTCGCAAGCGCATCAGCCGCGCCCGCTGCTTCCACATCGCCAGCAGGCCGCACTACCAGATGCACTGCCTGTCCCACCCTGTCATCCGCCACACCGATGGCAACAGCTTCTGTCACCAGCCCTGTTGCGCGCGCCGCATCCTCCACCTCCTGCGGGCTGATGCGGTTGCCCGCGCTTTTGATCATCGCATCACGCCGGCCCACGAAATACAGCAGGCCATCACTGGCGCGCGTTACCCGGTCTCCGGACCAGACCGCCATGCCCCCGTAAACGGACCCTTCCGGCGCCTTGCGGAACCGTTCTGCGGTGCGCTTTTCATCCTGCCAATATCCTTGCGCCACCAAAGGGCCGCAATGAACCAACTCCCCTTCCTCGCCGTTTTCGGCGATCCGTCCATCATCAGCGATCACCAGTATTTCGGCAAAGGGGATAGCTGTGCCCATGGATGTGGGATGACTATCGACCAGAGCAGGATCGAGGTAGGTCGAGCGGAATGCTTCGGTCAGCCCATACATCGGGAACAGCTGCGCCTGCGGGAAAATTCGCCGCAGGTCCTGTACAAGCCCTGCTGTCAGAGCGCCGCCGCTATTGGTCAGGCGGCGCAAGGGTTTGCTGGCCTCAGGCGGCCAGTCCAGCTCGGTCAGCTGCACCCACAGGGGCGGCACTGCTGCCAGCGTGGTCACACCATGGGCAGCGCAGGCCTTTGCGACATCGCGCGGAAACAGGTAATCCAGCGGCACAACGCAGCCGCCCGAAATCCAGCTCGAAAAAAGCTGGTTCTGGCCGTAATCGAAGGACAGGGGCAGCACGGCCAGCGTCACATCATCTGCGGCCAACCCAAGGTAATCTGCCACGCTTACCGCGCCGAGCCATAGATTCGCGTGGCTGAGCATAACGCCTTTTGGCCGCCCGGTTGACCCGCTGGTATACAGAATGGCGCATAGGTCATCCGGCGCAGCATCGGACGGCGGTAGTCCTGATGGAATTTCGTCCACGGCTGCCCACACCGCCGCTTCATCCATCAAGGCGCAGGCGGGCGGAATATCTGCTGTTTCCAGAGTATCGAGCCGGGCCTTGGTGCCAAGCAGCAGCCGCGCCCCGCTATCGTGCAGAATATGGGCAACTTGTGCGCGTTTCAGCAGCGGGTTGATCGGCACGTGAACCAGCCCCGCCCGCGCTGCAGCAAGGGTGAGAATACAGGTCAGTTCGCCCTTGGCAGCCCAGCCGGCCACTCGTGCGCCTTTCTCTCCCACTTCCTGCGACAGCCATGCCGCCAGAAGGCTGACACGCTCTCTTAACCCGCCGTGGGTAAGTGTGCGGTCACGCAGCACCAGGGCAGGGTCGCTCACCTTGCCGCAATGGGCTAAGTGGTCGATCGGCCTGATTTCGGGAATGGGCGTAAGGGGCATCGGGGCTCCAGAAAGGGACCAGAACGGGTGGTTGCGGTCAGCTATCACGGCACGGTTAACGTTCTGCAAGGGACGATTGCACCAGAAGCCGGACCGTTTGGCCAATATGAATGGTTTGCGCTGCTGGAAGATGCCGGCATGCGCCCCCTTGTCGTGGTGGCGCAAGATGGCCAGAAAACAGCCGCGATGGTGCTGGCGCAGGGCCATTCCGGCCTGGAAGCCATGGGCAACTGGTATAATTTCACCTGGCAGCCAATCAGCAATTCGCCTTTGTCCGATGCCAATCTGCTGCGCGCAATCGCGCATGATCTGAAATCGCGCACCCACCACATCATGCTTGCCCCGCTGGCGGATGAGGACGGCACTGCCAGCGCCATGGAACAGGCCTTCCGCACATCTGGCTGGCATGTCAGGCGCGTCCAGTGCGACCATAATCAGGTATTACCGGTAAAGGGTCGCTCCTTTGCCCAATATCGCTCCACCCTGCCCGGCCCGATGCGGACGGTTTTAAAGCGCAAATCCGGCAAAGTGGAAGTCCGGATTATTACGCAATTTGATGCAGATATCTGGCAAACCTACGCCTCCATCTATGAAAGAAGCTGGAAGCCACAGGAAGGCGCCCCTGATCTGTTACGCAGATTTGCAGAAACGCAGGGCCATGGCGGCAAATTGCGAATGGCCATCGCCATGCGCGATGGGATAGCGGTTGCGGCCCAGTTCTGGACTGTCGAAAACAAGGTCGCCTATATCCACAAACTGGCCCACCTGCCCGAATTTCAGTCGCTTTCGGCCGGGAGCATCCTGACTGCTGCCTTGCTCGAATATGTGATTGATACAGACGCCGTCGAACTGGTAGATTTTGGCACTGGAAACGATGCCTACAAGGCCGACTGGATGGAATTGGTGCGGCCACGATACCGGCTGGAATGTAGCGATCCGCACCAGATGAAGGCGTGGCCGAGGCTTTTGCGCCAATTTGCGTCACGGGTTGCGCGGCCTTTCGGGCGAAGCTAAGGGCGGACAGCCTTTAAATCAGGGCCATATTGGCAGGGGAAATACCAGCACATGATTATCGAGCCCGAACAGGACGCGATCGTTGGTAAAGACGAGACAGATGGCAGCACCCCTGTCGCAGACCAGACGGCGTTGCCGCCGGCCCGGGTTGAAATAGACGCGATGCTGCGCGCCATTTTGCGCGATGTTCTTGCACTCGATCAGGACCAGGTGGACGGGTTCACCCATGACACCGGCCTGTTTGGCCACCTTCCCGAACTGGATTCCATGGCAGTTGCCAGCCTGTTCACTGAAATGGAGGACCGGCTCGACATTATTATCGAAGATGATGATGTCGACGGCGAGATGCTGGAAACCTATGGCGGCCTGCTGACATTTGCCGAAACGCGGGCGCTGGAAAGCTGACCGAGCGGAAATTCACGAGCTGGTCATGCCCGCTGGCAGGCGGCGCAATGGCCGAAGAAATGGTGCTGGCGTTCGATGGTGGCCGCTCTCACCGTCTGCTGGTAATTCCGGCACTGTTTGACGAAGCGGGCAAGATGCGCCGCCAAACTGTGGAAGTGATGCACCGGCTCAACCTGTCAGGCATCGATAGTTTTCTGCCAGATCTGCCCGGCTGCAATGAAAGCCGTCAGCCGCTGGATAAACAATCCCTCGCAGGCTGGCGCAACAGCGCGCAGGCAGCCGCAGACGAATTTGGCGCGACTTGCGTTCTGACGCTGCGCGCTGGCGCCTTGCTGGCCCCTGCCCAATTGCCCGGATGGAAATATGCGCCGCTGACCGGCCCAAAGGCCTTGCGGGCACTGATGATGGCGCAAAGCATTTCAGCCAAAGAAGCCGGGCGCGCATCAGAGGAGGATCAAGGGCTAGACAGCCTTGCTGCTGCCGGACGGATTGACGGGGTAAGGCTGGCGGGCTGGCACATCGGCGCTGAACTTTTTTCCGGCCTTGAACAGGCGGTTGCTCTGCCGGACAGCCAGCAGGCGATTATCGACCAGGACGATATTGGCGGCTCCGGCCTGTGGATGCGGGCCGAACCAGGGGAAAACCCCGAGCAGGCAGACGCACTCGCCGCAATCATCGCCATTGGGCTGATCGGTCGATGAAGCGGCTTCATCTCACGTTTTCCTGTTCAAACAGTGCCTTGGCGGGCACTCTGGACACCGCACCTTCAACAACCGGCCTGCTGATTGTCAGCGGCGGAAATGACACGCGGGCAGGGGCATTTGGCGGACAGGCCGAAATGGCCGCGCGCATTGCCCGGGCGGGTTTTCCGGTCTTCCGCTTTGACCGGCGCGGAATAGGTGACAGTTGCGGTGAAAACCGCGGCTTTCGCCGCAGCGGCAATGATGTTGCAGCAGCCTTGTCCGCATTCGGGGCAATGGCACCGCAAGTCACACGGATTGTGGGCTTTGGAAATTGCGATGCCGCCAGCGCATTGATGCTGACCAGCGGCGCGGGGTTTGACCGGTTGATCCTGTCCAACCCATGGGTAGAAGAAGCGTCCGGACCTGAAGATCAGACAATCATGGCGCCGCAGGCCATTCGCAGCCGCTATCTCGAAAAACTGAAGAATCCCGAGGAGTTGAAGCGTTTATTTAAAGGCGATGTCAACTTCACGAAACTTGTCCGGGGCTTGGGCACAGCGGCGAAAATCAAGTCTAAAGCCACTTCGTTATCTGCCGAAATGACCGCTGGGCTTGGTCAGTTTGCAGGTCCGGTGAAAATTTTGCTGGCCATGAAAGACCGCACCGCGCTCAATTTCAAAAGTGTGTGGGACCCTGCTGACGCAAGGATTTCGCGATGCGCAGGCGCGGACCATTCCTATAGTCATCCCGATGCGCGGGAGTGGCTATACCAGCAATTGCTGCTGGGTCTGCGGGCCTGACACAGCTTCAGCCAGCCTTGACGAACAGGCTGGCGAGTTCAACATGGGTGGACCATCTGAACTGGCCAACGGGATGGAGTTTTTCCAGCCGATAGCCTTCTTTCACCAACTGCGCTGCGTCACGCGCCCAGCTGGACGGATTGCAGCTGATATAGACAATCCGCGCCACGTCGCTGTGCGCCAGCAAGGCAATCTGGTCCTTGGCCCCTGCCCGCGGGGGATCCAGCACGACCGCATCGAAGCGGTTCAGCTCGTCAAGCTGCAGCGGGTTGCGGAACAAGTCGCGGTGCATGGAATGCACGGGCCGGTTGGCAAAGGACGCCGCCGATTTGCACGCAAAATGGGCATCGCGCGCCGCTTCTGCCGCCAGCACCTTGGCGGTGCCAGCCAGCGCGAACGCAAACGTGCCGAGGCCGGAAAACAGATCGGCAACCAGCTTGCTGCCATCCAGCCATGCGCGGGTATCTGCGACCAGCGCCCGTTCACCATCGGCAGTGGCCTGAAGGAAGCTGCCACTGGGAAAACTGACCGGAATACCGGAAAAGCTGACAGTCACAGGCTCCGGCTCCCAGACGGCTTCAGGGCCATACCCCTGATCCAGCGTCAGGCGCGCCAGCTCATTGTCCTTCGCAAAGTCGAGCAAAGCCTCTGTCTGGGCCAGCCCTTCGACGGGCAAATTCTTCAACGCACAATCGACGCCCTGATCAGTCAGCGACAGTTCGGCATCCACTGCATAGCGGCCAGACCGGCGCGCCATCATCTGGCGCAGCGAGCCCACCAGCGCGAATAATTCGGGCCGCAGGATTTCACATTCCTGCATATCCACGATCTTGTGGGAACCTGCCTCGCGGAAACCGACTTGCGGGCGGCCGCCGGCATTGGCGATATGGAGTGTTGCGCGGCGGCGGCTGCGTGGGGGGGAAAGATGGGCAGGCAGCAATTCGTCCACATCCAACTGTTCTTTCAACGCCGCATTGGTGACTCGCGAAGTGACGAAATCGCGCAGAGTTTCCTCGTCGCAATGTTGCAACTGGCACCCGCCACACACGCCGAAATGTCGGCACGGCGGGGTCACATGGTGCGGGCCGCGGGCAATGCTGCCATCAGACGCGACGGTATCGCCGGGGGCTGTCCCTTTGAAATGGGCACCATCAGCGGCAACGCCGTCACCTTTGGCGGCAACGCGGAGGATTGTTTTTGATTCGCTCACAAGCAGGCTGAGTAAGCGTGTCTGACCTGTTGCGCCAGTTCTGCTGCAGTAAAAGCGAATCCAGCCAAATGTGCAGCCTGCCCGTGAAGCCACACGCCCTGGCAGGCGGCATCGAAGGGCGCTGCACCATTGGCGAGCCTGCTGGCGACAATTCCGGCCAGCACATCCCCTGTTCCTGCCGCCGAAAGCCACGGCGAAGCCCGCGGGCCAAAAGCCAGCCGCCCATCAGGCGCGGCCACCACTGTATCGGGGCCCTTGGCAATGACCACCGCGCCCATCATCGCTGCAAGCGCTCCTGCGCGTTCAGCCTTGCTCTCGTCAGCCTTGATTTCGAAAGACGTTTCCAGCGCAGCCAGTTCACCTTCGTGCGGGGTGATGACCAAGGGCGCGGACCGTCCGGCAATCATTTCCGGCGTGAGCAGGAAAAGCGCATCTGCATCAAGCACCGCAGGACCGCCCATTGCCAACACCTGCCCCAGCCGCTTTGTCGCAGCGCTATCGCGGCCAAGGCCCGGCCCGGCCAGGACTGCGTTGATCCGCTTGTCGCCCAGCGCCGCAGACAATTCCGAATTATCTATCACAAGTTCTGAAGGTTCGCAGCCAAGCCCTTTATCAGTAAGCAATTTTACATATCCTGCACCCGCATGCATGGCCGCGGTGGCGGCCAGCACACCGGCCCCCGGCATGGCGCCGCCGACAATGGCCAGAAGACCGCGCTGATACTTATGCGCGGCTGCAGGCGGCCGGGTCAGCACCGGTTTCTGGATATTGCGCCCGACACCTGCACCGCCGGCAATCCCGATATCCACCAGGCGAAGGGTTCCCATGGATGCCATGGCAGGCATCAGAAAATGCGCGCGCTTCCATGCACCCAGTGCAAGCGTTAGGTCGTATGGCTGGTTCGGGCCAAAAATTTCACCGCTGTCACTTTCCACCCCGCTCGGCACGTCGATTGCGATGCGAAATTTATGTGCGCGGGCAAGTGTGACCAGCAATTCTGCCAATTCAGCCGATAGCGCCCGCGTCAGGCCGGAGCCGAACAGGCAATCGACAAATATCCCGCCTGAAATATTGTCCGCTGGCGCTGAAATCTGCCCACCAAACTTGCTGCGCGCATGTTTTGCCGCATCAGTCGCAGGCGGCAACGCCGCGATGACCTGCACCGCAACGCCGCGCTGGCGCAGCGTTTCGGCGATGACATAGCCATCGCCTCCATTATTGCCCGGACCGCACAGGACGGTCACGCTGCGGCCAGCAGCCATGCGCCAGACCCAATCCGCAGCGCCGCGTCCGGCCCGCTGCATCAATTCATGCACATCACTTCCGCCATTGATCAGCGCCTGTTCCGCAGCGCGCATCTCTGCAACGGTGAGGACCTGATCAGCCGCCATGAGCAGTCTGCGCGGTCTTTACGCGAAAGCGGTAACGGTCTGGCCCCACTGCAATTTCCATTATGTCATCATCCATGCTGACACGGGCACCATCTGATCCATCTGCCACAATCAGGCCGCGCCCATCGTCCACCTGCTGGAACCGGCGGAAACCGCCATCAGGATGACGCACGATCAGAATTCGCATGCCGTCCGTCAATACGCGTTCCACCATACAGACAGGCGCAAAAGTGCTTTTCTGGCCCAAGGCGCATTCGATCGTCTCGGCCCCTGCAGAAGCCTGCGGCTGGGGCGCGTCCGCAGAACATCCGGCCAGAATGAGGGTCGCAGCCATCGTCACGAAGCAGTGAGGCATTCCCGGCATGTGTTACCGGCGTTTCAACTGCGTTACATCCCGCACCGCCCCGCGCGCTGCGCTGGTGGTCATGGCTGCATAGGCCTGCAAGGCTGCCGAAACGGCGCGCTCCCGCGGCTTTTCCGGCTGCCATGCGGCATCGCCTTTAGCATCCATCTGTACGCGCCTGCGGGCCAGTTCGTCATCGCTGACTGAAAGCGTAATCGTGCGACCGGGAATGTCGATGTCGATCCGGTCACCATTTTCTACCAATCCGATTGTACCGCCCTCGGCCGCTTCTGGCGAGGCGTGGCCGATGGAAAGGCCTGAAGTGCCGCCGGAAAAGCGGCCATCTGTGATAAGAGCGCAGGCAGCGCCCAGCCCCTTGGATTTGAGATAGCTGGTGGGATACAGCATTTCCTGCATCCCCGGCCCGCCGCGCGGCCCTTCGTAGCGGATCACCACGACATCGCCTGCCACCACTTGCCCGGTCAGGATTGCAGTAACGGCGTCATCCTGGCTTTCGTAAACCTTGGCCGGTCCTGAGAATTTGAGGATATGTTCATCAACGCCCGCTGTTTTGACGATACAGCCATCCAGCGCAATATTGCCCGACAGGACAGCAAGCCCGCCATCCTGGCTGAACGCGTGTTTCGCGCTGCGGATGACGCCGCCTTCGCGGTCTGTATCCACTTCATCCCACCGGCGGGACTGGCTGAAGGCGGTCTGCGTCGGCACGCCGCCTGGCGCAGCGCGGAAAAATTCATGCACCTTGGGGTTGCGCGTCTGCACGATGTCCCAGTCTTCCAGCGCGTCGGCCATCGTCGGGCTGTGAACCGTGGGTAGCGCGGTGTTGAGCAGGCCTGCCCGATCCAGCTCGCCCAGAATGGCCATGATGCCGCCAGCGCGGTGGACATCTTCCATATGCACATCGGCCTTGGCCGGTGCGACCTTGCTGAGGCAGGGCACCTGACGTGACAGGCGATCAATATCCGTCATGGTGAAATCCACGCCCGCCTCATGTGCGGCGGCCAGCAGATGCAGCACGGTATTGGTGCTGCCGCCCATCGCAATATCCAGCGACATGGCGTTTTCGAAAGCAGAGAAACTGGCGATGGTGCGCGGCAGAACGCTCTCATCATCTTCTTCATAATAGCGTTTGGCCAGCGTGACGATCAGCCGCCCTGCCCGAAGGAACAATTGCTGGCGGTCTGCATGGGTGGCCAGCGTGGACCCGTTGCCGGGCAGCGATAGGCCCAGCGCCTCGGTCAGGCAGTTCATGGAATTGGCCGTGAACATACCCGAACAACTGCCGCAGGTGGGGCAGGCAGCCCGTTCGATATCGGCGACTTCCTCGTCCGAATAGCTTTCATCGGCAGCGGCCACCATGGCATCCACCAGATCGAGCGCGCGTTCCTTGCCTTTCACCACCACTTTGCCTGCTTCCATTGGTCCGCCCGATACGAAGACCACAGGGATATTGATCCGCATGGCGGCCATCAGCATGCCGGGGGTGATCTTGTCGCAATTGGAAATGCACACCATGGCATCAGCGCAATGGGCGTTGACCATATATTCCACACTGTCGGCAATCAATTCGCGGCTGGGCAGCGAATAGAGCATGCCGTCATGGCCCATCGCAATGCCGTCATCGACTGCAATCGTGTTGAATTCCTTGGCGACACCGCCAGCCGCCTCGATCTCGCGCGCGACCATCTGGCCCAGGTCCTTCAAATGAACATGGCCCGGCACGAATTGCGTAAAACTGTTGACCACCGCGATGATCGGCTTGCCGAAATCGCCGTCCTTCATCCCGGTGGCGCGCCACAATCCGCGGGCGCCGGCCATGTTGCGGCCATGGGTAGTTGTGCGGGAACGATAGGCAGGCATGATAGCAGGCTCCGGTGGCAAGGCGCTTCAAGGCTTGGTTGCGCCGACCTGTCCCTACCTTAGCAGAAGCTGCCTACCGATACAGAAAATCTACGATGCAGGCCAAACCGCCTTGCCCCATCCCAATGCCGCGCCCCAGTTGCCGAGCCCCAACCACCTCGACAAAGTTACGGGGCCAAAGTTACGGGGCCAAAATTACCGGGCCAAAGTCACGGGGCCAGCCTACCGCTCGCCTTGCAGCGCCAGCGCCGTGCGATTGGCGATATCGGTGATCAGCGCCGCCCAGCGCGCCTGCTGCGCCCGCGTGGCAATCTGGTCCTGCCGTATTTCAATGGTCAGATAGGGGCGGCCCTTTGCTTCTGCATGGCGGTCCATGGTGGCGTTCAATTGCTTGCCTGAATATGGCTGGTTATCGCCGACTTTCAGCCCTTCCTGTGAAAACAGGCGGATGGCGCGGCGTGCGGCTCTGTCATCCTGATTATACAGCAGCGCTACTTGCCACGGGCGCTCCTCATCACTGGTTTCAAGACGGGGTGTAAAGCTGTGTAATGCCACGATAAGTTCAGGCCGCGCATCATCCAGCCAGCGCGCCAGGGCGGCGTGATAGGGCCGGTGAAACCGCGCAAGCCTGCTTTCCACATTGGCCCCGATATTGCCCGGAATGGTATGGCCATCAGAGCTGACAGGGACGACCGATGCCGAGGTTTCTGCCCGGTGCAGATCGCACACCAGCCTGCTTACCGCCGCAATATGGGCCGGGACGGCGTGGCGGCGGGCCAGAATATCGGCGATACCCTGTGTACCCAGATCCACCGCGATGTGAGTGCCCAGCAAATGGTCAGGTATGCCCAGCGGAACATCGGGCGGCACGAAATTGGATGCATGGTCCGCCACGCACACAATCCGGCCGGGCACGGGCTGCCCCACTTGCCGGAAAGGCAACCCGTCAATCATCGCAGCGCGCCTGCCATCTGCCACCAGTCGGGATGGCGTGTGGCCAGCTTTTCCGCGCTGGCACGCATGACGTCATGACTGCGATAAAGGGCAAAACAGGTCGCGCCTGAGCCGGACATGCGCGTCATCAGGCAATCGGTTTCGGCAAGCGCTGAGAGCACGTCTGCAATGGTCGGGCACAGCGATATGGCAGGCTGGGCCAGATCATTCCGGCCAGCGATGGCAATATGAGATGCGCTGCCGTGCGGCATGGCGCCCCGGTCCGTTCCGTCCCACGCCTTGAATACAGCGGCAGTGGACAATGGCACGCGCGGGTTGACCAGCAACACCGCCGTTCCCGCCAGATCATTGCCGATTGGCATCAGATCCGTCCCTGTGCCGCGGCCGACGCAGGCACGGCTTTCCACACAGGCGGGAACATCTGCGCCCAACGCTGCTGCACGCTGGTGCCAGTCATCCGGCAATCCGTGCATGTCGCGCACCAGACGAAAGACCGCCCCTGCATCGGCAGACCCGCCGCCAAGGCCGGCAGCGACCGGCAAACGTTTTTCAAGATTGATGCGCAGCCCGCCTGGGCGGGGCAATTTACCCAAGGCGCGGGCGACAATATTACCAAAAGGATCAGCCAGTTGTGGAGCGAACTCACCAGAAACTGTCAAACTGTCCTGAGCCGCAGATGCGGCGGTCAGCACGTCGCCCTGATCGACGAAGGCGAACAGGGTTTCCAGTTCATGATAGCCATCCTCGCGCCGCTTGCGGATATGCAGCGCGAGGTTGATCTTGGCATAGGCAACTTCGGTCAATGGCAAGCGGCCATGCTCACATATTCGGGTAATTGGGCCCGCCGCCGCCTTCGGGCGTGGTCCAGTTGATGTTCTGGTTGGGGTCCTTGATATCGCAGGTTTTGCAATGGACGCAGTTCTGCGAATTGATCACATATTTGGGTTCATGTCCCGGCTCGATCACCCATTCGTAAACGCCTGCCGGGCAATAGCGGGTTGATGGCCCGGCATAGACTTCCAGCTCGCTGCTTTCCTGCAGCGCGATATCCTTGACTTTCAAATGGTTAGGCTGGTCTTCTGCGTGATTGGTGTAGGAATAGGCAACGGACGTGAGCCGGTCGAATGTCAGCACGCCATCGGGCTTGGGATAGGCGATTGGCTTGTAGAGATCAGCCCGCTGCGTTTCTTCGTAATCACGCTCATGCTTCATCGAAATCGGCAGGCCGATTTTCAGCTGGCGCATCCACATGTCGATACCGGCCAGAACCGTGCCGACATCGCCGCCAAACTTGGCGATGACGGGCTGGGCATTCTGGACCATCTTCAGTTCCTTGGCGATCCAGCTGGCCCGCAGGTTTGCATCATAATCGGCAAGTTCGGTTTTTTCCAAACCAGCGGCAATGGCGGCGGCAACGCTGTCCGCTGCCAGCATCCCGCTTTTCATGGCGGTATGGCTGCCCTTGATACGCGGCACATTGACGAAGCCTGCGGCACATCCAATCAGCGCGCCACCGGGGAATGCCAGTTTCGGTACCGATTGCCAGCCGCCTTCATTGATGACCCGCGCACCATAGGAAACGCGTTTGCCGCCTTCCAGATAGTCACGGATGGCAGGGTGCGTTTTCCAGCGCTGAAATTCCTGGAACGGCGAAACATAGGGGTTTTTGTAATCAAGCGCGGTAACAAAACCCAGCGCGACCTGGCCATTGGCCTGATGGTATAGGAAACCGCCGCCCCATGTGTCGGTTTCCGACAGGGGCCAGCCCTGCGTATGAATAACGCGGCCCGGAACGTGTTTGGCAGGGTCGATATCCCACAATTCCTTGATGCCAAGGCCATAGACCTGGGGCTGGCAATCGGCTTCCAGATTAAAGCGGGCTTTCATCTGCTTGGTCAGATTGCCGCGCGCGCCTTCTGCAAACAGAGTGTATTTCGCGTGGATTTCCATGCCGGGCTGATAATCGGGTTTGTGGCTGCCATCTGCCGCCACGCCCATGTCCTGCGTGATGACGCCCGACACTGCGCCTGCTTCGTCAAACATCACTTCCGATGCTGGGAAACCGGGGAATACCATTACCCCCAGCCCTTCCGCCTGCTCGCCCAGCCAGCGGGTGAGATTGCCGAGAGAGCCGGTGTAACATCCCTTGTTGGACATGAATGGCGGCATGGCCAGATGTGGCATGCCGTAGCTTTTGCCGGCCGACAGGATCCAGTGCCAATTGTCCGTCACGGGCGTTTGCGCCATCGGGCAATCCATGTCGCGCCATTCGGGGAACAATTCGTCCAGAGCCTTGGGATCAACCACTGCGCCCGACAGGATGTGCGCGCCGATTTCAGAGCCTTTTTCGAGAACCACGACTTCGAGTTCTTCGTTGATCTGCTTCAGGCGGATGGCCGCAGCAAGGCCAGCCACACCGCCGCCGACGATCACTACGTCGCAAGGCATCGATTCGCGTTCGCTCATCCCGGAAATTCCTTCGCACAATTGTTTTTCAAACCTGGCGGGCAAACCTGCGGCCAGAAGTATGATCCAAAAACTTGATAATGCCTTGATTGCTGCGGCGCGGCAGGTCAAGACCCGGGCCGCACCATGAATGATAGCAAATCACCCTCTACGCCGCTGACACTGGCTGAAGAATTCGCCGCCGCGCAGGTGTGGTGGCAGGATGCAGGGGTGGATCAGGACTACGAAGACGTAGCGAAAAACTGGCTCGCGCAGGATGATGCGCCAGATATGCCGCGAAATATCCAGCCTGCCTTTGTGGCCGGAGAGCCCCCGGAAAAGAAAATTGCCGCAGCCCCGGAACGCCAGAAGCCTGGCGGCGCGGGGCAGGACTGGCCAACCGATCTGGCCACGTTCCAAAGCTGGTGGCTGGCAGAACCCACCCTTGACGAAGGCGGCAGTTTCCCGCGCATTCCGCCGCGCGGGAAGGATAAACCAGCGCTGATGGTCATTGTGGCAGAGCCGGAACCACAGGACAGCGACACGCTGCTGTCAGGCCCGCTTGGCAAGTTCCTGTCCAACATTCTGGCCGCCGCCGATATTGGTGCCGATGGGCTGTATCTGGCATCGGCACTGCCGCGCCACACACCGATGGCAGATTTTCCGCGCCTTCACGCAGATGGCCTGGCAGATGTGCTGCATCATCACATCAAACTGGCCGAGCCGCAGAGAATGTGTGTGCTGGGGCGCAACATCTGGCCGCTTCTTGGACACGACGTGGCGCAAGGTGCTGCCTTTTTACCAGATTTTGACCATGAAGGGCGCAGCGTTCCTGTATTGGGCGCAGAAGGGCTGGCGGAACTGCTCCGTTCAACGGCTCGCCGCGAACGGTTCTGGCGCCGCTGGCTCCAATGGACGGATGGCTGACGTGAACAATAATTTTCGCACAAAATCAGGCGCACGCGTCAATCTTGCGCTAGGCGCGTTGGGACTTTCAATAAGCACGCTTGCGGTGCCGGCCATGGCCAACAGCAGTTCGGCAGAATATTTCAGCGCCCGCGCGCACAGCAATTCCGTGCCGGAACTGCTCAGTCGCGCCGACCGCGATTATTATGCCTCCCTGTTCGGCGCGATCGACAGGCAGGACTGGTCGCGGGTCGACATGATGCTGGCCGAGCGTGCCGAAGGCCCGCTGCACCAGATGGCGAAAGCGGAATATTATCTCCACGCCAACAGCCCGCGGGTAGAACTGCCTGCGATCGACGCATGGCTGGCACAGGGCCGCGAATTGCCACAGGCAGCACAGATCGTAAATCTGGGCCTCAAGCGCGGGCTGGCATATGCCCCTTCCCTGCCGCGCGAGCAGAGCTTTGTTCCCCAGCCCTACGCTTCCAAGCGGATAAGGCCGCGCGAAACGGCTGATGGGTCGATGCCCGAAACGGTCAAATCCGCGATCCTCGACCATATCAAAAATGATAATCCTGACGGGGCGCGGCTGCTGCTGGACGGGATTGATGCCGGCCTTTCGCCTCAGGCGCGCGCAGAATGGCGCCAACGGGTGGCCTTCAGCTACTACATTGAAAATGACGATCCGGCGGCTCTGGCCGTGGCCCAGACAGTCAGACAAGGCGCTGGCCCGTGGGTGGCCGAAGGCGACTGGGTGGCAGGCCTTGCCGCATGGCGCATGGGCGACTGCGAGACCGCATCGGACGCGTTTGAACGCACGGCGCGCGGCTCCACCAATGTGGAACTGACAGCGGCGGGCTATTATTGGGCATCACGCGCCCATGTGCGCTGCCGCAAACCGGAAAAGGCCGCCGAATTGCTGCGCGGTGCAGCGCGGCTGGACGAAACCCTATACGGGATGCTGGCAGCCGAGCAGCTGCACAGGGACCTGCCGCGTGCCTATGAAACGCCAGATTTCACCATGGCGGACTGGCAGCGCGTGCGCGGGGCTGAAAATGTGCGGGCAGCAGTGGCCCTGGCAGAAATTGGCCAGGACAATCTGGCAGATCAGGTGCTGCGCCATCAGGCAACCATTGGCGATCCGGGCCAGTACGGGGAATTGTCGCGGCTCGCCCGCGAACTGGGCTTGCCTTCAACCCAATTGTGGATGGCACATAATGCTCCTCGCGGGGCGCGGGCTGAACCTGCGCTGCGGTATCCTGCGCCCAAGTGGCAGCCGACTACGGGGTGGAAAGTGGACCCGGCGCTCGCCTATGCCCATGCCTTGCAGGAATCCAATTTCCGCACCGCTGTGGTCAGCCCGGCAGGGGCCAAGGGCCTGATGCAGATCATGCCGATTGCCGCGCGCGAACATGCGCCATCGCTCAACATGAATGCCAGCTATGCCGATCTGGCAGACCCGTCGGTCAATCTGGCGTTTGGCCAGCGCAATCTGGAATCCCTGCGTGACAGCCGCGCAACCGGCGGCCTGCTGCCGAAAATCATGGCGGCCTATAATGCAGGGCTCACACCCATCACCCGGTGGAACAGCGAAATCCGCGATCAGGGTGATCCGCTGCTGTACATGGAATCCATCCCCTATTGGGAAACGCGCGGCTATGTCTCCATCGTGATGCGCAATTACTGGATGTATGAACGCCAGGCTGGCGGCGCGTCGGAAAGCCGGGTGGCGCTGGCCCAGGGCCTGTGGCCAACCTTCCCCGGCTTGTCAGGCAGCGGCGGCGTCCGCCTGAGTGCGCGTGACTGATGCCGATTGATCAATCCCGCAGTTTTACCCCTATCAATATCGCGGTGCTGACCGTGTCCGATACGCGGACATCGGCTGATGATACGTCGGGCGATATTCTGGCGGCACGGATCACTGCCGCAGGCCATAATCTGGCCGCCCGCACCATTTTGAAAGATGATGCCGCCGTCATCGCAAGACAGCTTGAGCAATGGATCGACGATCCGTCGGTGGATGCCATTGTGACCACTGGCGGCACCGGCCTGACCGGGCGCGACGTAACGCCAGAAGCGCTCGACACAGTGAAGGACAAGGACATTCCCGGCTTTGGCGAAGTGTTCCGCTGGCTCAGTTTCAGTACCATCGGCACCAGCACGGTGCAATCGCGCGCCTGTGCAGTGGTGGCGCGGGGAACATATATTTTTGCCCTGCCCGGTTCGAACGGCGCGGTGAAAGACGGGTGGGACGGCATCCTGGCAGAACAGCTCGATAGCCGGAACCGCCCGTGTAATTTTGTCGAACTGATGCCGCGGCTGCGCGAACGCTGATTGCGCCTTTGCGGAGGCTTTCAAATCCCGCGATTGTTCTATATATGTTCCATTCATGGAACAGCGACTCAGGCCAGGTATTGAGGGGCGCGGTGCCCAATCGCGTAATGTGCCCCGGCGTTTTGGTCTGGCCAGCAGGCAGGACGATGGGGACTGGCTCGATCAGATTGAAGTTCAGGATGGCCCGCCGGTAAAGCTGCGCACCACCGTCACTGAAGAACATCCGCGCAGCATTCTCAGCTTCAACACCTCGCCCGATGTGCCGTTTGACCGTTCCATCAACGCTTACAGGGGCTGCGAACATGGCTGCATTTACTGTTTCGCACGGCCAAGCCATGCCTATCTGGACCTGTCACCCGGCCTTGATTTTGAAACCAGGCTGTTTGCCAAGCCCGACGCTGCAAGATTGCTGCGCGAAACGCTAGCGAAGCCTAAATATCAGCCGAAATGGATTGCGATGGGGACCAATACGGACCCGTATCAACCGATCGAGGCGCGTTACCGCATTACCCGACAGGTTTTGGAATTATGTCTGGATGTTCGGCACCCGGTCACCATCACGACCAAATCCGACCGCATTTTGCGTGATCTTGATCTGCTGACACAATTGGCGCAGCGCAATCTGGTGGCGGTGGCCATTTCCATTACCACGATGGATGCGCGCCTTTCAGGCAAGCTGGAACCCCGCGCATCGTCGCCGGCAAAGCGGATGGCGGCATTGGGCGTTCTGGCGAAAGCGGGAATACCGG
Source organism: Allopontixanthobacter confluentis (assembly GCF_009827615.1). Classification (GTDB taxonomy): domain Bacteria; phylum Pseudomonadota; class Alphaproteobacteria; order Sphingomonadales; family Sphingomonadaceae; genus Allopontixanthobacter; species Allopontixanthobacter confluentis. The sequence goes on from NZ_WTYU01000001.1 coordinate 1,245,346, forward strand.
CGCACATCTCGATTGCGCCCGTCATTCCGGCCATCACCGATGAATTCATGGAAGTGCTGATCGAGCAGGCAGGGGATTTACAGGTGGGTTCAGCCAGCTGGATACCGCTGCGCCTGCCGCATGAAGTCGCCCCGCTGTTTCGTGAATGGCTGTCCGTTCATTATCCCGAGCGCGGTGACAAGGTGATGAGCATTGTCCAGCAGATCCGCAATGGGCGCGATAATGACCCGGGTTTCTTTACCCGCATGAAACCGGCCGGCGTGTGGGCAGACCTGTTCCGGGCGCGCTTCAGGCTGGCGTGCAAACGGGCCGGAATCGGCAAGGCTGAAATTGATCTGGATTGTTCGCAATTCAGGCGGCCGGACTTGAGCGGGCAGATGCGCCTGATCTAATCTGTCAGCAAGCCGCGCTGCATATACACCGTATCCAGCTTGCGCCCGAATTTCATGCCCACATTCTGCATCCGGCCAGCGTGGGCAAAGCCGCATTTGCGGTGCAATGCGACAGACGATGGTTCGCCCCCGCCGATCACCGCGATCATCTGTTCAAATCCGGCATGGCGGGCCGCATCCAGCAGTTCTGTCAAAAGCAGGCTGCCGATCCCCTGGCCAGTATGGTCTGCATCTACATAAATACTGTTTTCGCAAGTGATGGCGTAGGCTGCCCTGTCACGGAACTGGGTTGCATAGGCATAGCCGGCAACGGCGCTGCCATCTTCGCACACAAGAAATGGCCAGTGCCGCGCGGCGATGGACTGTATCTTGCCCCGCCAGAAAACCGCGTCCGGCGCCTCTGTATCAAAGGTGGCGGTCCCATGCGCCACATGGTGCGCATAAATGGCGGCAATGGCAGACGCATCTGCGGCGCCTGCAGACCGGATCAGCCGCTGGCCGCCCGCGTCCATTTTTCAGCCAAACCCGTCCCCGGCAGCGCCGGGGGCAAAACGGATCAACCGGCTGTCAAGAATGGCAGCGCCGCGGTTGACGACGGCTTCCTGATATTGCGGGTCGGTTATCATCTCCAGAAATGCGCCGGCATGCGGATATTGCGCCACAAAGGCGTCATCCCACTGCTTGTCCGCCGGGCCGGTGACCATCGCTTCCCATGCGCCGCGCCACACGATGGTGCCGCCAACCCGCTGGAAAATGGGTCCGGACGTTGCGCCATATTCTTCATAGGCGCGCTGTCCGGTCCAGCCTTTGCCTGCATTAACGTGATCATCAGGATATTCCGCCACATCGCGATATTGCAGCAGGTTCAGCATATGGATGGGCCGGTCACGCGGCAGGGATTTGAAGAAATCGAAGGCTTCGCGCGTGGGGTTGATGTAATGCATCACTCAATTCTCCAGCGTATAATCTGCAAAGCGGGCGCGCAGGTCCTTCTTGCTGATTTTTCCCGTGGCAGTGTGGGGAATATCATCCACAAATTCCACCGCATCAGGCAGCCACCATTTCGCCACATGGTCGCCGAGATAGGCTTTTACCTCATCTGCCGTGACATCCTGCCCGTCCTTTTTCACCACGAAAAGGACTGGCCGCTCATCCCATTTGGGGTGCGGCATGCCGATGGCGGCGGCTTCTGCCACTGCGGGATGGCCGACCGCGGCATTTTCCAGTTCAACCGAACTGATCCATTCGCCGCCGGATTTGATCACATCCTTGGTCCGGTCGGTCAGTTGCAGGGTGCCATTGGGCCAGATGACGCCGACATCGCCGGTGTCGAACCAGCCATCGGGCGTGGTCGCGTCTTCTTCCGCCTTGAAATAGCGTTTGATGACCCACGGCCCACGAATTTGCAGCGCGCCTGATGTCTTGCCATCACGCGGCAGTTCCCTGGTAAAATCATCCAGATCAACCGTGCGCAGCTCAACGCCGAAAATGGGCTGGCCCTGCCGGGTGACAATATCAACCTGTTCGTCGAAACTCAGCTGGTCCCAATCATGCGTGGGTGCGCCCACTGTGCCGATCGGGCTGGTTTCGGTCATGCCCCAGGCATGGGCCACGCGCGCGCCGTTTTTCATCAGCCGTTCGATCATGAACCGGGGTGCCGCCGATCCACCGATGATGGCCTGCTGCAATTTGGGCAAGGGTTCGCCCGTGGTATCGCAATGCTGGAATATGGTGAGCCAGACAGTCGGCACACCCGCTGAATGGGTAACGCCTTCGCGCTTCATCAAATCGCACAGAACGGTCGGGTCATTCACCGCCGAATAGACGAATTTCACGCCCGTTGCAGCGCCTGCCCACGGCAGCCCCCAGCTGGCGGCGTGGAACATGGGCACCACTGGCAGCATCACACTGCGGGCGTCGAAATCGAAACAGGCAGGCTGGATGCCCAGGACAGCGTGGAGCATGGTTGAACGGTGTTCATACAGCACGCCCTTGGGGTTGCCTGTCGTGCCGCTGGTATAACACAGCATGCACGGATCGCGCTCGTCCACTTCGGCCCACTGCGTGTCTGCATCATGGGCGCCGATCCAGTCTTCGAAACTGGGCGAATGTTCACCGCTGTCAAAACAGATGTAATGTTCGATGGTTGTCCATTGCGGCTTCATCTTGTCGATAATCGGCTGGAATGCCGCATCATACAGCAGAACGCGGTCTTCAGCGTGGTTGGCGATATATTCCAGCTGGTCTTCGAACAGACGCGGATTGATCGTGTGCAACACGCCGCCCACACCCACAGCGCCATACCATGTGACCAGATGGCGCGAATGGTTCATCGCCAGCGTCGCAATCCGGTCGCCCTTGCCCACACCGGCAGCGCGCAGCGCCTGCGTCATCTTCAGCGCATCGCGGCGGATACCTGCCCAGTCAGTCCGGGTTTCAGTGCCATCTGCCCAATGGGTAACAATTTCGCGCGTTCCATGTTCGCGCGCGGCGTGGTCTATCAAATGGGTAACCTTGAGGTCCCAGTCCTGCATCGCACCCAGCATGTCATTCTCCCAATGTGTTTTGACCACCATTCGCGATTGGGACAGCGGGCGCAAGTGCGTTTGCAAAAGGGGAACACGGGTTTCAGTCTCGGCAACTAGGCAACCAGCCGCAAATGCGTCGCCCCGCGCCGGGTGGACAGGGATACGTTGGCCACGCCTTCCAGTTCCTCCAGCCTTTCCGCCAACTCGCCATCGAGCTGGAAATCACGCCCCAACCGCACCAGCGGCGGCGCGCCGCGCCCCGTATGCAGGCGGGCCAGCACTTCGCCCCGCCCTTCCGGGCCGGGAATCAGTTCCATCTTGAGATCATGCAGGGCATCGACATTATGGATATCCAGCGTCAGCAACATCCGCGAACCGCCCTTTACTTCATCCAGCGGCCTGCCGCCGCGCACGGTGATGCGTGGCGGTTCATCGGGACTGGGGGAATCCAGTTCGACATTCAGCAGGATGCAGGTGCCGTCAGCGGCCCATTTGGTGAAGTTTTCAACCAGCGATTCTTCAAAACACGCAGCGTCGAACTGGCCGGAAGAATCCGAAAAACTCGCCCGCACAAAATCCTTGCCGCGCCGTGTCTTGCCGCGCTTTACCCCTTCCACCATGGCCGCCATCACTGCAGGCGCGCGGCCACCGGCAGGCGCACCGCCGCCCATCAGGCTGGCATAACTGCGCGCGCCATTGGCGGATGCAACGGCACGATATTGTTCGACCGGATGGGCGGAGAAATAGAAGCCGAAATTCTCCCGTTCCTTCGCCATGCGGTCTGCGCGGGGCCATTCCGGCGTATCTGCCAGCTGGACATCGGCAGTGCCTTCATGTTCTTCCCCGCCGAACAGACCGCCCTGCCCGCTGCTTCGCTCCCGCTCGGCCGCATCCGCCACGGCAAGCAGCATTTCGGCATTCTCGAAAATCTTCGCGCGGTTCGGCTCCAGCCGGTCGAGCGCGCCGGCACAGGCCAGCCCTTCAAGCTGGCGGCGGTTCATTGAACCTTGCGGGATTCGCTCGAACAATTGCTGCAGATTTTCGAACCAGCCGTTTGCTTCGCGTTCAGCCACAATCGCCGCCATGGCCTTTTCGCCAACATTACGGATACCTGCCAATGCATAGCGCACGGCATAGCCATCATCTGTGCGTTCGACACTGAATTCCGGCTCCGAACGGTTGATGCACGGCCCTTCCAGCGCATGACCAGACCGGCGCATATCATCGACAAAAATGGCCAGTTTTTCCGATTGGTGCATGTCAAAGCACATCGACGCTGCATAAAATTCATGCGGATAATGCGTTTTCAGCCACGCTGTCTGATAGGCCAGCAAGGCATAGGCCGCAGCGTGCGACTTGTTGAAGCCATAGCCAGCAAATTTGTCGATCAGATCGAACAGTTCATTCGCCTGCTTCGCGTCAATTTGCGAGACCGTCTTGCATCCGTCAACAAACCGCTGGCGCTGCGCGTCCATTTCCGCCTGAACTTTCTTGCCCATGGCGCGGCGCAGCAAATCGGCATCGCCCAGCGAATATCCGGCCAGGATCTGCGCGGCCTGCATGACCTGTTCCTGATAGACGAAAATGCCGTAAGTTTCCGACAAGATGCCTTCCAGCTTTTCATGCGGATAGGCAATTTCGGCCTCGCCATTCTTGCGTTTGCCAAACAGCGGGATGTTATCCATCGGGCCTGGCCGGTACAGCGATACCAGTGCGATAATGTCGCCGAAATTGGTCGGCTTCACCGCCGCCAGTGTGCGCCGCATGCCTTCTGATTCCAGCTGGAACACACCCACCGTGTTGCCCGACTGGAGCAGCTTGTAAACCGCCGCATCATCCCAGGCGAGCGTTGACAGGTCGAGCGCAATGCCGCGCTTTTCCAGCAGCTTCACAGCTTTTTGCAGGACTGAAAGAGTTTTCAGCCCCAGAAAGTCGAACTTCACCAATCCTGAACTTTCGACATGCTTCATGTCAAACTGGGTCACTGGCATATCCGAACGCGGATCACGGTAGAGCGGGACGAGCTGCGCCAAAGGCCGGTCACCAATGACCACACCGGCAGCGTGGGTGGATGAATTGCGCGGGAACCCTTCAAGGTCCATCGCCAGATCAACCAGCCGTTTTACTTCCGGCTGATTGTCATATTCGCGCTTGAATTCGGCAGATCCGTTGAGCGTGCGCGGTAGTGTCCAGGCGTCTGTCGGGTGGTTGGGCACCATCTTGCACAGCCGGTCCACCTGCCCGTAACTCATCTGCAGGATGCGGCCGCAATCGCGCAGCACGGCGCGCGCTTTCAGCTTACCGAAAGTGATGATCTGCGCCACATGGTCAGCGCCATATTTTGCCTGCACATAGCGGATGACTTCGCCGCGCCGCGTTTCGCAGAAATCGATATCGAAATCCGGCATGGAAACACGTTCGGGGTTCAAGAACCTCTCGAACAGCAGGCCCAGCCTTATGGGGTCGAGATCGGTAATGGTCAGCGACCACGCTACCAGCGATCCTGCGCCCGATCCACGGCCCGGCCCCACCGGAATATCATTGTCCTTCGCCCATTTGATGAAATCGGCAACGATCAGGAAATAGCCGGGGAAACCCATGCCGGTGATGACGTCAATTTCGAAATCCAGCCGGTCATCATAGACCTTGCGTTCTTCTGCGGACATTTCGCCGTAGGGCGCAAGGCGGGCATCCAGCCCGGCGCGGGCATCCGCCGCCAACAGGCGCACTTCGCCTTCCAGATCGCCTGCCAGACTGGGCAAAATCGGCTTCCGGTCAGGCGGCGCAAAGGCGCAGCGCCGCGCTGCCGTCAGCGTATTGTGCAGCGCTTCGGGCAAATCACCGAACAGCTCTTCCATCATCGGGGCGGATTTGACGAAAGCTTCGGCGTTGGAGCGAACCCTGTCTTCCGCCTCGATGTGAGTGGATGCGGCAATGCACAGCATTGCATCATGGGCCTTGTGAATATGCGGATCGGCAAAATTGGCCGGATTGGTGGCCACCAGCGGCAGATCGCGCGCATAGGCCATGTCGATCAATGGTTTTTCGGCATTATCCTGCACCGCGCTGCTGCGGCGCGCCAGTTCGATATAGAGCCGGTTAGGAAATAACGCCTGCAACCGGTCACACAGGGTTTCTGCGTGGGTCTGCTGGCCTTCGGCAAGCAAGCGTGCAAGCGCGCCCTCGCCCGCGCCGGTCAGCGCAATCAATCCATCAGTATGCCCGTGCAGATCATCCAGCTGGACATGGGGTTCAAATTCCAGCGGCCGGTCCAGATGCGCACGGCTGACCAGGTGGCAAAGATTGTCATACCCTGCCTCATCCTGCGCAAACAGCGGCAGATAATCGACCTGCCGCCCCTCTGCATCACGCGCGACGCCCAGCAACGTGCCGATAATGGGCTGGATGCCTTCGCCAAAACAGGCAGTGGCAAATGCCACCACCCCGTAAAGGCCGTTCCTGTCGCAGATGGCGATGGCGGGAAAGCCGCGCTCTTTTGCCAGCTTTGCAATCGCCTTGGGGTCAATCGCGCCTTCCAGCAGCGAATAGGACGACATGACGCGCAAGGGGACAAAGGGAGCATAAGCCATTGGGGTAATCTAGGCGCACCGCGCCCGCAGGCAATGGAGGTTTTCGAAAACCCACACCCCTATCAACAGTTAATCGGCCATTTCAGCCTTTGCAGCAGCAATTTTGCGCCGCGTATCCCTGATGGAAGACCAGGCACCATAAATCACCAGCACGGCGAGGAATATCCATACCCACAGCGGGATGTTGCGCCCTGCAACCGCGAGATAGAGATAGGCCGAAACGAAGAAAAACCCTGCCAGCAAAGTGGGCAGGACGGTGGATTGGCCAGCCCGCGCACGGCGCACCAGCCAGCCGATGGAGAGAAAGAAAAACGGAATGGCGCCCACGTATATTCCGCCAAATATCCACGGGTTTACACCATATTCCGCGCCCAGTGACAGAAACCAGACCTGCATTGCATCAATCATCAAAATCCAGTTCTCAAATATACATCACAGCAAAATATGGCCGCAATTCTACAGCAGTTTTTCAATATCTTTGGCGATTGCCTGCGGCCTGTCAGTCGGCGCATAGCGGCGCACGACATTGCCCTGGCGGTCGATCAGGAATTTGGTGAAATTCCATTTGATCGCCTTGCTGCCCATCAATCCGGGCGCTTCCTTCTTCATCCAGTCGAACAAGGGGCTGGCGCCCTCGCCATTGACATCCACTTTCTTCATCAGCGGAAATGTCACATCGTATTTGAGCTTGCAGAAAGTGGCGATTTCTTCGGCGTTGCCCGGTTCCTGCGCGCCGAATTGATTGCAGGGGAAACCAAGCACCTCGAAACCCTTGTCAGCATAGCTGCGATGCAGTTCTTCCAGCCCTTCATATTGGGGGGTAAACCCGCATTTGCTGGCCGTGTTGACCACCAGCAACACTTTGCCCTGCATATCGGCGAGGTCAATTTCGGTCCCGTCAGGCAATTGCGCGGTAAAATCTGCGATGGTGGTCATGTGCGGGTTCTCCTCAGCTTTGGGGGTAGAGCAGGTCGGTGCGGGTCGTCCAGCTTTCTGAACCGGCAATTCTGCCCACCCCGATAAAACCCGCTTGTCCGCGCTAACCCGCCTATTGGTCAGACACCCGGAAAATCATCATGCGCGGCCAGCGCGGCGATTTCTGCCAGTTCCAGCCGATGATCGCCAGCTTTCTGGATCACGTATTGGGCGCGGTCTTCTTCATTCAACGCCATGACATGGCTGACCAGTTCTGCCAGCGTGCCGCGGCGCAGACCCTTGGCGCTGTCGAAAATACCGTGTCCGTCATCCTTACGGTGCAGCGAAGCCCGGTCGTCCCAGTCAATTTCACCAATGTTCTGCGGATGGGCGTGAAAGGTGGATGGATGGTCGGTCATGAAAATTCTCCTTCACCCCGCCAACGCATGACACCATTCTTGGGTCCGGTTATTCCAGTTTACCTTCGTGCAGACGGAAGATGCGGTCCATGCGCGCCGCCAGCCGTTCGTTATGGGTGGCCACAATCGCCGCGCTGCCTTCTTCGCGGACCAGGTGCAAAAACTGTTCCAGCACCTTGTCCGATGTTTTCTCGTCAAGATTGCCGGTGGGTTCGTCTGCCAGCACCAGTTCGGGGCGGTTGGCCAATGCACGCGCCACGGCGACCCGCTGCTGTTCGCCGCCGGAAAGCTGGCTGGGCCGATGTTCCTTACGAGCGCCAAGGCCAAGCGCGTCCAGCAGTTCGCTTGCGCGTTCATCCGCCTCGGCACGGCTTTTACCAGCCACCAGTTGCGGCAGAACGACATTTTCGCGGGCGTTGAAATCCGGCAGCAGGTGATGGAACTGATAGACGAAGCCAAGATGGTCACGGCGCAGCGTAGTCCGCCCGTCCGACCCCAGCCTGGTGGCATCTGTACCGGCGATTTCGATGGATCCGCCAAAACCGCCTTCCAGCAAACCCACAGCCTGCAGCAAGGTCGATTTACCGGAACCCGATGGCCCGACCAGCGCCACGATCTCGCCCGGCCTGATGGCAAGGTCGATCCCGCGCAGGACGTCTATCCGCACCCCGCCCTGTTCGAACGAGCGAGTGAGACCGGTAAGCTTTACGATTGGCGAAACCATCGAACCTTCATTCATAACGCAGCACCTGCACCGGATCGGTGCTTGCCGCCTTCAGTGCGGGATACAAAGTGGCAAGGAAGCTCAGCACCAGCGCCATCAGGCTGATGGTCACGACTTCTGCCGGATCAGTGCGCGATGGCAGTTCTGACAGGAAGCGGATGGACGGGTCCCACAATTCGATGCCGGTCACAAACTGGATGGCATGAACGATGGATTGCCGGAAAAACAGGAAGGTGAAACCGAGCGCCAGCCCTGCAACCGTGCCCAGCGCGCCCACCACAAAGCCTGTCGTGACGAAGATCTTGAGCAGGCTGCGCCGCGTTGCCCCCATCGTGCGCATGATGGCAATGTCACGCGTCTTGGCGCGCACCAGCATGATCAGCGAACTCAAGATGTTGAACACCGCCACCAGCACGATGATGGACAGCACGACGAACATCGCCACCCGTTCCACCGCCAGCGCTTCAAACAGGGACGCATTGATGGTTTTCCAGTCGGAGACCACTGCCCGCCCTGCCAGCTTCTGTTTTACAGGTTCAAGGATTTCGCCAACCCTGTCGGCATCCTCCGTTGTCACCTCGATCATGCCGATGCTGTCGCCAGTCAGAAGCAAGGTCTGCGCGTCTGCAATCGGCATGACCACAAATGCCTGATCATAATCAAACACGCCGATTTCAAACAGCGCCGCCACTTCATAGCCTACCTGACGCGGCACGGTGCCAAAGGGCGTGGACCGGCCCGCGGGGTTAATCACAGTGATGGTATCGCCCACCCGCGCGCCAATGTTTTCCGCCAGCCGTGCGCCAATCGCAACCTTGCCTGCGCCCGATTTCAATTCCGACATATTGCCCGCGACCATCTTCTTGCCCAGCTGCGCGATATCAGCCTGCGTGTTGCCGCGCACCAGAATCGCCTCGACCCGGCCATTGAAACTGGCCAGCAGCGGCTGTTCGATCAGCGGCGATGCACTGACCACGCCGGGTGTCTTGCGAACATCCTGCAGCACTTCTTCCCAATTATCGAGCCTGCCGCCATAGGCCTGCACGATCGCATGGCCGTTCAGTCCAACGATCTTGTCAAGCAATTCTGCGCGAAACCCGTTCATCACGCTCATCACGATAATCAGCGCGGCAACGCCGAGCATCACGGCGACCAGACTGATGCCGGCGACCAGCGCAATAAATGCCTCGCCGCGGCCAGGCATCATGTACCGTTTGGCGATGGTCCATTCAAAAGGAGTGAGGATCAAGGGTGTGGCCTTGCATTGATGATGGGGCAATTGCGGATTATTTCACGCCGTTTAGGCAGGCTTTCGCCTCGCTGCAATGAAATCCACCGCACAATCGGCCGTATATGACCCGTTCTTGCCCGACAGCGGGTTGTAATATGCCTGCAACATCGCCATTGAACGGGCCACATCCGGACAGCCGCAGGCGACCAGAGAACATGAACTTCACCGACCCGTTTCATGACGAACATGGCGACAAGCTGCGCGAAGAGTGCGGCGTATTTGGCGCCATCAATGCCGCTGATGCCACCGCTGTAACCGCGCTGGGCCTTCACGCCCTGCAGCACCGCGGGCAGGAAGCTGCCGGCATTACCAGCTTTGACGGGACGGAATTCTATTCCCGCCGCGGCACCGGCCATGTGGCGGAAAACTTCTCCTCCAGCGAAGCGATTGCAGAATTGCCCGGCTTCATGGCTGCGGGCCATGTGCGCTATTCCACCACTGGCGGTTCGGGCCTGCGCAATGTGCAGCCGCTTTATGCCGATCTCGCTTCGGGCGGGTTCGCCGTGGCGCATAATGGCAATATTTCGAACGCGGGCACGCTGCGGCATGAACTGGTCGGCCGCGGCGCCATTTTTCAGTCCACTTCTGATACTGAAGTGATCATCCATCTGGTGGCCACCAGCCGTTATCCCACCATGATTGACCGGCTGGTCGATGCTCTGCGGATGGTCGAAGGGGCCTATTCGCTGATCGTGATGACGCCGGAAGGGATGATTGCCTGCCGCGACCCGCTGGGTATCCGCCCGCTGGTGATGGGCAAAATGGGCGATTCGGTCGTTTTTGCGAGCGAAAGCGTGGCCTTCGACGTGATCGGCGCACAACTGATCCGCGAAGTTGAACCGGGCGAGCTTATTCGGGTCGATTTTGATGGCAGCATCCAGTCACTACATCCGTTTGGCAAACAAGCGGCCCGGCCGTGCATTTTCGAACATGTCTATTTCAGCCGGCCCGATTCCATCTTCGGCGGCAAATCTGTCTATTCGGTGCGCAAGGCCATTGGCGCGCAGCTGGCGCTGGAAAGCCCGGCTGATGTCGATCTGGTCATTCCCGTGCCCGACAGCGGCGTGCCTGCGGCCATCGGCTATTCCCAGCAATCTGGCGTGCCGTTCGAACTGGGCATCATCCGGTCCCATTATGTGGGCCGCACTTTCATCCAGCCATCCGATGGCGCGCGCAATTCCAGTGTGAAGCGCAAGCACAACGCCAACCGCGCCCTGGTGGAAGGCAAGCGCATCGTGCTCATTGACGATTCCATCGTGCGCGGCACCACCAGCCTGAAAATCGTCGAAATGATGCGCGAAGCAGGTGCGGCAGAAGTGCATTTCCGCGTGGCCAGCCCGCCCACCGCGCACAGCTGTTTTTACGGTGTGGACACGCCGGAACGGTCAAAACTGCTGGCCGCCCGGATGGAACTGGAACCGATGCGCGAATTCATTCAGGCTGACAGCCTTGCATTTGTGTCCATCGACGGCCTGTATCGCGCTGTCGGCATGGAAGAACGCAAGAAAAGCTGCCCGCAATTCTGCGACGCCTGTTTTACCGGCGATTATCCCACTTCACTAACCGATCTTGCGCGGCGTGAAGGCAAGGACGCCCAACTCTCCTTCGACAAGGTCGCTTGATGACTGCTTCAGATGTGAACAACAAACCGCTCGACGGGCGGGTGGCGCTGGTGACAGGTTCCAGCCGCGGAATTGGCGCTGCGACTGCCATTCAGCTGGCCCGCGATGGCGCGCATGTCATCCTGACCGGGCGCGATGTAAAGGCGCTCGAAGGCATTGAGGATGAAATTCACGCAGCGGGCGGCCAGTCCACCATTGCGCCGATGGATCTTACCGAAAGCGATTCTATCGCCCGTCTGGCATCGGCCATTGCAGGGCGGTGGGACAGGCTGGATATTCTGGTCATTTCCGCAGCCTATCTGCCGACCCTGACCCCGGTGACCCAGATTGAACCCAAACAGTTCAATCAGGCCATCACGACCAATATTCTGGCGACACAGGTTTTGCTGGCCGCATTTGACGCGCTGCTGAAGCGCAGCGGCCATGGCCGGGTGATCGGCATCACCAGCAGCGTGGGCGCAAAACCGCGCGCTTTCTGGGCCGCTTATGGCGCGACCAAGGCTGCGTTTGAATCCCTGCTCGACAGTTACGCGCAGGAAGTCGAAAAAATCGGCGGCGTGAAAGTGGCGATTGTCGATCCCGGCGCAACCCGCACCACCATGCGCGCCAAGGCCTATCCCGGTGAAGACCCCCAGACGGTCAAGGAAGCGCAAGTCGTCGGCCAAAAGATCGCCGAATTGTTGCAGCAGGATTTTTCCACCATGCACCGTATGCGGGTCGACTGAGGCATTTGGTAAAATTTCCTTAATCATATCGCGCAACGAACCATAAAGCAGGACCGGTCAGAGTGTAAAAAGCCTGACGGGAAACATTCCCGAAAGGCCTTGATACAGACAAGGGGCCCGCGATGGTAATCGACACGCAAGAACGCTACGAAATCGCCGCGCAGGAAGACCGCTGCGGAGTGCGGACAAAGCTCACGATTCCAGGCCAGTTGCGCGCTTCTGGCGGGCGCTCGTTCCAGACCGTGGTGCATGATCTGTCCATTTCCGGCTTTTCTGCAGCAGCCATCAACCGGATGCATCAGGGGCAATTGTGCTGGGTAACGCTGCCGGGCCTTGAATCGCTGCAGGCCGAAGTCATCTGGTGGGAAAACAGCATTGTCGGCTGCGCCTTTGCCGAATTGCTGAGCCCCATCGTCCATGACAACATCGTGTCGCGCTATCTGGGCAATGGGGTTTATCGCAGCGTCTGCTGACAGGGTTGTTTGCGGCGCTGTTTTTTAGCGCTGTATATCCCCGCGTATTTCTCAGGGCCGGGGCTGCTGACCAAAGTCAGTCAGCAGCCGCGATGGCTTCCACCAGTTCCTGCCATTTGGCGCGGTTTTCCTTGCTGGTCGCAGTGGACCAGTTGCCCACAGCGGCAACCACCAGCTTACGCTCAGGAACGATGGTAATCGCCTGGCCAAAAATGCCCTGCGCGCCAAAATTGCCGCCGGGATAGGTCCACCATTGGTAACCATAACCAAAGCCGGTATTGCCAAATTTGACTTGCGGCGCAGATGCAGCCGCGAACCAGCCTTCGGGAACCACACCATTGCCGCCATCCAGCACGAATTGCCCCATGCGGGCATAATCTGCCAGGCGAAGCGAAAGGCAGCAGCCGCCGATATTCCTGCCTGATGGTTCGACCATCCAGAACATCGGTGCCTCAAACCCTGCGGGATCGACAATTCTGCTCTTGGCATATTCAGCAAGGCTCTTGCCGCTGGCCCGCTCGACCAGCACGCCCAGAAGATTGGTTTCGCCTGTCTTATAGACAAATTTCTGGCCAGCCGGCGCTTCACGCGGCAATGTTTTCAACTGGTTGACGATGGCATCTTCCCCCGGCGAAGCCATGATCGCGCCCATCTGCGCCACATCGCTTCCGGGGTCGGTATAATCTTCGTTCCACGCAATGCCCGATGTCATGGTTGCAAGCTGTTCCACCGTGACATTTTCATAAGCCGTCCCCTTCATTTCAGGGATGTAGCGGGCCACGGAATCCTGCAGGCTGGTGATGTAACCATCCTTGATCGCGGCCCCCAGCAAGGTTGAGGTGAACGATTTGGCCACGGAAAAACTGGTCCACCGTTGGCTGGCATCAAAGCCAAGCCCGAACGTCTGGTTTCGTAATTTGCCATCCTCGATTACGATCACGCCGGCAGAATTCGTGTTGGCGATAAAATCAGCAATGCGGGCGCGCAAAGGGCGGTCAAATGGCGCGCCTTCGGCAAATTTTCGCACATTTGCTGCGGCGGGCACTTCATAGCCTGGAAACCAGCCTTCCATTTCGCGGAACCGGTCGCTTCGCTGTGCATCATTCCAGAACAGCACGTTCAGGTCTTCCGGCGCGCGCTGGGTTGTGGGCATGCGCATGCTGACAACAGGCGCAGCAGCAGCAGCGGCTGTGGGGCCAGAGTTGACCGATGAAGCCATCTGGCCACCAACAGGTGCCGCGCATCCGGCGAGCAGCGCGCAGCCTGCCAGCAGAGAGCCGGCAAATGCGGCGGAAAATTTCGTGATCATGAATTCGCTCTCCCGGCGGGTGTCTATTCTTTTATCAAGGTCACCTGATGCACATCGATGCTGCCACCACGGAACCCGCCTTCGCAATACATCAGATAAAATCGCCAAAGTCGCGCAAATTTCTCGTCAAACCCTTCCGGCAAGCGCCCCTGCGCCAGAGCAGCGTCGAAATTTTCGCGCCAGATCTGCAATGTGCGGGCATAATCCATCCCGAAATCCTGCTGGTCTTCCCAGCGCAAACCGCGTTCTTTCGCCAGTTTCTGAAATTCGCTGGTCTTGATCAGCAGCCCGCCGGGGAAAATATACGCCTGGATGAAATCCGCGCTCGCGGCATAGGCTTCAAACAAGGGTTCTTCCATGGAGATATACTGGATGGCCGCGCGGCCACCTGATTGCAGGCTGCCGGCAATACAGTCAAAGTAGGATGGCCAATATTCGCGCCCCACGGCCTCGACCATTTCCACGCTGACAATCGCCGCAAATTTTTCATCGACATCGCGGTAATCCTGCTTGCGAAAATCGATGGTTTTGTCGTGCCGTTCCCGCGCCCATGCCAGCTGTTCTTCCGACAGGCTTATGCCAGTGACCTTGGCCCCTCTGCCCGCAAGATAATCGGCCAGCGATCCCCAGCCACAGCCAATTTCCAGGATGGTTTCAGGGCTGCCCAGACGCTGCGCCAGCCGGTCCCACTTGCGGTGCTGTGCCTGTTCAAGATTATCGCCAGGGCCGAACATGGCCGAAGAATAACTCATGCTGGGGTCCAGCCACTGGGCATAGAAATCATTGCCCAGATCATAATGGGCGTGAATATTGCGTTCAGCGCCCGAATGGGTGTTGCGGTTGGACCAATGCGCCAGCCGCGCAAACCACCGGAACGGCCCCTTGGCCCGGCCAGTGTCACCCAGCGCAGTGCCGTTGACACTGAAAAGCGCAAACACGGACACCGGATCGGGGCTTTCCCATTCGCCCGCTTCCCATGCCTGATACCAGCCGACCGAACCATTGGTGGCCAGGCGCATCAGGCCGCGCCAGTCATGCAGGGTGACTTCCACTTCAAACCCGGGGTTTCGCCGCCCCAGAACCCGCGTGGTCCCATCGGGCAGGCGGCCTATGATAGACCCCTGCTCCAGCCCCTCATCAACCTTATCCAGAACCTTGTGAAAACCCGGCGCAATCAGCCGTGCAAGAAGCCCCGGTTCACGTTCGAACCGTGCGCCGCCGGCCAGAAGTTCCCCGCCTCTACTATCACCCGCTGTCGTCATGATGGCCCTATGCCGCCAGTCGCCGCAAGGGGCAAGATCAGCCGTCCTTCATTTCCCGATATGCTGCCAGCGCCCGTTCGCGCGCTTCCTTGTGACCGATGATTTTGTCGGGGTAATCCGCGGGGCGCATTCCGGCAGGCGGATCATGAATATCGTCATCACCAAGATGCGCCAGTTCCGGCACAAATTCCCTGATATAGCGCGCAGCGCCGAACTTTTCCGACTGACTGAGCGGCGCCATGATCCGCACGAACATATTGGAATCCACCCCCGTCCCGGCGGTCCACTGCCAATTGACGCCATTGCTGCCGTAATCGGCATCCACCAGAGTATCCCAGAACCATTTTTCGCCCTGGGTCCAGTCGATCAGCAGATGTTTGACGAGGAAGCTGGCCGTGATCATCCGCACCCGGTTGTGCATCCAGCCGGTTTGCCACAATTGGCGCATCCCGGCATCGACGATGGGGTAACCCGTCTGGCCGCGCTGCCATGCGTGTAAATCCTGTGCTGCCTGCTGATCGCTATTGGGGTTGCGCCACAATCTGTCGCCATATCCATCACGGTAGGACTGTGTGGCATAGGCGGGAAACTGGCAAATGACATTCTGGGCATAATCGCGCCAGATCAGTTCCTTGGCATAGGTGTTCCACCCCGCCCCGCGCCGCCCTTTCAATGCGTGCCATATCTGCGCCGGTGAAATCTCGCCAAAATGAAGGTGGGGCGATAGCTGCGACGATCCGTCAATCGAAGGCATGTTGCGCGCCTCATCATAGGCGGCAACGTCGTCCTCAAATTCTGCCAGCCGGTCCTGCGCGGCAGCTTCGCCCACTTGCCAGAAATCCTGCAGGCCGCCTGCCCAATCAGGCGTGGTGGGCAGCAGGCCCCAATCTGCGAGATCATCGCTCTTGGGCCAGGAATGCGGATGGCTGATATGTTCAGGTTCCGGCAGCGCATCGCGCGGCGGCATCTGTTCCATCACGGCTTTGGAAAACGGCGTGTAAATCTTGTAGGGCGAACCTGACCCTGTGGTGACCGCACCTGCCGGCAGCAGATAGTTCCCATCATGCAGCACCAGATCCACCTGCTGGGCCAATGCGCCCTGGGCCTTGCGCCACCATGGTTCGTAATGGCGTAACGCATGCACCGGCGTCCCGCCCAGTTCGCGAGAAATGTCAGCCAATTGTTCGACCGCATCGCCGCGCCGCAGAATAATGCGAGAATGGTGCGCGCCAAGCTGGCTGGCAAGAGACTGGAGGCTGTGATGCAGCCACCAGCGTGATGCACCGCCATAGGCATGTTCGCCCGCAGCATTGTCGTCCAGCACATATACCGGCACAACCGGCCCCGCTTCGGCCGCGGCGAAAAAAGCGGGATGATCAGACAGGCGCAGATCCCTGCGCAGCCAGACGATTTGCGGCGTTTCCATTATTTCCCCTTTGGTGGGGAACGCCCCTGCCGACAAGCTGTTCCACTTGCATGGAACAGCGCATTACCGACCAGGACGTACTTCCCGCCGAAACTCTGGCCTTGCCCAGGCGAGGGTGGCGGATCAATCCGGTGAAGGCTGTTGTGGTGACGGGAATTTGCTGGACGGGCTTTGCCATGATGGCATGGCTGGTCCACCATAATCGCACGACTGCGCTCGATCACACCGGCTTGTTGTTCTGGCGCAATGCGGGCGACCTTACGCCGATCGGCAGCCCCATGGTGCTGGAGGCGCTGCGCGATATGACCGCATTGGGCGGTACGCTGATCATGACCATGATGGTGCTTGCCGCAATCACGGCTCTGCTGTTCCTGAAATTGCGGCGCGAGGCGTTTTTGCTGGCCATTACGGCCATGACCGGCACCCTTGTGGAAGTGCAGATGAAGCTGTGGGTCGGGCGCGCCCGGCCCGAAATAGTGCCGCATCTTACCGAAGCTGGCGGGATGAGCTTTCCCAGCGGCCACAGCTTCAATTCGGCCATGATCTACATCGCCATTGCGCTGGCCTTTGCCACCATGAGCGCGCGCCATTCTGTCAGATATACCATCGTGGGGGTTGCCATCGCCCTGTCGATGCTGATCGCTACCAGCCGCGTATGGCTGGGGGTTCATTTTCCCAGCGACGTGATTGCCGGTTGGCTGGGCGGCGCTGGCTGGGCGTTTCTGGCATCAGCCCTGTTCTTCCAGCCCGCCAAGGCTGCCGCTGAAAGCCACGCTGCGGAAAAACTGGACGTGATTACCGAAAAGGGACGCACTGCGCATCAGCCACAGTGACGGAAAACTGGCCCCTGGCGAGCGGATCGTAAAAACGGGCATCGCGCAGGTGAATTGCGCCATCGGTGCCGCTTTCCGCAAACGGTGCGCGAGACCAGAACAGAAACGCGTCGAGATCGGGCGTGGATTTCCACTGCCTTTGCATATCGCATGATGGCACAAATCTGTCAGTAATCGCGCCGTGCATCACCACGTCGCCTCTTGACCGCCAGGTGGCGATATAGGGCACTTGATCGCCGCGCAGGAAGACGAGGTCACGCTGCCAGAATTTGACAGGCACGGGATTGGCTATGGTCTGTTCGTAATCACCATCCAGCAATTCTAGCTCCGCTGCAGACGCGGTGATGGCGGCGTTCAGGCCAATATACGCGCATGACGCAGCAATGGCGACGCGTGCCGGGCGGCGCCAGTTACCCCCGCGCTTCTCGCGCCTGAACGACAGCCACGTTGCAGTGCCCATCATGGCCCACAGCCACACGTCGATGATGAACAGGATATCGCCGTAAAACCATCGCTGGCTGAAAGGCTCCAGAAAACGGATGCCATATGAATTGAGCCAGTCGAACGCCGGATGGGTGAGGCAGCCGATGAAACTCAGGATTAGCAGCCATTTGAAGCTGACGGGGCGCCGTGCGGCTGGCCGCTTCCCCCGCTTCGCCTGCCATGCGTCAAAGGCGTATAGCACTGCCGCCAAGACCAGCGGCAAGACCAGCCACGCGATCGGCCCATGTGTGATGCCGCGCCGGAATGCGAGATGCTGCACCCCGTCGAGCCAGAAAAGGCACGCGGCATCCACATCAGGGATATTGGCCCCAATGATGAGCGCCGGCATCGCAAGACCGGTTTTTCGCTTCAGCCCGGCCTGGCCGATCAGGGCGCCAACCAGGCTGTGGGTCAGATTGTCCATCAGCACGCCCTACCGCAGGGGCGCAAAAAGAAAAGGCGGCAGGTTGCCCCGCCGCCCTTTCATAATCGGTTGCGATGGATGATTTATCCGAAATCTTCGCCGCGGCGGGCCGAAGTAAATTCGCGCTGCGACAGATAGGTGTCGCCATTCAGATCATAATAAAAGAACGAATCGGCAGCCTTGTTGGCCTGTTCCGCATTCACATATGGCTTTGTTTCGTCATTCGCCTTGGGCGCATCAGGGTTGAGCGGCACGGCCCAGATTGCATATTCCGCAACCGACAGCTTGCCGTCAGCATTGCGGTCCAAATATTCCCAGTTCATTTCGCCACGTTCCGGCAGGCCTTGTGTATTCACCTTTTCAGTCTGGGCAGCAGCATCGCCAGTTTCGGGCGCAGCGGCAGCAGCGCGATAGCCGTCATATTCAGTTGTGAAAGCGGAAGAATCAAATCCTTCGCGGCGCTTTTGCGCATCATCCGACAGCGTGAATTCACGGCTTGCGGGGTCAAATTCCTGTGGTGCCGCAGCGACCTGGTCGGCCGGGGCAGCAACAGGTTCAGCGGCTTCGTTCTCGCCGCAGCCAGCCAGTGCCAGGGCCATGCCTGAAACCAAGACGAGATTAGCCTTCAACATATTCATAAAATCACTTTCTTTCGTGTTCGCTACAGCCTGAATGGGGTGGCTGAAAAGGTTGGAATGCAGCCTCTTGCAGCCCCAACGACTCACGAAAGATGTGGTTCACGAAAAGTTGAAATTTCTTGCCCGTCAGGCAGGGTGGCCGTCGCTTTGTTGGGCCTTTTCCTCAACTGTCCAGGTCTGCCCCTTGGCCAGCAATTTGGCGAGATTGGCATCCTTGCCCGCGCTTGATCGGGCGCGTTCTTCGATGACCGCGGTTTCAAAAGTGGGCCGCGGGTCGTCATACAATACGCCCAGTGCCATGGGGAACGGCCCGAATGGCATTTCCACCAGCAAATGCGCCAGGCTGCGATTGGTGGCATCATGCACCAGCACACCCGCGTCCTGCCAATTGTCGCCTGCCACATCGACCACGGTCAGGGCCAGCTTTTGCGTGTCGAGCGCAATCCCTTTGGTCCCCTTGGCAAACAGCATGGGTTCGCCCGGCACCAGCCACAGTTGGCGGTCCTCTGCGCCCTTGGGCGCGGCGAAATCTTCGAACACATCCTTGTTATAGACGATGCAATTCTGGAAAATCTCGATGAATGCAGCGCCCTGGTGGGCATGGGCAGCTTTCAGCACATCAGGCAGGTTTTTCGAAACATCAAACCCGCGCCCGACAAAGCGCGCGCCAGAACCGAGCGCGAAAGCACAGGGATTGGCAGGCCTGTCGTACGAACCAAGCGGCGTAGACGGGCTTTTGGTCCCTTCCCGGCTGGTGGGTGATGCCTGCCCTTTGGTAAGGCCGTAGATCTCGTTGTTGAACAGCATGATCTGTATGTTCACATTGCGCCGCAACACATGCATCATATGGTTACCGCCGATGGACAAGCCATCACCGTCGCCCGT
The DNA here is from genome assembly GCF_009827615.1 of Allopontixanthobacter confluentis. Classification (GTDB taxonomy): domain Bacteria; phylum Pseudomonadota; class Alphaproteobacteria; order Sphingomonadales; family Sphingomonadaceae; genus Allopontixanthobacter; species Allopontixanthobacter confluentis. Next base: position 1,265,285 of record NZ_WTYU01000001.1, read on the forward strand.
CACCAGCCAGATGTCGAGTTCGGGGTTGGCCAGCTTCACCCCGGTGGCCAGCGCAGGGGCGCGGCCATGGATGGTGTGGAAACCGTAACTTTCCATATAATAAGGGAACCGGCTGGAACAGCCGATGCCGGAAATGAACACCGTGTTGGCAGGATTGGCGCCAAGCTGCGGCAAAGTGCGCTGCACGGCTTTCAAAATGGCATAGTCACCACAACCGGGGCACCAGCGAACTTCCTGATCGGTTTCCCAATCCTTCAGCGTGGTTTCAAATTTCACAGGGGCGTTCATGCGTCAAGCTCCGGGCTGGGCAATTGGGTGTCGTTGACGGAAACTTCGCCGCCTTCATTGCCTTCTATGCCATCGAAAAACCTGCCGATGGCGGTTTCCAGTTCTGCGATGGCAAATGGCTGGCCGCTCGTCTTGGTCAGCGGCTGGGCATCAACCAGATACTGATCGCGCAGCACCGTCTTGAACTGGCCGGTATTCATTTCCGGCACCAGCACATTGTCATAGCTGTGCAGCAATTCACCCAGGTTTTTGGGCAGCGGCCAGATGTGGCGCACATGGATATGGCTGACATCCAGCCCCTTGGCACGGCTGCGCCGCACTGCCTGATGGATAGGGCCAAATGTCGACCCCCAGCCCACCACTGCCAGTTTTCCGCCCGGCTGGCCGAGCGCGACTTCCTGATCAGGAATGGTGACGCCCAGCACCTTGCTGACGCGGGCATCGGTCATCGCCTGATGGTTATCGGGCGCATAATCGATATGGCCGGTATCCACCTGCTTCTCGATGCCGCCGATGCGGTGCATCAGATCGGGCGTGCCGGGCTTGATCCACGGGCGGGCACCCTTGGCATCGCGCTTATATGGCAGCAGCGTATCGCCTCCGTTCTTTTCTTGCAGGAATTTAGCCGGAAACGGCGTGTAGCTGGCCGGATCAGGCACGGCCCACGGTTCTGCAGCATTGGCAATATATCCATCTGTCAGCAGCATGACAGGGGTCATATATTCCACGGCAATCCGGCAGGCTTCGATGGCGCATTCAAAAGCATCTGACGGGCTGGAGCACGATACCACCGGCATCGGCGCATCGCCATTGCGGCCATAAACGGCCTGATAGAGATCGCTCTGTTCTGTCTTGGTCGGCAGGCCGGTGGACGGTCCGCCGCGCTGACTGTTGACGATAACCAGCGGCAATTCCGTCATAATCGCCAGCCCCATGGCTTCTGTTTTCAGCGCAATACCGGGGCCTGACGAACTGGTGACACCCAACTGGCCTGCATAGGAGGCGCCGATAGCAGCACAGATCGCGGCGATTTCATCTTCTGCCTGAAACGTGGTGACGCCGAATTCCTTCAGCCGCGCCAGATGGTGCAGAATGGCCGATGCCGGCGTAATCGGATAACCGCCGAAGAACATGGGCAATTCCGCCAATTGCGCGCCTGCCACCAGACCCAGCGAAATGGCTTCTGCGCCGGTAATGGTGCGGTAAAGCCCCGGCGCGCTGTCAACCGGCGGCAGATGAAGCTGCTTGATCGGGCCGGACAGTTCAGCGGTTTCGCCATAGGCATGGCCCGCGTCCAGCGCGGCAATATTGGCATTGGCGATGTCGGGCTTGTTCTTGAACTTGGCGCGCAGCCAGTCATGCACCGGGTCGCGCGGGCGGTCGAACATCCACAGCGCCAGGCCAAGCGTCCACATGTTCTTTGACCTGAGCGCGTCCTTGTTGCCCAGGCCGAACGGTTTGACCGCTTCGATCGTCAGCGCGGAAATATCGAACGCCAGCACATCCCATTTCGCCAGACTGCCATCGTCCAGCGGACTCACATCATATTTCGCCTTGTCGAGATTGCGCTTGGTAAATTCGCCTGTGTCGATGATGACAAGACCGCCCGGTTTCAACGCGGCAATGTTCACTTTCAAGGCGGCAGGGTTCATCGCCACCAGCACATCTGGCGCGTCACCTGCGGTATTGATTTCGCGGCTGCCGAAATTGATCTGGAAGGCGGATACGCCAAACAGCGTGCCTTGCGGTGCGCGGATTTCTGCCGGAAAATCAGGGAAAGTGGCCAGATCATTGCCCGCCAGAGCAGTGGACAGGGTGAACTGCCCGCCGGTCAATTGCATCCCGTCGCCGCTATCGCCGGCGAAGCGGACGACAACTGCCTCCGGAATATCGGTATCCTGGGGTCTGGTAGCGGCTGAAGTAGCCATGAAAATTCCTTATCGCGCGCCAGATTGTCGGCGCATTATGTCATAAGCTGGCACCTATGCACCCTGCCTGCCTGCCGCAATGAAGTTTTTCTCCGTCATGGACAAAAAGTCGAGTGAAAAAGATTTCGGACAGGCTTAGGCTGGCGGCAAAGATATAACAGGAGAGAGATGATATGGCTGATACAGAGCATTATGTGCGCGATGATGTTCGCGGATTTCTGACGATGCTGGAACAGATGGGCGGAATGGCGCTCGAAGATTCCTCTCTCGAAGATGGCCGCCAGAACTATGTCGCCATGGGCCCGATGGTGGAAAAGGATGCGTGCGATCTGGCCGTGCTCAGGGATCTGACTTGCCCCGGCCCAGGTTCAGGCGGTGATATTCCGCTGCGGTTGTATGACCTGCGCGAAACGCGTGAGGCGGGGCCGGTCATCATGTTTTTCCACGGCGGCGGTTTTGTCATTGGTGACCTGGAATCCCATCACAATCTTTGCACCGAAATTGCGGCAACCATGGATTTGCCCGTAGTGGCGGTGGATTACCGGCTGGCGCCCGAAGCCCCCTTCCCCGCTGCGCCCGATGATTGCGAAGCGGCAAGCCGGTGGGTCGCATCATCCCCTGCTGAACTGGGCCGAACAGCCACGGGCCTGATCCCGATGGGCGATAGTGCCGGCGGCAATCTGGCGATTGTCATAACCAACCAGCTGGCGGCAAATCCGGCGCAAGTGCCGGTCGTGATGCAAGTGCCCATCTATCCGGTGGCCGATGATGTTTCGCAGCACAAAAGCTTCCTCGATTTTGCCAAGGGGTTCCTGCTGACCGGCGCGACGATGGAATGGTTTTCCGAGCAATATGCGGCTGACCCGGAAGATGTCCGCAATTACCCCATGCTGGGCGATTGTGCGAATACGCCGCCCACTGTTCTGTGCACCGCCGGCCTCGATCCGCTGCGCGATTCGGGCCGCCGCTATGCTGCCCATCTCATTGAGATGGGAACCGATGTGACCTATCTTGAATTCAAGGGGAGTATTCACGGGTTCACCAATCTGCGCAAAGCCATTCCGAGCGCGCAGAAGGATCTGGAAACTCTCTTGAAAGCCATGAAGATGATGCTGGGGCGAATTGAATGAACGATACTGCAATGGGGCCGGACGACTATAGGCCCGACGCATACCGGCCCTGCGTCGGGGTCATGCTGGTGAATGCCGATGGCAAGGTGTTCGTCGGCAAACGGATTGATGCCCGCGAAACAATGGGCACTGACGATATCTGGTGGCAGATGCCGCAGGGCGGCGTGGACGAGGGCGAAGACCTCGAAGCGGCTGCCCTGCGCGAATTGCATGAAGAAACCGGCGTCACCACCGCCCACGCCACCATCCTGCGGCGGATGGAAGGCGATATCGCTTATGATCTGCCTGAGGAATTGGTCGGCAAATTATGGGGCGGAAAATATCGCGGGCAGCGCCAGACATGGTTCCTGCTGCGGTTTACCGGCAGTGACGCGGATATTAATCTGCGAGCCCACGATCCGGCCGAGTTCAGTGAATGGCAGTGGGCAGACCCGCACACACTTCCCGAGATGATCGTCCCGTTCAAGAAGCGGGTCTATCGCACCGTGCTGGAGGCATTTCGCGAACTGGTCTGACGTGGATGTGTCGCAGCCCGGCACCCCAGACTGATGTTGTAACCCCGCGCTGCCTGCCTTTTACAGCCTAATTCTTGGTTACAACCGCGTTTGGCATCACGGCTTCTGCCGTCAGCACGCGTGACTGGGGGCCGCGGGCCAGCGCTTCTGCGAGCATTCTGGTTTCAGGGCAGGAAGAACCGCACATTGATTCCAGCTTGTTGAGGCTTAGGCGTGCTTTTTCGATTGCGCCTTTTTCGACCAGCGCTTCGCCTTCCCCTGCAATAGCCGCCAGATTGCCGGGATCACGCGCCAGCGCTTCGCGGTAATAGGTAATCGCCTTGCCTTGCAAACCTTCGGTCCGGGCAGCTTGGGCCAGCGCCACGAAGGCACCGGTATAGGATGGATCGACCGCAAGGGCCGCTTCAAATGCGTCGATGGCCTGTTGCGTGTCGCCACTGCCCAGCGAGGCACGGCCTTGGGCAATCAGCATCAGGGCACGCGGATCAGCCGGTTCTGGCGCGCTGTTGCCAACGCTTGCCGTCATGGCAAACACAATCGACAGGGCAGCAGCAGCAGGTGCAAAACGCATGAAATTCTCCATCAGGGGGGAGCGTGGTCCAGACCGGTAAAGGCGCGAGGAACTTGCCATAGTCCTGATGGCTAGCACGCAGAACCTAGACTCGCGATGAAAAATCCATCCGTGCCATCATGAAACGGCGTCAGCCGGTGTCCGCCGCCACGTTGCCGCCCGACTGGCAGAGTGTCAGCCGTAGACGCCCAGCCAGGGTGGCGGTCAAGAAAGTCGTCGATCCGGTCCCTGCCTTCCATATCGAGCAGGGAACAGGTGATGTAGGTGATGCGGCCACCGGGTTTTACCAGCATGGCTGCCAGATCAAGCAGGCGTGACTGGGTTTCGGCAAACCGTTCCAGCTGGCGTTCATCCAGCCGCCAGCGCGCTTCGGGATTGCGCCGCCAGGTGCCGGTGCCGGAACACGGCGCATCCACCAGTACACCATCCGCCGTGCCGCGCCAGTCGGCCAGCATTTCCAACTCCCTGCCGGGGTTGAGCAGCACCGTTTCAATCATGCCCGCGCCTGCGCGCTCTGCCCGTGCCGGAAGGCGCGACAGCCTGCCCCGGTCTGTATCGCTTGCAATCAGGACACCGCGGTTTTCCATCATTGCCGCCAGCGCCAGCGTTTTGCCGCCCGCCCCTGCACATAGGTCGATGATGGTTTCACCGGGCTGTGCCGCCATGGCCGCGCAGGCCCATTGGCTGCCATGGTCCTGCACTTCCACCATGCCGGACTTGAACGCGTCCCACTGTTCGACCTGCGTCCCGGCTTCGAACCGCAAGGCTTGCGCCGCTGCCAGTGCCTCGCCCGGTTCAGGCAATTCGAGGCTGCTGCGGTCTGCCTTGAGCGTGTTGACGCGCAAATCCAGCGGGGCACGGCCCAGCAAGGCTTCTGCTTCGTCGCCCGAAATGTCTGACTGCTGCAGCCGGTCCATCAGCCACTGGGGCGCAATGCCGCCCTCGGCAGGCTGGTCTTCCGGCGTGACCGTGGCCGGGCCATGGCCGACCCCGTCGAACAGGCCGAGGATTTCAGGGTCGTTCTGTGCCAGCCGCAACATCGCGGCCCTGCCGTCTGCCGGCACAGGCCCGCAGGCACGTATCGCAGCGTAGACCAGTTCGCGCACGGCGCGGCGGTCCTTGCTGCCGGCATAGCGGCGCGTGCGAAAATATTCGGCAATGAGGCGGTCGGCAGGCGCGCCATTATTACAAGCGGCAGTGATGATGGAATCAAGAAGTTCGATTGCCGCCTGAACGCGTGCGCCCGGTATCATGTCCGGTCCATCGCAGCGGCATCTGCTGCAAGGCTGCTGGTCTGCGGCATCTGGCGTATGTTCAGCGTCATGCCGGGGTTCAGTGTCATGCCGGTTCCTCAGCGCGTGGGGTAATTGGGCGCTTCACGAGTGATCGCCACGTCATGAACATGGCTTTCCTGCAAACCGGCATTCGTAATCCGCACGAATCTGGCATTGGTGCGGAGGTCTTCGATGGTGGCAGAACCGGTGTAGCCCATGGCCGCCTTGACCCCGCCAACCAGTTGATGAACCACATCGCGCGCCGGGCCCTTATACGGCACCTGCCCCTCGATACCTTCGGGCACCAGCTTCATGGAATCCTTGATATCCTGTTGGAAATAGCGGTCGGCAGAGCCGCGCGCCATGGCGCCAACCGACCCCATGCCGCGATAACTCTTGTAGCTGCGCCCCTGGTACAGGAACGTTTCGCCCGGCGCTTCTTCGGTGCCTGCCAGCAATGATCCGACCATGACGCAGGATGCGCCCGCGGCCAGCGCCTTTGCCGCATCACCTGACGTGCGCAGCCCGCCATCGGCGATAACCGGCACAGCTGATCTGGCGGCTTCCTCGGCGCATTCCATCACTGCGGTTAATTGCGGCACGCCCACACCGGCCACAATGCGGGTGGTGCAGATGGAACCGGGGCCAATGCCCACTTTCACGGCATCAGCGCCAGCATCAATCAAGGCGCGGGTGGCTTCGGCAGTGGCGACATTGCCGGCCACGACCTGGACCGAATTCGATAATTTCTTCGCCCGTTCAACCGCGCGCGCCACGTCCTTGTTGTGGCCATGGGCAGTGTCGATGATCACGACATCCACCTCGGCATCGATCAGGGCTTCGGTGCGTTCGAACCCCTTGTCGCCCACCGTGGTGGCGGCGGCCACGCGCAGGCGGCCCGTGCCGTCCTTGGTGGCGTTGGGATAATTGACGGCTTTTTCAATGTCCTTGACCGTGATCAGGCCGATGCAGTGGTAATTTTCATCCACCACAATCAGTTTTTCAATGCGGCGCTGATGCAGCAGGCGGCGCGCTTCTTCCTGACCCACGCCCAGACCGACCGTGGCCAGATTATCAACCGTCATCAATTCGCGCACCGGCTGGAGCGGATTTTCCGCAAAACGCACATCCCGATTGGTCAGAATGCCGCATAATTTGCCGTTCCGGTCCGCCACGGGAATGCCGCTGATGCGATTTAGCGTCATCAATGCCTGTGCATCACCCAGAGTCGCATCGGGCGCGATGGTGATGGGGTTGACGACCATACCGCTTTCAAACCGTTTCACTGCCCTTACAGCGGCGCATTGTTCGGCAATATCAAGATTGCGGTGCAGCACGCCAATCCCGCCCAGCTGCGCCATCACAATGGCCATGTCGGCTTCTGTCACAGTGTCCATCGCGGCAGAAATAACCGGAATATTCAACCGGATGCTGCGGGTTAGCATGGTGCTGGTATCGGCCATGCTTGGCACAATGTCGCTTTCAGCCGGACGCAACAAAACGTCATCATAGGTCAGGCCAAGAGGGATATCCATGAGTGCCACTTTCATAATAGTCAGATCGCGGCGGGCAAAAGTCCGCGCGCCGGGGATTCGTGGCGGCCCATGTAACCGCAGTTTGCCACACTCGCTAGGGGGCGGAGACGAATTATCCGCCGAGCAGGTCGTCAGCCTGGCCGTCAGGCTGCGAAATAGCGGGCTGATAAGCGGCAGCATCTGCGAAATAACGAACCAGTGCCAGATGCAGCAGAAGGTCTTCTGCCGCGCCCCCAAGTTCCACCCGTTCAGCCTGATCGGTAGGCTGGTGATAGCGCTCCTTGAGATAGCGTTCCATTATCTCCCGGTTGGCAAAGGCGCTTGAAACCATCAGCATGGGTACATCATGCTGGAGCAGCGCCCAGCCATCCTGTCGCCGGACAAAGCCTGCGGCAAAAGCATTATCACCCAGACTGCGCCCTTGAGCACGAATGATTGATTTGACCGTATCATCCAGCGGAGTCAGCCCTGCCCCCACAATGGCAACGCCGCTGCCGCGCGGGGCAATCGCAATCGTATCCACATTGAACCCCGCGACGATGGTATCAAGCGGCATCGGCGGGTCCGCCACCAATGCCCGCGCCCCCAGCAGGCCCCATTCTTCTGCCGATGTCGCGACGAAATATACGTCCCTGTCCATTTGCGGACCAGCAGCCAGCCTGCGGGCCAGTTCTGTCAGCATTGCCAGCCCGCTGGCATTATCCACCGCACCATTGCACAGCATATCGGACTGGGAAACGGCCCTGTCCGCTCCGGAACAGGTGCCGAAATGGTCCCAATGCGCCATCAACAGCACGGATCCTGCGTCGGGCGACGCACCGGCAATCTTGCCAATCAGATTATGTGTCTGCACTGCGGCGGTGGCAGATGTGGCTTCCATGGACACAGCAACGCGCAAGGGCACGGGTCTGAACCCTGGGACGCCTGCGGCGTCCTTCCACGTTTTGAATTGATTGGCGCCAAACAGGATGTTGGCTGCTTCAGGCACCATATAGCCATCCAGCACCGCGCCGCCACTATCGTCAGCCAGCCGGTAGGATCCCGCCGCCCGCCGGTCAGACATCTGCGCCAGTTCAGCGCCGGACTGGACCACTGCAAGCACTGCACTTGCGCCTTTTTCCAGCAGGGCATCGCGCTGTTCGGCCTGGTCGGCATGGTCCCACAGCATCACGGCCACTCGGCCAGTCAGTTCCGACCGGTCAAGATCGCGCCATTGTTTGCCGACAAACACCATGGGCGCAAGTTCCAGCAGGGCGCGCTGGCCGGATGCAAACACGGTGACAGAGCCTTTGGGCAGGGTGACAACGCGGCCATTGCGCCAGAATTCCACCGTGCTTTGCGAAGGTGTGCTGCGCACCAGATCAATCGGCGCAAGCCACGGGCTGGACGGTTTGTTGGTCCCCGGCTCCAGCCCGGCATCCTGCCATGCGCGGGTCAGATAATCGAGAGTTCTGCTTTCGCCCTGGGTAGCAGGCCTGCGCCCGCGGAAATCGTCACTCGCCAGAATTGCGATATGGGCCGCCATGGCCGTTTCTATGGCGGCAACATCGGCAGCCGCGGGATCAGACGGGGCAGGCACCGTCGCGCAGGCCGCCAGCACCATGCTGCCCGCGCCTGCGGCAATGCCGCGCATCATTGATCCATAACGCCCCAACGTCACCCTGTTCTGCCCCTCGACAAAGGTATGAGCAACCCTCACGCCTTTTTGCATATGCTGATTTATTCGGCGGTCCAGCCGCCGTCTATGCTCCAGTTTGCGCCGGTAACATTGCCCGCTTCAGGCCGGCACAGGAACGCGGCGAGCGCGCCCACTTCGTCTGGCTGAACGAATTTCTTGGTCGGCTGCTTGGCCAGCAGGACATCGTTGATGACCTGATCCCTCGTCAACCCGCGGGCCTTCATCGTATCGGGGATCTGGCTTTCAATCAGCGATGTCCAGACATAGCCGGGGCTGATGCAATTGGCAGTGACGCCGGTTTGCGCCAGTTCCAGCGCAATTGTCTTGGTAAAGCCGTCCAGCCCGTGTTTGGCCGCATTATAAGCGCTTTTGAACGGGGAGGCCGTTTTTGAATGGGCGCTGGCAGTATTGATGATCCGGCCCCATCCCTGTTTACGCATAAAAGGCACCGCCAGCCTGACGGTATGGAACGCCGCAGTCAGGTTCAGCGCGATAATGGCATCCCATTTTTCAACCGGAAAATCATCCACCGGGGCCACGTGCTGCATGCCGGCATTATTGACCAGAATATCCACCGGCCCGGCCTTGTGCATCAGGTCTTCGCAGCCAGCCACGGTCAGAAGGTCGGCATTGACATGGTCTGCTGCCAATTCGGCACGCAGACTGGCAATTGTGCTGTCATCGCCAAAACCGTTCAGGATGATTTCGGCTCCCTCGGCACGAAACGCGCGGGCAATGGCAAGGCCAATGCCGGATGTGGAACCAGTGACGAGTGCGCGTTTGCCGGACAGGAACATTTGGACCTCGAACATGTTGGAAGGACAGGAGATAACGAATTCTTGTTTTCGCTGGCCTGCACTCGCCTGTCCAGCAATAAAGGGCCACTAATTCAGGGCCAGCAATAATGGCAGGGCAGGACGCCCTGCGAAGGGGAGGCAGATGAAACTCAACAGATTTGATCCGGGCAGTATTCAAGTCCGGCGCGGCACTGGTGGCGGCGGCGGCTTTCCCGGCGGCGGAGGCGGCAAAATCGGCTGCGGCACCATCGTGCTGGCAGCCGTTGCCTATTTCGTGTTCGGCGCAGATCCGTTGCAGACAATTGGTGCCATTGACGGGATGCAGCAATCCGCCCCTGCCCAGCAGACCGGCGCGGGCAGCGCGACGGGGACAGAAGCGTGCAACGATGGCCCTTATGCCCTGGAAGCCTGCAATGCGCTGAGTTCGCTGAACCAGACATGGCAGCCGCTGTTCCAGCAAGCCAATATTGCCTTTGCCCAGCCAACCCTCACATTGTTCAGTGGCCGGACGAATTCCGGCTGCGGCGGCGCATCCAGCGACATGGGGCCGTTTTACTGCCCGAGCGATCAGGGTATCTATATCGACACCGCATTTTACGATACAATGCAGCGGCAATTGGGCGCTGGCGGAGATTTTGCGCGCTATTACGTGATGGCTCATGAATATGGCCACCATGTCCAGAAAATGACCGGCATGGCCGACCAGATCAGAAGCGCGCAGCAGCAAAATCCGCGTAGCGCCAATGATCTGCAAGTCAGAATGGAATTGCAGGCGGATTGTTACGCCGGCGTCTGGGCCGGCAAGAACCGCAATCTGATCGAAGCAGGCGACATGGAAGAAGGCATGACGGCTGCTGCGGCCATTGGCGATGATACTTTGCAGCGCAACGCTGGCCGCAGGGTCAGTCCTGAAAGCTTTACCCACGGCACCAGCGCACAGCGCATGCAGTGGCTCAAACGTGGTCTGGAAACTGGTGATGATGATCAATGCGACACATTTGCAGACTTGCGCCGTTAGGCTGAAGTTTGCTGCGGCAGGCGGCTTGTTGGTACTGGCTGGCCCCCTGCTCGCTGCGCAGGACAAGGACGAGGTTGTAAAGGGGCGCGGGCCGGATGCGATGGATGTCGCCACAACCCCGCTGACCGATCTCAATCTGGCGCGCGATGAAATTCCTGAAGTGCTGCTGCTTGCGGCGGCCACGCCCTATGGCAGTCAGGGGCTGGGAAACTGCGATGCCATCACGCAGGAAATCGCCGGGCTGGACCGTGTGCTGGGCGATGATCTGGACATTGATACAGGGCAGCGCCGAGATATCACCCTGGGAAAAATTGCCAAAAGCGCGGTCAGTTCCTTCATTCCCTTTCGCGGCATCATCCGCGAATTATCGGGCGCTGCCGACCATCAGCGTAATTTTGAGGAAGCCATTTTCGCAGGCGCTGTCCGCCGTGGTTATCTGAAAGGTCTGGGGGAGCAGAAAGGCTGTCCCTACCCCGCCCGCCCCGCCTTTACCAAGGTGGAAGTGAGCAAGGATGCGCCGGCAGCAGAGGACCGAAAGGGCGAAGTGACGGTTGACCAAGGGACAGGAACGGCGGACGTTATCTTTGTGGCCAATCCTGTCGTCCAGCAGGCCCCGCAATAATTCCCTGCCGGGCAATGGTGCAGCATTCAGCCGGATAAGTTTGAAACGGGGGCGCTGATTGGCGGCCCCCGTTTCCTGAACAGCGTGGATTATGGCTGTGACTGGAAAGCAGCCATTCGCATATTCAGTCTTTTGCGCTCAAATCCGCAATTGTCGCGTCGAGCGAATTCAGAATTTCGGTCCGTGTTTCCTTGTCGATTTCTGTATCCCGGGCAATTTCGGCCCGCGCTTCCCTGATGCCATCAATGGCTGCACTGCCGATCTTGTCAGTGCAGATGCTGATCACCTGCCGTCCATTCTGACCGCGCGTTTCCTTGACCATCTCTTCGCCGTCACATGACATCGCAATCTGCGGCACGGATTCCATCGACTTGCGGACGATCATGGCAATCTGCTTGCCTTCAAGTGAGCGGATGTTTTTCAATTCCTGAAGCTGGGAGAGGCCTTCCAATTCCTTCAAACCTTCCAGTTCTTTCAGGTTTTTCAACTCCGCCAGGCTTTCCAGCTTGCGGATGCGGATTTCCTTGTGCTCGCTTGCCTGATGCTGGCCATCCTCGTCCGCACCATGTTTCATGCGGATGATGCGGACCTTTTTTTGCGTGGTGCCATCACTGTTCGGCTCATCACTCTCCATTTCAAACACCTGCGTAAACTCACTGCCATCGGCAGACTGCCACATCATCGGCGCTTGCGGAGGCAACGGCGCTTCGGGCGGTGTGGGCGCGCCGGGCGGCGATGCTGGTGCAGCAGGGGCTGGCGGCGGATTGGGCACGGTCAGCGATGCGGCATAGGTAATCGTCGCGGTCATCGGCAAGGCCAGCACAGCCATGCCAATCAGGGCGCGTCCGGCAAAACGGCGGCGGGGTGAAATATCGCTCATGGTCAGGCTCCTCAGACGGTGAATAATGCTTTTTTCGCCCAGGATCGGGCACGCCATGGGCGCTGCAAGCGCGAGATTGGGCCCCGCAGCAAAACCGGCGATAATGGCGGCATAGGTGGCTTTTTCGGATGTCCCGCATTGGGCGATCACCCGCGCATCGCACGCTGCTTCCTGATCGCGGCGCATGGCGCGCCAGCCCAGCCATGCAAGCGGATTGAACCAGTGGAGCGCGAACAGCGGCTGCGCTGCCATGTTGGCCAGCAAATCATGGGCGCGGTGGTGCGCCAGTTCATGGGCCAGCGCCAGATCGCGGTGCTGCCGGTCCTGCATCGCCATGAAACCGGGCGGCAATGCGACCACCTTGTCCAGCACGCCAAAGGCAATCGGCGCGGTTGCTGCCGGCGTTTCCACCAGCCTGACTGCCCCTGCCTCGCCCACTGGCTGCGCGTGCACCAGCATTTCGCGGCGCATCCGGAAATAGCCTGTGAAACGAAATGTCAGAAAAACTGCCGCGCCTCCCAGCCACACGGCCAGCAAAACGGCCAGCAGCAGCGCGCCCCAGGCAAAAGGTTCAGCGCTGGCGCTGGCGCTGGCGGTGGCCATCTGGCTCAGCGGCGCCGCTGCCGTATCTGCCATGACCGCCCCATATTGCGGTGTGGTGGCAAAATGCGGCGCGGCCAGGTCAGAACCGGCCGCAGCCGGGGCCAGCCATGCTGGCAACACCAGTGGGGGCATCACCAGCCGCAGGAATGGCAATAGCCACAAGGCATAGGCGGCCTGCGGGCCAAGATGACGCCCCACCGGGCCGCGAACCGCCAGTACCATGGCGATGATGAGGCCCGTCCAGACGAGTGTTTCAATCCACCAGCCGGTCATTTCCGCAGCTCCCGCAAGAGCGCTTCCATTTCGGCAAGATCGTTTTCGGTCAGTGCTTCGGATTCGGCCAGTTGGGCAAACAACGGGGCTGCCCTTCCGCCAAACAGACGGTCAACCAGGCGGCGCGATTCGGATCCGGCATAGTCCGTGCGGGCCAGCAAAGGCGTATATAGAAACCGGCGCCCATCGGGCCGTGTCGCCACAGCCTGTTTGGAAACCAGACGCGACAGCAATGTCTTGACGGTCGCCAGGCTCCAGTCGCGTGTTTCACACACGTCTTCACAAACTTGTGATGCGGTAAGCGGACTGCGCTGCCACAACGCCTCCATCACGGCATGTTCGGCATCGCTGATGCGTTCGGACTTGTCGCTATTGTCAGCCATATCAGACCCTCCCCGACCTCTTGGATTACATTTGTAGACGCTATGACTACACTTGTAAACTGAATGTCTGATGAATGCGCTGAATGCGGCAGCGTCCAGGCACGCTGCAACGCAATCGGCGCCCCCCTTGCGGGAAGCGCCGATAATTTATCCATAATTGTCGGGGCCCACTGCGGGCCCCAACGGCAAGTTGTCAGGTGACAGTTGTCAGATATCAGTAAACCCGCTTCTTGGGTTCGATGTACTGAATGTCGTCCGTCAGCGTATATTCGTGCACCGGGCGATAATCGATCTTCACATCGCCGCCCTTGCCGCCCCAACCTTCGAACCACACGGCGGTGTGCTTCATCCAGTTGGCATCGTCACGCTCGGGGAAATCTTCATGCGCATGGGCGCCGCGGCTTTCCTTGCGGTTTTCGGCGGAATTGATGGTGACAGAGGCCTGCGCCATCAGATTGTCGAGTTCCAGCGTTTCGATCAGGTCCGAATTCCAGATCAGCGAACGGTCCGTGACGCGCACGTCTTCCATCCGCTTGTTGGTCTTCTTCATCATCTCCACGCCTTCAGCAAGAAGGGCGCTGTCACGGAAAACGGCGCAATGTTTCTGCATCGTCTTCTGCATTTCCGAACGGATTTCCGCTGTGGGCGAACTGCCATTGGCATGGCGGAAATGATCAAGCCGGCCCAATGCCATGTCGGCGCTGTCAGCAGGCAGTTCATCATGCGATGTGCCGGGCTTGATGATTTCCTTGAGGCGGTGGCCGGTTGCACGGCCAAACACCACCAGATCGATCAGCGAGTTGGAACCGAGACGGTTGGCGCCATGCACCGAAACGCACGCCGCTTCGCCAACCGCGAACAGGCCGGGAATGACCGTTTCCGGGTTGCCGTCCGCACCGACGGTGACGACCTCGCCATGATAATTACAGGGGATGCCGCCCATGTTGTAATGGACCGTTGGCGTTACCGGCAGGGGCTGGCGCGTCAGGTCGACACCGGCAAAAATCTTGCCACTTTCGGTAATGCCGGGCAGCCGTTCTGCCAGCACCTTGGGGTCGATATGATCGAGGTGCAGGTAGATGTGATCCTTTTCAGGGCCAACCCCGCGCCCTTCGCGCATTTCCAGCGCCATGGAGCGCGAAACCACATCGCGGCTGGCGAGATCCTTGGCCGATGGAGCATAGCGTTCCATGAACCGTTCGCCTTCGGAGTTGGTCAGATAGCCGCCTTCCCCGCGCGCGCCTTCGGTAATGAGAACGCCGGCGCCATAAATGCCGGTGGGGTGGAACTGCACGAATTCCATGTCCTGTAATGGCAGGCCAGCGCGCAGCACCATGCCGCCGCCATCGCCGGTGCAGGTGTGGGCCGAAGTCGCGGTATAATAACAGCGGCCATAACCGCCGGTGGCCAGGACGACCGAGTGGCTGCGGAAACGGTGGATCGTGCCATCATCCATGCACATGGCAATTACGCCAACGCATTTGCCGTCCTTCATGATCAGGTCGATGGCGAAATATTCGATGAAGAAGTCCGCATCATACTTCAGGCTCTGCTGGTAGAGCGCGTGCAGCATCGCGTGGCCGGTGCGGTCAGCAGCGGCGCAGGTGCGCTGCACTGGCGGACCTTCACCCATGTTCTGCATATGGCCGCCGAACGGGCGCTGGTAGATGGTGCCGTCTTCATTGCGGGAGAACGGCACACCGGCATGTTCCAGTTCATAAACTGCCTGCGGTGCTTCGCGGACGAGATATTCGATCGCGTCCTGATCGCCCAGCCAGTCAGACCCCTTCACCGTGTCATACATATGCCACGACCAATGGTCGGGGGTGTTGTTGCCGAGGCTGGCAGCAATGCCGCCCTGAGCTGCAACAGTGTGTGAGCGTGTGGGAAAAACCTTGGAGATATTGGCAGTGCGCAGGCCCGCTTCGGCAGCGCCCATGGTGGCGCGCAGGCCCGAACCGCCCGCACCCACGACAACAACGTCATAAGTGTGGTCGATAATCTTGTAGGCGGAAGTATCAGCGGCCATCAGGCAGCTCCCAATGCAATGCGGACAACACAGAAAATGCTGAATGCAGCGCCGCCCAATGCGGCAAAGTTCAGCAGCAGCAGGGCAGCAAACTTGTTGCCCGGCGTGTGGACGTAATCTTCAACCAGCACCTGCAGGCCAAGCCGTGCATGCCAGAACGTGCTGACCAGCAGCAGCGCCATGGCAGTGGCCGAAAGCGGCTTTGACAGCCATTCGCGCACCGCAGCATAGCCAAGGTCCTGCATCATCACCAGCGATGCCACAAACCACAGCACCAGCAGCAGATTGCCGACCGCGGTAAAGCGTTGCAGCAGCCAGTGATGCGCGCCGTGATGCGCCGGGCCCAGGCCGCGCACGCGGCCGATGGATGTTCCGTTACCCATTATCCAATATCCTCAAGCGTACAGCACCAGCGCCCAGAACCCTGCCGTCAGCACGATGCCAAGGATCGGGCTGGCGATGGACCAGATGCGGTTTGTATCAAGTTCATATCCAGCGCCCAGATCCATGACGAAATGGCGCAGGCCGGAACACATATGGCTGAAGAAGGACCAGCTGAGGCCCACCAGCACGATGTAGCCCAGCGGCGATGTCATGATGTCGCTGAATGTGGCATAAGCGTCCGGGCCGCTGGCAATCGCGCCCAGCCACCACACCAGCACGCCCAACCCGACCAGCGCCAGCCCGTCACCTGTAACGCGGTGTAGGATGGAGACCAGCATATGCGGCCCCCATTTCCAGATGCTAAGGTGCGGTGATAGTGGACGTTCGGCCATATGGGTTTTCCGGTTGTGCAATTTCCTGCCGCTTCCTTAGCGAAACAGGCGGCTTAGGCAAGGCACGCAAGGGAGGATAAGGCGTCTATCTTTACTGCCCTTGCGCGATTATCGGTGCTGTTTCATGACAAACATACTTCTCACAGGGTCCAGCCGCGGCATTGGCGCGGCGATTTTCAAACAGCTTGCCGCGCGCGGTGCCCGCGTTGTGGGGCACGGTTCAGCGGCGCATGATGCAGATACGATAGGTGCAGACTTTTTGGATGCAGCCGCGCCGGAAAAATTATGGCAGGCCGCTCTGGACCGCAGCGGCGGCACGCTGGATGTGCTGATCAACAATGCCGGCCAGTTTACCGCTACCCCGCTTGATACAGGCGATGATGAATGGCTGGCAGGGTGGGAAAACACGCTGCGAATCAACCTCACAGCGGCAGCGCTGCTATCGCGTCTGGCTGTCCGGCACTGGCAGGAGCGGGGCGTTCCGGGCCGGATTGTCCACATCGCCAGCCGCGCCGGGCATCGCGGCGATTCGCCCGCGCACTGGCATTATGCCGCCGCCAAGGGCGGGATGCTGGCGATGCACAAGACCATCGCTCGCGCATATGCGAAGGATTCGATCCTCAGCTTCGCGATCACGCCCGGCTTCACTGACACGGCGATGGCAGGCGATTATCTTTCCAGCCGCGGCGGGCCGGGCCTGCTGGCAGACATCCCGCTGGGCCGCGTGGCATTGCCGGAAGAAATCGCCACCATTGCCACATTCTGCGCGCTGGATGCGCCGCCCAGCATGACTGGCGCAACGCTGGACGCCAATGGTGCCAGCTATGTCCGCTGAAAGCTGGAAGCTGTCAGGCTTCGCCCCCAAATTGACTGTGCAGGCAGCCTTGCTGGCCCATGACGAGATTGAGGACTGGGACCCTGAACTGGTCATATCGGGCAGCGAGATTGCCGAAGACAAACCGGATGAGTGGGTGCTGGAAGCCTGGTGCCCGCGGCAGCCCGGCACGGCTGAAAAAACCGCCCTTGCCCAGCTGTTTGCAGGCGGGGCGCCTGAATTCGTGGTGGAGAAAATACCCGTTACCGACTGGCTGACATTGAGCCAGCGGGGCATGGAGCCAATCCGCGCAGGGCGGTTCCACGTCCGTTCGCCAGATCACCCGCCGTCTTCAGACAAAGGTATTACCGATCTGGTCATTCCGGCCAGTCAGGCCTTTGGCACGGGCCAGCATGAGACAACGGCAGGCTGCCTTGCCATGCTTACCACCATGAAGCGGCGCGGCGTGCAGGCGCGCAACATTGCCGACATTGGCAGCGGCACCGGCCTGCTGGCATTTGGCGCGCTGGCCTTGTGGCCGCGGGCGCTGGCGCTGGCGACCGATATCGACGCCGTATGCGTGCCTGTCATCGACGAGAATTGCGCGACCAACAATGTGCCACTGGGCGGCGGCGCGGGTGAACTGACCTTCGTGGTGGCAGATGGGATGGACCATCCGCTGATTGAGGCGCGCGGACCCTATGATCTGCTTCTTGCCAACATTCTTGCCGGCCCGCTGGTCGAACTGGCACCCGATTTTGCCGCTGCCGTACCGGCGGGTGGCAGCGTGGTTCTGGCCGGATTGCTGACCACACAGGAAGGCCATGTTCGGCAAGCCTACCGCAAGGCAGGCTTTCGTCTGGCGGCAAGGTTGGTCAATGGGGACTGGTCGATCTTATGGCTGCGCAAACGCCGCGAAGTATGACCGCGAAACCGCCTGCAAAATTGGCTGCAAAGCCGTTTACAAGAGTGGTAAAATGGCTGGTGCGGGCCTTGTTCGCTGTGGCATTACTGGTGGTGCTGTTTCTGCTTTGCGCATGGGTCGGCGCGGCCATCCCGCGCAATTCCGGCTGGCAGGAACCTGAAACCGGCATCACCATCATGGTGGAAACCAACGGCATCCATACAGCGCTGGTGCTGCCACTGGTGACCCCGCAGAAGGACTGGCGCGGAGATTTTCCGGCCAGCGACCTGCCGCAGCCCAATCGCGATTATACCCATGTGTCGATCAGTTGGGGCGAACGGGAAGTTTTTCTGAACACGCCGGAATGGACTGACCTGTCACCGGCAACCGCATTGCGGGTGGCGACTGTGGGCGGTGACGGGTTGCTTCATGTCGCGCATTATGTGCGGCCCGCGCCAAGTGCGGACCACCGCAATTTGCGGATCAGCCCGGATGCTTACGCAAGGATCGTCCGCAAGATCGAGGCAAATTTGCCGCCACCGGGCCAGCGCGCCGTCTATCGCGGATATACCGATTATGATGTGTTTTACGATGCGCCCGGCCGCTATACGCTGGGCAACACCTGCAACCAGTGGACCAGCAATACCCTTGCCGATGCCGGAATAAAAACCGGCTGGTGGACCCCATTTGCAGGCGGCGTCATGCAGTGGGTGATGCCAACGCAGCAATAGCGCCAAGCCGCACGCTCCAAGGCTCACGCGCCAAGCCGCCTGCATCAATTCATAGTCATCAACCGGCAGCCGCCACAATTTGCGCCCATGCAGCTTCATCAATCACTTCAATGGCAAGGTCAGCCGCCTTTTTCAGCTTGCTGCCAGCCCCTGGCCCCGCCACCACCAGATCGGTCTTGGCGCTGACAGTGCCAGCCGCCTTGGCGCCCAGACGTTCGGCCTGCGCCTTGGCCTCGTCCCGGCTCATGGTTTCCAGCTTGCCCGTGAAAACCACCGTTTTGCCCGTTACTGGGCTGTCCGATGTCTCGACCACATAGGGCGGCGGGCTGACTTCATTCAGCAAATCGTCCCACACTTTCACATTGTGGTCTTCATGGAAAAAATCGCCCAGCGCTTCCACTACCACTGGCCCGACACCATCAATATCGGTCAATTCGCGCGCAGCTTCCTCGTCGCCCTCGCGCGCTTTCAGGGCCAGGTCGCGCAGCACCGGCAGTTCATGCAGATGGCGCAGCAAATCACGCGCCGTCACCGCGCCCACATGGCGAATGCCCAAGCCGAAAAGCAGCCGCGCCGCATCGGGCTGGCGGCGGTTTTCCACTGACGCCAACAGCTTTTCCACAGACTTGTCCTGCCAGCCTTCAAGGCCGAGAATGGCATCCTTGCGGGTTTTCAGACGGAAAATATCGGCCGGACTTTCCAGCCAGCCAAGGGCAAAAAACTGGTCGATGGTTTTTTCGCCCAGCCCGTCAATATCCAGCGCGCCGCGGCTGACAAAATGCTTCAGCCTTTCCGTCCGCTGCGCCGGGCAGATCAGCCCGCCAGTGCAGCGCACATCCACTTCGCCCTCTTCTGCCACCGCCTCGCTGCCGCATTGCGGGCAATGATCGGGAAAGGGAAAAGGTGGTCGCTCAACCTTGCCGGTCAGGTTTTTTACCACCTGCGGAATGACATCCCCTGCCCGCTGGATGATGACCCTGTCGCCCGGGCGCACACCCAGGCGGGCAATTTCGTCGCGATTGTGCAACGTCACATTGGTGACAGTCACGCCGCCAACCAGCACCGGGGCAAGCCGGCCCACAGGCGTCAGTTTTCCTGTGCGCCCGACCTGGATATCAATGCTTTCCAGAGTGGTTTCTGCCTGTTCTGCCGGAAATTTACGCGCGATTGCCCAGCGCGGGGATTTGGCCACAAAGCCAAGCCGCTGCTGATAATCAATCCGGTCCACCTTATAGACCACGCCATCGATTTCATACGGCAGCTCAGCCCGCGCAGCGCCGATTTCCTCATATCTGCCGACCATTTCCACCAAACCGCTCACCCGGCTGAAAAACGGCGACACTGGCAATCCCCAAGCGCGCATCTGCTGCACGATTTCGACCTGGGTTTCGCCCGGCACGTCGCTCGCCGCGCCCCAGCCATGGGCCCAGAATTTCAGCTGGCGCCTGGCTGTGACGCTGGCATCTTTCTGCCGCAGCGATCCGGCGGCGGCATTGCGCGGATTGGCAAACAGCTTGCCGCCCGCTTCTTCCTGCGCGGCGTTGAGCGCGGCAAAATCGGCGCGCGCCATATAAACCTCGCCGCGGACTTCGAAAACGGCTGGCGCGGTGCCATTCAGCCTTTGCGGAATGTCCGCAATATGCGCGACATTGGGCGTCACATCTTCGCCCACTTGCCCGTCACCGCGCGTGGCGGCCCGCACCAGAACACCATTTTCATATCTTAGCGAACAGGACAGCCCATCAATCTTGTCTTCAGCGGTAAAGTCCAGCGGTGCATCATCGGGCAGGCTGAGAAAACGCCGGACACGGGCGACAAATTCCGCCACTTCGTCGTCCGAAAATGCGTTATCCAGGCTCATCATGCGCACTTCGTGCTGCACCTTGGACAATGGGGATGCAGCCACTTCAAACCCAACTCCGCTGGAGGGGCTGTCTGGCCGCACCAGATGCGGAAAGGCGGCTTCCAGTTCGGCATTGCGGCGCACCAGCGCATCAAATTCGGGATCGCTGATCTCGGGATCGTCCTCGGCATGATACAGCCGGTTGTGATGGGCGATCTGGCGCGCAAGGCGCATCAGTTCATTGGCGGCATCAGCTTCTGTCATTGCGCCGGTTGCATCCTTGTCCGCCATTTTGCCAAATCCTGCATGTGTGTCTATGTCTACCACCGAGGTCGCAGTCCTAAGTGGGGGGATACCGATGCTCGACCGAAATCTGAAGGCGCTATTCACAGCTTTATTGGGGTTGATGGCGTTGTTTTTCGTCATCAACAATTTCGTCAATCTTGAACAGGCGCATGGCAGCCTTGCCTATGTGCTGAGCCTGACCGACCATACAGCCTATCCGAAAAGCTTCGTGCCTCCCCTTACACCGGCCATGGCATGGCTGCCCACCATCGCCGTCCTGCTTGCAGAATGCGCCACCGCTGCGGTGTGCTTGCTCGGCGCGCTTCGCCTGTGGACTGCGCGCAAGGATGCTGCGGCTTTTGCGGAAGCCAAGAAGACAGCGAAACTGGGTGCGGGGCTGGCAATCTTCACCTGGTTCGGCCTGTTTACTGTTTTCGGGTCGGCGGCGTACCAGATGTGGCAAACCGAAATCGGCGATGGATCTGCCAGCGGCGCCTTCACCTTTACCGCCCTGGCTTTCTTCACGCTGTTGCACCTGGGCCAGCCCGAAGCGGAGTAGATAAGCGTCAGACGCCTTCCAGCAGCCTTTTTGCCTGCGCCCGTGCTTCTTCGGTAATTTCCGCGCCCGACAGCATCCGGGCAATTTCTTCCTTGCGGCCCGCATCATCCAGCAGGGCGACAGAGGTTTTGGTCACCGTGCCTTCGGATGATTTGGCAATCATGTAATGCTGCCCGCCCCGTGCGGCGACTTGCGGGCTGTGCGTTACGGCCAGCAATTGCCCGCCATCGGCAAGGCGCGCCAACCGGTCGCCAATGGCGCTGGCCACTGCCCCGCCCACACCGCGGTCAATCTCGTCGAAGATAATGGTCGCTGCGCCGCCCTTTTCTGCCAGCGCCACTTTGAGCGCCAGAATGAAACGCGATAATTCACCGCCAGAGGCAATTTTGCCCAGTGGCGCAAAATCCGCGCCCGGATTGGTGGCAATGAGGAATTCCACCGCATCCATCCCGCTCGGGCCCCAACGCTCTTCGGGCAAATCGGACACAGCCGTCTTGAACCGTGCTGCGTCCAGTTTCAGCGGCGCCAGTTCATTGGCCACAGCTTCATCCAGCCGCATGGCTGCAGCCACGCGATTGGCGTGCATCGCTTCGGCCCGCGCCCGGTATATCTGGTGGGTTTCGCGTTCGGCTGCTTCAAGCGAATCAAGCTCTGCCTCGCCGCCCTCGATCGCATCCAGCTGGTCGCGCATGGACCGCATCAGTTCAGGCAGCGCATCCACTTCGCAGCGGTGCTTGCGCGCCAATGCCCGCAGTTCAAACAGCCGTGTTTCCGCAATGTCGAGCGCTTCGGGATCATGAAACAGCGCGCCAGCGGCCTGGTTGAGCTTGTCTTCAGCCTCGCCCGCTTCGATGACCGAACGGTCCAGCGCCGCCAGAGCTTCGGCCAGCAGCGGATGTTCCGGCGCAATCCGGTCCAGCTTGCGCGCGGCGGACCGCAGCGATGCCAAAGGCGATGACGACCCTTCCCAGACCTGGCGCAATTCTTCCAGATCGCCGGACAGTTTCTCGCCCTTCTGCATATCGGAACGCGCGCCGGCCAGCCGCGCTTCCTCGCCTGCCTGCGGTTCCAGCTCGGTAATTTCCGCAAGATATGCAATCAGCAGATCCTGATCTTCCTTGGCCTGATCCACAGCGTCGCGCGCGCCTCTCAGCCGGTCACTCGCCTTGCGCCACGATTGCCACGCCGATGTCACGCCTGACACATCCGAATCTGCAAACTGGTCCAGCAGCGCGCGGTGGCCGCGCGGATTGACCAGCCCCCTATCATCATGCTGGCCATGCAATTCCACCAGCGCCGGCGCAAGTTCGCGCAGCAGCGCCACGCTGACGGGTTGATCATTGACGAATGCCTTGGACCCGCCATCAGCCTTGATCCTTCGGCGCAGGATCAGCGGTTCACCCGGTTCTGTCTCGATATCGGCTTCTGCCAGCACAAGTGCCATCTGGTCAGGCAGGCGGGAAAATTCGAAGCTGGCCGTGACGCTGGCCTGATCAGCGCCAGCACGCACCAGCGATGTTTCCGCCCGATTGCCCAGTACAAGGCCCAGGGCATCAAGCAGGATGGACTTGCCCGCCCCCGTTTCGCCCGTCAACACGCCCAACCCGCCTGAAAATGACAGGTCCAGCGCCTCGATCAGGACGATGTTACGGATGGAAAGCTGGGTCAGCATAGGACACCAATCTCTAGCCCAATGGACAGCGCCCGTCACCTGATGGCGTGAAATTGCAAACAGTCCTGTGTGTCATGGCTGTCAGCAGCGCCGTAATGGCCGGGAATTCAGCCGCCCCGCGCCCTGCCACTTCAACTGGCAGTAACGCCTGCTGCGTTTTTCTGCACCAGGTCATACGCCTTGTCATACCATTTGCTGCCGGGGTAATTCGCACCCAGAACAGCCGCATATTTTACTGCTTCCTCAGGAATTCCCAAGGCCAGGCTGGTTTCGGTCAGGCGGAAAAGTGCTTCAGGCGCGTGGCTGGTGGTCTGGAAATTATCGACCACATTCTGAAACCGGATCTGTGCGGACAACCAGCGGCCCGACCGTTCATAGAACCGGCCGATTTCCATTTCCTTACCCGCAAGGTGATCATTCACAAGGTCCAGCTTCAGCCGCGCATCTGAGGCGTAGGCAGTGTTGGGGAAACGGCGGATCACTTCGGTCAGCGCCGCCATCGACTGTTCGGTAATTTTCTGGTCGCGGGTAACGTCGCTGATCTGCTCGTAATAGCTCAGCGATATGAGATAATACGCATAAGGCGCGTCACGGTTGCCCGGGTGGATGGACAGGAAGCGCTGGGCGCTCTGGATCGACTTGTTGTAATCGCGCCCGACATAATAGCTGAACGCACTCATCAACTGCGCGCGCCGTGCCCATGGCGAATAAGGGTGCTGACGTTCCACTTCATCAAACAGCGCCGCTGCAAGTGTGGCATTGCCGCCATCCAGCCGTCGCTTGGCCTCTGCGTAAAGCGATTCTACATCGCGCGCCACATAGGCAGTGTCTTTCGGCCCGGAACTGCGACCTGCACAACCGGCGGTCAGCACTGTGCTAGCAGCAACAGTGGCAATAAGGGCGAGCTTCAGCGGGGAGCGCGTTTTCGTCGTCATATCGCGCCTATAACCAGCGCTTCGCTGAACGCCAAGTGAAGTTGATGCAAGAGCCCATAGGAATGTGGACAGGCGAGGGGCGCTTGCTGCCAAGCCACATCCTTTGCAGGCGCTCACGGCAGGGAGGGCGATGAGCAATTTTCGCGTCAAGTCGTCTTTTTGAAGACCACTCTTCATATGCAAAAACTTACATGATCATTTCAGAAATACTTCTTTTCTGATTCTATGTGGATATTTTCATCTGATCTAATAAAAACCGGATTTCCGATTTATCTGAAATTGCAGAAACCAATAAATCGTTTCTTATACTGATTATTACGTCAAAATCATGAATTTGCTTGCTTTTATCGCGTATTTTAGCGCCAATTTGTCAAGTTTCAGAATCTATGCAATGCTCAAGTCAAGCGAGCTGGCAGTTTGACGTTCAAGCTGGAGCCGCGGGGGAGGCTCCTGTGGAACGGGCCATTGCGCAGATCAGTACCAATCATGTGATCGGGGACATTTTCCGCTTGGTTCGATCTGCTGCGCGCAATTATGGCGCTGTCAGGCATAGCTATCATTTCACGCCGATTTTCCACAGCCAGACTTCGGAAGAAACTGTCGTCGATTCAGCCGGTTTCCCGCCGCACTGGATTTCCCTGTACGAGGACCGGTCATTCAGGACCCATGATCCCATTCCCGATTACATTATGGGCCGGGGCGAATTGCTACGCTGGTCCACTGCCATTGAAGAAACCGTGGCCAGGGGCACCGATGAAAAAGTGCTGCAATATTTCCAGGCCATGCGCGATAGCGGTCTGGTCCACGGCATCGGTATCCCGGTGTTCGGGCCGCGCAACCGCAATGCATATATGTCGTATGGTTTTGATGACCCGCGGGCGATTGACGACAGTGACGCCTGTTCTGCATTGAGGGCGATTGCGCAGGCTGCCCATACGCAGATCTGCCTGCTGCAGGACCGCCGCAGCGATCACGTCATTCTGTCTGCGCGGGAAAAACAGGTTCTGGAATGGATCGCGCGGGGCAAATCCAATACCGATATTGCCGATATTCTCAACATTTCGCCCGACACCATTGCCACCTATGTCAAACGGCTGTTTCTGAAACTGGAAGCACGCGAACGGGTGGGTGCAACCATCAAAGCGCTACGAATGGGGCTGATCAGCCTTTAGAATAATTCGCGATGCCATAGAAAAAGGCGGCCTGCCAACGCAGACCGCCCTTCTTTATCGGAACGATCAATACCGATGTATCAGTGCACGCCGATCTGGTCAGGAGTGCTGTCACGGTCGCCCTTGACTGTACCGCCGTTGGCGATGTTGCCAGCCAGCAGTAGGCCGGCGAAGTGCGGCGTTGCCATCGATGTGCCGCTGATGGTGTTGTAACCACCATTCAGCCAGGTGGATTTGATTGAGACACCCGGTTCAGCAAAATCAACCGGCGGATTGCCATAATTGGAGAAGCTGGCGAAATTGTCACCGATGGCGAATGCCGAAATGGTGAACACATTGGGGCCATTGGCACGCGCTGGCGAATGGTTGTTCGCATTGTCGCTTTCATTGCCAGCCGCCAGGGCAAAACGCACGCCGCCAGCAGCGGCATTGACCACTGCATCATCCAATGCCTGGCTGACACCGCCACCAAGGCTCATATTGGCGACATCGCCGGCCTGGCCGTATTGTGCCACGTAATCAACACCGGCAATCACGCCGGAATTGGAGCCGCTGCCACGATTGTCCAGCACGCGCACCGCCACCACGGTTGCGCCCGCAGCCACGCCAACCACGCCAATGCTGTTGTCGATTGCCGCAATGGTGCCTGCCACATGGGTGCCGTGGCCGTTACCATCCGCAGGTGAACTGTCACGAACGAAGCTGCGGCTGCGCGCCAGATCGCTGTTGAGGTCGGGATGGTTGAAATCGATACCGGTATCGATGACCCATGCGGTTTTGTAGCTACCCGAAGCGCCGCCATTCACGCGGGCGATGCCCCATGGCGTTTCCTGCGGAGGCTGGGTTGCGCCGCCGCCACCCGGCTTGCCGCGTGCGCTGGGTCCAACGCCGTAGGTCTGGATCGCGGAGACTTCCTGGTCTTGCTCGCAATAGGCGATGGATGGATTGTTGCGCTGCATCGCGGCAACTGCCTGCGGCGCTGCGTTCACGGCGAAACCCTTGAGGGCGACACTGTAAACACGCGTAACCTGCGCTTCGGTGGCCTGCACCGAACGGTTGGCTTCAGCCTGCGCATTGCCGCGTGATACAGTCTTGTCGAACACACAAATGAAGCTGTTGGCAATTTTGTCGCCGGGCTTTGCATGGGCCGGCGCGGCCAGGGCAACCATGGGCAGCGCAGCAAATAGTGCAAGTGACTTCAATTTCATCAGAAACCCTCCAAGGTTTTTTCTGCCGTGCGACCCTTCGACGGCAGAGAGAGGATTTTTAACGATGATGCGGGCGCTGTCCATTCGTACAATTGTCAGCACGCGGCATAACCGACCAAAACGTAACGTTTTTAATGCGCCTCAGCGCCAGACTGTGCAGTTATTGGGATGAACAGAAGTCCGAATCTTACGTGAGCTTTGGTAAAGTTGGCATTAGGTAATAACTATATGCCGAAAAATCGTAATTATATTACGCACTGCTTTCAGATAATTCTCAGCGATGCGCTCAGTTCGCCAATGGTGCCAGTTCCGCCGCCGCGCCATCGACGCCTGCCTGCAAATCACGCTCATTATCGAACCGGCGGTGCCGCACAATGTGGGGGGTGATGACGATGTACAGCTCGGTCTTGCTGCGGGTGGACCGTTCCACCGTGAACAATGCGCCAAGCAGCGGAATATCGCCCAGAAGCGGAATTTTCGATTTGTTCGTCAGGCTGTTTTCCTGGGTCAGGCCGCCAATAACAAAAGTTTCTCCGTCCCTTACCGATGCGGATGTTTCCGCCTCGCGCTGGCTGATAGTCGGATAGCCTTGCGAAAACCCGGTGACCGACGAAACCACCCCGTAAATCTGCGATGTCACGAACCCGTCTTCGCTCACCCGCGGCGCAATTTGCAGCGTCACCCCGACATTCACATATTGCACTTGCTGGGACACACCATTCACGCCTGACAGGGTGATAGCGGTCAGGATCGGCAAGGCATCGCCGGTGATGATCTTGGCGGTCGAACCGCTTTGCGCGGCAATCCGCGGGCGGGACACGATGCGGCCTTCGCCTTTCTGAATCTGGGCATAAATGGCGGCTTGTAACGTGCCTGATGGCAGCACGTCATTCGGGTCCACCCCAAACGGCAGGAACGACCCTGTATCAAGCGAACCCACCGCCAGCTGGCCGGCAGTATTGTTAAGGTCGATACCCAGATTGCGTGCGCCGCTTTCCGTCAGTTCGACAAATTGCGTTTCCAGGATCACACTGTCCACTGGCACATCGATGAGGGCGATCTGCTGCTTTACCCGCGCAATGCGGTCGGTGCTGCCGGTAATCCAGATGGCGTTCAGCCGCCGGTCCACCGCCAGCCCGTTGCCAAATGACTGGCCGAGCGGAATTTCCTCGCGCTGCGCCTGTTGCTGGCCGCCGATGAAACTGGGCTGCTGGTTGGAAGCAGGCGACCCAAACCCCGGTTCACGGCGGATGAAGACATTGTTCGGTTTGATCTCCGCGCCATCCACCAAGAGGCCGATGACTTCGCTGACATCGGCATATTTCAGAAACACAAGCTCGTAGGCATCGCCCGGAGAATAGGCATCGGCTGGCGCAAGATCGGCGGCGCGGAACACGTCCTCGCCCTCAGACCCGATGGCGCGGCTGCCAATTTCTTCTTCGGCGCTCACCCGTTCTATTTTGACCTGAATGGAATTGGCGCCGATATTTTCGGCCGAAACGCGGGCTGGCACAGCTGTGTCAAACCGCATCAGCAGGCTGCCTTCCGACGTGAGGAATAGAGTTTCGCGGACCAGGCCGCGCAATCGCTGTCGCTGCGGAACCCGGCCCGCTTTCACGGTTGAACGGATCAGCAATTCCGGCTGGCTGGGGTTGTTATTATTGGCTGCATAGCGCGGTTCCGCAGGCGAAAAACGCAAGATGAAGGACGCGCTGTTATCATCCTGCGTGACCAGCCGCACTTCTTCAAGGACGGATGGCACAACCTGCGCCGACAGAGGCCGCGCGCCAGCAACCAGCATAATGACCAGCATGGCACATATTGCCGCCAGCCTATTGGAAAATAATCTCAATTAAACGACCCTCACCCCGCCCGATTGGCAGTGTTTTCACCATCACCATCTGTAACTGCGACATTTACGATTGCAAGCTGACCAGAAGATGAAGCGATGTCCGCCACCTGCCAAGGCTGCGGTTCAGGCCACGCGCAACAGGACGTCTGATCGGTCAACCTGGCTAAAGCGAGGCAGGCTTTTCGGCTTGCCGCTGCCAATCGGCTCGTTACCCACCAGCGGATAATTACCCGATGGCAAGGCAGCCAGCGGCATGCCCGCTGCCGCCAGAACATAAGGCGAAACGCGGTGGCGCGTGCACAGGCCGTCCGATCCATCGCTGATCAGCGGAATTTCAAATTGCAGCCCCTGTGACGTTTCATGGGACCGTTTGACTGTGGCCACGGCGAGTTGCCCCTCGCCAAAATCGATGACAAATTCCGTTCCCACCGGCACATCGACCAGACCTTCGATGCGAATACCGCTTTTGGACAAATTGCGCATCATGACGTCGTAGCGGTGATCTTCATGGATCACGCCGATCATGCGGAACAGCGTCTTGCGATCATACCGGTGCACATCATGTCCGGTTGGCATGATGTGCAGATCACCGCGCGCCAGCCGCTCGCTGATCTCGTGGTTGGACAGGGGCCTGCTGTAGACATATCCCTGCACATGGCTGACATTCAGCTTGCGGATGAGGTCCAGCGTGTCGAGCGTTTCGATACCCTCGGCGGTTGTTTCCATGTCCAGCGCCTGTGCCAGGCTGACAATTGCAGTGATGATGGCGGCATTGCGATTGCCGCTTTCTGTGGCACCGCGAACGAAGCTCTGGTCAATCTTGATCTTGTCGAACGGGGCGGTCTTCAGATAGCCCAGCGAAGAATATCCCGTGCCAAAATCATCCAGCGCCAGCCTGACGCCGACCTTTTTCAAGGTGGCAAACACATTGTCGGTGTCCGCATTTTCTCCCAGAAACACGCTCTCGGTTATTTCAAGTTCCAGCCGTTCAGGCGCGAGGCCCGAATTGGACAGTGCCGATGCCACCATGGCTGCCAGTTCGGTGTTGGCAAACTGGATCGGGGAAACATTTACCGCGACCCGCGCATTGCCGGCCCATTTCGACGCATCGTCGCACGCCTGCCGCAATGCCCATTCCCCCAGCCTGCTGATGATATTGGCGTCTTCAGCAATAGGGATAAAGATGGCAGGCGAAATCGGCCCTTTTTCGGGGTGGTCCCACCGCATCAACGCTTCGAACCCGGCAATCAGATTGTTGCCCGCATCAACCACCGGCTGATACATCAGCGATATTTCACCGCGATCTAGTGCGTCGCGCAGGTCGTCTTCCAACTGCCGGCGGTCTTCCGCCTTGTCATGCAGATCGCTGGAATAGAACCGGTACCGCCCGCGCCCGTCATTCTTCGCGGCATATAGCGCAAGGTCTGCGCTGCGGGTCAGTTCCTCGCTGGTAATCCCGTCAAACGGGGCAACGGCCATTCCCACAGATGCGCCGATAACGCAGCGCACGCCGTCCACTGTATAGGGCTGCGAAATCATTGAGATTATCTTGCGGGCAGCATCGCCAAGCTGGCCCCGATCGTCAATATCGGGCATAATTACCTGAAATTCGTCACCCCCAAGGCGCCCGACTTCCCAGTCCGGTGCCACAACCCGCATCAGCCGCTGTGATGCCTGTTTCAGGACTTCGTCACCTGCCTGGTGGCCCAGAGTGTCGTTGATCTGCTTGAACCGGTCCAGATCGATTATCATCAGCGCGCAGCTTCGCTTGGCGACCTTATATGCGGTCAGCGCCGCTTCCAGCCTTTGCGAAATCCTGTGCCGACTGGCGAGCCCGGTCAGCGTATCGGATTCGCTCAGACGCGAGGCTTCATCATGGCTTTGCCGGTTGCGGGTGACGTCAAGGCCGCTGCCTTTGTAACCCAGCAAATTGCCTGCCTTGTCAAATTCGGGCCGACCATTGACCGACCACCAGCATTCTGCGGAATCACAAGCGGCCAGCAGTTCCAGATTGCTGAATTTGCTCTTGGTGCGCAGCACAAATGGCAAAGTTCTGCTGTTGGCCGTGTCAGCCCGGCGTTCCTGCCTGAACAGCGATTCGAGTGGCTGCCCGATAAGATTGCCCGCTTCCTGCCCCAGCGTTCGGCCCACGCAATCAGAAACATATGTCAGCCGCAATTCACCATCGGTGGACCAGAACCAGCCGCGCCCTGATTCCTCGAATGCGCGCGCCATCTCGGCCAGTTGCGAATTATCGATTTGCGAAACGGGCGGTTTTTCAGCAGCGCCGAAAAAGCGGTTCCAGCCACTGGCGCTTTTGCCCCGGGCGGTTTGCGGATTGGCAGACTTGCTTTTGTCGGTCATTTACTGGCTCTATCGGGTGCGACGTACATCAGCACCCGATAGGCAGGATTGGTTAAAAATTCTGTCCGCTCAGAGCATGAAAATCCCGGGCCGCGTGCGGTGCATTCCTGCCTATTCCTCGCCCATGCGAAGCGCTGCAATAAAGGCTTCCTGCGGAATGCTGACATTGCCATATTCGCGCATCTTGGCCTTGCCCTTCTTCTGTTTGTCGAGCAGCTTTTTCTTCCGGCTGATGTCGCCGCCATAACATTTGGCAGTCACGTCCTTGCGCATGGCAGCGATGGTTTCGCGGGCAATAACCTTGCCGCCAATGGCTGCCTGAACCGGGATTTTGAACAGATGGCGTGGAATGAGGTCTTTCAGGCGTTCGCACATATGGCGGCCGCGGGCTTCGGCCACGCCGCGATGGACAATCATGCTGAGTGCATCAACCGGCTCATTATTCACCAGGATGCTCATTTTCACAAGATCGCCTTCGCGCAGGCCAATCTGCTCGTAATCGAAACTGGCATAGCCGCGTGAAATGCTTTTCAGCCGGTCATAGAAATCGAACACCACTTCGTTCAGCGGCAATTCGTAGGTGATCTGCGCACGTCCACCGACGTAAGTCAGGTCTTTCTGAATTCCGCGCCGGTCCTGACACAGTTTCAGAATCGAACCGAGATATTCATCAGGCGTGTAAATCACGGCCTTGATCCATGGCTCGTCAATCTGTTCGATCCGGCTTGGATCGGGATAATCTGCCGGGTTGTGCAGCATGATCTCGCGGGCATCGTCGGTGCGCGATTTGCTCAGTTGAATGCGGTACACCACGGATGGCGCAGTGGTGATCAGGTCCAGATCATATTCGCGTGTCAAGCGTTCCTGAATGATCTCGAGATGCAGCAAACCCAGAAAACCACAGCGGAAACCAAAGCCAAGGGCCGCGCTGCTTTCCGTTTCGAAACTGAAGCTGGCATCGTTCAGGCGCAATTTGCCGATGCTCTCGCGCAGCTTTTCAAAATCTGCCGCGTCCACCGGGAAGATGCCGCAGAACACCACTGGCTGCACTTCCTTGAAGCCTGCCAGTGCTTCCTTGGACCCGTTTTTGACCGTGGTGATGGTGTCACCCACCTTGGCCTGCGCCACTTCCTTGATCTGAGCAGTGATAAAGCCGATTTCGCCTGCGGCCAGTTCCGATACCTGTTCAATCTTCGGGCCCATGAAGCCGACCCGGTCGATCAGATGTTCCGTGCCGCCCTGCATGAATTTGACTTGCAGGCCTTTCCGGATCACGCCTGAAATCACCCGCACCAGAATGACAACGCCGAGATAGGGATCATACCAGCTGTCGACCAGCATGGCCTTCAATGGCGCATCGCGGTCACCCTTGGGCGGCGGAATACGGGTAACGACCGCTTCCAGCACTTCCTCGATCCCGATGCCGGATTTGGCACTGGTGAGCACGGCGTTGGATGCATCGATACCGATGATGTCTTCAATTTCGCGCCGGACCATTTCCGGTTCTGCGGCGGGCAGGTCAATCTTGTTGATGACCGGCAGGATTTCATGATCATGCTCGATCGACTGATAGACATTGGCCAGCGTCTGCGCTTCCACGCCCTGCGCCGCGTCCACCACCAGCAGCGCGCCTTCGCACGCGGCCAGGCTGCGGGACACTTCATAGGCGAAATCGACATGGCCCGGCGTGTCCATCAGGTTGAGCTGATAGGTAACGCCGTCCTTCGCGGTATAGTTCAGGCGCACGGTCTGCGCCTTGATCGTGATCCCGCGTTCACGCTCAATATCCATATTGTCCAGCACCTGCTCCGACATTTCACGGTCAGTCAGGCCGCCGGTGAATTGTATGAGCCTGTCGGCAAGGGTCGATTTGCCGTGGTCAATATGAGCAATAATGCTGAAATTTCTGATGTTTGCTAGTTCGGTCATGGATCGCCGGTAAGTTTGGGAAGCGGTATCGCAAGATACCTTTTGCAAGCCCTTAGCCGCGCTTGGCGGTGCTGTCAGCAGATAGGTTCAACAATCCCGTCACAATCGCCGGCAATCAGCTCCCGCTGCATTAGGCCCGCATCCGCAGCGATTTTCTTTCAGGATCAGCCGAAGGGGCTTTCAATGCCAGAAAATCACCATCCTCGCCGCGCGCCAGCGGATGGGTGAATTCCACCCCCATGCGGTCTTCATGGCTCCATTTGCTGGTGGCGGTGATGGTGGTGTTTTCCGACAGCATGATGTGGAACACGGTGCCATCCGGCACATTCCACAAACCTTCGATCATCACCCCGCGTTCAGCAATATTGCGCATGCTGGCGTTGTAGAACTGGCCGCCATGTTCCAGCACGACCTTGCGCAGCAACGTCTGGCGCAGCGTGCGCGCTGATCGGGGGCCACTGGCGACAGCAGCGAGGCCGGTTTTCAGCCTGTTTGTGGCATCCACATTACTGAGCGGGCGTTCATAGATATACCCCTGCACATGGCTGCACCCATGCATCCGCACCAGGTCAAGCTCGTCCATGGTTTCCACCCCTTCGGCAGTGGTATCCATGCCCAGGGCCTGTGCCAGACTGGTGATAGAGGCGATGATGGCACCGTTACGGCTGCCCGGCTGGGTCGCCCCGCGCACGAAACTCTGGTCAATCTTGATCTTGTCGAACGGCGCCTTTTTCAGATAGCCAAGCGAGGAATATCCGGTGCCGAAATCATCCAGTGCCAGCCGCACACCCACACGTTTCAGCGCGGCGAACATCGCATCAGTGCCCTGATCATCGTTCAGGAAAACACTTTCGGTTATTTCCAGTTCGAGCCGGCGCGCCACAATGCCCGCCTGGGCAATGGCATTGGTAACAACATTGGGCAATTGCGGGTTGGAAAATTGCAGCGGCGATACATTGACCGCGCAGCATACATCTTCGGGCCAGCCGGCCAGATCATGACACGCAGTGCGGATTGCCCACTCACCAATGGCGTTGATCAGGCCGGTATCTTCAGCAATCGGCACGAATTTCGATGGTGACAGCCAGCCTTTGGTGGGGTGGTTCCAGCGCAGCAATGCTTCAAAGCCGGTGATCCGCTCGGTCGATGTTTGCACCACTGGCTGGTAATAGAGCTGCAAACTGCCCTTCGCGATGGCATCGCGCAGGTCCCGTTCCAGCTCGCTTCGTTCCTCCGCGGCGGAATGCAAATCGTCCGAAAAGAAATGATAACGCCCTCGGCCATTATCCTTGGCCGCATACAGCGCAAGATCAGCGTTGCGGACCAGTTCTTCAGCAGTCAGGCCATGCTCGGGTGAAATGGCGATGCCGACAGAAGCGCCGATCACGACCCGGTGGCCATCAATCAGATATGGCTGTGACAGCGACCGGATGATTTCCTGCGACAAGTCAACCAGCGCGTTGCGCGAAACCCTGCCCGGCAGGATAACTTCAAATTCGTCACCGCCCAGCCGGCCCACCCGGCCGATTTCGCCCACGGACATTTCCACCCGATCGGCCACCTGCCGCAGCAGAGCATCGCCTGCCGGATGGCCAAGCGTATCATTCACATGTTTGAACCGGTCGAGGTCAATCAGGAAAATGCTGCATTCGCGCTGAATTTCCTGCGGCGCATCCAGCACCTTTTCCAGCGTCTGGGCCATCTGGAACCTGTTGGCGAGGCCGGTGAGGGAATCGTAAAGCGCAAGCCGCGAAGCATTTTCCTCGCTCCTGCGTTTGGCGGTAAGGTCCGTGCCTGACCCGCGAAAACCGACATAATTGTTAAACTCGTCATACACCGGACGGCCGCTGACCGACCACCAGCATTCATCGCCCGTGGCCGCAGCTCGCACGGCCAGATCCTGAAACGATGACCGCGCAGAAACCTGGAACGCCAGCGTGCGCTCAGCTTCGTCCGCGCTTGCCGACCCTTTTTTCGACCCGATATCCGTCCCGTTTTCCCGCCCATTTTCGCATAGGGCAAACAGTTGCAGAAACGGCCTGCCCAGCAGCGCCTGCATCGGCTCGTCCAAAACTGCTGCAACATGGGGGGAGACATAGCTTATCAGCCCGCGCCGATCAGTTTCCCAGAACCAGCCCTGCCCTGTATCTTCATAATCCCGCAGGATATCTTCATACCGGTTCCGCGCCCGCTCGCGGTGCTGGAGCCTGCTGCGCTGCTCGCTTTCCAGCCGTGACTGCACCCGCGCCACCACCGCCATTGCCACAGCCGCGGCGGCCATGGCCCCCAGCGCATAAAAGCTGCCATCCACCAGCGCCACTGGCGTCCATGTGGCGGTAATGCCGGAAAAAAGTTGCACCGTGCGCCCGTTCAGCAGCGTGGCCGACAGGGCATTAAGTGAAATGAGCGCCGCGACCGCCAGCCGTGGGTCCAGCCCGCCATTATAGGTCCAGATGCCATAGGCAAGCCCCGTCAGCGCCAGCGGACAGATGACGCAAAAGGCCATCATCACGCGTACCAGTTGCGGCTGGCGTGGCTTGGCGCGTTCCCAGCGGGCAAATGGCAGGCTGCTCAGGGTCAGGGCAATGGCAAGCGTTCCGGCGGCCATCACTGATGTAGGCGCAATCGTGCCCATCATCACCATGGTTACGGCAAAGGTGATCGAAAGTATTAACACCATCCTGTACCAATTTGCCGGAATGGCGGAATGTTTGCGGTCGCGGTTGCTGACAGTCGTGTGGTGGCGGCGCCGGTCGGGGCCATCCTGCCTTATCCGTGGCTGCGTGGAATTGCCCTCCACCACGCCGGCCGGACGGGGCGGCATTTCTGCCGTATCTCTGTTTGTGCTGCCGTGCCAGGTGCCTGCCTGCTTGCCGCTATGCGTTGCTGCCGATCCGGTTTCGCTGGAAAATTCCGGGCGCGCGCCATCGCCATGCCACCGCATCGCATCGCCAGTTGGCAGAAAATCAGGATTGGGCGCATTCATGAAATGCTAGTGCAGTTGATCCTTTTTAAAAGAAGTTAACAAGGCTGTCATAAATTGCCGAATTGGCGCCTGGCATCGCTCGCCCGGCCGGGTGCCTTGCCAATCGCAAGACTGAAGTGCATGGTCTGGTAAATAAGGGCAAATAAACAGCCCAATGGGGACCAGGATGGCTAATCGCAGGACGCTCGAAAACGAAGCGGCACAGTCAACGACAGCGTTAGGACCGATGATAGGCCTGGCGCGGGAAGATTTCATTGGCGCAATCGCCCTGCTGCTTCGGGAAACCGCATCAGACCCTGCCCGCAGCATGAAACACGCCCGTTCGATGGGCGAAGACATGATCAAGATCATGACCGGCAAATCCGATCTCGCGCCAGATCCCAAGGACAAGCGGTTCAAGGACCCTGCGTGGCAGTATAATCCGTTCTTCCGCGCAGGCGCGCAATATTACCTCGCAGTGCAAAAAGGCATGGCCAACTGGCTGAATGATCTGGACCTCGATGAACTGGAACGCGACCGCGCCAATTTCATTTCCAACATCATTATCGACAGTCTGGCCCCGACCAATACGCTGGCAGGCAACCCCACCGCCCAGAAACGCGTGATCGACAGTGGCGGCATGAGCCTGGTGAAGGGGCTGAAAAATGCCTATGACGACATTCTCCATAACAAGGGCATGGTCAGCCAGGTGGACAAACGCCCGTTCAAGCTGGGCGAAAATATCGCCACCTCGAAAGGCAGCGTGGTCCTTCGCACCGAAATGATGGAACTGGTGCATTATGCGCCCACCACCGATGAAGTGTATGCCATCCCGCAGCTGACCATCCCGCCGCAGATCAACAAGATGTATATCAACGATCTCAGCCCCGATAAATCGGTGGTCAAATGGCAGCTGGACAATGGCATCCAGACATTTGTGATCAGCTGGCGCAACCCGTCAAAGGATCAGGGCATTTGGGGAATGGCCGAATATATCCGGTCGTGCCGCGAAGCGATGGACGCAGTGGCGGCCATTACCGGCTCCAGGAAGGTCAATGTTTCAGCAGGCTGTTCGGGCGGCCAGACGGCAGCGATTCTGGCCAGCAAACTGGCATCTGACAAGCAGACCTCGCTTGGCGCGCTGACGCTGATGGTCTGTGTTCTTCATCCCAAGCAGAACGATATCGAGGCAGGTTCGCTGGTGAGCGAAAACGGCATGCAGCTCGCCCGCCGCCGCGCTGCCAAGCAAGGCGTGATCGAAGGCGATTCTCTTGCCCGCGGCTTCGCCTGGCTGCGCCCCAATGATCTGATCTGGAATTACGTCATCAACAATTACCTGCTGGGCGAAGACCCGCCAGCGTTTGACGTATTGTTCTGGAATGCCGATGCCACCAACCTTTCCGCCAGCCTGATGGGCGATTTCCTGACCATTTTCGAAACACTCGCCTTTACCAAAAAGGGCGAAGTCGAAATGGCGGATCACAAGATCGACCTGACCAAGGTAACCAGTGACCTGTTCATTCTGGGCGGCGTGACCGATCATATCACCCCGTGGCGCGCATGCTACCGCTCGACCCAGCTGTTCGGATCAAAGGATGTGACCTTCGTCCTCAGTCAGGCTGGCCATATGCAGGCTATCCTCAACCCGCCGGGCAATCCCAAGGCAAAATTCTTCAAATCGAAGAAACCCGGGCTGCCGCCAGCAGATGTGGATGACTGGCTGGCCGGAACAGAAGAAGTCGCGGGCAGTTGGTGGCCATACTGGATTGAGTGGCTTCAGGCCCGCTCCGGCAAGAAAGTCGCCGCGCCCGAAGCTGTCGGCAATGCGACGTTCAAACCGCTGGATCCTGCTCCGGGTCGCTATGTTCTGGAAGAACATTGATAGATAAACATAAAATTCGTAGGATACCGTTTTTTGACCGACGCAATGAAAACTGCTGAAATCTCCATGGAAACCGTTGGCGGCCGCACCTTACGCGTTGCACGCTGGCGTCTGGACATGCCGAGTGAACACGCCCCAGTGCTGTTTTTCAATGGCATTGGCGCCAATATAGAAGCTGTCGCCCCCTTGGCCGAAGCGCTCAACGACCGCGGTTTCATCATGTTCGACATGCCCGGCGTGGGCCAGTCCCCCGATCCGGTGGTGCCTTACAACACGGTGACCATGGCATGGACGACGCGCAAATTGCTGAAACGCTTCGGCGTGGAAGAAGTTGACGTGATGGGCATCAGTTGGGGCGGCGCCATGGCGCAACATTTCGCCCTGCAATATCCCGGCATCACCCGCCGCCTTGTGCTGGTGGCCACCAGTGCCGGCATGATCATGGTGCCGGGCAACCCTGCTGCCCTGACCAAAATGGCCAATCCGCGCCGGTATGTCGATGCCGCCTTCATGGCGCAGCATTTTGAGACGCTATATGGCGGGGCATTGGCAGGTTCGCCGGGCAAAGGGGGCCACATGGCGCGCCTCACGCCGCCCAGCCCGCGCGGCTATATGTATCAGCTGCTGGCCATGCTCGGCTGGACCAGTGTGCCTGCCCTGCCATTCATGAAGAAGGAAACGCTCATCCTCATGGGTGATGATGACCAGATCGTGCCGCTGGCCAATGGCAAGCTGCTGAAAGCGCTCATCCCCAACAGCGAGCTCGTGGTGATGAAGGGGGGAGGCCATCTGTTCCTCCTCAGCCATCACGACCAGAGCGTTCGTGCTATCCGCAATTTCCTCGCAGCTCCTGAAAAGACGGAGCAGAAAAAGGCGGCCTGATGCGCCACATTGCAATTATCGGTTCTGGTCCTGCGGGATATTACACCGCAGAAGCGGCACAGAAATATTGGGGCGAGGAAGTCCAGGTCGACGTGTTCGACCGGCTTCCAGTCCCTTATGGCCTGATCAGAACCGGGGTTGCACCAGACCATCAATCGATCAAGGCAGTGGCGCGGCGATACGAGAAAACTGCGTTGACCGATAATGTGCGCTTCGTCGGCAATGTCTCGATCGGCGAAGATGTCAGTATTGCAGAACTTTCCAGTCTTTACGATGCCGTGGTTCTGGCAACCGGCGCGCCCAATGACCGCCCGTTGGGTCTGCCGGGAGAAAACCTGGCCAATATCTTTGGCAGCGCAGCATTTGTCGGCTGGTATAATGGCCACCCCCAATTTGCCGGCCTTGAACCTGATTTGTCCGGAAAACATGCCGTCGTCATCGGCATGGGCAATGTCGCGCTGGATGTGGCCCGCATTCTGGCCAAAACGCGCGAGGAATTTGCGGGCAGCGATATTGTCAGCCATGCGCTGGAGGCATTGTGCCGGTCCGGCATCGAAAAAATCACCATCCTTGCGCGCCGTGGTCCCCATCAGGTGGCCATGACGCCCAAGGAACTGGGCGAACTGGCCCATCTTGAACGTGCTGTCCCCCGGGTGGACGCAGAAGATCTGCCAGAGGAGGCAGAGGACGCGATACTGGAGCCGGGTTTACGCAAATCGGTGGCCCATCTGCGCAGTTTTGCCGCCATTCCTGAAAACATGCACGCGGATGCAAAGGTCGAAATGTATTTTGACCTGTTTGCCAGCCCCACCCGTTTTCTCGGCAATGGCAAGGTAGAAGCAGTCGAAGTCGAACGCACCACCGTAACCACGGGCCGCGCAATCGGAACGGGCGAATTTTACAAGGTGCCAGCCGATCTGGTGATCAGTTGCATTGGCTATCGCACATCGCCCATTCCCGATGTGCCATTTGACGAACGCATGGGCCGCTTCGCCAATGATGAAGGGCGCATTCTCACAGGGCTTTATTGCGTTGGCTGGGCACGGCGGGGGCCATCAGGGACCATCGGCACCAACCGGCCCGATGGTTACGGCGTGATCGACAAGATCGTCCAGGATATGGACAGCGGCAAGCTGGGACGGGCCGAGAAAAAAGGTCGCGCCGGTTTTGACGAACTGGCCAAGGCCCGCGGCCTTGATGTGGTGACCTTCCGTGACTGGAAAAAAATCGAGGAAGCAGAAGCGGCTGCTGCACGCGACGGCGCACCGCGCGAAAAATTCGTCGACATCGAAGCGATGATCCGCGCCCGCAATTAAGGTTGCGCGGCGGCGAGAAGAGCCTGCGAATTGCGGGCCGGCGCCCATCTCCCCACTGGACTCATCCGTTGCTTTATGGAACCTTCTTTTTTCGAGAGGAAAACCCATGCCTGCATTCGATATGATCATCCGAAACGGGACCATTGTGGATGGCACCGGAGCCGCGCGTTTCAGCGGCGACATTGCGATCAAAAACGGTCTTGTCGCACAGGTCGGCACCGTCACTGGTGATGCCGCTGAGGAAATAGATGCAGGCGGCCATGTCGTCACGCCGGGCTTTGTCGACATTCACACCCATTATGACGGGCAAGCCACCTGGGACCAGGAAATGGCGCCATCAAGCTGGCACGGCGTCACCACCGTGGTCATGGGCAATTGCGGCGTCGGCTTTGCCCCAGCCCGCCCTGACCGCCATGAATGGCTGATCAAGCTGATGGAAGGGGTGGAGGATATTCCCGGCACGGCGCTTGCCGAAGGCATGAAGTGGGATTGGGAAACCTTCCCCGAATATCTCGACGCGCTGGAAAAACTGCCGCGCACTGTCGATGTCGGCACCCATGTTCCGCATGGCGCCGTGCGTGCCTATGTTCTGGGTGACCGCGAGCAGCCCGGCGCCGTGCCGACCCGGGATGATCTGGCGCAAATGTCCGCCATCGTCGAAGAAGGCGTGAAAGCAGGCGCGCTGGGTTTTTCCACCAGCCGCACCGTCCTGCATAAAAGCGTGGATGGCGAGTTGGTCCCCGGCACCACGGCCACGGCGGAAGAACTGGTCACCATCGGCCGCGCCATGGGCCGTGCAGGCCACGGCGTGTTCGAAATGGCCAGCGACATGAAGCGCGAATGGAATGAATTTGAATGGATGGGCGACCTCAGCCGTGAAACCGGCCTGCCAGTGACATTTGCCGCACTGCAATCCATCGCCAAGGAATTGCCGCTGGACGAACAGATTTCTTCCATGCGCGCGCAGAATGACAATGGCGCCCATATTGTTGCCCAGATTGCATTGCGCGGAAACGGCATCATCATGGCGTGGCAGGGCACGGTGCATCCCTTCGTTTACCGGCCAAGCTGGCAGACAATCGCCGAACTGCCGTGGGATCAGCAGAAGACGAAGCTTATGGACCCGGCCTTCAAGGCACAAATGCTGGCCGAGGAAAACGATTATACCGGCGCGCCGCAGGACATCCTCTCGTTCCTGATGGTGGTCTCACAAGGCTGGGCCATGCAGTTCGAAATGGACCCGGATTTCGATTATGAACCCGAAGCCAGCGCCAGCGTGAATGCCCGCGCCACTGCGCAAGGCGTCGATCCGCAGGACTATGCATACGACATGCTCTGCGCCAATGAAGCCAGGGGCTTCATCTATCTGCCAATCCTGAATTACGCCGATGGCAATCTGGATTTCCTGTTCCCGCTCCAGCATGCGGCCGATACGGTCAATTCCCTGTCTGATGGCGGCGCGCATTGCGGCACCATTTGTGATGCTGCCAGCCCCACTTTCATGCTGCAACATTGGGTCAGGGACCGGAAACGGGGCGACCGCATCAGCCTGGAAAATGCGGTGAAGCGCCAATGCCTCGACACTGCGCTTCTGTATGGGCTGGAAGATCGCGGCATTATCGCGCCGGGCTATCTGGCTGATCTCAACATTATCGATATGGAAAAGCTGAAGCTGGGCAAACCCTGGCTGGCGTTCGACCTGCCTGCTGGCGGCAAACGTCTGCTGCAAAAGGCAGAAGGTTATGTAATGACAATCAAAGCCGGCACGGTCACCTTCCGCGATGGCGAATGGACTGGCGCAACCCCGGGCGGCCTTATCCGCGGCCCACAGCGCGCCGAACTGGCGGAGGCGGCAGAATGAGCATTGCAGCAATCAAAATCGGCGCGCCGGCATCATTGGATTCGCTCGAACTTGTCAGCCTCGACGATCCGGGCGCACCCGGTCCGGGCGAAGTGCGCGTGGCGCTGAAGGCGTCCTCGCTCAACTTTCATGACTATGCTGTCGTTACGGGCATGATTCCCGCCGCTGCTGGCCGCATCCCCATGTCCGATGGCGCTGGCGAAGTGGTGGCCATTGGCGATGGCGTGACCGAATATGCCGTGGGCGATGCCGTGGTTTCCACCTTCTTTCCCGACTGGCATGACGGGCAAACGCCCGCCACCGCTTTTACCCGCGTGCCGGGTGACGGGATTGACGGCTACGCCCGCGAAGCCATTGTCGCGCCGACGAACTGGTTTACCCACGCACCCAAAGGCTATTCTCACGCAGAAGCCGCCACGCTGACATGTGCTGGCCTGACTGCATGGCGGGCGCTGTTTGTCGATAACGCCATCAAGCCGGGCGACACCGTGCTGGTGCAGGGCAGCGGCGGGGTTTCGGTATTCGCACTGCAATTTGCCAAGGCCGCAGGCGCCAATGTGATCGCCACCAGTTCATCAGATGAAAAGCTGGAGCGGTTGCGCGAGTTGGGCGCAGACCACCTCATCAATTACAAGGAAATCCTGGCGTGGGGCGCAGAAGCGCTCAAGATCACTGGCGGCGCGGGGGTGGATTGCGTGGTCGAAATCGGCGGTGCAGGCACGCTGGACCAATCCATGATGGCCACCCGCGTTGGCGGCCATGTGGCAATGATCGGCGTGCTGACCGGCTTTGCAGGGCCGGTGCAGACCGGCCTGCTGATGGCCAAGAATTTGCGGGTGCAGGGTTTGACGGTGGGCAGTTGCACACAGCAGCGCGACATGATTGCAGGGATTGACGCCAATGGCATCAAACCCGTCATTTCAGATCATTTCGAACTGGCCAGACTGGCTGACGCCTTCCGCCATCAGGAAGCGAACCGGCATTTTGGCAAAATCGTGGTCGATATCGCGGGCTGATCCGTCAGGGCTCGATCACTATTCCCACGGCCGGATCGACTTTGCCCCCAACCATGGTGACAAAGGTTTCGCGCGCTGCATCTATGCCTCTGCGAACCTCGACTTCCACGGTTTCCTCGACTTCGTGAAGAAATTTGCGCCAGCTTTCGGCAATGGACTGGCCAAACGCCTTCGCGCCCATCGCGTTGACCGCCGCAACCGCATAATGGGGTGCGAAAAACAAGATGGGTTCCGGTCCGGGCATGCCGCCTGCACCGCCTGACCGGCCATCGAGATGGGTCGCGCCAACCAGGCAGGAATAGGCGAGATTATCGCCCAGAT
This sequence comes from Allopontixanthobacter confluentis, assembly GCF_009827615.1. GTDB lineage: Bacteria > Pseudomonadota > Alphaproteobacteria > Sphingomonadales > Sphingomonadaceae > Allopontixanthobacter > Allopontixanthobacter confluentis. The sequence continues at coordinate 1,308,096 of NZ_WTYU01000001.1, forward strand.
GTTCGTGAATGGCGCGCAGGACAGCCGAATTTCCGGCAAAATCCACCGACACTGTCGGCACAACTGCCAGCTTTTCCACCTCGTCATAGGACAGCACCTGATCATACAGACCACTGGCTTTCACAAATTCCACATTGCCGGGCGATGTTAGCCCCACGCGCTTGATCTGCGGCGATTTGTCCTTTGCCACACTGGCCAGCGCCATGCTGGTTTTGGAAGATGCGCTCGTCATCACCATCACTTGCGCGCCGAACCATTTTTCGCCCGAAAACATCGTTTCGATAAGAAAACCGGTTTTGAACAAGGGGCCGAAAATCATGCGCTGCGGTTCCTTGGCAGGGTCATGTTCCGGGTCCGCGGCGAGGCGGGAATATTGATTGTAAATCGGGCTCATCGGCTGGCGGTGCGCGGCCATGTCGGTAAAGCTGCCATCGCTGATTTTGCCCGGCTTGACATCAAGATGCGTGCCCATCGGCAGATAGCCATAAACGCGTTCCCCCACGGCGAAATCGGGGTGGTTTGATTGCTCGACCACGCCATGGCCCCACATCGGCACCACACCGCGATCATCTGATCCGGGAAAAAAGTTCCAATAGCCCATCTGGTCACCCACCACTGCGTAGGTGACATTATTGGCCGTGACGGAAAAACTCTCGATCTTCAGGCGCACCGCGTCTTGCGCCAAGGGCGGCATAGCCACATCGACCAGCTTGGCATCGGTAAGGTTGTCGCGAACGACCTGGACGATCTGGCTCATAGAAATTCTCCCGTTTTATCGGGAGCAATCTATACCTTCTGGCAGCATGAAGCGAGGGGCAATCCTGACTCGACTGCCCCCCGTAATTCTAAACGCCAATATGCGAGGCACGCAGTTCAGACACGCATCGGCATCAGGACATAAAGCGCCGGGCTTTTATCGTCCTTGCGGATCAGTGTCGGTGCGCCGGCATCAGCCAGATGCAATTCAACTGTATCGCCCTCAATTTGGCTCAGAATGTCTTTCAGATAATTGGCATTAAAACCGATTTCGAAGCCTTCTGCGCCATAATCGGCGGCCAGTTCTTCAGCTGCCGTGCCATTATCCGGACTGGAAACGGAAAGAGTAACCTTGTCATGCTCCAGACCCATTTTGACTGCGCGGGTCTTTTCTGTGGCGATGGTCGCCACGCGGTCCACACCTTCGTAGAAGCTGCGCGGATCAATTTTCAGCAGCTTGTCATTACCGGTTGGAATGACGCGGCTGTAATCAGGGAAAGTCCCGTCAATCAGCTTGCTGGTCAGGATGACCCCGCCTTCGCCGCCCATGGTGAAGCGGATCTTGCTGGCAGAAAGATCGATCTGCACGTTGGCATCCAGCGATTCTTCCAGCAGCTTGCGCAATTCGGCGATGGCTTTGCGCGGCACGATCACGTCCGGCATGCCTTCTGCACCATCCGGGCGGGCCAGCGTAAAGCGCGCCAGCCTGTGGCCGTCTGTCGCAGCCGCTTTCAGCACCGGCTGATCATCATCCGTCACATGCAGGAAAATGCCATTGAGATAATAGCGCGTTTCCTCGGTCGAAATGGCGAACCGGGTGCGGTCGATCATTTCCGCCAGGGTCTTGGCCGGCAGTTCAAAGCTGGTCGGCAGATCGCCTTCCACGATGACGGGGAAATCGTCGCGCGGCAGCGTCGGCAGGGAGAAACGGCTGCGTCCGGCCTTTACCGCCATGCGGTTATCCGCCGTTTCGAGGCTGACCTGGCTGCCTTCGGGCAGTTTGCGGGCAATATCGAACAGCAGATGGGCAGACACGGTAATCGCGCCGGGGCTTTCGACAGATGCCGCTGCCATGTTCTCGGTCACTTGCAGATCGAGGTCAGTCGCCATGACTTTGAGGGAGCCGCCTGCATCTGCATCGATCAGCACGTTGGACAGGATGGGTATCGTGTTCCGACGCTCCACCACCGACTGGACGTGGGAAAGGCAGCGCAGCAGAGTGGCACGTTCGATTGTGGCCTTCATCGGTCCTACTCAATCCTTCTTGTGCACCGGCGCCCCAACAGGGGGATCAGCAGATTCGTCTGCCTGCGCCGGAAAAAATGGTCAAATAACCTTAGCGTTCGAGACTTTGGCGGCAAGGTTACAGACGGTGTATGATCGATTCCTTGGGGATAAACCCGATCAACCTTACGACATCATGGCCATGCCACCGTTTACATGCAGCGTCTGGCCAGTGACATAGGATGCTTCCTTCGATGCCAGATAGGCCACCGCCGCGCCAATATCCTCACCCTCGCCCATGCGGCCCATGGGGATGCGGGCATTCAGCGCATCTTTCTGCGCGTCGGGCAATTCATCGGTCATGGCTGTGCGGATGAAACCGGGGGCGACGCAATTTACCGTGATGCCCCGCGTTGCCAGTTCCTGCGCCAGGCTTTTCGACATGCCTACCAGACCGGCCTTGGCCGCAGCATAGTTCATCTGGCCCGGATTGCCGGTGGCACCCACCACGCTGGTAATGTTGATCATGCGGCCAAAGCGGGCCTTCATCATCGGGCGGGCAGCAGCGCGCATCAGGCGAAAGGCAGCCTCGAGGTTGACCTTGATCACCTCGTCCCATTCCTCGTCCTTCATCCGCATCGCCAGATTGTCGCGCGTGATGCCGGCATTGTTGACCAGGATATCCAGCTTGCCCAGCGTATCGATCGTGGCAGGGACCAGATGTTCCACATCTTCGGTTTTGGAAAGGTTGCAGGTGATCTCGACATGGTCATGGCCAAAATCATCGTTCAGTTCTTCACGAAAAGCGCGCAACTTTGCGCCGTTTGAGCCTGAAAGCGCCAGCCGCGCCCCGCGCGATGCCAGCGAACGGGCGATGGAAGAACCGATGCCGCCGCTGGCACCGGTAACAAGGGCAGTCATGCCGGTAAGGTCGAACATTCTCAAATCTCCTTCAGCAGCGCTTCGATGTCATCCATCGTGATGACGCTGGTTACCTGTGCCTCGCGGTCGATCCGGCCAATCATCGGCCCCAGAACCTTGCCGCCCAGTTCCACGAAATGTTCAACACCGGCAGCGCGCATGGCCAGCACGCTTTCGCGCCAGCGCACGCGGCCTGTCACCTGTTCCACCAGCAGTCGCTGCACATCGGCCGGGTCTGTCACCTGCTCTGCGGTAACATTGGCATAGAGCGGCAAATGCATTGCCGCTGGCGGCGTTGCAGCAAGCGCGGCATCCATTGCATCGGCTGCGGGTTGCATCAGCGGGCAGTGAAATGGCGCTGAAACGGGCAGCAGAATGCCGCGTTTGATGCCGTGATCCCTGGTCAGCGCAATCGCCCGTTCAATCGCCTCGCGGTGGCCGGAAATGACCACCTGTGTCGGGTCATTGTCATTGGCGACAGTGCAGACCTGCCCTTCGGCAGCGGCATCGGCAAGGCTTTGCGCCTTTTCGATATCAGCGCCCAGCAATGCCGCCATCGCGCCTTCGCCCACCGGAACTGCCGCCTGCATGGCCTGGCCGCGCAGTTTCAGCAGCCGCGCCGTATCTGCCAGCGAAAATGCACCGACAGCGCATAGGGCGGTATATTCCCCCAGACTGTGCCCAGCCACGCAATCGGCCTTGCTTGCGAGCGTAATGCCGCCCTCTTTTTCCAGCACGCGCAAGGTGGCGATGGCATTGGCCATGATGGCTGGCTGGGCATTTTCCGTCAGCGTCAGCGTTTCTTCAGGGCCGGCTGACATGATGGCAAACAGGTTCTGCCCCAGCGCATCGTCTACTTCCTGAAACACTTCGCGAGCCGCCGGGCTGGCATTGGCAAGGTCCAGCCCCATGCCAACTTTCTGGCTGCCCTGGCCGGGAAAAACAAAAGCACGCATCATAGTCTCCTTTGGCGCTCGCGCTTATGTGTGCTGGCCGCGTCCCGCAAGCCCGAAGGGCACGATCCTGTTGGCAGCATCATGCCCGATATCGGCGCGGCCCAGAAAAGCTATGCCTGCCTTTGCGCACCAATATTCCGCTATTTCGACATCGCTTGCACCAAAGGGTCGGTCATTTTCCGGCACATCGCTGATCCGGCCAAGCCGCAGCCCCGCAATGCCTTTAAGGTGCTGGGTTATGTGGAAAAACAGCCGGTCAACGGCGTAAAGATGCTCCGCCACTTCTTCCACCATCACCACATGGCCTGCAAGGTCGGGCTGCAAATCCGTGCCGCAGAGCATGGCCAGCGTCATCAGATTGAAGGCGGCAGCAGGCGCCCCGTTTTGCCCCTGATCCGGCCCCTGATGTAGACCGGGCTCCAACCCGTCGACGCCGCCAGCCATCCAGTCCAGCGCGCGGCGGATGGCCGTATTACCATATTCGCGGCGGATATCCCCCACCATCGGGCCATGGGCAGGCTGGCCAATCCCCGCCTTGTACAAAGCCGCCAGCAAATATCCGGTGTCTGAATAACCAAGGTAACGCTTGGCCTTGGCCGCAGCCCCCAATTGCCCCAGGCAATCAGCCGCAATCCTGTTGGACCCATATCCGCCATTGGCGAACCACACCGCATCAAACGATGGAGCATTCGCACAATCCACAAATGCCGCCAGCCGTTCGTCATCGCAGCCTGCGAAATGGCCGTGCCTGGCAAAACATTGCGGGTGAAAATACAGCTCTATGTCCGCTTCGCTGGCAACCAGTTCCTGCACCGCATCAGCATCTTCCCTCTCGAGCCTTTTGCCGGGCGCACATATCGCAATACGGGTCATACCGGCGTCCTATCCTTGTCAGCGGGGCACGTCACCCCTTTCGCGTAACACGAAAGATTGCCATGCACAGCCGCAACGCATACCGCAGCCCGCATGACTGACACAGCCGCACCCCAGCAACTGGAAAATCGCCCCTGGTTCTTTTGCGGAATCGGCGGATCGGGGATGTTGCCGCTGGCCCAGATATTAAAAGCGCGCGGCGCGCAGGTTGCAGGGTCTGACCGCAGCCTGGATCAGGGCCGGACACCGGAAAAATTCGCCTGGCTGGAAAGCCGGGGCTTCGCCCTTTTTCCGCAGGATGGCAGCGGCATTACAGATCCGCAGCAAATCCTTGTCGCATCTGCCGCGGTTGAGGATACGGTGCCGGAAATGATCCGCGCAATGGAGCTTGGTTGCGCGCGCATGACCCGCGCAGAACTGTTATCCGCCCTGTTCAACAGTTCCAAAACCGGCGTGGCCATTGGCGGTACCAGCGGCAAATCCACCGTCACCGGCATGCTCGGCTGGATCCTGCATGCAGTGGGCCGGAAGCCCACCATCATGAACGGTGCGGTGATGAAAAACTTCGTGTCGGACGACACGCCGTTTGCCAGCGCAGTTGTGGGCAATGGCGATGCCTTTGTCAGCGAAGTGGACGAAAGCGATGGGTCGATCGCGCTGTACCGGCCCAATGTGGCAGTGCTGCTGAATGTCAGCCTTGATCATAAGAGCATGGAAGAACTGCGCGCATTGTTCGGCGGGTTTCTTGCGGCAAGCAAGGTGGCCGTCATCAACGCTGACGACCCTGAAGCACTGGCGCTGCTTCCTTATGCAAAATCTGCCCTTACGTTCGGTATAGAACAGGAACTGGCGCAGATTGGCGTGGTGCCGGGCAGCATTGCCGATAGCCCGGTTAGGCAGGCGGCGCTGATAATCGACCGGCACGACGGCAGGGAATATCCGCTGACCTTGCATTTGCCCGGCCGGCATAATCTGTCCAACGCGCTTGCCGCCATTGCTGGCGCGGTTGCTGCCGGCGTTCCCGTGCAGCAGGCGGTTGCTGCGCTTGCCACCTTTGCCGGGCTTGCGCGCCGGTTCGACATCATCGGGACCAGCACATCGGCCATCACCGTGATCGACGATTTCGGCCATAATCCGGAAAAATGCGGCGCCACCCTGCGCACCCTGCGCCAGCATCCGGGCCGGGTAATCGCCTTTTTCCAGCCGCACGGATATGGCCCGCTGCACCAGATGGGCGCAGAACTGGCGGAAACTTTCGCCCGCGAACTGGAGCCGAGCGACCTCACCATCATGTGTGACCCGGTGTATTATGGCGGCACCGTGGACCAGAGCGAAGGAAGCGAGCGGATTGTCCGCCTGATCGAGGAAGCAGGCGGTGATGCCGAATATATTCCCAATCGCAAGGATTGCGGTGACCGGATTGCGCAGATTGTGCGGCCCGGTGACAGGGTGGTGGTAATGGGTGCGCGGGACGATACGCTGACCACTTTTGCCCGCTCGATTTTCGAAAAATTCTAGATTGGGTTCTAAATGACCGCGCCGCCAAGACCAGCGGCGCGTGAGGCGTCTTCCTCGTGCGCCAGGGCTGCGATGAAGCCGGACCTGTGGGTCAGCCGGTCCAGATAAGTGACGAGGCGCGGCGTCAACTGGTCTTCCAGCCCAATGCGCCGGGCCAGATACAGCGCATATCCCACGCAGATATCCGCCACGGTAAACCTGTTGGCACACAGAAAATCACCGGTTGCCAGCCGCTCGTCCACCTTGGCCAGCCGCGCCCCGAACCAGCGGGCATAGGCAAGGCCGGCTTCTTCCAGCCCCTTGCCTTTTTCAAACCGGGCGAACCTTAAATATACTGTCTGCGGAAATGTCAGCGTGGCATCTGCATGATATGTGAAATCGAGATAGGCGGCGTAATCCGGTTCTGCCGGCCCCACCACCAGCCTGTCTGCCCCGCCCCGCACTGCCAGATAATGGGCAATGGCGCAGCTTTCGGTCATGCGGCTGTCGCCATCCACCAATAATGGCACGGTTCCCAGCGGATTAAGCTCAAGATATTCCGGACATTCGAAACGCGGCGGGAATGGCAGCATTCTAAGGTCGAGCGCAACGCCCGCTTCCTCTGCCGCCCAGCTTGCCCGCAGCCCGCGCGAACCGGCGCAGCTATATAGCGTGGGTGCGGGCAATTCTGCCATCAATGCGCCTCTGCTGAATGCCCCAGTTTGAACACCTTGTGGACAATAAACGCTACGATCGCGCCCAGCACAAGGCCGACTATGCCCGAAACAATCGCCCCGGTCAGCCAGCCGAATACGCCGCCCAGCGCGCCTGTGGCTACTTCAACGGCGTGCTGGATGCTGTGCTGAATATCGATCGGGCCATGGATGCCCAGTTCTTCCAACCCGTGCAGCAAAATGCCGCCGCCGACCCACAGCATCGCAATCGTGCCGATGAACGACAGGGCGACCAGCAATATTGGCATGGCGTCCAGCAGGAACTTGCCTATCGACTGTGCTGCGGAAGATGTTCTTTCCGCCAGATGCAGCCCCACATCGTCCATTTTGACGATCATGGCGACAGCACCATAGACAACAAAGGTAATGCCGATGCCCACCACGGCCAGCACCCCGGCGCGGGTGATGAGCGTTTCTGTGGCCACTTCGTTCAGAGTAATCGCCATGATTTCCGCCGACAGGATCAGGTCAGTGCGAATCGCGCCCTTGATACGGTCCTGTTCGAATTTGGCAAAATCCGTAATCGGGTCAGCCAGCGTTTCGCCATGTTTGGCGCCGCCCAGCTTTTCCAGAACCTTTTCGGCGCCTTCATAGCTTAAATACAACCCGCCCAGCATCAATATGGGCGTAATCGCCCACGGCAGGAACGCGCTCAACAACAGGGCAGCGGGCAGCAATATCAGCAGCTTGTTGATCAGGCTGCCCTTGGTGATCGCGTAAATAATCGGCAATTCACGGTCGGGAGTGAAGCCAGTGACGTAGGATGGCGTTACCGCAGCATCATCAATCACCACGCCTGCTGCCTTGGAGCCAGCCTTGCCGGCAGCAATCCCCACATCATCAATCGATGCTGCTGCCGCACGGGCGATTACCGAAACGTCATCCAAAAGTGCAACTAGACCACCTGGCACGTATATTCCTTCACACTTGTCACTGAATTTTATTGATCGATTTTCTGGATCTTCTGTGCGGGTCTAACGGCCATCAGGCAAGAGCGATCCGAAAAACGCCCATAAATACCAATCGGGTGTAAATACCAATCGCCTGCGAATACAAACCAGGTTCAATTCCCAACTAGCGGAGGCACATGCCGCTTCAGTGCTTGCATTGCGGGCCTAACCCGCTAAGAGCGCGCCTTCGCTGTGCGTCGCATCCGTGCGCCATGGCGAAATGAAGAAAGCCGGAGGGGCCCCGCAATCCCGCGGACACGCCAGCGATCGGCATTAAAGTGAAAGGAAGCGACATGGCTCTTTACGAGCATGTTTTTCTCGCACGTCAGGATCTGAGCCAGGCTCAGGTAGACGCGCTGGCGGCATCCGCCACAGAAATCATCGAAGCGAATGAAGGCAAGGTCACCAAAACGGAGACCTGGGGTCTCAAGAACCTCGCCTACAAGATCGACCGTAACCGCAAGGCGCATTTCGTAATGCTGCACATCGATGGCCCCGGCGCTGTCGTTGCAGAACTCGAACGCCAGACTCGCATCAACGAAGACGTCATCCGTTACATGACCGTCCGCGTGGACGAGCATGAAGAAGGCCCGTCAGCAATGATGCGCAAGCAAGACCGCGACCGCAAGCGTCGCTCTGACCGTGAGGAGCGCGACTGATGGCACGTCCTTTCTTCCGCCGCCGCAAGAGCTGCCCGTTCTCGGGCAAGGGTGCCCCCGCCATCGATTACAAAGATGTGCGTCTGCTGCAGGGCTTCATGTCCGAGCGTGGCAAAATCGTACCCAGCCGCATTACCGCCGTATCCGCCAAGAAGCAGCGCGAGCTGGCCAAGGCGATCAAGCGCGCACGCCACATCGGCCTGCTGCCCTACATCGTTAAGTAAGGAGAGCGGACCATGGATATCATTCTGCTCGAACGTATCGAGAAACTCGGCACCATCGGTGACGTTGTAACCGTCAAGGACGGCTACGCACGGAACTTCCTGCTGCCGAACAAGAAAGCCCTTCGCGCCAATGCGGCGAACAAGAAGGTCTTCGAAGCCAACCGCGAACGTCTTGAAAAAGAAAATGAAGAACGTCGCGGCGAAGCTGAGAAATCTGGCGAAAACATCGCCGGAACCGAAGTTGTGCTGATCCGCGCTTCGTCCAACTCGGGCCAGCTTTATGGTTCGGTCACTGTCCGCGACATCGTGGACGGTCTGGCTGAAAAGGGCCATGAAGTCAGCAAGAAGCAGGTTATTCTTGAACATCCGATCAAGACACTTGGCCTGTTCGACGTGCGCGTTCGCCTGCACGCCGAAGTTGACGTGATGGTCAAAGCCAATGTCGCGCGTTCGGAAGATGAAGCCGAACTGCAGCGTCAGGGTGTCGATGTCATGAAGTCCATGTTCGAAGAAGAACAGGCTGAAGGCAGCGGCGGCTTTACCGAAGCAGTTGACCCCACGTTGGAACCGGGCGAAATCCCGGCTGACATGCTGGACGGCGGCGACGAAGCCGATGAAGCTACGGAAGAAAATTCCCAAGCCTGATCGCTTCTCAAGGCAAGAAATCAGGGCGCGTCTGGCAACAGACGCGCCCTTTTTGCATCGGGCTTGATGTTTTTTGCCATTTTCATGCGCGCCATGCTTTGAATTTCGCAGGTCTGCGCGCTATCTGCCCTCGATGGAAATGATCGAAAAAATTATCGAAGAGCTGGAAACGCTCTATCAGGCCGCTGTCAGCCAGTTGCGCAATGATGTGATGGCCTTTGGCCGCGATGGCACATTGCCCAAGCCCGAACGGCGGCTGGACGGCAGTTACGCATATCCTGAACTGGTGCTGCATTATTCGGGAATTGGCGAACCCAAGGACCGCAGCCGCGCCTTTGGCCGGCTGGAACAGACCGGCACATATAAAACCACGATCACCAAGCCGGCGCTGTTTGCCGATTATCTGCGTGAACAGTTGGGCCTGATCACACAGGAATATGAAATCAAACTCAACGTTGCCAAATCGCGCCAGGAAATACCCTTCCCCTATGTGCTGGATGGTGATGCAGGCGCGGCAATGGTCGGCATTGCGCCGCAGGATATCGCCCAACACTTCCCCGCGACAGACCTTGCCCTGATTGGCGATGAACTGGCCGACGGGTTCGAGATAGACGGCACCAAAGCCATGCCGCTGTCCCTGTTTGACGGGCTGCGCACGGATTATTCACTGGCCCGTCTGGCGCATTATACCGGCACCAGGGTGGATGATTTCCAGGATTTCATCCTGTTCACCAATTACCACCGCTATGTGGATGAATTCGTCGATTGGGCGGCGCAGCAGATCGGGCAGGATGGCTATGTCGGCCTGACCGGCGCAGGCGGCCTCAACATCAGCCAGACAACTTCGGCAGCGCATCTGCAATTGTCCGACACGGCATGGCGGCGCCACCAGATGCCCGCCTATCACCTGATCCGCGAAGACGGGCGCGGCATTACGCTGGTCAACATCGGTGTGGGTCCATCCAATGCCAAGACCATCTGCGACCATCTGGCCGTGCTGCGGCCCCATGCGTGGATGATGATCGGCCATTGCGGCGGCGTGCGGTCGAGCCAGAAAATCGGCGATTTCGTCCTCGCCCATGCCTATCTGCGGGACGATCACGTGCTGGATGCGGTGCTGCCACCGGAAATTCCGATCCCGCCAATTGCCGAGGTGCAGCAAGCACTGGCGGGTGCGACTGAGGCAGTATCGGGGACGCAGGGCGCCAATCTGAAACAGCGGATGCGGACCGGCACTGTGGTAACGACCGACGACCGGAACTGGGAACTACATTACGCCAGTTCCGCCAAACGCTTTTCGCAAAGCCGCGCCATTGCAGTGGAAATGGAAAGCGCCACCATCGCTGCCCAAGGCTACCGCTTCCGCGTTCCCTACGGCACGCTATTATGTGTCAGTGACAAGCCGCTGCACGGCGAAATCAAGCTGCCCGGCCAGGCCAACCAGTTCTACGAACAGGCCATCGCCGCGCATCTCCAGATCGGTCTCGAGGCCTGCAAACGCCTGCGCGCTGAAGGCAACCGCCTGCATTCCAGAAAGCTGCGCGCATTTAACGAACCGCCGTTCAGATAGGACTGCAAAAATGCTGCTCAACGCATCCCTCTTTTCATGATTACAGCGGAAATATCCTGTTGTGAAAGCTGGCTAATCGCTTAATTCGCGGCATTGCGCGTCAAGGCTGCGAACGCTGTCCGAAAAGCGATTTGCACGGAACGGACCAATCGCGGTCCGGGTGTTGACCGGATGGGGATTTAAGCATGAAGATTTCAGCGTTTCTGACAGCGGCTTCCACCTTGGCTCTGCTGGGATGCACCGCCCACACACCTTCAGTTTCTGCTCCTCTTGCACCGCTTGACCAGTCTCCTGCGGCAATGTCAGCCGCGCAAATCGTCACCCTGCCCGTGCAGGGCCGTAACGTGCGGATGTCCATCTATCGTCCCGTCACTGCACCAAAGGGCGTTTTGATGCTATCACACGGCGCTGGCGGATCGCCCGAAATGATGTGGCAGCTGATCGACCAGTTGCGCCGCGCTGGATTTGCTGTGGTCGCACCACTGCACCGCGATTCGATGGAATATGCACCCGCCGAGCGGGATGATCTGCAAACCGCCTTTGCCACGCGCATTGCCGATCTGCAGGCTGCATCGGCATTGGCAGCACAGACTTTCCCCGGCCTGCCCGCAGGCGCGGTCGGTTATAGCTATGGCTCGCTCATCGCGCTGATCGGCGGCGGCGCCTTGGAAGGAATGGTCGGCGCGCGGGTGCCCGCCATCAAGGCTGTCGCCACTTTTTCATCGCCCGGCATGATCCCCGGACTGGTTACGCCGCAGTCACTGCAAACAGTCGCCGTGCCAACGCTGATGGTCACCGGCACTGCCGATGTCGTGCCCGGGTTTATTCCTGATGCAGCCCAGCATGTTCAGTATTTCGAGAATGCACCGATCGGAAACCGCACTCTCGTCCTGGTCGACGGCGCTACCCATGAATTCGTCTATGGCAAGGAAACGGGCTACGACGCCGCGACTGACCTTGCCACCGAATTTCTGACGGCACATGTGCTGGGCAATGCATCAGCCCTGCAATCATTGAATGGCCGGACAGATGCAGGGCCAGTCAAAATTCGCCGCCGTTGAACCACGCCCCTTTCCCGCAAAAACTCTCGGCAAAAACCGGGCTGAACGCATTTATCGCTTCCACTTGCGCCCTGGCCAATTGTCGGGTGAAAACCAGCTGCAGGCCATGTCCGGGCGCGCATCTGCAAGCATCATGAAGCCTTCGAAATTCGATACGGATTTGGCGCAGCTCAATTTCGTCAGGCTGCGGCACGTTATCAAAGGTGAAAGGTCCTTGTCTTTCACCGAGACATTGGTGAGGCTTAGTTCTTGGAAACAGAAACCGTCCAGCGGATCAAGGCTATCGAGCTTTTGCGTGGTGTTGATCGACCCGTCCAGCCAAAGCACCTCCAGCCGATCTTTCAATGGGCGCATCCATCGCAAATCTCCTAAGTGCTTCGCATTCTCGATCGAAAGATGCTTCAGGTTGAAAAGCCTGAGCAAGGGCGTGAAGTCAGTGATGTTTCGAGGAGAGTCGATCCGCAGTTTGCACAAGTTTGACAGGCGTGCCAATCCATCGAGCGATTCCGCTGTCACGGGCCACTCGAGGGTAAGCTGTTCAAGCGCGCTCAATTCGCAAATTTCGTCGAGGAATTCCTGGCTGACCGCGCTCGCAGTGAGGATGCGCAAATGTTTGCGGGTCGAAATTCCTCGAAAGGAATTCTTTTCACGCTTGTGCGTCCCGAACACAGCCTCGGGAGCTATGCCAAGCGCCATACTGAACTCGTCTTCATCCATCGCGCGCTGTTACTTTCGACTTGGCGAGACGGTCGCCATTGGGTCGCTTGCCGCCGGTCTGTTTTTTCATCCAGCACTATCCAGCGAAATCCGGGTGGATTATTCCAGCCCCCTCACCCCTTGCCTTTGGTCCTGGTTTTACCGGCCTTTGCATTGGCCTCGATAAATTCAATGATCTGGCCCGCGATATCCTTGCCGGTGGCGTTTTCGATGCCTTCGAGGCCGGGGGAGGAATTCACTTCCATGATGACCGGCCCGTGATTGCTGCGCAGCAGATCCACGCCGCAGACATTCAGGCCCATATGCTTCGCCGCGCGCACTGCGGTTGAGCGTTCTTCGGGCGTGATCTTGATCAGCTGCGCCGTGCCGCCGCGGTGCAGATTGCTGCGAAATTCGCCTTCCGCCCCCTGCCGCTTCATGGCTGCCACGACCTTGCCGCCCACCACCAGGCAGCGAATGTCCGATCCGCCGGCTTCCTTGATGAATTCCTGCACCATGATGTTCACATTCGCGCCGCGGAATGCCTCGATGATGGATGCCCCGCCCTTCAGCGTTTCAGCCAGCACCACGCCAATCCCCTGCGTGCCTTCCAGCAGCTTGATCACCACTGGCGGGCCATTGACCGCCTTGATGATCGCTTCGGCCTGCTTGGGATCGTTGGCATAGGCCGTCAGCGGCAGGCCCAGCCCGTGCTTGGCCATGATCTGGGTGGAACGCAGCTTGTCGCGGCTGCGCCCGATCGCCACACTTTCGTTGAGCGGCCAGGTGCCGGCCATTTCGAACTGGCGCAGCACGGCCAGTCCATAATTGGTGATGGACGCGCCAATGCGCGGGATCACCGCGTCAAATGTGCCCAGTGTCTGGCCATTATACATCACCGTAGGGCGATGGCTGGCGATGTTGACCGTGCAGCGCGTGGTGTTGAGAATTTCGAGCGTATGGCCGCGGGTTTCAGCAGCATCCTTCAGCCGCTGGTGTGAATACAGGTTGGCGTTTCGTGCCAGCATCGCAATTTTCATGGAGTTTCCTTGGTACAAACAGGTTCTGGCAACAGAAAGGATTTTGCGGAATCGACCAGAAAACGCCGGCGCAGCGCGGTGCGCCCCACCAGCATCGGGAACAGCATGTCAGACCGGTCAGCCAGGCTGAATTCGGCCCTGAAAACCTGGGTCCCCATCGACAGGGTGGTTTTGACAATCAGGCGTTCCTGGGATTCGCCATTGGAACTGGTAATCATCCGGCGGGCCACACGCGGCGCTTCGCACAGGCGGTTTACACCATCTTCGCAAATCAGCCTGAACCGGACCCACGGCTGCCCATCGCGTTCAAAATTTTCAAGATCGGACGCATGCAGCGCCGACGTGCGTGCGCCAGTATCAATCTTGGCGCGAAGCCGCGCGATGCCAAATTCAGGCAAGGCAACAATTTCGCGCCAGCCCGCCCTTTCGTGCGTCGCATCACCCTTCATCATAATATCGAGGTTTCTTCCGGTAACATACTGTGCCTGGCATTCGGAATTGTGTGGTGTCGGACATCAGGCAGGCCGCCTGGCCCTTGCGTTAAGAGTGCCCTAGCAGGCCGCGTGCCCATTGTCAGCCCGGGCGCCGCGCCAAACCAGCGTCCACCACGCTGTTTTACCTAATTTTTAAAAAATTCGACCAGCGCGTCGCCCATCGCCCCTTCGGTGACAGATGACATATGCGTGCCGGGGATTGCCACATAAAGCGCGTCAGGCAGAATTTCGGCAAGCGCCGGGGCAGAGCCATTATCTTCATCCTTGTCCCCGCACAGCACCAGCACAGGCATGGACAGGGCTGACAATTCATCGGGCGTGGTATCCGCGACAGACTGCAGCAGCAGCCGCGCAGCGTCACGATCAACCTTCATGGTTTTCATGAAGCTGACCGCCATGAACGCAGGGTCACCCCGCTTCACTTCGTCAAATCGGTCAATCGCATCGATAAAGAATGCAGCGCGCCTGTTCCACCCCGCCAGCCCTTCCAGCCCCATGCCGCACAGCCCCAGCCGGCGCGGCATGACGCCGGAAATAACAGCCCGCGCCGCGGTTCTTGAACCAAGCGAGAAACCCGCCATGTCAAAATCCGTCAGGCCCAGTCCACTGACAATGGCCTGCACGTCGCGTGCCAGCACATCCGGCGGATAGGCAGCGCTGTCATGCGGATGCGCGCTGTGCCCATGGGCGCGCAAATCCGGCATGATGACTTCGAATCCGGCATCCACCAGCTTTTGTGCATGGCCAAACCGGATCCAGTTCATCTCCGCATTGGAAAACAGGCCGTGCAGCAGCAGCACAGGGCGGCCCGCGCCCTGCCGGTGTATCGCCAGTTCCACCCCGTCAAAGGATGGCAGCATGTCCAGCGTGATTTCAGCAGCAGTGATGGCAATGACCCTTCTTGCATCCGCGCGCCGGCAGGACGCGCTGAATGCGGCGCTGTTACCCGATATCCATGGGCTGGAAAACCCGTAACAGACAGACGTTGCCAATAGTAAGGCAGCTTATTATATGTGGCCTCGACATGGCTAATATCGGATATTTGATGGCGGATAATTCCCGCCAGCTGCGCCGCGCTTTTGACCAGCGTGTGCGCGCTCTTGGCGTCACTGGCCCGCAGGCTCGCCTCCTCCTCATGCTGGATCGTGAAGGCGGCCAGAATCAGGGCTTCTATGCTGATCGTCTGGATGTGGAAGCGATAACCCTGTGCCGTATGGTGGACCGGCTGGAAGAAGCAGGGCTGGTTGAACGCAGGCGTGATCCGGCGGACCGGCGGGCGTGGAACCTGCACCTCACCCCCAAGGCCGATGCGCAAGTCAGCCGGCTGGCCGGGCATATCGGCGAAATGGTCGAAGAAGCGCTAACCGGGATGGACGATGCCGACCGCGCCGAATTCACCCGCATGCTGACGCTGATCGGCAGCAATCTTTCCGCACGTCGTGATTTCAAGGATGCGGCCAATGGCTGAAGCAGATCCCACCCCGCCTGTGCCTCACACACACAATTCTTCGGCTGATACAGGTGGTGACAGCACGGCTGAAACAGCCAGACCCAGGCGCCGCTTGGGCCGTTTGGGCCTGATGGCGCTGGTGCCGTTGGCACTGCTGCTGGCGGGCGGTTTTTACTGGTATGGCCTGCAGGGCACTGTTTCGACCGATAATGCCTACCTCAAACAGGACAAGGTTTCCATCAGCGCGGAAGTAGGCGGGCGAATTGTGCAGGTGGCCGTTGCCGAAGGCGATGAAGTTGCCGCTGGCGACCTGCTGTTCACCATCGATCCTGAGCCTTTCCGCCTGGAGGTTGCGCAGGCCGATGCTGCCATTGCCGGCGCGCAGGCCAATGTCACAGCGCTTGCCAATGACAGTGCATTGTCGGGCGCCGATATATCAGCCGCACGCGAACAGATTGCCTTTGCCCAGTCACACTTGCAGCGCCAGCAGGCCCTGTGGGATCGCGGCTTTACCACCAAGGCTGATTATGAAGCGGCGCAGCATAGCGTGGCGCAGGCGCGAGAGGAGCTGCGCATGGCGCAGGCCCAGTCGCAGGAAGCGCGCGCCCGGCTGGCCACAGGCGCTGCAGTGCCTGGCCAGAATCCGCAAGTGGCAGCGGCCACGGTGCAGCGCCAAACCGCCCGACTGAACCTTTCGCGCACACAGGTACGCGCGCCCATGGCAGGCCGCATCGCAGAAGCGGACCGGTTGCAGACCGGCCAGCAGATTGTCGCCGGCCTGCCCGTTGTCACGCTGGTCGAAAGCCGCACGAGTTATGTCGAAGCCAATTTCAAGGAGACCGATCTTGCCGATATGGCAGTGGGCCAGTCTGCTGAAATCCGCTTTGACGCCTATCCCGAGTTGGTCCTGAAAGGGCACGTGGCGTCCATCGGTGCGGGCACGGGATCGGAATTTTCCGTTCTTCCCGCCCAGAATGCCACTGGCAACTGGGTCAAGGTGACGCAGCGTGTGCCTGTCCGCATTGCCATAGACAGCAAGAGCCCGCGCGCGCTTATTGCCGGACTGTCGAGCGAAATTACCGTCTTTACGGATGGTCGGAAGCGCTAGGCAGATGGCTTCGGCCGCGCCGCCCGGCACCAGCGCCGCAGGTCCGCCGCCAGCAACGGGCGCTGATGAGGCGCAATTGCCGGTTGCCAACCACATGCTGCTCATTGTCGGCATTATGGCTGCGTCATTGCTGCAAGTGCTGGACACCACAATTGCCAATGTGGCCATCCCGCACATGCAATCATCACTGGGGGCCACGGCCGATACCGTCACCTGGGTGCTGACCAGCTATATCATCGCTTCTGCCGTTGCCATGCCGATTACAGGCTGGCTGGCCGACAGGATTGGCGGGCGGCGGCTGTTTATTCTCTCGGTCACAGGCTTCATCCTGGCATCCATGCTGTGCGGTGCAGCGCAGAACCTGGAAGAAATGGTCCTGTTCCGCGCCATTCAGGGTGTTGCAGGCGCTTTTATTGCGCCTCTCAGCCAGTCCTTCATGCTGGATACCACCAAGCCCAGCCGCCATCCGCAAATGATGGCGCTGTGGGGCATGGGAATCATGATCGGGCCTATTCTGGGGCCGGTTCTGGGCGGCTGGCTGACCGAATATGCCAGTTGGCGCTGGGTATTTTATGTCAACCTGCCGGTTGGCGCGCTGGCGCTGGCGATCCTGATGGCAAACCTGCCGCACCGCGATGGCACACGGCGCAAATTCGACCTCCTCGGCTTTGCCCTCATCGCCATTACGCTTACATCGTTCCAGCTGGTTCTTGACCGCGGGCAACAGGTGGACTGGTTTCAATCCGGCGAAATATGGCTCTATAGTTTCCTCCTAATATCGGGCGCATGGATGACGGTCATTCATCTTGCTTCCGCGCGGGGTGCCCTGTTTGATCCGGTGATGTTCAGGGACCGCAATTTCACGCTGGCACTGTTTTTCATGGTGGCCATCGGCATCATCATGTTCGCCACCATGGCTTTGCTTCCGCCCATGTTGCAGCATCTGTTCGGCTATAGCGTGATTGATACCGGCATCGTGCTGATGCCGCGCGGGGTGGGCGTGCTGATAAGCATGCAAGTGGCCGGATTGCTGATGCGCAAGGGCGTGGATTCGCGCCCCGTGGTGGCCAGTGGCTTCCTCATCACCACATTATCGCTGTGGGAAATGTCCCACTGGTCGCTGGGTGTGGACCAGCAGACCATCATCGCCTCCGGACTTGTTCAGGGCCTTGGCATGGGGCTGGTTTTCATCCCACTCAATGTCAGCGCCTTTGCCACCCTTCCCCCCCGCATGCGCACCGATGGTTCCAGCCTGCTGAATCTGTTCCGGTCCGTCGGCGCTTCGGCTGGCATTTCCCTGATGACAGTATTGCTGGCCCGCAATATCCAGACCGCTCATGCCGATCTGGGCAGCAATGTCACTTCTACGGCCAGCAGCGTGGTCGATATCTCGACCGTGGACCAGTTCCAGTCGATGGGTGACGTGGGGCTCAGATTACTCGATCTTGAAGTCAACCGGCAGGCGGCCATGATTGCCTATATCGATGATTTCTGGCTGATGATGTGGCTGACACTGGCAGCGGTGCCCATGGCGTTTCTGATGCGGCGCAATGCCGGACCGGGCAAAGGTCCGGGGCCCGGACCAGGTGCTGGCGCGCCGCCCCCGCCGCCGGAATAAGTGCCAACCACCGGGGCTGCGCGGCTCAGCGTTCGGCAAGGCCTTTTTCATTCATGCGCCACAGGACCATTTCAATCCGGTCCTGCCCGAAAAACGGCTCGCCATCGAACACCAGCGTGGGCACGCCCCAATGGCCGCTGTCTTCCAGCGCCTGCTGATTGGCGGCAATTTCATCATCCAGCGCAGCAGCATCAGACGCAGCCTGTTCTTCCAGTTCTGCCCAATCAAGCCCGGCCCGCGCCGCGGCATTGGCAAGATGATCACCCTCGTGCCACCCGGCCGTGCCACCCCAGATCAGGCGTGACACTTCTTCTGCAAATACCAGTCCCTTGCCCTTGCGTGCGGCCACTTGCCCCAGCCTTGTCAACCGGAAGATATGTGGCTGCTCATCCGCAATCCGCCGCGTTGCCATATCCTGCACAATCGGATCAGGTTTGGGGGCTGCAAATGGGATGGAATGAAACTGGGCCACACGCATCATGTCGCGGACCGTATAGCCGAGCCAATTGGGGTGGCTGCGCTCAAAGAAATCAGGCTGCCTGATCGCCAGCGGATAAACCGGGCGCAGGTCAATCTCGACATCGTAAATCTCGGTCAGGGCACGATACCGGCCAATCGCCAGATAGCTGTAGGGCGACCGGAATGAAAAATAGAGATCAGCCTTCAAAGTCATCCTCACCTCACCTGAAAAAACAGTTGGTCCCTGCATACAGGCTTTCCACCTGTTTGCCGCTGCCCCTGTCCGATAGGAAACCGTTGATGCCGCCTGTTGAGGTGAACTCATCACCCAGGGTGCTGCCCTCGATCCGCTCTACCGCATAAGCGGCCTTTAGAGCAGCTTCTTGTGACCCCACGCCTATGCCCCTGGCGGTGGTAAAGCCCTTGTCTTCCTCGCTCCGTTCCAGCGCCCAGCCTGCAAAAGCGCCGTTCTGGAAATTGAGCGTCAGCCCGCCTGCAAAACTGGTGAATTGCATGGGGCCAGCGCCGCATTCTTGATTGGCAAGGCGGCTCACCGGTTCTCCCATGCGGCTGACCACGGCTTGTTCCACCACGGCGCGTTCCTGCCCGAACGACAGGTTCTGTGCGCCGGGTCCGGCAATTTCCAGACCTGTTGCTGATGGATGGACGCGGCTGGACATTACCGCTTGCGCCAGTGGTTCGCTGTCTAGCGACTGATCTTTCCCGCTTTGGGACCCTGAGTTTTGGGCTCCTGCGTTTTGGGCCTGCATCGGCTGGCTGTCCGGCGTGGGCGAACATGATCCAAGCGCAATGGCCCCCAGCACCATGTTCGCGATCAGCCGGAAGGCCAGCGCCCTAGCCCTTTTTCAAATGGCGGCGGCCCAGCAGTTCGGCAATCTGCACCGCATTCAGCGCCGCGCCCTTGCGCAGATTGTCCGATACGCACCACAGCGTCAGCCCATGTTCCACCGTCGGGTCTTCGCGCACGCGGCTGACATAGGTGGCACTGTCGCCAGCACATTCAACCGGCGTGACGTAGCCTTCATCCTCCCGCTTATCGACCAGCATGATGCCGGGGGCTTCGCGCAGGATATCCTGCGCCTGCTCCGACGTCAGCTCGTTTTCGAATTCGATATTCACGGCTTCGGAATGGCCCACGAACACCGGCACGCGCACGCAGGTTGCTGTCAGCTTGATCTTGGGATCGAGGATTTTCTTGGTTTCGACCACCATTTTCCATTCTTCCTTGGTCGAGCCATCGTCCAGGAAAACATCAATATGGGGGATGACATTGAACGCGATCTGCTTGGTGAATTTCCTCGGTTCGCAGCTGTCGCCAACAAAAATGGCGCGGCTTTGCTCGAACAATTCGTCCATCCCCGCCTTGCCCGCGCCGGATACGGATTGATAGGTGCTGACCACCACGCGCTTGATGGTCGCGGCATCGTGCAGGGGCTTCAGGGCCACTACCAGCTGCGCTGTCGAGCAATTGGGGTTGGCGATGATGTTGCGCCTGGAATAGCCATCAATCGCATCAGGGTTCACTTCCGGCACGATCAGGGGGACATCCGGGTCCATGCGGTAAAGCGAGCTGTTATCAATGACGACGCAGCCAGCGGCAGCGGCCTTAGGGGCATAGGTGCGCGTAGCGTCAGAACCGGCGGCAAACAGGGCGATATCCCACCCGGCCCAGTCAAAATGCTCGATATTTTTACACTTCAGCATTTTGCCAGTGTCGCCGAATTCAACTTCGGAATTATGCGAACGCGCGCTGGCAACAGCGGCGATTTCGTCAATCGGAAATTCCCGTTCAGCCAGGATCGCCATGATCTCGCGGCCCACATTGCCGGTCGCACCCACGACTACTACGCGATAACCCATCTACCAACTCCAGTTCATGTTCGCGCCCGCAGTAAGGGGCATGGCGCTGCTCGCAACGCAAATCGTCTTTACCGGCCGCAAATCAAGCTCGTCCGCATAATAAACCAGCCGTGGCAGCCGCAATTGGCCTACCGGTATTATTCTGGCGGAGTGACGCCGTGCTTTTCGAGAAAGCTGAAAATCGTATTCCACAAATGCGGGCTGATCTTCGCCCCGGAAACGCGGTGGGTGAAGCCCGGATACAGCATCATTTCGAACGACTGATTGGCACCCTGCAGGCGCGCAATCAGTTCGCTGCTGTTTTCAAACACCACATTATCGTCCGCCATGCCATGCACCAGCAGCAGCGGATCGGTCATGCGGGCAGACTGGTCTATCGCGTTGGATGCATCATACGCGCTTTTCACATCTTGCGGGTTGCCCATATAACGTTCGGTATAGTGGGTATCATACAGTTCCCACCGCGTGACCGGCGCGCCAGAAATGCCTGCGGCATATAGGCCGGGGTCAGCCTGCAACTGCTTCAACGTCATGTAACCGCCATAGGACCAGCCATATAGCGCGATTTTTGCAGGATCGACATAGCCCAGGGTTTGCAGGAATTTCGCGCCCGCCTTCTGGTCGGCCACTTCCACGCTGCCCATGGCGCGGGAAATAGGCTGTTCGAATGCTGCGCCCCGGTTTGCACTTCCGCGATTGTCGATCTCGAACCAGATATAGCCCTTGTCGACCACCGCCTGCTGCAGCGACCCTCCCCATGCCTTGTTGACCACCTGGGCATGCGGGCCGCCATAATGGTTGAAGAATACCGGATAGGTTTTGCCTTTTTCCATTTTGGGCCGGATCATCTTCCAATGCAGTGGCGTGCCATCTTCTGCCGCAATCGTGCCGAATTCCGGCATGGTATGGCTGGCAAGATAAGGCGCATAGGGATGCCCCTGATCGAGCCTGTTTTCTTCGATCCATTCCAGCCGCTGGCCTTGCGCATCGGCAATATAGGATTGCGGCGGCTGGTTTGCGGCAGACCGCGATATCAGCAGCGTGCGCCCCTTGGTGTCCATGCTGGCAGAATTGGCGAATGCTGTATCGCTTAAGCGGGTGATGTCATTGGGGCTGGCAAGATTGATCGCGTAAATCTGCTGCGCCAGAACGCCGTCACGCGTGCCGGCAAAACTTATCCGGCCGCTCTCTTCATCCACGCCAAGCAGTTTTGTCACCACCCAGTCGCCCGCCGTCAGCTGTGTCCATTTGCCATTGGCCAGATGATACAAATGGCCAAAGCCATCCCGTTCGGACCACCAGACAAGGCTGCCGTCTTTCAGGAATTTGTAATTATCCGTCAGATTCACCCAATAGTCGGGCAAGGCCGGCGTTTCGGTAAACAGCACAGTGCTTTTGCCAGTGGCAGGATCGACTTTCAGCATATCGAGCACGGTCTGGGCGCGGTTCTGCCGCTGCACATAGAGGGCGCTGCCATCAGGCGACCAATCCACCCGCGCCAGATAAATGTCCTTGTCCGCCCCCAGATCAACCGCCACGCGGTTCTTCCCATCGGGGTCCATCACATACAGGCTTACATCCACATTGGCAGAGCCTGCCACAGGGTAGCGCTGGTCATACACTTTGGTCCCGGTGGCACCGATAGCCGCGCGGGTGACAATGCCGACCGATTTTTCGTCAAACCGTTCGACTGCGATGCGCTTGTCATCGGCTGACCACCAGAAACCGGTCATCCGGCCCATTTCTTCCTGCGCCACGAATTCCGCCTCGCCCCAGCGAACCGTGTCTTCTTCTGCCGGTGTGACAGGCACCGCATTGCTGCCATCCACCGGGCCGACCCACAGCTGGCGGTTGCGGACAAAGGAAATATGCGCGCCGGTCTGGCTCAGCCGGGGGTTCAGTTCGCCTTCTTCTGTATTGGTCAGCCGGGTAATCGTGCCGTCCAGACCCGCCAGATACAGGTCGCCGTCCAGTGGCACGAGGATTGCCTTGCCATCGGACGACCACTGATAGGTGATGATGCCCTTGATGTTGCTGACACGGCTGCGTTCACGCTGCATTTTTTCATCTTCGGACAATTCACGCCCGCTGCCGATCTGCTGGGAATCCACCAGCATCCGCCATTCGCCTGTATCACGGTCGAAACCCCACAGATCATACCGGTCGCGGTCTTCGGCGCGGTTGCGCAGCAGAGTCAGGAAACGCCCGTCGGGGGAAAGTTTCGCCTCACGCGGGGAAGACCCGTCCAGCGACGGGCTGGCAAATACGCGTTCGAATGTCAGTGCGGCATCGCTCTGGTCTTGAATCACAGGCTGCTCCTGCTGCTGTGCTGCGGCGAGAGTTGGGAAACCGAGAACGCTGCCAAATGCTGTGGCGGCAAGAACCAGTGACGAAGTAAGCCGCATAGTGAACGATCCTGATCGTGAAACAAAAAAGGCGCCCCGGCTTGTAAGCCGGAGCGCCTGTTTTTCAAACGTTCTTGACGAACGACGCAGATATTACGCCTTGGGCGCAAAATCCCGACGTTCAGCAATACGTGCGCGCTTGCCGGTAAGGCCACGCAGATAATACAGCTTCGCCCGACGCACGATACCGCGGCGCACCACGGTGATGTTGTCGACAACTGGCGAATACAGCGGGAACACGCGTTCCACACCTTCACCGAAGCTCATTTTACGAACGGTGAAGTTGCTGCCCATGCCGCGATTGGAGCGAGCGATGCAGACGCCTTCAAAATTCTGGACACGTTCGCGCGTGCCTTCGACAACGCGCACACCCACGCGGACGGTATCGCCTGCGCGGAATTCCGGGATGTCCTTCCCGTCACGGAATGCCTTGATGGCTTCCGCTTCAAGTTCCTGGATAAGGTTCATTGACCTTGGTCCTCATTTTCTCGCCGCGCGCCAGAGGCAGGTCGGTCCCGAACACCACAATGGCGTTCCCAAAGGTCCGGCCTGCGTAACCGTGTGTGATCTTCCGACATGGCTTTTCGCCAAGCAGAAATCTTCGCATGATCCCCCGATCGCAGCACTTCGGGGATCGTGCGCCCTTCCCATTCCTGAGGTCGGGTATATTGAGGATATTCGAGCAAACCCTGTTCAAAGGATTCCTCGGTACCACTCGAAGCCGCGCCCATTACGCCGGGAAGCAGGCGAATGCAAGCATCGAGTATCATCAGCGCGGCAGGTTCGCCGCCCGACAGGACGATATCGCCGACAGACACTTCCTCGACAACGCGGCCTTCGAAAATTCGCTCGTCAAACCCCTCAAAGCGGCCGCATAGGATGATGACACCCGGCCCCGCCACCAATTCGCGAATCCGGGCCTGGGAAATGGGTTTGCCCCGCGGGGTCATCGCCAGCACCGGCGCTTTCGGGTTCTGCATCCGCGCATTGTCGATGGCCGCTGCCAGCACATCTGCCTTCAGCACCATTCCCGCGCCGCCGCCTGCTGGCGTGTCATCTACCGTGCGGTGCTTGTCAGCGGCAAAATCGCGGATCTGGATAGTGTCGAGCGACCATTTCTGCTCCTCCAGCGCGCGTCCGGCCAATGACAGTCGCAGCGGCCCGGGAAACATCTCGGGATAAAGGGTGAGAATGGTTGCAGCAAAGGTCATTCGGCCAGCTTCCCTCGATCCGCCACGCTCGCGCGCCCGCGGCCAGCCCTGCTGGAAAATACATAGGCCACCGGAAAGCCGACCAATCCGGCCATCAGCAGGGCAAAAACGCCCGTCGCGCTGAGTGCGACCATCCGTTCGGCCGGACCTACCACATCGTAACCAATCGCAAAAAAAGCCGGAATCGATGGAATGATGCCAGCACCAAGCGATGCGGCAAGAACCCTGCGCCTTAGAGACATCGCGGGGCGGGCCACAGCCAGGATAAAGCTGAATGCAATGGAAAACAGGGCCACGACTACTGCCAGAAAAAGAATGCCAAGGACCATGATCCGGCCTGATTACTCAAGCACGAAGGCAGAGTCGATGACCACTCCTGCACGGGTCAGTTCAGGGACCGCTTCTGCATTCACTGGAACCATGAAGCGCTTGCCGTTGGGGCGCTCAATTTCGAGGATGTCGCCAGCCCCGTAATTCATCACCTGCACAACTTTGCCCAGCGCTTCCCCCGTTTCGGAGGTGGCCGGCAGGTCGATCAGGTCGGCGTGATAATATTCGCCGTCTTCCAGTTCAGGAAAATCCGCGCGCGTGATGGTCAGCGCCGTGCCGCGCAGCTTTTCAGCCGTATTGCGGTCGGTGCATTCCTCGAAGCGGGCAATTGCGCCGCCCTTGTTGTCATCGCGGATTTTCCTGAGCGTGAAAGCGCCATCGTTGAAGGTCTTGTAACGCTTGAGCGCGTCCCAGCCTTCACCGAACAGCTTCAGGCGGACTTCGCCCGTCACGCCATGCGCGCCGATAATGGCTGCCAGCGTAACGGGCTTGTCCTGTGCCAAGGAAATCAGCCCTCGGCCTTATCTTCGGCAGGTGCGTCTTCAGCTGCTGCTTCTTCGGCAGGAGCTTCTTCAGCAGCCGGTTCTTCAGCAGGTGCAGCCTTGGCTTCTTCTTCAGCAGCCTTCAGGGCTTCTGCAGCTTCAGCTTCCTTGGCAGCCTTTTCTTCAGCGCGCTCAACAGCCTTTTCACCTGGCTTTGCCTTGTTGGGGTTGTTGCGCGGTGCGCGTTCCAGAATGCCGGCAACATCGAGGAAGCGTGCAACACGGTCACTTGGCTGGCCGCCAACGCCGAGCCAGTAACGCGCACGGTCTTCGTTCAGCGTAACGCGCTTTTCGTCATCCTTGGCGAGCAGCGGGTTATATGTGCCGATCTGTTCCAGATACTTACCATCGCGCGGGGCGCGCTGGTCAGCGGCCACGATACGATAATAAGGACGCTTCTTGGAACCACCGCGCGAAAGCCGAAGTGCAATTGCCATGTTAGATTACCTTTCAAGTATAAATATTTGTAACGTTAGAATTGTCTAAGTTGAAAACTGTTATTTCTTGGGCCCGCCAAGGCCAGGCAAACCACCCATACCGCCGGGTAGGCCGCCCATTGCGCCCATGCCGCCACCGCCCATGCCCGGCATTCCGCCGCCGCCGAACAATGCGCCAAGGCCCTTGAGGCCGCCCATTTTCCTGATCTGCTTCATGGCCTTGGACATTTCCTGATGCATTTTCAGCAACCGGTTTACGTCCTGAACCTGCATCCCCGCACCTGCGGCGACGCGTTTCTTGCGCTTTGCATTCAGCAGCGCGGGATTGGCGCGTTCCTTGGGCGTCATGGACCCGATCACCGCATCCATATGGACCAGCACCTTGTCGTCCATGCCGCTCTGCGCCAGCGCCGCCTTGGCTTTCTTCATGCCCGGCAGCATCCCTGCCAACATGCCAAGGCCGCCCATGGACTGCATCTGCTTCAACTGGGTGCGCAGGTCGTTCAGGTCAAACTGACCCTTCGCCATGCGTTTGGCCAGTTCTTCGGCATCTTCGGCCTTGATCGTGGCCGCAGCCTTTTCCACCAGGCTGACGACATCGCCCATGCCCAGAATGCGGTTGGCAATGCGGCTTGGCTGGAACGCTTCCAGCGCATCCAGTTTTTCGCCCGTGCCGGCAAATTTGATGGGCTTGCCCGTGACATGGCGCATCGACAGTGCCGCGCCGCCGCGCGCATCACCATCCAGCCGCGTCAGGACGACACCGGTCAGGTTCACTTCACCGGAGAAGCTCTGCGCGACGTTGACTGCATCCTGCCCGGTCAGCGAATCGACCACCAGCAGCACTTCGGTCGGGTTGGAAATGCCGGCCACTGCCTTCATTTCCGCCATCAGCGCTTCATCGACGTGCAGACGGCCCGCCGTATCCAGCAGCAAGACGTCGGCTGCCTGCAATCGCGCCGATTCCATCGCGCGGCGCGCAATGTCGACTGGCTGCTGCCCTGCGATTATCGGAAGTGTCGCCACGTCGATCTGCTGGCCCAGAACAGCCAACTGTTCCTGCGCAGCAGGACGATTGACGTCGAGCGACGCCATGATGGATTTCTTGCCGTGCTTTTCGCGAAGATATTTCGCCAGCTTGGCGGTGGTGGTGGTCTTGCCCGAACCCTGCAGGCCGACCATCATGATGACGACCGGGGGTTTGACATCAAGGTTGATGCCCTGATGCGTTTCGCCGCCCAGCGTTTCGATCAATTCGTCATTGACGATCTTGACGACTTGCTGGCCCGGCGTGACCGATTTCAGGACTTCGGCGCCGATCGCTTTTTCGGTTACCGCATCGACAAAGCGGCGCACCACCGGAAGCGCGACATCGGCTTCGAGCAGGGCCACGCGCACTTCGCGCATGGCATCGCGAACGTCCTGTTCAGACAGCGCGCCACGACCGCGCAGCCGATCGAAGACCCCACCAAGGCGGTCTGACAGACTGTCGAACATCGTTCCTCGCTCCTCCGCCACAGCAATGCAGCGCTAAATGCCAAAAACGCCGGCGAACGAAACCTCGTTGGCCAGCGTGCGGTCATGGACCGTCTTTCTCTCAATATCACAGATACCGAAATATCCGAAAATTGGTGGAGCCTAGCGGGATCGAACCGCTGACCTCAACACTGCCAGTGTTGCGCTCTCCCAGCTGAGCTAAGGCCCCGTACCAATTTTTTGTCCCGCCAATTGCCGGGACGCCGCCCTTTATGGATGGCGGCCCGGCTTGGCAAGAATTTTCCTCATCAAATTCCGGATGATTACCGGAAAAAGGAAAAAATCAGCTTTCAGGCTCTTCGTCGTCGCCCTTGCCCTTGCTTACGCCAAGGTCGTCGTCGCCGCCCAGGTCAACATCATTGTCCGGCGAATCATCATCGTCGTCGATATCTTCCAGATCATCATCGGCAAGGTCAGCATCCGCTTCCTTGTCTTTCTTCTTTTCTTCCTCGAACGGAATCGGCTGCTTGGATTTCAGCACGGGCTCCGGATACCATTCTTCACCGCATTCGATGCAGGTTGCCGGATCTTCCTTGCCCAGATCGTAAAAGCGGGTGCCGCATTTCGGGCACGAACGCTTTGTACCCCATTCTGGCTTGACCATTGTGTTTCCTTAAGAGCTGCAGGGCCGTATTGGCCGATGCGTAAAATTCTTCGTGGCTGTCCGGATCAGCCCGTGCATGAGCACAGCGCCGGAATCAAGAGCGGGCGCGCATTGCCATAGGCCAATCTCGCTGTCAAAAGCCGCCCCTTACAAAAACAGTCGATGTCAAAAACAGTCAATGTCAAAACCGCCGCTTTCCGCGCGATCCGCAATATAGGGACTGCTTCGCTTGTCTGAAACCCCCACCCCGCGCCGCTTTACCGCATCGGGCCCGCTGCGCGGAACCATGCGTGTGCCCGGTGACAAGTCGATCAGCCACCGGTCCCTGATGCTGGGCGCGCTGGCAATTGGCAAAACCACGATCACCGGCCTGCTGGAAGGTGAAGACGTGCTGGCGACTGCCGCTGCGATGCGCGCGATGGGGGCCACCATTGAACGCGGCGATGACGGGACATGGACGGTTCACGGGGTCGGCGTGGGCGGATTGCTCCAGCCTGCACAGGCATTGGACATGGGCAATAGCGGCACATCGACCCGCCTGTTGATGGGCGTGGTGGCGAGCCACGGCATTACTGCCAGCTTTACCGGCGATGCCAGCCTTTCGGCACGTCCGATGGGCCGCGTGATCGAGCCACTTTCGCAAATGGGCGCGCAATTCACCCCCAGCCCGGGTGGCACGCTGCCGTTGATGATGCGCGGCTGCCTGCCTGCCGTGCCGATCACCTGCCGCCTGCCGGTGGCTTCCGCGCAGGTCAAAAGCGCGATCCTGCTGGCGGGCCTCAATACGCCGGGCATTACCACCGTCATCGAACCGGTTGCCACCCGCGATCATTCGGAACGGATGCTGAAGGGATTTGGCGCGCGTCTGGAAGTGGAGGAAGCTGAAGGCGCTGACGGGCCGGAGCGTATCATTCGCATCCATGGCGATGCCGATCTTGTGGCGCAGGACATTGTTGTGCCGGGCGATCCATCTTCTGCCGCCTTCTTTATCGTTGCGGCATTGATCGTGCCGGGCAGCGATCTGCGAATCGAGAATGTCGGCCTTAATCCCACGCGCGCCGGCCTGATCGACGTATTGCGCGAAATGGGCGGCCAGATCGACCTGCTCAACCCGCGCGAAGTGGGCGGTGAGCCCGTCGCAGACCTGCGGGTCCGCCATTCGCAACTGCACGGTATCACGGTGGACCCTGCCCTTGCTCCCAGCATGATCGATGAATTTCCTGTCCTGTTTGTGGCTGCATCTGTTGCAACAGGCCAGACCGTCACCAGCGGGCTGGACGAATTGCGAGTGAAGGAATCCGACCGGCTTTCCGTCATGGCAACCGCGCTGCGCGCCATTGGCGCAAGCGTCGAGGAGCGAGAGGACGGTCTCGTCATAACCGGCACCGGCGGAACACCTCTGGCTGGCGGCGGCCCCGTCACCACCCATCTCGACCACCGCATCGCCATGAGCATGGCGATCGCCGGTCTTGCCAGCACAAACGGCGTCAGCGTGGATGATACCGCGCCGATTGCCACCAGTTTTCCGACATTTGAAAAAATGCTCCTTGAAAGGGCTTCATGACCAATTTCATCACCCCGTTCGCTGCCGACCTTATCGGGTTTGCCGGCAGTTTCTGCATCGTGGCAGCCTATGCCTACAGCAATATTTCCAAGGCCATGAACATGGTGGTGTTCAATCTGGTGAACCTCATCGGCGCTGCCCTGCTCGCCATATCGCTGACGGTGAATTACAATCTGCCGACGCTGGTGCTGGAATTTGTATGGATGGGTATTGCGCTGCTCGGCCTTGGCCGGACGCTGTTGTCACGCAGGAAGGTCGCGCAGTGATCATTGCTGTCGACGGGCCTACCGCCTCGGGCAAAGGCACAATAGCCAAGGCGCTGGCAGCCCATTACGGATTGCCGCATCTCGACACCGGCCTGCTGTATCGCGCCGTCGGCTATCAGGTCCGGGCGAATGGCGGCGATGCCAACAATCCGGATGATGCGCTGGCGGCGACCTTGTTTCCCGAAACCCTCCTTGAAAACCCGGAACTGCGGTCCGAATCGATGGGCGGGCTTGCCAGCCGTGTCTCTGCCCATCCCGCCGTTCGCGAAGCCCTGTTCGACCGGCAGCGCGCTTTTGCGACACAGGCTGGCGGCGCAGTGCTGGATGGCCGCGATATCGGCACCGTCATCGCGCCCGAAGCGGATGTGAAGCTGTTTGTCACGGCTTCTGTCGATGCCCGCGCCCAGCGCCGTTTTAACGAAATGCAGGGCCGCGGCGAGAATGTGACGCTGGAAACCATCGCCGAAGACCTGCGCCGCCGCGATGAACGCGACAGCACCCGAGCCGCCGCGCCGTTGATCCCCGCACCAGACGCCTTTCTGATCGACACATCATCTCTCGGCAGGGACGAGGCCATTGCAGCGGCCATTGCAGCCATCGCTGAAATTACCGCTTCGTAACATCTGCGCTTCGGCACACCGCAAAATCCTTGCAATTTGCTGCCCGGTGGCTTAGGCGCGCGTCCGTTCGACGGGCTTATGTCCCGGTCGAAGGCAAGCTACCCAGCATTGCCGGTGCAAGAGCAAGGCGCATGGCGCCTCACCTCCTGATATTTCCGGCCGGTATCTTCCGTCTTCTGCCGGTCACGAGTCACAAGAGCCTTCATCGCGGCATCCGGTCCGGTGGAGAGTTCGGCCACAAGACCCCGGGAACCAACCCGGCGGCCGGAAAAAATACTGTAGGAAACTCTAACCCATGGCATCAACAGCCAACCCAACGCGCGACGATTTCGAAGCGCTTCTTAACGAACAACTCGGCGGTGCAGACGACGGCGGCTTTGAAGGCCGCGTTGTAAAAGGCACCGTAACGTCGATCGAAGGCGGCCATGCCGTTATCGACGTTGGCCTGAAAAGCGAAGGCCGCATCGATCTCAAGGAATTTGCCCGCGGCGAAGAAAGCCACGGCCTGTCCGTTGGTGACGAAGTCGAAGTCTATGTCGACCGCGTCGAAAACGCTGACGGCGAAGCCATGCTCAGCCGCGACCGCGCACGCCGCGAAGCAGCCTGGGACAAGCTCGAAAACGAATTCGGCGAAGGCAAGCGCGTCGAAGGCCGCATCTTTGGCCGCGTCAAGGGCGGCTTCACTGTCGATCTCGACGGTGCCGTAGCCTTCCTGCCCGGCAGCCAGGTCGATATCCGCCCCGTGCGCGATGTGACCCCGCTGATGGAAATTCCGCAGCCTTTCCAGATCCTGAAAATGGACCGTCGCCGCGGCAACATCGTTGTTTCGCGTCGTGCCGTTCTGGAAGAAACACGTGCTGAACAGCGCAGCGAACTGATCGACAAGCTGGCTGAAGGCCAGGTTATCGACGGTGTCGTCAAGAACATCACCGATTACGGTGCATTCGTTGATCTGGGCGGCATTGACGGCCTGCTTCACGTCACCGACATGAGCTACAAGCGCGTCAACCACCCCAGCGAAGTGATCAACATTGGTGACACCGTCACCGTGCAGATCATCCGCATCAATGGTGAAACGCAGCGCATCAGCCTCGGCATGAAGCAGCTGGAAAGCGATCCATGGGATGGCGTTGCAGCGAAATATCCGGTTGGCATGAAGCTTTCGGGCGTGGTCACGAACATCACCGAATATGGTGCGTTTGTTGAACTGGAAGCCGGTATCGAAGGCCTCGTCCACGTTTCGGAAATGAGCTGGACCAAGAAGAACGTCCATCCGGGCAAGATCGTTTCGACTTCGCAGGAAGTTGAAGTGATGGTGCTGGAAGTCGATTCCGACAAGCGTCGTATCTCGCTCGGCCTGAAGCAGGCCCAGGGCAATCCCTGGGAAGAATTCGCTGACAAGCATCCGGTTGGTTCCACCGTCACCGGTGAAGTCAAGAATGCTACCGAATTCGGCCTGTTCATCGGTCTCGACGGCGACGTTGACGGCATGGTCCACATGTCCGACATCGCCTGGGGCATTTCGGGTGAAGACGCACTGGCACTGCACCGCAAGGGTGAAGAAGTTCAGGCAGTCGTTCTCGACGTGGACACCGACAAGGAACGCATCAGCCTCGGCATGAAGCAGCTCGAAAAGGGCGCACCTTCGGCAGAAGGCGCAACCGGCGGCGCGCTGAAGCGCAACGACGTTGTCACCGTCAATGTTCTCGAAGTTCGCGATGGCGGCCTCGAAGTTCAGGTCGGCGACGATGGCGCAACCGGCTTCATCAAGCGTTCGGACCTTGGCCGTGACCGTGACGAACAGCGTCCCGATCGCTTCCAGGCCGGTCAGAAGATCGACGCAATGGTTATCGGTTTCGACCGTTCCAAGAAGCCGAACTTCTCGATCAAGGCCCGCCAGATCTCGGAAGAGAAGCAGGCAGTGGAACAGTATGGTTCGTCCGATTCGGGCGCATCGCTGGGCGACATCCTTGGCGAAGCACTGAAGGGCAAGTCCGAGTAAACCTCGGCCTGACCCCCTGCCCCGGCAGGAAATTGGCTTAACGGAAGGCCCGCTTGCTCATCAGAGCAGGCGGGCCTTTCCTTTAGCGGGCCTTTCCTATGGAGTATTGTCGCGATAGGATGGCGCCATGCTCCAGATTCACCAGTTCCCATGCCTGTCCGATAATTACGGATATCTCGCCCATGATCCGGCCAGCGGCGAAACCGCCTGCATCGATACGCCCGATGCGGCCGAATATCTGAAGCAGGCAGACGCCAAGGGCTGGAAAATCTCCCATATCTGGAACACGCACTGGCACCCTGACCATGCCGGCGGGAATACGGCCATCAAGGACGCAACCGGCGCGCTGATTGTCGCGCCGAAGGAAGTGGAGCGATTGAGCGCAATCGACCTTGTGGTTGCCCATGGCGATACGGTGAAACTGGGCAGTTTGAACGCCGAAATCATCGATGTGGGCGGGCACACCAACGGCCACATCGCGTATCACCTGCCGGACGCCAGCATTGCCTTTGTCGGCGATGCCGTATTCGCGCTTGGCTGCGGACGGATGTTCGAAGGTCAGCCGGACCAGTTCTGGGCCAGCCTTGAACGGATCAAGGCCCTGCCGCCTGAGACGATGCTATATTGCGCGCATGAATATACTACCGCCAGCGCCAAATTCGCAGTGCATGCGGACCCGGAAAATGCGGAACTGCTGCGATATGCCGATGAAATCGCTGACAAGCGCAGCAGGGGCGAGTGGACTGTCCCCATGCCGCTGGGCCGCGAACTGGCTACCAACCCCTTCCTGCGGGCAGATGATCCATCCCTGCAGGCACGCTGGGGCGGCACGGAGCCGGCACAGACATTCGCGGCGCTCAGAGCCGCCAAGGATAGCTTCTAGCCATCATGCAGGCCTTGCGCGTAGAGCAACTGTCTGACGACCTGTCAGGCTGCGCATTAGTGGACATTCCGGTGCCGAAGCCAGCGGCAGACGAAGTGCTTGTGCGTGTTGCGGCCGCATCGATCAATTTCCCCGACCTGCTGATGACCAGCGGCGGCTATCAGTCCAAACCGGACGTTCCCTTCACCTGTGGTCTCGAAATGGCTGGAACCGTGGTTGAGGCTGCGGATTCAAGCCCGTTCAAGCCGGGCGATAAGGTGATGGGAGGCGCCAAAACCGGTGCGATGGCAGAATATGCCGCCCTGCCCGCCCGGTCGCTCAGGCCTATGCCCGTTGGCCTTGGTTTTGCGCAGGCAGCAGCTCTGGGCGCGGCTTACACCACAGCCTACACCTCGCTGGTGGAACTTGGGGGCTTGAAAAAAGGCCAATGGGTGCTGGTCCATGGGGCCAGCGGCGGTGTGGGTCTGGCGGCGGTCGACCTGGCGCTGGCGTTGGGCGCGAAGGTTGTCGCTACATCCGCATCAGAAGAAAAGCTGAAGCGGATACAGAAGGTATATCAGCTCGATGTCACCATCGTTGCACAGGGCCGCTTCCGGGAAAGCGTGGCCGATATAACCGGCGGTGCGCTGGCCGATATTGTCCTCGACCCAGTGGGCGGAGATGTGTTTGATGAAAGCACCCGCTGCGTAGCCTTTAGCGGGAAATTGCTGGTGGTCGGCTTTGCAGGGGGCCGGATCCCGGAAATTGCCGTGAATATCCCCCTGATAAAGGGGTTTTCCGTAGTTGGTGTGCGTGCAGGCGAATATTCCCGGCGCTTTCCTGATCGGGGTAAGGCCATTTCACAGGCTGTGTCGGACATGGCCGCCAACGGCACGATTACGCCGCACATAGATCGCCAATTGCCGCTGTCACGCTGGCGTGAAGGGTTTGAAGCGATGGCATCGCGCCAACTGGTCGGAAAAGTGGTACTGCTTCCGGGTAGCTGAAACGGAAAAGGGCGACCACAAGGCCGCCCTCTTCACATTCAGTCTCGACGGCCCTTGCGTCAGATATTGGCAATCATTTGATCGGCCAGCAGACTGTCAGCGGCAGCATCATGCTTTTCCGCAATCAGGCCGCGTGCCGCACTGGTTGCGGCAGATGCAGCGCGGTTGCGCACATCTTCGATTGCTTCACGCTCGGCAGCGGCGATCTTGTCTTCCGCCATCTGCTGGCGGCGGGCGACCATCAGCCGGCTGTCATCTTCTGCCTTGACGAGGATGGCATCCGCTTCAGTGCGGGCACCAGCGATCATCGCTTCTGCATCTTTCTGCGCGCCTGCGATCTTGGCAGCATATTCATTGCGCAGGGCTTCGGCTTCTGCGCGCAGCTGCTTGGCTTCATCAAGCTGGGTGCGAATGGCAGCGATCTTGCTGTCCAACCCGCCGACAATCATGCCGGGGACTTTCTTCCAGATCATGATGACGATCAGAACCAGCATGGCCAGAGCGACGATCTGATACGGTGCAAAGCCGAACAATTCAGGTTCGATATGCTTGGCAGCGCCGTGCTCGATCACCGCATTCACGTCAGCCGGTGTGGTTGCAAAGACTTCAGGGGCATTAGCCATGGATCATTGCTTTCTTCACAGCTGACTTGGCAGTTGCAGCAGTAACACTGACCCCGGCGAGACGCTGGACAATGTCCTGCGCCGCTTCGGCAGCAACCGTTTCCACTTCTGCCAATGCAGAAGTGCGGGCAGCGGCAATATCCTGCTCGGCCTGAGCCAGCTTGGCATCCAGCCGTTCCTGCGCAGCAGACAGCGTTTTTTCATTACTGGCCGCTGCATCCGCTTTGGCTTCAGCCACGATTGCCTGTGCAGCGGCGCGATTTTCATTCTCGCGCACACGCCAGGCTTCTTCTTCCTCGTCGGCCTTGGCACGGGCGGCAGTGGCCGCAGCAAGGTCGCTGGCGATCTGCTGGTCACGCTGGGCAACCGTGTCCATGACCTTGGGCACCATTCCCCGTCCGACAAAGACGAAGACGATGCCGAAAAACACCAGCAACCAGAAAACCTGGCTGGAGTATGTTTCGGCAAGCTGGGCAATCTGGGGCATTGAAACGGATCCCGTTGATCAGGCAAACGAAGAAAATAGCTGGCCGGAAATCACATCCCGGCCAGCCACGATAGCAAGTGTCAGGCGACGAAGATCAGGATCATCGCAACAACGAACGACAGCAGGCCGAGAAGTTCAGCAGCCGCGAAGCCGATGAACAGGCGGCCCTGCTGGCCGTCAGCAGCACCAGGGTTACGAAGTGCGCTTTCAAGGAAAGAACCGAAAACGTTACCCACACCGATGGCGGCCATGCCGGCACCAATTGCAGCGAGACCGGCACCGATCAGTTTTGCAGCTTCTGCGTCCATTGTATTATTCCTTTTTCGTTTAATTTGAATTGGTTAGATGAAAGTCTTAGTGAAGATTCTCGGCATCGTTGATATACAGCGATGTCAACAGGGCGAAAACATAGGCCTGAATACCGGCGACCAGAATTTCCAGCGCACAAATGCCGACCATCAGGATGAAACTGGGAATGCCGACCAATGCGGCAAAACCGGCGCCAGCGTTGGTTCCGTCGATCACGAAGCTGGAAAGCACTTCGAGCAGAACGTGGCCAGCCATCATGGCAACAAACAGTCGCAGACCGAGGCTGAAGGGACGCACGAGGAACGAGATCAACTCGATCGGGAAAATGATCGGGATCATCGGCAGCGGCGTTCCGCTGGGAATGAAAAGCGAGAAGAAATGCAGGCCGTGCTTCCAGAAGCCAACAACCAGCACGATGGCAAAACTGATGATTGCCAGGACGCCTGTGACGGTGAAGTGGCTGGTGAAGGTGAACGGGTGAACGCCCACCACACCGAGCGGCATCAGGCCAAGAATATTGGCGAACAGGATGAACATGAACAGCGAGAAGATATAGGGCACATATTTGCGCCCCGCCTTGCCGACGTTCGCTTCCAGCATATCGTCAATGAAGCCGGTGAAAAATTCCACCGACATCTGCCAGCGGCCGGGCACGAGCTCGCGCTTCAGACCGCCTGCGACAAAAATGATCAACACAACAGTGGCAATGGCCATCCATAGCGCGCTGTTGGTGAAAGCAATGTTGAAGCCTGCCAGTTCCCAGTTTGCCGACCCGCCCAAAGGCGCAATCGTGAACTGGTGCATTGGATCGACTTTAGCCACTTCGGCTGCCACGTTCTGAACGTCCCTACGCCAATTGAACGAAAAC
The DNA here is from genome assembly GCF_009827615.1 of Allopontixanthobacter confluentis. Classification (GTDB taxonomy): domain Bacteria; phylum Pseudomonadota; class Alphaproteobacteria; order Sphingomonadales; family Sphingomonadaceae; genus Allopontixanthobacter; species Allopontixanthobacter confluentis. Next base: position 1,344,585 of record NZ_WTYU01000001.1, read on the forward strand.
GCCCCTGCTCACCCCTCGGGAGGAGTATCGCCGGGACGCACATTCGCTGTCCGGATGATGTTTCTGAAGGCTACGATAATTCCGAGGAATAACATAATCAACAGTCCCCAGGGCGAGGTGCCGGCAAAGTAATCAATTACCCAGCCAATCACCAAACCGCCGAGAATCCCGCCAAGAAGGTCCGCCAGCACTCTGTTACCGCTACGATAATTCGCATCAGCACCAGTTGCCTTTGGCCGGTTACGCTCCTCTTCACGCTCGCGTGCAGCTTTCAGCCGCGCTTCGAGCGCGTCGATCCGCGCATCCTCAGCAATGGGTTCCCGTGCGGACTTGTCTTCGCTCATACCGTGCTCCTTGAAACAGAATGCTAGGCATGGGCAAGACCTGCCCGCCGAGGGCGCCGCCCCCTTAGGCGGGGGGTATTTTGAAGTCAACCGGTGCCAGCCCGGATGATCCCGAATTTAAGGACTGCAAAATATCAGGACGGGCTGATCCCTGTCAGAAAATGCTGGCCGCCAGAGAATACTGGCTGTCATTCCGGCAGCCCTTGGTTGCTTGGCCGTTTTACCAGCCCTGCCCAATCATGCGGGGCAGCGGCTGTCGCGCATCGGCGGCGCGGAGGTACGCGTTTGCCATGTGCCATCAGGCGCCTGATATTTTTCCCCCGGCGATGTGCGTGCAATGGCAAGGCACCCTGCGGTCAGGGCATATTCTTCCAGCGTGGCGTTGGCGGCCTGCGCCTTTTGCGCATAAACCGCCCGGCGCTTGATATTGATGTCATTTACCAGACGGCGAAGTTCAGACGATTCGCTGCCGACAATGCCCAGATATCCATCCATCTTTTCGCCCACCGACCCGCTCGAACGGGCTGCATCATAGGCAGGGTCGCGCTGCGCGTGGGCCGCTGTTGCCAGGCCGCCAATGGCAAGAGTGCCGGCAGCAATGCCCAAGATGGCGCGGCGGATTACAGTGGTATTCATCATTGTTCCCATCAGAAAATATCTGCGTTTTCTTCAATCGTATTGCCTGCATCTTCTGCCAGGCGGTAAATAACTTCCTGCCGGATATTTATGTTCAGTTCGATCACGATCGGCTTGTCCGGCGCGTTGACGCTTATGCATCCGCCAAGCATCGCCGCGCCTGCTGCCGCCATCGCCATCGCTGCCATCCGCCTCCCGCTAACCAATGGCCCGCTCACCAATGGCCCGGTTTCCAAGCACCCATGTCCAATGCCCGAAGTTTCATCCTGCATGGGCAGGAAGGTCGCATTCGGACCCTGCAAGGTCAATCGCGGATTTTTCATGGCACTCTTTCGCTTTATGGATTCTGAACAGAGCTGACGGGCTTGGCGGATGGTCCGTCAGGAATAAGATCGGATGGCGTAATTTGCGGCGGCGGCGCGGTGGTCTGCTGTTTCAGGCGCGTGCCATTGGCCGACACCAGCCCTAGGTCACGCGGGTCTTTGACAAAGGCAGGGTCATACATCGCCTTCACCGAGGTTATCAGCTGGTAGAACGGCGCCCGGATATTGACGCGGAATTGCACCGGCAGATTGGCAATCTGGCGGGTGATGAAATTGTTTTTCGTGCCGGCCCCCTGGCTGACGCCATCAAACCGGACCCGGGTGACGATTTCGCCCGACAGCGACCCGTCCATGGCAATTTGCATGTCGTCAAAATCAAGGCTGCGAAGCGCGCCGAAAGCGAAATTGGCGATTGGTGTCAGGTCTCTGTACGTCAATTCGCCCACATAGGCGAGATTGCCGCCGGGCGGGCGCGAATCCAGCCTGCCGCCTTCAATCCTGCCATTGCCGGCTTCGTCGAATATAATCGGGATAATACCGTCAAAAACGCCGGTAGCGCTGAGATTGCCCAGTTCCATCTGCGCGATAAATTGCGCCGCATCCAGCCCGGTGATTTCGAGCACGTAGGCGCGGGATTCTGCTGTGCCAAGTTTGAGGTTCACCGGTTTCAGCGCCAGCGTCCCGCCCATGAACGGCCATGTTCCACCTGCAACAGACAGCATTTGCCCGCCCTGCAGGCTGATGGAAATTTCCCCATCGTTTACTTCAATGCCGGGGTTTAGCGATGCCACCTTGATACGCTGGTCAGGCGCGGTCGTCAGCCCCAGCAAATCGGTAAAACGCACCGTGCCCGATGCCCCGCGGACCGGCCCGAACGCCGCTGCAAAATCAAGCGAATCGCTGGAAAATACGCCCGTGCTGGTTACGCCTTGCGAATTCCAGTCGATCCGCCCGGTGCCGGTCACCACGCCTTTGGCATTGGCAATAACGCCGAGCGCCAGCATGCTGAGGTCTTCCGGCTGCAGCCGGTCATCAAACAGCAGGCCATCAACGGCCAGATTCGCATGGCCCGTCCCGCTGGCCAGGCTGTGGACAATATCCACGCGGGTGACTTCGCGGTCGCTGCGCGGTTCGCGCAGGACAGCATCCGCGTTGATGATACTGTCTTTCAAGGTCAGCGATGCCCCGCGTGCCTGCATGATTTCAAACCGCTGATCGGCAGAACGGTCGCGCAGCGTAAAGGATGCGTCCGTAATCGTCAGCACGCCCCCGGAATAGTTCCAGTTGCCGCTGGTATTGCCCAGATCGAGCGGCACGGCATACAGGCGAACATCAGCATCTGAAAAACTGCCGGCAATGTCCTTGCCGATTCTCGCATCCAGATTGCTGATGACAAAGCGGTTGGCGCTGTCATCACGGCCCAGCGTAATATCCAGATTGCGCGCTGTCAGCGCGCCGGGATAGGCAAAGCCGACAGGTCCGCTGGCGATACGGATGGGCGTGCCAGCCAATGTCCCGGCCAGATCCAGCGTGGGCGCGCCTGCTGCAATACGCAAGCCTGCAGGGCCGCTGCGCACGATGGCCTGACCGCCTGCCGGGCACAGGGTAAGTGCGCGCCGGTCAAAGGTGAGATTGGCCACCGCCAGCCGGTCAAACCTGATCAGCGTGCATTGGCGCCACAAGGACAAGCCACCCGATGGCGACCAATTGCCTGACAGCGGCACTTGCAGATTTCGCGCCGAACCGCCCGGCATTGCGCCACTGGCGACCGCTTGCCCGGCAAAGCCGATGGCGCCTGACCGCGCCTGTGATACCACGAGTTGCGGGATTGCCAGGCGGCTTTCACCAGCAGCATATTGCGCCATCCGCAGCCTGAAAATGGACTGGCCATTGCCGCTTCTTTCCATCCGCCCGATGATTTCCGGCAGCCCTGCCCCGCCAGTTGCGATATTGCCAGAAAGGCGCGGTCTGCCGCCGTCAGTCGCCCCCCATTGCACCCGTGACAGGGACAGCAGCGTAGCCCCGCTGCCGCCGCGCAGCGTGGCTTGGGGAATGTTGGCTGACATGACTGCGCCTGTTTTGCGCACGCGAATGTCTGCGGCCAGCTGGCTGCCTCTGGCTTCCCGGCGCAGGCTCTCGCGCATTTTCTGGACCAATGGCGCGGCAAAACTGCCGTCGGCAGTAATGGCCATATCCGCCAGCGCACGGTCGAATGTGTCCCCCAGCCTTACGCCATTGCCTTCAACCTGTGCGTCAACTTCCACCTGATCAAACATGCCCCGGCCGCGGAGCGAGCCTTTCGCTGTCATTACCGCAGCGCCCAGTTGCGAAGTATCCACCGCGCCGGCGGCGATTGCAAAGGTTCCATCCAGCGAGTCATTCGCCCATTTGGCGCGCAGGGTGCCGTTCAGGCCCGCCGTGCGGTTACCCGCGGCAGATGCCGCGCCTGTGGCCAGTTGGCCGCGCCCTTCGAAACGGGAAAACTCTGCATCAGACTTGGCATCCAGCTTCAAGGCGGCATTGCGCAGTGAAATCCGGCTGTCGGAACAGGTCAGGCGGCCCACCCGCACGGGTCCGGAAAAACGCGGCTTGCCTGATTGGGTAGTGATGGCGCCATACAAGGACGCATTGGACGCCGCGCAATCGCCAGCTTTGAAGTCCGGCGCAACTGCTGCCAATATCCCGCTGAAGCCGTCATTCAGCCGGCCTTTGCCCTCCGCTTTCAGTCCGATCGGGCCAAAATCAGTCAGCACCAGCCCGCGTGCGTCCACCAGCGCAAGGTCAAGGTCCGGCAATCCTGCGGGCTGGTCAGTCTCGCCAAACAGCAGCGGATCCAGCGCGCCGAATGACAAGGTGCCGTTTCGATAGGTTCCATACAGACGCGGCTTCACCGCCGTGACCCGGCCGATTGCAGGCGTGCCGAAGCGGTATCGCAGGCTGATTTCGACCCGTTCGATGGTCAGATCAGGCTTCGCCGGATCGCCAATCACCAGATTTGAAATAACCTGACGGTCGGGCGCTATTTCTTCAATGTCATAAGTGGCAGCAACGCCAAGGCGTTCTAGTTGATCGGCAAGGATATTGTCGGCGATAATCTCACGCGATTGCCAGATTGTCAGCGCCGCACCAAAAAGCAGCGCGACCACGGCCAGCAGCACCCGGCCGGCTACGCGCCTGCGCGCACCACTACCCACGCTGCTAACCACGCCTTTACGGCGTGCAGAATCGGGCACAGTATCGTCCATAACGGTATTGTTTTCTTCGGCCTGCGCCATCTCACTCCCACTTGCGCGCACCGCTACCAAAATGCAATGCAGGTTTCTGAGAACTGATGTGGGAGAATAGGTTGCGGCAAGCTGAAGACATGCTGCCTAAAGAGTCAGGCGGGCCAAAAAAATTCGGCCCTCATGCCGGCACCGGGCACAGATCGCGCCTGCGCGCCCGGTTATTGGGCGGCGGAGCCGAGGCGCTGGCCGATTATGAAGTGCTGGAATATTTGCTGTTTGCCACCATCAGGCAGGGCGACACCAAACCGGTGGCCAAGGAACTCCTTGCCCGATTCGGAACCTTGGCGGGCGTGTTGAACGCTAGTGATAACGCATTGCAATCTGTCAAAGGCGTGGGCGAGACCAGCGCAGCAGCCTTGAAATGCGTGGCCATTGCCGCCCGGCGCATGGCGCGGGTTGCAGTGGAGCAAAATCCGATTCTGGCAAGCTGGCAGGCCTTGCTGGACTATCTCACGATCGACATGGCCCACCTGACGGTGGAACGTGTGCGGGTGCTGTATCTCAATACGCAGAATCGGCTGGTGCTGGACCATCACGTCGGCGACGGTTCAATCGACGAAGCAACCATTCACCCGCGCGAAGTGATGCACAAGGCGCTGGACATTGGCGCGACCGCGCTGATCCTTGTCCATAACCACCCCAGCGGCAATCCGGAGCCGAGCCGGGCCGACATCCAGATCACCAACCGCATTGCCGAAGCCGGGCGTTTGCTGGGCATCGTCGTGCATGATCATGTCATCATCGGCCGCCAGGGCCATGTCTCGCTCAAGGCGAAAGGGTTGATCTGACCGGGCTTGCCGCCTAGCCGCCGCACGAACAGTTTTTACCGGAGTCGAACATGGTCCCCCGCTACGCCCGCCCCGCAATGTCCGCCATCTGGGAACCGGAAGCGCGTTACCGCATCTGGTTCGAGATCGAAGCCCATGCGACCGAGAAATTGGGCGAGCTGGGCGTGGTGCCCGAAAGCGCCGCCAAGGCTTTGTGGGACTGGTGGGCAACAGACCCGGTAATCGACGTTGCGGCAATTGATGCCATTGAAGCTGTGACGAAGCACGATGTGATCGCTTTCCTGACCTGGGTGGCAGAGCAGGTGGGCGATGAAGCCCGCTTCATGCATCAGGGCATGACCAGTTCAGACGTGCTCGACACGACGCTGGCGGTGCAGCTGGCCCGTTCCGCCGACTTGCTGCTGGAAGATATCGACTTGCTGCTGGCCGCGATCAAACGCCGCGCGGAAGAACACAAATACACCCCGACCATTGGCCGCAGCCACGGCATTCATGCCGAACCTGTCACCTTCGGCCTCAAGCTGGCGCAGGCCTATGCGGAATTTGCCCGTTGCCGCAAACGGCTGGTCGCCGCGCGCGAGGAAATCGCCACCTGCGCCATTTCGGGCGCGGTGGGCACATTTGCCAATATCGACCCGCAAGTCGAAGCCCATGTCGCGGAACGCCTTGGCCTCCAGATCGAACCGGTCAGCACGCAGGTCATCCCGCGTGACCGCCATGCGATGTATTTTGCCGTGCTCGGCGTGATCGCCAGTTCCATCGAACGGGTCGCCATCGAAGTGCGCCATTTGCAGCGCACCGAAGTGTTGGAAGCGGAGGAATATTTCTCGCCCGGCCAGAAGGGTTCATCGGCCATGCCGCACAAGCGCAATCCGATTCTGACCGAAAACCTGACCGGCCAGGCGCGGATGATCCGCGCCTATGCCCTGCCGGCGATGGAAAATGTCGCCTTGTGGCACGAACGCGATATTTCGCATTCCTCGGTTGAACGTTTCATCGGGCCGGACGCCACCATTACCCTGGATTTCGCATTGGCGCGGCTGACCGGCGTGATCGACAAGCTGCTGATTTATCCTGAACGGATGCAGAAGAACCTCGACCGGATGGGCGGCCTTGTTCATTCCCAGCGTGTGCTGCTGGCGCTTACGCAGGCAGGTGTAAGCCGTGAAGATGCCTACCGGCTGGTCCAGCGCAATGCGATGCAGGTGTGGGAATCCGATGGCGAGAAATCGCTGCTCGACCTGCTGAAAGCCGACAGCGAAGTAACCGCCGCCCTGTCCGAAGCCGAGATCGAAGACAAATTCGACCTCGATTATCATTTCAAACAGGTCGACTTCATTTTTGACCGCGTATTTGGCTGAACTGCTCAAAGGCCGCTGGGGCAAAACATTAAGGGGGCACCTGCGGCTATGGCACGCCGCCGCGCTCCGGCCCTTCCCTTAGCCTTTCAATCCGCCTAGCATCGCTTTCACGCAAACCGTGGGGAATATCATGCAGATTGTTCGCACCATCCTCTGGGTCCTGTTGTTTGCAGGGCTGATGGCCTTTTCCTTCTTCAACTGGAAACAGGTGGAAGTTCAGATCTGGACCAATCTGGTGCTGGAAACCAAGGTTCCGGCGCTTGTCATCGTGTCGTTCCTGCTGGGCATGGTGCCCACATGGCTGATGCACCGCGGGGTGAAATGGCGGCTGGAACGGCGCATCAAGGCGCTGGAATCCGCCACGCGCACCCCCTCGGTTGCGCCTGCAACGCCGGAAAGCCCGATTGCAGGGGACGCATATGTGGCAGACGATGGCCGTCCGCCCCACGAAGTGCCTGTGATACGTTCGGCCGGTGACAAGGCTGATCCACTGGCCCCCAACCCGCGCACCGGTCTATGAGCAACCCGATTTATCTGGCGCTGGATCTGCCCCGCCTCGACGCGGCGCGGGCGCTGGCAGAAAAGGTGAAATCCCACATTGGCGGGATCAAGCTGGGGATGGAATTCTTTTACGCCCATGGCCACCACGGAGTGCATGACATTGCGAAGGTGGGCCTGCCCATTTTCCTCGATCTGAAGCTGCACGACATTCCCAATACCGTTGCGGCTGCCATGCAGGCCATTCACCTCAGCGAACCGGCCATCGTTACTGTTCATGCCAGCGGCGGGCGGCATATGATGGAAGATGCCAAGGCCGCTGCTGCCGAAGGCACCAAGGTCGTGGCCGTAACCATGCTGACCAGTCTGGACGAGCGCGATCTTGTGCGCACCGGCGTGGATGGCAGCGCGCATGACCAGGTCATGCGGCTGGCTGATCTGGCCCATGACGCAGGGCTGGACGGCGTGGTGTGTTCCGGACAGGAAGTGGGCGCAGTCCGCAAACAGTGGAAGGACGGCTTCTTCGTCGTGCCGGGGCTGAGGCCAGCCGGCTCCAGCGTTGGCGACCAGAAACGCGTTGTAACCCCGCGCAAGGCCCGTGATGATGGCGCTAGCGTGCTGGTCATTGGCCGCCCGATCAGCCGCGCCGATGATCCGGTGCAGGCAGCGCGGGACATTGAAGCAACTCTCTAGACCGATCATGTCAGCCAGGGTCAAAATTTGCGGCGTTTCCACGCCTGCCGCGCTTGATGCGGCCATTGGGGCGGGCGCGGATTATGTCGGTCTGAACTTTTACCCGCCCAGCCCGCGCTATGTCAGCGCGCAGGTTGCCGCCAGTCTGGCGGCGCGGGCTGCAAAACACATCCCCACGGTGGGCGTTTTTGTCGATGCGGGCGATGATTTTCTGGCAGATGCAATTGCGGCCGGCCAGCTGGATGCCATCCAGTTGCACGGCCATGAACCGCCGGAACGCGCCGCGCAGCTCAGATCACGCTTCGGACTGCCAGTATGGAAAGTGCTGTCGGTCGCCGGCCCTGAAGATATTGCCAGCGCTGCGGCCTACCGTGACACGGCTGATTTTCTGTTGTTTGACGCCAAAACGCCCGCAGGCTCCGCATTGCCTGGCGGCATGGGGCTGACTTTCGACTGGGGCCTGCTGGCCGCTTACAAGGGGCCGTTACCCTGGGGCCTGGCAGGCGGTGTGACGCCCGCCAATGTGGCAGACGCGATTGCCATGACCGGCGCCCCGCTGGTGGACGTGTCATCCGGCGTGGAAAGCGCGCCGGGTATCAAGGACGTGGACAGAATCGCAGCCTTCTGCAAAGCGGCACAACATATATGACAGACCTGAAAAACTCATTCCGCAACCAGCCCGACGAGCGCGGGCATTTTGGTGATTATGGCGGCCGCTATGTTGCTGAAACGCTGATGCCGCTGGTGCTTGATCTGGAGCGGGAATATCGCACCGCACAGGCCGACCCTGCGTTTCAGGCCCAGTTTGATGATTTGCTGGAACATTATGTTGGCCGCCCTTCCCCGCTGTATTTTGCCGAACGGCTGACAGAAGCGCTGGGCGGCGCGCAGGTCTGGTTCAAGCGCGACGAGCTGAACCATACAGGCGCGCACAAGATCAACAATTGCATCGGGCAGATCCTGCTCGCCATGCGAATGGGGAAAACGCGGATCATCGCGGAAACGGGCGCCGGGCAGCACGGCGTTGCCACTGCCACCGTCTGCGCGCGCTTCGGCCTGCCATGCGTCATTTACATGGGCGCAGAAGATGTGAAACGCCAGTCCCCCAACGTGTTTCGTATGAAGCTGCTGGGCGCGCAGGTCGTTCCCGTCACCAGCGGCGCGGCGACCTTGAAGGATGCCATGAATGAAGGGCTGCGCGACTGGGTCGCCAATGTCCATGACACATTCTACATCATCGGCACGGCAGCAGGCCCTCACCCCTACCCCGAAATGGTGCGAGATTTCCAAAGCGTGATCGGGCGCGAGGCCCGCGCACAAATGCTGTCACGCATCAATCGCCTGCCGGATATTCTGGTGGCAGCCATCGGCGGCGGTTCCAACGCGCTTGGCCTGTTCCACCCGTTTCTCGATGATCCGGCGGTGAAAATGCTCGGAGTGGAAGCGGCAGGCTACGGCCTTGATGGCGACCAGCATGCCGCCAGCCTGCTGGGCGGATTTCCCGGCGTGCTGCACGGCAACAAGACCTATCTGCTGCAGGATGATGATGGCCAGATCACCGAAGGCCATTCGATCAGTGCGGGTCTTGATTATCCCGGGATCGGGCCGGAACATGCCTGGCTGAAAGATATGGGCCGCGTGGAATATACTGCGGTCACGGATGAAGAGGCGCTGGACGCGTTCCAGCTCCTGTGCCGGACAGAAGGCATTATTCCGGCGCTGGAACCCGCCCATGCGATTGCCGCAGTGGCAAAAATCGCCAAGGATATGCCCAGCGACAGTATCATTCTCGCCAATCTGTGCGGACGCGGCGACAAGGACATTTTCACAGTCGCTGAACGATTGGGAGTGGAGCTGTGAACCGCCTGGCTGCCGCCTTTGCCAAGCCGCACCCGGCGCTTGTCTGTTTCGTCACTGCGGGCGACGGTGATACAGCGGCCAATCTTGACGCGCTGGTGGCTGGCGGCGCGGATGTGATCGAACTGGGTATGCCCTTTACCGATCCCATGGCTGACGGCCCTGCCATTCAGGAAGCGAATATCCGCAGCCTTGCCAAGGGCACGACCACGGCCGATATTTTTGCCATCGCTACAGGATTTCGTGCCCGCCACCCTGATGTGCCGCTGGTCTTGATGGGATATGCCAACCCGATGGTGCGGCGCGGCCCCCAATGGTTTGCCGACCAATGCAACGCTGCCGGGGTGGACGGCGTGATCTGCGTGGACATTCCGCCTGAAGAAGATGACGCGCTGGGCCCGCAGCTGCGCGCCGCAGGGGTGGCCCCCATCCGGCTGGCCACACCCACCACCGATGCAAAGCGGCTGCCTGCTGTGCTGCAAGGGTCTGGCGGGTTTGTCTATTACGTGTCTGTCGCGGGAATTACTGGCCTGCAGCAGGCGGCGCAGGCCAGCATCGACGAAGCTGTGGCAAGACTGAAATCTGCCACCGATTTGCCCATTGCCGTGGGCTTTGGCGTCCGCACGCCGGATCAGGCCAGCGCCATCGCCCGGGTGGCTGATGGCGTCGTGGTCGGGTCCGCGCTGGTCGAACTGGTGGCCAAGCATGGCGAAGATGCGCCGCTTGCGCTAAGAACATTGACTGCCGCACTGGCTGACGCTGTGCATGCGGCCCGAAAGGACTGATTGAATGAACTGGATTTCCAAGGTCCGCAATTCGCTCCCCTTCATGGCGAAGCGCGAAACGCCGGACAATCTGTGGGTGAAGTGCCCCAAATGCCAGGAAATGCTGTTTGCGCAGGAATATGAAGAAAACCAGCGCGTCTGCCCGCGTTGCGATCATCATGGCAGATTGGGCGCAGACCAGCGGCTCGCCACCTTGCTGGACGAGGGGTTTGCACTTCTGACCCAGCCTGAGGTGAAGGAAGACCCCCTCAAATTCCGCGACACCAAGAAATATACCGACCGGCTGAAACAGGCCCGGGCGAAAAACCCGCATCGTGATGCTTTCAGTGTCGGTTCGGGCGAAATCGAAGGCCGGCCAGCCGTGGTCGGCGTGCAGGATTTCGGCTTCATGGGCGGTTCCATGGGCATGGCAGTCGGCACGGCATTCTGTGCCGGGGCAGAATGCGCGCTGGAACGTGGATGCGCCTATATCGTGGTGACAGCCGCTGGCGGCGCGCGAATGCAGGAGGGTATTCTCAGCCTGATGCAAATGCCCAAGGCCACCGTGATGACGCGCCGCCTCAAGGAAGCTGGCCTGCCCTATATTGTGGTGCTGGCCGACCCGACGACCGGCGGCGTTACCGCCAGCTATGCCATGCTGGGCGATGTGCAGATAGCTGAACCGGGCGCATTGATCGGCTTTGCCGGACAGCGCGTGATCCAGGATACAATCCGCGAAAGCCTGCCAGAAGGGTTCCAGCGGGCAGAATATCTCTACAAGCACGGCATGGTGGATATGGTGGTCAACCGCAAGGACATGCGCCGCACGCTGGTGGGCCTGCTGGATTATCTGCGTCCGGCCCAGGCAGCCTGACAAACCCCCATGGATTTCGCCAGGTCGGATAATCCGGCAGTGCAGCAGCAGCTTGACCGGCTGGCGCAATTATCCCTGCCGCAGGGCCGCTTCGGGCTGGATATTATCCGGCAATTGCTGGGCCGGCTGGGCAATCCGCACGAGCATCTGCCGCCTGTCTTCCATGTCGCCGGAACCAATGGCAAGGGCTCGACCTGCGCTTTTCTGCGGGCCATGCTGGAAGCCGATGGCAAGAAGGTGCACATGGCCACCAGCCCTCATCTGGTGCGCTATAATGAACGGATCCGCATTGCCGGAAATCTGATCGACGATGCGCTGCTTGCGTCATTGCTGGCAGAAGTGCTGGATGCGTCAGACGGGCTGGCGCCGAGCTTTTTTGAAGTCACTATTGCCGCCAGTTTTCTCGCTTTTGCGCGCCATCCCGCGGATGTCTGCGTCATTGAAGTCGGCCTTGGCGGCCGGTTTGACGCGACCAATGTGCTGGAACATCCCGCGGCGTGCGGCATCGCTGCACTGGGCATCGATCATGAACGGTTTCTGCTCGCGCCCGAAGAAGGCGCGCCGCAAGCGCCATTGGCGCGGATTGCCTTTGAAAAGGCCGGCATTGCCAAGCAGGGATGCTCATTGGTGACTTTCAACTATCCGCTCGAGGCTGAACTGGAGATCGAGCGCGCGGCATTGGCTGCGGGCGCTTTGCTGGCAATGCGCGGGCGGGACTGGGACATGAGCAGCATTGCCGCGCTGGAATATCGTGACCAGCACGGCGAACTGACCTTGCCATTGCCAACCATGGCGGGCCCGCATCAGGCGCAGAATGCCGCGCTGGCCGTGGCCATGCTGCGCCATCAGGATTTTGTGACAGTTTCCGCCGATTCCATGGCTCGCGGCATCCGGTCGGCGGTGTGGCCTGCCCGGCTGCAACGCCTTGGCGCGGGGCCTTTGACCGGGGGACCATTAGGCGGGGTGCCATTAAGCGGCGGGCCAACAAACGGCGTGCGCGAAATCTGGCTGGATGGCGGACATAATCCTGACGCCGGACAAGCGTTGAAACGGCATTTCGATGGCCAGCACCTGCATCTGATCATCGGCATGCTGGCCAATAAAGACCCGGCCTCCATCATCGAGCCGATGAGCGCGCAACTGGCCAGCATTACCATCGTGCCTGTTCCGGGGCACGATAGCCATGGGCCGGACGCTTTTACCGCCGCCACATCATCGGCGCCTGACGTGCCGGCGGCGCTGGCCGCCCTTCCCGACGATGGGCTGCCGGTGCTGATTGCCGGTTCGCTTTACCTCGGCGGTGAAGTCCTGCGCCTCAATAATGAGATACCTGTCTAGGCTGCGCGCCCTGTTCAGCCCTGGCGGGGCCAGCACTGCCTGACTGGAAATGCCGGCCCAGAACGGGCAGTTAGGCTTCTGCTTCAGCGCGGCTCGTCAGCGGGGCTTTCCACATCACCTGTCGAAATTTCGCCTGCTGTGCCCAGTGACTGGTCCACCAGCCCCTTGTGCATCATCCACCAGAACAGCAGCACGCCCGGCAGGGCCAGCGCCGTGGTCAGCAGGTAGAAATCAACATAACCGAAATTCTCGATCAGGCTGCCCGCCGTGGTGCCCGTGACAAACCGGCCCAGGATGGATGCTGCTGCCGACAGCAGCGCAAACTGGGTGGCGGTAAAGTTGAGATTACACAGCGCCGACAGATAGGCGACAACGCAAACGCCGCCGATACCGCTGGCGAAATTTTCAAAACCGATGGCGGATGCCATGCCGATGTTGCTGTGGCCAACTGCCGCCAATGCTGCAAAACCAAAGTTGGATACGGCCATCAGGATCAGACTGATGAGGACCGATTTCTTCATCCCCAGCCGCGCATACAGGAACCCGCCGACAAACACGCCGACCAGCAGTGCCCAGAACCCGACGCCCACGTCATAAATGGCGATTTCATCCTTGGAATAGCCAAGATCTTCAAACAGCAAACGGAAAGTCAGATTGGCCAGCGTATCACCCAGCTTGTGGATGAGGACAAACACCAGCACCAGCATCGCGCCCTTGCGCTTGAAGAATTCTGCCAGCGGGCTGACATAGGCAATCGCTGCGGCCAGCGGGCCTTTCAGCGGTTTGGGTTCGATGCGGCGGGCCGGTTCCCCCATCACAAGGCCGGTGCCAATGGCAAACAGCGCGAAGAACGCGACTGACGTATACGCCATTTGCCAGCCATAACGCTGGGCAACGATAAGCGCGGTCGCGCCTGCGGCGGCAGCGCCGATGCGCCAGCCATACTGGCTCATGCCGGAGCCCACGCCCAACTGGCGCGGTTCCAGCAGTTCGATGCGGTAGGCATCAATCACGATATCGAAAGTGGCCCCGGCCACACCCACCAGAATAGCCGCCACAGCAACCGCTGCAATATCAGCCGACGGGTCCAGCGACCCCAGATAGACGATGCTGACCATCACCAATATCGCGGTGAAAATGAGCCAGGAAACACGCTGGCCAATGCGCCCCAGCAACGGCAGTTTGATGGCATCGATAATGGGCGCCCACAGCCATTTGAAATTATAGGCAAGGAAAGTCAGCGCAAACGCTGTAACGGTGGATTTCTCAATCCCCGCTTCTGCCAGCCGGGTGGTCAGCGTGGCGGCAATCATGGCGAAGGGAAAACCGGAGGAAATACCGAGAAACAAAGCCGCCAGCGGAGCAGGTTCCAGATAGGGGCGCACCCCGTCCCACATTGTCCGGCGTTCGATCTGCTCACCCATTATGCCTGTCACTTCCTGTCATATTGGCCCGTTTGGCCGGCCTGTTTGATTGGCCAATTCCGTATCGGCCCATGGGGCCGTACCGGACTTTGCACCAGTCCTTAATTCGTGCGACACTAGCGCCGCTGGAGATTTAAGGAAGTTTTCCATGAACGAGACCGGAACTGTCGCCAGAGAAAAAACCCCCACCCAGCGTCCAACGCCGGGCCAAATGGTGCTGGCGCAGGCGATTTTGCGCGGCGAACAGCGCTTCGCCGCTGAAATCACGCATGTTCCTGCTTCTGTCTATACCGACCCCCAACACTGGTTGCGGGAAAAATCTGCGCTGTTTGACCGCCTGCCGCAGGTCATCGCGCCGTCTGCGCTTTTGCCCGACAAGGGCATGGCGCTGCCCCATGATGCAACTGGCAGGCCCCTTTTGCTGACCCGTGATGTGGATGGCACTGTCCATGTTTTCATGAATGTGTGCCGCCACCGCGGAACCCGCCTGGTGGAAGGAGAAGAAACCGTCTGCGCGCGCCGGCTGGTGTGCCCCTATCACGCGTGGACTTACCGGCTGGACGGCCGCCTGCTCGCCATGCCGCGCCCGGAAACATTCCCCGGCCTCGACAAGGCAGATCATGGGCTGGTGGAATTGCCAAGTGTCGAGACAGGCGGCCTCATCTGGTTTGCACCTGCCCCGGATGCGGATTTTTCGCTGGCGCGGACATTGGGCGAGGATTTTGACGCTTTTGGCATGGCGGACCACCATCTGTTTGCCCGCAAGACCCATGAAGTGGCAGGAAACTGGAAGCTGATCATGGATGCCTTCCTTGAAAGTTACCATGTCACCCGCCTGCACGCGCAGACGATCGGCCCGTTTTTCAAGGATGGCGTCACAGCAGGTGATATGATTGGCCCCCATGCGCGTGCTGCAGTGGGGCGGCTGGAAGATATGGACGGGGTGGACCTGGCCGATATGGCCGCACTGCGCCGGGTGGTCACATTTGCTTACCAATTGCTGCCTGCCACCATCATCATCCCCAGCCCCGATTACCTCAATGTCATGGTGCTGATGCCGCAGGCGCATGATCGCACTCTGGTTGAAGATTTCATGCTGATTCCGGAAAAGCCGACCACTGACAAAGCCCGCGACCACTGGCAGCGCAGTTGGAACCTGCTCGACGGGGGTGTCTTTGCATCGGAAGATTTCCGCGCCGCAGAATTGGGGCAACAGGGCCTGTCATCCGGCGTTATCGACCAGCTTACACTCGGCACGTTGGAAACCGGCATCACCCGTTTTCACGAAACCGTGCAGGACGCATTGCGCGCCTGCAATTGAGCGAATGCGAAGGGCCGATCAATTCAGCGCTTTGCGGAAGCGCGCGTAAACGGCTAGAGGGCCGCAATGGCCCAACCCCACAGACCCCGTTCCGGCAGACCGACAGCCGATTCTCCATCCCGCAACCACGCCGATGGCCAATCGCATGGTCCGTCCGGCCAGCGCACACCCGCCAAGCCGACTGAACGGTCACCGGACCGGCCAGAGGGCGACCGTATTGCCAAGCTGCTGGCGCGCGCGGGCATTGCCAGCCGGCGAGAAATCGAACGGCTGATCGAGGAAGGCCGCATTTCGCAGGACGGCAAGGTCATCGAAACGCCGGCAACCTTCCTTACCAGCCTCAAAGGCATCACGGTTGATGGCAACCCGGTGGGCAAGGTGGAAGCAGCGCGATTGTTCCTGTTCAACAAACCAACCGGCTTGCTGACCGCAGAACGCGACAATGCTGGCCGCCCGACAATTTATGCAGCGCTTGCCAATGCGCTGCCCAAGGATGCACCCCGCCTGATGCCGATCGGCAGGCTGGATATGAATACCGAAGGGCTGCTGCTCTTGACCAATGATGGCGAGTTGAAGCGCGCGATGGAATTGCCGTCATCCGGCATCCCGCGCACATACCGCGCCCGTGCATTTGGCGATATTTCGCAAGCGCAGCTGGAAGAACTGATCCACGGCATCACCATCGATGGCATGCATTACGGCCGGATAGACGCCAATCTGGAGCGCCGGACAGGCCGCAACCAATGGATCGAAATGGTGATCAAGGAAGGCAAGAACCGCGAAGTACGGATCGTGCTGGAACATCTGGGCCTGGAAGTTTCGCGTCTGATGCGGACCACCTATGGCCCGTTTGAACTGGGCAATCTGGCGCGCGGCACGGCCGCTGAAATTCCCCAGTCGCAAGTGGAAAAATTCCGTAAGGATCTCCTGCGGGAAATCCGCAAATGAGGATTATTGCCGGGGATTGGCGGGGGCGCAAACTGATCGCGCCCAAGGGTGAAGGCACGCGGCCCACGGCTGATCGCACCCGGGAAACCCTGTTCAATATGCTGGCCAGCAGACTGGGCAGTTTCAACGATCTGTCAGTGGCAGACCTGTTCGCAGGGTCAGGCGCGCTGGGGCTCGAGGCGTTGTCACGCGGGGCAGCCTATTGCCTGTTTGTCGAACAGGACGACGCAGCGATCAAGGCAATCCGCGAAAATGTGCGCGCACTGGACGCAGGCACGCGCTGTGATGTGCGGGCTGGTTCAGTGATGAGCCTTGGCCCTGCCAAGCAGCCGCATGACCTGATATTGCTTGACCCGCCTTATTTCTCAGGCGGGGCAACAGTGGCATTGGAACGGCTGCTGCGTCTGGGCTGGATTGGGCCGCAAACCTGGATTGCGGTGGAAACAGCCTCGATCGAAGATGTCGAAGTGAAGCTGCTTACCGTTGAGGCGGAACGCAAGGTCGGCAAGGCGAAGTTGACGCTGCTGCGCCCCGAACAATAAAAAGGCGCCCATAGCCGGGCGCCTTTTCATGCTAATTAATGCGACGAATTATTTCTTCATCGAACTGGCAGGCTGGCCCGGCCAATAGTTCAGCGCGCGGTTGCCCCACTTCAGGCCAGCGGCGCGCGGATTGATGCAGCCATCCTGATCCTTGGCGGTGCACACGTCATATGTCTTGCCGTCGATCATCACCTTGATGGCCTGACCACGGGCATTCTTTTCTACCACCTCGGCCTTCATCGCGTGGCCTTCGCCGTTTTCCATATGATGATCAGCCAGGACAGGGGCCGAAAGGGCCAATGCTGTGCCAGCAATTGCGGCGGACAATGCAATATTTTTCATGCGTCAATTCCTCAAATGTGAATCTCGAATGGTGCCAAGATAACGACACAGGCCCGCTCCGGTTCCGCATAGGCCGCAGCGCCGGTTCCATCCCGCTTGCATGCAGGCTAAGTGTTCCCTAACTGTTCACTTGCTTATGACTGATGATCCTGCCCTTCCCGCCGCCACCAATCACGGCGAAATTCCGCGCTATGCCTCCGGTCTCAACACCCCGCAGCAAGAAGCGGTGCTGACCACGGAAGGGCCGGTGTTGATGCTGGCTGGCGCCGGAACAGGCAAGACTGCGGCACTGACGGCCCGGCTGGCCCATCTGGTGGCCATGCGCAAGGCGTGGCCGAGTGAAATCCTGTGCGTCACATTTACCAACAAGGCCGCGCGCGAAATGCGGGAACGGGTTGGCCGCCATATCGGCGATGCGGTGGAAGGAATGCCGTGGCTGGGCACATTTCATTCCATTGGCGCAAAAATGCTGCGCCGCCATGCAGAACTGGTCGGCCTGCAAAGCAATTACACGATCATTGATACTGACGATCAGCTACGATTGCTGAAACAGCTCATTCGCGATCAGGATCTGGATGAAAAACGTTGGCCGCCACGCCAGCTGTCCGGATTGATTGACCGGTGGAAAAACCGCGGACTGAACCCCGCCGATCTCGATTCCGTTGAAAATGAAGCCTACGCCAATGGCCGCGGACAGGAATTTTACGCCCTGTATCAGGACCGTCTGAAATCCCTCAACGCTTGCGATTTTGGCGATCTGCTGCTGCATATGCTCAACATCCTGCGGCGCAATCCGGAAGTTCTGAAGATGTATCAGGACCGGTTCAAATATATTCTGGTCGATGAATATCAGGACACCAATCAGGTCCAGTATCTGTGGCTCCGTCTGCTGGCACAAACGCGCAAGAACATCTGCGTGGTGGGCGATGATGACCAGTCGATCTATTCCTGGCGGGGCGCGGAAGTCGCCAATATCCTCAAGTTCGAGAAGGATTTTCCCGGCGCCAAAGTGGTCAAGCTGGAACAGAATTACCGCTCCACGCCGCATATTCTGGCGGCCGCATCGGGGCTTATCAATGCCAATAGCGAACGCATCGGCAAAACGCTGTGGACGGAGTTTGAAGGCGGCGACAAAGTTCGCGTCATCGGCGTGTGGGACGCGCCTGAAGAAGCGCGCCGCGTGGGCGAGGAAGCAGAGCGGCTGGAACGCGAAGGTGCCTCGCTGGATCAGGTGGCCATATTGGTGCGGGCGCAATATCAGACCCGCGAATTTGAAGACCGTTTCATCCAGATCGGGCTGAATTACCGCATCATCGGGGGTTTTCGTTTTTACGAGCGGGCGGAAATCCGCGACGCCCTCGCCTATTTACGGGTGATTGCCCAACCGCGTGATGACCTGGCGTTTGAACGGATTTACAACCAGCC
The DNA here is from genome assembly GCF_009827615.1 of Allopontixanthobacter confluentis. Classification (GTDB taxonomy): domain Bacteria; phylum Pseudomonadota; class Alphaproteobacteria; order Sphingomonadales; family Sphingomonadaceae; genus Allopontixanthobacter; species Allopontixanthobacter confluentis. Next base: position 1,363,350 of record NZ_WTYU01000001.1, read on the forward strand.
CAAACGCGGCCTTGGCGCCAAGACGCTGGAACGGATGTTCCAGCATGCGCGGGCCACCGGCCTGCCACTGGCCGCGGCATCGCTGCAACTGGCCGACAGTGATGAATTGCCCAAACGCGCTGCGGGCACGATTGGTGCATTGATGCGCGACTTTCTGCGCTGGGGCCAACTGGCGGAGCAAACCACACCTGCCGAACTGCTGCGCACCGTCATGGATGAATGTGGCTATACCCTCATGTTGCAAGCTGAAAAATCAGCCGAAAGCGCAGGCAGGCTGGAAAATATTTCCGAACTTGCCCGCGCCATGGAAGAATATGAAACACTGGGCGATTTTCTGGAACACGTATCGCTGGTGATGGACAATGAACGCGCCAATGAGGGCGAAAAACTGACCATCATGACGATGCACGCTGCCAAGGGCCTGGAATTTGACAATGTCTTCCTGCCGGGCTGGGAAGAAGGCGTTTTTCCTTCGCAGCGTTCGCTGGATGAAGGGGGGCTTGCCAGCCTGGAGGAAGAGCGGCGGCTGGCCTATGTGGCCATCACGCGTGCGCGCAAACGGTGCACCATCCTCTATGCCGCAAACCGGCGTATCTACGGCCAGTGGACCAGTTCCATCCCGTCACGTTTCGTCAATGAACTGCCCGATGGTCATGTGGACCGCGAAACCACGATGACCGGCGGCGCATCGCTATGGCAGGCCAACTGGAGCGAGAATGAAGACCCGTTCGCCCATGTCAGCACGAGCAGGCCGGAACGGTCCAACCAGCGCGGTCCGGGGTGGCAGCGCGCGCTGACTGCAGGCTATGATACAAAGCAAGTCCGCGTGAAGGAACCGGGCCGAAGCGCCGCCAGTTTTGCGGCCAAGCCGCGCAGCGATATCGAAATCGGCGCACGGGTTTTCCATGACAAGTTCGGCTATGGCAAAGTCACCGCGCAGGAAGGCAACAAGCTGGAAATCGACTTTGAAAGCGGGGCGGCCAAGCGGTTGATCGACAGTTTCGTCACACTAGCAAATTAGTGGGGCCAAATTAGCGGCGCCAAATTAGTCCGGCCAAAAAGGGGGCCAAGCCAGGTGCCAACTTGAACTGGCCATTTGTGGGTTAAAACCAAAACGGGCCAGACAGTTCGTCTGGCCCGTTTTGTTTGGGATTTGTCAGTTGATCGCGGAAACTTCCAGGAAGCCCGGGATCGGCCCGTTCCACTCGCCCGGCTCGCTTGGCCCGTCATTATCACGGTGGTGATAACGGGGCTGTTCCGGCGCCTTGTCAGACACCTTGCGCGGTCCACGCTCTGCCCGCCGCTCCGGCGCTGGTCGTGGGGTTGATGCCCGCTCCGGCACGTCCGCCTGTTCGGTCTGACGCGTATCATCCGCAGCTTTGCGGCGGCCGCGTGGCTTGCGTTCTTCAGCAGGCCGCCTCTCCTGCGCGCGGTTGCTGTCTGCTCGCTGCCTCGTGCGCGGCGCGTGTTCCGCCTTTTCATCGCGAGCCGTCTCATCGCGAACTGGGTCATCGCGAACTGGGTCATCGCAAGCTGTGTCATCGCGGGCTGGCTTTGGCGCAGCCTTGGCCGGTGCGTAAAGCGGGATTGGCCCGCCCGTCAGCTTCTCGACATTGGCGATGGCTTCTGCATCTTCCGCAGTAACGAAAGTGAATGCGCGGCCCTTGGCACCGGCGCGGCCGGTGCGGCCAATGCGGTGGACGTAATCGTCAGGGTGCCACGGCGTGTCGAAATTGAACACATGGCTCACGCCCTTGATGTCCAGACCGCGTGCGGCAACATCGGATGCTGCCAGAATGTTGATTTCGCCTGCCTTGAACAGGTCCAGTTCGGCAATCCGGCTGGACTGGTCCATGTCACCATGGATCTCACCGACCTTGAAGCCTTCTTTCTTCAACATCTTGGCAAGGTCGCGCACGGTGGTTTTCTTGTTGGAGAAAACAATCGCATTGCTGACATTGTCATTGCGCAGGAACCAGCGCAGCGCCTCGCGCTTTTTGCGCGGGGTCATCATCACCTTGAACTGGGCGATGTCGGCATTAGTCGATGCCGCGCGCGACACTTCGATCTGCTTGGGATTGGTCAGGAACTTGTCCGCCAGTTTCTTGATCGGCGGCGGCATGGTTGCCGAAAACAGCAGGGTCTGGCGCGGTGTTGGCAGCTTGTCGCAGATGAATTCGATATCGGGAATGAAGCCCATATCCAGCATCCGGTCCGCTTCGTCGATGACGAGCAATTCGCAGCCATTGAGCATGATCTTGCCGCGTTCGAACAGGTCCATCAGGCGGCCAGGAGTCGCGATCAAGACGTCAACGCCTTCATCCAGCGCCTTTACCTGATCGCCCATTTGCACACCGCCGATGAGCAGCGCCATCTTCAGATCGTGCTTGGCACCGTATTTTTCAAAGTTTTCCGCCACCTGTGCCGCCAGTTCGCGGGTCGGTTCGAGAATGAGGGAGCGCGGCATACGCGCGCGTCTGCGTCCACTGTCGAGAATATCGATCATTGGCAAAACAAAGCTGGCGGTCTTGCCAGTGCCCGTCTGGGCGATGCCAATGATGTCCTTCATCATCAGGACTGCGGGGATGGCCTGGGCCTGAATAGGCGTAGGCTCGCTGTAGCCAGAGGTTTCCACCGCTTGCAGCAATTTATCGGAAAGGCCGAGATCGGCAAAAGTCATGTAAGTCAGATTGTCCGGTTGTTGGGGCACGATGCCCGTGGATGCAGGCGAATGTAGCCTGTAGTAAAACCGCCGCGCATTTGCGCGCTACGGCGAGAAAAGTCAAGAAAATGGCGCGCAGTCACTATAAGGCCAAATATCTGCGCTGGCGTTATTCGGAAACCACCTGCCGCATGCGGTTCACTTCGCAATTGGCTCCGGTACGCGAATGCAGCTTGTCGCGGTCAATGCAAAGCAACCCGTCCTTGCTGCGTTCAACGTAAAAACCGGAATAGAAATCATTGGCGCGGCAGGATTTTTCGAGGCGGGCCGTAATAACGCGCTGGTCACGCATGAACAGCATCAGGCGGTTATCCCTGGTCGGCTGGACGCCGGCAATGCCATTTACAGGGACGCATTTGCCGAACTTCCGCTCTACTGTCCGCGCAGGCACAGGGGCAGTCAGGATATCTGCTGCCATGTTCTGACGCACAATCGGCGCCCGCGGGGAAATACGCACCACCAGACGGCGTTCTATCCGCACCTGCTGGTTGATTGCGGCTGCTTCCAGTGCATCCAGCATCAGCCAGCCGGGGGCAGCGCCATCTGTCTGGGTCTCTGCAATATCCGCCCGCGGCACCAGATGCGGCGCATCACTGCCGGGTGCATCTGCAACAGAAGCCGAGATCAGCAGCGCAAGCGGCGCAAGAAAGACAGAAAGGCTGGACATATCCAGTGGCGTTCAAACTCCATGACCGGCCCGCGCATTTACGCTGGCCCGTGTTCGTCATATGCCCCCATACTCTGAACGGTTGAACGGCGGCTTAATCCATCTGCATATTTCTGCAACCTGTGCATCGCCGGACTGGCGAATTGCTGCCGCCTTGTGCCATAACAGGCTCATGAACGATCAGGACGCATTTTGCGCAGCCGCTGCCGCGCTGCTTGGCCCACGCGGTTTTACCCAGGATGAAGATTTGGTAGGCCCGTGGCTGACTGACTGGCGCGGGCGCTATCACGGCGCGGCATTGGCGCTGGCTTCGCCTGAGAGCACGCAGCAGGTGTCTGATCTGGTCCGATTATGCAGCCAGTTCAATATTGCGATTGTGCCGCAGGGCGGCAACAGCGGCATGTCCGGCGGGGCCACGCCCGACACCAGCGGCAATGCCATCGTGCTGTCGCTGCGGCGGATGAATGCCATTCGCAAAATCGATACGGCAGGCGGCGAGACGGGCGACAATAACGGCATGTCCGGCGGGGCTGGAGGAAAGGCCCTGTGCGAAGCAGGCGTTATCCTGCAATCCCTTCACGAGGCAGCAGAAGCACGCGCCATGCGCTTCCCGCTTACGCTTGGGGGCAAGGGTTCCGCCACGATTGGCGGCCTGATCTCGACCAATGCCGGCGGCACGCAGGTGCTCCGCCACGGCACGATGCGCGCGCAGGTGCTGGGTCTGGAAGCGGTCATGCCCGATGGGTCCATTTTCAATTCGCTTACTCCGCTGAAGAAGGACAATCGCGGATTTGACCTGAAACAGATGCTGATCGGATCGGAAGGTACGCTTGGCATCGTCACGGCTGCCACGGTGCGTTTGCTGCCCGCCATTGGCGGCCGCGTGGTGGCATGGGCGGGGCTTGCCTCTGTGATCGATGCCCGAAAATTGCTAGTGCACTGCGAAGCGCAAGCGGCCGATATTCTCGAAGGGTTCGAAATTGTGCCTGACGAATGTCTGACCTCGGTTCTGGACCATCAGCCTGATGCACGATCACCGCTGGATGCGCGCTACCCCTGGTACGCACTGGTTGAACTGGTGGCACAGCCTGACCAATACGATGCACTGTATCAGCGGGCGGAGGATATTCTTGGCAGCGCCATGGAAGCTGGCCTGCTGGAAGATGCCGCCATTGCCGCCAGCGAAAGCCAGGCCGAGGCATTCTGGCATTTGCGCGATTCGATTTCAGCAGCCGAGCGGGCAATCGGCCCTGCCATGCAGCATGACATTTCCGTTCCAGTGGAACTGATGGCGCAATTTGTGGACCAGACAGTGGCAGAAGTAGAAGCCCGTTTCCCCGGCACCAGAGCCCATGCCTTCGGCCATCTGGGCGACGGGAATGTCCATTTTCATGTGCTGGCACCTGCGGGCGCGGTCGCTGGGGAATGGGAACTGGCGCACGGCAGGCAGATCAGCATGTTCGTGCATGACCGCGTTACCAGCTGGGGCGGGTCCATCAGCGCGGAGCACGGCATTGGCCAGATGAAGAGGGATGAACTGGGCAGGCTGGGTGATCCGGTGTCGCTGGCCATGATGCGCAGTGTGAAACATGCGCTCGACCCCAAAGGCCTGTTCAATCCGGGCAAGCTGGTCCCGACTGGCCCTGCATAAACGCCGCTGGCAGGGCGCGGTGCATCAGGATAAACCTGCCTCTCGCCGCATGGCCCGGCAAATGCCTGCGCTCGCAGCATTGCCGCCCCTTGCTTCGCAGCGCGCCAGCCCTTACAGCGCGCGCTTCACGCGATGGGCTGGCCGGACCTTTGCCGGGCTGCCATCGAAATGATTTTCTCGGATTTGCCAGCTTTTTCTGGCGGTTTTTCGACTTGATGGAGAGATCCCATGGCCAGCGCGCCGCAGCCCACCCTGCCCCTGTTCTACAACGACCTTATGCCGCTCAACAGCCGCGATCACTCGACCTGGAAAACCAAGCCGATTGAAGCTGCCACCTGGCTGGTCAGCCAGCATGCCATTCCGCTGACGGTGGATGAATTCGTGCAGGCGCAGCGCGATTACCCGATCGTGTTCTCGTCAGGCGACAACCCCTTGCCGCTGGCGCTGATGGGCCTGAACGAAGGCGTAAACACATTTGTGGACGAGCAAGGCAAGGTCAATGAGCCTGTCTATCTGCCTGCCTATATCCGCCGCTACCCGTTCATGCTGGCACGGCTGACGCAGGATGCCGAGGAATTGTCCCTGTGCTTTGACCCCACCACCGAATCGCTGGGCGAATTTGAAGATGGCACGCCGCTGTTCGATGCAGAAGGCAAGCCGTCTGAAGGCACCAATGAAATCCTGCAATTCTGCGAACGGTTTGAAGAAGCCGGCGTGCGGACCAAGGCCTTCATTGATGAACTTACCAAGCACGAGCTGCTGATGGACGGCGAAATCGCCATCTCGCAGACGGATAATCAGGAAAATCCGTTTGTGTATCGCGGCTTCCAGATGATCGATCAGGAAAAGCTGCGCGAAGTGCGCGGTGATGTTCTGCGCACCTGGAACCAGAATGGCCTGATGGCGCTGATCCACGCGCATCTGTTCTCCCTCGACCTGATGCGCGCTATCTTTTCCCGTCAGGTGCAGCAGGGCAAGGGTCCGCAACTGGCTGCTCCGGCTGCTGCTGGACCTGCTGCCTAACCGCGGCTGGCCAAAGACACGATAGACCGAGACTGGATGGAGGCACGGCGGGCTTGAACTCGCCCGGCGTGCCTCCTATCTTGCAGATGTTCGGCGGCGCCACCCTCATAGCCCGCCTGAACCGGTGCACTCAGGTGCACCACCTCCCTGAACCTTGGCCACCTCGCGCGGAAACGTGCGAGGTGGTTTTTTTTGATATTTTTGCGTTGGGCGTGGTGCAGGCCGGCACGAGTGTCGTCCTATTCGGCAGCCATCGGCAGACTGCCTTCGCGGCCCAGCGATGCGGTATATTCGCCCAATTCACGCACCAGCCCCGATAGCAGCCGAATAATCGCATTCATTCTGGCGGTGGGTTCGGCCAGATGCCTGTCCAGATAGGCAGTGCGGCAAATCTCAAGCTGGATTGCGTGAATGCCCCGTGCAGGGAAACCATGCCGGTCCAGCACATAGCCGCCCGCATAGGGCCGGTTATGCGCTGAGGGGCGTTCATGGCGCGCCAGATAGGAAAATGCGCTGGCCACCAGAATACCATCGCTGGATGCTCCGAACCTGTCACCCAGCACAAATTCTGCGGGCAGATCCCCTTCATGGCGGGGTTTCAACGGCGGCATGGAATGCAGATCCAGAAGCAGCACCGCACCCCATTTGTCGCGCAGCGATTCCAGCGCTTGCGCCAATGCGCGGTGGTAGGGCCGGTGGACAGTGTCAATCCGGTCCTGCAATTGCTCCTTGCTGATCTGGCCTTTCCAGATTTCCCCCAATCTGGGCAACCGGCGCGGGATCAGGCCCAGCCCGCTGCGTGACCGGCGATTGCCAGAATTGCGCACCTGATCGCCGGGTAGACCATCGCGGATCATTTCCCAATCCACATCATCGCTATGACGGTTAAGGTCTATCATCGCACGCGGCGCCTGCGCCACCAGCAGCCCCGCACCTGTCTGGGCGGCGACTTGTGCCGCAATCCGGTCAACGTAGCGGTCTTCCAGCCGGAGGACCGAATATTCCGGATCGCGCATCGCTTCCAGCACGCAATCGGGATAATCGCGCCCTGCATGGGGCGCCGCAATCAGCACCGGAATCGACTGGTCCGAAGGTGTCTGCAATATAAACGCAGGGTTGGATGTGCCGGGAATCACGCCACCGCGCAAAATGCGGGTATCGTTGGAATTGCGCGGGCCACCGTTCATTCCGGAATGCTGAACGGTATCGCCGGCTTTGTCAAAGCACACGGCCAAGGCACAGCTTCAGGGCCGAACAAAACGCCTCGCTGACAAAGATTTCTTAAGCGAACTGCGCTACAGGGTTTGCCATGAACCAGTCACACACCCATCGAATCCTTCTGGCAGAGGATGAAGAAGCGATGCGCAGCTATCTTGCGCGCGCGCTTGAAAATGCCGGCTATGACGTTGTCGCAGTTGATCGGGGGACAGCAGCCATCCCATATCTGGAAACAGAACATTTCGATCTGCTGCTGTCAGACATCGTGATGCCCGAAATGGATGGTATCGAACTTGCCCAGCGCTGCAACGAACTCAGCCCCCATACAAAAGTGATGTTCATCACCGGGTTCGCGGCAGTCACGCTGAAGGCCAGCCGCGAACAACCCCAAGCCAAGGTGCTGTCAAAACCGTTCCATCTGCGTGATCTGGTGATGGAAGTTGAACGGATTTTCGCCGATCAGGCCCAGGCATCGCTCTAATTCAGCCTGCAAATGGCCAACTTGCGCTTGCACCTGCCGAACTGTCCGGCTAGAGGGCGCGCCTGCTGTTACGGCAGAACATGAATAGAGTGGGCGTATAGCTCAGTGGTAGAGCACTGTGTTGACATCGCAGGGGCCGGGAGTTCAACTCTCTCTACGCCCACCATTCATGGTCTTTTCTCAAAATTTTCGGCAATCTGGTCATCGGTGACGTTGCGCGTTTTCGGCCCGCGCGCCGGCCTGTGCCGCCCATGCTGCCGGGCTGACATGCAAGCGCCACCTTGCACATGGGCTTCCACCTGCTAAAGCCCGCGCAACTTAAAATTCGAAAAACAGGAAGACCATGACGAAGATCAAGGTAGCAAACCCCGTCGTCGAACTCGACGGCGACGAAATGACCCGGATTATCTGGCAGTGGATTCGCGAGCGGCTGATCCTGCCTTATCTCGATGTCGACCTGAAATATTACGATCTTTCCATCGAAAAGCGTGACGAGACAGATGATCAGATCACTGTCGATGCCGCCAATGCGATCAAAGAGCACGGTGTGGGCGTAAAATGCGCGACCATCACTCCTGACGAAGCGCGGGTCGAGGAATTCGGCCTTAAAAAAATGTGGCGTTCGCCCAATGGCACGATCCGCAATATTCTCGGCGGGGTGGTGTTCCGTGAACCGATCGTGATCGACAATGTGCCGCGTCTGGTCCCCGGATGGACTGACCCAATCGTGATCGGCCGTCATGCGTTTGGCGACCAGTATCGCGCCACAGACACGCTCATCCCTGGCGCTGGCAAGCTGCGCCTGGTGTTCGAAGGGGCTGACGGCAAGAACATCGATCTCGACGTGTTCGAGTTTGAAAGCCCGGGCGTTGCCATGGCAATGTATAATCTGGACGATTCGATCCGCGATTTTGCCCGTGCATCGATGAATTATGGTCTGGACCGCAAATGGCCAGTGTATCTCAGCACCAAGAACACGATCATGAAGGCCTATGATGGCCGCTTCAAGGATCTGTTCGACGAAGTGTTCGAAGCCGAATTTGCAGCCAAGTTCAAAGAAGCCGGCATCACCTACGAACATCGCCTGATTGATGACATGGTGGCATCTGCTCTTAAATGGAACGGCAAGTTTGTCTGGGCCTGCAAGAACTATGACGGCGACGTGCAGTCGGACACAGTGGCACAGGGCTTCGGCTCGCTCGGCCTGATGACGTCCGTGCTGATGACGCCTGATGGCAAGACCGTTGAAGCGGAAGCTGCCCATGGCACCGTTACCCGCCATTACCGCCAGCACCAGCAGGGCAAGGCTACCAGCACCAACCCCATCGCTTCCATCTTCGCATGGACACGCGGCCTCATGTATCGCGGCAAATTCGACAACACGCCTGATGTGGTCCGCTTTGCCGAAACGCTGGAACGCATCTGCATCGAAACGGTCGAAAAGGGCAATATGACCAAGGATCTGGCCCTGCTGATCGGTCCCAGCCAGAACTGGCTGACCACCGAGCAGTTCTTCGAAACGATTGTCACAAATCTCGAAACGGAAATGCAGAGCTGGGCCTGACCCGTTCCTGATCATCAGGTGCCAGGGCGGCTGATCCCACGCTAATTCCATCTGGATTGCGCCCTGGCCCGATGGTCCTGCCCCGCAAGCACCACACCATCGGCGACCAGTCCTGCTCGCCCCATTTTACAAGCAGGAGCCTGTATGAGCGCCCCCAAATCCAAAGCCCGCCTCGAAGTCCGCCAGGCGCGTCCGGCAGATGTGCGCGCCATCGCGGACCTTGTCCGCCGCGCCTATGCCGATCTGCCAGCCTATACCCACGGTGAAATTCGCGGCCAGATCAACAATTATCCGGAAGGATGCTTTGTCGCCAAGCTGGATGGCACGGTGGTGGGCTATTGCGCGTCGATGCGGCTAGATGAGCATGTCGCGCTGAAACCGCACAGCTGGGACGAAATTACCGGCAACGGGTTTGGCTCGCGCCACGATCCCACAGGTGACTGGCTGTATGGCTACGAAATGTGTGTCGATCCCAAGGTGCGTGGAACACGGCTGGGCAGGCGCCTTTATGAAGAACGCCGCAGTCTGGCTGAACAGCTCGAGCTGTCAGGCATCGTCTTTGGCGGACGCATGCCGAACCTGTCGCGCAGCTGGCGCAAGGTAGAGAGCGCACAGGATTATCTCGATCAGGTGCTGGACAACAAGATTCACGATCCCGTGCTGCGTTTTCAGCTGGCCAACGGGTTCGAACCCATCGGCATTCTTGAAAACTATCTGCCGGAAGACAAGAAATCGAAGGGTTTTGCGGTCCACATGATGTGGCGCAACCCGTTTGTGGATACGGACAAGCCAAAGAAACATCGCTTGCCGCGCGGTGTCGAAAGCGTGCGTATCGCCACGTGCCAATTGCAGGCGCGGCAGGTTGCCGATTTTGACGAGTTCATGCGCCATGTCGAATATTTCGTCGATGTCGCAGCGGATTACGAAGCAGACTTCATCGTTTTTCCCGAATTGTTCACGCTGATGCTGCTGTCCTTCGAGGAACGCGAACTTACCCCGATGGAAGCGATCGAAACGCTTTCCAACTATACCCCGCGCATTCGTCAGGGCCTGTCGGACATGGCGCTGAAATATAACATCAACATCATCGGCGGCTCCCATCCGACCCGCCTCGATGATGGCGATATCCACAATATTGCCTATGTTTGCCTGCGTGACGGGTCGATCCACAGCCAGGAAAAAATCCACCCCACGCCCAATGAAGCCTATTGGTGGAACATCAAGGGCGGCGATACGATTGACGCCATCCCGACCGATTGCGGCCCGATTGGCGTGCTGATCTGCTATGATAGCGAATTCCCCGAACTTGCCCGCCGACTGGTGGATGAAGGTGCGCGGATCATCTTCATCCCGTTCTGCACAGACAGCCGCCAGGGTTATATGCGCGTACGCTACTGCGCGCAGGCCCGCGCCATCGAAAATCAGTGCTTTACTGTGATGAGCGGCAATGTCGGTAATTTGCCCAATGTGGCGAATATGGACATTCAATATGCCCAGAGCTGTATTCTGACCCCTTGCGATTTCCCCTTTGCGCGTGACGGCATTGCAGCCGAAGCCAGTGAAAATGTCGAAACACTGACCATCAGTGACGTGAATCTCGCGGATCTGAGCTGGGCCCGTGCAGAAGGCACGGTGCAGAATCTGGCTGACCGCAGGTTCGATCTTTACCGCATCGTGTGGGATAAACGCGTGGGATCCCTGCCGCAGCACACACGGATTGGCGAAGACAGGGACACTGGCATCACCAAGCCAACCGGCAGACATTCGCCCGGCGGCGGTTAAGCGGGTGACAACTGCGCCAGCCCTGCCATAGAGTGCGAATATGGCTGGCGAACTCTCCTCTCCGTTTTTATCTGATGCGCTGGTAATTCTGGGCGCAGCCGGGATCGTGATTCCGGTGTTTACCCGGTTCAGGATTACCCCGGTGATCGGCTTTATCCTGATCGGCCTTGCGGTCGGCCCCTTCGGGCTGGGCAAGCTGGTGTATCAGTATGGCTGGCTTGAACATGTAACCATCACCGACCCCGAAGCGCTGGACCCATTTGCCGAATTCGGGATCATCCTGCTGCTGTTTACCATCGGGCTGGAATTGTCGTTCAAGCGATTATGGACGATGCGCCGGATGGTGTTTGGCCTGGGCGCGCTGGAACTGCTGATTATTGGCGGAATGCTGGCCATATTCCTGTCCATGATGGGCCAGTACTGGACTGGCGCTCTGGGCCTTGGCCTGGCTCTGGCGCTGTCATCGACTGCTATCGTTCTGCCAATCGCGGGCACCACCAGCCCCGTTGGCCGCGCCGCGCTGTCGATGTTGCTGTTTGAAGATATTGCCATTGTTCCCATCATCTTCATGCTTGGCGCCATGGCCCCCTATGCCCAAAGCGATGGCTGGGAAGGGCTGTTCGATACATTGTGGCTGGGCGCGCTGGTGGTCATTGCGCTGCTGGTGCTGGGCCGCCTCGCGCTGCCGCGTCTGTTTGCGCAAGCCGCCCGCACGAAAAGCCCGGAACTGTTCCTCGCGGCCAGCCTGCTGGTCGTCATCGGCGCCAGCCTTGCCACATCAGCGGTTGGCCTTTCCCCCATCGTCGGCGCGCTTCTGGCAGGCTTGCTGATTGCAGAAACCGAATATCACGGCGAAGTCGAAGCCATTATGGAGCCTTTCAAGGGCCTGGCGCTAGGTGTGTTCCTGATCACCGTGGGCATGAGCATCGACCTCACCACCATCTGGGCCAATCTGGGCCCGATCATGCTGGCCGTTGTGCTGGTTCTGACATTCAAGGCGCTGGTCACCGGCCTGTTGCTGCGTTTGATGGGGGCACGGCGCAGCACAGCAACCGAAACCGGCATATTGATGGCCAGCCCATCGGAAACCACTCTGATCGTTCTGGCCGCCGCAAGTTCGGCCCTGCTCATTCAGCCGGGAACCGCGCAATTCTGGCAGATTGTCACCGCCATCGGCCTCACCATAACGCCAGTGCTGGCACGGCTTGGGCGGATCATCGCCCGCCGGGTGGAGCCTGCACCAGAACTGGCAGAGGAAGACCGCGGCACCCCGCGCGTCATCATCATCGGCGCAGGTCGGGTTGGCCGCCTTGTCGCTCAAATGCTGACGACGCACGGCAAACCCTATGTGGCCATCGATTCCGATGCCGACCTGATCGAGGTCGCAAAACGCAAGGGTTACCGCGCAACCTTTGGCGATGCGGCGCGCGGCGATGCGCTTGTCCGCCTCGGCGTGGATCATGCGCTGGCAGTTATCCTGACCATGGATGAACCGATTCTGGCCCAGCGCCTGACGGCCAAATTGCGCAAGGCCTACCCCGATTTGCCCATCATCGCCCGCGCGCGCGATACTGTCCACGCCGCCGAACTCTATCGCAGCGGCGCGAGCCATGCCGTGCCCGAAACTTTGGAAAGCTCGCTGCAATTGTCAGAAGCCGTGCTGGTGGACATTGGCGTAGCAATGGGGCCGGTCATTGCATCGATCCACGAAAAGCGTGACGAATTTCGAATCCGCATCCAGAAGGATGCTGGGCTCGATCAAAAGCCGAAATTACGCACGAGCAACGTCGGCAGTTAAGGTCCTGAAGGGGTCTCAAGCTCGCCGCTTGATCCTCCGGTAAAGGCATCATCACCCTTGGCGCAGCAAGCTGGCTTATAGCTGACGCAGCAGCCGCCACCGTCAAGGCCATGCAGGCGGGGCGGCGGCTGCGGGCTATTTATCCGCCGATGGCCGCGCGTACTGCCTCAATCGCGGCCTGACCCTGGCTTGCATCCGGACCGCCGCCCTGCGCCATATCGGCCCTGCCGCCGCCGCCCTTGCCGCCGAGCGTTTCGACGCCGAGCTTCACCAGTTCCACGGCATCGAAACGGCTGACCAGATCATCGGTGACGGCCACGGCGATTGCCGCGCGCCCGTCATTGATGGCGACTGCAGCGGCAATGCCTGAACCCATGCGGTTCTTGGCTTCATCCAGCAATGGACGCAGTTCCTTGGGGTTCAACCCGTCAAGCACCTGACCTGAAAATTTGATACCACTTACATCTTCATCCTGCGGTCCTGCGGCATGGCCGCCACCGCCCAGCGCAAGTTGCTTTCTGGCTTCGGCAAGTTCCTTTTCCAGCGATTTGCGTTCATCCATCAGCGAGTTGACACGCGCCGGCACATCGTCAGGCGCGGTCTTCATCGATGCAGCGATGGCTTTCAGCGCGTCTTCGCGGGATACCAGCCATTGGCGCGCCGCTTCCCCGGTCAACGCTTCGATCCGCCGCACGCCAGAGGAAACAGCACTTTCAGAGATGATCCGCAGCAGCGCGATATCGCCGGTCGCGTTCACATGCGTGCCGCCGCATAATTCGACCGAGAAATTGCGCCCACCATCATCGGACCGGCCCATGGACAGGACACGCACTTCATCGCCGTATTTTTCGCCAAACAAGGCCATCGCGCCAGCTTCGATTGCATCATCCGGGCTCATCAGCCGGGTCGATACAGTCTCGTTGGCACGAATTTCCTCATTCACATCGCGTTCGATTGCCGCCAGATCATCTTCCGTCAGCGGCTTGGGGTGCGAAAAGTCGAACCGAAGCCGGTCTTCTGCAACCAAGGACCCTTTCTGCGTAACATGGCCGCCCAGCCTGCGCCGCAGCGCGGAATGCAACAGGTGGGTGGCCGAATGGTTCGCGCGGATACGGTCACGGCGGCCGACATCCACATCAAGATGGACTGTATCGCCCACGCTGATTGAACCGGATTTCACAGTGGCATTATGGACGTGCAGCCGGCCCAGCGGCTTGGATGTATCGGTCACGTCAATCTGCAAGCCTTCAGGCGTGCTGATCGTGCCAACATCACCCGCCTGACCGCCACTTTCGCCATAAAACGGCGTCTGATTGGTCAGCACCAGGACAACATCACCGGCATTGGCCCGCTCGATTTCGGCACCATCTTTCAGCAAGGCGACAACCCGGCCCTCGCCGCTGGTCGACGTATATCCGGTAAATTCGCTGGCGCCCTCGCGCTCTGCAATGTCGAACCAGATTTCGCCCGATGCCGCTTCGCCGGAACCTTTCCATGCTGCGCGGGCAGCAGCTTTCTGCCGGTTCATTGCTTCATCAAAGCCCGCCCGGTCGACGCCAATGCTGCGTGCGCGAAGGGCATCTTCGGTCAGATCATAGGGGAAGCCGAATGTGTCGTAGAGCTTGAATGCGGTTTCACCGTCAAGCTGGTCGCCCGATGTCATATTGCCAGTCGCATCGTCAAGCAGGCGCAAGCCCTTGTCCAGCGTTTGGCGGAAACGGGTTTCCTCGCGCTCCAGAACTTCTTCGATCAGGGCCTGTCCGCGCAGCAATTCGGGATAGGCCTGGCCCATCTCGCCGACCAGTGCTGGCACCAGACGGTGCATCAACGGCTCGCTCGCCCCCAGAAGATGGGCGTGGCGCATGGCGCGGCGCATGATCCGGCGCAGAACATATCCGCGGCCCTCATTCGATGGCAGAACGCCATCAGCCAGCAGGAAACTGGTGGACCGCAAATGGTCTGCAATAACTCGGTGGCTGGCGCGGTTGTCCCCTTCTGCAGCAACGCCTGTCAGCGATTCCGAAGCGGAAATCAGCGTTCTGAAAGTGTCCGTATCGTAATTATCGTGCACGCCCTGCATCACCGCGGCAATACGCTCCAGCCCCATTCCGGTATCGATGGATGGTTTTGGCAGTGGTGTCCGCTCACCGCTGGCGTCCTGCTGGAACTGCATGAAAACGAGGTTCCAGATCTCGATGAAACGGTCCCCGTCTTCATCTGGCGATCCTGGCGGGCCACCGGGAATATGGTCCCCGTGGTCGTAGAATATTTCACTGCACGGGCCGCACGGGCCGGTATCGCCCATCGACCAGAAATTGTCATTGGTAGCGATGCGAATGATGCGTTCTTCCGGCAGCCCAGCGATTTTCCGCCACAGATCGAACGCTTCGTCATCGGTGTGATAAACCGTGGCGGTCAGCTTGTCGGCCGGCAAACCCCATTCTTTTGTCAGCAGGTGCCATGCGTGACTGATGGCTTCTTCCTTGAAATAATCGCCAAAGGAAAAGTTGCCCAGCATTTCGAAAAACGTGTGGTGGCGCGCAGTATAGCCGACATTATCGAGGTCATTATGCTTGCCCCCGGCGCGCACGCATTTCTGCGAACTGGTGGAGCGCGGTGCTGGCGCTGCTTCCAGTCCGGTAAAGATGTTCTTGAAGGGAACCATGCCTGCATTGACGAACATCAATGTCGGGTCATTGTAAGGCACCAGCGGCGCGCTTGGCACCGGAGCATGGCCCTGGCTGGCGAAATATTCCAGAAACGAACGGCGAATGTCATTGGTCGAAGTCATGCCGCAGCAATTAGGCATTCTGCTGCGTTGCGACAAGCGTATTAACCGGGATCCTGAAAGCGAACCGCTCGATCACGCAAGTGTTTGCAAACCTCGCCCCCTTTCCGGCCCGGTTCGGGACAGGACTGGAGGCTATTTCGGCGCATCACCGGTGCGCGCTGAGACGATCCATGCTGCAGCATCCAATGCCACCATTTGCCCATCACGGTGCTGCACCAGAAATTCGCGCAATTGCTGGATAAAAGCAGCGCGCTGGGCGTGCTGCAATTGCGCGGCAGCGCGGGCAGCAGGACCAATCTGAAGGAAATAGCCAAGCGCATCTTCGACAGGATCATCCCCTTCCCCTGCAACATAGGCGTAATTCACCGGCTCGAATGCAACATCCAGCCAGCCAGCGCGGGTCAGCATGGCCGAGACTGCATCACGGTCAGCAAAAGCGAATGGCCCAGGCACCATTGCCGCAGGTTCTTCGACCATGCCTTCAGGCAGGAATCTCGTGATCCCGCTCGCCCAGTCATTTTGCGACATATCGCGAAAACAGCTGAAGATGAGGCGGGCATTAGGCGCCGCGATGCGAGACAGATGCGCGAATGCCTGCACCGGTTCGGGAAAGAACATCACTCCATGGCGCGAAATCAGCAAATCCGGCGTGAAGCCGTCCCCCGGCCAGGCACCGGCATCTGCAATTTCAAAGTGCGTGTTGGGCAAATTCGCAGCGCGCTCCCTTGCAACATCCACCAGTTCATCGCTGATATCGATGCCGCGAATTTGAGCATCCGGAAGCGCGCGGGCAAGCGCGATTGACAATTCGCCTGCGCCGCAGCCAATGTCGAGCATGCATTTTACTGGCCGGGAAGTAGCCCGTGCAACCAGATGGTCGGTCAGCCCGCCAAAGCTGCGGTCCGTGCGGCGCCATTCGGCGGCCCATTTCTGGCCAACACGGCCCTGCCATTCACTCGCCTGCATTCAAAATCCTTCGCGTTAGATGATCGCCATCACGCATGACCCGACTGTGCGAAGGCGGGCGCTAAATATCAATTGCGTTTTTGTGCAGGACAAAAGAAAAGCCGGCGTGGATCCGTGAGGATACTCGCGCCGGCTTTCCGTTTTCCCGGATGCCATTCCTGCATCCGCTTGAGAAGAAATAGCGTCAGGCGTCCGCGTCTGGCCCGGCCATCATCTCCTCGGCGACCTTGTCGGTGCGGCTGCGGATCGCAGCTTCCAGCCGGTCGCTAACTTCGGGATTGTCCCTGAGATATTGCTTTGAATTTTCACGGCCCTGACCAATCCTGATGCTGTCATAGCTGAACCAGGACCCCGATTTTTCAACGATACCCGCCTTGACACCGAGATCGAGAATCTCGCCCAGCTTGGACACGCCTTCGCCATACATGATGTCGAATTCGACCTGCTTGAACGGCGGAGCAACCTTGTTCTTGACCACTTTGACCCGGGTGGCATTGCCCACGATCTCATCGCCAGCCTTGATCTGCCCGGTGCGGCGGATATCGAGGCGGACCGAGGCATAGAACTTCAGCGCGTTACCGCCGGTCGTGGTTTCAGGGTTGCCATACATCACACCAATTTTCATCCGCAACTGGTTGATGAAAATGACCATGGTCTTGGACCGGCTGATGGAACCCGTCAGCTTGCGCAGGCTCTGCGACATCAGGCGCGCCTGCAGGCCCACGTGGCTGTCGCCCATTTCGCCTTCAATTTCAGCGCGCGGCACCAATGCCGCCACCGAATCGACCACCAGAACATCAATCGCGTTGGAGCGGACGAGAGTATCGACGATTTCCAGCGCCTGTTCACCAGTGTCAGGCTGCGAGACAATCAGTTCGTCAATATCGACGCCCAATGCCTTGGCATAGACCGGGTCCAGTGCGTGTTCCGCATCCACAAAAGCAGCCGTGCCGCCATTTTTCTGCGCTTCGGCAATGGTGTGCAGCGCCAGCGTTGTCTTGCCCGAGCTTTCCGGGCCATAAATTTCAATCACCCGGCCACGCGGCAAACCGCCCACGCCGAGCGCAATGTCCAGCCCGAGCGAACCGGTCGAGATCGTTTCGACCTGCATTGCCGGTTTCTGGCCAAGCTTCATGGCCGACCCCTTGCCATAGGCACGGTCGATCTGGGCCAGTGCTGCATCAAGCGCCTTCTGACGGTCCACGTTCATTTCTTTACCTTCTACAAGCTTCAGATTTGTTGCCATGACACGGCCTCCATCAGTTGCCTAGAGGCGGGATGCGTTTGACCCCGCTTGTTCCACTGTTGGACCATGTACCGCATTTGTTCTGTTGGAACAAGTGTAGAACACAATTTTCTTGCACTACGCTATCCAACTGGAAAAATACTGAAATTTACACCTGGGTCTGGCCTACCTGATTTTACCCTGTCTGGCGCACCTGCCATCGGAGTGTCCGCGTTGACGATGCAGGAATTGTCGCTTCGATGACATAGTATCCATCTTTCAGCTTCGCGCCGCTTGCCTTGCGGATTTCCCATTCGGCCGATGCCCCGACGGGTATTCTGACCTTGATGGCATGCGGGTTGGCGTTACTGATCTGGGTCTGCCTGCTGCGCCATTTGCGGGCAGGCCATTCTCCGCCGTTGCGCTTGGTGCTGCCATTTTCGCAGCGGGAGAATACCTGCGTGCTGTGACCAAGGACTATTTCGACATCCTGCCCTTCGGCAAAATCCCGCAAATTTTCTTCTCCTACCAGCAGATCGCCGCTGGCTGAGGGTTCGAAGATGGTGATGCCGCCCATTGGCAAAGCAACGCCCAGCCCGTGCTTCTCGTCATTTTTCGTCGCCAGCAGCATTTGCATCGGGCCATTTGCGCCACTGTCATCAAAAGGATTGCAGGCAGCGACATAGAGATACTGCCCTTTGACTCCATCGCGCTGGAGAAATGCGACCTGCTTCAGCCCCTTGGCAGCCACGGTCATTCGTTCCGGCACACGATAGAGCTTGAGATCGCCCAATTGTTCTTCGCTGGCCACCACCGATACCGGCGCTGCTGCATCGAACATTTTGTTCTGAATCCTCGATCCGGTGACGATGATAGCTTCACTTGCCGCGACCGGAGGAGGAGGCGGTGGCGGCGGAGGAACCGCGCTATAATACAGTTCCGGCGACCCTGCCGCCGTGCTGCCGATAGGATAGCAGACCAGTTGCAAGGGCTTGCCCGTCGGCGGGTCGGCCAGGCCCTGCAGATCGCTGGTGATTTGCAGCGTGCCAGCCACCGCCATCAGCTGCGCATTGGCAAAGGTCTGGTCATTATCATTCAGGATTGTCAGCCATGACACCAGATTGATGGAGCTGGCATCACGGTCCTGCGGATCCGGCAGAGTTGCGACATAATGCGCCTGCCAGTCGAAACCCCACGCCAGATATGTCAATGTTACGCGGTAAGTTCCGCCGGCATTGGACGACGTGTTTACCGAGAATACGGGATTGGCGGACAGGCCGGCCGGAATTCGGTCAAACGACAGGCCTTCTGCACTGCCGGAACAGCGCACCGCTTCGAAACCGTCACGCGTTTGCAGCACCAGTCCGCCATCGGCACGGCTCCTGACCACGGCGGACTGGGAGGTTTTCTGCCCATTGGCCGGGTTGGTTCGTGTCAGGGTGACGCGGTTTCCCAAAGTCCCATCCACCAGTGCAGCGGGTGAGAGCAGGTCGGCATTGCGGTTTTTCTCAAACGTCCCACCCGGCAGGCCAGTGACAATTGCGCTGACTGCCACCATGCCTTCTGCCACACCGTCAAAACGGATGGTGGACTGGCCTGCTGGCAACGTCACATCCCGCGTTTCGCTGATCATGGCGAAGCCGCGCGGCCAGCCGCGATCCATCTCTGCGCCCGGAAGCCGCTGAGGATCGCGATAAACGGTTACCGACAGGTCGACCGGCGCGGATGCATCCACCGTCTCGCGGCCCATAACTGCTGGCGGCGCTGATATTGCAGCCAGGCTGATCGAAACGAGAATGGGCGAAAAGCGCACTGCCCGTCTCAGTATCGCGCTTCGTAGGTTACGCGAAATTCGCGAGTGCCATTGGCAGGCACAGGAACCAACCATTTACGGCGGTCAGTGTTCAATTGCCGGCCGGGCACATCTTCGCTGACTATGCGGTAATCATTACCCCACCACCCGCGGTCCAGCCCTTGCTGCACCAGATCGACCTCAACTGCGACCGGCTTTGCATTGGTCATGGTGTAACGCATGGTCGTGCGGTAATATTCGGTAGGGCGTTCAGCTTCCACCTGGCTTACGGAACCGTCTTCGGCAATCACTCGGTAACGTGCGGTTTTCTGCCATTCAGCGCCGGCAATCTTTTCCCGTTTTTCCACCTCGGCCTGGACATATACGTCGAACGCATCGCCTGTTCTGAGCATCAGCTCGCTACCCACAGGCGTATGGCCAATGCCGCTTTCGCCAATGAATTGCGGTGTGCCCTGCGCATCGCGCTGGTAAAAACGGACGGTGCCTGCCGGCAATGCATCGCCCAGCCCGGCGCTGCGTGATGTGGCAAAGGACAAGGCGCTGGACACAGCCTGCGGCCGTTCGTCATTTTGCAGCCAGTCAATGCTGCGCGCATAAACCCGGCGCGCGGCCACGCCCTGCACATCAAGGAAGCTGACCTGCTTGGTCTGCGCGTTTGCAATCGTGGTGCGTTCAGCGATGGGGTAAAGGTAGAAATCGCCCACCTGTTCGCGGTTGGCAGTTTCTGTTCCGGGCCGCACCATGCCGGGTGGCGGCGGCGGAGATGGTGGCGCGGCCATCCGGCGGCGGCTGTAATTGCCCGCGTTTGCCTGACCGGGGCTGCCTGCCACCAGCAAGGTGTCCGCATTATGAAAAGTGGTGCCTGTATTGTTGGTGAGCGTAACCCACCCCTGCATATCGATGGCGCCTTTGGCTTCATCAAACAGGGCCACATAATCTGCCGACCAGCCAAGGCCCGGGGTCAGATAGCGGATGGATGCCGGCCGCGTCCCGCTGCGGACAGAATCCACCATGACCGACAGCGTTGGCCGGGCGCGCAGGTTTGGCGGAACCCGGTCAAACACGGCCCGCACAGGCAAGCCATCATCGCGCAACACTTCGATCCGGTCGCCAATCTGGACCACGACCCCGCCTGCAGTGGAGAGCACCACGGCCCGTTCGCGCGTTTCGGTGCCGGTGGCCGGGTTGGTGCGGACCAGTGTAATGGTCTGCCCAATGGCCTTTTCCATCAGCTTGGTCGGGGTCAGCAGATCGAAATCGAAATTCTGCTCGACAATACCGGCACCAGCCGCCGCAAAGCTGAGGGTTTCAGGCCTGATCTGGGCTGACACATCGGGAAATTCGATGCGGCTGCGGCCCTGTGCAATTGGCAATTGCCGCACATCCTGAACCAGTGCCTGATTGTTGTTGTAAATGGTGACAGACACATCACCCTGGGCAGTGGCATCGGGGTCGGCAAGCACGGCGGAGGAAGTCTGCGCGGATGCGGCAGAACCCAGCGGAGAGAACAACGGCGAAAACAGCTGCGAAACCATAGTCAAGGCGGCAGCCGTCCCAGCCAGATATCTGATCCCGATCATCTCCATTTCCCCTCAAATGCCTGATTAATCCGGCCTGTTACTGGTCGTCTTACCCTTCATACACACTAATTGATACAGTATATCATTTTTTGCAAGCCGCCATCACATCGCCAACCTTCTGGCCAATTTCTGCCACGCTGAAAGGTTTCGGAATGAAGAACATGTTTTCGATATCAATATCGCGGCGCAATTGTTCTTCCGCATATCCTGACATGAACAGGATGGGCATGGCTGGTTTCAGCCGGCGAATTTCGCGGGCCATTGCCGGGCCATCCATCCCGGGCATGACGACATCGGAAACCACCAGATCGAACGCGCCGCCATTGGCGATTTCGGCCAGCCCTTCTTCGCCATCGGCTGCTGTCGTCACCTGGTATCCGGCGCGCGTCAACGCCCGTTCTGCCACC
This sequence comes from Allopontixanthobacter confluentis, assembly GCF_009827615.1. Classification (GTDB taxonomy): domain Bacteria; phylum Pseudomonadota; class Alphaproteobacteria; order Sphingomonadales; family Sphingomonadaceae; genus Allopontixanthobacter; species Allopontixanthobacter confluentis. The sequence goes on from NZ_WTYU01000001.1 coordinate 1,385,038, forward strand.
GCACGAACCATGTCTTCATCTTCTACCAGCAGCAGCCTGCCGCCGCCTGACCATTCACTGGCGGGCGCTTCTGCAACCTGTTTTGCCGGCTGGGGCATATCGCCGTGATAGACGGGCAGATAGACGGTGAAGCGGGCACCCGCCGGTTTTCCGCCCGGCCCTTCGACATTGTCGCAGAAAATGAACCCGCCCGACTGTTTGACAATGCCATAGACGGTCGAGAGGCCAAGCCCGGTGCCTTTGCCCTGTTCCTTGGTCGTGAAGAAGGGTTCGAAAATCTTGCCGATCTTGTCTGCTGGCACGCCGCTGCCATCATCCTGCACGATCAGCATGGTGTAATCCGCCGGCGGCAGAATGTCGGACCCCATTTTGCGGATTTCCGGCGCGGATATGCGCCGCGTGGAGAGCGTCAGCTTGCCCGTGCCATCGCCGCGTGAATGGATGGCATCCCTTGCATTGACTGCTAGGTTGACAATCACCTGTTCCAATTGCTGCGGATCAGCCCGCACCATGCCCAGATCGCGGTCATGGCGAACAGTGAACGCAATCTTTTCCCCCATCAGCCGTTTCAGCAACTGGCTGACCTCGCTGACTACGTCTGGCAATTGCAGCACTTCGGGGCGCAAGGTCTGCTGGCGGGAAAATGCCAGCAATTGGCGCGTCAGCGAAGCCGCGCGGTTGGAATTCGCGCGGATTTGCTGGATGTCGTCATAATCGCTGTCGCCCGGCGTGTGGCGCAGCAGCATGAGATCGCAATAGCCGATGATGGCGGTGAGAACATTGTTGAAATCATGCGCCACACCGCCTGCCAGCTGGCCCACGGCCTGCATTTTGGTGGCCTGTGCCACTTGGCGTTTGAGGCGCGTTTCCTCGGTCGAATCAGCAAGGCTGAGGAGCACCGATGCTTCGCCCAACCCTCTGACACCGGCAAGGCCCAGCGACACCGGTTCGTCAGCCGCGCTGCGCAGGCGCACGGCCATGTCCCCGCTGCTGCCTGAACCGCGGCCGAAGCGGCGCACGGCATCTGCCAGCACCGCCTTGTCCTCGCGCACCACCAGATCGGACGGGAATTGTGGCAGGCCGTCCTTTTCCTGATCAATGGCGCGCAGGAAGGCATTGTTGGCAAACAGGAAACGTCCGTCCCTGTCGGTCATGGCAAGACCCAGCGGCAATGCGCCCAACAAGGCTTCAAGCTGCGGAGTGGAAGCCTGCCCCGCCCCGTCCCAGCCGCCGCCAATGCCCACCCCTGAATCAATCAGCAGCATCAGCGATGGGCCTTCATCAGCGCCCTTGGGTTGCGGCGATGCGGGATCTGCCAGCGGAACCTGGATCAGGGTTTGCGGGCTGCCACGGCGGCCATCGCGGGAAAAGAAAATACGGTCGCGTTCGTCGCTGCGCAACTGGGCGACAAAATCCTGTCCCGCCATGGTGGCGGCAGGATCGCCGGAAGCGCGTTCCGCAAAACCTTGTGCAACCGCGCGGATTGCCCCGTCTGCCCCCACCAGCGCGGCTTCGATACCGGCGCGGGACAGCAATTTGCCAAATGGCCCGGCCAGCCGCGCAGCCATGGTGGCCGACATGTCTTCTTCCACCAGCGCCTCGAACCGCCAGACCAGAAAATCATCGCCCCGGCCCGCGCGTTCAGCGGTGGCTTTCCAGCGCGATGCGCCGTCTTCGCTGGATAGGCTGTCCGCTTCTGCCCTGCCATCGCGCCATGCCTCGCGGGCAGCGCGGGACAGCTTTTCCAGCCCGGGCCGGTCCAGTGGCAAGCCGGGCGGCGCGAAGTCGATACCGAACCAGTCTGCATATAGCTGACTGGCACAGGCCAGCCGATTGGCCCGGTCAGTAATGGCAATGGCAATGCCGGGCTGTTCAATCGCCGCGACCGTTACCGACCAGTCAGGCGCTGTAAAACCCCCAGCATCAGCAGGCGCGCGCAGGGAACTGATGGCAAAGCCTGCCACCACGAACACGGCCAGCGCCGCCAGAAAGGCGACGGCCGTCACGGCGCTGCCAGTGATCAGCCACAGCAACGCTGCGCTGAGTATGAATCCGGCCGCGAGGCTGCCAGCAAGCGCTGGCTGCTGTGCCGCGAGGAGCAAAGGGCTGTTTTTCAACCTTCGTTGGCCTTCAATTGTTCGCCTGTATGGTCTTGTGCCGAATTTTGCGGCTGGCGGGTGAGGCGTTCGTTCATGCGAATCTCAAGCTGGCGCAAGCGGCGTTGCCGGCGCCGCGCCACGATGAAGCGCCAGACAAAGCTGGAAATGACATAGCCTATGGCCGCAGAGACCACCGACAGGACCACAAAACCAAATGCTGTCACCCCGGCAGTTTCAAGAAACCAGCCAAATTGCTGCCACCTGCCACTGCTGATCTGTTCATTGGCAGCGCCCATGGTGGCCGCGTCAATTTTCAGGACGAAGGACCCGGTCTTATTGGCAATAATCAGCCAGAACGGCAGGGTGAAAGGATTGGTGATGAATGTGACCAGCGCGGACAGCGGCACATTGGCGCGGGCCGGCAGGGCCAGAAACGCCGCCAGGAAAATCTGCCCGACCGGCACAATGAAAGCAGCAAACATCCCCAGCGCCACACCGCGCGGAACAGAACGGCGGGTAAAGCGCCATAATTCGGGGCTGAGAAACCGGTGCGCAATGGGTTTGAGATATTTGTTGGCCGCCATCTGTTCGCGCGTGGGGAAGTTCCTGCGCAGCCAGTCTGCGAGGAACGTCTTAGGCTGTCGAGAGGGCGGTTTCTGGCTCATGTTTCAGGGGACGCCTTGCGCGTATGGCGGGGCAAGCGCAAGTGTGAGGAAAGGAAATTCGACGGAGCGGGCATGGCGCCCGATATGGGATGCGCCTGTTGGCTTGCCAGAGGCTAATTTCCTGCCTCAGTCTGGCCCACAGGAATTTCCAACGACCGCCTAACCTTTTTCGCGCATCAGGCGCGCCTTGTCCCGCTTCCAGTCGCGGTCTTTCACATATTCCCGCTTGTCCTGCGCCTGCCGGCCCTTGGCCAGGGCCAGTTCCACCTTGGCGCGGCCACGGCCGTTGAAATATATCGACAGGGGCACCATCGTCATGCCCTTGCGTTCCACCGCAGCCCGCAGGCGGCCTATTTCCCGTTCGTGCAGCAACAGTTTGCGCGGGCGCGTGGGAACATGGTTGAACCGGTTGCCGTGGCTGAATTCCGGAATGTTGGAATTGATCAGCCACACCGCGCCATCACGCACTTCGGCATAGCTTTCCGCGATCGACCCCTGCCCGGAACGCAGGCTCTTTACCTCGGTCCCGGTAAGGGCAATGCCCGCTTCGAATTTATCATCGACAGCATAATCAAACCGCGCACGCCGGTTTTCGGCGACGGTTTTCTGCTTGTCGAATTCTGCTGTCTTGGGGCGTGCCATGGTGCGCTGCCATGTAGGGTGCAGATAGCGAAAAAGGAAGGCCGCGCTGCCACATGGCGGAAATTCCGGCCAATCACTCCGGTCAATCTCTCCGGCCAAACCTTGAGTGCGGTCAGACCAGCCCGGCATGTTCCAGCGCTGCATCCACTGCTGCGCGCGCTTCATCGCTGGCGGTACAGAGCGGCAGGCGCACTTCATCGGTCAGCCAGTCATGCACCCGGCTGAGGGCATATTTCACCGGCGCGGGCGAAGCATCCTCGAACATGGCATAATGAAGCGGATAGAGCTTGTCGTTCAACTGGCGCGCACGCGCGAAATCATTTTCGGCGCAGGCCTGCTGGAATTCGGCACATAATGCAGGTGCGACATTGGCGGTTACCGAAATGCAGCCGCGCGCGCCCGCCGCATTGGCCGGCAGCGCCAGTTCATCATCGCCGGACAATTGGCAGAATTCGCGGCCAATACCCATCCGGTGGTCCGTCACCCGGCTCAGATCGCCGCTGGCATCCTTGATCGCGATGATGCTTTTGGGAAATTTTTCCGCCAGTTCGATCACCGTGTCCGGCTCCAGATCCGTCACCGTCCGGCCCGGCACGTTGTAAAGGACGATCGGCAGGCTGCAATTTTCTGCCAGATGGCTGAAATGCGCCACCAGCCCGCGCTGGCTTGGCCGGTTGTAATAGGGCGCCACGCACAGCCCAGCTGCCGCACCTGCTTTTTTGGAAAAATTCATGTGTAACAGGGCGTTCTGCGTATCATTGCTGCCGCAACCGGCAATGACGGGCACGCGCCCCGCCGCCTGTTCGATGCACACTTCCACCACGCGGTGATGTTCTGCGTTGGACAAGGTCGACGCTTCGCCAGTGGTGCCGCACGGCACCAGCGCAGTGCTGCCATTGTCGATTTGCCAATCGACGAGTCGGCGAAAAGCGCCCTCGTCGAACGTTCCACCGCGAAAAGGAGTCACCAGAGCGGGAATTGATCCGGAAAACATTTACCTATTTCCTGTTTTGGCCCCATAATATGCCTATAATGTGATAATGTTCGGGGCGCGCTGAGGGCAAAGTTAAAAAAACGAGTTCATTCAGCGCCTGATAAGGAGCCGATGGCCAAGATGTCCAGCATGGACCGATTTTCAATCATAGCACTCACCCTTTTGACCTCCACCGCTTTGAGCGCGTCAGCGCCCCTGGCAGCGCAAGATGCCGCGACCTGGGACCGCGCAAAGGCGGAAATGATGGCCCGCGCGCCAACCCGCATGGCGCAGGCGATCGAACGCTGGCAATTTCTGAGCGGCACGGACCGGATGGCGTTTGACGATTACGCCGGTTTCGTTCTTGCCTATCCCGGTTTCCCGCAGGAAGAAAAGCTGCGCCGCTACGCCGAAGAATCGCTGGACCGGGACGCGGTAAGCGCCGAACATCTGGTGTCTTTCTTTGACCGCAATCCGCCGCTGACCAACAGTGCGAAGGCGCGTTATGCCCTGGCCCTGGCCAGCCAGCAGCGCATCGAAGCGTTCGATGTGGCGCGCGAGGCTTGGCGCGGCGGCGAAATGAGCAGCCCGTCCGAAGCCTATATGATGTCCATGTTCGGCGCGCGTTTTACGCCCGAAGACCATGACGCCCGCATGGATGCGCTGTTGTGGCAGGGCCAGAAGGAAGCTGCCGCCCGGCAGACATCCTATGTGTCGCCCGCTTACCGCAATATGGCGATGGTGCGTCTGGCCATGCTGCAGGACACAGACCCGGCGACAATTGGCCTGACCGTGCCTGCCGATGCCAGCCGCGATCCGGGCTATGTCTATAATATGGTCCGCGAATTGCGCGCCACCGGACAGGGCGCCCGCGCGGTCAGCCTGTTGGCCAACCGCCCCGCATTCGTGCGGCCATCCTACAATGCTGAAGGTTTTGTGGGCGAAATGCTGCGTATCGCCCGTATCGGCGATTCCCGTTCCGCCCAGCGGATTGCCGCCTCTGTCGATGATTTGTTTGCCCCGGGCGCCGATATTAGCGGCATGTCCTACCGGTTGCGCGATGATTATACATCGCTGATGTGGCTGGGCGGGACCAAGGCGCTGTGGAGCCTTGGTGATGGCAATTCTGCTGCCCCGCTGTTTTACCGTTACGGCACCGCTGCCCGCACACCGCAAACCCGTTCCAAGGGGTTTTACTGGGCTGGCCTGGCGTCTGAACGGGCTGGCAATTCGGCGGAAGCCAACCGCTATTATGAAATGGCGGGCGAATATGCCGACCGTTTCTACGGGATGCTGGCGCTGGAAAAACTGGGCCGCAAATTGCCTGATTATTCAGCGCAGCCAAACGCCCGGCCAAGTCAGGAAGAACGCGCCGCATTCAATTCCGCAGCCCTGACCAATGCCGTGCGCGAAGTGTCACGCGGCACGCCGTGGCGCACGGGTATCCAGTTTTACAAGACCATTGCCGAACAGGCCGAAACCGAAGCCCAGCACGTGCTGGTGGCAGAACTGGCGCAGGAAACCGGCCGGCGCGATCTTGCGGTCAACCTGTTTGATGCAGCTGGCGCAGACGGGCACAAGAATTTCACGGCCATCGGTTTCCCGACCTTGCAGACTCCGCCCAATTCCAACTGGACGATGGTGCATGCCATCAGCCGGCAGGAAAGCCAGTTTGCCCAGAATGCCATCAGCCATGCCGGCGCACGCGGGTTGATGCAGCTGATGCCGGGCACTGCGCGCGAACAGGCCGGAAAACTGGGCATGTCCTACATGTCGGCAGATCTGATCGATTCGCCCAGTTACAACATCCGTCTGGGCGATTCCTATTTTGCGCGGATGATGGATTATTACGGCGGGGCCTATCCGCTGGCGGTGGCGGCCTATAATGCCGGCCCCGGCAATGTGAACAAATGGCTGCGCGCCAATGGCGATCCGCGCACCGGCAGCATTTCCTATGTCGACTGGATTGAACAGATCCCGATTTACGAAACCAAGAATTACGTCAGCCGGGTCATCGAAAATGCGGTTGTGTATGAAAATATGCACCCGGAAAAAACCACCTATGGCCGCCCCCGCACAGCCAGTGAGTTCCTGCGGCGTTGAATGTTACCCATGGTTGGCAGTAAGGCACTGCCAACCATGAAGACCGCTTCCAACCCCATTTCGCCCGCTGGCCTTGCCGCGCTGAAGGCGCGTTATGACCATCTGCTGGGCAAGGAACGGCCCGAAATTGTCGAAATTGTCAGCTGGGCAGCCGGGAATGGCGACCGGTCAGAAAATGGCGACTATATTTATGGCCGGAAACGGATGCGCGAAATTGACCGCGAATTGTCCCACATTGCGCGGCGGATGAAAGCCGCACGGGTGATTGACCCGTCAGACCAGCCGGATCGCGTTAAGGTGTGGTTCGGCGCGACTGTCACCCTGGCGGACGAGGATGATGTGCAGCGCACCGTCACCCTGCTGGGTGATGACGAACAGGATGCCAGCGCTGGCCAGATCGGCTGGGGTTCCCCCATGGCACGGGCGCTGCACGGCGCTGTTCTGGGGGATTTACGCATCGTTCGCCTGCCCGGCGGCGAGAAGGAATGGGAAATCATCGCCATCCATTATCCGCCTGCCGGAAATTCAGCCGCATGAAGGTTCCGGCAAGTTTACTCGGCCTCTGCCTGCTGATGCTGGCGGCGCCTGTTTCGGCGCGCGACAGTCTGGGCATATTTTCACAATGGGGCGCCTTTCGTGACCCGTCGGTGCCGCGCTGTTACGCCATTGCCAAGGCTGGCCCCAGCACGCGGGCCCGCGATTATGAGCCATTTGCCACTATCGGCACCTGGCCCAAACGCGCCATCCGCAACCAGCTGCATTTCCGCCTGTCGCGCAAAATCGCGCCCAATGCGCGCATTTCCCTGCGGATCAATGGCTGGTATTTCCAGTTGGATGGCGGCGGAGGGGATGCCTGGGCAAAGGACAGGACCATGGATGCCGGGATCGTTTCGGCGATGCGGTCAGCGCGCAGCATGACCATCAATGCGACTGATACAAAGGGCCGCCGGTTTTTCGATAGCTATCCCCTGGCAGGCGCTGCCACGGCCATGGATGCCGCCACGGTAGGCTGCTCCAAAATCTAACCCGCAAAATCTAACTCGCAAAATCCAAGCCGCGAAAACCAAACAGGCAATGAAAACGGGCCGGGAATTGCTCCCCGGCCCGCATCATTTTAGCGCAACGCTTCGATTAGAAGCGATAGCCGACGCTGGCGACGACCTGATGACGATCAAGGTCGACATCAAAACGGTCGGTGTCAGCGATATCGCCATTGAAGTCGATTTCAGCTTCGCTGTAGTTGGAATAACGGTATTCCATCTTCACGAAGGTGTTGCGGTTGAGCGCATATTCAGCGCCCGCGCCAACGCGGAAACCGTCAGTATCGATGTCCTGGTTGAATTCGGTCGTGCCGTCATTGGAGCGCACGTCGAACTTGGCATTGGTGTAACCACCCTTGGCATACAGCAGCACATCAGGTGCAGCTTTCACGCCAAGGCGTGCGCCCAGATACAGGTCACGGCCGGCCTTGACGTTGCCGAAACCAAAACCTTCGAAATCACCGGCATCAAACTTGGTGTTGGCCGACGAATTCGTCAGTTCGGCTTCTGCACCGACAACCACGCCGCCAAGATCGACGTCATAGCCCAGAGCGGCGCCATACATGATGCCGTCGATGGACTGATCATTGTCCTGGTTTGCGTCATCATCAACGCTGCTGCCAGCGCGGGCCATGTCATAGCCGACGATTGCTTCGGCGCGGGGGCCGGTGAAGGTTGCAGTGTTGTCCTGAGCGAAAGCCGGGGCTGCAACTGCAGTCAGCGCGGTAGCGGTCAGAAGTGCTACAGTCTTTTTCATTATCTACTCCGATTATATTCAACGCGGTGTGATCACAGCGTGGACATCGATAACGGTGGCAATCGGGGTTGGTTTCATGAACCTCACACAACAATCAGAGCGTTGCATTTACGCAACATAATTGCGGGTGAAGCGCCCTATATTAGCGGCAGACGCAACTACCTTGCTGCCAGATTAACAAGATTGCCAATGTAAAGACGCATTTACGCTTGCAGCCATACACCCATGCGCCGTGCGATGCGCAGGAGGTGGGCCAGCGCCGGATTGGCTGGCTTTTTGCCGCCTTTGTGACTATATCCCGGCGTCTCATGGCAGATACAGCACTCATGTCGATCCCCGGACAAATTGATCCAGTTCCCGTCGCACGCGACATAACGCCGCGCGCCGATGGCCGTGTTGATCTTCTTGGCCTGCCCAAGACGCGCATCATGGAACTGTTCGCCGAAGCCGGGCTGGACCCCAAGCAGGCGAAATTGCGGTCCAAGCAAGTGTATCACTGGCTGTATCACCGCGGTGCCACCGAATTTTCGGCCATGACAGATATTTCCAAGGCCATGCAGCCGTGGCTGGAACAACGTTTCATCGTGGGCCGGCCCAATATCGTGGAAGCCCAGCATTCCAATGATGGCACGCGCAAATGGCTGCTGCAAACCGATGACGGCCATGATTTCGAGATGGTGTTCATCCCCGATGCCGACCGCGGCACGCTCTGTGTGTCCAGCCAGGTTGGCTGCACGCTCAACTGCACTTTCTGCCATACCGGCACCATGCGGCTGGTGCGTAACCTGACGCCGGGTGAAATTGTCGGCCAGGTCATGCTGGCGCGTGATGCACTGGGGGAATGGCCCAAGGGGCGGATGGATATTGCCGAAGAGGAAGACGAAAGCGAATATCGCGCTGACGGGCGCCTGCTGACCAATATCGTCATGATGGGCATGGGCGAACCGCTGTATAATTTCGACCATGTGCGCGACGCTTTGCGGCTGGTGATGGATGGCGAAGGGCTGGCCCTGTCAAAACGCCGCATCACCCTGTCCACCAGCGGCGTTGTGCCGATGATGGCGCGCTGCGGTGAGGAAATTGGCGTGAACCTGGCCGTGTCCCTGCATGCAGTGACCAAGGAAGTGCGGGATGAAATCGTCCCTATCAACCGCAAATATGGCATTGATGAATTGCTGAAGGCCTGCGCCGATTACCCCAGCGCATCCAACGCGCGCCGCATCACGTTTGAATATGTGATGCTGAAGGGCAAGAACGACAGCGACGAGGACGCGCATGAACTGGTGCGGCTGCTGAAACGTTATGACCTGCCCGCCAAGGTCAATCTCATCCCGTTCAACCCATGGCCGGGCGCGCCCTACGAATGTTCCACGCCTGAACGTATTCGCAGCTTTTCCGCCATTGTCTTCAATGCTGGCATCAGCGCCCCTGTCCGCACCCCGCGCGGGCGCGACATTGATGCCGCTTGCGGGCAGCTGCGCACCACAGCGGAAAAGAAAAGCCGCGCCCAGCGTGACCGCGAAGCCGCAGACGCAGCACCGGAACCGGCAGCTGAAGCGGAACCTGCCGCAATTTCTGCAGTATGAGTTACCCCGTCAGTGATTTGCTGACGGGCAAAGCCGCACCCTTTCGCGGCGCCGAGACGAGCGCGATTGCAAAGACCCCGGCGTCAGGGCCAGTCAGGATTACGCGTCTGGGGCTGGACGGGGACGAACAGGCTGACCGCAAACATCACGGTGGGCCGGATATGGCCGTCCACCTTTATCCCCGCGACCATTATGCCGCATGGCGTGACCATCTGGGCCATCATGCCTTGTTGGATGCTCCCGGCGCATTTGGGGAAAATCTGTCGGCCAGCGGCCTTGTGGAAACGCACGCGCAGATAGGGGACCGGTTTCGGCTCGGCAGCGCGCTGCTGGAAATAAGCCAGCCGCGCAAACCGTGCTGGAAAATCGAACATCGCTTTGGCCGCAAGGGCATGGTCGCACAGATTGTGCAGACGGCGCGATGCGGCATATATTTTCGTGTTCTGGAAGACGGGATTGCACAGGCCGGTGATGTGCTGGAACTGGTCGAACAGGGGCATGACGGCTGGAACCTTGAGCGGGTGTTCATGGCGCTGTTTGGCGCCAACCACACCGCAAGGCCCGCAGATCTTCGCGAAATCATGGTGCTGGAGCGTCTTTCACCCGAGTTGCGCCAGCGGGCTGCTAAAACCCTTGGCTGATAGCCAGACTGTCCAGCGCGATAATCCTGTCCACCATCCGCCGATATTTTGCGTCCTTTCATCGTTAAAATTCGTGCGAACTTGTCTGTTCATCTGACGTTGTGGAGCGATAGTCGATCCGCGTCGTTACAGATTACGAACGCAAGGAACATGGAAGGTTTAAACCATGCGCAAGATGATTTTAGCAGCCGCCGCAGCGGCACTCACCATCCCTACGGCACCTGTTTTTGCAGATCCGCCATCATGGGCCCCTGCCCATGGCAAACGCGCCAAGGAACGGGACCGCATGTATGATGCACGGGGTCGCTATTACGAACCGCAGCGCGTCAGCCGCAGTGACCGGGTCTGGCGCGGCGATGATGGCCGTTATTATTGCAAGCGTGACAATGGCACGACAGGCCTCATCATCGGCGCCGGTGTTGGCGCGCTGGCGGGGCATGAACTGGCCGGACGCGGCGACCGCACCTTGGGTGTCATTCTGGGGGCCGCGGCAGGCGGGCTCCTGGGCCGCGAAATCGACAAGGGCAGCCTGCGCTGCCGTTGATAAAAACCTGATTGAATAGGCAGCGCGTCGTCACCTTGGTGGCGGCGCGCTTTTTTTGGGCGCGTTTGATGCTTTCATCGCAAGCCAGACTATGCTCCAAGGCAGTGATGCCAATAGCACATGAATGGCCAACCCGATCCTGCGCGCAGCGCCATGCGCAACAGTGCGGCTTTGTCGGTCTCCGCCAGCCCGGCATTACCGTATGACCCGCCCTGCCGTTCTTGTAACCGGCGCAGGCCGCCGCATCGGCGCCGAAATTGCCCGCACATTTGGCCATGCAGGCTGGCATGTCATCATCCATTACGGCACCTCATCCGCGCAGGCAGAGGCATTGGCGGCCGCGTTACCATCTGCGGAAACATTCTGCTGCGATCTGGCTGACGAAACAGCGGCTGTAGCAATGGTGCGGACGATTGCGGACGCTCAGAAAAACTGGCCCGTCCTGATTAATTCGGCATCCGTCTTTACGGCCGATGATGCCGCCATGCTAAACCCTGAAACGAACCGCGCGGCGATGCAGGTAAACGCCCGCACCCCTGTGCTGATGGCGCAGGCATTCCTGAAATACGCATCTGCCCCTGATGGCCAGCGCGTGATCCAGATGACTGACCAGAAGCTGGCAAATCCCAATCCTGACTTTTTCTCCTATACCATGAGCAAACACGCCCTCGCCGCTTCCATTACCATGATGGCGATGGACCTTGTGGCAAAAGGCCGGATGAAAGACCGGGTTTACGGCCTTGCCCCCGGCGCGATTCTGGCCAGTCATGACCAGCGCGAGCATGAAACCGAAATTTCGCACAAATTGAACCTGCTGGGCCGCAAAACATCGGCTTGCGAAGTGGCTGAAGCGGCACTTTTTCTGGCTAAGGGCTGGTTGCAAAGCGGCGAGACATTGTTTGTGGATAGCGGCCAGCATTTGCTCAACCAGCCGCGCGATGTGATTTATCTGGCCCGCGAAAGTTCCGCGCGATGAAGCGTCACAGCCTCTCCACCCGCGTGTGGCACTGGGTCAATCTGATATGCGTCATCATCCTGTTCATGTCCGGCCTAAACATTTCCAACGCCCATCGCTGGCTGTATTGGGGCGAATGGGGCTTCGCGCCGGAGCAGGCATGGCTGCAGGTTCCCCGCTTTCCCGGATGGGCAACCATACCTGATTATTACAGCCTGGCTGCGGCCCGCGACTGGCACATACTGACCGCGTGGCCATTTGCCATCGGCATGCTGTTCATGTGGATTGCCATGCTGGTGAGCAGGCATTTCTGGCGTGACATCCGCACCACCCGCGACGAATGGAACATGGCAGCCATTCGCAACGACATTGTGCAGCATCTCAAGCTGAATTTCAGCCATGGCAGCGGCAAGTATAATTTTCTGCAGAAAATCGCTTACGGGCTAGTGCTGGGCATATTATTGCCGGGCATGATATTTACCGGCCTTGCCATCAGCCCCGGTTTTGAAGCGGCTGCGCCATGGCTGGTGGACGCATTCGGCGGGCGGCAAAGCGCGCGTTCGGTCCATTTCCTGTTTTCATGGGGCATATTCGGCTTTTTCGTGATCCATGTCGCGCTGGTGTTATTATCAGGCCCGATACGGCAATTGCGCGAAATGATTACCGGAGGCAGGCTATGAAACGGCGCGCAGTCATGGCCGGCATCGGTGCCATGTTTGTGGGCGCCTGTTCAAAAATTGCCGACAGCAAGGTCGGCTCGTCGCTGCTGGGCGCTGCGGAAGACTGGCACCGCAAGGCTCACCGTGCTCTGTCTGATCGCACGGCCCTGGTGAATGAATATGCCAAGGCAGATATTTCGCCCTATTTCCGCGGTAACGGGTCCACCAGTGTTGATACTGATGCCTACCGCATGCACGCCGCCAATGGCTTTGCAGACTGGCGGCTGGAAGTGCGCGGGCTGGTCCGCAACCCGCTGTCGCTGTCCATGGAAAACATCCGCAAACTGCCGCAGCGCACTCAGATCACACGGCACGATTGTGTCGAAGGGTGGAGCGCGATCGGCGAATGGACAGGGCCGCAACTGTCCACCATCCTCGATGCAGCAGTGATGGACCCGGCGGCCAGGTTTGTCGTTTTCCGGTGTGCAGACAATCTCAATGGTGCAGACTATTATGAAAGCATCGATCTGGTTGATGCGATGCATCCGCAAACCATCATTGCCCATTTGCTGAATGGCGACGATCTGCCGGAAAAAAACGGCGCGCCGCTCAGAATGCGGATCGAACGCCAGCTTGGTTACAAACACCCCAAATATCTTACCGCCATCGAAGTGGTGTCGACCCTGGATGGCATCGGTGAAGGTAAAGGCGGCTATTGGGAAGATCGTGCAGATTACCAATGGTATGCAGGCATCTGATTCAAAGCGGGAAAAGCCGGTCCATGATAGCCCAGTCTTCGACCAGAATTTCTTCCAGCACGGTCAGGTCCACGTCGTCCAGCCGGTTGATGTATAGGCAGCTTTTGCCGAGCGCATGCTTGCCCAGCGCGTGGAACTTCTGTTGACGTCTGCCCTGTGACAAATCGTCGCAATATCCGCCCATCAGATAAAAACTGTGCTTCGCCTTGCGTGGGGAAAAACCGGCTCTCAGCCAATGGACCTCCCGGCCGCTGGCATAGGTGGTATGATAGCTCCCGTAACCGATTATGGATGGCCCCCACATGGCTGGATCATGCCCGGTAATGCGGCGATATATCCCATCGATCAAAATCGCGTCATCGCGTTTCGAAACAGGTGCGATCGCGGCAATGAAGTCGCTGACATTCGCGCTGGTGGGAGCGGTTTTGGCGCCTGACATGCTGTAGTGTAGCGTATTTGCACCCACAAACCACATTTTTCGCAAAGCAGCCGGCTCGGGTTTCGGGCAGCGTGACTCTAGCGTCGCCATCAGTCATTTGCTGCAGCATTCAACAACATTGTCAAATGTGGCCTGCGGCAATTACTCGTAGACTCTTATCCAATTTCTTGCAGATATGCTGGGAGGGAGGAACAACATGGCAGCAGGCGCAGCTTTGCTAGACCGGATTTTAGGCCGGATCATCACGCGCGGCACGTTGTCCATAGTGTATGCAGATGGTCAGCAGACCTTGCTAGGCAAGCCGGAAGCCGGTTTCCCCGATGTCTGTATCCGGCTGGCTGACACGAAGGTCGTCCGCCAGATCATCAGCGACCCGCGGCTGGGCGCTGGCGAAGCCTATATCGACGGGCGGCTGATCATCGAAAAAGGCGATGTAATGGAACTGGTCGGCATGTTGCGCGCCAACCGGCCATGGGAACGCGGCGTGACGCTGCATTCAACAGGGCTGGTGCGAACCATTTTCGACCGGGTGATGGCCGCCAGGGAATCCATCAATCACCAGTCATCGGCCAAGGCCAATGTCGCCCACCATTATGACATCGGTAACGCGCTCTATCAGCTGATGCTGGACAGCGAACATATGCAATATAGCTGCGCCTATTGGCCACGCGAGGATATGACGCTTGGGCAGGCGCAGGAAGCCAAGCTGGCCCATATCGCGGCCAAATTGGCGCTGGAGCCGGGTCAGCGCGTTCTCGACATTGGCTGCGGCTGGGGCGGCATGGCTATCTATCTGGCGCAGAATTTCGATGTCAGCGTAAAAGGGATCACGCTGAGCGAGGAACAGCTGAACCTTGCCGAAAAGCGGGCGCAGGACGCTGGCGTGTCAGATTATGTGCGCTTCGAACTGATGGATTATCGCGATCTGGCCAAGCGGAAGATTACTTATGATCGCATTGTCTCGGTCGGCATGTTCGAACATGTCGGCAGGCCGCAATTCGAAACATTTTTCCGTGCCGCATCCAATCTTCTGAATGAAGACGGGGTGATGCTGCTGCATACGATTGGCCGCATGGGCGGGCCCGGCTCGACCGATGCGTTCACTCGCAAATATATTTTCCCCGGCGGCTATATCCCGGCGTTGAGCGAAACGGTGGCAGCCAGTGAAAAATCCCGCATGATCGTGACCGATGTCGAAACCCTGCGACTGCATTATGCCAGGACCCTGCGGCAATGGTATGCCCGGTGCATGGCGCAAAAGTCCGAAATAGAAGCCATGTTCGATGATCGTTTTTTCCGCATGTGGACATTCTACCTGTCAGGCGCGACTGCGGCTTTTGAAACTGGCGGGATGTGCAATTTCCAGATCCAATATGCGAAAAACCGCCGGACCCTGCCGCTGACACGCGATTATATCGGCGAAAGCGAACGTGCGCTGCTTGAAGAAGGCAGTCTGCTGCCAGAGTGACGCGATTCAAACATTGTGATGGACGCCTGCGCCTGATACCCGCGCGGCGAATTCGTTGCAGGAGCCGCCACCATGTCCGCCACCCACTCCCCTTCCGACATCAAGAAAGTCGTCCTTGCCTATTCCGGCGGGTTGGACACCAGCGTTATCCTGAAATGGCTCCAGGTGACTTACAATTGCGAAGTGGTCACCTTTACGGCTGATCTTGGCCAGGGTGAAGAACTGGAACCTGCCCGCGAAAAAGCGCGCCTGATGGGTGTGCCTGAAGACCATATCTACATCGACGACCTGCGCGAGGAATTCGTGCGCGATTTCGTCTTCCCGATGATGCGCGCCAATGCCCGCTATGAAGGGGATTACCTGCTGGGCACATCCATTGCCCGCCCGCTCATTTCCAAACGGCTGATCGAAATTGCCCGCGAAACAGGTGCAGACGCCATTGCCCATGGCGCCACTGGCAAGGGTAATGACCAGGTTCGCTTCGAACTGTCCGCCTATGCGCTGGCGCCCGATGTAAAGGTCATCGCCCCGTGGCGCGAGTGGGATCTCAATTCGCGCACGGCACTGATCGCATGGGCAGAACAGCACCAGATTCCGGTGCCCAAGGACAAGCGAGGCGACAGCCCGTTTTCGACCGATGCCAATATGCTGCATACCTCCAGCGAAGGTAAGGTGCTGGAAGACCCGTGGGAAGAAACTCCGGATTACGTCTATTCCCGCACCGTCAATCCCGAAGACGCGCCCGACACGCCTGAATATATCACCATCGACTTTTCCGGCGGGGACGGCTGCGCCCTTAATGGCGAGGCGATGAGCCCGGCGACTTTGCTGGAAGCCCTCAACGTGCTTGGCCGCAAGCATGGTATTGGCCGGCTGGATCTGGTTGAAAACCGCTTCGTGGGCATGAAAAGCCGGGGAATGTATGAAACGCCCGGCGGCGAGATTTATGCGCGCGCGCACCGCGGTATCGAACAGATCACGCTGGATCGCGGCGCTGCCCATCTCAAGGACGAGTTGATGCCGCGCTATGCAGAACTCATCTATAATGGTTTCTGGTTTTCGCCAGAACGGGAAATGCTCCAGGCCGCCATCGACCTTAGCCAGGTCAAGGTGAACGGCACTGTCCGGCTCAAACTGTATAAGGGCAATGCCAGCGTGGTCGGGCGCAAATCAGCCGATAGCCTCTATTCTGAACGCCATGTCACTTTTGAAGATGATGCCGGCGCTTATGATCAGCAGGACGCGGAAGGCTTCATCAAACTCAACGCGCTGCGCCTGAGGCTGCTGGCCCAGCGCGACCGGTAGTCCTTGCGACGAGCTGTTGAGTTATCCACCTCTGTCCACCGCAGATTTTGCGATCAGTGGATAACTTGCTTGCCCGACTCGGCTTTGAAGCGCAGTCTCAAGTCATCGGAAAGGCGAAAAACCTTCTCGGATTGACGGTCTAACGACTTGATATCGGATGAAATTTTGACCCTGACTGATGTTTTGGCAACTGTCCACGCGGTCCAGTAGGACGCCTCGCAGAAGGTTTCGGCCAGACGCTGGGCTGTCCAATGATCGGAACGCGAAAGTATTGCTGAAACGGGCCGGACAGACCGGCCGGGTAACGATGGGAATGCTGGAGCTTCGGCAAGAGCAGAACCGCTTGAGGAACCTGGCCAACATGGAATGAACGGTCTCGGAACTGGAAGGGAAAGAAGACAGTCTTCGGACTGGAAACAGAACCTGAAAGAACCGGATGCCGGCGCGAGCGCCAGTGCAGAAACTAGATCTGGGGCTTGCCCCGGAAATGGCGAAACACCGGTCGCCAAGTCCTTCTTATGAAGGCCACGCGCGGGTGAGAGTGGGGTCGGCAGCAATGCCGGCCCCATTTGCTTTTGGGCTCCGCCAGATGGCTGGTGCGTTGGGTGGATTGAGCGGGCGGATTGGCCAGCAACTTGTGCGCCATACCCCATATCTTTCCGCTAATATGTCAAAACAACCCTAAATGTGGGATTTGCCCTGCGAATCGATGCCCATGCGTGAACCGCAAACACGGCAGATCAATCAGGTGATTTACGGAAAATTCCCCCAAAACATGGTTACCGCCCGTTTAATCTACGACCAAAGGAGCCGGTAACGGGACGAGGAGTCTTTGTTTGGGTGCCACTTCAACCGATGGGCTTGTATTAGGTTCCCACCATGAACGGACATTCGATCATCTCGCGCCGCACACGTCTTCGGACACTGGCCCTGGTTGCAGCATGCGTGTTGCCAGCCACATCCGGCGGCCCTGCACTGGCAGGATCTTCAGCTGCAAATCAGTCCGAATTAAATCAGGCTGATTTCTCGAAGAGCTTTGCTGCACTGCCCAAACCCAACCGCGATTTTGACGCAGCAGCAGGCGCAGTAGACATTACCACGATCGAAGCGCCGGTCGAAACCGCGCCGCAGCCTGCATTGCGCACCATCGCCAGTGGCATTGCCAGCTATTACGGCAAACGCTTTGCCGGACGCCCCACAGCAAGCGGTGAACGGTTCAATCCGGGCGACCTTACAGCGGCGCACAAGACCCTGCCGTTTGGAACCCGTGTTCAAGTCACCAACCCCAGCAATGGCAAGGTAGTGACCGTTCGCATCAATGATCGCGGGCCTTATGCCCATGGCCGCCTGATTGATCTTTCGCATGCTGCGGCGGCACAAATCGGTCTGGTTGCGCGCGGCCACGGCAATGTTGAACTGGCTCTGCTGGACAGCTGAGATCGCTTCCGGCCACACGGCCGGAGTTATTTTCCCTGAAATTTTTCGCGCCAGCCCTGCAAATAGGCTGCATTTGGCATGCCAGCCTTACCCACTGACCGGAAGGTAGCGGAGTTTGCAGCCGCCAAAATTCAACGTGACTGCAAAAGCACCGCATTGCAACGCCGGATGAAACCAGCAAATCTGGCCGATCAAGGTTCGACCCCGTGGCCACTGACCATCCGGCTTCCTTGTAGGCCAGGGATTTATCAGGCCAGCATAGCTTTCAGATATCCGCCTGTGAAACTTCTCGGGTTGGCGGCGACGTGCTCAGGGGTGCCCTCTGCGACAATTTCGCCGCCCCGGACGCCGCCATCAGGCCCCAGATCCACGATCCAGTCGGCCACCTTGATGACATCAAGATTATGTTCGATCACCACTACCGAATTGCCCTGCTCTACCAGACGTTGCAGCACTTCCAGCAATTTGCGAACATCTTCAAAATGGAGGCCGGTGGTGGGTTCATCCAGAATATACAATGTCTGGCCGGTGGAACGCTTGCTCAATTCCTTGGCAAGTTTCACGCGCTGCGCCTCGCCGCCGGAAAGGGTGGTGGCCTGCTGGCCGACCTTGACGTAGCCAAGGCCCACTTCATTCAGCATGTGCATCTTGTCACGGATGGACGGGACTGCCTTGAAAAAGCTCTCCGCATCTTCAATCGTCATATCGAGGACATCGGCAATGCTGAAACCCTTGAACTTCACTTCCAGCGTTTCGCGGTTGTAGCGTTTGCCGCCGCATTCCTCGCACGTCACATAAACATCGGGCAGGAAATGCATTTCGATCTTGATCAGGCCATCACCCTGACATGCCTCGCACCGCCCGCCTTTCACGTTGAAACTGAAACGGCCCGGCTTGTAACCGCGCGCCTTGCTTTCCGGCAGGCCGGCAAACCAGTCCCGGATCTGGGTGAAAGCGCCGGTATATGTCGCCGGGTTGGAACGCGGAGTGCGGCCAATAGGCGATTGGTCGATTTCGATAACCTTGTCGCAATATTCCAGGCCGGTAATCTTGTCATGCGCGCCGGCAATCACCCGCGCACCGTTCAGCGCGCGCGCTGCGCCCGCGTGCAATGTGTCGATAGTGAAGGATGATTTTCCGCTGCCCGATACGCCGGTAATGCAGGTGAAAGTGCCCAGCGGAATGGATGCAGTGACATTTTTGAGATTGTTGGCCCGTGCCCCATGCACAGTCAGCTTGTGGCCATTGCCCTTGCGCCGCTGGGCCGGAATTTCAATTTTCCGTGTGCCATTGAGATATTGCGCGGTGAGCGATTTTTTCGACCGCAGCACTTGCTTCAACGTTCCTTGGGCCACGATTTCGCCGCCATGGACGCCCGCGCCAGGGCCAATATCAACCACGTGGTCTGCCTGGCGGATGGCATCCTCGTCATGTTCCACAACGATGACCGTATTGCCCAGATCACGCAGGCGTTTCAGCGTTTCCAGCAGGCGGTCATTGTCGCGCTGATGCAGGCCGATAGACGGTTCATCCAGCACGTAAAGCACCCCGGACAGCCCGCTGCCAATCTGGCTGGCAAGGCGGATGCGCTGGCTCTCACCGCCTGAAAGCGTGCCGGATTTGCGGTCAAGATTAAGGTAATCCAGCCCCACATTGTCAAGAAAGCCGAGGCGTTCGTTAATTTCCTTCAGGATCGCCTTGGCAATCTGCTGCTGCTGGCCGGTCAGCTTTTCTTCCAGACTGCCGAACCACGCATAAGCATCGGACACCGACATTTGCGTGGGTGCGGCAATATCCGTGCCGACAATCTTCACCGCCAGCGCCTTGGGATTGAGGCGCGCGCCATTGCAGGTTTCGCACGGCTGGCTGGTCTGGAATTTTGCCAGTTCATCCCGCATCCACGCGCTGTCAGTCTGCAGCAGACGGCGGTTGAGGTTGCCAATGACGCCTTCAAATGATTTTTTGACCGTATATTGCTTGCGCCCATCCTTGAAGGTGAGCGGGACGGCGCGCCCGCGCGTGCCATGCAGGATGATTTCCCGGTTCTGCTCCGCCAGATCCTGCCACGGGGTGGTAAGATCGAAGCCGAATTCCTTGGCCAGGCTGCCCAGCACCTGCATGTAATAGGGCGACGGCGGGTTGGACTTGGCCCACGGCACCACGGCGCCCTGTTTCAGCGACAAGGCTTCATTGGGGACGACCAGCTGCGGGTCGAACAACTGCTTTTCGCCCAGCCCGTCACACGTTGGGCAGGCGCCTTGGGGTGCGTTGAACGAAAACAGGCGCGGTTCGATTTCCTCAATCGTGAAACCGGACACCGGGCAGGCAAATTTCTCGCTGAACACGATGCGATTGGCCGGAATGCCCGTGCCTTTCATCGCTCCGCCGCTATCTGCTTCCCCTTCGCGGCCCGGCACTACACCATCGGCAAGGTCAGCAAAAGCCAGCCCGTCCGCCAGTTTAAGAGCCGTTTCAAAACTGTCAGCCAGCCGGGTTTCGAGACCCGCTTTCACAGCCAGCCGGTCCACCACCACTTCAATGTCATGCTTGAATTTCTTGTCGAGCGCGGGCGCTTCTTCGATGGCATACATTTCGCCGTCAATCCGCACCCGGGTAAAGCCCGCCTTTTGCCATTCGGCCAGTTCCCGGCGGTATTCTCCCTTGCGGCCACGCACGACCGGCGCGAGCAAGTACAGGCGCGTGCCTTCGGGCAGTTCCATCACCCGGTCGACCATGTTGGACACGGTCTGCGCTTCAATCGGCTTGCCCGTCGCGGGCGAATAGGGAACCCCCACACGCGCCCACAACAGCCGCATGTAATCGTAGATTTCGGTCACCGTCGCCACCGTCGAACGCGGATTGCGGCTGGTGGTTTTCTGCTCGATGGAAATGGCAGGGGACAGCCCGTCGATATGTTCGACATCGGGCTTCTGCATCATTTCCAGAAACTGGCGCGCATAGGCCGACAGGCTTTCAACGTAGCGCCGCTGGCCTTCTGCATAGATGGTGTCGAATGCGAGGCTGGATTTGCCGGAACCTGACAGGCCGGTGATCACGATCAGAGCATCGCGCGGCAAGTCGATATCAATGCCCTTGAGGTTATGTTCGCGGGCACCACGGACGGAGATCTGGGTAAGAGACATAGGTGGCGTGTTCCGCAAATGTTCCGGGCTGTCAAGCGCGTGAAGGGATGGCGTGTGGATGGGTGGGCAACTGACCACGCCCATGTGGGGCCAAAAGGATGATTTGCAATGGAAGGACGCGTGCCCTGCCTGTCCCGGTGCCACGCGCGCCGTGTCAAGCTGGCCTGTAGAGTGCATTGTACCGATGCTCTTGTTTAAGGAGCAGTGCGTCCTGATCCGATTTATGCGCCAAGTTTTGGCGCGACGGTTGCAATTCTCATCAATCTCCGGTTCAAGCGCGATCAGTTACAGACGAAACCAGATTGGTGCGTGAGTGGTCGCGCTCCTGAAATTATTGGAGAGAACATGAAAGCCAACCTATTGGTCGCGGTTGCCGCAAGCGCGTTGCTTGCAGGATGCGCAACGATGAATACCGCCAGCGAGTTGCCCGACACGCAGACAACCGCAGATGCCGCGATACCGCAGGCAACCGGTTATTTCGCCTCGCGGAGCGATCTTCCGTTTCACGCGCCTGATTTCACCAGGATTTCCGATGACGATTATGCCCCTGCATTTGCGCAGGCGATGGCTATCCAGAATGCGGAAATCGCTGCCATTGTGAACAATCCGGCCGCGCCCACATTCGCCAATACGATTGTAGCGATGGAAACATCCGGCCAGATGCTGAGCCGCGTTGCCACCGTGTTTTTCGCCCTCACCGGCGCCAACACCAATGACACGCTGAAGGCGATCGACGCCGATATCAGCCCCAAGCTGTCCGCGCATGGCGATGCCATCACGCTGAACCCTGAACTGTTTGCCCGTGTGCAGGCAGTGTATGACAAGCGCGCCGCGATGAGCATGACGCCCGAAGACGCCAAGCTGCTGGAAGAAACCTACGACAGTATGGTTCATGCCGGTGCCAAGCTGACGCCGGCGCAAAAGGAACAGGTGAAGGCGATCAACACCCGCCTGTCCACCATCACCACCGAATTTTCGCAGCGGCTGGTGCAGGCCACCAAGGACAATGCGCTGGTGGTGGAAGACAAGGCCATGCTGGCCGGACTGTCCGATGCTGAAATCGAATCTGCGGCCAAGACTGCCACCAGCCGGGGGGTGGACGGCAAATACGTCATTGCCCTGCAGAACACCACGCAGCAGCCGCTGTTGCCGTCGATGGAAAACCGCGATGCCCGTGAAAAACTGTTCATGGCCGGCTTCCACCGCGCCGACAAAGGCGATGCCAATGACACCCGCACGCTGATTGCCGAAGTGGCCAAGCTGCGCGCGCAGAAAGCCGCGCTGTTCGGTCTGCCGGACTGGGCCAGCTATGTGATGTATGATCGCATGGCCAAGAACCCCAAGACCGCGCTTGATTTCATGCAGCAGATGGTTCCCGCCCTCGCCGCTACGCAGCGCCGCGAAGCAGCGATGCTGAATACGGAAATCAAGGCTGATGGCGGAAATTACGAAGTGCAGCCGTGGGATTGGGACCGCTATGCGGAAAAGGTTCGCAAGGCGAAATACGACCTCGATGAAAGCGCCACCCGCCCTTATTTCCAGGTCGATCGGGTGCTGGAAGACGGCGTGCTCTTTGCTGCCAACAAGCTGTACGGCCTCACCTTCAAGAAGCGCACCGATCTGCCCGTCTATCACCCGGATGTAACCACTTACACCGTGTTTGACCGCGATGGTTCGGAACTCGGCCTATTCTATTTCGATCCGTTCCAGCGTGACAACAAGCGCGGCGGCGCGTGGATGTCGAACTATGTCGACCAGAGCCATCTGTATGGCACCAAGCCTGTCATCTACAATGTGCTCAACATTCCCAAGGCACCCGATGGCGAGCCCAAGCTGGTCAGCTTCGACAATGTCGAAACCATGTTCCACGAATTTGGCCATGCGCTGCACGGCTTCTTCGCCAACCAGAAATATTCCTCGCTTTCGGGCACCGCAACGGCGCGTGACTTTGTGGAATATCCAAGCCAGGTGAATGAAATGTGGGCGGCAGATCCGGTCATTCTGGCCAATTATGCCAAGCATTACAAAACCGGCGCGCAGATCCCCGCAGAACTGATCCAGAAGATCGACGCTGCATCCAAGTTCAACCAGGGTTATGCGCTGGGCGAAGTGGTGGAAGCCGCGCTGCTGGACATGAAATGGCATTCGCTCAGCGCCCCGCAGGCCGCTGCCATCGACACGCCGGAAAAGGTCAATGTCTTCGAACGCAAGTCGTTGCAGGAACTGGGGCTGGAAATTGATCTGGTGCCGCCGCGTTACCGCAGCAGCTATTTCAGTCACATTTTCTCCGACCCCACCGGCTATTCGGCTGGCTATTATTCCTACCTCTGGACGGAAATGCTGGACCGTGACAGCCGCGCATGGTTCCGCGCCAATGGCGGCCTGACCCGCGCCAATGGCGACCACTATCGCGACACCGTGCTCAGCCGCGGCGGAACGATGGATTATTTCCAGATGTTCCAGAACTTCGCGGGCCGTCAGCCCAATGTGCAGCCCATGCTGGAAGCACGCGGACTGACCGAACCCAAGAAGTAAGTCGCTTCTGCCAACAAAAAACGCCCCGCTTCTCAACCAGAGAAGCGGGGCGTTTTGCTATGGGCTGACAGGCCGGAATACTCAGGCTCATTGTCTGCTTTTCTGGCGCTCTCTAAAATCGCTGAATGTCCGAGCCTTAGTGGGGAGCCGCCAAGCCCATATTCATTTGCTATAAGCGCTTCCGACTTGGTTTCGGTAGCCCGCTGACTTCTTTCCCCAGCGCTGATTAGCATAAATCGTCGAGATGGAAGTTAGGAGAATGACAACCGGAACTCCTGCGCCTTCCTTGCCTTGGCCGACAAGAAACCCAATCCCGGCTATTGCGAGAGCTACGACAAGAAACAGAAAAAGCCTTCGATTGCTGCTCATTTTCGTGATCTCTCAATGGTTACAACAACGGTAGGATAAGACGATCCGAGAATGTCAGCAAGTGGGTCGTCAGCTGACTGTCCACTTTTTGGCTTAAAAATTCAGTAAGACGACAGTCCGCGTCGGGCGGCCAAAGATTGCGTGTGGCTGCTGGCTTCGGGAGGTAAGCCAGGCAGACCATCTACTCCATTATCAAGGCTCGCCCGCCTGCCTCGCCGATCCATTTGGCGCTAACACCCCAGACCTTTGCGATTATCGCTTCGGACAATGCGTGGGCGGGTGCGCCGCTGGCGGCAAGGCGTCCTTCCCCCAGAACCATCACATGATCGGCATGGTTCATTGCGAGTGCGAGATCATGCAGCACCAGCACCACCCCGGTGCCGCGAGCAGCCTCGGCGCGCAGGTGACGCAGCAAAGTGAGTTGGTGACCGATATCGAGCGCGGCAAGCGGTTCGTCTGCCAGCAACCATTCCGGTTCGCCGGCCAGCACCCGCGCCAGCAGTGCGCGGGCCTTTTCACCCCCGGACAAGGTCGAAACAGGCCGGTCTGCAAAGGCGGTCAAATCGAGCGCGGCCAGCGCGCGGGCCACTTTGTCCGGGGCTTCGTCGCGGAACGGCATTCGGCCAAGTGCAACCAGACTGCGCACTGCGACGTCCCATGCGATCTGCCCGTCCTGCGGCAGAAAGCCAATCCGCTGTGCGCGCATCTGCGGCGCAATGGCGGTAAGCGCGGTATCGCCCAGTAAAACCTGCCCTGCATCCAGCGCCGCCAGATTGGCAAGGGCTGACAGAAGCGTGGATTTGCCAGCGCCATTGGGGCCGCAAATGGCGGTAATTGTGCCAGGCTGAAATGTGGCTGAAACCCCGTTCAGCCGCCCTTCCACGGTGATGTCTCGTGCGGCAAGCTGCATCATGCCAGCCCCCGCCGCATCCGCAGCAGCAGCCACAGGAAAAACGGTGCACCAATCAGGCTGAGGGCGATGCCCAGGCGCAATTCTGTCACCAGCGGCAATATCCGCACCGTGCAATCTGCCACCAGCACCAGCAGTGCCCCCGCCAGCGCGCTGGGCACGATCAGCTGGCTGGGCCGCCGGTCGGTAAATGGCCGCACGAGATGCGGCACAATCAACCCGACAAATCCGACAATTCCGGCCACGGCAACACCGCTGCCCACTGTCAGGCCCACACCTGTGATGAGCCAGGCCTGCAAAACCTTATCACGAACACCCAATGACCGTGCCGCTGCGCTGCCCAGTGTCAGCGCATCCAGCCCCCGGCCCGTCAGCATCAGGCAGCCAATACCCGCAATCGTCAGCGGCGCGGCAATCCACACTTCGCGCCAGCTGCGGTCTGTCAACGCGCCCATCAGCCAGGTGACAATCTCGCTCATCGCGAAGGCATTGGGCGCCATGCTGATGGCCAGGCTGGTCAGCGTTCCGGCCAGACTGGCGATCATCAATCCGGCCAGCGTAAACAGGGCGATGCCGCCCGTGCGCCCGGCAATCAGCGCCAGCAGCGCCATGCCCATGCCCGCACCCACCAGCGCAAACAGCGGTAGCAGCCATGCGCTGGCGGCGTATCCGAACCAGAAACTGGCCACTGCCCCCAGCGCCGCCATAGGCGCAATGCCAAACAGCCCGGGGTCAGCCAGCGGATTGCGCAAATATCCCTGCATCGCAGCACCGGCTGCGCCCAGCCCCGCCCCGATGACCAGCGCCAGCAATGACCGCGGCAAGCGCAAATCCGCCAGGATCACGGCGGCATTGGGTGTATGCGCCGGATCAATCCACACCCGCCCGGCCAGCAGGGATAGCGGCAGCGTGACCGCAATCAGTCCCAGCAGCACCAGCACCGGAAACGAGATGCGCGGCATCAGCTGACCGCCTCTCTAATTTCGCGCAGCCGGTTGGCCGCGCGAATGATGGTGGGGCCGCCGCAATAGAGCAGCGCCGGATCAAACTCCGCGCGCTGCATCTCGGGCAGTGCCGCCAGCGCGGGATGGTGCTGGGAGCGTTCCTGACCCGCCAGCAGCAGCACACGCGGCGGATTGGCCAGCAGCATTTCAAGCGGCAGAAAATCCGCCTGCCCCATGCCGGATGCTGCGCTGTGGCTGGAAAATCCTGCGCCGCGCATCAATTCACCGATCAGCGTTTTTTCACCCGGGACAATGCCCGAGGGCTGCCACAGAACGGTGGGAACAGCTGTGCTTCCTGCCGGTGCTGCCATGGCTGTCACCGCCGCGTTGATGCGCGTCACCAGTTCTTCCCCTGCATCTTCATGGCCTGAAATGCTGGCCATGCGCCGGACCTGGTCGATGCTCTGGTCAACTGATGAGGCGATATCGAATGTTTCCACCCTGATGCCCAGATCAGCCAGCGCAGCCCTGGTCGCAGGCGGCATGAAACTGCCTGCAACCACCATGTCAGGCGACAATGCCAGCACTTCTTCCACCGTGCCGCCGGTCATGCCGAAGGCCTGCGCCTTTGCCACATCCATCGAAGTGGCCCGCGGATCGTGGCTATAGTGGGATATGGCCAGCAATTGTTCGGGCCCGGCCATTTCCGCCAATATGGCATCTGTGCAGGGGTTAAGCGATACGATGGTTGGCGCATCTGTCTGCGCGGTGTCAGCGCCCTTTGCCACCGGCGAGCCGCAGCCAGCCAGCAGGGCAGGCAGCATTCCCGCCATCACGCCAAAGGTGCGGAGGGGAGTCACATTGCCGCCCGCACACCGGCAAAGATGCCGCGCCCCGCTGCCCCGTAACCGGCCGCAGTCTGGTACGTTTCGTCCGTCACATTCTCGATCCGGCCAAACAGCACGAAATTGCGGGTTGCCTGCCACTGCGCGCGCAAGTCCACCGTGGTGAACCCATCCAGCCTGACCGAATTGGCCGCATTGTCGAAACTGCGCGAAACCAGCCGCACATCGGCCCCCAGTTCCAGCCTGCTGTCAGGTGTCTGCCAGTCCGCCGACACCGTGGCTGCGTGGCGCGGCCTGCGGGCCAGTTCATTGCCCTTGTTGGCGGAACCCGAAGTGCGGTTCTCCGTATCGACCAAGGCATAGGCGATACGGGCATCGATATTCTCGCCCAACCCATGGCCCGCTTCCACTTCCAGCCCCTGCGCCCGCGCCAGTCCGACATTGTCATAGGTGCCAAAGGGGCGGTCGGTGCAGATGACGGCCGCTGCGCCGAAGCAGGAGATGAAATCGATCAGATTTTCGCTATCCCGGCGAAACAGCGATACCGCCAGAAATGTGTCGAGGTTGCGGTCCCCATAATCAAGCCCGAGGTCAAAACTGGTGCTGCGTTCGGGCTGGAGCATCCGGTTGCCGTAATCGGAAAACAGCTGATACAGCGTGGGCGCCTTGAACCCCTCCCCAATGCTGGCCCGCATCCGCCAGCCATCGCCCAGCACAATGGCCGCATCACCGCCAAATGTGACGGCACTGCCAAACCTGCTGTGATCGACAGCCCGCGCGCCTGCATTGAAGACAAGGCCGTTTCCGCCGTCATACCCCAACTGGGCATAGCCGCCTGCTGCACTGGCATTGCGCCGGGCATCATAGGTGGTGGAGAAATTCGACCATTCATATTCGCTGCCAAACCGCACTGCCATGCCGGAACCCAGCGCCGACTTGCCCCGCAATTCCGCCCGCTGGTTGTTTCCGCGGGTGGCAAAGGTGGGTGCAGAGCCGAATTGCGGATCGAAACTGTCGCGCCTGACGTTCGAGCGGGAATAAGTCCCCTGCAACTCAATCCCGCCTGCCAGATAGGAAAACCCGCCTGCGCCGGAAATTTCCCGCGTGTCCTGAAATTCGGCAGTGTCGACAAAAACATAGTCCGGTGCTGGAAAACCGTCGATCTCCAGCCTGCCATCGGCATAGCGTGCCGATGCCACCAGTGAGAAACCATCTGCGACGTTCAACCGCCCGCGTCCGCCCAGATGCCACTGGCGAAAGCCGTCATTTTCCGTGCCCACTGCGGCAGCAGAAAAGCCGTCACTATCGTAATATCCGGTGGTGAGGCTGATCTGCCCGGCATCGCCCGACACACCCGCATCGGCGTGGGCATAAAGAGTGCCGCGTGCGCCATATTCGGCTGAGGCGGCAACGCCGCTGCGGGCAATAGTGGTCACGGCCAATACGCCGCCGATGGCCTGGCTGCCCCACACGGTGGAATTGGAACCGCGCAGCAATTCCATCTTGCCGATTGATCCGGTGAGCAGATTGCCGCTGTCGAAACCGCCGCCCGGCGATGCCACGTCAGCCACCCGCACACCATCTATCAGAACCAGCAATTGTTCGGCTTCCGCGCCGCGGATGCGGACCCCGGTAAACGAACCAATCCCGCCATTCCGGCTTATTGTAATGCCGGGCACACGTTGCAGCACGCGGGTGACATCAGCGCCCTGAACGTCCTCTATTTCATCATGATCGATGATGGAAACGGGCTGGCCGGTGGTGTCCAGCCGCTCATCCAGGCCATTGGCGACCACCGTGATATAGCTTTCGCGCGATTGCGGGGTGAGCACAATTTCGCCCGTTTCCGGCGCAGCCTGCTGCGCAATGGCGGGGGCGGCAAACAGGAAGGTAGCGGTTAAGAACAGGGGGTATCTGGGCATAAATTTCTCCATAACGAACGACAAAGTGCCGCTCGTGACGGAAGGCGCACGAAAATTCGCACGGCTGCCCATCTGCCTCAGGTACACCCCGCCCTGCGGCTGAACGACCGAACATGGGCAGGTCTCCTGGCTCCCGGATCGACACTTGCGCCCCGCCTTCCCGGCACCCCGAAAGGTGGCCAGTGGCAGAATTGGGCGCAAATTCCCCGGTCACAGTTGCGGGGGCAGCGCAGGATTCAGGGGAAAAACCCCTCACCCAACTTCCCTCTTAGGTCTGCGCCGTATGTTTTTGGCGCAGACAACCCATGACGTGGCCGCCCGATTAGGCGCGGCCATGGGCGTTGGCAAGTGCCAAGCCGTCACGTCAGCGCTTGAGATCCAAATGCATTAGAGATTAGCGAATTGTTCAGCATCGGCATTAATCGCGCCTTCCAACCTGTGCCGCATAGGGACGGCTGGGATAGTTCTGTCGTGCAAAATTGCATGCGCTGATACGCGCAGCAGCGCGCCAGCGGCCCGTTGATAATTACGTCGAAATGTCGCCCGCCAAACAAAGGATTGCCTGTTCATTTTGCCGCCTTTTGCCCCGCCCTTGTCCCTGCCTTTTGCCTCGCCTCTTAAGGGTGACGCGGACCCTGCGGATTTTCGCGCAAGGTTGCGCCGCAATGCGCGTTCGCTGGCAGCATCGCGCCGCCCGCGCCATCGCGGGCGGCGGCTGGCGGCAATGGCGGCGGCAATCGCGGTGCCGGCGATGGCCACGCCGGATGACTGGCAGGCGCTCAACCGGACAAACACCGCGCCAACCCATGCAATGTCGCCCCGCGCCATGCCATTTGAAACAGCGGGCAGCAGCTTTCCCGGGTCTGCATTCTTTTACCTGGAGGACACGCCAGCAGCGCCCGCATCTACTTCTGGCACAGGCGCACAATTGCTGGACCTGGCGGGCACTGGAACGTCCGGATCACCTGGCGCTGCACAAATGATCGGCATCCGCGCTGCCGGCCCTGCGGCGCACGCATTTCTTCCAGCCGGATCAGGCATAGACAAGGCGCGCGCGCTGCAATGCCTTGCATCTGCTGTCTATTATGAAGCGGCAAGCGAAACCCTGGGCGGCCAGCGCGCTGTGGCGCAAGTGGTGTTGAACCGCGTAGCCCACCCCAGCTATCCCAATTCCATCTGCGGGGTTGTATATCAGGGTTCGGAGCGCCAGACCGGCTGCCAGTTCAGCTTTACCTGCGACGGATCACTGGACCGGCGCCCATCCACCATGGCATGGGCGCGGGCCCGCAACGTCGCGCAGGATGCGCTGTCAGGCGAAGTGTATCGCCCGGTGGGCCTGGCCACCCATTATCACACCATCTGGGTCAGCCCCTATTGGGCGCCCAGCCTTGATCCGGTGGGCATCATCGGTGCGCACAGATTTTATCGCTGGCGCGGCAATGCCGGGAAGCTCGGCGCGTTTCGGGCGGCCTATCTGGGTAGCGAGCCATTTGCGGCCCGCTCATTGCGCAAGACTTCGGATCTGGCACGCGATATCGCGGATCCGCTGGCATTGGCCCGCGCATTTGATCAGGCACGCATTGCGGCAGAGGCTGTGAGCTATCCCGCAGCGGCGAGCACTTTGCAGGCACCAGAACAGCGCAGTTCCGCCATTGCCCCGGCCCAGCCTTACTCTGCGCCGACGTCCAATCGGACAAGCGGCAGCGCATTTGCGGGGGATTCGCTGCCCGCGGCAGGCGCTGTCCGGCCAGAATATGCCAATAGCGGCCGGTGGAAATCCAAGCCCAAATAAGCGTCCGCCCTGCCTTCCAAATCAATCTTAACGGCCCCTCAACCGTGAATTGGAACGGGGCTTTAGTGACGGCGCGCCTAAAGGGATGCCCCCACCCCCATTGAGCAAAGGCATTTCCGGCATGACCGTTCATTTTGCAGCCGCACGCTGCACAGTCAGATCCCCGATTGCCCGCGCACTGGCCCGCCGCGCCACCGGCTTTGCGGCCAATGACAATGGCGATATGGCAAGGCAGCCCACCAGTGACAAAATGCTTCACGCAGCGTTGCGCCACTTTGCCTGCCACGGCCTGGGTGCCGCGCTGGAAGCGCGCAAACTGGCTGAAGCCGCTTTTGCCGAGGACGATCTGGTGGGCTATAAATGGTGGCTCGGGATTTGCCGGACACTGGATGGCCGCCTTGCTGCCCAGCTGCACCGCGCCACGCAGAACCAGACCATGATCGGAAGCGGCCAAACAGCGCCAGAATTTGGCTGATAGTTCGGCTGGCAATTCTGCTGACTAAACTACCTTTACTCAGAACCTATTCAGGTCAGCGGCGGGAACCATGCCGGCTGCCACCGTTTGTGTTGGCAAGACCGACTTTTGCCAACGGGCAAACGCGCGGCCAAATCTGTGCGCCAAACTCCCAAAACGCCTCAATTGCAATTGCGAACTATTTGCAAAGATAGTTTGGCCCGCAGGGGTCATTGCCAGTTGCAATCACTCTTTCACGGGCCTAGGCCATGGGCTGATCACCGGGCGCCGCTTCGTCGCGGGACATGTTGCGCGCCATCGGCCTTTTATTGAAGGCTTCGGATGTCTGGTCCCGCACGCATGGAAGGACGCAACCGGATAATGGCCCGTAACAAGATCGCGCTTATTGGCGCTGGCATGATTGGCGGCACTCTCGCCCACCTCGCAGCAATGAAGGAAATGGGCGATGTCGTCCTGTTTGACATTGCCGAAGGCATGCCTGCGGGCAAGGCGCTCGACCTCAGCCAGGCTGCGCCGGTCGATGGTTTCGATGTCAATCTCAAAGGCACGAGCAATTATGCCGATATTGCGGGCGCTGATGTCATCATCGTGACCGCAGGTGTGCCGCGCAAGCCGGGCATGAGCCGTGATGATCTTCTGGGCATCAATCTGAAAGTGATGGGCGCTGTGGGCGCTGGCATCAAGCAGCACGCGCCTGACGCCTTCGTCATCTGCATCACCAATCCGCTGGATGCGATGGTGTGGGCATTGCGTGAATATTCGGGCCTGCCTGCTGAAAAGGTCGTCGGCATGGCCGGTGTTCTGGATAGCGCGCGTTTCCGTCACTTCCTCGCCCAGGAATTTGATGTGTCGGTCGAAGATGTGACCGCATTCGTCCTTGGCGGCCATGGCGATACCATGGTTCCGGTTCTGGAATATTCGACTGTTGCCGGTATCCCCGTGCCAGATCTCATCAAGATGGGTTGGTCCACGCAGGAAAAGATGGACGCCATCGTCCAGCGCACCCGCAGTGGCGGCGGTGAAATCGTCCAGCTTCTGGGCAATGGTTCGGCCTATTATGCGCCTGCCACCAGCGCGATCATGATGGCGGAGAGCTATCTGAAGGATAAGCGCCGCGTGCTTCCCGCCGCTGCCAACCTGACCGGCCAATATGGCGTGAACAACCTTTATGTCGGCGTGCCCGTGGTGATTGGCGCAAATGGTGTTGAAAAGATCGTCGAGATCGAACTCAACGCAGAAGCGCAGAAGAATTTCGACGTTTCGGTCGATGCGGTCAAGGAACTGCTCGAAGCCTGCAAGGCCATCGACAGCAACCTTCCGTAAGCAACCCTCACATTTTCCTCCCTTAAGGAGAGCTTTTCCATGTCCATTCTTATCGACAAGAACACGCGGGTCATCACGCAAGGGATGACCGGCGAAACAGGTACATTCCACACCCAGCAGGCGCTGGATTACGGCACGCAGATGGTCGGCGGCGTTACCCCGGGCAAAGGCGGCACGACCCATATCGGCCTGCCTAATTTCAACACCGTGCGCGAAGCCAAGGCTGAAACCGGTGCGACGGCATCGTGCATCTACGTTCCGCCGCCATTTGCAGCAGACGCAATCTGCGAAGCGATCGATGCCGAGATCGAACTGATCATCGCCATCACCGAAGGCATTCCTGTGCTCGACATGGTGAAGGTGAAAGCCGCGCTGGAAGGCAGCAAGTCGCGCCTCATCGGCCCCAATTGCCCCGGCGTGCTGACGCCCGGCGAATGCAAAATCGGCATCATGCCCGGTTCCATCTTCAAGAAAGGCACTGTTGGCGTCGTCTCGCGTTCCGGCACGCTCACCTATGAAGCTGTGCACCAGACCACCATGGTCGGACTTGGCCAGACCACGGCTGTCGGCATTGGCGGCGATCCTGTAAATGGCACCAACTTCATCGACGTGCTGGACCTGTTCCTGTCCGATGATGAAACCAAGTCTATCATCATGATCGGTGAAATTGGCGGCAGCGCAGAAGAAGAAGCGGCAGCCTTTATTGCAGAACAGGCGAAGCTGGGCCGCAGCAAACCGATGGTCGGCTTTATCGCTGGCCGCACGGCTCCTCCCGGCCGGCGTATGGGCCATGCAGGCGCCATCGTTTCCGGCGGCCAGGGCGGCGCGGATGACAAGATTGCCGCGATGGAAGCTGCGGGCATTCGCGTGTCGCCATCGCCATCCGAACTTGGCACGACGCTCGACGCCATGCTGAAAGAACTCGCCTGACCTTAATGCTCGAACATGGGCCCAAGCCTCTCCTCCCCGGGAGCAAGAGCCTGCGTTCGGGCGTTACCATTTGCAAGCCAGATGAATTTCCGGCGTCTGAGGTAACCCCCGATGGGTAATGAAAGCCACGATTTCGAAACTGCTGATGACCGCGGAAATCCGCAGGACGCCCCGCAAGCCGGGCCATCCTGGAGCAATCCGCGCTGGCCATTGGTGGGCGGCGACACCGAAGACGACCTGACGCAGGCGCTCGATCCCACGGCCATGAGAATTGCCGTCAAGGAAGCAGCAGCGCGCGGCGGCAAGGTACTGGACGAGGCAGCCATCGAAAAGGCGGCTGACGCGTCCATCCGCGCCATGCTGTTGATCCGGACGTATCGCGTTCGCGGCCATCTCGCTTCAGATCTCGATCCGCTGGGCCTGTCCTTGCGCGAATTGCCGGATGACATGAAGCTGGAGTGGCATGGCTTTATTGGCAAGGCGCTGGACGAACCTGTCTTCCTGGGCGGAAACATGGGGCTGGAGTGGTCAACACCGCGCGAGCTGGTGGAAGTGTTGCGTGCGAATTACTGCGGCCGCGTCGGCTTTGAATATATGCACATTTCCGATGTGGAAGAACGCCGTTTTATCCAGGAACGCATCGAAGGGCCGGACAAGGTCATCCAGTTTACGCCGGAAGGCAAGCGCGCCATTCTGGGCGCGGTGATCCGCGGCGAACAATATGAGAAATTCCTCGGCAAGAAATATGTCGGGACCAAACGCTTCGGCCTTGATGGCGGGGAAAGCATGATCCCCGCGCTGGAAGCTGTCATCAAATATGGCGGCCAGCTGGGCGTTCGCGAAATCATCTACGGCATGGCGCATCGCGGCCGGCTGAACGTTCTCGCCAATGTGATGTCCAAACCTTACAAGGTTATCTTCCACGAATTTTCCGGTGGCAGCGCCAACCCTGACGATGTCGGCGGTTCGGGCGATGTGAAATATCACCTCGGCACCAGCACCGACCGCGAATTTGACGGTATCAAGGTGCATATGTCGCTGGTTCCCAACCCCAGCCACCTCGAAGCGGTGGATCCTGTGGTGTTGGGCAAGGCCCGCGCCCAGCAGGCCATTCGTGACGATCTGAAGAAGCATGAACAGGTTCTGCCCGTGCTCATTCACGGCGATGCGGCCTTTGCCGGCCAGGGCGTGGTGTGGGAATGTTTCGGCCTGTCCGGTGTGCGCGGCTATAATACTGGCGGCTGCATCCACTTTGTCATCAACAACCAGATCGGCTTCACCACCAGCCCGCAATTCGCGCGGTCCAGCCCCTATCCATCCGATGTGGCCAAGGGCGTTCAGGCACCTATTCTGCATGTCAATGGCGATGATCCGGAAGCGGTGACCTTCGCTTGCAAACTGGCGATTGAATATCGGCAGCTGTTTGGCCGCGATATCGTGATCGACATGTGGTGTTACCGCCGGTTTGGCCATAATGAAGGTGACGAACCCAGTTTCACCCAGCCGCTGATGTATGACCGCATCCGCCAGCACCCCAAGGTCAGCGAGTTGTACGAACAGCGCCTGATCGCTGAAGGCGAAGTGGACAAGGGCTTTGCTGACAGCCTGTGCAAGGACTTTACCGACCTGCTGGAAGACGATTTCCAGGCGGCCAAGACCTATGTGCCCAATTCTGCAGACTGGTTCACTGGCAGGTGGAGCGGGCTGCACAAGCCGGCAGACCCTGAAACCGCTCGGCGGAACATCGAAACCGGCATCGAACGCAAATTGTTCGACAGCCTTGGCCGCACACTCACCACCGTCCCCGAGGATCTCACGATCCACAAGACGCTGGGCCGGGTTATTGATGCCAAGCGCGAGATGTTCGCCAATAACGAGGGTTTCGACTGGGCAACGGCCGAAGCGCTCGCTTTCGGCAGCCTTGTCACAGAAGGCTTCGGCGTTCGTCTGTCCGGGCAGGATTCGGGTCGCGGCACATTCAGCCAGCGCCACGCCATGTGGATCGACCAGACGGATGAGCGCAAATATATCCCGCTCGCCACTCTGCCGCATGGCAAATTCGAAGTGTATGACAGCACCCTGTCCGAATATGGCGTGCTCGGCTTTGAATATGGTTTTGCCCTGGCAGACCCGAAAACGCTGGTGGCATGGGAAGCGCAGTTTGGCGATTTCGCCAATGGCGCGCAGATCATCATCGACCAGTTCATTGCCGCAGGCGAAGCCAAGTGGCTGCGTGCCAATGGCCTCGTGATGCTGCTGCCGCACGGCTATGAAGGCCAGGGTCCGGAGCATTCATCCGCCCGGCTTGAACGGTTCCTCCAGCTATGCGCCAATGACAATATCCAGGTGTGCAACATCACCGTTCCGGCCAATTACTTCCACGTGTTGCGCCGCCAGATGCTGCGGCCTTTCCGCAAGCCGATGATCATCATGGCGCCAAAATCGCTGCTGCGGCATCCGCTGGCGAAAAGCACGGCGGATGAATTCATCGGGGATAGCCATTTCCGCCGGATCGTCAGCGACACCACGGACATTGCGGACAGCAAGGTGCGGCGTCTGGTGCTCTGTTCCGGCAAGGTTGCCTATGATTTGCTGCAGAAGCGGGATGAAGAAGGACTGGACGATGTTTCGGTTGTCCGGATCGAGCAACTCTATCCATTCCCCGGCGAACCTTTGGCCGAACGCCTGCAACGCATGACCAACCTGCAGGACATCGTCTGGTGTCAGGAAGAGCCCAAGAACAATGGCGCGTGGTTCTTCGTCGACCGTCTCATCGAAGATGCTGCCACTGCTGCAGGCAAGGTCATGCGGCCTTTCTATGCGGGCCGCGAAGTCGCCGCATCGCCTGCGACCGGTTTTGCAAAGCGGCATGAAGAACAGCAGAAATCTCTCGTCTCGATCGCACTCGGCATTGCCGATGGCGGCGAGGCCATGCGCAAAGAGCGCGACATGAAAAAATCCTGACCTTTAGGAAACAGGCATTATGGCAAGCGAAATCAAAGTCCCTGCACTGGGCGAATCCGTTACCGAAGGCACCATTGGTGAATGGCTGAAAAAGCCGGGTGACGCCGTGGCGGTGGATGAACCCATCGTCAGCCTCGAAACCGACAAGGTCGCGATTGAGGTTCCATCGCCGGTGGCGGGCGTCATTGGCGAGTTGAAAGCGCAGGTTGGCGACACTGTCGAAGTGGGCGCGATTATTGCCACAGTGGAAGAAGGCGCAACTGCCGCTGCCGCCCCCACGGCAGAAGCAGCGCCAGCGGAATCGCCAGCGCCTTCCGCATCCCCCGCGCCGGCTGCATCACCCTCGCCCGATAAGAATGAAGGGACTGTGGCATCCGATGCTTCGCAGACCTTGTCGCCCGCCGTGCGCCGTGCAGTGCTGGAACATGGCATTGACCCCTCCGCGGTAAAGGGCAGCGGCAGGGATGGCCGGCTGACCAAGGAAGATGTGATCGCAGCGGCCAAAGCCAAGGGCGACGAAACCGCGCCTGCCGCTGCACCTGCGCCCGCAGCCTCTGCTGCACCCGCCGCAGCCGCATCTACTGGCGAGCGCAAGACAGAACGCGTCAAGATGACACGCCTGCGCCAGACCATCGCACGCCGCCTGAAAAGCGCGCAGGACACTGCTGCCCTGCTGACCACATTCAACGATGTGGACATGACCGCGGTGATGGAAGCGCGCAGCAAATACAAGGATCTGTTCGCCAAGAAGCACGACATCAAATTGGGCTTCATGGGCTTCTTCGCCAAGGCTGCGCATCTGGCGCTGAAGGACGTTCCATCGGTCAACGCGCAGATTGATGGCGATGAGATCGTCTATCACGATTTTGTCGATATTTCGGTGGCCGTCAGCGCGCCTAACGGGCTGGTCGTTCCGGTTGTCCGCAATGTCGATCAGAAGGGTTTTGCCCAGATCGAAAAGGACATTGCCGATTTCGGCAAGCGCGCCAAGGACGGCACGCTGACCATGGATGATATGGCAGGCGGCACTTTCACCATTTCCAACGGCGGCGTTTTCGGCAGCCTGATGTCCACGCCCATCATCAATCCGCCGCAGTCCGCCGTGCTCGGCCTGCACCGGATCGAAGACCGTGCGGTTGTCGTCGATGGCCAGATCGTTATCCGGCCGATGATGTATATCGCGCTGTCCTATGACCACCGCCTTATTGACGGGCGCGAAGCGGTTACTGCACTCAAGATCATCAAGGATGCGATCGAAGATCCCACACGGATGCTGATCGACCTCTGAGGAAATAGCTATGTCTGATACCTACGATTATGACGTCCTTATCATCGGTTCCGGTCCGGGCGGCTATGTTGCTGCGATCCGTGCCGGACAGTTGGGCCTGAAAACCGCCTGCGTGGAAAGCCGGGACACATTGGGCGGGACTTGCCTCAATGTCGGCTGCATCCCGTCCAAGGCGTTGCTGCACGGTTCTGAACTGTTCGAGGAAGCCAAGGCTGGCGGCCACATGGAACTGTTCGGCGTGAAAATGGACAATGTGTCGCTGGATCTGGAACGCCTGATGGGCGAAAAATCTGCAGCGGTTAAGGACTTGACCGGCGGCATCGAATTTCTGTTTAAAAAGAACAAGGTAACGTGGCTGAAAGGTCATGCTACTTTCCGTGATACACATAGCGTACAGATTGGCGATGATGTCGTCACGGCGAAGGATATCGTGATCGCCACCGGTTCTTCGGTCACACCGCTGCCGGGTGTGGATGTTGACAATGATGCCATGCGCATTGTCGATTCCACCGGCGCGCTGAAATTGCCGCAGGTGCCTGAACATCTGGTCGTCATCGGCGGGGGCGTCATCGGGCTTGAACTGGGTTCTGTCTGGCGCCGCCTTGGGGCCAAGGTTACAATTGTCGAATATCTCGACAGACTGCTGCCGGGCATGGACGATGACCTGCGCAAGGAAGCTGGCCGCCTGTTCAAGAAACAGGGCATGGATATCAAGCTCTCCAGCAAGGTTACTGGCGCAATTGCCAGCGATACCGGTGTTTCCCTGACAATTGAACCAGCCGCTGGCGGCGATGCGGAAACATTGGAAGCAAGCCATGTTCTGGTCGCCATTGGGCGCCGCCCTAATGTTGAGGGGCTGGGTCTGGATGCGATCGGTCTTGAACTGAACAAGCGCGGCCAGATTGAAACCGATCATGATTTCCGCACCAAGGTCGATGGTATCTGGGCTGTCGGTGATGTCATCCCCGGCCCCATGCTCGCGCATAAAGCCGAAGATGAAGGCATTGCCGTAGCCGAAAACATCGCAGGCCTGACCGGTATCGTGAACCATGCTCTCATTCCGGGCGTGGTTTATACCATGCCTGAATTTGCGGCAGTGGGCCTGACTGAAGCGGAAGCCAAGGATGCGGGCCACGAAGTGAAAGTCGGCAAATTCCCCATGATGGCCAACAGCCGCGGCAAAACCAACCGCGACACCGATGGCTTTGTCAAAATTGTCGCCGATGCAGCAACTGACCGCGTTTTGGGCGTCCACATCGTTGCCAGCCTGGCTGGCACCATGATTGCACAGGCGACGCAGGCCATGGAATTTGGCTCTACCAGTGAGGACATTGCCTACACCTGCCATGCCCATCCAACCCATTCCGAAGCCATCAAGGAAGCGGCAATGGCAGTTCAGGGCAAGCCTATCCACATGTAAGCCTACCCAGCGCGAGAGGGAGAAAACGCCATGGTTCCTGTTTTGACCAAAGAGCCGGGCGCGCTCGCTCTCGCGCAGCAGATCAGGGCAGGCGAACTTTCCCCGCTGGAAGCCGTGGACGCCGCCATCAGCCGCATAGAGGCGCTGGATGGCGCGATAAATGCCGTCGTCGTGCGCGATTTTGATCGCGCCAGGGATGCTGCACGTGCGCTGGATGGTGGCGCGCACAACGGTAATCCAGCCGAGAGCCAGCCGCTGCGCGGCGTGCCGATGACGATCAAGGAAAGTTTCGACATTGCCGGGCTGCCCACCACGTGGGGGCATGAACGTTTTGCCGGCAATGTCGCGGCGGCGGATGCCACCGTTGTGCGCCAGCTGAAAGCTGCTGGCGCCATCTTTCTTGGCAAAACCAATGTTCCACCCGATCTGGCGGACTGGCAAGCCACCAATCCTGTCTATGGCCGCACATGCAATCCGCATGATGTCAGCCGCAGTCCCGGCGGATCATCCGGCGGTTCAGCAGCGGCAGTTGCCAGTGGCATGGTGCCGATAGAATATGGTACGGACATTGGCGGATCGGTGCGTGTGCCCGCACATTTCTGCGGCATTTGGGGTCACAAGACCAGCTGGGGCATCATTAGCAAGGCTGGCCATGACCATCCCGCGCTGGACAATGCCGGACATGATCAAATCCTGTCAATTGCGGGCCCGCTGGCGCGCAATCCGGAGGATCTGGCACTGCTGGTCCGCCTGACAACACAAATGCCGCTGGCTGCCCATGCCCGCGAACTGGGTAAAATGCGGCTGCTTTATGTGGCTGATCACCCGTCCAGCCAAATCGACGCCAGCGTTTCGGCCCCAATCGAAGCCGCGATTGCCGCGCTGGAAAAAACCGGTGCCATTATTGACCGCCACAGCAACCTGCTGCCGGACCTGGCCGACCAGCACGCCCATTATATGCGGATGCTGGGCATTGCCATGGCGCGCGGTGCGCCCGGCCCGACTGGCAGCAGGGCGACCGCAACCGACTGGTTTGACCTGCTTGATGTGCAGGCCCGCAACGAAGCGGCATGGGCCAGATTGTTCGAACAATATGATTTCGTGCTTGCACCGCCTGCCAATATCCTCGCCTTTGAACATAATGACCGCACCGTTCGTGAACGGACCATCACCATCAATGGCGCGCCGCATCCCTTTGCCGAAGGGTTCGCATGGGCGGGCCTGGCCACTTTCCCCAATCTGCCCAGCACGGTGCTGCCAGTGGGTTCAAGCGGCGGCCTGCCATGCGGGATGCAGATCATCGGCACGAAGTGGAGCGATCTGAACTGTATCGATGCAGCAAGCCAGATTGCGGACCATTTGCCGCGTTAAATGCGAATGAAAATGCGAGATTTTTAAATGGCTGGGAAACACTGGATGCTGCGCTTTGCGCGGTGGCATATCTGGCTGGGTTGGCTGGTGGGCGTGCCCATATTGATGTGGACGATAACCGGCCTGGTCATGGTCAGCCGCCCGATAGATGAAGTGCGCGGCACCAATCTGCAGCGGGAACAGCCGGCGCAACCGCTGCCCGGTTTTCCTGTGCCCTTGTTCAACACCTTGGGCAGCGCGCGCGAAATGCCCACCGTGCTGGCAACGCAGATGATGGACGGCGCGATGGTCACCACCGCCACCTATGCCGACGGGCGCGTGGAACGATATTCGGCGGCTGGCAAATTGTTGCCGCCCGTTACGGTGAGCGATGCACGCCGGATAGTGGCGGCGCGCATCAAGGGCGGAGATCGCATCAGCAGTATCGTGCTGTTTCCGGCAGATGCGCCCGCAAGCGATTTTCGGCGGCCCATCGCCGCCTGGCAGGTTGCGCTGGTTGATGGCACCCATGTCTATGTGGGTGAAAGCACCGGCAAGATCGAAGCTGTGCGAACGCGGTTCTGGCGCGTGTTCGACCTTATGTGGGGCCTGCACATCATGGATTTGAAGGACCGGGAAGACACATCGCATCCCATCCTGATCCTGTTCGCCGCGCTTTCTGTTATCGGCGCGCTGCTGGGCACGGTGCTGATGTTCCGCAGGCGCAAGGCACGCCCCGTTCGATGAACCCGCCTGCGCTTCCTCCCATGCTGGACCTGGCTGGCACTGCCATCTTCGCCCTGACTGGCGCATTGCTGGCAGCGCGCTTGCGGCAGACATTCGTCACCATGGCATTTTTTGCCTTGATTACCGGTGTTGGCGGCGGGTCGCTGCGCGACATGATGATTGGCACGCCGGCCTTCTGGCTGCGCGATCCGTGGGTGGCGCCGGTCATTTTCATCACCGCCCTGATTGCGTGGTTCACCCCGCGACGATGGTGGGAAAGCGAATTGCTGGAATGGGCCGATGCCGCCGGGCTTGCCGCCTTTGCAGTGCTTGGCACGGCCAAAGCGCTGGCTTTCGGCGTGGCCCCCATGCCTGCCATGGTGCTGGGCGTCGTATCGGGCTGTGCCGGCGGGATCATCCGCGATGTTATCGCTGGCGAACCGTCTATTCTGATGCGGCCGGAGCTATACGTGACGGCCGCGGCATTATCCGCCTTCATCACCATGATCGGCGCATTTTTCGGAATTACAGATTTGCTGGTGTGGGCGCTGGCATGGGCCGCAGGCTTTACCATGCGCGGCGCAGCCATCCGGTGGAAACTCGCCCTGCCCGCCTATGATGACGAACAGGGCGAGGAAACTGAAACCTAGCCGATTACCGGCTTACCCTTCGACACCGGATGTGCCGTAGCGGCCATCACCAGTATCTCCGGCATAGCCATTGTCTCCGGCATCGCCATCGACATAGCCATCACCGGGATCATTATCGGCACCACCATAAATATCGGCACTGGCATCCGCGCCATATTGGTCAGAGCCGGCAACAGGTCCGCCGGGATAGGCCGGTAGATTGCCCGCAGGAGCATTGGCCGCACGCTGGGGTGCGGTATTCCATGCACTGGCATAGCGGTCATCGCTCCACTGGCGATCATCAGCCTGTCCGGTTTGATCGCGCCGGTCGTCAATTTGGTCATTTCGGCCCATTTTCCGGCCCGCATAGTTGATGTCGCCAACCCGGCCATCTGCGCCAAGGGTGCAGGTGAATTCATCACCATTATACAGCGTGCCGGACACGCGCCAGCCATCGCCTGAGCGTTCCACTTCATCGACGCCGCGCACTCGGACATCGCGCTCTATCTGGCGGACACACATGTCCACCGCGCGATCAATCCCGCGGCTGTCATTATACCGGTCATAACCGCGAACATCGTTGCGGTCAGCGCGGTAATCATATGGCCGGTCTGGATATGGGCGGTCAGGATATGGACGGGATGGGTAGGGTTGCCCGCGGTAGCCGCCATCGCGGCCTGAACGGGTCGCAGCATTGGCCACTGCCGCCACTGTGCCGATGATCAACACTCCGGCAACCACGTCGCCCACGCTGGTCCGGTCACGGTATCCGCGATAGCGGCGATGGGCGGCGGCATTCTCGCTGTCAGCATCCCACGTAGCATAGGCAGGCATTGATACGCCCGAAAGATTGCCCTGCACATCTGCCGCGGCGGCGGGCATTGACATCATGGATGTTGCCGCAACCATCGCTGCAAGGCCGGAAAAACGGGAAATGCGCGTCATCGGTTTGATTCCTTAGATGAATCTGGCGGCATCATGCCGCACCATTGCGGACAAAACTAGGCGGCTCAGGCTTTCATCAGCCTGAACCGCCCCAGACACAATGTTCAACTATCAGCGAAGGCCACGAACGCCGCTGAAGTCCAGATCGACCACCCGGCCGCGCGAAACATCGCAGGTAAACCGGCCGCTGTCGTAATTGGCCGAACGATAGCCACGGCGATCATAACGGTTATCGTAGCGGTTGTAGCCGCGCTGGCCCTGCACTTCGACAGTGCCTTTCACTCTCCAGCCGTGGCGTGTGTTATCCACATCACGGATCTGGGTGACCTGGGCATTGCGATAACCGGCGCGCCGCGCTTCCTGCTGTGCAGTGCGGACGCATTGTTCAACGGCGGCACGCGGGTTGCCCTGCCGATAGCTGCCGCGATAATCCCGGTCGTTATACCGGTCATTATAGCGGTAATCGCTATAGCCGCGGTTGTTGCCGGCAGATGACGCCACGGCAGCAATGCCGCCAAGGATAACTGCACCGGCAATAATGTCGCCGGCGCTGATGCCATCGTCACGGTCGCGGGCAAATGCGGGGCTTGCGGAAGTCATCGCCATCGCACCAGCGGCGACGGTTCCGATGAGGGCTTTGGAAATGGTCTTCATGAGGGGGTCCTCGAATAATGCCTGTGCGGGAATGCGTTGGCGTTGAACCCCTTTTAGGTGAGTTGCCATGATGGCATGCTGAATTGCACTGTCAGGAAGTGTTCAGGAAATCCACTGATTTCCTGAACACTGACATCAACCGAATTGTGTTATTCAGCGCCGCTTTCCGGTATTTTTAACCCTGTCCAGAATGCCAGGAAGCTCAATATATCGGCGCCTTCTT
Source organism: Allopontixanthobacter confluentis (assembly GCF_009827615.1). GTDB lineage: Bacteria > Pseudomonadota > Alphaproteobacteria > Sphingomonadales > Sphingomonadaceae > Allopontixanthobacter > Allopontixanthobacter confluentis. The sequence goes on from NZ_WTYU01000001.1 coordinate 1,428,496, forward strand.
CGATGACCTTGTCGGTTGGCTTGCCCGAACCATGGCCGGCACGGGTTTCAATGCGGATGAGATGCGGTTTGTCGCCAACATCGGCAGCCTGCAGCGCCGCTGTATATTTGAAGCTGTGGCCGGGCACCACGCGGTCGTCTGTATCGGCGGTTGTCACCAATATCGCAGGGTAATCCACGCCGCTGCGGATATTATGATAGGGCGAATAGGCGCGAAGCACCTTGAAATCGGCTTCCTTGGACGGATAGCCGTAATCATCCACCCAGTAACGCCCGGCAGTCCACCGGTCGAAACGCAACATATCCATCACGCCGACAGCCGCCTGCGCCGCATCCACCAGATCAGGCCGCTGATTGGTAACCGCGCCCACCAGCAAACCACCGTTCGAACCGCCACGAATGGCCAGGCCATCCGCGGTGGTGATGCCAGTGGCTTTCAGATATTCACCGGCGGCGATAAAATCATCAAACACGTTCTGCTTGTTGGCCAGGCGGCCGCCGTCGTGCCATTCCTTTCCATATTCCCCGCCACCCCTGATGTTGGCCACCACATAGACGCCGCCAGCTTCCAGCCACGCCATAGCGGTGGAGGAAAAGCCCGGAGTGAGGGAAATATCGAACCCGCCATAACCATACAGCATCGTTGGCGCCGGGGTCTTGCTGTCCGCCAGTTCCTTTTTACGCACGATAAACATGGGCACCCTGGTGCCGTCTTTCGAGGTGTAGAACTGCTGTTCCACTGCAAATTCCGCCGGGTCGAAAGTCAGCCTGGGTGATGCGAACGGGGTGGTCTCGCCGGTTGCAATATCCAGACGGTAAATCGCACCGGGCTGGTTGAAGCTGGTGAACGTATAGAATGTCTCGCTATCGCCAAACTTGCCGTTCAGCCCGCCAGCGGTGCCCAACGCCCCCAGCTTGATATCGCCAAGGGGCTTCCCATCCAGACCAAAGGTAGCGGCACGTGTCGTTGCATCCTTGAGGTAGGTGACAACCAGCCTGTCGCCCACAATTGAAGCCCCGTCGATCGGCTGATCGGTTTCGGGGATTACCGTCTGCCAGGCAGCATCGGCATCTGTCAGATCAATCGACATCAGCCTGTATTTCGGCGCATCCTTGTTGGTCACGAAATACATCGTGCCATCGACCGATCCGATGGCGCGCCAGGCATTGTCGAAACCCGGCACCAGCGTGCGCGTGGCCCAGCCCTTGGTTGCGCGTGCATCAAGGTCGATCACGTTGATCTCCTCGCGCGCATCAGTGCCGAACGAACTGCTGATCACGGCCCAACGCCCGTCGCTGGTGACACCGGCACTATTGCCGCGCTTCGCCTCGTCCGGGGTCGAAAACACCAGCACGTCTTCTGCCTGCGATGTACCCAGCTTGTGATAATATACGGCCTGATTGTAGTTCAGCGCCTGAAAATCCTGCCCTTCTTCGGGTTCAGGAAAACGGGAATAGAGGAACCCTTCTTCGCCCACCCAGGCAAGGCCGGTAAACTTTGCCCATTTGATTTCATCATCCAGCTTCTTGCCGCTCTCCACATCCATAACGCTCAGGATGCGCCAGTCCGTGCCGCCGTCCTGAACGCTGTATAGAAGATACTTGCCGTCTGGCGATGGCGACCAGTCGGACAGGGCTGTTGCGCCGTCCTTGGCCCATGCATTGGGATCGATCAGCAGGCGCCGCTCGCTGGTGAGCGTGTCTTGCACATAGAGCGGCGACTGGTTCTGCAGGCCCGAATTATGGGTGTAGAAATAGCGCGTGCCCTTTTTCACAGGGATGCCGAACCGCTCATAATCCAGCAAAGCGCCCAGTTTCTGCTTGAACCATGCATTGCCTGGCAGCTTGGCTAGATAGGCCTCTGTCACGTCATTCTGCTGCGCGACCCAGCCAGCAACCTGCTCGTCATTGCGCACATCTGCTTCCAGCCAGCGATAGGGGTCCGCCACTTCTTCACCGAAGATGGTTTCAACCGTGCCATCAGCCCGGGTTTCGGGATATTGCGGCAAGGCTGTATCATGCGCGGCAAGCGGGGCGGCAAGCAGGCAAGCAGCGCCTGCCATCAAAGTAGTGCGGATCATGGCGGGGAAAAACTCCAGGGAAAACTGCGACTGGGCAGAACCTTAACCTGCTCCAATTGCAATGCAACCGTTCCTTATGGAGCGACGCACAACCGAAAAGGGCCGGAGGTTACCCCCCGGCCCACTCGGTGATTGTGCTGAAAACGCGCTTACGTGTCTTCGAATTCTTCTTCGTCCTGGTTCATGACCGGGCCGCTGTCCTTGCCCTTGGCATCGACATCGCGGTCAACGAATTCGATGATAGCCATTTGCGAGGCGTCACCGGCACGGATGCCGGCACGAATGATACGCAGATAGCCGCCTTCACGGTCGCTGTAACGGTCGGCCATTTCGTCGAACAGTTTCTTGACCTGCACATCGTCGTTCATCCGGGCTACGGCGAGACGACGGTTGGAAAGCCCACCACGCTTTGCAAGCGTAACCAGCTTTTCAACATAAGGGCGCAGTTCCTTGGCTTTTGGCAAGGTTGTCAGAATCTGCTCGTGCTTGACCAGCGCATCCGCCATGTTGCGGAACAGGGCCTTGCGGTGGCCTGATTTACGCGACAGCTTACGCTGTGAAATACCGTGACGCATATTCTATACTCCGTTCGTAAGGGGGCCGTATCAGGTACCCCCATCCCGGTGGCAGTCATGGTCGCCACCTTCACCAGATCCAATTTAGCCGAGCAGTTCCTGTTCGAGCTTCTTGGCCATTTCTTCAATATTTTCAGGCGGCCATCCGGGGATGTCCATGCCCAGACGCAGACCCATGCTCGACAGCACTTCCTTGATTTCGTTCAAGGACTTGCGGCCAAAGTTCGGCGTGCGCAGCATTTCGGCTTCGGTTTTCTGAACCAGATCGCCGATGTAGATGATGTTGTCGTTCTTGAGGCAGTTCGCGCTGCGGACCGACAGTTCCAGCTCGTCAACCTTCTTGAGAAGGTAACGGTTCAGCTGGTTCGCATCGGATTCTTCCGGCTTGGCCGCCATGCCGATCATGGCCGACGTTGGCTGCGGAATGCCGTCTTCGAAGTGGACGAACAGGGTCAGCTGATCCTGCAAAATGCGTGCGGCATAGGCCACTGCATCTTCCGGGGTGACCGTGCCGTCAGTTTCGATCGTCAGGCTCAACTTGTCATAGTCGAGTTCCTGGCCAACGCGGGCGTTTTCGACCTTGTAGCTGACCTGGCGAACTGGCGAGTAAAGCGAATCAACCGGGATCAGGCCGATAGGCGCGTCAATCGGGCGGTTGGCCACAGCAGGCACATAGCCGCTGCCGACATCCGCTGTCAGTTCCATGTTGAAGCTGGCGCCTTCATCGAGATGACAGATCACCAGATCCTTGTTCATCACTTCGATATCACCGGAAACGGCAATGTCGCCAGCCTTGACGGTGGCAGGGCCGGTAGCGGAAAGCTGCAGGCGCTTGGGGCCTTCGCCTTCCATCTTCAGCGCGATCTGCTTCACGTTGAGAACGATGTCGGTCACATCTTCACGAACGCCGGCAAGCGACGAGAATTCGTGCAGCACGTTTTCGATCTTGATCGAGGTAATTGCCGCGCCCTGAAGCGAGGAAAGAAGCACTCGGCGAAGCGCATTGCCAAGCGTCAGGCCATAGCCACGCTCAAGCGGTTCAGCCACGAAAGTGGTCTTGCGCTTGCCTTCGCCACCTTCCTTGATTTCAAGGCTGTTGGGTTTTTTAAGTTCCTGCCAGTTCTTGGTATTGACGGACATGGATTTCCCCTGGATTTCAGTTCGGGCGGGACCGGTGCAACGCTTTGCTGATTGCAAAGCCGCGGCCGGTCCGAGAAAAACACGGTGACCTGCGATGTATCGCAAGCCACCGGGTTAAAGACGGGTCAGACGCGACGCCGCTTGGAAGGCCGGACACCGTTATGCGGTATCGGCGTAACGTCGCGGATCGACGTGATGGTAAAGCCAACGGCCTGCAAGGCACGCAGCGCGCTTTCGCGGCCAGAGCCTGGGCCCTTCACTTCGACTTCAAGAGTGCGCACACCGTGTTCGGCGGCTTTCTTGCCAGCATCATCCGCAGCTACCTGAGCAGCATATGGGGTGGACTTGCGGCTGCCCTTGAAGCCCATCGCGCCAGCGCTGGACCAGCTGATAGCATTGCCCTGCGCGTCGGTGATGGTGATCATCGTGTTGTTGAAGCTGGCGTTTACGTGCGCAACGCCGCTGGAAATGTTTTTCCGCTCGCGGCGCCTGATGCGCTGTGGTTCGCGTGCCATGGTATCGGTATCCTGTTCTTAAAAGAAGATGGGGTAAACGTGCCTGAAAGGCCTCGCTTACTTCTTCTTGCCCGCGATGGGCTTCGCCTTACCCTTGCGGGTGCGGGCATTGGTGTGGGTGCGCTGGCCGCGGACCGGCAGGCCCTTACGGTGACGCAGGCCACGATAGGATGCGAGATCCATCAGACGCTTGATGTTCATCGCGGTCTGACGACGAAGATCACCTTCAACCGGATAATCGGCTTCGATGGCTTCGCGAATCTGCAGAACTTCCGCATCGGAAAGGTCCTGAACGCGGCGAGCGTGGTCAATGCCCAGCTTGTCCGCAATCCGGAGCGCAGTCGTGCGTCCGATACCGTGAATATAGGTGAGCGCGATAATCACGCGCTTGTTTGTGGGGATATTTACCCCGGCAATACGAGCCACTTACTTCTCCATGCTCCACAGAGGATCACGCTGGTTTTTCCGGGTTCGGAAAAGGGCGTGCCCCTATCTCATAGCGTTAATTCAAACGAAACAAACGGCGTCAGAACGACTTAAAGCCCGGTTGGCACGCATAATGGCTGCTGCCTGCCGGACTAACCCGAAAATTTCGAATGAAGGGCGCGCTTAAGATGATTCTCGCGCGCCGTCAACCGGTAAGCGCGCATATGCACTTACGCCGCCAGAAATGGGGGGCGTGCCGGATATTGCAAGCCCCTCCATACCATCAATTTCGGCTGGTCAAAGCCCTGAATGATCGGCGCGCCCTTCGCTTGCCTCGTTTCAGACGACGCCGAAAGGCAGCATGGCATCCGCCACCTTGCTGAACCGGGCGATATGGCACCCTTCACATAATCGGCATAGCCATCGCCCTGATCGCCATAAGGGATGCAGCGGGTGATGCCCTGCATGATGTGAAGCAGCATCTGCTGAAGTTCTTTTTTTCTTCCAAGAACGGCGTTCGGAATACTGGCTCATTTCAGGGCCGGATACCACCATGCCGCCGGCATTGGCAGCCTTGCCCGGCGCGAACATGAACCGGGCAACCTTGAAGCGGTGCGTGCCTTCCAGTGTGGTGGGCATATTGGCCCCTTTCGACAACGCGATGCAGCCATTTTCGATAAGCGCAGTGGCCTCGTCGGCGTCGAGTTCATTCTGGGTAGCACATGGCAGCGGCAGATCGCATATCACATGCCATAGACGCTTTTTTTCATGGGACATCGCGCCAAGGTTCTCATCGGCATAATCGCTGATACGGCCGCGCGGTTACGTCTTTCGCTGTTTGATCCAGTTGATCTTGTCCTGATCATTGCCGTCCGGATCATGAATGGAGCCGCCGGAATCCGAGATGGTCAGCACTTTGCCGCCCAATTGCGTGATTTTTTCAGCCGCACGGGTGGCCACGCTGCCCGATCCCGAGATCACGGCTGCCTTGCCTTTCGCCCTGTCGCCGCGATAGTTTTATGTCGCTACAATATTCAGAGCCTGCAACCGGTCATGCGCAAAAGGCGGAGAGCGGTTCCGGCCAGAATATCTCACTCAGCCTGATCATCCGGCAATGTTTCGAACGCTTCGTCAACGCTGCGGTCTTTTTTGGCCGCTGGGGCAAGCGGTTTCGCGCCAACGGCCTGTGCGGCGCTGCCTGTGGCATCCGTGGCTCGCTTGTCGTCTGAGGGCGGCCCTGCTCCGCCCAGCAAATTGCCAAGGCCGCGCAATTGCTGGCTCATAACGCCGTCGACCGCCGCTGATATCTCGGCAGGTTTGAAGCGCATATATCCGCCCACGACATATTCAAACAGGATCGTTGCGCCCTCCCCTTCAGGGGTAATCGTGATGGTCAGCACGCCATCCACCGGCTCACCCTGGAGCGGGCCAAGGCCGCCGCGCATGCGCAGAACCTGCGGCGGGTTGGCCTGCAGCACCATCATGTGAAGCGCACTGCCACGACGGACCCCTTCGGGTGCTTTAGCAGGAATTGGCAACAACTCGCAAAAACATCCGCCTGCCTGCGCGCTGATATACATATTGTCAGCATCGCCCGACCACGAATGGCTATCGCTCCACCATTTGCCGGGAGCAAGCAGTGCCAGCCATGCCTCGTAAGGGGTAGCTTTGACTACCAGACTATCGCGGGTGACAAAGCCGTCGGCGCTTTGCTCTATGACCTTGGCAGCAGCGGGCTGCACCGCAGCAAGGCTCAGTGTCATGGCAAGAAGCCAAGCTGGCCGGTAATTGCGCATTCGATTTTCCCCCCGATGCCGCGCATTATTCCACGGCAACGGACAAAGGGAAAGGGGGTTCTAACAATGAACCTAGCGCACTGGGTCCAGCCCCGCCGTCAATCAGGAGAGGATGGAATCCAGTGCGTGGGTGACTTCAGAAATGCTGGCCATTCCGTCCACCCGGCTCACGATATCTCGTGCTTCATAAACAGGCAGGATCGGCGCGGTTTTGGCGCGGTATTCCTGCATCCGCTTGCGGACAGTTTCTTCATTGTCGTCAGGCCGGCGTTTGAACTGCGTACCGCCGCATTTGTCGCACACGCCTTCGACCTTGGGCAGCATGTACCGATCATGATAGCCCGCACCGCACGTGGCGCAAGTGAAACGGCCTGTGATACGATCGACCAGCGCATCTTCGTTGACTTCAAGCTCGATAACATGGTCGAGCTTACGATTGTGCTTTTCCAGAATCTCGTCGAGAGCGCGCGCCTGCGGTTCCGTGCGGGGATAGCCATCGAAAATGGCACCGACAGATGGACCCATTGCTTCCAGTTCGGCATCAATCAGGGCTGATACGATTTCATCCGAAACAAGTTCGCCGCGTTCCATCACGGCTTTCGCCTGCAGGCCAACCGGCGTACCCGCCTTGACTGCTTCACGCAGCATATCGCCTGTGGAAAGCTGACGCATTCCGTGATGTTCGACCAGACGGGCAGACTGTGTGCCCTTGCCCGCGCCTGGCGGTCCCAAAAGGATGATATTCACGGCAGCTGCCCCCGTAACCTTAAGCCAGACCGGCGCGCACTTAGCGCAGCCGGCCTTTCAGTTTCGCTTTCTTGATCAGATCGCCATACTGGTGCGCCAGCAAATGCGACTGAACCTGACTGATCGTATCCACAGTTACATTGACAACGATGAGCAGGCTGGTTCCGCCAAGGAACAGCGGAATTCCCGTCTGTGCGATCATATATTCAGGAATGACACAAACCAACGTCAGATAGGCTGCGCCCACCACAGTGATGCGGGTGAGCACATAATCCAGATAGTCCGCCGTACGCTTGCCCGGACGAATGCCGGGGATGAAACCGCCATTCTTTTTCAGATTATCGGCCGTTTCTTCAGGATTGAACACCACCGCAGTGTAGAAAAAGCAGAAGAAAATGATGCCGGCAGCATACAGCGCCATATACAGCGGCTGACCATGCTGCAGATATTGCAGGATAGACTGCAGGATCGAGCCTGTCGTGCTTTCGGTATCAACGGAGTTGCCGGCAAACTGCGTGATTGTCAGCGGCAACAGCAACAGCGAACTGGCGAAAATTGGCGGGATGACGCCTGCCGTATTGATTTTGAGCGGCAGGTGGCTGCGATCTGCCTGCATCATGCCCCGTGCACTGGCGCGCTTGGGATATTGGATGAGCAGCCTGCGCTGTGCCCGCTCCATGAAACAGATGAACAGGATCAGCACCACGACCATCGCGATGAACCCGATGATGATCACAGGACCGATGGAGCCTGTGCGCCCACCTTCAAACAGGTTGGAAATGAAACTCGGGAACTGCGCGACGATGCCCGCCATAATGATCAGCGAAACACCATTACCAATCCCGCGCGACGTGATCTGTTCGCCCAGCCACAGCAGGAACATGGTCCCGCCCACAAGACTGATGACTGCACCGACGCGGAACATATACCCTGTCTGCACCACTGCCTGCAGCCCGCTCTGCGCGCCATAGGCTTCCAGGCCCGCAGCCAGGAACCAGCCCTGGATGGCGCACAGGAAAACCGTACCGTAACGCGTATACTGGTTAAGCCGCTGGCGGCCAGACTGGCCTTCCTTCTTCATCGCAGCAAGCGCTGGATGAAGCGATGATGCCAACTGCACCACGATTGACGCGGTGATGTAAGGCATGACGCCCAGGGCAATCAGGCTCATCCGCTCAAGGCTGCCGCCCGAGAAGGTGTTGAACAGATCGAGGATACCACCCCGGGTCTGGTCATACAGCGATTCAAGCACCAGCGGGTTTACACCCGGCAGCGGAACGAAGCTGAGAAAACGGAAGACGATAAGCGCGCCGATAGTGAACCAGATGCGGTTCTTGAGCTCGGTAGCTTTCGAGAAATTGGCGAGGCTGAGATTGCTCGCGATGTTATCGGCGCGTGATGCCATTGTCGATTGTGAACCTTGACGTTAGCCGTGAAGTGGGCGCCGGGCTGATCCGGCATTCGCTGGTCACATAAGGTGCGTGCGCCCGAATGTCGAACCCCACACCTGCAAAAACAATCATCCCGGACGCTCTCGGGGCCACTTTCCACAGGGAAAAGCCCCCGTTTGTGCGGCCCCGGAGCAAATCCGGGACAAAATGTTCTTACTTCTTCTTTTTCTTTTCGAGACGCTTGGCAGTTGCTTCCGCCTTCAGCGCCTTGATTTCAAGGTTCGTCGGCAGGGTCACTTCGACCGAACCGCCAGCCTTTTCAACCGCAGCAACGGCGCCCTTGGACGCGCCCGCAACGGTGAACTTGACCTTGTCCTTCAACTCGCCCTTGCCGAGCAGACGGACGCCGTCCTTGCCGCCACGAGCGAGACCAGCAGCCTTCAATGCTTCGTGATCGACCAGCTTCGTGCCGTCGAGCTTGCCTGCATCGATGAACTTCTGGATCATGCCCAGGTTCACTTCTGCAAAGTCCTTGGCAAACGGATTGTTGAAGCCGCGCTTTGGCAGGCGCATGTGAAGTGGCATCTGGCCGCCTTCGAAGCCCTTGATCGCTACGCCTGAACGGGCCTTCTGGCCCTTCTGGCCGCGGCCTGAAGTCTTGCCCTTGCCGGAACCGATACCACGGCCCACGCGCATGCGTGACTTGCGGGCACCTTCATTATCGCGGAGTTCATTAAGTTTCATAATTCTGCACTCGCTTTCGCTTTGTTCGCGCTGGTTGCCAAAATGGCAAAAATGCCCTTGCGGGCAAATTGGAAGCGGCCCGGTACATGCCCGGGCCGCTTTAAGTCAAGAAGTCTGGTTCAATCGATCACTTCGACCATATGGGGAAGTTTGGCAATTGCACCGCGAACTTCAGGGGTATCCTGACGTTCGACGACTTTATGCATCTTGTTGAGACCCAGGCCGATCAGCATCTTGCGCTGCTTCTCGGGGCGACGGATCGGCGAACCAATCTGACGGATCTTGACGGTTTTCTTCTCAGCCATCGATCTTACTCCGTAATAGCAGCAGCGTCGGCTTCTGCCTCAGCTTCGCTGGCCCCGCCACGGCCCAGAAGGTCTGCAACCTTCTTACCACGACGCTGTGCAACAGACTTCGGCGAAGTCTGATTGACCAATGCGTCGAATGTAGCGCGGATCATGTTATATGGATTCGAAGTACCGATCGACTTGGTCACCACGTCGGCAACACCAAGGCTTTCGAATACTGCACGCATTGGGCCACCCGCGATAATGCCGGTACCCGCAGGTGCCGAACGCACAGCAACCTTGCCGGCGCCAAAACGACCGCGGCCATCATGATGAAGCGTGCGACCTTCCTTGAGGGAGACGCGGATCATCTTCTTCTTGGCAGCAGCAGTTGCCTTGGTGATGGCTTCCGGCACTTCACGTGCCTTGCCCTTGCCGAAGCCCACGCGGCCAGTGCCGTCGCCGACAACAACCAAAGCTGCAAAGCCGAAGCGCTTACCGCCCTTAACCGTCTTGGAAACGCGGTTGATGTGGACCAGTTTTTCAATCAGGCCATCATCTTCTTCTTCGCGGCCACCACGACCACGACCGCCATCACGACCACCACGACCACGACCGCCATCACGGCCACCGCCGCCACCACGATTGTTGTCACGGCCACCGCCACGATTGTTGCGGTTACCACGGGGCTGCGATGGATCACCGGCAGCGGCCGACTGGTTGTCAGCAGCTTCAGTGGTGGCCAGCGTAGGCGTCGGGGTTGAGCCAGCGTTGTCGACTTTTACGCCTTCAGACTTTGCTTCTGCCGCAGGAGCGGCTGCCGCTTCAGGCTGAGCATTTGTTTCTGCAACCGAATTTGTTTCGGTTTCAGGGGTCTTGTTATCGTCAGCCATCATCAGAACTCCAGACCGCCTTCGCGCGCGGCGTCGGCCAGCGCTTTAACGCGGCCATGGAACAGGAAGCCACCGCGATCGAATACGACGGTGGTGACGCCAGCCTTTTGGGCAGCCGCAGCGATGTCTTTGCCCACCTGGACAGCAGCATCGACATTGGCGCCGGAGCTCTTCGCACCCAGCGTCGATGCGGCAGCGACCGTGCGGCCATTACTGTCATCGATGATCTGTGCATAGATGTGACGTCCGGTGCGGTGCACCGAAAGACGCGCGCGGTCACCAGAACGTGCCCGCAAAGCGGTACGTACACGGCGGCGGCGGCGTTCGAACAGAGAAAGCTTGGCCATCTTACTTCTTCTTCCCTTCCTTGCGGAAGATGTATTCGCCGCGGTACTTGATGCCCTTGCCCTTGTAAGGCTCGGGCTTGCGCCACTGGCGGACTTCGGCAGCGAACTGACCGACTGCCTGCTTGTCATTTCCGCTGATCTCAACCGTGGTCTGATCAGGCGTCTTTACTTCAATGCCTTCCGGCACGACGATATCGACATCGTGGCTGTAACCAAGCTGCAGCTTCAGGTTCTTGCCCTGCGCTGATGCACGGTAACCAACGCCGGTGATTTCCAGCACTTTGCTGAAACCATCGGTGACACCGTCGACCAGGTTCGAAACCAGTGTCCGCTGCATGCCCCAGTAGGAACGTGCACGCTTGGTCTCGTTCGCCGGCATGACGGTGATTTCGTCGCCTTCGACCTTATATTCGATATCATCCAGCATCCCCATCGAAAGGGTGCCCTTGGGCCCCTTCACGCTGAGAGTGCCATTTTCGATATTTGCAGTCACACCGCTAGGGATAGCGACTGACCTTTTACCGATGCGGCTCATCAGAATACCTCCGCAAGCACTTCGCCGCCGACATTTTGCGAACGTGCTTCATTATCTGAAAGCACACCGCGCGGTGTCGAGACGATGGTGATGCCAAGACCGTTACGGACCGTCGGCAGCTCACGGCTTGCCGAATAGACCCGGCGACCCGGCTTGGAGACGCGGGCGACATGCTTGATAGCAGGTTCGCCCTCGAAATATTTCAGTTCGATACGCAGCGCGGGGTGCTTGCCACTGGAATCTTCCGAGTAACCGCGAATATAACCTTCGCGCTGGAGGACTTCGAGTACATTTGCACGCAGCTTGGAAGCGGGCGAAAGGACGGAATCCTTCTTCGCCTGCTGGCCGTTGCGGATACGGGTGAGCATGTCACCCAGGGGATCGGTCATAGCCATCTAAGGATCCTTACCAGCTCGACTTGGTCACGCCGGGGATCATCCCCTTGTTGGCGAGATTGCGCAGTTCGATGCGGTTCAGGCCGAACTTGCGGTAATAGCCACGTGGGCGGCCGGTGGTGGTGCAGCGGTTCCGCACACGCGTGGGATTCGCGTTGCGTGGAATTTCTGCCTGCTTCAGGCGCGCAATAAGACGCTCACTCTCATCGAGCGAAGTGTCTTCAGCCACAGCCTTGAGACGGGCATATTTTGCCGCATACTTCTTGACGAGCTTCTTGCGACGCTCGTTTTTGTTAATGGAACTCAGTTTCGCCATTGGACTTAAGCTCTCTTTTCCTTACCGCTCATGCGGCCTGCTGTTCGTCGGCTTCATCAGCCGGGAAAGGGAAACCGAAGAGACGCAGCAATTCGCGCGCTTCTTCATCGGTGTTCGCCGTGGTGGTGATGATGATATCCATCCCGCGGACCTTTTCGATCCGATCATACGAAATTTCGGGAAAGATGATCTGCTCTTTCAGGCCCATGGCATAATTGCCACGACCATCAAAGCTTTTCGGGTTCAGGCCACGAAAGTCACGAATGCGGGGCATTGCGATCGTAACCAGACGGTCCACGAATTCATACATGCGCTCACGGCGCAAGGTAACCTTGCAACCAATCGGCATGCCTTCGCGCAGCTTGAACTGGGCGATGGATTTCTTGGCCTTGGTGATCACCGGCTTCTGGCCAGCGATCAGTGCCATTTCTTCTGCGGCAGTCTGGACTTTCTTCTTGTCCTGGCTCGCTTCGCCCACACCCATGTTGAGTGTGACCTTTTCAAGCCGCGGAACCTGAAGACGGTTCGTGTAACCGAACTTTTCCGTCATCGCCTTGACGATTTCATCGTCAAAACGCTTCTTCATGCGCGAGATGTTGGAATCAGCCATCGATTGCTTCTCCGGACTTAACGGCAATGCGGACCTTTTTACCGTCACGCTCTTCAAACCGAACGCGGGTCGGCTTGCCGTCCTTGGGGTCAGCCACGGCAACCTTCGAAATGTGCATCGGCGCTTCAAAGCGATCGATGCCACCCTGCGGGTTTTCCTGGCTGGGCTTGCGGTGGCGGGCAGCGATGTTCACGCCTTCGACAACGATCTTGCCGTCTTTTGGCATGACCTTGCTGACAATGCCAGTAAGGCCCTTGTCCTTGCCCGAAAGCACGACGACGCTGTCGCCCTTCTTGATCTTAGCGGAAGCCATTACAGCACCTCCGGCGCTAGACTGATGATTTTCATGAACCCGCGGCTGCGAAGTTCACGGACCACGGGGCCAAAGATACGCGTGCCGATGGGCTCTTCGTTCTTGTTGACAAGAACTGCGGCGTTACCGTCGAAACGGATCACGCTGCCATCGGGACGACGGACATCCTTACGGGTACGAACGATCACCGCGCGGTGAACGTCGCCCTTCTTGACCTTGGCGCGTGGCTGCGCTTCCTTGACGGAAACAACAATCACGTCACCGACGCTTGCGGTCCGACGCTTAGACCCGCCCAGCACCTTGATGCACTGGACGCGCTTCGCGCCGCTGTTGTCCGCGACGTCTAGATTTGATTGCATCTGAATCATCGATGCGGTTCCTTCTTAACGGCTTGCCGAAACCTGTCCGGCAGTTCCAAAAACTTACTTCGTGCTGGCAGCAGCAGCTTCGACTTCGATATCCGCTTCTACAGCGGTACCCTTGCTGGCCTGCACGGTTTCGAGAACACGCCAGGTCTTGGTCTTGGAGATGGGTTTCGTCTCCTCGATCCGCACTGTTTCGCCCACTTTGTGAACGTTGTTCTCGTCATGCGCGTGATACTTCTTCGAACGGCGGATGATCTTCCCGTAAAGGGGATGCTTCACCTTGCGCTCGACCTTCACGGTCACAGACTTGTTCATCTTGTCGGACGTTACAGTCCCGACGAGGATACGTTTCGGCATCTTGTGTTCCTCAGGCCTTGGCGGCGCTGTTAACGCGCTCGTTCTGCAGCGTCTTGATCTGAGCGATCGCGCGGCGCACTTCCTTGATCCGTGCCGGCCGTTCGAGTTGGCTGGTAGCAGATTGGAAACGCAGGTTGAACTGTTCGCGCTTCAACTCGACCAGCTGCACATCGAGCTGATCATCGGTCTTGGTGCGAAGGTCTTCGATCTTGGCCATCGTCAGCCCTCCAGGTGCGAGGTGTCACCCAGACGGGCAACGACCTTGGTCTTGATTGGCAGCTTCATCGCCGCACGCTCGAAAGCGACAGCTGCGAGTGGGCCGGGAACGCCGTCCAGCTCGAAAATGATGCGGCCCGGTTTCACCCGTGCTGCCCAATATTCGATCGAACCCTTGCCTTTACCCTGACGGACCTCGGCAGGCTTCTTGGACACTGGCACGTCCGGGAAGATCCGGATCCACAAACGTCCCTGACGCTTGATGTGACGCGTGATGGCGCGGCGTGCCGCTTCAATCTGACGTGCAGTGATACGCTCTGGTTCCAGGGCCTTGAGACCGTAGGAGCCGAAATTCAGGGTCGTGCCACCACGGGCGTCACCCTTGATCCGACCCTTGAAGGCCTTGCGATACTTTGTTTTCTTCGGTTGCAGCATGGTGCTTACTCTCGAATTCTATCAGCGGGCCGGACGGACGCCGGAAGTTTGAGCTTCCATCATCAGTCGGTCTTGTGCAGTCGGATCATGCGCCAGGATTTCTCCCTTGAAGACCCAGACCTTGATGCCGATGATGCCATAGGCAGTCAGGGCTTCGGCTTCGGCGTAATCGACGTTGGCGCGCAGCGTATGAAGCGGCACGCGGCCTTCGCGATACTGTTCCACACGGGCGATTTCAGCACCGCCGAGACGGCCGCCGCACTGGATCTTGATGCCTTCGGCACCCAGACGCATGGCAGACTGCATGGCGCGCTTCATCGCACGGCGGAACGCGATACGGCGGATCAGCTGATCAGCAATACCCTGTGCCACGAGCTTGGCGTCAATTTCCGGCTTACGGATTTCAACAATGTTAAGCTTCACTTCGCTGTCGGTCAGTGCCGAAAGCTTGGTGCGCAGTTTTTCAATGTCCGCGCCCTTCTTGCCAATGATGACACCGGGACGTGCAGCATAGATGGAAACGCGGCAAAGCTTTGCTGGACGTTCAATCACCACCTTCGAAATCGCGGCCTGTGGCAGCGCATCGATGATGTACTTGCGGATCTCAATGTCTTCCTTGAGCAGCTGTGCATAGTCACGCCCTTCGGCGTACCAGCGGCTGTCCCAGGTGCGGTTGATCTGCAGACGCAGGCCGATCGGATTGCTCTTATGACCCATGGATCAGGCCTCCTCGTGCTCGCGGACCACAATACGCAGCCGGCTGAACGGCTTGAGGATGCGGGTGCTTTTCCCGCGTCCACGTGTGTGGAAACGCTTCATGGTGATCGACTTGCCGACGCTTGCTTCAGCAACAACGAGAGCATCGACATCAAGATCGTGATTGTTTTCAGCATTGGCGATCGCCGAAGCGAGAACCTTGGATGCATCACGAGCCATGGCTTTCTTGGAGAAGGCCAGGATGTTGAGTGCTTCTTCGACCTTGCGGCCGCGGATGAGCGCAGCCACCAGGTTCAGCTTCTGTGCCGAACCCTTGATCGTGTTGCCAACTGCGAGCGCTTCATTGTCAGCGACGCGGCGGGGGGTCTTGGTCTTGCCCATTATCGCTTACCCTTCTTGTCGGCAGCATGACCGGGGAATGTGCGGGTTGGCGCAAATTCACCGAGCTTGTGACCGACCATGTCCTCATTGACGGACACCGGAATAAACTTGTGGCCATTATAGACGCTGAACGTCAGACCAACAAATTGCGGCAGGACAGTGGAGCGACGCGACCAGGTCTTGATCGCACCACGGGCCCCCTTGTCCTGGGCGTCTTCTGCTTTTTTCAGCAGATGCAGGTCGACGAACGGACCTTTCCAGACGGAACGAGCCATCTTCGCTTACCTCTTCTTCTTAGCATGACGCGAACGGATGATATATTTATCCGTCTGCTTGTTGCTGCGGGTACGAGCACCCTTGGTCGGCTTGCCCCATGGGGTAACCGGATGACGTCCGCCCGAGGTCCGGCCTTCACCACCACCGTGAGGGTGATCGACCGGGTTCTTGGCCACACCGCGGGTCAGAGGCTTGCGCCCTGCCCAACGGTTACGGCCAGCCTTGGCGAGATTCTGGTTCGAATTGTCGGGGTTAGAAACCGCGCCAACCGTACCCATGCAATCGGCGCGCAGGTAACGCTGCTCGCCTGAGTTCAAACGAACAATGACCATGCCGCGGTCACGACCGACCAGCTGCACATAGGTGCCTGCCGAACGGGCGATCTGGCCGCCCTTGCCGGGCTTCATTTCGACGTTATGGCAAATCGTGCCCACCGGCATCTGGCCCAGAAGCATGGCATTGCCAGGCTTCGTATCGACCTTTTCGCCAGCGACGATGGAATCGCCTTCCGCCAGACGCTGAGGGCAGATGATGTAGGCAATTTCGCCATCTTCATACTTGATCAGCGCAATGAAAGCCGTGCGGTTGGGATCATATTCGATCCGTTCGACCGTGGCAGGCATATCCCATTTACGACGTTTGAAGTCGATAAAGCGATACTTCTGCTTGTGACCACCGCCAATGCCACGCGAGGTGACATGACCTTTGTTGTTCCGGCCACCGGTTTTACGCTTGCCTTCCGTGAGCGACTTGACCGGCTTGCCTTTCCAGAGGCCGGACTTGTCGACAAGGATTAGGCCGCGGCGTGCGGGGCTTGTCGGTTTGTAATTCTTGAGTGCCATGATGCGTGTCCTGTCCCTGCGCCTTAAACGCCGCCGGTGACGTCGATCGACTGGCCTTCAGCCAGCGTCACGATCGCTTTTTTGAAGTCGGAACGCTTGTAGGGGCGACCCTTCCAGCGTTTCGTCTTGCCCTTCTGAACGACAGTATTGACGCCCTTGACCTTCACATCGAACAACGCCTCGACCGCTTCCTTGATCTGCGGCTTGGTTGCATCATTCGCTACCTTGAAGACAACCGCATCAAACTCGGAGAGCAGGGTCGACTTCTCAGTGATGTGTGGTGCGAGGATGACGTCATAATGACGAACAGCCACTTCCTGCTTTTTAGCCATTGAAGCGCGCCTCCAGCTTGGCGACAGCGTCCTTGGTCAGGATCAGCGTGTCATGTTTCAGAATGTCATAGACATTGGCGCCCATCGCCGGGAGCACATTGACGCCCGGAATGTTGCTCGCGGCGAGCTTGAACGTGTCGTTCACGCTGTCACCGTCAATCACCAATACCTTGCCGGCATAACCAGCCTTGCCGAAGATTTCCGCAAGCATCTTGGTCTTGTTGTCTTTCAGCTCGAGGCTGTCGACAACCACAAGACCATTGTTGGTCTTGCTCGACAAAGCCATTTTCAGGCCAAGTGCACGGATCTTCTTGTTCAGCTGCTGCTCGAAGTCACGACGACGCGGGCCATGAGCCTTACCACCGCCAATGAAGATTGGCGCTGCGCGGTCACCGTGACGGGCAACACCGCCACCCTTCTGCTTGCCAAACTTCTTGCCGGTGCGCGCAACATCGGACCGCTCGCGAGCCGCACGGGCGGTGCCGCGACGGTTTTCAAGCTGCCATGTCACCACACGGTGCAGGATATCGGCACGAGGCTCGACACCGAACACGGTATCGTTGAGCTCGAGATCGCCAGACGCCCCGGAAACCTTGGCGCCGTCGATTTTCTGGACCTTCACCTTCACGGATCAGCCCTCCTTATCTGTGTTGGACGCTTCGTCAGCAGAAACACCGGATTCCTGAGAATCGAGGATTGCCTGTGCTTCAGCTTCGGTCGGACCCGTGTCCATTTCATGCTCAGCTGCACTTTCGATCATGCCAGCAGGAGCGTCTTCGGTTTCGGGCAAAGTGCTTTTCTTCTCGAGAATTGCGCCGGGGAACGGCACACCTTCGGGAAGACGGAGCTTGACGGAATCGCGCACGATCAACCAGCCATTCTTCGAGCCAGGGACAGAACCCTTGACGAACAGAAGACCGCGGTCGGCATCGGTACGAACGATTTCAAGATTTTGCTGCGTGCGCTGGCGATCACCCATGTGACCAGCCATTTTCTTGCCTTTGAACACGCGGCCCGGATCCTGACGGTTGCCCGTCGAACCGTGCGAACGGTGGGAAAGCGACACACCGTGGGTAGCCCGAAGACCCCCGAAGCCCCAACGCTTCATGGCGCCGGCAAAGCCTTTACCCTGCGTGTGACCCGTGATGTCGACCTTCTGGCCGGCGATGAAGTGGTCTGCACTGATGGTCGATCCGACCGGCAGGAAACCTTCTTCATTTTCAAGGCGGAATTCTGCAACCTTGCGCTTCAGTGATACTTCAGCCTTGGCGAAGTGTTCACGCTGCGGCTTGGCAACATTCTTTTGCTTCGCTTCGCCCGAACCGACCTGAAGCGCGAAATAACCATCACGCTCGGCAGTGCGCTGCGACACGACCTGACATTCTTCCAGCGCCAGGACGGTAACCGGCACATGGCGGCCATCCTCCTGGAACAGGCGGGTCATCCCGACTTTCTTAGCGATCACACCAGTACGCATGACCAATCTCCTCAACAGAGGCCCCCGGACCCATTCCGGGGGCTTGTCAGCCCAGATTGTAGTGCGTCACCCCGTCCGGGCTGAAATGCCTCCGCCCGACCAGGATGGTGGGAAAAAGCGAGACGGAGGACGCTTGCCCGGCCATTGGCCGGAGGTATCCTGCTTGCCCCTGATGAAAGGCGATAAGGCCTTTTCATCAAGCCCCCGCCGAAGCGAGGGTATTCTTACCAGCTTACGCCAGCTTGATTTCCACGTTCACGCCAGCTGCGAGATCGAGCTTCATCAGCGCGTCTACCGTCTGGGCGTTGGGCTGAACAATGTCGAGCAGCCGCTTGAACGTGCGAACCTCGAACTGCTCCCGCGACTTCTTGTCGATGTGCGGGCCGCGGTTCACGGTGAATTTCTCAATATGCGTCGGCAACGGAATGGGGCCACGAATAAGTGCGCCGGTGCGGCGCGCTGTTTCCGCAATTTCGCCAGTTGCCTGGTCGAGAACGCGGTGATCAAACGCCTTGAGGCGAATACGAATATTCTGAGCTTCCATTTCCAACTACCGATGCGAAAGAGCCAAGAGATGCCCGACTAAGGGAGAGCATCCCCATAAAACAAGAGACCGCCCCGCCTCACCAAACCTTCTTGCGAAGTGCATGGGAAGGGGCGGCCCCCAAAACTGGACCGGCCGAATCGCCCGAATGAATCGGGTTACCCGGCCGGTGCAGAGCCTATATTACTTCGTGATCTTGCTGACAACCCCAGAACCGACGGTCCGGCCACCTTCACGAATTGCGAAACGAAGACCTTCGTCCATGGCAATAGGTGCGATGAGCTTGACACCGATGGTTACGTTGTCGCCTGGCATAACCATTTCCGTGCCTTCAGGAAGGACAACTTCACCGGTTACGTCAGTCGTACGGAAGTAGAACTGCGGACGGTAGTTCGCAAAGAACGGCGTGTGACGGCCACCCTCGTCCTTGGACAGGACGTATACTTCGGCACTGAAGTCAGTGTGCGGATTAACCGAACCTGGCTTTGCAAGAACCTGGCCACGTTCAACAGCTTCACGAGCCACACCACGGATCAGGGCGCCAACGTTGTCACCAGCTTCACCGCGATCAAGCAGCTTGCGGAACATTTCAACGCCGGTAACCGTCGTCTTGGTGGTGTCCTTGATGCCGACGATTTCGCATTCGTCGCCAACATTCACGATGCCGGTTTCGATACGGCCGGTAACAACAGTACCACGACCCGAAATCGAGAACACGTCTTCAATTGGCATCAGGAATGGCTTGTCAACCGGACGGTCAGGCTGCGGGATATGCTGATCGACAGCTTCCATCAGCGCGATGATCGATTCCTTGCCGATGTTGTCATCACGGCCTTCAAGAGCAGCCAGAGCCGAACCCTTGACGATAGGAATGTTATCACCGTCGAAATCATAGCTCGAAAGCAGTTCACGAACTTCCAGTTCAACGAGTTCGAGGATTTCCTCGTCGTCCACCTGGTCAACCTTGTTCATGTAAACAACCAGTGCAGGCACGCCAACCTGGCGAGCAAGCAGGATGTGCTCACGGGTCTGCGGCATCGGGCCGTCAGCTGCGTTCACAACCAGGATCGCGCCGTCCATCTGAGCAGCACCGGTGATCATGTTCTTCACATAGTCAGCGTGGCCTGGGCAGTCGACGTGTGCATAGTGACGTGCAGCGGTTTCATATTCGACGTGTGCAGTCGAAATGGTGATCCCACGCTCGCGCTCTTCAGGAGCCTTGTCGATGTTGGCAAAGTCAACGGCTGCGCCGCCGTGAATTTCTGCCATCACTTTTGTAATTGCGGCAGTCAGCGTGGTCTTGCCGTGGTCAACGTGACCGATGGTGCCGATGTTGCAATGCGGCTTGTTCCGCTCAAACTTAGCTTTCGCCATTGTCTATAACCTCTATTCGTATGGACTAAATGATTGCGGGAAAATGCGGCACCCGCTGAATCAGGCGCCGCCCCTAAACGTAAGCTGGCCCTTAGGCAAGCTTCTCCTTGACTTCGAGTGCCACACTCGCCGGCACTTCTTCGTAATGCGAGAATTGCATCGAGTAGTTTGCCCGGCCCTGGCTGAACGAACGCAGTTCATTCACATAACCGAACATATTGGCCAGCGGCACCATGGCTTCGACAGCCTGGGCGTTGCCGCGGGTGTCTGTGCCCTGGATCTGACCACGACGAGAGTTGAGATCGCCGATTACATCCCCAAGATAATCCTCAGGTGTAATGACTTCAACCTTCATCACTGGCTCGAGCAGCTTGATGCCGGACCGATCGGCCGCTTCGCGCATCGCACCACGACCGCAGATTTCGAACGCCACGGTGGACGAATCGACATCATGGTAAGCACCGTCAGTCAGGTGGACAGTGAAGTCGATGATCGGGAAGCCGATCAAATAGCCACTTTCTGCCTGTTCACGAATGCCTTTTTCAAGCGCGGGGATATATTCCTTGGGAATATTACCGCCCTTGATGCTGTCTTCGAACACGATGCCCTGCCCACGTTCACCAGGAGTGAAGGTGGCCTTTGCCCGTGCGAACTGGCCGGTACCGCCCGACTGTTTCTTATGCGTGTAATCCACGTCGATGGTACGGCCGAGCGATTCGCGATACGCAACCTGCGGCGCGCCAACATTGGCCTCGACCTTGAATTCACGCTTCATGCGATCAACCAGAATGTCGAGGTGAAGCTCGCCCATGCCCTTGATGATCGTCTGACCGGATTCATGGTCAGTCGTCACGCGGAACGAAGGATCTTCGGCAGCCAGACGATTAAGCGCAACGCCCATCTTTTCCTGGTCAGCCTTGGTCTTGGGTTCCACCGACAATTCGATAACCGGCTCTGGGAATTCCATCCGTTCAAGAATGATCGGGTGGGCCATGTCGCACAGAGTATCGCCCGTGGTGGTATCCTTCATGCCTGCCAGCGCCACAATGTCGCCCGCAAACGCTTCTTCGATGTCTTCACGGTTGTTGGAATGCATCAGCAGCATACGGCCGATCTTTTCCTTCTTGTCCTTTACCGAGTTCAGGACCTGGCCCTTGACCAGCTTGCCCGAATAGATGCGGGTGAAGGTGAGCGAGCCTACGAACGGATCGTTCATGATCTTGAACGCAAGTGCACTGAACGGTGCATCGTCGCTCGATGGACGCTCGGCTTCTTCGTCGCTGTCAGGCAGAACGCCCTTGATGGCAGGAACGTCGATTGGCGAAGGCATATAGTCAACAACCGCATCGAGCAAAGGCTGGACGCCCTTGTTCTTGAACGCCGAACCACACAGAACTGGCACGAATGCCTGATCCAGCGTGCCCTTGCGAATCAGACGCTTCAGCGTTGCGGCGTCAGGGATGTTGCCTTCAAGATAGGCTTCCATCACTTCGTCATCGTTTTCGACGACCGTTTCGATCATCTTTTCACGATAATCGGCAGCCTTGTCAGCCATGTCTTCAGGAATGTCGACATAGTTGAAGTTGGCACCCAGAGCTTCGTCTTCCCAGACGATGCCGCGGTTGTTGACGAGGTCGACAACGCCCTTCAGGCCGCCTTCGATACCGATCGGGAGATACAGCACGAGAGGCTTGGCACCGAGACGATCGATGATGCTCTGCACGCAGTAATAGAAATCCGCGCCGGTGCGATCCAGCTTGTTGATGAAGCACATCCGCGGAACTTTGTACTTGTCAGCCTGACGCCATACGGTTTCAGACTGCGGTTCCACGCCGGCAACGCCGTCAAACACGGCAACCGCGCCGTCGAGCACGCGAAGCGAACGTTCGACTTCGATGGTGAAGTCAACGTGGCCCGGGGTGTCGATGATGTTGATCCGGTGCTTCGGGCCTTCGCCGTCTTCAGCAGCCCAGAAGGTGGTGGTTGCAGCGGAGGTGATCGTGATGCCACGTTCCTGTTCCTGCTCCATCCAGTCCATCGTCGCCGCGCCATCATGCACTTCGCCGATTTTGTAGGACTTGCCGGTGTAATAGAGGATCCGCTCCGTTGTCGTGGTCTTACCGGCGTCAATATGCGCCATGATGCCAATGTTGCGGTAGCGTTCCAGCGGATATTCGCGGGCCATGGAAAATTCCTGTGGTGTGATAGGGGGGAGCCGCCCGATGCGACCCGGTCCTGTTTCCAGGCCCCGATATGGTTACGATTGTGACCAGGTAAAGACATCCCTGGCATGGCGGCCTTTCTTTCGAAAGAAACCCGCCCGATGCCAGGGGCGCCTTATCTGATCGCGCTTACCAGCGGTAGTGGCTGAAGGCGCGGTTGGCGTCGGCCATACGGTGCGCGTCTTCACGCTTCTTCACCGCATTGCCACGATTGTTGGCCGCATCCATCAGTTCGCCCGACAGGCGTGCACTCATGGTGGTTTCAGGACGACCGCGAGCCGACGAGATCAGCCAGCGGATTGCCAGCGCCTGCGCACGCTCGGGGCGAACCTCGACCGGCACCTGGTAGGTGGCACCACCAACGCGGCGGCTGCGGACTTCGACCTGAGGCTTGATGTTGTTGAGCGCATCATGGAACATCTGGATCGGATCGACCTTGGCTTTGGCCTCAACCGTGGCGAGCGCACCGTACACAATGCTTTCGGCCGTGGATTTCTTGCCGTCATACATGAGGTTGTTCATGAATTTCGACAGGATCTGATCACCAAACTTGGGATCGGGAAGAATGACCCGCTTTTCGGGACGACGACGACGTGACATCGGATGAATTCCTTCTTGTCAGGCGGCGCGCGTAAAACTCGCGGCGCACGCCAAAAAACCTAGCCCCTACAGGCTTACTTGGGACGCTTCGCGCCGTATTTCGAACGGCTCTTCCGGCGATCCTTGACACCCTGTGTATCGAGCACACCGCGCAGCACGTGGTAACGCACACCGGGAAGGTCGCGCACACGGCCGCCACGGATCAGGACAACGGAGTGTTCCTGAAGGTTGTGGCCTTCACCGGGGATGTAGGAGATGACTTCGCGCTGGTTGGTCAGGCGGACCTTGGCAACCTTGCGCAATGCCGAGTTCGGCTTTTTCGGGGTCGTGGTATAAACACGGGTGCAAACGCCGCGCTTCTGCGGGTTTTCTTCCATTGCAGGGACCTTGGATTTGGCCTTCTGCGGAACGCGGCCCTTGCGGACCAACTGATTGATTGTAGGCATGAAGTACTCTTCACCTGTTCGGTGGCACGAGGCCTGAGTGAAGCGTGATGTCCCGCGCGAGCCACGGCGAAAAACCCCATAGGGGTTGCCACCAGGCACCAGCACGAGCCGAAAACGCTCCACCCGGACCATGGGCCGGGTTACTTTGACGGATACCGCAAGACCGGTTGGATCGGGCCTTAACCCTCGCCTGCCGAGCAATAGAAAAAGACCCTGGCAATTCACCAAGGCCCCTCACGATATCACCGCCAATGTTCAGCTCTATCTGACCGGCACCTGCAAAAGCGGGCATCGGATGAGGCGCCTTTACGTAGATTCGATCTTTTGGTCAAGCAAAAGCGGTTTACGCCTGCGCTCCGCGCTTGGCCGCGTAGTTCGCATCCTGCTGGTTCTGTTCGTGCTGGTCCAGTTCCTGGGCATCAGCTCCGCGCTCGTCCATATTGTCGATGATATGCGCCATGACAGAGGGATGGAGGGGGTCGGCAAATTCGATCCCCACACTGGCCCCGTCAATCCACACCACATGCGCGTCAATTGGCCCGATGGAACCGATTTTCAAGGTGAGCGTCGCGCCTTCTTCGAGGCGGCCCCACAGCCCGCGAAACTGGCAGCCATATTCGGAAAGGTTGAAGAGCTGGACCGCAGTGGCGCTGCCCCTGCCCCGGCGATATTTGCCCCATATCTGGATGTCGTAACGTATCTCGCGCCGCAAATCCAAAGAACCAACCCCCGTTAAGACCCATCCCTGACACTCGTCCGTGCACAGCCCACACCGCACATGATCGAGATTAGGAACCGCAACCTTAACTTAAAGCAAGCATAGAAAATTGGACAAAATGGACACGCAGCATTTGGCAGGCAATGCAATTAGCCTTTTCTTGCATGCCAGTCTGAAGGCAGCAGCCCCCAGATCAGACTGTCCCGCGGCCCGATATGGGTCACCATGTTTTCGCGCAACCTGCCTTCGAGTACGAAGCCGAGCCGCCGGGCCACTGCGTTCGATGCGTCATTGTCAGGATCGATATCGGCGAAAAGCCGCCGGCGGCCTTCCGCATTGAACAAATGGTCGATCAGACCGGTCAACGCTTCTGTCACAATACCCTGACGCTGCCTGCCGATGACGGTCAGATAGGCAATCTCGGTCACGCCGTCGCCCCTGTCCATGGCAGCGAGGCGGGCAAGGACCGGGCCAGAAACCTGGCCGGAAACCTTGCCGGAAACCTTGCCGAAAACCTGATCGCCATGGCCTGCCACAACGGCCCAGCTGCGCCCTTCGTCCCAGCCGCTTTCGGGCACCAGCCACTCCGCCAATTCCGCTTGCGAACCGAAAACATCCCGGCTCCACCATTTCATGGCTGCCTGGTCGGAAAAGCTGGGAAACAGATCCGCCGCATCGGAACGCAACAGTTCGCGTAACGTGAAACGCGCAGTTTCTATCGTGGGCGTTGCGGACGGCATGCGACGTTCAATCGCCTGCCAGGAACGATGCCAACGCCTTCACCTTTTTCTGCCGCCACTGCGGCAGGGGCGCGACCATCCAATATGCGCGGCGGCCCTCGTCCGGCCCTTCCAATGCAGTCAGACGACCGGCTTCCAGCGCTTCTTCAACCAGCAGATAGGGCAGGATCGCCTTGCCCATTCCGGCCACGGCAGAACTCAGCGCCTGCCCGGCATTGCCGACCTGAACGGTGGCATCCGCTCCTTCGGGCAGCGGCGCACCGGGCCAGTCAATCCAGTCATCAGGCGCACCGGGCGCGGCCACGACCACGCGCCGCGCAGGGGCCAGTTCAATTCCTTCCAGATCACCCGGCCCATCCACCAGGCGGATAGCCACATCCAGATTGGCCTCGGTAAAATCGGCATTTTCATCGGCGACCAGTTGGAACCGGACGCCGGCGTTCGATTTGGCGAATTCCGCCAGTCGGGGCGCGAGCCATTGGGCGAAAAATTCACGCGGACAGGCAATGGTGTAACGGTCGCTCGCCTGCCCTGCCTGCATGGCCTGCACGCTTTCCTCAAACCGCAGAAATCCCTCCCGCAGCGGATCGAGGCCGGCACTGCCTTCGTCGGTGAGTTCAAGCCCCTTGCTGGTGCGGCGGAACAATACCGTGCCGAGGTGGTCTTCCAGCGCGCGGATCTGCTGGCCAACTGCGGCAGGCGTCACAGCCAGTTCGTCAGCCGCCCGGGTGAAGGACAGGTGCCGCGCGGCTGCATCAAACACGCGCAGGGCATTCAAAGGTAAATGAGTCCGCTTCATGCGCCTGCGTCTAATCTGACTGGTGCCCGCCTGCAACCATCACGATTGGTGCTCCTCACTGGCAGCCTGGATGAAAGGGCATTCGGCAGCACATCCGCGAAGTGGACTCGTCAGGCCAACGTGCCAAGGGCATCGCGAAGCTGGGCTGCCAGCGCCGCGTCTGTCAGGGTGTTGGTTGCTTCATCAAAATTTTCGCCAAAGTGGCCGACATTGACCGTGGCCCTGACATCCGCAGCAAAGAAAGGCGCGGACGCTGCGACAGCGCCGGTCACATTGGCACCCGCGCCTGGCCCCGGTGATGCGGACAGGACAATTTTGGGTTTGCCCTGATAAATTTTCTGATCGATGCGTGATACCCAGTCGAAGATATTTTTATAAGCCGCTGTATAATAGCCATTATGTTCGGCATAGGATACCAACAGAGCGTCAGCACCACCAATCTTGTCATAGAATTGCTGCGCCTTGGCAGGAATGCCATCAGCCATTTCCCGGTCAATTCTGTAAATCGGCATTTCATAATCATTGATGTCGATCGTTTCCACTTCGGCACCGGGCAGGATTTCGGCCTTCAGCACCTGAACGGCATGGTCAACAAGCTTGCGATTGATCGACTGGCTGCTGTTGCTGGCAGCATAGGCGAGAATTTTCATTGTGTGTGCTCCGCTATCGGGTTTCAGCGAATACTATGCCATGGCGCAAAAAATGAGTATAGAGCGCCAGATGCACAGGGAACGCGCATTTTTGCAGCAAGAGAGCCATGCTTCACTGGAATGAAATCCGCACCGCGGCGACCGTTGCGAAGCTGGGCACGGTGACAGCCGCAGCCGAGGCGCTGAATGTCCATCGCGCGACGATCACGCGCCACATCGATACGCTGGAAGGCATGCTGGGGGCCAAGCTGTTCCAGCGGAACCGGCGCGGTTTCATCACCACCGATCTGGGCCTGCGTCTGTTACAGATTGCAGAGGCAAGTGACGAACAGTTCGAACAGTTGCATCGCCATGCCAAAAGCCAGTCAGCCATTATCGAAGGTGATTTCATCATCACTTCCATCGCGCAGATGGCAGAGCATATTTTTCCGGTGATTGCCGAATTCAGCCGCCGGCACCCGCGTATCAGAACCCAGTTTCTGGCCACGCAGGATCTGGCAAAACTCGAATATGGGGAAGCGCACATTGCCCTTCGTGTGGGAAAAAAGCCGCAGGACCCGGACAATATCGTGCGGCCCGCGGGCAAGATGGAAATGGGGCTTTATGCTTCGCCATCCTATCGTGACCGCTTTGGCCTGCCCACATGCATCGAAGATTTCGGCCACCACCGTTTCATTGCCAGCAACGCTGCCGATCCGCGCGCTCCGTTTCTGCACTGGCTGGCGGCCAATGTGCCTGCAGCCAGTATCATCATGACCAGTAACGACATACCCGCGCTGTCAGAAGCAGTCCTGTGCGGAATTGGCATTGGCTTTGTGCCAAAAATGGCAGCATTGCGCCATGCAGGGCTGATTGAAGTGCTGCCGCATCTGCCCGCATGGGACGTCGATATCTGGCTGGTCAGTCATGTGGATATCAACCGCACACCCAAGGTGCGCGCGTTTCTGGACCTGATGGCAGAACCTGCATCAGGCTGGCCGTTTCGCTGAATAGCTGCGCGGTCAGCTGGTGGTGGCAGGCGCTGCCAGCGGGAAATAGGGAATGGCAGCTTCCACTGGCGTGCCATCGTCCTTTTCGAAAATGAAGAACCCTTCCATCGACCCCTGCGGCGTGGTGAGCGGGCAGCCGGACACATAATCATGTGTGCCGCCGGGCTGCAAAGTGGGGGTTTCGCCAACCACCCCTTCCCCTTCGACAAGGTTCACCATGCCGCGCCCGTCCGTTATCCGCCAATGGCGGGACTTGAGGCGGACAGTCTCGTCAGAACCGTTCTCCAGCCGGATGTGATAGACCCAGAACCATTTACCCGCCTCGGGATGCGATTGTTCCGGCAAAAAACTGACCGCAACGCGGACCGTAATGCCGTGCGTAATCGCGGTATGCTGAAACAGTTCTTTCATGGCCTGATCAGTTTACCCATAAATTCACCCGCGTCCAAGGGTTGCCGCGTATTTCATGAACAGGGTTATTTCCTGCGCGATCGGCACCTGTCCGTTAGTTGCCTGTCAGTCAGGCAGCTTGATCGGCGCGAGCCCCGTTTCCAGGCCGAGGCGGTCTTCCAGTGCAAACCTGTCGACCAGATCGGCGCTGGCGGTGTTCATTCCCACAATCCGCACATGGCGGCCATTGCGGCGCATGCGGTCCACCACCTTGTCCAGCGCGCCAATGGCAGAAATATCCCAGAAATGCGCCTTGCTCACGTCAATTACGACATGGTGGGCCGCATCTTCATACAGGCTTTCTGGCCCCATCGCCTGCAACAGCCGGTCAACCGAAGCGAAGAAAATCTGGCCCTTTACGGTATAGACCGCACTGTGCGGGCGGCGCACGCGTTCCACTTCGAACATCTGGCGAACCTTGTTGGCGAAGAAAATGCCGGACAAAAGCACACCCACCAGCACGCCCAGCGCCAGATCATGGGTGAATACCACCACGATCACGGTGGCCAGCATCACCAGCGAAGATGTGGGCGGATGGCGGCGCAGATTGGCAATCGAACTCCAGCTGAAAGTGCCGATGGACACCATGATCATCACGGCGACGAGTGCGGGCATCGGTACGCGGCCAACCCAGTCACCCAGAACGGTAAGCAGGATCAGCAGGAACGCCCCTGCGGCAAAGCTGGACAAGCGCCCGCGTCCGCCGCTCGCAACATTGATGACCGACTGGCCGATCATCGCGCAGCCGCCCATGCCGCCAAACATCGCTGCCACTATATTGGCCACGCCCTGCCCTGCGCTTTCGCGCTTCTTGTTGCTTTCGGTGTG
Organism: Allopontixanthobacter confluentis; assembly: GCF_009827615.1. GTDB lineage: Bacteria > Pseudomonadota > Alphaproteobacteria > Sphingomonadales > Sphingomonadaceae > Allopontixanthobacter > Allopontixanthobacter confluentis. The sequence continues at coordinate 1,457,364 of NZ_WTYU01000001.1, forward strand.
CGTCAGATCGTCAACGATTTGCGCCGTCAGCAGGGATTCCAGCAAGCCGACAGCCGCCATCGTCAGCGAATAGGGCAGGATGATCTGCAGCGTTTCCCACGTCAGCGGGACATCGGGCAGGCCGAATGTGGGCAGACCGTCTGGCAATTGCCCCATCTGGCCAACGGTATTGACCTGTATGCCCATGCCCACTGCAAGCGCGGTCAGCAGCAGGATGGCAACCAGCGGCGACGGGATGATTTTGGTGAGACGCGGCAGACCGTAAATGATGGCAAGCCCCGCCAGCACCATGGCATAAGTTTCCCAGCCAACATTCGTAAGCTGCGGGATCTGGGCTATAAAAATGAGAATGGCCAGGGCATTTACAAAACCGGTGATGACCGAACGCGAGACAAATTGCATCAGCAGGTCGAGCCGGAGCAGCGCGGCCACGCCTTGTATCAGCCCCATCAGAACCGTGGCTGCAAACAGGTAATCAACCCCGTATTCGCGCACCAGCGGCACCACCACCACCGCCACCGCCGCGGTTGCCGCTGAAATCATGCCGGGCCGCCCGCCGGTAAAGGCAATCACCATGGCAATGGCAACGGACGCATACAGGCCCACACTGGGGTCAACCCCTGCGATGAGCGAAAAGCCTATGGCCTCAGGTATGAGCGCGAGGGCAACAACCATGCCGGCCAGCACATCGCCGCGGATATTTCCAAACCATTCGGTCATGAATGTGGGGCGCTGGGGCACGCCCATGGGTGCGGCGGTAGCCATAATATTTCCTGCAAAATGGCGCCGGGAAGCCACACAGGCGCTGGCGTCGGTAGGTCTGATCCAGCTGCCGCCCTAGCCATTTATGCTGCAATGCACAACCGGCGCACATCCGGCGCAGATCCAGCTGGCCCGGCGCCGCCCTTACAATGGCGGTTCAGATGCACCATATGGCTAAGGCCCAGCGGCGATAAGCAACGCGGCCCGGTGCAGCCTCAATTCCTCCTATATGTGAAGATAATTGAACATGGCCAAATCGCAGAAAAAATCGAGCCGCGAAACCCGCAAGCCCAAGGCTGAAAAGGTGAAGACCAATGCGTCCCAGCCCAGCCTCAAAGCCGGTGTTGTCCGCGGGCTGGAAAACATGAAGAACAGCTGATTACAGGCGCAGTTGGCTGGGCGTGCGTAATGCGGTGAATATGCCGTTTTTCGCAAGGCCCGGCCGCTGGCGCACCTGTTTGTAAAATAACAGTCTCCAGAGAATTTGCGGAGATCGCTCTGACCTGTGTGGCCGCGCTAAGCGCAGGCAGGCAAGCAAGCAGGCTTCAGGCCAATGTGCTTTCCAGCACCGCGCCAATCGGGCAGGTGAACGACCAGATCACTCCGCTTTCCTCGAACAGATGGGTCACGTGCGCTCCGGCTGTCCGGCCGGGAATATCCTCGATCAGGACGCTGCCAAACCCGCGCCGCTGCGGCGGTGTGACCGCAGGACCATTTCTCTCTCGCCACTCCAGATGGAATGTCTGACCGTCATCGCGCAGCGACCAGTTGATCGACACTTGTCCTTCCCTGATGGATAATGCGCCATATTTCAACGAATTGGTCCCCAGTTCATGCAGCGCCAGTCCCAGCATCTCAATTGAGGTCGGCTTGACGGTAAGATCTGGCCCGCTGATCTGGAACTGGCCCTCCCCCTGACGCAAAAACTCCAGCTGCCGTTCGATCAGAATGTCGAGCGGAACTGACTGCCATTCGCGCTTGATCAATATGTCCTGATTGACCGCAAGCCCGGCAATCCGCCCTTCAAAACTACGGACGAAGCTGCTGTCGGATGGCGCGCTTCGGCGGGCAATGGCCTGAATAAGTGCCAGCGTGTTTTTGGAACGATGATTGACTTCCTGAAGCAGAGTCCGGATCTGTTCTTCCTGCTCTCTCTGCGCGGTCACATCGGTATTGCTGCCGAACCAGAGGATCACCTTGCCGTGGCTGTCGCGGATCGGCTTTGCCCGGCTTAAAAACCAGCGATACGCTCCGTCAGCGCGGCGTAGCGGAAAAATATCTTCCCATTCCACGCCGGCATCAATGCTGGCGGAAAAATGTGCCAGCACCCTGTCTATATGGTCGGGATGATGGACTTTCTGCCAGCCCCAGCCGTCCATTTCCTCATGGCTGGCGCCAGTGTAATCGTGCCACCGCTTATTATACCAGAAAATATGTCCGTCAGCCCGGGCAATCCAGGTCAGCTGCGAAATATTATCCGCCAGCAGGCGGAAACGGGCCTGGGTTTCCTGCAAATTCGCCTTGTCAGCCAGCACATCACTGACATCGCGGGCAATTTTGCTGGCGCCAATCACATTGCCTGAAAAATCGAGGATCGGCGAAATGGACACGGCAATCGGGACGTGCCGCCCTTCCTTATGCACCCGCTCTGTATAAAACTGGCCGACCTGTTCCCCGGCAGCAATGCGTCCGAGAATATGTTCTTCCTCATCCTCCCGCCCCGGTGGCAGCAGACGCGAAATTGACTCGCCGATCATTTCGTCTGCGGTCCAGCCGAAGATACGCTCTGCCGCAGCATTCCAGGTCAGAATATGCCCGCCCAGATCCTTGGAGATGATCGCATCCTGAGAATTCTCGATAATCGAAGCGTAGTGGAATTCGCTCTGCATAATGTTCTCGGCTCCGCTTGCCGCGCTTACAATGTTCGATCCCTTATTGATATGTACTAAGTCGGATTTTCCAATAAGCTTACTGCGCGCTCACGGCGCGATCCGGCTTGGGTCAGAGACCGGCGGCCTGCAGCGCCCGGTCCATATCTTCGATAATATCGTCCACATCTTCCAGCCCGACATTGATCCGCAGCATGCCTTCGGCAACGCCCATCGCATCCCGGTCTTCTGCGGTCATGCCCGCATGCGTCGTGCTGGCGGGGTGGCACATGAGGCTGCGGGCATCCCCGATATTGTTGGAGATATCGACCAGTTCCAGCGCATCAAGAATGGTGTGGGCCTGCGCCCGGTCGTCGACGATGAAGCTGAAAATGGGGCCACAAGCGTCCATCTGGCGCATCGCCAGTTCGTGGCGCGGATGGCTGGCCAGCCCGGGGTGCAGCATGGTGGGCACGCGCCCTTCCATGAATTGGCCGAGTTTCAAGGCGTTTTCGCTCTGCTTGTGAGCGCGCAGGGACAATGTTTCCAGGCCCTTCAGCACAACCCACGCATTGAACGGGGCGATGTTGGGGCCGGTATTGCGCTGGAATGGCAGCAGCACGTCGTTGATGAAAGCCTCGCTGCCGCACACTGCCCCTGCCAGAACGCGGCCCTGCCCGTCCATCAGCTTGGTCGCGGAATAGGCGACCACATCCGCCCCAAATTCCATGGGCCGCTGGAGCGCAGGGGAACAGAAAGCATTGTCCACGACAGATGTGATGCCATGCGCCTTGGCAACCGCGCACACATGCGCCAGATCGACGATATCCAGCGTGGGATTAGCCGGTGTTTCGAAGAAAAAAACCTTGGTATTAGGCCTGATGGCGCGTTCCCACGCATCATTGTCGGCGCTGTCAATCACCGTGGTTTCGATGCCGAAGCGCGGTAGCAAATGATCCACCAGCCAGCGGCATGAACCAAAGGCCGCGCGCGCTGCCACGCAATGATCTCCGGCAGACAATTGGCACAATAGCGCCGCTGTCATGGCGGCCATCCCGCTGGCCTGCGCGCGGCACGCTTCTGCGCCTTCCATCAGGCAGATGCGCTCTTCCAGCATGGCCACAGTGGGGTTCTGCAGCCGCGAGTACGTCATGCCGCTATCTTCACCGGCGAACCGTGCGGCCACCGTGGCAGCATCGTCGTAAGTATAGCCCGATGTCAGAAACAGGGCTTCGCTGGTTTCGCCATGTTCACTACGCCAGGTTCCGCCGCGCACCGCGCGAGTGGCGGGGCGCCAGTTTCGGGTAATCGAACGATCGGTTCCGGTGGTCTTTTTCATGGTTTGGCATCTAGAACGCTGGGGATGCACGGGCAAGCGCAAGATCACTGGCGGCCCTGACACAGCCCGGCAGCGACTGCAGCTATTCTACGTCACCCTAAATGCGGCCTGTCACCTCAACAGCGAACAATAAAAAACAGGGCGAAATCGCCCTGTTTTTCGTATTGCTGAAATTGATCAATCAGGCGCTGATAGGCGCATCATTGTCATCATCATCCGTCAGCAGCAGGAATGCCATGCCGGCAGCGGCAAGCAGAGTGATGATAATAGCTGGGCTGAAGTTACCGCGAAGTTCGCTTTCTTCAGTGGTTGGCGCTGCGGCACGGTTTGGCGCTGTTGCAGCCTGTGCGGCAATAGGCGCAGCAGCCAACGATGCGGCAGCAGCAGCGATTGCGAGATTACGGAGTTTCATAAGCGATCCTTTAAAATTGTAGAGATATTTCATTCAGATGCCCAATACCTCAAATGGACAAGAGTTCCATAAAAAATGCGTTTTTTTCTCGCAATCAACCACCAGGCCCGCTCAAACGAGGCTTGCAGCCGGGCATGGCGCTGAATAGAGCTTCACGGCGATGATGCGCCCGCCCAACCAGATACGCGATCCGTTTGGCCTGACGGTCCTGTTGGCAGCCACATTTGCCGCGCTGGCGTTTATTCGTCTGCGTGTCCCGTCTGCTCCCTATTTTGACGAAGTGCATTATCTGCCCGCCGCACGGGCGCTGCTTGACCAATCAGCCTGGCTGAACCGCGAACACCCGTTGCTGGGCAAGGAGCTGATGGCGCTAAGTATCGGCGTGGTTGGTGATACGCCGCTTGGCTGGCGCATCCTGTCACTGGCCGCTGGCACCCTTACCCTGTTCGCACTGTGCCGAACCGTGTGGTTCACGACCTGCTCGCGCTTTGCCAGCATGGCGGCTGGCGTGCTGCTTTCTACCGGTTTTGCCCTGTTCATCCAATCGCGCATTGCCATGCTCGATGTGTTCATGGCCTGTTTTACTGCCGTGGCCCTGTGGCAAGTGGCAGGCGCGATGCGCGAACCCGAAGCAGGGCGAAAAAGACTCGCAATTGCAGGTGTTGCACTGGGTCTGGCGATGGCGTCCAAATGGAATGCCGTGCCGCTGGCGGTCATTCCCGGCCTCGGGTTTCTGCTCCTCAGGGCCATGGCTGGCAGGCGCAGGCTGGTGACGAGCAGGCGCGGAATGCCAGTGCCCGGCATAACTCTGGCCGAGGCGGCTGTGTGGTTGGGCCTCGTGCCGCTGGCTGTGTACTGGCTGACTTTCCTGCCGGTATATTTTGTGGCCGACCAGCCGCTCCCGATTGGCGGATTTCTGGCTCTGCATCAGCAGATCGAAGCCTTGCAGGCCTCGGTCACCAAGTCCCATCCTTATCAAAGCTGCTGGTACGACTGGATGCTGAATATCCGCGCCATCTGGTATCTGTATGAGCCGGTGGATGGCGCCCAGCGCGGCATCATGCTGATCGGCAATCCGCTGACCATGTTGCTGGGCCTGCCCGCGATGGCATGGTGCGCATGGGCCGGCATTACTGCCCGGCGATGGGATGCACTGGCAATATTCGTGTTCTTTGCTGCCAGCATGGTTTTCTGGATGGTGGCGGACAAGCCGGTCCAGTTCTATTACCATTATCTGCTGCCCGGCTGCTTCTTGCTGGGCGGCCTCGCGCTCGCGCTGGATGAATTCTGGAAACGCGGCATCAGGTGGCTGCCGCTTGCGGTCTTGGCAGGCAGCATTGCCCTGTTCATCTGGTTTTATCCGATCATGAGCGCCGCCCCGCTATCGGGTGTCAGTGCATTTGAAAAATGGATGTGGCTGCCGAGCTGGCGTTAGCCGAAGCGCCCCCAGACAAACCGGCTGGACAGCGCATAATTCCACACTGACCCCAGGATTATTCCCGCCAGTGCGGCGGCGGCCCAGTGCACCCCGTTCGCTTGCAGGAATGTGGCAGCGGCAACATTGGCAAAGGCGCCCACCGCGCAAGTGGCGCAAAAGCCAAGCCACCCTTTGAATAGCGCCCGTGCCCCGCGGATCTGCTGATCACGATAGGTCAGCCAGTTGTTGAGCCAAAAATTGAAGCTCATTGCAGCAAGTGTGGCCGCTGCCTGCGCCGCCACGAACGCGCTGTCTGCCATGATGAACAATGCCGCCAGTACTGCCAGATGCACGGCCACGCCAATCGCCCCCACCGTTGCAAACAAGGCGAAACGGGTGGGAATTATCCTGCCGAAACTGCGGTCATACAGGCTGACCAGAAACTCAAAAATTATGGCACGGTCAAGTTTGCTGGTGCCGGCGCGGCGCGGCGCCAGTCGCATGGGAAATTCGCGCACCTGCAATGGCGCATCGGCTGCTGCCAGAATGTCGAGCAGCAATTTGAACCCGATGCCTGACAGCCGCGGGGCCAGCGCCCGCACGCGATCTGCGCGCATCAGGAAAAACCCGCTCATCGGATCGCTCAGACTGACGCCGGTGATACTTCGTGCCAGCCAGTTGGCAAGTTTCGATCCGCACTTGCGCCCCTGGCCGGCCAGCCCATCGGCATTGCCGCCTGCCACAAACCGCGATGCTACGGCCACGTCGCAATCTGCCTGCTGCACAGCCGCCAACATCTGCGGGAGCAAGGCGGGGTCATGCTGGTGGTCGGCATCCATCACCGCCACAAATGGTGCGGAAGTCGCGCAGATGCCTTCTATGGCTGCCGATGCCAGCCCGCGCCGGCCAATGCGCTGGATAATCCGGATCTGCGGGTCTGACTGCGCCATCCGCCGTATTTCATCTGCCGTGCCATCGGTGCTGTTGTCATCGACGAAAATGGCTTCCCACCCATCTGGTCCCAGCGTTTCTTTCAAACGGGTCACGAGCGGCGCGATATTGGCACGTTCGTTCAGCGTGGGAAGAATGATGGCGAGGCCCGCATTCACATCAAAGGCGCTCCAGCACCGCATCGCCAATGGCGGCCGTGCCCAACACGCCGCCCAGATCGCTGCTATATATACCGTCTTTCAGCGCATGGCTCACAGCGCGTTCGATGCGCGCGGCTTCTGCCTCGCGGCCAAAGGAATGACGCAGCATCATGGCTGCTGAAAGGATGGTGGCCATCGGGTTGGCAATGCCCTGCCCGGCAATATCAGGCGCGCTGCCATGGATGGGTTCATAGAGGCCAAATGTGCCATATTCCGTCATGCGTTCACCCATCGATGCACTGGCTAAAAGGCCAATGGACCCCACGCACATGCTGGCCTGATCGGACAGAATATCTCCGAACAGATTGCCGGTTACGATCACATCGAACTGGCCGGGCGCGCGCACCATCTGCATCGCGGCATTGTCGACATAGAGATGGTCCAGCGTGACATCGGGGTATTGGGTGGAGGTTTCCGTCATCACATCGCGCCATAACTGGCTGGTTTCCAGCACATTGGCCTTGTCGACACTGGTCAGCCTGCCCTTGCGCCCCTGCGCCGCGCGGAAGCCGACATGGGCAATGCGGCGCACTTCGTCTTCGGCATAGGACATCATGTCCCACCCCTCGCGGCGGCCATCTGCCGTGGTGCGCATACCCTTGTCGCCAAAGTAGACATCGCCGTTCAGCTCGCGCACGATCAGCATATCGATCTGGCTGGCAATTTCGGGTTTCAGCGCGGACATGCCTTCCAGACCGGCAAAGGTGGTAGCCGGGCGCAGATTGGCAAACAGGCCCAGTTCCGCGCGCAGGCCCAGCACGGCCTGTTCGGGGCGCAAATGCCGCTCCAGTCCGTCACAGGACGGGTCGCCCACAGCGCCGAACAGGATTGCATCGCAGCTTTGCGCCATGGCCAGCGTTTCAGGCGGCAGCGGGTGACCATGTCGGCGATAGCCCGCCGCACCCACATCGCCTTCAAACAGAGTCAGGCCGGGCAGCGGCAGGGCTTCAAGCACACGCACAGCTTCACGCGTGACTTCCGTGCCGATACCGTCGCCTGGAAAAACTGCGATCTTCATTGGTCGTCCCTATCCTGTCGGGCCTGATCTCCGGCCTCATTGCCGGCCTCATTCCCGGCCTCATCCGAAATACGGGCCAATCGTGCGCCCAGCAATGTGCGGGCGGCCATAACATCGCCGCGCCGGTCGGCAAGGAGGTAGCGTTCCATCGGGTCTGCCAGCGCGTCGAACGCGGCCATCACCGCGGCAAAATCAGCTCCGTCAGGCCGCACTCCGCCGCCATAGCCAAGTTCGCGCAGAAGCAGCATTTCGTAGCCTACCAGCCCTTGCGCCCACCCCCGCGCCGAGGGTGCATTGCAAATGGCATCCAGCAATGCGGACAAGGCCAGATAGAGGTTGGGATAGGAATTCCTTTCCGGCAACACCGTGGCAGTCAGCGCGCAAACCCAGGAAATGGCGGCCGCCGGCAGCGGTTCTGACAGCCATGGTCCCCTGCTCTGTACCAGTTCCAGCCGCGCAAAGGGCAGTTGGGTGTCGGATTTTGACCGCAGATCAATCTGGACAAGATTACCGGGTATCACCACGGGCCGCAGCAGACGTCCGCGCCCGCCAGCGACATAGCCTGCGACCAGCCCGTCATGCTCTGTCAGCATCCGGGCAATGACGGCTGTTTCCCCGTGAGAGCGGGCAGAAAGGAGGATGGCAGGGGCGCGCAGTTCCATGTCAGTCAACCCATGCCCGGCGCGGGGCCACCCGCCAACCGTGCCATAATTACCGGACTACGCATTGATCGCGGCAAGGTTTGGCACAGCCGTGTCGCCGGAGGTGGCCGCTCCCCAAGCCGCAGGTTACGATGGCCGGGAAGAAACAGGTCAGCCGGCGTGCTTCGCTTCCAGCGCGGCAATGCGCGCGCTCAATTTTTCGTTTTCTTCCCGCGCCTTGGCAGCCATATCTTTTACCGCGTCGAATTCCTCGCGGCTGACAAAATCAAGGCCGCCCATGGCTTCACGCACGCGTTCACGTGTGCTTTCGCGGGCTTCGCGGGTCATGCCCGCAAAGGTACCAGCGGCACTGTTGGCGAGTTTGACGAAATCGGCGATCAGGGGGTTCTGGCTTTGCATGGTAGCTATTTGGGATGAGACGCCCTGAACGGCAAGATAAAATGAACGGCAAGATAAAATCTTCGGGAAGATAAAATGCCCGGTACAATCAAATCGCGATGCGCTGGAAGGATGGCGGCGCGGCCTGCCCGTCCGCATCGGGGTTTGCGCGCAGAAATTCGTAATTCAGCAAGGTCGCAAACAGGATCCACGCCAGATATGGCACCAGCAGCAATGCCGCCAGTTTGCGCACCCGCCAGAACAACACGATGGTAATGATGACCAGCACATCCAGCACCGCAATCACCACCAGCGCGCCGGTGATCTGATGGGCGGCAAAGAACACGGGCGACCATGACAGATTGACGGCCAGCTGAAGAATGAATGCGATAATCGCCGCTGTGCGCCCGCGCGCGCCCCAGGCTGCACACACCAGCGCCAGTGCAAAGCCGAGCATGAGATACAGGATGCTCCAGACGATGCCGAATGCCGCTGGCGGCGGGAAAATGTCCGGTTTTACCAGCGCTTCGAACCAGGGATTGTCCGGTCCGCTGCCGCCCAGCCTTCCGGACAGGAAGCCCAGCAGCATGACCGCAGGCACGGTCAGCAGTGCCCAGCGCAGGAAACTGGCGCGAAGCTGTCCGCGAGACGCGATTGCATTCATAAAATTTCCCCGAGCGAAGCCGACAGGACCGATTCGCTTAAACCTGATAGTGGCGTCATGCCAATGTGTGCGCAACAGTGCCTGCACAACATGGCCTGCGCAACATGGCGAAGCCGGATGTCCCGCGTTGGGTCCGTTTTGCCGCTGTAACTTACCGTCTTTTAATCTGCATTCTCACGCGCGCCGCACGGCTGAAATCAGGAATTCCACATTGCCTTCGGGGCCGGTGATCGGGCTGCGCACAATCCCTTCTACCTGCCAGCCACCAGCTTCCAGCCATTCGCGCGTTTCGGTACAAACCCGTTCGTGCAAGGCTTCGTCGCGCACCACGCCGCCCCGGCCAACTTCCATGCGGCCAACTTCAAACTGCGGCTTGATCAGCGCCACCAGACGGCAATCCGCAGCGGCCAGCTGCAATGGCACATCCAGCACTTTTTGCAGCGAAATGAAGGATGCGTCGCACACCACCCAATTGCACGGCCGGTCAATCTGGCTGACCGTTAGAATGCGGGCGCTGGTCTGTTCCAGCACGGTTACCCGTGGGTCCTGCCGGATTTTCCATGCCAGCTGATTGGTGCCCGAATCCACCGCAAACACATGGTTTGCGCCTTTTGACAGCAGGACATCGGTGAAGCCGCCCGTGGAACTGCCAATATCCATCGCCGTTGCGCCTGCCGGATCAAGGCCGAAATGGTCCAGCGCATGGGCCAGCTTGATCCCGCCGCGGCTGACCCATGGATGGTCGCGTCCGCGCACTTCCAGCGGGACATCTTCGGGCAATTGCTGGCCGGATTTTGCCAGCTTGGTTTCGCCGGTAAAGACCAGCCCTGCCATCACCAGCGCCTGCGCGCGGGTCCGGCTTTCAGCAAGGCCGCGTTCGGTCAGCAATTGGTCGAGGCGTCGTTTCTTTGTCATGGACCCGAACGGCGTTAGCGCGCATTGTGGTGAAGAGAAACAGACTCTTGTCCCGAAACAGACCAAAACCTGCCGGAGATTACGTGAAAGCCCTGCGCCCCCTTGTCGCCCTGCCCTGCATGCTGGTTGCATGCTGCGTTCCGCCTGCCCCTGAACCCACGCCCTCGCCCCCGGTTCAGCGTGCGCCGGCGCAGACACCCCCGCCGCCGCCGCCGCCATCCGCGCCGCCCGCCAACTGGATGGATGCGGCGCAGACCACGGGCGACTGGAGCTGGCGCCAGACAAGCGGCGGGTCCCAAGCCTTGTTCGGCGCGCCCGGCATGGCACCGGTTCTGGTGCTGCAATGCAGCCGGGCACAGTCACAGGTGCTGGTGGTGCGATCCGGGGCGGCGACAGCGCCGGTGCCCATGCGTATCCTGACCGAATCCCAGACAAAAACAGTCAGTGCCGCGCCTGATAATGGCGGGAAATCCAGCCTGGTCGCAGCCATCAGCGCGCGTGATCCCATTCTGGATGCGATGGCCATCAGCAAAGGCCGGTTCGCGGTCGAAACAGGCGGACAAAGCACCATATACGTGCCGAGCTGGCCTGAGGTCACACGGGTAATCGAAGACTGCCGGTAAGGGCTTGAATGGCCTTCGAAACAGGCCGCATGCGGCGGCAAAACCACGACCGATCAATTCTGACGTGGAAAAAACATATTACAAGTCTTGCGTTGTGGGCGCGTTTGAATCACATTGCAGGCAAGATCAGCGGCGAACGCGGTCTTGGGCGCCGGGTGATCCGGCAGTTCTGGCTACATAGCGCGAAAGGAGGTGATCCGATGTCTCATGGTTCAGCAAGGGGGTCGGTTAGTTTCCGCACGGAGCATTATCGCCGTTAACACGCGATAGAGGCAACGTGGGCGGCACTTCCGGCCGCTGACCATGCGAAGGGCGGTTGTCGGTTTACCGGCGCCGCCCTTCTCATTTGTGGCGTCTCTGTTGCGCCTGAAATATGCTTTTCATTTGTTGCGACAAAATCATCTTGTGCTTGCCAGATGTTTCAGAAGAAACTAACCGCCGCTTCCGAATTTCCGAGGATTTCTGCTATGGCCGATGCACTGGCATCACAATTTGCCCATCATCCCCACCCTGCTCCCACGTCCGCTGCCCTGCGTGATGCTGCCATAGCCGATCCTGGTTTCGGCAAGGTCTTTTCAGACCATATGGTGTCGATTGAATATGATGCGGACAAAGGCGGCTGGCACAGCCCGCAGGTCGGCCCGCGCACGCCGATCATGCTTGATCCGGCAGCATCGGTGTTGCATTATTCGCAGGAGATATTCGAAGGCATGAAAGCCTACAAGCAGGCTGACGATACGCTTGCCCTGTTCCGCCCCACAGCCAATGCCGCACGGTTCAACGCCAGCGCCACGCGCATGGCGATGCCGCATCTTCCCGAAGACATGTTTGTGGAAGCCGTCCGCCAGCTCGTTCACATTGATCGCGACTGGTTTCCCACGGTCGAGGGCGGTTCGCTATATTTGCGGCCCTTCATGTTCGCGACAGAAGCGTTTCTGGGTGTGCGCCCGGCAACCCAGTATAAATTCCTCGTCATTGCCAGCCCGGCCGGAAATTACTTCAAATCAGGCGCGCCAGCCGTTTCCATCTGGATCAGCGACTATTCCCGCGCTGCGCCGGGCGGCACTGGTGCAGCCAAAACAGGCGGAAATTATGCCGCCAGCCTTGTCCCCACTGCCGAAGCTTTCGCCAAGGGGCATGATCAGGTGCTGTTCCTCGATGCGGTCGAGCACAAATGGGTCGAGGAACTGGGCGGAATGAACCTGTTCTTCGTATTTGACGATGGCACGATGATTACCCCGCCGCTTACCGGAACTATCCTGCCCGGCATCACCCGTGACAGCCTGCTGCATCTGGCCCGCGAAGAAGGGCTGACCGTGCGCGAGGAACCATACAGCATCGACCAGTGGCGCAGCGATGCTGCCAGTGGCCGCCTTGTGGAAACCATGGCCTGCGGCACGGCGGCGGTAGTGACGGCGGTTGGCCATGTGGCCGGGCCGGATGGCGATTTTACCATCGGGTCGGGCGGCCCGGGCCAACTGACCATGAAGCTGCGCGAACAGCTTGTCGGCATCCAGCGCGGCGCCATTCCCGATACCCACGGCTGGGTCATGAACCTGGGGTAATTTTGCGCGGGCCCCTTTGAGGGCTGGCCCCTCTGATGGCCAGCACGCGTAAAAACAGACGGTGTTGTTTGAAAAGATGTGAGGTCAGCGCGCTGGGCGTGACCTCACATCTCTTTGCGTTCGCTTACAGTCCATCAAGACCTTTGCTGACGAGCACGTTGACTGACACGCGGCGGTTCTGCGCCTTGCCTGCTGCGGTATCATTGCTGGCCATCGGGTCGGCTTCCGCCATTCCGGTTGGAGTCAGCATCCGGTAGGGTTTCCAGCTACACGCCTGTTGCAGATGATTGACCACCCGGCCGGCACGTTTTTCACTAAGGGCCTGGTTCACGTCCTCGGTACCGGTGGAATCGGTATAACCGACGACCAGCAACAGCGCATTGTCCATCACTTCAGCTTCGGCAGCGGCAGCGCAAAGTTCATTTTTGGCACTGGCGGAAAGCACCGATTTGCCCGTGTCGAAATAGACATTGGTCGTGCTTTTGACGTTATATTTGTCAATATCCCCCAGGCGCCCGCGCAGCGCCTCTGTGGCGGCGGCATTCTGGTTGATGGCAGCGCCATGTTCGTCAAACCGCTGGGCCGTTCCGCTGCGGATCATGCTGGCGGTCTTCAGATCATTCCCGCGGAAATTGATCTGTTTGGCAATCAGCATGCCGCCCCATTGCACGGTTTTGATCGACACTGGCAAACCGTTCAGCAATGCATCTGCCTCAAGCCTGCTCTTGCTGAGGCCAAACAACCCCTTGCTCGATCGGACTTGCGTAGCATCGGACAACAGCACGACGGTGCTGCTGCCATCATCATTGGCAATCTGAATCCGTTCACCGCTGCGGGCAGCGATGATACCGCCTACTTCAGGTCCATCGGCCAATTCGGAAATATCTGCCGGAACCTGACCATTAACGGTAATATCGGCAGTTTGCGCATCGTTCTGCTGCGCCGATGAGCTGGCAGAAAGGCTGGCAGAAACGGGTACTGCGATCATGGCAAGCGCCAGCATCGCCCTTGAACGGTTGGAAACAACAAGCATCGGAAACGTCCTTCTATCAAATTCAGCAGGCCGTGTGTTCAGCCCCACCTTTCTGGCACATGAACCCAGCCGCCAGAACCTGTGTTTGTGTAGATGGCCGGACCACACAATGCGGCGAACCGAAGCAAAGCCTGCACAAAACGGGGGCTTTTGACCTGTCCGCAAGCGGCAGAATACGGTTTCAGAACGGCGCCAAACCAAAATCTGGCGCGCTAAGCTTCTGCGGTTCAGCCAGCGATTCTGCTGGCGCGCATGGCGATATTGGTTAGCCATGGGGCAAGGCGCGCCATTCTGACCAGCGGCGCGGCAAGGGTGCGGCTTTCCGCCGCTTCCCAGATCAGCTTGGCGACTGCCACCGGGCGACGGGCTGCCTGCGCCATTGCACGCTGGTAGCCTGTTGCTGCGCCAGCGCCGCCGTCCAGCCAGTGGCGCGCGGCCATGGCCCCGCTGGTGAGGGCAATCGACATTCCTTCCCCCGCCAGCGACGGGATGACGGCGGCCTGATCACCCAGCCGGAACAGGCCCGCCTGCGTATCTTTGGCAACGTAGCCATAAGGCACAGCGCCGATGCTATCCACGCCCAGATCAGGCGCGGCAAACGCCAAACGTTCCCCAAAATGCCGATGCGCGGCGGCCAGCTGGTCCAGCAATACACGCGGGTTGCCCCCGGCAGCCAGAAGCATGGATTTTCGCAGGGCAAGACAGACATTGGCGCTGCCATCTTCCTGACAGACGATACCGGCATATCCGCCGGGAAACAGGTGCAATTCTATTTTTCCCGCCAGCAGCCGTGTCAGTCTGGCTTGTGGCGGAATACGTATCCGCAGGCCCAGCGCCGGATCGTCAGCCTGCCGCGGCCTTGCCTGGCCTCTGACGTCATGCTTGCCTGCTGCCAGAAAAATGCTGCGTGCATGAAATTCCTGCCGCTCACCCAGCGCAGCCTGCGGGGACAATGTGCGGATACGGTCGATTTCCAGCTTTGCGCCGCTGGACACTGCGTGCCTGCGCATCGCTGTATCCAGCGCATGGCGCGACAGGCCAAAGCCGGTGGCGGGCAGCGCGGCTTCAGCCGTAACGTCGCCCGCATAAAGCGCCAGCCGTTCGACCCGGTGCGCGCCAAGTTCGGCAAGGTCGATCCCGATGGCGCGCAATTGTTCTGCACTGCGCCAGCTGAGAAAACCGCCGCACAAGGCATCGCCAACCACCGCATCCCGGTCAATCAGCGTCGGCTTTGCGCCTGCCCGCGCCAGAGTGATGGCGGCCATGCACCCTGCCGGCCCTGCCCCGATTATCAGGGGGCTATCTGCAGCAAGGGCGGCGCCTGTGCTCATCGGATTGCTTCAACGCACAGCCGGAAAGGAAATGCGCGATACACACGCGCGTCAGATATTCCGGCGCTAGCCAGCAGCGGCGTCCATTCGTCGGGGCGATAACTGCGGGCGATGGACAAATGGCCGTCATGCTTCACGATCGGGTGCCACCGCATCAACCATGCCAGCACCGGCCAACCAACATAGGCAAAGCCATGCCGGTGCAGGTCATTTACCATCCATCCCGCCTTGGCCTCGCGCTGCATGAATTGCAGGAATCGGACCAACTGGTCATGCGTCATGTGATGCGCGACCAGGCTGGAAATGATGCAATCAAATCCGTTGCCGGTCAGCCCTTCGGCCAAATCATTATAATCGCCCGCACGATATACTATCGGCATATCTTGCGGCGTCACATCGCGTGCGGCCATCACGCTTTTTTCATTCAGGTCGACGCCGACCAGTTCCGCTGCGATGCCCCGGCGCTGTGCCCAGCGCGCAATCATGCGCAGCATGTCGCCATCGCCAAAGCCGACATCGAGCAGGCGGAAACTTTTCCGACTTCCGACCGCGCGGTCCAGAAACGCCAGAGTCGGCCAGTGCGCCATTGTCACGCGGTTAACTGCCGCCAGATCATGCAGCACATCTGTATATGTGTCCGGTTCGAGCGCGGGATCATCCATCAGCTCTTCTTCAAGACGGCGCTGGGCCAACACCTGTCAGTCGCCCCCGGTCCAGCCGAAATGCAGCCCTTCCATTGCCAGCCCCGGCCCAAACGCCAGCGCGACGCCGCGGGCGGGCTGATGCTTCATTATCCGCTCCAGCACGAACATCAGGGTGGATGATGACATATTGCCGCATTCGCGCAGCACAGCGCGGGAATCTTCCAGCGAGCCGCGCGCAAGTTCCAGCCCGTTTTCGACCGCGTCCAATATGGATCGACCGCCTGCGTGAATTGCCCATGCGTCAATCTGGCTGACATCCAGCCCGCCGGTAATGGCGGCCCGCACTTCCGGCCGCGCGATTGCGGCGGCAATCCGGTTGGGAACATCGCCAGAAAGGCGCATTTTGAAACCGGTGTCGATAATGTCCCAGGTGATGAGGTCGGCACTGTCTTCCAGCGCTGCTGCAATGCCTGAGTGCAATTCCAGCCCGGCCCCTGACGCACTGACGATGGCAGCAGCCGCGCCATCGCCAAATTGCGCGCCCGCCAGCAGCGGCTCGATATCGATTTCCTGCTGATGATGCAGCGTGCTCAATTCCACCGTCACCACCAGCACCCGTGCCTCAGCTTCGGACCGGACAATATGCCGAGCCGTGCGCAGCGCCGTGACAGCGGCATAGCAGCCCATGAACCCGATCAGCACCCGCTCCACATCATCGGCCAGCCCAAGACGACGGGCGATGATCTGGTCCACACCCGGTGCGACAAAACCGGTGCAACTGGACACCACAATATGGGTGATCCGGCCAAGGTCCGGCAATTTGGCAATGGCTTTCAGCGCCAATTCGGGCGCAGCCGTGGCATAAATCTGCATCCGTTGTGCGGTGCCGGGCGCATCTGGCCCGCCATACAGCCCCTCACCCTGATGCAGCCGTGCATCTTGCGCGGAAAGTACCGACCAGCGATGTTCTATCCCTGACCGGTCCGCCATCCGTTCATACAGCTTCGCCTCGCGTTGGCCTTCCAGTTGCAGGAGTGCCCAGCGCCGATAATCCTGCTCGAAATCCAGTTCGGGAATTGCCGTCGCGAGTGCGTTGATGCGTGCCATGAATGCTTTCTGGTTCGGGGGGCTGTGTCTGAGAACGGATCATACACTGCTTTTATCCTGCGCGGGCAGCTTTTTCGGGCATTGGCCTGCAGGAACACGCATGTGCTGTGTATCAGGTCAGACAATCATGTGGGCGGTTTTGTCCCGATCAAAGCCGCGTTCGCACCAGCATCGCTTTTGCAAAGGTTCTGCTGGGCCGCAGAAGAATAACCAGCACCCCTGCGATTGCCAGCGCCCCGCCAGTCAGCAGAGCCGGTCCGATCGTGTCACCTGTAATCGCTGCGCCCAGCGCAATCGTCCAGAGCGGGGTCATCAGCGTCAGCGGCGCGATCAGATTGGCATCATGGCGCTGCAGCAATCTGAAATACAGCGTATGCGCGCCGACAGAAACCACCAGCGCCGAAAACAGCAGGCAGGCAAAAAATGCCAGCGGCGCAGCAGCCACAGCAGGTAACGGGTCCGCTTCCAGCGCGGCAGACAGGGGCACCAGCACCAGCACGGATGCCAGCGCCGCCCATGCCTGAAGGCCGAGTGCCGAAATTTCCAGACGTTTGATCAGCACGGTGCCAAGCGCGCCGACAATGGCGGATGCACCGATAAACAGCAGGCCGGTGCTGCTTTGCCAGCCAGAGGGAGAGGCGACGGCGACCACCACGCCGATGAATGTCAGCAAAATGCCCATTGCGCGCCGCCAGCCGACTTTTTCGCCCAGCAGCGCAATGGCAAACAACACCGTCAGCGGCGCGCCGGACAGGCTGACGATGGCTGCCGACGACGGGCTGGCTTCGCGCAGGCCCACAAACAGCAGCGCAAATGATCCGCCGCTGATGGCCAGACCAAACAGCAGCGCCTGCCCCCACTTTTCGGGCACCGGACGCAGGAAGGGGAGCAGCACTGCCAGCACCAGTAACGAGCGTGCAGCGGCATAGAACAGCGGCGGCACTTGCAGTTGGTCGACCACAATCTTGCTGACAATAACATTCAGCGACCATGCAAAACAGATGATCGCCAGCAGCGCAAAACTGCGGGCTGGCAAGCGGTCAGGCGTCACCACCGGGCACCCGGTCCTGCAATTCGGCGATCCACAGGTCGGCCACCGCATCGCTTGGTGCGCGCCAGTCGCCCCGTGGGCTCAACGCGCCGCCCGCGCTCACTTTCGGCCCATTGGGCATGGCGCTGCGTTTGAACTGGCTGAAGCCGAAGAAACGGCGGAGGAAGTTTTCCAGCCATTTGCGGATCGTGGCCAGATCATACTGGTTCTTCTTCGCGTCGGGAAAGCCGGCGGGCCATTCCCCGGCTGCCGCATCATGCCAGGCATGCCATGCCAGAAACGCCACCTTCGACGGGCGCTGCCCGTAACGGATGATATGGTGAAGGAAGAAATCGTTTAATTCATACGGCCCGACCATGTCCTCGGTGCTCTGCATATTGCCATCAGCGCCTGCCGGCACCAATTCCGGGGAGATTTCCGTATCGAGAATGGCAAGCAGCACCGCGTCACATGCGGCATCAAATTGCTCTGTGGTGGTGGCCCAGCGGATGAGATATTGGATCAGCGTCTTGGGCACGCCTGAATTGACCCCGTAATGGCTCATCTGATCGCCCACGCCATAGGTGCACCAGCCCAGCGCCAGCTCGCTCAGATCGCCCGTGCCGATGACGAAGCCCTTGTGCTGACCCGACAGGCGGAACAGATAATCGGTGCGCAGGCCCGCCTGCACATTTTCAAATACGGTATCATAAACCGGCTCGCCATCGGCAAAGGCATGGCCAATATCTTCCAGCATCCGGCTGGCGGCAGGCTTGATGTCAATTTCTTCAGCGGTGATGCCCATGGCCTGCATCAGCTTCCACGCGTTCGATTTTGTGCCGTCGCTGGTTCCGAAACCGGGCATGGTATATCCGCGAATGAAGCTGCGCGGCAGGCCCATCCGGTCGCAGGTTTTTGCCGCCACAATCAGCGCATGGGTGGAATCCAGCCCGCCTGAAATGCCGATAACCAGGCTTTTGGCATGGGTCGCCTCGATCCGGCGCATCAGCCCGTCCACCTGGATATTGAAGGCCTCGTAGCAATCTTCATCCAGCCGGTGCGCCCGGTTGGGCACGAATGGGAATCGGCGCAAGGGACGAATTAACCCGATGTCGCCAGTTGCATTGTCATGTTCAAATGTGATGGTCCGGAAACTGTCTTCCGGCCGGCCAGCATCTTCGGCTGCATCGTTGAATGTCTGCATCCGCATCCGTTCACCCAGAATGCGGTCGCAATCCACATCAGCAATACTGAGTTCCGGGTGCAGGCCGAAGCGTTCGCTTTCGGCCAGCAAATCGCCCAGTTCATAGGTCATGCCCTGCCCGTCCCACGCCAGATCGGTCGTGCTTTCACCGTGCCCCGATGCTGAATAGACATAGGCTGCCACCGCGCGGCTGCTTTGCGCGCGGGCCAGCAAATGGCGTTCATCGGACTTGCCAATGGTGACGTTGGATGCCGAAAGATTGGTCAGGATGGTGGCACCTGCCAATGCGCCCATTGTCGATGGTGGCAGCGGCGCCCAGTAATCCTCGCAGATTTCCATGTGGAAGATGAAGCCTGGCACATTGCTGGCAGCAAAAATCAGATCCGTGCCGAAGGGGACTTCCTCGCCATCAATATCGATCCACAGCCCTTTGGCCGCGCGGCCATTGGCAAACCAGCGTTTCTCGTAATATTCGCGGTAATTGGGCAGGAAACTTTTGGGCACCACACCCAGCACAGCGCCGCCGCCAATGGCCAGCGCGCAATTGTAAACCCGCCCATTACGCCGCAGCGGCGCGCCCACCAGCAGCACTGGGGTCAGCCCTTCTGTCGCTGCGGCAATTTCACTCACCGCGCGCTCCACCGCGTCCAGCAAGGCAGACTGCAGATGCAGGTCATCAATCGCATAGGATGAAATGCACAATTCCGGATAGACCACCAGATCGACATGCGCGTCATGCGCAATTCTGGCCTGTTGCAGAATGGCGGCGGTGTTAAATGTAACATCCGCTGTCCGCACATCGGGCGTACTGGTCGCCACGCGAACAAAACCGTGGCTGTGGAGCGAATGAAACAGGTGCTGCTTGCTGGTCATGGATGCGCTGCTCTTATGGGAAGGAATATCTGATTTACCGGGATGATGGCCCGGTTCCAGCCAGTCATCGGCGCTGGCGATGCCCAGCAACGCCAGTTGCCGCTGGACGGCAGGGCGCGGTATCTTGCCCCTTGTCTCCCACCCATAAACCGTGCGGCTGGGCCAGGGGTCAGGAACGCCATATTGCTGGCCGAATTCACCAGCCGAAAGCGGGGGTGAATGTGTTTCGCGCCATGCGCGTATCTTTTGCCCGGCCCTATGCATGCTTAATGAGTATCCTATAGGGATACAGTGTGGCAAGCGGATTACGTAGCTCGTGCGTCAGGCAGCCAGCAAATCAATCGAGCCTGGGCTAGCCTTGAGAAATTCGATCAGACCGCGCTCCTGGCGCGACAGCCACTTGGTCATGCGCGGCATCTGATGCTGGCCGCGCCATTCATTCTGCCCATCGACTAAACCAATCACCGCCGGGTGGATATAACTGCGCCGGGTTACAGCGGGCGTATTGCCCAGCTTGCCCGCCACTTCTTCCAGCAGGGTCTTGATCGTAAGCGCGTCCTGCGCGGATGCCAGCATGTTGAACGCCAGCACGCTGGCATGCCAGGTGCGGAAATTCTTGGCAGTGAAATGCTGGCCCATCGTGTCCGACAGATAGGCATTTACGTCGCATGATTTGACCGTGCGGCTTTCGCCTTCATCGTCCACATATTGGAACAGGTTCTGACCCGGCAAATCCTGCATCTTGCGCACAAATTGCGCCAGGCTGCGGTCGGTCAGCGTAACCATACGCATCTTGCCGGATTTGCCGCGATATTTCAGCCGCAGCGTATTTCCCGTCACCGTGGCATGGCGCTGGCGCAGGGTGGTCGCGCCAAAGCTTTTGTTCTGGCGGGAATAGGTCTCGTTCCCCACCCGCACAGCACCCAGATCCAGCAGGCGGACAACGCTGGCGATGGCCCGTTCGCGAGTCAGTTTGCGTGACCGCAGATCGGCTTCGACCCGTTTGCGAACCAGCGGCAGGAGGCTGCCGAAAGTGACACATCCGTCAAATTTCTCGCTTTCCTTCATCGCGCGGAAATCTGGATGATAGCGATATTGCTTGCGCCCCTTGGCATCCATGCCGGTGGCCAGGATGTGGCCGTTGGATGCAGGGCAAAACCACGCATCGACATAGGCGGGCGGAAGGGCAATTGCATTCAGCCGCTTTCGCTCAGCATCCTCTTTGATCAGCGAACCATCGGGGTCATAATATGACCAGCCCTTGCCTGCCCGTTTACGCGTTATGCCGGGCAGGTCATCATCAACGTAAATGAGCTTGGTTGGGTGCGATGCCATAATTGCCTCAACCCGCTGATCTGCCATTGAGTTCCCGCGAACCCGCTCGCCTCTGCTCCGCCCCAATCGGGCGACGGTCTTGCACATTGCGGGCAGGTGCCCCATCCCGCTTAGGAAAGCTGACTTCATCCAAGGATAAAAAATGGTCGACCCCACCTATAACCCGCCCGAAATCTGGACCAATGACACAGAAAACGGCGGCAAATTTTCTTCCATCAACAGGCCCACTGCGGGCGCACGCGAAGACCGCGACCTGCCCGTGGGCGAGCATCCGTTCCAGCTCTATTCCCTCGCCACGCCCAATGGCGTGAAAGCCAATATCATTTTTGAAGAATTGCTGGCGGCTGGCCACAGCGATGCAGAATATGATGCGTGGCTGATCGATATCAGCAGCGGAATGCAATTCACCAGCGGGTTTGTGGATATCAACCCTAATTCCAAAATTCCGGCCATGGTCGATCGCAGCGGGGCAGAGCCTGTGCGCGTGTTCGAATCCGGCGCGATCCTCATGCATATGGCGGAAAAGTTTGGCCAGTTCCTGCCCACCGGTGCTGGCCGGGCAGAAGTCCTGAGCTGGCTTTTCTGGCAAGTCGGTAGCGCACCCTTCATCGGCGGCGGTTTCGGGCATTTTTACGCTTATGCGCCGGAAAAATACGAATATCCGATCAACCGTTATGCGATGGAAACCAAGCGCCTGTTCGACGTCGCCAATAATCGCCTGGCGCAAACACAGTATCTGGGCGGGGACGATTATACGATTGCCGACATGGCGACCTATCCGTGGTTGGCGCCCTTTGTCAGTGGCACCATTTATGGCGATGCCCGCACCTTTCTTTCCATCCATGAATATGAACATGTCATCCGCTGGGCAGAAGACATCGGCCAACGCCCCGCCGTGCAGCGGGCGCGTATGGTCAACAAAACCTGGGGTGAGGAAGACGAGCAATTGCGCGAACGCCATTCCGCGGCCGATTTCCCTTCGCCCGCAGCCGATTAACCGCCGCGATCAAAAGCATGTGCAGGGCTGCGCGATGGGCAAAGCCAGCCCTGGCCAAGACAATTTTGCATACCCCCTTCCCATCCACGGCGCGGACGCTATAGAGGCGTCCGCGCTGCATGGCAGCGTTGCTGGGGTGTAGCCAAGCGGTAAGGCACCGGTTTTTGGTATCGGCATTCGCAGGTTCGATCCCTGCCACCCCAGCCATTTTTCCGACATAGCTTAAGCTTCTGAAAAAACTCAGGTTTCTCTGCGAGTCCAAACCGTGTGGTACCCTGCCGTGGTACCCCGTGATGGTTTCGATTTAAGGACCATGATTCGTCATTGCGCTCAAGGCAAGTCAGCAAACCTGATCTGGCTACTTTTCCACTGATCTATGCACATGATTTAAGGGCGCGCATTGCCATCAAATCAAAAGTCGCGTCCGTTCTCGCGATCTCCAAACATCGTTAAATAGACGGTCGTGTATTAGACAAGTCATTCGTCGCTGCGGCGCTATCGGGCTGAAAAAGACAATTTGCAGTAGTATGGCAAAGAGTGCGGCACTCAACGACACTGAAATCTTCAGGGACTAGGCAATATTCAGAAAACGGCAGGAGAACGACCGCCACGCTCTCTAAACCCGCCATTATTTCGTCTGAATGATATCGAAAGAAGCATAGATCCCCTAAAAGATTTTCATTATTTAATAATAAATTCAAGACCATATTCGCCTTAATCGATCGTAAGGGGGTCATGGGTCATGATAAATATTTTTCGGAAGCGTTTTGCAATCACATTGCTTGCTGGGGTCGCATCAAGCGCATTAGCAGGTTGTGGTGGAGGCGGTTCGGTCTCATCCACGCCTGCTCCACCTGTTTCAATGCCATCTCCTGCCCCCACACCGACACCCACTCCTGTACCGACCCCAACCCCAACTCCAACTCCGCCCCCAACTCCAGCTCCGGCACCAGCACCTGCTCCGGCTCCTGCGCCAGCACCAGCACCTGCACCTGCACCTGCACCAGCTCCGGCACCAGCTCCTGCACCGGCTCCTGCACCTGCGCCTGCGCCTGCTCCTGCTCCGATGCCTTGTGAGCCAAACTGCGCTCCAGTCCCTCCGCCAACCGGCTTTGTGATCACTCCAAAGGATCAGCAGCCGCAGCGTTCGGTCAATGACACTGCCGAATACCGTGCGAATTATTCCGGCAAAGAATATATCAATGCCCTCTACGCATTGGATAACGGCTGGACCGGCCAGGGTGTGCTCGTCGGCGTTATGGACGACGGCATCAAGGAAGTGGGAGAGCTGGAAGGTCAGATCTCCGACCTTTCCAAGGATTTTGGCGTCATCACAGCCGGCGGCGTTGAATCCAATCGAAATGTTATTGGTGACGATCGCTCAGAGCACGGCACGGCCGTCGCCGGCATTATCGCCGCTCGCAAGGACGGCGCAGGCACGATGGGTATCGCGCCTGACGCAAAGCTAGTTGCATTGCGAGTTGACGATTACAACGCAGATACCAACACCGAAATGTTCGGGCGCCAGATGAGCGCAGCAATCCGCTATGCGGCGGATAACGGTGTCAAAATCATCAATATGTCATTGGTGCCGCAAACCCCATTGGCTGATGCCAAGCCAAATTCGATCATGGTCGATGCGGTTACTTACCTCAAAGACAATGGTGGCCTGCTCGTTACCTCGGCTGGCAATGATGCAGAAAGCAGCCCGCGTAACTCGGTAAACGTTACAACCGCTAACGCAGAAGCCTGGCTATTTGTAGCTGCCATCAATGGTAATTCCAAGAATTACGACATTGCCGGCTACAGTAACCACTGCGGCGTCGTCGCAAGTCGATGTGTTACGGCCGTTGGGAGCAACATTACCGTTGGCCTTAATAACCAACTCACCGGCTTTGCTGGGACAAGCTCAGCAGCTCCGCAGGTAAGCGCCTTGGCGGCCCTGATCCTGAGCAAATGGACACAGCTGAATGGTGTTGATGCTGGTAACATCATCATCAATACCGCACGCGATATTGGCGCGCCAGGCGTCGACGAAGTATTCGGCGCAGGCTTGATCGATATCAAAGCTGCTCTGTCACCGATCAATCCAACGCTTTCGAACGGGTCAAAGCAGACCGCCTTGGCTGGCTCTTATATGGTCATCGGGAGTGCCTTCGGAGCGGCAAGCGGGCCTTCCGCTGATCCGGCACCAAATGGCGGCTCCAATACTCCGGCAGATGGTGGAAGCATCCAGACAGCATTCAACGACATCACTGTCCTTGATGCTTACGGCCGCGATTACTCAGGCAATCTGTCTGGCCTGGTCGTAAAGCCTGCAACCAGCGATGGTCACTGGCTTCGCCGCCGACTGGAAGCACAAAGCAACGCAGGCAGTGCAGCTTTGATCACTCCAGGAGCAAGTGCAACCATCGGATATACTGCCTACCGGTTCGGCATGGGACAAAACGATGTGTCCTACCAGCTGACCAACGCAAACTTTGCATACCGCATGGGCAGCACAACCATCACAGCCTCTTTGAATTCAGACGATAATGTAATGGACGATGTAATGGGCTTGGCACCAACAACGGACGCCATGTTCGCTTACAGCCCGCTAGCGCAGACGAGCATCGGCATTAACCGACCGCTGGGCGAAGGTCGCCTTGGCCTGATCGTCTATGCAGGTGCACAGCAGAACACGAGCGTTTCTGGTGCTGTGCTGCAGTGGAAACACACCGCGGGATCAGTAAAGATGGGGATACTCACCGAAGCCGGCACCGTCTTCGGGACTCAAGTCGGGGCAGGCGCAATGCGCTTCAGCGATGGTGCGCAGACGGCGTTTATCGAAGCTGCTTCAGCGTTCGATTTTGGCATCTGGACGTTGGAGGGATACGGAAGCCTAGGCGCGACACGACTGAATTTGGCGGACGATATGTTGATCACGAGGGCTGATACTTTGGCTACCGGACGATTTGGCATCACCGCGAGCCGACCTCTTTTTGATGGCGTCATGTCATTCGGTGTCGCCCAGCCATTGGTGGCTCTATCCGGGAAAGCCACCGTCACCACTGGCACGGGATATGACCTGTCGACTCGCAATTTGATATTCACAGATCGCAAGGTCAATTTATCCGGCAAAATCCATCCGCTGCTTATGATCGGCTACGAGCGCATCGCCGAAAGATCGGCGTTGCGCTTCGGGGCAACCAGCAATGTTGGCGGTCAAGATATTCGCCTTTCGGCTACATATCGCTTGAAACTTGATCGAGGTAACTGACAATGAATGTAATTTCAGCCGCTGCAATTGCTTTCATGGCCTGTATTTCTACGGCAGCTCACGCCCAGACTGGACATGGCAAAAGCCCGCATCAAGTACAAAAGGGCCCTGATGGAACCTTACGCTACGATGTTGCATCTTTCGATGTCGTGGGGATCACATTGGGCATGAACCCGGAACAAGTGCGACCATTGCTTACCAAAGCTGGTTTTACACTTTCGGAGAGACAGGTACCTGCCCACCAAACTTACGAACGCCTAGCGCGAGCGCAGGCTTCTCGCCTCAACCAACCTATGCCGGATGTCAAACAGGTCAGCGATGTTTCTGAAATCACCGGAACGGATACTGAAAGGAACAGCCTGACAGTATCTTTTTTGCAGACACAAGCCGGCCCCGTTGTCGCTACCGTGAAACTCACATTTGACCGTGATACCAACGATATGATCGGCCTGGAGGCGGACATTGCCAAGAAATATGGCGCTCCGTCGCGTAAAATGCTGGGCAGCTACGGCTCGCACTGGTGCAGCATGGGGAATATTGCAAAGTGTGATCTTCTCACAGATGCTTCGTTACCAAAGCTTTCTTTCGTGTCCGCAATTCTGGAAACTTCGACGCTTACCAACTGGCTTGGCATGCAATCAGCGCGCAACCAGCAAATTGAAGCAATGTTCCAACCAACATCCGCTGATCGTCAACGCCGCTTGTTGGGGCGATAATGATTAGATTGAGCAAATTTTGCGCACTTTTGCTAGTCGGTGCCGTTTGGCCAGCAGTCGGAGCGAAGGCTCAGGTGCAGGAGCATTATCAGCCCGGTTTTTTTTACGAAGTCCCGCAAGAAAAAGAAATGGTCGCCAACGCGAAGGGCGAACAGGGCCTGCCAACATTCGTGCAGATCGCTGCAATGGATACAATTGGCGTCGAGCATGGGGAGATCGCGCATGCCCAAATTGGCAGCAGCAATCTTTTTGTCGTCTACGTTCGGTTTGAGGGCGAATGCGGCAGCAGCGGCTGTCGAGCGCAAATCTGGAAAATGGACGATGGGCGGGCAGTTCTGCTAAATTCTCTGCCGGTGGGTCATTTGCCGATCGTCATGCTGCCTGCACAAGACAGTGGAATGCCTCGTCTTGGTGTGACCGTCTGGGATAAGACCTTGGGCCACGCCATTCTTCCGATAGCTTTTGATGGCGAGATATATAGCAGCGGTGGACGAGACGCGGTTCCTTTGACCTATGCTGGTCACACGCTAATTACCGAGAGCATGTTGAGAACATTCAGCCGTGCAGAATCGTTGCCGCAATTTCCAACTGCGTTTCGTGGAGCCTGGGCAAAGAAGATTGATCAATGTGAGCACGAATTTACCGGTGGTTTCACGATAAACCGTGATCGCATCACCTACTATGAAGGGACCGATTTGCTGGTCGAATTCGACGATCAGACCAAAATTACAGGTACGTCTGGCTTAGGCAACATGATGGTCGCTGAAATGGCGTATGTTCATGCCGGCGAAGTATCCTTCCCTCGTACCG
Organism: Allopontixanthobacter confluentis; assembly: GCF_009827615.1. GTDB lineage: Bacteria > Pseudomonadota > Alphaproteobacteria > Sphingomonadales > Sphingomonadaceae > Allopontixanthobacter > Allopontixanthobacter confluentis. Next base: position 1,484,477 of record NZ_WTYU01000001.1, read on the forward strand.
TTTGCCTTACGATGGTCGAAGCTACTCTTTTTCGTATGGACGAAACTGGTGACTCAATTGGTCCCGGCGACCTCTATTTTCTTTGCCCCACAGGCTCAATTGGCAATTGAACAAAGAAAGATGATAGTCCTTGACCCAAAATGGGAAACCTCAAAGATGCACTTTCCCTATACGCCAGCCTAATCGCTGATTTTCCCTTCAAAACTTCTATTCACTGGCTTGCTTATGAAAGAAATGTGGGGGCACCTACCCTCGCGTTCCATCTCGTCAAATTGGGGTACGAATTGCCTCATAGCCACCCTCTTCTCATTTTCAATTCTCTTCTGAGCTTGCGTGAGTGCTGGCCCAGCTAGCTCGATGATATCCGGCAAGTTTGCCAGCGAAATCTTTCCTTCAAATTCCCGCTGTTTGGCTTGCGCATAAATTTCTTGAACGTCGTGTAGCTTTTTAGCGATAGAACTTATCCATTTAGGCATGTCCTGCCGCATTAATGCCTTGACGAAAGACTCCGTCTCTCTCTCGTGCCTTCGTCAGTAAGGGACAGCTTGCAGCTAGAACATAGATGGAATTGGCTTGAACGCAGCTACTTTGTGTCGGAAGTCAGCGTTCACCACTTGCTCAAGGCTCATGACGTGCGGCCACTCATGAGCGGAAAGGGTAATTGCTACGATTACGCCTCGGTCGAGACCTTCTTCAAATCCCTGAAGGCAGAGCTGATCTGGCGGCAGGAATGACCAAGAAGGCGGCAGGATGAAGTTGACATCTTCCAGTACATAAACAAGTACTACAACACCCGCCGCCGCCATTCATATCTGCCCGGCATTAGCACGCTCGCATTCGAGGCCAAGCTGGCATAATGAAATAAGTGACCGGCACGAAATCGTTACAAGTCGAAATGGACTGCTTCAACCGCGCTCACTCCCAAAAAGACGGCTGGGCTCTAATCCCAGCTAAAGGAAAATTGAGGGTCATTTCACTATCTCGCGATTATGAATGCCCATGGGCCAGCCTGTGTTTCTCCGAAAGTATAAAGCGGCAACACCATATCGCGTAGATGCCTTCGGTTTGCAGCTGAGCAGAAGCGACAAAATCTAAGCGTCGTTTGGCAGATTTTTGAAGCCTTCCTACAACCACTCCTATAGTCCCACGGAGTGCTCAAATAATGACCAAAACTTCAATTGATACCGACCGGCAAAATTTCCATCGCCGACAGGTGCAGTGTCCAGATGTCCTGATTTGCGAGTTGGACCCTGATCCACCAATAATATTGCCGAAACATCTCGGCATTTTTGATGGTGTTATTCTATCCGCACTGCGCACTCGGGGGTGGCCAAACACCAGTAAAAAAAGTGGCCCCCCTAGAAGGGCTAAAGGTAGTTCTCTTGCCGCAAAGATGGCTAAACGCAACCTGCTCTCCACGCAGGATATTGAGCAACTGGCGGCGCGCATCAATTGGCTGCAGAACAATGCGTTTCGCTGGAATGCCCGTGATGGCTATGCCGGCTATTTTGCGAGCAGGGACAATGCTGGATTGAGCGTAACCAGCAGTACGACGACAACAGTTCCTTGCGCCAATAAGTCAGAGGAGCAAGCTTCGACGCCCAATCTGCCCAGAACGATTACGAATGACGACAGCTATCCCCATCAACCCAGAGTTGAGCCCGAATATAAACCGGGCCCAAAGGAGGTGAGCGATGCAACCGTTTTCGGTTCAAATTCAGTGGGCAACGATCAAAACCTTCCCGCACACTCCAGTGACACTAAGCAGTCCTCGGGAACCAATTTTATTACAGAAGACGCCCCCCCCTACCTGAATGCGCCGCAGCCAAACCCGGTTAGGCCTCAGCATTTGGAATTCGAAAGCAATATCGACCGAAGTTTGAGCAATGGGCGACCGCAGAATTTCACCCCTGAACTACCGGACAGGCCGAAGACCTATGGCACCGACTTTCCAATAGCGAAGGCCAAAAACTTTCTTATGGCCAACGCTAAGCAGTTGCCGATCAAAACCCAGTTGGAGCTGGGCAGAATATTGATCGAAGATCCTCAGCAGTTAGCTTCAGCGTTGAAGCACAGTGAACGAGCCCGGGTCGATCTCCTAAACGCGTTCGGCAAACTCGGTTTGAATTCCGATGTGTAACCCATCGGAATTCGAAGGCCCGAAAGTGGGGTCCCATAAAAAACAGGATGGGAACGGGGCCCGTTCCTATTGCCGTCGTGTCGCTACGCTCCGTGCCGGCATTTTCAAAGTGAGGGATTGAACGATGGCGAAATTCGGTTCGAAAATGTCCTCGGGTATAAATAATTCCGCCCCAAAGGTAGATAGGAAGAAACGCGACAAGCTACAGAAGTTTTATCTGAACTCAGACGAGGTCGCCGCAATAGATAGAAAAAGGGGCCGCCTCAGCAAGTCGGCATATTTTCGTGATTGTGCCTTATTCAACAACGAACATTACGAGCCAAGCATCGCTGCGATTGGCGGCGTCTATCAGGCGTCCGGCGCTTTAGTTCGGGTAGCCCGCCAACTCAGCGACCGGGAAATCCAGTTGCGGTGTATCGAGGACGATTACCTGACATTGGTGGGCGGAGGAGGCTTTAACCAAGAAGCAGCTAGCATGATCGTGGAAGACGTCAGAATGCAAAGCATGAAGCTGTTCGATGTCGCTCAGACGCTTATCGATCTTGGGAGGTCCTTGCAAAACGAAGCCAAGAGCATGGGAAGCGATCACCTACTGCACCTGCGTGATCGCCATCCACTACCGACCATCAAAATCCGGGAGAAGAAGCGGTCATGATGGCTAAGATGATCCCCTACAAAGGTATTTTTGGCAGCGCGGCTCGGCCGGCCACCTCTGATAGAAATCTCTTGGGGATTAGCTGGTCGCTCGCAAAATATATTGCGAATCTAGAACTTGACGAAATCGATCTGCAGAATTTGCGCGAAGTGGCAAAGATTGGCGAATATGTTGTGGGCGATACGGCCGAAGGCGCACGCATTCAGGACCGCAGAACCTGCAATTTGGAAAGTGATAGCTGGCAAGACAGGGCGCTGGAATGGGCTTATCTTGTTGCAGCGCATGGTGAGAATGCGCTGCGCCAGCTAATCGTCTCCTATAATGATGCTTCGATAACCATAGACATTGCTCGAAAGCATCAGGAAGTGTTCCTGAGAGTTTTGCGTGCGCAAGATTATCCCGTCATCTTTTCCACGCATGGCGATACTGACAACCCTCACTGGCACGCCGCAATATGCGTGCACGATGTCAAGAACGACCAACGCGGCAACTGGGGTCAGCAGTTTGAAATCGAAGCGTCTCATATCGCACTCGCAATATGCGTCTTTGAAGATCAGCTGCAATGCGAGCCTAACCGCAGGTATGTTGCCGACCACACCGGCGTCTATCACACCTGGTCGGGCATAAAGGTTGCCAGTGCAGATGGCACGATTGAAAGCACAGGTCGCCTTAAGGTGGTCCAGTCACGGCAAATAGCATTCGTGAACGAAAGTGTCGCGCCTGACGCGGCAGAAACTCAGACAATGAATATGTTCGATGCTTTGAGGCTCACAGCATCTGGCGTGGTAAAAGAGGCGAAATCCTGGAGCGACCTTCATTGCGGCCTGGCGCGATGCGGGATGCGATACGATACCTATACTGCTGCCGGCAAAATCGTCGGCGGCTACATCGTCGCAATAAACCCCGACGATCGAGAGGACGATCGTATCAATGGGAGCGTCTGCAATGCAGGTTACATCCGCCTCGTCAAAAAGTTTGGCGACAAGCCATTTGCCGCCCCGGTCGATGGCTTGCGTACGCGCTCCTTTATAAAGCCAACGTACTCCAAAAAGTCTTTGGAGGACCAGTCCTGCGAGCAAAAGGAAAAAGAGCGGGCCGCCAAGGAAGCTAATTTAAGCGATCAGCTAAGCAAAACCTTGGCCGAGAAGCACCGGATGCAGCGCGATATGAAGCTCAAGGAATCCGCTGACTATGAAGAAACAGGGTCTGTGAAAATAAAGCGGATAAGGGATGCCAGCAAACGCCTCAAACAAGAGCATGACCAGGAAAGAGCGGCTGTTGCAGGTGTCAAAGCCGCGATAAGAAAGGATCGTCAAAAGCCCGGTCGCGGTCGTCCATCCCCAGCAGGGCCCGTTGAGGCAATAATATGGGGAGTACCGCCAGCTGGTGAGTTTCCCAAGGTTAGTAACTTTCGCCCAGTTCCAGATACTTGGAAAAAGAAATATACGATTCTGGGCCAAGCCTTCCCTCGTGATTACGTGGTTGGCGGCAAGCTCGCATTTACGGAAACCCAAAACCTGATCGTGCTGAAAAATTATGACAGACAGGCGCAGATTGATGCCCTTCTATTGGCACAGCAAAAATTTGGAACCGTCAAAATCCACGGCACGAGGAAACAGCGTCGTATCCTAATTGGTCTGGCAGCAGAATTAGGGGTTCCGCTCGGTCGTTCACAATCCGCCCAAGGCGCTAGACATTTAGCGCGAGTCAATCTGACGGGAGAATGGCTGTCCATTAACCAGCACATAGATTTGCACCCCACTACTGACAATCAGTTGGCGCCAATCGAGCCAGATGACGGCAAAAGTATTGAAGTTACACGCAGAGCCAATGCGCCCCCACCTCCGCAGAATTTACGCGCGGTAATAGAAGGCGCATCTCCTTCGCGAAAAATTTCAGCAAAGCTTAGACCAAAAGGCAAACCCGGCACTTTGCGTTTCCATAAGCAAAAATATATCGATCTCTATCTCGAACACACTCGCGATCCACCTGATGATATTCACAAAAGCAATGACGGCGATTTCACGATCTCAGGCAATTGGCGAGACCCTTTCGACGGTGAATTAAAATATGCCTCAGAGCGCCAGCACGCCGAACTCTCGCGCCGCTATGAAGTTCAAGAAAAAGAGCTGTCTATCCTGGCAGATGTTGTGATGAAATTTTTGCAGGAGCTAGGGCCCTGGATCAATCTGAAATCGCAAATTGGCGGCTTAAACACTTCTGAGGGCAGGATCGCCTGGCAACGCTTGGAGAGCGAGCTTGGTCAAAAAATAGTGACCCGTTTGCAACGGTCTTTTCGTGAGGAAGCCGAAACCCGGGATCCCAACACTTCAGAAACCAAAACTGGTGCGAATAAAGCAGGGCAAGAAATCGCTAAAAGCCGCACGTCAAACGGCAAGTCAATGGCGCACAAAATTAATGATGCCGAAAGGACTAGGGATCACCTTAATTGGGACGGCGATAGATCTTTATGATACCCGATTATCCCCTTCACGCATGTAGAACATAGGCGGTATCAGTAAAGAAACTTACAACGTGGTCAGTCGTTCTCCTCAACGCTATTGACCGAGGGTAATGAATGACCCTATAAGAGGGCATGTCTGGCGAATCCTTCTCTGACCTTTTCTCTCTTCCTGGCGCGGATGAAATTCGGCATTGGGAGGCGGAGCATGCGCGAATGGGCGAGGCAATCAAACAGCTTCAGGAAAAGCGAATTTACCTTGAGCGCCTTATAGCCGCCGCGAAGGGCGAGGCGTCTCCCGTTGCGCTAAGTGCGCCAAAGCGCGCTGATGGGAAGCTGAAGCCGGGCACGTGGATGCATGCGGTGGCAGAGATTGTGCTCGAACATCCAGAGGGCATTTCCTACGATGACCTGCGCGATAGAATGGTGGGTGAGCTTGGCGAAACAGTGAGGAAAAAGCCCTCCCAAAAAGGCTTTTATGGCGCGCTTCGTCGACTTGAACGGGATGAAGTAATTGTACGACACAGAGGTTGCGCTTTCAGCCCGGCGGGATTCAAGCGGTATACTGACAAGGTGGAGCGTGGCGAGATCGATCCCGTGAAGGGGAACGACTACCGCCACTCCCCTATGGCCGACGCGATCATAGCATACATCAAGAAGCACGGACCTACAAAAGCCGTCGCTTTGCGTGAGCACCTGTCCAGCAAAAGTCAGTTCGCGGACAGCATGAAGAACGGTTCTGCAATCTACAACATTCTTACTCGACTGGTTGAACGTGACGAGCTCTCGCATAATCGCGAAGCGTCCACTTTCGGCCTGTTCGATGAGAAAGAGGCCCTGTCCGCACCAACGGACAAGGCCTCTGGGTCAGGGGAAGCATCAACTTCCTCATTTGATACTTCACCACTCTTTCGGGTAGTGAAGTGAACCTAGGCTGCTACGCCTTGCCGAATAGGGGCGGCTCAGACCCCATAAGGAGGTAACGACTATGCTAACGTATGGTCTGGTAATCGCTGTTCTCGCAGTGATTGCCATTATCTCATTAACATAGCGTTTCCGCAGGGTGGGCTTCGGCTCACCCTGTATTACGTAACTAGCAGAGTCGTGGATTCTAGTCTATAGGATAGTTGTATGGAACGACTTTCACTAATAGAGGCGCTTGCCTCAGATCGACTAGACGACTTTGCGGCACAAGCAGAGGCCGAAGGCATCGGCCCTGCTGACAGGCGGCATTTTGAGGCTCTGACGGGACGCCTCACAGCGCCCCAACCAGAAGATCAAACATCCCGTTCACACGGTTCCGGTGGTTCGCACGGAAAGTGAACTCGTCCAGATAGCGCTGCATATGCTTGCCGCTGATCTGGATATGCGTTGACCGATGATCTGGATATGCGTTGACCGATGATCTGGATATGCGTTGACCGAACTGAAGCCTTGAACAGCCGCCAGAAGCCTTCCACGGTGTTAACGTGGAACGTCTCGTCCCGCTTGTAATCGTAGTAGGCGTATTCTTTCTTACCGTGCTTCACCACACCGTGGCTGTAGCCGTCACCAGTGAGTAAGTTGTAGCTGTAGAGTTCATCGGTTGAAACAGTTGTGCCTTCGGCCACATTGTCCAGCACGACACCGCGTAGCGTCTCTTTCTTGACGTTTCGCACGATACGAGCGCGAACACGGCCATTGCGCTCTGCAAGCCCCATAACAATCGTTATGCCCGGTGCGCCGCGGCCACGCTTGCCGCCAGATTTGCGACCGCCAACATAAGCCTCGTCCAGTTCGACATGACCAGACAGCAGCGCTTCGAAGGCTTTTGCCTTGCTCATCAGATCGCGGATTTGCTGACCAATGCGATAAGCGGTCTTGTAAGTCACCCCAAGCTGGCGTTGCAGTTCCTTGCCGCTCACACCGTGGCGCGTTGTGCAGAACATATACATTGCGAAAAACCAGCTAACCAGCGGCGTCCGTGTGTTTTCAAGGATGGTGCCAGCGGTGGGGTTTACGTGGTGGCCACAGCAAGCCGCAACATAGGTGCGGCGCTTTTCCAGCTTGTGGTGAGTTGCGCCAACCGTGCCGCAAGTCTGACAATCAAAGCGAGTGCCGCCATAACGCACTTCCATGATGTGATCTAGGCAGGCTTGCTCAGAATTAAAGCGCTGGAAAAATTCGCGAACGCTAAACTCGGGACTGGCGGAAGGGCTTTTTTTGTCATGCCGATTGTATGTCACAGCTAGCCTACATGCGTCGAGGGGATAATCGGAGACCAGAATGCGTCCCGTCGGCGATGATGACGAATTTTGCGGGTCATATAGCGAGAGATTGAGGCCAATTCTTCAAAATTTACAGCGAACTTGCTGCCTGTTGCGGCCGTACTGTTCGGAAAGGCGTCCGATAGCGAGAGCCTCATATGTTTCGTAGAACTCATCCAGTGCAATGCAGGCTCTGTTTGCATCGCCGACGGTAATCATCGTCTCGGCCAAGTACAGGAGACTGTCTGCAGCGCGCGCACCTTGCTTGTCTGCTTGATAGTTCCGCAGGAACCAAGGCGCTGCTTCCTTTGGTTTTCCATCATCCAGATAGGCACGACCCAGCAGATTGCGACCGTAGCTGATGCGGCTGTGGTGAGGATATAATTCGGCAAACCGCGTCAATTGCTGGCGAGCTTCGGCAAAGAAGCCAGCTTCCCAGAGTCTATAGCCATAGGTATATTCATCCTCGGCATTATCGCCACTCAGAGATCTAGGTATTGCGGCCAACGCAGCTCGCCCTGCGCTGTCACGATCGGGCATTTTGCGAATAATGGAGCTTGTCGGCTGGCGGGGTACGTTCATCTGCGTATTTGATAGCTGTTGAGCGTTTGAAAGCTGTTGAGCTTGGCCTACAGCAAGTTGCTGACGTTGCAATGCGAGCTGTTGCCGTTGTTGTTGGAGCTGAAGCTCCAATTGCTGCCGTTGAACCTGCAATTGCTGCTGCTGCAGGTAAGCCTGTTGCTGTAGAGCCATAGCCTGGGCTTGTGCAGCACGCGCTTGCTCTTGCGCTGCTTGCGTCTGCTGAGCAGCCTGCAAATTTCGCCATGGGGCGCCGAAATCGATTGGGGGTGGCACTGGCACATTCACCCACTGTGCGTATGCTGGCACGCTTGCGAACATTAGTACCATCGCAAACACGGCATGCCGATAACGCATATCTTTTCCCCACTAGTCCGTGGTGTCAGGCTAAACTTGGACTAAACCTTTGTTTTGCCGCTAAGTCTTAAAATCGAGTTTAAATGCGGGCTTATCTAACGGATGTAGGTGCGGAAGATCTCTATAGGGGTCCGTTTGCCGCCCAAACTGCGGCACAAGTGCAGTAGCGCACCTGGCCACGTATTCCGCACAGAAATATCGACTTCTAGGCCAAGCACCTCGTCGTGGCTGGCAACCCTAGACAGCCGAGCACCGGGGATCATCTGCAGCGCAACAATCCAGAATGTCGCCTTCTGCCGCGCATCTGAGGAAGAAAATTTAAAAGAAGAAACCGGCGGTGAGGACCTTCGGTGACGTTGGAAAGGAGGTGGAAAAGGTTCCGCCTGCAGACGTCACAGTGAGGTAAAAAATGCATAGAAAAATAGATAATAATTCTGACTCAGCAGTCGCCAGACTTATGGACCCAGACGGTGATCAGTGCATTGCACTTTGGCGCGTCCGGCCATTTGATCAATGGCCCCAACTGGAGAAACCTATAGAACCGATACGTATCGTCGCGGTGCTGGATACGGAGACCACTGGCCTTGATCCGGACCGCGATATCGTGATCGAGATTGCAGTGGCTTTCTGCCAAGTTGACGGTCTCGGCCGAATTGTTCGCGTTCCTTCAGGCGGCCAAGCGCGGCAAGACCCCGGTTTTCCTTTGTCAGCGAAAATAACGCAGCTCACGGGCCTGACTGATGCCATGCTGCAAGGGCATTTCATCAATACCAGCCATATCGCCGATCGCTTGAACGCGGTTGAGGCCATCGTAAGCCATAATGCGGCATTCGACCGCCCGTTTGTTGAGCGATTACTGCCGGAGCTTCAAGACAAGCCATGGGTCTGTTCGATGAACGACGCCAATTGGGCCGAATGGGGATTCGATGGAAAGAAACAGGATCACCTACTGATGCAAACGGGTCTGTTCAATCCGGTGAAGCATCGCGCGATGAGTGATGTCGTCAGTCTGGTGAACCTTCTGGACCAAGAAATGCCGACGGGCGGCTCAGTCATAGGCGAGTGCCTTGATAGAGCACAGCGGCCAACTTGGCGCTTTGAAGCACGTGGACTTCCCTTCGACTACAAGGACATAGTGAAAGCTCGAGGCTGGAAGTGGAATGCAAAGCAAAAGGTTTGGTGGACTGAGGTCGAAGAAGATCAGCGCGAGATTGAAGAGGCTTGGTATGCGCGCTCATTCAAACCTTACACCGGCCAACCTAACGTCGAGAAAATGACCTGGGTCACGCGCTACAAAACCTGACAGCAACGCACGTACGGGCGGTCCACGATGGGCCGTCCGTGCCAATTCTTCGAAGGTGATTAGTTGCACCGGATACACGCAAGAAAAGAAGAGGTTGCCAATTTTGGCTGGAAGGAAAACTGAAATGACAAAAACTTACCTAAGCACTGACTGCGAGTTCGCATGGGACGAAGATCTTTATGAGGCACATCGAAGCATCGACAGAAAATCGAAGCATCATGCAATCGCAGTCAAGCGCGTAATTGCCGCAGCGACATTCGAATTTGCCGTCGACGATGAAGGGCGGGTCTCTACTGGAGCCGTTTCCAGCTGGACCGAACACCAGTTTGGCGATGAGCAGGCCGTAGTGTCCGAACTGTTTTGTCATTTAAGAATGCGCGAGGAGGTGCCAATCCTGACCTATGGCGGCTTGGCCACCGACATACCGGTGCTTTTGCTCGCAAGTATGGGCCATCAACTCCCCCTACCCCATCAGCTTACAGATCAGCCGGGACGGAAAGGACCTCGACCACATCTAGACCTCGGACTGATGCTGAAGGGTGGCGGCCGCACCTGGTCGCATCTGTCACAAGTGCTCCTGCGCATTGGCGTGCCTACAGAGCTTGTCTCCGCCAAGGCATCAGTTTCGCACCCCAAATCAGCCGCGGAGTGGAAAGATATGCGCGATCATGTCGAACTCGATACACTTTTGCTGGCGATTGCAAAGATAGCATGGCTGGTTGCGCAGGGTACGTCCGGACTCCGTTTCGCCCCTGCGGTAATTGCGTTGATAGCTGGTTTCTTACGGCGAAGGTCTGAGCATAGAGCTGCTGTGCCTTTACGAGAATACTCAGAAGATTTGCAGCAATCAATCGCCGAAGATTATGCTCTGGCGGCGTAACGGAATTTTACCGCTGTAAAATTAAGCAATTATTGCATTCGCCATCGCATCAAGCGATGGCGGTGCAATAGTCACTTGAAGGGCAAAGAATTGGCGGCGAAGAAAGAAATGGCAAAAAACAGGAGCGGTGATCTCGGGTTCGAGGCGGATCTATTTAAGGCGGCCGATAAGATCCGCGCCAATATGGAGCCATCCGATTACAAGCATGTCGTTCTGGGCCTGATCTTCCTTAAGCACATATCTGACGGTTTCATGGCAAAGCGGAACGAGCTGGAAGTCTCTTATCCGGAAGGCGTGGAGGACGAAGATGAATACCGTGCCGACAATGTGTTCTGGGTGCCGAAACCCGCACGCTGGAACCACCTGCAGGCAAACGCAAAACAGCCCACCATCGGCAAGCTGATTGATGAAGCCATGCTTGCCATCGAGAAGGTGAACCCGTCACTGAAAGGCGTTCTGCCGAAAGAATATGCGCGCCCTGCCCTCAACCCGCTGATGCTGGGTGAACTGATCGATCTGATTTCTGGCATTGGGTTCAAGGAAGATACCGACAAATCCCGCGACGTGCTGGGCCGGGTATATGAATACTTCCTTGGCCAGTTCGCTGGTGCAGAGGGCAAGCGCGGCGGAGAATTCTACACGCCGCGTTCTGTGGTGCGCACGATGGTGGAAATGCTCCAGCCGCATGAGGGGCGCGTCTATGATCCTTGCTGCGGGTCTGGCGGCATGTTCGTCCAGTCCGAAAAGTTCGTCGAAACGCACGGCGGGCGCATCGGCAACATTGCGGTGTATGGGCAGGAATCCAACCACACCACGTGGCGGCTCTGCATGATGAACCTGGCGGTGCGCGGGATTGATGCGGATATCCGCTGGAACAACGATGGCAGCTTCCATCAGGACGCTCTGCCGGATTTGCGTGCCGATACCATTCTGGCCAATCCACCCTTCAATATCAGCGATTGGGGCGGTGACCGGCTGAAGGAAGATACACGCTGGAAATTCGGCACGCCGCCTGCGGGCAATGCAAATTACGGCTGGCTGCAACATATCCTGCACCACCTTGCACCGGCGGGCACGGCGGGAGTGGTGCTGGCCAACGGCTCCATGTCCTCTGCCCAAAGCGGAGAGGGAGAGATACGCCAGGCGATGGTCGAAGGCGACGTGATCGACTGCATGGTCGCGATGCCGGGACAGCTGTTCTATTCCACCCAGATCCCGGTGTGCATCTGGTTTCTGGCCAAGGACAAATCGAACGGCCTGGCTGGAGACGCCAAGCTTCGCGACCGGCGCGGCGAAATCCTGTTCATCGATGCGCGCAAACTGGGCCATATGGTGGACCGCACCCGACGCGAATTCTCAGATGAGGATATCGCCGCGATCACCGGCGCCTATCACGCCTGGCGAGAGACGGATGGGGAATACGAAGACGTGCCCGGCTTCTCCTATTCCGCCAGCAACGATGAGATTGCCAAGCATGGCTACATCCTCACCCCTGGACGCTATGTTGGCGCGGAAGCGGCAGAGGAGCAGGATGTGCCGTTCCCAGAGCGCTTTGCCGCATTGCAAGCGACGCTGGAGGAACAATTCGACGAGAGCGAGCGGTTGACGGCGGTTATCCGGGGAAAGTTGGCGGGGGTTTTGATTTGATGCCCGAAAAGCCATTAATTGACCTCGTCAGTCCCTCACGAAAGGTTTGCTACGGCATCGTGCAACCCGGGAAGCCCGTAAGTGCGGGTGTGCCAGTTCTACGCGTTAACAATTTCACAGAGGGCCGCCTTTTTACCGATGATGTAATGACGGTCGATCAAGAAATAGAGAGTAAATATCCTCGATCACGCTTGAAGGGTGGGGAATTGTTGGTCACGCTCGTCGGTTCGGTTGGCCAATCTGCGATTGCTGGACCGGAACTGGCAGGATGGAACGTCGCAAGGGCTGTTGGTGTCATTCCGATAGATGACCCAGTCCTCGTTAAGTGGGTCAACTACGTTATTAGAAGCGATCCAGCTCAGCAATATTTCCTACAGAGAGCCAATACCACGGTTCAAACAACGCTGAATCTGGGTGATTTGGCAGTGCTCCCGATCCCGATGCCATCTCGCTCTGAAATCGCAGCAATCGTTTCGTTTCTCTCTGCTCTCGACGACAAGATTGAGCTTAACCGGCGGACGAATGAAACGCTGGAGGCGCAGGCGCGGGCGCTGTTCCGTGACTGGTTCGTGGATTTCGGACCCGTAAAGGCAAAAGCAAAGGCTAAGGCATCGGCCCCAAACGCTCCCACCCCCTACCTGGCCCCAGACCTCTGGTCCCTCTTCCCCGACCGTATAGGCGATGATGGCGTGCCGGAGGGGTGGACCGACGCGCCATTGACAGAACACTTCAGCATCATTGGCGGCGGCACTCCAAAGACGACGGTGCCTGCATATTGGGACGGCCAAATCCCATGGTTCTCGGTGGTTGATACGCCATCAAGCTCTAATGTGTTCGTCACCGAGACGCAGAAAAATGTGACGGTAGAAGGTGTTGCCAATTCCTCGGCAAAAATAATCCGTGGGGGCACCACAATTATTTCCGCGCGCGGCACGGTTGGCAATTTAGCTATGGCTGGGCAGCGAATGACATTCAACCAGTCTTGTTACGCACTCCAAGGGGTTGGTGATGCAAGTGACGCTTTCGTGTATCTGGCCGCTCAACACATGGTAGACCGTCTAAAATCGATGGCCCACGGGTCAGTGTTCTCTACCATCACACGAGATACCTTTAAGAGCCTGAAATTGGCCAAACCTTGCGGGCCAGCCCATGAAGCTTTTGAAGACATTGCTTCGGCATTTTTTCAGAAAATGAAGCAAAACGTTATCGAGAATCAAACTCTCGCCCGAACTCGTGACCTTTTGCTGCCCAAACTTATGTCCGGCCAAGTCCGCGTTGGTGAAGTTGAGAAAAAACTAAATAAAGTATTGTAATTTCTTACGCCTACCATGCATGAGACTAACAAACAAAACCATTGAGAGGGTGTTAATTTGTCCACGCAATCTATCGATTCCAAAGACCTCCAAGTATCCGATGTATTTAAAGATTTTTACCGGGTGCCGGATTACCAGCGCGAATACGTCTGGGGGGAATCTGACCGAAAGGGTGAGCGAGGGGACGAGGTCGATAAGTTTTTGGACGATATCTATCGTGAGCTGGATGCAGCAGACGGGAAAGAGCCGCCGGAATACTTTATCGGCACGATAGTCGTCTGTCAGGGCGAGGATGGCGTATTCGACCTGATCGATGGGCAGCAACGAATGACCACTTCGTTTCTAACGCTGTGCGCAATCCGCGATGCACTGGTCGAACTTGAAGCCGAGATTCCTGATACCTTGGCGTCACAAATTGCGTCATCTTCCACCGACTGGAAGGGCGACACTGTTGGACGGATGAGGCTCGACCTGCAGTATGAGGATGCTCAAGGCATCCTTGCCAAATACGGTGAAGGCGAAGGTTTTAATGCTCCGGACGACGACACCCGTTCGATTGCCAACCTTGCCAACGCTTACAAAGCGGTGCGCGAGTTTCTGACGGCAGAACTTTCAGATGACCCCAAGAAAATTAAGCTTTTCTATGGCTATTTCACCAACAAAGTGAAGCTGATCCGGATCGAGACTCCGAATGTCAGCCGCGCGCTGAAGATCTTTGAAACAATCAATGATCGCGGCGTCGGTCTCGACGCGATGGATCTATTGAAGAATCTCCTGTTCATGCACGCGGACGCAAAGCAGTTCGATGCGCTGAAGGGTGTCTGGAAGGATCTTACGCAGACGCTCTATAATGCAGGCGAAAAACCGCTGCGCTTTCTGCGATACTTCATCATGGCCAATTACAGCGGTGACGAGAAACTCCGCGAAGATGAAATCTACGGCTGGCTATCCAGTCACGCTGCCGACACCGGCCATGAGGATGACCCGGTAGGGTTCGCCGGTGAATTGAAAGCCGCGGCGAAAGCCTATGCCAATTTCCTAGACGGCAAAGGTCCGGACGGCAAAGATGTCCGCGCCGTCGCAAATTCGCGTAAGCTTGGCGGCAGCGCCATTAAGCAGCATTTCATTCTCTACCTGGCTGGCCGCCATCTTTCCTCGCCAATGTTTGCAAGGCTGGCACGCGAGATCGAAAACCTGCTCTGCGTATGGCTGATCGCAGGGGTTCCGGCAAAGGATTACGAACGTCAAATCGCCAAGGCAGCGCGGAAACTGCAAAGCGTTTCGACGCAAGAAGAGCTCGACGATTTCGTTACTGAATTTCTCACGTCACAAAAACGCCGACACCGCGATGATTTTCATCGATGGATGGCAACGATGCACACCTGGGACCTGCGTCAGTATCGGCTGCGCTACCTTCTTGCCAAGATCACACAACACGTGGAGGTCGAGGCTCGTGGGAGGGACGGACTTGATGATCTTAGCCATTTCCTCGACACAAAAAATGATATCGAGCACATCTATCCTCAGACGCCCACTGACGAAGCGGAGGAAGAATTTGGCGACGAAGGGGAAGACGAAAATATCACCGAACGCCTTGGAAACCTGCTCTGGGTTGAGCAAGCGATCAATCGCGCCGCAACAAACAAACCCTATTCCGAAAAGCTGTCTCATTATGACAGTTCATCATTTATCCTTGCTCGCTCACAGGCATCTTTCAAATTGAATGGCGTGAACGATCAAATCACCAAGGCTGTTAAACGGCTTCGCCCAGAGGCGGAGTGGAGTGCAGAGGCAATTGAGCGCCGCCAGAAATGGATCGCGGATCGTGCAATGGAAGTGTGGGATGTGCCGGCAAAAGCTGATGCTACCGAGAATGCCGTGGCCTAGCGCATGGGCACGCTGACAGAATCCATCATCGAAGACGCTGCCCTTGAGTGGCTTGGCGAACTGGGCTGGCAGGTAGCCTATGGCGCTCAAGTTTCTCCCGATGGTTCTGCGCCAATCCGAATGTCGAATGGCGACGTCATATTGGAAGAGCGGCTGCGGTCAGCCATTGCCACACTTAACCCAGGCATTCCCCAAGATGCACGAGACGAAGCCCTGCGCCGGGTTTTGGCCAGCGAGACACCGTCCCTTATCGAAGAAAATCGACGCCTGCACAGGTTGATGATCGAAGGCGTTCCGGTCGAATTCTATGATGGTGACAGCGTGCGAGGCGACCGCGTCAAACTGGTCGATTTTTGTTTGACGCATGATACCGCCGGACTTGGCCAGAGCGCGTTCGACAGAAACGACTGGCTGGCTGTCAACCAATTCATTGTAATCGAGGACGGCCGAACCAGACGGCCGGACGTTGTGCTGTTCCTTAACGGTCTGCCGATAGGCGTAATCGAGCTGAAAAGCCCTGCCGATGAGAATGCCACGCTCCATGGCGCTTTCAACCAGCTGCAAACATACAAGGCGCAAATTCCTGCACTGTTTCGTTCGAATGCAATTTTGATAACATCGGATGGCATCAAAGCGCGTGTCGGTTCTCTAACGGCGGATGAAGAGCGCTTCATGCCGTGGCGATCCACGGACGGGCATACGATTGCGGCAGTCACCGATCCGCAGCTGGAAACAGTGCTGAAGGGGGTTTGCGATCGCGCCGCCGTCTTGCGGCTGCTGCGCGATTTCACGGTGTTCGGTGATACCAAACGCGGGATCATCAAGATCATCGCCGGATATCATCAATATTTTGCCGCTCAGAATGCGCTGGCCGCGACCCTTCGCGCATTGCCTTTTGCTCATTCCGCCAAAGCAACCGCTGCTGCGGTGAGCGAACATCCCAGCAATTTCGATTTGCCCAGTGCCGAAGCGCACCGACCAGGTGATAAACGCATCGGCGTGGTCTGGCATACACAAGGCTCTGGCAAAAGCCTGCTGATGGCATTCTATGCCGGACTTCTCGTGCGCGAGGAAGCGTTAGAAAACCCGACAATTGTGATCATCACCGACCGAAATGATTTGGACGAGCAACTGTATTCAACCTTTTCCATGTGCCGCAATCTTATACGCCAAACGCCAGTGCGTGCAGATAGCCGAGACGACTTGCGCGACAAGCTGGACAGGGCGGCAGGCGGGGTGATCTTTACGACCATCCAGAAGTTTGCGCCAGCTGATGGCGATGATTATCCAGCTATCAGCGAGCGCAACAACATCATCGTGATGGCCGATGAGGCGCACCGATCACAATATGGCTTCAAGGCGCGCATCGACCGAAAGACTGGCATTCGCAGCTACGGCCATGCCAAATATTTGCGCGACGGCCTACCCCACGCGTCCTTCATCGGCTTCACCGGAACACCTATCGAAGCTTCCGATGTGAACACCCCCGCCGTCTTCGGCAATTACGTCGACATCTACGATATCAGCCGCGCGGTAGAAGACGGTGCAACCGTGCCGATCTACTACGAAAGCCGCCTTGCCCGGATTGAATTGCCAGACGAGGCGATACCGGAGCTCGACGACGAAATCGCCGAGCTGACAGAGGAAGAGGAAACCGCAGAGCAAGAGAAGCTAAAAGCGCGCTGGGCTGCGGTAGAGCGACTTGTCGGCTCCAAGCAGCGGTTGCAAATGGTCGCCGCTGATCTCGTGGAGCACTTGGAACGGCGTCTGGAAGCGATGGATGGGAAGGCTATGGCTGTCTGTATGAGCCGTCGCATCTGCGTGGCGCTATATGACGAAATCATCGCGTTGCGGCCCGATTGGCATTCAGACGATGACCGTGAAGGAGCGGTCAAGGTGGTCATGACGGGTAGCGCCTCCGATCCGGAAGTCTGGCAGCAACATATCGGTGGAAAGGCGCGGCGGGACGAACTGGTCCGGCGAGCAAAAGCACCGGACGATCCGCTAAGGCTCATCCTCGTCAGAGATATGTGGCTGACTGGCTTTGATGCGCCGTCGATGCACACCATGTATATCGACAAGCCAATGCGCGGCCACGGCCTGATGCAGGCAATCGCGCGCGTGAACCGAGTATTTCGCGACAAAGAAGCCGGACTGGTCGTCGACTACATCGGCATCGCTCAAAACTTGAAGGCAGCATTGGGCGTCTACTCTGCTTCTGATCAGGAACAAACGGGCATAGACGAGGCACTTGCAGTTCGGGTGCTTCTAGAGAAATTCCATATCGTCAAAACCATGTTTGAAGGGTTTGACTGTGAGCCGGGCATTTCCGGCACTCCAGCCCAGCGCCTGAAATGTTTGGCTGAGGGGTTACAGTGGGTTCTCGCCGCGCAAGAGCGCCGAGCATTGAAGCAAGCATCGGACGATGCGAGGAAAGCTGAGCACCGGAGATTTCAGGACTCTGTTCTTGCTTTAGGCAAAGCCTTCGCGCTGGCGGCGGCGAGCGATGAGGCAAAGTCCATCCGCGACGAGGTCGCCTTCTATCAGACAATGCGCGCTGCATTGGCCAAAACATCAACATCATCGCGCTCTGCAAGGGAACGTGAATTTGCGGTTCAGCAGCTGATCGACAAATCGGTCGTGTCGACAGAAATAGTAGACATCTTGGGCGCAGCGGGCCTTGAAACGCCGGACATCTCAATTCTATCAGATGAATTTCTCGCCGAAATGAAGGACAGCGAAAGGCCGAACTTAGCGCTGGAGGCACTGAAGAAGCTGCTGAGTGACAAAATCAAATCGCGCGCGCAGACGCATACTGTAGAAAGCCGGAGATATTCGCAGCGACTGGCCGACGCGATTGCACGCTATCACACCAACGCCATCAGCACGGTCGAAGTTATACAAGCGCTCATTGAGCTCGCCAAGGAAATTCGTGAGCGGATGTCGGCTGGAGGCGACGAAGGGCTCAGCCAAGAAGAAATGGCTTTTTACGAAGCGCTTGCCGAGAATGAGAGCGCGATCGATGTTATGGGCAATGACAGCTTGAAGGTGATCGCCGCCGAACTGGTGAATAGCCTTCGCTCTAACGCCACGGTAGATTGGGCGCGTCGGGAGAGTGCGCGGGCTCGTATGAGAGTCTTAGTGAAGCGAATATTGCGCAAATATGGATATCCGCCTGACCTTCAGGATGACGCGGTGAATACTGTTTTGGAGCAAGCGGAATTGCTTGCTGCACAATGGCAGTAATTGGAAAAATCCGCTCTCAGTTTCAAAATGCAGCGAAGCTGCCGTTCCAATAATGGCCACTTGTCGGACGCATCACGCGCGGGATCGTTCGCGCGCAAGACTGCCGACCCAAAATTCCTCCCAGCTTCTATCAGCGATCATTGTGTAGTATCGCGGGGCCATGACGGACGACAATGACTATCTGGCGAACTATAAGCCGAACCAATTATACACGTATCCAGCGAGCAAGGGGACGTTTGCGACGATTGTGGCCGACAGCGAAGAAGATTTGGGCGAAGTCGACGTCACGTCGCGATGCAAACTCTCGGTCAAGGCATTCTACGTGTCCGAGCGCAAGGATTTTGGTTCGTTAAAAATAACGAAGCTGCGATTTCACAGACGGTTTGGTTGGCAGGACGATGGTCATATCCAAGTGAATAATTGCCAAGCTGCGCAAATGGCGCAGCTTCTGTCGATTATCTCATGCCTCGATTTATCGGAAGCAACTAAGGCTAGAGTATCGCTTGATAACGTCGATGTTGCCGCACTTGTCACCCTTTTGGGAACCGACAAAGGCGCGTCCATCATCAAGGAACTAGCCGAAACGCCGTCGCTCTCTCACGATATTTACGCCGTGGCGACTAAGCGACAGGCATTGGCTGAATTTGAAAAGATGCTCGGAGAAGACCGCAAAGAGCCTGAATGGCAAGCATACTTCGAACGCAACCCATGGATATTCGGGCATGGCTTGAACTACGTCTTTTTAGACAAAGTCGGGCCAAAGCTAGAGACGAAAACAACTGGCAGCGCCTTCGACACGCCCGGCAAGACTGCCGACGCGCTTATGCGAACACGCGCCGAAATCAGCCAATACGTCCTCATTGAGATCAAGAAGGATTGGACAGACCTTTTGCAGAAAGACACCTACCGTTCGGGGTGTTGGGCTGTATCTAGCGAACTTTCCGCAGCGGTCACGCAAGCGCAGAAGACGGCATTTCAGTTTGCCCACAATCGCCTTCGTGATGTGCTGAAAGACACCAGCGGGAGCGATATGGGCGAGCTCGCATATTCGGTCGAACCGCGTAGTTATCTGGTGATCGGCAACATGGCCGAACTATACGGAAATGATGACAAAGTAGCGTGCTTTGAACTCTATCGCCGAAACACGCGGTCGCCTGAAATCTTAACGTTCGACGAACTTTTCCAGCGAGCGCGTTGCATCGTTGAAAACATTAGCGCGGAATTGGAAGTCGGTTCCGAAACCGAACCCTATGAACACGTCGGCATGCAGGTAGACATTTCCGTTGCTTATGACAGCGCCGACAGCATACCGTTTTAATGTCAGTTTCGCTTCAGTTAGCCGAGTATTGGGATTTGGTGCCCGCCGTAGTTGGTGGCGTAATCGGCGCACTGGCGGGCGGCATACCAGCTTGGCTTTTGGCCAAACGTCAATCGGACGAAGCGCTTCGACGCAACCGTGAACAGCGCGTTGACAATCAGAAGGCGCTGGCGTTTTCGGTCGTGGTCAAGCTGCTGCACATCATCAACAGCACAATCAGCCTAAGCAATCATGTTAAGTCGTGTATGGCGCTTCGCGACGACCCCGACCGCGCTCACATGGAACCTTGGCAAGTCTTAGTGCCGATGATTGGGCATACCGACGAAGGGTCCATTCGGTTCGCCGCCGAAGAAATGGGCGTGTTCGCCGCCGCGAACGAATACGACTTGATGCAAGACATGATGTTGCTTGCGGTGCGCCATTCATCGACCCTTGCGACGTTCCAAGAATACTGTGTCATGCGAAACGATTTTCGCGCCATTGGGCCGAGGCCCGCAGACTTTGACGGACAGATCGGCGGCGGTTGGCTCACACCGGAAGAAGTGGACAGCTTCAAGCCATATACTATCCCGATGAACAATGTCGTCGTTGGGCTGGACGCTGGATTAGAAGAAGACGTTCGCTTGGCTCGAACCATCGCCGAACGCTTCGGCCCATTAACAGCAAAGCACTTCGGGGTGTCGAAATTCGCACACCTGACATTTCCATCGGACGATGAACTTGCGGCCATGAGGCAAGCGCCCAACACGGAAACGTAAGTTGGACAAATTCTTTCGGAACACGCCGGAAAATCGCCAATTCGACCGGCTTCGACTTAAGGACGCAGGTTGTGGGATCACACGACCTTCCATTTCAAAGCCGGGGTAAGCCTGGTGCTATGGCTGCTATGCGGCATATATCACCGCCCAAGAATTACCGATACGGGGCGCAAAACGGACTAAGGTACTTTTTTCTGCGTCTTTGCTTTTCGTGGCGCGCGAAGGCGGCCCGGCAACAGATTGATCGGCACTGCAGGCGTTTGCTTCGTGATCTCTGGAATAGTTGCGACGGCTTCCCGCAACAGATCCAAATGATCCTTTGAATACCGCCCTTCCGTTTCACCAGCCAGAGAATGACCAGCAAAATCCGCCCGTATCTCAGGCGTAATCCCAGCCCCTTTCATGAAGTCAATCGCGGTATGCCGGAAGGAGTGTATGCCCTGTCCGTTTCCAAGAAATGGAAGCTCCTTGATCAGCTTTATCCAAATGCGTTTGTAATATGCATCTCCCATCGTGCCCTTCCCGCTCTCCGCAGCAAGCTCTGGGAACATCAAGGTCTCACCTGCCGCGCGCAGAGCTTCGACATATTGCGTCAGGCCAAGCCGGACCAGTTCATTTGCCACCGGAACTTTGCGTTCTGAACTTATCGTTTTTAAGCGACGCGTATCTGTCGGGCGCACTTCAAAATGCCAATGCTCGTCATTCAGCTGCACATCATCGACTGCAAGCCCACAAATTTCATCACGGCGCATGCCCGAATACCAAGCAATGAGTGGCACAAAATACCACGCGTCATGAACCACGAGATCACCCAGTTGCATCCTGCGTGCGTAGGATTTCGATCCGGTCCACGGCGGAAGGCTGAAAATCTCCATACCTTGCTCCACCGTGTAGGGCGAACGCAGTTTTCGCCTGTTGCGGCCGTCGTCCATGATAAATGCTCCATAGTCCAGTTCTGCCAGAGGCTGATGCTTGCTAAACCAAGTGGTCAATTGCCGCAGAAAACCCCAATGCCGCTTGGTTGTGGAGATACCCAAGCCAAGGTCAGCACGTTTGATATGCTTGGTGAGATTTTCATGATTGCTTGCTGCTTTGGCGGCGGCTTTTTCGCCCGCGACCACTTTGGCCTCAGTCTCGTCGATGATTTCCCAAATGGTCATTTCAGCATGCCTCGGAGACTTTCCCCAACTGGGCCCGTGCAGCTTTTCAAAGCAGCTATCCAGCGTCACAAGGTCATCGTGGGTCAGAGTCGCAAGCGGTCGGCCGCCAATAACCTCCTCCAGTAGACGGGCTGGTAGCACGAACTGGTTTCGGGTCTTCTTCGTCCATGCCTTTCCGTTCTTCATCCGCGAGGTGCCGTCTTTGCCGCCGGTGCGTGGATTGTGCGCGATGAACTTCTCGACCGCCTCGGTCGGGGTCATAGTTGCATAGGGACCGGCCGGTGGCGCTTGCGGCGCGAAGCCTGGCGATGAGCTTTGCGGAAGGCTTTGAGCATATTGCGCCACTTGAACAGGCGCATAAGCCGAACCTGGATTGTCCAAGTTGCCTTGGAACTCACGGGCCGCTTCAATACGCGCCTGATTCACTACCCTTCTTGCCATCGCCTCACGCAGCGCTGACTTATCGAGCCCAAGGTCAGCAAGGCGCGCGGCTCCAGCCTCGTCTGCGCTGTCGAGCCCCATAGACTCGGCCAAATCGGACCACGCCATGATCACGATGGGATCATCGTTATCATCGGCATCCATGCGGCCGATCAGAAAGTCGTCGATCTTGCCATATGTAAGTGAATCGTTTGCAGCCGTCTCAAAGGCGCCCAGGCGGAGCGAGAGAGCCTTGCGAATATCGTCATGATCATCGGGGGGCTCGATATGAAGGCTGGCATGCATAATCACGAGCCGGTCGCGCTCGATGAGCATCTGGCGTCGATAGATCTCAGCCCGCTCTTCAGCTGTGAGCCCGTCAGAGCCCATTTTAGCCATCACGTTCATCGCTACCCTCTCGCAGATCAAGGTCATGGCCGGAGCGAGCAATGCTGCCCGCTTACGGCTGGTTGTCTTTAGCGACATCCGTAACCGGAAAGGCTTATCAGGCCCTAAACGTATGAGTTTGCGGAAATAATACGTGCCCTGCTTGCGCGTGACGTTCTGAATGCTGGCCATAGCCGTGGTATCCTTCCGTGGCACCCTGCCGTGGCACCCTAAAAGAGCCATCCACGGCGGGACAAATGGAAGAAGCCAAAGGATTCAGAAGCTTAAATCACAACTGTCTGGGGCCCCTGCCACCCCAGCCATTTGCATTACCTGTCAATCTGCACAGCAAAACGCGCGCCATGCCGGATGGCATGGCGCGCGCTGTGGTTCGGCTTGGCGCTGTTTAGAAGCGCACTTCACCGGTTACGTAGAACCGCCGCGGATCGCCGTAGAAACCTGTCAGCGTGCCTTCCAGGCCCAGAGTGGAGCGGAACGGAACGCCGCCCGTGCCGCCGGTCACGAAATTATAGCCTGACACGATATAGCGTTTATCGAACAGGTTTTTCCCGTGCAGGCCGATGGTGAAGCGGTCTGCACTGTCAGTATAGACGATGCTGGCATCCACGAGCGAGAAGCCATCCTGATCAAGGAACGCGTTGGGCACTTCAAACTGGCTGGCATCGCTCCGGGTCGACACAGAGCCGAGGAAATCCACCATCCCCCCGGCCATTGGCAAGCCGAGATCGAAACCGGCGTGAACCGTGAATTCAGGGGTATTCTGGAACACCCGCTGATCAGCCACATCATTACCGAAAGCATCGATGAAAGTGTTATATTTCGCGTCGAGATAACCCAGCGACCAGTTCACGTTGAGCCGGCTGCCGGCCCCCGCAAAATCAGCCCCGACCAATGCGCGCCCTTCAAATTCCACGCCGTTCACATCGGCGCTGGCAGCGTTGGAAGTGATGCCGATGAAACTGTCATTCACCCCGTCATTGTTGGTATCCACGCCGACAGAACCGGGGATCTGCACGTCATTATAATCGCCTTTGAACGCAGCCAGGCTGATGTTCAGGCGGTTATCCAGCAAGGATCCCTTCCAGCCGATTTCGTAGCTATCCACGGTTTCAGGATCGAAGCTGAGGAAATTGAAAATATCTTCCGCATCGCGTGCGCCGCTGCCGTTAAGGTCAGGCGCTGCGGAAGTCTGGCCGCGCGGGTCAAAACCGCCGCCCTTGAAGCCCTGTGCGTAGCTGATGTAGAAATTGTGATTGTTGTTCGGCTTGAAACTGATGGATGCGCGCGGTGTGAATTCCTTGAAAGTACGGCTGCCATCAAAGTCCGAAGTGACAGCTAGGGGAACCGCTGGTCCGCCAAACAGGTCGGAAAATCCGCCGACAAATGTGGTCCGCAAAATCCGCGACGCACGTTTGTCATGGGTGTAACGCCCACCCAGCGAAATCGCCAGTTGCTCAGTGATATCAAAAGTGAAGTCACCAAAGACCGACCATGTCTTGGTGCTGACATCACCCAGCGTCTGCGCATTGAGGCCGGGGCGGCCAATCAGGGCGCCTGTCGTGAACAGGGCAACGTCAAACGCGGTGAAGGCATCGGCATCCAGATAATAGGCGCCGATCACGCCGTTCAGCCTGTCGGTTTCATAGAGCAGCTGGAATTCCTGGCTGATCTGGTCGTTCTTGTAGATGGCCGGAACATCAAGATCGGATGCGGCCAGACTGTCAAAATCGATTGGCGTGGTGGACTTGTCCTTGCGGTATCCGGTGATCGACTTCAGCGTGATGGCCGGGCTGATTTCCAGGCCGATTGCAAGCGCGCCGCCATAGGCTTCCACTTCCTGTTTCACCACATCAAGCCCGGCACGTGTATCATAGATATCATCCAGCACCGGCTGGCCGGTGAACAGGCTGGTAATCAGGCGCGTGCCCTGGCGCGGATCGCTGGTATCGTTGATGTAATCGCCCGACAGGCGGACAAATAATGGCCCATTGTCGAATTCCAGAGTGGCGCGGCCACCCCACAGATCCTTATTGTAGTTTTCAACCCCCGGTTGCACCAGATTGTCACCATACCCGCCCCGGCTGAGGCGCGCAGCACTGGCCCCGAAGCGCAGCGTCTCGCCAAGCGGTACAGACCCGCTGACCACGACATCTGCCTGATCATACGAACCATAGGTGCCGCGGATCTTGAATTCCGGATCAGCCGACAGGCGGCTGGTGACATATTTGATCGCGCCGCCAATCGTGTTGCGGCCATATAAAGTGCCCTGCGGCCCGCGCAAAACCTCGATCCGTTCGACATCGTAAATGTCGAGCACTGCAGCCTGCGGACGGTTGAGGTATACATCATCGACATAAAGCCCGACGCCCGCTTCAAACCCGGCGACCGGGTCCTGCTGGCCGACCCCGCGGATGAATGCCGTCAGCGTGGTGTTGGTCCCGCGCGAAACTTCCAGAGTGAGGTTCGGCACTTCCTGCGCGATGGCAGTCAGTTCCAGCGTGCCTTGCTTGGCCAGCGTTTCCCCGCTGATGGCGCTGATGGAAATGGGCACATCCTGCAGCCGTTCTTCGCGGCGGCGTGCGGTCACCACAATGACATCGCCGCCAAGATTTTCGGTGGCGGCAGGGTTGGATGCTTCCTGCGCTTTGAGCGGAGCATCGGTCAGGGCGACTGCGGCAGCGCCCGCCAGAAGAGTGCATGCGAATCTACGCGAAAATATCATTATGTTTATCCTCCCAAGACTATTGCTGGCTGAATATTGAATGTTGAACCAACTTTCAAGTTCTGCTTGTAAATTTTCCCTGTCCGTCTAACAATTTCGGGCATGAGTGTAGGAAAGAGCGCCGTAGGACAAAATGCCGCCAAGCGGCCACGCACAGCGCGGGGCCAACAGACGATGCGCAAATTGCTGGATGCGGCAGAGGCGGAATTTGGCGAGCGCGGCTTTCACGATGCCTCCATCAGCGGCATCACTCGCCGCGCGGGCACGGCGCTGGGCAGTTTCTACACCTATTTCGATACCAAGGA
This sequence comes from Allopontixanthobacter confluentis, assembly GCF_009827615.1. Taxonomy (GTDB): domain Bacteria; phylum Pseudomonadota; class Alphaproteobacteria; order Sphingomonadales; family Sphingomonadaceae; genus Allopontixanthobacter; species Allopontixanthobacter confluentis. The sequence continues at coordinate 1,510,282 of NZ_WTYU01000001.1, forward strand.
TGATGTCTTCCGCGCGCTGGTGCGGGACATGAGCGAACGTGTGCGGAAAACCGTCGGCAGTTCCGTCGGCCCCGGCCTGTCAGCGTTCGAAACCGAGGAAGCAGCCCTTGCGTCGTTCCTCAACTTTGCGCGCGACCACAAGGAAATCTACCGCATCATCGATGAAGCGGAATTTGTCGATCCGGCAAGTTACCGCGAACATTACGAAACCACTGCCACACGCATCACAGCCCGTTTGCAGGCCGGCATGGACAAGGGTGAATTCCGCACGGGCATGGAAGAAGCGCACGCCTGGGCGCTGATGGGCATGAACGTATTTCTGGGCCTGCGTTACGGCGTTTGGTCAGATGACCGCCCTGCCAAGGAACTGGCGGCCATTGCCCGGTCCATTCTGGAACAGGGCATTGCGGCGGATAGTCATAGTCAGGCCTGAACCTCAGGTTTCGGCGTTCAACGCATCGATAAGGTCAGCGACGCGTTTCGCATTCACGCCCAGATCGCTGAGGCCAACGCGCGAGGTGGAGCGGAAATCCACTTCGCTGCCGCCGTTGGCAGGCCGAACCCGCGCGACCACATCATCCCTGAAACCATAGAGAAAAGTTTCCGCCACGCCTTCGATCTGGCTGCCGCGGATTTTGACATCATGAAGTCCGGCATCTGTCATAACCGACGAGACCCGGTCAATCGCCTGGTCTGCCGGCATCGCCAGACGCACTGTCTGCAAGCGGGGAAATGCATCTGCAATCAGATCACCGGCAGTCTTGTCAGCAACATCGGCAAAGCGTTCACCTTGCCACATTTCAAGCTGGCCCAGCGGGGTCTGAAAATCATTGATCGGATTGGCTTCCAGCGATGTGCGCAAATCCAGCGTGGCTTGCGAATACATCGGCGGGTCCACCAGATTGGTCGATACGTCGTGAATGGGCGGCACGCTGTCCGCAGTCGTTTTCACAGAACCCAAGGCGAAGAAAAATGCTGCCGGTATCAGCAGCGCAACCAGTGCCCTGGCCCAGCCTTTACGCGGAGCGCGGATCAACACCGCGATGAGGGCAATGACAGCGACCAGCGCCACCGCGCCAATAAGATAAATGCCCCAGCCTGCGGTCATCGTGCCGAAACCGATTTTCCAGCTGAACAGCCCGAATTTGGGACCGAAGGCAGCCACGGCAAACCAGGCGACCAGCGCGAGGGAGAGCAGCAGGGCGAAGGACGCGAATTTTGCAGATTTGGTCATACGCCGGGTGATGCACCAGCGCGGCAGTTACGGCAAGCGCCCTAACCTATTGAGCGTCCACGACCGGCTGCGGATTATTGGGCACGAGAATAAGCGTGTTATCTTCCACCCGCCAAGATTTGAGCCGCGACAGAAGGTTCATCCCGATCACATTGGTTTCCCCCAGATTGGGCGCCATCACTGCATCCAGGCCGCGCGCGGCCACATTACCGAACCGCAATTCGTCAATGGTGGTGATTTGCGCTGCAATTGTGCCATTGGCCGTGGTCAGCCGGATGGGAATGCCGCCCCGGCGGGGTTCCAGGCCTGCACGCGCGGCAACGCTGTCCGACACTGCGGTCAAGGTCGCGCCCGTGTCGATCATGAACGAAACCGGCTGGCCGTTCACCTGTGCGCTCAGCCAGAAATGGCCATCGGGTGCCAGCGGAATGCGCGTCTCCCCGCCCTCCACTGATTGTTGCGGCATGCCCATTTCAGGTATCGCGAAATCCATCCGGGAATCGAACCGGGACAATTGCAGCACGACTGTTACCAGAATGCAGGCGAGCGCAACGGTGCTGGCAGATCTGACAAACCGGCCCAGCGGGACGCGGCGGCGCACCATCATCGCGCCGATCCAGCCAGCTACCAGCGCCGACAGAACGGCCACAAGCAGGCCTGATCGGGGTATTTGCGCAATCACGCCGGCAAGCGTGCTCCAGATTTCTGCAAGTGACATGGACCGGATATAGGATGCATCAGCCAAATGGTCCATGAATGACGGCAGGTTTACGCAGTATCGACGCTGTGACCGGCGCCATCCAGCGATGCGGCGATGCGTGCCGCCAGATCATGGCCTGAAAGCCACGCTCCTTCAACGCGCGGCTGCACCAGCCAGTCGCCCGTCACGCCCAGACACATCGCCGCATCCCACCGGCTTCGCGCGCCTGCAACCGGCTGCACCTTGGCATAGAGCCAGCGGTGGGCTGCCAGATGGGTGGGGTCTGCCGGCGCAGCGCCTGTTTCGGCAAAGAAACGCGCCAATATTGCCTGCGCTACAGCGTCTGCTGGCTGGTCCAGCAAGGCCCTTGAATATTCTGGCGATGCGTGGATGACCCAGCTTTCATCCCCCGCGCGCCCCGGTTTTGCACCATTGCGCGCGGCCCATGAGATATCTGCCCCCGGTTCACGGATGACGTCACCCATAATGGCCATTCCGGGCGTTTCCAAAGGCCGGGCGAACAGGGCCATCACTGCCCAGCAGGGTTCAGACACTGCCGATGCGGCCTCTTGGGCAAAGGCTGTGGCAACCGGTTCCAGCATCACGGCCGCCTGTTCTGCTGGCAAGGCCACTACCAGATGGGTGAAGCCATCCAACCTGTCGCCCTGGCTATCGAGCGACCATCTCCCGTTTGCGAAATATATCGCATCAATCCGCTGCCCCCAGCGCACATCCAGCGTTTCTGCCATATGGCGAAGCGGCGCATTCATGGCCGGTGTGCCCACCATTGCGCCAGTGCCTGCCGCGGGCCACGGCGCTATGACGCCAGCGTCCTGCCATTGCGTGCATTGCCTGATGAACGCATCATCCCGCGCGGTGAAAAACTGCGCCCCATGGTCGAAACGCAATTCGCGCCCGCCAACTTCAGCCCGCCGCGTGGCCATGCGCCCACCGGGCCCGCGCCCCTTGTCGAAAATCGTGCTGGCAATCCCTCTGCGGGCAAGCGCCGTTGCGCAGGACAGGCCAGCCATTCCGCCGCCCACAATGCCAATTTTTGTCAAAACGACACTATCCCCGTCGCTCAAGGCGCGCTGCGCGGCGGAGTGGATTGCGCCAGGATGAGCGAAAAGCGGTCTTCTGTATCCGTCCACCGCTTCAAGGGAGTCCAGCCGCCACACAGCAACAGCATATTTGCGCTGCGAGCGGTGAATTTGTGGCTGTTTTCTGTATGGATTGTCTCGCCCTCAACCATTGTCAAAGGCTGTCCTGCGACTTCAAAAGTGATGTCGCATTGGGCTTCCAGATGCATTTCTATCCGGGCAAAATCATCATTCCAACGCGCCACATGGCGCAGTTGGTCCACCGGAATTGTGCCGCCCAATTCACCGTTGACGCGGTGCGCCAGATTGAGATTGAACGCGGCTGTCACGCCTGCTGCATCATCATAGGCAGCCTCGAGAATTGCCGCATCCTTGACCAGATCCATCCCGATCAGCAACATCGATCCTGTGCCCAGTGTCTGCCCCATATTGCGCAGCAAATCCACCGCGGTTGGCGCGACCATATTGCCGATGGTGGACCCCGGGAAAAAGCCCAGCTTGGGCAAAGCGCCAATCTCGGCTGGCAATTCCACCCGGCGCATGAAATCCGCCTCTACCGGATGGACTGGCAGGCCGGGGAATTTGGCCGACAAATCCGCCGCCGCAGCGCGCAGGAAATCGCCCGAAATGTCCAGCGGAACATAGGCGGCAGGCTGGATGGCACGCAGCAGCAGCGGCGTCTTGACCGAACTGCCGGAGCCAAATTCCACCACGGCCTGACCAGCGCCAATGGCATCGGCAAATTCACTTGCGCACCGGTCCAGAATTTCCGTTTCTGCGCGGGTCGGGTAATATTCCGGCTGAACAGTTATATCCTCGAACAGTTCAGACCCGAGCTCATCGTAAAACCAGCGCGCCGGTATCGCCTTCTGGTCTTGCGACAGGCCGGCCAGAACATCGGCCCTGAAAGCGCGGTCGACCCCATCATCATCGCGGTCCACCAGTTCGAGTCCGGTCATGCTGGTTTGTGGTTTGACAGTCATCAGATATCCCTGGCCAGCCTGAGGCCGGTAAATTGCCACCGCTGATGCGGATAGAAGAAATTGCGATAGGAACTGCGCGAATGGCCGCGCGCCGTGGCGCAGCTGGCACCTTTCAGCACGAACTGGCCGGACATGAACTTGCCATTATATTCGCCCACTGCGCCTTCTGCCGGCTTGAAGCGGGGATAGGGCAAATAGGCCGACCGGGTGAATTGCCAGCAATCACCAAACAGGGCTGTCCCGCCACAAGGCGACGGGGGCACTGCGCTGTCGAGCTGATTGCCCCCGCGCGCATCATCCTGCTGGCCGATGGCTTCCCATTCATTCTCGGTCGGCAGACGCGCCCCTGCCCATGTGGCAAAGGCATCTGCTTCGTAATAGGAAATGTGGCTCACCGGCGCCGCCGGATCGCGCCCGCGCCAGCCAGTGTGCGTGAAATGATCGCCCTCATGCCAGTAAAGCGGTGCATCGATGCCATTTTGCTGCACCCATGCCCAGCCGTCCGACAGCCACAAGCCAGCCGTGCGATAGCCGCCATCGGCGATGAATTGCGCCCATTCCCCATTGGTCACCAGCCGGTCCGCCAAGGCGAAAGGTTCCAGCAGAACGCGGTGTGCCGGGCCTTCATTGTCAAAGGCAAAGCCGCTGCCCTGATGGCCCATCATCACGATCCCGCCGGGGTGGGAATGCCAGGCCTGATCGGTCGTTTGGATCACATCCGCCGGTGCGGCATCATCCCACATGGCGGGGCCAAGGGGGTTCTGGAACAATGCATGTTTGATATCGGTCAGCAGCAATTCCTGATGCTGCTGCTCGTGCGAAATTCCCAGCGCGATCAGCGGCGCAAGAGCGGGATCGTCCAGCAGGCCTTCCATCGCCGCATCGATTGCGCTGCGCCATTCAAGAATTTGCGCCACTGTCGGACGCGACAGCATTCCGCGGGAAAGACGCGAAATGCGCGCCCCTTCTGCCTCGTAATAGGAATTGAACAGGAAGGGCCATTTTTCGTCAAACAGCTGAAAACCGGTGCCATGATCGCGCAGCAGGAAAGTTTCGAAAAACCAGTTGGTATGCGCCAGGTGCCATTTTGCAGGCGAGGCATCTTCCATGGATTGCAGCGTGGCATCAGCATCGGACAGGGGCGCGACCAGCGCCTGCGTCAAACGGCGACTTGCGCGATAGGCATCCGCCAAACTGGCCGAAGGCGCAGGCTGGGGAAAGTGTGTCTGGTCCGCACTCGCTTGACTGGAAATCTGTAAAACCCTTCTGCCACAAGTCACCCGGCCCGTAACATGGCCGAATGTCCTGCAAATTTAAAGGCAGATGGCCCTATTTTGTTCCGCCAAAGGTCAGCAATGCTGCCTGCCCCCCGAATTAAGCACCCGTGTCAGGCAGCATTCGCCTGACGTTCCGCCATTTCCAGGTTGAGCATTTCGGCCAGCAAGAATGCCAGTTCCAGCGATTGCGCGGCATTGAGGCGCGGGTCGCAATGGGTGTGATAACGATCACCCAGACGCGCATCGGTAATCGCGACTGCGCCGCCGGTGCATTCGGTCACATCCTGGCCAGTCATTTCAATGTGGATGCCGCCGGCATGGGTGCCCTCTGCGCGGTGGACGGCAAAAAAGCCCTTCACTTCGCTCAAGATCCGATCAAAGGGCCGCGTTTTGTAGCCGCTGTCCGCCTTGACCACGTTGCCGTGCATCGGATCGCATGACCAGACCACGTCATGCCCTTCACGGGCCACGGCGCGCACCAGCGGCACCAGGCCCGCTTCCACCTTGTCATGCCCGAACCGGCTGATCAGCGTCATCCGCCCAGCCTCTCGCTTGGGGTTCAAGGTATCGAGCAGGCGGATCAGCGCATCAGGTTCCATGCTCGGCCCGCATTTCATGCCCAGCGGATTGCCAATGCCGCGGCAGAATTCAACATGGGCAGACCCTTCGAAACGGGTGCGGTCGCCAATCCACACCATGTGGGCGCTGGTGTCATACCAGTCGCCCGTCAGCGAATCGCGCCGCGCCATGCTTTGTTCGTAAGGCAGCAGCAAGGCTTCGTGGCTGGTATAGAAACTGGTGCCCTGCAATTGGGGGACGGTGGCAGGATCAATCCCGCAGGCTTCCATGAAATCGAGAGCCTCGCCAATCCGGTCAGCAGTCTGGGCGAATTTGTCCGCCCATGGCGAACGGCCCATGAATTCCAGCGTCCACTGATGTACCTGCCGCAGGTTTGCATAACCACCCGTGGCAAAGGCGCGCAGCAGATTCAGCGTGGATGCGGCCTGCGAATAGGCGCGCACCATGCGCTGCGGATCGTTGCGGCGCGTTTCAGGGTCAAATTCAATACCGTTGATATTGTCCCCGAAATAACTGGGCAAGGTGACCCCGTTAAGCGTCTCGGTGGCGGCGCTGCGCGGCTTGGCAAACTGGCCAGCCATCCGGCCAACTTTTACCACTGGCAGCTTGCCGGCAAAAGTCAGCACGACTGCCATCTGCAACAGCACGCGGAAAGTATCGCGGATGTTGTTGGGGTGGAATTCTGCGAAACTTTCAGCGCAGTCGCCGCCTTGCAGTAGGAATGCCTTGCCTGCCGAAACGTCAGCCAGATCCGCTTTCAGGGCGCGTGCTTCGCCAGCAAATACCAGTGGCGGATAATTGGACAATGTGGCTTCCGCGCTGGCCAATTCTGCAGCGTCTTCATAGACGGGCAAATGCCGCGCCTCGTGCGATTTCCAGCTATCGGGGGTCCAGTTTTGTGCCACTTTTCAATCTTCCGGTTTCATTTTCCAGGCGTATCTACGCGCTGCGCCACTCAATGGCAAAGACAGCTGCGCTGCAACGCCATTAAAACCATGGCCGCCAAAGGCGCAGCTTTACCGTCCTGTCAAAGCAGCGCCCGCAGCAGCAGGCTGGCCAGCGCCTGCTGTGGCCAGTTCTTGGCCTTCGGGAATGACCGCCAGACGAAAACCGGGCCGCGCAGCCAGATAACGGCGGGCCAGCGCCTGCATGGCGGCAGGCGTGGTCTGGGTGTAATCGCTCAGTAATGAGCGGATCATGTCCACCCGCCGCGGGTCATGCGTGGACCCTTCGACCTGAAACATCCAGAATGTATTGCCCGTCGAAGCGCGGCTGATCAGCTGCTTCAGCGGTTCTGTCACGCGCGCCAGTTCATCATCACCGGCAGGGTTATTGGCCAGGTCCAGCGCAATGGCATCGGCCGCCGCAAAGAAGGCCGGCACATCTTCGGGCCGCAATTGGGCAAGTGCGGTGATAGCGCCGCCGCCATCCACATCCACCGGCCAGCGCGAATTGACCTGCGGTGCATAGCTGGCACCGGCCCGTTCGCGCATGGCGTCCACCAGCCGATTGTTGAACAGATCCGTCAGGATTTCCAGCTGGCGCGATTCGCGCAGATTGGCCACGCCGCCACTGCTGGGCCATGCCATGACCGCCGCTGCCTGGTTGGCATCCCCGCGATGGGTCAGCACGACAGGGCCTGCCTCAGCGGCAGGAAACGCTGGAACGCGGGCCGCAACATCCGCCGGGATTGCGTTACGCGGTGACAATGCGCCGAATGTCTTGCGCAGGGATTCAATCGTTGCATCCCGGTCAAATTCGCCAAACACCAGCACTTCGACCGGGCCCTGCTTCAGCAGCGGTTCCCATACCTTGCGGAAGCCTTCCGGCGTGGCCGCTTCAATGGCTGCGGGATCAGGCGTGAGATAGCGGCCATCCTTTGCGTGAAGAAGATAATCCAGATCGCGCGACAGGACACCGCCCGGGCTGGAGGCATAGCTTTCATACGCCAGCCGTGATGCGGCCTTGGCGCGGATTACCGGGTTTGCATCCCAGCGCGGCATGCCCAGCTTGGCAGCAAACAGGTACAGCTGATCGGCCAGATCGGCAGCGCGCGTCTGGGCGGAGAATGTGAACACCCCGTCACCGATCGCAAAATCAAAGCCCATCTTGCGGCCATTGGAAATGCGGTCCAGTTCTTCCTGCCCCAGATCACCAATGCCCGACCCGACCAGCGCCATTTCGCCAAGGCCGATATAGGCTGCATCGTCCGGGCTGAAGCCGCGATAACCGGAGCCGAAGCGCACTTTCAACGCCACCCGGCCCGGTTCTGCATCATTGGCCCACAGGATGGCTTTTACCCCATTGGCAAATTCCACCCGCTCGATGCCCAGCAGGCCCAGCGGGCCAGTGGCAGACACTGTGCCGGGTTTGCCAATGGGCGGAAGGTCATCAAAAGATATCGCACTGGCCGCCAGACGCGCGCCGCCATCTGCTGCAATCGGCGTTTGCATGGCTGTCCGCAGCGCAGCGGCCGATGCTTCTGCGCCATCGGGCGTGATATATGTGGCGCGGATCACGTCACCTGAAAACAGCGCCCGCGTATGGGCCAGCACATTATCCGGCGTGAACTGGTCCCGCATTCCGTTGAACACCAGCAGCACGGTTTCCGGCGCGGCCACCGCTTCGCGAATATCCACTGCCTGCACGATACTGTCCGCAAGGCCGGACCCCGCCATGACGGCGCGCTGCTCCACCGAACTGGCAAAGGCAACCTGCAATTCCGCCATTTCCCGGTCGATTTCTTCCTGCGTGGGCGGCGCGGAAACCGCATCTGCGATCACTCCGCGAACATCCGCCAGCGCGGCCTGCCAGTCCTGCGTCAGCGGCGCAAAGGATACAAAGGTGGCATCGGTTGAACGGCTGACGTCATCCTGCTGGACCTGCGCATAAAGGTAGGAACCGCCCGCCCGTGCCCGCGATTCCAGCCGCCGGTTGATAATCGCCTGCGACAGCGAATCCAGCAGCAGCCCTTCATTATAGACAATCGTGTCCTGAACGGAACGCCACGGGCGCATGACGGCATAGGTCATCGAACGCGGCAAATCGGCTTCGACAATGACGGCCGCCTCACCAACAGGGTTGGCAGGATCAGCATCGAGGGGCGCCACAGGATCGCCAAAATCGGGTGCAGGGGTGGCTGCGCCCTTTACTTTCCAGTCGCCAAACCAGTGTTCCACCAGCGCGGCCAGTTCCTTGGCATCTACATCACCGGCAACCGAAATAACGGTGTTTTCCGGGCGATACCAACGGGTGTGGAACGCCTGAACAGCAGGCGCGGTGGCGGCGTTCAGCGTTGCATCCGTGCCAATGGGCAAGCGTTCTGCCAGCCGCTGTCCGGCAAACAGCACCTGGCGGGTTTCTTCTGCCACCCGCTGGCCTGCCCCGCCGCGCTCGCGCTTTTCAGCCAGCACAATCGGCACTTCTGCGCTGATGTTGGCCGGCGAAAGCCTGGGTTCGCGGATCATGCCAGACAACAATTTGAAACTTTCCGCCACTGCGGTTGGTGTCGCATTGGGCAGATCCAGCTTGTAAACTGTGTGGGTCGGACTGGTTTCCGCATTGGTGTCGCTGCCGAAAGTGGCACCAAGGCGCTGCCATGTCGGAATCGCTTCGGCCTGCCCCAGATATTTGCTTTCGCGGAATGTCAGATGTTCCAGCAAATGGGCAAAGCCGCGCTCTGCATCTTCTTCATGCAGCGATCCTGCATCAATCCTGATCCGGATGGAAACCTGATTGGGCGGCACGCCGTTTTTGCGGGTGGCATAACGCAGGCCGTTGTCCATTTCGCCAAACAGCCATTCTGTATCCTGCGGCACATCGCTGCCGCGATAGATCCACGGCACTTCCTTGCCATTCTGGATGGCTGCAGCCGCCGGCAATTTATCAGCCGTTTGCGCCCATACATTGGGCGTTGCAAAGGCTAGCGGAAGGATGAGCGCGAGGTGCCGCACGGCACGCGGGAATTCTATCATGGGCGTCATATAGGCGCGCTGCTGCTGAAGGGATAGTGAATGGATGCGCTAGTTTCACTTTGGCCCGACAAATAAGGCGTGGCCCGCTAACGCCATGGCAGCCCTTGTTACAACGCGTCAGCCGCCCTAGATTGAAGCGATGTTTATAGAGACAGAAGCAACGCCCAATCCCGCCAGCCTGAAATTCCTGCCCGGCCGGCAGGTGATGACCGCTGGCACCCGCGAATTTACTTCGCCCGAAGCGGCAGAAGCGTCGCCGCTGGCCGAAGCGATTTTTGACACCGGTGAAGTGGTGAACGTGTTTTTCGGGGCAGATTTTGTCTCCGTCACAGCAGCGCCGGGCGCGGAATGGTCAGCGCTCAAACCGCAGGTCGTCGCCATTCTGCTGGACCATTTTGTCAGTGAAGCGCCGCTGTTTGCCGGTGGCAGTGCCAATGGCATTTCCATCCCCGCAGAAGATGACATGGTGGTAGAAGAAGATCCGGCCAATGCCGATATCGTCGCCCAGATCAGCGAATTGCTGGAAACGCGCATCCGTCCGGCGGTGGCCGGTGATGGCGGGGATATCGCCTATCGCGGGTTCAAGGACGGGGTGGTGTATCTGACCTTGCAGGGCGCCTGTTCAGGCTGCCCGTCATCCACCGCTACACTGAAACACGGGATCGAAGGGCTGCTGAAGCATTATATACCTGAAGTGACCGAAGTTCGGGCCGCCTGAGGAGTTAATGCAATGATCACCCAATTTCATGACCACCACCTGTCCGCCGAAGCGCTGGACCAGATTTTTCGCGAAGCCCGCAGCTACAATGGCTGGCTGCCGCGCGCTGTCAGCGATGAGCAGATCCACGCCATTTACGAATTGCTGAAAATGGCGCCGACTTCGGCCAATATGCAGCCATCACGCATTGTCTGGGTAAAATCGGACGAGGCACGTGCAAGGCTGGTCGAATGCGTGTCTGATGGCAACAAGGACAAGGTGAAAGCCGCGCCTGTAACCGCGCTGATCGGCATGGATATTGATTTTCATGATGAACTGCCGTGGCTGTTCCCGCACGCCGATGCCAAGAGCTGGTTCGAAGGCGACGAAGAAGGCCGCAAGGAAGGCGCTTTTCGCAATTCATCCCTCCAGGGCGCATATCTGATGATTGCCGCGCGCGCATTGGGCCTCGATTGCGGGCCGATGTCGGGTTTTGATGCAGATGCCCTTAATGCTGCGTTTTTTGCCGATGATCCCAAGGTGAAAGTCAATTTCATCTGTTCGATCGGCTACGGCGACCAGACTTCTATTTTCGAACGCAGTCCGCGCCCTGAATTCAGCAAATTCAATACCATAGTCTGAAGCAGGCAGGCATGGCGGCGCCATGGCTGCTGGCTGGCATCTTGCCAGCCGGCAGCCTGGCGTGCCAGACCTTCAAAACTGTTCGAACATATCTGATGGGGCGACGCTAGTTTCATGCGCATGCTGGCAATTGAATGCGCCACCGAAGCCTGTTCGGTGGCGCTTTTTGAAAATGGCGAATTGATCGCCAGCGATCATCAGGTGCTGGGCCGGGGCCATGCGGAACGGCTGGTGCCGATGATTTCCGCCCTGCCCGATCGCGGCAAGGCGGACCGCATTGCCGTTTCCATCGGTCCGGGCAGTTTTACAGGGGTCAGGATTGGCATCGCGACAGCCCGCGCCCTTGCCCTTGCGTGGAAGGCTGATGCCGCCGCCTATCCGACACTGGCATTGGTGGCCGCTGGCGCCCGCCAGCAACATGGCGCTGTGCCGGTGAGCGTTTGCATGACTGCGGGCCACGGGCAGTGGTTTGTGCAGAATTTCAATGCGGCCGGCCTGCCATCGGGCGATGCCTCTTCCGTCCCTCCCGCAGATGCGGCGCGGATCTGTGTCCATGAACTGGCGGCAGGCACACAGGCCAACGCGCTGGTTGAACTGCGGGGGTTTGGCAGCGCGGACACTGCCCATCCCGATGCGCGAAATGTGGTGCATTTGCCCGAGCCATTATTCTTGCGAACATTTACGCCTGCCTATGGCCGCGCACCCGATGCCAAATTACCCAAATGACGGATGATCTTGACCGATTGATGGAGGTCATGGGCGCCGCCTTCGACCCGAAGTGGGGCGAGGCCTGGTCGCGCCGTCAGGTAGGCGATGCCCTTGTTCTGCCATCGACCCATTATTTTCTGATTGATCCGCATGGCGTGAAAAGCAGCGCTGACCAGCCAGTTGCCGGTTTTACATTAAGCCGACATATTGCCGGTGAAGAAGAACTGTTACTTATTGCGGTAAGACCCGAATATCGCAGATCAGGCTTGGGCAAAGCATTGCTTGGTCAGCTAGCGGCCGATGCCAGTAAGCGCGGAGCGAGCACCATGTTCCTCGAAATGCGGAGCAATAATCCGGCGGAGAAAATCTACCGAACCTTCGGCTTCTTGCCGATTGGCCGACGGAAACAGTATTATTCTCTTGCTGATGGCAGCAAAATCGACGCGATAACATTCAGTATTGCCCTGTAATATCGGCGGATGCTTTCTTTTATTGCCATGCTGTAAATTTGTGACATTATCTTGTATAAACGCTGACACTTGCCTAATTGAGCGGCAGAGTATGCAAAAACCATACCGTCGAATAGGTCGCAAAAGAGGTTTCAATGAATAATACAGAACATGATATGTCTGAAACACTGATTACATTGGCGTCAGACATCGTCTCGGCTCATGTCAGTAACAATAGCTTGTCGGCAGATGAAGTTCCGGCACTTATTACCAATGTTTACAACGCGCTGGCAAATCTTGGCACAGAAACGTTGAGCATGGAAGAGCGCCCCGATCCTGCCGTCACCGTCCGCGCATCGGTCAAGCGTGACCACATCGTGTGCCTGGAAGATGGCAAGAAAATGAAGATGCTCAAACGGCACCTCATGACCGAACATGGCATGACGCCCGATGAATATCGTGCCCGCTGGGATCTGGCGAGCGACTATCCCATGGTTGCCCCTGCCTATGCCGAGACGCGCCGCGATCTGGCCAAGAAAATCGGCCTGGGCCGTAAGCCTGGCCAGAAGCGTGGCCGCCGCAAGGCCGCCGTATAAGCGGAATAAACAGCCCGCCTGACAATCACCCCTGATGATCATTGCACCCCGGTGCTTGAGAACAGCGCCCCGGCCCTATAAGGGTTCGGGGCGTTTTCATTTGAAGGGTTACTCTTGCAGCAACGGATAGACCTCGAACAACTCTGCGCCGAGCGCGGTTTACGGATCACCGAACAGCGGCGGGTCATTGCGCGCGTGCTGTCCGAAAGCGAGGACCATCCTGATGTGGAGGCCCTGCATCAGCGCGCCTCTGCGATTGACCCAAAAATTTCGATTGCCACCGTGTACCGCACAGTGCGCCTGTTCGAAGAAGCTGGCATCCTTGACCGGCATGATTTCGGCGATGGCCGGGCGCGTTATGAAGCAGCGCCGGAAGCCCATCACGACCATCTGATCGACGTGGAGAGCGGCAAGGTGGTGGAATTTGTCGACCCGGAACTGGAAGCACTGCAACGCCAGATTGCCGAAAAGCTGGGCTACCGGCTGGTTGACCACCGAATGGAATTATACGGGGTCAAGCTGGACCGCGAAAGCTGATGAACGCAGAGCGGCGCGCAGCGGCTGAACGCGGCGAGAACACCATCCTGACGCTGCGGGAAAAATTGCGCTTTTCGGTCCGCCTGTTCCTGTTGATCGTGCTGCTGGCCATTTTTGTGCCGCTGCATTTTTTCTACCGTATCTTCGCTTATGGATCGCCCTTCCCGATGTGGTTTCTGGGCCTGTCAGCCCGCATCGCCGGGGCGCGGGTGACGAAGGTGGGCACGCCGCTGCGGCGCGATGTGTTCTTCGTCTCCAATCATTTGTCATGGCTCGACATACTTGCCCTGGCCGGCGCCAGCGGCACAGCCTTTGTCGCCAAGGCGGACTTGTCCGAAGTGCCGGTCATCAGCTGGCTGTGCAGCCTCAATCGCACCGTTTTTGTGAAACGGGAAAACCGCATGGGCGTGGCCGAACAGATCAACCAGCTGCGCACCGCGCTGGCAGATAATTGGTCGATCACGGTTTTCCCTGAAGGCACCACGACAGATGGCCAGTCCCTGTTACCGTTCAAGACTTCCATGCTCAGTGTACTGGAGCCGCCGCCGCCGGGCGTTATGGTCCAGCCGGTGTTGCTGGAATATGGCGCGGTGGCGGAAGAAATCGCGTGGATTGGCGATGAAGGCGGCGGCAATAATGCCAAGCGCGTGCTGGCCCGAAAGGGCACTTTTTCACTAAAGCTGCATTTTCTTGAACCGTTCAGCCCGGAAGAATTTCGCGGGCGCAAAGCCATTGGTGCGCGTGCGCGTGCGGCCATTGAAGCGGCGCTGATGACCCAGTTGGGCAGGCCACTGCGCGAGTTCAAACATGATGTCGTGCCGGTTCGCTACCATGCGCCACAAGACCAAGTGCCCTTGGAATAATCTGCGATATCGGTATAGGCCCCGGCCCATGCGCAAAACTGCACCTCCCAGGACCTATCGGGTCAAAAGCTTCGGCTGCCAGATGAACGTCTATGATGGCGAACGTATGGCAGAAATGCTGGACGAACAGGGGATCACTCCCGCTGCCGAGGGCGAAGATGCCGATCTGGTTGTGCTCAACACCTGTCATATTCGCGAAAAAGCGGCTGAAAAGGTCTATTCCGACATTGGCCGATTGCTCAAGGGCAAGGAAACCCCGCCCCTTATCGCAGTCGCAGGATGTGTGGCGCAGGCAGAAGGCGAAGAAATCATGGCGCGCGCACCAGCGGTCAGCATGGTGGTGGGGCCGCAGGCCTATCACCGGCTGCCGGCCATGCTGGAACGTGCGGTGGATGGCAAACGGTCAACCGACACCGACATGCCGCCCATTGCCAAGTTCGACGCCCTGCCCCGCCGCCGCAAAAGCGCGCCTGCCGCATTTCTGACCGTGCAGGAAGGGTGCGACAAATTCTGCACATATTGCGTGGTGCCTTATACTCGCGGTGCCGAAATATCGCGACCCTTTGCCGATCTGGTGACAGAGGCGGACCGGCTGGTGGCCGCTGGCGCCCGCGAAATCACCCTGCTGGGCCAGAATGTGAATGCCTGGCGCGGCGAAGATGGCAAGGGCCGCCCGGTTGGCCTGGCCGGCCTGATCCGCGAACTGGCACAATTGCCCGACCTTGTCCGCATCCGTTACACCACCAGCCACCCTGCCGATATGGATGATGCGCTGATTGCCGCACATGGCGAGATAGACAAGCTGATGCCTTATCTGCACCTGCCGGTGCAATCGGGCAGCGACCGTGTGCTGAAGGCCATGAACCGCAGCCACACGGCAGACAGCTATCTGAAACTGCTCGACCGGTTCCGCCAGGCGCGACCCGATATCGCCTTGTCAGGCGATTTTATCGTGGGCTTTCCGGGCGAGACGGAAGCTGAATTTGCCGAGACTTTGGCACTGGTGGATGCCGTGGGCTATGCACTGGCGTTCAGTTTCAAATATTCACCCCGCCCGGGCACGCCTGCAGCCACGATGGATGGCCAGATTGCAGGCGAGGTCATGGACGAACGCCTGCAGCGGCTGCAGGCATCGCTAAACCGTGATCAGCTGGCTTTTAACGAAGCCAGTGTTGGCCGCACCTGCGATGTGCTGGTGGAACGCAAGGGCAAATTTCCCGGCCAGTGGCTGGGCAAATCCCCCTGGCTGCAATCCGTCCATTTCTATGGCCCGGAAAATGCGGCGGCAGACAGCGCTGACATTGCGATTGGCGATATTGTTCGCACCCGTCTGGTTGATGCGATGGGCAATTCGCTGGCTGGCGAAATTATCTAGCCGGGTTCCTCCAGGCGACAATTCGGCTGGGCGGGCGGCTACGGCGCCTGTGTGCCGGCAGGGTGCAGATCGCTCTGCACAAGTTTTCCCCCGCCCTGCTGCGGCTGCCCGCTTGTCTCTGGCGTAACTGCGCTTATCTTTGTCGGGATAGACGAAAGGAGCGCATGGCCCGTAAACCTGCCCGCGCCGAACAGGCGATTTCACCTTCCCCCATTCCGCAGCGAGAGATTCGCCGCGCAAAGGTGGATGTTTCTTTTGATGACCAGTCGCTACTGGTGCCGCTATTCGGCCAGTTTGATGCGAATCTGGTGCAGGTGGAAAACCGCCTCGGCGTGTTTATTTCCGCCCGCGGCAATGTTCTGCAGATCGAAGGGCCGGAAGATTCCGTGGCCCGTGCGCGTGATGTTCTGAACAAGATGTATGACCGGCTTGCCATGGGGCAGGATCTGGGCTCCGGTGCGATTGAGGCGCTGATTGCCATGTCCAATGAACCCATGCTGGAAGGGCTGCTGCGCGGTTCGCCCGATACGCCGCCGATCATGATCCGCACGCGCAAGAAAACCATTGTGCCGCGGTCTGCCACGCAAATCGACTATATGCGGCAATTGTCGCGCGAGGACGTGATTTTCGCACTTGGTCCGGCCGGCACAGGCAAGACCTATGTGGCCGTGGCGCAGGCTGTCAGCCAGCTTATTACCGGCAGCGTACAGCGGCTGATCCTTTCCCGCCCTGCTGTCGAAGCGGGCGAAAAGCTGGGCTTCCTGCCCGGCGACATGAAGGAAAAGGTCGATCCCTATCTGCGTCCGCTGTATGATGCGCTGTATGATTGCATGCCGCCTGAACAGGTGGAACGCCGGATTGCCAGCGGCGAAATAGAGATTGCGCCGATTGCCTTCATGCGCGGACGCACCCTGGCCGATGCATTCGTCATTCTGGACGAAGCGCAGAATACCACGCGCGAACAGATGAAGATGTTCCTCACCCGGTTTGGCCAGAACAGCCGCATGGTCGTGTGCGGCGATCCGCGTCAGGTCGACATTCCCGGCGGTGACCGGATGTCCGGCCTGATTGACGCGGTGGAACGGCTGGAAGGCGTTGAAGGCATTGGCGTTACGCGGTTCACCCGCGCAGACGTGGTGCGCCATCCCATCGTCGGCCGGATTGTCGAGGCCTATGAAGGGCCTGATCCGGATAAAGCGGCCTGATCCACAGCCAAACGGACATGGAACTTGACATTGATCTGGAACAGCCATGGAGCGGGGACAACCTGCTCCAACTGGCAAAACATGCATCGGATGCAGCATCGAAAGTCGCGCCCGAACTGGCGAACCCGCGCCTGTCAGTGAGCATATTGTTCACCGATGATGCGGAAGTCCACGCGCTCAACCGTGAATGGCGCAAACGGGATAAACCCACCAATGTCCTGTCGTTCCCCATGCTGGCGCGTGACGAATTGCTGGATCTGGCCACTGACGGACCGCCTGAAATGCTTGGCGATATTGCACTGGCCCATGAGACGTGCGCGCGCGAAGCCTGTGAAAAAGGCGTATCGCTGGAACATCATGCCGCCCATCTGATAATCCATGGGCTGCTGCATCTTGCCGGGCATGACCATGTCCATTGCCAACAGCAGGCTGATGAAATGGAAGCATTGGAAATTGCTGCACTTGCGATTATGGGCATAGACGACCCATATTAGTGGGCCGATATTAACTGGCCAATGTTAGCCAGCAGCCGATATTAATATCGCGGCACTTGCGCCGCTATTTGTTGGAGTATGACACAGGGCCATGCCCGAGATAGAATCTTCCGCCGGAGACGCGGATAGTAGAAGCGGGCTCTGGCTCGCAATTCGCAAATTTTTCGAGTCCGATGACGGCGAACGGTCCTTGCGCGCCCAGCTTGAGGACGCGATCGACGAGCATGAGGACGAGCATCCATCCGACACGGACGAACCGCGTAATGGCGACCTTTCCGGCGTCGAACGGCAGATGCTGCGCAATCTCCTGCATTTCAGCGAACATGACGCAGATGACGTAGCAATTCCGCGCGGCGAGATTGTCGCGGTGCCCGCCACTGCAAGCTGGGAGGAAATGGTCGAAGCATTTGCCGAACATGGTCATTCCCGCTTCCCGGTCTACCGCGATACGCTGGACCAGGTGATCGGCATGATCCACATCAAGGATGTGTTCCCGTTTCTTGCCCGGCAAAACACGCCGCCTGCAGACTGGACCGTGCTGATGCGCCAGCCGCTTTATGTGCCGCAATCGCGCAATGCGCTGGATGTGCTGGCCGATATGCGCAGCCGCCGTATCCATCTGGCAGTGGTGGTGGATGAATTTTCCGGCACCGATGGCATCATCACCATCGAAGATCTGGTCGAGGAAATTGTCGGCGATATCGAGGATGAACATGATGACATCGCCGAAGAGCTGATTGTGCCAATCGGTGAAGGCATGTGGGACTGTGACGCCCGCGCTGAACTGGATGATGTGGCGCAAAAGGTCGATCCGCGTCTGGCTGAAGTGGAAGAATCCGTCGATACGCTGGGCGGACTTGCCTTTGTGCTGGCCGAACAGGTGCCCCAGGTAGGCGCCATCGTCACCCATCCCAGCGGCTGGAAAATGGAAATCACCGCTGCCGATGACACGCATGTAAAGCGCCTGCGCCTGCATCCGCCGGTGGCAGAAGAAGATGCAGAAGGCTGATGGTATAGCGGGCGGAATGGCGGGGCTTACGGTACAGAAGCGGAAAATTGTTTCGCAACTGCGAAGACACCACTCGACAAATGCGGCTGACCGACACATCTTGCTGGCATGGCCGTTCGCCGTCTTCCCCCCCTACGCGCATTAGAAGCGTTCATCCGCACTGTGCGGCTGGGTTCGTCGCGCGCCGCGGCTGACGAATTGGGCCTCAGCCCGTCTGCCTTGTCCCGGCGGATCGGCAATCTGGAAGATTTTGTCGGCCGCAAGCTGTTCACCCGTGCGCGCCAGTCCATGCAACTGACCGATGAAGGCCACGCCTTTTACGAAGCTGTTGCCCCCCATCTGGAAGCGCTGGCCCGCGCAGTGGAAAGCCAGTCTGACAATTTGTCCCTGCTGCGCCTGCACCTTGGGGTCCTGCCGCTGTTCGGCAGCCAGCGGCTGTTCCCGCGGATGCAGGAATTGCGGCGGCTGCATCCGCTGCTGCATATCGACATCGACACTGGCCCGCATCTGGAAGACCGGGTTGGCGATACGCTGGATGCGGCCATCATCCTGTCACGCGGCCCGTCCACCGCGCTTCATGCGGTGCGCCTTGACCACAATATGGTCCATGCCATCTGCAGCCAGGAAATGGCGGAATTGCTTGGCCCCAATCCGGTGCAGGAACTGCTGACCAAACAGACTTTCCTGATCCACAACGAATTGCCCGACAGTTTCGAAGCGTGGAAACACGAATTGCATCTCGACACGCTCGATCCGGTCGCCATTGACCATTATGATTCAGGCCAGTTGCTGCTGGAAGCCGCCGCGCAGGGCCTTGGCATTGCCATCATGCATGACGATCATATGAAACGCGCGTCAGACAATCGCCTGCGCCGTCTGTATGATGTGGATGTGGAAAGCCCCTACAGCTACTGGTTTGTCTGCCGCCCGCAGGCGCTGGCAGAACGGCCGGTGAGGTTGTTTCACGACTGGCTGGTCCAGGCCGGTCTCTAACCCGGCCGATGGCCCTTCAACGCTGCCTGCTGCCGCATCATTTCTGCTTGTCGCGGAAACGGGGATTGTGGGGGCATATGACCATGCCGCCATCTGCGCTGCGGCCCGGGTGCGGCTGAGTGCGATCCCCGCATTGCACGAAGGGGCGCAAAATACCGTTCGCCCTGACCGAGGCAAGCGCACGCGGATCGTCATAGGCCGCAATCCAGGTGAGGCATTCCGACAGTTTGCGGATGGAATGATCTTTCCATGGCGCACCCTTGGGGCGGCAATTGATGATCAGCATATCCTGCGGCGCATCGCGAAACAGGTCGCGCACGCCGCCCAGTGCCTCGCCGCGCTCGGTCACTGCCAGCCGCCGACTGACAGCCGCCACTTCAGGAATGGTGAACCGCGGCGACTGGTTGAAAGCGTATGAACTCACATTGTCCGCCCGCAAGGCGATATGGGCCGCAATGGCTCCGCCCAGCGAATGGCCAGCAACCGAAATCGGCACATCGGCGTGGCCGGCATCATCCAGCTGCTGGCGCAACTGCTGGTATGCCGCCATTCCGCCATCGTTCTGGCGCCCGCTCAGATTGCCGGCGAACCAGTCGTCAAAGCTGAATTCCGTACCGCGAAAAGCCATGATGCGTTCGGCCAGTTTCCCGTCTGACATGCGGTCATAAACGGCGTAGGCAATGCCATCGTCGCCATTGCCGTCATTCTCCACCTGCGTGATCCCTTCGGGCAAGGCAGCGAATTTTTCTTCATCATCATAGGTGTCATTGGCCAGCTGGGCATATTCCCACGTCCGGACTGCAAAATCGCGCGTGAAACCGCACCAGCCACCCGGCTCGCGCACACAAGGGCTGCGGGCCTGTGTCAGATCGGTGGCGCAAGCAGCGGTCAGCAGGGCCGCCGCCAGCACCACCATCATTCTGATAAAGTTGATCATCCGGTCGCAAGTACCCGAGATCAGAAGACCGCGTCCATGACTATTGCTGCATTTCTGCCAGAATAGCGGTTCCTGTGGTCGGGCCGCCCACGGCGGTATCTTCATGGTCCATCACAATCCGGCGGAAGGCGCCGGGGTCAGCCTTGATGTTGAGCTTTTTCGCCGCGGCATCCATCAAGTCGTCTTCATTGGCGACCAACGGCGGCTCGATCACCAGAAAATCCCAATTCGCGCCATTGCGATGACGGTAGATTTCACGCGGGGCCAGCTTGGCCTCTGTCCGAATACGGTCGATCTGCGCCAGCCATTCGACCAGTTCCAGATATTTGCCCGGCGCTGCGTGCATGACGGTCACCACCCGTTCCGGCGCATCTTGCGCCCCTGCCATGTGCGGCATCAGGAACAGGCTGCTGGCGGCCAGTATTGTTGTTAGTTTCTTCACGATTTTTCCCCTCATGCTAGCCAGCGCCGGGAAATTTCCGGGGCCGACACTTGTGCAGCAACGCAATGCGCTGCTGGTCCGACCCGCCGACAGGGATAGGCCCGGCAGGCCGGATTGCAAACCGACTGCGCCCGATTAACGCCTTTTTGACGGTGGCATCAGGCAGAAGACATAGGAGAACGAGCCTGTCCGCTTTTCCATTGTTTCGCAAAATAGCGGCCATTCCACTAATGACCCAGTTGCCGTCATCGCCGACAGTAATCTCACATCTCGAAAGCGGACATTCAGCCCTTCGCCAAAGCGATGCCTTCTCACATTCCAAATTTTTCCTTCCCGTTTTAATTAAAACGAGCACGAGAACAGATTTTCTCCGAAGCGATTCTGGGGCGCGAGCGTTCGAACCTGCTCAATTCATCAAATTAGCTCTGGGATGCTAGCTTCTGCAGTCATATCTTGAGGCGCGTAGTTCAAATTTTCCACGGAATATTCAATTATCGGCTCGCAAAGGATTGGGTTTTGCAATGAAACTACAATCCCAGTGGTTTGGTGATTTTCTAAGATTTTCAAAATAATAACTTAAATATTTGACTTTTATTTGGTTAGTCGCATTTTTTAGGCTCTGCGATTAATTACTGTGTTTATAAAAAACCTTTATAATTTTGATCTGCATTATGTATTTATGATTGATAAAAAGGGAATATGCCGACGGATTTGTAAATTTACTTGTTCGGGTCTTGTCTCCAATCCACAAATATAGAGGAATGACACTTGAAGAAGTATCTTGGATATGTTGCCGCTATCGGCCTCGCCATACCGGTTAGCTTCACACTTCCAACCGCCGCGCAAGCTGGGCACGTTCCGGAAATTTGTAAGTATGTTGTCAATGAAGATGTTGGCGAGCTCTTTTTTAAACTCCTTGGCGAAACCGCTCATTTTGAAACCATTGGCCAATGCAGTTCACTTCTCAGACCATATGGATATGGTCTAACCTCTGGGGGTGCGAGACATGACCCCCTGATTTTCCTCCAAGTTCGATTAGAGTCCTGCCCTGACAGAAGGACGGACGAGATGAAGAGAACGAGGTTTACCGAGGAACAGATCATCGGGATGCTGAAGGAGACGGAGGCAGGCGCGTACACCGTTGACCTGGCCCGGAGATACGGGGTTTCCGAAGCGACGATCTGCAACTGGAAGTCGAAGTACGGCGGGCTGGAAGTGTGTGCTGTGCACGCCTCTGGCTCCGGAGGCCCGGCGACTGAATGATCTTGAGAGCGAGAACGCGAAGCTGAAGCGGCTGCTGGCTGACGCGATGCTGGACAACGTTGCGCTAACCCGAAGGGCGGCTCAGCCAACGACCTGCTGGCAAAAAAGTTCTGACGCCCGCCGCGCAGCGGGAAGCTGTGTCTCATCTCCAGGCTTGTCACGGGATGAGTGAGCGGCGGGCGTGCCGTGTCATCGGTACCCATCGTAAGAGCATGCGTTACCGTTCCACACGGGACGATGATGCCGGGTTGCGTGAGAAGCTGCGCGAGCTGACTAACCGGCGTCGCCGGTTCGGCTATCGCCGTCTGCATATCTTGCTGCGCCGGGAGGGCGTGTTGATCAACCGGAAGAAAACGCAGGGTATTTATCGTGAGGAAGGCTTGGCAGTCAGGCGGCGGCGCAACCGCAGGAGGGCGGTGGGGACCAGAGCGCCGGCTCCGGTTCTCGCCCTACCGAACCAGCGCTGGAGCTTGGACTTCGTGCACGACCAGCTGGCTTCGGGCAGGCGGTTCCGGGTGCTTAACGTGGTCGATGATGTGACCCGGGAGTACCTGGCGGCGGTGCTGGACACCTCAATCTCGGGTCGCCGTGTTGTGCGCGAGCTGACGGAGCTGATCGCCCAGCGCGGCAAGCCGGGGATGATCGTCAGCGACATTGGCACCGAGCTCACCAGCAACGCGGTTCTCGCTTGGTGCGACCAGATCGGCGTGGAGTGGCATTACATCGCGCCGGGCAAGCCGATGCGGAACGGCTTGTGCGAAAGCTTCAACGGTCGGATGCGCGATGAACTGCTGAACGAGACGCTGTTCCTCAGCCTGGCGCATACCCGGGTCGAGGACGCTGCCTGGGTGGAAGGCTACAACCATGAGAGACCGCACTCATCGCTTGGCTACAGGGCACCGGCGGCATTCGTCGCTGAACTAGATAAGCAATGGCCTGCTGCGCTAAGCCCTACGGGCTCCGCTACGCAGCCCATTGCTTCAACTGCGCTCATGCGCAACAACGGTGCTCGGCTTTAATCCCAGCTGGAGGAAAGCTGGGGATCACGTCAGTAGGAGAACGATCTCATGCCACTTTTGTGAGCGTGAAATCATCAAAAATTTTCTAAAGTAATTGGGGGCTGACGGCCGAACAGATGAACGCAATGGTTTATTGCCATTCGATTTCAAGCAGCTAGTAACGCGCGATAAAACTGCCTCTACTGGTCAATTTAGTGGTTTATTTTCTCAACTTGGGAGTGCTCATGAAAATTCTCGCCAAACGGCATTTACTCGCTGCGTCCGTCTTGGCGCTGGCAATTGCCGCGCCAATGCACTCATCAACATTTGCACAAACAGCAGCAACACCGCGGGCCGCTGCCGCCG
Source organism: Allopontixanthobacter confluentis (assembly GCF_009827615.1). Classification (GTDB taxonomy): domain Bacteria; phylum Pseudomonadota; class Alphaproteobacteria; order Sphingomonadales; family Sphingomonadaceae; genus Allopontixanthobacter; species Allopontixanthobacter confluentis. The sequence goes on from NZ_WTYU01000001.1 coordinate 1,533,703, forward strand.
CAGAAAGCTCTTGGGGTGTGGTCAATGTCGACCTGCCGGAGGACGAAGCGATCCGATATGGCATGTTGGCAAACGGTTTCAAATATGCGCTTCGAAAAAATGAGACGCCGAAGGGCAGTACGTCCGTGCGTATGCATGTGGAAGTAGGGTCTCTGGCAGAAGCGGACAATGAACAAGGCCTGGCCCATTTTCTGGAGCATATGGCCTTCAACGGATCGAAGAATGTGCCCGAGGGCGAAATGGTCAAGCTGCTTGAGCGTCAGGGTCTATCCTTCGGACCGGACACCAACGCCACGACCAGCTTTACGCAAACCACATATCAACTGGATGTTCCGGTAAGTAATGACGAAGCAGTCGATACAGCGTTGATGCTGATGCGTGAGACGGCAAGCAACCTGACACTCACGCCCGAAGCGGTTGAACGTGAACGTGGGGTCATCCAATCCGAGCGGCAATTAAGGAACAGCGCAGGGTTACGTAGCGCAGTCGCGCAACTTGCGATGCAATTGCCCGGAACGCAGGTTTCGAAGCGACTTCCAATTGGCACTGTCGAAGTCGTCAGCACTGCACCTGCCAGTCGGATCAAGGATTTTTACAATCGCTATTACCGGCCCGAGAACACCACGTTGGTCCTCGTTGGCGATTTTGACATGGATGCAATGGAGGCCAAAGTCCGGAAAGAATTCGCTGATTGGCAGCCGGCAGGCCCCAAGGGCAAATCGATGGATTATGGATTAATCGATCCTTCAAGTGCCCTGACGGTGGGCAGTTTCAGTGACCCATCGGTGCAGACGATGGCCATTTTCCAGAAGGCGAAGCCTTATCAAATCGATCCAAACAGCATCGAGGCCAATCGCGAATCCCTGCAATTGATGGTCGCATCACGGATCATGTCCGATCGATTCCAGAAACTGGCTCTCCAGACTGATGCCCCGATCCTGGGCGGTGCTGCCCTCTTCAATCCATTGGAAGAAGTAGCGATGCAAAGCCTGTTTCTTGTCGTGGGCAAGGAGGGGGAATGGCAAAGCGCAGTAACGGTGGGAGAGCAGGAATTGCGCCGCGCGCTGCAATTTGGCTTCACCAACAGCGAAATAGAGGAGCAGGTTGCCAATATTACAGCCTCATTCGAGAATGCGGCCAAACAGCAAGACACCCGCAAGAATGCTGTGATTGCGGACAATATCATGGGCTCAATCGTAGATCGGAAGGTGGTCATGACGCCGGCCGGGCAACTTGCGGTGTTTAATGCCCTTCGACCCGTTTTGACCGCTGAAGCGACGACACTGGCCTTTCGTGAAAACTGGGAAGGTGGGCCGAACAATCTGTTTCTGACGTCCAAAGAGACTGTTGCAAACTTTGAAACCGCAATTCGATCCACGCTGGACGCAAGTCAGCAGATGGCGGTCAATGCCCCGGTCGAGGTCGCAGCAAAAGCATTTGCCTATGATGGCTTTGGTACAGCGGGCGAAATAGCAAGCGACGTCACGATTGCCGACCTTGGCATCCGCGCGATTCAATTCGAAAACGGCGTGCGCCTCAATATCAGGCAAACTGATTTTGAAACGGGCAAGGTCCACTATTCACTCAGGGTGGGAGACGGTCTGCGCTCGATGTCGGCAAATTCCGGCGGTCTGAACTTTTACATGCAAAACGTCATGGCAGTAGGCGGTCTGGGCGAGCATGACGTCCAGGAATTGCAGAAGATACTGGTTGGCAAGACGGTGAACCTTGCCTTGATTGCCAACCAGGATGCGGTGGCTTCATCCGGTGTGACAACCGCTGAAGATGCTGGAATGCAGATGAAGATACTGGCCGCCCTGGTTACCAATCCCGGTTACCGACCGGAGGCCGATACTGCGTGGCAGAACGCCCTGCCGACCATTAACACGCAAACAAAGGCATCGCCTATTTCGGTACTGCAAAGCGATTTCGCTCGTGTGCTGGCAAGCGGAGACAGCCGCTTTGGCCGCGGCACTCCGGATGAGCTGGCATCGATGGATATGGCAAAAGTCAAAAGCCTGATCGGGGATCAGCTGGCGCATGGCGCGATCGAATTGGCGGTTGTAGGTGATATCGACGAACAGTCTGCAATCGATATCGTAGCTGAAACTTTCGGAGCGCTGCCGCCACGCGCATCATCCGCGCCCGCGGCGGCTGAATTGCGCGCTGTCAAATTCCCAGCGGACAAGGCTCCCATCATGCTTTATCATGATGGACAGCCCGACCAGGGCTTGGCGTTGGCCGTCTGGCCTACAGACGATGATAGCGACCAGCGAGATGATGTTGCGCGCGACTTGTTAGCCGCAGCGATGGGTCTTCTACTCAATGATGAGATCCGCGAGAAACTGGGGGCGAGCTATACGACGCAGGCCTTTTCGGAAGCTTCGAGTGTCTACCCGGATTACGGGTTTATTGCAGGGTTTGCTGTCGCCGATCCAGCAAAAATGGAAGGTATCTACGCAGCCATTCACGACGTTTCGAAACAGCTGAGAGATCAGCCTTTGAGCGAAGATGAAATCTTGCGGGCACGCAAGCCATTGCTTGAACAGTTGGAAAAACAGGATCGTGAGAATAGCGCTTGGGTCGGCATGACTTCCGTAGCCCAATCGAAGCCCGAACGCCTGAATCGCTGGCGTCAACGTATAGCTCTGGTGGACGGGATTTCGGCCGATGAAATCCAGGCTACAGCGCGCAAATACTTGATCGACGACAGGCTGCTGGAAGTACGGATCGTCCCACAACCCACATCAAAATAGTGAATCGGGAGCGGGCAAGTCATATTGTCCGCTCGTCAAAGCAAAAACGGGTATCCGATAGCAGAAGTTTGATAGGAGGGGGAATTCGGCAGTTATGTGCAAAGTTACTATTCGCCTTTAATTGAGTGGTTTGATCATTGCTGGAAAGCTCTGGCTGACCCTTTGCATTGACGACGTCAAACATTTGTCCGGTTCCTGCCGTGCAGTAGCGTTTTGTATTGAACCAAAAGGAAACTATCAGCATATCTTGGGTTTGTGATAAAAGCAGGCCGGCAGAAAGCGACCCAATAGCAGCTGCTCAGAATTTTAGCTTGCCAGCCTCGACTCTGATCAGACGAGCCAGATTTTCAACCCGCGGTGAGCGGGTCGTCCGCTTCAGCGTGATGAGGTGAAGTTGGAGGATGCTGGGTTGAGGTAATGACGCGATCGATAGTTTTTTGCGCTCCGGGAAAGCCAGGACCCCGCTACGGGGAAGGATCGAATAGGCTAATCCTTGCGCAACCGGCGCGGGGATCTGGCCTATCTGATTTACAAAGCTGCGGACGGGCAGGCGTTCTGCGCCGCGGTATTCGCTGGCAAAGTTGGCTCCGAGAACCGCATCGGCATATAATGCCCCGCCGGGGTGCTGGACGAGGCCCAGCGCTTGCAGGTTCTCGAACTCGGGTAGGCGCCCTTCCCATTCGAGCGCCAAGGTCAGGTCGAGAGGTTCCGGGCCCAAGTGCTCGCTGCCAGACGCGGGTGGCGCGGTGCATCCCCAACTATGCCGACATCATAGGTTCCTGCCAAAACCGCGGAGACGATGCTCTCTTCGGGCGCCGCGGTCAGAAGCGCTGAGATTTCCGGAGCCCCGGCCATCCAGGCAAGCAAGCTGGGATAGAGCAGCATCGCGAAACTGCCCGAACAGGCAACGCTGACCACTCCTCGATCCTCATCCTCCAGGCTTTCGAGAAACTCCCGCTCCTCGCGCTAACGTGCACGCGCCATCGAAAGGGTCTTCTCGCCGGCTTCGGTGAGGACAAAACCGGGCGTATCCCGCTCTATCAGCGATTTGCCCAGCTGCTGTTCCAACTTGGCGATGTGCTGGGACATCCCGGGCTGGGTCATGTTGAGCCGCAAGGCAGCGCGCGTGAAGTGGCCCTCCTCACAAAGGACGGTGAAAGATCTCAGCCAATGCGAATTGAGCTCTGTCATAACACAGTGTTATCATACTTATACCAGATTATAATTTCAAATTGTTGCGCGGAAGGTCGATATCGGGGGGGCGGACATTGAAAGGATAAACCATGAACCTATCGCCCACGACCTTCTCGCATATCGGTCTCTCGGTTCCCGACCTCGAGGCTGCCGTCAAATTCTACACCAAAGTCCTCGGCCTTTACACCATTATGGAACCAACCGAGGTGTTCGAGGACGAAAGCCCGATCGGCGTCATGTGCACGGATGTGTTCGGTCCTTACTGGAAGTCGCTAAAGATCGCCCATCTCCCGACGGCCGACCGTGTAGGCATCGAGATCTTCGAGTTCCCCGAGAATTACGCACCCGACAGCAATCTCGACCACAAACGCCACGGGACGTTCCACTTCTGCGTGCAGGATCCGGACGTCGAGGGGCTGGTCGAAAAGATCATCGCGGCAGGCGGCAAGCAGCGCATGCCCATTCGTGAATATTACCCCGGCGAGAAGCCCTATCGCATGTGCTACGTCGAAGATCCGTTCGGCATCGTTTTCGAGGTCTACAGCCACAGCTACGAACTGACCTATTCGGAAGGCGCATATTCGTAAATCTCAGCACTGAGCGGGAGGTGGCAAATCCTCTCGCTCAGCTTGCTTTACCGTCTAAAATTTCCGACCGCTTTCGACCCAAAAACAGAAATGAGCGACAGCGAGACCGTTTCCGAAAACATGTCATTTGATCGAATAGAACTTGAAGCCCGAAATTGGGCCGCAAACGGACCGTCCGCTTCCGGTGCGAATTGCAGGAAAAGCGGACTATCTGCCAACGACTCCATTTCACCTGCTCCATGAGCACTCAGTCAGGCCAGGTGGCAAGCCGAACGAAGAATGGGAAGCATGGCTCGACCGCTAAACGCCCATAAGTTGCAAATGGAGAAAATCCCCAAGTATCGCTTTAAATAACATGTCAGAATCAATAGAGATTTAGCGATGGCCCCGATGAATCCTGTAAGTCCCAGCCGCGATGGGGATCAGTTCCACTACATTCGAGGCGCTCAACTCAGCTTGGGTCTGCTTAAACCGGATCGCGATCTGGTCGCTGTCTCGATTGAAGGCGTGCCGAGTTCTGATGATAGTACGGCTGGCGTGGAAGTGATCGATCTTGGGCTTTTCTATGGAAGCACGGAGCTCGAGAAAGCTAGACGGATCCACTACAGACAGTTCAAACACTCGACGCTCAGGTCTGAAGAGCCAATGACGTCAAGCGACCTAAAGAAAACGCTTGTCGGCTTTGCAGAGCGATATGCCAGCCTTGCTGAGAAGTTCAGCGCCGCTGATATTGCCGACCGGTTTCGGTTTGAGTTCGAAACAAATCGACCCATTGCGCAAGGTGCTAGCAACGCACTCACGGAACTTCGTGATGGTGTGGAAGGCGCACATTCGAAATATCTGCGCCAACATGTCCCCCTCAAGGGCGAGCCTCTAAGAAAGTTTGCAAAGCTAGTCCGGTTGATCCCGTCGGTTCCAGATTTCTTGACCCAAAGGAGAATGCTTACACACGACACCCGAGCGTATCTGCCTGATGCTGACAGGGATGCCCCCCTTCAGCTTCTGAACTTGGTGACAACCAAGGCAACAAGTGAAGGCGCGAGCGAGCGGGCTATTAGAGACCTCGATGTGCTTCACGCACTCGGAGTTAGCTACGATGATCTATATCCGGCTGAACCCCGTTTCGACCCAGTCGAGAACGTCCTAGTCAGAGAGCCAGCAAGGACCTTAGCTCAAAAAATAATTGATGGCTCGGATTCTGTCATCGTTCAGGCTGACGGCGGGGTAGGGAAGTCAGTCTTCGCGCAACAACTCCACTCGCTCATGCCGCATGGAAGCACGGTCTTTGTCTATGACTGCTTTGGGGCAGGTAGCTATCGCGCTCTCAGCGGCTACCGGCATAGGGCGCGGGACGTAGCTGTCCAAATCGCAAACGAAATGTCGTCAGCTGGCCTTTGTGACCCTTTGATCCCTACGACGAAAGCCGATGATACGGCTTTTTGCAGGGCATTTTTGGCCAGAATCGACCAAGCCAGCGAGCAACTGGCGGCTAATCCCGACGCTTTACTTCTCATAGTATTGGACGCTGCAGACAACAGCGAGGCAGCTGCGAGGGAGGCGGGGCAAGGACATAGCTTTGCTCGGATGCTCTTGCAGGAACGGTTCCCTAAGAATGTTAGGCTTGTGCTCACAGCGAGGCCCCATCGCGTGGAGACCCTTGCCCCTCCGTCGGATACCGCTCTTCTAGAACTTTCGCCTTTCTCGGAATCCGAGACTGCGCGAAACCTCGAGCAGCGCGGAGTGACTGCGACATCCCCCGAAGTTAAGGAGTTTCATCGACTAACTTCCAACAATCCACGAGTTCAATCAGTTGCGCTCGAACAGGGCGGGCCCATGCGCGATGTCCTTGGCAGGCTCGGCACGGCACCATTGACCGTTGAGGATACTATCCAAGCGCTGCTGAAGCGCGCAGTGTCAAATGCTAAGCAAACCGGTGGCAGCGCCGAGGCTGAACAAATCGATCAAATATGTTCGGCATTGGCGATCCTAAGGCCATTCGTGCCTCTCAAACTTGTGGCCGATACTGCTGGAGTTAGTGAAGGCCTTGTCCGGAGCTTCGCCAACGACCTGAAAGGCCCGCTGCTCATTCGAGAGAATGCGGTCCAGTTTCGTGACGAACCCACAGAGCACTGGTTTCAGGAGACCTTTGGTCCCCAAGGCGATACTCTTAGCCATTTCATCGACAGATTGCGGCCATTAACAACGAATAGCGCTTACGCTGCTGCTGTCCTGCCCCAAATGATGCTTGAGGCGGGCCAGCTCGAAGAACTGGTCGAGATTACACTTGAGGGCAAGGCGCTTCCTACGAACAATGAAATCGCGCGCCGCGACGTGGAGATGCAGCGCCTTCAGTTCGCCTTAAAAGCCGCCATACAAGCCGAGCGTTTCAAAGATGCTACGACCTTGGCGATGAAAGCCGGAGGCAACGCAGCGGTAGAGGAACGACAGCAGTTGCTGATCGGTGAGAACACGGATCTTGCCGCTCGCTTCCTTGAGCCGAATCAGATCCTCGAGATGATCTCACGACGGGAGGTCAGTGGGGGAGATTGGATGGGCTCAGACTATGCTTATCGGGCAGCGCTCCTATCCGTCCAACCAGAGCTGGCTGGCGATGCCAGCAAGGAACTCCGCTTCACTCAAAGCTGGCTTGGGCAATGGGCCGCTATGATCAGAGATGGGAAAGAGCACATAGGTTCGCCAACGGATGAAGATCGTGCAGCGATGCTGTTCGCGGAGCTGAACATCAATGGCGCTGACCGCTGTGCGTCGCACCTGCGACACTGGACTCACAGAGAAGTTTCCTTCCGTACTGGCCGCTTGTAAGCTCGGCGTCTCGTCGATGCTGGCCGCTTCGATGACCTAGATAACCTTGCTGCTGCGGCGGGCAACGATCTCGGGCTGATTCTCGCGATCGTGCTTGAGCTCTCATTGGTTGGCCACCTTCCTCCGAAAGCGGCTGTTGGACGCGCCATCAAACTGGTGGCGAGCAAGCATGTGAAGGTCAGCCCGCCATCGGACTATCGCGGTGAGGAGACGCTAGTACTAAACATAGCGCAGCTCGTTATGGCAGCTGCAAAATACAAGCTTTTGCCCCGCCGAAAACTGGCATCGGTGCTTGGGCGATACCTCCCAAAGGATCCACCGCGTGCCCTTTGCTCGCGTTTCCAGACGGAGCAGGGCCGACGCTTTGCTTACCTAAGAGCACATTCGGTTCGAGCATCCCTCAGATCTGAAACGGTCGAGCAGACCCAAGTTGCGGAGCCTAAGTTAAAAAAGCTGCTCAACCGCAAAGGGTACCAAAGCGACGGTGACCTAGTTCGTTTCGAGCAGCAAACTGCAGCGCTTCTTCCTTGGCATAAACTTTGGTGCGATTTTGAGCTGGGCCGGATCCAAGAGTGCCAAATGGGCACGATGTTAAATGAAGCGGCGGTTAATAGCAGGAAGGCAGAGGATCGTCTCTACGGCGAGCGCTCTGCCACAGTGGATGAGATTGCATCGATATGGTCCATGATCCTCTCAGCTGTGCATACTTCTCCAGGTTGGCAAAGTTTGGCGGACTGGCGAGACAATTTAAAGCATCCCTTGCCAGTATATGTTTCAGTGAATGTGATCAGGAGAGCAGCTCGTTCCGGAAACGCTGCGGCGGCTCTAGATTGGGCATCCTACGCTTCGATTCTTCATTCTCCCGTCAGAGAGGACGCAGAGTCGAAAGCCGATGGGTTTCTATCAATATCAAGGGCGATACTGGTGGCCAGCGAGGCCGAGGCAAAGCATTACTTTGACCAAGCGGTTATGGCAGGAGCGGAGATTGGCCAAGAGAACCTCTCTCGTTGGACAGCATTAATTGAACTGGCGCTTGCGTGTAGAATGGATGGCTTTGACCACCCCGAGCTTGCGTATGGATTCTCTCGAGCGGCAGAGCTTACCGAGCAACACGATGCAAGTCAGAAGTACTTCGATTGGGATGGGACCGTTCGAGCACTTGCTGCGCTGTCCCCTAGGTCTGTCCCAGCTATTCTCAGTAGGTGGGCGGATCGACGCGTCGGTGATCAAGGAAGACTGGCTCCGGCTGCATTTCTAGGGCTCGCCCGTGAAGGACACCTCACAGGAAACTCCTGCTTCGCCTTGCTGCCATTTCGATGGCGATGGACGTATTCTGAGCTTCTTGAGCAGGCTTTCGCGTCTGCACAGAGCGAGACACACTTGTCAGTGCGCGAGGGCCTTTTCTTTAGGTACGTGCAGCATCTTCGGCTTGGCTCGCGAGAATGGTCCAAGATTGGAGATGTATTATCCGGTGCAGGCCTATCCCCGCATCTTGCTCACGAGCAGATGGCCCAGATGGAGTTGCGCGAGAAGATAGAACGAGATCGAACGAAGGATCATTATCGGACACCAAGCTCCTCCGCGAAGACCGCCAAAGAGGTGGATCTGACAGATATAGATTGGACGACGGCCGGCGGAATTCTTGATGCCAATGAACGTTTCAAGAAGGGGGAGGGCTGGCTTGAACCTTCCAAGTTCTTTGCTACAGCCATCAAGGCTACTCCCGTAGGAAAAGAGCCAGCGTTATTTGGTGCTCTAGATGAAGCGGGATTAGTCCATCTGTATGATTTGAGTTCGCTCTTATCTACGGTGCCGGTCTCTTGGCGACGTCGTCCTGCAGTTAATGCCGCCTTAGACGAGCTCATTCTCTCGACGTTCAAAAGAGACTGCTTCTCGGTCCAGGCCAGCAATCTTTTTCAAGTCCTTTCGCTCGAGGATGCTGTGGCCGGATCCGGTCTCACAAAGCAAGGTCTCGCCTCGGAAGTCGTCAGAGCGATCGCATCGTCGTCTGTTGATCCTGGGAGCCAGGCAATGTTTCAGCTCGCCGGTCTCTTGGCGATCTTGCTCAACCCCGAGGAGGCAAAAGATGCGTTGAAAACAGCTCTGGAGTTCTATGAGCAGTTTCATGAGGCTGAGGATGGCGATGGGCCTTGGTCTGAGGCGTTAGAGCCACCCGAGAGTGTGAGCGAAAGCTTAGCAGGATATGTTTTTGCGGCGCTTGGTTCGCCGGAGCCATCTCGAAGGTGGGAGGCCGCGCATTGCATCTACCTGTTAGCTTCGGTTGGCGACAAAGAGATGCTGCGCAACATTATTTCATTCGCCATGGGCGGCCAAGCGACAGCTTTCCATGGTCATCAGCTATTCTTCTACGAGCTGAATGCGCAGCAGTGGTTGATGATTGGGCTGGCGAGGTCAGCCTTAGACAAGCCGGAGGCCATAGGGGCGGTTGCCGATTATCTGCGGTCAAAGGCAACCCGCTCAAATCAGCATGTTCTAATAAGGCATTTTGCCGCGAAAGCGTTGCGAGAGTTAGCTCGTGGTGGAGCGTTGTCTCTTGGTGCTGCCGAAGTCTCTAAGTTGTCAATGATCGACGAAGGCGCTTTGCCGCCCCTTGACGTCGCCAATCGTGGCCATGCTCCTGACCATGCAGATGTGGAACGGAAGTATGAGGACGCACGCTTCCATTTCGACATAGATTTTCGGAAATACTACATGTCACCGCTCGCCAGTGCTTTCGGCCTGTTTGAGGCTGAGATCGAGATTGAGGCTGAGCGAGTGATTGCTGATGATTGGGGACTTACATTTTCCGGCCGCTATGATGAGGATGAACGAGCGAAACGTGGTTTTTTTTCGAGACTATAGCCGTCGCAGCCGACACAGTGTCCAAGCAGATGATCTCGACTTCTATCTCGCCTATCACGCAACCATGGTGGTGGCTGGCAAACTGCTAGAACGCCTACCTGCGTACGAAAATCCAACCGATCCTCTAGACGACTACCGAACCTATTCGAGTTGGTTGGGAGATCAAATGCTAGTTCGCTCCGACGGGTATTGGCTCTTTGATCGTCGGGATCCTTGGCCTGTTTACGAGGATATTGATTGGGCCGCTGAGAAGGATGAAGACTGGCTTGCGTCCATCAAGAACTATGACGTTCAACACCTCGTTTTCCCGAGCCCAGAGAAGGTGGCGATTTGGGGGTATTGGACAGAACGGTATGATCGAAGAGAGCAGACAGTCATGGTCCGGAGTGCACTCGTTAGCCCTTCAAATGCCGATGCATTGGTAAGGGCAGTGGGTGATCAAGGTCATTATGACTTTGTGCTGCCATCCTTCGAGGATTTCGGCGAGATCGACGAAGGACAGTTCGTTCTAAAGGGCTGGGTTACAGAGGAAGGGCGGCACGACGGACTGGACGCAAACGATCCTTGGGCTGCAGAAATGAGCAAGCGCGTGGATGTTCCGCAAGAAGAGTTCCGTGACAAACTCCGTGCTAAGTCAAAAGACCTTGGCAGAAAGTGGGGCTCTGGAAAGGGCGAACTCTTTTGGAGCGAGGTCTGGAGCGAGGCTGAAGAGCAATCAACTTGGAGGCAGTCTGGTGATCGGCTTTTGGCGAACCGGATCGCTCTTCAAGATTTGATTGCCTCAACGGGACGAAGTATCGTTCTGGAGGTATTCGTTGAGCGCAGGATCAATCGGCGGGAATACGAGAGCGCTATTGAATCGGGGGGCAATACGAACCCATTCAAGCGCGAGTTCTTCATCGTGGAGAATGGGGATGACTGAAGAAGAGTTCCAGGATGCCACTCTTCTCGGCAAAAAGCTCGTTGAAGAACTAAAGCGCAGTGATGATCCTGAGGTAGACACCCTTTCACGGTGGATGGCGCACTACATTGCCGAACTCATCGTTCGGGCAGAAAGCGCTAGCGGGTTTGATGCCGAAGAGATCCGGAAAGACTGCAAAAGGACCATTCTTGAACTCTGGAAGCACAGGTCGGGTTTCCCAAGATCACGCCCGTTTTCAGAGTTAGAGCCTGTTTCATTGACCCTGCAGGCACTGCAGCCGGAGGAAAAGAACCCGTTCTATCGACAGGAAGTTCTTCAGAAGATCGAAAGTGAGAAGCTCGAGGGGGAGATAGCAACGTTTTTAGGTTTGGCTCTCGAGGTCGACTACTTGGCGAGAGTCTTGATTTCCGAACTGATCGACGGAGCAGTTGCTCACGCGGGGGCAGAAAACGCGGCTTGGGTCAAGGCGGCGAAGCCCGTGGTGGAAGAGAACGACAATCTGCTGGAGCTAGCTGTCTGGTTGGAAGATCATGATAGTAAGTCAGAAAGATCTGCCGGATTGATCCGAAAGCTCCAGCTGGAACGTTTAGAGCGAGTTTCGAGATTTATCGAATTCGTGGAATTGTACCGCCGCGGTCTGGAGAAGAATTCAGGGTTAGATTCTATCGCCTCGGGACATGAAAAAGACGCTAAAAAATATTAACGACAGAATGTTGAAATTGCCCCCTGGTCCGCTGTGGATCAAGCGTCCTGAGGTGGCTGGCGATCTCACCGCCTGCGAGCATGACGAGCTCGGGCCACGAGGATGCATTGGCACTTCTCGACGCTAATGCAACCGATGGGCTTCGAACACTCAACTAAACCGCTACCCGATTTTCGCTCTTCAAAAGAGCCCTTCAGGATGGTCCGAAATTGTAGCCATGCCGAGCTGCCTTATCTGTTGTCCGCTTTCAAGCAATTGGCGCCGGAGCTTCAATGACCGAAATGGGGGCGCAAAGCGGACGCCAAACCATCACCGGGCAAATGTGAGCTTTCGCTCTTTGGCTATCAAAAGCGGACTGTCGCAAAACAACCCAGTTCTTGCCGTTCAGTAGCGTTTGGCATTTCACCGTAGCAGACCGTCCGCTAAACCCACGTTTGAGATAAAAGCAGACCAGCCGCTAACGACCCAATTGCTGCCGTTGGAAGATTGCTTTATCTGGCTGCATATGACGCAAGTTCCTTCAAAATTGGAGCGCATGGAAATCCGCAAAGCGATCGGAAATCGGAATATTCCCGGTGCGGATTCAGGTGTGCGTCCAAGAGGGCCGGATTACTTGGTTGCGCACGCTTGTTTCCATTGCCGGAAGTCGTGGAAGCTCTCGGAAGAAAACACGGCGACTTGCCCGGAATGCGGAGGCTCGCTTCATTGGATGGGGCGCGCGTTCAAGGCTCCGAAGAAGTCCGACCTCGAACAATGGAAGAAGGTTGAAGCCCTGTGGAGTGCTGGGTTTCGGTTCGTCCCAAATACCCGCTGGAGAGAGGTAGAGCCTTATCCAGATCGGCTTCGAGAAGTTGCGGCGTTCATCGATAACAACCGAGAGCACCCATTTCGAGTCAAGGAATAGCGGCAGGAAACCACCCAGTTGCTGCCCTTCCAACCACCTGGACCTAGTCCCAAAAGCAGACCGGCAGGAACCGACCCAATTACAGATGTTCGCGCATTCACGACGTCTAGCTGTTCGTTGCTGCTCCGCCGCTTCTTGTGGACACCGCCAACCAACCGATAACCACTGGAACAAAGCAGATGAGTGCGCTCAGAGTGAAGCTGATCGATCCCCACGACCATGAGCCTATTTGCCAGCGCGGCCCAACATGAATGATCAGGATCATCGGGAGCGACCACCATCCTGAGAGCGCCGCGTCTCGAAGGCGAAGGAAGGTCAAAATAGCCAACGATATGTAGCAAGATACGCTGAGCGCGATTGCGACAGCTGCCGCTACTGAAGGAAGCTCGCCGACTGCTGCCACTAGAATTGCTGACACATGTGATACGAGCAGAATTGTGCTGACGACCTGATACTGTCGTCGCTTGGAATTGCGTTGGAAAAAGCTATTCATAAGCAGAAGGTACTATTTGCCACGTTCGCTTACCACTTAGTTTTTGACGTTTAGTTGCGCTTTGGGTTTCACCAAAAGCAGCCTGTCGGCTTGTCATTGGTTGTTGATAAAAGCAGACCGGCAGGAACCGACCCAGAAGCAGACATCGCAGACAGCAAGTTTATTTCCCGAAAGCTGCCATTTAATCAGACTGAACTTAAAGGCCGAAATTGGGCCGGTAGCGGACTGGCGGTGTGTGGCCGTTGCAAATCACAACGGAGACGGGCGGCCTTTAGCTTGCTTCCCTTCCGCGCTGATCGGCGACGCTGGCTTGTGAAGCTTTCCGCCGACACTCAAAAACTGACCCGCACTCCTGCCCGCAACCCAATGCTATTGTAGTCGCCGGAAATATCGCCTTCGATCTGGAAGAAACCGGAGATTGGGCTTGTGCCATCAAGCAACAGGCCTGCCTCGAGATGCGCATAAGTGTCGATCGGATTGTTACTGAAACTCAAAGCGTCAGGGCCGACAATGAACCGTGCGGTGCCGTCACCTCCGAATTCATGTACCGCACTGGCGTTCAGATGATATCCGATCACCATGCCGCTGGCCCGATCCGCTTGCCCGCCCATCCTCAGGCCTGCAATGCCGCGCAGGCCGTCCATCGTATCGAACGCGAAGCTGTGAACGTCGATGGCAATATTATCGAGTTTGCTTTGCTGGAATTCAATGCTCGCATGCGGTTCCAGGAAGAATGCGCCGCCGCCAGTGCGATATCCGATCTGGAGACGTCCGCCATAGGCATTGCCATCCGCCTTCCCGTTGAATGCGCCCGCCATCGAATCGTTCAAATCCCCCTTTATGAAATCATATTTGAGCAGTGCTTCGGCAAATAAGCCACCTTGCCGATAGCTGGCCGATGCCCCCAGGTTGAACACGCCAAAATCGGCACCGTTGCCATTGGCGGCAAACTTTAGCTGCGACGACAGGTAACCCGCCGTCAGGCCAAAGGCGAAAACATCCCCTTGGGCAAAATCAAGTCCGGCCTGAAGCCCGAAATAATCCTGTGAGTAATCGAGCACCGCATCAATGCGGGCGAGGCCCACCGTCTGGGAAAATTCCTCATCACGATCAGAAGTTGCCCCGTAAAATGTCAGCCACAGGGGCTGATTGGCCTCCGCCTGGCGTGCATGTACACGGTGATCGGCCCAGGCATCGGCGCTGCGATACCATAGCGAGGACGCAGCCTCCACAAGCTTGGTCGCCTCGAAAACGCGCGCTGTGACCGTCCTGCCAAATACGAAGTCGGAATTGCGCACATCATAATCGAACGAGTAGGCGAGGAAGGGCGTGATGTTCAGATCATCTGATGACAGCACGAACGCGGTTTCATCTGTTCCTGCTGAAGCGTCAACCACCACGATTGTGTCGCCCAGTCCGAGCCCGGAGGTCAGATTGTTGATCTGGATGACGGTGGTGCCAGTCGCAGAACCAGAGACCACCAACCGGTCGGTCGTTCCGGCATTGAAATCGACGTCAAGCGCAAGGCTGCCCCCCAGTCCGACAAAATTTCCGGTGGTGGTGAGCGAACCGCCAGCCAGTCCGTTCATCAGGGTGATCGAACCACTATTGGACAACGTCTCCAGACCGGTGAACGTGGCAGTGGAAGCAACCGACAGAATGCCGCTGTTGAGTAGCCTGTCGATACCGCCGCCAAAATCGCTCGCGCCATCAGCAATGAATGTGCCGGAATTGTCGAGGGTGTCGTCGCCACCGGCAAAGAGAATGGCAGATCCGATCAAACCGCTGTTGGTCAGAGTAATCGGGCCGGTTGCTGCAGAACTGGCAGAAACCGCGTAATTGCCCCCAGACAGCGTGCCGCTGTTGGCAACGTTTGCTGCGCCGCCAACCGTTGACAGTGCAACGCCTGCATTGCCGCCAAAAGTCGTTCCGGACAGGTTGAGTGTAATGATCCCGCTGCCGCCGGTCATGGCCGAAACGCCGGCAAGCGACCCCATGATGTCGCCATTGCCGGAAACAAGGATATTGCCGCCTGCGCCGCCCAAAGCATTGGCCAGAATTCCATTGCCGCCGCTGCCGAATATCTCATCTACATCGGTGACAGTGATGGCGCCGCCATTGGTAGTAAGGTTGACGCCATTGCCAGCATTGCCGCGCACCAGGTCAAGATTATTGATGATAATATCCGCGCCAGCCGTAGTGATCGCAATACCATCGGTGGCGCCAGTAATATTGCCCGAGCTGCCCTGCACCGTAATATGCGCCGCTGCGCCGGTGGAGACAGCGTAAATGCCCTGAGCGCTGGTGCCCACCACGTCGGCGGTGGAGGCCAGTGTGACCGTAGTGGCGCCGTCGGTCGCCAAAGTGCGGATACCGGCATTGCCGCCCGTCACATCATCCACGTTCAGCACAATCGCGCCTACGCCCAAATCTCGCGCGTCAATTCCGCTCTCGCCGCCCGTTACACTCCCCGCGCTGCTATCCAGCGTAACCCCCCCGCCATCTGAGAAGGCATTAATACCGTTATAGCGAGAGCCCGTGACATCGCCCGTAATTATCCGGACAGCGCCTGCGCCGTCATTGCCAACAAGTATCCCGAAGCCCCCGCCAGCAACGCTGCCGGCAGTGCTGTCCACGGTGATCGCACCCCTGTCGGAAAAGGCACGGATGCCATTGTAGTTTGTGCCGGTCACATCGGCTGTGGTCAACGAAACCGCCCCCGCGCCAATCGACCGCGCGTAAATGCCGCTGTCGCCGCCCATGACGCTGCCCGCGCTGGTATCAACCGTAATCGCGCCGCCTTTGTTAGAACGAGCAAAGATGCCGAAGCCGTTGGCGCCGGTGACATCACCGTTCGCAGCGGCGGTGCCGATATCGATCTCGCCATTGGCGACAGCGACGATGCCGCTGCCGTTCAGTCCGTAGAAGGTTCCCCCACCAACCGTCAGCATGCCATATTTGCCATTGCCGGTGATCCCGCCAACCAAGCCGCTGCCCTGGATCGAGATGTTGCCAGTGCTCGCGCTCGCTACAATGCCGTTGCCGCCGATGCCAAGGATGGCGCTGACTGCATTGACGGTGATGTCGCCGCCGTTTGACGCAAGGTCCAGACCATCGCCGGTCTGGCCGGTCACACTGCCAAGATTTTCGACCAGTACATCCGCGCCAGCCGTGGTTATCGCGATACCATCGGTCCCGCCGGTGACGTTGCCCGACATTCCCCGCACGGTGATATTTGCCAGCGCACCCACTGAGGATGCGGAGATGCCTCTACCATCGAGGGCAATGACATCGGCAGTCGATCCCAGCGTGATCGTGGTCGCACCGGTTTCCGCATAGCTGAGGATGCCGTCGCCGCCGCTGGTCACATCATTGACGGTGATGGTAAGGTCTCCACTGCCGTAATTTCCAGCAACGATGCCTCTGACGCGGCCAACCACTGTGCCCGCACTACTATCGATCGTCAGAGCGGTGCCAGAGTTGAACGCAGCGATGCCAGATGCGAAAGTCCCGGTCGCATCCGCGCTGGTGATGCGCAGCGCGCCGCTACCGGTATTGCGAGCGTTGATGCCATAACCTCGGCCCCACACGCTGCCGGCGCTGCTGTCGATGGTAAGATCGGTGCCAGAGCCCAAAGCACGAATACCTGAACCCTTCGTCCCGGTCGCATCCGCGCTGGTGATGCTTAGCGCCCCGCTGCCCAAGTTGTTAGCGACGATACCATAGCTGTTGCCCCACACGCCGCCCGCGCTGCTGTCGATCGTGAGATCGGTGCCGAAGTTGCGCGCAAACATGCCGGACGCGTAACTTCCGGTCACATCGGCGCTGGTGATGGTCAACAAGCCGCTGCCGTTATTGGCTGCGTAAATGCCATAATAGCCGCCCGTCACGCTGCCCGCACTGCTGTCGATGGCGATGCCGCCCATACCGCCAGTGGTCTGCGTGAATATGCCGGTTGCATTGATGCTGGTGACATCGCCGATTGCAGCGATGCCGCCAATATCGATGCTGCCGCTGGTAACCGCCACAATGCCGGAGCCATTGACGCCGTAAACTGGCAGGCCGCCAATCACGAGACTGCTCCGCGCGCCCGTACCGGTGATCCCGCCGGTCAGGCCGCTACCCTGGATCGAGATATCGCCCGTGCCCGCGTCAGCCACAATACCATTGCCGCCGGTGCCGAGGATCGTGTCGACCGCATTGACCGTGATGTCGCCGCCGTTTGACGCAAGGTTCAGACCAACACCGTTCTGGCCGGTCACGCTATCGAGATTATTGACTAGTATGTCCGCGCCCATGGTGCTGATCGCAATTCCGTCGGTGCCGCCAGTCACATTGCCCGAGCTGCCCTTCACGGTGATGCCAGCCAGCCCGCCGCTTGAAGATGCCAATATCCCCTCGGCAGTGGTGCTGATGACATTGGCAGTTGATCCCAGCGCGATCGTGGTCGCACCGGTTCTGGAATAGCTGAGGATGCCGATGGTATCGCCGGCGACGTTATCGACCGTGATTGACAGTGCGCCGCTGCCATAATTGCGGGCACTGATGCCAATATCATCGCCCGCAATGCTGCCCGCGCTGCTGTCAATGGTGAGATCGGTGCCGCTATTTTGCGCATCAATACCATTGCCGTTCATCGCGGTCACGTGCGCGCTGGTAATGCCTAGCGCGCCGCTGCCATAGTTCGCGGCGGTGATGCCACCCGTCACGCTGCCCGCAATGCTGTTGATCTGTATTCCAGTACCGAAATTGAAGGCACGGATGCCATCACCTCTTGGACCAGTACTTGCCACATCAGCGCTGGTGATGCTTATCATTCCAGTTCCGAAGTTGAACGCAGAGATGCCATTCTCGCTGCCTGATACTCTGCCCGCGCTGCTGTCGACGATGAGATCAGTGCCAAAATTGTTCGCGCGGATGCCTTCAGCCCTTGCGCTTGATCCCGTCACATCAGAGCTCGTGATCCTCAGCACGCCGCCATAGTTCTCGGCACGGATGCCATTCACGCCTGATATGCTGCCTGCTGCGCTGTCGATGGTCAAGTTGGTGCCATCGTTGCGCGCGAAGATGCCAGTTCCGACCGTCCCGGTTACATCTGCACTGGTAATGCTCAGCGCGCCGCTGCCGATGTTGATAGCCGCAATGCCAGTACCATAACCGGCAACGCTGCCCGCGCTGCTGTTGATGGTGATGCCGCCCATGCCGCCGGTGGTCTGCGCGAATATTCCGGAAGCGTTGGTGCTGGTGACATCTCCAATGGCGGTTGCGCCGCCGATATTGATGCTGCCGCTGCTGACCGCCACAATGCCCGAGCCATTCACGCCATATACGGTCGTGCCGCCAATAGTAATGTCGCCCCGCGGGCCAGTCCCCGTGAGCCCTCCAACCAGGCCGCTGCCCTGGATGGAAATGTCGCCTCCGTCGGCAAATGCGAAGATGCCGTTGCCGACCGTGCCGGTAATCGTATCAACCGCATTTATCGTTATGTTTCCGCCGTTCGACTGCGCGTTGATACCATCGCCGTTCAGGCTGGTTACCCGGCCGAGATTGTCGACCAGAATATCCGCGCCCACCGTTTCGATGCCCAGACCATCGGTCGCGCCGGTGATCATGCCGGACATGCCCTGCACGGTGATACCGGCCGAAGCGCCGGTGGACGCCGCCCGGATGCCCTGGGCGCCCGCACCCACAACATCGGCGTTGGACGCCAGCGAAATCGAGGTCGCACCTTCGGATGCTTGCGTAAAGATGCCGGCCATGCCGCCTGTCACATTATTCACACTTAGCCGGACCGCACCTGCGCCAGTATCTTCCGCGAAAATCCCCGTCGCACCGCTTGTTACGCTGCCTTTGCTGCTATCCAGTGTGACACCGCCACCAGTGGAAAAGGCAAAGATACCTAGTCTTTGGGCAGTCACATCTGCCGTTGCAACCGAGACTGCGCCCCCGCCTAGCGCTGTTGCCACCAGTCCGAAATAGCCCGAGACACTGCCCGCGCTGCTGTCCACGGTAACTGCGCCGCCGTTGGAATAGGCATTGATGCCGAAATTTTCTGTGCCGGTGACATCCGCCGTAGTGACCGAGACCGCGCCCGCCCCGAAATCTTGCGCAAACACACCGCTGAAGTAACCCGACACACTGCCCGCACTGCTGTCGATAGTTATGCCGCCGCCATTGGAGCGAGCAAGAATGCCAAGGCCATTGTTGCCGGTAACATCGCCGATCGCAGCCACGCCGCCGATACTGATCGCACCATCGCTGACCGCTACTATGCCGCTGCCGCCAGCACCGAACAGTGTCTGAGCGCCCAGCACGATGTCGCCAGACGGCCCCGTGCCGGTGAACCCACCAACCAGGCCGCTGCCCTGGATCGAGATATCGCCCGTGCCTGCGTCAGCCACAATACCGGTTCCGCCGAGGCCAAGGATGGCGTCGACCGCATTGACAGTGATGCTGCCGCCGCTTGACGCAAGCTTCAGACCATTACCGTTCTGGCCGGTTACACTGTCGAGATTATCGACCACTATGTCCGCGCCCATGGTATCTATCGCGATGCCATCGGTGCCGCCGGTCACATTGCCTGACATTCCCTGCACGGTGATGCTGGCCAGCGCACCCGCTGAGGA
Organism: Allopontixanthobacter confluentis; assembly: GCF_009827615.1. GTDB lineage: Bacteria > Pseudomonadota > Alphaproteobacteria > Sphingomonadales > Sphingomonadaceae > Allopontixanthobacter > Allopontixanthobacter confluentis. The sequence continues at coordinate 1,553,573 of NZ_WTYU01000001.1, forward strand.
TGCAAGTATCCCCTCCGAACTGGTACCGACGACATTTGCGGTCGATCCCAGCGTGATCGTGGTCGCGCCGGTTGTGGAATAGCTGCCAATGCCGATGTTGCCGCCCGCTACCTCATTGACACGGATGCCCAACGCGCCGCTGCCGAAATTGTTCGCGGAGATGCCGAAGTCGCTGCCCGAGACGCTGCCCGCGCTGCTGTCGATATTGAGTTCGGTGCCGTAGTTGCGCGCAAGGATACCTGAACGAGCTGTTCCGGTAACATTCGCGCTGGTGATGCTCAGCGCACCGCTGCCTCGGTTCAAGGCATCGATGCCAAAGGAATTACCCGCGACGCTGCCGGCACTGCTGTCGATGGCGAGGTCTGAGCCGGCGTCGGAATTGAACGTAAAGATGCCGGAAACGTCAGTGCCGGTCACATTCGCGCTGGTGATGCTCAGCGCGCCGCTGCCGGTATTGAAGGCCTCGATGCCATCAACGCCGCCCGCCACGCTGCCTGCGCTGCTGTTGATCGTGAGATCGGTGCCTGAGTTGAACGCAGAGATGCCTACACCGCTCGTACCAGTCACAGCCGCGCTGGTAATGCTCAGCGCGCCGTTGCCGGTGTTGAAGGCCTCGATGCCAAAATCATTACCCGCCACGCTGCCTGCGCTGCTGTCGATCGTGAGATCGGTGCCGGTGTTGACCGCAGAAATGGCGGAACCGTTCGTCCCGGTCACATCCGCGCTGGTTATGTTCAGCGCGCCGCTACCGTAGTTGCGAACAAAGATACCATTGTAACCACCCACCACGCTGCCCGCGCTGCTGTCGATGACGATGCCGCCCATGCCGCCAGTGGTCTGCGCGAATATGCCAGATGTGTTGGTGCTGGTGACATCGCCGATTGCAGCGGTGCCGCCAATATCGATGCCGCCGCTGGTGATCGCCACAATGCCCGAGCCAGCGATGCCGTAAACTGGCAGGCCGCCAATCACGAGACTGCTCCGCGCGCCCGTACCGGTGATCCCGCCAACCAGGCCGCTGCCCTGGATCGAGATATCGCCCGCGCCTGCGTCAGCCACAATGCCGTTGCCGCCGGTGCCAAGGATGGTGCCCACCCCGGTTATGGCGATGTTGCCGCCGCTTGACGCAAGGTTCAGGCCATCGCCCGCATTTCCGGTGACGCTGTCCAGGTTGCGGACCAGAATGTCTGCACCCACCGTACCGATCGCCAGACCACCAGTACCGCCGGTCACACTGCCCCCGCTGCCCTGCACCGTAATACCCGCCGCAGCGCCGGTGGAGGTAGCGCGGATGCCTTGCACATTCGTTCCCACCACATCGGCGGTTGACGCCAAAGTGATCGTGGTCGCGCCATCGGCCGCCAGCGTGCTGATGCCGATCCGGGCACCGGTTACATCGTCCACACTCAGCGCGATTGCGCCTGCGCCAGTATCTTGCGCCCTGACGCCGATACGCCCTCCGCTGACTTTTCCGCCGGTGCTGTCTACCGTGATCCCGCCGCCATCCGACGTGGCGCCGATGCCGTGATAGCTTTGGCCAGTTACATCGGCGGTGATAATGCTGATCGCACCTCCGCCGACAGCGTAGGCCTGTATGCCTTCAATCCCGCTGATGACCGTGCCCGCGCTACTGTCGATCGTAATCCTGCCGCCATCGGTGGAAGCAGAGATGCCATTGTTAACCCCGGTTCTGAGGTAGGCTGTGGTAATGTCCACCGAACCGCCACCAGTGTCCCTCGCAACTATTCCGCCGCGCCCGGTGATGATGTCGCCTGCGCTGGTATCCACCGTCACACCGCCGCCATCGGAGAAAGCTGCAACTGCAAAGCCGCCAGCGGTCGTCACATTGCCGGTCGTTACGCTGACCGCCCCGGCGCCAGTATCTCGTGCACGGATGCCATCGATCCTGGCTGTAACGGTGCCGTTGCTGCTGTCGATGCTGAGACCGCCGCCAGACGAGGTGGCCAGGATGCCGGTATCGGCTGTTGTGCTGAGATTCGTGGGTGTTGTCCCATCGCCAATGATGATGGTCAGATCGTCCACAGCGGCTTCGATCCTGCCGACCGGCGTTGGCGAAACGCACAGGATGGTGCTTCCGGCAGCCAGGGGGTTTGGCGAAACCGTGCATTCGGCCGGCACCACTTGTGCTGCTGCGGGGGCCGAAATCGCAAATGCCATTACGCTCGCCGCGGCGGTCAGGGGCATGACGCTTTTTCTGAATAATGAATCCGCTACCGCGAACACTGAGGCGCCGAATGTATCCGCCTCGCACCCGGCCTCTACCAGACCCATTTCGGGCGAATAGCTGGCGACCATGCCATTGGATTTCGTCAGGCGGCCACCGCGCACCATGCCAAAACCGAACCAGCTACGCCGGTTGCGGTCCAGATCGATGACGGTGTTGATAGGATGCTCGCAGTCGGAAACCCGGCCCAAATCAGTCATTATAGCCCCTGTGGCAGCGACAGCCGCAGAAGCGCCCACCATGTTTTATTTTTTTGGCAACGCGGCCGATTTTGCGGCCTTGAAGCTGCGTATAGATAGCACTCGTCAGCGCAAGAAAATTAGTCTTCAATTGTGATAAGCGTCGCTGCGTCAGGCGAATTTGGCGAAACTGTCATCGAGCAATGAAATCCCTCGACCACGCAGACATCGTAAAGCTCGCCAATCTCCCCATCGATCCGGAACCAGTCGACGCAGGCCCCGCTTTCAAGATCGATCACCTGCACACCGCACCACGGCTCGCTGTCAGCGTCCTTCAGCTTCTGATCAAGCGACAGCCCTTCAAACCGCTTATATCGCGGACGGGACAGCCCCACGAAAGCAAACTTACCGTGGAAGGACAAGCCGCGCAGGAAACCGGGGCAAAATGCAAGGGGAACAAAGGTGCCCATTGTGGCCTTGCCCCTTGGCAACTCGACATGGCCCAGTTCTCCGCTGCCCGAATTGAGTACCCATAGCCTGCCATCATGCCAGCGCGGCGAGTGCGGCATGGACAGGCCCTCGCACACGATTTCATTTGTCTGGACATCAATCACCACACCGCCATCGGCGCGGCGATCGCGCCAGCCATCAATGGTATTGGACCGCGATACAGCGGTGACAAAGGCAGCCTTGCCTTCGCGCATGGCCAAACCGTTCAAGTGACAGCGGTCTTCATCCACAATGTCGGTAATGAAGGGCGGCTTCCAGATTGGCTTGAACGAATGCCTGTCCGATATTGCGGCGAGGCAATTGTAACGTGTGTTGACGAAGATAATCCGCCCGTCGCTTTCCACGCCCACGTCATGCGCGTCGATCTGGCCGGTCAGATAGGTCGTGCGCGCCATGAAGCAGGCGTCGTAAATCTGATTGATGCGCTGCTCTGGCGCCAGCACATTGACCAACCGCGTTATCTGGGCGCCTGCGGAGAGAACAAGTTGGCCGCTGCCATCCGTGCACAATCCCATCGGCTTGGGCATAGCTGATTGGTGGAGTTGGGCGGCACCCTGCGGATTGCCGCCCAGCATGTACAGCAAGCCGGATTGGTAGGAAGTGAAGGCCAGCGACGCCCTCATCGCAATAAGCCGGGCAATGAATCCGCTCGACAGCGAATACTCCACTTTCGGCGGTGCTGCGCTCACCTGACTTGCTACGACCTGTTGCCCCGGCGCTTCCATATTCTCTCCAAAGCGGCCTCATTGTTGAACGGCGGCCGCACCCGCCGCGTCAGGTGACCGATAAGACTGGCCTGGTAAAGGAAATCCCGAGATTGAGCGCGCAATGTCATTTGTTTTGCCGGGCGAGCATCGCACGGTTAAATCAAAGGGCGCTCAAATTGATGGCAGTTCTCGTACTCAACAGACGACGCTGATGGCGTTAAATGAACGGCCCCGTACATAAAGGCACTTCAACCGTCTGCGCCGGTGTTGGCAGCAGTAAGCGTACGCCTTCGAAATTTAAAAAAGCAAAGCCGAAGGTCTTGGAAGGAGCGCGTTGCAGCCGAGCGGGCCAATCGGCTGAACGTCCGCTTACACGGCTTAGCATTCTGAAAGCAGACTGGAAGCTTTCCACCCACAATCGGACATTTTGTAAGTTCTTGAGTTTCGCCAAAAGCAGACAGTCAACGTAACGCCCGCATGCTAATGCGTGGTTTCTCACCTCCAGCGCGCAGAGTCTGTAAAAAAGGGCGCCAGTGGCGCCCTTTTTTGATCAGCTGACCGTGGCTTTCACGATCTTGCCTGGTTTCTTGGGTGGCTCGCCCTTGGGCAGCGCGTCTACATGTTCCATGCCGCTCGTCACTTCGCCCCAGGCGGTATATTGCCCATCCAGGAAACGCGCATCGTCAAAGCAGATGAAGAATTGGCTGTTGGCGCTGTCAGGCGCAGATGACCGTGCCATCGAACATACGCCGCGCACATGCGGGATGCTGTTGAATTCAGCTTTCAGATCAGCCTTGGGGCTGCCGCCCATGCCGGTGCCGGTCGGATCGCCGCCTTGCGCCATGAAGCCGGGAATAACGCGGTGGAACACCACGCCATCGTAAAACCCGTCCTTGGCCAGTTCCACGATACGTTCGACATGGCCGGGTGCCACATCAGGCCGCAGCTTGATGACGACATCGCCCTCGCCATTTTCTGTATCGAGGGTAAAAGTAAGCGTCTGATCAGCCATTGATGCAATCTCCTGTTGGCACCTGTTTTCAATTCGGGGCCGATATAGGCATTCATGCGCCAAAGTCACCCTTTGCTGCTGAATTGGCTTTGCCCTTGGAACGTCTGCGTCAACAGGGTTGCTTTTGCATGTCCCGCGCCTAGAGCGAGGCGATGGCGAAGGACAAGCGCGCCCAGTATGACGAGAATGACCTGTTGCTGGCACAGCCGCCACAGCAGGACGAAGGCGCGCGCCCCGACGACCGGATTGACGACGAACGTCACGACGAGGAAAACCGCCTTAAAACCGGCTATGTCCGCGCTGTGCGCGATGCGCTGGACGCCGGTGACAAGGGGTTGGTGTATGATCTGGTCGAACCGCTGCACGCAGCGGACATCGCCGACCTTATCGAATTGTTCGAACCTGATGAACGGGGCATCCTTGCCAGCGCCATAACCGATCTGATGTCGAGCGACGTAATCGCCGAACTCAACGATTACGTGCGCGAAGACATGATGGAACAGCTGTCCGCACGGTCAGTTGCGTCCATTGCCGAACAGTTGGAAACCGATGATGCGGTCCAGCTGATCGAAGACCTTGAACCGGCTGACCAGCTGGCGGTTCTGGCCGAACTGGACGCAGAAGACCGCGCCGCGATCGAAAGCGCACTGGCCTATCCAGAAGAAACCGCTGGCCGTTTGATGAGCCGCGATTTCGTGGCCGTGCCGGAACATATGACGGTCGGCAATCTGATCGATTACCTGCGCGAAAGTGTCGATCTGGGGCAGGATTTCTGGGAAATTTTCGTGGTGGATTATGCCCACCATCCGGTCGGCACCTGCCAGTTAAGCTGGATATTACGCACCCCGCGGCAGGTTTCGCTGACCGATGTGATGAAGCGCGACCAGACCCTGATCCCGGTGACGATGGATCAGGAAGAAGTCGCCCTGATGTTCCAGAAATATGCGCTGATTTCCGCCGCCGTGGTGGATGAAAGCGGCCGGCTGGTTGGCCAGATGACCGTGGACGATGTGGTCCACATTATTTCCGAAGAAGCCAGCGAAGATGCCCTGCTGATGTCCGGTGCGGGTGATGGCGACATTAACGAACCGATCCGCGATGCCTATGCCGCCCGGGTGCGCTGGCTGGTCGCCAATCTGGGCACGGCGCTGATTGCGAGCCTGATTATTGCAGCATTTGGCGGCGCGATCGAAAAGCTGGTGGCCCTGGCAGTGCTGATGCCGATTGTGGCCAGCATTGGCGGCAATGCGGGCACCCAGACCATGGCTGTATCGGTGCGCGCCATTGCCATGAACCAGCTGACCCGTGCCAATACGGGCCGCATTTTGTGGCGGGAAATGCGCGTGGCATTGCTAAACGGCGTGACAATTGCCGTGCTGGTCGGCCTTGCCACCGGGGTCATCTTCACGCCCATGCTGGGGGTCGTGATTGCGGTGGCCGTGATGGTCAATGTGGTAACGGCGGGCCTTGCCGGTGTGCTGGTCCCCGTCATATTCGAACGGCTGAAGCAGGACCCTGCGGTGGCCAGTTCGGTATTTGTGACCATGATCACGGATTCCATGGGCTTTTTCGCATTTCTGGGTCTGGCCGTGGCCGCCGGGCTGGCGGGATAATTCATGCCGGTCCACATGACCAAAATCGCGTTTCGCAGCGAGAGCGTGGAAAGTTTGCGGCACTGGCTGGAAAGCCATGACAGCGTCGCCCGCCTGACCACCAAGAACCGCCCCACCCGCTATGAAGAAATGGTCGGCGGGTCATTATACTGGATACACCAGCACGCCATAGTCGGGCGCAGCCCCATTCTCGGCTTTGAAAAAACGCCCGAAGGCCGCTGGTGGATCGAACTTGCACCGGAACTGGTCGGGGTGAAGCCCAAGCCCAAGCGCGCCCATCAGGGCTGGCGCTATCTCAAGGAAGAGGATGCGCCCCGCGACCTGGAAGACGGCGAAGATATTGGCGATGTCCTGCCCGGCAAACTGATGGGAAAACTATCCCGGCTGGGTCTGGTCTAGGCAGCGTCAGCCCGTCCGGGCACGCCGCAAGCGCGCTGCTTCAGGCAGGGTCAGGCCGCCATTCCGGATTGTCCAGCTGATTGCGGATATGGTCAAAGACCGGTCCGTATATCGGCTTTGTAAACCGCACCCCGACCAGCGCATCATCCTTCCACGCGACAATCGCGTCGAAGGGTCCGATCTGCTGGATCGTGATGGACACAGGCTGGCCGACTGACAATCTGCTGTGTTGTTCAAAAAAGCGGCAACCATCTTCGGATATGTCGAGCAGACTGATCGGCCTGCGCGGTTCGGTACCGGCCCGACATGTTCCCAAAATTGTTACAGCATGGCGTTGCGACATTCTTTTTATAACCATGCACGGCGCAATATCGCTGTCGGCAATAGGCGGCTATTGATGATTGTTAAGTTTGCCCAGTTTCCCGTATTTTCACACCGGTTGCATGGCTGTGCGGTTTAAGACCTTGCCTGGCACCCTGGGTTACGCTGATGCCTGTGCCGGAATTTTTTCGGCAACACGCCGCAGCGCATTGGCATAGGTTTCCGGGTCCTGAGCACCCGGCACCAAAAATTTGCCTTCGATCACCATTGCCGGCACACCGGAAATATTCATGTCGAACGCGGCCTGTTCTTCTGTCCGCACTTTTCGCGCCAGATCTTCGTCTACCAGCGCCGCAGCAGCGGCCACGCCATCAAGGCCCACGCTGCGCGCGATATCCACCAACACTTCGGCTTTCGAAATATCGCGCCGCTGGCCGAAATGCGCGTCAAACAGCGCCAGCTTTAGGCGGGTCTGCACTTCTGGCCCTGCGCTTTCCAGCGCCCAGGTGAGCAATTTATGCGCGTCAAACGTGTTCCACATCATCGCCGCCGGGGCTTCCCCCTCGCCGCTGTAATCCAGCGACACCCCCGCATTGATGGCGGCCTGCCGCATCTGTTCCTGCACGCCGCGTGTCTGCTCCGCTGTGCGGCCGTATTTTCGCGCTATATGGTCCGAGCGTTCTTCACCATGCGAGGGCATATCGGGGTTAAGTTCGAACGCGTGCCAGCGAATGTCAGCCTCGATCTCCCCTGCCACCAGATCGAGCGCCTTGGACAATTGGCCATAGCCCACCAGACACCATGGGCACATGACATCGGACCAGATGTCGATCTGCAATGTGCGGGGGGTTTTATTATCCATCAGCGTGTTTCTCCATCGGCGTGTTCGTCCATCAGGCGCATCAGGCGATTTGTCAGCCTCATGCCTTGTCCAGCCACCATGATAGCAGAGTATGGGCAATCGCGCTTGATGGCGGCGGTGCGAAGGGGCCGCTACCATCGCGCCCCTCGGCCATGGCACGGGCAACATCCTCCCGCGTGAACCAGCGGGCTTCTTCCAGTTCGGTCTCGTCAATCGTCAAAGCATCCGTTTCAGCGGTGCAATAACAGCCGATCATCAATTGGCTGGGGAACGGCCATGGCTGGGTGGCGATATATTCCACATCCCTGACGCGCACCCCTGCTTCTTCGAAAACTTCGCGGGCCACTGCTTCTTCGATGGTTTCGCCCGGTTCGACAAAGCCCGCCAATGCCGAAAATGCGCGCGGCGGAAAGCGCGGCTGACGGCCCAGCAGCAACCGGCCCGAATGTTCTACCAGCATGATGGTGACCGGATCGGTGCGGGGGAAATGCTGCGCATGACACGTGCCGCAATCTCGCTGCCAGCCGCCCTTTGTCAGGCGGGTTCCGGCACCGCAGCGCGCACAAAACCGGTGGCGGGCATGCCAGTCCACCAGGCTGCGCGCGCCGCCATAAATGGCCAGATCAGCGGGACTGAGCATTTGCATGGCCTGCCAGATGCGCGGATTTGCATAGGCAGGGCCAGTGGCGCCTTCCTGCGGAACAGCAGCAAAACACGCCTTTTCATCCAGCAGACCCAGAAAAACCAGTTCCGCATCCTCGGCCGTGTCAGCCAGCGTTCCCCACACAAGTTCGCCCATATCGCCGATGACAGGCATCAGGCCTTCCAGATGCAGCACCCTTGCGCGCCAGTTCAGCAGACCGGCCAGCGCTGCCGGATCAGCCCGTATATGGTCTGCACGGTCCATCGGCGAACCGGCAAAAGCAACCGGCGTGGTGGTCACCAGTGTGCCTTCACTTGGCTGACTGGCGCGCTGCGGCCATGCTGCCCAGATCGGCCAGTACCGCGACCGGGAATGCGCCATGCACAGGATAGGCTTCAGACGGCATATACTGCGTAAACAGCGATGCACGCAGGCCCATTTTCATGTTGACCAGCGCCACGGTGCCAGCCGCCCCGCCCCAGCCATATGTTCCGGCCTGATCGCCCAGACCCACACGCCCGCCAGCGCCGAAACCGGCCTTGTCGGCAAAAGTGCCGCTGGTATCGACCGCGTCGGGAAGCAGGTTTGACGTGCCCACACGCACCGCCAGTTCACCCAGCACACGCTTGCCATCAATTTTGCCATAGCCAAGCAGCATCCGCAGGAAACGGTCGTAATCGCGCGGGGAAGACACCAGCCCTGCACCGCCGAAGGGGAAAGCTGGCTTCAACGTATAGACCGACGCATTGGCCGGATCGATGGGAATGACCGCGCCGCCCATGACGCCATAATTGGCAGTCAGACGGCCGATTTCGCTGTCAGGAACCTGGAACCAGGTGCTGTCCATACCGGCAGGTTTGAAGATATTGGTGGCCAGAAATTCATCAAACGGCATGCCTGATACCACTTCGATGACGCGCCCCAGCAAGTCGAGCGAGACGGAATAGCTCCACGTCGTTCCCGGCTGATAGACCAGTGGCAAGGTGGCAATCCCATCCGCAAATGCCGCAAGGCTGGAAACAGGCACGCCGCGGCCAAGGCCAGGAATGGGCAAGCGGCTGACTTGTCCGGGGATCAGGCCCAGCTTTTCATACGCGTCCTTGATTGGCCCTTTCTGGATGATGCCGTAGCCAAGGCCCGATGTATGGGTAAGCAGATGGCGGATGGTAATGGGCCGGTCAGCAGGAACGACATCCTCGATCGAACCATCGGCAATTTTCTGCACCTTCATATTGGCAAAGGCAGGCAATATTTCCGCCAGCGGCTGATCGAGGCCAAGCTTGCCTTCATCAATCAGCATCATGGTGGCCATGCCGGTAATCGGCTTGGTCATGGAATAGATCCGGTACAGGCTATCAATCCCGGCGGGCGCTGCCTGGCCGATGGCGAGCGTGCCTTTCGAGATGATTTCCGGATCCTGCTGGCCCCAGCCCATGGCCGCGACCATATTGGCCACCTTGCCGCTGGAACCATATTCATTGACCATTGCGGCAACGTTTTTCCATGCCGTGGGGGAGGATGCCCCGTGGGCAAATGCCATACGGCCCGCCGGCACAGTTGCCAGCGCAGCGCCCGCGCCCAGCCAGGCACCGCCGCGCAGCAACGCACGGCGTGAAAAGGCAGCATCCTCAAATTCCCGATAGGCCATCTGACATCCCTTTTTGACATGGATCATTTTGGTTCTGTTGAGGTGCGGTGTGGGCGATGCATGACTGTCGGTCAATTCCCCCAAGCATACATCTTGCGTAAATATGCTGTGCTATCTATATAACACACATGCTTAACATTCTTTCGATCATCATCGGTATTGTCGCCCTGCTGCTGGCAATCCCTTCATTCATCCCTTTGCTTGGCTGGGGGAACTGGATCGTCCTGCCCATCGCCATTGTGGGAGCAGGCATTGGCGCCCTGTCCAGTTCCAACATGGGCCGGAATTTCTGCCTTGTGGTGCTGGCCATTGCGGCCATCCGCCTGATGATCGGCGGCGGTTTTATCTAATCTGCATTTATGGCGGCGGTTGCAGCCTTGGCAAACAGGGTCGGCAGGCCGGCATCTTCCAGCCGGTCAATCGGCCACCATTCGCCCGCCACATCAGGCGCAACCGGCCCGCTGCCCTGAAACCGCAAGACGGACATTTCCAGCGCGAAATGCGTGAATGTGTGCCGCACCAGACCGGCATCCAGCCATGGGCCTGAGACAGGCGGCTGGCCGGAACCATCGCTGCCCGCGTTCCACCCGTCATCCGGCAGGCTGCGCATACCGCCCAGCATTCCCTTGCCCTGCCGTGTGACCAGCCAGACAGCGGCGTCCTGCTCAATCCAGTAAGCACAGCCCTGCCGCGTCGGTTTGGGCTTTTTCGGCAGTTTGACAGGGTAGCGCGCCGGATCTCCCCATGCCCGGGCAGCGCAATGGTTCGCCACAGGGCACAGCAGGCATTTCGGCTGGCGGGTGGTGCAAATGCCTGATCCCAAATCCATCATCGCTTGCGCAAAATCACCCGGCCTTGTGTGCGGCGTGATGCGATCGGCATATTGGCCAATCAGCTTGCGGGATGCTGGCAGGGCCTGCGTAATTGCAAACAGGCGCGATACAACCCGTTCCACATTGGCATCCACCACCACGGCCCGCTGGCCAAAGGCAATCGCGGCCACTGCCGCTGCGGTGTAGGCGCCCAGCCCCGGCAAAGCCCGCAATTGCGCTTCTGTGGCGGGAAAACCGCCCCGTTCTGCCACTTTGCGGGCGCAGGCGACCAGATTGCGGGCGCGCGAATAATAGCCAAGGCCTGCCCATGCCGCCATCACATCTTCTTCTGCCGCTGCCGCCAGCGCGGCCACATCGGGCCAGCGGCTGGTGAATTTTTCAAAATAGGGCTTCACCGCTGCCACGGTGGTCTGCTGCAGCATCACTTCTGACAGCCATATGCGATAGGGGTCTGCCGGCGCTGCCTGCCCGCCCGCCACAGGGGCAATCCGCCATGGCAGAGTGCGGGCGTGCCGGTCATACCAATCAAGCAACAAGGGCGCGATCAGCGCATAATCTTCAGCGGCGGGTGATGGGATACTGGCAGTCACACCGCGCATATGGCATGGCCGGTCGCACAATGGAACGCGACAGCGAAAAACCCGGCAAGAAGCCCGCTGCTGCAGCCAAGCCAGCGGCGAAATTGCCAGTAAAGCAGGCAGCTAAAAAGCCAGCCCGCAAGTGGGAACGGGCGCGCGGCGGCGCTGCCAAGCCCATTTCCGAACTGATGCCGGAAATCGGGCGGACAGCCTTTCGCCGATTCGGTTTCGTGCAAAGCTCTGTCGTCACGCGCTGGCCTGAAATTGTGGGCGAAACCCATGCCCGCGTCTGTATGCCTGAAGCGATCCGTTTTCCGCCGGGCGAAAAATCCGATGGCATCCTGCAGATGGTGGTGCTGCCGGCCCATGCCCCGCTGATCCAGCATGTGATCCCTGAAATCATGGAGCGGGTGAACCGCTTCTTTGGTTATGCCGCTGTATCCCGCGTCAAAATCCGGCAAGGTGTGGTTAAGGCACCAACTGCTGAAAGGCGCGCTGTGGCCCCGCCTTCACTCCGGCCGATTCCCATGGAATTGGGAGACAGCCTGCGCGACATTGGCGACCCTGAATTGCGTACCGTGCTGGAATCGCTGGCCCGCAGCCTGGGCAGCAAGGAAGAAAAGAACAACTGATGCTCAAGAAATTTGCCACAGTGGCGGCGCTTGGTTTCATTGCCGTGGTTGCCCCTGCCAACACGTCGAACTGGAATACCGCCGTAGTTGAAGCAGATGGCGGCCACCGCTTCGGCAATCCGGATGCCAAGCTGCAACTGATTGAATTTGTCAGCTATACCTGCCCCCATTGCGCGCATTTTTCCAAGGATGGCGACGGCGCATTGCAATTGGCATTTGTGGGGCCGGGCAAGATCACGCGTGACATCCGGCATATTGTGCGTGACCCGGTTGACCTGACAGCAGCCATGCTGGCCAATTGCGGCGCCCCTGCCAAATTCCTGCAAAATCACAATGCTTTCATGCTCAGTCAGGATAAATGGCTGCCGCTGATGTCAAAGGCCAGCCCGGCGCAAATCCAGCGCTGGACCACAGGCGATTATGCCGCGCGCCGCCGGTCCATCGCATCGGACTTCGGGTTTTATGCCATCATGGAACGCCGTGGTTACCGCCGCACAGATACAGACCGCTGCCTGGCCGATGACAAAATGGCCACGAGGCTGACCGAAAATACGCAGAAAAGCTATGCCAGATACAATCTCTCCGGCACGCCCAGCTTCGCCATAAATGGCGTGACGCTGGCGGGCACCCATGGCTGGTCGGCACTGGAACCACAATTGAAAGCACGCCTTGTCAGTAAATAAGGACGCGTTAACAGTGGAAACAGCGGCGGCATCCTTCTAGGAATGGCCTCTGGGACGCCCATTATTACTGGCCATAATTACTGGCCGCAATTGGATAGCTTCACTTCAAAAGCTCAGGGATACAGACTGACATGACCATTTTTCGCCGGATCACATTTGCCACATTGGCAGCGCCGCTTGCCCTCAGCCTTGCCGCTTGCGGTGGCAGCGAAACGCCCGAAGGCGAAGTCGCGCAGAGCGAGGCGATTGCCAAAATCCCGGCTCCTGCGGGGCAGGAATGGTCCGATACGGCACGGGTCACGGAATATGACGGCTATGTGATTGGCAATCCTGATGCGCCGGTAAAACTGATTGAATATGCATCGCTCACCTGCGGTGCCTGCGCTGCCTTTTCGACCGATGCTTCGGAAATTCTGCGGAACAAATATATCAATTCAGGCGTGGTCAGCTATGAAATCCGCAATCAGGTGCACAATGGCGTCGACCTTGTGCTGGCGCGCCTGGTGCGCTGCGGCCAGCCGGAAAGTTTCCATCCGCTGGCCGAACAGGTATGGGCCAATCTGGCACCTCTGATGGAACGGGCGCAGGCCAATCCGCAAGCGTTGGAAGCGGCAATGAAGCTGCCTGAAAACCAGCGGTTTGCAGGCGTTGCACAGGCTGCCGGCCTCACTGAATTTTTCGCGGCTCGCGGTATCAGCACGGATCAGGCCAATTCCTGCCTTGCGGATAATGCATCGGTGCAGGCCATTGCTGACCGGTCCGAAAAACAGTCGACTGAATTCGATGTGACGGGCACGCCAACCTTCTTCATCAATGGCAATAATCTCGGCTCCCTGAACTGGGCGGGCCTTGAACCGATGTTGCAACGCGCTGGCGCCCGATAAGGCGCTCGCTGCGGGGGCAGGCATCACAGTCATGACAGGGGGGCATTAGCAACGGCAATGCGCATCAGGCGGCTCAAGCTCAGTGGCTTCAAAAGCTTCGTAGAGCCTGCCGAACTGCGCATTGAACCGGGCCTTACCGGGATTGTCGGCCCCAATGGCTGCGGCAAATCCAACCTGCTGGAAGCCATCCGCTGGGTGATGGGCGAAAGCTCGCCCAAATCCATGCGGTCTGGCGGCATGGAAGATGTAATCTTTGCCGGAACACAGTCCCGCCCCCCGCGGGATTTTGCCGAAGTGGTGCTGCAGGCAGAAACCGCTGATGGCGAAGAACTGGACGTTACCCGGCGGATCGAACGCGGCGCAGGTTCAGCCTACCGTGTGAATGGCCGTGATGTGCGGGCCAAGGACGTATCGCTGACTTTCGCCGATGCCGCAACCGGCGCACATAGTCCGGCACTGGTCAGCCAGGGCCGGATCGCCGCGGTCATTGCTGCAAAGCCCGCCGAACGCCGCCAGATGCTGGAAGAAGCCGCAGGCATCGCCGGCCTGCATGTGCGGCGGCGCGATGCGGAAAGCAAATTGCGCCAGACAGAAGCCAATCTGGCCCGGCTGGAAGACCTGATGGCGGGACTGGATACGCAGATGGCTTCCTTGCGCAGGCAAGCGAAGCAGGCTGAACGCTATACCAGACTGTCAGATGAAATCCGCATCGCCGAAGCCCGCCTGCTGTTTGCCCGCTGGCGCGATGCGGCCGCAGCCGCCACTGCCGCGCGCGGACAGGCAAAGGCTGCGGACGAACGCGTGACCACCATGCAGGCGGCGACTGCCGCGGCCCAGAAGGGCCAGCATGATGCCGCCGCCAGACTTGCAAAAGCGCGGGATGAACTGGCCGACCGGCGTGACGATGCCAGCGCGCATGGCCACCGCATGGCTGCCCTCACCAGCCAGCTTGAAGCTGCCGAACAGCGCTTGTCCGACCTAGACCGCCAGAAGACCCGGCTGGAAGATGATCGCGGCGAAGCAGACCGGCTGACCAGAGATGCCGCCGAAGCGCTGGCGCGGCTTGAGCGTGATTTGGCCGCAAATGAAAAATCCCTCGCCGACGATGAAACCCGCAGGCCTGCCCTCGCCGCCAAGCTGGAAGATAACGAACGCGCAGGCCGCGCAGCCGAACTGGCACTGGCCAAGGCCACGGCTGACCATGCCGGGGTGGAAGCGGAATGGCGCGTTGCCGAGGCTGCCATTGCCCAGGCGCAATCCCGGCTGGAACGGCTGGACGCTGATGCGGCGCGGCAGGCACAGGCCCACGCCGCCCTTTCGGCCAGCGGTGATCCTGACATTGCCGTGCAGCAGGCGCGCGGCGCAGCAGAAGCTGCCGCAGGCATGCTGGATAGCGCCCGTGAACATCTGGCCGCAGAACAGGCGCGCAAGCAGAAGCTGCAGGACGCCCGCGACGAGGCCGCCAGCACAGTATCGGCTGCGCGTGCAGAACTGGCTGGGGTGGAACGTGAATATTCCGCCCTGGCGCGCGACAGGCACGCCCGCGAAAAACGGGCCGCAGGCCGTCAGGGCCTTCCCGCCGCGCTGGACAGGGTGCGGGCAGCCAAGGGGTACGAGCGGGCACTTGCCGCCGTGCTGGGCCGCGATGCAAAAGCCCCGTTGGGAATGCCGGATGACACTGTCGATGGGCGGTTCTGGACTGGCCGCGATGCGCCCTCGCCCGTGGCGGACAGCATCGCTGCCCATGTCCGTGACTGTCCGCCGCAGCTCGCCGCGCGGCTGGCGTTGGTCCACGTTGCCGACACCGATGATGGCCGCAAACTGGCACCGGGCGAATGGCTGGTGACGATTTCCGGTGCGCTGCGCCGGTGGGATGGCTTCATTGCGCGCGGCGAAGGGGCAGCAGAAGCAGCCCGGCTGGAGGCGGAAAACAGGTTTGCCGAACTGGACGCGCAATTGCCTGCCCTGCGCGATACTGCGAACAAGGCGGAAATAGCTCAGCTGTCTGCGCAGGAAGATCTATCGGCGCTACAGCGCGAACTGGTGGCGGCAGAACGCACCGTCAATGATGCGGCAGAGGCACAGCGCCATGCCCTGCGCACACTGGATCAGGCCGAAGCGGCGCGGGAACGGGTGGCGGCCCGGCTGGCAGAACTGGCCATTCTGGCCACGGAACTGGCGGCTGAGAAGGAACAGGCAGAAGCCGACTTTGCCGCAGCGGAAAACCGGCGCAGCGCATTGCCCGACCCTGCCGCGGGCCGCGCAGCGCTGGATAATGCGCAGGCGCGCCACGAGGCTGCCCGCAGCATCCTGCAATCCGCCACCGCCCAGCTTGCCGCACATGATCAGGCGCTCGCCGTAGCGCGTGAACGCACCGCCGCCCAGCGTGCCGACATGGCCGGCTGGCAGGCGCGGTCCGGCGATGCAGCGCGGCGGCTTTCCGATACTGCCCGCCGACTGGAAGAAATAGAGGAAGAACGCGCTGTCTTCGCGGCCAAACCAGCCGGTCTGATGCGCGAGATTGAACAGGGCGACACTGTCCGGGAACGCCTTGGCAAGGAACTGGCTGCGGCTGACGCCGCCGTAATCCGGGAAACCGAACTTGCGCAGGATGCCGACCGCACATTGGCCCAAGCGAATGAAGCATTGGCCAGCGCACGCGAAAACCGTGCGGGCCTGGCCGCGCGGGCCGAAAATGAAGAATCCCGCCGCAGCGAAATGGCCCGCATATCGGGCGAACGGTTCCAGTGCCCGCCCCCCATGCTGGCGGACCGTTTCGCCTTTGATACAGAGATGGTGAAGGCATCGGGCCAGGAATCTGAAGAAATGGAACGGCTGACAGCCAGCCGCGAACGGATTGGCCCGGTCAATCTGGTAGCCGCCGAAGAATTGCAGAAAATTGAACAGGAACATGGCAGCAGCACCGCAGAACAGGCCGAACTGGCCGAAGCGGTCAACCGTCTGCGCGGTTCAATCGGCAATCTGAACCGGGAGGGGCGCGAACGGCTGCGCGCTGCATTTGAACAGGTCGACACCCATTTCCGGCGCTTGTTTACGCGGCTATTCGAAGGCGGACAGGCTCATCTGGCCCTGATCGACAGCGACGACCCATTGGAAGCCGGGCTGGAAATTTACGCCCAACCGCCTGGCAAACGCCTGCAATCGCTCACCCTTCTGTCGGGCGGGGAACAGGCTCTGACTGCCATTGCCCTCATCTTCGGACTGTTCCTGACCAATCCGGCGCCGATTTGCGTGCTGGATGAGGTGGACGCACCGCTGGACGATGCAAATATCGACCGTTTCTGCGATCTTCTGGACGCCATGTCCCGCGAAACAGATACGCGTTACCTGATCGTGACGCATAATGCCGTCACCATGAGCCGGATGCACCGTTTGTTCGGCGTAACGATGGTGGAACAGGGGGTGTCACGGCTGGTCAGCGTGGACCTCGGGGCTGCGGAAGAACTGCTCGCCGCCGAATAGAAACGCTGGCCGCCTGATAGCGCCAGTCAAGCGTCGAGCGCAGCAGCCAGCTTGGTCCGGATTGACCGGATTTTGGCAATAACGTCAGCCGTGACGACGTCATTTTGCGATGCTGCAGTTTGCCCGCTGCTCGGGTTACGGGGCTGAATTTGCGGCGCGACTGGCTGTTTGGCTGACGGCTGCGCTGCGCTTTTGGACGGCTGCAAGGCCTGCTGTGCGCCTTTGAGCGTATAGCCTTCACGGTTCACCAGCCGGTCAATCTGTTCAACCATGGCAACATCTGTCGCACGGTAATACCGCCTGCCGCCGCTGCGCTTCAAAGGATTGAGCATGGGAAACTGCTGTTCCCAATACCGAAGCACATGGGCCTTGATCCCAAGCGCCTTGCAGACCTCCCCAATCGTGCGAAGAGCGCCATCTTCTTTGCCATCATCAAACTTGGCATCGAATGTGGCGCTCATCTTTGTTCCTGACTTGTCAGTGTGGTTTATCCGCTGCATCCATCAGGCAGAAAAATCAGCCTTTGGCGATGCGTTCTTTCAGCAACTGGCTGGCACGAAACGTCATGACCCGGCGCGGAGTAATCGGAACTTCGACGCCCGTTTTCGGGTTCCGGCCGATACGTTCTTTCTTGTCACGCAGAACAAAACTTCCAAATCCGGAAATCTTGACGTTTTCTCCGCTCGACATGGCTTCACACATATGGGTGAGAATTGCTTCGACCAGGTCGAGCGATTCTGCCCGTGAAAAGCCCAATTTTCGATTGATTGTCTCTGCCAGATCGGCGCGAGTAAGCGTACCCACCGAACGCGTCATTCGCCTATCCCCTCTTCTTCAGCGCGACCCGTTGAGTTGGTAACTGCGACTCAGTGTATATATTTCAGTTTGATTTCACAACTGTTTGTGGAAAAAAACGCGGTTTTCCTGTTAGATGCGGATCAGACTTGCGCCCCAGGTAAATCCGCCGCCCATCGCTTCGAACATGACAAGGTCGCCCGGCTTGATCCGGCCATCGAGCACCGCTGTATCATAAGCAAGCGGAACAGACGCCGCAGAGGTATTGGCGTGGCGGTCCACCGTGACGATCACCTTTTCCGCCGGCAACCCCAGTTTGCGCGCGGTCGCATCCAGAATGCGGGCATTGGCCTGATGCGGAACCACCCAGTCAATATCATCGGCGGTGTAACCTGTGTCGGCCAGCGTTTCTTCCAGAACCGACGCCAGATTGACCACGGCGTGGCGGAATACCTCACGGCCCTTCATGCGCAATTTGCCAACCGTGCCCGTGCTGGATGGCCCGCCATCCACATATAGGAGCTGGTTATGCGCCCCATCTGCATGCAGCTTGCTGGCTATAATGCCGGGGCCGCCTTCACTGCTTTCGCGGGCTTCCAGCACCATCGCGCCTGCGCCATCGCCAAACAAAACGCAGGTTGTGCGGTCTTCCCAATCGAGAATGCGGCTGAATGTTTCAGCGCCGATTACCAGTGCCCGCTTGGCCAATCCGGTGCGCAGCATCGAATCCGCGGTCGCCAGCGCGTAAAGAAAGCCCGAGCAGACCGCCGCTATGTCAAAAGCAATGCCGCCATTGCATCCCAGCGCATCCTGAACCTGTGTGGCGGTGGCCGGAAATGTCTGGTCAGGCGTGGCGGTAGCCAGCACGATGAGATCGATCGAGGCTGCGTCCATGCCCGCTGCGGCCAGCGCCTTTTGCGCCGCTTCGATCGCCAGGGTGGACGTGGTGACACCTTCTGCGGCGATATGCCGCTGGCGGATCCCGGTGCGCTCGACAATCCATTCGTCAGTCGTATCGACGCGTTTTTCCAATTCGGCATTGGTGACAGGTACACCAGGAAGCGCAGAGCCGCTGCCGCAGACAACCGAACGGATCATTCGCCAGCGCCCGTGCGTTCAATGCCGCGTGCGTGCAAGGCGGCCATGTCCGACGCGATTCGCTGGGTCAGATCTTCTTCCAGCAGGCGCGCCGCCACCTTGACGGCATTGGCCACACCGCCAGCAGTGGCGCTGCCATGGCTTTTGACCACAACCCCGTTGAGGCCGAGAAAAACGGCGCCATTGTGGTTGTTGGGGTCAAGATGATGCTTCAGCAATTCTGTCGCCGGGCGTGAGATGAGGAAACCGACTTTCGAACGGAAGGAACTGCGGAACGCATCCTTCAGCAAATCCGTCACGAACCGTGCGGCGCCTTCGATGGCCTTGAGCGCAATATTGCCGGAAAACCCGTCAGATACGACAACATCGACATCGCCGCGGTTGATCTTGTCCGCCTCGACAAAGCCGTCAAACTGCATCGCAAGGCCGGTTGCGGCTTTCAATTGCGCGGCAGCTTCCTGCAGCTGGTCAGTGCCCTTGATATCTTCCGTGCCGATATTGAGCAAACGGACCCGCGGCGCTTCGCGGCCAGTGACGATGCGCGAATAGGCAGCGCCCATAATGGCGAATTGCACCAGATTGCGGGCATCACAATCGGTATTGGCACCAAGATCCAGCATGATGACATCATTGTCACCCAGCGTGGGCAGCAATGCAGCAAGCGCTGGCCGGTCGATGCCGGGCATGGTGCGTAGCGCCAGCTTGCTCATCGCCATCAGCGCGCCGGTATTGCCGCCGCTGACCGCAGCGCCGGCATCGCCTTTCTTTACCGCATTGACGGCAAGGCCCATGGATGTCGTCTTGGCACGGCGCAGCGCCTGGGTCGGCTTCTCATCGCCGCCCACGACATCCTCGCAATGGAGGATTTCGGATGCACCACGCATGTTGGGGTGTGTTTCAAGCGCGGCCTTGATCCGCGCTTCATCCCCCACCAGCAGAAACTTGAAACGGTCGTGATGGCGCCGCGCTTCGGCCGCACCATCGACCATGACGCGCACACCTTCATCGCCGCCCATCGCATCGATAGCGATACGCGGAAGGCTCATGTGCGCGTACTCCGTCTAGTTTCGGTAATCAGAGTCCGACCGCAACGATCTCGCGACCGTTGTAGTGACCACAGTGCGAACACAGATTGTGCGGACGCTTCAGTTCGCCGCAATTGTTGCATTCATGGAATGCTTCAACCTTGAGCGAATCGTGTGACCGCCGGTTACCACGGCGATGTGGGGATACTTTACGTTTAGGGACAGCCATTGCGGAGCCTGCTTCTATAAGATTCAAATGTTTCGCGGGCCGCTCTAGGCGATGGCATGGCGGGGCACAAGGCCAGTTGACCAGTGCACCATCCATGTATCGTCGGAGCGGCGAAGGCGCGGCCTATACCGGATTCGTGAACCGTTGCAAGCAATCGCGATAGTCAGTAGCAGCCTGAAACCAATAACAGGGGATTTTATCATGCTGCTACCCGTAACGCTGAGTGCTTCTGCGGCGGCCGCGATCATCGCTTTCTGGCTGATGATACGGGTCGGTCAGGTCAGGGGGTCAGAAAAGGTAAGCATTGGTGACGGCGGCAATGAAAAGGTCATTCGCCGGATGCGTGCCCATGCCAATTTTGTCGAAAGCGCGCCATTTGTGCTGATTCTGGTTGCTGCCATCGAAATGACCGGCAAAGGCGCGCCGTGGCTGGCCTATGTCGCGGGCATTTATATGCTGGGCCGGGTGGCGCATGGCATCGGCATGGACGGGGCCGGCTTCAAACAGGGGCGCGCGATTGGCACAATCATCACCGTGCTGACACTGCTTGGCCTCGCCATTGCGGCCACGCTGATCACGCTGGGCGTGATCTGACGGAACTATCGTGCTGGGCTGCCAGTCAGCCCAGCGCGTAATCGCTGACAAACGCGTTGGTCTTGCGTTCCTGACCAAATGTGCTGGTCGGCCCGTGGCCGGGGATGAAAGTCACATCGTCGCCCAGCGGCCACAGTTTGCCGGTTATCGCATCGATCAGGTCCTGGTGGTTGCCCATCGGAAAATCGGTCCGGCCGATTGACCCCTGAAACAGAACATCGCCCACAATCGCGAATTTGCTGGGGCCATGGTAGAAAATGACATGGCCCGGGGTGTGGCCGGGGCAATGGATAACATCCAGCGTCAGATCGCCAACGGTCACTGTATCACCATCATTCAGCCACCGATCAGGTTCGAAAACCTGGCCATTGATGCCATATTTGCGGCCATCATCATCCAGCCGCGATATCCAGAAACGGTCCGCTTCATGCGGCCCTTCAATCGGCAGGCCCAGTTCCTTCGCCAGCACACCCGCTTCACCGCAATGATCGATGTGGCCGTGGGTGATGAGAATTTTTTCCAGCGTCATGCCCGCTTTTTCAACGGCGACCTTCAGCATATCGAGATCGCCGCCAGGGTCGACCAGCGCGCCCTTCATGGTGTTGGTGCACCAGATGAGGCTGCAATTCTGCTGCAAGGGGGTCACCGGCAGAATGGCTGCGCGCATGGGCGGCTGGCGGGTTGGTTGTGCTTGCTGGGTCATAGGGCGGATGTGGCGGCACGAGGCGTTGATTGCAAGAACGGGTGCGCACAAGGCGCTAGGCAAGCGCTCACAAGCGCCCGCTTTTCCAGACCACGCGGCCGATAATCTCGACCTCGTCCGCGCCGACTTCGACCGGCGGGTAAGCCATGTTCTGGCTGAGGAGCGATAGCCGCCCTGCCCCGAGCGCAGCCACCCGCTTGACCACCAGAGTATCACCCAGTCGCACCACATGAATGCCGTCGCGAAAAGCGCGCATTGCCCGGTCAACCAGTATTTCATCGCCATCGCGCAGCAGCGGTTCCATCGAATCGCCTTCCACCCGAATGGCGGAAAGCTGGGCGGTTTCCAGCCCCTGTTCGCGCAGCCAGCGGCGGGAAAAGCCGAAACTGTCAAACGGCCGTTCATCAGCGGCAAGCGCGCCCGGGCCGGCTGACGCACCAAGCGGCAGCCGCGGGACCATGACCCACCCGTCCTGCGCCGTTTTTGGCAGCTTTACCTTAGGATCATAGGAATTATCCTCCGCCGGTGCGCCAAGTTCCGATTCGGCAATACCGAAGAATTCGGCCAGCGTGCGCCGGTCCTCCTCCTCCAGCTTGCGCGGGCTACCCTTGCGGATAAACTGTTGCAAATACGTCCCATTTCTTCCGATGAGACGGGACAGGGCCGAGAGGCTGGCCCCTTTCTGGCGGGACAGGTCAAGCAGGCGATCGCGCGGATCGGCCCCTGCATTCGATTCGGTGGTTATATGTGGTCGCATCATTTTTCCTACTTAGATGATGTATTTTTCCTAGACAAGTAGGATTTTACCCGCGACCCTTGGGATATCAGGCGAATCGCCAAAGAAACAACGACATCCATTTGCAACTATACGGGGACCGCATGCTAATCCGATCAATCGAAAAATTCCTTCGCGACACCGGCATGGCAGCGACCAAGTTCGGCCGCCTTGCAACCCATGATCCACGCTTCGTGCTGGACTTGCGCAATGGCCGCACACCCCGTTCCGACACGGAAAGAAGGGTGGAACATTTCATGAACAAATATATGGAGAACGCCCATGTCGGCTGAACTGACCATCGACAAGGCACAGCCGCGCAAATCCCGCAAAGGGACAGCAGACAGGGTGCGGCAGGCGCTTCTGGCGCTGGCGTGCGGCAAGGCCGACTTTATCCGCCACACCGAAACGCCATGGGCCAGCATCACCTTTTCCGGGGCGCGGCACAGCATTGATCTGGTGTTTGACGGGCCGGTTGCGGTTCTGGCCGGTGAAACCTTCATCGCCGATCTGCCAACCCATGAATTTGCCATTCCGGGCCAGCTTGTTGCCGATGCAGATGTGCGATTCGTAAATCACACAATTCTGCCCCAACCCCGCATGGAAGTGAGGATAGAATTGCTGCTTCTGCTCGATGCGTAAGGGGTCAGCCAGCGCTTTCCCGGCGGATCACCAGATTGCGGATTTCGCTCATGTCTTCCATGGCAAAGCGGATGCCTTCCCTGCCGAGGCCGGAATCCTTCACGCCGCCATAGGGCATGTTGTCGACCCGGTAGGATGACACATCATTCACCACCACGCCGCCTACATCCAGCACATCCCATGCGTCCAGCACCTGGTGAATGTCCCGTGTGAAAATGCCCGCCTGAAGGCCGAATTTTGAATCGTTCACCTGTGCCAGAGCCTCTGCAAAGTCAGAGAATCTGGACAGGTTGGCCAGCGGCCCAAAGGCTTCTTCCCTGCTCGCATCGCAATCGCGCGGGACGCCTTCGAGCAAGGTTGCCTCCAGCATGTTGCCATCGCGCTTGCCGCCGCACAGCAGGGTCGCGCCGGCCTTTATTGCCTGATCGATCCACCCTTGGAGACGGGCGGCTTCCTTTTCCGAAATCATCGGGCCGATAAAGGTATTCCGGTCTTTGGGATCGCCTGAAACCAGCGTTTTCGCCTTTGCCACCAGCATGTCTTTGAACCGGTCGTAAATATCATCGTGAATGATGATCCGCTGCACCCCGATGCAGCTCTGGCCGGACTGGTAGAACGCGCCAAAGATGATGCGCGCCAGCGCGTGATCGAGATCGGCATCCTTGTCGACAATCACCGCCGCATTGCCGCCCAGTTCGAGAATGACCTTCTTCTTGCCTGCCCTGGCCTTCAGGGCCCAGCCCACATCCGGCGAACCGGTGAAGGACAGCATTTTCAGCCGTTCATCCGTGGTGAACAGGTCAGCCCCGTCGCGGCTGGCTGGCAGGATGCTGAATGCCCCTTCGGGCAGCACGTCACATTCAGCCAGAATCTCGCCCATGATGATGGCGCCGAGCGGCGTCATGCTGGCGGGTTTCATCACGAATGGGCACCCCATGGCGATGGCCGGCGCAATTTTATGGGCGGCCAGGTTCAGCGGGAAATTGAAGGGTGAAATAAAACTGCACGGCCCAATCGGCACGCGCTTCCACATACCCATATAGCCCTTGGCCCGCTCCGAAATATCCAGCGGCTGGACTTCGCCATAATTGCGCACGGCTTCTTCGGCAGCGATGCGGAATGTGTCGATCAGGCGGGTAACCTCGCCTTCTGCATCCTTGATCGGCTTGCCCGCTTCCACGCACAGCGAATAGGCGAGTTCGTCGAACCTTTCCCGGAACCGCGACACGCAGTGATTGAGCACATCCTGCTTTTCATAACTGGCCAGCCGCGCCATCGGTTCAGCCGCCGCCGTTGCGCCGGCAATCGCCTTGTCGATGATATCAGGCGTTGCCAGCGCGGTGCGGAACGCCAGCTTGCCAGTGAATTTATCCGTCACTTCCAGGTCTTGATTGGGCTGCTCTGCCTTGTTGTTGAGGTAGAGCGGGTAGACGTCCTTCAGCTTGACCATTTCTTGCCTCCGTTGCCCGATCAATGTCAGAGCTTTGCCGACAGTTCCCGAAAGTTGCCACGCGCTTGCAGTCAGGCCCGTTTGCGCCGCTGCTTTGACCGTACATCACGATTCCCGCGTCTGCCCAACTCAAAGCCTGATTGCCGGTTTTACCGGGCCTCAGTACCCGCGCGCAGGGTCAAATATCGGCTCAAGCGGCTCACCCTGCTGATACCGGCCAAGGTTTGTGAGAAACCGTTCCGCCGAACGGGCGAACATCTTGTCCTGCGCGCGGCCTGACAGATGCATGGTGATATGCGCATTTTCCAGCGTCCACAGCACATGGTCGGCTGGCAGTGGTTCGGGCGTTGTCACATCCAGCAACGCGCCGCCAATCTGTTTGTCCTGCAATGCGGCAACCAGCGCGTCCTGGTCCACCACCGTTCCGCGGGCGATATTCACCAGCACCGCACTGTTTTTCATCGCAGCCAGTTCATCAGCGCCAATCATCCCGTCTGTTTCAGGCGTGGCGGGCACTGCCAGCACGACCCAATCGAAATCCCCCAATTGCGACTGCCACTGGTCCGGGCCCAGCACGGTCTGGTCAGCACTGCTCGCAGCAGACCGGCGCACCACGGTCACATCCACATCGAAAGCCTTCAGCCGCGTGTCGATCAGCTTGCCGATGGCGCCATAACCCAGCAGCAGGGCGCGGCTGCCGGCCAGTTCCATCTTGCCCGGCGAATCCAGCAGCCATTCGCGCCGGTCCTGCGCGCGCACCACATCGCGGTAGCCCTTGGCGTAATCCAGCATCAGCATCAGGACATATTCGGCAATGGTGATGGCATTGATGCCCGCGCCATTGGTGACAGCGACGCCCCGCTGGGCCAGCACGTCCAGCGGCAGAAAATCCAGCCCGGCGTAGATGGAATTGAACCATTTCAGCTTGCTGGCCTGCCTTACCGCCTCGGCCATCTGGGCGTGGTCATACAAGTCAAACCAGCCGATTTCAGCCTCGCCCACTAGTTCCATCAGTTCCTCGCCCGTGGAAAACCAGCGCGGTTCTATCCAGTCTGGCAGACGGGGTTCGATGGCAGGGCGGATCAAGGCGGAAAGAACGGCAATGGTCATGAAGGTTTCCAATAGCTGTCGAGCGTTGGCTGGAAAGAATGGGGCGGCCGGTGAAGACACTGGGCGAAATCGAACGGGCGCGTGGTCAGCGGTGCCACAAATTCTGCATCGGGATGCAGCGGGTTCATCATCACGATGTCGCCTTCCGGCAAAACGCGTGACGGGATGGATGCGAGCAGGCTGGTGCGGTTTTCCAGCCATTGGGCCACGCTTGCGCGAATGGCATCATCATTATGATCATTCGGGCCATTATCCGCGATACTGACAGGTTCCTGCTCGACCTCCGTCCAGCCAAGCACGAAATCATCGGGAATGTCGGCTGGCTCCGGCGGAAGGTAACGCAGTGCCACCAGCACTGCCAGCCCTGCCTCTGACGTGAAATTGACCACTGGCCTGCCCGGCGGGGAATAGCGACCGCCCCAGCGCCGCGGCCCTGCCCCGTCCAGTGCCACAAAGGGCGCACGGGTGAGCCGCCACAGCCGCATCAGCCCAGCTTCCACTCCCAGCCCAGCGGGTCGCCATCCATCACGTCGACGCCCCTGGCCGCCAGATCATCGCGGATTGCGTCAGAAGTAGCGAAGTCCTTGTCGGCGCGCGCCTGTTTGCGCCGGGTCAGAGCGTTATCAATCTCATTTTCGGAAAGCTGCGCAGCCTTGGGGCGCAAACGCAGGTCTTCACGCGTCACGTCAAAAATGCCGAGGCCCAGAACCGCATCCATGCGTTCCACCACGGCGCGCTTCTGGCCCGCGTCGATTTTCTTCGCGGCCAGCACTTCTTCCAACGCTGTCAGCGCAATCGGCGTATTGAGATCATCCGATATGGCTGCATCGAACTTTTCCAGTAGCGGATCCAGCTTGGGGTGGCTGGCGGCGTTTGCAGCCACATCCTTCAACCCGTCGGCCGCCATGATGATCCGTTTCAAACGCGTCAGCGCCGCACCAAGGCCGTCCCAGCTGAATTCAAGCTCGCTGCGGTAATGCGCCTGCAGGCACATCATGCGATATGCGTAGGGATGGTAACCCTTGTCGATCAGCAATTGCAGGCGCAAAAATTCACCCGCGCTTTTCGACATCTTGCCTGATCGGTCGACCAGAAAATTATTGTGCATCCAGATGTTGGCGCCGCTGGCATCCGAATGGCAGAACGCCTGATTCTGGGCGATTTCATTAGGGTGATGAATTTCGCGGTGATCAATCCCGCCGGTGTGAATGTCGAACGGGAAACCAAGCAGCTTTTCGCCCATGACTGAACATTCCAGATGCCAGCCCGGCGCACCTTTGCCCCACGGCGAATCCCATTCCATCTGGCGGATTTCGCCCGGCGGGGTCTTGCGCCAGATCGCGAAATCCGCCGCATGGCGCTTGCCCTCGACAGTATCGATCCGGCCCTGAAGTTCTTTGGCGCCATCTTCGGTCGCAGCGCGCGCCAGCCTGCCGTAATTGGCCACGGTCGACGTATCGAAATAAAGCCCGCTATCGAGTTCGTAGCAATGTTTGTCAGCAATGGACTTGGCAAACTGGATCATGTCTTCAACGTAATCCGTGGCGACCGACCATGTGGCCGGCTGGCGGATGTTCAGCGCCTTCACATCATCCCAATAGGCATGGGTATAATGTTTGGCGATCTGCCAGATATCCGCCTGTTTGCCCTGGCTTGCCTGTTCGGCCGCCATTTTTTCCAGCTTGTCCTCGCCTTCATCGGCATCATCGGTCAGGTGGCCCACATCGGTAATGTTGATGATATGGGTGAGCTTGTAACCCTTCCAGCTCAGCGTCCGCCCCAGAATATCCGCAAAGACGTAAGCGCGCATATTGCCGATATGCGGATAATTATAGACCGTCGGTCCGCAGGTATACACGCGCGCCTCGCCGGGATGGACGGGCACGAATGTTTCGAGACTGCGGGTCAGGCTGTTGAACAGCTGTAGCGGGGCGTCATTCATGCTGCGCGCCTTGCACTCCGCCTGTGGGCGCGGTCAAGATTGCAATGGCCCCGGCTTGCCCATCCTTGCCGCTATTGCCCGGCATCGGCTGCCGCGCATTGCCGGGCCGGATTGTCCGGATCGCTGCAATCACCATCGCTGATCAACAAATCCTCATTGCCTGCCCGTGCTGCCGATATTGCCAATGGTGGACACCTGCCGGATTGCGCCAGTCAGCCAGCGTCGGGGAAACCCTGCCAGCTGATGCCTTCGGACAGAGGTGCGCGGGCCACCTCAAACTGGTTTACCGCGACATCTTCATCACGGTAGCCAATGGCCATGCCGCAAAAGAAGATATGATCGTCAGGAATATCGGCCACGGCGCGCACCTGCGCTGAATACATGGCCCATGCTTCCTGCGCGCAGCTGTCCAGCCCTTCTTCGCGCAGCAGCAGCATTACCGTTTGCAGCCACATGCCAATGTCCGACCATTGCGGCGGCCCCATATATTTCGGCGTGTGAACCAGCATCATCACCGGCGCACCAAAGGCGCGGAAATTGTTGGCGAACCACATCAGGCGGCCGGCCTTGTTCTCGCGGCTGATTTCCAGCGCGCGATACATATCTTCGCCCACGGCGCGGCGGCGCAACTCATATTCGCCATCCAGCCCGCGCGGATAGATATCATATTCGGGCGAATGGGCGGCCCGGCCCTGCGGCATCACATCGGCGACTGCCTTGAACAGGTCCTGCATCGGCTGGCCGGTCAGCATTATGGCGTGCCACGGCTGGGTATTGCCGCCTGACGGGCTGCGCTGCGCTTTTTCCAGCACGCGTTTCAGGACCGCCTGGTGTACCGGCTGATCGGTATAGGCACGCACGGAACGGCGCGTTGCCACAGCTTGCGTGACATTCATCGCCTGTCATCCACTTCAAACAGGCCAGCCAGCTGTTCGATGATGGTGCCGCCCAATTGTTCCACATCCATGATGGTGACAGCGCGTTTGTAATAGCGGGTCACATCATGGCCGATGCCGATGGCCACCAGCTGCACCGGTGACAGTTTCTCGATCCAGTCAATCGTCTTGCGCAGATGGGTTTCCAGATAGCCTGCGCTGTTCACGCTGAGGGTGGAATCGTCCACCGGCGCACCATCGGAAATCACCATCAAAATGCGCCGGTCCTCATGGCGGGCCAGCAGGCGGGAATGCGCCCATTGCAGGGCTTCCCCGTCGATATTTTCCTTCAGTAGCCCTTCGCGCATCATCAGGCCGAGATTGCGGCGCGCACGGCGCCATGGTTCATCCGCCTTTTTATAGATGATGTGGCGCAAATCGTTCAATCGGCCCGGATCGGCAGGCTTGCCTTCGGCCAGCCATGCCTCACGGCTTTGCCCGCCTTTCCACGCCCGCGTGGTAAAGCCGAGAATTTCCACCTTCACGCCGCACCGTTCCAGCGTGCGCGCCATGATATCCGCGCTGATGGCCGCAATCGAAATGGGCCGCCCGCGCATGGAACCGGAATTGTCGATCAGCAGGGTGACGATCGTGTCTTTGAACTCGACATCGCGTTCGACCTTGTAGCTCAGGGCATGGCCCGGCATCGTTACCACGCGGGCAAGGCGCGCCGCATCCAGAATGCCTTCTTCCTGGTCAAAATCCCAGCTGCGGTTCTGCTGCGCCATCAGGCGGCGCTGCAGGCGGTTGGCCAGCCGGGTAACGATGGATTGCAGGCCCGTCAGCTGGCTGTCGAGATAGGCGCGCAGCCGGTCAAGTTCGTCCGTATCGCACAGTTCCGGTGCCTCGACCACTTCGTCGAACCGGTCGGTAAAAACCTTGTAATCGAAACTGTCGGGCAAGTCGGTCCACGGGCGGTTGGGGCGGACGGGCATCATGCCTTCCTCGCCTTCGTCACCCACTTCGCCGTCGGTCATTTCCTCGTCGGACGTCAGCTCGCTTTCACTGTCGCCCTCGTCATCACTTTCGGACGTTTCACCGGCCATTTCGGTCGCCTGCGGTTCGTTCTGGCCGGAATCGTCTTCGCCATCATCCTCGCTGTCGTCCTGGCCTTCCTCGTCCTCGCCGCCCTCATTATCGCTGCTGTCGCCGCCTTCTTCCTTGGTCAGTTCCAGATGGCGCAGCATATCCAGCGTCAGCGACTGAAAGGCATTCTGGTCATCCAGCGACAGGGCCAGCGCATCGAAATCGGCGCCGACCTTATTCTCGATCCAGCCGCGCACCATCTCGACCCCGGCAGCAGCACGGGCGGGTATGGGATGGCCGGTCAATTTCTCGCGCAGCATCAACGCCAGCGCTGATTGCAGCGGCACATCATCCGCATTTTGCGCCCGCGAGATCGGGTCAGATGCGGTGCGCAATTCTACCGCCGCATCAAGATTATCCGCTATGCCACTGAAATTATTGGAACCCAATGCCTCGTATCGGGCCTGTTCCACCACATCATAACAGGCGCGGGCCAGCGGCTCTGCCGGCGCATTACGGCTGTGCAGCGAAGCATTGTGGTGACGCAGTTTCAGCGCGAAACTATCCGCAAAACCGCGCGCTTCGCGGGCCTGTTCGGGGGGCAGGTTGCGCCCCGGCAATGGCACGCGGAAGCTGGTGCCGCTGGCGGCCGGGCTGTCCGCACTCCACGCCACTTCCACTTCTGCCTCGCGCGCAAGGGCACGGCTGGCACCGGTCAGTGCCTGCTTGAACCGGTCGAGAGGTGTTTCATCTGACAAGATTACGTGTCTTCATGCCTGTTGCTGCGCGCTGATAATTGCCGGCGCCCTAGCGCAGGATGGTCTGGCCGGTCTTGGCCCAGTCCGCCATGAAACCTTCAATGCCCTTGTCCGTCAAGATGTGCTTGAACAGCGCCTTGATCACGGCTGGCGGCATGGTTGCCACGTCCGCGCCGATCTTTGCGCTTTGCAGCACATGGGTGGCGTGGCGAATACTGGCGACGAGGATCTGCGTGTCGAAATCATAATTGTCATAGATGAGGCGGATGTCTTCGATCAGTTCCATCCCGTCGAAGCCATTGTCATCATGCCGGCCCACGAACGGCGATACGAAAGTGGCCCCGGCCTTTGCAGCCAGCAGCGCCTGATTGGCAGAAAAGCACAGGGTGACATTGACCATCGTGCCATCAGTGGTCAGCGCCTTGCAGGTTTTCAGCCCGTCAATCGTCAGCGGCACCTTGATGCAGACATTGTCTGCGATCTTGCGCAGCACTTCGGCCTCTTTCATCATGGTGTCATGGTCCAGCGCGACCACTTCGGCGCTCACCGGACCATCGGTCAGCCCGCAGATCTCTTTGGTGACTTCCATGAAATCACGCCCTGATTTGGCAATCAGGCTGGGATTGGTCGTTACGCCGTCCAGCAGGCCAGTGGCGGCCATTTCCTTGATGTCATCAATATCGGCAGTGTCGACGAAGAATTTCATGCATGGCTCCGGAGGTAATAAGGGATTCGCCAACCGCTATATGCGGCCCGCGCGCCCTTCACCACCCCCGGAGCGGCAAGAATTACCGCGCGGGCTGAAATTAGAACCCGGTGCCGAAAGTGCCAATAATCAGCGGATCATTGGTGCTGCGCGGATTGGCGCGAATGGCTGCTTCCTCGCGGCCGATTTCATTCCAGATCGTGTCGTTCACCCGTGCGCCAAAAGTGTTGGCCACTTGCGAGACGTTCACGCCAGTCAGAGCTGACAGGGCCTGGCCCACCAGCGGATCCTGCGCCACGCGCATCGCATCCGCCAGTTCCGGCACCATGGCTTCCAGCAATTGGCCGCCCATTTCCTGGCGCAGGAAACTGGTAGCCGCAGTCGGCCCGCCGCGCACCAGATCGACCGCATTCTGGAACCCGATCACGCGCACCGCATCGGCCACGATGGGCGCGGCGCGGTAAGCGCCTTCGATGGCGATATCGGCAAAGGCCCCATTCAGCCGCGACTTGAACAGGGACGAAGTCAGAATATTCGACAGGATATCGCCCCGCGTGCCCAACAGATTGGCCAGGCCAATCTGCGCCACTTGCTGGTCCCAGAAACCGCCATCTGCTGTCAGACGGGCAAAGGCCCGTTCGCTGGACAGGGTCAGCATCCGGCGGATAGCATCGGCAAGGCCGAAGCCGCCAATAGACGAACAGGCGGGCAGCGCCAACAGGCCGGTGGCGGAAAGGCCCACCATGAATGCGCGCCTGCCAACCGGGCGGGAGACTGCGTTTTGGGCTGCGGGGATCAATAATTCGGTCATTTCATAATTCCTTACCTTGCCGCTCCCACCAAGCGTCCTGCATAGAAGGGCCCTATTGGACCCCTGATCATGAACCGCGCCCGACTTCTCATCTTCAATGCCGCGCTCGGCCCGCTGGATTACCGCGTGCCCGATGGCATGGTGGTGGAACCCGGCTCGGTCGTCGTCGCGCCGCTTGGCCCCCGCCAGATCATCGGGATCGTGTGGGAAGCAGAACGGTTGCCGACAGAGCCGGTTCCGGAGCACAAACTGCGCCCGCTGATCGAAGTGCTGCCAGTTCCGCCCCTGCCAGCGCAGTTGCGGCGGCTGATCGAGTGGACAGCGGATTATTACTGCGCCCGGCTGGCATCGGTCGCGCGTATGGTGCTGGCATCGGGCGGGGCCTTGCGCGGACCATCCAAAATGATCGAATACCGGCTGAGCGGGGCAGAGCCGGAACGCATGACCCCGCAGCGCGCAGTGGCGATGGATGCCCTGCAGAACGAACAATCCACCATCCGCGAATTGGCAGACCTTGCCAGCGTGAGCGAAGGGGTGCTGCGCGGGCTGGTCAATCAGGGCGTGCTGGAACCTGTGGAAGTGGACATCGACCGCCCTTACCCCAAGGCGCAGCCCGATTTTGCCCAGCCGAAACTGAGCGCTGAGCAGACCGAAGTGGCAGACCGGTTTACCGCAGCTGTAAAAGCGGAAGAATTTGCGCCCTTCCTGCTCGACGGGGTGACAGGGTCAGGCAAGACGGAAACCTATTTCGAGCCGATGGCCGCCGCCCTGCGCATGGGCAAGCAAGTTCTGGTGCTGCTGCCGGAAATCGCGCTGACCGAAGCATTCCTGCGCCGCTTCGAAGACCGCTTCGGCGCCGCGCCCATCGTGTGGCATTCCAGCCTGAAATCCACCGAACGCCGCCGCGCATGGCGGGCCATCGCCAGTGGCGATGCCCAGGTGGTGGTGGGCGCGCGATCGGCCCTGTTCCTGCCCTATCGGCGGCTGGGGTTGATCGTGGTGGATGAAGCGCATGAAGTCAGCTTCAAACAGGATGAAGGGGTGCGATACAATGCGCGAGACGTGGCCGTGATGCGCGGCCATTTCGAGAAAATTCCCGTCATTCTTGCCAGTGCCACGCCCGCGCTGGAAAGCCTGCAAATGGCGGACAGCGGCATTTACGAGAAAGTTGAACTGCCCAGCCGGTTTGGCGGGGCGACCTTGCCCGATATCGGTATTGTCAATCTGACGGAGGAAAAGCCGGAACGGGGCCGCTGGCTGGCCCCCCGGCTGGTTGAACAAATGAAATTGCGGCTAGAACGGGGCGAACAATCGCTGCTGTTCCTCAACCGGCGCGGCTATGCCCCGCTGACCTTGTGCCGCAATTGCGGGTTCCGCTTTCAATGCCCCAATTGCAGCGCGTGGCTGGTCGAACACCGCCTGTCCCAGCGCCTGTCCTGCCACCATTGCGGGCATGAAACGCAGCCGCCTGCCACCTGCCCTGAATGCGGGGAGCCGGATTGCCTTGTCGCCTGCGGGCCGGGGGTGGAACGCATTGCGGATGAAGTGGCAGAAATCATGCCCGGCGCGCGAATTGCCGTGGTCACGTCCGATACGCTGAATTCGCCCGAAAAAGCCGCGGATTTCGTCGCCAAAGCAGAAGCAGGCGCGATTGATGTAATCGTGGGCACACAGCTGGTGACCAAGGGTTTCCATTTCCCTGAACTGACGTTGGTGGGCGTGGTCGATGCCGACCTTGGCCTGGAAGGCGGGGATTTGCGCGCGGCAGAGCGGACCTATCAGCAAGTGGCGCAGGTTGCCGGACGGGCCGGTCGCGGCGCCAAACCTGGAGAGGTTCTGATCCAGACGCGCCACCCCGAAGCGCCGGTTATTGCCGCGCTGGCAGCAGGTGACAGGGATGCATTTTACGAAGCAGAAACAGAGGCCCGCCGCGATGCCGGTGCGCCGCCGTTCGGGCGCTGGGCCGCGATCATCATATCCTCCGAAGATGAAAACGAGGCCAAGGAAGCGGCCCGTGCCATTGGCGGCACCCGCCCCAACCTGCCCGATGTGGCCATATTGGGCCCGGCGCCCGCCCCCATGGCGCTGCTGCGCGGGCGATACCGTTACCGGCTGCTGATCAACGCCCGCCGTTCTGCCCAGTTGCAGGACATATTGCGCGACTGGCTGGGCGCACTGAAGTTCCCACAGGGTGTGCGCGTGGCAATTGATATCGACCCCTATTCCTTCGTCTGATGCGCATGGCTGGCACGTAGAGTGATTGGCCTGAGCTATTGCTCCACAGGACTGAACTGATAGGAAAACCGGTGCGCCCGAACATGTTGGGCGCAGCAATGATCAAGGAACACGCACCATGCTTACAGTCCACCATCTTGGAATTTCGCAATCGGAACGGATTGTCTGGCTGTGCGAGGAACTGGAGCTGGATTACGAATTCAAACGCTATGACCGGCGGGCCGACAACCGGCTGGCGCCTGACGAATATAAGGCACTGCACCCGATGGGCATTGCCCCTGTCATTCAGGATGGCGATCTGGTGCTGGGGGAAAGCGGCGCCATTTGCGAATATATCGACCATGTACATGGGGCGGCGAAATTATCGCCTGAGGTGGGGAGTGCGGATTATCCCGACCATCTGTTCTGGCTGCATTCTGCCAATGGCACGTTCATGACCAATGGCATGATGCAGTTGATGCTGAACATGGCAGAACCGCGTAACGACATGCCCGCCAGCTTTGTGGCGGACCGCACCAGAAAAGCGTGGGACATGGTCGAAGCGCGGCTGGGCGAAGCGGAATTTTTCGGCGGCAGCCAGCTGACCACAGCCGACATCATGATGGTGTATTGCCTGACCACGGCGCGCATGTTCCGCGAAGCGCCGATTGATGCCTATCCCAATGTGCAGGCATACCTCAAACGCATTGGCGAACGGCCTGCCTATCAGCGCGCATGGGCCAAATGCGAGCCGGGTGTTCCTCCCAAGCTGGATTAATTGGCCAAGTTCGCTTGTCTGGCTAAATTGAATTGAACCGCAGCGGGGGTAGTCCCCGCTGCGCTCATTCTGCGATTGCGGCCTGTTCCATTCGCGCAATCCGCCGGCGGGTCCACCATGGCTGCATGAAATTGCCTTCACGCCGGGCGCGCACCACCATCCAGATGCCGGCACCTGTGGCCACCACCAGCGCGATGACCGAGGCTTCCAGCCCGAAAGCGCCGCCGGTCAGAAGTTCCGGCCCCGCCAGCCGCGCTTCGACCATGCCTTGCCACGCATTGCCCGAAACCGGCACATCATAGATAAACCCCTGCGTCACGTTCCACCCCGCATGAATGCCGATTGCCAGCCACAGCGACCGGGTAAGCATATAGGCCCCGCCCAGCAGAATGCCCGCTTCCACGGCAATGGCCAGCGAGGAGAACAGCGTGGCATGCTGGTTGCCCATGTGCAGCAGGCCGAACACCAGCGAACTGACCGCCAGTGCGGCCCAGCTTCCGGCGAATTCTTCCATCCAGCGAAACACTATGCCGCGCATCAGCAATTCTTCCATGAAGCCTGCCACCAGCCCTGCGCTCATCACGATTTCGACAAAATCGGTCCAGTTGCCCCATCCGGTGATGCGATAGACCCCCGCCAGCGTAGCGGCGCCGACCACTGTGGTGAAAATTGCAAAACCTGCACCAAGCCCAAGCGCAGTATCCCCCAATGCGCCCTTCCATGGCAAATCGTCATGCCTGCGTTCGCCCAGCCGCCTGATGATCAGCTTGTAAGCGGCAAAGGTCACAATCACGCTTGCCAGCCCGCGCACGACAAGGTTGAGATTGTCATCGTCGAACACTGGCAGCACGTTGAACAAGGCGCCCAGCCCTGCAATGCAGGCTGCCACCACCGCTATGGCAACCACCATCGCGACCAGCGGAAATTCCCAAATTTTGCGCCACAGCGGGCGTGCAGGATCAGCCAGCGCAACAGGTTTTTCGGTCATGCGTTTGCCCCGTTCATGCAGGCCGCCGGAAGGTCAGCGGCAACTGCTTCAATCTGACGAAACGCCTTCCTTGTCGAGCAATTTGCGCTTGATATGCAGGCCATAGGCATAGCCGCCCAGCGACCCGTCGGAGCGGACCACACGGTGGCAGGGGATGAGCACCGCCACATTATTCGCGCCATTGGCAGACCCTGCCGCACGCACGGCCCTGGGGTTGCCCGCCGCGGCGGCAATTTGCGCGTATGAACGGGTTTCGCCCGCCGGAATTCTGCGCAATTCCTGCCACACCGCTTCCTGAAAGGCGGTGCCTTGCACATCCAGCGGAATGTCATTGGCCGTGCCCGGCGCTTCTACGACCGATATCACTTGCTGCAACAAAGTCCGAAAGCCTGCGCCGCCTTCGACCAGATCTGCCTTGGGGAAACGGGCGGCCAGCGCGGCTTCACCCTCGCCAAAAGACAGGCGGCATACGCCCTTGTCCGTTGCTGCCACCAGCATCGGGCCAAGGCTGGTTTGCACCACCGCCCAGTTGATGGTGACGCCGCTTGCCCCGTCACGCCATGCCGATGGTGCCATTCCCATGCGTTTCCCTGCATCATCATAAAACCGCGACGGGGCATTATAGCCTGCGTCATAAATTGCAGCCGTTACACTATTGCCCGATTGCAATGCGGCGCCAGCCCGTTCGCGCCGCAGCGCGCGGAAAAATGCAGCGGGGCTCAACCCCACAGCGCGGGTGAATAGCCGCTGGAAATGGGTCGGCGAATAGCCACTGAAAGCCGCCAGCTGTGCAAGCGGAACCGCGTTTTGGCTGGATTTGAGAACCGACAGCGCCTGCGCCACGGCCGCTTCATCGCGTGACTGCGCTTCGGGGCGGCAGCGTTTGCAGGCGCGAAGGCCAGCCGCCTCTGCATCTGCGGCAGAGGCATAGAACCGCACATTTTCCCGTTTTGGCGTTTTGGCAGCGCAGGACGGGCGGCAATAGATGCCGGTCGAATGGACACCTGTGAAAAACACGCCGTCAAACCGGCGGTCACGCGCCGCTGCAATGTGCCAGCGTTGCTCGTCAGTGACGGGTTTTTCGATCATCATGCCATCCTATGCCATTCCTGGGTGTGGTCCACCAGATAGGCTGATGGGGCAGGCCGTGCTTCCCGAGGCTTGCGGTCAAACCGTTCGCTCGCCTAAAGCATGCAGGATGAACCGGTTTTTCCATGCCATGATGATTGCATCGCTGGGCTTTTTGGCTCTGCTTGCATCTGTGGTTTTGCCCCGGCCTGCCCATGCAGACCCGGCCGACATTTCAGCCGCAGCGCGCGGCGTAGTGCGCGTGGTGATAATCGGCACCGACGGGCGTGATGTCTTCCCCGTCAGCCATGGCAGTGGTTTTGCCATTTCGCCCACCCGCATTGTCACCAATGCCCATGTCGTGCGCGAGGCACAGCAGGATGATACCATGCGTATCGGGATCGTGCCGTCAGACGGGGACGGGGCGGCATTTGCCCGCATCATTGCCATCAGCCCGCGCAACGATCTGGCGCTGGTGGAAATTGTCGGCACCACTTTGCGCCTGCCGCCGCTGACCATTTCTGGCGCGGACGACCAGGACGGGGCGGAGGTTTCCGCAGTCGGTTACCCGATGAATGTGGACCGCGCGCAAGGCCTCAGCCTGAACGATATTTTCGAATCGCAGCCAGCTGTCAAAAGCCGCGGCTTTTTATCAGGCGCGCGGCCATCGCGGCAATTTGACACCATCCTGCACACTGCCCCTATCGCACGCGGCAATTCCGGCGGGCCACTGCTGGATAGCTGCGGCCGGGTGCTGGGGGTCAACAGCTTCGGCGCGGATTCGGACGGATCGGACGCGGAATTTTATTTTGCGGTATCCAATCGCGAACTTGTCCCCTTTCTGAAAGCTAATGGCATCAATCCGCCGGTCAACGCGCTGCCGTGCCGCAGCCTGGCCGATATTGACGAGGTTGAACGCGACCGGATCGAGCGGGAACAATTGTCAGCGCGTCAGGGAATGGCCCAGCGCGCCGACGAAACGCGCGAAAAACGCAGCCGCGCCGAGGCTGAGGCAGAAGAAGCCGTGACCAGCGAACGGGAAAACCGCATGGCCGCAGCCTTCCTGCTGATGCTGGTGGCATTTGGTGCAGGCGCAGCGGCGTGGCAGGCACATGGCGCGGCGGGCAAGGAACGGCTGGTTGCCATTGGCGGCGGCATTGCAGCCGTGGCCGCCGTGGCCGCGCTGGCGCTGTGGTTCACCCGCCCTGGCCTTGATGAGATTGACCGCCGCGTGGCCGAGGCCATGCAGGAGGATGCGGCAAATGGCGGCGATGACGGCAATGGCAGCGATGGCTTCGGCGCAGGGGCCAGCACCGGCCCGCTGGTGTGCACGCTGGACGTGGACCGCAGCCGCATTACCGGCACACCCGACACACAGCTGCAATTTGACTGGGCCGAAGATGGCTGCGTGAACAAGCGCACCCAATATGGCTTTTCCGGCGGCAAGTGGTCCCGTGTGTTCGTGCCCAATTCCGAAGCCGCAGTGTCGGTCAACATTTATGATCCTGCCACCCGGACTTTCCGCACCGATCGCTATCTCCTCAATCGCAGCGCCATGAACGAAGCGCGTTCAGCACGCAGCGGATATTCGCCGCCCCAATGCGGAACGGCCAATGCCGCGGGCAAGCTGGGTGATCTGCAAGGCGGCGTGCTGGCAGCCCTGCCATCCAGCCCGAACGAGCGGCTGATCTATAGCTGCGCGCCTGAAAACGGACATCTGACGCAATAGGTTTGCCGCAGTGGAGCGCGCGGCATCAGGCCGGCATCAGGCCGGCATCAGGCGGCCAATGGCTCGCCGCTCAAGGTGATTCGGTGCATTTCCCGCGCAAATCCGGGGTAGTCGTTCAGCGCATTATGCCAGGTTGAACGGTTATCCCAGATGGCGACCGTACCTGCCTGCCACACCACGCGGCACTGGTTCTCCTCCAGCATCGCTGTGTCATAAAGCTGGCGTAGCAGGGGCAGGCTTTCCTCCCGCGTCTGCCCTTCGAACCGGATCGTGAAGGACGGATTGACGTAGAGCAGCTTGCGGCCCGTGCGCGGGTGGCGGATGACTACCGGATGGGTGGCGCCTGTTTTCATATCCTGCCCGCGCAGGTCCGCCCCCATGTCCGTCCGGGCGTAAATGCCGTCAGGCGCATAGACATGGTCGGCCGTGTGGAAAGCGCGCAATCCGTCAACGCGGGCCTTTAATTCCGCCGACAGCGCATCATAGGCCGCGCCCATATGGGCAAACAGCGTATCTCCGCCTGATGGGGGCAACAGGCGCGCCACCAGGATCGAACCCATGGCCGGGATCTGGTCATAGGAATGGTCCGTATGCCACGCCCCGCCGATATTGGTTTTCTGGTCAGCCTTTTTGCGAACAATGGCAATTTCAGGATATTCATCTTCCAGCGGAAAATAATTGTTGATGTCGATCCCGCCCCAACGCTGCGCCAATGCGATATGGTCATCGGGCGACAGGTCCTGATCGCGCAATAGCGCCACGCCATGTTCGAAAACGGCGTTTTGCAGGGCTTCCAGATCAGCATTATCAATGCAGGCAAGCTGGATGCCGGTGATTTCCACACCTGCCCTTGGTGCCAGCGGGGTCATTGCCAAAGCCATACTGATTGTCCTTTCCCACCAGGCCATTTGCGCAGCTTCACAGCAGACCATATCGGAGACCATATCGGAAAATATGATTTTGGGGAAATCTACAGGCCAGTGGCGGGTTGCATCTGTGCATCCCCGATGATAGGGGCGCGCCAGCCATTCAAGGCCAGCTCTTGGGGCAGTGTTTTGCACGCCCCTTTCAGGTTTGGCCCCAACATCGTTCCTTCCGGACCCAAGAGGACCAAAACGCGTGGAAATTTCCGCCGGTATTCAGGCTAGCCTGGCAGGCCGTTACGCTTCGGCCCTGTTCGAACTAGCCGCTGAAAAAGGTAATGTGACCGCGGTCGAAAACGACCTCGAGAAGGTTGATGCCGCCTTGCGCGAATCGACTGACTTTCGTGCGCTCACGACCAATCCAGAAGTTTCGCGCGATGCAGCGAAGAAAGCCATCTGGGGCGTTTCCGCCCTGCTCGGCATTTCGGAACTGACGCAGAACTTCCTTGGCACATTGGCGCAGAACCGCCGGCTGGCAGAATTGCCGTCGATGATTCGTGCCTTCAACACCATCGCGGCCGCCCAGCGCGGCGAAGTGACGGCCGAAGTCACCAGCGCCCATGCGCTGACCGATAGCCAGATTGCATCGCTCAAGGACCGGCTGACGGCCCGCGAAGGGCGCACTGTGAAATTGAAGACGAATGTCGATCCCGACCTGCTTGGCGGCCTTGTCGTCACCATCGGGTCCACGCGAATCGATGGTTCGATCAAAACCCGATTAAATTCCCTCGCTAACGTTATGAAGAAGGCTGACGGCAAGACTGCCGTTGGGAAAGGCTGAAAATGGAAATCCGCGCGGCAGAAATCTCGAAGGTCATCAAGGACCAGATTGCTAATTTCGGCACCGAAGCTGAAGTAAGCGAAGTCGGCTCCGTCCTCTCTGTAGGTGACGGTATTGCCCGTATCCACGGTCTCGACAATGTCCAGGCCGGTGAAATGGTCGAATTTTCCAACGGTGTGCAGGGCATGGCCCTCAACCTTGAAGCCGACAATGTCGGCGTCGTGATTTTCGGCTCTGACGCCGAAATCAAGGAAGGCGATGTCGTCAAGCGGACCGGCACCATTGTGGACGTTCCCGTTGGCAAGGAATTGCTCGGCCGCGTGGTTGACGCGCTGGGCAACCCGATTGACGGCAAGGGACCGATTGCCACCACGCAGCGCAGCCGCGTTGAAGTGAAGGCTCCGGGCATCATCCCGCGCCAGTCGGTGAATGAACCTGTTCAGACCGGCCTCAAGGCGATTGATGCGCTCGTTCCTGTTGGCCGCGGCCAGCGCGAACTGATCATCGGTGACCGTCAGACCGGTAAATCGGCTGTCGCAATCGACACTTTCATCAACCAGAAGAACAACAATTCCGGTGATGATGAAAGCAAGAAGCTTTACTGCATCTATGTTGCTGTCGGCCAGAAGCGCTCGACCGTTGCCCAGATTGTAAAGGCGCTCGAAGAAAACGGCGCTATGGAATATTCCATCGTGGTTGCCGCGACCGCTTCGGAGCCTGCACCGCTCCAGTTCCTCGCGCCTTACACCGGCTGCGCCATGGGTGAATTCTTCCGCGACAACGGCATGCACGCCGTGATCGTGTATGACGATCTTTCCAAGCAGGCTGTGGCTTACCGCCAGATGTCCCTGCTGCTGCGTCGCCCTCCGGGCCGCGAAGCCTATCCGGGTGACGTGTTCTATCTTCACTCACGTCTGCTCGAACGCGCTGCCAAGATGAATGACACGCATGGCGGCGGTTCGCTGACTGCCCTGCCGATCATCGAAACGCAGGCCGGCGACGTTTCCGCCTACATCCCGACCAACGTGATCTCGATCACCGACGGCCAGATCTTCCTGGAAACCGAGCTGTTCTATCAGGGCGTCCGTCCGGCCATTAACGTTGGTCTGTCGGTTAGCCGTGTGGGCGGTGCCGCCCAGACCAAGGCGATGAAAAAGGTCTCCGGCTCGATCAAGCTGGAACTGGCGCAGTACCGTGAAATGGCGGCGTTTGCCCAGTTCGGTTCCGACCTCGACGCATCGACGCAGAAATTGCTGAACCGCGGCGCGCGTCTGGTGGAACTGCTCAAGCAGCCACAGTACAGCCCGCTTCCATTCGAAGAACAGACCGTGTCGATCTTCGCTGGCACCAACGGCTATCTCGATGCCATCCCGGCAGCGCGCGTTGTGGAATATGAAGCAGCCATGCTGAGCCACATGCGTTCGGAACACGCCGATATTCTCGGCACCATCCGCAGCACCAAGAACTTCGATGACGATGTGAAGAAAAGCACGGTTTCCGCGCTTGACGCATTCGCCAAGCAGTTCGCGTAAGCCTGTAGAGAACCAAGGGAGCCGAAATGGCCTCGCTTAAAGAACTCAAGGGTCGGATCAACTCGGTCAAATCGACCCAGAAGATCACCAAGGCCAAGCAGATGGTTGCGGCGGCAAAACTGCGTAAAGCGCAGGCCGCAGCTGAAGCTGCGCGTCCCTATGCCAAGCGGCTTTCGGATGTCATGGCATCGCTGGCCGGCAAGGTCAGCGGTGACGATGCGCCGAAACTTCTTTCGGGCACCGGTTCGGACAAGCGCCACCTGCTGGTGGTTGCCAATTCCGACAAGGGCCTGGCGGGCGCGTTCAATTCCAACATCGTCCGCTCCGCATTGGTCAAGGCCCGCGCCCTGATCGCGGACGGCAAGGAAGTGGAATTCTACCTCGTTGGCCGCAAGGGCCGCGCCCCGATCAAGCGGGCGTTCCCCGCCCTGGTCGGCACGCAGTTCGACACCACCGATGTCCGCGAACCGGGTTATGGCGAAGCCGAACGCATCGCTGATGAACTGGTTGATATGTATCAGGCGGGCAAATTCGATATTGCCCACCTGTTCTTCAGCCACTTCAAGTCGGCGCTGACGCAGGAACCGACCCAGCAGCAGATCATCCCTGTGCCTGCACCGGAAATCGCCCCTGTCGATACCGGCGCTGTGGTGGAATATGAGCCTGATGAAGAAGCCATTCTGGAAGAATTGCTGCCGCGTTATCTCAAGACCCAGATTTTCGGCGCGTTGCTGGAAAATAACGCATCCGAGCAGGGTGCCTCGATGACCGCGATGGATAATGCCACGCGTAACGCAGGCGAACTGATCGACAAGCTGACCATTCAGTACAACCGCAGCCGCCAGGCCGCGATTACCACTGAACTGATTGAAATTATTGCTGGTGCGGAAGCGCTGTAGCACCAAGTAGAACCGCTGGCGCCAAGGCGCTTTAAGCAACGAAGGCAAGGAAGAAACCATGGCCACCGCCCCCGCCCTTAACCAGATTACCGCTGGCTCCATCAGCCAGATCATCGGCGCCGTCGTCGACGTTGCGTTCCCCGGTGAACTGCCCTCGATCCTGACCGCCCTGGAAACCGACAATAACGGTAA
Organism: Allopontixanthobacter confluentis; assembly: GCF_009827615.1. Lineage (GTDB taxonomy): Bacteria > Pseudomonadota > Alphaproteobacteria > Sphingomonadales > Sphingomonadaceae > Allopontixanthobacter > Allopontixanthobacter confluentis. Next base: position 1,596,508 of record NZ_WTYU01000001.1, read on the forward strand.
CAAGCTGGTCCTCGAAGTGGCGCAGCACCTTGGTGAAAACACCGTCCGCTGCATCGCAATGGACGCCACCGAAGGCCTGACCCGCGGCCAGACCGTCACCAGCACCGGTGCGCAGATCTCCGTCCCGGTTGGCCCCAAGACGCTTGGCCGCATCATGAACGTGATCGGTGAACCGATTGACGAACGCGGCCCGGTTGGCGCTGACAAGCGCAACCCGATCCACGCAGAAGCACCCCTGTTTGTCGACCAGTCGACCGAAGCGGCCATTCTGGTTACCGGCATCAAGGTCATCGACCTTCTCGCGCCTTACGCAAAGGGCGGCAAGATCGGCCTGTTCGGCGGCGCCGGCGTGGGCAAGACGGTTCTCATTCAGGAACTGATTAACAACATCGCAAAGGGTCACGGCGGCGTGTCCGTGTTCGCCGGCGTGGGTGAACGCACCCGCGAAGGTAACGACCTTTATCACGAATTCCTCGACGCAGGCGTTATCGCCAAGGATGCGGACGGCAATGCCACGTCCGAAGGTTCCAAGGTTGCGCTGGTGTTCGGCCAGATGAACGAACCCCCGGGCGCACGTGCACGTGTGGCTCTGTCGGGCCTCACCATGGCGGAATATTTCCGCGATGAAGAAGGCCAGGACGTTCTGTTCTTCGTCGACAACATCTTCCGCTTCACCCAGGCCGGTTCCGAAGTGTCCGCACTTCTTGGCCGTATTCCTTCGGCAGTGGGCTATCAGCCTACCCTGTCGACCGATATGGGCAATCTGCAGGAACGCATCACTTCTACCAACAAGGGTTCGATCACCTCGGTGCAGGCCATTTACGTTCCCGCAGACGATCTTACCGACCCTGCCCCAGCAACGTCATTTGCCCACTTGGACGCAACCACCACGCTGAACCGCGCCATTTCCGAACTCGGCATCTATCCTGCGGTTGACCCGCTCGATTCCACCAGCCGCGTTCTGGAACCACGCGTGGTCGGCCAGGTGCATTACGAAACGGCTCGCCGCGTTCAGGAAACGCTGCAGAAGTACAAGTCGCTGCAGGACATTATCGCCATTCTGGGCATGGACGAGCTTTCGGAAGAAGATAAGCTGACCGTTCAGCGCGCACGCAAGATCCAGAAGTTCCTCAGCCAGCCCTTCCACGTGGCCGAAGTCTTCACCAGCATCCCGGGCAAGTTCGTCCAGATCGAAGACACGGTTGCTTCGTTCAAGGCTGTGGTTGACGGCGAATATGACCACCTGCCAGAAAACGCCTTCTACATGGTTGGCGGCATCGAAGATGCCGTTGCCAAGGCCAAGAAAATGGCTGAGGAAGCCTGAGCACAATGATGGGTTTGCTTCTCGTATTGGCTCAGGTGGCCCCTTCGCCACCAGAACCTGGCGAGAGGCCTAACATTGTTTCCGATCGGCTCGAATTGGGCTTCAAGCTTTGTGCCCAGCACGTTATTCAGCAAGGGATACTGACGCCCGACCATTTGGAGGAGCTAGAATCGCTTGATGTGCAGTTGGTTGATGATGTTGCCGACGAGATCAAGGCGAACACTGGGCCCCTCTTCACGTCGGATCGCATCTTCGCGAAAATCGGTCGGGATGATGCTAACGTTTATATTTCCACAGCCAAGAATTCATCAGCTTGCCGGGTAATAACCGCAGATACGCAAGATGGGCTCCGCGGACGGGTGAAATTCGTGAACGATCTTCGGCGAACCACCTCATGGGAATATGACGAGAGACGATCCGGAACATTCAACGGAATGATGAAAGAAGAACTACTGCTGCGTAATGGACTAATGATCGCGATTATGAACGGGCCAAACCATATCGCTAACGAAGGTGTGGGCGTACAGTCCTCTCTCACTGTTGCCTTGCTGCCGCCAAAGGGACCAAATTGATGCCACTTCACTTTGAACTTGTCACTCCGGCCAAGCTGGTCCGTTCGGAAGCCGTCCACATGGTGGTCGTCCCCGGTGCGGAAGGCGAGTTCGGCGTGCTGGAAGGCCACGCGCCGTTCATGTCCACCATCCGCGATGGCGCCGTTCAGGTCTACAAGACTGAAGGCGGCGCGCCGGAAACCATTGCAGTGCGCGGCGGCTTTGCCGAAGTGGGCGACAATGGGTTAACCATTCTGGCAGAACACGTCGACGAAGCCTGAATTCGTCACTTTTGGCATGAAAAAGGGCGGCCCCCGGGTCGCCCTTTTTGTTTGTCCAATTCACTCGCTTATAGTGAACAGGTCATCCGCCTTTACCGCGTATTTCTCCGCAAGCTCCACATTGACCGGCGCAACATTGGCAACATCACAGCGCAGGTCGCTCATTTGACCATCCGCTGCCTGCACCAGCACCCCATCTTCAATCGCAGGGTTATTGGGTTCGCCCGCTGCAAAGTTGGTCCGGATGATGCGGCTGTAGATGATATAGCGCGTATTTCCCCGCGCAAAGCTGATCTGGGCTTCGCCGCCGCCAGAATACGCCACGCTGGCCCAGGCAAGCTTGCCCGCATCCGGAGTTGCAGGCCATGCCAGTTCCGGCGCAGCACCGTCTGAGCCGAAGCGATATTGCGCAAAGCCGCTATCACCTTCGGTCACGCAGACCGACGCCCGCTTGCCGCTTGCGAACTTGCAGGAAAAGATGGTCTGCTCCCCACTGCTGCATTGTGCATCAGTGGCAGGGACTGGCTGTTCAGCCGGCTCTTCTGCAAACTTACCCTGCGCTGGCGCCGTGTCCGCCTCTATCGCATCAGAAGCAGGCTCAGGCGAGCATCCAGCAAGCGCGAAGAGCGCCAAAGCTGCCGCTGACAGCCATCGCACATTATTCACTTCCTGCGCGCTGCCTTCTTCTTTTTCATTGTATCGTGGAAACGGTCGGCCCAGCCCGGCTTCACCAATTGTTCGGCCCGCACCATCCGCAATTCGCCCGCGTCCACATCGCGGCTGACCGCGCTGCCAGCCGCGACGATTGCATCCGCGCCGATATTCACTGGCGCAATCAGCGATGAATTGGACCCGATAAAGGCGCGTTCGCCAATCACCGTCTGATGTTTGAAATATCCATCGTAATTGCAAGTAATGGTGCCTGCCCCGATGTTGGCATCAGCGCCAATCTTGGCATCGCCCAGATAGGTGAGGTGGCTCGCCTTGGCCCCCTTGCCCATTGTCGCGTTCTTTATCTCGACAAAATTGCCCACTTTCGCGCTTTCTTCCAGCACCGTTCCGGGCCGCAGGCGGGCATAGGGGCCAACGCTGGCAAATTCGCCCACACTTGCCCCTTCCAGATGGCTGAATGCGCGGATGGTGGCATTGTCCGCCACGGTCACGCCGGGGCCAAACACGACATTGGGTTCAATGGTGACATCGCGGCCCAGCTTTGTATCCCAGCTGAAAAATACCGTTTCGGGCGCTTTCAGCGATACGCCATCGGCCATGGCTTCATCGCGGCGGAATTCCTGCCATTGGCGTTCTGCATCGGCCAGTTCCTTGCGGCTGTTGATACCGGCCACTTCTGCCGGATCATCCGTGGTCACAACCGCGCTGCGGCGCCCGTCGGCATTGGCGACATTGACGATATCGACAAGGTAATATTCGCCTTGCGCATTATCATTGCCCACCCGCGCCAGCAGATCGAACAAATCTTCTGAACGCGCCGCCATCAGGCCCGAATTGCACAGGGTGCAGGCGCGTTCTTCCGCGCTCGCATCCTTAAATTCGACCATCTTGGTTATACGGCCTTCGGCATCTGCGATGACTCGGCCATATTGGAGCGCGTCATCTGGTTCGAAGCCCAGCACCACCACCGCAGGCGCATCGGGTTGGTGCAGCCGGTCGAGCATGGATTGCATGGTGGCGGGGCGCACAAAGGGCACGTCGCCGTAAAGAATCAGGACATCACCCGAAAACCCTGCAAGCGCATCCTGCGCCTGCTGCACTGCATGGCCGGTGCCCAGCTGTGGCTCCTGCAGGCAGGTCCGCGCCCGGTCACCCAGGGCATTTTCCAGCTGTTCGCGCCCTGCACCCACAACCACGACGGTGTGGGCTGGCTTCAACTCGCCGGCAGAAGCCATCAGATGGTCCAGCATCGGCCGGCCGGCAATAGGGTGAAGGACCTTGTGCAGGTCACTTTTCATGCGAGTGCCCTTGCCGGCGGCAAGGATGATGGTGGCAAAACTGTTCATGCCGCTGCCAATGCCACCAAATGCTTGCCGTTTGAAGGCGCTTAAGTCAGGTCAGCACAGATGAATGATATTCCTTTCGACATTGTCGGCTTCGATCTGGATGGCACCTTGCTGGATACGCACCGCGATCTGGGCGAAGCGGTGAACCACGCGCTGGAACTGGGCGGTTATGACCGCGTGCCGGTGGAACAGATTGAAAGCCTGATTGGCGGCGGTGCCAAGATCATGCTGAAAAAGGCGCTGGATGATGCAGGCGGGGTCACGGAAGAGGAATTCCGCCCGCTCTACAAGGCGTTGCTGGCCTATTATGCGGAACATAACGCTGTCCATTCACGGCCTTATGACGGCGCGATTGCCATGCTGGACGGGCTGGCTGAACGGGGCATCAAAATGGCCGTGGTGACCAACAAGTTTGAAAGTTTCGCCACTGACATTCTGACCAAGCTGGACCTTGCCAGCTATTTCGAAACCATCATTGGCGGCGATACGATGGGCAAAGGCCGGTCAAAGCCGCAGCCTGACCCGATCTTCGAAGCCATTCGCCGCTGCGGTGGCGGGCCTTGCGTTTTCATTGGTGACAGCACCTATGACATGGCCGCAGCACGCGCCGCGAATGTGCCGGTGGTGGCCGCTGCCTATGGCTATTGCGACCGGCCCGCGCATGAATTGGGCGCCGATATTGTCATCGAAAGCCTGTACGAATTTATTCCCGCGCTACAGAACATGCCTGCGCTACAGAAAAATTGAGCCCCCGCTTTTACCGCGAGGGCCCGGTTATTTTTCAACGCTGATCAAGCGGATCAAAAGTCCAGTTGTGCCCGCACGCCGAATGTGTCGACATTATAGGACCGTGTCAGGCCCGCAGCGATGGCCGCATCGTCATATTCATTGTGCAGATAGTTCAGCATGAAGCGGGTGTAATCGGTCGGGGTCCACACCAGTGACAGACCATAGGTGTTCTGCATTCCGCCGGTAATGCCTGCATCATTAAGGTCGAGATAGTCATAACGCGCCACGACCTGCACTGCACCGAAACCGCCATTGCCCACCGGGTTTTTCGGCTTGATCCGGTCAAATTTCCCGCCCTTGTAAGTCCGGCTGTCACCGCCGGTCAGGAAATAGCCCACTTCGGCATAACCGCCGAAAAACGTGGGATCCGCTGCGCCGGCCGTGCGGCTGGCTTTCTGCCAATAGGTTTCGCCGGTGGCGTGGAAAGGCCCGTTGATCGCTGCAAATTCCAGCCCGTAACCAAATTCACCCGTGGCAGCGATGCTGCGCGTATCGACAAAGCGCGTGTCAGTGAAATGCACCTGCGGGCGCTGGCGATAACGGACAGAGGACTGGCCATCATTGAAATCACGCCAGTGAACAGAACCGCCCAGGTGAAGCTGCGTGTTGGCCAACTTGGGAGCAAAAACCACGCGGCCATCAGCGCCCCAGCTGTTGTTGCTGGCTGACAGATTATCGATATTGTCCGTAAACACACCGCCCTGCACCAGCAGGGTGCCGGGATTGAATTCGGCCGAAACACCCACGCGGCGCTGGAAGCCGAATGCGTCGGTAAAGGCGGCACGTTCCATGAAACTGGTGAACCGGCTGCTGGTCAGTTCTTCCAGCGACTGGAAATTATTATGCTGGCCCACGGTCAGCTTGGCAGCGCCTGCATCATAGCCCAATGTGGCATCGGTAATTTCGACTTCATTATCCGCAAATTCCAGCTCGATCTTGTAATCAAACCCGCCCGGAATATCGCCCTTCACCCCAATGCGCGCACGGCGCACTTCATTGGCAAAGCCAAGGCCGGGATCGTTGATGACGTCCGGCGCATCGACCGATCCTGCGTCGATCATCAGGCGGCCAAAAGGCTCAAAGCTCCAGCCGTTCGATTTTTCGAGGGTGGCGACTTTCACATCCTTTGTCGCCGCCGCAGCCTTTTCTGCCGATTGCGATGCGCTGGCACCAGCCTGACTGGCCGCCTGCGTGGCAGCTTCCGCCTTGGTATCGGCAATCACAAGCCGACCTTCCAGCCTATCGATCTGCTGCGCCATTGCGGCCATCTGTTCGCGCATGGCGGAAATTTCCGCGCGCAATGCGTCTGATTGCTGCGCGGTTTGCGCGTGGGCAGGCACTGTCCAGCCAAGAGCCGATGCGACTGCCAAGGTCGAAATTGCGCGAAAATTACTCATCGAAGATAAGGTCCTGTGCGTTTGATTACGATTCGTTGTCGCATCTATGTCCTCTGCGTGACGCTTATATGACAACTTATGCGCAAGGTGCCGTTACGGCATGGCAGTTACGGCGCAGAACAGTTGAAAGTGGCGGAAAGCCGTGCCATCCCGCGCTGGTCCGGGGCTTTGCAGCAGGCAGGATTTGACCCCGTAATTGCAATATGGAGACTACATTATGTCGATTTCGTTCAAGGATCGCGTTGCTATTGTTACTGGTGCCGGCGGCGGCCTGGGCAAGGAATATGCGCTGGAACTGGCACGCCGCGGCGCCAAAGTCGTGGTGAACGACCTTGGCGGATCGCGTGATGGCACGGGCACGTCGGATGCCGCCGCTGAAGTCGTGGCCGAAATCGAAGCGATGGGCGGCGAAGCGATGGCCAATGGCGCATCGGTGACCGAATTTTCCCAGATGGAAGAAATGGTCGCCAAGGCGAAGGAGAAATGGGGCGGCGTCCACGTCCTGATCAACAATGCCGGCGTCCTGCGCGACAAAAGCTTCGCCAAGATGAGCCCGGAAGATTTCGAATTTGTGGTGCGCGTCCATTTGCTCGGCTCTGCCTATGCCACCAAGGCCTGCTGGGACACGTTCCGCGACCAGGCCTATGGCCGTATTCTGATGACCAGCAGTTCCACCGGCCTGTTCGGCAATTTTGGCCAGGCCAATTACGGCGCGGCCAAGCTGGGCCTTGCGGGCCTGACCAAGACGCTGCACCTTGAAGGCGCGAAGTATAACATCCGCTGCAATTCACTGTCGCCAGTGGCCGGCACCCGCATGACGCAGGATATTTTCCCTGAACAGGCATTTGAACTGTTCGGCCCGGAAAATGTCGTGCCAGCGGCGCTGTTCCTGGTGAGTGAAGATTCGCCCACCAATGCCATCGTCGGCGCAGGTGCAGGCGGTTTCCATTCCGCATGGGTCATGATGAACGACGCCGTGTGGCTGAAGGAAGAAGACCGCACGGTTGAAGGCTTTGCCGCCAATTGGGACAAGATTTCCGAACAGTCGAACCTGATTGCGCCGCAGTCCGGCGCTGAACAGAGCGGGGCAATCCTGAAGGCGATGCAGCAAGTGCTTGGCGCGGATGCGGCACCTTCGTCTACTCGCGGTTGATCGGCGCAATCGGCGAACGTCATTCGCTGTATTGACACACTAATACACTGGTTCTATCTCTCCCCTATCCAAGGGGAGGATAGAACTATGTATAGTGAAGAAGACCTGCGCGGAGCAGTCGCTTCCGGTGCCATCAGCGCTCAGGCTGCCGATGCCCTCCGCGCCCATGTAACATCGGGCCGCTTTACCCTGGCAACTGATGAAGAAAACTTCCGGCTGATCAACAGCTTCAACGACATTTTCGTGACCATTGCAGCCGTGCTGCTGCTGGTGGCAATGGCTGGCATTGGCCAGGCCTTCACCCCCGGTATAGACGGGCCGCCGCCCTTTTCCGGCCTGCTGATTGCCGGCACGGCATGGGTGCTGGCAGAATTGTTCACCAAAAAACGCCGCATGGCCTTGCCCAGCATCGTTTTGCTGCTGGCCTTTGTCGGCGGCGTGTTCGTCACGCTGATCGGCTTTGGCATCATGGCCCTTGGTGGTGGCGATAATATTGATCCTCAAGGGCAGACTCTGGCGCTCATCATTGCTTCAGCCAGCGCCCTGCTGACTGCCGCGGCCACATGGGTGCATTGGCAACGTTTCAAAGTGCCGATTACCGTGGCCGCAGGCGCTGCTGCGGTTGCTGCCACAGTGATGACGGCGCTGGGCGCTGCCTTCGGCCTCGCAAATGCTGACAATGCCCAGAATGTCCTGCTGCCGATGGTCTTTATGGGTGGTCTGGCTATTTTCGCCTATGCCATGCGCTGGGACATCAGCGACCGCGCCCGCACCACCCGCCGCAGCGATGTGGCATTCTGGCTGCATCTTCTGGCTGCACCGATGATTGCGCATCCGCTGTTCTACTGGCTGGGTGTGACAGGCGGCCAGGATATCAGCCCCGCTGCGGCTGTCGGCGTCCTGTGCGTCTATATCGCCATGGGTCTGGTTGCTTTGATGGTGGACCGCCGTGCGCTGCTGGTCTCCGCTCTCGCCTATGTGCTGGTCACGCTGACATCGCTGTTCGACAGGTTCGGCGCGGTGGAACTGAATGTGGCGCTGACCGCCTTGGTCATCGGGTCTGCCTTGCTGACGCTGTCTGCTTTCTGGACACCGATTCGCCAGGCACTTGTGAGACTGTTGCCAGGCCCGATGCAGCAAAAATTGCCATTGTCAGGCCTCGCTGTCGCAGCCTGAATCGGTGCACAAAAAAGGCCTCCGCTCGATATTCGGGCGGGGGCCTTTTTCACGTCCTGTCAGGCTGGATAATCACACAGCCTTGAGCAAGCGCCGTTCAACCGGTGCCAGAATGCCGGCCAGTTCATGCCCGCGCTTCAATATCTGGCCCTGTTCGCCAAACAAGGTCCACATGCCCTGTTTACCGCGCAGCGATGGCCGTTTTTCCACGCGCGCCTGCGGCCGCTCGGCAGCGCGGCGAAAGGCTGCAAAACTGGCCACATCACGGTTGAAGTCCATCGCGTAGTCACGCCATTCACCAGCCGCCACCATGCGCCCGTAAAGGTCCATGATCCGGCCCAGTTCTTCCCGCGCAAACCCCACCTGCAAAGGCTGCCTGCCCGGAAATGCGATGACTGACCCTGGAGTGTGAGGGGAAAGATGCGGGCCTGTGCCAGCTGACATCAGCTATCGGTGCCGCTGCGCTGGGTGGATCCGGCGTCCTGACCAGAGCCGGTCTGCGCTGCTTTCAAACTGGTTAGCTCCGCCTGCATTTCGGCCATCTGCTTCTGCATTTCCTCGATCCGGCGGTTTCCCGTCCCGATCATTTCCTCGCACGGTTCATCACATGGGGTGCCGTAGGGGATGAATTCCCGCAGCCATTCTTCCGCCGGCATCAGCGTGCTGCGCGCCTTCAGGCCAACCATGGTCGCGCCTTCCGGCACATTGTCCAGCACCACTGCATTCGCGCCGACCCGGCCACGTTTGCCAATGGTGATAGGCCCGATGATCTGCGCGCCTGAGCCGATGATCACATTATCTTCCAAAGTCGGGTGGCGTTTGCCGCCCTTGCCATTGGTGGGGTTGGTACCGCCCAGCGTCACACATTGATAAATTGTGACATTATCGCCGATTTCAGCGGTCTCCCCGATGACGGTAAAGCCATGATCGATGAAGAAATTCTTGCCGATGGTCGCCCCGGGATGAATGTCAATTGCTGTCAGCATCCGGGAAAAATGGTTCACCAGACGGGCCAGAAAATACAGTTGTGCGCCAAACAGCCAATGCGCCACGCGGTGCAGGCCCAATGCCATCACGCCGGGATACAGCAGAACTTCCCAACGCGAACGGGGCGCAGGGTCGCGCGCACGGATCGAATCCAGATAGTCTCTCAGACTTTGCAACATGGCCATGCGATCCTTTCGCTCCGCGATTCTTTCACCAATCCTGCGCCAAGGCAAGCCTGCTTGAAAGCTGCGGTCATAACAGCCGCGGCTGCTGCGCCCCATGCACAGCATCCAGCGCATCCCGCCAGATTGACAAGGTGGCCGGTGCCTTGCGTTCAAGGCTGAGCCGGTCAATCGTGACAACCAACCGTTCAATCGCCGCAAAACTGCGCGTTGCACGGGGCAGCAGATAGGTAAGAGCGCCTTCGCCCAATGCAAGCGCACGCTGCGCTGCCAGCGCTTCGATCAGATCCGCTACCATCGCATCATCGGGCGCGCCGATTTCCAGATGCAGCGCCGCACCAAGCCGCGACCGCAAATCCGGCAGGGTAATAGTCCAGCCAGCACCTTCAGCCCCGCCATCGGTAATGAGCAGCAACGCCTGGCCATTTTCCTGCGCGCGGTTCCAGCGATGAAACAGATCGGTTTCATCCATCTGGTCAGCCCCGTCGAGCACTTCGCCCCTGCCTTGCGCGGCAAACCAGCGGCCCAGCAATGATTTGCCGGAACGCGGCGGCCCGGCAAGAATGGCGGTATGAAATGGCCATCGGGATGGATCGGCCAGTGCATCGATCACGCCCCGGTTGGCATTGCCCACCACGATGCGGTCGGGGTCGGCAGCATTTCTGTGGGACAGGGGCAGGGCAATCTGCGTCATCAGGGCAGTGTCAGCAGCTTTGCAGCATTACGGCGAAACCATCAGGCACCCAGCCCTAGCGGCTGATGGCAAGCGCATTGTTGCCCTGGCTGACGGTAAAGCCGCGGGCGCGCAGCGCGGCCGCCAATTGTTCCAATGTGCCGCTGTAACTGACCCGCATCACCGACGTGCCGCCAATGGCCAGACTGCTGGCCGCAGCACCGCGGACACCGGCCGCCGCCCGCACGGCAGACAATGTCGCATCGACAGAACCGCCATCGGGGCTGGCAAACTGGACCACATAGCTGGATACCGCCACCGGCGCTGTTGCAGGCCCTTGTTCCTCGCTGGCGGCAGGCACATTTTGCGCTGCTGCGGCGCTGGCGGCCCTGCGCGCAGCATCGGCCTGCGCATCGGCAGCACGGCCCAGATCAATCAATTGCTGCAATTCAGGGGCAATGACAGGCGCACCCAGATTGAGGGTTGGATCAGGGCGCAATTTGCCGTCCTGTAATGCCTGTTCAAAAATGCCGTTCAACCGCAGCATGGCCTGATTGAGCATTCTGGGTAGGTCATCATCACCCTTGGCCGTAAGGGTGAAGCTATCGAGAAAACGGTTGTCTGGGCCAAAGCGGGCAGTGAATGTCCCTTTTATCGGCCCGCCCGGCCATTGCCGTTCCAGCCGGGCAATCGGGATCAGCACATCTGCGGCGCCAAACTGGTCCAGCACATTGCGCCACCAAGTCCGGCTTCTGCGGCTGGTCTGGCCATAGGTAATCAGCAGCGAATCGCCATTGGCCCCGGAAGGCCGGACATAATCTATGCTGCTGGCACCTGTCTGATATTCGGCCCAGGCGCGCTGCCACGGGTTGACCATTTCATACACCCGCGCCGTCCCGCCTTCGATCGTGACGGGAATCAGCAGCATCGGCGCAGAACGGGTCTTGCGCCCGGCCGCGCCCAGCAGGCCGCCAGCGCGTGTCCGGTCAAAGATCACTCCCAGCGTCGCAATATAGCGCTGCGGGCCGATGCGTTCTTTTTCAATGACAATGGCAGACACCATCGATTCGAGCTGCGAATCGGATATTTCCGATCCGCCCAGCTTTTTCCACGCGGCACGCTGCGCCTGTGCCCACCCCTTCTGGCGGGCTTCTTCTGCGGTCTTGCCAGTGGTGTTCACTTCAATCCCGCCAATGTCGATATCGCTGCTGCTGGCGACAGCGGCAATGCCGCGGTCCCCGTCAACCTGCGCCCACAAGGCGCGGCCCGCGACAAGCGCGCACAGCAGGATCACAAGCGCCATGGCCCCGATAAACAGGGTGGGGCGCAACCGGGCTGAAAGAAGGTTCACATGAGTCATCGGGGAAAACTTGGGGCCTTTTGCCCAAACGGGCATGGAAATCCAAGCGCGAAAGATTAAAGCAGCATTATGTCCACCAAAAATACTTCACCTGAGAGTTACACTTACGCCAAAGCGGGCGTTTCCATCGATGCAGGCAATGCGCTGGTTAAAGCCATCGGACCGCTGGTAAAAGCGACTGCGCGGCCCGGTGCCACGTCGGAACTGGGCGGTTTCGGGGGCTTTTTTGACCCCAAGGCTGCCGGCTATACAGACCCGCTGCTGGTCGCGGCCAATGACGGGGTCGGCACCAAGCTGAAACTGGCCATCGATCATGACCGGCACGACAGCGTTGGCATCGACCTGGTGGCAATGTGTGTCAACGATCTGATCGTTCAGGGCGCTGAACCGCTGTTTTTCCTGGATTATTTTGCCACTGGCAAGCTGGAAACCGGCATTGCCGAACGGGTTGTCGCCGGGATTGCCGAAGGGTGCAAGGACGCCGGATGCGCGCTCATCGGCGGAGAAACTGCTGAAATGCCGGGCATGTATGCTGCTGGTGATTACGACCTGGCCGGCTTTTGCGTCGGCGCTGTGGAGCGTGGGCAGCAATTGACCGGCGATGAGGTTGCACCGGGTCAGGTGCTGCTGGGGCTGGCCAGTTCGGGCGTTCATTCCAACGGTTATTCTCTCGTTCGCCGGCTGGCCGCTGACAAGGGCTGGAAAATGGACCGCCCCGCCCTGTTTGATTCGGACCGCCTGCTGATCGACATTCTGATCGAGCCGACGCGGATTTATGTAAAAAGCCTGCTGCCGGTGATCCGCTCCGGAAAAATCGCGGCGCTGGCGCATATTACAGGTGGCGGTCTGCTGGAAAATATCCCGCGCGTGCTGCCCGTTGGCGCCCATGCCATGGTGAACGCGGATGCGTGGGCGCAGCCGCGCCTGATGGCGTTCCTGCAAGCGCAGGGCAATATCGAGCCGGAAGAAATGGCCCGCACGTTCAACTGCGGTGTCGGCATGGTGCTGGCGGTGGATGTACAGCACGAAGCCAGCGTAACCGAGCAATTGCAGGCAGCGGGCGAAACGGTCCTCAACATTGGTCAAATCACTGCTGGCGAACGTGGGTGCACCGTGCGCGGGTCTGCCGGAACATGGTCTGCCCGCAACGACTGGGAAGCCAGCCATCTCGGGTGACAGCCAGCCTTCCGGCGCGGGTGCGTGCGTGCCAGTGGCCGTTTTCATATCAGGCAGCGGCACCAATATGGCAGCCCTGCTGTATGCCAGCAGAATGGCGGGTAGCGCCTATGACATCGTGCTGGTGGCCAGCAATGATCCGGATGCCGAGGGGCTGAAACTGGCAGCCGGAGAAGGCATCGCCACATTTGCCCGCCCTCACCGTGGGATGGAACGCGCTGATCACGATGCCATCATGGAACAGGCCGCCACGGATGCTGGCGCGCAATGCATCATTCTGGCCGGATATATGCGCATCCTCACTCCGGAATTCGTGGAACGGTGGGCCGGCAGGCTGATCAACATTCACCCGTCCCTGCTGCCCAAATATCGCGGGCTCGACACGCATAGCCGTGCCTTGGGCGCAGGCGACAAGACCGCAGGTGCCACGGTCCATCTGGTCACCGCAGAACTGGATGCGGGGGAAATACTGGGCCAGGCACAGGTTGCCATCCTGCCCGGCGATACAGAAGCCAGCCTGTCAGCGCGGGTAAGACTGGCAGAGCATCAATTATATCCGCGCGTGGTCAATGCGTATCTGAAACGCCCCTATGATCCGTCCTATCTGCTGGATCAGGTGCGGCTGCGGGCGCTGGCCCTGCCAGAGGCGCAGGAACGAGACAGCCATGGTTCGCCCGGATGGCGCACCGGCGGCAAGAGCGGCAGGTATTTTGCCTATTTCAGCCAGCAGCATCATGGCGAGCCGCATATTGCCCTTCTGGCCAAAACCAGCGGGCAGGATGAGTTGGCAGAGCTGATTGACCGCGATCCCGCTGCGTTTTTCCGCCCTGCCTATTATGGCGCCAGCGATTGGGTCGGGCTGATTTTGAACCGCCCGGGGCTGGATTGGGCACAGGTCAACTATTGGCTGGAACGTAGCTGGCGCATGGCGGCACCCCGGCGGCTGACATCGCTGCATGATGCCGATATGCTCGAAGCCGGCCTGCTTGACCCTGACTTGCCGGATGCTGGCGACCAGTTCTAGCCCATGCCGCCGCCGCCCCGACCCCATGCCCTTGCCCGATCAGCATTGGCAGACCGCGCGAATGGCTGGCTGGCAACCAGTTGGGCCAAAGGCTGGCTTTCCTTTCCGCCGCTCGATGCCGAAAGCTTGCTTGCCAAAGCGGGGCAGGATTTTGCGGCCGCAGACGAAATGGGCGGGCGCACCCGCGAAGATGTGGACGATTTTCAGGAACGACTGACGCGCCTGTGCCATAGTGTTGAGCACGAAGCCCGGCTTAACTCCCTTGGCCGGGCCATTGCCCACGGGCAGATTGTCCGCGTAATCCGGCAGCGGCTTGGCTTGGGCAAATTATGGCAGGCCCAGCCTGAAATGCTGCACACGCCCCTGGCCCCGCCCATTATCGTGGTGGGTCAGATGCGCGCTGGAACAACGCGGCTTCACCGTTTGCTGGCAGCAGATCCGGCCCATTGCGCAACCCGCTTTTGCGACAGCTGGCAGCCCGTTCCCGGCGGCGCGGTTGATCTCAGACCATTATGGAGCGGGATGGCTCTGTTCATGGCGCGGCGGATGGACCCGTGGATTGATACGCTGCACCCGTTTGGCGCAGCCCGCGCCGATGAGGAACTGGGCTGGCTGGCCAGCGCGCTGGACCATGGCGCGTATGAAGCGCAGTGGCATATCCCATCATTCACTGCGTTCAGCGAAGCGCGCGGCGCAGTGCCCGTCTACCGCGAATTTGCCCGTATATTGCGCACCGATGCCGCCTATCATGGCAATGCCGCGCTGCCGCGGGTGATGAAAGTCCCGCAATTTGCCGAAGATTTGCCCGCCCTGCTGGCGCAATTTCCCAATGCGCGACTGGTGATCGCCAGGCGCGACCACATTGATGTGACGCAAAGTTCAGCATCGCTGGTGGCCAATCAGATGACCATGCAGTCAGATGATGTGGACCTGCCATGGATCGAGCGTGAATGGCAGCGCAAGATAGCGCTGCGAAGCGCCCGGATGGACGCTGCGCTGGCGGCATTTGCTGGGCCGGTAGCGCAGGTGGAATTTGCTGACATCAACCGCGATTGTCTGGGCGCCATATCCGGCGTGTATGATACGCTGGGTCTGGAACTGACGCAGGCCGCCAGAACTGCGATGGAGACCGAATTGGCACAGGCCAGCCAGTCTGCCCATCACCACCATCAGGAAATGTACCAGGGTTTTGCCAGCGGCGAAGCCTAAGCCGCATCCCCATTGAGCAGGCAGTTTGGCTGGTCGCGCCTGATAATCAATTGGCCACGAGATCGCTCGCCAGAATTCTGGCAAGCGCTGGCGGCTGATCCGAGCGGAAGCTTTGCCAATAGGCTATTTTGCCGTCTATCACCTGGCATTGCCACAGACATTGCGCCACCAGCACAGGGTCGCGTGCCGTGGTAGCGCCCTTGATCAACACATCATCGCCATTGCGGCTGGCGCTTTCGATCGTGATGGCAAAGCCGGTGTCGAGCGCGACGAAACGGCGAAAAAATTCGATGCAGTTTTCCCGGCCTTCAATGCGGGTCAGGCGGCTATCCACAAACACGAAATCGTCATGCATCATGGCTGCCAGTGCATCGACATCAGCCAAGTTCATCCGCTTGATAAAACGGCGGGCAGTTGAAACGCGGCTTCTGAATAGCATTGTTGCAGCGTAACACGCTCAAAACCATAATAATATTTGACGGATGTTAAGTTTGGACAAAAAAAGGGCCACCCTTTCGGGCAGCCCTTGTCTGTTGTGTCAAAGGTTTCAGAACCTTAGCCGACAATTTCGTCTTCATTGAAGAAATACGCAATTTCTGTCGCCGCATTTTCGTCGCTGTCAGAACCATGGACGCTGTTGGCTTCAATGCTTTCAGCCAGTTCGGCGCGAATGGTGCCGGGTGCGGCGTCCTTGGGATTGGTAGCACCCATGATGTCGCGGTTGGCCTGCATGGCGTTTTCGCCTTCAAGCACTTGCACCACAACCGGGCCGCTGATCATGAAATCGACCAGTTCACCGAAGAACGGGCGTTCCTTGTGCACGGCGTAAAAGCCTTCAGCCTGTTCGCGGGTCATCTGGATACGCTTGGAAGCGACAACGCGCAGGCCTGCTTCTTCCAGCATCTTGGTGACAGCGCCGGTCAGGTTGCGGCGGGTGGCATCGGGCTTGATGATCGAAAAGGTGCGGGTAACCGCCATGGGAGTTTCCTAAATTGCAAGATTGAAAGGGGGAATGCGTTGCGCGCGCCCCTAGCCGCGAAGGAAGAATATCGCAAGTCCTGCGTGGTGTTGCCCGGTTGCGCCCGGCTAACAGTCAAACCGACGCCTCAGCCCATTTCCCGCCATTTACCGCCATCCTGTTTCCAGAAATGGCGTTCGATACCTTTTTGCACATGGCTGTCGCTGCCCAGCAACCGCCAGCAGGCCCGCGCATCTTCCAGCCGGTCATCACCAAACAGCAGGAACGCGCGAGCGAAGTTGCAGGCTTCTTCCCGCCATTTGCCATCAGCAAGAATGACGAATTTCGCATCATTGGCAGCTTGTATATCCGCCGCAATCAACACCGGCTGGCGCGCTTCGTTACCCTCGCCTGCCTGCCCGTGGGCCAGAAACGCCTCCGGCGCGACTTCCCACAGTGCTGTGTCGATGCGGCTTGCGCGGTCGGCGTCTTCGCACACCACCAGCACGCGCTCCCCCGCAGCCTTGGCAGCGCGGGCCAGCAGCGGAACGACCAGTTCTGCCGGATCGCGGCTCAACTGATAGAAATCGACCCGCATCAGCCTTCCGGTTTATGGATCGTCGGGTTTTTCGCAGCAGCGCCGCTGACTGCCGTGCTGCTTTTCGACCGGCGGCACCGTTCGGAACAATAGCGGACATTGTCCCATTCACGTGCCCATTTCTTGCGCCAGTTGAACGGCAGCCCGCACGTCAGGCATATTTTGCTGGGCAGTTCTGCCTTGTGTGACGTGCGGGCCATAATGTTCAATCAACCTTCTAGATTATCGCGGACATATTGATCGATCAGGCGGACGCCGAAACCGGTCGCTCCCTTGTCCCAGGTGGTGCCGGGCTTGTCGGCCCAGACCATGCCGGCAATATCGCAATGCGCCCATGGGGTGCCTTTTTCGATGAACCGCTGCAGGAATTGCGCTGCGGTAATTGACCCTGCACCACGCGCGCCTACGTTTTTCATGTCGGCAATGGGGCTGTCGATCAGCTTGTCATAAGCAGGTGACAGCGGGAAACGCCACATCTTGTCGCCACTGGCCTTGCCGGCGGCAGTCAGCTTGTCGGCCAGATCATCGTCATTCGCAAACAAGCCGCCATGTTCGTTACCCAGCGATATGATGATCGCGCCGGTCAGCGTGGCAAAGTCGATGATGGCAGCCGGTTTGAATTCCTTCTGCGCCCAATGCAGCGCATCGCACAGCACCAGACGGCCTTCTGCATCGGTGTTGATCACTTCGATGGTCTGGCCCGACATGGATGTGACCACATCGCCCGGACGCTGCGCCTTGCCGTCGGGCATGTTTTCCACCAGCCCCATCACGCCCACGATGTTGGCTTTCGCCTTGCGCGTGACCATGGCCAGCATGGCGCCTGCCACTGCGCCTGCGCCGCCCATGTCCCACTTCATGTCTTCCATGCCGGCGCCGGGCTTCAGCGAAATGCCGCCACTGTCGAATGTGACGCCTTTGCCTACAAATACTGTCGGTTTTTCGCCTTCAGCCCCGCCATTCCAGCGGATTGCCAGGATGCGCGACGGCTGTTCTGATCCAAGGCCCACGCCCAGCAAAGCGCCCATGCCCAATGCTTCCATCTCGGCATCGTCCAGAACCGTGACTTCGACGCCGGTGCCGGCAAATTTCTCTTCGCATTTCGCGACGAAACTGACCGGAAAAATCTTGTTGGACGGTTCAGCCACCAGTTCGCGGGTGAATTCCACCCCGTCAGCCAGCGCTGATTCGCTGGCCCATGCGGCATCGGTGCCTTCTGGCGCCCCTGCCACAGTAACACTGGTGAGAGTGGCTTTCAGTTCTTCCTTCATGGTGGTGCGGTAAATATCATGCCGCCAGCCGCGCAGGCGCAGGCCCAGCAGCACAGATGCCGCTTCATCGGCCGAAAGCTGGGAATTCGACAGGTCCAGCACCAGCGATGTCGCGCCAGAGGCAAGATATTTGGCAGTTACAGCCGCGCCCGCCTTTTCAAGCGATTCGCGGCGGCCATCAGCGCCCGCTTCGCCAGCGCCTGCCAGCGCCACGCGGACGACAGAACCACTGCGTTCGACGAAACTTTCAAAAATCTGCCCGGGATTGCCTTTGAATCGCGCAGTAGCAGCCCCTTCGTCGATGGATTTTTCGAGGCCAGCGGGCATCGCACCCTTGTTGACGACATAGGCCACCAGCCGGGCAGTTGCAGGAACGGTGGGTTGAAAATCGATCTTCATGGGGTCTCCGACGCAGCAAGTGTGAAAGAAGCGTGGCCGCATGGCAGCCTGTCGTTCTGTTGGCGATTGCGATTAGGCGCGGGCGGTGCGATAGGCAAGCCATGCTCCCCCGCCCAGAGATTACGCCGCATCTGGCGATACGACATTCCAGCAAATTCAGCACGGCTGCCGCGGCGCTGGCGCTTGCCTGTTGCTACGCCGCACCCGCAGCGGCGCAGGATGTGGCGCAGGATGTGGGTCAGGATGCAGATCAGCCTGAAGGGCCAGCCACGGCGCAGGCAGCAAGCCCTGCGGTGCGTAACATCGATTTTGAAGCGGACACGCTAGCCTACGATTCCGAAGCCGAGATCGTCACCGCCACCGGCAATGTTGTGCTGCGCAGTGAAGACCGCTCGGTCATCGCGCAGGAAGTGAACTGGAATCGCACCAGCGGGGTGATTATTGCGACGGGCGATGTCCGGTTTGTGGATGAGGATGGCAATCAGCTTTATACCGATCGGCTGGAACTGACGGACAAGTTTGAAGCCGGTGCCATGGAAAATCTGCTGCTGGCCCTGCGTGAAGGGGGCCGGCTGGCCGCACGCGGGGGAACGCGGCAGGAAGATGGCACGATAATCCTGACAGAAGCGGCCTATAGTGCCTGTGCCGTGATGGATGAAGATGGCTGCACCAAAGACCCCAGCTGGCGCATTACCGCCGACCGGGTGACATATGACCCGCAGGACAAGCGCGTGCGTTTTCGCGGTGCCTATCTGGAATTATTCGGCGCGCGGCTGCTGCCGCTTCCCGGCCTTGCTGTCCGGACGGATGGCAAATCCGTCTCCGGTGTTCTGGTGCCTGACTTGCGAATTTCAGAATCGAACGGCGTTGAAATCAACGGCAGTTACTATTTCCGCCTGGGGGACAATCGCGACCTGACCCTTGGGGCATATCTGTTTACCAAAGCCCCGCCGATGGCGACTGCCCAATGGCGCCATCTGACCGAAAAGGGTGCCTATCAGATAACCGGCTATCTGACGCAAAGCCGCCGCATTTCCACTTTCACCGGCACGCCGACATCGGAACGCGACCTGCGCGGATATGTCGCGGCCAATGGCAAATTCCAGTTCAGCCCGGAATGGAGCCTGACGGGCTCCATCCGTCTGGCAACCGACCGCACGTTCCTGCGCCGGTACGATATCAGCCGCGATGATCGGCTGCGCTCGACAATTGAACTGGAACGGATCGACGACACATCCTATTTGTCGGTTGCAGGCTGGGCCACGCAGGTCATGCGCCTGGGCCAGCCTCAGGGGCAGGTTCCGCTGGTGCTGCCAGTGATTGATTACCGCCGCCGCCTGCAAGACCCGGTGCTGGGCGGCACGGTGGAACTGCAGCTCAATTCTCTCAACCTCTACCGCAACGAGGGGCAGGATACGCAGCGCGCATTTGCCGGTGCGCGCTGGGATTTGCGCACCATTACCGGTATGGGCCAGCTGGTGTCCGTCACGGCCCTGGCCCGCGCCGATGTCTATCACAGCGATGAAAACCAGCTGACCGATACGGCCATCTACCGCGGCCTTCCGGGCTGGCAGGGACGCGGTATCGCGCTGGGCGCAATTGATGTGAAATGGCCCTTTGTCGGGCAGGCATTCGGCGGCACACAGGTTCTGACCCCGCGTGTCCAGCTGGTCGCCACGCCTGCAATCCGCAATCTGGCCGTGCCCAATGAAGATGCCCGCGCCATTGATCTGGAAGATTCCAACCTGTTCGCCCTCAACCGCTTCCCCGGTTATGATCGGGTGGAAGACGGTGTGCGCCTGACGTACGGCTTCGACTGGGAATTGCAGCGCCCCGGCTGGCGCATAAAATCCACCATCGGCCAGTCATACAAGCTGGACAAGAACCCAGTCATCCTGATCGACGGGACCGGCCTCAGCGAGAGAGTGTCGGACCTGGTTGGGCGGACAGAAGTGCGCTTCCGCGACTTTGTCAAAGTCACCCATCGCTACCGGCTGGACAAGGACAATCTGGCTCTGCGCCGTAACGAATTTGACGCCACGGTCGGCTCGCGCCGGACCTATGCCGAAGTGGGCTATCTGCGCCTCAACCGCGATATTGACGGGCTGGTCGAGGATTTGCAGGACCGCGAGGAATTGCGCGTTGCCACCCGCGTGGCTTTTGCGAAATACTGGTCCTTGTTTGGCGCAGGCGTGTTCAACCTGACAGACCGCAACGAAGACCCGACTTTTACCGCCGACGGGTTTGAACCTGTGCGCACGCGGCTGGGTGTTGCCTATCAGGATGATTGCCTGGAATTCGGCCTTACCTGGCGGCGTGATTATGTGGCGTCGGGCGATGCCCAGCGGGGCGACACTTTCCAGCTGTTCTTCTCGTTGCGCAACCTTGGTTTCCGCTAGATCGGCACAGCAGAGGGGACAGGCTGAACGGCGCGATTGGCAGCGAGGCCCAAAACGGCTATTTGCGCAGCCACTCAGCTACGGTTAAGCCGGAAACAGCAATTAACCGGGCAGTTCATGGCGCAAAAAGCGCGCGTTAATCGGAATTTACGTGTGATTCAAAAGACCATTTCCAAATTACTGACAGGAATTGCCACCGTCGGCCTCGTCACGTCCCCTGTGGCAGCACAGGCGCAGGCCAATGAGCAGGCCAGTACGCAAACTGGTGCGCCGGTTGGTGCACAGGCCGGAATGCAGGCAGGTGGGGCTGTTGAAATCGACAATCCGCTGGGCATTCCTGCAAATGTGGTTCTGCTGGGCCAGAGCGACCCGAACAATCGCCGCGCCACCGCGCTGGTCAATGGTTCGGTCATCACCGGTACCGATGTTGAACAGCGTGTGGCCCTGCTGGTCGCCGCATCGGAAAGTGCGCTTCCCGAGGAAGAATTGCAGCGTGTGCGGATGCAGGTGCTGCGCAATCTGATCGACGAGACATTGCAGATCCAGGAAGCTGCAGCGCAGGAAATTGTCGTCGCGCGCGAAGAAATTAACGAGCGTTACGCGCAGGTCGCAGCCCAGAATTTCGGTCAGGATACTGGCAAGATGGATGCCTATCTGATCAGCATCGGATCATCGCCGGTCTCGTTGAAGCGCCAGATCGAAGGCGAAATGGCATGGCAGCGGCTGCTTCGCCGCCAGATTGCACCCTTCATCAATGTGTCCGAAGAAGAAGTGCGCGAATTGCTGGAACGCATGGAAGCATCACGCGGAACGGATGAATATCGCCTTGGCGAAATCTATCTGTCGGCCACTCCTGAAACGCGGGAAGCGGTGCGGCAGAATGCCCAGCGCATTGTTCAGCAATTGCAGCAGGGCGGCAGCTTTGTCGCTTATGCCCGCCAGTTTTCCGAAGCATCGACTGCCGCTGTCGGCGGCGATCTCGGCTTTGTCCGGCTGGAAACCCTGCCGGGCGAAATGCAGACCGTGGCCCGTTCCATGGCGCCTGGCCAGTTGGTCGGCCCGTTTGAAATTCCCGGCGGCTTCGAGATTCTCTATCTGATCGACAAGCGCCAGATCCTCATGGCTGACCCACGCGATGCGCTGCTCAGCCTCAAGCAGATTTCTATCAGCTTTGCGCCTGGCACTACCGAACAGGCCGCAACTGCGCGGGTTGAACAATTCGCCAATACGGTAAAGACCATGCGCGGTTGCGGCGATGCAGAATCGATTGCCGCCACCATCGGCGCGGAAGTCGTGACGAATGACCAGATCCGCGCGCGCGCATTGCCCGAACAGTTGCAAAGCGCGCTGCTGCAATTGCAGCTTGGCCAGACCACGCCGCCTTTCGGCTCTGTCACCGATGGGGTGCGGGTGCTGATGCTGTGCGGCCGGGATGACCCCAAGCCTGACAGCGGCCCTGATTTCGAGCAGATGATGGAGCAGATGGAAAACGACCGCATTTCCAAGCGTGCCCAGCGTTATCTCCGCGATTTGCGCAATGATGCCTATATCGAATATAACTGATCGATCTGGTTTGATAAATTCTCGATGAAAGCGCTGGCCATCTCGCTCGGTGATCCGGCCGGGATTGGCCCGGAACTGATTACCGAGGCATGGGCGCGGCGCGATGCCCATGACCTGCAGCCGTTTTTTGCAGTCGGCGGGGAAGTTATCCTCGCCGCTGCGGCGCGGCAGCGCGGGCTGGATGTGCCAACCATCCGCATCACCCGCCCAGAGCAGGCAGCGGCAGCTTTCTCCGCAGGCCTTCCGGTATTGGCCCTGCCAGCCGCATCATCTGCGGGCGAGACGGAACGATACAGCCCCGGCACCCCTGGTCTTGCCGGTGCCCGCCTTGCATTGGCATCGCTTCGCCATACAGCCCAGCTTGCGCTGGATGGCGACGTTGCTGCCATTGTGACAGCGCCGGTGGCGAAATCGCAGTTGGCCAAGGCAGGGTTCAAATATCCCGGCCAGACCGAATTTCTGGCTGCCGCCTGCAACATTGCTGCGGAAAATGCAGTGATGATGCTGGCAGGGCCGCAATTGCGCACCGTGCCTCTCACCGTACATTGCGCCTTGTCCGAAGTGGCGGGGCTGCTGTCTGTTGATCTCATCAGGCGGCGGGCGACCATTACCGCACAGGCTCTGATCCGCGATTTCGGTATTGCCGCCCCTCGCCTCGCGCTGGCGGGGCTGAACCCCCATGCCGGCGAAAATGGCCAGTTCGGGGATGAGGAAATCCGCATCATCGCGCCTGCCATCGCCGCGCTGCGCGAAGAAGGGATTGATGCCACTGGCCCTCACCCTGCCGATGCGCTGTTCGCGCCCCATGCGCGGGCGAAATATGACGTGGCGCTGGCCATGTATCACGATCAGGCGCTGATCCCATTGAAAGCGCTGGATTTCGATGCCGGGGTCAATGTCACTCTGGGCCTGCCGATCATCCGCACATCGCCCGACCACGGCACCGCGTTTGACATTGCCGGCACTGGGACGGCCGATGCCGGGGCCACCATCGCGGCCATTCGTATGGCTGGTGAATGTGCGGCAAGACGCGGGACATGAGCATCGATCTGCCACCATTACGCGAGGTCATCGCGCGTCACGGCCTCAGCGCATCGAAGGCGCTGGGCCAGAATTTCCTGTTCGACGAACAGTTGCTGAACCGCATCGCTGCCATTCCCGGTGACTTGCAAGGCAAGGCCGTGCTGGAAGTGGGCCCCGGGCCCGGCGGCTTGACCCGCGCCTTGCTGCGTGCCGGCGCGCGGGTAACAGCCATTGAAATGGACAGCCGGTGCCTGCCTGCCCTGGAAGAATTGTCAGACGCATTTCCCGGCCAGCTCCGCATTATGCAGGGCGACGCGCTGAAACTGAACCATGATGAACTTATGGGCGAGCCTTTTGCCGTGCTTTCCAACCTGCCCTATAATGTCGGCACCGCATTGTTTGTGCGCTGGCTGGCCGGCGAGACGTGGCCGCCGCAATGGACCAGCCTGACATTGATGTTCCAGCAGGAAGTGGCGCAGCGCATTGTGGCATCTGCGGGCAATTCCGCATTTGGCAGGCTGTCAGTGCTGGCCCAGTGGCGCAGCACGGCGGCACTGGCGATGAAAGTGCACCGCAGCGCATTCACCCCGCCGCCCAAGGTGATGAGCGCAATTGTCCACGTGGTTCCGTCCGCCATGCCCGAAGGGGTGTCGGCCAAGGTTCTGGAACGGATAACCGAGGCGGCCTTCGGCCAGCGCCGCAAGATGCTGCGCCAGAGCGTGAAGGGTATCGAAGGCGCTGTCGCCGCGCTGGAAGCACTGGAAATCGATACTCAGCGGCGCGCAGAAACCTTGTCCGTTGAAGAATTCGTCGCCCTCGCCCGTATACTGAGCCGACCGGCCCCGGCTGGCAGAAATTTGCTTTCCCCGCAGTAACGCCTAGCTTCCGTGGCGGGGGTCGCGATTCGCAATCCTGGCGCAAGCCGGATTGCTTCGTAGTAACGGGGAAATATATGAAAAATCTGATGATCGTATCAACGCTGGCCGTGTTGGCAGCGTGTTCACCAGCAGACACCACCGACGAACCGGCGGCACCTGTCGAAGTGGTCGAAACAGAAGCGGCGATGACAGCGGCAGATGGCGGACCCACCACCGGCACATTCAAGGTTACCGATGCTGACGGCAAGGTGAGCATGGAAGTGCTGAATGCCGATGGCACCTATACGTCCACGACCGAGGGTGAAGAACCCAAAACCGGGAAATGGGAACAGAAATCCCCCAATTCCTATTGCGCCACGCCTGATGAAGAAGGTGCAGTCCAGAAATGCTACACCGAAACGGTCGACGCAAATGGCGTCTGGACATCGGTCGATCCCGACGATGGCAAATCATCCACCGTCGAACGCGTCGAAGCTTGAGCGGCGAGTTGATGGTCTGAAATATGGGGCATCGCGGCGACATTCGCTGCGATGCCCGATTTTCATGTGCTTCAGCAGCTGGCCTTTTTCGCCAGCCGGTATTGATGCAGCAGCGGTTCGGTATAGCCGCTGGGCTGCTGCGCCCCTTTGAACACCAGATCGCACGCGGCGCTGAACGCTATACCGTCCCAATTGCCTGCCATTGGCTGGTAGTCAGGATCGCCCGCGTTCTGTTCGTCCACCTTGGCTGCCATGCGTTTGAGAGCGTCCATCACCTGATCCTGCGTGCACACGCCGTGCAGCAGCCAGTTGGCCATGTGCTGGCTGGAAATACGCAGCGTGGCGCGGTCTTCCATCAGCCCCACATCGTGAATGTCGGGAACCTTGGAACAGCCAACGCCGGCATCAATCCAGCGGACCACGTAACCCAGCAGGCCTTGCGCGTTATTGTCCAGTTCCTCACGCACTTCTGCCTCACTCCAGTTCACGCCTTCAGCCAGCGGAATGGTCAGCAGCGTGTCGAGCCCTGGCACATCGCCCAGCCCTTTCTGCACTTCAAACACATCGGTGCGGTGATAATGGAGCGCATGCAGCGTGGCGGCAGTGGGCGAAGGCACCCAGGCGGTATTGGCGCCTGCCTTCAGATGGCCGATTTTTTCCCTCATCATCTGGCCCATCAGGTCAGGCGCGGCCCACATGCCCTTGCCAATCTGCGCCTTGCCTGACAGGCCATGGCGCAGGCCAATGCCCACATTGCGCGCTTCATAGGCAGCCAGCCAGGCGCTGGATTTCATCGCCCCTTTGCGCACCATGGGTCCGGCCTGCATGGACGTGTGAATTTCATCGCCGGTCCGGTCAAGGAAGCCGGTGTTGATGAATACGATCCGGTCTTTCACGGCGTGAATACACGCACCCAGATTGGCGCTGGTGCGGCGTTCTTCATCCATCACGCCGACCTTTACCGTGTGGCGCGGCAGTTCCAGCAAATCTTCCACCGCATCGAACAGATCATTGGTAAAGCCGCATTCTTCCGGCCCGTGCATCTTGGGTTTCACAATATAGATGCTGCCTTCGCGGCTATTGGAGTATTGCCCCAGCCCGCGCACATCATGGGCGCCAATGGCGCTGGTTATAACCGCATCCATGATGCCTTCGGGTATCTGCGAACCATCGGATAGCAGAATGGCAGGATTGGTCATCAGATGGCCGACATTGCGCACGAACAGCAGGCTGCGGCCCGGCAATTCGCGCTCGCTTCCTTCGGTCAGGAACACGCGCTTGTCACCCGCCAGCTTGCGCGTCAGCGTCTTGCCGCCTTTCTCGAAGCTTTCCTGCAGATCGCCCCGGATTACGCCAAGCCAGTTGCGATAGGCGGCCAGCTTGTCCTCTGCATCCACCGCGGCGACCGAATCTTCCAGATCGACAATCGCGGTCAGTGCCGATTCCAGCAAAATGTCGGCAATGCCTGCCTTGTCGGTTTTGCCAATCGGGCTGTCAGCATCGAAAATGACTTCGATGTGCAGACCATTGTTGCGGAACATGCGGCCCTTGTCCGTCTGGCCGACATATTGCCGGTCATCCGCGATGGGGATTGCGCCATCGGTTAGGGCCAGATCAGCCCAGCTGCCGCTTTTCAGCGGAACGGCTTCATCCAGAAATGCGCGGCCCGCCTTGATCACTGCCGCGCCCCTGTCGGGGTCGTAACCGGCTATTTTGGCAGCGGGCGCATCTTCCAGCGCATCCGTGCCATAAAATGCGTCATACAGGCTGCCCCAGCGTGCATTGGCGGCATTCAGCAGGAAACGCGCATTCAAGACCGGCACCACCAGTTGCGGGCCCGCCATGGTGGCAATTTCCGGATCGACATTCTGCGTGGCGATGGTGAAAGCATCAGGTTCTGCCACCAGATAGCCGATTTCCTGCAAAAAGGCGCGATAGGCAGCGGCATCATGCAGCTTGCCGCGCCGCTCGATATGCCATGCATCAATCTTGGCCTGCAAATCATCACGCCGCGCCAGTAGTGCGTGATTGCGCGGCGCAAATTCCGCCACAATTGCGGCGAAGCCCTGCCAGAAACCATCGCCATCATGGCCAAGGGGCGCAACAATTTCGCCCTCGACAAATTCGGCCAGCGCTGGATCAACCTGCAGTCCGGCGCGCGTTACATAATCGGTCATAAATCCTACCCGTTGTTCGGTCTGGCTGCCCGCTGGCAGCACTTGATATGCAGTGATTTTATCCGGGGGAGGAAGCCGCTCTATGCCGCTCGCCCGCCTGAAATGCAACGGCTTTACCCAGTTCAGTAGCGTGCAGGCTTGGCCGCAGCGCGTCACGGGGCTAGAGCGGTTGCAAATGCAACAAACAGAGCACGACACACACCCGCTGATCAGCGCAATCGACCAGGCCGCCATGCTGGCCCGTGTCCAGACATGGGGCGATATCAACACCGGCACTGCCAACCTTGCAGGGCTGGCACAGCAGGCGGCCTTGCTGGCCGATGCGTTCGCCGCCCTGCCCGGTGACGTGACGCTGGTGGATGCAGCGCCCGTCACCGCAATCGACGCATCTGGCGCGGAATTTGAAAAACAGCATGGCCAGCATCTGGTAGTATCCGTGCGGCCAGATGCGCCGCGGCGCCTGCTGTTCACAGGGCACATGGACACGGTTTTTCCGGTCGACCACCCTTTCCAGAGCCAGACCTGGCTGGATGCAGCCACGCTGAACGGGCCGGGTCTGGCGGATATGAAAGGCGGCATTGCCGTGATGCTGCACGCTTTGCTGGCGCTGGAAGCCAGCGGCGCTGCCAGCAGCATCGGTTATGATGTGTTGATCAATTCAGACGAGGAAACAGGCTCTCTGTCATCCTCTGCGCTGATCGACCAATTGGCGCAGGGCAAATATGCCGCCCTTACCTATGAGCCATCCGCCCTGCCCGATGGCACGCTGGCCCATGCCCGCGGCGGCACGGGTAATTATTCGCTCATCGTTAAAGGCAAATCCGCCCATGCCGGACGCAACCCGCAGGACGGGCGCAATGCGCTGGTTGCCGCAGCCGCGCTGGCGGTGGGGCTGAAAGCCATTGAAACGCCGGAATGCCCGGTAAACCCTGCCCGGATCGAAGGCGGCGCTGCCAATAATGTGGTGCCGGACAATGCCGTGCTGCGGTTCAACATTCGTCCGCGCGAGCCCGCCGCTGGCGCACAATTCGAAATGCGGATGCAGGAATTGATGCGCGATGTGCGGCAAAGCCATGACGTATCGGTAGAATTGCACGGCGGCGTTACCCGCCCGCCCAAGCCGGTGGACCGGCAGGCGCAGAAACTGTTTGATCTGGTGCGTGACTGCGGCGCATTGCTGGGCCAGACCATTGGCTGGCAATCCACCGGCGGCGTGTGCGATGGCAACAATATTGCCGCCTGCGGTGTGCCTGTGGTGGACACCATGGGCGTGCGCGGCGGCGCAATCCATTCGCCAGACGAATTCATGATAGTCCCTTCCCTGAAGGAACGTGCCGCACTGTCGGCATTGGTCCTTCAACGCCTTGCTTCCGGAGACGAGCTTTGACCTTTCGCCTGCGCGCCGCGCATTCTGACGATCTGGAACCGCTGTATGAAATGGCCAAGCTGACAGGCGGCGGCTTTACCAATCTGCCGCCGGATCGCACGGCGCTGGGCGCCAAGCTGGCGCGCGCGGCCACTGCCTTTGCGCGCACGGAAGATGGCGTTTGCGATGAACAATTCGTGCTGGTGCTGGAAAATACAGAAACCGGCGAAGTGCGCGGAACCTGCCAGCTGTTCACGCAGGTCGGCCAGCAATGGCCGTTCTATTCCTACCGGCTGAACACGCTGACCCAGCATTCGCAGGAACTGGACCGCACGGTGCGCGCCGAAATGCTCAGCCTGGTCACCGATCTGGAAGGCTCCAGCGAAGTGGGCGGGCTGTTCCTGCACCCCAATGAACGGGCCGGCGGGCTTGGCCTGCTGCTGGCGCGCAGCCGCTATCTGTTTATCGCCATGCACCGTGCGCGCTTTGCAGACCGGATTTTGGCGGAATTGCGCGGCATCATCGATGAACGCGGCGGATCGCCGTTCTGGGACGGTGTGGCAGGCCGGTTTTTCGGCATGACATTTCAGGAAGCGGATTATTTCAACGCCATCAATGGCAACCAGTTCATCGCCGACCTGATGCCGAAACACCCGGTCTATGTGGCCATGCTGTCCAAAACCGCGCGCAGCGCGATCGGCGTGCCGCACCCCTCGGGCCGCGCAGCCATGCGGATGCTGGAAAATGAGAATTTCGCGGCCGAAGGCTATGTCGATATTTTTGACGGCGGCCCGACCATGACCGCCAAGACAGACCGCGTCAAAAGCATCGCGGAAGCCGTCTCGGGCACGGTGGACCGGGTCGATCTGGAAAAGGGTGAACGCGCCTTGCTGGCGACTGGCCAGTTAAGCAATTTCCGTTCCTGTTACGGCGCCCGGCACATTTCCGAAGATGGCACGATATCGGTCAATTCGCAGGCGGCAGACACATTGGGCCTGTCCGCAGGTGACACGGTCTGGAGCGTTTCACGGTGAGCGCACAAGTCGAAATCAATTTCGATGGCATCGTTGGGCCATCGCATAATTACGCCGGTCTCAGCCTTGGCAATCTGGCAGCCACTGCCCATGCCGGTGAAACATCCTACCCGCGCGCCGCTGCGCTGCAGGGTCTCGACAAGATGCGCGGGAACATGGCCCTGGGGCTGACGCAGGGCTTCCTGCTGCCGCTGCCCCGCCCCAATACTTCATGGTTGCAGGCGCTGGGCGCGGATGAGACGATCGACCGCAGGCTGGTGGCCGCGGCTTGGTCTGCCAGTTCCATGTGGACAGCCAATGCCGCCACAGTCAGCCCGGCGGCTGATACCGCTGATGGGCGCTGCCACCTGACCCCGGCCAATCTGGTCACCATGCCCCACCGCGCGATGGAATGGCCCGATACCATGCGGCAATTGTTCGTGGCCTTTGGTGACGAGCAGCATTTTACCCTGCACACACCCGTCCCATCCAGTTTCGGCGATGAAGGCGCGGCCAATCATATGCGGTTTTGTGCCGGGCATGGTTCTGCCGGGGTGGAAGTGTTCGTTTACGGCCGCATGGGCGGCCCCTTCCCCGCACGCCAGCATGAACAGGCCAGCCGCGCCATTGCCCGCCTGCACGGGCTGGACCCGCAGCGCACGGTCTTCATCGAACAGAACCCTGACGCCATTGCCGCAGGCGCGTTTCACAATGACGTTGTCGCCGTGGCCAATGAACGGGTGCTGTTCACCCATTCGCTTGCCTTTACTGACCAGCATGGCGCTTATGATGCCATCCGCGCCCAATTCCCAGAACTGGAAGTAGTGGAAGTGCCTGCCAGCGCGGTCAGCCTGGAAGAAGCGATCAAGACCTATCTGTTCAACGCCCAGCTTCTCAGCCTGCCGACCGGCGAAATGGCGCTGGTAGTGCCGCTGGAATGCCAGGAAAGCACCGCAGTTCGCAGCTGGCTGGATGAAATGCTGGCCGGAAACGGGCCGATCCGCAAAGTTATTCCAGTGGATGTGCGCCAGAGCATGGCCAATGGCGGCGGCCCTGCCTGCCTGCGCCTGCGCGTTGTCGCGGACCCGGCAACAGTCGATCCGCGTTTCCTGCTGGATGGTGCGAAGGCCGACCGGATGGCAGAAGTGATCGGCAAGGTGTGGCCAGAGCAGATCGATACTGCGGACCTTGGCAGCGATGCGCTGGCGGCAGATGTGATCGCGGCGCGCCTGGCCCTGCTGGACATGCTGGATCTTTCCGTGCTGGCTTAACCGTCGGTTTACCTTACAATCACCCTTTGCGTTAACCTTCACCTCTGGCGGCGGTGCTGAACTGGCATGATGCTTGCTACTCAAGACGTTAACGAAAGGGTGAAGATGCTAGCCAAGATCAAACGTCTGTTTGTCATCAAGACGAATTGGGAAGCCTATCTCATCATATACGCGCTTGGCCTTGGCGCGGTGGAACGCGGCAGCAACTATCTCGTCCAATATCCCGGCTTTGGCGGCAAACTTCTGTTTCTGGCCTGCACTGGCGCGGTATTCCTGGCTGGCGCAAAGATCCTCGACTGCCTGAAACTGGAAAAGCAGGTGGAAGCTGCGAGAGACGCAAGCTCGGCCTGAAGGCTAATTCCGACTATTATGTAAGTGAGGGTTTCTGTTGCTACGTACCCTGCGCCTATTGTCAGGCGGAGGCTGAACCGAGCGCCTGCTTAGCTGTCGGTTCTCTCGTGCACGATCAAGGTAGAGGGTTTCTGTTGCTACGTACCCTGCGCCTATTGTCAGGCGGAGGCTGAACCGAGCGCTTGCTTGAATGTCGGTTCTCTCATGCACGATCAAGGTGGAGGGTTTCTGTTGCTACGTACCCTCCGGACGCCCGGTATCCGTTCTGTTGCCCGGTCGGTCCAACCGCGCTAAGGCTTTGTAAGATCAGGCCGTGAGGCCGTCAGATTACGCAGCGATTGCGAGTGCTTCGTTATCGTTTGCACTTATGTGTTGTGAGCTTTTTACGGGGATTCTCAACCCGGGCAAAAACAATGTCTTTGAACACACGTCGATCCTAGTTCGGCCCCGTCATCTGCCCCGTTTTACCGGGGTTTATGGTGGAGCCGCCGGGTACTGCCCCCGGGTCCGCTGCGTCTATTACACATCACAATTTATCGCCATATCCGGCCAAAGCCGGCAGCGCCTATATAGGCAGCTTCAGCTTAATGTGAAGTGACTGTGTTGCAGACAGCTGCCGATATCTGGCCCTGCCAGCGCAATGGGCGCGGCGGGCTTATTCCTGAACCGAGCCGCGCTTCTTCAATTCATCGCGGATTTCGGCGAGGAGTTCCACTTCGCTGGGGCCCGATGGTGCCGCTTTCTGCTCCTCGTGCTCCATCACCTTGTTGGCAGCGCGAACAACCAGAAAAATTACCCACGCAATGATGAGGAAATTGATCACCTGGGTCAGAAATTCCCCATAGCCGATCATGGCGACGCCGGCTTCCTTCAGCTGGGCATAATTGGCGACTTCACCCTCATACCCGTCAGGCACAGCGCCAAGGCGCAGGAAATAATTGGAAAAATCAATATCACCGAAAATCCATCCGATCAGCGGCATGATAATGCTTTCGGTCAGGGACGTGACGATCTTGCCAAAGGCTGCGCCAATTATCACCGCAACAGCCAGATCCAGCACATTACCGCGATTGATGAATTTCTTGAATTCTGCGAACATCAAACCTCCCCTTTGCATTGTCTGACACCGTCCCTGCCAGTCGATGGGATATTTTCCAAGTGGGCGCCGCTATGATGGTGCAGATACGCTTGAAAGCGGGCGCAGGTGTGCTATCTGTTTAACACAGACAGCCAGACGGGCTTGGCAGCGCCAAATGGCGCTTAGGGAAAGGATACCATTCATGAATTCCAGTGTTTTACGCCGCATGGCGTTTGTCGCCGCAGCATCTGTTGCGCTGACCGGTTGCGGGATCAATTCGGTCCCGACCAAGGAAGAAAACGTCAATGCCAAATGGGGCAACGTGCAGAGCGCATATCAGCGCCGTGCGGATCTTATCCCCAATCTGGTTGCAACGGTGAAGGCTGCCGCCGCGTCCGAAACGCAGATTCTGACCAATGTGACAGAAGCCCGCTCGCGTGCGACATCGGTTAACATCACCACTGATGATCTTTCCGATCCGGCCGAATTCCAGAAATTCCAGGAATCCCAGAACCAGCTGACGCAGGCCCTTGGCCAGCTTCGCAGCATCGTGGAAAATTACCCCCAGCTGCAAAGCCAGCAGGGTTTCCGTGATCTCAACGTGGCCCTGGAAGGCGCTGAAAACCAGATCAACACCGAACGCATGCGCTATAATGAAGCGGTGCAGGAATATAACACGGAAATTCGCACTTTCCCGTCCGTCATTGCGGCCAATGTCATTTATGGCGCCAAGCCCAAGCAGGCCTTTACCGCGCAGGCCGGTTCGGAAGTGGCCCCGACGGTGAATTTTGATACCCCGGCGGCGGCGAACTGATCGCATCACAATGACTGAGAACCGCATCGGTGCCGCTGCAAGGCCGGCATTTCTGACTGCCGACCGGGTTTTGACCCGGCTGGTTATCCTGCTGGCTGCTGCGGCGGCGCTGATGTGCCTGGCAGTGCCTGCCATGGCGCTGCCGGAACGGCCGGAAGGCCCGGTGCTTGATGCAGCCGATATGCTACCCCCTGCCGAAGAAGCCGCGCTGGACCAGCGGCTGCGCGATTATAATCGGGAAACGGGCCGCGCCATCATTGTTGTGACCGTGCCTGACCTGGGCGGCGAGGCGATTGAACCCTATGCCGTCAATCTGTTCGAAACATGGGGCATCGGCGGGGCCGAACTGGACCAGGGGCTGCTGCTGCTGGTGGCCAAGCAGGAACGCAAGATGCGGATCGAGGTCGGTTATGGCCTTCATCCCTACATTCCCGACATTCTGGCAGGCCGGATTATTGCAGAAACCATCACGCCGCGTTTCAAGGCGGGTGATTTTGCCGGCGGCATCATTGCCGGGGTGGATGACATTACCACGCAGCTGGACCGTGACCCGGCAGACGCCCGTGCGATTGCAGCAGCGGCAGAAGCCGCGGCGCAGCAGGAAACTTCGGGCGATGGCGGCAATATTGGCGGCGTGATCTTCTGGATCGTGCTGATCGTCTTTTTCATGATCGTATTCGGCAGCCGCGGCGGCGGCCGGCGCTATCGCGGCGGGGGCATGGGCAGCGGCGTTGGCGGCGCTGTCGGCAATATCATCCTGTGGGAAGCGCTCAATGCGGCAGCCCGCAGCAGCGGTCACGGCGGCGGCTTTGGCGGCGGCGGTGGCGGTTCTGGAGGCGGCGGATTTGGCGGATTTGGCGGCGGCATGTCCGGTGGCGGCGGCGCGAGCGGGGGCTGGTAAAATGGCAGTTTCCCGTAAACCCTATCTCGACGCCGCAGCCCATGATCTGGTCAGCAAGGCTGTGGCACAGGCTGAAACCACCACTTCTGGCGAAATCGTCACCGTTCTGGCTGAAAGGTCCGATGGATATAGCGACATTGCCCTGGCATGGGCCGTGCTGGCAGCATTCACCGTGCTGACAATCTTCTGCGTTTTTCCGCAGTTCTTCCTCGACAAGGCAGATTTCTTGCGCGGCGGCTGGGGCGAAGAATGGACGATTACGTCGATCCTCAGCCTGGCCACCGGGCTGGCGCTGGTCAAATTCCTCGCTGTATGGCTGTTCCAGCTGTGGGAGCCGGCCAAATTTGCGATGATCCCGCCCACTGTCAAAACAGCGCGGGTCCACCAGCGCGCAGTCACCCATTTCAAGGTTGGTGCGGAGCGCCGGACACATGGCCGCACCGGCGTGATGATCTATCTGTCCATGAGCGAACACCGCGCCGAAATCGTGGCGGATGCGCCCATCGCCCAGCTGGTTTCTGCCGAAGTATGGGGCGAGGCGATGGCCGATATGCTGGCCGAAATCAAACAGGGTAAAATTGCCGAGGGGATGGCTGCCGGTGTGCGCGATGTCGGTATTATCCTGTCGCAGCATTTCCCGCCTGACGAAAATGATGTGAATGAATTGCCCGACCGCCTGATCGAGGTGTGATGACTTTCCCCGACAGTGACGCGCCAGAAGAAATTGTCTGGCAGGGCAAATATGTCACCGCCAAGAAGCGGGGCCGCTGGGAATACGTCGGCAGGTCGCGCAACATTCGCGCCGCCGTGATTGTGGCGGTTGAAGATGGCCATGTCCTTCTGGTGGAACAATTCCGTGTGCCGCTGGGCCGCAATTGCCTGGAACTTCCCGCTGGTCTCATCGGCGATGATGATGGCGAGGAAGACGAGGACACGCTGACCGCTGCGGCGCGCGAGCTGGAAGAAGAAACAGGCTACCGCGCCAGCACACTCACCGATCTGGGCTGTTTCTATTCATCACCCGGCATGGTCAGCGAAAGCTTCACCCTGGTGCGGGCAAGCGGGCTGGAAAAAATCCACGAAGGCGGCGGGGTCGAAGGCGAGAATATCACCGTCCACCGTGTATCCCTTGCCGGAATGGCTGAATTCATCGACAGTAAGCGCGCGGCCAATGTCGCGATTGATGTCCGCATGCTGTTATTGCTGGGCGCAGGAATTTTGGGAGAGGAACAGGCATGAGCGGACGGGTTTCAGGCAAGCTGGCATTGGTGACAGGCGCAGCCCAGGGGTTGGGGCGCGCCCATTGCACCTATCTGGCCCGCGAGGGTGCGCGGGTGCTGTGTACCGATATGAATGCCAATGGTGCTGCGGAAACTGCGGCGCAGATCAATGCGGAAATGGGGTCTGGCACTGCCTATTCGCTGCAGCATGATGTCACCAGCCAGCACGATTGGGCTGCGGCAATTGATGCTGCGCGTGACCAGTTAGGCGGATTGTCAGTGTTGGTGAACAATGCCGGCATCGGCGTGAACGGCAATATTGAAACCTGCACTTTTGAAGACTGGCGCAAGGCATTTGCCGTCAATGTGGACAGTGCATTTCTGGGCTGTCAGGCGGCATTGCCGCTGATGAAAGACCATCAGCCCGGCTCCATCATCAATATTTCATCCATCGCGGGCCTGATCGCCAGTGATACGATGCCTGCCTATAATGCGTCCAAGGCGGCAATCTGGATGTTGAGCAAATCGGTCGCCCTTTATTGCGCCAAGCGCGGGTGGGACATCCGCAGCAATTCTGTACACCCCACCTTCGTCGACACGCCGATCCTGGATGGCATCGGCCAGAAGGCGGGGTTGGAAAAAGACGTGATCATGGGCAAACTCGCCCGTCAAATTCCCCTGGGCCGGGTGGGCGAACCTGTCGATATCGCCATGGGTGTGGTCTATCTCGCCAGCGATGAAAGCCGCTTCATGACTGGCGCGGAACTGAAACTGGATGGCGGCATTTCCGCCATGTAACTGGGTGTTGGTGGGGTGAGAGGACCCTCTCGGGTCCTCTCAGTCAGCAATCAACGCAATTGCGATATATACCAGCAGCAAGGAACCGAAGCCGAGCAAGGTGCCGGCGACAAAGCCGATGCGGACCCATGTGGCATCAATGCCGAAGTAATTGGCAATTCCGGCGCATACACCCCAGATCTTGCCCTGCGAACGATCGAGCCTGAAAGACTTTGTCGCGCTCACATCGGCGGATGAATAACGGTCAAGCTGGCTCATGCGAATACACCCGAAGTCACGACAGTCTGGCTGGCTGGTGCGATGGCAACGGCGAGGAACACTGCGGAGATTGCGATCGAAGTTACAGCGGCGAAGAGGCGAGCGCTGAGGTTGTTTACTTGCTTCATGGTCATATTCCTTTTCAAATTTTTTTCCTGGACCGTTCCAGAAAAACCACCGGTTGTTGGTGATGCCACTACCATTGCAGGAGGCGTGCCAGTTTTGAAAATCGGCGCAATTCAGCCATTGTTCAGCTTCCGGAATTGATAGCGATAAACAATAATTCCGGAAAATTGGTATTTTTCACCAACTATTGGAATTGTTGATTTCTATTGGCGCAGAACAATAGCGCAGGGTAATGCGCAGGGCACCCCATGGCCCTCGACCAGATCACCCTTTCCCACTTCCGCAATCACCGCGAAACCCGTCTTGACGGGGCGCGCAAGTTCAATTTGCTGGTGGGTGAAAATGGTGCGGGCAAAACCAATATTCTCGAAGCATTGTCGCTGTTTGCGCCCGGACGCGGCCTCAGGCGCGCAGCCCTGCCTGAGATGGCGGATGCAAAGGGCCCGGGCGGATTTTCCATCGGCGCTTCGCTGATTGACGGGGCGGGCAATGATCCGGTGCGGCTGGGCACCTATACCGAAGCTGCGCGGCAGGGCCGGCGGCTGGTACAGGTCAATGGGGCAGATGCCAGCGCGGTCAGCCTGGGTGAATGGCTGGCGATCGGCTGGCTGACCCCGGCGATGGACCGGTTGTTTAACGATAGTGCGGGCGCAAGACGGCGGTTCATGGACCGTATGGCTCTCGCGCTTGATCCGATGCACGCCCGCCATGCCACAAGATTTGAAAATGCCTTGCGGGAACGCAATCGCCTGCTGTCCGATGACCGCCCGCCCGAAGCAGCGTGGCTGGACGGGGTCGAGGCGCAACTGGCTGACCATGGCGCGATGCTGACGCAGGGCCGCGCCCGGCTGATCGGGGCGCTGGGCGCGGAAATAACCACTTTGCCAGCCCAACCCTTCGCCCGCCCTGCCCTTGTCTACGCCGCAGGCGGACCCATCGACAGGGCCAGTCTGGCAGAGGCATTTCGAACTGGCCGGAACCGTGACCGCGCGGCTGGCCGCACGCTGACTGGCCCCCATCGCGACGAGTTGGCCGTGACCATGTCCGGCAAGAACGCGCCTGCCGCCGCCTGTTCCACAGGCGAACAGAAAGCCATGCTCATTGCCATCACCCTGGCCCATGCAGCGCTGGCCGCGCGCGGCCGCCCCAACCTGTTACTGCTGGACGAAGTGGCTGCTCATCTGGATCCGGTAAGGCGCGCCAGCCTGTTTGAACGGCTGCGTGACAATGGCGCACAGGTCTGGCTGACAGGCACGGAACTTGCCCCCTTTGCCGACATCCGCGACGAAGCCGCGGTCTGGCAGGTTACTGACGGCCAGCTAGAACGGCTCTAGCTGCCGTTTTTACCTTCTTCAGGCTTTTCCGGCAGCGCATCCGCAACCTTGCCCACAGTGGACGCGACCAGCACTTCGATGCCTTCCGCCGTGGGGTGAATACGG
Source organism: Allopontixanthobacter confluentis (assembly GCF_009827615.1). Lineage (GTDB taxonomy): Bacteria > Pseudomonadota > Alphaproteobacteria > Sphingomonadales > Sphingomonadaceae > Allopontixanthobacter > Allopontixanthobacter confluentis. The sequence goes on from NZ_WTYU01000001.1 coordinate 1,634,188, forward strand.
TCTGGCTGAATCAGTTCCGGTCTGTCGAACACAGGTTCGATGAAGAAGGGCACCAGCGCGGCGCCATATTGTCTGGCCAGCGCCGGATATGCACCGTCAAATTCGCGCACAAAATCTGCCCCCAGATTGGGCGGTGCGCGCATGCCCATCAGCAGCACCGGGATCTTGCGCCTGGCAAGTTCGTCCAGCATGGCGGCCAGATTGGCGCGGGTTTCAGATGGCGGCAGGTTACGCAGCAGATCATTGCCGCCCAGTTCCAGAATAACCAGTTCCGGCTGCACTTTCTGCGCATCCAGCGTGAAGGCCAGCCGTTGCAGGCCCGCAGCAGAGGTGTCGCCCGATACGCCTGCATTGGCGACCCGTGCATTGATACCGCGCGCGCGCAATGCCGCTTCCAGCCGGGCGGGGTAACTTTCCCCCTTATCGACGTTATAGCCTGCAAACAGACTGTCGCCGAATGCCAGAATCTGCCGCTCCGACCCCATTACCGCTGCCTCGGCCGGCATTCCGGCATTTGCCGCAGGTTCAGAAACCACTGCCTGTTCGGGTGCCTGTGTGCCGCAGGCAGCCAGCAAGATTACCGGAATTATCGACCAAACGCGTATTGTCATCTGCGAGTCTCCTTGTCGCGGCCCCCTGCCTATGCCATCGCAGCGCTGTGGCAAGCCCTCTGACAATATCCGCTCGCAATCTCACCCTCACACTTGGCCAGGGCGATGCCTCGGTCGAGATTCTGCGCGGGATTGATCTCGACGTGGCAACGGGCGAGGTGCTGGCTTTACTCGGTCCATCCGGGTCAGGCAAAAGCTCGCTCATGGCGGTTTTATCAGGGCTGGAACGCGCCAGCGGCGGCACAATAACCGTGGCCGGAGAAGATTTCGCCGCCTTGGACGAGGATGCGCTGGCCCATGCGCGCCGTGGCCGCATCGGCATTGTGCTTCAGGCGTTCCACCTCCTTCCCACCATGACGGCAGCCGAAAATGTGGCCACCCCGATGGAACTGGCAGGCAGCAAAGATGCCGGCCCGCGCGCCCGCGCAGAACTGGAAGCGGTCGGGCTGGGCCACAGGCTGGGCCATTATCCGACCCAGCTTTCTGGCGGGGAACAACAGCGCGTGGCGCTGGCCCGCGCCATGGCCCCGCGCCCGCAGCTTATTTTTGCCGATGAGCCAACCGGCAATCTGGACGTGGCGACGGGCCATGACATTATCGAATTGCTGTTTGCCCGCCGCGCCGAAACGGGCGCGACGCTGATCATCATCACTCATGATGCCGAGCTGGCCAAGCGCTGCGACCGCATCGTCACCATTGCCGATGGCCGCATTGCCTCGGACACCGCTGCAAAGTGAGCGCGGAAAAGTGAGCGCGGCAGCGGCATCAGGAGGGCTGTCATGGGGCGCAGCGTGGCGCATTGCCCGCCGCGATCTCAATGGCCGTTTCAAGGGCCTGCGCCTGCTGCTGGTCTGCCTGTTTCTAGGCACCGGCGCCCTGGCCGCGATCGGCACGCTGACTGCTGCCATCGAAGGCGAACTGGCCAATCGCGGGCAGGAATTGCTCGGCGGCGATCTGGAAGTGGAGGTTTGGCAGCGCGATCTGACACCCGATGAACGCAGCGCGCTGGCCAGCTTTGGCGCGATATCCGGCGGGACACGGTTGCAGGCGATGGCCAGCACGGCCAAAAATGCGGCTCCGGTGGAATTGAAGGCAGTGGATGCCGCATGGCCCCTGTATGGCAAGCTGACGTTGGCTGGTGGGCGCACGGCGGGCGCACCTGCTGCGGGCGAGGCGTGGCTGGCGCAGGGCGCGGCGGAACGGCTGGGCATTTCTGTGGGCGACCAGTTCAACATTGGCGGCAAGCCGCTGCGTGCTGCAGGAATTATCGCAGACGAACCCGACCGCCTGAGCGAAGGTTTCCAACTTGGCCCGACGATCATCGTGGCGCAGGATTTTCCCGCAACCGCAGGGTTGCTGGCCCCCGGCGCCATGTATCAAAGCAAATATCGCGTGGCCTTTGCTGGCAATCGCGATCCTGAAGCTGTGCAGCAGCAGTTGGAGAAACAATTTCCCAATGCAGGTTTCGAATATCGAAACAGGGACAATGCATCGCCGGGTGCCGACCGTTTCGTATCGCGCATGGGCGAATTTCTCACGCTGGTGGGGCTGGCCGCACTGGTCATTGCCGGCATCGGCATTGGCGGCGGCGTGTCATCCTATCTTGAAGCGCGGCGCACCAGCATTGCCACGTTGAAAGTGCTGGGCGCATCCAGCCGCGATATCGTGCGCATCTATGCGCTGCAAATTGGTGCAGCGGCGCTTCTGGGCAGCGCCTTGGGACTGGTGGCAGGCGTGTTGGTCACTCCCATTCTTGCCTCCGCCCTTGATGGCTTGCTGCCGGTGGAGCGCACTTTCGTGGTCGAGCCAGTCGCCCTGCTGATCGCTGCTTCCTATGGCTTGCTGGTGGCGCTGGTGTTTGCGGCAACGCCGCTGCTGCGGACCCGCCAGTTTCCGGCCATGGCCCTCATGCGTGCACGGATTGTGCCTTTGTCACGCGACAGGCGGGCGCTGGCGTGGGTGCTGGGCGGTATGGCGGGCATCGTTGCGCTGGCCTTGCTGACGGCGCGCCAACCCATGCTTTCAGGCGGTTTCCTGGCCGGCGCTGCGATCGTCCTTGGCCTGCTGGCCTTGCTTGGGCTTGGCATTCGCAAACTTGCCGCAGCCCTGCCCCGCCCGGCTGACCCACTGTGGCGTAATGCACTCGCCAACCTTCACCGCCCGGGCGCGGCCACAGGCGCGCTAGTCACAGCGCTGGGCTTTGGCCTTGCTGCCTTCGTTCTGCTGGCTGCCATCCAGAGCAGCATCAACGGCAATATCGAACGCCGCGTTCCGGCCCAGGCGCCTGATTATTTCGTGCTCGACGTGCCGCGTGACAGGGTTGCCGAATTCCGGCAGCTGGTCAGCGCGCAGCAGCCGGATGCGCAAATCCGCACCGTTCCTGCATTGCGCGGCGCCATCTTGGCCTATGGACCAAAAGACGCGATGATACGGGTGGCCGATCTGGAGGAAATTCCCGATGGCGCATGGCCCCTGCGCGGCGAACGCGGCCTCACCTATGCTGACGAATTGCCAGCCGGCAACAGGCTGACCGAAGGCAAGTGGTGGGCGCCATCCTATTCCGGCGAACCACTGGTGTCGGTGGATGAAGAATTTGCCCGCGCGATCGATCTAAAAATTGGCGATTATCTGACCATTGGCCTGTTGGGCGTGGAACGGACGGCCAAGGTGGTCAATTTCCGCCAGATTGACTGGGAAAGCATGGGTTTCAACTATGTGCTGGTGTTTTCCCCCAATGCGATTGGCGATGCACCGCATAATCTGGCGGCGACAATCGAACTGCCCGCTGATGCGCCAACCGGCCCGTTGCTGCGCCAGCTGGTGAGCAATTTCCCGTCCAGTTCAGTTATCGAAATTGGTCAGGTTCTGGCAGAAGCGCGGGTCATTTTGGGCCAGGTCGGCGTTGCCACCTTTGCCGCGGCATCCGTGGCAGTGCTGGCCGGATTGGCCGTGCTGATTGGCGCGATTGCGGCTGCCCGCGCGGTGCGGACATATGATACGGTGGTGTTCCGCGTTCTGGGCGCGAGCCGCCGGCAAGTGCTGATCATGCAACTGGCAGAATATGGTGCGCTGGCACTGATCCTGGCGGTGGTTGCGCTGGGCCTTGGCACTTTGCTGGCATGGCTGGTGGTTGTGCAATTGTTCGAATTTGACTGGTTGCCCGACTGGGGCGAGATTCTGGGAGTGCTAGGGCTTGGGCTCATGTTCGTGCTGGTGTTTGCGCTGGCCGGTTCCCTGCCGCTTTTACGGGCGAAACCGGCGCAGGCGCTGAGGGCGCTTTAAGCCCTCAGTTCACGCTCATTCGAAGACAGAAGCGCCCGCCGGGTCGCGCGGGTCAGGCCCGTAGCGATTGGGGCCGGCCGTGCCGGGCAATGCCATCAGCACAATCAGCCCGATGGAAACCAGAAAGCCAATGTAAGGCACGAGGCTGCCGAAGATAAAAGCTGCATACCACCAGCCCGACATATCCCGGTCGTGAAAGCGTCGTACGGTAAGCGCGAGGCTGGGAATGAAAACAAGCAGCCCCCAGGCCATGAGTGCCAGCCCGAAGCCGCCCATCAGCAGCCCGAAAGGTTCATCCGCGCCAGCCATTTCCTGACTGAGCATTGCGCCGGTCCCTGCCGTGCCCATCATCAGAATGGCAAGACCCACCACCACGATCAGGTTCAGCAGCGCAAACAGCCAGTATTCGCGGCGGCACGACCGTCCACTAAATTCAAAATACCGCTTCAGCGGCAAAATCATCCAATGCATTGATAGCCCCCATTTTCCTGACTGGGCGCAAGTCACCATAGAGAGGTCGCCGATGCAACGAAAAAGGGGCCCCTTGCGGAGCCCCTTTTCCTTGTTTCGAGCGGCTTAGGCTTAGAACTTGAAGCCGGCTGTCACACCATAAGTGCGCGGCTGGTTCGGGTAACCCGAAACCGTGCCGGACTGTGCCACACCGTCAAACACCGTCGTGATGAACCGGTCATCTGTAAGGTTGCGGCCCCAGACGCCCACTTCAAAGCCATTATCCATCTTGAAGATAAGCGCCCCGTTGAGGAGGTTGGCTTCCATCCGGAAAAGCTGTTCAGCCGACGGACCGAAAGCCGGCAAGCCATTGGTCAGATTGACATTGCTTTCATGGCTGAAATCGACCCGGGCGATCAGCACATTGCCGCTGGCGCCCAGTTCATGCGTATAGGTAGCCGATGTCGCGATCGAGAATTCGGAAATGCCCGATGGCCGCTGACCGGTCAGATCGCCAACTGCCGAATTGGGGAAGCTGTCGAAAATCGGGTCAAGATAGGTAAGGGCAAAGGTAATCACCAACGGGTCAGTCGGGTTCAGCGTGGCGTCAAATTCGAAGCCGCGCGTCGACTGTTTGCCGGCATTTGCCAGAGCAAAACCCGTGCCGGTGAAGATGTTGGACTGGAAGCCCTTCAGCGTCTGGTCGAACAGGGCAAGGTTGAAGCCCATCCGGTCGAACTGGGCTTTCAGGCCCACTTCATAGACGATGGCATCTTCCGGCCCGGCAAAGCGGGTGCCGGTGTTGAGGTTTGGCGTGGCGATACCCGCATCGCGAATGGGCGATGAAGGGGCCAGAATGCCGCTGAGCAGCGGCCCGGGAGTGTAGTCACCTGCCAGTGGACGCGAATCGCGTGACAGGTTGACCGACGATGCCTTGAAGCCGGTTGCATAGGTGGCATAGACATTGATGTTGTCCGACACATCATACGCAGCGCGCAAGGTGTAGGAAAAATCGCTGTCCGATGTCTTGCCATCTTCCACCGCGTTGGGAACGTTGAGGAATGGCGGCTGGAACTGAAATGCGGCCAGACCCAGCAGCGGGTTTGTTGCAGGGTTTACCGCCAGGCTGGCAATCTGGCCGAAGACTGCCGGATTGGCCCCGGCAAAAGCAGCAATCACTGCCGGATCCCGGCTGCCAATTGCGCCGGCGATGAACGCGTCCACCAGGTTGATCTGGCCCAGTTCATCAAACGCCGTCATATTGGCGGTGAAGTCTTTCTTGTCCTTGGTGTAGTTGAAGCCGGCGGTCAGCGTCAGGCGGTCGGTCACTTCAAAATCAAGCGTGCCGAATACCGAAAACGCTTCATTGTCGAGCGAATAGGCTTCGTCTGTCAGCAGGCCGGGGCTGAATATGCTGTTCTGCGGCAGACCCAGCGCAGCTTCGACCCCGTTGAAGACCAGCGGATTGCCCGCCAGCAGGGAGAAGAACGGACGCGCATCATCACCCGTGATCAGCTGGCCGGTCTGGTCAACTTTCTCGTTGAAGTAGAAGCCGCCCAGCAGGAAGTTGAACGGACCGTCGAAATCTGACGCAATCCGCAATTCCTGCGACAATGTGTCAATGTTCTGATCAGTTGCCTGGTTGACCACATCCGCGCTGGAGAAATCGACATCCTGAAGGCCGAAGGACGACAGGCCGCGATAGGCGCTGATGGACGTGATCGAGAACGGGCCAGTTTCATAATCGATCTGGACCGAACCGCCGTAGCTGTCGATTTCATTGCTTGGCAGAATGTTGAGGAAAGTCGTGTCGCTGAACAGATCTTCCGGCACCAGCGCGCCGCCAACGGCAAACAATGCCGGAACGGTGGGGCCAGCAACGACGTTGCCTGCATAGCAACATTCTTCGTCAATCCGCGAAAAGTCACCGATGGCGCGAATCTTGAGGTCCGAGCTGGGTTCGATCAGAACCTGACCGCGCAGGCCCCAACGGTCACGATTGTTGATTTCCGCGCCGAGATTGGGAACATCCACATAACCGTCACGCTTGTTGATGTTGCCATCCAGCGACACCGCGATGGTGTCTGTCAGCGGACCGGTCACGTCGGCTTTCACCGCGATCTGGTTGAAATTGCCATAAGTGGCCGAAACGCCGCCGCCAAATTCGAACTGCGGTTCACGCGTGATAACCGAGATGACGCCGGCAGATGCGTTCTTGCCGAACAATGTCGACTGCGGCCCGCGCAGAACTTCGATTCGCTGCACATTGGCAAGATCGCCAATCTGGGCCGCAGAACGCGAACGGTAGATACCATCAATGAAGACGCCAACCGAAGGTTCGATACCGGCATTGTTGGCGCCATTGCCGAAGCCGCGAATGATGAAAGTGGTGTTGGCCGAGCTTTGCAACTGGCTGACGCGCAGCGACGGCGCGACTGTCTGAAGATCTGAAAGATCGCGGATTTGCGCGCGTTCCAGCGTCTCGCCCGACGTTACCGATACCGAAATTGGCGTTTCCTGAAGCGTGGTTTCACGCTTGGATGCTGTTACAACAATGGTGCTGTCATAGCCGGAGGTGGATACTTCCGCTTCCTGTTCCGCTTCGACAGAAGCATCGGCATCCTGTGCCATGGCCGCAGCCGGAAGGGTAATTGCTGCCACTGCCACACCGGCAAGCATGGCATTGCGCGCCGAAAAGGCGCCGCCGAAACGAGTGAATTTCATGGAATCTCCATCCTCTGCGATCCGGCCCATTATTATTGAAGCGGCCGGTTATCCACGCGTGGTCTAGGGGAGCGTGAAATTTCGCTCAAGCATATCCGCATAGAATCCGCAGGCTTTTTTCGGGTGTTGCATAGGAACAACAGTGGTTATGCTTGCCCCCGGGCGCTGTCTAAGCTAGGGGCGCGCGCAAATGTCGAGGTGCATCCACTGTGTGCCCCCTCCCCTTAAAGTGAGCCCCCAAATGTCCGCATCTTTGCGTAATGTGGCGATTATCGCCCACGTCGACCACGGCAAGACTACTCTTGTTGACCAATTGTTCCGCCAGTCCGGCACGTTCCGCGACAACCAGCGCGTGGAAGAACGCGCCATGGATTCCAACGATCTTGAAAAAGAACGCGGGATCACGATTCTGGCCAAGTGCACCTCGGTCGAATGGGAAGGCACTCGGATCAACATCGTCGATACCCCTGGCCACGCCGACTTCGGCGGCGAGGTGGAGCGTATCCTGTCGATGGTCGACGGCGTTATCCTGCTGGTCGATTCGAGCGAAGGCGCCATGCCGCAAACCAAATTCGTGACCGGCAAGGCGCTGGCGCTGGGCCTCAAGCCCATCGTGGTCGTCAACAAGATTGACCGTCCCGATGGCCGCGCATCGGAAGTGCTGGACGAAGTGTTCGACCTGTTCGTCAGCCTTGGTGCCAATGACGAACAGCTCGATTTCCCTGTGCTTTATGCCTCGGGCCGCAATGGCTATGCCAGTGACGACATCGAAGCGCGCGAAGGCACGCTGACGCCGCTGTTCCAGAAAATTGTCGAGCACGTGCCCAGCCCGGAAGCGGACTTTGATGGTCCCTTCAAATTCCTGGTGACATTGCTTGACCGTGACAATTTCCTCGGCCGCATCCTGACGGGCAAGGTCCAGTCGGGCACGATCAAGGTCAATGGCCCGATCCATGCTCTTGATAATGACGGCAAGATTGTAGAAACCGGCCGCGCTTCCAAGCTGATGGCGTTCCAGGGGCTGGAGCGCATTCCGGTGGAAGAAGCGCGTGCAGGCGACATTATTTCCATGGCAGGCCTGACCGTTGCGACGGTATCCAACACCATTTGCGATCCGTCGGTCACCGAACCGCTGCACGCGCAGCCCATCGATCCGCCAACGCTGTCGATGCGCTTTGCCGTGAACGACAGCCCCTTTGCGGGCCGCGAAGGCACCAAGGTGACCAGCCGCATGATCCGTGACCGGCTTGAACGGGAAGCGGAAAGCAACGTGGCCATCAAGATCACCGAAGCCGAAGACAAGGACAGCTTCGAAGTGGCTGGCCGCGGCGAATTGCAGCTGGGCGTGCTGATCGAAACCATGCGCCGCGAAGGCTTTGAGCTGGGCATTAGCCGCCCCCGCGTGCTGTTCACCGAAGACGAAAACGGCAATCGGATGGAACCATACGAAACCGTCGTGATTGACGTGGATGATGAATTTGCCGGCACCGTGGTGGAAAAAGTCGCCATGCGTAAGGGCGAAATGACCGACATGCGTCCTTCGGGCGGCGGCAAGACCCGGATCACCTTCAGCGCGCCGTCACGCGGGCTGATCGGTTATCACGGCGAATTCCTGTCCGACACGCGCGGCACAGGCATCATGAATCGGCTGTTCGAGAAATATGGCCCTTACAAGGGCAAGATCGAAGGTCGTGCCAATGGCGTTCTCATCTCCAACGGCACGGGCGAAGCGGTCGGCTATGCGCTGAACATGCTGGAAGACCGCGGTATCCTGTTCGTGAAGCCGCAGGAAAAGCTGTATGAAGGCATGATCATCGGCGAAAATGCGAAGCCGGACGATCTTGAAGTGAACCCGATGAAGTCCAAGCAGCTGACGAACTTCCGTTCGACCGGCAAGGATGATGCCATCCGCCTGACCCCGCCCAAGGTCATGACGCTGGAACAGGCCATCGCCTATATCGACAATGATGAAATGGTCGAAGTGACCCCGCTCAACATTCGTCTGCGCAAGGCCCTGCTCGATCCGAATGAGCGCAAAAAGGCTGGCCGTAAAAAGGAAGTGTGAGCGCCGCTCCATAACTTTCTGACAATTTAACGTCCGACAAAAGGGCGGGCCAACCACACCGGTTGGCCCGCCCTTTTCTGGTCTGGCGGCAAAACTATCCTGTCACCAGCATGGTTTCGCCAATGACCAGCGCGGAATAGATGATGGCCCCGGCGGCAAATGGCCAGAACCGGCTTTGCCTGTCTTCCGGCAGTTCTTCCTTCATAACATTGAGAACAACGCCGCCTGCGACAAAGGCAAACAACCCGCCCACGGCAATGCCGGGAAGTTCGATCAGCATTCCCATCAACCAGCCAAGCATTACCGCGCCAGCGATGATCCACCGGCCATAGGCATCATAGGCCTTCACATGGTCGCGCCGCATGCCGAAATCCGCAGTGGCGAAATGGAGCGCCATGGCGATGAAATACAGCGCCAGCCCGCCTGCTGACATATCTTCCCGGTGGCTGAGCAAATAGCCGATCATCACGTTCAGCAGCGAAAAACTGCCAATATGCAGCCACAGCATATGGCTTTCGATCCGGTCGCCTTCGCCCATTTGTCGCGACCGGCTGCGCGATATCTTGATCGCCCGCTCCAGCGCATAAAAACTGGACAGGCCGAGCAGGGCCAGGGAATTCACCAGCGTTTCGGCCAGTTCCGGCCCCATTGAAATCGCTTCGGCAAAGGCGGTGCGATGCCCGCCTAATTCCGGCAGAATGTGCAGAAACACATAGGCAACCGCCGTGCCGCCGGCAAAGGACAGCCAGCCGTTGCGCGGTGTTCTGTCCAGAAAATCCAGCCGCCCGATGAAAATATGTGTGCCGGCAAATGCCAGCGCCATCAGCAGCGTCACGATCGAAACTTGGGACATCATGACACCCTAACGCGCAACCATGCCGAAAGTGGCATGGTACCGCCACGATGCGTCAGCCTGCCACGGTGGCCAAAACTGGCCATGTTGCCTATGGCAGGACAATGCACACAGGAACTCTCATTTCGCTTGGCCTCTACTTTGCCCTCATGATTGGCATTGGCGTTTATGCGTGGGCCAAATCGACTGACGATAGCGAGGGGTATCTACTGGGTGGGCGGCAATTGCATCCCGCTGTTGCAGCCTTGTCCGCCGGTGCTTCCGACATGTCGGGCTGGCTGCTGCTGGGCCTGCCCGGCGCGCTTTACCTTTCCGGTCTGGTCGAGGCATGGATCGGCATCGGGCTGTTTGCCGGTGCCTTTGCCAATTGGCTTATCGTTGCCCCGCGGCTGCGCGAACAGACAGAACGGCTGGGCAATGCGCTGACCATTCCGGAATTTCTGGCCAACCGCTTTCCTGACAAGGCAGTGGCTTTGCGCGTGATTGCGGCGATCATCATCGTGGTGTTTTTCACTGTCTATACCGCTGCAGGTCTGGTGGGCGGCGGCAAATTGTTCGTCACCAGCTTTGCCGGACTGTTCGGCGATACCGGCATGAGCGATTACATGACCGGCATCTGGCTAACCGCTGGCGTGGTGCTGGCCTATACGATGGTGGGCGGTTTCCTTGCCGTCAGCCTGACCGATTTTGTCCAGGGCTGCATCATGGTGGTGGCGCTGGTGCTGATGCCGCTGGTGGTGCTGCTGGACGATGGCGGGGTCACTACGGTCGTGAATACTTTGCAGGGGGTTGATCCTGCCTTTCTCAGCCTGACCAATGGCCTCACGTTTCTCGGCTTTCTTTCCGCTGTGACATGGGGTCTTGGCTATTTCGGCCAGCCCCACATCATCGTGCGGTTCATGGCCATCCGCAAATTGTCGGACGTGCCGGTTGCGCGCAATATCGGCATGAGCTGGATGGCAGTGGCTGTCTTGGGAGCGATTGGGGTCGGCATCGTGGGCCGCGCCTATGTCGAACAGAACGGGCTGACGCTGGAAGACCCTGAAACCATCTTCATCCTGCTCGCCAATCTTTTGTTCCACCCGCTCATTACCGGGTTTCTGCTGGCCGCATTGCTGGCCGCCATCATGAGCACGATCAGTTCGCAGCTGCTGGTTTCCTCCAGTTCGCTGACCGAGGATTTCTACCGATTGTTTTTGCGCAAGCAGGCTGGCGAGCGTGAAATCGTCAATGTCGGGCGGGTGTGCGTGGCATTGGTGGCGCTGGCGGCGATTGCCATTGCGCAGGATCCCGATAGCCAGGTGCTGGGTCTGGTTGCCAATGCCTGGGCCGGGTTTGGCGCGGCATTTGGCCCGCTGATTGTGCTGGCACTGACCTGGCAGCGAATGACCGGGGCCGGCGCGGTGGCCGGACTGGTGACGGGCGCAGCCGTGGTTATCATCTGGATTTCGCTGGGCTGGAACAGCAGTTTCATGGGCGGCGAAGGCATTTATGAAATCATCCCGGGATTTGCCGCAGCCTTCGCGGCCATCGTTGCTGTCAGTTTGATGGGCGTTGCCCGCACTGATCAAGCGGCGGCTGTGTAACGGGAGTTCAAACCGTGGCAAAAGTGACCGGATTGGGCGGCGTTTTCTATGTGGTGAAAGACCCTGCCTCCACCCGCTCATGGTATCGCGATGTACTGGGCATCGACGGTGAATATGGGCCGCAGCTCAATTGGTCGGAAGAAACCGGTGATTCGCCCTATTCGCTGATCAGCCATTTTGGTGATGACGCATATATCAAACCCGGCGCAGGCGGTTTCATGATCAATCTGCGGGTCGACGATCTGGATGGCTTTGTTGCCCAGCTCAAAGCCAGGGATGTGGCTGTTCTGGACAGCGTTGATGAAGGCTACGGCAAATTTGCCTGGTTGCTTGATCCTGACGGGGTCAAAATCGAACTGTGGCAGCAATGCGCGGCACCTGACTAGCAGGGCGGATTGCCGCATTAGGGTTACGTTAACCGTAAAATGGGAAAAAAGGGCGTTATGAAACGCCTTGCCGCCTTGTTTCTTATCGCTTTGATGACCGCTGGCTGCGGCGCTGTGCCTGCGAAACGCAGCGACGCACCACTGCGCGGGCCTGCGACTACTGCCATCGCACCCAACCCGCAGGCACGCCAATGTCTGGCGCAGCTGGGACAGGATGGCTCGCGTTTTACGGCTCTGCCAGACAAATATTATGGTGCCGGCTGTTCCCAGCTTAACACCGTCAACCTCAATGCCTTGCAGGGCGACGGGGCGCAGTTCAGCCTGACCAATATCGGCCCTGTCACGTGCCCTACGGCCAGCATTCTGGCAGGATGGGCACGATACGGCGTGGACCGCGCGGCGCGGCAATTGCTGGGCAGCCCCCTGCAGCGGATCGAGACAATGGGCAGTTATGCCTGCCGCAATGTAGCCGGCAGCGGGCGCCGGTCTGCCCATGCATCGGCGCAGGCCATCGACGTTGCCGCATTCATCCTGGCAGATGGCCGGCGGATCAGCGTGCTTGATGGATGGACTGGCGGCTCAGATGCAGAGCGTGAATTTCTGCGGACGGTGCATGCCAGCGCCTGCAAACGGTTCGGCACGGTTCTGGGCCCCGCTTACAATGCCGCCCATCGCAACCATCTCCATCTGGAAGAAGGTGGCAATTCGTTCTGCCGCTAGACTGCTGCTAAGCTGCCGCTAGGCTGCCTTTACGCTGCGGCAGTCATATCCGCTTCAATTTGCAACCGTACCGCTTCTGCAGCGTGTTTTGCCCCCAGTTTCGCCATCATGTTGGCCCGGTGAATTTCGACCGTTCGTGGGCTGATCTCCAGTTCGCGGGCGATCACCTTGTTGCTGCTGCCTGCAGCCAGCCATTGCAGTACTTCGCGTTCGCGGGTGGACAGGAAAGCGATGCGGCTTTGCGCTTCGATCATGCGGCGCCGCGCCTGCCCGTGGGCGGCAACTTCCACGCTGATTTTGGCCAGCGTCAGGTTGAACCGTTGAAGATCCAGCGGCAGCGGCAGATAATCCAGCGCGCCAGCCTTGATCGCGGCCACGATGCGCACGGTTGATGGCTCGGTATCGGTCGCAATCATTGGCAGCCAATGCCCTGCATCGGCCAGCCGCCGCAGCACTTCGGGAACCCCGCCAGTTTCGTGATCATCCCGTACCACCAGAATGCCGGTCTCGGGCAAATGGTCGATCAGTTCATCTGCCGAAGCATAAACCTCCGCATGATGGCCCAGATTAAAGGCGATGCGTGATAATTCCGCCCGCAGCCTGCTGGATGGGTCGATGAAGCGAAGGATAAGTTGTTGTTCCATAAGTGCGATTGTGCCGCGCTTATGGCTGTCCCGCATCCCGCATTACTACCAAAGCGGATGGTTAGCGATTGTTAACCACGTTCGTTTTGCCGCTCTGCAGACCCGTATGCGGACCCGTGCAGGAACCGTGCAATTGCTCCGGATCGGACATAAATTAGGCAACAATCCCTATCGCATTAACCCCTAGGCATTTTCCGCTACGTAGTACTACTTGGAATAGAAGCTGTAATCCGGCAAGGAATGGAAGGCGGATTTGAGCGCATCACCCCAACTGGATGATATTGCCTGAAAATAAGGGTCATCCTGCGCGATTCGTTTTTCATGCGTCGGCGCGAATGCGTCCCGCTCAATCACCATCAAATCAAGCGGCAAGCCCACTGACAAATTCGCCTTCAGAGTGGAATCAAACGACACAATCAGCAATTTGACCGCATCTTCAAAGCTCATTGAACGGTCATATCCGCGAATGATGATCGGCCGGCCATATTTGGTTTCCCCAATCTGGAAAAACGGCGTGTCGAAGCTGGCTTCGATAAAATTGCCTTCCGGATATACCATGAACAGGCGCGGTTCCATGCCGGCAATCTGGCCTGCCACGATTACAGACGCGGTGAACTTCCCTTTTCCGGTAAGGCCGTTGGCTGACTGGCGTTCGCTGATTGTCTCGCGCACCAGCTTTCCGATTTCTGTCGCCACCTGAAACATGGTGGGGGCGCCAAGCAGCGTATTGATGCGGTCGTCCGGAGTTTTGGTGCGTTCTTCCAACTGGCTGATAACTGCCTGGGTGGTCGCCAGATTGCCAGCGGTCATTACCGAAATGATGCGTTCCCCCGGCACGTTCCAGTGAAACATTTTGCGAAAGACAGAGATATTGTCGACGCCCGAATTCGTCCGAGTATCGCTCATCATCACGATACCTTTCTCGACCAGCATTCCCACACAATATGTCATTACAATTTTCCTTCGTCCGGACGCGTCTGCTGGGCGCCGGCTTCTGCCTGTTCAAAGGTCGAGAACGTTTACTGCCACATGGCGATAGTGCAAATGCGGCAGGGCTTACTGTTCTACCTGCTGCTGCTCGACCGACACCTCGACCTCCAGGGCCTGCGATGATCCGCCATAGCTGATGCCCGTAATGGGCGCGGCATCGCGGTAATCGCGCCCCGTGGCCACCCGCACATAGCGCGGATCGGGGCTGATCCCGTTGGATACGTCAAACCCGACCCAGCCCAGCCCATCGACATGGGCTTCTGCCCATGCATGCGTTGCTTCCTGCTCAATCCGGTCGTCCATCATGAGATAGCCGCTGACGTAACGGGCCGGAATGTCCATGGCGCGCGCAGCGCCGATGAAGATATGCGCGTGATCCTGACACACGCCTGCGCCTTGTATCAGGGCTTCTTCAGCGGTGGTTTCAACCCCGGTCTGGCCGATCTGATATTCCACCGTTTCCAGAATGCGGGATGACAGGGCGTGCAACAGCCCCACCTTGTCGGCAGAGTGGGCTGAAATACTTTTGATCAGTTCTTTCACGCGCGGGCCGGGTTTGGTCAGATTTGTCTGGCTGAGGAATGACCACAGGGGCAGATGGCCGGAATGGGCCCCGATCATGCCGGAATTATCCTGCGTATCCACCACGCCTTCGCAGCGGATGACCACTTCCCTTGTGCCCGGTTTGACCGACACCAGCGTTACGCGGTTAAA
Organism: Allopontixanthobacter confluentis; assembly: GCF_009827615.1. Taxonomy (GTDB): domain Bacteria; phylum Pseudomonadota; class Alphaproteobacteria; order Sphingomonadales; family Sphingomonadaceae; genus Allopontixanthobacter; species Allopontixanthobacter confluentis. The sequence goes on from NZ_WTYU01000001.1 coordinate 1,649,213, forward strand.
ATGCTGATCATCATATTCCAGTTCGCGGATGGCATTTTCATAATGCATGTCCCACGACACGATCTGCTGGCCCTGGGTGGCTTTCGGCGTCAGCCGCAGCCGCTGCAATGCGTGAACGACCGGCTCGTTGAAATTATATCGGGTGGTATGGCGGATGGCTAGACGCATGGCTTACGCGGTAAACCGGTAGTCTTCGGCGATGGCACTGCCGATGGCGGCATTGCTGCTCATGAAATCTGTCAGGAACCGGTGCAGGCCCATCTCGAACACTTCATCCACGGTCATGTCTGCCAGCCGCGTATCGGCATCCCGCATAAGTTCATTGCTCAACCCTTCTGCTCCATGGATTTTTGCCAGCGCCCGCAGATTATCGCGCAGCGCCGAATGGCAGAATGCCAGGCTGCGCGGGAACCGGTTATCCAGCAGCAGGAATTCCACAATGCCGCGCGCATCAATCTGCCCGGCATTGAGGAAACGGTAGCCCCGGTCACCCGAAACAGAGCGCAGGACAGTGTCCCACTGGCCCGTATCATGCGTTGACCCGACATAGGAAAATGACGGCAGCAGCAGATAATATTTGATGTCCAGAATGCGGGCCGTGCTTTCGCCACGTTCCAGAAATGTGCCGGCGCGGGCAAAATGATAGCCTTCGCTGCGCAGCATGGAACCGGCCATGGCGCCGTGCACCAGCGTGCCGCCGCGCCTGACCATGGCAACCACCTGCCCCACGGTGGACTGGGTTACAGGGCGCGCCAGCATATCCTTGATCTGCATCCAGCTTTCGTTGATCGCTTCCCACAATTCGCTGCTGATCGCATTGCGGGACAGGCGCGCATTGGTCCGCACCTGATCAAACATCTGCATGACGCTGGAATGATTATCCTTGTCGCGCAGAATGAAATTCCACGTCTGCACGCCGGTATAGGTGCCGTGCTTGGCTTCATAAGCCCTGCGTTGTCCGGCAGTCTGAATGACCGAGCGCCATTCTTCTTCAGAACTGACCAGATCACGCGTCAACGCCATGCGCAGCCCTGCATCCAGCAGGCGGGCAGTGTTTTCCGCCCGTTCCAGATAGCGGAACATCCAGAACAGCCCATTGGCTGTGCGGCCTAGCATTGGCTGGCCCCTTTATCCGTAAAGCGCGCCATCAGTCCTTCAGCACCCAAGTATCCTTGGTGCCGCCGCCCTGGCTGGAATTTACCACCAGCGAACCCTTCTTCATGGCCACCCGCGTCAAGCCGCCAGCCGTAATGTCGATATTATCCGGCGAGACAAGAACGAAGGGCCGCAGATCGACATGGCGCGGTGCCAAGCCCTTCTTGGTGAAAATGGGGCACGTGGACAGCGCCAGCGTGGGCTGCGCGATATAATTGGTGGGGTTTGCTTCCAGCTTCTTGCGGAAATCCGCCAGTTCGCGGCGTGACGAGGTGGGGCCGATCAACATGCCATAGCCGCCGGACCCGTGGACTTCCTTGACCACCAGATCAGCCAGATGGTCCAGCACATAGGCCAGGCTGTCCGCTTCCGAGCAGCGCCATGTCTGGACATTGGGCAGCAGCGGCTTTTCGCCGGTATAGAATTCGACGATTTCCGGCATGAAACTGTAAATCGCCTTGTCATCGCACACACCGGTTCCGGGCGCATTGGCAATGGTGACGCCGCCTGCACGGTACACATCCATGATGCCGGGAATGCCCAGCACGCTGTCGGCATTGAACGTCAGCGGATCGAGATAATCATCATCAACCCTGCGGTAAATAACATCGACCGGCTTGAAACCGCGGGTGGTGCGCATGCCCACACGGCCGTCGATGACCCTGAGGTCAGTGCCCTCCACCAGTTCCGCGCCCATCTGGTCCGCCAGAAAAGCGTGTTCGAAATAGGCGCTGTTGAAAATTCCCGGCGTCAGCACGGCCACCACCGGCTTGCCCTGGGTTACAGATGGCGCGCAGGCAGCCAGACTTTTGGCCAGGCGGCGCGGATAATCCGACACCGGTTCCACGCCGACGCGGGTGAACAGTTCGGGGAACATCGACATCATGGTTTCGCGGTTTTCCAGCATGTAGCTGACACCCGATGGCGTGCGCGCATTGTCTTCCAGCACATACCATTCATCCGGCCCAGTGCGGACCAGATCGATACCAACGATATGCGTGTAAACCCCGCCCGGCGGGGTAAAGCCGACCATATTGGGCAGCCACGCGTCATTATTGCGGAACAACCGTTCCGGCACCCGCCCGGCCCGGATGATTTCCTGCCGGTGATACAGATCATACATGAATGCATTAAGCGCACGCACGCGCTGTTCGATACCGCGGGTCAACCGCCGCCATTCGCCCGCATCAATGATGCGCGGCACCATGTCAAAGGGGATCAGCCGTTCCTCGGCTTCGTCTTCGCCATACACATTGAAAGTGATACCGGTACGGCGAAAGCTGCCTTCCGCTTCGAAATGCTTGCGCCTCAGAAAATCGGACTGCTGCTCTTCATGCCAGTTGCAATATTCACCATAGGCAGGGCGGATGCTGCCGTCCGGCTTGTGCATCTCGTCAAATTTGGCCGCTGCCTCAGTCATGAACCCCCTGATGGTGTGATTGTCCGCAAGCCCGTTACCTAAAGCAACTGCCGCATTATTAAACCCAAAGGTTCAACTAACTTCTAGTTCCCGTAAAACCGCCAGGATCGATTCTTCGGAATAGGCAAAGCCGATATGGGTGCAGCGCAGCGCCACCGCGCGATCACGCTCGCCTTGCCTGCCGCAGGAACTACGGGGGCTGACAATGCCGTCGCGCGCGCTCCAGAAAGCGATGGTGGGCACGGGCGGTTTTCCCGATACATCCTGCGAAACAGGCGGCGTTTCCACGCTATGTCCGGTGACAAACTGGTAAATACGCCACGCATTATTGGCCCGCGGGCTGCCCGAAAACGGGGATCCCATCGTAATCACCTTGGCCACTGCTTCAGGATGGCGCTTGGCCAGTTCGCGCGCGAACAGCCCGCCCAGGCTCCATCCCACCAGCACCACCGGTTCACCATAACGGTCATGCAGATCAAGCAGGCGCTGTTCCAATATGGCAAAGTTTTCCGGCGTCGGGCCCAGATTGAACCCCATGCCCCAGCGTTTTACCTTGTGGCCAGCGCGTTCAAGCTGCCGCGCCATATAGCGCATCCTGATGGGGTGAGTGCCAAAGCCGGGCAACAGCATCACCTTGCGGGGCTGCTCCGCCGGCTGGATATCAATATGTCGGCCCAGCCGCCTGAATGGTTCGATCACCGCCTGCGTTTCTGCCAGCAGGCGCAAGATGGAAGGGGAGCGGACATCCTCGGGCGCAGCTTCCCGCGCCAGAGCCAGCCGCTCGGCCAGGCTGGTGCCTTCAATGCTCATCTGTGCCACGTCGCGCATGTGGCAGGCGGCATCCCGAGTTTTCCCATCCTGCTCATGCCTTCTCAAATACCCGTTTCCTCACGCTGTGCCAACTTCTTGCTGTTGCAGGTGATCCTCCCCATATGCACAGCCATGTCAGAACTCGTCATTCGCCGCGGCCTGGAAGAACCCGATACTTCCAGAGATTTCAAACCTCACAAGCCCAAGCGGCCCGAAAAATCCATGCCCGGCCGCAGGTTCGAACTGGTGTCGGAATATGAACCTGCCGGCGACCAGCCGACGGCGATTGCCGAACTGGTGGCAGGGACCAAGGATGACGAACAGACGCAGGTGCTGCTGGGTGTTACCGGCTCCGGCAAGACGTTTACCATGGCCAAGATCATCGAAACCTTGCAGCGCCCCGCGCTGATCCTGGCGCCCAACAAGATTCTGGCGGCCCAGCTTTACGGAGAATTCAAAAGTTTCTTCCCCAATAATGCGGTCGAATATTTCGTCAGCTATTACGATTACTATCAGCCGGAAGCCTATGTGCCGCGGTCCGATACCTATATCGAGAAGGAATCCTCGGTAAACGAGGCGATTGACCGGATGCGCCATTCGGCAACCCGCGCCCTGCTGGAACGCGACGATGTCATCATCGTGGCGTCTGTGTCCTGCCTCTATGGCATCGGTTCTGTCGAAACCTATTCGGCGATGATCTTCGACATCAAGACAGGCGATACGGTCGACCAGCGCGAATTGATCCGCAAGCTGGTGGCCCTGCAATACAAGCGCAATGACGCCGCCTTTGCGCGCGGCAATTTCCGGGTGCGCGGTGATAATCTGGAAATTTTCCCCAGCCATTATGAAGACATGGCATGGCGCGTCAGCTTTTTTGGTGATGACATCGAAAGCATCAGCGAATTTGACCCGCTGACGGGCAAGAAAGGCGCGGCCCTGGAAAAGGTCCGTGTATATGCCAATTCGCATTATGTGACCCCGGGCCCGACCATGAAACAGGCCAGCCAGGCCATCAAGTTCGAGCTGGAAGAACGGCTGAAGGAACTGCACGCCGAAGGCCAGTTGCTGGAAGCGCAGCGGCTGGAACAGCGGACCAATTTTGACCTGGAAATGATTGCCGCCACTGGCAGTTGCGCCGGGATTGAAAATTACTCGCGCTTCCTGACCGGCCGCCTGCCGGGCGAACCGCCGCCGACATTGTTTGAATATCTGCCTGAAAACGCCCTGCTGTTTGTCGATGAAAGCCACCAGACCGTGCCGCAGATCGGCGCGATGGCCAAGGGCGACCACCGCCGCAAGCTGACCCTGGCGGAATATGGCTTCCGCCTGCCCAGCTGTATCGACAACCGGCCGTTGCGCTTCAACGAATGGGACGCGATGCGCCCGCAGACCTTTGCCGTGTCTGCCACGCCCGGAAATTGGGAAATGGACCAGACCGGCGGCGTTTTTGCCGAACAGGTCATTCGGCCCACCGGCCTGATTGATCCGCCGGTGGAAATCCGCCCGACGGAAGATCAGGTGCAGGACTGTATCGAGGAATGCCGCAAGGTCGCGGCCAATGGTTACCGCACGCTGGTGACCACGCTGACCAAGCGGATGGCAGAAGACCTCACCGAATTCATGCACGAAGCGGGCCTGCGGGTGCGTTACATGCATTCCGACGTGGAAACGCTGGAGCGGATCGAGCTGATCCGCGATTTGCGGCTGGGCGTGTATGATGTGCTGGTGGGCATCAACCTGCTGCGCGAAGGGCTGGATATTCCCGAATGCGGCCTTGTCACGATCCTGGACGCGGACAAGGAAGGCTTTCTGCGCTCTGAAACATCGCTCATCCAGACCATTGGCCGTGCGGCGCGCAATGTGGACGGGCGTGTTATTCTCTATGCCGACAGGATGACCGGCAGCATGGAACGGGCCATTGCCGAAACCGACCGCAGGCGCGAAAGACAGCACGAATTCAATGTGAAACATGGCATCACGCCGACCACCATCAAACGCAACATCCAGGATATTGTCGCCCATACTGCCAGCCAGGATGGGGTTACCATCGGCACGGGTGATGATGCGCGCAACAATATGGTGGGTCACAATCTGCGCGGCTATATCGAAGACCTTGAAAAGCGGATGCGCAATGCCGCCGCTGATCTGGAATTCGAGGAAGCAGGCCGGATTCGCGATGAAATCCGCCGGTTGGAAGCAGATGAGCTGGGCATCCCCGATGGCGATAAAAAAGCGCCGCTGGTGGGCAGGTCCAATGAAGGCAAGCCCGGAACGCGCAAGATGCGTTACGGGCAAACCCAGCGCAAATGGAAGAAATGAGGCGGCCTTGCCGCGCATTGAGGCCGTAATTTTCGCCGCAATGATTGCCACCCCGCAGTTGGCGCTTGCCCGCAGGGCACCGGAAGCGATAGGCGAAATCTATGACAAGAAAACTCGCCATGCCCCGTCCCGCTTTCATGCCCGCCAAGACGCTGGCAAATTGAGAATATGGCGATGCGTCTGATCCCCATGTGCGCCGTGCTTGCGCTGTGTGCCTGCAAGCCGCCCGCCACCGATGATTATGTCGAGCGGGTTGATCTGGCCGAAACCAGCGCCGCTGTGGGCGAACCCCTGCCATCGCCCGACGCGACAGATGCAGTATGGGCGCAAACCACGGCTGACCGGATTGTCTATGGTATTCCAGGCCAAGTGCCGTTCCTCGCGCTGGCGTGCGACGTGAATGCCGCTGGCGCTGCACAGATCCATATCACCCGGTTTGCCCCGGCAGATGCGCGGGCCAAGGCGCTGCTTGCGCTGATTGGCAATGGCCATATCGCGCGCCTGCCGGTCGATGCGAAATGGAACGGGCAGGCGTGGTTGTGGGAAGGATCTGTTTCTGCAGATGACCCGCGCAGCGAAGTGCTGACAGGCACACGCAAGATCACTGCCACCTTGCCCGGCGCCGGAATGCTGGACCTTAATCCGAGCCCGATGCCGAGCCAGCTGGTAGAAGCGTGCCGCCAGAAACAGATGGCTGCCGCTCCCCCGAAATTGGCCCCGAAATCGGCCCAGTAACAGGTCCAGTACCAACCAAAGTAACCAGCGTTTCAGGCCCCAGCACCTGACCAAGCTGTTGCGCGCTGCCGCCCGGCGGATACCACAGATATAAAGGCACGCCCGCGGCGCCATGGCTGGTCAGAAAACGGGTAATTTCAGGGTCGCGCCGGGTCCAGTCCCCGACAAGTGCGATGACCCCTGCCTTCGCAAACGCATCACGCGTTGCCTCGCGCTCGATCGCAACGCTTTCGTTGACCTTGCAGCTGAGGCACCAGTCCGCGGTAAACCACACAAACACCGGCTTGCCAGTGCTGCGCGCAGCATCAAGACGCGCCTGCGAAAACGGTTTCGCATCAATCAAGGCGGTTTCAGACCGCGCCGATTGTGGCGGATCATACGCATCAGCCAGCCCAAATGCGAGCACAATGGCAGCGATAATACCTGCCACAGAAGTAAAGCGGAGCGATCTTGTGCCAGCACGCTGCCCGCTGCCCAACGCAGCCAGCGATGCCACCACTGCGGCGCTGATCCCGATGGCCAGAAACGCATATTCGGCCCCTGCCAGCCGCCATATCAGCCATGCCAGCGCGGCCGCTGTCAGCCCCATGGGTATGGCCATGATATGGCGGAAACGTGCCATCCATGGCCCCGGCGCAGGCAGCAGGCGGCGCACGGCAGGGATGAAGCCGACCGCCAGAAACGGCAGCGCCAGACCAAGGCCCAGCGCAGCAAACAGCACCATGGCTTCTACCGGCGGTAACAGCAGCGCTGCGCCAAGCGCGGCGGCCATGAACGGGCCGGTGCACGGCGTTGCTACCACCGCTGCCAGAACGCCTGTCGCAAATGCGCTGGCCGGTTCTCCGCTACGTGTGACAGATACAGATGGCAGTTCGAACATACCGGCAAGATTGGCCGTGATGGCCGCCGCCAGCACCAGCAGGCCCACCACCACACCGGGTTCCTGCAACTGGAACGCCCAGCCCACCTGTTCGCCCGCTGCGCGCAGTGCCAGCACAAGTCCGCCCAGTGCGGTGCACGCCAGAATGACGCCGGCACTATAGGCCAGCGCTTCCTTGCGCGCCTGCCGTTCATTTTCGCCAGCGCGGGCAAGACTGAGGGCTTTGAGGCTGAGAATGGGAAAGACGCACGGCATGATATTCAGCAGCAGCCCGCCTGCCGCCGCGCCCAGCAGCAGCACCAAAAGCGATGGCAGCATAGCGCCATTTGGGGCCACAGGAACGCCAGCGGCACCGACCGCCCCTTTGTCTGCGCCAAAGTGGACGCCATCATCCTCGTCAAACGCCAGAATGCCTTCGATAGCATCCGGCGCATCACCGCGCAGCGCCAACGGGATTTCCGCAATCAGCTGGTTGCCCCTGCGGCTGAAACGCTGCGGCGCGGCATAATTGATGATGTCAGTACTGCCGAGAAAGATATGCGGGCGTTCCAGCGGCAGGGTGGCCGGCACCGGAATGGCAAGACGCAGCAATTCATCCGTAATTTCAAAGGCAGCACGCTGGTCCAGCAGCGCCGGTATTGCCGCGCGCCAGGCTGCAAAGCGCGGCGCATCGGATGCTGTGCCGCTGGTGGCCAGCCGAAACTGCAGCTGAGCATTTTCGGGCACGCAAATGACATCGGTGCAGGCCAGCCACTGCGCATCCAGCGCAATCGGAACGCCTGTTTGCGGCAGCGTGCCAGCAGGCACGTGCAGCGGCACCAGCACCGCATATGGGCCTTTGTAAACGTGGTTCATCAGCCCGCTGATCAGCAATTGACGGGGCACGGGATATTCCGGCTCGCTCGCTTGCCAACCGGCGGGCAATTGCCACTTCAGCTGCATTCCATAGCCAGCATCGCCGGGATTGCGCCAATATCCGTGCCAGCCATCATCCGGTGTAAAATGAATGGCCACCATTACTGTCTGCCCCGCCGCTATTGGCCCTTCGGCGGCAAGCTGCGCTGCAATATGGGTCGGCCGCGCTGCTTCCTGCGCGACCCCGACTGCAGGAACCGCCAGCGCCATGACCAGAGCTACAGCCACAGCCATCAGCGCGAGAATTTTCTGCACCAGTCTGATCGGGATGATAGTCTTGTCCATCGGCGGCATTGTCCTTGCACGACCACGCGGTCATGGCCAAGGAGATGTTGCATCCTGCGTTGAATAAAAGGCGGCGAGACTGACCATGAGCGAAAAGCGTGATCTTCTGATATTGGGCGGCGGCCTTGTCGGGATGACCCTGGCGCTGGCCGCAGCCAGAAAAGGCATCAGCAGCCATGTCGTGGACCGCGCCGATCCGGCTGACCTGACCGCAGATGGGTTCGATGGCCGCGCATCGGCCATTTCAACTGCCAGCTGGAATCTGTTTACCAATATTGGCCTGGCTGAACGGCTGGAACCGCATGGCTGCCCCATCCAGTCCATCGCCGTGTCCGACCAATTGCGCCCGGGACGGCTGGATTTTACGCCAGAACCGCATGAAGGATCGCTCGGGCGGATGTTTGCCAACCGCGAATTGCGGCTGGCGCTGTTTGAAGCGGCCAAGGCTGAACCGTTGATTTCGTGGAATTCAAAAGTCGAAGTTACCGCCCGCAGCCGCGGCGAACACGGCGTGGAAGCCACCTTGGCAGACGGGCACACAGTGGCGGCCCGGTTGATGATCGCGGCGGAAGGGCGCAATTCACCCACGCGTGAGGAAGCCGGGCTGGTGGTAGCCAAATGGGATTATACCCACCGGGCCATCATTGCCGGGCTGACCCATGAATTGCCGCATGAAAATGTGGCATGGGAAATATTCTACGCCCAAGGGCCATTTGCCCTGCTGCCGATGCTGGATGATGCCGATGGCCGCCATCGCAGCGCGCTGGTGTGGACAGTAAGCGAAGCCGATGCCGCTGGCGTTCTCAAACTGTCCGACCGGGCGTTTCTGGCCGAAGTGGAAAAGCGCATGGGTGATATTTTCGGCGCAGTAACTTCGGTGGCGGCGCGATCATCCTTCCCGCTCGGCTTCCACCATACTGCCCGCATCACCGCGCCGCGTCTGGCGCTGGTGGGCGATGCTGCCCATGGCATCCATCCCATCGCCGGACAGGGTCTGAACCTTGGCCTGCGCGATGTGGGCGCATTGGTGCAGGTTCTGGCAGATGGCATGAAACTGGGGCTGGAAGCAGGTGATGCGCAATTGCTGGCGCGTTATGAAAAATGGCGCGGGCTGGATGCCTTTACCGTGGCATTGGCAACAGATGGGCTGACCAGACTGTTTGGCGTTCCGGGCCGTACGGCATCGGCCATCCGGCGTCTGGGCATGGCGGGCATCCAGCGCACACCGGTGCTGAAAAACTGGTTCATGGACGAAGCGCGCGGCGTGACAGGCGATATGCCCGAATTGCTGCAATACTGACGATTGTATTCAGCTTTGGCCTGTGCCGGAGTTACTATCTTATGGATTATTGCTCTGGCTGACGGGGCTTGGCTGTTCGACCAGCTGCCCGCTGCCATCGCGCAAGCGCCGCGGTTCCAGCACGGCTGATGTCTCGATCAGGTCCAGCGCCCGCTGGGCTGCGTCATACCTTTCGGCATCCCTGATCCACCGCGAGGCGCGGCTGGCACCCGGCAACATTTTCACTTCCTCGATGGCTGCCCGCACTCGCCCGCTTTCCAGGAAATAGCGAGCCCGTTCCAGCCGGCGTTCCGGCTGGGGCGATGGCGCCGTTTCGCGCCTGACGATGAACAATTCGCTCAATTCGCGCCGGAACCGGTCAAAGGAAGGTTCCTCGGTTGAATCAGACAATTCCGGCCCCAACCCATCCAACTGCGCCAGCAGCTGATCCAGTGTGACCGGATTGCGCGAAATTTCGATCACCGTGCTGACAGCATTGGGCAGTGCATCGCTGAAACGAAGGCGCAACTGGTCAGCCAGATAGCCAAGTTCCGCGCCCCGTTCCAAGGCACGCCGGGTGGCAAAGGCAATCAGCAGCCCTTCGGCGCGGGCGGCATTGCCGGTTGCGGCCTGCGATTGAAGGTCAAGCCGCGCCAGACGCTGTTCTGCCGCGGCCAGCCGCTGGTCCAGACCGCCCTGTTGCTGAGAAACCCGTTCCACCGCTTCGCTGGCAGCAACGGCCGCCTGGGTTTCTTCAGGGCTTGGCAACCCGGGCGCCCGGGTTGCGGCAGGCGCTGCGCCATCAGGCAGCCCCATTGCGATCTGCGCCGATTTTCCGGACGGCGTCAGCCTGCTCCAGTCACCATCAACCTTATAGGCGACATAGCCAACCAAAGACGCGCCCAGAATGAACGCAGCCAGCGCAACCAGCAGAATGGCGCGCGTAGAACCGGTTTTTCTGCGGCTTTGGCTTGTATGGCTTTCCATCAGTTCCCGTTCTGCAACCCGTGAATTATCGGCCGGGCATAGCGCGCTATATAGTGTGCTATGTGGCCAGACTGTCACTACGTCCTTGGCACATGTCTTTTACCAAGGCCAGCAGGGCAGTTTCGTCAGGCCGCGCAGCATGGCGGATTTCAGCCCATCCGGTAAGAGCGGCGGCCGAGATGCGCGGGCCAAGAGTGGCAAGCGAAATACCGCCAAGGTCCACCCCGTGCCGGGTGCATTCTGCATGAAAATGACGCGCTGCTGCGGCCGAATGCAGCATGACCACCCCGCCATTTGCCAGAAGTTGCGCCAGCTTGGCCGACATGGCCAACGGCTCTGCCTGATAAACAATGCGCTCTGTCACCTGGACATGCGGCGGAATGGCCAGTGGAATCCGTTCCGCGCCCGCAAGGCGCAGAAACCGTATGCTGTCACCATCCAGATTATCAAGCAGGGCCTGCAACCCGCCTGTTCCTGTTTGCGAGACCTGAAATCCGGCAGCCTGGGCGATGGCGGCAGTGGATTTTCCCACTGCATGGACCGGTTTGGCGGCAAATTGCGCCAGTTGCGGCCCGCCGTGGCGGATGGCATTGGCACTGCCGATCAGCAATGCGTCAATGCCCGCTGCGACAGGTGCTTGCCACGCAGCAGGGCGTATTTCAAACAAGGCTTCGCCCCGCACTTCCAGGCCGGCCTTGCTGGCAAGGGCGATTGTCAAACCAAGGCCCGGCTGCGGACGGATGGCGAAAATCTGCCCGGCCATCAGCTGTGCCCAAATGCCCCGTCAGAAGCAGGCCCGTTAAAATACGCCGTGATGCTGGCCGAAGCGCGGCCCAGAAGATCTGCCGCCAACCGCGCAGGCCCGTCATGATCAGTTACATCGAACACAGATTGGCCGGAAATATGCTCGGCCCCGTCAGGGCTGTAGAGCGCGGCTTCCAGCGTTATCTGGCCGCCGTCCACCGCGCTCAGCACGGCAATCGGGCTATGGCAATTGCCGCCCAGCGCAGCCAGCAGGGCCCGCTCTGTCATCACGCCAGTATGGCTGGGGGCATGGTCAATTTCTGCCAGAATTTGCCGCATGGTGTCATCCGACGTACGGCATTCAATCCCGATCGCACCTTGTGCCGGTGCTGGCAGCCATTCATCCACCGCAAGCGGCGTGCCCGTACCGGTGCGGCCCAGACGTTCCAACCCGGCAGCAGCCAGCAGGGTGACGTCCGCTTCGCCCGCTGCCAGTTTTGCCAGACGCGATGCGACATTGCCGCGAAACATGACGATTTCGCAATCTGGCCGGCGATAGAGCATTTGTGCCGCCCGGCGCGGCGCGCTCGTGCCGACACGCGCGCCCTGCGGAATGCCGGTGATGCTGGACGCACCGATCAGCACATCGCGCACATCCGCACGCGGCAGAATGGCGGCGATGGTCAGCGCAGCGGGACGGATTGTTTCCACATCTTTCATGGAATGGACCGCTGCATCAATATGGCCTTGCGCCAGCCATGCATCCAGTTCCTTGGTCCACAAGGCCTTGCCGCCAAGGTCAGCCAGCGGCTGGTTCAAAATCCGGTCCCCGCTGGCGCGCACTGGCACCAGTTCCACCGCGCTTTCATCCCACCCATGGGCAGCACACAGGCGGGCGCGCGTTTCATGGGCCTGCGCCATGGCAAGCGGCGATTGGCGAGTCCCGATACGGATGGGGGCGGATGGTTTGGCGTGTCTGGTCATAGGGCCTACTTGCCCTAGCCATCCATCTCGTTCAGGGGAAGCCCATGGGGATTGTGCTCGGAATAGAATCCAGTTGTGATGAAACGGCAGCGGCTCTGGTCACCACTGACCGGCAGATTATCGCGCAGCGTATCGCATCGCAGGATGAAGCGCATGCACCCTATGGCGGTGTCGTGCCCGAAATCGCCGCGCGCGCCCATGCGGAAAAACTCGCCCCCATGATTGCCGAAGTCATGGCCGAGGCCGCGCTCGATTTTCAGGATCTTGATGCCATTGCCGCAACCGCTGGCCCCGGCCTGATTGGCGGGGTGATGGTAGGGCTGGTCAGTGCCAAGGCGCTGGCAATGGCCAGCGGCGTCCCGCTCCTTGCCATCAACCATCTGGAAGGCCATGCGTTGAGCCCGCGGCTGGCGGATGCCACGCTGGACTTCCCCTATGCCCTGCTGCTGGTTTCAGGCGGGCATTGCCAGATCTTGCAAGTAAACGGCGTGGGCGATTATCGCCGTCTTGCCACCACGATTGACGATGCGCTGGGCGAAGCTTTTGACAAGACGGCCAAGATCCTCGGCCTTGGCTATCCCGGCGGGCCAGCGGTGGAAAAACTGGCCCGCGAAGGCGATGAAAAGGCCGTCCCCCTGCCCCGCCCGCTGCGGGGCAGCAAGGAACCGCATTTTTCCTTCGCTGGCCTCAAAAGCGCGGTGATGCGGGCGAAGGACAGCGGGCAATATCAAAATGCGGATATTGCAGCCAGTTTCCAGCAAGCCGCGATTGACTGCGTGCTGGACCGGTTGCGCGTTTCGCTGGATGCGGCAAGCCCGCTGCCATCACTGGTGGTGGCAGGCGGTGTCGCCGCCAACAGCGCCATCCGCGCCGCGCTGGAACAATTTGCGCAGGTGCGCGCCATGCGGTTTGTTGCACCGCCCCTGTCGCTGTGCACGGATAATGCAGCCATGATTGCCTGGGCGGGCGCAGAACGTCTTGCCACCGGCCAGAATGATCCGCTGGATTTTGCGGCGCGCCCACGCTGGCCGCTTGATCCCGATGCCGAACCGGTGCGCGGTGCAGGAGCCAAGGCATGACGAAACTGGGGGTTCTGGGCGCAGGTGCATGGGGCACGGCGCTGGCGCAAATGCTGGCGTCTGACGGGCGCGATGTGCTGATCTGGGCGCTGGAAACAGAGCTGGTGGATGAAATCAACACCCGTCATACCAATACTCTTTACCTGCCTTCCGCCGCCCTTTCCCCGGCCATCCGCGCGACCGGCGATCTGGCCGAATTTGGCGGCTGCGATGTCATCCTCGCCGTTACTCCGGCGCAGCATCTGGGCAAAGTGCTGGGCACGCTGCTTTCCAGCGTGGCCGCAGCGCCTGCCGATCTGGTTCTGTGCAGCAAGGGGATAGAAGCGGGCACAGGCCGGTTGATGAATGACGTGGCAAAGGATGCAGCGCCCGGCAGCGATATTGCGATCCTGTCCGGCCCGACATTTGCACATGAAGTGGCGGCAGGCATGCCCACTGCCGTGACATTGGCGTGCAGTGGCGGCGCGGCGCAGTGGGACAGGCTTTCACCCGTCATCGCGCGGCCCCAGTTCCGCCCGTATTATTCTGACGATGTCATTGGCGCGGAAATTGGCGGCGCGGTTAAAAACGTGCTGGCGATTGCTTGCGGCGTGGTCGAAGGGCTGGGCCTTGGGCAGAATGCGCGTGCGGCGCTGATTGCGCGCGGATATGCCGAAATGCTTCGTTTTGGCGAGGCGCTGGGCGCTGACCGCGACACGCTGGCGGGCCTGTGCGGCCTGGGTGATCTGGTGCTGACCTGTTCGTCCACGTCCAGCCGCAATTTCTCGCTTGGCAAGGCGCTTGGCGAAGGGCAGCCGGCAGATCTGCTGATGGCGGACCGGCGCACCGTTGCCGAAGGCGCGCATACTGCCCCTGTGCTGACAGAACTGGCCATGCGCCGGGGTGTCGCCATGCCGATTGTGGCGGCCGTTTACCGCCTGCTGGGCGGCGCGCCTGCCGGTGACGTGGTGGCTGGCCTGCTGGCCCGGCCGCTGACCGCCGAACAGGATCAATCTGCGTGACCGAACGCACTGATGAAGGCGATATAGCTGCCCTTGCAAAAGGGGGCAGGACCAATTTCTTCGGCTTTCTGCTGCGGCTGGCAGCGCGCCTGCCCTTCCTGTTTATTGCCGGGCGTCTTTACGGCGCGGATGCGCTGGGGCGTTTCGCATCAGCGCTGGTGATTGTCGAACTGATCGCAATGCTGTGCACCATGGGCGAAAAGCGTGGGCTGGCCCAGCGCCTTTCCGACGGGGGGGCCGATAGCGATCCGGCTGCTGCCACCTGTATCGTGTTTGACGGTTTGCTGGTGGCGCTGCTGTTCGGCAGCGCTGCGGCAGCATTGCTGTATCTGTTTCCGGCGCCGATGTTTCCCAGCGGTGTTTTTACCGAGGCGGACCGGCTGATCGTCCTTGCCATTCCGGCGCTGGCGATGACCGAAATCGCCCTGGCCGCGCAGGCATACAGGTTTGATATCGTCACCACCGTGCGCGCACGCGCCATTGTGGAACCATGGTCCATTTCCATCATGGCGGGGGTGTTGTTCTATCTGATCCCCGACAGCGGCCTGTCCATGGCCTATCTGTTTTCCATCATCGCGGCCGCGCTGACCGCATTCTGGGCCTTGCTGCGCGATTATGGCCTGCCGCGCGACTGGCACCCCAGCCTGAAGCGGATGACCCGCCTGACCGTGCGCGGCCTGCCGCTGGCATCTGCCGATGCCATTGAATGGGGCACGCGCCGGCTGGACCTGTTCATTCTGGGCCTGTTTGCCGCCCCTGCCGCAGTGGGGGTCTATTATGTGGCCCAGCAAGTCGCCAGCCTGCCGCAAAAGCTGAAAACCAGTTTCGAGCCTATTTTGGGCCCGGTCATTACCCGCAACCTGAAAGAAAAGAATTACGCCGCCATTGCCGCGCAGGTCTGCCAGGTGGGCTTCTGGATCATTGCCGCGCAGGCGGGCATTGCGCTGGCACTGGGTGTTCCGGGTGAAGGTGTGATGGGCCTGGTCGGGCCGGGCTTTGTTGCCGGCACCGGCGCATTGGCGTTCCTGCTGGCAGCCGAAGTGGTGGCCGCGACTGCGGTGGTTTCAGAAGCCGCGCTGGTTTATGTCGCACGGCTCAGAAACTTGTCGATTTCGGTCGCCACCATATTGCTGCAGGCTGCGTTGACGGTGGGCGTGATGGTGCTGGCGGACAGATATGGGTTGAGCGATTTTTACCGCGCGGCAGGCGCTGCCATGTCGCTGATGGTGGCGCTGGGGTTGATGTCAGTGGCCAAGGCATGGCTGCTTGGCAGAATTCTGGGCCACAAGGTGAACAACTGGCGCTGGGCGCTGGTATGGGCCGCCGCGCCTGCGGTGGTGGTTGGCTTTGTCGCGACCTTGCTGCCGGAATGGGCAGAACTGCTGTTCGGCATCCCCGCCATCCTGCTGACCTATGGCTGGATTATCTGGCACAAGGGCTTTGGCCCGGAAGACCGTGTCCTGTTCCGCCGCAACATCGGCGGCGGGGACAATCAGGCCTGAACTGGATAGCTGAACCGCAGAAAGATCACGACGCCCTTTGACGCAAGGTGCACCATGGCTAAGGAAGCGCAATGCAACTTCGTCCAACCATTGCCACCAGCGCCGGCGCCCTGCTTGTCATATCGCTCGCCCTTATCGGCAGCGCTTATAGCGCAGCGCCGCTGGCCCAGCGGATGGATGATCTGGCAAAGGACGCCATCGCGCAGCAAGGCGGCCGCGGAATTACTGCCCGCTTTGCCACCAATGGCGGCGCCCCGTCACGGCATCCGCTGCTGCGCGGCGGGACGCGGCTGGATGATGGCACGCGCGCCAAGGTGGCAGAAGCCATCAGCGCCATTCCCGGCGTAGGCGGGGTGCGCTGGGCGGATGGTTCGATCATGGCCGAAAGGCAGGTCGTGCCCATCGCCCCGATGCATTGCCAGGAGGACGTCGAAGCGTTGCTGGCAGCACGCACGCTGCGCTTTGAAGAAGCCAGCAGTGCGATTGACCCGGCGAGCGAGGAATTGCTCGACGAAGTGGCCGCCGCCCTGCGCCCATGTCTGGGCAGCATTATTGCGATTGATGGCCACACCGACAGCCTGGGATCAGAAGCGGCCAATATTGCCTTGTCAAAGGCGCGGGCACTGGCAGTGGAACAGGCACTTTTCAAACGCGGCATTCCGCATGATGGCATGCGCGTGCGCGGGGTCGGTTCGCGCGAGCCGATCGACGGGCTGGACGAAGCAGACCCCGCAAACCGGCGGATCGAATTTTCGGTCATTGCCACTGTCCCGCTGGCCCCCACCCCCGTTGACACACCAGGAGCGCGCTAGACATGCCTATCTGGTTTGAACTCATGATCCTGTTGCTGATAACCTATGCCACAGGGCTTGCGCTTGGCTGGCTGGTATGGGGCCGCGTGATCACCAAGGATGGAGAAATTGAACCATGATCGAACTGGTGCAGGCCAATTGGCTGCTGTTTGTTGCCGCATTGCTGATCGGCATTGCGATTGCCTATTGGATATTCGTTGCCAGCAGACGCACGAGGGTTGAAACGGACGGGTCCGATGCCCTTACCGAAGGGGCCGCCCCGGCAGCGCGCAATCAGGCGCTGATCGATGCGGCGCCGGCTACTGTCATCGGAAGCGCCCCCACCACTGCGGCCCCACCCCTTCAACCTGCCATTCCGCCTGCCGTGCCCGCAGGCTTGAGCGGCGCCGGAACAGCCGTGGCCGCCGCCGCGGCGCAGCAAAACGCGCAGGTTCTTGAAGAACAGGCCAGCAACCCGGTGACACAAGAAGATATTCCTGCCGCCCCGAATGCGCCCGCATCTGCCCCGGCATCGCAAAGCGGGGATGATCTGGGCCGAATCAAAGGCGTGGGGCCGAAATTGCAGGCCCTGCTGGCAACGCTGGGCGTGGACAGTTTCGCCCGGATTGCCGCATGGTCTGATGCTGAAATTGACCGGATTGACGCGCAACTGGGCCGCTTTGCAGGGCGCATCCGGCGGGACAATTGGGTCGAACAGGCGCGCTTGCTGGCAGGCGGCGATACCGCAGGGTATGAGGATAAATTCGGCAAGCTGTAGCTTCGCCGCGTCCGGGAGCGGTGTTTATTGCGCGCTGCGGAACCAAATCTGCCGTATCAGGTTAAGTTGATACTTATCAATAAACCGGAAGTTCAGATATGCCCGCACCGCGCGTCCTTGTTGCTGAAGACGAGATGATTGTCGCCTTTGACCTGTGCAACACGGTCGAAGAAGCTGGATATATCGTCGAAGGACCGCATGGCGATATCAAGTCAGCCATGAAAGCGCTGGAAAATGGCACGCCGGATATTGCCATCCTCGATGTCAATCTGACCGATGGCGAGACCTTCGAACTTGCAGAAATGCTGATTGCGCAGAATGTGCCGGTGATTTTCCATTCCGGCCATTTCAGTCCGGACGAAGTCAACGCCCGCTTTCCCATGGCGCAGGCCTGTGCCAAGCCGTGCCCGCCGCAAAAACTGCTCGTGGCGGTACAGCAGGCCCTTTCCATACCCAGCTGAATTTACACGCTGATCCGCAAGGCAGACCGCCCCTCTGGATACCGTCCCCCAGCATTTCTATCGCCTGCTGCATCTGGCCTAAAAGCGATGCGTCCTATAACGCTTCTGATTGATCATTCAGGAGCCGACAATGAGCGATGCGATTTTTCCTGTTCCAGCCCAATGGGCGGCCAATGCGCTGGTTGACAGCACTGGCTATGAAGCGAAATATCGCCGGTCCATTGCCGATCCTGACGGGTTCTGGCGCGAAGAAGCGCAGCGGATCGACTGGATCGAGGATTTCGATACCGTCAGGGATACATCCTTTGACCGGGACGATTTTCGCATTCGCTGGTTTGAAGGCGGCAAGCTCAACATTGCGGCAAATTGTCTCGACCGCCATCTGGCGGCGCGCGGCGATGATGTGGCCATCATCTGGGAGCCGGATGATCCGGCCGATGCCGGCCGCAAGATCACCTATCGCCAGTTGCACGACGATGTATGCAAATTTGCCAATGCCCTCAAGGCACACGGCGTTGCCAAGGGCGACAGGGTAACGCTTTATCTGCCGATGGTACCCGAAGCGGCGATTGCCATGCTGGCCTGTGCGCGCATTGGTGCTGTGCATTCGGTGGTGTTCGCTGGCTTTTCCCCCGATGCATTGGCGGGCAGGATCAAGGATTGCCAATCCCGCATCGTAATTACGGCTGACCAGGGCCTGCGCGGCGGCAAGACCATTCCGCTTAAGGCCAATGTCGATGCGGCGCTGGAAAAACTGTCCGCGCAAGAAGTGGCGGTCGACACGGTCATCATGCTGCGGCGCACTGGCGCGGATGTGCCGATGGTGGCCGGCCGCGATGTGGACTGGGCCGATGCCGTTTCAGGCCAGGGCGCGGATTGCCTGCCGGAAATCATGGATGCGGAAGACCCGCTGTTCATCCTTTATACCTCAGGCTCCACCGGGCAGCCCAAGGGCGTGCTTCACACCACTGGCGGATATGCGGTGTGGACCGCAATGACCCATCACTATGTGTTCGATTACCGCCCGGGCCAGGTCTATTGGTGCGCGGCCGATGTAGGCTGGGTGACGGGCCACAGCTATGTCGTCTACGCGCCGCTGATGAACGGGGCGACCACGGTGATGTTCGAAGGGGTGCCGAATTTTCCCGATTTTTCCCGCTTCTGGCAAGTGATCGACAAATATCAGGTCGAGATTTTTTACGCAGCGCCGACCGCGCTTCGGTCCCTGATGCGCGAAGGGGACAAATACGTCACCCGCACCAGCCGCCGCAGCCTGCGCCTGTTGGGCACCGTGGGCGAGCCGATCAACCCCGAAGCGTGGCAGTGGTATCACCGCGTGGTGGGCGAAATGCGCTGCCCCATCGTCGATACCTGGTGGCAAACCGAAACCGGCGGCGCGATGATCACGCCCCTGCCCGGCGCAACCGCGCTGAAGCCCGGCAGTGCCACCCTGCCCATGTTCGGCGTGCAGCCTGCCCTGGTTGATAATGACGGGGTGGAACTGGAAGGCCCCGCCGAAGGCGCGCTTATCATAAAGGACAGCTGGCCAGGCCAGATGCGCACCGTTTACGGCGATCATGACCGTTTTTTCCAGACCTATTTCACCACCTTCCCCGGCGTCTATTTTACTGGCGATGGATGCCGCCGTGATCAAGATGGCTATTACTGGATTACCGGCCGGATAGACGATGTGATCAACGTTTCGGGCCACCGCATGGGCACCGCCGAAGTGGAAAGCGCCCTTGTTTCCCACCCGCAGGTGGCAGAAGCCGCGGTGGTGGGCATGCCGCATGATGTGAAGGGGCAAGGCATTTACGCCTATGTCACCCCGATGGAGGGGATCGAGGCAGGCGAAGAATTGCGCGCTGAACTGGTCAAATGGGTGCGCAAGGAAATTGGCCCCATTGCCACGCCTGATATCGTCCAGTTCGCACCCGGCCTGCCCAAAACGCGCAGCGGCAAGATCATGCGCCGCATCCTGCGCAAAATTGCCGAAAACGACACAACCAATCTGGGTGATATATCCACACTGGCAGACCCCGGCGTGGTGGATGATTTGCTGGCGGGCCGCCCCGGCCCAAAGACATAAGCGCGTGACCATGCCTGAGCCCATGCCTGAGCCCATGCCTGAGCCCTGCCTGATCCCCTGCGTGATCCCATGAACCCCATGCGAATTATGCGCCCCATGCGAACCGCGCTGTATCTGCCTGCCAATCGCGCCAGTGCAGTGGCCAAGGCGCGCATGGCTGATTGCGATGCAGTCATTCTTCATCTGGAAGATGCGGTGGCGCCCGAAGCCAAAGATCAGGCACGCAGCGATGCCGTGGCAGCGGTGACAGAAGGTGGTTTTGGCGACCGCCTGCTGGTCATACGCATCAATGCGCTGGATAGTGCATGGGGGCCAGATGATTGCGCCGCCCTGTCAGACGCACGGCCCGATGCAGTGCTGCTGCCCAAAATTTCCAGCGCCGCAGATATTGCCGATGCCCGCGCCTTATTACCTGTTGACCTCCCCATCTGGGCCATGCTGGAAACCTGCGCTGCCTTTCTCGATCTTGGCGCGATTGCCCGCGATGGCAGGCAAAACGGGCTGGCTGCATTCGTGCTGGGCACCAACGATTTGGCCCTGGAAATGCGCTGCACGCTGGATACGCAGCGCAGCGCCCTGCTGCCCTTGTTGACGCAAGCAGTGGTGGCAGCGCGCGCGCATGGCCTGATTGTTCTGGACGGTGTGTTCAACGACATTGCAGATGCAGAAGGCCTGGCCAGCCAATGCGCGCAAGGGGCGGAATTGGGGTTTGACGGAAAAACAATCATCCACCCGGCCCAGCTTGCCCCAGCCAATACAGCCTTTGGGCCCACACCAGCGCAAATTGAGCAGGCAAGCGCGATCATCGCGGCTTTTTCTGCAGCAGAAAACGCGGGCAAGGGCGTGATCCGGCTGGATGGCAAAATGGTCGAACTGCTGCATTTGCGGCAGGCGGAACAGACTTTGGCAATCCATCGGGCAATCACTGCTCGCGCTGGCTGACCGGTTTGTTTCCGCTCTGGATAAATCAGGGTTGCCGCCCTGCTGTATCCCTGCAATTGACTGTTCTGAACCTGTTTTGAAAACCGCCGCAATGTGCTGGCGACAAGGAGTTATCATGGCCGGAATGGTGCCTTTCAGCTGGGAAGACCCGTTTGATCTTGAAGGTCAGCTGACCGAAGATGAACGCATGATCCGCGATGCAGCCCACGCCTTTGCGCAAGGGGAATTGCAGTCGCTGGTGCAGCAGGCCTACCGCGACGAACGCGCCGCGCCTGAACTTTTCCCGATGATGGGCCAGGCAGGCCTTTTGGGGGCAACCGTGCCGGAAGAATATGGCGGCGCGGGTGCTGGCTATGTTTCCTATGGCCTCATCGCGCGCGAGATCGAGCGGGTTGATTCAGGCTACCGTTCCATGGCGTCCGTCCAGTCCAGCCTCGTGATGTATCCCATCCATGCTTACGGTTCCGAAGAACAGCGGCGCAAATATCTGCCTGGCCTTGCCAGCGGCGAATTGATCGGCTGTTTCGGCCTCACCGAACCCGATGCAGGTTCAGACCCCGGCTCGATGCGCACCTATGCCAAGAAAGATGGCGATGGTTACAGCCTGTCGGGCGCGAAGACATGGATCAGCAATTCACCCTTCGCCGATGTATTCGTCGTGTGGGCGAAAAGCGAAGCGCACGGCGACGGTATCCGCGGTTTCGTGCTGGAAAAGGGCATGGCGGGGCTGTCTGCGCCCAAGATCGAAGGCAAGATGAGCCTGCGCGCATCCACCACCGGCATGATCATGATGGACGAAGTTAAGCTGCCAGCCAGCGCGCTGCTGCCCGAAGTGCAGGGGCTGAAGGGGCCATTTGGCTGCCTCAACCGTGCGCGTTATGGCATTAGCTGGGGCGCAATGGGCGCAGCGGAATTCTGCCTTGCCGCGGCGCGCCAATATGGCCTTGATCGTAAACAGTTCGACCGTCCGCTGGCCGCCACGCAGTTGTTCCAGAAAAAACTGGCCGACATGATGGCGGACATCGGCCTTGGGCTGCAGGCATCGCTGCGGGTTGGCCGGTTGATGGATGAAGGCAGGTTTGCGCCGGAAATGATTTCCATCGTCAAACGCAACAATGTCGGCAAGGCGCTGGAAGTGGCGCGCCATGCACGCGACATGCACGGCGGCAACGGCATTTCCGACGAATATCAGGTGATCCGCCACATGATGAACCTGGAAACGGTCAACACCTATGAAGGTACGCATGATGTTCATGCGCTTATCCTTGGCCGGGCCATTACCGGAATCGCGGCTTTCTGACAAAAATGCACTCCCCCTTCTCTCGGCGCCGGTGTCATGACTGGTCTATGCGCTGGCACAAGTGCCGGATTGAGTGCTAGACATGACACCGGCGGGAGAAAAAGGAAAACCGGTGCGGCTGTACAGCTACTATCGCAGTTCCACGAGCTACCGGATGCGCATTGCGCTGAACCTGAAGGGGCTCGATTACGAAATCGTGCCGGTAAACCTGCTGAAAAGCGAGCAGACAGCGCCGGAATTCAGCGCGCAGAACCCTTATGCCACCGTGCCGATGCTGGACGCATTTGGCCGCAACCGAGCGCAATCCATGGCCATGCTGGAATGGCTGGATGAAGCCTGCGGGGGCCCGGCACTGTTGCCGGCAGATATTGAACAACGCTTCACCGTGCGCGAACTGGCCTATGCCATTGCCACAGAATTACACGCGCCGCTCAACATGCCGGTATTACAATATCTGAAAACGCAGCTGGGCCACGATCAGGAAGCGGTGGACATCTGGTATCGCCACTGGCTCAAGAAAACGCTGGTTCCGGTTGAATATCGCCTCTCGCAGCTGGATACGGGCGATTTTCTGATGGCAGAACCCGGCCTGTTCGAGGCTGTGCTGATTCCGCAATTATACAATGCCCGCCGCTTCAATTTCGACCTTGGCGATATGCCCTGCATGACCCGTATCGAAAGCGCCTGCCAGACGCTGGACGCGTTCCAGCGCGCCCATCCCGATCACCAGCCCGACAATCCCGAAAAGGAAACAGCCTTATGAAACTCGCATCTTTGAAGTCGGGCCGTGATGGCAAGCTCGTTGTCGTTTCAAAAGATCTCACGCGCTATTGCGCGGCCGACAATATTGCCCCGACCATGCAGGCCGCGCTCGATAATTGGGAAGATGTGGAGCATAAATTGCAAGCGCTCTACATGGATGTCGAACATCAGGCAGTGCCGTGCGAACGCTTCCATGAACGCGAAGCGGCCTCCCCTCTGCCCCGCGCCTATCAATGGGCCGATGGCAGCGCCTACATCAATCATGTGGAACTGGTGCGCAAGGCGCGTGATGCCGAAGTGCCCGAGAGCTTCTATCACGATCCGCTGATGTATCAGGGCGGATCTGACGATTTCCTCGGCCCGCGTGACCCTATTCCCTTGGGCGATCCGGCATGGGGCTGCGACATGGAAGGCGAAATCGCCGTCATTACCGATGATGTGCCGATGGGCACCACGCCGGAAGATGCCGCCAGCCATATCAAGCTGGTGATGCTGGTGAACGATGTATCCTTGCGCGGCCTCATTCCGGGCGAACTGGCCAAGGGCTTCGGCTTTTTCCAGTCAAAGCCTGCCAGCGCCTTTTCACCAGTGGCTGTAACCCCCGATGAACTGGGCGAGGCGTGGCAGGATAGCCTGGTGCATCTACCCTTGATGGTGGATTACAATGGCGCGCCATTTGGCCGCGCTCAGGCTGGTGTCGACGCCACTTTCAACATGGCGCAATTGGTGGCCCATGCGGCGAAAACCCGCAATCTGGGCGCCGGCGCCATCATCGGGTCTGGCACTGTGTCCAACAAGGGCGCCGATGGCGGTGCGGGCAAGCCGGTCAGTGAAGGCGGGCTTGGCTATAGCTGCATCGCGGAAATCCGCATGATCGAAACCATCGCCAATGGCGAAGCCAGCACCCGGTTCATGCGCGCAGGGGACACGGTGGCAGTCGATATGCATGATGCTTCGGGCCATTCCATTTTCGGGCGGATCGAACAGGAAGTGATCGACGCCTGAGGGACGCCTTAGGGCCTGTCAGCTTGGCGCTTTGCGTCCCGGCGTCAGCCGGCAGCCCAGCTCAACCGGGCCAGTTGGTCTCCCGATAGACGCAGGCCAGCCGCGGCCACCACATCGTCCAGCTGTTCGCGTTTCGATACGCTGGCAATAGGCGCTGTAATGCCGGGTTGAGCGATCAGCCAGGCAAGGGCGATCCGGGTCAGAGTGGCGCCTGTTTCTGCCGCAACTTCATCCATCGCGGCCAGAACCGCCATCCCTTCGTCACAGTAATAATCCGCAATGCGGGCAGCACGGCTGCCAGCAATGTCGGACTGCTGGCGGTATTTGCCGGTTAGAAAACCGGATGCCAGCCCAAAATAGGGCAGCACGGCAATATCCCGCGCCATGCACAAATCCCGCAATGCGCCTTCATATGGCGTCATTGATCCCCTGCGCGCAGCCAGCCGTGTTTCGAAAGACCCGCGCGCCAAGAGGTTATATTCAGGCTGGAGCACAGTGTAAGGGGTGCCGATATCAAGCGCCGACGCCAGTCTTTCCGGTGTGAAGTTTGACGCGCCCAGGCTGGCGATCTTGCCTGCATCCAGCAATTTTCCGAAGGCCTCTGCCACATCCTCCTGCGCCACATCAAAATCATCCTGATGCGCGTAATAGACATCAATCAGGTCAATCCCGAGACGGGTAAGCGATGCGTCACAGGCGGCGGCAATTCGTTCCGGCGCAAGACCCTTGCCGCCCTCGCCCGGTAGCATACCCACCTTGGTGGCAATGCGAACCTTGTCGCGCTTGCCCGATGATTTGAGCCATTGGCCGATGATTTTTTCAGATTCGCCGCCCTTATGCCCGCTCACCCATGCCGAATAGACATCGGCAGTATCAATCATGCAGCCGCCCGCATCGACAAACCCGTCCAGAATTCGGAAACTCTCCTGCAGGTCCGCCGTCCAGCCGAATACATTTCCGCCCAACACGACAGGCAGGCCACCGAGGGCGGGATGCTGGTCGTTTTCACTCGGCATGTCTTTTGTCCTGTCTGATGGCGGTATGAGCGTGATGGCGGTATGGGCGTAGCGAAATGGCCTGAGATCGATAACAGAAAGCCGGGCAAGTCATGGTAAACCCACGCCTTGCCCGGCTGTAATGTCGTTTTCCCGCATCAACCGAAACGGCGCACAATTACGCGCCGTTCCGGCTGAAAGATGCGTCAGTTCCCGGCAGGATCACTAATCGATTTTGCCGACGCCATGCCGGGGGCTTCGGATTTGCCGCCGATCTTGTCACGAACGGCCTTTTCGATCCGTCCACCGATCGTCTTGTCGACATTTTTCCAATAATCGATGGCCCGGACCAGCACTTTCTCGCTGACGCCGTCGGCCAGATGGCCAGCCACGTTGGACACAAACCGGTCCCGCTGTGCATCATCCATCACTTCACGCACCAGAATGCCGGCCTGCGTCCAATCGTCATCATCTTCACGCAACGTATAGGCCGCGCGCACCATATCGCCGTCTGAATGCCACAGACCTGCTTCTGGACCCGGTACTGGCTGCGCGGACGGCCCGCCATAGGAATTGGGCGCATAGACAGGATCGACCGCATTGGTCACCCGCATGGCCCCTGCCCGCGAATAGCTGTTCACCGGCGCATTGCGGACGGAGTTAACCGGGATCTGCTTATAATTCACGCCCAGACGATGGCGATGGGCATCTGCGTAGGAAAAGCCGCGGGCCAGTAGCATCTTGTCGGGCGAGAGGCCGATGCCGGGAACAATATTATTCGGTTCGAACGCCAGCTGTTCGATCTGAGTGTCCCAGTCCACAGGGTTTTCATTGAGAGTGAGCTTGCCCACCTCGATCAGCGGATAATCGGAATGCGGCCATGTCTTGGTCAGATCGAACGGGTTGATCCTGTATGTCTTGGCATCATCATACGGCATGATCTGCCATTTCAGTGTCCAGCTTGGGAAATCACCCTTGTGGATGGCATCAAACAGGTCGCGGCGGTGGTAATCGCTGTCTTCGCCGGCTTTCTTGACCGCTTCATCCTGCGTCAGATGCGCGTTGCCGCTCATGCTGCCGACATCTGTATGGAAGTGGAACTTCACCCAGAATTTCTCGCCGCTTTCATTCACCAGCATATATGTGTGGCTGGAATAACCATTCATTTCACGCCAGTTTTTCGGCACCCCGCGGTCGCCCATCAGATAGGTTACCTGATGCGCGCTTTCCGGGCTGAGTGTCCAGAAATCCCACATCATGTCATGGTCACGCAGGCCATTATCCGCGCGTCGTTTCTGGCTGCGGATGAAATTCTGGAACTTGATCGGATCGCGCACGAAGAAGACCGGCGTATTGTTGCCGACCATGTCGAAATTGCCTTCCTCGGTGTAGAATTTTACCGAGAAACCCCGCGGGTCACGCCACGTATCGGGGCTGCCGCGTTCACCGGCAACGGTAGAAAACCGCATGGCCACATCGGTCTTCTTGCCTTTCTTGAACAGATCGGCCTTGGTGTATTTCGACACATCGGCGGTGGTTTCGAAGGAGCCGAAAGCACCTGAACCCTTGGCATGGGGCTGCCGCTCGGGAATGCGCTCGCGGTTGAAATTGGCCATCTGCTCGAGCAGATAATGGTCGTGCAGAACAATCGGGCCATCAGGACCGACTGTAAGCGAATGCTCGTCGCTCTGGACGCGGATGCCCCCATCGGTGGTGGTTGCAGGGGCAGGCATTTTCTTGTCAGCCATGATCGGCTCCTTTGATAAAATCTCTCTTTCTCAATACGCTCCGGCATCCAAGCTGTTCCTGATGCCATTGCCCGCAGAATACAGGCTGACGCGGCGGACCGCGCTGCACAACTCAGTAATAAACCGTAATGTCTGGCCGCAGCATCTGCGCCACCAAATCAGGGCTGACAAATCAGATCATCAAGGCAGTCAGGACACACGATTCAGGCCAGAGGCTTAATATCGCATGGCATGAATTCCCCTAATGCCTGCCCTTTACATGTCGGGTGCCTAACCCTGTCTGTGCATTTCAAGGCGTCCTGCATTTTATACTTGCAATTACGCATTTGACTTCTTGACATATCAGAGCAGATTGCAGGCTTGTGCAGAGGTGAGAGGAACTTCAGGTGGCATTTGTCGAAGATTCCACGGTAAAAATGCGGAATGGCGCTGACATCACCGCGTATTTTCCGTCGCGGCGACGGAGCGTCCGGACATGAGCGCGTCACCCAACTTCTTGTATATCGGGACCAGCAAGGCAGGTTCCACCTGGATTTTCAAAGTGCTGTCATGGCACCCGCAAATCCATATGTACCCGGGCAAGGATCTCGGCTTTTTCACCAGCCAGTTTGATCGCGGGTGGGATTGGTATTCCGCGAATTTCACACCTGAACCGCGTCAGAAAATCATCGGCGAAGTGTCCCATAGCTACATGATTTCCACGCAAGCGCGGGACCGCATTCATGCAACATTGCCCGATGCCAAATTGCTGGTGTGCCTGCGCGAACCGGTTGAGCGGACTTTCTCCCAATATCTCGACGGGATCAAGAACGGCAAATTCGAAGGCACATTCGAGGACGCGCTGGAGAAAGTTCCGTCCCTGATCGACAGAAGCCGGTATGGCACCCACATTGCGCAATATCTGGAACTGTTCCCGCGTGAGCAGATCCATATCGCCAGCTTTGACCAGTTGAAGACAAGTCCGACCCAGTTTGCCGCCGACATGTTTGCGTTTCTTCATGTCGATCCGCTCGAAATTCCGGAAAAGCTTGGCCAGAAAGTGCTGCCCGCAGGCACGCCCAGAAACCGCGGCATCACCATGGCGGCGAAGAAAATGGCCAGCGCGGCAGAAGAAATCGGTCTTGTCCGCCTGAAAGGCCGGGTCAAGACTTCGCCGTTCATCCGCAACCTCCTCTACAAGCCGTACACAACGGGCGCGCGCCCGCAGATGTCTGCCGAAACAAAAGCACGGCTGCGCGAAATGATGCGCGGCGAAGTGCGCTTGCTAGACAAGGTCGCGGGCACGGATTTTGCCAACCTGTGGTCATACCCCGAAAGCGGATAGGCTGCGGGTTTCGCGCTCTGGAAAAGGAGGGTTGGGCTTGATGCGCATTTCAATCCTGTTTGCGGCTGCGATTGTTGCCGCCACGATCGCGCCCGCCCTGTTCCAACCGGGCGGCAGTGATGAAACTGCCGCAGGCGCGGACACAGTCCGTATTCCAGTCATTTACAACAGCACGCTGGTTCATGGTTACACACCGTCACCAATAGAATTTGCAGGCCGCCCATGGCGGGTAAATGCTGGCTCAACATGGAACAGGGACCTCGATTACCCGGTGCGAATTTCCGCCAGCGGTAAAAGCATCCGGCTTGAAATCCGCGATAGCGAGGCAAGCAGGTCGCGCAATGACAGGCCCGGCAAAAGGCGCGCCGAACTCAGCACCAGCCTTTATGGGGACGACGCCCGCCTGCCCAATGGCAAAATGTTATGGGGCGCGTTTTCTTTTAACCATCTGCCATGGGCAGACCCTGCGGGAATGCGCGAATTATGGGGCGGGGTTTACGGGCAAATCCACATGGGGTCCGGCTTCGGCGGATCGCCAGCCTTTGCGGTGAGGCGCAAGGCCGATGGGCGATTGTGGATCACCACGCGGGGGGAATTGGACAGTGAGGGAACTGACCGATATCTGGCGCCGCTGTCCTTCGGGGAACGCCACGATCTGGTCTATGCCATCACCCTGCATCCGGTAAATGGCAATGCCAGGGTGTGGATTGATGGGCGGCAGGTGGTCAATGTATCCAACGTCTCGATCGGCAGCAGGGATGCCCGCGCATATTGGGCGTTTGGCCTGTATTTCGCTGGCGGTGTTACCAGCCCGGTAGTGGCCGAATATAGCAATATGATCGCGCCGGGCATGACCCCGCTGACGCAGCGGATAGCTACGCCTCCTGAATGGCAGTGACGCCGCAAACGCCGCATCCGCGTGTTGGCACACGCATCACCCATAGACCTGATTCCGGCAAACCGTTGGCCGGACTCGAATCAAGATTGATTTCTATAGGTAAATAACCCGCTTGCATAACTAAAGGCTTTAACTAAAAATATTCATCAAAATAAAGTGAGTCGCATCAGAGCTTTCTAAGGGGGAAAGATTCATGCGACTTGATCACAGAACCGCTCCTGTGCTTACCCATTCCAATCGCCTTGTGTCGGAAGACTGCTTGTTTCTGCGCGTTGACGGTTTGTTACCTGCGCTCCTGCCTGTTCAGGATTGTGAGCACGCTTGATGAACCGGCCCCGCTCTCTTGAAGATATTGACGTTGACCATGCAACGATGGACGAAACCTCCATTGCATCTGCATTTTTCAATACGTCCGGCAAAATTTCGAAACCGATTTCGTTCGACTATTTGCGCCGCGAGAGCGCGTGTCCGAAACAGGCCGTAGCATTTCCCGGATTTTCCCGGATTGGCGAAAAAGCCGAGGGCGACCAGCAGCTGATGCGCGGCGTGATCGGGGCCGTGACGCCGGATTATGTGACGGGCCGGCGGCAGCTGACTGCCAAACGCCTGTTCGACATAACCGCCAGCATTGCTGGCCTGCTAATCCTCGCTCCGGTCTTCGCCTTCGTCTTTCTGATGATCTGGCTTACCGACAGCGGGCCTGCCATTTATGCCCATGAACGGGTGGGCAGGAACGGCCAGTTGTTCCGGTGCCTGAAATTCCGGACGATGCGCAGGGATGCCGATCAGGCCCTGGCAGTTTTGCTGCAAAGCGATCCCGAAGCGCGGCGCGAATGGGACCGGGCGCAAAAGCTGCGGCACGACCCGCGGATCAGCCCGATCGGCAGGTTCCTGCGCCTGAGCAGTCTGGATGAACTTCCCCAGCTCCTCAATGTGCTCGCAGGCGACATGAGCCTGGTTGGCCCGCGCCCGATTATCCTGTCCGAATGCCATCGCTATGGGCGTTATCTGGGCAAATATCTTGATCTGACCCCCGGCCTGACCGGGCTGTGGCAGGTCAGCGGCAAAAACAGCGTCAGTTACCGCCGCAGGGTCGCGCTGGATGTTCTCTACCACCAACAGGCCTCTTTCCGGCTCGACCTGATGATCCTGCTCAAGACAATCCCTGCCATCGCACGGACGGAAGGATATTAGCGCCATGCATGATTACGAGCGATATTATGACGATCTGCATGCCGGGGGCAGACGCGCTTCCGGCCATACTGCCGCAGCGGCCCAGGTCATGCTTGCGGCGCTGGCGTGGCTTGGCACGGCTGGCTGCACTTCCATTTCCAGCGATGCCCCCGCAGGCGCGCAGGCCTATGCCATCATGCCATCCATCCAGCCGCAGACGGATCGCTATCTGATTGGCACTGCCGATACGGTCACGGTGATGGTTTTCCGCGAACCTGAACTCAGCGTCACCGACCGGATCGTCGACCAGGGCGGCAATCTTAACCTGCCGCTGGTTGGTGACATTGATGTCCGGGGCAAGACTGCCGGACAATTGTCTGACGAAATCAGGCTGCGTCTGGCGCGCTATGTGATCGACCCCAAAGTGTCCGTCGGCATTGTGTCGGCATCCCAGAATATCGCAGTCGAAGGCAGCGTGAACCAGCCCGGCGTCTATCCTGTTCCCGGCCGGTCCTCGCTTATCCAGGCCATGGCTCTGGCCCGCAGCCCTACGCCTGTCGCTGCGCTGGATCAGGTGTTTGTCTTCCGCACTATCGATGGCCGCGAACAGGCGGCGCGGTTCGATCTCCGGCGGATCAGGGCGGGGCATGACCCCGATCCGGTCATTCTGCCGGGCGACAAGATCGTCGTGGGAATTTCCAACCTCAAGGAACTGTGGCTCGAATATCTATCAATCCCTGTTTTCAATATCTTCCGGACGTTTTGAGAAACCCCTCAAACCGCAGCCGGCAGTAAAGAACGGTGTCAATCCAATGCGCTATGAAGGAAAAACGATAGCAGAAAACGCGGTCTCGCTGGATCTTGATTATCCGCGCAGGGAAACGCCATCAACCACGCCGATGCAGAAGATCATGGCGATGGCGTATCGGCAGCGCTGGACGCTGCTGGCCGCATTTCTGGTCGTTTTCATCATCGGCGCCATCCTGACATTTGCTGCCCCGCGCGAATATACCGCTGCTGCATCGGTGCAGTTTGAACAGCAACCGCCGCGCATCATTGCCCTGCCCGATCTTGAACCGGCCCCATCAGCGCAGGATGCAGAACGATTTTTGCAGACCCAGCTTGATCGTGTGCGCAGCCGGCAGATTGCCGACCGGGTCAGCGACAGGCTGAAAATTGCCGCTACCCCGCGCTATCTCGAAGCCTTGCAGATTGACCCCGCCGCGCCAGACCAGTTGCAGAACCGGATTTTCCTTGCCTTACAAAGCGGTCTGCTGGCTGAAATCGGCCTCAACACGCGGATTGCCACGATCAAATTCACCAGCCGCGATCCGGTTATTTCCGCACAAATTGCCAATGGCTTCGCTCGCGAACTGATCGACTCCAGCCTCAAGGACAAGGAAGAAACCTCTACCAAGGCGCTGGGTTACCTTCAGGAACAACTGGCCGATGCCAAGACCAGGCTGGAAGATTCCGAGCGGCGCACGCTGCTTTATGCGCGCAAGGCCAATCTGACCCAGACCATAGCGCCCGGGCTGGGCGTGGATAATGGCTCGCTGGTGGCGCGGCAGTTGGGCAGCCTGACAGATTCGCTGTCTGATGCCACTGCCCGGCGCATCGAGACGCAGCAATTGTGGCAACAGGTTCGCAACACCTCTGCCATGGCCGTGCCTGATGTTCTGCAAAACCGCGCAATCCAGGACCTGATGGCGCAAAAGGCGCAAGTGCAGTCGGCGCTGGCCCAGGAACGCCAGCGGCACACGGAAGAATACCCCGCCGTGCGCGAAATGGCGGAACAGGTGCGCGAAATTGACGGGATGATCGGCAGTCTTTCGGAAAATATCCGCCGGTCCTATTTTGCCCGCTATTCCGCTGCGGCAAAGCAGGAGCAGCAGCTCAATTCCGCAGTCGACCGGCTCCAATCCTCCGCCATGGCCGAGCAGGAACGCGGGGTGGAATTCAATTCCCTGAAGCGGGAGGCGGAAACGAACAAGGTTTTCTACGATGGTCTGCTGCAACGGTACAAGGACATTGCCGCTGCATCGGGCGCGCCGCCGGTCAATGTCTTCATGATCGACCGGGCGCAGGCATCGCTCAAGCCTTCGTCACCCAATATTCCGCAGAATCTCGGCCTTGCACTGATCGGCGGGCTACTGTTCGCCTCATTTGCGGGGCTGCTGCGCGAAAAGATCCACGATGTCGTCCGCACGCAGGAGGATATTGAGGAAGCAACCGGTGTCCCGTCGCTGGGCGTGGTGCCCAAGGTGGACGGGTCGGGCGACATTCTAAGCCTGCTTGCTGATCCTTCCTCCGCGCAGGCCGAAGCGCATAATTCGCTGGCCGTGTCGCTGCAGCAGCTGAATGACGGAATTCTGCCTGAAAGCGTACTCTTGACCAGCAGTATGCCCGGTGAAGGCAAATCCACCACTGCAATCGGGCTGGCACGCAGCCTGACCCGGCTTGGCCATAGTGTACTGCTGATCGACGGTGATCTCAGGAACCCGTCGCTGACGAATATTCTTGGACCGGTGCCTGCAATCGGGCTGGCAGACGTGCTGGAAGGCAAGGGAAAACTTGCCAAGGCCGTTTTCCAGCCCGACGGGGAGGATTTCAAGGCCATCGCCGCAGGCAATCTGACGATGCCGCCTGTCAGCGTGTTGGCGCAGTCAAAGACCAGTCCGGTGCTGGAAGAATTGTCTGAACTGGCCGACATAGTGTTGATTGACGGTCCGCCGATCCTTGGTCTGGCAGATGCGGTCCTGCTGTCGCAGGCCGCCGAAGTAACGGTGATGGTGGTGGAAGCCAACTGGATCGACAAATCGCATCTGGCTTCTGCTGTGGGCCGCCTGCCCCAACACACCAAGATCGGCGCAATTCTGACGAAATTCAGCCCGCGGATCGCCGGAGTGCGTTACGGCTACAACAATTATTACGCCCGCTAGATGGTGCGGGCATGACACAATCTGCCTTTGCTGACCGCCTGGCAGCCAGACGCCGGGCGCGGGCCAATGCGCCGGCCGCGCGCCGTACGCAAAGCATCAATGCGCTTGAACGCACCGCTCTGCTTGGCGGGATGGCGGTGCTGTTATTGCTCAACATCGCCCTGATCGGGCTGAAAGTTGGCCCGCTGCCAGTCCGGGCTGCACTGGCAGTGGCGTTTCTGGGTCTGGCCACCCTCCAGTATCCAGCCGCGTTTCGTCATGCGCTGGGCCGCCAGTCGGGGCTGGTGTGGCTGGCCATCCTGTTGGCAGCGCTGGGCACATTTGTCAGCCTGATCAACCGCGCACCGGCCCCTGTCATCATCGGTTCGCTGATCGAAGTGCATCTGCAGATTATCGTGACAGTGCTTCTGGCGACAATGGTGGCCCATCTGTGCGGGGCACGGCCTGTTCTGCTGACAGTCGCAGCGGTGGTGGGGTTGAGCGCGCTGGTCGCTCTCGTCCAGTTCGCAGGGGCTGGATGGGCATGGCAGATCCGAGAAACCCTTGGCCAGATTCAAGGGCAGAACATGGCGGAAGTGAAATATTTCCTCAAAGGGCGGCCAATGGGGCTGTCATTCTCGCCCATCCATCTGGGAACCCAGCTATGCATTGCCTTTGCTGCTGTCACCATCACGCGTGTGGGGCTGGCGCCCGGGCACAAACAGCGCGCGTGGCTTGATCCGGTAGTGGTTGGCGCGGTTCTGTTCCTGCTCGTTTTTTCTGCGGTGAGCGGCAACCGGTCGCCCATTCTCGGCGCAGGCATTTTCCTTGCCTTCTACGCTTCCCGCAAGGGCGGCGCGATGCTCCCTGCCATGTTGCTTGGCCTTGCCATCTTTGCCTATTTTCTCTTTCCCGTCCTGCTTGATGCCATGCAATCGGCAAATCTGCGCATTGCCCAATCGGCTGACCGGTCTGCCCTGACCCGGGTGCCGCTTGTGACGCTTGGCTGGAAGCTGTTTCTGGACAATCCGTTGGGCTATGGGTTCGGCTTTGAACCTTTCGCTCACTGGAGCAAATATTGGCATGAAATCTACACGCTGCCAGGCGCCGATGCCGTGCGCGACCGGGACTTGCACAATTACCCGCTGAGTATGCTCAACACTTACGGGATCGGGCTGTTACTGGCGCTGCCGCTGGCGGTTTTGCTGCTGGCCCGGTCCAAAATCTTCCTCATCTATTTCATTCCCTACGTGATCCATATCCTGTTCCACAATTCCGGCCCGTTCTGGAATGATACGTTGATCTGGTTTGCGATTGGCGCAGTGTCCGCGATGAAATTAGCGCAGCCAGACGATGGTGCGCCGCGGCATTTTGCGCGGTCCCTGCCCGGTCAGCTGCGGCTGACGCGCCAGACATTTACAAAATCCCTTTCGCAGCGCGGCACAATGCTGCGGCCATGATTTTCGCCCGCTATCTGCAATTCAGGCAAGCCTGGTAAAGGAACACGGCAATCGACCCCAAGGCAAGTTCTGGCGCTGACATGACAAATGCACCGGTTCCCGGGCGGGACCGGCTGGGCGAACTCGACAGTTTGCGCGGCATCGCGATCATTGCGGTGGCCTGTTACCACTATCTCTATCGCTTCCCCGAATTTTACCCTTACTCTTTTCGCGTCTGGCCTGTCTGGCAATTGGGCTCCCTTGGGGTGGAGCTGTTTTTCGTCATTTCCGGCTTCGTGATCGCGCTGACCCTGCAGGCAAGCAAGGCTCCCAATGAATTTGCGGTGCGGCGAATGTCGCGGCTGATGCCTGCGATGGTGGCCTGTTCGCTGCTGACTTTTACTGCCATGCACCTGGCCGATACGCCCTTTGCAGATTTTCGCCGGGTAGGCTGGCAGGGTTTTGTCCCGTCATGGACTTTCACTTCGCCCCAATTGTGGGGCTGGTTGCTGCCTGATGTGCGGTTTATCGACGGAGCCTATTGGTCGCTATTTGTCGAAATACGGTTTTATATCCTTATCTCGCTCCTCTATTTTTTCGTCTCGCGCAAACATTATGCGATTGCCGTTCTGGTCCTCTGCCTGGCCGCCACCTTGGCCGACATGCTGACCGGCACCGCAGCTACAAATACTCTCAATCAATTGATCCGCCTGCTGTTCTTTCCCGATTACCTCCCGCTTTTTGTCGTCGGGGTGTTCAGTTACGAACTGTTCACGGGCAAGCGCAGCGCGGCCTGTATTGCAGGTTTTTGCTTGTCTGCTGCAACTGCCCTTGCTGAAGGCTTTACCAAGGGCATGGGCACAGCGCTGGTCATCACCGGTATCATCGCCGTGTTCGTAATGCTGATCTTGAACCGGAAACTGCTCAGCTTCCTCAATTGGCGGCCCCTTCAATGGCTGGGCGTGTGCAGCTATTCCTTTTACCTGCTTCACCAGAACATCGGCATGCTGGTCATCACCCAGTTTCCTGATGGCCTCGGGCCAATTGGCGCCGCCTTCGCGATTGCGCTTACCATTGCGCTGATCGCATTGCTGGCATCGGGCATTTACATCTGGGTGGAACGGCCCGGCCAGCGGCTGGCGCGGCGGATCTTCTCGGCCCGCAGCCCCCGCCTCCAGCCCGCACCTGCCGAATAGAGCGCGTTATTACTTATCGGGGCGCAACCGCTGCAATTTGGCCGAAATCAGCTTCTGCAGCCAGACCCCGTCATCGCCCAGGGCGGGCCTGAGTGCAAACCACAGGACACTGCCTGCCGCCAGTGCAGCGCCCCCGCCCGCCAGCAGGACCGGCAAATCCCCCAGCGCCGCCCGCCGCGCCAAATGGACCGCCACCCACACCGGCCCCACCAGCAGCATCGACATGGCCAGATGCCGCAGATGCACGATCACCACCGGCATCACGGCAAGGCCGGTAATCCGCCGAACCAGATCGAACATCAGGAGGAAATTGGCCATTACCGCCAGGCCAACCCCGGCAGCAACGCCGGCAACGCCGTAAGCTGAACCGGCGTAGGCCCCCGATGCCACAAGGCCTGCATAGACCCACTGACGCCACGCACGCTGATACATGGACCCCATCGCCTGAACCACAGAATCGCTGATCTTGTAACTTGTGCGGAACAGCAGGGATGCGACCAGTATCTGGAACGGCGCAACCATCGCATCCCACCTTTTACCGAGCAGGAAATGCACGGTTTCCGGCGCCAGAATGATAAGAATGCCGCTAACCGGGATGGTGACCATCGCAATGACGCCAATGGCGCGCTGAAACGCTGCCGCAACCCGTTCGGGCTGATCCTGGATTGATGACATGGATGGCAACAACACTGTCGATGCAGCGCGGCCAAACAATTGCGCTGGCAGCATCAGAAACTGGTATGCCCGGTTGTAAAAACCAAGCGCCTCTGCCCCCAGCCAACGGCCAACAATAAAATAATCAATCTGAAGCGCAACGAAATTGCCCACCTGCCCCAAAGAAAATGCGTAGCCCACATGGATCAATTCGCGCGCGACCTGCGGTTTTGCCCACAAGCCCAGCTTGGGGCGAGCCAGAATATGCAGCGTCAGCATGCGGCTGCTGACCTGCGCCATATAGGCCCATGCCAATGACCATGCGCCAAACCCCAGCAGCGCCAGCGGCAGGGCAACAAAGCCAAATCCGAATACGAAACTGCCCAGTTCCACCAGCCCCAATACGCGGAACCGCCGCGCCCGCTGGATCAGCGCGCCCGGCACAGCAGCCAGACTGCTGAACAGCAGCGTCAGCGAAAGAAACCGGATAAATGGAACCAGCTCCGGTATGCGAAAAACCGCCGACACGGGTTCTGCTGTGAAATAAATGCCGGTTGCCGCTGCCAGCCCGGTATACAGTGAAATCGCGGAACTGGCCTGAATATGATCGCGCGTCAGGACAAGCCGCTGCACCACCGCGCGCGAAATGCCGATCTGGCTGAACTGGTTGGCGACACTGGTGACGACCGTGGCCGCCGCAATAATGCCGAATTCGCGCGCGGAAATGGTCCGCGCAAGCAGGATCAGCACTGCGGCACGCAGCACCATGTTGGCCGCAATCGCCAGCACCTGCCACGCCATCCCGTCAACCGCTTCTTCGGTGAGGGACCCCTTTTTCATTCCGCAGTGCCCATGGGCAAGGCAGGCCCGTCTGCCGCGCTTTGGGCCGCAGCCCATGCCGCGCAATATTGCTGCATACTGTGTGCGGCGGAAAATTTCTGTTCGATCAGGTGCCGTGCCGCTGTTCGCCGTACCGCTGCTGCTGCGGCAGGTTCACCGGCCAGTTCTGCCACAGCGCGGTCGATGGCCGGTTCATCATCCGCGTTGACGATCTTGCCCAATGCCGTGTCGGGGATCAGTTCTTCAATCCCCTCACTTTGCGAAACGATAATGCTGCATCCCGCCAGCATGGCTTCCTTGATAACATTGGGCAGACGTTCCGATGGTTTGGTGGACAGGAGCAGGAACAGCGCTGCCTGCTGCATTCTGGCCATCAGATTTTCGCGGCTGACATGGCCGCAGAAACGCACGGCACCGTCCGGCACCAGCGCCGCAGCCAGTTTTTCAAGCCGGGCGCGGTCGGGCCCATCGCCGAAAATCTCCAGCCGCAACTTTGCATCATGGCCATATGCGCGGGCAAAAGCGCGGATGACCGACGCTACATTTTTTGATGGGTAGAGGGCAGCAGCAGTCAGCCAGAGATTGCGGTCCCGCTGCGGGCTGTCAGCCGCGTCAATGCTGATGGGAATGCCGCGATGAACCACGTTCAGCGGCGTGCCCGCCTGCGCCCTGCGGGAAAGATAAGGCCGGTTGGCTTCTGCATGGGTGAACAGGACATCCGCCTCGTCAATTGCCATGCGGGTCAGGAAATCATCCGCCACCAGATCATAGGCGCCGACAAAT
Source organism: Allopontixanthobacter confluentis (assembly GCF_009827615.1). Classification (GTDB taxonomy): domain Bacteria; phylum Pseudomonadota; class Alphaproteobacteria; order Sphingomonadales; family Sphingomonadaceae; genus Allopontixanthobacter; species Allopontixanthobacter confluentis. The sequence continues at coordinate 1,687,407 of NZ_WTYU01000001.1, forward strand.
GCCGAACGCAGCACCGGAGAATGGCGGCTTTTAAGGATGGGGAAAATCAGGCTGGCATGGCGGGACCAGAACAAATGGACCACGTCTGGCGCTTGCGTGCTGATATGCTCGGCAATTTCCGCGCAGCGGGGCAGGGCCAGCAATGCGCCCAGCGCAGCGCGGGGCTGGCGCCGTATGTTCTTCAGAATTTGCCCGCTCAACCGCCACAGCACGGCGCGTGACCGCCAGCAAAGTTTTAGCCACCGCGCCGCCCCGCCCAGCGCTGGCCGCATCACCGGCAAGTCTGGCGGTATCCCACGTTCAAGGTCAAGCTGGCGCTGGTTTTTCGCCGGAGGCTTGATGGTGTAAACGGTGACAGCGTGACCGTCATTTTTCAGCGCAAGGATGTCTGACAGGGCAAAGGCCTGACTTGGCACCAGAAATTGCGGGAAGATGTAGCTAACTTTCACGCCGCACCGCCACATTGCCGCGCGCCAGATTGCGAAGGGCAATCCGGTTCGTCATCGCGATTTTGCAGGCGCCCAGGTGACAAAAGTGCGGCCGGTCATGCCCAAGATCACTCCGTACAGCGTGGCAAAAATCAGTGTCGCCGCTGCGATTGGTTTGGCCATCAGGGCCGGTCCAAGCCGCTGCAGAACTATTGCCGCTGCCCCTGCAACAACCAGCGCGCCTGCGGCCAGAATCCACGAATAACCGGCGATAGCGCCCACAAAGCACAGGCCAGCCAGACCCAGAAACAAACCGCCAAACCAGCGCATTTGTTTGCGAGAGGCATATTTGAAGCGGTCGATCCGTTGCATCTGACGCAATTGCGGGCGCAAATAGGAATGGGTGTGATACGCGCGCGCACCAATGCGGATTTTCCGGCGGAATTCTTCATCATGCACCGCCACGCTGCGCTCATAGGCAATGACATCATCCGCCTTGATCAACCGGCGGCCCTGGAAAATCACGCTCATGGATACGGTCAGATCGTCCAGCACCGTATCTGGAAAATCAGGGTACAGGTGCCGCCTGATGCTGAAGATCGACCCGTCTGCCCCCATCACATTGCCGGTGGCAGTTTCGAGACTGCGCGCCCGCTCGTCAAGACTCCAGTATGAAGTACTGATTTCCGACGTGATGCTCGGGCTTTCGTCCTGATAGAGCAGCGTGCCGCACACGCCGCCCACATTGCCATCGGCATAATAGGTCAGCAGTTTCTGGATTGCATCGTCTGCAAAAATTACATTGGCATCGGTAAAAACAATGATGTCGCCCTGCGCCATGGCCGCCAACCGCTTCATTCCTGCCGCCTTGCCGCATCGGTCAACGCCCCTGACCAGTGTCAGCAATCCATCCTCCTGTGACAGGATCTGCGCTGATGCGTCGGTCGAACTGTCGTCAAAGACGAGAATTTCGAGATCGGGCATCGTGGTTTTCAGACGCTTCAGGCTGGCCAGCTTCTGCGGCAGCGCGGCTTCTTCATTATGGACACAGAATTGCAAGCTCGCCCGGCCTGCAAAGGCCCCTCGCCTTACAGGCAGAATAGGCAGAGTTTTCAGGATGACCGGATAAATAAAATACGGATACGCAAAAAGAAGCAGACAAGTCATGCCCAGTATAATCAGGATGAATGATGGCTGCATTTTGCCAAGTCCCCCCAAATGCTCTGGGGCTTGGTCTACCACATTTACCAAAACAGGTAAATAATGCGGCCCTCAAACTGGCGTATGCCAATCAGCGGCAGTGTTCAGGCGCTAAGGTGACAGCCCTAATCAGAAAAAAAGCCACCAGATCGCGCCCCACAGCGCCGCGGCGCCGCCTGCGATAATGGCCAGCCGCAGCAGCCCGGGCCACCGCCACACATACAGCTTGCGCGCCCGCCGCCGCTGTCCAATTCCAGACTGGACAGGAGCACCCCTCATTGGATTTTCGGTGTTGTTTGTCGGCATGGGATTAGCAGTCGCCCAGTGGTTTGTGTTTATGGGACATCAGATCCTTTATCATCAAGACGCCTTAAACGCATCAAATTCAACTTTGCCATCTGCCGCTTTCCCAACCTTCACCAGATGCTTGACCGCCGCCGCATATTCGCACGCGGCAATCCTGCCCTCATTTGACAGTCACGGCCATTTTGATCAGTCTTTCTAAGTAAAGTTACACAGTGATTACCGAGCCACGTTGCAGCATGACTTTTGTTTGAGTGATACGATGGCCAGTGCGGCGAACACGATAGGCCGCGGCGGCAAAATGATACTGCGGGAATGCCGGCAGCGCGAGAGTTAGGTTTCATGAAAGGCGGGAATCGTGAAAAGCGGGCACCTGACAAATCGCATTCCCTGTCATATCGGGCAGCGCATTTCGATTGTCGGGGCCAGTGGAAGCGGCAAGACCTTTCTCGCCCGGCGTTTGTCCGATGTGCTGTCTTTGCCGCATCATGAACTCGATGCACTGCGCAGCGCTACGGACATACGGGCAGAAGACGATAGCCTCTTTGCCAGCCGCGTAACGCAACTGGTGGCCGATGGTGCGTGGATTATTGATGGCCATTACCGAATAATACGCGGCCAGATATGGCATCGCGCCGATACTGTCATCCTGCTGGAATACCCACTGCACCACATCGCGGCGAGCCTGGGCCGGCGCTATCTTGCTGCGCGCCGCGCGCGCGCGGCCAGTGCGCCCCAGCAAAATATCCAGCCATCACCAGCCGCAGCAGCAGCAAGCTGGCGGCAACGCTTGCAAAGATTGTCCAAAACCATCCGGGAACGCCGCGAATACCGGAAGATCTTGCAGCAGCCGGAATTTGAACATGTTGCCGTTATAAAGCTGAAATCAAGGGAAGAAGCGGAAAATTTCCTCCGCAGCCTGCCTGCTGTCAGCGGCCATGCAGCCGGTCCAGCCATTGGCGTACCGCCGCCTCGCGTATCGAGCAGCAATGGGCTGCTGATCGAATTCGTCGGCTTCCCCGGCTCCGGAAAATCGACCGTGGCCAATGGGCTGATGAAACACGGCCTTTTCGCCACCCGCAAGCAATTGGCAAAAGCATGGACAGACTTGCCCACGCACCAGAAACTCCTCGTGACCCTTGGCCTTGCAGCAAAACCCGCGCTCGTCTGGTCAGCTTTGCGTTTCCTGGCCGCAAACAAATCGCTCAAAAGTGACGTGCTGAACCGCATGGCCAGAATTCTCGTCATGTCGCAGTGGCAATTGCAAAACCGTCAGGCAATCATGCTCGATCAGGGCATGTTACAGCATCTGATGTCCATCCATTTCGCATCAGGCCAGAAGTCTTCCGCCTCTGCAAACATGGCCCCGCTCATCCGTCAGCTGTTCAAAGGCCGCGATACGCATATTATCGTCCTGGAAATCAGCCCCCGATACGCAGCACAGAGAATTGCAGGACGCGAAGCCGGTTTCAGCCGGTTTGACGGGCTGGACGCCCCACATATTGCGCACCTCCTGCAGCAAAGCATCGAGCTACCCCGCGAAATCGCAAATGCCGCACGCAGTGCTGGCCTCAATGTGGTGGAAGTGGATGCCAGCCTGCCCGTCAGCGACATCATCGCGGCCCTGAAGGGCAAGCTCCTTCCCGCGATCGCCTGACGAACCTTAAGCGCGCATCGGTCAATTTTGCAGGCGCGCTGGCGGAGAGACAGGGATTCGAACCCTGGGTACGGTTGCCCGCACAGTAGTTTTCGAGACTACCCCGTTCGACCACTCCGGCATCTCTCCGCGGCGCTTGAGGGGCAGGAAAACTGCACCCCGGTCGGTTGGGAGCGAGGCGGTTAGCCCAAGGTCGGCGACTTGCCAAGCCCCTTCGCACATCCAAATCATGCAATCCTGGTGGAAGAAAGTGCCAGATAACTTGTTTCGCACCTGCGAAGGTCTATATTCCCACCATTATGGAACGTATCCAGTTCTTTTCGCAAGCAGCCGGCCGCACCATTGATGTGCCCCGCCATGCAAAAGCGCGCTTCGCGATTGGTGATGTCGTGCGCCACCGGATGTTCGATTTCCGCGGCGTGATTTTCGATATCGACCCGGTGTTTGCTAATAGCGACGAATGGTACGAATCCATTCCCAAGGAGCTTCGGCCCAAGCGCGAGCAGCCGTTTTATCACCTGCTGGCGGAAAATGAGGAATCGTCCTACGTCGCCTATGTCAGCCAGCAGAACCTGCTGGGTGATGCCGATGGCGGCCCGGTTGACCATCCGACTGTGGCAGAATTGTTCGGCGATTTTGAAGATGGACGCTACCGGATGCGGCGGTCACTGACGCATTAAGCTGCAAGGCTGCCATCAAGCGCAGGGCGTTCGCACGCTCCGCAACGCAGCCACGAATATCAGTCTTTGAGCTTCCAGCCTGATTTCAGCACCTTGTAGACAATGACCACCAGCAGCAGGTTCAGCACGCCCAGCCCTGCGGCGGCGCCCAACACGGCTGTGTTGGTATCCCCAATGTCGCTTTCCCCCAGAAAGCCGAAGCGGAAACCGGAAATAACGTAGAAGAACGGGTTCAGGCGGCTGATGGCCTGGAACGCAGGTGCCAGATTGTCGATTACGTAAAAAGTGCCTGACAGCAGGGACAATGGCGCAATCACGAAATTGGTGACCGCGGCATTGTGATCAAATTTTTCGGCCCAGATGGATGCCAGCAACCCCAGCAAAGCCAGCAGAACCGCGCCCATCAGCCCGAACCACGCCACGACCCACGGATGTTCAACCCCCAGCGAAACCCCCGGCCATAAAGACATGGCGAGCGCCACCGTGCAGCCGACCATGATGGCGCGGGTGACGGCCGCCATGACAATGCCTGCCATCAGTTCCCCTTCGGAAAGCGGCGGCATCAGCAAGTCGATGATGGTCCCCTGGATCTTGCCGGCAAGCAGCGAAAAGCTGGAATTGGCAAAGGCATTCTGCATCATGCCCATTACAATCAGCCCGGGCGCCACAAAAGTTGCGAATGGAACCCCAAGGACTTCGCGGCCTGTTCTGCCCAATGCGACGGTGAAAATGACCAGAAACAGCAATGTTGTGACCGCGGGGGCCCAAATCGTCTGAGTCTGCACCTTGAGAAATCGCCGAACCTCCTTAATATAGAGACTCCACAAGCCGATGCGATTAATGCCGTGAATAACTGGCACACCGCGCGGCGGAAACCGGCTTCCCTCGCCGGTAGCGTTTCCGGTCCCGGTTGCCGGGGCAAGGGACGCATCAGAGTTTTCTTGGGTGCGGGCTTGATCGGCCATGAAGGCGCGCCTAGTGCCAACTGCTTCTGCTGGCAAGCCCAGCTGGACCATCGTTTATTGGATAAGAGTGCATGAGCTGGACTGACGAACGCATCGCGACACTGAAAAAGTTGTGGGAAGGTGGATCGACCGCCAGCCAGATTGCGGAAGAACTTGGCGGCGTCAGCCGTAATGCAGTGATTGGCAAGGCCCATCGGCTGGGCCTCAAATCGCGCCCTTCCCCGGTCAAGGCGAACGACAATAAGGGCGAGAAGAAGAAGCCCGCGCCCAAGCCAGTGGTTAAAAAGGCTACCGCGCCCAAACCCGAGGCGATCAAGCCGCCGGAAGCCGGCCCAGTTTCTGCACCCGCGCCTGAGCCAGAGCAGCACGAGGAGCCATCGCGGCCAAAAGCCGCCGAAAGCGGTATCCCCTCGCAGCCCTTGCCCAATCCTTCCACCAATCTGCCCAAGATTGTCTCTGTCGGGCCAGGCGGCTTTTTGCGTCAGGGCCCTGGCGACCAGCAGGCCCCCATTCCGCCAGCCCCGCCGCGCAGGTTGGTGCCGGCAAAGCCGAGCGCCGACATTGCCAGCAAGACGAGCCTGCTGGAACTGAGCGACAAAGTATGCCGCTGGCCCATGGGCCACCCCGGCGAACCGGATTTCCATTTCTGCGGTCAGGATGTGAACCCCGGCTTCCCTTATTGCGTGGAACACTGTGGACGGGCCTTCCAGGCACAGTTGCCCCGCGGTGCGCGCCGTCCGCCCCCGCCCTTGCCATTTGGCGGACCGCGCGTTCGCTGAGGCAATTTGCATAAATCAGGAAAAAGGGCGCGTTTCGAACAGGAACGCGCCCTTTTTTTTCATAAGGTGCAGCGCATTTTTGCATATTGGTAAGGTCGCACTGATGTTGCGCTGCAGGTCTGCACCGCTGGCGCGGCGCAATAAAAGGGATGACCAGCCTCATCCGGCTGATTATGCGTCAGATCAATGCGCAGTTTCGCTTCTTTCCTGAAATCCATTTTCCTGACAGGCGTGCTGCTTGCTCTGGCGGCCTGCACTGACCATCAGGAAGCAGAAACGGGCCCGGTCGTGCTGGCGGCAGCCAGCCTGCAGGAAGCCCTTGAGGATGTGGCCGATGCGTGGATGCTGGAAGGGCACCCCCGCCCCGCCCTCGCCTTTGCCGGAACGCCGGCACAGGCCCGTCAGATTGAACATGGTGCGCCTGCCGACATTGCGTTTTTGGCGGACGAGGAATGGATGGACCGGCTCGAGCAGCGGAGATTGCTGAAGCCCGGCACGCGTTCTGCCATCGTCGGCAACCGGCTGGTGCTGATCGCCCCCGCCGCCGCACAGCAAACTGACCCACCTATAGAAATGGCCGACTTTGCTGCCCGGCTCGGCAATGGTGACCCTGGCGGGCGGCTGGCGATGGGCGATCCTGACAGTGTGCCGGCCGGGCGCTACGCCCGCGCGGCGCTTCGCTCCCTCGGCGTGTGGGATGCCATCAGGCTGCAGATTGCCCCTACCGAAAGTGTCCGTGCAGCCATGGCGTTGGTGGAACGGGGGGAAGCGCCGCTCGGCATTGTGTATGAAAGCGATCTGGCATCATCAAAGCAGGTGCGGCTGGCAGGCATGATCAGCGCCGCGCACCAGCCATCAATACGCTATCCGGCAGCCCTGCTGAAGACGGCAAGCCACCGCGATGCCGCAGGGTTTCTGGCATTTCTGAAATCTGCGACAGCGCAGGCAATTTTTGCAGACCATCGTTTCAGCCCTGTCGCACAGCCATGATAACGCCCCTTGAATGGTCCATCATTGGTCTGTCCCTGAAAGTAAGCCTGGTGGCCATTACGCTGACCCTGCCGCTGGCCTATGGGCTGGCGTGGCTGCTGGCGCGGCGCCGCTTTCCCGGCAGGTTCCTGCTGGATGCGCTGGTCCATCTGCCGCTGGTGGTGCCGCCAGTGGTGACCGGCTGGTTGCTGCTGGTGCTGCTTGGCCGCAATGGCCCCATCGGCTCCATTCTTCTCGACTGGCTTGGCGTAACGCTGGTGTTTCACTGGACCGGCGCGGCGGTGGCGGCAGCGGTGATGGCCCTGCCCCTGATGGTGCGCGCCATGCGCCTTTCGATCGACGCGGTGGACCGCAAGCTGGTCGGCGCTGCCAGAACCCTTGGCGCGAGCCCGTGGCATGCCTTCCGAACCATAACCCTGCCACTCAGTCTGCCCGGCATTCTGGCAGGCGCGGTACTGGGATTTGCCCGCTCGCTGGGCGAATTTGGCGCGACCATTACCTTTGCTTCCAATATTCCCGGGCAAACACGGACATTGCCGCTGGCAATTTATACCAGCCTTCAGGTTCCCGGCGCAGAAGGCGTGGTGACGCGTCTCGCAATCATTTCCATCGTCCTGTCGCTGGCCGCGCTGCTGGCTAGCGAATGGCTGGTCAGGCGGACCAGCGGCGGTAATGCCCATGTCCTTTGATATTGTGCTGCGTCATGCGACCGGTGAAAATTCCATCGCAATCGATCATCATTCCGATGCCAGTCTGGTTGCGATAACCGGCCCTTCAGGCTGCGGGAAAACAACTGCCCTAAATTGTGTGGCGGGGCTGATTACGCCGCAATTTGCGCAGATTTCGGTGAATGGCCGCACGCTGATCGATAGCGAGCGCAATGTCAGCCTGCCTGCCGAAAGCCGCCGCTGCGGCTATATATTTCAGGACGCGCGGCTGTTTCCCCACCTGCGGGTATCCGCCAACCTTGCTTATGGCATGCGGATGCGCGGCGCGGCGCACACTGATGTGGACCATGCTGCCGTTATCGACGTGCTGGGCATTGGCGGGCTGGCGGATCGCTGGCCCGCGACATTGTCCGGCGGCGAAATTCGCCGGGTCGCAATTGCGCGGGCGCTGATGTCTGGCCCTGAATTTCTGCTGCTTGATGAACCGCTGTCATCGCTCGACAAGGCGCGCGGTGAGGAGGTTCTGGGCATGATCGAGCGGATCCATTCGCAGCTGTCGGTCCCCATGTTGTATGTCAGCCATGATCCGGCAGAAGTTGCCCGCCTGACACAGACCATCATCAAACTGGGATAAGGCCTTGTCCCGCCGCCATGCCGCCCGCTAGACTGGGTTTGCGATCAACAGTCCCAAGGCAATTTTATGGCGCTTTCACTTCATTCCGCACTCATCCCCAGCATGATGCAGGTGCTTGGCTCCGTCGAAGGTTTTGTCGACAAGGCACACGCATGGTGTGATGAACACGGCCATAGCCATCAGGAAATTATCGGTGCGCGCCTGATTGATGACATGCTGCCGTTTTCCTACCAGGTGAAAAGCTGCTGGACACATTCTGCCCATGCGGTTGCCAGCGCACAGACCGGGCTGTTCACCCCGGAAATGAGCCCTCCGCCCGACAGTTTCGACGGATTGCGGGACAAGTTGGCAGAAGCCACCACAATGCTGTCAGCTGTGGACGAGGCAGAGCTGGAAAATCTGGCCGGCAATGACATGCGCTTCCAGATTGGCGACCGGCTCAGAATGGATTTCACGGTGCAGGATTTCCTGCTCAGTTTCAGCCAGCCCAATTTCTATTTTCACGCCGCAACCGCCTATGACATTTTGCGGATGAAGGGGCTGGCGCTGGGCAAGCGGGACTATCTCGGCGCATTGCGGCTCAAGACATAGATTGCCCATAGATCGATGCGGCTTGCTTTAGCGCGGGCGAGCAAACCAGATGGTGTGGCGCGGCCCCTTGTTGTTGGGCCGGGCGCGCACTTCGCGCACTTCCACGTCAAAACCGCAGGATTCCATCTTGCGGGTAAATTTGTGATCCGGCGCAGCAGACCAGATTGCCAGCACGCCGTCCTTCACCAGCGCACGGCGGGCAAAACGCAAGCCTTCGCGTGAATAGAGCCGATTGTTATCTTCGCGCACCAGGCCATCCGGGCCATTATCGACATCCAGCAAAATGGCATCAAACGGCGCGCCGCCTTCGGCCGTCTGCTCGATTGCATCGCCGACATCACCCATGCGCAAGGTCACGCGGGGGTCGTCCAGGCAATCGCCCGTCAGTTCCGCCATCGGGCCGCGCGCCCATTCGATGATTTCGGGCACCAGTTCGACCACTGTGGCGTGGCCTTTCTTCCCGATCCGTTCCAGCGTGGCACGCAGGGTAAAGCCCATGCCATAGCCGCCAATCAGCACTTGGGGCGCTGAATTGGTCAGCCGGTCGATGGTCAGATCCGCCAGCTGTTCTTCGGAAAACTGCATCCGTGTCGACATCAGTTCATTGCGGCCAAGGCCGATGATGAAATCGCGCCCGTGGCTGAACAGTTTGAGTTCCTCACCCCCCGGCACTTGTGCCGTGCCGAGCAATTCGCGTGCGATCATTGTGTCAGTTTCCAAAAAATGTCATCGGCGCTTATGCGCAGCAGGGTATTTCCTATAGGCGAAGGGAGGAGCGGTGTCAGACGATTTCATCCTCGTCAAACAGCGGATCGGCAAAGGCGGCATCCTCAATCGCGTTCAGCCGGTGCAGCGCGGTTCCCGGCACTTCGACTTCGGCGATGTGAATAAGCGCGTCGCCCTGGTTGACCACCGGCAGATTGCTCATGCCGATAATGATGCCGGGAATAGGGGTGCGCACGGCAATATCCTCGTCGCCGAAAGGGTCGGAGATCTGGCCGACGATTTCCTCGGACACGGCGAATGCCCCGGTCCGCTTGGCCGCGCGGAAAATGCCGCCTTCAGGGGCGCGCAGCCACAGGGTTCGGCGGCTCTGGATGGAACGGGCGGCGGTTTCCTTCTGATAGGGGACGCCCATCTGCAAATCCGCCATGACACGCAAAATACCCTTCACGCCGATCCTGATGCCCAGTTCGTCAAACCGCAATGCCTCGCCTGCTTCCAGCAGCAGCACCTCGCAGTCATAAGCGGCAGCGGTCTGGCGCAGCGAGCCGTCGCGCAAGGGCGAGACAATGACGGCTGGCGCGCCGAATAATTGGGCCAGCAATTCCGCCCGTGGGCGGCCTTCGCTGATGCGGATTTGCGGCAAATTCGTTCGGTGCAGCGCGGCGGAATGCAGATCCACGCCAAAATCGCTGCGGGCGATGATCTCCTGCGTGAAGGTGTGCGCCAGCTGCGATGCCAGCGATCCGCGCGGCGAACCGGGGAAACAGCGGTTGAGATCACGCCGGTCAGGCAGATAGCGCTGGTGCGCGATAAAGCCGTAGGAATTGACGATGGGGATACACAGAAGCGTGCCTGCGAGCCGTTTGACCGACACGGATTTCAGCAGCCGACGAACAATTTCCACCCCGATAATTTCGTCCCCATGCACGCTGCCGCTGACAAAAATGACCGGGCCGGGCTTACGGCCGTGCAGCACGCGCACCCGCATGGAAATTTCAGTGTTGGTGGACAGTCGGCTGACCGGAATGTCGATCGTGGCGCTGGTGCCAGCCGCGATCCGGTGCCCTGCCAGCTCGAAATCGGGCCGCTGCTGCGCTTTAGCCATGGTGAAATACCCCTGCTGCCATTGGCTGGTGAAGAGCGGCGAACATGGACGCGCGCTGGACAAATGAAAAGGGCCGCGAGGTTTCCCTCGCGGCCCCTTTTCAGATCAGGCGACTGAAATCAGTCGTCCTTGAGGAAGTCTGGCATGTGGTCGGGGTTGCCGCCTTCGCTGCTGCGATTGCCGCCTTCATTGTCCCCGCCGCCGCTACGGCGTGGGCCACGATCCCGGCCACCGTCACGGCCGCCATCACGGCCGCCATCACGGCCACCGCCACCACGGCGTGGGCCGCGGTCGCCACGAGGAGCACCATCACGCTTGTCGCCGCGTGGCTCTCTGGCTGGACGCGTATCTTCCAGTTCTTCACCGGTTTCCTGGTCAACAACGCGCATCGACAGGCGAACCTTGCCGCGCTGGTCGATTTCGAGAACCTTGACCTTTACTTCCTGCCCTTCGGACAGAACGTCGGACACCTTTTCGACGCGCTCGTTCTTCATTTCGGACACATGGACGAGACCGTCCTTGCCGCCCATGAAGTTTACGAATGCACCGAAATCAACGATGTTGACGACCTTGCCATCATAGATCTTGCCGACTTCGGCTTCTTCCACAATCCCGGCAATCCACTTGCGTGCTGCTTCGATCTGGCTGAGGTCGGAAGAGCTGATCTTGATCAGGCCTTCATCGTCAATATCAACCTTGGCGCCGGTTTCAGCCACGATTTCGCGGATGACCTTGCCGCCGGTGCCGATGATGTCACGGATCTTCGACTTGTCGATCTGCATCGTTTCGATACGCGGTGCGTGGGCCGAAAGTTCGGTCCGGGCGCCGGTCAGTGCCTTGGCCATTTCACCCAGGATGTGGGCACGACCAGCCTTGGCCTGCGCCAGTGCCTGGGTCATGATTTCCTGGGTAATCCCGGCAACCTTGATGTCCATCTGCATGGTGGTGATACCCTGTTCGGTACCGGCCACCTTGAAGTCCATGTCGCCCAGGTGATCTTCATCACCCAGAATGTCGGACAGGACGGTGAAATCATCACCTTCCAGGATCAGACCCATGGCAATGCCTGAAACAGGGCGCGTCACAGGAACGCCGGCATCCATCATCGAAAGACAGCCACCACAGATGGTAGCCATCGACGATGAACCGTTGGATTCGGTGATGTCTGACAGGACACGGATGGTGTAAGGGAAATCTTCCTTGGACGGCAGCACTGCACGCAATGCGCGCCATGCCAGCTTGCCGTGGCCGATATCGCGGCGGCTAGGTGCGCCGAAACGGCCCACTTCACCCACCGAATAGGGCGGGAAGTTATAGTGCAGCATGAAGTTGGAATACGTCAGGCCTTCCAGCCCGTCGATCATCTGTTCACTTTCCTTGGTGCCCAGCGTGGTGGTGCAGATCGCCTGCGTTTCACCGCGGGTGAACAGCGATGAACCATGCGCGCGTGGCAGGAAGCCGACAATCGCCTCGATCTGACGGACTTCGTCAGTCTTGCGTCCGTCAATCCGCGTACCGTCCTTCAGGATGGCACCGCGAACGATTTCTGCTTCCAGCTTCTTGACGACCTTGCCAGCTGCCATTTGCGTCTGGCCATCTTCGCCGGCAAATGCTTCCTTGGCCTTGGCACGAACGGCATTCAGCGCGTTCGAACGCTCGGACTTGTCGGTCAGCTTGTAGGCTGCAGCGATATCGCCGCCCACAACGCCAGCCAGCTTTTCCTTGATCGCGGAAGTGTCGCTGACTGCAACATCCCACGGATCCTTGGCAGCCTGCTCGGCCAGATCGATGATCAGGTTTACAACCTTCTTGATCTCGTCATGCGCGAACATCACGCCGCCCAGCATGATTTCTTCCGAAAGTTCCTTCGCTTCGGATTCCACCATCATCACGGCATTGCCAGTGGCAGCCACGATCAGGTCAAGCGCGCCGTCAGCTGCAGTCGCCTGCGCCGGGTTCAGCGTATATTCGCCATCTTCATAGCCGATGCGCGCCGCGCCGATCGGACCCATGAAGGGAACGCCGGAAATGGTCAGCGCAGCAGAAGCTGCAATCATAGCAACGATATCAGGCTCGGTCTCACCATCGTAGCTAAGAACCTGCGCGATTACGTTGATTTCGTTGTAGAAACCTTCGGGGAACAGCGGGCGAACCGGACGGTCGATCAGGCGGCTGGTCAGTGTTTCCTTTTCGGTCGCACCGCGCTCACGCTTGAAGAAGCCACCGGGAATCCGGCCTGCTGCAGAGAATTTTTCCTGATAGTGGACGGTCAGCGGGAAGAAATCCTGCCCTTCCTTCACACTCTTGGCGGCGGTCACGGCGCACAGCACCACGGTTTCGCCATAGGTTGCCAGCACGGCGCCATCGGCCTGACGGGCAATGCGGCCAGTTTCGAGGGTGAGGGTTTTGCCGCCCCATTCCATCGATACGGTTTTAGTGTCGAACATGTATTTTCCTTCTGAACCCGCCAGCCATATTGCCGCGCGGGGCCTTCTGTTTCCGGGGATACCGGCCCGGACCGGTGTAGGGCTATTTGCGCCCTGTGAGCTTTCTGCCGAATTGCAGAAACTGCCCATAAGCAAAAAGGCGGCCCCATGGTGGAGCCGCCTTTCGCAAAACTCTTATTTACGCAGACCCAGTTTCTGGATCAGTGCGTTGTAGCGCGCTACGTCGATCTTCTTGAGATAGGCGAGCAGGCTGCGACGCTTGTTAACCATCGTCAGAAGACCACGACGTGAGTGGTTGTCCTTGTGATTGGCCTTGAAGTGGTCGGTCAGATTGCGAATACGTTCGGTCAGGATGGCTACCTGGACTTCCGGCGAACCGGTATCACCCGTGGTCTGGGCATTGTCCTTGATAATTTCCTGCTTACGCTCTGCAGATACCGTCATTCATTATACTCCGCGACATCGGGAAGGTTGAAACCCCTGACGACCCTGGCCGTCCCGTCCGATACTTCCATCAGCGCGACCGGCACTGTGCCGGCCTTTGCCAAATAAAGCCCGTCTGGTTGGGGCAGTCCTGCGAGGACGCGGCCCTGGCGGACCGCTTCTGCCGTGTCGGACCTAAGAGGAAGAGCCGGGATGTCGTCCAGCCCTGCCTCCAGCGGCAGAATTACGTCTTCAAGTCGCGCGCCCTTACCTATCGCGTTCAATTTGTCCAGCGAAATCGCGCTGGCTTGCGTGAACGGACCGGCTTTCGTGCGGCGCAGATAGGTCACATGACCCACCGTTCCCAGCGCATGGGCAATGTCCCGCGCCAGGGACCGTATATAGGTGCCCTTGGACACATTTGTAACCAGCGTGACTGCATCCGCCATTTCCAGCGGCGCGGCCGGGTTGAACGGATCTGGCCTGCCAACCGTGGTGGCAAAGGTAGAATCGGGCGTTTCGCCTGCCTCATAGGTGGACACAGGGGCCAGCGAATGGATTGTCACGCGGCGCGTTTTCAGCGCTACTTCCTCGCCCGCACGGGCCAGGTCATAAGCGCGCTTGCCATCCACTTTCAGGGCTGAATAGGCAGGCGGCATCTGCTCTATCTCGCCGGTAAAATGCTCCAGCACCGCCGCCACAGCGGCCATCGGCGGGCGGCGGTTGCTGGTCTGGACGACCTTGCCTTCAGTATCCAGCGTGTCCGTTTCCTCACCGAATTGCAGCGTGAATTCATAGGTTTTGTCGGATTCGAGCATCCGCCCCGCCAGCTTGGTCGCTTCGCCAAGGGCAATGGGCAGCACGCCTTCTGCCAGCGGGTCCAGCGTGCCGCCATGGCCCACTTTCACCTTGCCATAGCCCGCCTCGCGCAGATTGCGCTTTACAGCGGCAACGGCCTGAGTGGAGCCTAGCCCGCGCGGCTTGTCCAGAATGATCCAGCCGTGCGGCGGCAATTTGGGATGTGTGCTGTTATCCATCGCCTCCTCGCCTAGCGCCAAGGCCGCCCATGCGCCACCATGCAGCGAAATTTCTGCTGCGCCGTCCCGTTTTCCCGTCTGGAAATGCCGCCCATTGCTGGTAAGCCCCGATGATGGATGCAACCGGCAGCATGACCCTGATCTGCGGCAAGGATACCGCCCTGCTTTTGTCCACACAGGTGGGCGAGCGGCCCCATATCATCTATTGGGGTCGCCTGTTTGCAGGGTTCGATGGCGCGCAGATTGCCCTTCTTTCCACCCGGCAGCAGTATTTTGGCGGTCCGACTGAGGTCGTCCATTCTACCCTTTCCTGCGAGCTTGGATCATGGGGCGCAGGCCCGCCCGGGCTGATCGTCCACCGAGCCGGTCAGGACTGGATGCCTGACCTGCGCGTTTCGGATGTCTGCTGCGCCAGTGATCATGAAGCGATCATCACCTGCACTGATAGTCGCGCTGCTCTTTCGGCCAGTTACGCATTGTCGATTGATCCTGCCACTGGTGTGCTGTCTGCAAAAACGACCATCCAGAACCTTTCGGACCAGCCGCTGGGCGTGGACTGGTGCGCTCCATTATGCCTGCCGCTGGATGACCGGATGGATGGGCTGACGGCATTTACCGGCAAATGGGCCGGAGAATACGAACGCGAAACCGTGCCATTGGGCACGGGCAGCTATGTGCGCGAAAACCGCAGCGGGCGCACCAGCCACGACAATTTTCCCGGCCTGCTGGCCACCAGCGCGCAGGCCTGTGAACGCAGCGGCGTTTGCGCGGCATTTCATCTGGGGTGGAGCGGGAACCACAGGCTTCGGGTGGATCGCCAGCCAGGCGGTCAGGCTGTCGTGCAAATGGGCGAATTGCTGCTGCCGGGCGAAATCACGCTGGCCCGCGGCGAAACTTACACGACTCCGGTCATGTATGGGGCCACTGGCGAAACCGGTTTGAGCAGGCTTTCGCAGCGGTTTCATTCGTTTTTGACAGGGAAGGTCCTGGATCGCCGGATCAGCCAGAAACCCCGCCCGGTCCATTTCAACACCTGGGAAGCGGTCTATTTCAATCATTCGATGGAAAAACTGCTGGACCTGGCCGATCTGGCCGCCAGCGTTGGCGCGGAACGGTTTGTCCTTGATGATGGCTGGTTCGGCCAGCGGCGCAGCGATGTCGCCGGCCTTGGCGACTGGGTGGTATCGGCGGATATATACCCTGATGGTCTGGGCGCACTGGCAGACAGGGTGCGCAAACTGGGCATGGAATTCGGCATCTGGTTTGAACCCGAAATGGTCAATCCGGACAGCGACCTGTTCCGCCAGCACCCTGACTGGATATTGGGCGAACCGGGGCATGAAACCACCCCGTTCCGCAACCAGCTGACGCTGGATCTAACGCGGCCAGAAGTTGGGGATTACCTGTTCAACGCCATGGATGCCATCGTGCGGGACTATGGCGTCAGTTACATAAAATGGGACATGAACCGGCAGACATTGCATCCTGCCAGTCAGGCTAGGGATTTTCAGGGCCGCGCGGTCATGCACTGCCAGACCCATGCACTTTATGCACTGATGGCGCGCCTGCGCGCTGCCCACCCTGGGCTTGAACTGGAAAGCTGTGCATCGGGCGGCGGCAGGGCGGATTACGGCATCCTGCACCATGCCGACCGCATCTGGACATCGGATAATAATGATGCCCGCTCGCGCCAGTCCATCCAGCGCGGGGCCAGTTTTTTCTTCCCCCTGTCCATCACCGGCAGCCATGTCGGGCCGGCCACTTGCCACATCACCCGCCGCACGTTGCCCATGGCGATGCGCGCGGCCACTGCCATCTTTGGCCACATGGGCATGGAAGTGGATTTGGCCTGCGAAACAGAGGCAGACAGGGCCATTCTGGCAGCAGCGGTCGCGCTGTATAAACAGCATCGCGGCTTATTGCATGACGGGCTGCATTACCGGATCGATACGCCGCCCTTCCTGTCGGTGTCCGGCGTAGTGTCCGCAGCACAGGACGAGGCGATATTTTCCTGCGCGCTGACAGACACGCATTCGGCCAATTTGCCCCCGCGCATCCGGTTTGATGGGCTGGACTTGGACGCTACCTATCGCCTCCAATGTGTGTGGCCGCAGGAAAACCTGTCGATTACCGGCCCATCCATTATGGAAGCGGCTGCATTGTTGGACGGCGGCTCTGTCTTCAGCGGGGCGGCACTGGTGAACCACGGCCTGCAACTGCCGCTTCTTTACCCTGACACTTGCCTCATCCTTTATTTGCAGTCAGTTGACCGTCCATGACTGATGATGCGCCCTTTGATCTTCTGGTAATCGGCGGCGGCATCAACGGCGTCGGCATCGCCCGCGACGCGGCAGGGCGCGGCGCAAAGGTGCTGCTGGCGGAAAAGGATGATCTTGCCAGCCACACATCCTCTGCCAGCACCAAGCTGGTGCATGGCGGCCTGCGCTATCTGGAACATTACGAATTCAGGCTGGTGCGCGAATCCCTGATCGAACGCGAAGTGCTGCTGCGCAATGCGCCGCACATCATCTGGCCGCTGCGTTTCATCCTGCCCTATGATGCGGGCCTGCGCCCTGCATGGATGCTGCGGCTGGGGCTGTTCCTGTATGACCATATCGGCGGCCGGAAACTGCTGCCCGCCACCCGCACGATCAATCTGCGCCAGCCGCCGCATGACGCAATTCTCGACAAACGGCTGACGAAGGGATTTGAATATTCCGATTGCTGGGTGGAAGATTCCCGCCTGGTCGCGTTGAATGCGATGGATGCACAGGCCCGCGGCGCGGATATCCGCACACGCACCACATGCACGGCGCTGGAACGCGGGGATACGCACTGGACCGCCACTTTGCGGACCGCTAGCGGCACTGTGCAAACTGTTGCTGCCCGCGCCATCGTCAATGCGGCGGGGCCGTGGGTGGATCAGGTGCTTGGCCGCGCCATACCCGCCCAGCGGCATGAAAACCTGCGGCTGGTCAAAGGCAGCCACTTGGTCTTCCCGCGCCTGTTCGACGGGGAACATTGCTACATTTTCCAGAACAAGGACAACCGGATTGTCTTTGCAATCCCCTATGAGACGGATTTCACGCTGGTCGGCACAACCGATGTGGCCTTCACCGGCGACCCTGACCAGATTGCCATTTCCGCGTCCGAAGCGGAATATATCTGCGCTGCCATCAACGAATATCTGCACCAGGATGTGACGCCGCAACAGGCCGTGTGGAGCTACGCCGGGGTACGCCCGCTATATGATGACAAATCCAGCAACAATTCCACCGTTACGCGCGATTACGTGTTTGAACTGGACCATGAAGGCGGGGCCCCGCCCATTCTGTCCGTGTTTGGCGGCAAGATCACCACATACCGCAAACTGGCAGAACATGCGCTTTACAAGCTGTCGGCGCTGGACGGTCTGATTGATGGCAAACCCTGGACCCGCACGGCCCCACTGCCCGGCGGCGAAGGGCTGACGCCTGTGGATTTCACCAAATTCATGCAGCAGCAATGCGCCCGATACGGCTGGTTTCCTGCCCACGGGATTGTGCGCCTTGCGCGCGCCTATGGCACCCGGATGGCGGAAATTCTGGATGGGGCATCATCCCTCTCGGATATGGGGCAGCATTTTGGCGGCACGCTTTACAGCCGCGAAGTCGATTATTTATGCGCTGCCGAATTTGCCCGGTCGGCGGAGGATATTCTGTGGCGCAGGTCCAAACTCGGTCTGCATATCGGGCAGGACGGTCAAACCGCCCTGGCTACGTATCTTGATGACAGGGCCGTCTGATGGGCAACAGTGCAGATGATCTATGCCAGCTTTTGCAGGCGGAAGCGGGCCGCGACATATTCTGCCGCAGTTTTGCCAAGGCCGATGGGCGAATGCTGCATCTTTACGGCTACGCCCCCCATACAGCGCTTCCCTTGCCGCAGCCTGCCGATGCAATCGCGGCTGGCGGCGAATTGCGGCGCCATCCGCTGCGCGGGGAATGGAACATCTACGCAGCGCATCGGCAGAACCGGACATATAAACCCGGTGCCAGCGACGATCCGCTTGCGCCTTCGCAGCCGGGCATGGCGCCAACCGAAATCCCTTTTGAAAATTTCGAACTGGCCGTGTTCGACAATAAATTTGCTGGTCTTCATCCCGATGCGGTTTTGAGCAATGCCGCAGCCGGCATCGAGACGGCACCCGCCACGGGTAAATGCGAAGTCGTCGTTTACGCGCCTGATGGGGACGGGGATCTGCATAGTCTGGGGCAGGACCGGCGCAGGCTGCTGATTGCGGCATGGATTGATCGGTACGCTGCCCTGTTCGCCAAGGGCTGCGACTATGTCATGCCGTTTGAAAATCGCGGCGATGCAGTGGGTGTGACCTTGCACCACCCCCACGGGCAGATTTACGGCTTTGGTAAAGTGCCGCTGGTGCAGCAACGGGCAGTCGCCGCTTTTGCAGGCGGTTATGACCTTGGCGCCGAAATAGCTCGGTCCATGCCGGAATTGGGGCTGGCAGAAGCTGGCGGCATGGCTGCATTCTGCCCGCGCTTCGCCCGCTTCCCCTATGAAGTGTGGATCGCGCCGCTACGGCAGACCGAGGGATTATGGGATGCAAACGAGGAGGAGCGCGGCGGTTTTGCGCATTTGCTGGGCGAAATAACGCGGCGCTATGATGCGTTTTTCAGGGAGCCAACGCCAACCATGATGGCGCTGCATTGCGCGCCGCGCGGCGGGGCTGAAAATTACCACTGGACTGCCCAGTTCTACCCTCTGCTGCGGGCACCAGGACGAACGAAATATCTGGCAGCGGTGGAACAGCACAGCGGTGTGTTTACCGTGGATGTCATGCCAGAAGCTGCGGCCGCAGCGCTGCGTGATGCCTGATATGGCGCAGGCAACTTCGCCCGGACGGGTCAATCTGATTGGTGAACATACCGATTATAATGGCGGCATGGTGCTGCCCGCGGCTCTGTCTGTCAGCCTAACCGCAAAGATAACGCCCCGTGCCGATAATGCCCTGCATATTCGCGCTGCTTCCTTTAGCCCGCCAGCGATCCGCAGTTTCGGGGAACCTGCCGGCGGCAACTGGGCTGATCCGGCTGTGGGCGCGTTGATCGAAGCGCGGCGGCTGGGTTTGCTGGCTGGCGGTGTCGATGCCGAAATAACTTCTGACATTCCGCCGGGCGCGGGCCTTTCCTCGTCCGCCGCGCTGATTGTCACTTTGCTGAAAGCAGCCCGCAGCCTTGCAGCCTCGGACATTTCCGATGTCGACATCGCGCTGGCCGCACGGCGGGTGGAAAATGATTATATCGGTGTGCCATGCGGCATCATGGACCAGATGGCCGTCGCGCTGGCCACGCCCGGCCAGGCCATGGCGCTGGATACATTGACGCTCAGCCATGCGCTGGTGCCCCTTCCGCGCAGCCATGCCATGGTGGTCATCCATTCCGGCATCCGCCGCAATCTCAATGAAGGGCGCTATGCCATTCGCAAGAATGAATGCGACCGGGCCAAACAGGCGCTGGGGTCAGAGCACTTGTGCCTGCTTGCCCCCGCCGGGATAGACGCCGCATCCGGCATTGACGATACCGCGCGCCGCCGCGCCAGACATTGCGCGACAGAACACCGCCGGGTGATCAGCGCTATCGCTGCGCTGCGGCAGAATGACATTGCTGAATTTGGCCGGTTGATGAACGAAAGCCATGTTTCCATGCGCGACGATTTTGACATGTCCCTGCCCGCGATTGATGCGCTGGTGGACACTGCGGTGGCCCTTGGCGCGACCGGCGCCCGCCTGACTGGCGGCGGTTTTGGCGGGTGCATTGTGGCCTGCGTCGAAAAAACAGCGCGCCAAGACTGGCTTCGCACGCTGGTTGCCGCCCACCCACAGGCATTTTATGTGGATGAGGTTAGCGGCAGCTAGGCCTCATTCACCGGCCACCAGACGCGCCAGATCGAGATAGCGGTCCATGGCCCAGCCAACCGGCGGACCGACCAGATTTTCAATCACGCCAAGGTCGGGCGCAAACCAGCTGAGGGCCACGATTGCGAAAAACAGCAGCATTCCTGCCGGCCGCGCCTTTTCATACAATCTGGCAGCTTTGGGCGGCAGCAGACCTTCAACGATATGCGATCCGTCAAATGGCGGAATGGGCAACAGATTGAACAGGGCAAGGAAGATGTTGATGAGGATGAATGTCGTCATCGCGCGCACCGCGACTTCGGCCATCTGGCTCGGTTCGGCTGATGCAAAGGCTGCAAACATCCCCAAGGCGACAGCGCCAATGGCTGCCAGAAAGAAATTCATCGCCGGTCCGGCAGCGCCCACGGCCATCATGCCGAAGCGCGGGTTGTTCAATCGTTCCTTGATGACGGGAACAGGTTTCGCCCAGCCAAACACCGGCCCGCCCAGCAACAGCATTGCGCCCGGGACAACAATGGTCCCTACAGGGTCAACATGCCGAATGGGATTGAAACTGAGCCGGCCCAGCGCCTTTGCCGTCGGATCGCCCAGTGCCAGCGCAGTCCAGCCATGCGCGACTTCGTGAAAGACAATGGCGATCACCAGGCATGGAACCAGAATAAGCGCGAGCAGGATGGTTTCTGTCATGCGTGATAGGTAGGAAGCGCAAGCCCCCTCAACCAGCCCAATCTTCACGCAGCAGACCGAAAACTGCCGTATCGCGGATGTAGCCTGTCCAGGTCACACGGTTGCGCCGCAGCGTGCCTTCGCGAACCGCGCCCAGCTTTTCCACCGCCGCCATGGAACGCGTGTTGCGCGTATCCACCCGAAATTCGATCCGGCGATAGCCGCAGGCAAAGGCATGGCCGATCATCAGCGCTTTCATGGCGCGATTGAAACCGCTGCCGCGCATCCGGGGCACAATGAATGTGCCGCCGATCTCGACCACGCCGAAGGCATCGGGATTGATGAAATTGGTCATCCCCACGCATGTTCCGCTGGCCCCATCGATGACGGCGTAGCGCACCCATGATGTTGTTTCATGGAACTGGCGTATCGCAGCGTCAAAATCATCGCCCAGCATATTAACCGGATATATTTGCCAGATTTCGCTATCTTCAGCGCAGGCTGCGCGCAGCGGCTCAAGATGATGGTCTGCCAAAGGCTCCAGCCGGACGCGTCCGTCGTCCAGCAGTCCGCCCAGGTCAGCCACGGAGGTCAGCCACGGAGGTCAGCCCCCGGATCAGCCACAAAGTGCCTCGCTGAAATGTTTGCGGCACAGGGCAAGATAACGGTCATTCCCGCCAATTTCCGTCTGCGCGCCTGCCTTTACAGCAGCGCCGCTTTGATCGACCCGCAGGTTCATGGATGCCTTGCGTCCGCAGTGACACACGGCTTTCAGTTCCACCAGCGCGTCAGCAATGCCCAGCAACGCTGCGGAGCCGGGAAACAATTCCCCCTGAAAATCGGTCCGCAAACCGTAGCACAAGACCGGAATGCCGCCACCGTCAGCCACGCGGGCCAATTGCCACACCTGCTCCTTGGCCAGAAACTGCGCTTCGTCAATCAGCACACAGGATAATGACTGGACCCCGTGGGCCGCCATGATCCTGTCCCACAGATCGGTTTCGGGCGCAAAGCGGTGCGCGTCCGCGCCAAGGCCGATGCGGCTTTCGATGGCTTTTTCGTCGCTTCGATCATCCAAATCGGCAGTCCACAACATGGTCGCCATGCCGCGTTCGCGGTAATTGAAATCTGCCTGAAGCAAGGTGGTCGATTTGCCGGCATTCATGCTGGCATAATAAAAATACAGCTTGGCCATGGGCCTATTCTTCTTCGTCGCCCAGATCGCGGGCGACCTTGGGATCATTCAGCAATTTTTCAATCCGCTCGGCTTCATCGAAACTTTCATCACCGCGAAAGCTCAATTTCGGAGCGGATTTGAGGCCCAGACGCTTGGCCACTTCGCGCTGGAAATAGGCCGTGTTGGTCCGCAGCGCTTTCAGCACCACGGCTTCGTCAATGCCCAGCAGCGGTTTCACATAGACGGCAGCATTTCTGAGATCAGGGGACATGCGCACTTCGGTTACGCTGACCGATGTGGCGGTCAGCGTATCATCATGCACTTCCTGGCGCGCCAGCAGTTCGGACAGGATGTGCCGCACCCGCTCGCCCACTTTCAACACGCGGACCGATTGCTGTTCGGGGGTGGATAGTGGCTTAGCCATTGCTCTGTCTCGCAGGTCTATTCATGGTCCATTTTCTCGACAAC
Source organism: Allopontixanthobacter confluentis (assembly GCF_009827615.1). Classification (GTDB taxonomy): domain Bacteria; phylum Pseudomonadota; class Alphaproteobacteria; order Sphingomonadales; family Sphingomonadaceae; genus Allopontixanthobacter; species Allopontixanthobacter confluentis. The sequence continues at coordinate 1,710,265 of NZ_WTYU01000001.1, forward strand.
CCGGCGCAGCGATGGAAGGTTTCGCGCGGTTCCGCGGGCATCCAACCGGCGTTCGATGAATGCGCCGGTCAATTTGCTGCTGCTTACGCCGGTGCCAAAATCGATATGCAGTGCCTCGGTGCCCAGGGCCATGCGCTCCCCGCCTGACCGCGCTTTGCCCGGGCCGCCGAAATTGGCGTCCAGATCGGCAAATTGTTCGGCGGTGGGCTGCCGCGACAGCAGCATGACATGGACAAATTTATCATCATTCTCACCGGCAAAGGGGTTTTCGGCAATCAGCGCCTCAACTTCCTCTTTGGTGCGGACAATGACGGCGGAATCCACGTCAAACTCTTCGCGCAGGATGAAGGCCAGCTTTTCCGACAGGCCGGGTGTCGGGCGTTCCGGGTGGCTGAACAGCACATTGTCGCTCGCCACCACTGTCTCCACATCCTCGAAATCCTCATATTTCAAGGCATTGCGAAGGTCTTCCATCAGCAGGCGATTGCCGCCCACATTGATAGCTCCCAAAAAGGCAACGTAGCGCGGCATCAGCTTCGCTGCGCCTCAAGCCCGGGATTGGGCGTGGGAATGCAGGTGGATGTCGCACGGGCCAAAAGCGTTCCGTCCGGTTCTTTCAGTTCCGCTGCCAGAAACACCACGCGTTTGCCTGCCTTGATCACTTTGCCCTCACCAATCAATGCGCCCTTGCGGACGGGGCGCAAAAGAGAAAAGTTCACCTCCAGCATCAGCGGCGAAAACTGGCCGCCGGTATGACAGGTGTAGGCCCAGCCCATGGCTTCATCAAGGAAGCCGGCGACCAGCCCCCCCTGCACGCTGCCGCGCGGGGTGATGAAGCTGTCCGGTGCGGAAAAATTCATCGTGACGGTATCTGTAGCCTTGTCGAACCCGACAAATTCCGCGCCCATCAGCCGCGCATGGGGCCACGCCCCGGTCATCATATCCATCACGCTTCCTTTGCAATGGCGCCCGGGGCTGCCGCAGGAACCGGGGTGGGCATGGCTGTTGACGTGGCCCGCGCCAGCAGGTTGCCCGCCTTGTCGTATAATTCGCCTTCAAGAAAAGCGACCCGCCGCCCGGCACGAATAACCCGGCCTTTAGCGGTAATGGTTTCCAGCGGGACCATCCGGCAGAAAGTCATGTTGAAATCAAGGTTCGGCGGCAGCAATTCGCCATCTGTGGCAGCCAGCAGGGCTGTACCCATGACTTCATCCAGAAATCCGGCAATCAGCCCGCCCTGCACTGCCCCGCGGGGTGATGCAAAGGATGGCGGCGGGGTGAAGCGCACCGTCACCGTGGCGCTTTCAGCGTCATAAGCAACAAACTCCGACCCCATCAGCTCTGCTGACGGGGATCGGCGTCTGGTAAAAACTGCATCCTTGTCGGACAATGGTCAGTCCCGCTTAAAGTACCCGCTCACGCTCCTCGACTTCAAAGACTTCGAGCATATCGCCGGGCTTGATGTCGTTCGTATCTTCCAGGACCACACCACATTCCAGACCGCTGCGGACTTCGTCCACATCGTCCTTGAAGCGGCGCAGGCTGGCAATGGTGGTGGCCGAAATGATGACATCGTCGCGGGTAAGGCGGGCAAAAAGCCCCTTGCGAATGACGCCTTCGGTAACCATGAGACCGGCCGCCTTGTCCTTCTTGCCGGACTTGAAGACTTCCTTGACCTCGGCACGGCCAATCACGTGCTCGATCTTTTCGGGGCCAAGCTCGCCAGCCATTTCCTTCGCGATTTCTTCGGTCAGGTGGTAGATCACGTCGAAATATTTCATCTCGACCCGGTCACGCGCCACCAGTGCCCGCGCCTTGGGATTGGGGCGCACGCCGAAACCGATGATCGGCGCGTTTGATGCCGCCGCCAGCGTAACGTCGCTTTCGGTAATGGCACCGACACCGGAATGCAGCACGCGGACCTTGATCAGATCGTTGGACAGCGCATTCAGCGCCGAAGTGATCGCCTGAACCGAACCCTGCACGTCGGCTTTCACCAGCACGGGGAATTCGACCAGATCGGTTTTCAGGCTGGAGAACATCGCATCAAAATTGGTCGGGGCCAGCGCAGTGCGCTTTTCAGTGGCCTTTTCCCTGCGATACAGGGCAACTTCGCGGGCGCGCTGTTCGTTTTCAACCACTGACAGCTGTTCGCCTGAACCGGGCACACCGCCAAGGCCGAGCACTTCGACCGGCATGGATGGACCCGCCTCCTTGATCTGCTTGCCCTGATCATTGACGATCGCACGGACCTTGCCGCTTTCCGTGCCGACCACGAAATTGTCGCCACGCTTCAGCGTGCCGCGCGTGATCAGCACCGTCGCAACAGGGCCGCGGCCCTTGTCCAGCTGCGCCTCGATAACCGTGGCTTCCGCCGGGCGATCAGGACGGGCCTTCAATTCCAGCAATTCTGCCTGAAGCGCGATTTTTTCCAGCAATTCGTCGAGATTGGTCTTCTTCTTGGCCGAAATCTCGACATCCTGCACATCGCCGGACATCGCTTCCACGACCACTTCATGTTCAAGCAGACGTTCGCGGATTTTCTGCGGGTTCGCACCTTCCTTGTCGATCTTGTTGATCGCCACGATCATCGGCACGCCAGCGGCCTGCGTGTGTTTGATGGCTTCGATGGTTTGCGGCATGATACCGTCATCGGCGGCCACAACCAGCACCACAATATCGGTCACATTGGCGCCGCGCTGCCGCATTTCGGTAAAGGCGGCATGGCCCGGCGTATCGAGGAAGGTGATCAGCTGACCATCCTTGGTCTTCACCTGATACGAACCGATATGCTGCGTAATACCGCCAGCCTCGCCCTTCACCACATCGGTGCCGCGCAAGGCATCGAGCAGGCTGGTCTTGCCGTGATCGACATGGCCCATGATGGTGACCACAGGCGGACGCGGACGCAGTGTTTCTTCAGGATCATCATCAACGGTGACCTTGATATCGACATCGCTGTCCGACACGCGCTGGATGGTGTGGCCGAATTCCTCGACCAGCAGTTCCGCCGTATCCTGATCAATCGACTGGTTGACGGTGACCATCATGTCCATGTTGAACAGGGCTTTGACCAGGTCAGCGCCCTTTTCACCCATGCGCTTGGCCAGTTCCTGCACCGTGATGCCTTCTGGCACGATCACTTCGCGGAACTGCTTTTCGCGCGGCTTGCGCGAACCGCCGCCCTGCGTGCGGCGTTCTTTCTCACGCGCACGTTTCAGCGCAGCCAGACTGCGGGCGCGCGCGCCTTCATCTTCGTTCAGCGCACGGTTGACGGTCAGCTTGCCGCTGCGGCGGCGATCTTCCTCGGTCTTGCCAACGCGCTTTTCTTCTTTCTTCTTCTTTTCAGGCCGCTTGGGTTCGGGCCGGGCAACCGGCGTGAACTTGCGGGCCGCAGGCGCAGGCGTGGCCGCATCTTCTGCGGCAGGCGCACTGGCTGGGGGCGTGCCTTCTGCCGGCGTCCCTTCGGCGGGCGCAGCTTCGGCCGCAGACGCTTCGCTGGTTTCGGCAGCGGCTTGCACTGGCTGCGGCGCTTCTTCGGCAACCTTTGCCGGAGCTTTTTCCGCTTCTTTTTCGCTGGCTTCAGCCTTGCGATTATCCTCGGCGCGCTGCTTTTCTTCTTCCTGCGCCTTTACCTTCTGGTCTTCTTCGCGGCGGCGCGCTTCCTCGCCGGAACGAAGGCGGTCTTCCTCAGCTTCGCGCTGAAGGCGGGCGACCAGTTCCTGCGGTGTCTCGTTGGACACAGGGGCCTTTTTCTTCGGCGCAGGTGCCGGCGTTGGCGCAGGTGCAGGCGCAGGCGCCGCCACTGGTTCTGGCGCGGGTGCGGGCGCTGCTTCTGCCACGGTTTCTTCAGGCGCAGGCGCTTCGCCGGGTTTGACCAGCTTACGGCGCCGCTTCACCTCGACCGCCACCTTGTTGGTGCGTCCGTGGCTGAAGGTCTGCTTGACCTCACCGGCATCGACCGCCCGCTTCAGGCCCAAAGGCTTGCGGGTGCGTGTCGGTTTGTCTTCACTATCGCTCATAAAGCTCGTCTATCCTTCAAAACTCAAATCGTCGTCGCGGTTTGCTGCGCGGGCAGCTCACCGTCTGTCATTCCGGCATCAATTCCGGCACTCATTCCGTCACCAGTCCCAGCAGTGCCGGACCCCAGGAAATGCAGCAGGCGCGTGAGAACAGATGATATCCGTTCGGCCGAACCTGAATCGGCCAGCGCCATATGGACGACATTGTCGCGGCCCAATGCCACAGACAGAGCCGCCCGGTCCAGTGGCAAGCGTATTCCCTGCTCGCCGGAACCTTCCAGATCGCGCCCTACGCGCCAGGCCTGGTCCAGTTTCCTGCTTCCGTCCTGACTGGCATCTGCGGCATGCAGCAGCAGTGCAACACGCCCGGAACGGGCCTGTTCGGCAATCCGGTCAGATCCCAAGATAAGCTTTCCGCTGCGCATTTCGAGTCCCAGCCGGTCAAGTAATAGCCGGCTGAGGCCATTTTCGATGCGATCAGGCAGGTCAACAGGCACTTCCAGCTTCGCACCCTTGAAGGCACGCGCCAATGCGCCGCGCAATTTGCCCTTGGCCAGCGCTGTTTCCAGTTCGCTGCGCGAAACACCCAGCCACGCACCGCGTCCCGGCGCACGCGCCAGAAGATCGGGCAAGACCTGCGCCACGCCATCAGGCCCGTCAGGCGAAATCGCCAGACGGATCAGGCCGCCGCGCGGGGCGGTGTCTCCGGACAATATGCAGCGCCGTTCGGGCCCGGAATCGCGGGCCTTGCGGCGGTCGGCTTTGTCGGGACTTACGCGCTCATTGTTCGGAGTCCGCATTCGCGGCCTCCTGTGCGGGAGTAGCGGCGTCAGCCGGAGCAGCAGGCTCTTCGTCTTCGAACCAATGGGCGCGGGCCGCCATGATGATTTCGTTGCCCTGTTCTTCGGACAGGCCATACACACCAAGGATACCGCCCTTGTCTTCCGTGCGCTGCGGACGACGCAGCGGCGGACCGTCTGCATTGTTGCGGCGGCGCGGCGCTTCACGCTTTTTCGCGATCAGTTCGTCGGTGGCAAGATCAGCCAGATCGTCCAGCGTCTTGATCCCGGCCTTGCCCAGCACGACCAGCATCTGTTCGGTCAGATGCGGCATTTCAGCCAGATCGTCCTCAACCCCCATTTCGCGGCGTTCTGCGCGGGCGGTTTCTTCGTGGCGTTCCAGCGCCTCTGTTGCCCGGCTCTGCAGTTCTTCAGCCAGTTCTTCGTCGAAGCCTTCGATGCTGGCGAGTTCGGCCAGTTCCACGTAAGCGACTTCTTCCAGCTCGGCGAAGCCTTCGGCAACCAGCAGCTGCGACAGGGTTTCGTCGACGTCCAGTTCTTCTTCGAACATCTTGGACCGTTCGGCGAATTCCTTCTGCCGCTTAACGCTGGCTTCTTCCTCGGTCATGATGTCGATCTGGTGACCGGTCAGCTGGCTGGCGAGGCGGACATTCTGCCCACGGCGACCAATTGCCAGCGACAGCTGATCATCAGGCACAACCACTTCGATGCGGCCTTCTTCTTCATCCAGCACCACGCGGCTGACCGTTGCCGGCTGAAGCGCGTTGACGACGAAAGTCGCCGTGTCTTCGCTCCACGGGATAATGTCGATCTTTTCGCCCTGCAGTTCCTGCACGACAGCCTGAACGCGGCTGCCCTTCATGCCGACGCAGGCACCGACCGGATCGATGCTGCTGTCATGGCTGATCACGCCGATCTTGGCGCGGCTGCCGGGGTCACGGGCAGCGGCCTTGATTTCGATGATGCCATCGTAAATCTCGGGCACTTCCTGCGCGAACAGCTTCTTCATGAAGTCAGGATGCGCGCGGCTGAGGAAAATCTGCGGGCCGCGATTGTTGCGTTCCACCTTGGTGATGAGCGCGCGGACACGTTCGCCCACACGCGCTGCTTCCCGGGGGATCTGCTGGTCGCGGCGGATAACGCCTTCTGCGCGGCCCAGGTTGACGATGACATGGCCGAATTCCACCGACTTGATCACGCCGGTGATCACTTCGTTGGCGCGGTCCTTGAATTCTTCATACTGGCGTTCACGCTCGGCATCGCGGACCTTCTGGAAGATCACCTGCTTGGCTGATTGCGCGTCGATCCGGCCAAGGTCGACTGCCGGCAGCGGATCAACGATGAAATCGCCAACCACAGCGCCGGGCTGCAGCTTTTCAGCCTGCTTGAGATCGACCTGCTTGAAATAGTCTTCCACTTCCTCGACCACTTCGACCACGCGCCACAAACGCAGATCGCCCGTCATCGGGTCCAGCTTGGCGCGAATATCGTTTTCCGCGCCGTAGCGGTTACGCGCACTTTTCTGGATCGCTTCTTCCATTGCTTCGATAACGATCGACTTGTCGATCATCTTCTCGGTCGCAACCGCAGTCGCAATCGCTAGCAGCTCTGCCTTATTGGCGGAAATTGCACTGGCCATCAGTCGTCAGCCTTCTCTTCTTCGGAAATTTCATCGGCACCCTTGGTGTCGATCGGTTTGGTTGCGGCAATCAGCGCATCGGTCAGGACGAGCTTTGCCGAATGAATTGCGTCGAACGGGAAAGTCACCCGCTTGGACCCCTTGTTCTTCACGGTTACGACATCGCCGTCGATCCCTTCCAAGGTGCCGCGAATGTTGCGCTGGCCGTCAATCTTGTCAGTCAGCGCGATTTTCACTTCATGCCCGGCCCATTGGGTAAAATCCTTGCGCCGCGTCAGAGGCCGGTCAATTCCGGGGGAACTGACTTCCAGATGGTAATTTCCGGAAACCAGCTCAACGCCGTCTTCTTCCAGCGCGTCGATCCGGGCAGAAACCGCACGCGACAATTCGGCACATTGTTCGATCACCAATTGCCCGGTGGCAGGATCTTCGGCCATGATCTGCAAGGCGCGTTCGCCATCGCCAGCTTCGGAACCGGTCATGATCACGCGCACAAGATCAAAACCGAGCGCTTTTGCTTCCGGTTCGATAATCTCTTTCAGGCGTGCCAGATCGGCCATCAATGCTCCATAATTGCAGGACAATGCCGTAATGGGAGTTCGTGCCGGCCCCGTCCGGCGCCAGCCCCACTTCATCAAGACAATGTCGGGATGGCGGCTAGATAGGTGGGGCGCGCGGTTTTGGCAAGCGCCAAAACACCTATTCGCTATCGGCCAGCCCGTGCTTCTTGATACAGTGGCGTAGCTGGTCATAACTCAATCCCAGCGCTTTGGCTGTCTGGCGCTGGTTCCACCGATGCTTGCCCAGCGCATGCTCGACAATCATCCGCTCATGCGCCTCCACCGCGGCTTTCAGATCATCAATCGTTTCCAGATCGGCGGGTGACTGCGCCATGCCCTGATCTTCTGCACCAGCGGCTTTTTTATCGCGTGCCGAAGCGCCGGCACCAGCCGAAGAATGACCAGAGTGCGGAGCAATCGGCTTCCACGGGCTGTCGAACGGATCGAACACCAGATGGCCAATCGGCTCCTGCCAATTGTCCCAGCGGTAAACGCCGCGTTCCACCACATTGCGCAATTCACGGACATTGCCCGGCCATGGGTAATTTTCCAACTGGCGGGCGACATGTTCGCCAAAGCCGGGCCAGCTTTCCCAGCCGATTTCCGCGGCCATCCGGCGGCCGAAATATTCCGCCAGCACGCCCACATCCCCTTCGCGCACACGCAGCGGCGGCAAGGTGATGACTTCAAAGCTGAGGCGGTCGAGCAGATCGGCCCGGAACGTGCCTTTTTCCGCCATTTTGGGCAGGTCTTCATTGGTGGCAGCAACAATCCGCACATCCACCCGGACAGGGCGCGAAGATCCGATTCGCGTCACTTCGCCATATTCCACCGCCCGCAGCAGCCGTTCCTGCGCACCCATGGATAATGTGCCCAGTTCGTCGAGAAAAAGCGTGCCTTTATCGGCTTCCTCAAACCTTCCGACCCGCGCTTTGGTAGCGCCGGTAAACGCTCCTGCCTCGTGGCCGAACAATTCGGCTTCGATCAGGGTTTCAGGAAGGGCTGCACAATTCATGGTCACCAGCGGTTCGCCCCAACGCAGCGACAAGCGGTGCAGACGTTCGGCAATCAGTTCCTTGCCCGTGCCGCGTTCGCCCACCACCAGGACAGGGCGCCGCATGGGCGCAGCGCGGCTGGCCCGCTCCACCGCATCGAGAAAGGCCCCTGACTGGCCTATAAACTGGTTATCCCGCTCCATCACCCCAACCTATAGGAAATTTTCCCGATTGTTGGCAAGTGTCGCCAATAGCAGTTTAGCAAATTGCGCCGGAACCGGCAATAATCTGCGGTTTTTGCATTTTGGCACGCTCTTTGCTGAATAGTGAACAACACAATGTTCGGGAAGGAACCACACCATGTATAACCGTCGCTTTTTCCAGTCGAAACTGGGCCAGGCCGCTACCGCAAGCATTCTTGCCATGGTCGCGTTCGTGGCATTGAGCACGCAGATGCAGGCCAGCCCTGCCTTTGCTGCAACGATGAATTGCGAAGCAGTGGAGCTCGCATGACCGACCAATCTGACACCAACCCCCTCGGGCCGGAGCGCATGTCGCCCCCCCACAGCGCTTCGACCCCCAGCGCTTCGGCCCGCACCCCTTCTTCACGTTTTGAAAGCGAAGTGGAACGCCTGCGTCGCAGCCCGACACCGACCCAGTCCAAACCCGCTTCTGCAAGCAGTGAATTCAATTTTTCCGGAGTACCCTTGATGGGAATTTTCAGCCGCACCCGAGATATCATCGCCGCCAATTTCAACGATATGCTGGACAAGGCAGACGATCCTGCGAAAATGATCCGTATGATCATCCTCGAAATGGAGGAAACGCTGGTGGAAGTGCGTGCCAGCGCCGCGCGCACCATCGCCGATCAGAAGGAAATGCACCGCCACACGGTGAAGCTGGACAAATTGCAGGCCGACTGGGGCGAAAAAGCGCAGCTGGCCCTGAGCAAGGACCGCGAGGATCTGGCCCGCGCTGCCCTGGTGGAAAAGAAGAAAGCGGCCGACATGGCCGATCAGCTGAGCGCGGAAATTACCGTGCTGGATGATGCCTTGCGCGCTTACGAACAGGACATCGACAAATTGCAGAACCGCCTGCGCGAAGCCCGCAGCCGCCAGACCGCCATTGCCGCGCGTTTGGAAAGCGCGGAAAACCGGGTTAAACTGCGTACGCTGCTGTCAACCGAGCGGGTCGATGAAGCCCTGTCACGGTTCGACCAGCTGGAACGCCGGGTCGATTATGCAGAAGGCCGCGCCGATGCCCTGAGCATTGCCGACGGGTCCAACAAACCATCCCTGTCCGAAGAAATTGCCGCGCTGGCAGGCGCTGACAAGATCGACGAGGAACTTGAAGCCATGAAGCGCGCCATGGGCGGCGCCGAACAGAAGGATAGCTAAGCCATGGAAGAAGTCATTATCATACCCGCCCTCGTGCTTGGCCTGCCGTGGCTGATTTTTCACTACATCACCAAGTGGAAGACCGCCGCCACCATCACCGGCGATGACGAGCAGCTGCTGGATGAATTGTATCATCTGGCCAAGCGCCTGGATGACCGGATGGAAACAGTCGAGCGCCTGGTCGCTTCGGACAACCCGGAATTCAAGCCTTCACGCCTGATGCATGACCGCGAAATCGACAATCAGCCACTGCGCGAACTTGATCGCCTGCTGGCGGAAAAGAAAGGAATGAGCAAATGACCAGCGAACGCACCACCCTTTACAGGGACAAGCAGAACGCGAAGCTGATGGGCGTGTGTTCCGGCATTGCCGATTATACCGGCGTCAATGCCATCTGGGTCCGCCTGGGCGCCATCGCGCTGACATTCATGACCGGCGGATCAACCATTCCGTTCTATTTCATCGCAGGCGTGCTGCTGAACAAGAAACCAGCGCATCTCTATGTCGATAATGACGAACAGAAATACTGGCAGCGTGTGCGCCAGTCACCCGCCCGCACTGCCCGCGAAGTGCGTGCACGGTTCCGCGATGTGGACCGCCGGCTGGCTGACGTGGAAACATATTACGTCACCAGCAATCCGCGGCTTTCGGCTGAAATCGAACGCCTGCGCTAAACACGAATATCGAGGGGAGCATTGAAATGGGCGATTTAATTGGACTGGTGGCAGTATCCGCGCCGTTCCTGATGGTGCTGGGGATTGTCTGGATCAGCAGCCAGAAAAAGCTGGAAGCAAAGCGCATAGCGGTAACTGCCGAACACAGCGCCGAAAAGGCCGCGCAATATGCCTCGCATACCAGGGAACTGGAAGAACGGGTCCGCGTGCTGGAACGCATCGTTACCGACCGCGGATATGACATTGCCACCCAGATCGAAGCCCTGCGCGATACGCGCACGGTGGACAGCCGGGGCCAGGTTGAAAGCAGCAGCGACGTGCCTTTGAACATTGAAAAGCAGGAGCGCGTCTGATGCCTTTTGAATTCACCCCCCAACTGATTGCCATACTTGGCGTTGCCGGAATGCTTGGCTGGGTTGCCACGACCTGGATCAGGGTTCGCCATGGTTACCCGCTCGACGGGGCCTGGGGCCAGGCCATTTACCCGAAGTCCGACGCAGAAGCGCAGGAACGCGTGGTACGCCTGACGCAGGAAAACACCCAGCTGCGCACGGAACTGGGTTCTGTCAAAGACCGGGTCGCCGTGGTCGAACGGATTGTCACCGATAGCGGTTACGGCCTGACGCAGGAAATCGAAAAGCTGCGCGATGACCGGTCCGCAACCGCCCCCTTGCACGCCGTGAACGCCAAGGGAGCGGCGTGATGGACCCCAACCTGCTGCTGATTTTCAGTTTTATTCTGGTCGTCATCATGGTGTCTTTTGGGCTTGGCGGGGCCATCCACAAGCGCGATCTGGCCTTCAAGCAGCGCAAGCTGGAACTGGAGGCAGCAAGAGCCGGTGCAGACAGCCCGGCATCGGCGAAAAAAATCGAACAGCTGGAACAGCGCGTGCGCGTTCTGGAACGGCTGGCCACGGACCGGGGGCAGGATCTTGCCCTCCAGATAGAGAGTTTGCGCGGGCCTGCCAGTGCTGACGCGCTGCCCGCAGAACTGACGAATGCCGAACAAAGGCAGCGGGCATGAGCTGGGCCACTGCCATTGTTCTGATTGTTCTGATTTCAGCAATTGCGGGCGTGATGCGGTCGCGCGGACGATTGGAGAAGGGGCAGGACCAGAGCCGCAACGATTTGGAAACGCCGCACACATCCAGCCGCGAACGCGAATTGCAAGGCGAAGTGAAGGACCTGCGCGAACGGATCAAGGTGCTGGAACGCATCGCTACCGATGCCAACAGCACAAGCAGTCGGGATAGCCGGGCAATCGCCGAGGAAATCGAGCGCCTGCGGGACGATTAGTCGCCCGTAACAAAGATGCCAATAGCCCGGTTTTTGGGCCAGAGTTCATAGGGAGGACCTCGAATGAGTGAACAGATCATCATTGCTGCAGTGGCCCTTGCCGGGATTGCCCTGGTGGCTCTGGTCGCATTGCGCGGCTGGCAGGGCTGGCTGGCGCTCAAGGAACGTGAGCTTGAGCGCGTGCCTGCGGCAGCGGCAAGCGCACGTTACGAAATCGACAGCGGCACGCATATGGGTTCAGCTGTTGCCAACCCCGGTTTGGCCAACCCCGGTTTTGGGAGTGCCCGGATCGAGATTGCCGACCTGAAAGAACGCATCCGCAAGCTGGAAGCCATCGCAAGCGGGGTAGACCTGTAATTGTGCGCTGCTAGATGCACAGGCATGAGAACACTTGACGATATTGCGGAAGAATATGAATTCCTTGAGGGTGATGAACGCTATCGCCTGCTGATCGAACTGGGCCGGGAACTGGACCCCATGCCCAATGCGCTCAAGACCGATGCCACGCTGGTGCGCGGCTGTTCTGCCAGCGTGTGGGTTTACCCGACCGGCGAAAAATCGGAATTGCACTTTCTGGCCGACAGCAATGCTGCCATCACCAAGGGCATCGTCGCACTGGTCATCGCCGCAGTGCAGGACCGGCCAGCCGCCGAAGTGGCAGCCATGGATGTGACGGCCGCCCTCGCCCCGTTTGATCTGAAAAACCAGCTTTCATCCAACCGCACACAAGGCGTGCCCAATATGATCGCGCTGGTGCAGGAACACGCTGCCCGGCTGGCGCAGGGCTGAGACACGCCTGCCATGCGTTTCCTGTTTCTCGTCGCTGGCCTTCTGGCGCTGGGCATGGCCATTATCGGCGCCGTGCTGCCAATCATGCCCACAGTGCCATTTCTGCTGCTGGCCGCAGTATGTTTCGCGCGCAGCAATCCGGCGTGGGAAAAGAAACTGCTTGATCACCCCACCTGGGGCCCGCAGATGCGCGACTGGCGGGAACGCCGCGCCATTGCCCGCCCGGCAAAAGTCGCCGCCATCAGCGCCATGGCAGCAGGCGCTGTCTTTACCGGCGTAACACTGGGTGTGCCGTGGGTCTATCTGTCACTGGCAATCCTGTTCATCGGCGGCGGCTGGATTGCCACGCGCAATGAATAGTCAGGACTGAACACCGGAATGAACTGAGCCGGCGGCTACGCAGCGTCCGCGCTGCTGCCGGTCTGGGCATCGCGAAGCACGGCAATGCCGGCGTCTTTCTGCTTGCGTAAATCAGCCTTCAACGCTGCGGGATCCCGCGCCAGCAGAAAGCCGAAGCTGACGCCGCCTTCCTTGCCAATCGTCGCATGGTGCAGCTTGTGCGCCTGCACCAGCCGCTTGGCATAGCCGCGCTTGGGCACCCAGCGAAAATAGCGTTGATGGACCAGCCCGTCATGCACCAGCGTATAAATGATGCCATAACCAAGAATGCCAAGGCCAATCCATGTCGCAGGCCACCATGCATCAGCGCCCAGCACCATCGGGCTGCCCGCGGCAAACATGGAAATGCTCATCACCGCGCCCACGATGCCGTAAAGGTCGTTTTTTTCGAGCAGATTATCATGCGGTTCGTGATGGTCACGGTGCCAGCCCCAGCCCCAGCCATGCATGATGTATTTATGGCTCGACCAGGCAATCCATTCCATCGCCATGATGGTGGCGGCCACGATCAACAAGGGGACAAGCCAGGTCATGAAAACACATTAAACCCGTTGCAGAAGGAAATACAGGGCCGCGATGCGACCTGGTTCAGGCTCAGTCCTGATCTTCGCGCGGGAAAAAGAAGCGCGAAACTTCTTCACCGATTCGCGCCGGACGCAGCGTTTCGGCATCAATGCAGCACCAGCTTGACTGGATTTCCGCCAGCACATCTTCGCCGCGCTCAATCACGGTATGGTAAAAAGCGCGGGCGCCCTTGATGCTTTCCAAAACGGTGCGGGCAATCACCACATCATCCAGAAACGCCGGTTTTCGGTAGGTAATTTCATGTTTCAGCGCCACCCACGCACGGCTGGCCACCGCTTCGGGCGGGGCAATATTGCGCCAGTGCGACAGCACTGCGTCCTGCACCCAGCTCAGATAGCGGGCGTTGTTCACATGGCCCATGAAGTCGATATCGGTGGGGATGATATCGATGGGGAAGCTATATGGTTTTGCTGACATGGGTGTTAGTTAGGGACCACAAGCTTTACTTTCCATGACTAGGTATTTCCTGCGCCCAACTTGGCTTGCCACTGTTGCCCATAGGTCGCTATTTTCTCCGGCATGGCAAGCAAACCTCGCACATTATATGAAAAGATCTGGGACGCCCATGTCGTGGAAACCCGCGATGATGGCACCAGCCTGATCTTTATCGACCGGCATCTGGTGCATGAAGTGACCAGCCCGCAGGCATTCGAGGCGTTACGGCTGGCTGGCCGCAAGGTGCGCCGCCCTGATCTGACACTGGCCGTGCCGGACCATAATCTGCCCACCACACCCCGGCTTGATGCAGATGGCAAACGCATTCCCATTGCCGACCCGCAAAGCGCCGCCCAGCTGGCCGCGCTGGAAGCCAATGCGCCAGCGTTCGGCATCCGCTATATCGATGCTTCGGCAGCGCAGCAGGGCATTGTCCATGTGGTTGGCCCGGAACAGGGATTTTCGCTTCCCGGTGCAACCATAGTCTGCGGCGATTCCCACACGGCAGCCCATGGCGGCGTGGGGGCATTGGCATTCGGCATCGGCACCAGCGAAGTGGAACATGTGCTGGCCACCCAGACCCTGCTGCTCAAACAATCGCGGACCATGGAAGTTGTCGTCAACGGTCTGCTTGGCCCCGGCATAACGTCCAAGGATCTCATTCTTCACATCATCGGCGTGGTCGGCACGGCGGGCGGCACCGGCCATGTGATCGAATATCGCGGGCAGGTGTTTGAAACCATGAGTGTGGAAGGCAGGCTGACGGTGTGTAACATGTCGATCGAAGCGGGCGCACGGGCTGGCCTGATCGCGCCTGACGATACGACTTTTGCCTATCTGAAAGGCCGCCCGCTCGCGCCCACGGGGGATGACTGGGATGCCGCCGTCAACTGGTGGCGGTCCCTTGCCACTGACCCGGGTGCCCAATTCGACAAAAGCGTGACGATCGACGCCGCCGATGTCGAGCCGACCGTAACCTGGGGGACCAGCCCAGAAGATGTGGTGCCAGTGGGCGGCGTGGTGCCTGATCCGGCCAGCTTTGCCGATCCGTCGAAACAGGCGGCTGCACAAAAAAGCCTCGACTATATGGGCCTCACCGCCGGTCAGGCGATGTGCGATGTGGCAGTTGAAAACATCTTTATCGGCAGTTGCACCAACAGCCGGATCGAAGATTTGCGTGCTGCCGCTGAAATTCTGCGGGGCCGGCACAAAGCTGACACGATCAAATGGGCCATCGTCGTGCCCGGTTCTGGCCTGGTCAAAATGCAGGCCGAAGAAGAAGGGCTGGACCGGATTTTTACCGATGCCGGTTTTGAATGGCGCGAGCCGGGATGTTCGGCCTGCCTTGGCATGAACCCTGACAAAGTGCCGCCGGGGGAACGCTGCGCTTCTACCAGCAATCGCAATTTTGTCGGGCGGCAGGGACCGGGCGCACGCACCCATCTGATGTCCCCTGCCATGGCGGCGGCGGCAGCAATTACAGGCCGCATTGCCGATGTGCGCGACCTTGCATGACCAGCTTTGCCGTCCGGGGCTGCTTTACAGTTGATGCCGCGCTGGCTAGCCCATCGCAATCATGAATTCCGCCGTAAAAAACAACTTTCCCGCCGCCCCGCATCTTGATGCGAAGCAAGGCTGGCCACATAGGTAGGCAATGACGAAAAAAATCCCTTCATCGCTCGGCGGCAAAGCTGCCATGGCCGGTGCCGCCATCGGTTCAGCCGCTATTGCCGCAGCACTGCTTTATGCGTCCAAGCGCAAGGACAAAGCCGCCGAAACGCCTCAAAGGCCCAAAACGCCGCCGGAAACAGACTGATGCATCCGGTCTCCGCAATTGAAGGCCGTGCCATCCCGTTCGGGCGCAAGAATGTCGACACTGATGTCATCATTCCGGCTGAATGGCTGAAAACCATCAGCCGCGAGGGGCTGGGCGCTGGGGCATTCCAGACCGTGCGGGCCGAACCGGGCAATGTCTTCGACGATCCTGAATTTGCCGGCGCGCCGATCTTGATCGCAGGCGATAATTTCGGCTGCGGGTCCAGCCGCGAACACGCCGCATGGGCCTTGCTGGACCTGGGTATCATGGCCGTAATCGCGCCCAGCTTTTCTGATATTTTCGCCAGCAACGCGTTCAAGAACGGTATTCTGACCGTCACGCTGCCGCAGGACAGCATCGACCGCCTGATAGAAGTGGCCCTGACTGATCCTGTCGCCATTGATCTTGGCAGCCAGATGGTAACGACCCCGTTCCAGGATCGCTTCCACTTCGAAATTGACCCATTCCGCAAAAAATGTCTGGCCGAAGGGCTGGACGAAGTGGGCCTTACGCTGGCACGCGACAATGCGATCAGCGCTTATGAAACACGCACAGCCGCGCATATGCCATGGCTGTCAAAAGGTACGGAGATTGCCGCATGAGAGCATTACTTTCGAAAGCCACTGGCGGCCCTGAAACACTGGTTCTGGAAA
Source organism: Allopontixanthobacter confluentis (assembly GCF_009827615.1). Lineage (GTDB taxonomy): Bacteria > Pseudomonadota > Alphaproteobacteria > Sphingomonadales > Sphingomonadaceae > Allopontixanthobacter > Allopontixanthobacter confluentis. The sequence goes on from NZ_WTYU01000001.1 coordinate 1,726,324, forward strand.
ACATCGCCGACCCTGTACCGGGCCCGGGCGAAGTGCTGGTGAAGGTTGCGGCCTGCGCCATCAACTACCCCGATGCGCTGATTATCCGCGATATGTATCAGGTAAAGCCGGAACGCCCCTTTGCGCCCGGGAGCGAGATTTCCGGCACGATTGAAGCATTGGGCGAAGGCGTGGAAGGCTGGCAAGTAGGCGACCGCATCCTGTCCGGCACCGGCTTTGGCGGATTGCAGGAAAAAGTCGTCCTTCCTGCGGCAAAGATTTTCAAGGTTCCCGAAGGCGTTTCGTTGGTGGATGCGTCTGCCCTGCTGATGACCTATGGCACCAATATTCACGGGCTGAAGGACCGCGGGCAGATCAAGGCGGGCGAAACCATGCTGGTCCTTGGCGCAGCTGGCGGGGTCGGCCTGTCAGCGGTGGAACTGGGCAAGGCCTATGGCGCGCGCGTTGTTGCCGCCGTGTCGAGCGAGGAAAAGGCCGAAGCTGTCCGCAAGGCAGGCGCCGATGAAGTGGTGATTTACCCCCGCGCTCCGTTCGACAAGGACACATCCAAAAAGCTGGCCAACGATTTCAAGGCCGCTGTTGGCCCGCACGGCGCCGATATCGTCTATGATATTGTCGGCGGCGATTATTCCGAACCGGCCCTGCGCGCCATCGCCTGGGAGGGCCGCTTTCTGGTGGTGGGCTTCCCTGCGGGCATCGCCAAGATGCCGCTCAACCTCACCTTGCTGAAAAGCTGCGATATCCGCGGTGTGTTCTGGGGCGCCTACACCATGCGGGAGCCGGAAAAGAACGCGGCCAATATCTCGGAGCTGTTCCAGATGTGGAAAGACGGCAAGATTTCCCCGCTGGTCAGCGAAACCTACCCGCTGGAACGTGCAGGCGAAGCGATTGCCAAGCTGGAACAGCGCGGCGCCATCGGAAAACTGGTTGTAACCATGTAATTTTCGCCGCCGGGACCGTTACGCTTGCGAGCGCACCCGGCAGACACTATTTCGGACCGGACAAGATTTAACGGCCCGAACCGAGAGGCAATTATGACAGATTTCAAGGACCGCGAACGCGGCGAAGAAGCGAAATACGCATTTGACGAGGAAACATCGTTCAAAATCGCAGCCCGGCGCAACCGTCTGCTCGGCCATTGGGCAGCAGAGAAAATGGGCCTGACCAGCGAAGAAACCGAAGCCTACGCCAAGGCCGTCGTTCAGGCTGACTTTGAAGAAGCGGGCGACGAAGATGTAATCCGCAAATTGCTGGGCGACCTTACCAGCAGCGGCGTGGACATTGACGAAGCAGGCGTGCGTACGGCGCTGGAAGAAAAATCAGTCGAAGCGCGCCGGCAACTTATGGGCGAAGTCTGACATCATGCCCATGTCCGGACCTGAAATCGAAGGCATGATAAAGGCTGCATTGCCTGATGCCACTGTCGAAATGACCGATCTGGCCGGTGATGGTGACCATTGGGCGGCGCGCGTCGTGTCCCCCAGTTTCGCCGGAATGAGCCGCATTCAGCAGCACAAGACTGTCTATGCGGCGCTTGATGGGAAGATGGGCGGCGTGCTTCACGCCTTGCAACTCACGACTGAAGTTCCCAACTGATAGACAACCGATCAATTTCGCGGGATTTCGCACATGTCCGATACCACTTCACCAGCCAACGAGCGTATTTCGCAAATCGTGAACAAGGATGATGTCGTCCTGTTCATGAAAGGCACGCCCCTGTTTCCGCAATGCGGGTTTTCCAGCCGGGCCATCGCCATTCTGGACCATTGCGGCGTTGCCTATGGCAGCGTTGACGTGTTGCAGGACATGGAAGTGCGCCAGGGCATCAAGGTATTTTCAGACTGGCCAACCATCCCCCAGCTTTATGTGAAGGGCGAATTTGTCGGCGGCAGTGATATCATGATGGAAATGTTCGAAGCTGGCGAATTGCAGCAATTGCTGGCTGAAAAACAGGTCGCTCCGGCAAGCTGAAAAAACGCCGCGGCATGAGTGCCGCCAAGCACACATCCGGCCCAGAAACCCGGTAATGAAGCCGCGTTAGCCGCCAATGGCTGACGCGGCTTTCGCTTGTCAGGCGCCCTGCGGCGGCAAAATCAGGGACGAAATGGCTGGAGGTTTATCGCGAAGCTTCGGGGAGGCGGGACCGGGAGACCAGGAGTGGCCCCGCCTCGATCGAAGATCATTCGGGATATTCTGAACGATGCACGGCGCGTGCCAGTTCGTGCAAATGGCTGAATTGCAGCCAAACTCATGCTTAACGAAAAATTGCTGATCGCCGCTGTGTAAAGTTTGCCGACATCGCGGATGATATTGCACTTGGCATCGCACCCAGTGTTCTGCACACAGTTGTTTGATGAGCGAAACCCCAGCCCCGCCGGCACAGGCCGAAATCCCCGCAGCCACCGTAGTTGTATTTCGCAACTCCGCAGCAGCAGGCCCGCCCGAATTGCTGATGGTCACGCGTTCGCGGACCATGTCTTTTGCTGGCGGAGCCGCAGTGTTCCCCGGTGGACGGGTGGATGAGGCAGATTTTGAACTGGCCGCTGCCATCGGTTCGCCGCTCGACAATGATGAAGCCGCACACCGGATTGCCGCTGTGCGCGAGACTCTGGAAGAAACCGGCCTCGCCATCGGGCTGACCGGCGTGATTGATGCAGACCGGGCGGTCAAAGCCAGGGCCATGCTGCTGGAAACACAGGCCCTTGCGCCGGTCCTTACAGCAATGGACTGGCGGCTGGATCTCGATTCAATCCTGCCCTTTGCCCGCTGGTTTCCAAAGAACGAGCGGCTTTCGCGCATTTTCGACACCCGCTTCTACCTTGCTGATCTTGGCACAGGGGCAGTCGATATCGCCGTGGATGCGACGGAAAATACCAAACTTTACTGGATCACCGCGCAAGGTGCATTGGACGCAGCCGCCCGGAACGATCTGAGCATCATCTACCCCACCCGCCGAAATCTTGAACGGCTGGCTCAGTTTCCTGATTTTGCTGCCGCCAGTGCCGATTGCGCGCGCTTTCCGGTGCAGACGATCACGCCCCATATGGCGGAACGCGATGGCCAGCGGTGGCTGTGCATTCCGGAAGATGCTGGCTATCCGGTGACAGGTGAACCGCTCGAAAACGTGCTGCGAGGCTGAGGCGTGCCCCGCCTGACGGATCGTTTGGGCCCCTTCACTTTCAACGAGAAACTGGCACTGGGAATGCTGGCGCTGTTCATTCCGATAAGCTTTGGCAGCAGCATGGTGCTACGCCCTGGCAATGTGCTGAAAGGCAGTGATTTTGCACTTTTTCTCGCCTGGAAAATCGGGTGGTCTATCGCCGTTTTTATTGCGGCAGGAGTGGCCATAGCGACGGTATTTTTGAAACCTGATGCCCATTCTTCACGGTGGAGAATGCATATCGGCCGCATACTACCTCTGGCAGCGCTGGGTGTGGCCATTCCATCGGCCTATGTTCTGGAAAGCGCCTATTCCGCCCATCAGATGCGGTCTTTCGCACGATCTCATGCCAGTGAATTATCCGGCCCTGCGCCTAGGGCGGTCATATATCGCGCCGGAATTCCGGACGGCGGCGTGGTAATCGTGCGTTCACCGGGCGAAAATCCCGAAAGCTACGCAGCGACGAGAATGATTGACCTTACTGGTGAGGACATAAAATCGTGCACCGCGCTGGGTGATGGTGATTGGTCCTGCCATTTCGATTAGGGCTGGCGCACCTACCAAGTCGGTACCTGCACATGGGTCTTCACCAACCATGTGCAGCCAACGATTGGTGCGCCCGGCAGGACTCGAACCTGCTACCTCAAGATTAGAAGTCTCGCGCTCTATCCAGATGAGCTACGGGCGCATGCAACGGTGCCCATAGCGTGCTTTTCCAATCGGGCAAATGAGGATAGTCAGCTATCCCATGAACGCGCCCAAAACTCGCCCGCAATTCCGCTATTTTGATTTTGTTCTGGCGGCTTTTGTCACCATCCTGCTGCTGTCCAATGTGATTGGCGCGGGCAAGGTCGCGGAACTTGATCTGCCGGGCATCGGCATCTGGCCGTTTGGCGCAGGCGTGCTGTTCTTTCCCATCAGCTATGTCATCGGTGACGTGCTGACAGAAGTGTATGGCTATGCCTATGCACGCCGGTGCATCTGGGCAGGGTTTGCTGCGCTGGTGTTCATGGCGTTCATGGCGTGGATGGTGGTGGCGCTGCCCCCTGCGGCAGACTGGGGCAACCAGGCAGCATATGAGGCGGTGTTCGGGCAGGTGCCGCGCATCGTGCTGGCATCGATCATTGCGTTCTGGGCAGGGGAATTTGTCAATTCCTACGTGCTGGCCAAAATGAAGATCTGGACCCGCGGCAAAGCGTTGTGGAGCCGGACAATAGGCTCCACCATCTTTGGCCAAGGGGTGGACAGCATGCTGTTTTATCCCATCGCCTTTCTAGGCGTGGCAGGCTGGACAGATGCGCTGGTGGTGCAGGTTGTCTTTACGCAATGGGCCATCAAGGTCGCCTGGGAAGCGGCGCTGACGCCAGTTACCTACGCAGTGGTCGGGTGGCTGAAACGGCGCGAAGGGGTCGATATTTTCGATACTGAGACAGACTTTTCCCCCTTTGCCAAAACCGGTGTGCCCTCCGCCAGGACCGGCGATTGATCCGCGGCAGTCCATGCATGATGGACGCTGGCTGATCCCGTCATGCAAAAAGGGCCGGACTTTCGCCCGGCCCTTCGCCCTGCCCGCTGAAAGCGGATCAGGTCAGAATTCTACACCGACACCAATACCGTAGCGGCGCGGGTCGAGTGTGAAGATGTTGCTGAACAGGCCGGAAGACGCATCCGTGACATACAGGCCCGTGGTCGAGTTGCTGTCAAAAACGTTCTGCACGAAGCCGCGAACAAACCAGCGGTTGTCCGGACCGTTAAGCTGGATTTGCGCATTCGCCTGAACGAATGGCTTGATCCGGTTCACATTGCCGTTGAACACATTGCCAAATTGTTCGCCTGTAAAAGCAATGTCGAAGCGCGGCACCAGGGTCATTCCGTTGTCGAATTCGGAAGTATACTGGACGCCTACCGATGCTTTCATTTCAGGTGCCTGTGGCAATTTGTTGCCCTTCAGATTGGTCTGAACGCCTGGGCTGAGAACGGTGATGCCGCCAAAGGCTGCGCCAATTGCGGCCCCCTGTGCGGCCAGCACGGAACAGATGCTGAAGGCCCCTGAAGATGCCAGGCCGCCATCGGACGGAAATTCGCCCGGTGCGCGAAGGCCAAGCCCGCCATTGATGGCTGCAACAAAGGCATCTGCGCTACCCGAAGCGCCGCCAGACTGGACGGAGCAGAGCGCGCCATTGGTGATATCCTTGATGATCACGGCATCGGCATCGCCGGCACCGGGATCACGCGGATCGCTGAAGAACTGGTCGCCAGCCACCTCGGCATTGAGGTAGCTGAAGTTCATGTTGATCAGCCAGTTATAGTCCGGCCGGATAATGCTTTCCAGTTCAACGCCCCAGATGTTGGCATCAATCGTATCGTTGACTGATGTTCGGGCGATGATGCGGCTAAGCTGCAGGCCCTTGTATTTGTAATAGAAAGCCGTGGCATTCAGCTGCAATGCGCCGTTGGCAAATGTGTTCTTGCTGCCGATTTCAAACGCGTCGATCTTTTCCTTGCCGAAGGATTCCGCGACATCGAAAATGGGCGACAGCGGCGGATTGATACCGCCAGATTTGTAGCCGCGCGAGTAGGACGCATAGACCAGATTATCCGGCGTCATCTGGAAATCCAGCACGGCGCGGCCGGTAATGGCGTCAAACCCGACGGATCGCTGCTGGGTCAGCTGATTGCCCGGCGTGCCGGGGTCTGCATCAAAGCTGCCGACATAGGGCGACGCATAGGGATCGCCGTCATTGCTGTAAGGGTTGAGAAAGGCAGCCAGCGCGGTGCGCGCTTCGATCGACTTCTTGTCATTATTGTAGCGCAGGCCGCCGGTCAGCTTCAGACGATCGCTGATGTCGAAATAGACTTCGCCAAACAGGCCATAGCTCTTGAGTTCAAAGTCGAGCGTGTTGTTGCGGTAGAAGGATGATGCCAGATAGGATGGCTGCAATCCGCCGCCCAGGCTGGTGAACGAACCCAGCAGGCCAGCAATGTAGTCAATGGCAAAGCTGTTCACATAATAGCTGTTTTCGGACACTTTCGAATTGGCGTAAATACCGCCCAGCAGGAAGTTGAACGGCCCGTCGAGATCGCTCGAAAGGATGGCTTCTGCCGTCCACGATTCCTGGTCCTGATTGGACCGGTCATATTGTAGCGGAACATCGGAACAGATCGAATTGCCTTCAAACGAACCACGGTTATCGAGGCTGGTATCAGAAGTGCACAATGGTCCGCTCGGGCCGCCCGGAATGATCCCGGCGACAAAAGGCTGGAAATAGGCAGCGGTGGGCGCACCCACCACCAGCGGGTTGGCAAATGCTGCCAGTTGGTTGAGCGCGGGCGCGTAAAATGACCGGTCCGCGAAGCCGAGGTTGTAATCCTGACGGGAATCGACCTTGGTTTTCTGATAGGTGCCGGTCAGGCCCACTTTCATGGGTCCAAAATCATGATCGATGCTCGCCTGCACCTGCAATTCGTCCGCGAAATATTCAGGCGTGAACGGAGTGCTGACGACGCGGACATCCTGCGGTTCTTGGAAGTTCGAGAACGCATCGGGACCATAAAGGCTGCCCAGACCAAAGCCTGCTGGCAGACCGTTGATGGCCAGGAATTCGGACGATGACAAAGTGCCGGTAAAGGTCGAATTGGCATTGGTCATATCAAAATCACGGCGGGTATTTAGGCAGCCGACAACGCCGGTCGGGTCGCGCTGGCACTGCTGTTTCTGAATCCGCATGCGGTCATCGTTTTCACGGAAATAATAGCCCATGAGATCGATGGTGGTATCGGGCCCGGGTTCAAACCGCAGCGAACCACGCACGGCATACATATCGCGGCCATCAATATCCGTATTGTCGAACAGATTTTCAGTATAACCATCGCGGTTAAGGTAGAAGCCGGCCAGCCGCACACCGATCGTTTCACCGATCGGCACGTTGATCATCGCCTTGCCCTTGATGGAATTATAGTTCCCATATTCAAATTCGGCCTTGGCGCCGAAACCTGACAGGTCAGGCTTGGCACTGACCACGTTGACCACGCCCGAAGTGGCATTGCGGCCAAACAATGTGCCTTGCGGGCCGCGCAGAACTTCGATCCGTTCCAGATCGAAATATTCCGTTTCAAACAGGCGCGTGCCGAACAGGGGGGCGCCGTTCAGATGAATGGCCGTGGCACTGTCGCATGACACGCCAACGCACAGGTCGCCAATGCCGCGAATGGTGAAGCTGGATGAGGTAAAGTTGCTCTTGGTGAAGGAGACATTCGGCAACGTAAGCTGCAGATCGCTCGCATTTTCGATCTGCTGGGATTCCAGCGCTTCGGACGTAAACGCACTGACTGCAATCGGGACAGCCTGCAGGCTTTGCGCCTGCCGCTGTGCGGTTACGACGATTTCATCTGCATATTGCCTGCGCTCTGGCTGGGCATTGGCATCCGAAGCCGTCTCCTGTGCGAAAGCTGGAAATGCGATAGCGCTGCCGCAAATGCCGGCGAGCAGAGTGGCCTTAACCCTCATACGTCCTCTCCCTATGTGCGTCGCCTTGGTGGCGATCTGGTTAGGAAACTAAATCAGTTGACGCCCTTATGGCAAGCATATTGCTCAAAACTACCGCGCGGCTTTGTAGATATTCTGCATACCTATGCACAATAGCCCGAAATTGGTCAGCTTTACGCTACGGAAACTGCGCGATACAGATTTGCAGGAAATGGCGGATATCTTTTGCGGCAAGCGGCCAGATCGTGGCGCCGATAGGCCCGACTGTGGCCAATTTGTCCCGCAATATTTCCGCTGATCACTATAGCGGCGCCATCGGGGGCAGTGGATTGCGAACAAATTCGCACCTTCACCTTACTCGCTGTCAGCCACAACACGGACCTCACTTGTCAGCCCCAGATGCTCTGCCAACAGGCGCAGATCCTTTTCATTGGGCGCGCCCAATAATGCGGAATGGGATTGCTCAAGCGTAAGTATCAGCTTGCCTTCGGAGATCTCGATGCGGCTGGATTGCAAGGATTTGCGCGACAAGGCGCCAAGGCGGCGGCACAGCCGAATAGCCAGCCCCCATCCCGCCGCGTCGTCCAGCGCATCAGCGGGTGCCAGTTGCCTTAAGCCAGGCGGCAGATCGCGCTTGTTGGCATTGCCGCATACTGCTGCTGCCAGCACTGCACGTCCTGCTGCATCAATGGCGATCCATCGTTTCTGCAAAGCCCAGTCGATCGCCTGCGCAGTCCGCAGGTTCGGCTCTGACTGCATGGAAGCAAGAGCCAGCATCGTCGCGGCCAGCCGCAACCGTTCCGAACCTTTTGCATGGGCCGGCAAGGCGCCCACTGTCCATGCCGCGACCCGCGCTGCCAGGGTTGGCGGGCAGCCACGCGATGCGGAAAATACCGCCACCCCGGCGAGCAGGGGATCCTGTTCTTGCGCGAAAGGTTCCAGCCGGTCATACAGCAGCCCTTCGCGCAGGCCCCAGGACGAAAAGACAATCCTGTCCGGCTCGAGCTTTTTCACCAGCGCCATCAGCAATGCCGCAGCATCCGGCATGCTGGCAGATCGCAGGGATGAAATGCGCGGCGATTTGTGCAGATCGGACGGATCTGCCTGCGCCAGGGTGCATGCCAGTTCCAACGCTGCTTCGGCGGACAATTCAAACCCATGCGGATCACTTAACGGGTGGCGGCTTTCCGCCATCGCATATGTTGCCATGGCGCGCCATGTACCGCCGACCAGATACAGCGCACCGCCGGTTGCATCGCCCCAGCCTGCTGCCTTGAGGATTTTTGCCGCGGCCCGCCTGGTATCGGCCGGGCTGTCGCCGCGTATTTCAGGCAGGCGTAATGTGCCCAACGGCAGCGATGATCCAATCGTGCATTGCCCGCCGCTTATCTGCACCAGTTCAAGACTGCCGCCGCCAAGGTCTGCGACAACGCCGGCTCCGCCGGGAAACGCGCCGATGACACCCATGGCGCTCGTACGGGCTTCTTCCTCCCCCGACAAAAGCCGCGGCGCCAGCCCCAGCAATTCAATCTGGCGCAGAAATTTCGGTCCGTTATCCGCCTCGCGCACGGCGGCGGTGGCGACCACTTCTATATCATCGATGCCCAGATCATTCAGGATCAGGGCATAACGGGCCAGTCCGCGCAGGGCCAGTTCGATCGCTGCCTCTGCCAGCCTGCCAGTGGCCGCAATGTCCCTGCCCAGCCGCGCCACCACTTTTTCATTGAGCAGCACGACAGGCGCACGCGGCGAACCGCCATACAGCACCATCCGGACGGTATTGGACCCGATGTCGATAATCGCCCGTTCGGGCTTGTTGCCGGCAAATTTGCCTTCGCGGTCACCATTCCTGTTGCGCAGCGAAGTCAAGACGCGCCCTTGCGCAAGGCCAGAGTGGGCACGCCGCCCGCTGCCGCCAGTGCCCCGCCGCGCCCTGAAAGCGACGGATTGGTCATGAAATACAGGTGGCAGTTGAATAGTTTTTCGCCCGGCTGCACGCGCATGTAACTCCCGTCTGGTTCCAGTTCCCAGCTTTGTTCGGTATCCAGCAGATTGGCCAGCAATACCTGTTTCAGAACCTGATCGTGCACCGTTCGGTTCCGGATCGGAACCAGCGCTTCTACGCGCCGGTCCAGATTGCGCGACATGGCATCGGCAGAAGTGATGAACACGCGCGCCCGTTCTCCGGGCATCCTGTAGCCATTGGCAAAGGCCCAGATGCGGCTGTGTTCCAGAAAGCGCCCGATAATGGATTTGACGCGGATATTTTCGGACAAACCATCGATCCCAGCGCGAAGGCAGCATATGCCGCGAATGACCAGCTGGATTTCCACTCCTGACTGGCTGGCAAGATATAGCCGGTCGATCACGCCCTTGTCAGTCAGCGAATTCAGCTTTGCCCAGATCGCCGCCGGGCGGCCCTGGGCGGCATTGTCGATTTCGCGGTCAATATGGGCATATAATGTCTCGCGCAGATCAATGGGAGAAATGGCAAGGCCTTCGGTCTTGCGCGGCTCGACATAGCCGGTGACGAAATTGAACAGCTTGGCCGCATCGCGCGTCAGCCTGGGGTCTGCGGTAAAGAAGCTGAGATCGGTGTAGATGCGCGCTGTGACGGGATGATAATTGCCCGTCCCGAAATGGCAGTAGGTCCGGAAGCCCTGCTCTTCGCGGCGCACCACGATTGACACCTTGGCATGGGTTTTCCAATCGACGAAGCCGTAGATTACCTGCACGCCTGCACGTTCCAGCTGGCTGGCCCATAACAGGTTCTGTTCTTCATCGAACCGCGCCTTGAGTTCGACCACGGCCGTCACCGATTTTCCTGCGCCTGCCGCTGCGATCAGGGCTGCGATGACGGGGGACTGGTGACCTGCGCGATACAAGGTCTGCTTTATCGCCACCACATCGGGATCCGCCGCTGCCTGCCGCAGGAAATCCACCACCACTTCAAAACTTTCATACGGGTGGTGGATGATGATGTCCTTCTCGCGGATTGCGGAAAAACAGTCCCCATCATGCTCGAGAATGCGTTCCGGGTAACGCGGGGTGTAATCGTCAAATTTCAGGTCGGGCCGGTCTTCCTCGACGATGTCGCCGAGGCCGGCGATGCCCATCATGCCGTCTGTCTTGACGATGGCCGCGCCCTGGATACCCAGATGTTCGCGCAGCAAGTGCTCCGCCGCCGGGTCAAAATCCTGTTCCAGTTCAAGCTGGATCACTTGCCCGCGCCGCCTGCGCTGGATGGCAGTGCGGAACGTACGCACCAGATCTTCAGCTTCTTCCTCTATTTCAATGTCACTATCGCGCAGGACACGGAATGCCCCGTCACCTTTGATGGTGAAACCGGGAAACAGATGGTCGGCGAACCGGCTGATCAGCCGTTCGATGCTGATATAGATGGCATCGTCACCCGGCACCCGCACAAAACGCGGCAGGCCAGACGGGATCAGCACCATTTCCACCACCTGCTCGCCCGTGGTTTCGCGCGCAAGATTGAACAGCAGCCCCATGCCCTGATTGGCCACAAACGGAAACGGATGGGCCGGATCAACCGCCTGCGGAGTGATAACCGGGATGATTTCCTGCACAAAGTAGGTTTTCAGCCAATTGTATGCGCGCGAAGTGATGCGTTTTTCATCGGCAATATGGATGCCCGCTTGGCCAAGGCCTTCCCGCAGGTTGCGCCAGCTTTCCTGCTGCACCCGGTTCAGTTCCTTCACCGTTTCGCGAATGGCGCTTAATTGCTGCGTGGGGGTGCGGCCATCGATTGACCGCCGTTCAATGCCGCGCTGCACTTGCCCGACCAGCCCGGCCACGCGGATCATCATGAATTCATCCAGATTGCTGCCGGAAATGGACAGGAAGCGGACCCGTTCCAGCAGCGGATAATTTGTGTTGCACGCTTCGGCCAGCACCCGTTCGTTGAACGCCAGCCAGCTCAATTCGCGGTTCACATAGCGGTGCGATGCGTGTGCCAGCGCACCGGATGCTTCGTTATTGTCGACAGGGATTGGTGCGCTGCTCATCATTTTTTCCCGCAGGAACTGCGGTCCATAATTCGAAGGGGGAAGAACGCCATGCCTGGATCGCTGCATGGGATAAGTAAATCACGGTGCCGCCTTTGACACAAATGTATCACGGTTTTGCTGCCTTGCTGATTGTCAGACCAGATCCGCGCTGGTCGCAATTTGCGTGATGCCGCGCTTGCCATTGGCATCGCGCCCCAGTTGCACCAGCACATCGATAACAGATGCGGCATAGGCAATGGTGTCACCGCGCGTAAGGCCGATGCCGGTTTGCATGACCATCAGCGATAATTGTTCCAGCGCGCCGCGCAGGCTGTTGGCGTGGATGGTGGAAAAACTGCCCGGATGGCCAGTGTTGATCGCGCGCAGGAAACTGACGCTTTCCGCGCCGCGCAATTCGCCCAGCACAATCCGGTCAGGGCGCAGGCGTAAAGCCGCCTGCAACAATTCATTGGCGGTCACTTTCGCCTCACCCAATTCGCCTTTGACCGCGATAAGGCCGACACCGTTTTCGCCTGGCAATTTCAGTTCAGGCGTATCTTCCACCAGAACCACGCGTTCATGCCGCGGAATTTCGCCCAGCATCGCGTTGAGGAAGGTGGTCTTGCCAGTGGATGTGCCGCCGGAAATCAAAATGGTGCAACGCTGCCGAATGGCTTCGCGCAGATAGGCCACCGGTTCCTGCTGCGGGTCGGGCATGGCGGGGGCGACAGGCGGGCTGAGCGGGCCTGAATCATACGCATCCAGCGGCAGGTCCAGCCGCCGGTGGCGGCGGATGGCCATGGTCCAGTGCTTGCGCGTGGCGGGTGGGCCGCAGAACTGGATACGCGCGCCGGTTTGCCCGCCCTGCGCTGGCAATGTCGCGCCCAGCAGCGGATGTTCGCGATTGATGCCCTGATGGCTGACGCGGGCAACCTGTTCAGCCAGACGCTGCACCAGCCGGTCATCTATCTCCGGCACGTCAAGGCGCTGCATTCCGGGCGATGCGGCATCCTCGATCCACACTTCGCCCGGCTTGTTGACCATGATTTCGGTCACTGTATCGCGGTCAAGCCAGCGGCGGAACGGGGCAAGATAGGCATCAAGGTAAACGCTGCGTTCGCCAGACGGCGCGCTGCTATCCCCGGTTTCGGGTTGCAGGGGGTGTTCCGCTTGCAAGGGGTGGATGTCTGCGCTCATCTGCCGATCAGCCGCCGGAAACCTGCGAAAAATCAAGGTCACGGGCAGTGAAAACGCGGATCGGTTCGCCTTGCCGCACCCGCACCGTGGGGCCAATCTGGCTGTCCTGCTGGACTGCGGCAGCAGCAGCAGCCTGCCCGCCCCCGCCCACAATCACCGAAGCGCCGCCAGTGCCGATTGCGGAAAGCCCGCCCACCACCGACAGCAGCATGGCGGACCCGAAGCGTTTGAAGAAATTGCTGTCCACCTTGCCTTCCAGCCCGGTGCGCCCGTCAAACCCGACTGCGGGCGATGCCAGATTGACCGATGCACCATCCGGGCGGATCAGCCGCGTCCAGATGACATAGGCGCGTTTCTGACCGCCTTGCAGGCCGGACTGATACTGCCCGATCAGGCGTGAACTGCGCGGCACCAGCACGCGGGTCCCGTCAAAACTGCGGACATCCTGGCTGACCACGGCGCGCACGTAACCCGGCACATCGGTTTCAATCGCGGTTTCCAGAATAGCCGGAATAAGCGTGCCTTGCGTTACCGTGGTTTTGGGGTTGGACATGGCCGTGGCCCGGGCGGGCCCGCCGCCCACACCGCCAACACGGCTGGCAAAATCATTGCCGGTATTGCCCGCGCCAGCAGGTGCCGCGCCCTCGCCCGCCGGCCCGGCGCCCATTGGCACTGGCAGCGCGCTCGCATCGAACACCACGGTCGGGCTGGAATAGGGGTTTACCGAAGGGCCGGTCACCGCTGCGGGATTATTGGCATAGACTGGCGCCGGTGCGGGGTCTGCAAGCGGCGCATATTGCTGGGCTGGCTGGCCCTGATCCGGCACAGGCTGCACGCCCACCACTGCTGGCTGGACCGGCACGGCTGGCTGCGCGGCCTGATCGCTCCCGATGCCATCGGGTTCAGCAATGCGGGCCGAATTCATGCTCCACAAGGTGATCGCCCCCAGCAAGCCGACAAATGCGACCCCTGCTGCCAGGCCCAGCCCATCGGAACGGCCCTTGCGCTGGGTGACGGCAGGGAAGGAATTGCGGCTCGCCAGATCGATGATTTCCGCCGTTTCCTGATCGCGCGGGTCGATATTTTCAGCGGCACCATCGGCGCCCTTGCGGGCCGGAAGACGCATGGCAAGTCGCATATCTATGATCCCTCAGCTTGGGCAAATGCGGTGGAAGGCGCAGTTCTGACGGGGCGCGGCGGCCCCTGATTGACCAGCCTTGCCTCGCCCTTGCCTGACCGCAGGATGATTTCGGGCGGCACACCATCCACCACGATAGTGGTGCCGCGCACAGCAAAATTCACTGGCCCTTCGGTGCCCTTGTAATCTTTCACCAGAATGGCCGGCACGGGCTTTCCCTCGGCCCATGACAGGAAAGTGGAATTGCCATCATCATAGGCTCGCGCGGGCAGCAGCGCATTGTCCCCGCCGGTTGCCCAGGCAAAGTTGAGTTCGGCCGGATCGACCACCGCATAAGGATCGCTGGCGGCGGCCATTTCCATGGCCGTGGGCGCCCCTGCCAGGACGGTTTCTTCTGTCTCGGGCTCATCAGCATAGCTGAAGCGCAGGACGTAAATCGCATTGGCTTTGGGGCTGGCGACCAGATCGAACAGATAGGTCCGCCGGTCTGTGACCACGGTCATATTGGTGCGGGCAGTGGGCGACAAAGGCTTGATGAACAGCAGGTTGGCGCGCTTATTGGGCGTTACCTGCCAGGCTTGCGAATCCCCGATGGCGACATTTTCAATATGCTCCGCATCGTCAAACGCGATGGTCGCCTGCACCTTGGTGCGGCCATCAATCCGCACGACTTCGGCAGGGTTATACAGCCGTTCGACCAGCCGGGCATCCTCCGCCACAGCCGGGGCCGCCAGCGCCCATGACAATGCGGCCATCACCGGCAGGGCAAGGATAAACGCGCGTTTCATTTCGTTCTCTCCGTCAGGCGGCTTCCTGCACTTTTGATATGTGCAGGGCGCGTATTGGCAGGCCGGAAGCGGTTGCCAATTCCGCTGGTACGCGATGTGCTGGATGAAATAGGCTGAACCTGAGCGGAACTGCCGGGAGAGGATATGATCCGGGTTTCCCGCGCTGCGCCTGCCACGCTGCCAGTGCCCGCATCATTCGCGGGTAAGGCCGATACGATGCCGGAAAGAGGTATCTGGCGTGACGGGGCAGCAGCGATTGCCGGGGCCGCAACCGCGTTTAACGGCGCAGCGCCGGAATGGCCTGCAGCAGCGCCCGCCCTGCTGGCAGAACCGGAACTTTCCTGCTTGTCAGCCAGCCCGAAAACGCGCCAGCCACTGACCATGGTGGCGGATACTTTCAGCACCATGATCATCAGCGCGACATGCACCGCGCCGATCAGGAAGAACGCCATGGCGCTGCGCATGTCCACTTGCCCCGGCACTGCATTCAGCGAAGCGAGGACGGGCACCGCCAGTTCCAGCATCAGGCTGCCGCCAAGCACGGCAAACAGCGGCGTCAGCGCCAGCATCACCACGCCTTTCAGCCAGCCGGTAAACAGTCCGCGGGTGCCATTGAACAGGGCCAGCACGACAAAAATGGGCCCCAGCGCCAGCAGCACGGCAAGGCCGATGCGCGCCGTAACCAGTACGCCGACTGTCCCCAGCAGCAACAGCATGGCGCCCAGCCACAGCATTCCCATGGGCGAAAAAGCCGAAACATCCGCAGCTTCGCCGCCCGCCTGCGCCTGTGTGGCGCGTTCAATCGCGCTGAAGACAATGTCGATCTTGTCGGCAAAAGTGGTGGTGGCAGAACCCTGGCCCCCGGTCAGCACGGTGGCAAGATAGTCCGGCGCGCCAATCGCCAGGTTCCACACCACCGTCTGATAGGCCAGCCAGCTGGTCGCAAACGTCAGCACCAGCCCCAGCGTGATCATGCGCGGCACCAGCGACCGCACGCTGAGATTGGTGCGGCCCAGCATCAGGGCGATCGCGAAAAAGGCGATGAACAGGCCAAGCAGGATGGACAGCACCGGGCCCAGCGCGCCGCCGGGCGCGAACAGCCGCCCGAAGGCAGCGCCGGTCATCTCGGACGCGGCACAATCCACCGCGCGCAGGGCGGCCGCCACGCCATTGCCGACTTCGGCCATCGTGTTCTGGCAGGCGGCGTTCATTCGGCGGCCAGTCGCAGCGGCATTTCGGCCTTGGCCGGCGTATCGGGAATGCCGGTGTCAGCACCATCATGGTTCATTCCGGGCCATGGATGGCCCGTCAGTGCAGGATACCAGTCCGCCGGATCATCCCCCACCGCAGCGCGCAGCAGGTCCAGCCGGCGCACAGCAGCTTCGCGGCCGGAAAGCACGGTCAGCACTTCGGGCGCATTGGACAGGTCCAGCCGCACCACCACCGATGCATCGGGCTGGCGCACCAGGAAGCAGCGGCTATGCGCCGGCAGGGACCGGATCAGCGCCAATTCGTGATGCGTCAGGCCAAAACCGTCGCAATAATCTTCCGCACGGGCGCGCGAATTGGGCATGAACACCATGGTGGCTGTCTGTTCGACCAACGCGGTCGAAATCCGGCTTTCCAGCGCATCGCGTGCACTTTGCGTGGCAAAGCCGACCAGCGCATTTCGCTTCCGCAGGGTCTTGAGCCAGTCCCGGATGCGGGCGGCAAACACTTCATCGTCAAGCGCTTTCCACCCTTCATCAATCAGGATCATGGTCGGCTCGCCATCCAGCCGTTCTTCAATACGGTGAAACAGATACATCATCGTCGGCGTGCGCAGCCTCGGGTTTTCCAGCAACGCGGTCATGTCGA
This sequence comes from Allopontixanthobacter confluentis, assembly GCF_009827615.1. Taxonomy (GTDB): domain Bacteria; phylum Pseudomonadota; class Alphaproteobacteria; order Sphingomonadales; family Sphingomonadaceae; genus Allopontixanthobacter; species Allopontixanthobacter confluentis. The sequence continues at coordinate 1,742,960 of NZ_WTYU01000001.1, forward strand.
AACCAAGGACTCGATTGCCAAGGTCCAGCCGGTCTGTTTCATTGTCGAACAGCCAGCTGTTTTCGCCGCCACCTTCACCGGTTGCGCCAATCCACGCCGACAGCCGGTCTGCCAGATCGCCGGGCTGCGGACGGCGCGCGCCGGACAGCAATTCCCTGAAATGGCGCAGGCGGCGCAGCGATGGGTCATTGCCGTAAGTCGCATCCACCGCCTGCGCGATGGTGGCCAGTTCCTCCGGCCCTTCCGCCTTCAGCAGAACACCGAGCCAATCGCGCAGGAAGGCACGGTTGGTGGCCGTGTCGGGCAAGGCCAGCGGGTTGAAGCCGGTTGGCTCGCCCGCACTGATCCGGTCATACCGCCCGCCAATGCCGCGCACGAACAGTTCCGCACCGCGATCCTTGTCGAACAAAATCGTCCGCGGTTTGAATTTCTGGGCCTGAGCCGCAAGAAAATTCATCACCACGGTCTTGCCCGAACCCGACGGCCCGATGACCGAGAAATTGCCCAGATCGCCATGGTGGAAATTGAAGAAAAACGGCGTGGCGCTGGTGGTTTGCAGCAGCGTGACCGCTTCACCCCAATGATTGCCGCTGGCCTGCCCCAGCGCAAATCCGTGCAGCGAACCGAAGCTGGCCATATTGGCCGAGGAGATCATGGCGCGGCGCACGATATATTGCTCGTTGCCGGGGAATTGCGCCCAGAAGGACGGCTCAAGATTGGTGTCTTCGCGCACTGCAATCGCGCCGATATCGGCCAGCGCCGCGGCACAGGCGGCAGTCGCTTCGTCCAGCCGCGAAAGATCGGTCGCGCGCACCTGCACGGTCAGATGATGGTCACCAAAGCCCACCGCACCATTGCCCAGCGCATCACGCGCGGCAAGCATATCGGCCCGTTCGGCTGCCGCATCTTCATCGACCGACCGCAAGCGGCGGATGGCCAGATCCATCCGTTCGCGCGCGGTCTGCCGTTCGGACGGGGCGTAGCTTTCACTCAGCACCATTTCATAGGGCAGGCGCAGCAGCCCATCAATCAGGCCGGGGGACGTGGCATCGGGATAATCCTTCAGGCTGAGCATGGCGCAGAAATCCGGATCTCCCGAACCGCGCAACTCCATCGCATCCAGCCCGAAACTGGCGCGCCGGTAAGGCAGCATCTGGCCAATGTCGGTATCACCGGACGGCTTGCGCACAGGGCGCATTTCGCCATTGTAAAGTGCGCTCAGCAGTTCCAGCAATTCATTATTGGTATGGGTGCTGCTGCCTGCATAATCGCCCAGCAATTGCGCGCCATAAGCGCCGAGCGAGGCGACAAGGCCGGTAGCAGCCGCCTTCAGGGAACGGACATCCTTCGGGTCCGCTTCCACTTCGGCCTGACCCTTGCGGCTCCACATTCTGGACACACGTTCTGCCAGGCCCGCCTTGCCGCGAGCGGGGCGGCGGATGAGCGTTACGAACTGGTCGTTGATGAACAGCGATCCGCTGCCCAGCCGTTCCTTCCAGCGCGCGTCGATATGGGCGGAAAGCGGGTCTTCAAAGGTCGCATCCAGTTCCACTTCCACGCGGCGGCGCACGACATGGTGATAAAGGGCAAAGCGGGCATCGAGCGTGGACCGCAGCATGACTTCGCGGGTTGCCGAATGGGCATTCAGCGCATCGCTGTCCTCCGTTTCGAACAGCAGACCCGGCACCTGGATGGCGGTCATCACCGATCCATCGCGCAGCAGCATGGTATGCTGGTCGATCAGGCGTGCATAGGGCAGCCGGTCGCCGGCGCGCGCTTCCTTCGCGCTCCATGCTGCGGCTCCGATCCACTTGCTCATATGCGTTCGGCCCTCCTCAGGCCTTTGACACCATTATCAACCCTGCACCTCATGGTGCGTAGCTGTTGCAGCCCCAGCGCTTCCAGTTCTTCACCCGCGGGCATTTGCTCACCTTGGTCAGCCACAGGTCGAAAATGCGGGGTTCGCGCAGGCAGGCAAAATAGCCGATGACATGCAGGATGATGGGCACCGGAAGGATCCAGAAGCTTTTCAGCATCAGGAACAATTCAGTCGTCACCAGGAAATTGATGATGAAGAAATTCATCGTCACGCCGGCAAACATCTGCGGCCGCGTCAGCGCGCGATGGACTGGATGACGGGCGAGTTCCATTCAGCCTAGCCCCCCGACGCGCCCTGGATGCCGGCCACAATCGTGCTGGCACCAAACAGGATGAACACGCCGATGATGACAGTGGCGCCGAAGCGCCAGTTGACGCGCCCCGTCAGCATCATGAAACCAACAGCTGCCACGGCCATTACCGCAACGGCGGTTGCGACATTGCCCAGCAGCGTGCCCTGGAGCCACCCGAGCGCGGCCACAATCGGGCCGGAGCCTTGTGGATCGCTGGCGGCCTGGGCAAATGCGGCCGTAGGGCTGAAAGCAGCAATCGCACCGGCCAGACGAAGGGGGAAACGCATTTATTCACTACTCCGGGAATGGTTGGACAGACGGCCGAGGATGGCCGCGACATAGGTCTGTGTCTCGCGTATCTGCGGCACGCCATTGGCGCGGATGACGCGCCCGGGGCCCGCATTATAGGCTGCCAGCGATTTTTCGATGTCTCCGTCGAACCGGTCCATCTGCTGCCGCAAATAGCGCGCGCCGCCCTCCAGATTGGCGAAGGGATCGTCCGGGTTCACACCCATTTCACGGGCAGTGCCGGGCATCAGTTGCGCCAGACCGCGCGCGCCGACCGGCGAGCGGGCAGCGGGCTGCCACCGGCTTTCCTGCCATACCAGCGCCTCGATCAGCGTCGGGCTGAGATCGAACCGTGCTGCCAGTTCGTGGACCTTGGCGGCGTATTGCGGGGGGATATTGACCGAATGGCGTGACGGATCAGCATATGCATTGGCAGGTACTTCATAATCAGCGCCCAGTTCAACAATGTGCGTGGCCACGGCCAGGGGCTGCCCGCCAGGCAGGGCTGCCTGCTCGCCGGCAATCCAGCGCGCACCATCGTCACCAATTTCAAGCACGTCGGCGCTGGCTGGCGCTGACGCGAGGGCCAGACCTGCAAAAAGCGCAAGCCGGCCCGGACTCGTGAGAATCATGAATTCCTCCGTCCGACCCCTCTGGGCACACTACATGACACGCCTGTGACAGCAAGCTGAACACCGGCCGGGAAAGGACTTCGCAGTGCAAAACAATGGCCCGCCCGGATCATCCAGGCGGGCCACATCTATCTGTCATTGCTGATTTTTAGGACAATATCATAGTTGCGACGCGTCAGCGCCGGATCAGCGGGAAGCCATCCTGGTGGCCTGCCCGATTTCGCCGCGCTCCAGCATGGCCAACCCGCGGCGCGCAAGCTCGCGCGAATCCGTCCATTCACCATTGGCAGTCTCCAGCCGGTAGCGTGTATCCAGGCGGGCCGCATTCATGAACAGCGCCCGCGCGGCTGCCACATTTCCTTCGCGCGCATGGGCAATGGCGAGGTTGATCAGCCGGGCAGGGTCTTCACCATCTGCTGCATCGCTGCGTTCAATCCGTGCGATTGCCGCGCTGTTCTGCCCGCTGGCCAGTTCTTCATAGGCGACTTCGACCCGGTCCATTGACTGGGCCGGAAACGGGACCGCTGACTCGCCCGCGGCTTGGGCCAGCATCACGAGCGCGAGTGTTGATACAAGAGCCATTCTATCTCTCCCGGCAGTTATTATGGCATAATGATGCGCGCGAGGCGCCATGGCTGCAATAAAAATGAAACATTGTCATTGAACTGTAATATTTGGCCCGCGCCAGCACAATAAAACCGGCGGCCATTTCGCAAAATTGCTTAACCGCCCGCCAGACACCGCAAGTCATATTTGTCAGACTTCTGTCATAGTAAAGTCACTGAATTAAAACCGAAATATTGCACACAAACTGTCATGAGCGAGCCGTAGCGGGTGAGTCGCGAAGTCAATTCGCACTTTGTTGATTCTCGGTTTTTAGGGGACCGCCGCTCGTGACATATTTCCACCGATCGCTCATTCTTGGTTGCAGTACTCTGGCGCTTGCCGGATGCGGCGCAGATGACATTGCCTCGCCAGGAACCGGCGGTAATATCACCATCAACAATCCCGCCGCACCCACGCCAACACCCACACCGCCGCCAACCACCAAGCTGGTTACGCCTGCTGCGGGCTGCCCGACCATTTCCGATGCGCAGGGCCTGACAGATGAAGGTACAATTTCCGGCCCGACAGGGGAATACCGTGTCTGCGCCCTGCCAGCGCGCTTCAATTCATCATCGACACTGCGCCAGATCGACGGTCTGCTATACCGCATGGCCGGGCGTGTGGATGTGGGTTCCGATGGCGGCCCGACGGCTGACGCAGCAGATGGCGCAAGCGACACCAATGTGACGCTGACCATCGAGGCGGGAGCGATTGTCTATGCCAGCGGATCGTCCTTCCTGATGGTCAACCGCGGCAACAAGATCAACGCCGTGGGCACCGCAACACGCCCCATCATCTTTACCAGCCGTGACAATGTGCTGGGCCTCAATACCGATACTTCGTCAGGCCAGTGGGGCGGCGTGGTTCTGGGCGGCCGGGCGCCTGTCACAGACTGCATCGCGCCGGGCGCAACGCCGGGCACCATCGGCTGCGAACGCCAGGTTGAAGGCGCAGCGCAGCCTGCCCTGTTTGGCGGTGCGACCGTGAATGATAATTCCGGACGCCTCAGCTATGTGCAGATCCGCTATTCCGGCTTTGTGCTTTCAGGCGACAGCGAATTGCAGTCCCTCACCACGGGCGGCACTGGCACCGGCACCCAGTTTGACCACATCATGTCCTACAACAGTTCGGACGATGGCGTGGAATTCTTCGGCGGCCATGTGAATGTCAAAAACCTGATCGTGGTGGGCGCAGAAGATGACGCGCTTGATACTGACACCGGCGTTCAGGCCAATATGCAATATGTCATCGCCATCCAGCGCGCCGGTGCTGGCGACACCATGATCGAGGCGGATTCCAGCAATGGCCTGGAAGACCAGACCCCGCGCCAGAACACGCAAATATCCAACGCCACCTTCATTCACCGCCGGGCAGGTGATCAGGTCGTCCGCATTCGTGGCGGCACGGATTATGCGCTGGTCAACTCTGTCATCCTCGACGCATCGCCAGCGCCGGGAACACCGTGCCTGCGCATCGACCAGACGCAGACGACACGCGCCGCCAATGCCGGATTGCAGGACAAGGGCCCGCCGGTATTCCAGTCACTGGTGCTGGATTGCGACACAGCTTTCCGCGCGGGCAGCAGCGGCGTGACTGCCGCCGATACGCAGGCCATTTTCGGCGCGGGTGCGAACAACAATTCCTCTTTCACCAGCACATTGTCGATGACCTACATAAACGGCACCAACGAAAACGCCGTGGCAGCCTTTGATCCCAAGGCCCTGTCCAGCTTCTTCGACACGGTGACGTATGTGGGCGCAGTCCGCAATGCCGCCGATAATTGGTATGAAGGCTGGACCTGCAATTCTGCGACCGCCAGCTTTGGCACCAATAACGGCGCCTGTACTTCGCTGCCTGTCTATTGATCGCACACTGTGGGGGAGGACGTCTGGCAATGCCGGACGCCCTCCCCAAAATTTTTACGGGCACACCGCCCAATCCAATTACTGACCTGATGCATAAAGGGGTCTTCATAATGTCCACTGGCAAGCGGCTGGCGGGGCTGCTCCTGCTCACCACAGCGCTCACATTTCCATTTGCGGCGACCGCGCAGACTGCCGTGGCTGACACGCCTGCGGATACCGAAGAACCGGCTCCGGATGCTGCTGACGTCCTGGACGGCGCTGACGATGCGCAACCGGAACAGGCTGAAGAAACCGATATCTCCATCCCCGGTGGCGGCGGCGAAATCGTGGTAACGGGGCGACGGAACCGCGACCTGACGCGCAGTTCCACTCAGGTTGTCTCGGTTCTTTCCGCTGCGGAAATCGCGCGGACGGGCGAAGGGGATATTGCTGGCGCTCTGGGCCGGGTCACCGGCCTGTCCGTACAGGGACAGGGCTTCGTCTATGTCCGCGGATTGGGTGACCGTTATTCACTCGCCTTGCTCAACGGCCTGCCTCTGCCCAGCCCGCAGCCACTCAGCCGGGTTGTCCCGCTCGACATCTTTCCCACCAGCATCATTGCATCATCGCTGGTGCAGAAAACCTATTCCGCCAACTTCCCCGGCGAATTTGGCGGCGGCGTGATTAACCTCACCACCCGCGCAGTGCCGGAAGAAAGCTTCCTGAAAATCAGCGGCGGCATCAGCGGCGATACGCAGACCACATTTTCCAAGGGACTGGATCATTACGGGTCGGACTATGACTGGTTCGGCTTTGACGATGGCACGCGCGATGCGCCCCCTGCCCTGCAGGCGTTTTTCGATAGCGGCGCCCGGATGAGCGACCTTGGCGTGGATCAGCAGGAAATTGCCAAGCAGCTGGGCAATCCCAACCTCGTGCTGACGCAGAATATCGGCAAACTTCCGGTCAATTTTTCCGGCAGCATCACGGCGGGCACCGCCATGGATGCCTTTGGCGACGGGCGTTTCGGGGTGATTGCCACCGCTTCCATCAGCAACAAATGGCGCAACCGCTCGATCATTTCGCAAAGCGCGGTCAATGCCGATCTCGACCTTGATACCGATTTCCGCGATTTTGTGACCGACAACCGTATCCTGGTAAACGGCCTGCTGGGCCTGGGCCTTGAAATCGGTGAGCACAAGATCCGCTGGACCAATCTGTATATTCGCGATTCCCTGAAACAATCCGCGCTTTCAATCGGCACAGATTTCCAGGATGATGACAGCATCTTTTCCCAGAAAACCGGCTGGTTCCAACGGCAGCTGATCGACAGCCAGCTGGTGGCCGACATGAAGTTTGGCGACATGGATCTGGATGTTCGCCTCGGCTATGCCAAGACCCAGCGTGAAGCGCCTTACGAATATGAATTCGAATATGTCCGGACCAACAATCTGAACGACCCGCTGGGCGATACATATCTGAACCTGCTCGACCGCCAGACCGGCAATGCGTCGGTTACCTTCTCCAACCTGTCGGAAGAGCTTTATTATGGCGGGCTGGATTTCAGCTATCCGGTGGCAGACTGGGCGCGGCTGACGGCAGGGTTTGCCTATTCGGACACCAAACGCCTGTCCTCGCGCCGTGAATTCCTGTTCGATGCAGACAGCAGTTTTGACGATGCCGTGGGCGCGCTGCGTCCCGATTTGCTGCTGGGTGATGCCGTGATCGATTATTATGACATCGGCCTTATCGAGACGACCCAGTCGGACCCGGCCTTTGCTGCCGGCCTCGAAATCTTTGGTGTCTATAGCCAGGTCAAGCTTGAACCGGTGCTGGGCGTAACGCTGGATCTCGGTGTGCGCTACGAAGATGCGGTGCAGGAAGTAAACCCTGTGGAAGTGTTTGCCACGCCCACCAATTCGGGCAGCACCACTTTCATTCACAATGATTATTTTCTGCCCGCCGTAACGCTCACTTATGAAGTGGCAGACGGGCTGCAATTGCGCGCCAGTGCATCCAAGACCATTGCCCGGCCCCAGTTCCGCGAGCTGATTTTCCAGACCTATTACGATCCGGAAACCAACCGCCAGTTCAACGGCAACCCGCTGCTGCAGGACAGCCGCCTGACCAATGCGGAAGCGCGGGCAGAATATTACTTCGGGCGCGGCAACCGCACATCGGTAGCGGTCTTCTACAAAAAGATCACAAACCCGATCGAGGCGTTTTCCAGCTTCTCCGACAATGAACGCGTAACCAGCTTTGCCAATGCACCCAGCGCCACATTGCTAGGCGCGGAACTGGATTTCCAGTATACTTACGATCTGCTGGACCTGGGCGGCTGGTTTGAAAGCAAGCGCGCTGTTCTGGTGGCCAACTACACCTGGACCACTTCGGAAATCAAAGTGGCCGATGGCGACGTGACGCAGATTTTCCCGCGCGGGCCGCAGCCTGCCGGAAACTTCTTCCGCGATGGCGCCCCGCTGACCGGCCAGTCCGATCATCTGGTGAATTTGCAGCTGGGTATCGAGGATATCGACAAGCTCCAGCAATTCACTTTACTGATCAATTACGCCAGCGAACGGGTAACCAGCCGCGGCACTGCGCAATTGCCGGACATTGCCGAAAATCCGGGCCTGACGGTGGATTTTGTCGCCCGAGCAGAAGTAGGCGTGTTGGGCCAGCCATTCGAAGTGAAGGCAGAAGCCCGCAACATCTTCGGGCGGGGCAATTTCGAATATCAGTCGAACGGGACCAATCGCATCGAAGTGAACAGCTATGATGTCGGGCAGAGCTTCTCGCTCTCCGTCTCCACCGAGTTCTGATTGACGCTCCACACAGGAAAACGGCCGCCAGCAAGGGCGGCCGTTTTCCTGTGGCAATTGCGAAAACTGGCCGGATCAATTCGTGTCGAGAACATATCCCAGTGATCGCACGGTTCTGAGCGGATTGCCTGCCCCGGCCTCGAGCAATGCGCGGCGCAGCCTGCCAATCCATACATCCACAGTGCGCTCGTCAATCGCCGGTTCCTGCTTGCCCAGCCCGGCAATCAGATCGCTGCGGGACAATACCTGATTAGGGTTTTCGGCAAAAAAGCGCAGCAGGCGAAATTCATTGGGGCGAAGGGTAATGGGCGCGGTGCCCCATTTGGCCTGCAAAGCGGCCATATTGATCGACAATTCGCCCACTTTGAACAGATGGGCGGCATGGCGCTGGCTATGCTGGGACTGCAGAGCCAGCACGCGGTCCAGCACCCTTGTCCGGTCGAGCGGGCCGACCATGTAATCATCAGCGCCAGCGCGCAATGCGCGGCGCCGGTCATCAGCATCATCGCGTTCCAGCACCATGGTGACATGGGCATCGCAGGTGCGTGCATCGGCCCGCAGCCGGCGGCACATTTCCAGCCCGGCCAGATCATCCATGACCCAATCGACAAACGCCCACACCGGCCCTTCCACCAGACGCCGTGGGCCGCTTGCTTCCAGCCGGTCAAAAGTGAACCGCGTTTCTGCGTGAACGAAATCTTCCAGAGTTTCGCCCAGTTCTTCAGTCAGGAAGATATTGATCACGTCCATGTACCGCCATTCCCTTGTTATGCAGGAATTGCCGCGCTGATGTGACGCGATAGTGACAATCAGCCACGCTTCTTTCGCAATTCTTCCAGTGGCGGCCAACGACATATAATGCGGTGAGTTTCCCCGGATCACTGGCATTGTATCCCAGGTTAATTTTGCTTAACGCCTGCGGGGGGCGCAACAGAATGGTCAGCGCGAATATTGGTCAGGTGATATGCAGAACGAATTAGACGAATTTCCCCTCACGGGCCGGTTCCTTATGGGGCGCCTGCGCCACGCCATGAGCGAGCGGGAAAAGGAAATTCTGGAAAGCTCCATCACCGAAGTCAAAGATTTCGACAAAAACCACCGCCTCGTCTCGCGCGGGGAAAAATGCGACCACAGCACCATGCTGATCGAAGGCTTCGCCATCCGCACGATCATTGAAAATGGCCGGCGTTATGTGGTCGGCATTCAGGTGCCGGGCGATTTTATCGACCTTCACGCCTTTGCTCTCAAACGGCTGGATCATGATCTGGTCACACTTGGCCGCGCCAAGGTGGGATATGTGCCGCATTCCCGGTTGCAGGATTTGATGAATTCAGAACCGCATCTGTCGCGCTTGTTCTGGTTTTCCACCCTGCTGGATGCGGCAATCCACCGCCAGTGGGTGCTGAAACTGGGGCAGTTGAAGGCCTATCGCCGCGTGGCGCATATGCTGGCGGAAATCTGGTATCGTCTTGAAATGGTGGGCCTGTCCCATCCCGACGGGTTCCGCACACCGCTGACACAGGTCGACCTTGCCGATATGTGCGGCACCACTGCCATCCACATGAACCGCGCGCTGCGGGCGTTGAGCCGCGAAGGCGTTGCCGATTTCCGGCGCGGCAATGTCACCGTGCGCGACCGCAAAAGCCTGGAGGAGCACGGCGATTTCAACCCGACATATCTCTACGGTCAGGGTGATCTTTACATTGGCGAGGAACTGACGCGCGATTGAAGGAGCGGCAAGTCGCCCGCGCCCTGCGCGCTGCCGTGCTTCAGTCCATCGCGCCGAACCGGGCAAATCCGCCTTCCATCCACCCGAGCGGATCAAGCCCGTCTGCATCGCGCAGGCGCACGTCATAGGCATTGCCGATGAACAGTTCATGCGTGCCATGCACCAGCGTGGTGTGCACGTCGCAGAATATGCAGGCTATGGCAGCCGGTAAAAACGGAATGGAACCGGAATATTCCCATTCGGCCTGGTTGAACCGTTCCTCTCGCAGCGCACTGGTGGCAAATGTTTTCACCAGATGCGCCTGGTCCGTCGCCAGCAGATTGATGCAGAATTTGCCATTCGCCTCGATTGCGGCGTGACAGCGCGACTGGCGGTTTACCGCGACCAGCATGGACGGCGGCTCCATCGAAACAGGTATGACTGCCGATGCAGCCATGCCAGCAGGCGCATCATCCGCAGGATCATGCGTCGTCACCAGAGATACAGGGCCGGGCATGCGGCGCATGGCCTTGCGCAGGCGATCAGACAGCAGACCTTGCGCATCGGATTGAGGGGGAAGATCGTTCATCAAAAATCGCTCGTCATTGTTGGCGACCTTTTAGGGAACGCCGGTGATCTGCTAACAAAAGGCGCTGCTTGTGGCGGAATTCGAATAAAGACACCACACAGGCAAGCCGTTTATCACATTTAAATGTGATTGCACCCTTGGCATTCCACATTGCGATGTCTATTCCGCACGGCATGACACAATTTACCCCCCAGATCATCCAGCAGAAAATCCGCGATATCGTGGATGCAGGCTCCATGTCCCGTGCCGCCATCGCCCGCGCCGCAGGCCTCCACGCCAATTCGCTGCGCGATTGCACTGACGAGCAGTGGAACCCGACTACCGAAACGCTGGGCAAACTTGCGACTTTCCTTGCAGCAAATGACGACCGGCCCGTTCTCGCCACGATTGAGGAAATCATCGACGAGGCCCGCAATGGCCGCATGTTCGTGCTGGTCGATGATGAAGACCGGGAAAATGAAGGCGACCTCGTCATTCCGGCACAGATGGCGACCCCGCAGGCGATCAATTTCATGGCGTCGCATGGCCGCGGCCTCATCTGCCTCACTATGACCAAGCAGCGCTGCGACCAGCTCGGGCTGGAATTGATGAGCCAGAACAACCGCACACGCCATGAAACCGCATTCACCACTTCTATCGAAGCGCGCGAAGGCGTCACCACCGGTATCAGCGCTGGCGACCGTGCACGCACCGTCAGCGTGGCGATTGATGCGTCCAAAACCATTGATGACATTGTCACGCCGGGCCATGTTTTCCCGCTGGTTGCCCGTGATGGCGGCGTGCTGGTACGGGCTGGCCATACCGAAGCTGCGGTCGATATTTCACGCCTTGCCGGCCTCAACCCGTCAGGCGTGATTTGCGAGATCATGAATGACGATGGCACGATGGCGCGGATGGATGATCTGATTGATTTTGCGCGCAAGCATGATCTGAAAATCGGCACAATCCGCGATCTCATCGCCTATCGCCGCAAGCATGACCACATGGTGGAAAAGCGTGCCGAATCCCGCTTCGTCAGCCGCTTTGGCGGCACCTGGAATGCGATCAGCTTCTACAACAAGGCCACCGGCGATGATACGCTGGCGCTGACGCTGGGCAATGTCGATCCTGACAAGCCGACACTGGTGCGGATGCATCTGCTCAACCTGTTTGGCGATATATTCGCCGAAGACAGCCCACGCACCGGGCTGTTGCAGAAATCCATGGAAATCATCGCCAGGGAAGGTTCCGGCGTGATCGTGGTGATCAACCGCATGAAGGCCGGCGGTTTCACCATCATCACCAAGGCTCATAAGGGCGAGGCGGAACCCGCTGAAATCGAGGAATTGCGCGATTATGGCGTGGGCGCACAGATCCTGGCGGAACTGGGCGTGCATGATATGGAATTGCTGACCAATTCACACCATTCGCTGGTCGCGCTGGAAGGCTACGGCCTGTCCATCGTGGGCGAGCGCCCGATCGAATGATGGCAAACAGACAGATGGCCGCGATGAAATATCGCGGCCATATGCCAGTGCCACCAGCTAGTGCTTTACATCGAACGGGCAATCAGCATTTTCATGATTTCGTTCGATCCGCCGTAAATGCGGCTGATGCGGCTGTCGCGGAACATCCGCGCAATCGGATAATCATTAATATAGCCCCAGCCGCCATGCAGCTGCAGGCATTTGTCCACCACTTCGCCCTGTAATTCGGTCACCCAATATTTGGCGATGGACGCGGTGGTCACATCCAGTTCGCCTTTCAGCAGTTTGGCGATACAATCATTGACGAAGACCTTGGCCGCAGTGCCGCGCGCTTTAAGGTCAGCCAGTGTGAATTGCGTGTTCTGAAAATCCCAGATGGTCTTTCCGAAGGCCTTGCGCTCCTTCACATATTCAACGGTTACATCCAGCGCCTTTTCTATGGTCGCCATCGCGCCCATCGCGATCAGCAGGCGTTCCTGCGGCAATTCGCCCATCAGCTGATAAAAGCCGCGCCCTTCCACGCCGCCCAGCACATTGTCTGCTGGGATGAACACATCGTCGAAAAACAATTCGGACGTGTCCTGCGCATCCAGCCCGATCTTGTCGAGCTTCTTGCCCCGCTGGAACCCTTCCGCCCCTGCTGTTTCCAGGCACATCAGCGATATGCCCTTGTGGCCTTCGCTGGGGTCAGTCTTGGCCACAACGACGATGAAATCCGCCGTCTGGCCGTTGGAAATAAAGGTTTTCGACCCGTTCAGCTTGTAACCATTGCCGTCTTTCAGCGCCGTGGTCGTGATGCTCTGCAAATCAGACCCCGCGCCCGGTTCGCTCATCGCGATGGCAGATACCAGTTCCCCCGAAACCAGCCGGGGCAGCCACTTCTTCTTCTGTTCTTCGGTGCCGTGGCGCACGATGTACGGCAGGATGATAACATTGTGCAGGCTGGCGGCGAACCCTTCGACACCTTTGTTGGCCTGCTGCGCCACCACCACCATGTCATGGCGGAAATCCCCGCCGTGGCCGCCATATTCTTCCGGGACCGATACGCCCAGAATGCCGGCAGCGCCCGCTTCATTCCAGAATTCGCGTTCCACCTGGCCGTCTTCTCGCCATTTCCGCACCCGCTTTTCCGGCGCGTGCTGGTCGAAGAATTTGCCGACTGCGTCATGGAACATCGAGATTTCCTCGTCTTCCATATATTCGGGTTGCGGAACGTCGATAACTGCCATTACTGGACCTTTCAGCGGGAGACACTATGCCAATGTTGTATCAGCTAGTTAGCTATGTGCAATGGGCCTATGTGCAATGGGTAGTGCCGCTTGGGCGCAAGACAATCGGGATAAATGCATGGACCTGATCGGACCGACATCGCAAAGCTTCATTTCGCAGCGCACGCGCCTGCATTTTGCGGATTGGGGCAACCATGAAGCACCGCCCCTGATCCTGCTGCATGGCGGGCGCGACCATTGCCGCAGCTGGGACTGGGCGGCAGAGGAATTGCGCAACGACTGGCACGTCATGTGCCCCGACCTGCGCGGCCATGGCGACAGCGGGTGGAGCAGGACAGGCTATTACCCGATCATGGCCTATGTCTATGATCTGGCCCAGCTTATCCATCAGCTGGAACTGGCGCCTGTGACCATCGTGGCCCATTCGCTGGGCGGCAATATATCGCTCCGCTATGCCGGGCTGTATCCTGACAATGTCCGCAAGCTGGTGGCTATCGAAGGCCTTGGCCCATCGCCCAAACAAGTGGCCAAGCGGCGCGAGAAGCCGTTTGATGAACATTGGCGCGAATGGATCGAAAGCAAGCGCAAGGCGGCATCGCGCCAGCCGCGCCGCTATGAAAGTTTTGAAGCTGCCCTGCTGCGGATGCGTGATGAAAACAGCTATCTGACAGAAGCGCAGGCACAGCACCTGACGCTGCATGCTGTCATGCGCAATGAAGACGGCACCTTCAGCTGGAAGTTCGACCCGCATGTGCATGTCTGGCCGCCGGACGACCTTTCACCTGAAGACGTCCATCAGTTATGGAGCCAGATCACCTGCCCCACGCGGCTGATCTATGGCAATGACAGCTGGGCATCAAACCCAGAAAAAGACGGGCGGATCAAGGATTTTGGCGATAATGTCAGCCTGACCTCCTATGACCGCGCAGGCCATTGGGTGCATCATGACCGGTTTGATGATTTCGTGAAGGAACTCAAGGCGTTTCTCTGATGCTGTCAGTTCTCAGCATTCGATAACGTTGACCGCCAGGCCGCCCTGGCTGGTTTCCTTGTATTTGGTCGACATGTCGAGGCCTGTCTGGCGCATCGTTTCGATCACCTGATCAAGGCTGACATGCATCTGCTCGGATGCGTGCAGCGCCAGCCGTGCTGCGTTGACCGCTTTGACCGAACCGATGGCGTTGCGTTCGATACAGGGGATCTGCACCAGCCCGCCCACCGGATCGCAAGTGAGGCCAAGGTTATGTTCCATGCCGATTTCGGCAGCCGTGGCGACTTGCTGCGGGGTTGCACCCCATACGGCAGCCAGCCCGCCCGCCGCCATGGAACAGGCAACGCCCACCTCGCCCTGACAGCCCATTTCCGCGCCTGAAATGGACGCGCGCTGCTTGTAAAGGAGGCCGATGCCGCCTGCGGTCAGCAGGAGCTTGCGGATATTGGCAGTGCAATCTGCCTTCACACCGCCAGTTTCCGGGCCACTTTCCGGACCAGTTTCCAGCCCCGAACAATAATGCCGGATGACCGAAGGAATGATCCCCGCCGCGCCATTGGTGGGTGCAGTGACCACCTGGCCGCCAGCGGCATTTTCCTCGTTCACGGCCATGGCATAGACATTGAGCCAGTCGAACAATTGCTCCCGCTCGTTCGAATTGGGGCTTTCCACCAGCTTGCGCCACAAAGCAGGTGCGCGCCGTTTCACCCGCAGCTTGCCCGGCAGCACGCCATCCGTGCGCAGGCCGCGGTCGATACAGGCCATCATCACGTCGCCAATCCGGTCCAGCATGGCTTCGGTTTCCGCGCGCGGTCGGTGCGTTTCTTCATTCGCCATGATGAGTTCGTGCACAGCCATGTTTTCAGCGGCGCAATGGGCCAGAAGTTCGGCAGCGGATCCGAATGGGAACCGGGCATCGGTGGCCGCCTGAACCAGATCGCCCTTGGCAGGCCGTTCCAGCTGTCTGCGCGATGCGATGAACCCGCCGCCGGTTGAAAAATAGGTGCGCGAAAAAAGCCTGGCTCCGTCTGCATCAAACGCGGACATTTCCATCGCATTGGGGTGAAGATCGGGGATATTGTCATAAGCAAACACAATGTCCGCCTCTGGATCAAAGGCGATGTCGTGTGTGCCGCCCAGCTTCAGCCGCCCGTCCTGCGTCACCCGGGCAACGTCGGCATCTGCTGTGGCAGGGTCCAGCGTTTCAGGCTGAAGCCCTAGCAGACCCAGCACCACGGCCTTGGGCGTGGCGTGGCCTTTGCCAGTTAACGCCAGTGATCCCTGCAATTCCACCAGCACGCGGTCTGTCTGATCCAGCAGGCCCCGCTTTTTAAGCGCCACGATAAACCGCTGGCCAATCCGCATCGGGCCAACAGTATGCGAACTGGACGGGCCAATCCCGACACGAAAAATATCCAGAACCGATAACATATTTGACGTATCCCGCGCTTCATCGTCTGAGCAGTTGCGTCCCATGCGGCCACTCAGTTAGTTTCCATTGCAACAATCTGGGACTATGGGAAACCCAAAGATGGATTCGCTGCGCATCGCCGCAGCACGGTGAAAGGCATTCGCATGAAAGCGCTCGTAAAATCTCACGCCAAACCCGGCTTGTGGCTGGAAGATGTTCCAATGCCGCAAGTGGGCATCAACGATGTGCTGATCCGGGTGAAGCGGACTGCCATCTGCGGTACGGATATGCATATCTGGAAATGGGACGAATGGGCGCAGTCCACCATTCCCGTGCCGATGGTGGTGGGCCACGAATTCGTCGGCGAAATCGTGGAAATGGGCAGCAATGTCACCGATTATCACGCCGGGCAGATCGTTTCGGGCGAAGGCCATGTCGTGTGCGGCCATTGCCGCAACTGCATGGCAGGGCGGCGGCATATGTGCGCCAATGCCAGCGGGATCGGGGTCAACCGCCAGGGCGCCTTTGCCGAATATCTGGCGCTGCCTGCAGCCAATCTATGGGTGCATAACCCCGGTATCGACCTGGACGTGGCAGCGCTGTTCGATCCGTTTGGCAATGCTGTCCACACTGCCCTCCAGTTCGACGTATTGGGCGAAGATGTGCTGATTGTGGGCGCAGGCCCGATCGGCATCATGGCGGCTGCCGTCTGCCGCCATGCCGGCGCCCGCCATGTAGTGGTGACCGACCTGAATGACGGGCGGCTGGAACGTGCTGCCAGCATGGGCGCAACCCGCACTGTCAACGTGGCCCGCGAAAATCTGGCCGCTGTGCAAAAACAGCTGGGCATGACCGAAGGCTTCGACGTGGGGCTGGAAATGTCTGGTTCCGAAGCCGGCTTTGCCTCGATGGTGGATAATATGTGCCACGGCGGCAAGATCGCCATCCTTGGCCTGCCATCGGGCAATGTCACGATTGACTGGCACAAGGTCATCTTCAACATGCTGACGCTGAAAGGCGTGTATGGCCGCGAGATATTCGAGACGTGGTACAAAATGTCGGTCTTTATCGAGAGCGGGCTGGACCTGTCTGGCATCATCACCCACCGCCTGCCCGCAGACCGGTTCGAGGAAGGCTTTCAGGCCATGCTCGACGGGTCGGCCTGCAAGGTCGTGCTGAACTGGGAGGTATAAGGCAATGTACGGACAATTTCAGGACCATCTCGCAGCGCAGCTTGCCGATATTGAAGAACAGGGGCTGACCAAGCTCGAACGCGAAATCACGTCCCCGCAGGGCGCACATGTCGGGCTGGGCCAGCGTGAAGTCATCAATCTGTGCGCCAATGACTACCTTGGCCTTGCGGGCGATCCGCGGCTGGTGGATGCCGCCCGTGAAGGGCTGGAAACGCATGGTTACGGCATGGCATCGGTCCGCTTCATCTGCGGCACGCAGGATATTCACAAACAGCTGGAACGGCGGATTTCGGCGTTTCTGGGCATGGAAGATACCATTCTCTACCCGTCCTGCTTTGATGCCAATGGCGGTTTGTTCGAAACGCTGTTGACTGAAGAAGATGCGGTTATTTCAGACGAATTGAACCACGCCAGCATCATCGACGGCATCCGCCTGTCCAAGGCAAAACGGTTTCGTTACAAGAATAACGACATGGCCGACCTTGAAGCGAAATTGCAGGAAGCAGACGCTGCTGGCGCGCGTTTCAAACTCATCACTACCGATGGCGTTTTCTCGATGGATGGCTTTATCGCCCGCCTCGACGAAGTGTGCGATCTGGCTGAAAAATACGGTGCGCTGGTCCATTTCGATGATTGTCACGCAACCGGCTTCCTCGGCGATACCGGTCGCGGCACCCATGAATATCGCGGCTGCATGGACCGGGTGGACATCACCACGGGCACATTGGGCAAGGCGCTTGGCGGCGCGAGCGGCGGGTACACCGCAGCACGTAAGGAAGTGGTGGCCCTCCTGCGTCAGCGTTCGCGGCCATATCTCTTTTCCAATTCTGTCGCCCCGCCGATTGTCACCGGTGCCCTGCGCGCATTCGACATTGCCGAAGATGGCGGCGCACGGCAGCAGCTGTTCACCAATGCCGCCCATTTCCGCGAAGGGCTGGACCATATTGGCCTCGAAACCCTGCCCGGCGAACATCCGATTATCCCGATCATGCTGTATGATGCCAAGGTCGCCAAGGCGTTTGCGGCAGAGGCGTATGAACATGGCATCTATGTCACCGCTTTCAGCTTCCCAGTGGTGCCCAAGGGCAAAGCGCGGATCCGCACGCAGATGTCTTCTGCCCTGACGCGT
The DNA here is from genome assembly GCF_009827615.1 of Allopontixanthobacter confluentis. Taxonomy (GTDB): domain Bacteria; phylum Pseudomonadota; class Alphaproteobacteria; order Sphingomonadales; family Sphingomonadaceae; genus Allopontixanthobacter; species Allopontixanthobacter confluentis. The sequence goes on from NZ_WTYU01000001.1 coordinate 1,761,039, forward strand.
GATGATCTTGACCATACGCTGGAAAGTTTCGCCAAGGTGAAGGCAAAACTGGGCATCTAGCCTCTGTCTGCCGGAGGCTGTCTGCACTAATGTGCAACCTGCCTGTTAGGGCGATTGGACGAATGACGGGCGGCCCGTTTCTTAACCGGCCGGTAACCCCTTTTGGAAACCTGACCTAGACCAGTGCGGGCGCATTGCGTCTGGTATGGAAAACCGGATCTCTTCGGCGCGATGGGCCAGAACCCTTATCGGGGGCTCCCTTTTGAGCGCAGGCCTTTCCCTTGCGCCGACAGCGCAAGCGCAGGTTGCCCCGGAGGTGGTCAATGTGGCGCTGATGCTTCCCGCATCGGCCGCCGCGCTGGCCAGCGTTTCATGCCATATGCCGGCAGGCATTGCAGGGACATCGGCTTTCACGCCAGCTGCAGCAGCGTCACCGTTTGCGCAGCAGACCAAGTCTGCCGCCCTTAACGGCAATGGCACGATGACCGCGCTGGAACGGATGATCCAGGCGCAGTCAGGGCAAGCAAGCGCGGCAGCGGTTGAAGCCGCCTATGGCAAGCCGGTGCAGGCACCTGCCCAGACCGCCAGCGCCATGCCAGTATCCCTTCTTGGCCTCAGCAATTGCCTCGGCCAGAGCGAAGGAAGGCTCGTCAATGTCATGCCCGCCCTTGCCGAAACCCGAACAAACCGGACGCAAGGCGCGACAGATTTTCTCGCCAGCAAGCGCATCAGCATTGGTAAGACGCATTTCGAAGCGGACTGGCAGCGCGTCAGCCGCGGCAGTGTGTCCAAGGACTGGGCAAACCGCCGTTTGGGCGCTTTGCAGCGTAGTGATGCGGACATTATTTCAGCCGTAAACGCCTATGCCAACAAAACCATCCGCTATGCCGAAGACCGGGATTTGTGGGGCAAGGCCGATTACTGGGCCAATGCGAAAACCACCTTCCGCCTTGGCAAGGGCGATTGTGAAGATATCGCCATTGCCAAGATGCAGATGCTGGCAGCGCTGGGTATCAAGCGCGATGATATGGTGCTGACCCTGGCAAAGGATCTCGTCCGGCGGGTGGATCATGCCGTACTGATTGTGCGTGTGGATGGCCGATTTGTCATGCTCGACAACACCACGGACAAGCTCATCGATGCGTCGGTTTCGCAAGGCTACCGCCCGGTGCTCAGTTTCGGGAACAAACAAAGCTGGCTGCACGGATACTGATCCGTGCCACACCGGCCACGGGGCGACATTACCGCCCGAAATTACCGTTCCGTCAATGCCTGGTCGAATGCCTTGGCCACCGGCTTGAGCAGGTAATTGAGGATCGATTTCTTGCCCGTGATGATTTCCACGTCGCAAATCATCCCCGGCACAATCGGCAGCTTCTGCCCGCGCCGTTCGATAAAGGCGCGGTCAGTTTCAACCACCACCAGGTAATAGGCTTCCCGCTCGACTTCATCATAGATGGAATCCGCGCTGATCTGCTGCACGGTACCCGACAGGCCGCCGAACACGGAAAAATCATACGCCGTCACCTTGATATTGGCATGATCGCCAATCTTGATGAAAGCGATGTCGCTTGGCCTGATGCGCGCTTCCACAAACAGGCGGTCCCCCACCGGGACGACCTGCATGATCTTTTCGCCCGCATTCACAAATCCGCCGACTGTGGTGATCTGCACATCATTGACGATACCGTCTGACGGGGCGCGCAATTCGTTGCGCTGCTGGCGCGCTGTTGCGCCGCGGATGGTTTCCGCATTGACCGCAATGCGCGTGTTGACTTCGCTGCGCTCGCTCAGGGCCTGTTCGCGGAAATCCAGCCGCGCGGAATTAAGCTGTGCCTGGGCTTCGCCAATGGAAGCCTGCGCCCGCGCTACACCCTGACGCGCTGCGGACAGGCGCCCGCGTGTGTCCACCAGATCGCGCTGGGCGGTAATCAACTCCGTCTGCGGGATGATGCCTTTGGCTGCCAGCGGCTGGAGCATATTAACCTGGTCATTCGCCAGCCGGACACTGTTTTCCAGCGCAGAGACGGTGGCCTGCCCTTCGCTTAAATCGCGGCGGCGCTGTTCGACAGCGGCTGCCAGCGCGTTTTCCCGGCTTCGTGCCGTGGCGCGGCGAACTTGCGACAACCCGCGTTCTTCCGCGCACAAGGTGCCCGCCCCGCAGCCCATGGCCCCGCCGGACGCCTCGGTAGAAAGCCGCTGCGAACGTGCAGAAAGGCGCGCATTTTCGGTTTCCAGCTGCCCCAGTTCTGACGATGCCTGCGCATCATCAAGCCGCACCAGCAATTGGCCTTTTTTCACTGCCTGCCCGCTGCGCACCAATATATCTGCAATAGTGGCCGCTTCGGCTGGCTGGACAAGCTGGGTTTTGCTGGACGGGATGACTTTGCCCATTCCGCGCGTCACTTCTTCCACCTGCGCGAGGCTGGCCCACACGATCAGCGCCAATATGCCAACCGCCGCAATGGCAATAAGCCTGCGATTGGCGTCCCAACCGGCAATGCGGGATTTCCAGTTCATGGATTAACTTTCGCAGGTTTTGCGCCATCTGCAAGCAGCGGCGCTGCCACGGTTTGTGGTTCGCCCTGCCGGTCCAGCGTGGCGCGATAGGATGAGGCCCCTGCAACAGGGTCAGGAATGGACAGACGCCATTCCTTGGTCGTGTCGATCCGGCCGCCCACATCAGCCGCCGCATGGCGGTCTGTCACATGCTGCGTCACGGTCAGGCCGGGCACATATTCATCTTCCACCTGCGCCAGCAGTTCGGTTTCAATGTCTGCATCAAGCGCATTGCGCAGGCGCGCCATATCCAGCGACGGAATGGCCTCATGGCCTGACCACAGGCGCGTAAAGGCGCGCGCCTTGCCCCAGTCACCCTGGAACCTGTAAAAAATATGCCGTCCAATCTGCTCGATCTTTCCCAGACGGTATGCCCAGCGCGGCAGCACATAGTCCGCATGATAATGGGTGGCAGTGCCGACGCTCGGCTCGATTGTGCCGGTCAGCGCAGCTTCTGCCACCTTGCTGGATTCTTCCCACTGGCGGGCCATGGCAGGGCGCAGCAGCGAACCATCGCACGTAAAGCTGAACTGGCAGACCGGCTTGGTGGCCCCATCATACACGACGCCGCACACCGATGAGGGGTATGCCGGATGGCGCATTCTGTTCAGCACCACTTGCGCCACGGCGCGCTTGCCCTGCACAGGTTCATTGGCAGCTTCATAATAAATGGCCTGCGTCATGCATTTCAGGGCTGTTCGAAAACTTGCCTTGTCACCGCCCAGCGCTGAAAAACCGGCCACTTTCTCAACCGTGCCGCCCACCAGCGGGATCAGCGCGTTGCGTTCCTGTGCGGATTCGCCCTGCAGCACCAGTTCAGCGCCGGTGCCAGCCGTTATGCCCGCCAGATTATCGGCCTGTTTCTGGCTGATATGCATCGGCGCAGCGCCTTTGGCTTGATTGGCCATCCACAAGGTTCCGAACAGCAGACCCGCCAGCACCACGAAGAATGCCACCAGAAAAATCCGCATCCGGCGCGAAGGGACAGCAACTGCCGATGCTTCAGCAGAAGGGGCCGTGGGATGTGGGGGCGTGTCCATCATGCGATGGCCCCCGATTTGGCAATAATCTCGTCCTTGGGACCATCAGCGATTATGCGGCCATTTTCGAGAACGATGATGCGGTTGCACAAGGCAAACAGCGCCGGGCGATGGGTGGATACCACCAGCGTCTGCGCAGGCTGCATGGTGGATTGCAGGCGGTCCACAAACAGCTTTTCGGTCTGGCTGTCCATTGCGCCTGTCGGCTCGTCAAGGAACAGCAGTTTCGATGGTGACACAAAGGCGCGGGCCAAGGCCAGGAACGACCGCTGGCCGCCAGACAGCTTGCGGCCATGTTCGCCAACCATGCGGTCAAACCCGCCTGCATCCTGTGACAGGAACCGGTCGGCCCCTGTTACCCTGAGTGCTTCCATCAATTCCTGGTCGGCGGCATCGGGGCTGCCCAACGTCAGATTGTCCTTCACAGAACCTGTGAAAAGGCTGGCATCCTGACCCACAAAGCGGAAGGAATTGCGCAGATCCTGCGGGCGGAACTGCAGGCTGTCTACCCCTTCCACCAGCATGGTGCCGCCAGTTGGCTGATAAAGCCCGCACAAAACCCGGCCCAGCGTGGACTTGCCCGACGCAACGCGCCCGACGAGGGCGATCCGCTCGCCCGGTTCAATCGTCAGATTTATGGACTGGAGCGACGCGACAGGCGCATCGGGATAGCTGAATTCCACATTGTCCATCCTGATTGATGCCGAACGGATGACCGCCGGGATGGACACGCTGCCCTGCCGCCGTTCATCTTCTGCATCGAACAGGCCTTCGATACTGGTCAGTGTTTCGCGTGCCTGGCGGCCGCGGGTGAGCAGAAAAGCGATTTGCCCGGCAGGCGCCAGCGAACGGGAGGACAACATCACGATCGCGATAATGGCGCCCATCGATATCTTGCCTGCATCGAACAGATAATAGCCGCCAATAACCAGTGAAATGCTCGAAATTTGCTGGAAAGATGCTGCCAGCCCCACAGCTGTAGCGCTGATCTTGCGCAGGCGGGCCTGCGAATGTCCGCCCACTTCTGCCAGGCGATACCAGCGGCCAACCATGCCGCCCTCGCCCGTCAGGCTTTTGAGAGTTTCCATGCCGGCCAGCGATTCCACCAGCAATGTCTGTTGCAAACCGTGGTCCGCCTGCGCATCGCGTGACGCTTCGACGACTTTGCGCTGAAGGATGAAGCCGGCAATCGCCATCATCACCATGGCTACCAGCGGGATCATGGCGAGCCAGCCTGCGATATAGGCAATCGCCGCGACGAAAATGACCAGAAACGCGACATCCACCATCAGGACGATAGTGGTCGAAGCGAAGAAATCTCGGACGCTCGCATATTCCGAAACACGCGCTGCCAGCGCACCTGTATTGCCCTTGCGCGCGCTTAATGGGGTCACCAGCAAGCGGCCGAATATCTTTTGCGAGAGCTTCAGGTCGAGGCGTTTGCCAACTTCGTCGATGACATTGGCCCGCGCATTACGAAGGCCAAATTCCAGCGCAAACGCCAGCAGCACGCCAATGCCCAGCACCCACAAGGTGGATTCGGCGCGATTGGGAATGACGCGGTCATATACATTCATGGAAAATAGCGGCAGCGAAAGCGCCAGAATATTGATGATCAGCGACGCGATGATGACCGGTCGGTAAGCGGCCCGTTCCTTGTGCAGCTCACTCCAGAACCAGTGATTGCGCCCCTTGGCATGCCACGGCGCTTCGCTTTCGCGCAAATTGTCAGGATCGCCCGTTACAGTCAGAAAACCGCCGGTAAACTGGCCTGCTACGCCATCGAAGCTTTCCCACTGGGTCTGGCCGGTTTCCGGCCGCCAGACCAGCAACTGGCCATCCTTATATTCGTGAAGGACGGCCAGGCTGTTGTCGGTAAGGGAGATGAGTGCAGGAAAGTGGTAATCGCTACGCGGCAGCTTGCGGCCATCACGCGGGGCAAAATTCATGCCTGCCAGTTCTATGGCAGGCCCGGCCTGATGAAACGGCAGTGTGCCATTTGCGTCGCGCGCCAGCGTGTAAAGCTGGGACGGTGAAAATGGCATTCCGTAACGCGCTGCGAGTTCGGCAATTGCGCCGGACACGAAATCTGCATTCGCTGCATTGCTAAGCTGGCCGTGCACCACCTTTCCTCAATTCCTTTAAAGCCGGTTGCCTATCAATTACGGATAGACGCGGCGCTGCAGTTCGGCCGGTGTTTCCGGTCCGTAGTTGAATTGCTGACGCTCTGTCTCGCCAGCACCGGCACCCGGTGCCAGTTCAAGCGCTTCCAGGAACCGGTTTGTAGCTGCCAGAGTTTGATATTCTGCAAACAATTGCGAGAAACGTGCAGTTTCAAGCCGGACCTGCGTATTATAGCGTGTATTCTGCGCGTCCAGCACATCCAGCAGTGAACGGCGGCCAACGTTGAACTGGCTGCGATAGGACAGCAGCAGATCATCGCTTACCCGGCTCTGCCGGTCCAGCGCAGCCGTGATATTGTCCTGCGCCTTGATTGCAGTCCATGCAGCGCGCACATCTTCTTCAGCCTCGCGGTTGACCTGATGGAGGCGGTAACGCGCTTGGCTGGAACGCCGCACCATTTCCTGATATTTCGCCCGGTTTATGCCGCCGTCAAAGATGTTCCAGCGCAGATACAGCCGTGCCTGAACATCGTTGGTTTCGCCCTGAAATCCGTCAATATCATCACCGATCCGGCCAACCACTTCCGCGCCGATTGTCGGATACAGATCGCCCAGAGCCGATTGGGCCAGCGCATTGGCGGCATCAACATCGGCCTTGGCTTCCAGAATGCGCGGATTGCTTACCCGCGCAAAGCCCACAGCCTGATCCAGATTGGCAGGCAGCATGGCATCAAAGCTGGGCGGCAACTGGCCCTGGCTGATGTCCAGGCCAGTCAGGCGGCGAAGCGTAATCTTGGCATTTTCAAGATCCTGATATGCTTCCTCCTGCCGGACAACCGCCGATTGCAGGCGCTCTTCCGCTTGCTGGCGATCGGCGATGCTGATCGAGCCTTGCTCCACCCCTTCGCCCAGATCACTCACCAGTGTCTGGTGGAAGCCGACATTATCCAGCGATGCGGCAACAATCCGCTGCTGCAACATGATGTCAAGATATTGGCGCGCAATCTGCAACGCGACGAATTCCGAACGTTCCAGAACGCGCAATGATGCACCGTCCACCCGCGATGTCTGCCGCAGCAATTCACCGCGCCGGCGCCCGAAATCGACAATCGTCCAATCCGCCTTGGCACTCGCCTCCAGCGGGTAAAGCTCATTATTGGCGATGCCTAGGTTGCGCCGCGTGGCGTTTTCAAGGCGGCGCACCCCGGCGGATGCTTCCAGGTCGACGCGCGGTGCGTAAAGCCCCTGGGCCTGCCTGCGTTCGAATTCGATCGCTTCCTTGTTGAACTGCGCCTGCAAAATTTCCGGGTTGGATGCCATCGCAACTTCGACAGCCTCGCGCAGGCTGGTACCCTGCCCTGCATCCTGCGCAAAAGCGCCCGTGGCGCAGCCCATCATCAAAGCGGCCGCAAAGGTGATTTTCAGTTTGAACATGGTGTCCCCCAATCAGTTCGCGACGATTTCGACGCGGCGGTTCTGCGGATTGCGAACGCCGTCGGCTGTTTCTTCAAGCGGTTGCTTTTCTCCGCGCGCTTCCACGCGCAGCATGGATGGCGCAACGCCCCCATTCCGCAGATATTCCGCCACCGTATTGGCCCGGCGCAGCGCAAGCCCTTCATTGTAGGAATCGCTGCCGGCGCGGTCAGTATGGCCGATCACCGTGATGCTGGACCATTGGCAACGGCCCGCATTTTCCGTCACGAATGCCACGCTGTCAGATGCCGAAGCAGGCAGGTCCGACGAATCGAAATCAAAGAAGATCATGCCTGCAACGTCACGATTGCATACGGCAGTCTGCACAGGCGGCGGCGGTGCCACAACCACTGGCGGCGCTGGCATGCGGTTCATCATCCGTGCGGCCATCGCGCATTTGGCAATGCTGGTTTCATCCCTGGTGGATGATTTGAGAAAGCCCAGCGCAATACCGCATTGGGCCTTGGCTTCATTGGCCCACATGAACCGGTTGTCATTGGCAGAAACAATCGCAGGATCGATACTCGCAGCCAGTCCCGCATCGTAGCGGGTCTGGATTTCCTGACGCAGTTCGGAAATGCCGAGCCCCATCAGGGTCTGCGTGTCATCCTGCGCCATGGCTCCTGCCGACCACAGGCCGGTCAGAGCTGCCGCGCAGACAGACAGTCGTTTGAGATTGGTCATAGGTATCCCCCTGGTCTTCCTTGCGCTCACATCACGCCGTAGCTGTGAGCATGCTCATATCTTCTGCAGCCGTATCCACCACGCCCTGCATTCCGAAAATTCCGTGCGATTGCGCGACACCCATGTTGAGGATGCCGACATCAAATGTTCCTGCAGGCCCGCTGGCTGGCGTTCCTTGACCGGCATCAAATCCATCAGCGGCAAAGTGATCGATAATCGCTTCAACTGCCTGATCTGACACCATATCGAGGAAGGCTTCCTGCAAATCAGGCATTTCCTGCGTGGTAACAGTGCTCGCCTGCGCCGCACCATTGCCAGCTTCGGCCGCGCTGCCCTGGCCCAGTGTCAGCAGCGCATCCATCATCATCGAACCTTCCACCGAAGGCGCTGCAATGGCGGCTGTCTGGGCGTTTGCACCAAAGGAGAACGCAGGCTCGCTGGTCTGGCTCGTCAGATCGATCTGGTCATAGATCGACACATGGTCGAACCCTTCGAATTTGCCGACATCCTGCCCGGCAAGATCGCTTGCGCTGTCAATGCGGGCAGACAAGCCCGCATCCTGCGAACCGAAGAACGCATCGTCTGCCGCCATCAACTGTTCGGGTTGATCAGCCAAGCTGAGAGATACAGTCGAGGTCACGAAACTTTCCGAATTGTCCAGGCCCGTCATATCCATGCCGGACTGCTCCAGCGGCGATGCCACCAGGCTTTCCGGCATGGCAACAGCCACCGCCATGGCAGAGATTGTTGCCATCTGCGCCCCGCGCTGATCCATGCCTGACCGCTGCGAATTGGTGCCGCCAATGGGGTTTGTGGCCAAATTGTCATTGCTGACTGAGCCTTCAACCGTGGATAGCAACATTGCGGAACTGGCGCTGCTGAGGGCGGATGCCATGCTTACCGGCTGCAAGGTTATGCTGATGTCGGTCAGGCTATTGGCCACATCGCCATCACCATCCACCGTAACCACGGGGACTGTGAAATTAACCGGGTCATTGCTGATGGTGGTTGCGCCAAAATCGCCGATCTTGAACGTGTTGCCGCCAGCATAGCCAAATTCGATGCTGCTGAAGCCATCGTCGGTGAAACCGGCAAGGCGGGTATTTTCCACCACACCTGCAACAGTGGCATAACCGCCTGTGAAGGTGACCAGGAAAACATGGCCGCCAACCGTCACATTGCCGCTGGTGGTGACGACTTTGGTCTCGCCATTATAGCTGATGCCAATCGACGTGATCGGATCCTGTGTGCCGTCATTGACCAGATTGTTGCCATTGTAATCGTCAAACGCTTCGATCTTGACAGACGAGCTTCCGGTAATCTTGGTAAACAGCGCGGATGCACCATTGACCGTATAATGGCCGGAGAACGTATGGTTCTGGTTGGCCGGGACCGCATAGTCAGCACCGCTGCTGGGGCTTCCCGTCAGATCGATCACAAAGTCCACCCGGAACACTTCGCCGGCCCCGACCGAGTTGCCTGCGCTGATGCCGCCTTCATTGGCATTGGTGTTCACCGTGCCGGCGTTCAGATCGTTTTCCTGCGGGGTCAGCAGCAAATCCCTGCTGCCGGTCGTTCCTGGCTGCGTGAAACCTGCCCACGAACCATTGCCGCCGACAAAATTATAGCCGCCATCGTTGAAGTCGATCGTGCTCTTTGAATCGAGCGGTTGCGTCAGATTGATCACATATTGGTCTTCCGCACTCAGCGGATCGAGCGTGATCGTGAATACCAGCGTACCATCACCGGATTTGGTTGCGGTCAACACGCTGCCATCAGCCGAGATGGCATAGCTCAGCGGAGCCAGACCAGAAGTCAGGTTCTGCGATTCAAGAGCCGTGATGCTGGCTGCGGTAAAGACAACCGCGCCGCCATCTGCGCCAAAATTATTATCGACGTCATTATCGACATCAAGGAACTGCGATCCTGTCTGACCGGCAGCATTGGTCACTGTTGTCAGAGCCTTCGGCGCGATTGCAGCAGGCGCATCATCGTTGAAGATGATGGAAAGCGCGCCATCGGTGCTGCTATCGCCGTCGCTATCGCTGGCGAGATAGTTCAGCACCACAGGTGGTGCACTGGTTTCGCCATTGCCTGCCGCGTGCAGCACATTGTCGAC
>NZ_WTYU01000002.1:0-355009 GCF_009827615.1 Allopontixanthobacter confluentis
AGCGTATTGGTCCCTGCATTCCAGGTGTAATTGACCGTTTCTGTGCCAACGGTGCCGCTGGTGCCATTCAGATTGGCAAAGCTGACCGTGCCGCTATCGCCGCCGAAGTCGACCGTGATCTTGCCGCTGTAAATCGCCTCGCTCGCGGTCAGCGGGTTGTCACCCACATTGGCGTCGATGTCATTGGCCGCAGGTGCCGGATTAGCGCCTGCAAGACCATCATCATCTGAAAGTGCGGTTACATTGACCACAGCTGGGGTGGAATCCGGCTGCAGCGTAATTGTCACCGTGGCGGTCGATGCATCACCGTCACCATCAATGATGGTGTAGGTGAAGCTGTCCGAGGTGCTGGTGCTGCCAGCGCCCGCATTGGGCGTATAGGTGAACAGGCCTGTGACAGGGTCGTAGGTTACGACGCCCTGCGATGCCTGAGTGGCTACAAACACATCGGTGATGTCGGTCGTATCAACACCATCGGCGGCGAATACGTCATTGTTTAGCGCATCAATCGTAAATGGCTGATTCTCTGTCGTCTGCGTGGCGGTGTCATTATTCGCGGTTGGCACATCGTCGACAATATTGATGACGATAGTGCCAGTGCCAATCAGATTGCCGAATGTGTCGGTCACCTGATAATCGAATTCTTCAGCGCCATTGATCGCGCCCGACACGGTGTTGCGGCCATCATCACCGGTTGTATCGGTGACGGGTGTGTCGAGCGTGTAGGTATAGGCACCTGTCGCGCTATCCAGCACCAACGTGCCAAATGTGCCATCAGCGGGATCCAGCAGCGTATAGATCAGCGTGCCCGACGCACCTGTGACGATGATCTGGCCGTCTGCATCCACTTCGCTGTCGGTTCCGCCCTGGCTGCCATTGGCGTCCAGACCGGCTTCATCAACCAGCACGTCATTATCTGATACATTGCCCGTAACATTGTCGACCGAGATGGTCAGGGTCTGGGTGGAGGTATCACCATCAGCATCCTGGATCGTGTAAACGAACGTATCGGTCGTGTCGGAATTGGTCGAATTCGCCTTTGAGGCATAGCTGTAGCTACCATCGGAGTTGAGCGTGAGGAAGCCCAGTGCGCTTTCGATGGTGGTTCCCGGTGTTCCGGTTGCCGGCACCGAAATGTCGCTGCCAGCCGCAAAGCCGATAACGCCGCCAGCAGGCGATGTGAGCGTAGGTCCGTCTGCGCCGAAGCTGTCGTCGATGCCGTCTGTCAGCACATTACCGCCGACATTGCTGCCTTCAGTGACCGAATTTGTATCAGCCACTGCAGTCGGCACATCATCATTGAAGGTGATGGAAAGCGTGCCATCGGTGCTGCTATCGCCGTCGCTGTCAGTGGCGATGTAGGCCAGCACCACAGGTGGTGCACTGGTTTCACCATTGCCGGCAGCATGGAGCACATTGTCGATCTGGGTCAGGACGTAATTGCCCGCCGCATCCAGCGATACGGTAAACAGGATGCCGCGTGGGCCAGTGGCCGTCAGCGTATTGGTCCCTGCATTCCAGGTATAATTGACCGTTTCTGTGCCAACGGTGCCGCTGGTGCCATTCAGATTGGCAAAGCTGACCGTGCCGCTATCGCCGCCGAAGTCGACCGTGATCTTGCCGCTGTAAATCGCTTCGCTCGCGGTCAGCGGATTGTCACCCACATTGGCGTCGATGTCATTGGCAGCAGGTGCCGGATTGGCGCCTCCAAGGCCGTCATCATCCGACAAGGCTGTTACATTGACCACAGCAGGAGTGGAATCCGGCTGCAGCGTGATTGTCACCGTGGCGGTCGATGCATCACCGTCAGCATCGATGATGGTATAGGTGAAGCTGTCCGAAGTGCTGCTGCCACCAGCGCCCGCATTGGGCGTATAGGTGAACAGGCCCGTCACAGGGTCGTAGGTTACAACGCCCTGCGATGCCTGCGTGGCCACAAACACATCGGTGATGTCGGTCGTATCAACACCGTCAGCGCCGAATACGTCATTGTTCAGCGCATCAATCGTAAATGGCTGATTTTCTGTCGTCTGCGTGGCGGTGTCATTATTCGCGGTTGGCACATCGTCCACAACTGTAATTTCCAGCGAATCTGTGGCAGTCGAACCATCCGTATCGGTCACGACAACACTGAAGCTGTCCGTCAGCGAAACATCGTCTGCCGCAGTATGCGTCAGCGTATTGTCATCCAGCTGATAGCTGTAGGACACTGTCGCCGCAGTGACGTCACCATTGGCATCGGTGGTCGTCGGCGTCACGCCAGTGATCGTCAACGTGCCATAGGCCGTGCTGAGAGTCTGGCCCGGCACAAACGCGCCGCCAGTGTAGATTGTCGTCCCGCCCACCGTAATCGTGGATAGACCATCAGGCGATGTGAGGTCGAACGACCCGCTTTGGGTCAACCCGGCTGGATCAGGCGACGAGCCGTCCAGCAAATCATCTTCGAACACGGTTTCTTCCGCGCCCTGCCCGTCCAGGCCATTGATGGTCACGCCATCATCTGCACCCTGGATGGTGATGACCAGTGTCGTCGTGCTTTCATCACCATCACCATCACGGATGGTGTAGGTATAGGTTTCGGTCAGCGTTTCGGTGGAATCCAGCCCCTGAACGAGCGGATTATTGTTGTCGAGCACATAGCGATAGTCGCCATTGTCATCGAGAGTGAGCGTGCCATAGGCGCTGACCAGCCCTGTTCCCACAGAACCGCTGGTTGCGCCAAGCGAAACAGCAACCACCGTTGCGCCATCAGCGCCGGGAGTATCAGCCACACCGTCTGTCTGATTAGCGTCGCCCAGGTCAGCGCCAGTAATGACGTTGCCATCAGCGGTCAGCGGGCCATCTTCGGTCACGCTATCTACATCGGCGCGCGCGGTTGGCACATCATCGACAATGTCGATTGTGAGCGTGCCGGGCGTGCTGTCGCCATCCACATCGGTCACCACCACGGCAAAACTGTCTGCCGTGCTATCGCCGTTGGTGTTGGTCGTCAGTTCATAGCTGTAGCCGATCACACCATTGGTGACAGATGTGATGGTCAGCGTGCCGAAGCTGCCGGTAAATGTCTGGCCAACGCTGGCAACAGCCACACCGTTGATGGTGACTGTGGCCGGGCTGTCAGGCGCGGTGAAACCTATTGTGCCAGCAGTGAATTCGCCATTGCTGGCCGCATTGGAACCTGCGGGCAGGCCTTCTTCAAGAACCTGCGTCCCTGCTTCGCCCGTGGTGGGAAGGTCAAGCGTGGTTCCGCTGTCGGCAATTGAAATGACCAGACTGGCCGTGGCCACATCCCCGTCACCATCGGTCACCGTATAGGAGAACGTGTCGCTCACCCCGCCTGGCGTACCAGGATCGCGGGTGTAGCTGAAGTTGCCATCTGTATCGATGGTCAGCTTGCCATAAAGGCCCTGCACGACGCCGCCAGCAAGGCCGGTATCGCCCGCACTGCTGTAGGATGTGACAGCAAAATCATCTGCGCCTGACACATCATTGGCAGTGACATTGCCTGTTACCGGACCGTACAGTCCAGCCGCGATGCCCGCGGCATCATCTGCTGCCGATGGTGCATCATCTGCGATCGCAATTACCAGCGAAGTGCTGGCCGTATCGCCATCGCTATCCGTCACTGTCAGAGCGAATGTGTCACTGTCCGGGTCGCTCAGCGTATTGTCAGCGAGCGTGTAGGCATAGGTGTATTGACCGGCATCGAGCGTAACCACCAAAGTGCCCTTGGCAGTGGTGACACTGCCGCCATTTGTGACATTGACGCCATTGATGACCAGCGAACCGATCGCGTCGCCGCCCGTGGTGATGCTGATGGTGCCAACAGCGGTTTCGCTGTCACTGGCTTCCTGCGAGCCTGCAGGTTCTGCGCCGCGTGCGGGCAGGCCAGCTTCATCAACGGCCCTGTCGCCAGCTGTGTCGATGCTGGGGTTGGAATCCTGGTTCAGCTGGATGGTGACTGTCGCAACCGACACATCGCCATCGCCATCAGTGATCGAATAATCGAAACTGACGGAACCTTCTTCACCCGGTGCAGGCGTATAGGTGAATGTGCCATCGCCATTATAGGCGACTGTTCCACCGCCGGTCAGCGTGCCGGGCACTGCCGCAATGGCATCCAGCTGCACACTGTCTGCGCCCTGGATATCATTGGCAAAGACATTGACTGTGACAGGCGAGTTCTCACCCGACTGCACCGCGCTATCATCCACCGCAAGGGGCACATCATCCACGATGGTGATGGTGAAGGAGCCGCTGTCACTGTCGCCATCCACATCGGTAACAGTCACATCAAACGTGACCGAAGTATCATCACCGCCAGTATTGTCGGACAGCGTGAAAGTATAATCGATCGTGCCAGTCACCGGATCATATTTGGTGATCGTCAGCGTGCCTTCGGGCGTGGTGATGACCTGCCCTGTGGCGGTGATGACTTCACCATTGATCGTCACTGTCGCAGGCTTGTCCGGCGCGACATAGGTGATGGTGCCCGAAGTGGTTTCGGCCGGTGTGGGCGCTTCTGTGCCAGGCGCTTCGTCATCACGGCGCGGCAATCCGGCCTCGTCAACGATGGTACCCGGATCGCCAATGCCCGGAACGGAAATGACCGTAGCAGGGCTGTCACCGATATTGATGGTCAGAACCGCAGTGGCAGTGCTGCCATCGCCATCGGTCAGCGTGTAGGTGAATGTGTCGCTCACCCCGCCCGGCGAACCTGCTGCGCGCACATAGGTGTAGCTGCCATCAGGGGCGATGGTCAGCGTGCCATAGGCGCCGGAAATGATGGTTTGCGCAGTGACGCCGGAAGTTACGCCGGAAGAATTGGCGATGCCGGACAATGAAGCGCCATCCGCGCCAACATTGTCAGCGCCGGCCTGGCCCGTCACCGTGCCTGTGCCGGTAATCACATTGCCACTTTCCGGGCCATATGTGCCCGCGGCAATGGCATCGGAATCGTTGCGCGCAATCGGCGCATCATCAATCACATTGATCAGCAGCGATGCCGATGCAGTGTCGCCATCTGTGTCGATAACGGTGACAGTGAAGAACCCGTCCTGGGTGACCCCGAGCAGATTATCGCCCAGCGTATAGCTGAAACCGATGGCGCCTTCGGCAATGCTGGTAATGGTCAGCGTGCCATCAGGCGAGACAAATTGCTGGCCGATGGCGGTGATCGCCACGCCGTTGATCTGTACCGCAGATGTGCCGTCAGGGGCGGTGTAGCTGATGGTCCCGGTGGTGGTTTCGGACGTGGTTTCCTGCTCTGTCCCGGCAGGTTCGCCATTGCGGGCCGGCAGCCCGGCTTCGTCCACCTCGGCCACAGCGTCAGTTGCGCCCGCCGGGTTGTTCGGCGTGATGACGATGACAGTCGGATCGCGGTCGGCGAGATTGGGAATGATTTCCTGATCTTCAGGCTGCGGGAATGTCAGTTCAGTATAGGGTAGCAAATCGCCCAGGGCGTAAGCTGCCTGAATGTCGCCGGGAGCCGTGGCGAAATTGCCGCCGGAACTCTGGACGCCGGGGCCCGCTGCTGGAACAGGCTCGTTACCGATCAGCAGGGCTGCAAGGTTGAGCGGCGGAACAGTGACACCATCCACCACCAGCTGCGGCACAATGATCGCGCCATCGGGAATGACATAGGTGATGCCGCCTGCCTGAATTATCAGGTTGCGGCCATCAGCAACGATGTTGTCGAACGAAACGCCTTCCGGCAGCGTTACGACATTATTCGCGTCAGGCTGGAGAACGACGGTCCGACCGTTGGCGCTGGCCGGAGACGCATTGGCGCCTTCCGAAGCGTTCACGTCGCTGTCGTTAACATTGTTCCGGTCCTGAAAGTCCATGTTCCCTCGCGCAATCCGCGGTTAATCCGCGACAATACTGGGGGCGCAGGACGGGCCAATATTACGTAACCCCGGCAGGATCATACCTGCCGGTTGTACCGTCATGCGCCCGAATGAAGCAGAACTCTTTTTATGTAGCCGGAAGCTTTAGCGACTCGACTGACGATTCTGCCTGTCCACGAAATAGAACAGCTTGCCGCAAAGGTTTCAAGGTCGTTTACCTTATCGTTTAACCCAGATGCCGTTGGAAACTGGAGTTAATCTCGGCAAAAACCTACCTGCTTATTCAAATTATGCCGACTAATCATTAGCTTACCGGACATCTCTCAGCATTGCGCCTACAAAGCAGTGGCGCGGTCGCAGAATAACAATTCATACGTTAACCATAAATTTCAAAAACTTTGCCAACGTTTCTATGACAATTGCAGCCGGATCAGCCGCCTTTTACTAAGGGGCGGGCTATGGATTTGAGCGCTTCGTAGACGCCGAAAAAAGCATACCGTTTGCTCATTGTCAGGCAGCCAGCCGACAATCCTTGCGCCGGTCTCAGTCCGCCGGGCCTTCATTGCTTGCAAGCAGGAATGTCCGCGTCTGTTCTGCGCGGCTGGTCGAAATCACTTCATCAACGCCCTGAATGGTAATTGCCAGGGCCGAGCTTTCCATGATCTCGATAAAACCTTTCGATTTCAGATACCAAATGTGAAACTCGAACTGCTCCTCTGGGCATGCCAAGGTCTCCTGAAGCAACCACTGCAAAATTCCTGGATCCGAGGCCATTTCCCTTCGCCGCTTATACAGCGTCAACAGGATCCGGTCCTTCATCTCGGCATCAGCGATGGCAGTCTTGTTGTCGACGAGGCCAAACAGATCTGTATGCGTATCAATCGGCGGTTTGCGTGTATCGGGAAAATGTTGCCGATCATAGGCATCGCGCCTGCCCGGGTCCCGGAGCACGTGGTATGCCTCGATTATCTCGCTGAAGCTTTCGAAATCCGCAGTCAGGGGATTGTCAGGATGAAACTTCTTGGCCAGCAAATGCCAGGCAGACTCCAGCTCCCGGAATGAAGACGAAGGAGCCACGCCCAGCTTCTTGTAATAATCGACGAACTCGTGCGAATTGTTCACCGTGGCCCCCTGGCGTTCAGACCTTGCCGCAATGGAGACCGGGCGAGATGCGCTCTGCCGTCTTGCTGTAAGCCGGGGAGCGGCCCTGTCAGGTAGCCGGAACGGCGAGCTGATTTCGATTTCTGACATGCTTCTTCAGCCGCCGTGCTGCAAAAATCGGCACGATAACCGACAGTGCAATGCCGCCCAGCGATGAAACGCCCAACCAGATCGCGGTCCACGTTCCCCCAGCTTGGTACATCCCATAGAGGACTGGCGCTGCCAGGATGATGCCGCGTATCTCGTTGAAGACGAGGCCGAGCGCGCCCAGTTTCAGGACCACGCCGAGAATGGAAGAGATAGAACCCAACATAGGTTCGAATATCTCTTGGTTTGCCTAAAATAACGTTAACCTCCGGGCTCAGCGCGCTGCCAGCGGATCGATGGCACGTCCGTTGTGGCGCATTTCGTAATGCAGGTGTGGTCCGGTAGATCGGCCAGTCGAACCAACAAGGCCAAGAAGTTGCCCGCGAGCAACCTTTTGCCCGTTGCTGACCAGCAGGCGGGATAGATGGCCGAAGCGTGTCTGCATCCCGTTACCGTGATCCACGGCGACCAGCAGGCCATATCCCCCGCTCCAATTGGCAAAGGTCACGACCCCGGCCCCGGTTGCGGACACCGGCGTTCCGGTGGGCGCCGCCAAATCGACGCCGCTGTGCATCCGATAACCGCCGAGGACCGGGTGCGAACGCATGCCGAAGCGGCTGGTCATAGCGCGCGCCGCAAGTGGCATGGCGCTTGGCGTGTCGATAGCGCTGGTTGAACCGATCACACCTACCGATACCTTGGGCCACAAGGCGATCGGCGCGCCAAGGCCATCTCCGGCTTTGCTTACGATGATGATTGGCGCCGCTTCTCCGGACGGGGCCGCAGCCTCATCCTTATGCAAATCCTCCGCATAACCCGCCTGCGCGCTCATCAGGAACGGACCGACGAGCCAAAAGACGCCAGACCGTCGGAAAAGCGCGCGACCATTCATGCAAGCGCGACTGCCAGCAGGCCGCCGAGGCCAATGGCAATTCCGTAAGGAAGCTTGTCAAAATCAGACTGCCCAGCAGATGTGCGGGCGATGCGGCCGCGGCGCTTCATCGAAAACGCGACAAGCAGGACGAGCCCGGCGAGCGCCACGCTGACCAACAGCCAGAGCCCAAGCTGGATAGGCAACCATGCCGCGATTGCCGCGTAGAATTTGGCATCGCCCGCTCCAATCCAGCGGAACGCCGTAAGGATCATCCCGGCGACGAGGGCGACGGCGAAATGCGCAGCAGACCAGCCCAATTGCTCAATCCCGCCAACGGCGAATGCGGCCGACAGTCCGGCGACGAGAGTAACAGCTGAAACCCAATTGGGGATGCGTCGCTGCTTCACATCGGTCCACGACGCATAAGTCACCAGTATGGCGAGCAACGCTAGCAGAGCGCTGGACGATAGGTTGGCTTGGTCAAGCATCGGACGCTCAGCGCGGTGCCAGTTTAATGCGGATCGGATAATCCGGCTTCTGTGCCAGTTTCACGCGGATCGGGTAATCCGGCGCCTGTGCCGTGTTGGCAGCCTGCGTGCGGATACGGATGGCGGTCGCCTGCGGCCTGCGGGATCCCACCTCAATTACCGCCTGCCTCTCTCTGGATGACGAAACGTTCTGCGGCGCAGTCGGCGCATCAGAAATGAACACCTCATTCCGGGACACCCGGCGCATGCGGGTGCCGGCCTGCTCGACCGTGATGCCGCCCCCGCGTGCCACCACGGGCAGCGCCTGCTCTTCAATGGCGACATCAATCGGCGCATCGACGGGAAGCGGGCCAGACGCCAGCAGCGTGGCAAGCGCTGCGCCGGGATCCGCTACGCGCGGGATCGGGTTGCGCGTGTAGAAACGGGCCAGGTTGGACCGATAACGATCATCCTCTGGCGCGAGAGAGACTGCGACTTGAAAATACCGCTCGGTCAGGTCGGCGCGGCCCAAATGGCTGTAAGCGACTGCCAAGCCGTTCGAAGCGGCCGCAGCATGAGCGGGATAGAGCTTGGCCAAATGGAAGCTATCGATGGCGCCCATCGTATCGCCATCCGCAAGGGCCTTGCGGCCAGCGGCAAGTTGCTCTGCGCCAAAGTCGTCGGGCAATCGCTGATCGAGGCTGGAACTGGATGCGAAACCATTGCTCAACCCGAGCATCTTGCATCCTGCCAGCGCCGGTACGACTGCCAGAAACAGCGCGACATTACGCGCACGACTGTATTTCTTGGTCATCATTCTAGCCTCCAGCCATCAACGGAAAGATCCTGCGAACCATCAGAATAGCCGCAGGTAACATGAGCGTCCCGATCATCGTCGGCAGCATGCAGGCGACGAGCGGGATCGAGATAAGCACCGGCAGGCGGTGCGCTTTTTCTTCGGCGCGCATCTGCCGGCGTTCGCGCATTTCGGCTGCGTAGACCCGCAATGTCGTGGCGACGCTGGTACCGAGCTTGTCCGACTGGATAATCAGCGTCGAGAACGAGCGGATCTCGTCGACGGCGGATGCTTCCGCCATCTTGCGAAACGCCTCGTCACGCGACGACCCGGCACGCAGTTGCAATGTGGTGATCGAGAGAAGTTCGGCCACCAAGGGATGCGAATTGACCATTTCCCGCCCCACCCGGTCCATCGCTGCCTCAAGACCAAGCCCGGATTCAACGCAAACAAGCAACAGATCGAGACAATCCGGGAAGCCGTTGATGATTTGCTCGCGGCGCCGGTCGGCCCGCGCACGGACATAGAGGTTGGGAAGATACAGTCCGATCAAAGCGAGGATCGAGCCGACGATATAGACCTTCAGAAACGAGGGCGGATCTTCGCTCGAAAAGGCGAGGACAACGTAAAGGATCGGCAGGACAAAGATCAGCACCAGACGGACAAGGGTGTAGATGCGCGGCGCCGAAGCCGACGTATAGCCCGCCTGACGGAGCAGCTGCGTCATGCGCTCGCTCTTCGTGTCAGTCAGGTTGAGACCGGCTTTCTCCACGAATTCAGCCATCTTCGTCCATGCGGTCGCCGTATCTCGCGAGCGCAGGCTCTGCCCGTGCGTGGTCGCGATCAGGTCCATCGATTCCAGCTTGTCCAGCTGCGCACGTACCGTCATGCGCCGGTTTATTACGGCGAGCGCAACTAGCGAAATCGCGGCGATCAAGCCGAAGATCACGAGCAGAACAAGGGCTCGGAAGGTTTGGTTCTGGGCGGCGAGTTCAATCATGTCAGACCTTTATGTCCACAAGCTTGCGGATCCAGAAGACGCCGATGAAATAGATGATCATCAGCGACGGAAAGCCGATGATGAAGATCGAATCGCGGGCCACGTCGGTGTAGAAGCCGGGGTTGATCAGGAACATGCTGACGAAGGTAATGATTGGCAGGACGGTCAGGATCCAGCCGGTCATCCGCCCTTCCGAACTCAGCGCGCGCACTTTCATGAAAAGGCTGGCCCGGGACCGGATGATGCCCGACAGGTTTTCAAGAATTTCAGCCAGGTTACCGCCGGTTTCCGACTGCACAGCCAGGGACACGACAAACATCCGTATGTCTTCCATGTCCCACCGGTCGGCCATTGCCTCGAGCGAATCGGTCAGTTCCGCCCCGTAGGATATCTCATCGGAAACGATCCCAAACTCGCTGCCGATGGGATCTTCCATCTCGTTGGTCAGAAGATTGATAGCACCGGCCACCGGATGTCCCGAACGCAAGGCGCGCACGAAGATATCGAGCGCAACTGGGAATTGCTGCTCCATCTTCTTGCGGCGGCGTTGGGCGAAAATATTGATGATGACTATCGGCAACCCCACCGCCACGCTCGCAGCAAGAGCCACCACGAGAATGATGACGCCAGCGGTGATAGTCCCGCCGGAAAGCGAGATAAAAATCATCATGCCGACACTGAGCAGGGCAAGGGCAAACGCCATCCAGAACAGCATCTGGCCCAGCGTGAAGCTGACTGCAGAGGCGAACAGCGCTGCCTGCAACGCTCGCAGCGGACGAGCAATGAGCGAGGGGTACCGGGAAAAATCGCTCGGCGCGTTCTTCCGCAATTGGGCGGCAATCGCAGCCCGATCGGACCCGCGTTTGATTAACTGGAGCCGGAGATTGACCGCCGCAACCCGCGACCGGCTTTGCCATGCCGCCCCAAGCACGATCTGCGACACGATGAAGACTGACGCGAAGACCGCGAGCAGAACCGAAAGGCGAAGGATCAGGTCGAACATGTCAGCCCAGCTTCAGCTCTGGCCGAAACAGTTCGGACGGCAGGTCGATACCGGCCGCCGATGCATCTGCAAGCAGTTTGGGCCGGATTCCCGTCGCCTCGAAATGCCCCAGCACGTCTCCGTCCTCGGACCTTCCCGTGGTCTTGAAGCGGAAAATCTCCTGCATGGTAATCGTGCTGCTCTCCATCCCGGTTACTTCGGCGAGGCTGACGATCTTGCGCTTGCCGTCGGCCAGCCGGGCGACCTGGACCACGACTTCGATCGCCGACGCAATTTGCGCGCGCGCTGATGCGGGCGAGATCTCGATCCCGCTCATACCGATCATTTGCTCGATACGGCTGAGCGCGTCGCGCGGCGTGTTCGCATGGACCGTCGTCATTGATCCATCGTGTCCGGTGTTCATCGCCTGCAACATGTCGAATGCCTCGCCAGCGCGAACCTCGCCGATGATGATGCGGTCGGGCCGCATGCGCAGCGCGTTTTTGACCAGGTCGCGCTGCGATACCTCGCCGCGCCCCTCGATGTTGGCCGGACGGGTTTCCAGCCGTGCGATATGCTCTTGCTGGAGTTGAAGCTCGGCCGAATCCTCGATCGTCACGATGCGCTCGCGATCGTCGATGAATGATGACATGGCGTTGAGCAGCGTGGTTTTGCCCGAACCGGTGCCGCCCGAGATGAGGACGTTTTTGCGCGACCGCACCATTGCCTGCATCACTTGCGCCATCTGTTCCGGCAGACTGCCGAATGCGATGAGCTTTTCCATACCAATCGGCTTCTTGGCGAACTTGCGGATTGAGAGCAGCGATCCATCGATGGCCAGCGGCGCGATGATGGCATTGACGCGCGAGCCGTCCGCCAGGCGGGCATCGACGAATGGCGAGGACTCGTCGATCCGTCGTCCAACAGCGCTGACGATTTTCTGGATTATCCGGATAAGATGTTTTTCATCCTGAAAGCGCGTTGCCACTTTCTCGAGCAGTCCGTTGCGCTCGACGAACACCGTCCGATAGCCATTCACCAGGATATCCGTGATGGTGTCATCCTCTAGCAATGGCTCGAGCGGTCCAAGGCCAAGTAATTCGTCGAGCACCTCGACGACGAGTTCCTGGCGTTCCTGCGTATTGAGCACTTCGGTGCGCTCGATCAGCAATTCCTGGACGATGTCGCGAATTTCACTTTCGATCTGCGCGCGCGGCAATTGGTCGAGCGCGGCGAGATTAATCTTGTCTAGCAGTGCGCGGTGGATCGAAACCTTGAGCCCAAGCTTACGCTCGATTGCGGTTTCAACCTTCGTTTCGCTAACGACCGCAGGCAACGTCGCGATGGGGGCTTCGACCGAAGCATTGGTTCTGATGGACCAGATGTTCATTCTATACCCTCCGCAAACGCTGGCACATGCTGTTCGCCAGCGCGTCAATCTGGGATCCGAACCGCGATTTGGCGCCGCCTTCGTAGACGAGCCTGCCTTCGTCCTGAGCTGCCGAAATGGCTTGGCTATCGGACGGCAGGGTGCAGGAAATTGCCGCGCCCAAAACATCGGCGATGGCATCTTCGCTCACTGGCCGGAAAAGCTTCCGCTCCATGCGGTTGATCGCCACCTCGATTTGCGAACCTGGAAAATCAATTTCGCCGAAAAGGCGGATCCGGCGCTTCGCCTGGCGCAGGCTATTGATCGAAGCATCGCTCACCAGCAGAATCCGGTCCGACGCATCGGTCACCGACAGGGACCAGCTGTTCCAGACCGGAGGCAAATCCACCAGGACGTAGTCGAACAAGCTTCGCGCCAATCCCAAAACCGACAACATCTGATCGGTATCAACGCGGTCGATCGGCTTGATATCGTTGGGCGCGGCAACGAGCGAAAACCCGAGATGTGTGTCGATGACGGCACTTCGGAACAGCGCTGCATCAATCCTCGAGCCGGCATCAAGCAGTTCATCAACGGTAACCTTCGGGTTGACGCCGAGGTAAGATGCCGCGTCCCCTCCCTGCAGGTCGAGATCGATAAGGCACACGCCGCGACCGCCTGTATTGGCCTTGGCGATAGCATGCGCGAGGTGGGTTATAACGGTTGTTGCGCCGCATCCACCAGTTGCCCCGGCCACCGCGATCATGGGCGCAAGATCGCCCTTATCAGCGCGCTCGGTTTGGGCCGAGAGCGCGTCGAGAATTTGCGCTGCCAGGTTATCAGGTTGGAAGGGGAGTTGGGCCACGTCGGCCACGCCCTGTCGAATCAGTGTGCGAACGAGCGATACGCTTGCGTCGCGCAGCGCAACAATCAGGGAAATTCCGGGATAATCGATCCGCGTCGTTGCCAGCCGCTGCAGTGAGGCATTGCTTGTCGGATCAACCTCAAGCACCACCACAACCGCGCCTCTGATCTCTCCGGCAGGCAAGGCTTGGTCGGCGGGCAGCGCGAGAAAGCGAGCAGCGGCACCTTCGCCCAGTGCGCCGTCTAACCTCAGTGGAAATAGATTTTCTTCAGACGCAATGATGAGCGCCCCCCCGGAAGTGGTGAGGCTTATACTGTCTCGCAGTTCAAGAGGCAGATGATAATTTCCCATGGTTTTTCCGATTTAGTACGATACTACCCCGTCCCCATCTTCGAGAGTTTGCGAATAGCTGAAGCCGGGCAGAGGTATCCGTCCACCCAGCAGGAACAAGGCGCGCATCTGGGCGCGATTAATGCTGACAGTGACTACCGGAGCGGCATCCGCAAGCGCGTTGCCGCCATCGTCCTTCGATGGGTCACCTGCATATCCGATCCCTGAGCCGCTGTAGGTGATCGAGACCTCATCATCGCGGATTGAAGGATCAACCACCCTCATCCGGGCGAGTATTCGATCGAACGCTGGCTGACTTCCGGCCTCCCCCCCGCATGTCACCGCTTGGCCGGATTTCGTGCATATGAGCGTGGGGACGGCTTCTTTGCAGATCGTGTCACCCTTTTTAATCGGACTGACGTCGATCACACTTCCATCGGTGTCGTAAACCGGGCATTCAAAATCGACGTAGTCGGCAGAGTTTAGTTCCGAGGCCACGACACTGGTGACGACAGCCGTGCGGGTACCCATCTGCACCGCCTTCTCCATGCGGTTCACCGCCCACAGATAGCGGCCCCCATCGATCACGCCGAAGAACAGCAGCAGTGTGGCCGGAAGCACCAGCGCAAATTCGGCCGCCGCGCCACCGCTTTGCGAACGCGCGAAATTAGCCAACCGGTTCACAGTCCAATCCCCGGAGAAACCGAAGTGGCACTGAGGCCAATATCCAGCGGATCAGTGCCATTCCCGCTGATGCCTGACATCAGGCTTCCCAGCATCCCGAACATCCACGGGTAGGCGACATCGTTCGCGGACACGACCAACACCGGCCCCTTGGCTCCAGGATAAATTGCGGAGTATTCGGCATAAAGGCCGGTATCAACAAACTCGGTATTATCGCAGTTGGGTTCGACCGTGACCTGGGCCGCACTCCAACCGGGCACCTTTGGCTGGGCAGCAGCGTTGATGACTTGTCCGGTGCGCGTAAGCAGGATGATATCGTCGCGAATGCCCTGCGACAACACTTCGGTTGTGCCCTCGCAGACTGAGTTCGTCGGAATGCGAGCCGCATAGCGGGCGCCGTCACGTACAGCCTCGGACAGTTTGTGCTGCGTCCAGACGAAATGGCCCGCTTCCATTCCGCCAAAAAGCAGGATCAGCATCATGGGCAGCGTGAGCGCGAACTCCACCGCCGCCGAGCCTTTTTCAGACTTCAAGGCATGCCGGTCGATCATCGCAGCAGGACAGCCTTGCGCCGTCCGTAATACTGGAACGCCGGATCTCTGTCTCCGCCCTTAGCCGCTGGCCCCTTGATCTCGGTGAAGAAATTACGGTCGTCAGCAGTCGTATTTACCGGTTGAACGAGAAACAGATCGACCCAACGAACTATATCCACCACATTTTTCCCATTGAGATTGGTGCAGTCGACAGCAGCCACCGTGATAATCCGCCGGTCTTTCTGATCACCGCCTGATGGCACCCCCGGCGGAGCATTTTTCGGTTGAGGGAATGCGCAATAATGCTTGGTCTGACCATTATTGCCTGCCACCATGCCGAGGTATTTGGGCTTCAGGCGGTTCGCTTTGTCCGCAAGCTCCCATTCATAGACCTCGTAACGCGATAGCTTACCATCATCGTTGAGATCCCATGAGTTACCGCTTGAGTCACTCGTCGCGAGAATCGTCGCCTGCGACGTACCGTGCCATGTGTTGAGCCAAGTATCGGCACTCCAGTTGCCGTCACCGGTCACATTGCAGGGAAGAATGGCGTTGTTAAAACAGTTGTCCTGCGGATAACCCGGCTTGCTGAGGCCTGACGGCGGGGGCTGGAGGCCAGCAGGAGGCTCCTCGAAATCAGTGTTTTTGCCATTGCCTGGCAACGGGTCGCAACTGGCATTCTGCACCTCGAGGACCCGGTTCTTCGTAGTATTTTGTGACGGACAGAAGTCGCCAGTCGCGGGATTGCACGACTGGGTTGGCGCCGGGAAAATGTCGAATCGCGAATTGAGTGCGCTACCTTCGGGCGTGCGGAAACCCGGGTTGCTCTTTGGCGGCTCGCCAGTACAGCCGAGGAAATCGGAATTCAGCCCGGTGGTCGAATTTTGCCCCTTGCCGGCCTTATAATAATCGAGGTCGAGGAAGCCGAAGTTACCCGGCGCCCAGTCGGTTTCGTCGATTGTGTCGTCTTGTGGCTTGTTCGGGTTGTCCTTGACATCTTTGGACTTAAAATGGAGCTTCATGCCGCTACCGATGTCAGTGGCGCGCGGGAAGCTACGGTCCGCGGTGCCCAGAGCAGTGTTGGGAACGCAGAACATCAGCGGAGGCACGTTGCAGGTCGCGGTTTGGAGTGTCGCCATCGCGCTGCTGCGGGCCACGCCGCCGCTGAAAGTTGCCATGACAGGCGTCAAGGCATAGCGTACGGCCCGGTCCTCGACGTTGACGAGTACCACCTTGGCGTCCTCGGGCACGGTCGTCTCGTTGACGGGCGCATCGTCTTCGTAGCCGTTGAAGTACACAAAGCTCAGTCCGCTCGTCGGGATGGCGCGGCCGCCCCCGTCGTTGGCGAAGCGGGTCTGGTTGCCAAGAGCGTTGGCGGCGGCGATCTGCGAATTTGTAATGGCATCAGTGCTGCCATCAAGCTGGGTCGCGGCGGCGAGTGCGGCCTGGTCGGCGGCGTTTTGGAGTTCGGTATCGAGCCCCATCATGCGGCCGTAATCGAATGCGACTCCGGCCATGACCACAAGAGGAAGTATGGCAATGGCATACATCGCCGAAATCGCGCCGCTCTCGTCACTGCGGAAAAAGGTCGAAACGCTAAATGCCATGATCCTCCTCCATCTGTATTAGCTTCCGCCGCCGGGACCTTGCGTGCTTGATGTGCTGACCGGCTGTTTGACCTTATCGGTGCGATAACGTTCAGCAGCCTGACCGGAATGTTCGCCGCTGGTGGGCGGATTGAGCGTGTCATATTGCGGATCGGGATCGACGACCTGCGCGGCCATCGTCATCCGGTTGGCATCGCCGAAATTCGACGCCGCAGGGCCGGGATACGTATGAGTGCACCCGGCAAGGCCGGATACCAGCAGCGCGGCAAGAGCGATCCGGCGAGCCTTAATAATCATATCCGTCTCCATTAAGCTCGGTTGTGGCGCCCTGCTCCAAACCATTTGCTGCAGCCGCGTCGGCCGGCAGTGCGCCCGCGATGGGAGGCAGCTGCACCGGGCGGTAGCTGTCACCGGTGGTGAGCACGTCGATCGGCTGCGGATCGGCGATGCGGTCCGTCGGCAGGCGCACCTGGCTGGGCCGGAGCGGCGCGACCAGACGCGGGGTGATCACTATCAGCAGCTCGGTTTCGCCCTTCTGAAAACTGGACGAGCGAAACAGCGCGCCCAAAATCGGGATGTTGCCCAGCAGCGGAAGCTGACGCACCGTTGTCTGGTAGTCCGAGCGCAGCAGGCCCGCGATGGCGAAGCTCTCGCCATCACGCAGCTCAACCGTCGTACTCGCGCGGCGGGTTTGAAGGCCGGGAACGACCAGCCCGTTCACCGTCACCGATGCCGAAGGGTCGATCGAGCTGACTTCGGGCTCGACGATCAGGCTGATAACCTTGTCGCCCAGCACGGTGGGTGTGA
Organism: Allopontixanthobacter confluentis; assembly: GCF_009827615.1. GTDB lineage: Bacteria > Pseudomonadota > Alphaproteobacteria > Sphingomonadales > Sphingomonadaceae > Allopontixanthobacter > Allopontixanthobacter confluentis. Next base: position 17,412 of record NZ_WTYU01000002.1, read on the forward strand.
AGGCAAGGCTGACGCCGAACGGCTTGAATTCGACAGTGATCCCATTGCCGCCGCCGGTGCCCCCGCCGCCGTTACCTTGAAGCACGGGAACCGGAAACTCGCCGCCTGCAAGGAACGAGGCGCGTTCGCCCGACAGCGCGACCAGCGTCGGTTCGGCAAGTGTCTTGGAAAGGCCCTTACGCTCAAGGATGTTAAGCGTCGCATCAAGGTTGAGCGAGCCGATGCTGAATGCCTTGCTGAAAATGCCGAAGGCATCGCTGATTGCACCCAGGGTCGCCGGTCCTGCGCCGGTAAGGCTTGCGCCTTCACCCAGCGCGCCGCTGAATGTCCCGCCGTCCGACAGCCCGAAGCCGCTGACTCCAAGCTTCTCGCCCATCTGGCGGTTAATCTCGGCAAATTTCACCTCGAGCATCACTTGCTGGCTGCCGCCCACGGTGATGAGGTTGATGACATTGTCACCGGCATAGGCCTTGGCCAGCTGGGCGGCGCGGTTGGCAGCGCCGGGATCGTTGACCATGCCGGTCAGCAGCAGATTGCCTGCCGAAATCCGCGCTTCGATCGGCTGGCCGGGCACAAGGTCGGCCATCTGCGTGCGCAGCCCCTCGACATCGGGGCCGACTTCCACGTCCATCACCGCGATCACGCGGTTGGCCCGGTCATAAAGGGTGAGGCTGGTGGTGCCGAAAGCCTTGCCCAGGACATAGACCGAGCGTTCCGAAATCGGCACGACATCGGCGATTTCCGCATTGCCGATCATGGCGCGGAAAATCGCGCGTTCGGCAGACACCACCTGGCTCTTGTTCACCGGCACTTCCATGGTGCCTGCGTGGACGCCCTGGTCCTGCGCGATGGCAGGCGTTGCAAGGCAGGTGGAGCCAGCTAGCGTGAGCGCGGCGAGCAGAATACGGGCGGATTTCATCGTGAAACTCCCATCGTGCCGACCTGATAGCTGGTAGGCTCTGTGCCCCGCACGACGGTCATCGAAGGGCCGGTATATGCAGGTGCCACCGCGACCGAAGAAGGTGGGTTGATTGATGCAAAGGCTGGGGCGGGCGGCGCTGCAGCGCGACTTCCGCCGCCGCCACCGCCGCCGCCACTGTTGCCGCTGCCGCCGCCAGAGTTCTTGCGGCCAATAACCAGGCGCGGCAGGCCGAGCTGGCGGCTGGTGGTGGTGCGCGCGGCGCTTGCCACGCCGCCTTCGCCTTCAATGTTGAACTGCGGCTCCATCTTGCGCAGGGTGAGTTGCAGCGTGCCCATGCGGTTGGCAATTGCGAGGCGCGAGGCGTCCTGCGGGGTTGCGGCCACGGTAACGCTGCGGCTGACCTTGGGCTTGCCGGTCTTTTCATCCGCCAGCTGGTCAACCGCGAGAACCTGGACGCTTTCCATGACGAGGTCGGCGCGCTGGTCACTGGCATCGGCGCCGTCGCCTTCGATCTGGCGCAGCAGCAGGATGTCAACCATCATGCCGGGCAGCACGAAGCCGGCCACGCCATTGATGTTGTTGACCGGAATGGTGATTGCGCGGAAGCCATCGGGCAGCAGCGCGGCGAGCGTGGCGCGGCCATCGGTGCCGCTGACTTTGCTGCGCAAAATGGGTTCGCCCGGAACAATCGGGCGAAGCGCCACGCGATTGTCCTTCAGGACGTCCTGAATCGTGAGAAAAGCCCCCTCGGGAACCGAGTTGGACGGGAAATTCTGGAGGCGGATGTTTTCCGCAGTCAGCGGCTGGGCAAATTCAAGCGGCTGTGTCGCGACGACGATGCGGGTAAGTGCCTGCTGTTTAGCAACGGCTGCCTGTTTTTCCTCGACACCCGAAAAGTAGGCGTTCGCGAGGATGACGGCGATAATGCCGAGAACCAGCGCTACGCCGACCATGATCATGTTTCGCCCCTGCACAGTGCCCCTCCCCCGGGTATAATGAAATAATTGAGATTGCCTGGCCACCCTGCACAAAGACAGGGTGACCAGACAACATCGTACTTGATTATGCGGTGCCGCCGGTGTCGGTGCCACCGCCACCGCCAGCTGGTGCGCACTCATCAGTAGCAGACCAAGGCGCCGACACGCCGGTGCCAGTGGCAGTATTACAATCGTTGACATCATTGGCAGCGTTACCAATGGCAGCGGTCACGTTGTTGCCAAGCGCCAGAGCGGCGGCGCCAATACCAACGCCAACGATGGCGATGATCAGAGCATATTCTGCGGCCGAGGCACCCGATTCGTCGGTAAGGAAGTTTTTCAAGAAGGTCATGGTAATATCTCCGGTTAACCACGCTGCGGTGGAATAACCGTAGCGTATGATGTTCAAAGGCCATTCGGGAAAGTAAACCCGGCAAGCCAGCCAGAAGATTGATGTTCGAAGCGACCCTGTTGTTATTTCGATTATCAAACCGAGACTTAAATCCTCGCTTCGACATCACGCTTCGTAACTGCCCTTAGTTTCCCGATAACAGCGGCAAGGGTCAACATAAAACAGTTACCTATAAATTAACGCCGATTCTCAATTGGTTAAACGCGACTAAGATTAATATTTAGCCTTAATGAGTATGCGTCCGTTGTATTTGCGACGCGTCTGAGACTCGGTGGACATACGCGATTTATGCGCCAAAAACGAATCACTGTGGAGTTCCAGTTTCATGGCCGCAAATAGTATTGGCAGGTTTTGGTCGTCATATCGACAGCGCCTTATTGCCCGCAGCGAGGCAATCCCCCGTGCACTCGGGCAACTGACAGTTGCGCTCACAATCGGTTGGGCGGGCATATTTGTGGCATTGGCATCGTTCCGCATCCTCGCCTCGCCGCGATTTGCCAATGATCCGGGCGACTGGCTGGGTTTGCTGGCCCCCTACGCGGCCATTGCGCTGGCCCCGCTCGCCGGTTTCCTGCTGGGTCAGGCGTGCTTCCCGCAAGATGCCCGGCTGAGCCCGCCCGGCGTGCGCCTGTCCACCTGGGGCCGTTGGCGCCAGCTGGCCATCAAGGAGGTGCGGGCCCACCCGCTGTTCGGGCCGGCGGGCTTCATGGCTTCGCTGCTGATCGGTCTGCTGCTCAACGTCGTGCTACGCAGCGTTGAATTCCTGATCGCCATGCCCGCGCTGAGCGCGCAGGCGCCCAGCTGGGGGCGCGAACTTTTTCTGCTGATGGCGGGCGATGTGGGGGTGATGGCGTTTTTCTACATGGTTGCCTTCGCCTTTGCGCTGCATTCCGTCACGCTGTTTCCGCGTATGCTGGCGTTTTGCTGGATGCTGGACATACTGATCCAGCTTCTGATTGCGCGCTACATCGGTGCCTTGCCCGAATTGCCCGCCGATGTGGCCTTGGCACTGGGCGATCTTTTGTGGGGCAACGTTGCCAAGGTGCTGATCAGCGCGTTCGTCTGGCTGCCCTACCTCTTGCTGTCCGAGCGGGTGAATGTCACCTATCGGCACCGGACCACCCACGACCTGCGCCGGTTCCCGATAGACAGCATCGAGGAAGCGGCCGACACCGACCCAGCAGCCAGGCATCAAGGTCCGCCAGCGCCGGGTCGAGGCAGTAAGGATTAAGCGCCGGGATTGCCGATTTCAGAACGGTGAAGGATTTCGCCATTGCGGGATATCAGGCGAGAATGAGCCGCCTGCGAAGTAACCATCCCGGCAAGGTTTTGCGAAAATCGCCAACGACAAACAGGTTGAGCGGGGATGCATCAAAAACGAGAACACCACTATCGCCGCCGCAATGATCTCTGCCAGAAGCACCAGACCCAGCGCGGCGAAGGCCCAGTGATAGCCGCGGAAGAATGGACGGCGGCTTCCCGCTCTTGCAAATTTGAAGTGCCGGGAGATTGCTGAACGCGCTCGTTTTTGCTGTAACGGGCCATGGTCACTGGCCGCGTTGTTCGAGCTGAGCGCGTCCAACTCTATTGCTCCATCAACCAGTGGCAACCGGGCCAGCCGCTTCTTTAGCTTCCCAGCGGCGGCTGAGCGATCATCGTTCGGTCCGCCAGCGGCGCACCGTCTCTTCCAGCAGCGCCGCCCCGGCATTGTCATGCGACCAGCTCGCGCTGAAAACCGGATCGTCCGAAGCGGGTCGTTTGCCCGCTTCGAGGTGGTCGATCATCACCCGCATGGGGATTGGCACGCCTTCGCCGCTGATGATGCATTCGCGGTTGCGCAAGCTGCCGACGGTTCCGGCGATACCGCGCGCACCCTCGGTCAGCGCGGCGACCAGATCGCGCTGGTCGGACTGATTGTTGAGGCGCAGCGACATGATCGTGCCGCATTGCGACAGCGCGGTTTCCGACAGTTCGGACGGACGCTGGGTCACCATGCCAAGGCACACGCCATATTTGCGCCCTTCGCGCGCGATGCGCTCCAGCTGTTTCTCGACCGATCGCGTCGCTGGCGACTTGACGCGCGGCAAGTAGCGGTGCGCCTCCTCGCAGACCAGCAGGATCGGGGCGCGCGTTTCGCGGGGGGCCCAGATGGCATAATCGAGGATCAGCCGGGCGAGCGTGGAGACCACGACGTTGACGATCTCGGTCGGCACACCTGCAAGGTCAATGATGGAGATCGGCTTACCGGCATTGGGGATGCGCAGCAGATCCCCCAGCAGTTGCTGAAGGGATGCGCCGGCATGGTCGGGGTTGAAGATGAAGTTGAACCGCCGGTCGTGGAAGAACTGTTCAATCGTCAACCGCAGGTGGGTATAGCGGTGCGCATCGGCGAGCTTCTCCAGCCTGCCAGCTTCTTCCTCAAGCGCGTCGGTCAAGTCTTTCAGCTGGTAGGATACCGGCGTATCCGCAGTGATCCGGCCCGGCATCTCGGCGTGGATGTTGCGCTGGCGGGCGCGCAGCAGGACCTTGGCCATGATGTTCGCATCGACCGTGCGGTCCTCGCCTGATGTGGCGATGAAGGCATCGCAATGCTCGTCGAGGTTCATCGCCCAATACGGAAGCTTCAGGTTGGATACGTCCCACACCTGTGCCTTGTCACCGAACGCATGGGCATATTCGCCGTGGGGATCGAAGATGACGACATGGCCGTGGTTGGCCTGCGCGACAATCCGGTCCAGCATCAGCGTGACGGTGGTGGACTTGCCCGCGCCGCTCGACCCGACAACCGCGAAGTGGCGGCCCATCAGCATATCGAACAGCACCGGGGCGCGGACGCCCTTGGTCGGGTACACTGTGCCGATCTGGATATGGGGCACGGCAGGCGGTGCGAAAATGACGGCAAGCTCGCTCTCAACCGCGAACCGCAGCCTATCGCCCGGCTGGGGAAAAGCGGTAACCCCGCGCCGGAAGCCGGTCAGACTGCCGTCGGCATCGTGAACGCCTTCCCCGATGTATTCTATCTCGGCAAGCGTTCGGCCATGGTCGGCACCGTCGCTGCCCAATTCGACCAGGACGCCGAATATTGTGTGCTGTTCGACATCGATCCGAACGAAACCGCCGATGGACGTATTGTCCGTCTCGCCAGCGTGGGCCGTCCGTGCGCTGGTCAAACGTTCACGGTCGATGAGGCACATCGCCCTTGACCCGTTGGTTCCAACGACATGTCCGATCGATGCTTCAGCCATCTGTTCCAAGCCCCCCTGTCGCCACGTAAAGCAATCGCGAGGATGCACAAGGTATCGGGCGAACGCAAGGCCGGCCATCCTCCGGTCCGATCATGCGACACGCTCGTCGGGATTTTTTCCCTAGGGCGAATTATCTTCGGCTCTTTTCAAGTATGTAGAAAAGTCGCGATTTGCGGCACTGTGAAGAATGGCGCGCAAACTGGCGGCTGGTGACGGCGGGCGATGCTAGGGGACAGGTTCCCGCGGGTCGGGGTGCTCATGAACATTTCCATGGTCGTTAGCCGAAACTCCAGGCGCTGGGCCACCGCGCTTTTCAGATGCATGGCCTATCTGCACAAGCCAGCAGGCATCTTTGCATTAGTCATCCTGCTGGGATCAGGGAACCTTGGGTAAAATCTGGGAATTGATGTGTAGATCGGCGCTGGCACGGCACTGGTGATATGAAAAGTGTGCCAGCATTTGGCCATATGAGCACTTTCGGCAACTCAGCCCTCGCCGTCCACCACCAGCGCATCCCTGCCTGCATCATAGCGGATTTTCAGGCCGGTGCTGCGCAGGTCATCCACGCTGACAAAGCCGTTTTCGTCCATGCCGGCAGGCACTTTCAGCGCTTTGCCCTGCGCTTCCATCAATGATGCCAGCTGCGCGCCATTCAGATAGATATTGGCCCCGCTGCCAATCTTTACATCAATCCTGCCCGGCGCGCCCTGCCCGATGCGGATGGGTTTGCGCACATCCAGCGTGCCCGCCAATGCCCGGGCAGATTGCACGGTGATATTGCCGGCCCCGCCCCCGCCCCCGCCTGTGCCTGCGCCTGTGCCTGAGCCCCCGCCTGCGCCTATGGCCGTGCCAATGTCATATTCAACCGGCATCACATCACCAAGCCGCTGCGGGTTTGCTTTGCCAGTATTTCCCGGGCCACCTGTGCCGCCCGCCCTGATGCCGGGCTGCGTGCTGGCCGGTTCATTGTCGCGGCGCAATAATGCGTCTGCTGGTGACAGGATGCCGGTGATGGACGGTTTTGCATCGTCAGCCATCGCCCCTGCATCCGCCCCGCCTTCCAGCACCACATCAGCCGCAGGCGCGCCGCGTGTCTGGAAGCGGGCGGCATCTGCCAGGCTGATCAGCTGGCCTGTATGCGGAAGCGCAAACCGCACCGGATATGCGGCATTATTCTGCAGTGGCCAGCCTGCTATTCCTGAAACAGGCCGTGCCACCGCCACCGCCAGAAATGCGGCCAGCAGCACGGCAAGAAGGACGTAGGAACGGTCCATCGAAATTCGCATACCCCTCCTTGTTCTGGCTGCTGCCATGCTTTTGATTCGACTGTTGCAGCCGGAATATACCGCAAAACTATGACCGGTAAATTGCCCCGCCCCGCGTTTTCTGTACAAGCTGGGTGCAGCAGCACAATCGGGCCTGCCGTAAATGGGCCTGAATTTTTGGGGAAGCATTCGTGAACATCAGCGTCGCATCGGTTATTGCCAACATTCTTACTGCCAGCATTTTCAGCAGCGCACTCATGCTCGGCAGTCCGGCCTATTCACAATCTGCCGATGAGGTGGAACCTGAACAGACAGAAGCACCCGAAAATGTCGCGGTTGACCCTGACCCCAATGTTCTGCCGGCACCTGGCAGCGGCATTGCCGCGGCCACCACGCCTGTTGCCAGCCCCACTGCCAGCCCAACTGCCAGCGGCGCTCCAGAGGCCGCCAAATGGGACGTGAACGCGCCCGAAGGCGTTACCTTGCGAAACATTCCGATTGCCGTTGATGAAGGCAGCTGGATGGATGTGGACGTCAGCCCCGATGGCGCCACGCTGGCATTTTCGCTGCTGGGCGATATTTACACCATGCCCGTGGCAGGCGGCACCCCGCGCCGCATCGCCGAAGGGCTGGCATGGGAAGTGCAGCCACGTTTCTCCCCCGATGGCAAGCGCATCGCCTTCACCTCGGACCGGGGCGGCGGCGACAATATCTGGGTGATGAATGCCGACGGGTCGGACAAACGAGCCGTCACCAAGGAAAAATTCCGGCTGCTGAACCAGCCCAGCTGGAGCCCGGACGGGCGATTTATCGCCGCCAAAAAGCATTTCACCACCGGTCGTTCGCTCGGCACAGGTGAAATCTGGCTTTATCACGTATCAGGCGGCGGCGGTGTCAAGCTGGTGGCGCGCCCGAATGAAGTGCACCAGAAAGAACTGGGCGAACCTGTTTATGCGCCTGATGGTTCTGCCATCTATTTCACCCGCAACACCACCCCCGGCCCGATTTTCGAATATGCGCAGGATTCCAACACCGCGCTGTTCGATATTGAACGCTATGACCTCAAAACAGGCGAAACCACCACGGCGGTAACCGGTCTGGGCGGATCGGTGCGCCCGACCCCTTCGCCAGATGGCAAGAAGATTGCCTTTGTGCGGCGTGATGCAGGGCAAACCAAGCTGTATGTGAAGGATATTTCATCAGGCGCAGAGCAGGTCGTTTATGACAGGCTGGACCGCGATGTGCAGGAAACCTGGGCTGTCACCGGCGTCTATCCCAACATGGGGTGGACGCCCAATTCCGCCAGCCTCATTTTCTGGGCGGGCGGCAAGCTGCGGTAGGTATCAGCATCGGGCGGCGCGGCCACCGTCATACCGTTCCGGGTGGACGATACCCGCGCCATTGCCACTGCGCCGCATCCGGTAATCGAAGTGGCGCCTGCAAATTTCACCACCAGAATGCCCCGCTTCGCCAGCATTTCGCCCGATGGCAAGCAGGTGCTGTTTGAAACGCTCGGCAAATTATGGGTCAAACCTGCAGCGGGCGGCACTGCGCGCGCATTGGCGTCGAAGGCGGATGGCGTGGCCCTGTTCCCCACCTGGTCACGCGATGGCCGCAGGATTGCCTTTGTCCAGTGGACCGATAACGGCCTTGGGGAAATTATCACGGCTGATGCCAATGGCGCAAACCGGCGCAAGATCACCAGCCAGCCGGGCCATTACGCCCGCCCGAGTTTCTCGCCCGATGGCCAGACCATCGTGTTTGAAAAACGCAGCGGCGGCGGCCTGACAGACGAAGCATGGTCTGAAAACCCGGGCGTTTACAGTGTGCCTGTCAACGGCGGTACACCCCGCCTTGTTGCGCGCGATCTTGGCTCTCCCCAGTTTGGCGCGGATAATGACCGGATTTTCATGACCGGCAGCCAGGATGGCAAGCTGCAACTGATTTCCGCAAGCCGCGATGGCGAAGCGCGGCGCGTTCATGCGCAGGGCGAACTGATCAGCGAATTCAGCGTTTCGCCCGATGGCCGCTTCATGGCGTTCCGCCAGAATTACGAAGCCTATGTCGCCCCGCTGATGCCGGGCGGACAAGCGGTGGATATTGGCGCTGACAGCAGCGCCCTGCCCGTCACGCGCGCCAGCAAAGGCGGGGCGGATTACCTTGGCTGGTCCGGCAATGGCGCGCAATTGCACTGGAGCATGGGGCCCCAGCTTTACACGGCGCAAAGCTCAGCCCTGTTCCCCTCTTCCCCGCCGGCAGAAGGTGCCAAGGGCTTCGTCCAGCCTGCATCGGGCGTATCCCTCGCCATGACGGTCCCGGCGGCGCGCCACGAAGGCACGCTGGTGCTGTCGGGCGCGCGCATTCTGACCATGGCCGGTGATGCCGCAGGCGTGATTGATGATGGTGTTATCGTCATCAAAGGGGACCGCATCGCAGCCATTGGCAAGCGCGGCGAAGTAACCATTCCGGCAGGCGCCAGGATGGTGGATGCCACAGGCCGCACCATCATGCCGGGGCTGGTCGATGCCCATGCCCACGGGGCGCAGGGCACTGGCGATCTGATTCCCCAGCAAAATTGGTCGATGATCCAGAACCTGGCGTTGGGGACCACCACGCTGCACGATCCATCATCATCAGCCAGCATGATCTTTGCCGCTGCTGAACGCCAGCAGGCCGGCACTTTGCTGGCGCCGCGCATCTTTTCGACCGGCGAGATTATTTACGGCGCGAAATCTCCCAGCGTTTATGCCGAAATCAATTCCTATGAAGATGCGCTGGCCCATGTCCGCCGGATCAAGGCGCAGGGCGGATATTCGGTGAAGAATTACAACCAGCCGCGCCGCGAACAGCGCCAGCAGGTGGTGCGCGCCGCGGCTGCGGAAAACATGCTGGTGGTCGCCGAAGGAGGATCGCTTTTCGGCATGGATATGGCGCTGGTGGCAGACGGCAATTCCACGCTGGAACACAATGTTCCGCTCGAATATTTCTACGAGGACGTGCTGCAATTTTTCAGCAAGAGCCAGACCAATTATACGCCCACGCTGGTGGTGACATATGGCGGGCTGGCAGGCGATCCATATTGGCGCCAGGCCACGGATGTGTGGACCAACCCGCTGATGGTCCACACCCCGCCCAGCCAGTTGCTGGCGGATAATGCACGCCGCGTAAAAGCGCCGGAATGGGCCTTTGTCGATGATGACAATGCGCGGGAAGCCAAGAAACTGGCCGATCGCGGGGTGAAGGTGTCAATCGGCGCGCACGGCCAGCAGGCCGGGATTGGCGCCCATTGGGAATTGTGGTCCTTCGTGCGCGGCGGAATGTCGCCGGTAGAAGCCTTGCGGGCAGGCACGATCGCACCGGCGCAGTCGCTGGGAATGGACCGCGACATCGGCAGCCTGGAAGTCGGCAAACTGGCCGATCTGCTGGTTCTCACGGCAGACCCGTCAGCCGATATCCGCAACAGCGACGACATCGCCCAGGTCATGCTCGGCGGACGCCTGTATGACGCACGGACGATGAATGAAGTGGAAAGCGGAACTGCCCAGAGACTGCCCTATTGGTGGGAATGACACGGCTGGTTCAGTCCTACTGGCGGTGCGGCTGCAAACGGCCTCACCGCTACGGGCCAATATTGGCCGCTGGGTCGCGGTTGATTTGCCCCTGTCTGGCAATGCGCACCCGCCTTTGCTAGAGGACGGCTGATGGACCTGCATGACCTTCAGCTGCGCTATTTCGGCAATCAGGACATGGCGCAAATGCCGCAATCCGTGCTTGAGGCCGGGCTGGAGCGGATGCGGGTCGATTTTGGGCTGGAGAGCGACGCAGGTCGGCGTTTTGCCTTGTGGGCGCTGATGTTCATGCTGGGCGACGCACCTGACCTTGACGTGGCGTTCAAAAATGCGGCCGAGCGCGATGCGGCGCGGAATTTCATGGATCTGGCCGCGGGCCTATCTGAAGAATAAGCTGCGCCTTACCTGCCATTCCGGCGATTTGTATGGGGCAGCCTTTATCGACTGTCAGCCAGTCAGGCCCTAATTGCGGCCATATACGCGGACCCAGTCCACATACATCGCAATATCGCCCTGCTTGATCCGTTCGACCGTGCTGGCAGGAACGCCTGAATATGGTTTTTCGATGCCATTGGTCTTGAACGGATAGGCGCCGCCGACGGCGAAATTCAGAATCACGAATTTGGACGTGTCAAAGCTCCACTTGCCGTAATGGTCAGCCATTATGCGTGTGGCGCGATAGGTGAGTTTGCCATCCACCAGAAACAGTATCTGGTCAGGCGTCCATTCCACCGCATATTCATGCCACTGGGTAACATCGGTTTCCGGCGGGAAAAAATGTTTGTCGACCAGCGGTGTCTCGCCGAAATAGCCTTCGCCATGCAGGGCAACGCCGGTCCAGTCAGCCTCGCCCACATATTCCATGATGTCGATTTCGCCGGTTTCAGGCCATTGGTCATTGCCCAGCAGCCAGAAGGCGGGCCAAACGCCGACGGCATCGGGCATCTTGATGCGCGCAGCCGCGCGGCCATAGGTGAATTCAAATTTGCCGCGCGTGTTGATGCGGCCGGAAACGAAATCCACCTTGCGCCCGTCAGGCGTGGCAAAATCCTTGCGGAACACAGGTTGCAGCGCCAGCACCCCGCCATCGGCGTCCGCTACTTCGCTGTTGTTCCGGAAGCGTACGGTTTCAGGGGCATCGATATAGGCCTGCTGTTCGTTATTGACCCAGAAATCCGGACCGACGACATTCCATTTCGTCCGGTCCAGCTGCCCTGAATTGAACTCGTCAGAAAACAGCAGATCCCTGTCCTGCCAAACCTGCGCCTCAGGTTGCGCCTGGGCCACGACAGGCGCGGGGCTGGCCACTGTCTGGCATGATGCCAGACAGAAGGCTGCTGCAAATGTGGTGGCCATCAGGGGCAGGCGCATATTGAGGTTCTCGTTATCTGAGTGGGTGAATAACGCTGGCTATCAGGCGACTGCAGGCCGGCGTGCATAAATGCCAAAACCGGCAATAATGGCATAGCAGATTGCAGGCAGGATGAGCGCGAAGCCGAGGCTGCCGCTCAGATCGGCAATAACGCCTGTAAGAAGCGGGATCACTGCGCCGCCGAAAATGGCGACATTGATGATGCCTGACCCATCGGCAGCCCGGCTACCCAGCTTTTCGCATGCAAGGCTGAAAATGGTCGGGAACATGATCGCATTCATCAGGCCAATCGCCAGCAGGCTGTAACCCGACAGCATGCCGGTGGTGTTGGTGGAAATGGCGATCAGGGCAATGGCGCCCACCGCCACAAAAGCCAGAACCTTGCCCGGGCTGATTACGCGCAGCACGGCTGAACCGATAAACCGGCCGATCATCGCGCCGCCCCAGTAAATGCCGATAAGTTTGCCCGCGGCCTGTTCCTGCAGGCCCATCACGCCGGGCTGCATCAGGTAATTCACAATCAGCGAGCCAATGGAAACTTCTGCACCAACATACAGGAATATGCACAATGCGCCGTAGCCGAAACGCGGGCGTTTGAGCAGATCTGCGCCGCCAAGGCCCGAGCTGGGCTCGTGCTTTTCGCCCTGCAGCTTGTCACGGAACATCCACACCACAGCGGCGACCAGCGCCAGCGCGATGGCTATGCCGATATAGCCATTCACGATCGCCTGGCTTTCCGCCGTCCGGTAGGCATCCAGTTCCGCGCCGGACAGCTGATCTGCGCTAACAGAGGCAAGACTGCCCAGGATCAGGATGGAACCGGCAATCGGAAAAATGGTCGTGCCAAGCGAGTTGAATGCCTGGGCAAAAGTCAGCCTGCTGTGCGAGGTGGAAGATGGCCCGAGCAGGGAGATGAGCGGGTTCGACACCACCTGCACCAGCACCACGCCGCTGGCCAGCACGAACAGGGCAAACAGGAACAGGGCATAAGTGGCCGTTTGCGATGCTGGAATGAACAGCAGGCAGCCGCACAGCATGATGATAAGGCCCGCGACAGCGCCGCGCATATAGCCGATTTTCTTAACCAGTTTCGCACCGGGAATACCGACCACCAGATAGGCCGTGAAGAAGCAGAATTGCACCAGCATTGCCTGCGTATAATTTAGCGTGAACAATTCCTTCAGCTTGGGAATGATCACGTCATTGAGCGAGGTGATGCCGCCAAAAATGAAGAACAGGGCAAAAACGAAGCCCTGCAGGCCTGGCGCGTTAATGGATGCGCCGTCTTCTTCAATTGGTGACGGATCAGTGCTGCTCGAAATACCAGGTGCCAGTGCCATATTCTCTCTCCCCGCGTGCCCTATGTCAGGTGCACGGCTTTTTGATCAATCAACCGCTTCCGGACAAGCCGCCTGTTGCATAGGGCTATCAATCCGGACCGCCATCAGGGTCAATGCAAGGCCGGCTTCGGCTTCCAGTCGGAAGGCTGTGCCCACATTGGCAAGGTCTGCGCCATCGCGCACGAAACACGCCAGCGGGACGGAAAGATTGCTGATCGTGCCAACCGGTGCATTACGCAGATATTCTGTCAACGACACGCTTTTATCGCCGAAGAACAATTGCGCAGGTGCCGCATTCTTCGCGTCAATCCGCCAGTCGATGCTGAGAACGGCACCGCCGCGAAGCTGCTCTTCCAGATTGGCAGATGGCCCTTCAATGATGACAGAGCCATTGCCATTCCAGATGAACGCCTTGCCATCTTCCTGCACCGTCACATCGACGGAGCGGACCGAAATATCGCCGTTCGGGCTAACCATCGAACTGGCGGCAACGGGCCGCTTTCCGCCGGCATCGGCAATGGACAGGCTCCACGGTGCGCGCGCACGGCCGCCGGAGAAATAGTTGGCAACATTCATGGCCGCCGCAAGATCAATGCCGGGGTCTTCCGACAAGGCGCCCAGTTGCGCCGGTGCCTGATAGGTCATGCCAAAGCCCAAGTCGAACAGCGGCTGAGTGACGGGCGCTGCAGCATCGGCCGGCCAGCGGAATGGCAGCGTACCGGTAAAATCACGCGCCGCCTTGCCAGACCGGCCAGCGATCAGAACATCTGCCACACCGTCACCCTGCGTGCCGGGCAGCCAAGCCGCCACAAATGCGTCTGAGGCATTGATTTCAGGGTTGGTGAACATGGGCCGTCCGGAAAGAAACACGGACACAACCGGTATGCCTTGCGCTTTCAGACGTTTCAGCAGGGCAAGATCCTGCGCCCCTGCCGGCTGATAATCTAACGTGGGCACATCGCCCTGATATTCGGCATAGGGCCGCTCGCCGAACACCACGATTGCCACATCGGGCCGGGCCGCAAAATCGCCGGTGGCAGAAAGGCTGGCAGTACCGCCAGCTGCGCGCACGGCATCGGAAATACCGTCCCAGATGGTGCGGCCATTCTTGAAGTCGGCCTTGGTCACATCAGTGCCCTGCCAGCTGATGGTCCAGCCGCCCGACTGCATGGCAATATCATCTGCGCCGGGGCCGGTGACCAGCACTCTTGCGCCGGGTTTGACTGGAAGCACGGAACCATTGTTCTTCAGCAGCACGAGCGATTTTGCGACCGCTTCGCGGGCCAGTGCCAAATGGTCCGCTGCGCCGATTGCCGCATAATTACTGCGGTCGCGCAGCGGGTTATCCAGCAGATCCAGCTTGATTTTCACGCGCAGGATGCGGCGCACCGCATCATCCAGCCGCGCAGGTGCAATGGCCCCTGCCCGCGCCTGCTGCAGCGTGTTTTCATACAGGCCTTTCCAGCTGTCAGGCGCCATGAACATATCCAGCCCGGCATTGATGGCCTGCGCGCATTGCGTGACGCTGCATTCAGCCACCTGCCCATGGCCATTCCAGTCACCCACCACAAAACCGCCAAAGCCCATCTGCCCTTTCAGCACATCGGTCAGAAGGGATTTGTTGCCGTGGTTCTTGACCCCGTTCCAGCTGGAAAAGCTGGCCATGGCGGTCAGCGCGCCGGCATCGATAGCCTTGGGATAGCCGGCTGCGTGGATGCGGACCAGTTCGGCCTCATCAATCACCGCATCGCCAGTGTCCTTGCCCCCTACGGTGCCGCCATCGGCCAGAAAATGCTTGGCCGTTGCCGCCACCTTGCCAGCATCAAGCGGCGCGCCTGCTGCCAATACGCCCTGCAAGCCGTGAACCATGGCAGCGGCATAGGATGCCACCAGCGCAGGATCGGAGGAATAGCCTTCGTAGGTGCGGCCCCAGCGCGCATCCTGCGGAACAGCAAGAGTGGGCGCAAAAGTCCATTCGATGCCGCTGCCGGCAATTTCAGCCGCAGTCGCCGCGCCGATTTTCTGGATCATGGCGACATCGCGCGCCGCGCCAAGCCCGATATTGTGCGGGAAGACCGTGGCGCCGGGAATATTATTGTGCCCATGAACCGCATCAACCCCGAATATGATCGGGATGGCGACGCCATTGGCCGCAGGCTTCATGGAAACGGTGCGGAATTCGCGGACCAGCCGGTCCCAGTCAGCAGCGCCGGCGCGTTCATTGCCGTAAGGCCCGCTATTGCCGCCCGCCAACAGCGAACCAAGCGGATACCGCTCCAGATCGGCAGGGGTGATGGCGCTGATATCGGCCTGGATCAGCTGGCCAACTTTCTGTTCCAGCGTCATGCGCGCCAGCAGCGCGTCAATGCGCCGCTCGGTCGCTGCATCGGTGAATGCAGACGGGCTGGCGGCGCGCGGCCAGAATGCGGGGTTGGCAGTGGCAGAAGCCGGGGCGGAAGCATAGACCGCTTTATCTGCAACTGCTGCCGGTGAGGGGGATGCGCCTTGCTGTAATGGCCCGCTGACGATTTGATTGTGGCTGCATGCCGCAAGCATCGTGCTGCACGCTATCGCGAGTAATTTTCCCTGCATCCCATCCTCATTCAGAACTTTTTTGTGAACGTTCTCACAATCAGGTCTACACCAGAGGCAGGCAAATGCAAGCGCCTATCGAAGATCGCCAAGTGTCAGAAGCAGAACACAAGCTGCCAGCGTCAGGCAGGCCAGCAACGCCAGCAGGATCGGGAAACCGAACACCGGCACAAGCGCCAGAACAATCCACGGCATGACCAGTGACGGGCCCGTGTTGGTCAGGTTGAACAGGCCAAGATCGCGCCCCCGTCGGTGCGGTTTGGGCAGCACCCGCAATGTCTGTCCGGTGTGCAGCGACAGGAACACGGTGGTCGCCAGCCCGAACACGACATAGGCGGCAATGGCCGTGGTAAGGGAAAAGGACACTGCCATCGCCGCGAGGCCAATGCTGGAAAATGCCGCACACACTGCCAGCGGAAAAATCGGCCTGCCCTGCCGGTCTGCCCATTTGCCCGTGATCATGGCTGCCGGAATGGCCGCCACCAGCACCAGGCTGAGGACCTGCGCGGTGTTGCTGGGGCCCATTGCCGTATCCACCGAACGAAACCAGAAATAAAGATAGGCAAAAAGGGCCGCTTCGGAAATCTGGATCAGCAGCCGTGCCACCCACATCCGCACCACCAGACGGCGCGCGCGTCTGCTTTGTTCTGCCGTCATTTGCACAGGTGCAGCGCTGTCATGCAATTCGGGAAATTTCACTGGCTTGCCGAACAGCAGCACGGGCAGAACGCAGACACACACCAACACCGCCACCAGCCACAGCCGTGTGTCAGGGCCGGCCAGCCCCGGCAGGGTGATGAACGCGCCCGACAATGCGCCAAGCGCGGGTGAAAATGCCAGCAAGCCGCCCAGCATCCCTTTCTGATGGTCAGGAACGCAATCCCCCGCCCACGCGCCCAGCGGGCCCAGCATCATGTTAAGCGATAGCTGCCACGCCAGAATGAGCGCAATCAGCGTATTCAGCCGTTCGACATGCGCAAAATTGACCAGCAGGATGCTCGACAGCACCAGTCCGGCCAAAATCCACATCCGCCGGCTGCCGGTAATATCACTCAGCCAGCCAAAGGCGATATTGCCCAGGCTCGCCGCAATGGCGCCGGTAAATGTCACGTAAGCCAGCCACTGCACGTCGCTGTCACCCGCCATGCCGCTGATGCGCACCGGCAGCAGCACCGTCAGGAAGGGCACATAGGCAATCGCCCCGCCCGCCATGGCAAGCGTATAAAGGGCCATGAACCGGGTGCCCTGATGGGCAGATGTGGCTTTATAGCTCACTTGGCTGGCGGCGCTGTCGATTCCCGCACGATCAGTCCGGCAGGCACGATTGTTGGTCCTTCCGGCAGCGCATCGCCGCGCTTGGCCGCGACAATCCGCTCCACCGCCAGCGCAGTGGTGGCGGCAACTGGCTGGTCAATCGCGGTCAGTGCTGGTCGCGTCAGCATGGTCATGGGCGTATTGTCGAAGCTGACCACGGACAGATCGCGCGGCACCTGCATGCCCATTTTGCGCGCCACATCCACCGTGGCCAGCGCCATATGGTCGCTACTGGCGATGATCGCTGTTGGCCTGGGCCTGAGCGCGAGCAATTTTTGCGCGGCATCGACACCTGACCGATAGCTGAAGTCACCTGCCGCACACAGGCCGTCAAACCCGAGGCCCGCGTCTGCCATTTCGGCCTTCCAGCCGGCTTCGCGCCAGTCGCTGAGTTTATATTCAGCCGCGCCCTTGATAAAACCGATGCGCTGATGGCCCAGATCAATCAGATGGCGCGTGGCGGTGCGCGCCGCGCCTTCATCGCCCATGATCAGCGAAATACCGCCTGCCTCACCAGTGGAGCCAATTTGCGCGAACGGGATATTTTGCCGCCGCAGCAGATCCGTGATCAGCGGATTGTCCGAATGAGGCGGGGTCAGGATCACACCATCGGGTTGCAGCGCGGCGATACACCCCTGCAACTCGCGCTCCACATGGTCGGAATGCGTATCGACCAGCTCGAAAATCAGACGGTAGCCATGTTTGGCACATTCCAGCATGCCGCCCATCAGCATCTGGTCCACCCAGTCAGTGCCTTCACGCGCACGCCAGTCGGCAATAGTCCGCTCGCGGTCATTCAGTGCCAGAATGAGGTAGGAGCGCGATCCGCTCATCCGCTGCGCGGCAATCGACGGGACATAGCCAAGCTTGTCGATCGACGCCTGCACCCGCTCGCGCATGGACGCGCGCACATTGGGTTCCTGATTGATGACACGGCTGACCGTCTGCAGGGAAACCCCCGCATCTGCGGCCACGTGCTTGATTGTGACGGCCTGTCGCCGGCGCACCATTGATCCCTGCCCCCGATTGTAAACGGATGTGAGCGTTAGACAGGTCCGTCAAGCATTGCCAGACCTGCGTCAGCCTGGTTGCGGGTGTCCCTTCCGACACGCGACAGAACGCGCTGGAATGCGCCACACTGCTTGCTGCCAACCACTGCCAAACCAACAGCGGGACCTTGCCTGAACAAGACCCCGCCTGATTTGGTTACAAATTCCAGAAGCCTCTAGAAATCGAAGCGGGCGATGAACGAGAAGCGCCGGTCATTGCGGAATGCCGAACGCGTTACCCGTGTTCCGTCAAAATCGACCACTTGCGAAGTCCGCGTCACTTCGTCGAGAAGATTAACACCCTGGACACCCAGCTTGATATTGTCCGTCACCGCATAGAAGATCGACGCATCAAGCTGTCCGGTCGATTCCTGATAGATTGGCGAGAACGGGAAGATGTCATCGCGTGGTGTGATCAGGAATGCTGACCGCCAGTTATAGGCGGCGCGCATTGCCAGCGGGCCCATCTCGTAAAAGACGGTGGCGTTGACAGTGTGCTTGGACAAGCCAGCGAGCGGTTGCTGGGAGACAAATGCCCCACCACCCAGATCGTTGACCCCTGTGACCACCGAAGGCTGGCCGACTGCGGCCAGGTTCGGGTTCGAGAAGTCGCTTCCGTCTACATAGGTGTAGGTAAGCTGCGAACCCAGGCCACTCAGCAGTCCCGGCAGGAAGTCATACGTCTGCTGATAGGCAATTTCGAAGCCCTTCAGATTGCCGCCTTGATCATTGATCGGGCCTTCGACCTGCACGTCAGCCGATACGCCGCTGTCGCTGATGTAATTCACCGTCTCGAAGCCAGTGTTCACAATACCCTGAATGTCTTTCAGGAACGCGGAAACAGTAATCGAACCGACCGCGTCGAAATACCATTCGGCAGACAGGTCGTAATTCCACGCCGAAACCGGACGCAAGTTGCGGTTACCCGTCTGCAAGGCAAACAAGGGGCCACTTTCCAATGTGTTTGCCAGTTTCAGGGCATTGGTGTTGTCGCCAATGCCGCCACCTGCGCGGAATAGTTGCAGGTCAGGGCGCGAAATGGCTTTCGACGCCGCTGCACGGAACAGCAACCCATTGCCTACATCAAGCTTGGCATTGAAGCTGGGCAGCCAGTTATCGAACCGGATTTTGCGGTTGTCGTTGATAATCTCGCCAGTGAACGCCGAAGCGAACTCCGCTTTGCGGGCAGCCGACAAATCGCAATACCCACGGGGAATCCCCGGCACTGCGGGTCCGGCACAGCTTGCGTCGATTTCCGAGACCTGGACAATGCCGTCACCGTTGCCGAAGCCAGCTGGATTATCGAAGCGATCAGCCGAAGGGAAACCGATGCGGCCACCGCTCGACACCGTTGTTTCGACATATCGCAGGCCAAAATTGCCTGTCAGAGCCATGCCATTGGCAAAATCATGCCCATAGTCGATCCGGGCGTATGCCGCTTTCGTGACTTCTGAAACTGTCGAAACTTCACCGGGGCAATAGACCCCTTCGATATCGCAAGGGATGATCTCGCCAGTCAGCGGATCCTGCCGCGAACGACCGTTTACACCATAATTGAAACGCTCGGGCGACTGGCCGAATTCCTGGATCTCGGCAAATTGCTGATCTGTCAGGCCGGACAGATATTCGGCGAGGAAATCATCGCCGCCAAAGAAATAGCCTGCGCCGTTTTCAATCGGCGTTGGTGCCTTGCCCCGCTGGAAACCATCCGCGAATACATCGCGATACTGCGAGTAATTGGGAAATTCGTCCGTGAATGCGCCGCCGGCAATGGCAAATTCCTGGCCCGGCAGGCCAGTGAACCAGCGCCCGGGAACAAATCCGCCCGTTGCAGCGCAACCGGGGCCTTCATTCCACGGCGCACAGCCGGCACGGCCAGCCCAAGGCGCAGAAAGGTTGCCCCAGGTGCTGAAGTTGGTGTTGCGGGTGGTCCGGTCACGGTCAGCCCATCGTGCGCCGAACCGTGCCTGCTTCAAAAACCCGTCGTCGCTGATGTCATATTCTGCGTCAAAACGCAGGCTGTCCATCTCGCCTTCGTTCTTCTCGCGGCTATCCAGCCCGAACCAGTAATAGGTGCTTTCGCCAGAGGAGAAATAGTCTGCCGGCGAACCTGGCGGGGCAATGAACTGCACTTGCGGCGTCTTGCCCGTAAGATCGAGGTCGACATTGGCAAATGTGCTGAGAGCACCGAAGACGGAATCGCGTCGCAGATCGGAATTGATGCGCTGGGCTTCGAAATTTACCCGGAGGCGGTCCGTAATGTTCCAGTCAGCATCGAAGGAGAAATCCTGGGTCACTGACCGCGCGCCGCGAAGGAAGCGCAGCGAATCAATCGGAATGCCGCCGCGGCCAAATGGCGTTGCATAGGCATCGCCAGGGCGCTGCGTCAGAACGCCTTTCTCGAACACGCCATTTTCGTCAAACTGCCATGTGCTGCCGGCAGCAGGCACAGGGAACAGCAGTTCGTCGTCGACGCGCGAAATCAAGGCATATTCTTCAGTATCAAACGTGGTTTCTGACCGCAGCCATTCAAAGGTTGCGGAAAAATCGCCGGTTGGATCTTCATATTGAACAACCGCAGACCACGCTTCGCGATTACGGTCGAGATTGGTCGTGCGCACGCCTGCACCCTTTGGCACAACAAGTGCGCCTGCGGGCGGGAAGTTCGACGCGTCAAAGTTGGGATCACCGACAAAGCCGCCCGACCCGACGGATACCGCGCGAAGGCAGGGCCCATCAAATGTGCTTACACGGTAGCATGGATCGGCAACCTGCGATGCATCCGTCCGGCTCTTCAATTTGGATTTGGAATAACCAAGCTGGAAGCCGAGATTACCTGCATCGGATTCGTAAGTGGTGGACCCCAGCAAGTTGATTGTCGGCGACCATTCTTCACGCAGATCACCATAGTTCGCTTCGATCGAACCAGCCAGATGCGGGCCCCTGCGATCAAGCGGCTTGCGCGTCACCAGATTTACGGTGCCGGCAATTGCGCCTTCAATTAGGTCTGCGGTGGAATTCTTGAACACTTCGACCCGGCCAAGAAGTTCTGGCGACACATCGTCAAAACTGAGGACCCGCCCGCCTGTTGCCGAGAAGATGTCGCGGCCGTTCAGTTCTGAACGCACATAGGGCAGGCCGCGGATGATAACGCCGGTGCCTTCAACCGAGAAGCGATCAGGGTCAGTGGTTTTTTCAAACCGGCCGATATTCACCCCGGGAACGCGCTGCAGCGCTTCGGCCACCGAACGGTCAGGCAAGGCGCCGATATCTTCGGCAGAAACCACATCTACAAATGTGTCGGCATTGCGCTTGATATTCTGCGCGCTTTCCAGCGCGCCGCGGAAGCCCGACACGATGATGACATTGTCATCATCCACAACCACTTCTTCATCAACCGGCGCATCTTGCGCCATTGCAGGCGCGGCCATAACCGCCGACAGAGCAAGGCCGGAAGCCGTGCTGAGCGCGAGAAAACGGCGCGATGACGCCACTCGAATCGAGTTTGTGTAGAACAAGTAACCCTCCCCAGAGACGAGTATAATACCCGTAAATTTGTCTTGTATGCCTTTTGCCTACCGCATAATGTGAGCGTTCACAAGGGTAAAATGAACGTTCACATTACTCATGTTGGCACTTGGCATTGCGCGCGGTCCGGCCCTTGTATTGGCACTGGCGCGGGCGCGGATGAAGTGCAAGAAGAGGACTGTATGGGGATCGAGAAAATCATTATCGTCGGCGGCGGGACTGCTGGCTGGATGGCTGCAGCAGCGCTCTCGCGGCTGAACAAGCCCGGCCGGGCCCTGTCCATCACGCTGGTGGAATCCGAACAGATCGGCACGGTTGGCGTAGGCGAAGCAACCATTCCCCCCTTTGTGGATTTCAACAGCCTGCTTGGGGTCACGGAACAGGAAATGATGGCCGCTGCGCAGGCCACGTTCAAACTGGGCATCCAGTTCGTCAACTGGGGCAACCAGGGTGACAGCTACATCCATCCATTCGGTGCCTATGGTTACACAATGGGCGGCATTTCCTTCATGCAGGTGTGGCACAAGTTTCGCGAGTTGGGCGACAAACGCCCGATCCAGGTTTTCAACGTTGAAACCATGGCTGCGCATTTCGGGAAATTTTCGCGCACGGCGGATTACACCCGCGATGACCTGCCACCTGTCAATTATGCCTATCATTTGGATGCGGGGCGGTACGCTGCTTTCCTTCGCCAACTGGCACATTCGCGCGGCGTGGTACGCCGTGAAGGGCGCGTAAATGATGTGGCGGTGGACGGCGAAAGCGGGTTTGTCACCTCCATCACGCTGGATGATGGGCACACGCTGGAAGGTGACCTGTTTATCGATTGCTCCGGTTTTCGAGGCCTGCTTATCGAACAGGCGCTGGAAACAGGCTATGAGGATTGGTCCCACTGGCTGCCATGTAACAGGGCCGTCGCCTTGCCATGCAACCGCGACGACGGCAGCCCGCCATCCCCCTTTACCCGCGCCACTGCCCATTCGGCAGGCTGGCAATGGCACGTGCCGCTGCAGCATCGCAACGGCAATGGCCATGTCTATTGCAGCGAATATATGGGTGATGACGAAGCGCATGGCATCCTCGTCGGGAACCTTGCCGGCAAACCCACGGCTGATCCTAATTTCCTTCGTTTTACCACGGGCCGCAGAAAGAAATTCTGGAACAGGAATGTGGTCGCGCTCGGGCTGTCGGCAGGGTTCATGGAGCCGCTGGAATCAACCTCGATCCATCTCATCAACACCGGTATCGACAAGCTGATGGCAATGCTGTCGCTGGACGGCATCACCCCTGCCATGGAAAGCACGTTTAACCGGCTGACCGGCAAGGAATATGCCCGCATCCGGGATTTCCTGATCCTCCATTATAATGCCACACAGCGCGACGATTCCGAATTCTGGAATTACTGCCGGAACATGAGCGTGCCCGACACATTGACCGAAAAGATGGAAATTTTCAGGACCAACGGGCTGGTGTTCCGCGAAGAGGATGAATTGTTCACCGAAACCAGCTGGGCAGCAGTGATGATGGGCCAGGGCATTGCGATGCAGGGCCACAATCCCATGGCCGATGTGCTGGACCCGGCTGCAACCCGCAAGGAACTGGACGAAATGGAAAAATCCATCCGCTTCCTGATCAGCCAGATGCCAACGCACGAGCAATATGTAAGCAAATATTGCCCCGCCCCGCCCTTGTGAAACGCTCGACTAAATTATCCATGCCGCGCACATAGGCGCGTAGATGTTGGCTGGCACGAGCGGCGTCGGCCAGCCGGCCAAAAAGAATCATGTCAGCGGCGATCCGAGCCGTCGAAGCAACGCCTCACGGGCGGCCCGTCATGCACCAGCGGACGCAGAATATTGCAGCGCCGTAACCGGCCGCGCAGTTGTCGCGACTGAACCACCAGATTAGCTCATCTTTGCCCTCGTACGTTCGTGGCGGATAAGACGCACGATGCCGCCCGGAGTTCGTGATTGCAGCGAAGGGGGAAATCGTCTGGCGTAAATCTCGAACGATCCTCAGCCTGCGGCAGGCGGCGCACTAATTATCATAATCGAGTGTAGCACCCACAATTGCATCGCGTCTGGATCAACTGGATTGATCCATGAAAATCTGGCGCAGACGTTGGAATTCTATAAAAGCCGTAAATTATTAAATTCTAAATGCTCTTACCTCCCCATCAGAAAATATACCCTACTTTGTGCCCCAGCATTATTGTTAAATTTTTGGGCCATTTAATTCGGCCATGAGATTTCATCTTTCGTCCGCTCGAAGGCTTAAATTAGCTCAAGGATGATCAAACGGCGGCTTTGTTAGACAATGCTGACGCTCGTTTTTACAGCCGGGACGACGATTAGCACCCGTTCGTTCACATGATGAAAAAACAGTGGCTTGCAACCGTTACGACATTCTGGCTGATTTTGCGAAAAATAAAGACACACCGTCTGGAAGCGACCCAATTCCTGATATTCGCTACCACCGCTCACTTTCCTCGCTCACTCAATCGGGACCATAGGTCTGCCGAACGTATCGCAGGTTGATTTTGGCGACTAGGGTGGTGAACAGCCACAACACGCCGCCGCCAATGAAACCGAGGAAAAGCCAAAGCTCAATGGACGAAAAGACCCACTGAAGCCCTGCCAGTTGATCGACTATCCCAACCAACAGGAGTGCTCCAAACGCTGCGGACCAAATAATGGCAAGACCTTTTATGAAACGGCGGTCACGGCGATACGTTCGCTGCAAATCGTGACTTCGGTTTCACAAATAGATCGGATCCTGTTGCATCTGCTGAGCCTAGTTTTTCTGATGGCGGCTAACCACCCAGTTCTTGCCGCTCAACAGCGTTTTCGAATTCACCAAAATCAGCCTGTCCGCTTATAGCGAGTTTCTGATGGAATCAGACTAGCAGCACTCGAAACATGAGCGGTCGTTCGATCCGAGGTTCAGTTCACAAGAACTGGCCGGGCGCGCCCAACAGATTGCGAACACCGTCATGGAAGTGGTCGGCTGGCGGCTGCTTCAGCCTGAATTGCCGCAACACCACTTCGTCTGCAGCAACGCTTAGTCTGAAGTTCCCGCTCTCCAGCAATTCTGCAATCCACTCGAGAAACTGACCGAGAGAATCCGCAAGCACCACTTTTACATCTTCATCACGCCCGAACAGGATTATCTGGCCTACTCGGCCACCGGGCCATGGGTCGAAATCCAGACCGATGTGGCCACCGGACCCATCTGCCGTCAGCGGTATCCAGCCAGGATTTGTGTAGGCTGGATCCACCGCACCCTGAGGCCACGCCCCGCCGCGAATTGCGTAAGGATTGCCGCCGATATCTGCCAACGTCTTTTTCCACTGCCGCCATTCGGTGGCCGCTTGTTGAAGCGGCAGTATTGGAAGCCCGTAGATATGACCCCAGCGGTCGTCGTTTTCGCCATCGTGCCACCTGTATAATTGGCGATATGAGCGCGGCATTTCAAAGCCGACAACTTCCTGGAACGCATTGATTTGCGCATCATCTGCCGGCGGATTGAACACATATTTGTCCGCTGGCAGATTGGCCGCATACCAAGCGTCCAACCGCGCTAGGACTGGCGCGATATCTTCCTCCAGCTTCGGCTTCGCTTCACCTTCTGGGCGCTTAGGAATGCTGTTCATCGTCATAGCTTCATTTCGGTTGATCTGGCGCATTGTGCAGACAAGAGGTAGCAGCCCACCAATGGTGCACACACCAAGCACGGTGCCGCCGATTATCAAGTTGCGCCTAGTTGGGTCCATGATCGTCTACGTAATCTTTATAAGATGAAATTCCTAATGTCAGCTTGCCACCCAATCTCGGCCGCTTATCGCATGATCTTCCCGGCCTGGAAGCGGTCAATCAGAGCTGTTGAGCGACCGCTTCGTGGGCTAGATTTCACCTCGCTCGGCTAAGAGCAAAGCGTTTTCGAAGTCGACGCCCAGATAGCGCGCAGTGCTTTCGATCTTCGTGTGGCCGAGCAGGATATGGATCGCGCGGATGTTCCAGGTCTTGCGGTAGATCATCGCCGCCTTCGTTCGGCGAAACGAATACGTCCCAAATTTCGCTTTGCGATGTGCGAGCGCAGTGACTCATTTGTCTACGAGTGGTGCAGACTGTCGCGTGCTCACATGGCCCGCCTGGTCGGTGCGGCTACAGAACAGATAATTCCCAATTGATCTGCCTCTACGTTCCAGCCACGCGATCAAGGCAAAAGCGGATCGCCCAAATTTGCGGCTGCGTCGGAGGCCGCTTGGTGCCGACGTCTGGTAGCGCTCCAAGCTGCGCGAGTCTGCATAGCGAGGTCAAATCGTGAGTATCCCATGGTTCACCTCCTCGGCGATGATTGGCCGATTAACGCACGCTGGATTGGCAAGATTTTGGGCCGTTAAGGAACGGTCCGCTTTCAGTACAATGTCGAGGTAAAGCAGCCCTACACCCATCGGAGCAGCATGAGTCCTGGAGGGCAAGGGCGCACCCCCGTCTCCATAGCATCGCCTATCAATCAGGCACGGCGGCAAGTCATCCTGTTGAAGGAATGGCTTTCGGCGAACGGGATCTCGACAATTCGGACTATCGTGCCAGTGGTGCTGATCTCACCAACGTCCAGCATCAGTCGCAAGCATTTGGGCCCGGAAGATCATGTCGTGAAGTCTGATAACTTCGGTCAGTGGTGGAACAAGCAGGCCGACGAAAAGGTCGGAGTAGTAGCGGCTTTTGGCATGCTCGGGCGTCACCTCATAAATGGTATGTCAGAAGAGGATTTGCGCACTCTAGGGACAAAGTTTCGCGACGCACACACTCCGCTGGCACGCGAATGGGAGAAGATACTTCGCTTATCGGGTCCTTTGCCCAAATCGGAAGAAGCTTCAGAGCTGCCACAGGTCATTGAGAGCAAGCTCGGAAACGTAACGATCACCCGGCTTGCCGATGGGCGGCTAACTTTGCGCAACGACCCGGGTGACGAGCTGATCGCGGCGGTAAAGGCGAGCTGCAAGGGGCGCGCTCGCTGGAACCCACGTTTTCGCAATTGGGTCTTCGATCAATCGGCTCTTGCGCAGATCGTCAGCAGCCTGGCAAAACTCCTGCCTAATTGAAGGTCGCGAATTGGGCCGATCGCGGACTGTCGGCTTCTGCGTATCGGACCTGCTAACGCAGTCGTGCCCCTGGAGTTAATCTCGCCAGCGCTATCGCCCACTTTATCTGTGGTTTGAGGCATGGTTTCCTGATGGGTCGGCGACGGTCGGCTTTAGAATGTTCAACGTGATCTCATCGAAGCGGTCCAAGAATATGGATGTCGCGGCGTTCATCGTGTCAGCTATCGCCGCATTGACGTTGCGTTCGATGAGGCATTCGCTCGGACGATTTCGATTCCCGATGGCAAACAGGTTCGGCTGCCCCAAGGCGTTATGTACGTCACCTAATCTAATCTCCGACAAAGCACGATTCAAACGCCAGCCGCCGCCATTTCCTCTGCCTGATTGAACAATGCCCGCCTCGCGCAGGCCGGCCATTGTCCGTCGGAATACGGCAGGATTGGTCCCCATGCTTTTAGCGAGCACCTAAGAGGTCAGCGGTTTATCTCCAGTGGCCATGTGAAGGAGCACGTGCAGCACGTCGGAAAGGCGGGTGTCTCTAACGTACCCGGGCTTCACGATCTGCACCGCATGACGGCCCAGCTGCTCGCCGAGGCGGCGCCGGATGTCGCAGATATCCTGGTCGTTGGCGCAGGCGGAGGGATGGAGATCGCCGCGATGGGCGGCACAAGGCCGAACTGGCGTTTCGTAGGTGTCGATCCATCGGCCGAAATGCTCACCCTGGCTTGCCAAACAACGAAGCTCATCAATGAGCGGGTCGAGTTGATCGAGGGGATTGTGGACGACGTTCCCGTAAAAACGTTCGATGGGGCTACCTGCCTTTTCGTACTTCATCATGTCGAAAGCTCTGAGCAGCTGCGAATTCTTCGGTCGATCCGCCGCAGGTTGCGCCCCGGCAGCCGTTTTGTTTTTTCAGAACATGCGGCGATCGGTGTTAATCCCGAAGTTTGGCTCGCGCGATCAGTCTCGTTCAGCCAGGGTGGGGGAATCGAGAGCAGCGAAGCAGCCGCAAGGGCAGCGATGATGCATCACCGCCTTAGCCTCCATACGCCGAACGAAACCGAAGCGATGCTGCGCGACGCAGGTTTTTGCGACCCGGACATTTTCTACGCGGCCTTCAGCCTCCGAGGTTGGGTCGCCACCGCGTAAAGGTTTGCTGGCCGAAAATGGGCCGTTTGCGAATTGTGCGCTTACAGGCGTTTGGAATGGCAAAGCGGCCGCACGGCTGATGGGCAGCTCGTCCGCTTTTGCTCTATCACGCTAATGCAGGGCGCTAGATATCGGGCAACCCTTGCTCCGCAAAACCCCATCCGGCGAGCGATTTCGCAGCACTGCGATCGATCAGCTGCTGGGCATCGCCGATGCCGAAGGCCTTTGCATCTTTCATCGACGTGAGTTCGTTCCAAGCAATCGGCGCGGCAACCGGCGCCCCACTGCGCGCCCGTGCGGAATAGGGTGCGACAGCCGTACTTCCGCGTTGGTTGCGCAGCCAGTCAATGAAGATACTGCCTTTTCGCTTAGTCTTGCTCATCGTCGCCGTGAAGCGTTCCGGCTCGACCAATGAGACCGCTTCGGCGAAGCGGCGGGCGAAATCCTTGTGCGCATCCCATGAGTGATCAGGTGTCAGCGGCACGATCACGTGCACGCCCTTACCGCCCGAGAGCATGGCGAAACTCGTCAGGCCAAGGTCGGCTAGCCGGTCGCGGATGGTCCTCGCAGCGCTTTTCACGCTGTCAAAATCGACGCTCTCGTCAGGGTCTAGGTCGAAGATCATACGGTCTGGCTTGTCGACCGAATCGCTGCGCGACGCCCACGGGTGGAACTCGATCGTTCCCATCTGCACGCATTGCAGAATGCCGCGCGCGTCTTTAACGGAGATATAATCTGCCGTCCCGCCGCCCTTCTCCTGGATGGGAATGTGATGCACCGCATCGCCGAACGCGCCAGTGTCATGCTTTTGGAAAAAGCATTTGCGAGCGCGGCCCTGGGGACACCGAACCAGGCTGATCGGACGGTGTCCTGCGAAAGGCAGCATGATGTCTGCGACCGCTGCGTAGTAATCGGCAAGATCACCCTTGGTTTGGCGGCTGTCCGGAAAGATCAACCGCTCACGGCTAGAGATTTCGACTCCCCCCTCTGCAGCGGGCGTTGGGGCAGCCTTCTCGGGTTTCACCGCCTTGGCAGCCTTGTCGCGGCGCAGGCCGAGATAGCTGCCGTGGCGAATGTTACCATCTGCGGTAAATTCGGCAAAGGCGACTTCGGCAACCAGCTTAGGCGTTATCCAGGTGACGCCGCGCGCGCTGGCCTTGTCGACTTTGACAGGTGGAGTTTTCCGCTCGAGACGTGCGAACTTGGGACCGAGCTCGTCAAAATCATCGCCGGCAAAACCGGTCCCGACATTGCCTTTGTAGACCAGCTCACCGCCTTCGTGCTGGGCCATGAGGAGTGATGAAAAGGGCCGTGCCCTGGCCGATGACTCTTTCCAGCCGACGATCACGAATTCCTGCCGCCGTGTGCACTTCACTTTCACCCAGGCCTTGCTGCGGGCATGGCGATAGGGCGCGTCCATCTTCTTGGAGATGATACCTTCCTGCCCCAATCCGCAAATCGCCTTATAGAGTTTCTCGCCCGCACCGATGACGTAGTCGGCGAGAAAGACCGGGGGTTCAGTGGTCGACAGCAGCGCCTCGAGCCTTTCCTTGCGTTCGATGTTGGGAAGCGCCGTCAGGTCTTCCCCGGCAAGTTCGAGCAGATCGAAGGCATGGAACTGCAAAGCATCGTCCTTCCCCTGCGAGCCATGGCCGCGCTTAAGCACGCCCTGCAGCGTCGAGAAATCAGGATTGCCTTTGGCATCTGTCGCGACAATTTCGCCGTCGATCAGGCAATCGGGCAGGTCGAGCGCGGCGAGTGCAGCGACAAGTGGCGCGACTTTGTCGGTCCAGTCCTTCCCATTACGGGTATAAATCCGAACTTGTTCGCCTTTTGCCGCGATCATCGCGCGATAGCCGTCGAACTTGATCTCATGCATCCAGCTATTTCCGGTCGGCACATCGTCAACCAGAGTGGCGAGTTGTGGCTTGCGGAATTTCGGCAGCGGCGCAGAGCTGTGATTGTCTCGTTTCTCTTTGCCGGCATTGCGCGAGGACGTCTTCCCGATATGGGCGAGAAAGGCATCGCCCTTCATGCCAGCAGGCAAATATTCGCCCCCTTTGTCCGAAGAAATTTCCGCCATCGAGCGCCCGGTCAATACGCTGGTCAGCGCGCGCTCGACTAGCGCTTCGCCTTCCTTGGCGTGGCCGTCCTGCAGCTTCCGCAGCAGCCAGTTCTCCCGTTTCTCTCCCGGCTTTTTCTTCAGCCGTATCAAAAGCCACTCGCCTTTCATTCGCTCACCATGAAGCGTAAAGTGCAAGTGTCCCTTCTCTAAATCCTTGGCCGACTTACCCGTGATCGGCGACCAGATGCCGCGGTCCCATATCATGACCGTCCCGCCACCATACTCATCCTTTGGGATGGTGCCTTCGAACTCGGCATAGGACATTGGGTGATCTTCGGTCAGAACCGCCAGCCGCTTGACTTCGGGATCCAGGGAGGGCCCCTTGGTTACTGCCCAGCTCTTCAGCACCCCGTCGACTTCGAGACGCAGGTCCCAGTGTAGCCGGGTGGCGTCGTGCTTCTGGACGACGAAGATGTTGCCGGCCTCGCTGCTGCGGGCTTCGCCAGAAGGTTCATTAGTGCGCTTGAAATCACGCTTGGCCTTGTAGGTGGCGAGCGGGTCGGCGCTCTTGCTCATTGCTCATCCAGTTCATCGGCCGCTTCACTGTCGAGGTTTCGGTTTCGACCCTTGGGCTCGACCAGCCGCAGTAACGTGAGCATTACAATGCTGATAAACGCAGCAATGGCGACCAGTGGCCATTGTGCCGCCCCACAAGCGATGCCAATTACCGCAGCGAGCCACAGGTGCGCGGCAGTAGTCAGGTTGTGCACCTGACCTCTGTTGAACACTATCAGACCAGCGCCAATGATGCCGATGAATGATCCTGCTGCCTCGTAGACACGCAACGGATCCATCCGCTGTCCGCCGAGATCGGTATAGAGCGCAAGGATCGATACGGTCATCGCGGCGGCGGAGAAGCAGATTAGACCGTGGGTCCTCATGCCCGCGGCATGACCGCGCAATTCGCGGTCAAGGCCGAGAAGCAGACCGAGCACCGCTGCTATACCGAGCCGCGAGAGCAAATCCCAGTCGAACCAGTGGACGAGGACAGGGTCGTTGAGTTCCATCGGATCAGGCACTTTTTTTGCGTTTGGCGGCCGGCTTTGCGGGAGGCTTCTTCTCACCGACAGATTTCTTCAGCGCCGCCATCAGGTCGATCACGTTTGAGCCGTTCGCAGCGCCAGGCTTGTCCAAATCCTCAATGATCGCCTTCTTGCTCTTCGACTTGGCCTTCTTGTCGATCAGCTTGCGCAGCGCGTCGACATATCGGTCCTCGAACTCGCTCGCATCAAAAGGCGCGGTCCTTTGCTCGATCAGGGTAGTCGCTAAGTCGAGGAGGTCTTTCTTCGGCTTCGTATCGTCGATGTCGGCGAAGAACGACTGGCCTTTTCGCACTTCGTCAGCATAGCGCAGCGTTTCCAACAGCATTCCCTTTCCACATGGCTTGATTGCGACCAGTTTCTCACTGCCGCGCATCGAAAGCTGTCCTAGTGCGACTTTCTTTGCCTTGCGCAGCGCCTCGCGCAACACGATGAACGCTTCCTCGGCCAGTTCGTCCTGTGGTGCGACGTAATAAGGCTTGTCGTAATATAAGGGGTCGATTTCGCAGGTGTCTACGA
This sequence comes from Allopontixanthobacter confluentis, assembly GCF_009827615.1. Classification (GTDB taxonomy): domain Bacteria; phylum Pseudomonadota; class Alphaproteobacteria; order Sphingomonadales; family Sphingomonadaceae; genus Allopontixanthobacter; species Allopontixanthobacter confluentis. The sequence continues at coordinate 48,937 of NZ_WTYU01000002.1, forward strand.
ACTGGACGAGCTCGAGTGTGCGCTTGCTCTCGATCTTGACCGCTTCGATTTCCTCGTCCTCGAGCAGCACGTAATTGCCTTTGGAAACTTCGTAGCCACGGATGATCTCATCGCGGTCGACCGGTCCGATACCGGGAACGACCTTCTCGTAAGCGATGCGCTTTCCGCTCGGCTCGTGGATTTGATTGAAGCTGATCTTCGCGCCGGATTTTGTCGCGGTATAAATCTCAACCGGAATCGATACAAGGGCGAGCCTGATCTGCCCCTGCCAATATGCGCGCGCTGCCATGCCTTCACCTTCTTCGGACTGTGTCAGTTGAGTCAGCGATTGAGAGGCGAAATAGTTTCGCGTGCGTAGAATTGGGCCAAAAGTGGACTGTCCTGCCACCACTAGATTTCAGTGATTACTCTTGGCGTAGACAGCCTTGAGCGATCCCGTCGCTTTTCCGCCAGAAGGCTTCGGTTGGCAGCCGATCTTCGCAAATGACGAGATCGCCTTCTATCGAATGAACGGCTTTGTGTGGGGAACCTGGCTGGCTTCCGCTCTGAGCGAGGACATGCAGCGCGCGAATTCCAGCAGCAGTGCTGCGTTTGCACTCGCACACAATGTAACTGCCAAAAAAAGGTTCAGCCTCTCATTGACCGGTTGGTGGCTGCCTGAGGGACTGAACTTCGCGATGGCAACGCGCGCACACACGGCGGATTTCGTGGCTACGTTTCGGACCCGGACGGCAACAGCGGGGAAATTGCGTGGAACCCAGCATGGTCGATTGACGAGCATGGCTATGCTTCATTGGGTGTCCGAAAGCAGTGGCAAAAATGTGGGTGCCGGGTGCCGCTTTCGCCCACCATCAGACAATCACCCAATCTTCTCCGGCAGGCAGAACAGAGCCATAAATTTCTCGGCGATGAGATAATCGCCCTCGACGCGCACGCCCATCTCCTTAGGCGTCTTTCCGACGTAGAACATCGCTGCCAGCGGCGGGCCAGACGGCGCCACGAAGGTAGCGTCGCAATCTTTGGGCTCTTTGCGCCTCACGGGCATAGCGCCGTCAATAATATCGGCGACGAAAGCGACCTCGGGAAAGTCAAAGCCGATGCGCGCGCTCCAGCCTTTCGCGGCTTCCCTGTTCAACATGGTGCGTAGCGAGAGCATGAAGCTGGTCGGCGAGAGCGGCAGCGTGGGATCATGCTGCGACGACATTGCCGCCCAGCGGCCGAGCTCCTGGATGAGCGGCTCGGCGGCATAGCCCCAGTGGGTTAGTTCATAGACCTGCGCGTTTAAGGGCGGCGGCAGCGTCCGCTTTGCCAGCACGCCTGCCCATTCCAGCTTCTCCAGTCGCTCGGTCAGCACCTTGGCCGAAATCCCGGGCAGGTTGGCTCGCAGCGTCGAAAATCGCAGCGGACCGAACATTAATTCCCGTATGATCAGAAGCGACCACCGCTCCCCCACCAGTTCCATGCCGAAGGCGGTCCCGCAGGCATCATTATACCACTTGCCGTGCACGGCGGGACCCTCTTGGGTTTCTTTTTGTAACTCCATAGTTGCTTTTAGTAACTAAATACCTCATCAATTTCAAGTACTGATTCGCGGCACATAAAGAGGAGCCCGCAGTGACAAAGATGATTTTCGTGAACCTTCCCGTCACCGACGTGGCGAAGTCGACCGCTTTCTACGAGGCGCTGGGGTTCGAGAAGAACGACCAGATGTCCAACGAGCAGGCATCCGGCATGGTGTGGTCCGATGCAATCAACGTCATGCTGCTCGATCATGCGTTCTATTCCACCTTCACGAACAAGACGATCATCGACGCGAAGACCACCAGCGGCGTGCTCAACTGTCTGTCCTTCGACGACAAGGGTGCGGTGGATGCGATCCATGTCGCCGCAAAGGCGGCCGGTGGCAGCGAACCCCGCCCGATCGAGGACCAGGGTTTCATGTACGGCGGCGCCTTTGAAGACCCGGACGGTCACACTTGGGAAACGGTCTGGATGGATATGCAGGCATTTGCCGCCGATGCCGTTCAAAAGGCCACCAGCTAACATATCAAACCAGAGGAGAGCAGCCATGTACGTCAACGGTTTCATCGTTCCAGTCCCCGCCGACAAGAAGGACGTTTATCGCGAAGTGGCGGAGAAATACTGGCCGATCGCGCGCGACTATGGCTGCACCGGTCATGTCGAGGCGTGGGAGGTGGACGTAAAGGACGGCAAGCACACCGATTTCCGGCGCGCGGTGGACATCCAGGAAGGCGAGAAGGTAGTCTTCAGCTGGATGCTCTGGCCCGACAAGTCCACCGCCGACGCTGCGCACGAGAAAATCATGCAGGACGAGCGGATGAAGACCGGGTTTGGTGCTGAGGACGGCAGCGACATGCCCTTCGACGGCAGGCGCATGGTTATCGGCGGGTTCGAAACCATCCTCGACGAAAAGGCCTGAACAACGTCGGAGGATCGCGGAGCCTTCGTCTGGTACGAACTGATGGCCGACGACATCGCCACCGCGCGCGATGCCTGATGCGCAGCGCAGGCGATCGACAACTCATGATTGCGGAGATGCAGAATGGCTGAGATCGCGAAGCTCACCAATGTGCTGTGGTACAATGGTGACGCGGAAGAAGCGGCGAAGTTCTATGCCGAGACGTTCCCTGATAGCAGCGTGGGCACGATTTTCCGCGCTCCGTCCGACTATCCCAGCGGCAAGGCAGGCGATGCGCTGACAGTGGAGTTCACCGTGCTCGGACGCGCCTTTTCCGGCCTTAACGGCGGCGACATGTTCACGCCCAATGAAAGCGTCAGCTTCATGGTCGTTACCGAGGATCAGGAAGAAACCGACCGCTACTGGAACGCCATCATAAACAATGGCGGAAGCCCGAGCGAATGCGGCTGGTGCAAAGACAAGTGGGGTTTCTCCTGGCAAATCACGCCTCGCACGCTGCTCGAATCGCAGCAGGCGGGCGGCGAGGAGGCGAGGCGCGCCTTCGCGGCGATGATGGCCATGCAGAAGATCGATGTCGCGATGATCGAAGCCGCACGAAAGGGGGGGTGAGGCAATGGCAAGAAAGATCACGGGTGCCGCGTTCCTGTCGCTCGACGGGGTCATGCAGGCCCCCGGCGGCCCGACCGAGGACACGCAGGCGGGGTTCAACGAAGGCGGTTGGATGTTCAAGATCTGGGATCCGGGCATCGAGGAAACCCTAGCCGACCTTTTCTCAGGCAATTATGATCTCCTCCTCGGCAGGCGGACCTACGACATCTTCGCCGCCTACTGGCCCTATGCTGAGGAGCCGGAGAACAGGCCAATGCGCGATGCCTTCGACGCGGCGAACAAATATGTGCTGACCCGGAACGAGCAGCAACTCGAATGGCAGAACAGCCACCGGTTGACGGGCGTGCAGGATGTCGCGCGGATCAAGGCCGAGGCTGGCTCCGACATCATCATTCAGGGATCGAGCACAATCTATCCCGCTCTGCTCAAGGCCGGGCTCATCGACGTGCTTATCATCATGACCTTCCCCGTGCTGCTGGGCAGCGGCAAGCGCCTGTTCGGCGAAGAAACGCCCGTCGACAAGCTTGAGATGACGCAGCACACGGTTACCGATCAGGGCGCGGTGGTGGCGCATTACAAGCCGGGTGGCATGCTGCCACCCTACCCACCCGAAGGCCCGATCGCCGCGCAGAGCGAACGCGAAGCGGTGCGCCAGCAGCGCATGCAGGAGGGCAGCTGGTGACGGGTCTTGCGCTCTACGGACACGCGTTTTCTTCCTACACCTGGAAAGCGCTGATCCCGCTCTACGCCAACGGGACCGACTTCGAATTTCGCGACGTCGATCCCGGGCATGCAGACGGGCCCGCCAACTCCGAATTCGTGCAGTCTGTGCATCCTGCGGGCAAGTTTCCGGTGCTGATCGACGGCGACGCGGTGATCGTAGAGGCCACCGCCATCGTCGAGCATCTCCAAGTGCACCATTGTGACACCGCCCCTCTCATCCCGAACAATTCCGCCACTGCCGCACAGGTTCGCATGCTCGATCGGGTGTTCGACAATTACGTTATGGGCAGCGCGCAACGTGTTGTGAATGCCTTTATCGCCGACCCCGACAATCCCGATCCAGCCGAGGTCCAAGCGGGCAAGGTCGGCCTGCTGCGGGCGTATCGCTGGATCGAACAGCGGTTCGACGATCTGCCCTTGCGACCGCATGTCAGCCTAGTAACCTGTGCCGCGGCACCTGCCCTGTTCTACGGCGACTGGGTGGAGCGCATCCCCGGCGACTGCCCCGAGGTGGCCGACTACCGGGCCGAACTGCTGGCCCTTCCTGCGGTATCAAGATGTGTCGAGGGTGCGCGCGCCTATCGCCACTATTTTCCGCTCGGCGCGCCCGACCGGGATTGAACAAAACCCCTGACCGGCAGACAGAAGACTGCCAACGATCTCACCGAAATGCGCAAGGGCCGGGACGGCGACAGCGACGAATATCCTGAAAACTAGCTTAGCCTGCTGGTCGAGGAAATCGACGCCCACCGCAAGGCGAAACTATTTTTCTCCGCAATCTGCCCCCACCCGAGCGAACTGACGAACGACCACTTTTGAGGCTGGGGCAGCGGATACTTGAACGACTGACATGAGGGCGCGAAGCCGACGCCAGATTATCCCCCCCTCTAATGTCTGTTATCGCTCTTAGCCTACGAAACGCGGACTGTCGCAGAACGACCCACTTGCGGACATTCGGCAACGTTTTGCACTTTACCGAAAGCAGACTGTCAGCATCTCGCAGGCTTCTTGAAAAATCCGACCGGCAGCCGGCGATCCCATTTCCGATACCTTCGGACCTATTCGGCTGCTTGCCACTGAACCGCGTTCCCGATAATCGCGGGTAATGACAAAGAGGGCGGAGCCGAAAGTATCAATCGTCGGCGAGCGCGCACTCTACTTCTGGGCGGGCTGCGCTGCGATCAGCGTAGGAGTGCTCCTGCATTTGCCAATGTTGGGGATGGCGCACGAGATGGGCAACCGCCTTGCCGGAATGCCAATGGACGTGAGTATGCATGTGGGCATGGCGCTGATTGCCGTCGGCGCCCCCCTGGCATGCTACGGTGCCTTGCCGAAGAAGCATGCCCCTCATGGCGATTACGCCGGGACGACTTTCGAAGCCCCCGATTCGACCCCGCTGAACCGATGGCACGCGGCTACCCTGCTGGTGCTCACGCTTGGCCTGATTATCGATGTAATGAAGCCCGCCACGCTCGGTTTCGTGCTGCCAGGAATGGCGATGGAATATGGCATCGACCGATCGCAGGTAGCGCTGCTGCCCCTGGTTGCCCTGACCGGGACGACTATCGGTTCGTTTTTATGGGGTTGGCTGGCGGACATTTACGGTCGCCGGGTATCCATCCTGCTTTCTACGATCCTGTTTGTTTCCACCGCCATTTGCGGCGCGATGCCGGAATTCGAGTGGAACCTCGTGATGTGCTTCCTGATGGGCATTTCTGCGGGCGGTATGTTGCCGGTGATTTATACCCTGCTTGCCGAAGTGATGCCGCCGCGGCACCGCAGTTGGGTGCTTGTTCTGATAGGCGGAACAGGACTGGTCGGCGGCTATCTCGCTGCAAGTGGCGCAGCCTATGTGCTGGAGCCGATCTATGGCTGGCGCGCACTGTGGTTGCAAGGCTTCCCCAGCGGCCTTTTGCTCTTGGCGCTGGCGCGGTTCATACCGGAAACGCCGCTTTTTCTGGCCAAGCGTGGCAGGGCTGCGGAACTGGCGGAAATGCAGCGCAAGTTCGGCCTGCAACCCAGGTCCCGTCCTGTTCAAACGCCCGCCGATGCCCCGTCGCCCGCGGGCCATCGCCAGTTGACTGCCGCGCTTTCCGTGACCGCACTTTGCTGGAGTTTTGTGAACTTCGGCCTGCTGCTGTGGCTTCCATCGGACCTGCAAGCGCGCGGTTACAGCGCGGAAATTGCCAGCGGCATTCTCGCCAAATCTTCTCTACTCGCCCTCCCCACCATCCTGCTCGCAGCCTTCTTTTATGCCCGGATCAGCAGCAAATGGACGCTGGTCGGAACCGTAAGCCTGACCCTTATTGGCTTGCTGGGTGCCTTGCTACCCGCCGAATTGTTAAGCTGGGAACCGATGCTGGTTGCAGTCATCGCAATTCTCATTGTGGGTACGAACGGCACGATTGCAGTGCTGCTGCCCTATACGGCAGAAAATTACCCTCTCGGCACACGCGGCAGGGCGACTGGGTTGGTGGCGGGAAGCAGCAAATTCGGTGGTGTCGCCGTGCAGGTCGCCGCTCTGTCTGGTTTCGCACCCACTTTGGTCGGAGCGGCGCTCGCGCTGCTTTTACCTACAGCGGCTTCCGCAGGAATGATCGCATGGGCTGGACGCGAGACACAGGGCCGCAGCCTACGTGAGCTAGAAGCCGAGTAAATGCTGAAGATGGGCGTCCGCCGGTAGACAACTTCTATATCGTGGCTGCTTCCCACCCGGTTTCGGACATTCAGCCGTTTCTTGCGCCACACTGAAGGCAGGGCCGCCTGATGCTGCCCGGGCTTCCCATAGCGTCCTGGTTCATTTGTCGCTTTTACCGATATTGCCGTAAGCTTGCCCAATGCACTGCTCCCACACTTACTTCCACATCGAAACGCGGCTGCGCAGGAACAACAAGGGTTAGCGAGTGCCGAATTAACGGCTAATTCCCTCTACTTTAAAAAAGATTTTGAATGACTGAGGATTGCCTGAAACAGCAACTGGCGGAGACGGTGGGATTCGAACCCACGAAAGAGTTACCCCTTTACACACTTTCCAGGCGTGCGCCTTCGACCACTCGGCCACGTCTCCGCATGCCTGACAGGCTGTGCCCCGGCAAGACGCGCGCCCTAGCTTGGCAGCGGGCAATGCGCAAGCCGATGTATCACCTTTTGTTACAGGCCCTTCCCTGATGCGTTGCGCGGTGGCACAGGTTGTTCATGAAAAACATCGTCATCACCGCCCTCGCCCTGTGTCTATCGGCCCCTGCGTTTGCGCAGGAACAGGCAGTAAAGGACGCGCCCGCCCCGTCAGAAATTGTCGAAGCGGCAAAACCAGCCGAGTGGACTGCCATTGCACCGCAGGACTTGCTGGTGATGACGCTGGCGGCTGATGCTGAAGGCACTGCCCGGCAAGTGATTATCCAATTGCTGCCCGCACCATTCAGCCAGCGGTGGGTCAGCAATATCCGCACTCTGGCAAGCGATCATTGGTGGGACAACACCAGCATCAACCGGGTGCAGGACAATTATGTGGTCCAATGGGGCGACCCCACGGAAGAAAAGCCCTTGCCCGAAGGCATTCTGGCCACATCGAAGGATGGCTATGAGACCGGCGCTGACAGCGAAGGGTTCAAGGCCATCCGCGCCCGGCTGCTGGACACTGCCAGAGAGCGCGCCGCGATAGAAACAGCCAATACAGCATCACGGGCCAAGGCCGCATCAGCGAAACGCGCCAATCCCGGCAAGAACACAATCGTCATTACGCGCCCGATTCCGCCACTGGTCACCGTGCGCAAGGACCCATACGCCGGCGCAGCCACCTTTGAAAACGGGTGGCCAATCGCGCTGGACAAGGACGCTGCCTGGCCGGTGCATTGCTATGGCATGGTCGGCGTTGGCCGGGGCTATGCACCCGATGCGGGCAGCGGGGCTGAACTTTACGTCGTGATCGGCCATGCACCGCGCCATCTTGACCGCAATATTGCACTGGTGGGCCGGGTCATCGAGGGGATCGAGCATATGTCCAGCCTGCCGCGCGGAAAAGGCGGGCTGGGTTTTTATGAAGACCCGTCAAAGCGCGTGCCGATCGTGTCCATCCGGCTGGCTAGCGAATTGGCACCTGTGGACAGGCCGGCTTTCGAATATCTGTCCACCCAGAGCGTCAGCTTCGCCGATTATGCCGATGCGCGGTCCAACCGGCGCGATCCGTTTTTCATTGTGCCTGCTGGCGGGGCTGATATCTGCAACATTCCCGTGCCCGTAAGGCGGATGAGCGCGGACTGAATTGCGCGACAGCAAGCAACATAACCAGCGTTTGGCGTGGGTTACCATGGCGGGACTGGCCCTGGCCGCATTTCTCGGTTTTGGCGGGCTGGACCCTCAGCGGCTGGATTTGTGGCACAGGCTGACCGGGCCGCAACTTGATGGCAGCTGGAAGTTTCAGACGATTGATGGAACATCAGTAGCGCAGCGAAATTTCACCGTCGAAATCCGCTGGGGCAACATCACGAGCGGCCGTGATGATTGTAACAGCTGGTGGCGCAGCAGCGGCGAAGGTGCCAGCATCGTCACCACGCTTGCAGCTTGCGAGGATAGCGCATTGCGCAGCGTCTATAACAAACTGGCACGCGGCCCGTTCACAAGGGCAAGCGCCATGTCACTTTCTGGTCCGGACAGGCTGATCATCACCAATGGCGCGCACAGCGGCACATTATCGCGAAGCGAAACTTAAAGCCGCTGCATCAACTCTATGCGGTTGCCGAACGGGTCGTGAATATCGCACCGTTCATATCCTGCCAGAGGCTTGCCTGCCGCAATGGCGACACCGCGCCTTTCCAGCCGGGCAACCATCTGGCCAAGATCATCCACCAGCAGCGCGGGATGGGCTTTTCTGGCTGGAGAAAACGGGTCCTCCACGCCCAGATGAATGTGCGCGGCGCCGCCTGTAAACCAGCACCCGCCCCGCACGGCCAGATCGGCAGGCTTGGAAACCTCGACCAGACCTAGCACATCGACATAAAATGCGCGTGCCTGCTGTTCGCTGCCTGCAGGCATGGCCAGTTGCACATGGTCAATGCCGATGACCGACCCATCCGTCATATCCGGTCCGCTTGCGCCACGGCATCGCTGGCCCTGAGCGCGCTGGTAATGCGCGTGAGATGCGCCAGATCCTGCACTTCCAGATCAACTTCATAGGTCGAAAAGGGATGGTCCTGCTGGACCTGTTGCAGCATTTTCACATTGGCGACATTCTGGGCAAAAATGCCGGCCATTTCCGCCAGCGTGCCGGGCCGGTCATACAAGGTGATCCGCAGCCTGCCGAGCGCACCTACCGACCGGTTACCCCACGACAGGTCCAGCCAGTCCGCGTCAATGCCGCTGGCCAGGCTGAAGCAGGAAATGGCGTGCACTTCCACGCCCTCGCCCGCTTTACGCAGGCCCACAATCCGGTCGCCCGGAACAGGGCGGCAGCATTCCGCCAGCTGAAAACCGACACCCGGCGTCAGTCCGCGGATGGAAATTACGCGTTCCTGCCCTGACCAGTCCGTCCGGTCGGGCAATTCTGCAGTGCTTCCCGGCACCAGCGCTTCCATCACCTCGCGGTCTTCCAGCTTGGCAGAGCCGATGGCATACATCAGCGCTTCTTCATCTTCGAGACCGAGGCGTTTTACGGCTTCGCGGATGGCTTTCTTGCCGATTTTGGCAGGCAAAAGGGCGGCAATTTCATCAAACAGCTTGCTGCCGATCAGCGCAACTTCGGCCCGTTCCTTCAAACGGACAGACCGCCGGATCGCTGCCCGCGCCTTGCCAGTGACGACAAAGCCCAGCCATGACAGCTGCGGTTCTGCCTTCTTGCCCTTGATGATTTCCACCACATCGCCATTCCCCAGCGGGGTGCGCAGCGGCATATGCCGCCCGTTGATTTTGGCACCCAGCGTCTGAGCGCCAAGATCGGTATGTACGGCAAAAGCGAAATCGACCGGCGTTGACCCCTTGGGCAATTGATGCAGCGCGCCCTTGGGGGTGAAGGCGAAAATCCGGTCCTGGTAAATGGCTAGCCGCGTATGTTCGAGCAATTCTTCCGCGTCATGGCTGGCATCGACAATTTCAATGAGATCCCGCAGCCAGCCCACCGCGCCATCGGGCCTGTCGCCCTGCTTGTATGCCCAGTGGGCAGCAAGGCCGAATTCATTGGTCCGGTGCATTTCGCGCGTGCGGATCTGCACTTCGACGCGCATCGAATTTTCATAGATCAGCGATGTGTGCAGTGAGCGATAACCGTTGTTCTTGGGCGTGGAGATATAATCCTTGAACCGCCCGGGAATGAATTGCCACGTCTGGTGCAGCACCCCCATCGCGCGGTAACAATCCGCCTCGTTTTCCGCGATGACGCGGAATGCCATGATGTCGGTCACCTGTTCAAAGCTGACATGGCGTTCAGCCATTTTGCGCCAAATGGAATAGGGGTGCTTTTCACGGCCCCACACTTCCACTTTCAGGCCCGCTTCTGCCAGCGCCTGTTTGATCGCCAGGGCAATCGAATCCACCTGCCCGCCATCCTGCCGGCGGATCTGTTCCAGCCTGCCGGTAATGGTCTGGTAGCCTTCCGGCTCCACTTGCTCGAATGCCAGCAACTGCATTTCGCGCATATATTCATACATGCCCACACGTTCTGCCAGCGGGGCGTAAATATCCATTGTCTCGCGCGCGATGCGGCGGCGCTTGTCGGGTGATTTGATGAAATGCAGGGTGCGCATATTATGCAGCCGGTCCGCCAGCTTGACCAGCAGCACGCGGATGTCCTCGCTCATCGCCAGCAGGAACTTGCGCAGGTTTTCAGCCGCGCGTTCATCTTCGGGCATGGCTTCGATCTTGCTCAGCTTGGTCACACCATCGACCAGCCGCGCCACTTCCGGGCCGAAATTGGCCCTGATGTCATCAATCGTCGCCAGCGTATCTTCCACCGTATCATGCAGCAATGCAGTGATGATGGTTTCCTGATCCAGCTTCAGATCAGTCATCAGCCCGGCCACTTCGACCGGATGGCTGAAATAGGGATCGCCCGAAGCGCGCTTTTGGGTGCCGTGCTTCTGCACGGTATAGACATAGGCGCGGTTCAGCAGAGCCTCATCGGCATCAGGAGCATAGGCCTTGACCCGCTCTACAAGTTCATACTGGCGAAGCATATGGCCCTAAATGTGCGGATTGTTGCGCGCAGGGCAAGCACAAAGCGCATTGTTGTTGCAGGTTTTGCAACAAAATTACTATCTGGTGGGCATTCCGCTGCGTATCGGAATGGTCGGAAGCGCCCCATTCAGGCGGCGACAGCGCCGTGGCGCCGCGCTGCCTGAATGGGGTAATCCGATTTTCAGTTCTGGAGCGCGGATTATTTTTCGGTCAGAACCAGCCTGTCCACCGTGCCTTGCGTCACCGAATGATAGCCGCTTCGCGTATCGGCATAAATCCGCTTCGCAATGGGCCCGCCCCATTCGCCCTCTTTCATCAAGGTTTCGAACAGGGGCGCGACAAATTTGCGGCGGCCCACCGTGGCGAGGAATTTTTCCGCCACCGGCACAGCCGGTGCATACCGGTTGCCCAGAGCCAGTTCGAGCCAGGCAAACAGGATTTCATTATTGCCCGATTGCGACAGTCCCAGATCAGCATCGAGCGCCGCCAGCTTCTGCTGTGAAAGGTCGCGCGGCAATTTGGCCAGCAGACGCATCCGTTCCGCCGTGGTCCACCCAGCCCAGGCTGCCTTGGACACGCGACCAGTGGCACCATAGGCCGCAGCTGCGCTGTCCACTGCGGCAAAGGCGGATGCCTGCGGGCGCGCCACATTGGCAGGAAGGCCGGGTTCGTAAACCCACGCATCCAGCATCAGTTTGCGTTCAAGATCGGCGTCCCCCTTCACCAGATTGGCGCGGATATCGGCCAGGAACATGGCCGATGTGGCAGGCTGGAACGCGTGCCGGTCAAACCAGCTGCGCAGATAGGCGTCGAATTTCTCGCGCCCGACAATGGTTTCTACAGTGCGCATGAACACTGCGCCCTTGTCATAGATGATGCCGCCAGCTCCGCCATCAGGCGTGGCTTGCGCCGGGGCGAGATGCAGCGCGGTAATGGGGGCATCACTGCCTTCTTCTGCCAGCGCTTCTTCGGCAGATGCAAAGCTGAGGGCAGCTTCCTGCTCGGCACGCCGCGTGCCGTACAGCTTTTCGACGATGCGGTTCTCGAAATAGCTGGTCACACCTTCGTTGAGCCAGCTGTCAGACCAGTTGGCATTGGTTACCAGATTGCCCGACCAGCTATGCGCCAGTTCATGAGCGACAAGGCCGGTCAGGCTGCGGTCACCGGCAATGAATGTGGGGGTCAGGAACGTCATGACCGGGTTTTCCATGCCGCCATAAGGGAAGCTGGGAGGCAGAACGATCATGTCATAGCGGCCCCAGCGATAGGGGCCGTAAAGCGCCTCTGCTGCGTCCACCATCTTTTCGGTATCGGCCAGTTCGGCAGCCGCCCGGTCCAGCATGACAGGTTCGGTCCATACGCCGGTGCGCGGGCCCAGTTCGCGAAAGGCAATGTCCCCTGCGGCAATGGCAATGAGGTACGGCGCGACCGGCTTGTCCATTGTAAAGCGGAAGGCACGGCGGCCTGCGCCAGCGGCAACCGGCGGCGATGCGGTGAGGCCGGACATTACCACCGTCAGCGGCTGCGGCGCGGTAATGCGCGCATCCCATGTCTGGCGGATGCCGGGGCTGTCCTGCGTAGGGATCCAGCTGCGGTTGAGCGTGGGCTGGCCCTGGCTGAGCAGATAGGGATGTTTGCCGCCGGCCGTCTGTTCAGGCACCAGCCACTGCAACGCTTCTGCATTGCGGGCAACATAGGTGATCACGATGGTGCGGGCATCACCCATGGTTACCGTAACCGGCGCGCCCTTGCCCGCCTGCTGCGCGCCCACCGTATAAGGCAGCGCCGTGCCCGAACGATCCTTGACCGAGAGGATTTCCAGCCCGTTACTGTCGAGCACCACCGTGTCGGCACCCGTCTTTGCCAGAATGTCGAGCGCGGCTGTGCCGCTGACCTGCCGCGCGTCAAAATCAAGCGCCAGATCCAGCGCCACATGGGTAACGCGGGCAATTTCAGGCCGGGCATAACTATAGGGGTCTGCCGCATCGGCGCTGGCCAGAACCGGCGAAACCATTGGGGTGGCCTTGGACGAAAGGGGTGCAGTTTGCAGCGTGGCTGCGGGCACCGCACAGGCGCTCAGCAAAAGCAGGGACAACGGGGCCAGATTACGCATCAAATTCTCCGGTAATTAAATGGGCTTCATGCCTGCCACACTGCATCTTTCGGGCAGCTGAAGCCAGTTCAGCCATGGGGATGCCGCACCCAGCCACTGTGCGCAAGTGCTTGCAGTGCCTCACGATTGCCATATGCGGGGTGGGTCAGGCGGTCAGCTCCACACCGCTTCTGGCGGCAGGCTCATCAGGATCGCGTCGATATTGCCGCCGGTCTTGAGACCGAACAAGGTGCCCCTGTCATACACCAGGTTGAATTCGGCATAGCGCCCACGCCACTGCAATTGCTGCAATTTGTCTGCATCGGTAAATTCACTGTCCATGCGCCGGCGCACCAGTTTGGGATAAATGCCCAGAAAGGTCTGGCCCACATCCTTGGTAAAGGTGAAATTGCGTTCCCATGATGCATCATCTGTGCATTCCAGATGATCATAGAAAATCCCGCCCACACCCCGGTGGCACTGGCGGTGGGGGATATAGAAATAGTCGTCAGCCCATTTCTTGAAGCGGTCGTAATAGGTGGGATTATGGCCCGCGCAGGCGGCGCGGAAGGCAGCGTGAAAATCCGCCGTATCCTCTTCGTAGGGAATGGGCGGGTTCAGATCGGCGCCCCCGCCAAACCAGCTTTTGCCCGTGGTCAGGAACCGGGTGTTCATATGCACGGCTGGCACATGGGGGTTGGCCATATGTGCCACCAGGCTGATGCCCGTGGCGCAAAAACCGGGGTTATCCGCGCTGGCGCCGTTTACAGAAGCAGCAAAATCCGGCGCAAAATTGCCCCTTACGGTCGAAACATTCACGCCGACCTTTTCAAACACCTTGCCTTTCATCACCGCGCGCACGCCGCCGCCGGGGTCTTCATTGCCGTCCTCCTCGCGCTGCCACGGCGTATATTCAAAGCAGGCATCGCTGCCAGCTTCCCGCTCGATCTGTTCAAATTCCCGACAGATATCGGTGCGCAGGGTTTCGAACCATTCCTTTGCGCGGACGGTATGCTGAATATCAGGATGGGGGGCTTGGGTCATGGTCCTCAAATCTTTTCAGGTCGGGCGCGGCGCTGGCCGCTTTGCTGGTGCAGACCCAATGCAATTTTACACAAGGACGCACTTTGACGCAGGTCAACTCTGCCTGCTGCCTTGCCAATTTGAAACCCCTGCGGCAAGTGGGGCGCATGGTTCCCCTTTCGTTCGCCAATGAAGAATTTTTCCTGACAGAGGGCCGCGCTGTGTTCTGGCCGCGTGAAAATGCGCTGCTGGTGGCTGACCTGCATCTGGAAAAGGCCAGCTTTTATGCGACCCATGGCCAGATGCTGCCGCCTTATGACAGCCGTGAAACGCTGGAACGGGTCGCATTGGCGATTCGCGAAACAGGCGCACGGCGGGTGTTCACCCTGGGCGATAATTTTCATGATAATGCCGGCACCGGCAGGCTGGAGCCCCATGCCGCGGGCATGCTGGCCGCATTGACCAGGGCGACTGACTGGGTGTGGATTACCGGCAATCACGATCATGCGATGGAAGCGCAGGCCGGCGGAACGCTGGCGCATGAACTGGAAGTGGCCGGTATGGTCCTGCGCCATCAGGCCAAGGCCGGCGAAACCCGCCCCGAATTTTCCGGCCACTATCATCCGCGCCTGCACATCACTGTCCGGCAGCGCCGAATCCGGCGGCCTTGCGCGGTTGTCAGCCGGGATGCTTCGGGTTCCGGCCGCATGATCCTGCCCGCTTTCGGCGCGCTGACGGGCGGAATGGACGCGGCAGATCCGGCAATATTGAAAGCGATGCAGCCTGCCAGCACCATTCATGCCATGCTGCCGGCAGGCGGCAAACTGGTGCAGTTTTCCTTGTGGACCAGCCCCCACCCGGCCGGGGCGGCAGAGGGCGCTGCCAGCGGGGCGTAACCCCAATTCAACAGCGGCAGGAAATCGTGCCAAATTCCGCAGAACCCCTAGCGCTTGGGCCGATTACGCATTAAGTAGCAGCCTCGTTAGAAACAAATTCAGGAGACTGCCCCATAGCCCGTCCACCCCGGCGCTCGATGAGCCCGCCCGTAAAGAGCGGCCCGCGCTACGATAACATGATCCAGTCGGACAAGGTCCGCGTCATTGACGAAACCGGCGAAAACGTCGGCGTGATGTACACGAATGAAGCCATTGAGGCAGCAGCGATGCTGGGCCTTAACCTGGTTGAAGTTTCGCCCAACGCCGATCCGCCAGTGTGCAAATATCTCGATGTCGGCAAGCATCGCTTCGAAGCGCAGAAAAAGGCCAACGCCGCGCGCAAGACGCAGAAGACGCAGGACATTAAAGAGGTCAAGATGCGGCCCAACATCGACACGCATGATTATGACGTGAAGATGCGCAATGTGACCAAGTTCATCGACAATGGCGACAAGGTGAAAATCACCCTGCGTTTCCGTGGACGCGAAATGGCGCATCAGGAACTGGGCATGAATCTGCTCCGCCGGGTGCAGGACGACACGGCAGAAATCGCCAAGATCGAAGCGTTCCCGCGCCTCGAAGGCCGGCAGATGCTGATGGTGCTGTCGCCTAAGTAATCCGGAGTAATCCGGTTGAAAAATTCAGGTTTGAAAAGGGCGTGCCGCAAGGCGCGCCTTTTTTGCATTAACCAACGACATCCCTCTCCCCGCCCCCCTTCTGTCGCCCCATGCGTTGGCCTGCCCTGCTGGAAGGCGGTGGAGCAATCCGGCTTTCTTGTTGGCCCCGTGCCTCGCGGTTGCTAGGCACGGGGCACGGGTTGGGGAGAACACGGGTGACTGCACGCCGCATCGGCTTTATTTTCGGCATCTTGGCGTTTGCCATCACCCTCATTGTGCCGCCCCCTGAAGGCATGCCGCAGGCCGCGTGGCTGGTGGCCGGTCTGGTGGTGTGGATGGCCGCATGGTGGATGACCGAAGCCATCCCCCTCACCGCTACAGCGCTGTTGCCTTTCCTCGTGCTGCCATTTGCTGGCGTATTGTCCGCCAATGAGACTGCCAGTGCCTATTATTCGCCCATCCTGTTCCTAATATTGGGCGGCGCGTTCATTGCGCTGGCGATAGAGCGGACCGGCCTGCACCGGCGGCTGGCCGTATGGATTTTGAACACCATCGGTACCGGCGGCGGGCAAGCGCGGCTGCTGCTGGCTTTCATGGTGGCAGCAGCCATATTGTCGATGGTCATTTCCAACACGTCGACCACGCTGATCATGATGCCCATGGCCATTGCCGTGCTGGCCGGCGGCGGGCTTGCCGATGACGACACCACGGGGCTGGCGGGCGCATTGCCTATGGGCATTGCCTTTGCCGCGTCGATTGGCGGGCTTGGCACCATCGTCGGATCGCCCACCAATGCCATTGCTGTCGGCCTGCTGGACAGCACCATCGGCGTGAAAATCAGCTTTGCCCAATGGAGCCTGTATGGCCTGCCAATCGTGATCGTGGGCGTTCCGGTGGCCGCCTATATCATCAGCCGCGTGCAGAATGTGCGCGCGCATCCGTTCGATTTGTCAGCGGCGCGCGATGCCATTGCAACAGACCGCCAATGGACCACGCCGGAACGCCGGCTGGTGCCGGTGATTGCGATCACGTTTCTGCTGTGGATGACCCAGCCGCTGACCGAACCGCTGCTGCCTGAAGGATCACTGACAGACGGCACCATTGCCGTGGCCGCCGGCCTGATGCTGTTCATCCTGCCCGATGGCACCGGCAGAACCCTGCTGGTGTGGAAAGAAGCGGACCGCGCGCCATGGGGCGTCATCATGATGTTTGGCGGCGGCCTGGCACTGGCCGCGGGCATGGGCGCATCAGGCCTTGCCACCTGGCTTGGCGATGCGCTGCTGCCGCTCAGTGCGGTACCGCTGCTGCTGGTTGCCCTCGCACTGGTGGGCATGGTCATACTGATTACCGAATTTGCCAGCAATGTTGCCACGGCCAGCGCCATCATTCCGGTGGTGGCCAGCCTGGTGGCGGTGCTGGGGGCAGACCCTATCCTGCTGGCCATGCCTGCTGCGCTGGCGGCCAGTTGGGGCTTCATGCTGCCGGCAGGTACCGGCCCCAATGCCATTGCCTGGGCCACTGGCAGAATTGCCCTTCCCCGCATGGTGGGCGCAGGCCTTGTTCTGGACGTGATCGGGGTGTTTCTGATTGTCGCAATCGTGTGGATAGTCGCCCTTCTGGCTGGTTGAACAATATCGTTTCAGGCGATACTACTTGCGCAATATTGGTCGTTGGTGGAGATGCGTTCCTGCGGAGGTTAGGAACCCTGGCCGCCGCGCCCTCATCAGCTTCTGCCTTCCTAGGAGCGTAACACCAGGAAGAACGCGTCCATGACCGATGCAACCGATGCTGTCGAAACACCCACTCCGCGCCGTAAACCCAAGCCTGAAATCACCACCATTGCAGGCCGCCCGCTGAAACCTTCAACGCTGATGATGGGCCATGGTTATGACCCCGCCCTGTCCGAAGGATCGCTGAAAGCGCCGATTTTCCTCACCTCCACCTTCGCATTCGAAAATGCCGCTGCGGGCAAGCGCCACTTTGAAGGCATCACCGGCAAGCGCCCGGGCGGCGCGGAAGGGCTGGTCTATTCCCGCTTCAACGGTCCCAACCAGGAAATCCTCGAAGATCGCCTCGCCATCTGGGATGGGGCAGAAGATGCGCTGTCATTTTCCAGCGGGATGACTGCCATTACCGTGATGCTGCTGGCCTATTGCGAACAGGGCGATGTCATCGTCCATTCCGGCCCGCTTTACGCGGCAACCGAAGGCTTTGTAGCCAAGGTTCTGTCCAAATTCGGCATCACCTACATCGACTTCGCCGCAGGCGCGACGCGCGAGGAAATGGATGATGTGCTGGCAAGGGCCAAGGCGCAGGCAGCTGAAAACGGCGGCAAGGTTGCCATGATCTACCTCGAAAGCCCGGCCAACCCGACCAATGCGCTGGTCGATATCGAAGCCATGCACGGCGCCCGCAATGCGGCGTTTCCAGCTGACGGCCCGCCGATTGCCATCGACAACACTTTCCTTGGCCCCCTGTGGCAGCGCCCGCTGGATAATGGCGCGGATATCGTCGTCTATTCGCTGACCAAATATGTCGGCGGCCATTCCGACCTTGTGGCAGGCAGCATAGCGGGCGCGAAAAAATGGATGGACCCGGTGCGCGCCCTGCGTAACACCATGGGCGGCATTTGCGATCCCAACACCGCATGGATGCTGCTGCGCAGCCTGGAAACGGTGGAATTGCGGATGGAACGGGCTGGCAAAAATGCGGAAAAAGTCTGCGCTTTCCTGCGTGACCACCCCAAGGTCGATGGCATTGGCTATCTCGGCTTTATTTCCGATCCGCGCCAGAAGGATATTTTCGAACGTCATTGTTCGGGCGCCGGCAGCACGTTCTCGCTGTTCATCAAGGGCGGCGAAGCAGAGGCATTCCGCTTCCTCGACAATCTGACCATTGCCAAACTGGCTGTCAGCCTGGGCGGTACGGAAACACTGGCCAGCCTGCCTGCCGCCATGACGCATCTTTCGGTGCCGGATGAACGCAAGGCTGCGCTTGGGATTACGGATAATCTGGTGCGCATTTCCATAGGCATCGAAGACCCGGACGATCTGATTGCCGATTTCGATCAGGCGCTTGGCAAGGTCTGACCGGCTTTCCGGCTTGAAATCGCGCCTCCAAAATGCACCGGCCAGCCATCTGGCCGGTGCATTTTTTGTTGCAAAAGCATCACAAAACCCCGCTCATAATAATATTATTTCGCCAAAGCTGTTTTTGGCATTTGAAAACATCACAAATCTTTTAGTTTTGCCGTCATTAATCTGATGGGGAAATCAAATGCGTTCGTCACTCACTGCAACCTCGCGCGCCACAATCTCGCGCACTACGAGGGTTCTTGGCCTTTCTGCCTCTGCGCTGTGCCTGGTCTGGTCTTCTGCCGGTTTCGCTCAATCTGCTGAAACGCAGGAAGACACGGTTGTCACCACGGGTGATTATGCCGATACAATCGTGGTTCTGGGTTCGCGCCGGACTGACCGGACGATTGCCGACAGCCCCATCCCGATTGATGTGATTGGCGGTGAAGCGCTGCAGAATTCAGGTTCGACCGAAACCAACCGCTTGCTCAATAATCTGGTTCCTTCGTTCAACTTTCCCCAGCCATCGCTGACTGACGGCACGGATTCGCTGCGGCCTGCAACGCTGCGCGGTCTTTCGCCCGACCAGGTTCTGGTGCTGGTCAATGGCAAGCGCCGCCATATGTCTTCGCTGCTCAACCTCAACGGTTCAATCGGCCGCGGTTCGGCAGCGGTGGACATGAACACCCTGCCATCCATCGCGATCGAACAGATCGAAGTCCTGCGTGACGGTGCATCCTCGCTTTACGGTTCTGATGCCATTGCCGGCGTGATCAACGTACAGCTGAAAAAACGCCAGGGCGGACGCGCGGTGGCAAGCTACGGCAAATATGTAACGACCCTGCGCGGTGTGGACGAAGTGGCCAGCGTGGCGCCGACCACCACCGCATCAGGCGATCCCGTCATTACCTTTACCGGCGATGATCGCGAACGCCGCGATGGTGAAACCTATACAATCGCAACCAACATCGGCCTGCCAGTGGGCGGCACCGGCTATCTGAACTTCACTGCCGAATATAAGGATCGTTCGCCAACCAACCGTTCCGGCCCGGATCTGCGGCGTCAATATAGCGGCACGGGTGATCCGCGCGAAACCACCATTTCGCGCTATTTGCACCGGTTTGGCGATGGCGAGTCCAAGGACCTCAACTTCGTCGTCAATGCCGGCGCCGACATCGGTGCGTGGGAACTTTACACCTTCGGCACATATGGCGTGCGCGATGCCAACGGCGCCGGTTTCTACCGCCGCTCGCTGGACGCGCGCAACCGCGATTATGCCAATGGCGCGCTGCCCTATTATGCCGATGGCTTCCTGCCGATCATCGTCAGTGAAATCCGCGATATTTCCGGCGCAGTCGGCATCCGCGGCGATCTGGCTGGATTCAATACTGATCTCTCGGTTGTCTATGGCACCAACCGACTGGATTATGATGTCGAAAACAGCTTCAACACATCGCTTGGCGGGATTGTCAGCCAGCGGCGCTTCGATGCTGGCGGGCTGCGTTCGGGCCAGACTTCGTTCAATCTCGATTTGCAGAAAGACATCGAAATCGGTTTTGCCAAAAGCGTATCTTTCGCGTTTGGCGGGGAATATCGGGATGAAAACTACAAGATCATTCCCGGCGAATTACAGAGCTACATCAACGGACCGTTTTCGTTCACCAATGGTGCGCCGGGTGGTTCGCAGGTTTTCCCGGGCTTCCGCCCCAACAATGCGATTGATGCATCACGCGATTCCATCGCCGGATATGTCGAGCTGGATGCAGACATTACCGATGCGCTGAACATGCAGGTTGCTGGCCGGTTCGAACATTTCTCCGACTTCGGCAATACGGTGAACGGCAAGTTTGCGGCACGCTATGAACCCATTGAAGGCATTGCCCTGCGTGGTTCGGTCTCCACCGGCTTTCGCGCACCTGGCCTTGCCCAACAGTTTTTCTCCACCACATCCACAAACAATGTCGGCGGCCAGCTGATCGAAGTAGGTACATTCCCTGTTGCATCGCCGGTGGCAATCGCATTGGGGTCAGAGCCGCTTGATGCCGAAAAATCGCTTAACTTCGGTGGCGGTGTCGCGATCAACCTGGTCGATGGTCTCAGCCTGACAGTCGATTATTACAACATCCGCATCAAGGACCGCATTACCCTTACCGAAAACCTTCAGGGCAACGATGTCGTCTCCACCCTGACTGCCGCTGGCATCACCGGTGTCACATCGGCGCGGTTCTTCATCAACGGCATTGATACGCGCACACAGGGCATCGACATTGTCGGCAGCTACCGCGTGCCTGACTTTGGCATGGGCGATCTGCGGCTGACAGTTGGCTATAACAAGACCGATACGAAGATCATTGATCGGCGTGAATTTTCAGGCTTCACCGCGCAGCGCCTGTTTGCCCGGCAGGAATCGTTCCGCCTGACTGATGGCCAGCCGAAGGACAAGCTGAACATCGGGCTGGACTGGGATTACGGTATTTTCGGCCTGACTGCGCGCACCAACCGCTTTGGCGATGTGTTCCTGCCATCGGGCGTTTCATCCCCGCAGCGTGATGACATTACCGTGGCAATGGGTGATGCCCCTGGTGACATCACTCTCAAGCCGAAATGGGTTACCGATCTGGAATTGCGGGCTAAACCGTCAGACGTCATCGAACTGGCGATTGGCGCGAACAATCTGTTCGATGTCTATCCCGACCGCCTTCCTTTCGGTGTGGTTGATGGCGTGAATTACGGCCTCAACAATTCATTCCTGCCTTATTCCTCGCAGTCGCCTTTCGGCTTCAGCGGCCGGTTCCTGTATGCCCGTGTGGCGGTCAACTTCTGATCCTGCACAGCATCAGCGCATAAGAAAAGGCGGCGGGGACAATGTCCCTGCCGCCTTTTTCATTACTGGCTTTTTCATTACTGGCTTTTTCATTACTGGCTTTTTCGTTGCGGCCTGTTCCTTGACGCTGCTGCGCAATGGCGGGGCTGGCCCTAGCCCTTCCACTCGCGGCGGTCTTCGGCTTGCTTCAGCACTTCATAAGCCACCTGGATGGCCTGAAACTGGGTTGCCGCTTCCTTGTCGCCTGGCTTCACATCAGGATGGACCAGCTTGGCTTTTGCGCGGAATGCCTTTTTGATCGCTTCAAATTCGACATCGGCTTCCAGTTCCAGCACCGCCAGCGCGCGCATTTCGTCGCTGCTGCGGCTGCCATCGCCGGACCCTGCCCAGCCATAATGGGATGCTTCGGCATAGCCTGAATTATCGCGCTGCTCGTTCGCGGCCCGTTCAGCGGCTTCTGCCTTGTCCAGCCCTTCGAAATAATCCCATTTGGAATTATATTCCGCAGCGTGCTTCTGGCAGAAATACCAGCGGTCAGGGCTGTTGGATGCCTTGGGCGCGGGGCACAGGCCGGGTTCGTCGCACAAGTGGCGATCACACGTGCGCTGCGCTGTGGCGGCCTGTTCGCTGCCATAACTGCGCCAGCGCGGAAAGCCCCAGTCGTTTGATCTGCGGGCACCTACCATGGGGAAATTTTTCTGGTCATAGGGGGCTTATAATAGGGATTGCCGCCTATTTTCGCCACCAAAGGTTTCCATTTACGGGAAACAAATCCGATGTTAAGATTTATGTTGCAGTGCACATAAATGGTGCAATCGCACATTCTTCCGGAAAGTTTTGACCATCATGAGCAAACAGCTTGGCACAGCAGTTGCTTTTTCCGTCATGACAATGGCGGCATTCGCGCTGTTTTTTACCGCAACGCCGCATGCGGCGGGAATTGCGAAGCCTGATGCCGTATCCGCTGGTGCCATGACTGGCGCAGCGGGCAATCCCGCCGCGCCATCCATGTTCAGCCCGCTGAAGTTTCGCTGATCAGTTGATCACCACGGTGACCGCACGGCGGTTGCGCGCCCACGAATTTTCATCGGACCCGATGGCAACCGGGCGTTCCTTGCCATAGCTGACAGTGCCGACGCGGCTGGCAGGGATGCCCAGCCCGACCAGATAATTCTTGGCTGCATTGGCGCGTCGTTCACCCAGCGCAAGGTTGTAATCGCGCGTTCCGCGTTCGTCAGCATGGCCTTCCACGGTGACGGTAATGCTTGTGTGCTGCATCAGATATTGTGCCTGCGTCTGCAGGGCCGCTGCATCCACACTGTCGATATTATATCGGTCTGTATCGAAATAGACGACATTCTGGCCATTCACCGCACTTTCGAAATGCGCCTGTGTGCCAAGCGACGCACCTGTTTCCACTGGCGGCAAGGCATCGGTTTCATCAGGCATCGTGCTTGCCTGCTGCGGCGGCAATTGTTTGGGAGCGGCGGTCTTGCAACCTGCCAGCGCGAACGTGCCGGTCATGATGGCAGCGATTACGATATTGCGGTTCATGGGCTTCTCCTTTGACTTTGTTATCGGCCCGACCTGCCATCTGGCAAGGTCAGTATATTATGGCAGCACCGGACCCCATGCAGGGTCGGAAGCATCAGCAGGCGTCGCCAGACGCCGTTCGTTGCGGCCCGTCAGATCAACCTGCCACAAGGATGTCCGGCCAGAACCGCGTTCCGTGCGGAAAAACTGGACGATGCGGCCATTGGGCGCCCAGGTGGGTGCTTCATCCTGCCAGCTATCGGTCAGATAGCGCCGGTTTGCGCCGGTCGGGCTCATCACCGCGACGCGGAAATCACCGGCGATATGGGTAAAGGCAATCTGGTCGCCGCGCGGGCTCCATTCCGGGGTGGCAGCACGCCCGCCAAAGAAACTGATGCGCTTCTGGTCTGATCCATCCGCATTCATCACATAGACCTGCTGGCTGCCTGAACGGTCGCTTTCAAAGACAATCTTGCTGCCGTCGGGCGAATAGGACCCGCCAATATCAATGCCCGGCGTGGTCGTCAGGCGAACGCTTTGCCCGCCATCTGCCGGCACGCGGTAAATGTCGGTATTGCCTGCAATCGCCATGGAATAGAGAATCCACCGTCCATCAGGCGACCAGCGCGGTGCGAAGGTGGGATTGTTGCTCTGCGTCACCAGCGTCTGTTTGCCCGTGCCAATGTCATAGACATAGATTCGCGGATTGCCGTCGACATAGCTGAGATAGAGCAGGCGGCGATAATCCGGCGAATAGCGCGGTGTCAGCGCGGTGGAACGCCCGGTGGTGATGAAGCGGTGGTTGGCGCCATCGGAATCCATGATCGCCAGGCGTTTTGTACGGTTATCCTTGGGGCCGGTTTCGGCGATATAAGCAATGCGGCTGTCAAAAAACGGGCTTTCCCCCGACAGGCGCGAATAGACAAGGTCAGCACATTTATGCGCAGCACGGCGCCAGTCACGCGGCGGGACAACCCAGCCGGCACGGACCAGTTCATTTTGCAGCGACACATCATAAAGATAGCAGCCCACGGTCAATCGGCCATCAGCCCCTGCCTTCACATAGCCATGCACCAGCATTTCGGCGCTGCGACTGGACCAGTTGGACCATGAAGGCGCGGTAATCTGCGCAAATGCGGGCTGCGGCAAGCCATCAGGACCAGCAGGCTTGAACAGGCCATTGTTCTTCAGATCGGCAGTAATGACGCGGGCCAGTTCCTTGCCCAATGCAGCAGTGCCGCTGGCATTGGCCGCAGTCGGCGCATCGCGGTCCGTGGCAAAGCCGGGGATTGCGATGCCCAGATCCTGCCATTCGCTTTCATCAGAAACCGACCCTGTCAGGCCGCCTTCCTGTTCAATCGTTTCCACCTGCCCGTCAGGCGGCAGAACAGAGCCAAGATCCTGCGCCGCCAGCGGAGCAGCGGCAAGGAATGTGAACAGAACCAGCAATTTTCTCATCGATCAAAGTTTCCTGTCGAACCGGAAAGAAGTGACGCGCTTCCACGCTTCGTAATATTCGGGCGGCAAATCAAACGGTGCTGCCAGTTGCACGGCGCGAATGGCCCGTTCGGCGTGCAAGTCCTTTTGCGGGCTGTTGGAATCGGTCACGCCCGACTGGCTTACCACTCTTGGCCGTCCAGACAGACTGCCATCCTGATTGAGATTGAAGGCCAGAATGGTGACCAATTGTTCCGCATCGGCACCTTGCGGCGCATTCCAGTGCGGTTTCAACTGCCGTGCGATGGACTGAGCCAGAGATGCCTTGGCGCTGGCACCGATTTGCGATGCAGGAACGCGGGTTTCTTTGGTGGCCGTATTATCGCCCGCACCTGGCAGGAAATCGGCCCCGATCCTGGAGCCGGTGGCAGGTTTTGCAGCAGCGGGTTTGGCCGGGGCCGCTTTGGCAGGGGCTGCCTTTGCAGATGAAGCTTTAGCGGGCGAAGTTTTGGCCTGAGCGGATTTCACAGGTGCCGGCTTTGCAGGTGCAGGCTTGGCAGTAGTTTTCGCAAGGGCCGGTTTGGGCTGCACCTGCCGGTCTGGCCGCAACCTTGGGACAGGCGGCGCAGGGGCAACGACGGGTTGCGGCGCAGGGATCAGCTCGGCCGGTTTTTCAACCGGGGGCGCAGGCTGCGGAGCGTCAGAAATGACCGGCGCAACTGCCGCCCTGCTGACCGGCACCGGGTCCGGCGCCGTATCTGCCAGGCTGACTTCGGTCGAAAGAGTGACCGTCATGCGTTCAGGCAGCGGCGCGGCGGTGTCATTTTCCGGCTGCAGGACGAGCGCGGCCACCAGCGCCACATGCAGCACCACGGCAATGCCAAGGCCGAGACGTTCATCAGTGCGGAGCGAATTAAGAGCCATGCAAGGTTGGCCTATGGGTCCGAAACTGAACCGTTGGTGACCAGCGAGATGGCATTGAAGCCAGAGCGATTGAGTTCGCCCATCACGGCCATCACCCGCCCGTATTCCAGCTTCTGGTCTGCCCGCAAAGTCACTTGCGGCAGGCTGCCATCAGGATTGGGCTGGATGTTGGCCAGGCGGTCGGGCAGTTCGCCAACCGCCAGCCGTTCTTCGCCAAGGTAGATGTACCCCTGCCCGTCAATGCTGACCGTCACCGGGTCCTGATCCGGCGCCAGCGCATTGGCGCGGCTTTCCGGCAGATCAATCGGCACCCCTGCGGCCAGTAGCGGCGCTGTGACCATGAAAATGATCAGCAGCACCAGCATCACGTCCACAAAGGGAGTGACATTGATTTCTGCCATGGGCGCACGGCGCCCGCCTCTGGCCCCGCCGCGGCGTCCGCGGGCGCCGCCCGATGATCCCCCTGATACGCCCATAGCCATCAGCCGCGTTCCAGCTCGCGGCTGAGACTGGCATGGAACCGGTCAGCAAAGCGGTTCAATTTGGCCTCGAAGGAATTCACCGAATGGCTGAACCGGTTATAGGCAATGACTGCCGGTATAGCGGCAAACAGGCCAATGGCCGTGGCAAACAGGGCTTCGGAAATACCCGGCGCCACCACCGCGAGCGAGCTGTTCTGCTGCATGCCGATCTGGAAAAAACTGTTCATGATGCCCCAGACCGTGCCGAACAGGCCTACAAAGGGGGCCACAGAGCCGACCGTGGCGAGGAAATTCAGCCGGTCTGCAAGGCTGTCTGCTTCCTGCGCGACCTGGCTTTCCAGCGCGCTGGCCAGCCGCTGGCGCGTGCCATCCCGGTCCAGCGCTTTGCCGCGGGTGGAATTGCGCCATTCCGCCATGGCCGATGATGCGACCCGCGCCGAAGGGATATCGCGCCGGCCGCGTTCTTTCATGAACGCATCGAAATCATCGACTTTCCAGAATTCGTCCTCAAACTTGGCCGACCGCCGTTTTACCCCGGCAAAGCGGACGCTGAACGCAATGATGATGGTCCACACCCACACGCTGGCAAGAAGCAGCCCTGCCATCACCACTTGCACGACGATATCGGCATCCAGAAACAGTTTGAGCGGGTCCAGATGGTCGGATGCGCCCGCAAGCGCAGGGGCCGCAGCCAGCAGGGAAAGTTCGGTCATTGGGGTGTATCCGGGGAAAGAACGGAGGGGAAAACAGGGGAAAGAACAGGCAAAAAGGCATCGCGCCATTCCTGCGGCTGGCGGCGGGGCCTGCCATCAGGGGCGACAAAACCGACCCGCAATTGCGCCTCGGCCAGTAATTCGGAGCTGCGAAATGCACGCTGGTGCATCCGCACAGAAGCGGCGCGCAATTGGGTGCAGCGGCTTTCAATCAGCACATCATCATCCAGTCTGGCCGGACGTGCATAGCGGATATGGAGGTCCGCCACTGCATAGGCGCCTTCGCCCGCTTCGATGGCGGCGCGCTGGTCAATATCCAGCACGCGCAGCATATCGGACCGCGCCCGTTCAAACCAGCGAAGGTAATTGGCATGGTAGACAATGCCGGAAAGATCCGTGTCTTCGTAATAGACACGCACCGCAAACTGGTGAAGTGGCCCATCGAAACGGCCGCCTTGAGGCGTGAGGGATTTATCCATGTCAGACAGGCCCCTTAGCGGAAGCGTGTTTGGCAGGGCAATACATTGCCGCGCACTGCCCTCGCTTGTCGCCCACTCGTGCCGATTTCGCGATTATCTGCGAACAATCATGGGGCCCAGCAGCTGCCCGCCAAACAGGTGGACATGCAGATGCGGCACTTCCTGTCCGCCATGTCCGCCAATATTGGCCAGCAGGCGGTAGCCCGGCTCAACCAGCCCATGTTCGCGTGCCACATGGCCTACTGCGCGGATGAACCCGGCGATTTCCTCGGCCGGGGCAGCAGCTGAAAAATCATCCCAGCTGACATATGCGCCTTTGGGAATGACCAGAATATGCAGCGGCGCCTGCGGATTGATGTCGGGAAAGGCATAGGCCCATTCATCCTCGTATATTCTGGTCGACGGAATTTCACCGCGCAGAATTTTGGCAAAGATGTTCTGGTCATCATACGGCCGGGTCGCGTCAATCGCCATCGTTGGCCCCCGCTGCGGAATTATCCTGGTTTTCTGGCTGCCGGGTGGCCTTTTCATCAAGCCCGGACGTACCTTCGCGGCGATCCAGTTCAGCCATCACTTCTGCCAGCGGAACGCCTTTTTCCGCCAACAGCACAGTCAGGTGAAACAATACGTCGGCAGCCTCGCCGACCAGTTCCGCTCGATCGCCGGAAAGGGCGGCAACCACCATTTCGACAGCTTCTTCGCCCAGTTTACGGGCCATGACCGGTAGCCCTCGCGCATGAAGCTGCGCGACATAGCTGCTGCCTGCATCTGCGCCGAGGCGCTGTTTGACAGTGGTTTCGAGGCGGGAAAGCGTATCCATCGGCCATCCATGAATGGCCCTGCCTGCGGGGTCAATACCGGCTTGATGAGGACCTGCTCGATCAGGGCCATCTAGATTAGGGCCATCTAGATTAGGGTCTGGCGGAATGATCCGCGCGGCGGACCCGCGAACGGGCCGCGCGGCGGCCAATGACCATGCCGGCAATGCCCAGCGCCATCAGCGCCAGATTGCTGGGTTCGGGAATATCCGCGAAACCGGCGGCATTTGCCGCAGATGCCCACGACACTGCGACAAACAACTGGATGAACAGGCAAAGGCGGGCAATCAGACGGACGGGCATGGGGGCGCTGTGTGCGAAATGGTAAATTCTGCAATAACCATTTTTCATGAGTCCCGCAGCGGGACCAAACTCAGCCGCGCGCAGGCAGGCCTGCTGCGCGCAGGGCGCTATGTGCCTCGGCAATTGTATAGGCGCCAAAATGGAAAATGGACGCTGCCAGCACTGCACTTGCGTGCCCTTTGGTTACGCCTTCCACCAGATGATCCAGCGTACCCACACCGCCGCTGGCAATGACTGGCACGGAAACCGCATCGGCAATGGTTCGGGTCAGGTCGAGATCATAGCCCGCCCTGGTCCCGTCACCATCCATCGAAGTGACCAGCAATTCCCCCGCGCCCAGCCCGGCCAGGCTGATGGCATGTTCAACTGCGTCAATCCCGGTGGCCTGCCTGCCGCCATGGGTGAAAATTTCCCACCGGCCCGGCGCAGTCTGGCGTGCATCGATGGATGCGACAACACACTGGCTACCGAATTTCTCCGCGATTTCCGCCACCACTTGGGGCCGCGCCACTGCCGCGCTGTTGACCGCAACCTTGTCCGCGCCTGCCAGTAGCAAGGCACGGGCATCTTCCGCCTTGCGGACACCGCCGCCCACCGTGACCGGCATGAAGCAGACTTCTGCCGTGCGCCGCACAATATCGAGCAATGTCCCGCGCCCTTCGTGAGTGGCCGATATATCGAGGAAACATAATTCATCCGCTCCCGCCGCATCATAGGCCTGCGCCTGTTCCACCGGATCGCCAGCATCCTTGAGGTCAACGAAATTGACGCCTTTGACCACGCGGCCATCGGCCACGTCGAGACAGGGAATGACGCGGATACGGACAGTCATGATACGCTCTAGGCCTGGCCGGACCCTGCCCGGCCCGCGCTGGACCGGCCCGCGTTGGACCGGCCCGCGTTGGACCTGCCCGCCATCGCCAGGGCCGCCGCCAGATCCAGCCGCCCGTCATACAGGGCGCGGCCGGTGATCACGCCTTCGATCCCTTCATGCGCGTGGATGGACAGCATGTGGATATCATCCAGCCCCTTGACCCCGCCGCTGGCGATCACTGGCATATCGGTGCGCCGCGCCAGTTCGACCGTGGCGTCGATGTTGCAGCCCTTCAGCAGCCCGTCGCGGCCAATATCGGTGAACAGCAGGCTGGCAACGCCGGCATCTTCGAACCGGCGGGCCATATCCTCTATTCTCACATCGGACACTTCTGCCCACCCTTCGGTGGCGATCAGGCCATCACGGGCATCCACTGCAACCACGATGCCGCCGGCATATTCCTTCGCCATGTCCTTGACGAATTGCGGGTCTTTCAACGCCGCTGTTCCCATCACGATGCGGGACACGCCAAGCTCGAACCAGCCTGCCACAGCTTCGCGGGTGCGGATGCCGCCGCCCAGTTGCACATGGCCGGGGAATGCCTCGACGATTGCTTCTACCGCGGCGCGGTTTTCAGCCCGCCCGGCGAAAGACCCGTCCAGATCGACAACATGAAGATGCTGCGCGCCAGCCTCCGCAAACAGCACTGCCTGCGCCGCCGGATCATCGCCATAAATGGTCGCTCGGTCCATATCGCCTTCGGCCAGCCGCACGACTTGACCCTGCTTGAGGTCGATGGCGGGAAAAACAATCATGCCAGAACTCTTTTCATGGTTTCCATTCCAGAAAGCGTGTGAGCAGGGAAAGGCCGTAAGACTGGCTTTTCTCCGGGTGGAACTGCACGCCGACGATATTATCCTGCGCCACTGCCGCGACAATGCCGCCGCCATGGTCGGTCATGGCGGCAATGTCATGGCCGTTTTCCGGCACGAAATGATAGGAATGGAGAAAATACGCCTCCCCTTCCTCGATCAGCCCGGCCGAACGGTCATGCGCTGGCAGGGCGACATCATTCCACCCCATATGCGGGACTTTGATCGCAGGGTCGGTTACTTCGATGGCGCGCACTTCGCCTGCAATCCAGCCCAGCCCGCTGGTCGCGCCATGTTCCAGCCCGCGGGTGGCAAGCAATTGCATGCCCACGCAAATTCCCAGAAACGGCGTGCCATCACGGCGGACCCGTTCATCCAGCGCATCCACCATGCCCTCTATCGCGCGCAGCCCATTCGCGCAGGCACCGAATGATCCAACGCCCGGCAAGACAATTCTTGCAGCCTTGCGGACCACGGCAGGATCGGCAGTCACGGCAACATCGGTGCAGCCTGCAGCTTTCAGCGCATTATGCACCGAATGAAGATTGCCAGCACCGTAATCAATGAGGGCGATCTGGTCAGCCATGCGCGGGATCAGCCACCAAGCTGGCCCTTGGTGGATGGCACAGCGCCTTCCTTGCGCGGGTCAAGTTCCACCGCGCTGCGCATCGCGCGGGCGAAACCCTTGTAGATCGCTTCGCAAATGTGGTGGTTGTTGTGGCCGTACAACAGTTCAATATGCAGCGTGATGCCCGCTGCCTGGGCCACCGAATGAAACCAGTGTTCAATCAGTTCGGTATCCCATTCGCCCAGCTTTTCCTGGCTGAAGCCTGCACGCCACACCAGATATGGCCGCCCGGAAATGTCCAGCGCAACCCGCGCCAGCGTTTCATCCATCGGGGAATAGACGTTGCCATATCTGCCAATGCCGGCCTTGTCGCCCATCGCCTGTGCCAACGCCTGACCCAGCGCAATCGCACTGTCTTCGGTGGTGTGGTGCTGGTCAATATGCAGATCGCCATCCACCTTCATGGTGACATCGATCAGCGAATGGCGGGAAAACTGTTCGACCATATGGTCAAGAAAGCCGATCCCGGTGGAAATGTCATACGTGCCATTACCATCGAGATTCACTTCGATGGCAATCTTCGTTTCGGACGTATTGCGGGCTATTCTGGCGGTGCGCATGGGTAGCGGGCTATACGCATGGCTGGCATTCGCGCAAGCGTCTGCTGGCGGCAAAAACAAACCTTTCGGACAAAACTCGGCTATTCCGGCTTGACCACAGGCCAACTGGACGCCACCTAGCACCCGATATGAGCGACGATGCGCCAGACAGCCTGATACCGTACGACGAGATCGTGCAGGAAGCCCTTCGTGCCGTGGTTGGCCGTGTCCTGGGAGAAATCCGTGACAATGGCAGCACCTTGCCGGGCAACCATCATTTCTACATTACGTTCAAGACAGCGGCGCCCGGCGTATCGATCCCGCAGCATCTGCGCGAACGTTTTCCTGATGAGATGACCATCGTGATCCAGAACAAATTCTGGGATCTGGGCGTCGATGAGGACGGCTTTACCGTGGGCCTCAGTTTCAACCAGATGCCTGCAAAACTGGACATTCCCTATTCCGCGATCACGGCCTTTGTCGATCCGGCAGTGGATTTTGGCCTGCAGTTTCAGGCGACCGTGTCTGACATGGCGCCGGAAGTTCACGACGATGCCGAGAATGATTTGTCGGAACAGGGCGGCGATGAAGCCGTTATTGGCAGTGAAGACGGCTCCAATGTCGTCACGGTTGATTTTGGCCGGAAAAAATAATCTGCAATGCCAGCATGACGTGCCGGCGGGCGCAGGATGGGGCAAAAATGAAAAAACACATTACTGACAAGGCAGCAGGCAAGTTCAACAAGGCAGCCCGTAAAGTAAACGGCCCGTCCAATGAAATCGCTGGCCCCAGCACCAACCCCAGCACCAATCTGATCATCAACGATATCATGCTTCGCAGTGTCGGCCGGCTTGCGCGCCAGACGGTGGAAAAGGGCATTCTGCGGCGGCGTTACGACCCCGCCAAAGCCAAGGCGATTGTCGAAAACCGCTCGCTGCTGCACACTCTGGCAGCTTACGGCGTGACGAAACTGGCCACGCGTTCCCTTCCCGGTGCGCTCGTCGTTGGCGGCGGATTGCTGGCCAAGACCCTGTTCGATCGCAGCCAGTCACGCCGGTCCTCCCGCAGGGCCGGTGAAAAGGCGCTGGACAAGCAGTCCGAAGAATAAACACCCGGCTGGCATTGCCACGGGGTTGATTTTGCATGGCTGCTCGTCGCAAGAGCAGCCATGACCTCACCGAATCCCGATACGCTGCAACGCCGCGGCCTCATGTTCATTCTGTCGTCCCCCTCCGGGGCAGGCAAAACGACCATCGCGCGGCGTATTCTTGCACAAGATGACGAAATCCGTCTGTCAGTCTCCTACACCACGCGCCCGATCAGGCTGGGTGAAGTGGAAGGGAAGGACTATTACTTTTGCGACAAGGCGGAATTCGAACGCAAGGTGGAAGCGGGCGATTTCCTGGAATGGGCCGAAGTATTCGGCCATTTATACGGCACCCCCAAGGCAGAGCTGAAAGCGGGCCTTAAATCGGGCCATGACTATCTGTTCGACATTGACTGGCAGGGGACCCAGCAATTGTATCAGCGGATGGAAGTGGACGTTGTCCGTGTTTTCCTGCTGCCGCCCAGCATTGGTGAATTGCAGCGCAGGCTGGCATCACGCGGCACGGACAGCGCCGATGTCGTGGCCGCACGCATGGCCCGCGCCCGGTCTGAAATCAGCCATTGGGACGGATATGATTACGTCGTCATCAATGATGATATCGACGCCTGTTTCGACAAGGTAACCGGCATTTTGCATTCGGAACGCATGCGCCGCGCCCGCCAGACGGGTCTGGTCGATTTCGTGCGGGAATTGATGCGCTGAACACAATTCCGCCGCGCTCCTTTACGCAAAGGAACGCGGCGGCAGGATTTGGAAATTAGGTTCAGCCGTTACGGCTTGGCAAAATGGCTTGGCAGATGGGCGTTTACGATCCCGCCATCAATCGCCAGCGTTTCACCGATCACATAATCGCCCGCACGGCTGGCAAGGTAAATCGCGCCTGCTGCCATGTCTTCGGACGTGCCGACACGCTTGGACGGAATGCCCGCCGCCGATTCGTCCGCATGGTCACGCGCAGCCCGGTTCATGGAACTGGGGAATGCACCCGGCGCAATGGCAGTGACGAAGATATTGTCCTTCACCAGCCGTCCGGCAAGCCGGCGGGTCAGGTGGATGATGGCCGCCTTGGACGCCTGATAGGGGTAGGTTTCCCACGGATTGATCCGCAGACCATCGATGCTGGCGATGTTGATGACCTTGCCCGGACGCTCTGCCGTGGCTGCTGCCTTCAACAGCGGATACAGCTTCTGCGTCAGGAAGAACGGCGTTTTCACGTTAAGGTCCATGGTGCGGTCCCAGCCCGCTTCGGAAAATTCCTCGAATTCCTGGCCCCAGGCAGCGCCTGCATTGTTGACCAGAATATCCAGCTTGTCTTCCCGCTCTGCAATCTGGTCCGCCAGTTGCTGGATGCCTTCCATGTTGGAAATATCGCCTGGCAGGCCAATCACCCTGTCGCCGAATTCTTCGACCGTGGCGTTGATTTCATCAACCTTCCGCGCGGTGATGTACACCCGTGCGCAGCCAGCGGCGAGGAAGCCTTCGACGATCATCTTGCCAATGCCGCGCGAACCGCCTGTCACCAGTGCAACGCGCCCTTCGAGGCTGAAAAGTTTACCGATATCCATCATAATCTCTCTCCGAAATGCCTCAATAACCGCTAATCTGGGCCACGCGTTCGGCGTGATAATAGGCATCACCCAGAAATTCCTGCAATGCCCGGTCGCGCTTCATATACAGGCCGATGTCATATTCATCGGTCATGCCGATGCCGCCGTGCATCTGCACGCCTTCGCGCACCGCCAGCCCCGCAACCTTACTCACCTTGGCCTTGGCAACCGACACCATCAGTTCTGCGCTTGGCGCATCAGCGTCCAGCAATTGCTGGGCCTTGATCACCACTGCGCGGGCAATTTCGACTTCGGAATAAAGATGCGCTGCACGGTGCTGCAATGCCTGGAATTCGCCAATCAGCTTGCCGAACTGCTTGCGCTGCTTGAGATAATCGATCGTCATGTCCATCGCGCCGCGCGCCACGCCCGCGCCTTCTGCGGCGGCACCGATGCGGCCTGCGTTGAGCATCCGGTTGAGGATTTCGCGGCCACCATCGACTTCGCCAATCACGGCGTCGCCATCAAGGTCCACCCCATCCAGCGTGAGATGCGTGGCCATGGAACTATCCACCAGCCGCACGGCAACCTGGCTGAGGCCAGCTACGTCCTTCGGCACGGCGAACAGGGTGATGCCGTCTGCATCATCATCAGCGCCCGAAGTGCGCGCCGCCACCACGATCATGTCTGCGCTGGCGCCATGAATGACAAAATCCTTCTTGCCCGAAAGCCTGAAGCCATTGCCGGATTTTTCCGCGCGCGTTTTTATCCGTTCGGGCCGGTGCTTTGCACCTTCATCAATGGCGACGGCAAAAACGCTGTCACCCGACACCAGCCCTGGCAGATAGCGGCCGCGCAAATCATCGCTGGCTTGCCCCAGGGCGGTTGCCGCCAGCACGGAGCTGGTCAGGAATGGCGACGGGGTCAGGTTGCGGCCGATTTCCTCCAGCACGATACCAGCTTCGACATGGCCCATCCCCAGCCCGCCATCATCTTCGGCAACCAAAATGCCAGTGAAGCCCATTTCCCCGAACTGCTTCCACAATTCATGGCCGAAACCATCCTTGCAGTCGCGGTCGCGCCAATGGCGCAGCTGCTTGTTGATCGACCCTTCTTCGGCCATGAACTGGCTGGCGCTATCGGCCAGCATTGCCTGATCTTCGTCGTGGTACAGTGGCATTCCATTTTCCCTAATGTCTTCAATCCGGAGTTGGTCCGGTATTGCGAGCGGCCGCAGCCGCCCGTTATCGCGTCGTCCGGGCACCGGCCCGGGGCACATTGCCGGATACTAGCTTCCCGGAAGGTCCAGGATACGCTTGGAAATCACGTTCAGCATGACTTCGCTGGTGCCGCCTTCGATGGAATTGGCCTTGGTCCGCAACCAGCCGCGCGATGGCTTGCCGCCGCCTGTTTCTTCACTATCCCATTCAAGGCTGCGGCTGCCGCCTGCCGACATCATCAACTCGTGCCGGCGCTTGTTCAGCTCTGTGCCGGCATATTTCATCGTGTTGGGCTGTGCGGGATGCGCCTTGCCCACCTTGATTTCATCGAGGAATTTTTCGCCCATCGCAGAATAGGCCAGTGCATCCACGTCGAACATTGCCAGTTCGGCGCGCAGCATCGGGTCCAACTCGCCCGCATGGCGCAGCATGGCCGCGCCGATGGCCGCCGTGCGGTCCCCGCCGCCTGCGCCCGAAATCATTTCCCGTTCATGGCCGAGCAGATATTTCGCCACGTCCCAGCCGCGGTTTACTTCACCCACGAACTGGTCCTTGGGCACCTTCACATCATCGAAGAAGGTTTCGCAGAACGGGCTGTTGCCGCTGATGAGCAGGATTGGCTTGGTCGAAACGCCCGGTGTCTCCATGTCGAACAGCATGAAAGTGATGCCCTGATACTTGTTCGTCTTGTCCGTCCGCACGAGGCAGAAAATCCAGTCCGCCTGATCGGCGTAGGATGTCCACACTTTCTGGCCGTTGACCACCCAGTGATCGCCCTGGTCTTCGCCATAGGTCTGGAGCGAAACCAGATCGGAGCCGGAACCTGGCTCGGAATAGCCCTGACACCAGCGGATTTCGCCGCGGGCAATCTGGGTCAGATAATGTTTCTTCTGTTCTTCCGTGCCGAAATGCAGAAGCGCAGGGCCGAGCATCCAGATGCCGAAGCTGGACAGCGGCGGGCGCGCATTGATGCGGGACATTTCCTCGCGCAGCACCTTGGCTTCGCCAGCGTCCAGGCCAGCGCCGCCATAATCCTTTGGCCATGCAGGCACGGTATAGCCCTTGGCAACGCAGGCTTCGAACCAGGATTTTTGCGCCTCATTCTTGAACGTCGCGCGGCGGCCGCCCCAATATACGTCTTCCTCATCGCGGACCGGCTGGCGCATTTCTTCAGGACAATTGGCCTCCAGCCATGCGCGTGTCTCGCTGCGGAATGTATCCAGATCTGCCATTTCAGTTTCCTCTCGACTCGGCGGCAGTCCGTCCAAAACGGCTGCTCAATTGCCGCTTACGTTAAAGGCAAAACGGCCGATGCCGCAAGCATGTCGGTGACTTTGCCCTGTGCCGTAGCGTCAACACGCTTCGCATTGACGGGGCGGATGCCAAGCCTAAGCTGCACGGTATAAAAACAAGCAGGAGTGGATGATGCGATTCTCGGGAAAAACCGTGATTATCACTGGTGCAGCGTCAGGAATTGGCAAGGCAGCAGTCATGCTTTTTGCCGGTGAAGGCGCCCATGTCTTTGCTGCTGACATCGATGAAAAAGGCGGCACTGAACTGGCTGCCCAGTCCAACGGATCGATCACATTCCAGCATTGCGATGTCACCTCCACTGAAAGCATCAAGGCGCTGATGGACCGCGCGGCGGCAGACACTGGCGGCATCGATATTGTCTTCAATAATGCCGGTGCCGGCGGCGACATGGCCCCAATCGACGAAATCGAACCGGATGGCTGGGACTGGACGATGGACCTGCTTTTGAGGTCAGTCGCATTTGGCATCCGCTATGCCGTGCCGCACATGATCGGGCGGGCCAATCCATCCATTGTCAACACATCCAGCGTGGCCGCCGTGGGGCCGGGATATTCGCCCAATGCCTATGCCGTGGCCAAGGCCGGCGTGCTGCATCTGACCAAGACATCCGCTGCCGATCTGGCCAGGCACCAGATCCGCGTGAATGCCATCCAGCCCGGTTTCATCAACACCAACATCTTCACTTCGTCGCTGGAAATGCCGGCTGAAATGGTGGGCGATGCCAAGGCAGTAATTGCCCAGATGTCGCAAGCGGCACAGCCTGTGGCCCGCGGCGGCCAGCCGGAAGACATTGCCAAAGCGGCCGCATTTCTGGCCAGCGATGATGCGACCTTCATCAATGGCACCTCCATCATCGTCGATGGCGGCCTGACCATTGGCCCCCGGCACAGTTGGGATCCGGCGGAACCTGACCTGTTCGAAGCGCTTCGTGTCATGCGCGAGGGCGCTGCGTGAAGAACGAAGGATCAGCCACGGCAAATGGACTTTTACCCCTCAGGCTGAAACTGTATCACGGCTTTGGCGCCGTTGCTTTCGGGGTCAAGGATAACGGCTTTTCCGTATTCCTGCTGATTTTCTACAATCAGGTGCTGGGCATGGATGCGGGGCTGGTCAGCGCTGCGCTGGGCCTGGCGCTGATCATCGATGCCATGATTGATCCCATGCTGGGCAACCTGTCTGACCGCACCTATACGCGGTGGGGGCGAAGGCTGCCGTGGCTGTATGCAGCCGCGCTGCCGCTGGCAATTGCATGGGCGCTGTTGTGGTCCCCGCCGATTGACGGGCCGCCCAGTTTCCTTGGTCTGCTGATGGTGTGCGTGCTGGTGCGGATGCTGCTGTCGGCTTGCGAAGTGCCCTCGGTGGCGCTGGTGCCAGAACTGACCAGCGATTATGTCGAGCGCACGACATTGTTCCGCTATCGCTATCTGTTCGGGTGGAGCGGCGGGCTGATCATGCTGCTGCTGGCGTATATCGTGTTCCTGCCTGGCGACGAGATGCTGCAGCGCGAAGGTTATGTCAGCTTTGGCGTGCTGGGCGGGGTTCTTATCTTCCTGTCCGTGGTCATCTCGGCGTTGGGACAGCATAAGCGCGTGGCGCATCTGCCAACGCAGAAACCGCCACCATTTTCGCTCAAAGTGGCCTTTTCGGAAATTTACGAAGCATTTTCAGAGCGCGCATTTCTCATTCTCGCTGCGGGCGCACTGGGTGCCTTCATCAGCCAGGGCATGACATTTGCCATCACCAACTATCTATATCTGTTCGTGTGGGAATTTACCCAGACAGCTTTCATCATTTACCCGCTGGTCCTGTTTGTCAGCGTGCTGATCGTGTTCCTCACCATCGGCAGCCTGCACGAAAGGTTCGGCAAACCGCGAACCGCCTTTTGGGCAACGCTTGTATCGCTGACCTTATGGACCACACCCTATGTGCTGAGGCTGGCGGGCGCGTGGCCGGAAATTGGCGGGACTTTATCGACTGCGCTGATCCTGGGCTTTGTCCTTGTCAGCAATGTCTTTGCCGTCACGGTGATGATTTCTGCGTCTTCCATGGTCGCTGAAATTGTCGAGGCATTCCAGGTTCGCACCGGACGAAGGGCAGAAGGCTCGTTCTATTCAGGAAACTGGTTTGTGCAGAAATGTGCAACAGGCGTGGGCATTTTTCTGGCCGGCATGATGATCAAACTGTCAGGAATGCCTGATAATGCGAAGCCCGGCGAAGTGGCGGCTGCTGTGCTCGATAATCTGACAATCTATTATATCGCCGCGTCGATAGGTCTGGCACTGTTCTCCGCATATTGGCTGCGGCGTTTCCCCATCACCCGCGATGATCACGAAGCGACCCTGAAAACTCTTGATGCTGCGGCCCGCGGCAACATCGACGCAGGCGGCGTAGTTCCCTGAATTCTTTCAAACCAACAGAGGATATCAAATATGGATTTCGATCTTACCGACAGGCAAACGCACTGGCGCGACCAGGTGCGCCATTTCATCGATGCCCATGTCCGCCCACGCCATGGCGAATACAAGCAGCAGAAAGCCGAAGGCGAACGCTGGAAAGTGCTGCCGGTGATCGAAGAGGAAAAGGCCCGCGCCAAGGCGCAGGGCATCTGGAACCTGTTCATGCCGCCGCAGGCTGGCCGCAGCCACGTGGATGACAGCTTCGAATTCGAAGGTCCGGGCCTCACCAATCTCGAATATGCGCTGTGTGCAGAAGAAATGGGCCGCATTGGCTGGGCCAGCGAAGTGTTCAACTGTTCCGCGCCTGATACCGGCAATATGGAAGTATTCCACCGGTATGGCACGCGCGAGCAGAAGGACACATATCTGGCCCCGCTGATGAACGGCGAAATCCGTTCCGCCTTCCTGATGACAGAGCCGGACGTGGCCAGTTCCGACGCGACCAATATCGAATGTTCGATTGTCCGCGAAGGCGACGAATATGTCATCAATGGCCGCAAATGGTGGTCTTCGGGCGCTGGCGATCCGCGTTGCACCATTTCCATCGTCATGGGCAAAACCGATTTCGAAGCCAAGCGCCACCAGCAGCAATCGATGGTGCTGATGCCGCTGGATGCCGAAGGCGTGGTGATTGAACGCCATCTGCCGGTGTTCGGTTATGATGATGCACCCCATGGCCACATGGAAATCGCGCTGAACAATGTTCGCGTTCCGGTTTCGAACATGCTGCTGGGCGAAGGCCGCGGTTTCGAGATTGCGCAGGGCCGCCTCGGGCCTGGCCGCATTCATCACTGCATGCGCACCATTGGCGTTGCCGAAGAAGCGATCGCGAAAATGGCGAAGCGCCTTCAGTCGCGCACGGCATTCGGCAAGAAGCTGTATGAACATTCGGTTTGGGAACAGCGCATTGCGCAGGCACGGATCGACATCGAGATGACTCGCCTGCTGTGCCTCAAGGCCGCAGACATGATGGACAAGGTCGGCAACAAGGCCGCGGCGCAGGAAATTGCCATGATCAAGGTGCAGGCCCCCAACATGGCTCTGCGTATTCTTGACGATGCAATCCAGGCGCATGGCGGCGGCGGTGTGTCCGATGATTTCGGCCTGGCCGAAGCCTATGCCCATCAGCGCACCCTGCGCCTTGCCGATGGTCCCGATGAAGTTCATGCGCGCGCCATTGCGCGGATGGAATTTGCCCGTCACGCCCCCGCCCCTGATGCCGATGCCGGTTTCAGTTCAGGCGATATGGGTGCCACCCGCTGAATAAACGCCTCTGGCAACGGGGGCAGACAAGACAAGAAGGACTATCATGAAAGCTGCCATCCTCGAACAGCCAGGCAAGCCACTCGTCATTTCAGAAGTGACGATTGCCGAACCTGGCCCGCATGAAGTGTTGATCAAGACGGCGGCCTGCGGGCTGTGCCATTCTGACCTGCATTTCATTGACGGCGCCTATCCCCATGCATTGCCCGCAGTTCCGGGCCATGAAGCGGCAGGCGTGGTCGAAGCGGTGGGCAGCGAAGTGAAAACGGTAAAGGTGGGGGACCACGTGGTCTCCTGCCTTTCCGCTTTCTGCGGCCATTGCGAATTTTGCGTGACGGGCCGCATGGCGCTGTGCCTGGGCGGTGACACCCGCCGGCAGGCAGGCGATGGCGCACGCCTGATGGGCAGCGACGGGCAGGTGGTGAACCAGATGCTCAACCTGTCCGCCTTTGCCGAGAAAATGCTGATCCACGAACATGCCTGCGTTGCCATCGACAAGGATATGCCGATGGACCGTGCGGCCCTGCTGGGCTGCGCTGTCACCACGGGCGCTGGCACCATTTTCAACGCCTGCAAGCTGGTGCCGGGTGAAACCGTGGCTGTGATCGGCTGCGGCGGGGTTGGCCTTGCCGCTGTCAATTCAGCCATGATTGCCGGTGCCGGCCGCATCATCGCAGTAGACCCGATGCCGGAAAAGCGGGAACTGGCCAAAGTCCTTGGCGCGACCGATGTGATTGACCCCGGTGCAGATGGCGCTGTAAAACAGATCATCGCCATGACCGGCGGCGGAGTCCATCACGCGATCGAGGCAGTTGGCCGTCAGGCCTCTGCCGATATGGCAGTGCAGATCCTGCGCCGCGGCGGCACCGCCACGATTCTGGGCATGATGCCGCTGGATTGCAAAGTGGGTCTGGGCGCGATGGACCTCCTCAGCGGGAAAAAGCTGCAAGGCGCGATCATGGGCATGAACCATTTCCCCGTGGACCTGCCGCGGCTGGTGGATTTCTACCTGCGCGGCCTGCTTGATCTCGACACCATCATTGCCGAACGGATCACCCTTGATCAGGTGAATGAAGGTTTTGACGCAATGCGCGCTGGCCGTTCAGCCCGTTCGGTCATCGTATTCGATACGTAAGGACAGGGCCGGATAATGGATTACGAAAAAGAAATGGTCGGCACTGTCGAAGTGCCGGAAAAAGACCGGCTGGACGAAGCAAAGCTGACCCCGTGGATGGAAGCGAACGTCGAAGGCTTTGCCGGCCCCATGACCATTACCAAGTTCAAAGGCGGGCAATCCAACCCCACCTACCGGATTGATACGCCGGCGCAGTCCTATGTGCTGCGCCGTCAGCCGTTCGGCAAATTGCTGCCTTCTGCCCATGCGGTGGACCGGGAATATCGCGCCATGGCCGCGCTCTACCCCACCGGCTTTCCAGTGCCGCGGGCCTATGGCCTGTGCGAAGATACAGACGTGCTGGGTTCCAAATTCTTCATCATGGGGCTGGCTGATGGCCGGTCGCTGTGGAACGGTTCCCTGCCCGGTTGCGAGCCCAACGAACGCGGCGCCATTTATAACGCCATGATCGATACAATCGCCGATCTTCACCTGAAAAATCCGGATGATATTGGCCTGTCCGATTTCGGCAAGCCCACGGATTACTGCGCACGGCAGATTTCGCGCTGGTCAAAGCAATATAAGCTTTCCGA
Source organism: Allopontixanthobacter confluentis (assembly GCF_009827615.1). Taxonomy (GTDB): domain Bacteria; phylum Pseudomonadota; class Alphaproteobacteria; order Sphingomonadales; family Sphingomonadaceae; genus Allopontixanthobacter; species Allopontixanthobacter confluentis. Next base: position 90,595 of record NZ_WTYU01000002.1, read on the forward strand.
AACCGAGAGCATTCCCAAAATGGACCGGCTGATTGAATGGCTGCCCACGACCATCCCGCCGCAGCATGGAAATGGCATTGCCCATGGCGATTACCGGCTGGACAATATGATTTTCCATAAGACAGAGCCTCGCGTTATTGCCGTGCTGGACTGGGAATTATCCACTCTGGGAGATCCGATTGCGGATTTCTCCTACCTCATGCTGAACTGGATCAGCCCGGTGGACGGGCGCGCCGGCATTGGCGGGCTGGATCACCAGGCATTGGGCATTCCGACCATGGAAGAAGCGGTGGACCGCTATGTTACGCGCACCGGTTTTCCGGTGCCGCCGATGGATTGGTATTTTGCCTATAATCTGTTCCGGCTGGCAGGCATCATCCAGGGCATCAAGAAACGCGTCATCGATGGCACGGCATCAAGTTCGCATGCCCGGGAAATGTCCGAACGGGTGGGTCCGCTGGTGGACCGCGCCTATGAATTTGCGATCAAGGCCGGGATGCCCGCCACTGCCGGGCTGGACTGACGCGATCAGAAATCGCGCGTCCATCTGACGGCCACACCGCTATCGTCAGGGCCCGCGCTGTAATGTCCCGGGTCCTTGCGATAGAACAGGCTGGCCGCAGCATTGCCGCCCATCAGCGGCCCGCGCCAGGCAATTTCGCCCATCATTTCGCGGCCCTGCGGGGCCAGCGACAAGCGGCGAATGCCGAAACCGGCGGTTTGCGTGCCATAATCATAGGACACCGGCAGGTTCAGATTGAGCCCGCCCCCGCTGACGCGCAATGGCTGTGATAGGCGCAGGCCCAGCGTATCGCCCGGAACAAACAGGGCCGCACGCGTGATGTCGAATGACCAGCCGTTGCTGGCAAAGTCGGATCCACCGGCGACCAGTCCGCTTTGGCGAGCGCGGGTAATGCCCTGGCGGTAGGCAGCGCCAAGGCGCCATTGCGGCGCGAGCGACAGGCTGGCGCTGGCATCGGCAAACATCGTATCTGCCCCTGATGCGCCCAATGCGCGGTGGAAATAGGCGCCCAGAACCGTGTCGCTTTCCGCCATCCAGCCAAGGCCCAGCGCGGCTTCGACTGGCCCGAACCGGCGATCTGCGGACAATGCGAAATTGCGGACGTTGCGGTCTTCCGGCTGCTGCAAGGCAGGCGTTCCGGCGCGCTGGCGCGTCAGCACGGCAGCACCGCTTTCCGCGCTGAGGGTGAGGCCCCAATCTCCCACCTGGCGGCGCAGGGCGAAAGATGCGTCAGCACTTTTTACAAATCCGTTGTCGCCGCTGGCGCTACTGGCAATCATGAATGCCGGGCGTTCCTGCCCCTGCACTTGCGCCACCAGCCCATCAGCGCTTTCGGCAAAAGCGAAGCCGAGCATGGTCGCAGGGTCGATCTGCAATGCCACACGGGCCGCCAGCACACGCGCGGCATCTGCACCCTCCGGCGTCAGGCGCAATTGGCTGACCGCCGAAACGCTGCTCTGTTGCTGGCTTGTATCGCTGATGGTGAAGGCCATGGACAGACCTTTGGTAGATGCTGCCACGCGCCGCCCGCGTGTTTCCACCGCCGCCAGCAGCCGGGGCCGCAGCGATGCGCCGGTCAAGCCCGCGCCCAGATCATAGGCGTAGGCGCGGTCATATTTGTCGGTCATGATGGTTTCAATCCCGACATTCAGCATCGCATCCCCCATGGGCGAGGATGCCTGACCGGTATTGTCTGCCGGGGCCAGCGCGGTTCCGCTGCCGGCCAGCCGCGTGGTTCCCTGCGGGGCAAAGGCACGCGCAATGTCCAGAATGCCGCGGCCATAGGTGGCATCAATGCCTGCGGCCCCCGCATCGCGCGCGGAGGTGAGCAGGATTTCGACAATCTGCCGCCCGCTCAGATTGGGGAATGCCTGCGCCAGCAATGCCACCGCGCCTGCCACTTGCGGCGCGGCAAAGCTGGTGCCGGAAATGACCGTCACAAACCGGTCGCCACTGGCGTCTGTGGTGATGCGTATCTGGCCGTTGTCATAAACGCAGCAGATCTGTTCGCCCCGCGCCGACAGGAACGATACCGCATTATTGCCAGCCCGGTTGCTGAAGGCAGAAAATTCGCCCGCTTCTGTCACTGATCCCACGATGATGACATTGGCCCCGCCCGCCGCCAGCAGGCCACTGGCGAAGGGATCGGGCTGGGCAGGATCGATCCCCGCTTCGGTGGAATCGCCATCATTGCCCGCTGACACCACGATAACCACGCCAGCAGCCGCGGCCCGGCTGATGGCGTCTGTCACCACGCGGCTGGGGTTTCCGCCGCCCAGGCTGAGGTTGATGACTTTGGCGCCCAGGCTGACCGCGCGGTCCACGCCGGTAGCAATATCGCGGTCATCAAACAGGCAGCCATCCAGCGCTTCGGGCGTTTCGGACGCACAGCTGCCCGGTTCATCCGCCCTCAGCGCAAGGATATTGGCGCCATAGGCAATGCCGACAATGCCGGTGTTGTCCCGCGCTGCCGCGGCAATCATGGCCACATTGGTGCCGTGGTCGTCTTCTGCGTTCACGCCGCGATTGCTCGCCACATCGGCCGACCCTGTATGCACGCGGCCGGCAAATTCAGGGCTGTCGATGTCGATCCCTGTATCAATGATGGCGATGGTCGCGCCCGCGCCGGTAATTCCAGCAGTCCATGCGGTTACCGCATTATGGAACCCGGGCCCGTCTGACCGGCGGAATTCCGCCGTATCGAAATTGGTGGGGGGCGGAGTGGGCGTAGGCGTTGGGGCCGGAGTAGTCGTTGGCGTCGGAACAGGGGTCGGGGCCGGAGCGGGATTGGGCGTGCTGATCACATTTCCGCCGCCGGACCCGCCCCCTCCGCCGCAGGCAGACAGACTAACCAGCACGGCAAGCGCGCAGCCAAGGCGCAGCCGCGCCGATACACCATCAATTGCAGCCATATTCCGGACCCTCAGCTTTGACGCGTAGATATAGGAAGCAAAAGGTAACTACTGCCTGAACAAACCCCCACGCACCGCACGGCTCCTTGGGAGTGATGAGGAACCTTGCCCGCAGTGCCATGGGCGGGTAGCAGCTGCAAAACGCCTGACAAGACCAATGCGGAAGCTGCCATCATGACCAACGAACTTGAAACCGCCATCGAAGCTGCATGGGAAAACCGCGCAAATGTCACCCCTGCCAGCAGTGATGTGGCAGCCGTGGTCAATGACGCGCTGGAATTGCTGGACAGCGGCACGGCACGTGTCGCCCAGCCCGATGGCAATGGCGGCTGGCAGGTAAACCAATGGCTGAAAAAAGCGGTGCTGCTGTCATTCCGCCTCAATGACAATGTCATCATGGACCATGGGGCGGCGGGCGCGCCTGCTTTTGACAAGGTGCCATCCAAATTTGCAGGCTGGGGCGAAAACCGTTTTCGCGATGCCGGTTTCCGGGTGGTGCCTGGCGCAGTGGCGCGGCGCGGCAGTTACATTGGCAAGGGCGCGGTGCTGATGCCCAGCTTCGTCAATATCGGCGCCTATGTTGATGAAGGCACCATGGTGGACACCTGGGCCACAATCGGCAGCTGCGCGCAGATTGGCAAAAATGTGCATATTTCGGGCGGTGCCGGCATTGGCGGCGTGTTGGAGCCGCTGCAGGCAGGCCCAGTGGTGATCGAGGATGGCGCCTTTGTAGGCGCCCGTTCCGAAGTGGCCGAGGGCGTCATTGTCGGCCAGGGCGCGGTGCTTTCCATGGGGGTGTTTCTGGGCGCGTCGACCAAGATCATCGACCGGGCGACGGGCGAAATTCACATTGGCCGCGTGCCGCCCTATGCCGTGGTCGTGCCCGGTTCGCTGCCCGGCAAGCCCTTGCCAGACGGCAGCATGGGCCCATCGCTGTATTGCGCGGTTATTGTTAAGACAGTGGACGCGCAGACGCGGGCCAAGACCGGCATCAATGAATTGCTGCGAGACTGATCGCAGGTTGGCCTGGTGGAACATTCTGCCAGCAAGAACGTAAATGCGACATAATCCGGATCGCGATTAATTTAGGGGACCATTCCGATGGAACGGCAAGGCGACGAAGTTCACATAGAAACAGATGAAGTGCGCGGCGGCGAAAGCACCGGCGTAATGCGCTATGTGCTGGGCATCAGCCTGGTGCTGGCAATCGTGCTGCTGTCAGCCATCTGGATGTTCGGCGCTGCATCGCAGGACGATGCGGAAAGCGAAATCACCGCAAGCGGCACCATGGCCGCGCAGGAAGCGGAAAATGACGGCACGGACAGTATTGTCAGCGATGATGCCAAAACGGTTGGCGATGTTGGCAGCAACAATGACGACGGAAATGCGCCGGTCGGCACCATCGAAAACTGATTTTATGACGGCTCGCTGACTGCGGGCAATGGCGTTTCGACAGGGGGCTGACGGCTTTGCGCAGCAGCGTAGGCTTCAGCCCCTTTCAGCACGCGCATGATGTTGCGTGACGCAATTTTTTCAAGATCAGCCTGCGAATATCCGCGCCGCGCCAGTTCGGTGAATAATGCGGGGTAAGATGCCACGTCCTCCATCCCGACCGGCACAATATCCATCCCGTCATAATCCCCGCCGATGCCGATATGGTCCATGCCTGCCATGGTGCGGATATGGTCGATATGGTCCGCCATATCCGCAATGGTCGCTTGCGGCTGCGGATTGCTTGCCAGCCAGGCAGTGATGTTCGTTTCAACCATGTCCGGTTGCCCCAGAAACAATGCCTTCAACCGTGCGCTTTCGGCAGCCAGCCTGCTTTGCCATTGGCGCAAATCCTCGTCCACAAACGGGGCGTAGCCCACCACCATCACCACGCCGCCATTATCCGGCAGACGGCGCAGCACGCTGTCCGGCACATTACGCGCGTGCCCGTTTACGCCGCGCGCGCCGGAATGGCTGAAAATGACAGGCGCAGCGGCCACATCCAGCGTATCATGCATGGTTTTTTCGCTCACATGGCTCAAGTCCACCAGCATCCCCAGCCGGTTCATTTCGCGCACCACATCGCGGCCAAACGGCGTCAGCCCGCCATGCGCCGGGACATCGGTTGCGCTGTCCGCCCAAGGCGTGTTTTTGGAATGGGTCAGCGTCATGTAACGTGCGCCCAGCCCGTACATCTGGCGCAGGACTGCCAGGCTTGAACCAATCGAGTGCCCCCCCTCCATTCCCAGAAGAGATGCAATTCTGCCTTTGGCCATTGCCGCTTCCACTTGGGCAGAACTGCGCGCCAGCATCAGATCGTCAGGATAGCGGGCAATCAGCCGGTCCATTACATCAATCTGTTCAAGCGTCGCCTGGACAGCCTCCGCTTCGGGCAGACCCGCAGACACGTAGACCGACCAGAATTGCGCGCCGACCCTCCCTTTGCGCAATCGCACAAGATCAGTGTGCATTGCCGCGTGATCGGGCGTTTGGGTGGCGATGCCGCTGGTATCGCGGAAATCGAAATCATCGATCATGTTGCGATATCGTATGCGTAATTGTTCGGGCACGTCATTATGCCCGTCCCACACTGGCGTTGCGGCCAATGCCGCCTGCGCCACCCTGTCCGCACGCTCCGCGTCTGTTGCCTTGGAGGCAGTCTGCGGTGCTGGTTCCACGTTCTGGGACAGGGCAGGCGCTGCCAGCAAAGCCATGAGCAGAAATGCAGCTGTATTTTTCATATCGGACACTCTGCTGTAAGGTGGCGCGGGCAGGACGGATCAATCGAGTGCTATTGGTAACCGTCTTCAGTGCAGCAACAAGGAAATAAGTGCATGATGCAGGCAATGTGGAATGGGCAGGTCATCGCCCGGTCCGATGCGACCGTGGTGGTTGAAGGTAATCATTATTTCCCCGCTACCGCAGTTGATATGGATTTCCTTCGCCCCAGTGACACGGCCACTGTCTGCCCGTGGAAAGGTACAGCGCAATATTACTCGCTGGAAGTGGGCGGTGAAACCAACCGCGATGCCGCGTGGTATTATGCTGAACCCAAGGATGCAGCGGCACAAATTCGCGGGCACATCGCTTTCTGGAAAGGGGTAGAGGTTACGCAGGCGTGACCGCAGGGCAAACATTGGCCCTCAGGCGGGAAGGCCGGGCACATGGCTGGCTCCAAAGGCATACTTTATGATCCGCACGGTCACAAGAACAGTGCTCGCGGTGATTTATGCCATTGCCGGATATCTGCATATCTATGCGCCAGATGCGTTTTTGAAGATCACGCCGGCATGGGTCATGTGGCCCGACGCGGTGGTCTTCTGGACCGGAGTGGCAGAGCTTGTGGGGGCTGCAGGATTGGTCCAGCCCTGGTCGCTGCGCCTCAGGCGCGCGGCGGCCATCGGCCTTGCTTTATATGCGCTGTGTGTGTGGCCAGCCAATATCAACCATTTCGCGATGGACATGGCACGCGCCGATAGCGGGCTTGGTCTTGGCTATCATGTGCCACGGATGATCGCACAGCCGGTGATCATCTGGCTTGCCCTGTGGGCGGGCGGAGTAACCGGGTGGCCATTCCGCCCGCGCAGCAGGTGAAGGGCAGCATCACACCGCCCCCCTTTTGATTATCAGGTGAGGTGCTTGGACACAGCAGCCGTCATCTTGAACATGGAAATCTGTTCTTTGCCGATAACGGCGCCCAACTTGTCATCAGGGTTGATCTGGCGCTTGTCCTTGGCATCCTGAAGATCGTTCGCCTTGATATATTCCCATACTTTCGAGGTTACCTGAGCGCGTGTCAGCGGGCCTTTGCCGATGACATTTTCGAGCTCCGGTGAAACCGTGACGGGTTTTTGCAATGCGTTGTTCTTGCCAGCCATTATTTAGGTCCTTCCTTGTTTGGTAATATCAGCCTGCCATCGCTCCCGTTTCCGGGCCGTGCGCTATCAGGCGTCTTCGTCGTCTTCATCCCACGCGTCATCATCGTCCTCATCCCGGGCGTAGGTCCCGGTAAGCACGGCAGTGCCGATGACATGCCCTTGCATGGCAGCCACCAGTTCCTTTCGCCCGGCGCCCGGCATCAATGTCAGCGGCAGGTCGAGAGCGAAAATCTGGAACACGTAATCATGAGCATCATCGCCCAGCGGCGGGTCAGGCAGCAACCATTCGGAATTCTTCCGGGCATTCTTGCCCACGCGCGGGGGCGCTTCGCCTTCCAGCAATTTGCCCTTTTGCGGGGCCAGCCCCCATACCAGCCAGTGGCACAATGGCTCGCCGCCCGACATGGCATCGGCATCTTCGACAATGATGGCCAGTTCCTGCGTGCCGGCAGGCGGCGCGTTCCATTCCAGCGGCGGCGCAACGGCATCTTCTTCCTGCGCTGTAAAGCATGGGTCCAGTTCGGCACCATTGGCAAATGCAGGGCTGGTCAGGGCAAATCCGGAACGGCCGAGATCACGTTCACTGGCAAGCTGCGCCACAGTCAGCTTGCCATGTCCTGCGCGGACATTTTTGAGCGCGGCAGCAAGCCATGCAGGGACGTGTTCGGGCATTTGAGGCATTCTCCTTACTTATCCACACACTAGGCCCATCAAAGCAACCCGGCGACCCTCGGAGACCCAAAAAACTAGGGTTTTCCACCACAGAGGCCCCGATTTACGCATAATCTGGCGCTTCCTTCATCCGTAAACCATCAAAATTGGTGGAAGTTTCCGACAAAGCCTTGCCCGGCACAATTTACAGCGGCATCTTCCCACGGCAGACAGGCGATGAAATACTGCAGGTCGGGTAGCGGAGAAAGCATATGGGTCTCAGGCAGATAGCGCGCACTTCCATCAGCCTTCTGGTCGCTGGATCGCTGGCCGCGTGCGGCGGCGGCGGCGGTAAAAGCAGCTCCGGCCCCATATCCGGCGGCGGCGGCGGGGTAACGCCCACACCCACGCCCACCACGTCACAATGTTCGCTGGCAAACCGGCAGCAATTTGTCGTTGATGTGCTCAACGAATGGTATCTCTTCCCCGAACTGCTCGACCTTTCGGTAAACAGGTCCAATTACACCCAGCTGCAGGATTATATCGATGCCCTGGTTGCCCCGGCACGGGCGCAATCGAAGGATCGCTTTTTCACCTACATCACCTCGATCAAGGAAGAAAACGCCTTCTTCAATTCAGGCTCCAGCGCAGGTTTCGGCTTCCGCTTGGGTTATGACACCAGCGCCAACCGCGTGTTTATCATCGAGGCGTTTGAGCAAGGCCCCGCATTGGCGCTGGGCTTTGATCGCGGGGTTGAACTTCTGGCGGTTGGGGTCAACGCAGGCACATTGCAGGATATTTCCGCCCTGATGGCGTCAGGCGGACCGGAGGCCGTGATCAACGCCCTTGGGCCTTCCACGCCGGGCGTGAGCCGCGTTTTCCGCATTCGCGACAATTCGGGCATTGTTCGCGAAGTCAGCGTGACCAAGGCGGATTATTCGCTGGATCCTGTATCGAACCGATATGGCGCCAAGGTGCTGAATGATGGTGGCAAGCTGGTTGGCTATGTCAATCTGCGGACATTCATCGACACAGCCGAACCTGATCTGCGCGCTGCATTCGCAGATTTCAGGGCCAAGGGCGTAACCGAAGTCATCGTGGATTTCCGCTATAATGGCGGCGGGCTGGTCCGCATTGCAGAATTGATGGGCGATCTGATGGGCCGCGACAAGGTTGGCCAGGTGTTCAGTTACACCACCCTGCGCCCGTCCAAGGCGAGCGAGAACACGACCGATCTGTTCGGAACCCAGCCGGAAGCAATCGCGCCCACCAAAATCGCCTTCATCGGCAGGGGCGGCACAGCCTCGGCCAGCGAACTGGTGGCCAATGCCTTCATTCCCTATCTTGGCTCCAATATGGCACTGGTCGGGACCAACACATTTGGCAAGCCGGTGGGCCAGTATGGGTTTGATCTTGCCGCCTGCGATGACCGCCTGCGCGCCGTGGTATTCAAGACCGAAAACGCCGATCGTCAGGGTGAATATTACACCGGCCTTGCATCGGTCGTGCCGCAGACCTGCAGCGCGAATGATGACATCAGCGCGCAATTGGGCGATCCTGCCGAGGCATCGGTGGCATCAGCGCTGACCTATCTGCGCGGCGGGGTCTGCACGCCCATTACGGCCACTGCGGGCAAGCAGGGCGCACAGGCCGTAACCCCGCGCCGGGAGATTCTGCAGCCCAAGGCTCCCTCACCCGCACAGCGCGAAGTGCCCGGTCTTTTCTGATACCGGGCCGTATCTGATTACGGGCCTATTTTGGGTTAGGGATAATCGGCCGCACGCCAGATTTGCTCTGCAAGGCCATCCTGGCCTTGGGCGAGAGCGCAAAAGTTGGGTGCTGAAACGCCGGCGCTAAAAAGCTGGCGCTGAAATGCTGTCGCTGAAAAGCTGGGCGCTAAATGAATTCGCGGTAAGTTGGCTCCAGCGCGGGATACCGCGCCGGATGCAGTCTTATTCAGCCAATTCTGCAGCAGCGGCACGCTCTTCAGCGGCCTGGGCTTCTGCTTCGCGCCGTTCAGCGCGCGCCTTATCGGCAATTTTGCGTTCGCGATCGGTTTCGCGGGCACGGTCGGCCATATCACGCCATGCGGATTCGGACCGAAGTGCGCGTTCACGCACATTTTCAAGAGTCGCTTCCTTGGCTTCCTTCGCGGCAGCTTCGGCACGTTCCTGATAAAATTCGAAAGACTGGCTCATCGGTACTTTCCCGGCAGGTGGCAGTTCAAGGGGTAGGCAAAGGTGGTGGGGCCGCAGCGCAATGCCGCAGCCCCAGACCTGTCAAAACCGATTAGGCGTTCGTCAGGTTGACCGCAGAGGTCTTGCCGTTACGACCTGTTTCCAGTTCGTAATTTACGCGCTGTTCTTTATCCAGCGTCTGCATTCCAGCAGCGTGAACAGCAGTGATGTGCACGAATGCGTCATCGCCGCCATCTTCAGGCTGAATGAAGCCGAAGCCCTTGTCGGTATTGAAGAACTTGACTGTTCCAGTAGGCATAGTGGTTTCCCTTCGAGAAACGTAGTGTGCCCGCACGCAGAATTGCGGGGCGGGAGTGCTTATGGTCGTTTCGAAAAAGGAAGTCGTCGCTGTTGGCCCGATGTTTAAACCGGGCCGGTATCGTCGAAGTCCGTCGTGTATTCGACGTCAGCACGGAGTATGTAGCACGCCTTTGCCCAAAACCATAATTTTAAAAGATTCGCGCCTCTTGCCCTGCTTTGAAAGGGCGCGCCATTTGTCGTGACAGAGATTTCATTTACCTTGCCGGTGCTGGACAAAAGGATGAATGACATGGTTGCAAAAACGCATGGTAAAATAACCGGCGGCTGCCTGTGTGGGGCGGTTTCGGTTACCCTTGCCGAGCCGAAATCTGTGGCTGAGATTTGCCATTGCACCATGTGCCGGCAGTGGGGCGGCGGTCCATTCATGGGCGTAAGCAGCTGTTCTTACGCGATAAATGGGCATGGCTTTGTGACGGTCTATCAGTCCTCATCATGGGCAGAGCGTGCGTTTTGTTCCATTTGCGGCAGCAACCTCTATTTCCGATTTTTGCCATCTGATCATTACAGTTTCTGTGCTGGGCTGTTCCCGTTTGACGCTGGGGTCCAGATGGGCAAACAGATATTCATTGATGAGAAGCCGGATTTTTACGACTTCAGCCAAGAGACGGATAAACAGACTGGCGCGCAGGTGATTGCAGAAGCGATCGCGGCCGGTTTCACCTTTACGAAAAGCGAAAACGAATCATGAGCAATGCCGCCGACGATGATTATGTCTATGACGAAGCGACCGGCGAATGGCTGCCAGCCAGCGAAGCGGCAAAGACAGGGGCGGACACTGGCGATGATGCCATTGTCGTGCGCGATGCGGTGGGCAATGTGCTGGCAGACGGGGATCAGGTGACACTGATCAAGGATCTGACGGTGAAAGGCGCCGGCCAGACACTGAAGCAGGGCACCGTGATCAAATCGATCCGCCTGACGGGCGACGAACAGGAAATCGACTGCCGCTACCCCGGCATAAAGGGGCTGGTGCTGCGGGCGGAATTTGTCCGCAAACGCTAGGTCAGAATTTTTTTAAATGCGGGCGGGACTGCAATATCGCTGCCCCGCCCTTGCACTGTAGCAAATTTTGCCAATGCCTGCCGGTACACCGGCAGTCAGCAAAATTTACCGGGTCACGCTGGCATGACAAGCGTGTCGATCACGTGGATAACGCCGTTTGATGCGGCCACGTCAGTCGCAGTCACGGTGGACTTGCCGCCTGCTGCATCGGTCAGGACGACCTTGCCGGCTTCCACTGCCGCAGTCAGCTTGCCGCCGGCAACCGTGGTCAGTTCAGCCTTGCCGCCATTGTCTTCGATCATCTTGGTCAGGGATGCGGCATCCACATTGCCGGACACCACGTGGTAAGTCAGGATGCCGGCCAGCTTTTCCTTGTTTTCCGGCTTGGTCAGTTCGGCAACCGTGCCTTCAGGCAATTTGGCAAAGGCGGCTTCTGTAGGCGCAAATACGGTAAACGGGCCAGCGCCCGACAGGGTCGTGCCCAGATCGGCCGCGGTCACTGCTGCCACCAGCGTGGCAAAGTCAGGATTGCCGCTGGCCACATCCACGATGGTGCCGGCTTCATTGGTCATCGTATCAGCCATGGCAGTTTCGTCGGCCTGGGTATTTTCAACAGGGGCAGGTTCGGAACAGGCCGCCAGCGATATTGCAGCAACAGATGCGAATGCGAGTGAAGAATATTTCATGGTAAGTCCCTTGGATCAAAATTATGTCGAGCGCAGAAAACCGGTCCTGCAGGTAAAGATACGCAACTGGCCGCCTTGCGGATGCACTGGCGCATTCTGTTTCTGCCGCTCTGTTTCTACGGGTGTGCTTTTATCGCAGATAATCGTACAAGGCTGCTGCTACCCTGCGCGCTGCATGGCTGGCTCTGCCTGTCAGAAATGGCTGTAAAGCTGCTTGACCCGGCGCGGCACACTGCCATGCTGGCCTGCATATGCCCCCACAATCACCCCCCACCCCCTCAGGCGCTATCGCTATTCTGGTCGATGCTGATGCGTGTCCTGTAAAGGATGAAATTTACCGCGTGGCCCAGCGCCGCCAGATACCGGTATGGATTGTCAGCAACAGTTTTTTCCGCGTTCCCGACAGCCAGCTTGTCACCCGCATCACGGTATCGGACGCATTTGATGCCGCTGACGACTGGATTGCCGAAGCCGCCAATCCGCGCAGCGTGGTCATCACTTCGGATATTCTGCTGGCCGACCGTGCGCTGAAGGCGGGTGCCAGCGTGCTGGCCCCCACCGGCAAGCCCTTCACCCCGGCATCCATCGGCGGCGCCATTGCCACGCGGGCGATCATGGCAGATCTGCGCGCCGGCTGGGATATCATCGGCGGCCCACCCCCGTTCAGCAAGGCTGACCGGTCCCAATTCCTTCAGGCGCTGGATCTGGCGCTGGTAAAACTGGCGCGCATGCCATGATGTGAACGGCTGTGCGGCTGGGTTGAACGGGCGACACTTATTGACCGCCAGCTTGACCGCCAGCGCCGCGCAGGACATCAACCAGGACGATGTATCTGCAACTTCTTGTATCCACGGTGATGGTGCTCTCGACAGTGGCTTTCCACGGCACGGGGCTGACGGTGCTGCGGCGGATGCTGCGCGAGGAAGCACAGGAAGAACGCGCCCAGCATGTTCCTGAACTCTCCTTCCGCACGCTGTCGGTAACGCTAACCCTGGTGATCGGCCTGTTCGTGCTGCACGGAATGGAAATCTGGCTTTACGCGTTTCTATTTCACTGGATCGGTGCTGTTCCCGATCTTGAGACTGCGGTGTATTTTTCGACGATCAGTTATGCCGGGATTGGGTATGATGACCGCTATATTTCAGAAACATGGCGGCTGGTCAGCGCGATCGAAGGGATAAACGGCTTGCTGCTGCTTGGCTGGTCCACGGCCTTTTTTGTGACCATGGCTTCACGTTTGGCCCGTAAATAGCAGCTACGCTCCATGGAACAGCCTGCACTGCGGCGCATTGTCAGGGTGAACACATTTTACCCAAGGACAATATCCCATGAAAATTCTGATGGTTCTCACATCGCATGACGAACTCGGCGATACCGGTGAAAAAACCGGCTTCTGGCTGGAGGAATTTGCCGCGCCCTATTATGTTTTCAAGGATGCAGGTGCCGATATAACGCTGGCATCGCCTGCTGGCGGCCAGCCGCCGCTTGACCCCAAAAGCGACGCGCCTGACGCGCAGACGGATGCCACGAAACGCTTCAAGGATGATGTAGAGAGCCAGAAGGCACTGGCCAGCACGCACAAGCTGGATGGCATCACCGTGACGGATTATGACGCGGTCTTTTACCCCGGCGGCCACGGCCCGATGTGGGATCTGGCGGAAAGCAAAACCTCCATCGCCCTTATTGAAGGCGCCATCGCCGCTGACAAACCTGTCGCGCTGGTGTGCCATGCACCGGCAGCCTTGCGCCATGTGAAGGCAGCCGATGGCTCGCCGCTGGTCAAGGGGCGGAAGGTTACAGGCTTTTCCAACAACGAGGAAAAGGCAGTCGGCCTGACCGACGTGGTGCCGTTCCTGCTGGAAGACATGCTGGCCGAAAAAGGCGGCACCTATTCCAAGGGTGAAGACTGGTCATCCTATGTGCTGGAAGATGGCCTGCTGATTACCGGCCAGAACCCCGGCTCATCCGAAGAAGCCGCCGAAAAGCTGCTGGCGCGCGTCAAGTAAGACCAGTTGAAAATATGCGCGGCGGCAAGTGGCGAGAACAATCTGGCCACTTGCCGCCATCGCCTTAACTATTCGGGCGGTTTTTTGGCGGTAATCTTGATTTCCACCAATCCGGCCGGTTCATAAAGGCTGGAAATGCCCAGCGCAGTCCAGGCCGGAAACGGGGCCTTGATATAGCGGTTTTTCACTTCCACAAATTCATCCAGCTGCCCGCCAAGATCCATGTGGAACGTGTTGAATTCCACCACATCCTCCCACCCTGCACCTGCGCGTGCCAGGGTGATGGCCAATCGGTCGAACGCGCGGGTGAAAGCAGGCGCCATGGTCGTCTCGCCTTCCTGCGGCACCGCGACCACGCCTGACAGATAGATCATCCCATCCACGATAACCGCGTCGGAAAATCCCACGGCCGTCTGGAATTCCAGCGCTGCGGCATCGTCCGGCATGATGGTATGCCTGCCTTCCTGAGCGCTGCTTGCATTTGGCAGTGCTACCAGCCACCCGGCCAGAAGGGCTGGCACCAGATTGCGATATTTCCTCCGCGCCAGACCAATCATGCGGCGGCGTTGGCGGCAGTTGCCCCACCCCGTGAAAGCACGCCCAGCACCAGTGCCACCAGCAGCAATGCCGGGACATCGCCCAGCAAATGGCCGGTGTGCATTGGATCGCCCATGGCTTGCACCGCCATGATCAGGGCATGGACCACGCTGGACCAGATGGTGAACTGGATCAGCGACCTGTGCGCTGACGGATTGCCTGCCGCCCGGATCAGGAAAATGCCCAGCGTTGCGTAAACGCCCACGATCATCATGTAATATTGGGACACATAGGGCGCGCCTTCGTGCCACTTCCATCCTGCGGGCCACACCAGCCCAAGTGGATAGATCAGGCAGAAAATTGCGCCGAATACCAACAGCGCGACTTGCAGATAGCTATATTTGCCAAGCATGATTGAACCCTCCCCCTAAGGAGCGACCCGGTCAGGTTCATACTCCTCTATTGGCAGGCGTGCAAATCACGGCGGCAGCAATCAGGGCTGGGCATCGCCGCTAAAGGGCTGGCTATCAGTCCAGCCGCAGCCCCGGCGGGTTTCATCCGCGATCCGCAGGGTTACCACAAAAGGATATTCGCGGTCGGACATGCCATCCCCGCAACTGCCCGGTGTTATGGCCATGTTGAACGGCGCACCGTCCAGCGTGCCTGTAAAACCAAGCCCACCATTACCGGCAAAACGGTCCACCAGAAAGGCCGTGCCTTCGGGGTTTTCCGGGGTGGAATAGGTCAGCATCGCGCCGGCGATTGTGCCGCCCCAAAACGGTTCTGTTCCGGCAAAATGCACCGTGTCACCTTCTGCAATCCCGTCATAGGCAGCAGTCGCCGCGCCGCCGCCCGGCACATTGGCCGAAGATCCGGCATCCTGCTGGCACGCTGCCAAAAAAGCCATGGCAGCGCCAAGGCCCGCATAGCGCAAGAAGGAGCCGGCACGCATGGTCAGGTGGTCTTCTTGGCTTTATGGGCAGCAATCTTTTCATCGATTGCGGCAATCCGCTCGCGTTCCGGCGTGTCTTTCGCCAGCCCTTTCAGGCGGCAGGTGGCCCATAGCGCCTTGCGCTCGGATTCCAGGTTCTTGAGATAGAGGTCTGCCATGTGATGTCCTGTTGATTGGCCCTGCCCTATAGGGCCAGTTGACGCTGTGCGATAGAAGGTATGGCTCGTCAGCCTGCTCCTTCACCCTCGCCCGTCACTCTGGCCCGTCACTCTGGCCCGTCACCCTGATCAGGCATGGTCGGAAATACAGGCGCTGCGCCTGTTTCCACCCAATGCTGCTTGCTCTTGCCCCAGATGTGCATGGCAGGGGCAAAGCCTGCGGTATCATCCAAGGTGCCGCTTTTCACAAACACCATGCCCGGCGCATTATCCACCAGGCTGAACAGCGGCGATCCGCAATTGCCGCAGAACTGGCGAATTACCGCGCCGCCGCTGTCGCCAGTGTCGGCATAGGTGCTGGGCGCGCCGTGAATGGTGATATTGCCTTCCGGCACGCCGATGATGGTGGAAAAGGCGCTGCCCGACTGTTTCTGGCAATGGGTGCAATGGCACACGATGGACATGGCCGGATCGCCAGTGATTTCATAGCGGATTGCCCCGCATAGGCAGCCGCCTTCGCTTGAATGTGTCATTGCACGCTCTCCTCAACAGGGCGGCTGGTTGCTAGCAGGAATCAGCCGTCCATCATCACCCTATCCCGGCGATACTTGCCCGCATCGGCCTGTTTGGCAAGGCAGGTGCCATTGCAGCGCCCTGCCCTATTGCACTCATTGTCATTTGCATTTCGGTAATTGCCGTGCATTATCAGACAGTCATGCCGCCCGAAATTATCGCCCTGATTGACAAGCCCTGGCTCCTCGCCGCTGTTCTGGCGGTGGGCGCAATTTGCCGAATGGCGGTGGAGCGGGTGGCTGAAAACATGAAACGGGCCGAACGCCGCGCCTATTGGAAAGGCCGCAATTCAAAGCCGAAAGGGGACAGGAAAGTCGTCCCCATCAAACCTGTAAAGCCAGAACCGACCGATATTGCCGCCGACCAGTTGCGCCACGTAATGCGCGCTCAGTTCACCGCCCGCCCGCTATTGAACAAGGGCGAGCAACGCCTGCTGACCGTGCTGGACAAGGCGCTGGCCGAAGAAAGCCCCGGCTGGCGCGCCATGGGGCAAGTGTCTCTCGGCGAAATCCTCGCCAGCCCCGACAAGGATGCCTATTTCGCGGTCAATTCAAAACGGGTGGATTTGCTGATCGTGGATGCGCTGTGCAAGCCCCTCCACGCGGTCGAGTTTCAGGGCAAAGGCCACCACACCGGCGAAAACACCGCCGCCCGCGACGCCGTAAAACGCGAAGCCCTCCGCCGCGCCGGCATCGGCTACGTCGAAGTCGTCAGCGGCGATACGCCTGCTGAGGTTCGCGAGATGGTGCGGAAGTTGGTGGGGCGGGTTGGGGTTTAAAAAAGCGAAACAGGCGTTGTTTCGGTGCCCCTCTTCTGACAAAATAAAAACCCAAAACCCTGCCAAAGTTGATCGCAAGATCAATGGACTGACGTTAATCCCATCTCCTTTGCTACCATTGAAACTGCACTATCCTCGTCACCTCGGAATATAGGCATAGGGAGGCGGCGGTTCTGTGCGCGTTGGAATTTCTTTCGGCTTATGCCCTTCATTTCAGCGTCTTCGATGACGCCAATAACTT
The DNA here is from genome assembly GCF_009827615.1 of Allopontixanthobacter confluentis. Taxonomy (GTDB): domain Bacteria; phylum Pseudomonadota; class Alphaproteobacteria; order Sphingomonadales; family Sphingomonadaceae; genus Allopontixanthobacter; species Allopontixanthobacter confluentis. Next base: position 107,540 of record NZ_WTYU01000002.1, read on the forward strand.
TAAAATCGGAACGATTTTGAATCTGCATTTCTTGCCAAGCCAGAAGGGCCTCGTTCAGTTTGTCATTGGAGTTGATGAGATAGATAGCCGCTGGGTAGCGGCCTAATTCCGCTTTGGGCCGAAAAACCAAATCGGGCGGGAATTCAGAAAAATCTCGAGTGACCGGCCCCTCCTCATCCACGATTATGAAGTCTTCCAAGCGCTCTCTCGACTGCGATAAAAAATCTTCCCGAAAAGTTGACCGAACATTTTCACGACTCAGCAATTCAAGATCACGAACCCGCACAAGCGAGGATAAGAAAGGTACAATTTGGGAGGAAAGCCTACTTTTTTCAACAGTTTCCGATCTGATTTCAAACGTTTCCTGATCCCAATGCGCACCACCTTCAGCCAAAATCCCATCGAGAAGAGTGGACCTTATCCCATCCATGATTGGAACATCGCGCGCGATTAGACCAGCCAAATAGTCGCCATCGTCTTCCAAACGCCAGCCATCATTGGTCTCGACCGCATAGAACGAAATCCGATCTCCCGACGCGTCGGAAAAAGCCGTTGAGATGGCAAGGCCAGAAGGGACATTCCGAACGGTAATTTCTTCGCAAAATGACCGACATAGAAGACTAGAAAGTTCCGAAGAGTTCAAGGTTTCCTCCTTCCGGATCATCATCTCTCATGCGAAAAAATTTCTTCATCGCCGTCCAAAATGATATTTCAGTCCAAGCGTTTTCACGTCTGTGGCGGTTGCCTAAAGGCGGAAACCTATCAAGGCCATCCATTCCGACAGCGCCGATTTCGATACCACTACGTTTGCAGTGGCTATGAACATGCAATCCAGGATGACTATCATGATGCTCAAAACGAGCGACGACGGAAGGGCCATTAGGCGCATTTAATATCAAAACAGCTTTCCAGTTTCCTCGCCCCGAATTTACTTGGGCAACTGCCGTGAAGTCGCCGAATGGGCTGGTCGCGTGCGCTGCTCGCCAATGCCAGCCGCCCCTTATAGGTCGCGTCTTGGAATTGATTGGGCACCACCTAGGCGGCATGTCCTTGTCCGACCACTTCGAAGTGGTAGTGATGACCTTCGTCTCGGTAATTAATTTTCGTACACGCATAGACGATATCGCTCCCCGCTTCGCGTATGCCTGACGGATGATTGAAGACAAACAAGTTTTGTAACCTTGGCCCCTTCGCGTCCACAATCAGCACGACACATTCCCCCCTATCCCCCCGCTCCCACATCGTGCATCCTCCCCGCATGACCAAACCCCACACTCTCCTCGCCCCAACCTTTCCCGTCCGCACTACACTGCTGCCCTTGCTGCTAGCCGCAACGCTGGCGGGGTGTGTCAGCACGCAGTCTTCCGCTCCGGCTCCGCCAACACTCTCCCAGCAGGAGGCGTTTTTCGAGGCGCTCGCGGCGCATTGCGGGAAGGCTTATGCGGGCGCGCTGGTGTCCGATCAGTCGGCGGATGCGGATATGCGCGGGCGGCCCATGGTGATGCATGTGCGCGAATGCAGCGAAACGCGGATCGCGGTGCCGTTCCATGTCGGGAACGCCGATGGCAGCTGGGACCGCTCGCGCACCTGGCTGGTTACGCGCGGCGAAACCGGACTGCGGCTGAAGCACGATCATCGGCATGAAGACGGCACGGCGGACGCGGTGACATTCTATGGCGGGGACACGGCAGCCCAAGGCACCGCGCAGGCGCAGGAATTTCCGGTCGATGCGGAAAGCATCGCGATGTTCCGGGCGAACGATCTGACCGCTTCCGTCACCAACGTCTGGCGGGTGGAAGTGGACCCGGCGGGCGCGGCGGACGGGCAATTCGCTTATCAGTTGCAGCGGCCCGGACGCCTGTTCCGCGTGGAATTCGACCTTACCCGCCCGGTGGCCCTGCCCCCCGCGCCGTGGGGTCACGAATAGCGGTCAACACCGCGCCGTGTACGGAGTAGATCAGGCGGCGTGTACCCGATCCACCGCTACCATGTAATTATGGCCGAAGCTTTCCGCGCATTGGGGACAGGTGGTGTAGAAGACGTAGCTTTCATCCGCCGCCGCGCCCTGCGCCTCCAGTTCCTTCGCGAAGTCGGCGAGCCGGGCCGGGGCTTCCTCGTATGGCGCGTCGAACACGCGGGTGCGAAAATCGCCCGACAGGCGGACCATTTCCTCGCCCTTCACCGGGCCGGTAGCGGCGAACAAATGCTCGGTCTGGTCGGCAGACAGATCGCGGGACAGGACCAGCGGGTGCTTTTCGTCGAGCGCGCCGTCTTCCGCCATGCCGTCATACACGCGGCCGAACACCTCGGTCATGTCCAGCGGCACATGATTTTCGCTGCGGGTGGTGGCGCGCACGAACAGCTTGTTGTCAAAATGCAGTAATTGCTCGTCCCACCCTTCCGGATTGAAGCGTGGGCAGCACCCGGTGGGATTATCGGCCGGATCGATGGCGGGCGTGGAATTCGTTTCCATGCGCTGGAATATGCGCGCGGCGGGGGCGGCGACGCCATACGGAATGGTCCGTAAAACGCCGCTTCGCCATCGCGCAATGCCCGATCATCTCACCCCCGGGAAAGCCGCTTCCGGTTCGCCCGCACCCGCTTGCGATACGGCAGTAACGCCGCGCTGGCGGCGGCGGCAGGGGTCATTGTGGCCGTCAACGGCAACCGGGTGGCGGCTTCAATGTTGGCGGCGATTTTCTCGGTTACCATTTTTTCCGCTTCCCGCGTGGCCGCGGCGCCGCCGGTCATCATGGCCAGCGTGCGCATCTGGATCACGGCGGCGGATTCCATGTAGAGGCTGCCAGCCTGACCCATGAACCGCGCCCATTCGACGTAGGAACTGCCGAAGGCGCTTTTGCGGCGGCTCACTTGGCCTCCTCTGCCGGAAGATACAGATTGTCGCCCTTGTCGTGGTACACTTTGGACATTTCGCGCATGCCTTCCTCGGCTGCGGCCTTGCTGGCAGCGGCCGTGTCTGCGCCCCATTTTTCTGCCGCCAGGAAGCCATCGGCGGTCTGGTTCTGCTTGGCGGCAAAGTCCCGCACTTCCTGGCTGATCTGCATCGAGCAGAATTTCGGTCCGCACATAGAACAGAAATGCGCTGTTTTCGCGCCTTCGGCGGGCAGGGTCTGGTCGTGATATTCCTCTGCCGTATCAGGGTCGAGTGACAGGTTGAACTGGTCGCGCCAGCGGAATTCGAAACGGGCGCGGGACAGGGCATCATCCCGCATCTGCGCGGCGGGGTGCCCCTTGGCCAGATCAGCCGCGTGGGCCGCCAGCTTGTAAGTAACCACGCCCACTTTCACATCGTCCCGGTCAGGCAGGCCCAGATGTTCCTTGGGCGTGACGTAGCAAAGCATGGCCGTGCCATACCAGCCGATCTGCGCTGCGCCGATACCGCTGGTGATATGGTCATACCCCGGCGCAATATCGGTCACGAGGGGCCCCAATGTATAGAAAGGCGCTTCGCCGCAGACCTGCAGCTGCTTTTCCATATTCTCCTTGATCTTGTGCATGGGCACATGGCCCGGCCCTTCGATCATCACCTGCACATCGGATTTCCATGCGCGGTGGGTCAGTTCGCCCAGGGTGTACAGCTCGGCAAATTGGGCCTCGTCATTGGCATCCGCAATGCTGCCGGGGCGCAGGCCATCACCCAGGCTGTAGGCAATGTCATAGGCCTTCATGATCTCGGTGATTTCGTCGAACTTCTCGTACAGGAAGCTTTCCTTGTGATGCGCCAGGCACCATTTCGCCATGATGGAACCGCCGCGGCTGACAATGCCCGTCACCCGCTTGGCCGCCATCGGCACATAGGGCAGGCGCACCCCTGCGTGGATGGTGAAATAATCCACGCCCTGTTCCGCCTGTTCGATCAGCGTGTCGCGGAAAATGTCCCACGTCAGGTCTTCCGCCACGCCGCCGACCTTTTCCAGCGCCTGATAGATGGGCACGGTGCCGATCGGCACAGGGCTGTTGCGGATGATCCATTCGCGCGTGTCATGAATGTTGCGACCGGTGGAAAGATCCATCACCGTATCCGCGCCCCAGCGGATGGACCAGACCATCTTGTCCACTTCGGATGCAACGTCGGATGCCACCGCGCTATTGCCGATATTGGCGTTGATCTTGACCAGGAAATTGCGCCCGATGGCCATCGGTTCACATTCCGGGTGGTTGACGTTGGACGGGATGATGGCGCGCCCGCGTGCCACTTCGTCACGAACAAATTCAGGGGTGACGTTGAGCGGAATGGACGCACCCCAGCTTTCGCCGCCGCTCGATGCCTCGCGCGCGATGGCGCGGCCCAGGTTTTCACGCGCGGCGACATATTCCATTTCCGGCGTGATGATGCCGCGGCGGGCATAGTGCATTTGGCTAAGGTTCGCGCCGGCCTTGGCGCGCAGCGGACGGCGCAGCGCGGTGGGAAATGGCGGGACACCGCCGGACCGGTCAGGGCCGAGCTGGCCGTTATCTTCCGGCTTCACATCGCGGGGGGCATATTCCTCAACATCGCCGCGATCCAACTGCCACTGGCGGCGCAGCGGGGCAAGGCCGGCCTGAATGTCAATTTGCACATCAGGATCGGTGTAGGGGCCGGATGTGTCATAAACGCGCAGCGGTGGTTCGCCGCTGGAAGGTTCCAGATCAATCTCGCGCATGGCGACATTATATGGGCCGACATGAACCTTGCGGCTGCCCCTGATGGGCCCCGTGGTCACGCCTATTTCAAGCTTTGAATTGATGTCGGCCATGCGCGCATTCTCCAGCAGGCGGAAAAAAGGCGGATGCCCCGGATCACATCTGGATCACCGGCCCGCTCCCTCCGCCGATGTTAGTCGGTTCAGGTTCAACGGGTCGGACGGCGTTACCCGTCCCTCTCAGCCTTGCCAGATTCGGCAACGTGGCTCCCCGGGGATGGCGATGGGATTAGACTAATGCGCCAGCCGGGGCAATGTGCACATGGATTTGATTTGGCACTATCGCCGTTTTTGCGGTTAGACATTGGCCGTGTTGGAGTAGATTTACGGGAGAGAGTAAAATGCCGTTCCGGATGACAGAAATGGTGGGCTGCGAATTTCCGCTATTTGCATTTTCGCATTGCCGCGATGTGGTCGCAGCCGCCAGCCGGGCAGGCGGTTTCGGCGTGCTGGGCGCGGTCAGCTATACGCCGGAACAGCTGGAACACGAACTGGCCTGGATTGACGATAATGTGGACGGCAAACCCTATGGCATCGATGTGCTGATCCCGGAAACACAGGCGGTGGGGCGAACGGTCAGCGGCGATGAAATAATCGCCCAAATACCGCCGCAATACCGGGATTTCACCCGCGCTATCCTGCGCGATGCAGGGATCGGCGCCGATGAAGGCGCACCGCATGGCGGATCGCAGGCGCCCAATACGTCGCTGGGTCAGGAACTGCTCGAAGTCAGCTTCAACCATCCAGTGCGCCTCATCGCCAATGCGCTGGGCACTGCGCCGCCGGAAATGATCGCGGCGGGCAAGAAGCACGGCATCCCCGTGGCCGCATTGGTGGGAGCAAGGGAACACGCCCTGAAACAGGTGGCGGCAGGGGTGGATATTATCGTGGCGCAGGGCAGCGAGGGCGGCGGCCATTGCGGCGAAGTGGCCACGGTGGTGCTGGTGCCCGAAGTGATCGCCGCGATTGAACAGGCGGGCGCGGACATACCTGTCCTTGCGGCAGGCGGCATCATGACCGGCAGGCAGATGGCAGGGATGATGGCCATGGGCGCTGCGGGCGCATGGTGCGGTTCTGTCTGGCTGGCATCACCCGAGGCGGAAACCAGCGAAGTGTTCCGCCAGAAAATGGTCGAGGCCGGTTCGCGCGATACCATCCGGTCAAAACACCGGACCGGAAAATACAGCCGGCAGCTGCGGACCAGCTGGCATGACAGGTGGGAAAAAGCGGGCCTGGCCGCCCTGCCCATGCCGCTGATGAGCCTGCTGGTCGAACCTGTCTTGCGCACGATTGATCAGGCTGCCGTCGGCGGAAACGCGGCCGCGCAGGACCTTGCAACCTATTGGGTTGGCCAGGGGCTGGGACTGGTCAATGACCAGCGCGGCACCGCCACCATCGTGCAGGATTTCAAGCAGGATTTCGTGGCCGCGTTCGAAAATCTGGCGGCCAATCTGGACTGATACGCAACCGCTTCCCCGCAACCTGTTTGACGCGGTTGCGGGGAACACTGGCTTTCGAGCAGACTTATTTCTGGCTACCAATCCAATCGTCGATTTTCTTTTCAAGGACTGGCAGCGGCAATGCGCCGGTGCCCAGAACCTGGTCGTGGAAATCGCGGATGTCGAATTTCGCACCGAGCGCGGTTTCTGCTTTCTGGCGCAGCCGCTGAATGGTCAGCGCGCCCACCTTATAGGCCAACGCCTGCGATGGAATGGCAATGTAGCGTTCCACCTCGGCTGTGGCATCGGTTTTGCCCATCGGCGAATTGTCGAGCATGTACTGGATCGACCGGTCGCGCGTCCAACCCTTGGAATGGAGGCCGGTATCCACCACCAGACGCATGGCGCGCAGCATTTCATCGCTCAATGTGCCCATCCGCTGATACGGGTCCTTGAACAGACCCATAGGGTAGCCCAGCGTTTCCGAATAGAGCGCCCAGCCTTCGACATAGGCCGTGTTCCCGCCAAAGCGCATGAAAGCCGGCAATGCCTCGTTTTCCTGCGCCAGGCTGATCTGGAAATGATGGCCCGGCGCGCCTTCATGCAGATACAGCGTGGTGTTGCCCATCAGGTTGCGGCTGGGCAAATCATAGGCATTGAAATAAAACGTGCCGGGGCGCGAGCCATCAGGCGTGCCGGACTGGTAGGAACCTCCCGCCTCGAATTTCTCTCGGAATTCCTCATAGGGTTTGATTTCCAGCGGAGCCTTGGGCAGCACCTTGAAATATTCCGGTGTTTTCTGCGCCACGATCTTGCCGATGCGGTAATAATCCTGCGTCAGCGCGTCGCGGCTTTCGGGCTGCAATTTCGGGTCTGCCCGCAGCGCATCGAAGAACTGTGCCAGCGTGCCGTCAAAGCCCACTTCGGCCTTCACCGCTTCCATGTCGCTGGTAATGCGCGAGACTTCCGAGAGGCCGAGATTGTGCAGGTAATCTGCCGTCAGCGGCAGGGTTGTCGTGCCTTCGATCAGGTGCTGATACAAGGCCGGCCCGCCCTTCATCTGCGCAAGGCCCACGCTGCTGCGCGCAACCGGCAGATATTCATCGCGCAGAAAATCACGCAGACGGCGGTTGCCAGCGTAAATCTCGCCCAGAGCGACGCGATATTCACTGGTCAGGCGGGTCTTGTCAGCTTCCGAAAAATCAGCCGGCATCATGGTGATCGGGCCCCAGAAGGGGGATTGTTCTAGCGGCAGGTCAATCTGCGTGGTCAACTGTTCAATCACATTGCTGATGGTGAGCTGTGTTTCCAGCACGCCAGACGCCATCCCTTCACGGAAACGGCCAATCGCCCGGTCGCCCAGGGCGACATATTCGGCATGGCGTTTCAGATTGTTTTCGTAATCCGTCACCGTCTTGAACGGTGCTGCGCTCTGCCCGCTGGCAAAGGTGGGATAGAACGTATGAAATCCGCTGAAATGGTTGATTGGCCGGACATCATTTACCGCCAGAATTTCGGGCGTCAGGCCTTTGATCTGTTCTTCCTGATTATACTGGAACACATCATAGGCAATCTTGTCAGTCGCGTTCAACGCAACGCGGTCAATGGATTTCAGTGACGCCAGATTGGCCTTTGCAGCGCTGCGTTCGGCATCATTATAGGCATCGGTCATATAATCGCCCAACCGGTCAGCATAGCGCTGATCACCGCGGAACAGGGCATTGAGCGGGTTGCGCTTGAGGCTGGCTTCATCATCGGCTGCGAAAATGGCAAACAGCCGGTCATGCGCGGCCTGAGACGATATTGCCACCGCAGTCGGGCTGGCTGCAACAGATGGCGCTGTGCTTTCCATGCCCGCCTGACCAGCGGCGCAGGCCCCCAGCGACAGTGCAGCAGTGGCAAGCAGAATATGACGCAGTGCGGTCATGGCGAATCCCCTTTTTTCGTTTTGATATCGTTGTTCTGAAATTTCAGTCGTTTTCAATGTCCGGCGGCGCATGGGTCGACATCGCCCGCATCTTGCTGGCTGTTTGATACAGGGCAAATGGCCCTGCACTGTATCCCTTCGACCAATCACCATGCGGCATCGACCGACGGTAGCAGCCTGCGGCACCGCGATCACAGCATTGCAGTCGCTTTAGCGGTCCCTCTAGAACGTGTAACCGATGCCGACTGCCGTAAAGAACTGGTCTGCACTGCCGCGAATGCTGGTGTAGGGCGTGTTTTTCGCCTCCCCCAGCATGCGCGAATATCCGCCAATGAGCACGGCTGCAAAGCCGCCATTTTCCAGATTCCCGTCCAGATCGAAGCCCAGCAACAGATTGGTGCCGACCTTGTTGAAGCCGCCATCTGCCTGATAGGCTGGCAGGCCGCTGGCCAGACTTTGCGTCGGGGTTACGGTGTAATAATAATCGTTGAAATCATCGCTGGCATATTCCGCGCTGAAAGAAAGCGATGCTGCCACGCCCCGGTTGAGCGGGGTGAAATAGGAAACCGATGGTTCAACCACCATGCCGCCATGCGCGCCGGCCACGTCCCAGCGCACGTCGCTGCTGACACTCAGGCTGTCATAGGGGTTCAGCACTGCGGGGAAGCTTATGCCGGCAGCAGCACCCACTTCAAATGCGGCGTCCAGTTCGCCGGCAGCCTTAACTACCGGGTCCTTGATCTGGCTTGACCGGTTGGCCCGGTAACGCAGCGATGGACCAAAGGAGAAATCAGGACCGGACGCTGCACTGGGAAGAAGATCAAAAGCGATGCCCGCAGGCCGCGGCTTGATGCCGATCCCGCCGACACTGCCCTGAATGAGCGGGGCAGGAAAAGCGGCGTAATCGTCAGAGCCGTCATAGCTGGGGCCATAGCCAACGCCTATGCCAAGGCTGATCCAGTCGCCATCATACACACTGCCCGGCCGCGCCGCATCCTCTGTCGCGGGGCCAGCAGTGGTGGTGTCTTCCTGCGCCAAAGCAGGTGCTGCGGCCAGAAAAAATAATGCGCTGGCCGCCACAGAGGCGACCACGCCCAGATTACGCTTTGTCATAAAAATCCCTCGGTCTGTCGTGCGCAAAACGAATGCCTCGCCCCTTCGTTCCTGATCAGCGGTCAACATCGGCAAGGATGATCCCATGCGCCTCGTCATTTCGCCATAACCGAAGAAGATCGGCGAATTATTACGCTACTAGTTCGCAACCCCGCCTTGGCCATGCACCGCCGCTTGAAGCACAGGTTTTCCACCCGCCTTCCCCAGCCTTATCCACCACAGCTATGGAAAAAGCGACTGGCCAACTGCCGACACCCGATTGCGACGTCCGCCGCCAAGACTTCCTGCGGCTTACATCATCCTGAAGTTCTCAAGCACACCTGCTGGTGAGCGCCGATTGTCCGCATTTGGCGAAACTCACCAAATGCTGAATGTCCGTAACTGGGTGGTTTTGCGACTGTCCGCTTTTGACGAACCAAGCACTTGACGTTTATGATAGATATTGAGGTCAAGAGGAGACGGGCAATGTCGAAGATCTTTCGAGGGTATTGGTTTTATTGGCTGCTCGTTCCCTGCCTGCTCGCGGCGTGGCAATTGTCGCTGACGCCCGAAGCCCTCGCTGATCCGTTGACCTTGGAGCGCGTCTATCTGATCGACTGCGCCTTGCTGCTCCCAATCCTGTATTTTCTTTATCTCCGCTCGCGTGCCACGCTCAAAGCAGCAGTCTTCCGGTCTTTAGCGCTTGGGGCTGCTGCTTTGAGTTATGCCGCGTGGCTGATGCCAGAGGGGACGGGGCAGGTGTTGCCCTCCCTGAGTTTGCTGCGCTGGACGGCTTTACCGCTTATCATCGCAATTGAACTTGTCGCGTTCGTTGCGCTCATGCGCTATCTCTATGGATCTGAGCCTAAAGAAGAAGAACTCGTAAATCAGGGTATTCCGCCGCTAGTTGTCAAGCTCCTACTCATGGAAGCCCGTTTCTGGAAGCGCGTGTTCCGCCTGATCACCGGCAAGAGCGACTAGATCATCTCATCCTCATCCAGCTCAGCCATGGTCAACGCATGTTCGGGATTTCTGGCTGAAGACTTCGATGATTATGTGCGTCATCAAGGCGCAAAGTCGACGCGAAATTCTATCGCCTGAACGCCCGCTTCCGGCGAGCCTAGCGTTTGGTCTTATTACCGACTTGGGGTCGCTTTCGGAATGGCGGGAATTGCGCAGCCGTAAGGCAAAGCCGCATGGTTGCTTTCGGGAGCGGGCATTGGATCCGCTGAGAGCCGCAGGTGGGGTGGAAAACCGCCATTAGCATTACCGCGGTTAGTGTGACAGACTGCCCAACTTTGGTGGGAGTGAAAGCGATGAACTGGTTCTGGTTGGCCGCGGCGGGCATGGCTTTCCTCACCTTTGCCATTCATACTTTCGTCGGGACCGGATTTGCCGTGCCGCCTTTATGAGCCGCCACGGCGCATGTCCCAATAGCCACGATCTGGCTCAATTACCTGTGTTGGCACATCGTTACCGGCGTCCTGTTGCTCTTGGCTTTCGGCTTCTTAGCGGTCGGTGCAGGGGGCGCGGACAGCGATGTCGCGATCCTCTGCACCGCTTCATTCGCCTGCGTTTCGGTGGTCAGCGTAACCGCCACGCTCAAGGGGGGAATAGCCGTTCACCGATTTCCTGCCAGCTATCTGGGCGCGACGACGGCGGCGCTCGGCCTTGCGGGATTTATACCGTGATCACCTCGCTACTTATCGCCAACCGGGGCAAACTGGATGCCGGGTGATCCACACCGCGCGGCGGCCTGAAATCCTAATGTCTGCAGTTGGGTCGTTAGCTGACAGTCAGCTTTTTTCCGGGGAACGCCCGAACCGGACAGCTGGCTTCAGGCGCTCGCCGGGCAACCGATGACCATCTCGAAGTAATTAACATTGCTTTCTCCGCGTTCTGTCTGACATCTTGGCAGCGCCCAGTGCTGTAATTTCAAAGTGCCCAATTGTAGAACACACTCGTTTGTGCAGCTTGCGGGTCTGCCTCGTGTCCGCTGCTGGCCAGGGTGTCTTGCCCCCCACACCATTGCGCCTTAGTGCGGCTTGTGATGAGCGGGCGCAGAACCGATGTGGCGATAATAGGCGGCGGCTTGTCCGGCGGGCTGATCGCGCTTGCGCTGAACAGGCAGCATCCTGCCATGGAAGTGACGCTGATCGAACAGGGCGAAAACCTGGGCGGAAACCACAGGTGGAGCTGGTTTGACAGCGATCTTGACGCCGCTTCCCATGCCTTGCTCCAGCCGTTTTTCACCACCTGCTGGCATGGCTATGACGTGAAGTTTCCTGCCTATTCGCGGCAGCTTTCGTCACCGTACAAATCCCTGTCATCGCAGGATTTCGATAGCGGCCTGCGCCGCGAACTGGCAGCTGACACTATCTTGACCGGCACGGCGGTTGCCGCGCTGGATGCGCATGGCGTGGCTTTTGCCGATGGCACGCGCCTGTCAGCCCGCATCGTGCTGGATTGCAGGGGCGCTGTCCCCAGCGCGCATCTGACAGGCGGCTGGCAAGTGTTCATGGGCCGGCATATCCGGCTGGCCCACCCGCACGGCCTGGACCGCCCTGTCATCATGGATGCGGCGATCAACCAGCATGGCGCATACCGCTTTGTCTATGTCCTGCCCTTGTCGACCACTGACCTGTTCATCGAAGATACGTATTATGCGGACGAACCGGCGCTTTACCGCGATATTTTGTCCGCCCGCATTGATGCCTATTGCCGCAGCCATGACTGGAAGGGCGACATTATCGGGGTTGAAACGGGTGTCCTGCCGGTCATCACGGGCGGCAATTTTGCCGCCTATCAGCAGGACCAACGGATAGATGGCGTGGGCATGGCTGGTGCGCGGGGCGGGTTTGTCCATCCGCTGACCAGCTATACCCTGCCATTTGCGGTGGAAACCGCGCTGGCCATCGCCAGCAATGCGCAATTGCCCGGCCCAGGGATGGCGCAGATGCTGGAACAGCGGGCGCGCCAGCACTGGTCCGCCACGGCGTTTTATCGCCTGCTGGGCACCATGCTGTTCGGCGCTGCGCTGCCGGAAGAACGGTACAAGGTGTTTGAACATTTCTACCGGCTGCCTGAAAATCTAATCGAACGGTTTTATGCGGCCCACTCCACTTTGCCTGACAAGGCCCGCATCCTTGTCGGGAAACCACCCGTATCTGTCGCAAAGGCGATTGGCGCCCTGATCGGCCGGGGGCGGCCACTGGTGGCCCCGCAGGAGAATATTTGATGACTGCCACCACCACGCATACGCTGTCGCCGGAATTGGGCATGCAAATGGGCACGGCCACGGCCCCCTTGGCAAAACCTGCGCCCAAACCGCCCACGGGCAAGACTGCCTGCGTTATCGGATCGGGCTTTGGCGGGCTGGCGCTGGCGATCAGGCTGCAATCGGCAGGCATCGCCACCACCGTGATCGAAGGGCGCGACAAGCCCGGCGGCCGCGCCTATTTCTGGGAAAAGGACGGCTTTACGTTCGATGCCGGCCCAACTGTCGTCACCGACCCGCCCTGCCTCAAGGAATTGTGGGAACTGACCGGGCATGACATGGCAGACGACGTTGAACTGATGCCGGTCATGCCGTTTTACCGGCTGAACTGGCCCGATGGCGTCAATTTCGATTATTCCAACGATGAAGCGGGGCTGAAAGCGGAAATCAACCGCGTCGCGCCGGGCGATCTGGCCGGATATCAGGAATTTCTGACTTACAGCGCGGGCGTGCATGATGAAGGCTACGTCAAGCTGGGCACCGTGCCGTTTCTTGATTTCAAATCCATGATCAAGGCAGCGCCAGCATTGGCCAAATATCAGGCATGGCGCTCTGTCTATTCGATCGTGTCCAAATATATCAAATCGGAAAAGCTGCGCGAGGCATTGTCCTTCCACACCCTGCTGGTGGGCGGAAACCCGATGAAGACCAGCGCCATTTACGCGCTGATCCACAAGCTGGAAAAGGATGGCGGCGTCTGGTGGACGCGCGGGGGCACCAATCGCCTGATCGCCGGCATGATCCGCCATTTTGAACGGCTGGGCGGCACCATGATGGTGGGCGATCCGGTGGCGCAGGTGCATACAGTAGGCAATATGGCGTCCGAAGTGGAAACCGAAGGCGGCTTTCGCCAGCGGTTTGATGCCGTGGCCAGCAATGCCGATATCATGCACACCTACCGCGATCTTCTGTCCGGCACCAAGCGGGGCAAGGATTATTCCAAGAGCCTATCGCGCAAGAAATTCAGCCCCGGGCTATTTGTTGTGCACTTCGGGCTGGAAGGCACCTGGCCCGGCATTCCGCACCACATGATCCTGTTCGGCCCGCGCTATAAGGGCCTGCTGGACGACATTTACGACAATGGCGTGTTGCCGCAGGATTTCAGCATCTATCTGCACCACCCCACCGTGACTGACCCGAGCATGGCACCGCCGGGCAAAAGCACATTCTATGCGCTGGTTCCGGTGGCCCATATGGGCAAGCTGGCAGTGGATTGGGACGAAGTCGGCCCAATTCTGGAAAAGCGCATTCTTGACGAAGTGGGCCGTCGCCTCATCCCCGATATTCACGACCGCATCGTGACCAAGTTCCATTACGCGCCCAAGGATTTCAACGCCGATCTCAACGCCCATCTGGGCAGCGCGTTCAGCCTGGAGCCTATACTTACACAAAGCGCGTGGTTCCGCGGCCATAACCGTGATGACAAGATACCCAATTTTTACCTGACCGGTGCAGGCACACATCCCGGCGCCGGCATCCCCGGCGTGGTCGGCAGTGCCAAGGCAACGGCAGGCCTGATGATCAAGGATCTGACTGAATGAATACGCCTATCAAACGTCTGGCAGTCTATTGCGGTTCAGCCAGCCCTGCCGACCCGCGCTATATCGACTTGGCCCGCGAAGTGGGCACGGTGCTGGCAGGACGGGGCATCGGCGTCGTTTACGGCGGCGGCAGGCTGGGCCTGATGGGCGCCGTGGCTGCAGGCGCGCTGGATGCTGGCGGCGAAGTCATCGGCATCATCCCCGAAGCGCTGGCGGGCAGCGAAGTTGCTAATAATGACTGCACTGAACTGCACATCGTTTCCGGGATGCACGAACGCAAGCAGCGTTTCACCGACCTGTCCGACGGGTTTGTCACCATTCCCGGCGGGGTCGGCACGATGGACGAATTGTGGGAAGCCATCAGCTGGGCGCAGTTGGGCTATCATACCAAGCCGGTCGGCCTGCTGAATGCGTTTGGCTTCTACGATCACCTGATCGCCTTCAATCGCCAGATGGCGGATGTCGGCTTTGTCCGTCCGGCGCATCAGGGCATCATGATTGCCGACGAAAGTCTGGACAAACTGCTGGAGCGGATGGCAGCTTATGTGCCGCACACACCGATATTCAAAATGAAGGCGAGCGACCTCTGAGCCCCCCGAAGCAATCCCGTCCACGCCTGTTGGCGCCATCGCGCATCATGCGGTCCACCCCTGCACAGGCAGGCGGTGGCCGTAACCGTGCTGCGCTGGTGGAAAAAGCGCACCAATCCATCATTCGTGGTTCCCGCAGCTTTGCCTTTGCATCATCGCTGTTTGACCGGCCAACGCGTGAAAAGGCGTGGCTGCTATATGCTTGGTGCCGGCGCTGCGACGATATTGCCGATGATCAGGACCATGGCGGGGAACTTGGCCGCCAGTCTGGCGCGCATTCCGGTGCGAAAGACCGGGTGAAGGGCATCCGCATCCTGACCAACCGTGCGCTGGAAGGGATGCCGACTGCGGATATCGGTTTCGATGCGCTGGGCATGTTGGCTCGTGAATGCCCCATCACCCAGGATATGACAGACGATGTCATTCGCGGGTTCGCGATGGATGCGGATGAATGGCGCCCCCGCACCGAAGGCGACATGATGCGCTATTGCTACCACGTGGCGGGCGCAGTGGGCGTGATGATGGCGCATGTGATGGGCGTGGACAGCCGGGACAGCGACACTTTTGACCGCGCCTGCGACCTGGGGCTGGCTTTCCAGCTGGCCAATATCGCCCGCGATGTGGTGGAAGATGATGCCGCCGGGCGGTGCTATCTGCCGGTGGAATGGCTCGTGGAAATGGACCTGTCGCCAGGCCAGCACTGCAAACCTGCCAACAGGTTCGAACTGGCATCGCTGATGCCGCGCATGATTGCGCTGATGGACCATCATGCGGATGCCGCGCGGATTGGCGCTGCACGGCTGCATTTTCGCCAACGCTGGGCCGTGCTTTCCGCGGCGCGCATCTATACCGCCATCGGCCACAAGGTTCTGCGCCGCGGGCAGAAAGCATGGCACAACCGCGTGGTTGTCGGTCCGCTGGCCAAGCTGGGCCATGTCATTGCCGCCTTTTTCGAAGCGTTGGCCAATTCGCCGCCTGTGCTGGATGAAATGCCGCGCTGGACGCGTGCCGAATTGCGCCCGGTAAAAGGCTGGTAGTACGCACTCCTGCTTGAAGCGATCGGGTCGGCAGGCTAGCGCAGCTTCCATGATCAATTCCCTGCTTATCGCCAATCGCGGCGAAATTGCCTGCCGCATCATCCGCACCGCGCGAGAGATGGGTATTCGCACCATTGCCATCTATTCCGATGCCGATGCCAAGGCGCTGCATGTGCGGATGGCGGATGAAGCGGTGCACATCGGCCCCAGCCCTGCTGCCGAAAGCTATCTGATAGGCGAAAAGATTATCGCCGCAGCCCGCCAGGCCGGGGCTGAGGCCATTCATCCAGGCTATGGCTTCCTGTCGGAAAATGCGGATTTTGCTGCAGCGGTGCAGGATGCCGGAATTGTCTGGGTCGGGCCAGACCCTGACAGCATCCGCGCAATGGGCCTGAAGGATGCAGCAAAAAAGCTGATGCAGGATGCCGGCGTGCCGGTAACGCCGGGCTATATGGGGGAAGACCAGTCGCCCGAACGCCTGCAACAGGAAGCCGATGCAATTGGCTATCCCGTGCTGATCAAGGCTGTTGCCGGCGGCGGCGGCAAGGGCATGCGCAAGGTTGATGCTGCGCCGCAATTCGTTGAAATGCTTGAAAGTTGCCAGCGGGAAGCCAGCGCCAGTTTCGGCAATACGCATGTGCTTCTCGAAAAATGGATCACCAGCCCGCGCCATATCGAAGTGCAGATTTTCGGCGACAGTCACGGCACGGTCGTTCACCTGTTCGAACGCGACTGTTCGCTGCAAAGACGCCACCAGAAAGTGATCGAGGAAGCCCCTGCACCGGGCATGGATGACGCCACGCGGGACGATTTATGCTGCGCAGCAATTCGTGCAGCAAAAGCGGTCAATTACAAGGGTGCCGGAACGGTCGAATTCATTGCCGATGCTAGTGAGGGCCTCCATGCCGACCGCATCTGGTTCATGGAAATGAACACCCGCCTTCAGGTTGAACATCCGGTGACAGAGGAAATCACCGGTGTCGATCTGGTGGAATGGCAATTGCGGGTCGCCAGCGGGGAGGCAATCCCCCTGCAGCAGGACGAAATCGTGATTGACGGCCATGCCATTGAAGCACGGCTTTATGCAGAGGATCCGACACGGGGTTTCCTGCCCAGCACCGGCACGCTGGACCATCTCGACCTTGGCGATGATGGCCGGATTGAAACCGGCGTGGAAGAAGGCGATGCCATATCGCCATTCTATGATCCGATGGTGGCCAAGCTGGTGGCATGGGGTGAAGACCGGGACGATGCGATAGAACGTCTGACGCAAATGGCTGAAGATGCCGAAGTCTGGCCCGTGCGCACCAATGCCGCCTTCATCGCCAATGCCCTGGCGGATGATGATTTCATTGCCGGCAGGCTGGATACGTCATTTATCGAAGCCAAGGGCGATGCGCTGATACCGCCTGCCGAGCCTGATGCAGCCGTATTGCGCGGCGCGGCGCAGATCGCGCTGGCCGCCAATGAAGACCATCCTGCGGAACTCGCCGGTTTCCGCCTCAATGCCGCGCCGCGCCTCGGCGTGGCACTGGGGCAGGCAGGCAACTTCACCAATGTCGCCCTGACCGAGACGCAATTGGAACCCACCATGACCGGCTTTGCCGACGGTCCGCAGATTGTCGTGTTCGACAAGGGACAGGCGCATGGGTTCACAATGGATGCGCGCGGTTCTGGTGCCGGTGCTGTGTCCGACGGAGCGATCATCGCCCCGATGCCGGGCAAGGTCATTGCGGTGGATGTGGCCGAAGGCGATCACGTTACTGCAGGCCAGCGGCTGATGGTGCTCGAAGCGATGAAGATGGAACACGCCCTGACCGCTCCGTTCAATGGCGTGGTGGCCGACATGACCGCCAGCCAAGGCGCGCAAGTGCAAGTCGAGGCGGTGCTGGCGCGGATTGAAAAGGCCGAAGAATGAGCTGGAAGCCCGAACTGGACGAGCTGGCACATCGCCGCGCCCTTGCCGAGCAAATGGGCGGCGCTGACAAGGTCGAACGCCAGCACGCCCGGGGCAAACTGGATGCGCGCGCACGGCTGGCAGGGCTGGTTGATGCAGGCTCCTTCCGCGAAATTGGCAAGATTGCCGGCAAAGGCACCTATTCGCCAGAGGGCCAACTGGAAGCGGTCATGCCGGCCCCGTTCCTGTTTGGCCGCGCCAATATTGAAGGGCGGCCGGTGGTTGCCAGTGCGGATGATTTCACCGTGCGCGGCGGCGCGGGCGATGCCGCCATTTACCGCAAGATGACCCAGTGCGAGGCCATGGCCAACCAGATGCGTCTGCCGCTTATCCGCATGATTGACGGAACGGGCGGGGGCGGCTCGGTGAAAACGCTGGAAACCATCGGCGCGACCTATGTGCCCGCCGTGCCGGGGTGGAGCGATGTCGTCACCAATCTCGATACCGTGCCGGTGGTGGCATTGGCGCTTGGCCCCACGGCAGGCCTTGGCGCGGCGCGGGTGGTGGCCAGCCATTATTCGGTCATGGTCAAGGGGCTGAGCCAATTGTTCGCCGCTGGTCCCGCCGTGGTCGAAGCGCTGGGCGAAGCATCCGACAAGGAAAGCCTGGGCGGCAGCGAGATACACACGCGTAACGGCGTGGTGGATGATGAAGTGGCGAGCGAGGCGGAAGCCTTTGCCGCAGCCCGGCGTTTCCTGTCCTATCTGCCCGGCCACGTCGGCGCGCTGGCGGCCCGCACGCCGCCGCACGATCCGGTCGATCGGCGCGAAGAAGCCTTGCTGGAACTGGTCCCGCGAGAAGCAAAGCAGGTCTATTCCATGCGCCGCGCGCTGGAGATGATTTTTGACCGTGGCAGCACGTTTGAAATGGGCCGCCTGTGGGGCCGCGCGGCCATCACTGCCTTTGCGCGGCTGGATGGCTATCCGGTGGCAGTGCTGGCCAGCAACCCCAGTTTTCTGGGCGGTTCGTGGGAAGCGAAGACGTCGGAAAAAGTCACGCGTTTCGTAAGGCTGGCTGACAAATTCCGCCTGCCAATCGTGCATCTGGTGGACAATCCCGGCTTCATGATCGGCAAGCTGGCAGAAGAAACCGCCACCATCCGTTACGGGGTGGAAACGATGAATGCGATCTATCAGGCGAACGTGCCGCTGGCATCGGTCATCATCCGCCGCGCCTATGGCATTGCCGGCAGCGCGATGAGCAATGCCGACCAGTTCCAGTACCGGTTTGCCTGGCCATCGGGCGATTGGGGCAGCCTGCCGATCGAAGGCGGCATCGAAGTGGCCTATAAGTCAGAGATTGAAGCCGCCGACGACCCTGCCGCGCATCTGGCCGCCATTCGTGACCGTCTCAACAAGGTCCGCAGCCCGTTCCGCAGCGCAGAACGCTTCAGCGTGGAAGACATCATCGACCCGCGCGACACGCGGCCCTTGCTGTGCGAATTTGCCGACCTGGCCTGGCGCAAGCTGGAACAGCGCGGCTAGGCCGCAGCAGGCCCAGCCCGCCTTCGGGCTAGATCACATCATGCATGGCGAGATATTTGCGCGCCTGCCGCGGGCGGCGGAACAAGGTGCCCCGTTCGCTGAACAGCACCAGTAGCAGGGCTGCAAAGCTGGATAGAAGCAGCGCCAGTGCCAGCGGCAACGCGCTGTCATTATACGCCTGCCCGATCAACATTCCGATACCGGCACCCATAACCATCCGAATGAAGGACTGCGCTGACGAAGCAGAGCCAGCGGTCGTTTCAAACGGCTGCATCGCGATGGAGCCGAAATTGGCCCCCATGAAGCCCAGCAGACACAGGTTTGCCGACATCAGCGGCACAAACCAGTAAAGCGAGCCCCCGTGGAACAGTGCCGCATAGACCTGCAACGCCGACACCACCAGAAAGACACAAAGTGCCGCATGCGACACCCGCCGGGCGCCAAACCGTTCCACGATGCGGCTGTTGGCAAAACTGCTGACCGCCAGCGTGGAAGCGGTGGCACCGAAGATAAGTGGGAAATTCTCGTCCTGACCGAAATGTTCGCCAATCAATTGCTGCGCGCTGTTGATATAGCCGAACATGGCCCCGAAAGTGAGGCCGCTGCCCAGCACATAGCCAATGGCTTCGCGGGTCCGGAATGTCAGCGGTAGATTGTGCAGGATGGTCCTGATGTCGATTTTCTGCCGGTCCTTGTCAGCCAGCGTTTCGGGCAGACGCACCCAGGCCCAGGCCCATACCGCCCCTGCCAGCACCGCCATGGCCACGAACACCCACCGCCAGTCCGCCACCAGCAACACTGCCTGCCCCAGGCTGGGCGCCAGCACCGGCACCACCATGAACACGATGAAGATGAGCGACATCAGCTTCGCCATCTGGTCGCCTTCGAACCGGTCACGAATGATGGCAGCGGGCAGGACCGACAGGCCCGCTGTGCCAAAACCCTGCACCACGCGCAGCGCCAGCAAACTGTCGAAACTGGGCGCAAGCGCGCATAATAGCGATGTAACGACGTAAAATCCCAAGGCGACAAACAGCACCCTGCGGCGCCCGAACCGGTCCGCGAAGGAGCCGGGCACCAGGCAGCCGACGCCGCTGGCGAGCAGATAAAGCCCGACGACAAGCTGCCGCTGATTAGGGTCTGCCACGCCAAGATCTGCGGCGATTTCATCCAGCGCGGGCAACATTCCGTCAATCGCCAGCGCGCCCAATGACATCAGGGCGGCCATCAGAACGACAAATTCGCGCCGCCCGACGGCGCGCGCGGTGCCATCTGCTGAAGATATCGATAAATCCATCGCGCGGCCATGCCCGCTGCGGCGCAGCATGAAAAGCGATTTGTCAGCAGCTACGGGCATAAGCATGGCCCAGGGCCACAAGCGTGCTTCACCCGCGCGGATGATGGGCGTAACATGGCATGATGGAAGACGCAGACCAGGGCGATAATGATGATCTGGCCCATGAGGAGGGCCATGAGGAGGGCCATGAGGAGGGCCACGAGGAAGCCCATCAAGCAGGCATCGATCCGGACCGGGTTCAGGACGAGGATGGCGAAGCGCCGGGCCTGCGAAAAATCATCCACGTCGATATGGATGCATTTTTTGCCAGTGTGGAACAGCGTGACAACCCGGAATTGCGCGGCAAACCGGTGGCAGTTGGCGGTGCCGGCGGGCGCGGTGTGGTGGCGGCGGCCAGTTATGAAGCGCGTAAATTCGGCGTGCGGTCAGCCATGCCCTCTGTCACCGCCAAACGCCTGTGTCCCGATCTCGTCTTCTGCAAATCCAATTTTGACACATATCGCGAGGTGTCGGGGCAAATCCGCGAAATTTTCCGCGAATTTACGCCTCATGTCGAACCATTGAGCCTCGATGAAGCCTATCTCGACGTGTCGGACGACATTCTCGGCATCGGGTCAGCCACGCGCATTGCCGAATTGATCCGGAAAAAAATAGCCGCTAGAACAGGGCTGACCGCCAGTGCCGGCGTCAGTTACAATAAATTCCTGGCAAAGCTGGCCAGCGACCAGAACAAGCCCGATGGCATTTGCGTCATTCGTCCGGGCGAAGGCGCCGCCTTTGTCCAGTCCCTGCCGGTTCGGCGGTTTCACGGCATTGGGCCGAAAGGCGCTGAAAAGATGGCCCGGCTGGGCATCGAGACAGGTGCTGATCTGGCGGCGCGGGACATTGCATTCCTGCGGGCCAATTTCGGAAGTTTTGCAGATTATCTGTTCCGCGCCGCCCGCGGGATTGACCTGCGCCCGGTGCGGGCCAATCGGATCCGCAAATCTGTCGGCGGTGAACGCACATTCAGCGAGGATATTTCATCAGGCGCGGCGCTGCGTGATACGCTGGACCGCATTGTCGATATCGTATGGGAACGCATTGAAAGGTCGAAGTCGCAGGGGCGCACGGTGACCCTGAAACTCAAATATACCGACTTCACCCTGGTCAGCCGCGCAAAATCGCTGCCTCGCAATGTGGCAGGGAAGGCGGAATTTGCCGCATTGGGCAGTATGCTGCTGGAAGAATTGCTGCCCCTGCCCCTGCCCATCCGCCTGATGGGTCTGACCCTGTCCAATCTGGAAAGGCCCGGCTTGCCATCAGGGCCAACGCCGGAGAAAAAACGGGATACAGCGCAATTATCGCTTCTTTGACTGGTCCCGCCACATCGCCAGCCGGCGGCGGGTTTTTTCGGTAATCGGTTCTGGCAGGGAATGAAGCGGGAAAAACCGCGCTTCCATCACTTCGCGCCGGTCCGCTGTGGGCTGGGCCGAGATTCTGGTGGCAAAAACATGCACCGTGTTCCGGGCCCCGTAAAGCTGTTCATCTTCAACCCCCAGCAGGATCATGGCGTTGGCATCGCAGCCCGTTTCTTCCCGAAATTCGCGCCGCGCTGCTGCCTCTGGCGTTTCGTTGCGGTGGATGCCGCCAGAAGGCAGGCTCCATGCCTGCGAGCCATAACTCAACCGGACCAGCAGCAGTCGGTCCTGCAGATCAATCGCAACGACCGAACAGCCGACCAGATGGGGCTTGACCAGTTTCCACCATCTTTTCCTGATGCCATGCGCGGCGCGGTAGGCCGCCCGGTGCAAGGGCGCAGGGATCAGACGAAGCATGTTACGCTTTGTTCAGCAGCGCCCAGCAGACGGGCCACGGGCAAGGTGTTCTGACCCGCGGCGGCGGCGTCAAACACAGCGCGCTTGTCATCGCCGCGGATGACAAACATCAGCGCGTCGCTGTCGAGCAAGGCAGGGATGGTCAGCGTAATCCGGTCAAATGGCGCTTCTGGCGGCAGCGGATCGGGCGTGAGGCTGCGGATTTTCTGCGTATCATCCACTTGCGGGTCGGTATTGGGAAATAGCGAGGCGATGTGTCCGTCTGCGCCCATGCCAAGCCATGCCAGCGCAAAATGCGGCACCTGTTCCATCGTGCCGAGAGCGACCACCTTGGCGCCAACAGGTTCAAGAGCCGCGCGGATGCGGCCGGTGTTGCTGGCCGCATGGTCTTCCGGCACAACCCGGTCATCACCGGGCCACACGATGATCCGCTGCCAATCAAGATCTGACCGAGCAAGTTCTTCCAAGATCGGGAAAGGCGTGGAGCCGCCAGGAATGGTGATGGAAATCGGCCCGTCCCCCGCGCCAAGCGCTGCAACGAGGCGCGCCTTGATCCAGTTGGCAATGGCGCTGGTGTCAGCGTTTTCGATGATGGTTGGCTGCTGCATATCATACCACATAGCAAAAAGGCCGCCCGCGCATAGACAAGTCCATGCGGCAAAGCGGCCTTTCCGGGGGAAATCCTGTCGCGCTGGGGCTGCGGATTACCTTGTGAGCATTATTTGCTGGTCTGGTTGAGGAACCACACGCGTTCTTCGGCAAAGTCGATCCATTCATCCACAATGCCATTGGTGGCGTTGTCGCCCGCCGCTTCTGACGCGCTTTTGACGTCTTCTAGGCGTTCCAGCAGCTTTTTATTATCATCGCGCAGTTCAGCCACCATCGCATCCGGGCTGATGGTTACATCATCCTGGTCCTTGATATTGGTTACGGCGCCGATATTGGCGATGGAGGTGACGGTATATTCGTCATTCTTGCGAACCCGTTCGCCAATCGCGTCGGTCACGCCGATAATTTGCGCTGCCTGTTCGTCAAACATCAGATGCAGATCGCGGAAGCGCGGGCCAGCCACGTGCCAGTGGAAATTCTTGGTCTTGATATACAGCGCCAGATGGTCTGCCAGTGCGCCGTTCAAAGCCTCGACAAGTGCCTTTTTCGAATTGCTGCCCGATTTCGATTTGGTGTCAGCCATGATGTTTTCCCGTTTGAATGATCAGTTTCATGCCACCAACGGGCCAAAGGGGGGCCGGTTTCCGCGAAACTGGCCATGATACAAATCGGAAAAATCGATCAGCCGAGCAAGCCTCTGATAGATAGAGCGATTAGCGCGGCGGCCAGCAACAAGGCGAACGCGAGTATTTTTCTGGCCCAGCCAAGCGGCGCGGCGGCAAGGCGCTGGTCCCCGGCAATCCAGCCCAAAGTCAGCGCAGCGCCGCCCCCGATTGCGCCGCCCATGGCAACCAGCGCTGCTGCAAGTGGTGTTGCAGGCGCAGCGGCAGCAATGGCAAACACCAGAAAGCGCCCCGCATCACTCATCTGGCGCGCCAGCAGCACCGCGCTGATTGCGAACAGGGAGCGGGTGGGTTCCCGGGCTGTAAACGGGCGAATTTTCCAGCCCAGCTCCGCTGCAGCCAGCAGCAGCGCCATGGCCACCAGCATCGATTTGGCCGACGGTGCCAGCATTACGCCGATAGTATGGCCCGCCCACGCCATCACGCCTGCCGACACGGTGGAAACGGCCCAGCCAGTGACCAGCAAGCCAGTGCTGCGCCCCAGCCTGCCTGCCAGAGACGCCACCAGCAACTGGTCACGGCTGCCCAGCGATGTGGCCAGAACAGCCAGAAAGGCGAGAAAGAAGGATGGCATTGCCGGATTGCAGCCCTAGTTTTGGGGCCAAGGTTTCAAGCCCCGTTCAGGCCAGCCCCGTTTAGGCCAGCCACGGCCCGGTAATCGCCACCGTGGTCGCCGGGCGATAGGAATTGAGGAATAAAACCTTGCCATCGGGCGAGAAACACGCGCCCGCAGGCTCTGTCTGCACGCGCAGGCGGGCCAGCGGATAGGCAATGCCATCGGGCGTTATGCCGCGCAGATGGTTGTCCACCACATCGGTATACTGGTCTTCGCACACCACCAGATGGCCATTGCCTGCCACGGTGAGATTATCGCCATAATTGAACTGGTCGGGCGAGGTGGATTCGTAAAACAGCGAAATCCCGTCCGGTCCGCCAGCCTTGCCCGGACGCAGGCGGAAAATCTGCCCCAGCTTGGCAGCGCCGCCATTGGTGCAGCAGAAATACAGCTCCCCATCGCCCATGTGGATCCCCTCGCCGCGGGCAAAGATTGCCGCGCCTGCCGCTGCGCCGCGGGTGCGCAGATCATCCTGGGGGGCTTCCACATCATCAAGGTCGATCCAGCGGGCTGCGTGCATTGTGCCTGCCTTCATGGCTGCGCTGTCCCAGTTGCGGGTGTCAGCAGGGCCGCCATCCACCGCCAGTGCCTGCAACTTTCCGCCCAGCGCCAGCTTGCCGGCCACCGTGGGAAGGAAGCGATAGAGCAGGCTGTCGCCGCGGTCTTCTGTCAGATAGACAATGCCGGTGCGCGGATCGACTGCGGCGGCTTCGTGGTTGAACCGTCCCATGGCCTTGAGCGGCACGGCATCCACCAGCCCGCCTGCATTGGCGGGCACTTCAAACACCCAGCCATGCGCTTCGGCATTGCGCGCGCTGGGCGAGACCACGGCTTCCTCGCAGGTCAGCCAGCTGCCCCAGGGGGTTGTTCCGCCGGCACAATTGCGAATGGTGCCCGCCAGCGAGCGATATTGCTTTTCCACCGTCAGCGTTGCAGCATCCAGCACAATCGTCGTGGTGCCGCCCGGCATCACCATTTTGCCGTCTATCCGGTCGAACCCTGATGGAATGGTTCCGCCCGCGCCATCGGTTGGCACCAGTTCATGGTTGCGCACCAGCGCAATCTTGCCGCCTCCAAGGTCAAGACAGCCCATGCCGTCAGCCTTGTCCGGCACGGTCAGCCCGTCATCCATCATGTCTCCAAGCCTGGAAATGATGCGGTAGGAAAAGCCCTGCGGCAAATCGAGCAGACCGGCCGGGTCTGCCACCAGCGGGCCGTATCCGGCAGGCCCGGCAGGTGCCCCGCCCATGCGCGCACCGGTGGTGCATCCGCTGGCGGCCAGTGCGGCAAAGGCGCTGGCAGTGGCGTTGAGAAACTGGCGGCGGTGGAGTGCGGCGGTCATGGTCAGGCTCCGTCTGGATTGGCGTATCACGGGCTTGCGATAGCAGCGTGAAGGGAACATGACACCTGCGAATATACAGCGGGAGAATGATGCGATGAAACTGGCAAGCAGAATGGCAGCAGTGGTTACCGGCGGGGCATCCGGCCTTGGCCATGCCAGCGTCAGGGCATTGGCGGGGGCCGGTTTGAAAGTGGCGATATTCGATATCAATACAGATGACGGGCCAGCCATTGCAGCAAGCGTGGGCGGCACGTTTCACCATGTCGACATAACCGACGAACAATCCGTGGTGGACGGATTTGCCGCTGCCCGTGCCGCGCACGGGCAGGAACGCGTGACGGTCCATTGTGCCATGGCCAGCCGCCGCGGCAAGACGGTGGGGTTCGACAAGGAAACCGGCGGTTACAAGCGGCTGTCGACGCAGGATTTCGCATTTGGCACGGAAGGCATTCTGGTGGCCAGCTACCGCGTGGCGTCCCATTCTGCCCTGGGCATGGCCAATGCCGAGCCGCTGAATGAAGATGGCGAACGCGGCAGCATCATCCTGACTGCATCGGTCGCGGCGCAGGATGGGCAGATTGGCCAGGTGATATACGGGTCGGCCAAGGCAGGGGTGAATGGTATGGTGCTGCCGATGGCGCGGGATCTGATGGACCTGGGCATCAGGGTCAATTCCATCATGCCAGGCATTTTCGCCACGCCGCTGATGCTGGGCATGAAGGACCGCAATCCGGCCATGTGGAACCAGCTAAACGCTTCTGTCCCCTTTCCCAAGCGTCTTGGCGATCCGGATGAATTTGGCAGTCTGGTGCTGGAACTGGCGCGCAACACCTATTTCAACGGCCAATGCCTGCGGCTGGATGGCGCAATCAGGATGCCGCCGCGCTGACCGGTCAACTCCACCGCACTCATAATTGCCTTTGACGGCGCCCCCAACATGATAGACCTTCGCCTACAAACGTGAAGGTGATGGAGAAAACAATGGCAAATGCGACGAATGAATATCCGGCCAAAGGCTATGCCGCCACGGCACCTGAAAGCGGCATGGCGCCATTTGCCTTTAACCGGCGGGGCCTGCGCGATGATGATGTGCTGATCGACATCAGCCATTGCGGCATTTGCCATTCAGACCTGCACGCATCACGCAATGACTGGGGCCGCACCGTTTACCCGATTGTGCCGGGCCACGAGATTACCGGCCATGTCGCTGCCGTGGGCGACAAGGTGACAAAACACGCCGTGGGGGACCGCGTGGCAATCGGCTGCATGGTCGATAGCTGCATGGAATGCGACCTGTGCAAACAGGGGCTGGAGCAATATTGCAAAAAGGGCATGACCGGCACCTATAATGGCAAGGACCGTCGCGATGGCAGCACCACTTTTGGCGGATATTCCGATAAAATCGTGGCGCGTGAGGAATTCGTCATCAAGGTGCCTGATGCGCTGAGCATGGCCGATGCAGCGCCGCTATTATGCGCCGGGATCACGTCCTATTCCCCCTTGCGCAACTGGAAGGTCGGCCCCGGCAGCAAGGTCGCGGTGGCGGGCCTTGGCGGGCTGGGCCATATGGGCGTAAAATTTGCTGTCGCGATGGGCGCAGATGTCACTGTCCTCAGCCGCAGCGAAGACAAGCGCGAGGATGCACTGGCGCTGGGCGCGGTCGACTTGCTGCTGACCACGGACAGGGATGCGATGAAGGCGCGCTCCGGCTATTTCGATCTTGTGCTCAACACCATTCCCGTCAAGCATGATGTCGCGCCTTATGTGATGCTGCTGAAAGTGGACGGCGTGCAAGTGCTGGTCGGCATGATCGACATGGTGCCCGAATTCCATTCCGGCCTGCTGCTGATGGGCCGCAAGGTGCTGACCGGGTCGGGCATTGGCGGCGTGGCCGAAACGCAGGAAATGCTCGATTTCTGTGCCGAAAAAGGCATCACCCCCGATATCGAGATGATTGCCATGGGTGATGTGAACAAAGCCTATGACCGGATGGAAGCCAGCGATGTAAAATATCGCTTCGTGATCGACATGGCGACGCTGGGAGACTGAGTACTACCGCACCGTGGGCCGGTTTTGCAGGTCCAGCAAAAAAGGGAAAGTCAGATGGCAATGTTCCGAATTTTCCTGGGTGCGGTTTTCGCTGCCATTGCGATTTATACCATCATCACCGGCACCAGCCACGGATGGAACCTGGTGCCGGTCTTTTTCGGTGACATGGCGGCGATGAACTGGCCGGGCCAGTTCAATTTCGACTTCTTCACTTTCCTGCTGCTGTCAGGATTGTGGCTGGCGTGGCGTCACCATTTTACCCCCGCAGGCCTGCTGCTGGGCATCATAGGGGTGTTTGGCGGAATGCTGTTTCTGTCCGCCTATCTTCTGGTTGCGAGCATCCGCGCCAAGGGCGACATTGCCGAAATCATGCTGGGCCGCGCCAGAGCCTCCGCCATCGGCAAGCAGTAAGCCTGCGCTAAGTGCTTTGATGCGCGGGATGACGCCTGCGGCCTATTCGATCCGGTAATCCAGCACGGTGAACCGCGCAGGCCCCGTCGCAAAGACACCGTGCCCGCGGCCCGACGTGCCGCCGAAGGTGAAACCGACAGTCGCGGTCTGGCTGATGGCGGCGTCAAAGGCCTGCGGAAGGGCCCTGGCATCACCGCCCATCATGGCAATCCACGGTTCGTCCAGATTGATCGAAACGGTATGCGTGCCAGGACGCAGCGGCATCACCCGGTTGACGGGCGAATACCAGCGATGATGCGGCGTGCGCGCCGACCACCTGTCACCCCCGCGCTGGAAATAAAGCGATAATGTGCCATCGCCGCCCGGGCTTTCCTGCGCCAAAAACCGCGTGCCCGGTTTGGCATCAATCCGGTACCGCAGCGTAATCCGCCGCGCCCCTTCGAGCGAGCGCACCGGCACGGTCACATAATGGACATGGCCATTGGCCGCAGTGGGATAGGGGAAATCAAACGCTGGCCCATCGCGGGTGTCAGACAGCGTTGCCGGCATATTTACAGAATAATTGCGGCCTCTGATAATCGGCCCGATTTCCCATTGCGAAGCAGCAGGCCCATCGGAAGAACCAACAGCGGAACCAGCAGCATGCGCGGCCACATTGGGCAGAACGGCAGCAGCGGCCAGTGCAGCAGCACCAAGAAAGATGTTTCTGATCATTCCCGATTGATAGCGGGCGGCCGATTGCACATGGCTGAACGCCGCTGCAATGTTGGCGAAAGGCTGGGTTGGCGAAAGGCTGGGTTGGGCTATCATATCAGCTCGTGACCGCGGCAGAGCGAAGAAGGGTGCAGAGGGGTGCAGAAGCGTGCGCCCGGCCACCTCGCTTGCCGTGCCAATCTCCCTTGTCTAAAACCGGGCGGTCTAAATTTTTCGAGTCGCCGATTTGCCTTCACTCGCCTACCCTCCCGGTGTCGAAGAAATCTTTCAGCGCAGCTCTGTCGCGCTCAGCCTGGCTGACCCCGGGCGGCCGGATATGCCGCTGATCCTGGTGAACGACAGGTTCTGCGCGGTCACCGAATATGCGCGCCAAGATGTGCTGGGCCACAATTGCAGGTTTTTGCAGCCACCCGGCGGGGCCGGACCGGTGCGCCAGCGGCTTCGCCAGTTTCTGGGCGATCAGAACGCAGGCAATGCACGGTTCGTGATTCCTAACCAGACGCGGGAAGGCGAGCCGTTTCTCAATCTTCTGTTCATGGCCAAAATCCGCAGCCCAAATAGTAGCACCTTGATTTTAGGTTCACAATTTGCTGTTGGAACAGGTAGAGAACGCGCGGCATCATACCAGCAAGCGCTCGGCGAAGATCTGCAATGCCTGTCCGCTGTATTGAAGGATGCAGACTGGATGTTGCTTGG
This sequence comes from Allopontixanthobacter confluentis, assembly GCF_009827615.1. Taxonomy (GTDB): domain Bacteria; phylum Pseudomonadota; class Alphaproteobacteria; order Sphingomonadales; family Sphingomonadaceae; genus Allopontixanthobacter; species Allopontixanthobacter confluentis. The sequence goes on from NZ_WTYU01000002.1 coordinate 136,821, forward strand.
CAGCATGGAAACCATCGCCAACACAGTCGCGCTGCTGGTCCGCCATCAAGCTGAAGATTGGTCGTAAATTCATGACAGAAAGCAAAGGGCAGGTCCTGCCAATCGTCGGCATCGGAGCGTCAGCTGGCGGGCTGGAAGCGTTGCGCGAATTGTTCAAGGGATGCGGTGACAAGCCGGGCATCGCTTTTGTGGTGGTCCAGCACCTTGATCCCAATCACGATTCACTGATGGCGCAATTGCTGGAACGCTTCACCGAAATGACGGTGACGCAGGCCGCAGGCGGCGAAATGATCGAGGGTGACCATGTGTATGTCATCCCGCCCGGGCATGGCCTCGCGATTGAAGATGGCACGCTGCGTCTGACAGAATTTACCGATCCGCGCGGATTGCGCCGCCCGATTGATGATTTCTTCGAAAGCCTGGCCAATGAACGCGGCAACAAGGCCGGGTGCGTGATCCTGTCCGGCACTGGCGGCGATGGCAGCCGCGGTTTGCGCGCAATCAAGGAATTTGGCGGCCTTGCCGTGGTGCAGGAACCGTCAACCGCCCGCTATGACGGCATGCCGGTATCGGCCATCGCAACCGGGCTGGTGGATATCGTCCTGCCGCCCGCCCAGGTCATCGAAGCGCTGCGTAACTTCTTTGACCGGGCTGACAGTATTGCCCTGGACGAAGCGCATGAAGCTGCCGACCATGTGGACGAGATGTGCACCGCGCTGCGCGAAGCAGTGGGGCACGACTTCAGCGGTTACAAACGCTCGACCCTGTCGCGCCGCATTGCCCGCAGGATGCAGGTGATCGACGTTTCCACAAGCGATGAATATCTCGCCCGCCTCAAGGCTGATGCCGGCGAATGTCAGGCATTGTTTCGCGATCTGCTGATCAATGTGACCAGATTTTTCCGTGACCGCGAAGAATTCGAGAAGCTGGAAAGCCTGGTCATCGACCCGATGGTGGCCGCCAGCCGCGATGCTCATGAATTGCGCATCTGGGTGGCTGGCTGTTCTTCTGGCGAAGAAGCCTACACAATTGCAATGCTGGTGTCTGACGCAATGCGCCGCCACGAACGCCACCCCTACGTCCAGATTTTCGCCACCGATATTGACGAAAAGATGCTCGAAATCGCACGCGGGGCGACATATCCGCTGGCCGCGCTGCCCGACATTCCGACCGAATATCAGAGCCATTATATCGATATCGGGATGGAACATTTCACCATCGCGCCGCGCGTGCGCGACATGGTGCGGTTCAGTTCGCACAATCTGGTGCGCGATCCGCCCTATTCCAAAATCGATCTGCTGTGCTGCCGCAACCTGTTGATTTATTTTGACGAGGATTTGCAGCGCGAAGTGATGCCAGCCTTCCATTTTGCATTGGCAGAACAGGGCAAGATGTTTCTCGGCTCGTCAGAAAGCATCGGCCGTTTCGAAGATCTGTTCACCACGCTGGACCAGCGCGCACGGCTGTTCGAAAGGCGCGACACACCCACACGCTACCCTCTCAAATTCAGCGCGCAGCCCGCCAAGAGCCGCCGCCTTCGCCAGCCTGCGGCCAAGATCGAGGATCGGCCCCGCTCGCTTGATCTGGCAGCGCTTACCAAGCTGGCGGAACGCCATGCCCCTGTCAGCATGCTGGTCGATGCAGAAGGCATCCTGCTCAACCAATGGGGCGCGGTCAGCCGTTATCTCAGCTTCCCTGACCGTAATGACGGGCAGATCAATGTCCTGCGGCAGGTGAAACCGGGCCTTGGCGAATTGCTCGGCCCTCTGCTGCGCGAAACGGTGCGCGACAATGTTCCCAAGATCGCGCGCAACATTCAGGCGGAAACAGATTTCGGGCTGTTGCCAATGAACGTGATGATCGATCCGATCGGTTCAGGCGCATTCCTCATCGTGTTTCGGGAAACCGGTGCTTTAGCTGTGCGCGGACCGGATGATTATCAGGAATACGAACGCGGCGACGGGGAAATGCAGTTCCTGCAGGAAGAACTGCAATCCGCCCGGCTGCGGCTGCGTACCACGGTGGAGGAGCTGGAAACCGCGAACGAGGAGTTGAAAAGCTCCAACGAAGAAATGATGTCGATGAACGAGGAGCTGCAATCGACCAATGAAGAACTGACGACCGTCAATGACGAGCTGAAAGCCAAGGTCGATCAGGTGACAACCGCGCATTCGGATCTGAAAAACTTCTTCGATTCCACCGAACTGGTGGTGTTGGTGGTTGATGCCAATCTGAACCTGCGCAGCTCAACCGATGCTGCCGACACGCTGTTCAGCGTTGGCCCCGGCCATGTCGGCCTGCCGCTGGCCACTTTGCCAACCACGCTGACGGACAGGAAATATGTCAGCCTCGCCGCTGATGCGGCAAGGGCCGGCCATGTCGGTGAATACCGCACCTCATCCGATGATGGCTCGCAGCAATATGTGGCCCGTGTGCTGCCATACCGTCTGCTGGACGGGTCGCTGGCCGGTGCAACGCTGGTCTTCACCGATGTGACCCAGGCGCTCAAACTGGAAACTGCGCTGACCGAGGAGCGCGCACGGCTGAGAATGGCGCTGGATGTCGCGCGCATTGGCATCTGGGAATATGAACCTTCCACCGGGCGCACGACACTGGACGAGATGGAGCGCGGGCTGATGGGTATCGCATCGGAACCGGAAGGCGAATTCATGGACCCGATCCTGGCGCGCCTGCCCTCTGAAGATCGTGACCGGGTGAACAGCGCCCTGCGGCGCGCAATGGATGGCACGCATGCCTATGATGAAACCTTCCGCGTCATGCTGGACGATGGCAGCGTGCGCTGGCTGCACGGGCTGGGCCGCAAGGTTACCGTGGGCGATACCGACAAATTCATCGGCGTATCGTACGATGTGACGGCAGAACGCGAACAGTTGGTCCAGCGGGAACTGATGCTGCGCGAAATGAACCACCGGGTCAAAAATCTGTTCGCCGTCATCACCGCGCTGACAAAGATGAGCGCACGCCATGCCGATGATGTGGACCGTTTTGCATTGGAACTGTGCGACCGCATCCACGCACTGGGCCGGTCGCATGCCATGACGGTGGATGTCACCAATGGCAGCGCGGAACTGCGTTTGCTGCTTGAAGCGGCATTGAAACCTGCCTCTGGCCGACAGAAAATCACTCTCGACGGCCCTGACGTGCATATTGCGAACAGCGCCATCACACCGGTGGGCATGATTCTGCATGAATGGGCGACAAATTCGACAAAATATGGCGCGCTGTCAGTAGATGAAGGCAGGCTTGTGGTCGAATGGTCAACCAACGACGCAGGCCGGATCGCGATTGACTGGCGGGAAACCGGCGGCGGCACAAGCAGCGTCGAAGGAACCGGTTTCGGTGTCCAGCTGATCGAAGCAAGTGCCAGGCAGATTTCCGGCAAGGCCACGGGGCAATCTGTGGAAGGCGGGTATCAGCGCACGCTGGAACTGAGCGCCGCAGACTAGCTTGAAGCGGCGATTATCGTCTCGACGACTTGCAGCAATTCCGTATCGGAAATTGGTTTCGTCAGCCGCGGTATATCGGCAAAACGCGTTCCCAGTTCCGGATGGTGCAAGTCGGCAGTGACAAAGGCAACCGGAACGCCCCGCGCCCGCAGCGTGTCAGCAACGCTCCACACCGTATCGCGCCCCAGGTTCACGTCGAGCACTGCGGCCGAAAGTTCTTCGCTCGTCGCCAGCGCCTGGGCACTTTCAAGACAATGGGCCGGGCCTATAACTTTGTAGCCAGCATCTTCCAGTGTCTGGGTTTCATCCCAGGCCACCAGTACCTCGTCCTCGACGACCAGCACGCAGATTTCGGAGGTTTCGGAGGTTTCATTTTGCACTCTGGCTAAAGCCACGATCGCATGCAAAGGTTCCGATTATTGTCAAAGCGAGCCAGTACAGATGCCCCTGCCGATTGACGCCGCTGTCGCGCGTATTCCGCAGTTGTGGAGCGGGTGAAGGGAATCGAACCCTCGTCGTCAGCTTGGGAAGCTGCTGCTCTACCATTGAGCTACACCCGCATGGTGTTGAAATACATCAACTTTATCTGTGATATGCCATGCATGCTGCGCGCAGGGTTGTCGCCCTTTGCCAAATGCGCCCGGCGCTTGCCACGATAATGCCGTATTGGTCAACGTATGATGTGCAAATCGTGGCCGGATTGCGGTGGCTGCGGCAGTGGCGATAGTGCGGAGCGAGAAGCCGTTATTCATCCAAGTCGGGCCTTGCGCGATGTCTGCGCTAAGCTAGAGGGGTGACCATAAAAGTTACAGGAGAAACCGGATGCGCCAGATCGATCATTTCATTGTCGGCGGTGCGGGCAAGACAGCGGCCCGTCACCACGATATTTTTGACCCCAACCAGGGCGAAGTGCAGGCGCAGGTTGCGCTGGGCGATGCAGCCTTGCTGGACCGGGCCGTGGCCGCAGCCATGGCGGCGCAGCCCGAATGGGCCGCCACCAACCCCCAGAAACGCGCCCGCGTCATGTTCGAATTCAAACGGCTGGTCGAAGCCAATATGGACGAACTGGCCCATCTGCTCAGTTCCGAACATGGCAAGGTGATTGCCGATGCCCGCGGCGATGTGCAGCGCGGGCTGGATGTGATCGAATTTGCCTGCGGCATCCCGCACGCGCTGAAGGGTGAATTTACCCAAGGTGCCGGCCCCGGCATTGATGTCTATTCCATGCGCCAGCCGCTGGGCATTGGCGCGGGCATCACCCCGTTCAATTTCCCCGCCATGATCCCGATGTGGATGTTCGGCGTCTCCATCGCGGTGGGCAATGCCTTCATCCTGAAACCGTCAGAACGTGACCCGTCCGTGCCGGTGCGGCTGGCGGAACTGATGCTGGAAGCAGGCGCGCCAGAGGGTATTCTGCAAGTCGTGCATGGCGACAAGGAAATGGTCGATGCCATTCTTGACCATCCCGATATTGCCGCTGTCAGTTTCGTCGGATCATCCGACATTGCCCATTATGTCTACAAGCGCGGCGTTGCCGCCGGCAAGCGTGTGCAGGCCATGGGCGGCGCGAAGAACCATGGCATCGTGATGCCGGACGCTGACTTGGACCAGGTGGTGAACGACCTGAGCGGCGCAGCCTTCGGCTCGGCTGGCGAACGCTGCATGGCGCTGCCTGTGGTGGTGCCGGTGGGTGAAGATACCGCTCAGCGCCTGCGCGAAAAACTGATCCCTGCAATCGAGAAAATGCGCGTGGGTATCTCCACCGACAGCGATGCGGATTATGGCCCGGTGGTTACCGCAGAACACAAAGCCCGCGTGGAAGGCTGGATTGCCACGGCTGAAAAGGAAGGCGGCGAAATCGTCATCGACGGGCGCGGCTTCAGCCTGCAGGGCCATGAGAAGGGCTTCTTTATCGGCCCCACCCTGATCGACCATGTCACGCCCGACATGGAAAGTTACAAGGAAGAGATTTTCGGCCCCGTACTGCAAATGGTGCGCGCCGCCAATTTCGAGGAAGCCCTCGCCCTGCCCAGCAAGCATCAATATGGCAATGGCGTCGCCATCTTCACCCGCAATGGCCATGCTGCGCGTGAATTTGCCGCACGGGTCAATGTCGGCATGGTCGGCATCAATGTGCCGATTCCCGTTCCGGTTGCCTATCACAGCTTCGGCGGGTGGAAACGCAGCGCGTTTGGGGACACCAACCAGCACGGCATGGAAGGCATCAAGTTCTGGACCAAGGTGAAAACCATCACCCAGCGCTGGCCCGATGGCAGCGGCAGCGATGAAGGCAATGCCTTTGTCATTCCGACGATGGGGTAACATTCATGAGGCAGCACGTTTCGTCTGGCTCCCCGTATGAAGATCAATTCGGTTTCTCACGCGCAGTGCGCGTGGGAGGCCGAATTATCGTCGCAGGCACCGGACCGATCGAGGATGATGGCACCACGACCAGCGGCGATGCCGCAGCGCAGGCGGCCCGCTGCTGCACATTGATTGTCGCCGCAATCGAGCAACTGGGCGGCAGCGCGGCGGATGTTGTGCGCACCCGGATGTTCCTGACCGACATCAGCCAGCAGGATGCCATCGGCGAAGTGCATGCGCGCTTTTTCGGCATGGCCCGCCCGGCTGCCACCATGGTCGGCGTGGCGGCATTGTGCCGCACTGAATGGATGGTGGAAATAGAAGCAGAAGCCGTAGTAGAGGCAAGCGTATGACAGACCAGTTCCAATTGAATGAAGACCAGCTTGCGATCCAGGAAATGGCGCAGCGGTTCACTGCCGACAACATCACGCCCTTTGCGGCGGAATGGGACGAAAAGAAGATTTTCCCCCGCGATGTGATCAAATCCACCGCAGAGCTGGGCTTTGGCGCGATTTACGTGTCCGAAGAAAGCGGCGGCATCGGGCTTGGCCGGCTGGAAGCCGCGCTTATCATGGAAGCCATGGCCTATGGCTGCCCCGCCACCAGCGCGTTCATTTCCATCCACAACATGGCCGCATGGATGATCGACCAGTTCGGCGGACAGGAGTTGAAGGACCGATACCTTCCAGACCTCGTCACCATGGAAAAAATCGCATCCTACTGCCTGACAGAGCCTGGCTCCGGTTCCGATGCGGCCGCGCTCAAGACCACGGCAAGGCTGGACGGCGACCATTATGTGCTGAACGGCACCAAGCAATTCATTTCCGGCGCCGGGGTGAACGATGTTTATGTCACCATGGTCCGCACCGGCGAGCACAAGTCGAAAGGCATCACCTGCCTGGTGGTGGACAAGGACACGCCCGGCGTATCCTTCGGCGCGCCGGAACGGAAATTGGGCTGGAATGCTTCCCCCACAGCGCAGGTCATCTTTGAAGATGCGCGTGTGCCAGTGGCCAACCGCGTGGGCGATGAAGGCGAAGGTTTCCGCTTTGCGATGATGGGGCTGGATGGTGGCCGCCTCAACATCGGCGCCTGTTCACTGGGCGGCGCGCAACGGTGTCTGGATGAAGCGATTGCCTATACCAAGGACCGCAAGCAGTTCGATACGCCAGTGGCCGATTTCCAGAACACCCAGTTCATGCTGGCCGATATGGCGACCGATCTGGAAGCAAGCCGTGCGCTGCTGTATCTGGCTGCGGCCAAGGTCACGGCCAATGCGCCGGACAAGTCGCGCTTTTCCGCCATGGCCAAGCGTCTGGCGACGGACAATGGCAGCAAAATCGTCAATGACGCGCTGCAATTGTTTGGCGGTTACGGCTATCTGCAGGACTATCCGATCGAACGCTTCTGGCGCGATCTGCGCGTCCATTCGATTCTCGAAGGCACCAATCAGGTCATGCGAATGATCGTGGGAAGGGACTTGCTGCGCCAATGACCGATCAGATCAATATCCACACCCACGGTTCGGCCGGGCATCTCTCGCTCAACCGGCCCAAGGCGCTACACGCGCTGACGCTGGAAATGTGCCATGCGATGAGCGGCGCGCTTGCCACATGGGCAACCGATGATGCGGTCAAAACCGTCATCATCGACCATGCCGAAGGGCGCGGTTTCTGTGCCGGCGGCGACATTGCCTTCCTGCGCAATTCCGCGCTGAACGATGGCGGCACCAGCGGGCGCCAGTTCTTCCATGACGAATATCAGCTGAACCACCAGCTGTTCACCTATCCCAAGCCGGTGGTCGCCTTCATGGATGGTATCACCATGGGCGGCGGTGTCGGCATCAGCCAGCCAGCCAAATACCGTGTCGCCACCGAACATACCAAATTCGCCATGCCGGAAACGGGCATCGGCCTGTTTCCCGATGTTGGCGGCGGCTGGTTTCTTTCGCGCCTTGGCGGGCGGATGGGCCAGTTTCTGGCGCTGACCGGCGCACGGCTGGATGGTGCGGAATGTCTGTGGTCCGGCCTTGCCACGCATTATCTGGCGAGCGAAAACCTGGCCGAAGCCAAGGCCCGCATCGCCGCAGGCCACGAGGCAGGCGGCGTGCTTGCCGCTTTGTCCGAAACCCCGCCGCCCGCACGGATCGAAGGCAATGCGGTCAGGATTGCCAGGCATTTCGCGTCCGACCGGTTCGAGGATATTCTGGCATCGCTGGAAGCCGAAGACAGCGAATGGTCGATCAAGGAACTGGCGACCTTGCGCACCAAAAGCCCGCAGACCTGCAAGGTGGCCCTGCGCCAGCTGGCGCAAAGCGCGCAGCTGAGTGATTTTGCCGAAAATATGCGCATGGAATATCGCATCGCCAGCCGGGTGCTGACCCGGCCCGATTTTGCCGAGGGCGTGCGCGCTGTCATCGTGGACAAGACGGGCAATCCGCAGTGGAACCCCGCCACACCCGAAGGCGTGACCGACGATCTGATCGACGCGATCTTTGCGCCCCTGCCCGAAAATGAAGAATGGAAGCCCCTATGAGCTATGAAACGATCCTGACCGAAAAACGGGGTGCAGTCACGCTGATCACCCTCAACCGGCCACAGGCGCTCAATGCACTTAGCAGTGTGGTGCTGGACGAGTTGATCGAAGCCTTCGCCGCTTTTGAAGCGGATGACAGCCAGCGATGCGCCGTGCTGACCGGATCGGGCGAAAAGGCCTTTGCCGCAGGGGCCGATATCAAGGAAATGTCGGACAAGCAGGCGGCAGATTTCTACCTCGAGGATTTCTTTTCCAAATGGACCAGCCATCTGGTCAAGGCCGTGCGCAAACCATGGATTGCGGCAGTCAACGGCTTTGCACTGGGCGGCGGCTGCGAGCTCGCCATGATGGCGGATTTCATCATCGCGTCCGACCAGGCGAAATTCGGCCAGCCGGAAATCAAGCTGGGCGTGGCGCCGGGCATGGGTGGCAGCCAGCGCCTGACCCGCGCCGTGGGCAAATCCAAGGCCATGGAAATGTGCCTGACCGGGCGCATGATGGGCGCAGAAGAAGCCGAACGGTCCAATCTGGTCGCCCGCGTTGTGCCGCATGATGAACTGATGACCGAAGCGATGAAAACCGCCACCACCATCGCTTCGATGCCGCCCATGGCAGCCATGGTGAACAAGGAAATGGTCAATTCCGCCTTCGAAACCGGCCTTGATCAGGGCGTGGCACTGGAACGTCGCCTGTTCCAGATCCTGACCGCCAGCGAAGACAAGGCCGAAGGCATGGCCGCCTTCATCGAAAAGCGCGAAGGCAAGTGGCAGGGGCGGTAATGCTCGACACCACCGGCATGGCCCTGCCTTGTTCATAATCGGAGAGACACAATGAGAATTGCATTCATCGGCCTTGGAAATATGGGCGCCGGCATGGCTGCCAATCTGGTGAAGGCAGGCCACAATGTGCGCGCATTCGACCTTAGTGAAGTGGCGCTGGGGCAGGCCAAGGCCAATGGCTGCGAAACATTCCCGACCGCACGGGAAGCTGTTCAGGGCGCAGAAGCCGTGGTTTCCATGCTGCCCAATGGCGGCATTGTGAAACGTGTCTTCACGTCCGATGTCATCGGCCATGCCCCTGTTGATGCCATCCTGATGGACTGTTCGACCATCGACGTGGCGACAGCTCGCGAAGTGGCGGAAGCTGCCGCAAATGCCGGTTATGACATGGTCGATGCGCCCGTATCGGGCGGCATCGCAGCTGCCAGCGGCGGCACGCTCACTTTCATGGTCGGCGGCAGCGATGATGCATTCAAGCGCGCCGAACCGGTCCTGTCCGCAATGGGCAAGGCCGTCATCCATGCAGGCCATGCAGGCGCCGGGCAGGCGGCCAAAATCTGCAATAACATGCTGCTGGGCATCCAGATGATCGGCACATGCGAGGCCTTCACCATGGCGCAGAAGCTGGGCCTCGATCCGCAGACTTTCTACGATATCAGCTCCGTCAGTTCAGGCCAGTGCTGGTCCATGACCAGCTATTGCCCTGTCCCCGGCGTTGGCCCGCAAAGCCCGGCTGACAATGATTACCAAGGCGGCTTTGCGACAGCGCTGATGCTCAAAGACCTCAAGCTGGCGATGGAAGCCGCCGAAACGGCAGGCGCGGACACGCCCCTGGGCAACCATGCAAAGCAATTATACGAGGCTTTCTCGCAAAATCACGGCGGCCTCGATTTTTCCGCCATCATCAAATCGCTCTAGCCTTCGATGGCGGCAATAATGCCGCCCAGCCAGTCGCTCGGGGCCTGCCTGCGGCCGATATCGGCCACGAATTCCTGCCCCCGAGCCACGCTTTGCAGACGGCTGCCGCGCAGCCAGCGGTCCGGTCGGTCGTGATAGGTCAAACCGCCCTGCTTCAGCCATGGGGGCCGGTGCCACAGGCTGGGCGGGCCGCCTTCCACGGTCAGGCGCAGAGCGGGCTGAGCTGAACGGGCCGTGCTGCCCCGCCCGCAGTAAATCACATCATTCCGGCCATGCATCCCCAGCGCATGGGGGTGGCCGATGTCTGCCAGCGCCTCACGCACCGCATCGGGGCAGGTCGCGAGGTCGATAAGCCCCTCAACTTTCAGAAAACCGAAAATCCGGTGATGTGCTTCGCCCGTCGCTTCTTCGCGGAACAGGCCGAAAAACACGAATATATCGCCCATGCCGACCTGCTGGTTGGCCAGATGCGTCTGCGCCGCACCGCATTGGCCGAACAGGCACGTGCCATCAGCCCGAAACATCGGATCATGGTGGCACAAGTCATCAGCACTCAATCTGCCCCTGCTGGCCGCACCCGCAAGAGCGCCAAGGCCCAGATCGCCATAGGTTGTGCGCGAAAAGCCGCCGCCGGGGATCGGCAAGCTGACCGGTGTGCCGCCCACAATGGGCGATGCACCGCCGCCCGCCGCGCTGTCAAAGCCCTTGCGGCTGAAGATAATCCGCATGATGCCGCCCTTTTCCGCCAGAACACGCCAATCTGGCCAAGCCATGACAAGTCTTGCGTAAAATGAACACGGCTTTAGGGAGCGTTGCTGTGAAAGTTACAGCCCTGATCCTTGCCGGAAAACGATCCGGCGTCCTCGACCCGCTGGCCGCAAATGCCGGTGTGGCGCAGAAATGCGTCGTTCCTGTGGGCGGAAAGCCGCTTATCGAACATGTCGTGACTGCCCTGGCCGCGTGCGACCGAGTGGCCGAAATCCGCATTGTCTCGCATGAGCCGGACGAAATCGAAGCCATCGCATTGGTGAAGCAACTGAAGGACGAAGGCCGGCTGGTCTTCCGTCCGGGTGCGTTCAATCTGGTCGACAGCGTGTTTTCCGGTGCCGAGGGCGCCGAGTTTCCGATTATGATCACCACTGCCGACAATGTGCTGGTGACCCCGGAAGGCTATGCCGAGTTTATCGACAAGGCGCTGGCCGCCAAGGCCGGGGCCGCCGCGGCCCTTGCCCGCAAGGAAGATGTGCAGGCCGCTGATCCCGATGGCCAGAAACGCTTTTACGAATTTCGCGATGGCGGTTTTTCCAACTGCAACACTTATTGGATCGGCTCGCCAGAGGCGCTGTCTGCTGCGGAAATATTCCGCAATGGCGGCCAGTTCGTGAAATTCCCCCGCCGTATTGCCAAGGCATTCGGCATAATGAACCTCATCCGGTTCCGCCTCGGCTGGGGCGCGATTGATCCGCTGTTCGCCAAATTGTCCCGCCGCTTCGGTTTCAAACTGAGCGCGATTATCATGTCGAAAGGCGAATATGCGATCGATGTCGATAACCAGCGCACTTATGACGTGACCGAAAAGATGCTGGCAGCCCGCGCTGCAACTGCGGCTGCGGCTTCAGCTGCGGCTGGGGCCTGAACGGCCCGGGGGCCAACGCCATGCGCCGCCTTATGCGCAATATCGGATGGCTGCTGGGTGGGCGCGGCTTCAATGCTGTCCTCAGCCTGGTCTATCTGGCGCTGGCAACGCGCACATTGGGGCTTGAAGGGTTCGGCTATTTCGCGCTGATCGTGGCGCTGGGCCAGACTGTCACCGGCATTGCCAATTTCCAGACGTGGCAATTTGTCATCCGCTGGGGCGCAGAAACGGAAAACGCCGGTGAAGCAACCGGCTTTGCCATTGCGCTCGACATGATGAGCCTGCTGCTGGGGGCAATTCTTGCCACCGGCCTTGTGTATTCAACCAGATTCTGGCTGCCGCTGCCCTCTGAATTGCATGGGCTGGCGCTGTGTTACTGCCTCGTGTCGCTTGCTTCCATCCGCAGCACACCCACGGGCCTTCTGCGCCTGCGCTTCAAATATGGGCTGGCAACAGCCGCTGATGCTGTCCAGCCGATCGTGCGGGCGGCAGGCGCGGTCCTGGCAGTGCTGTATATGCCCGATGTGACGGGTTTCATCCTGGCCTGGGCAGCATCGGAAGTCGCCGTGGCGGCGGCCTATTGGATCATCGCGGCGCGGGACCAGAAAATCGATTTTTCGCAGATCAGCCTGTTTCGCATTCCCCGCCATCATCCCGAAGCATGGCGTTTTGTCTGGTCCACCAACATGTCCGGCAGCCTTGCAGTGGGCGGCAAGCAAGTGATGATCCTGCTGGTCGGCGCGATTGGCGGCGAGGCCTTTGCGGGCGGGTTCCGTGTGGCATCACAGCTGGGTCAGGCGCTGGTGCAATTAGCCCAAACAGTGTCCAAGGCGATCTATCCTGAACTGGTGCATGCGCAGGACAATGCAGTCGCAATCGCCCGGCGCATGGCGCAGCTGGCACTGGTTGGCGGCATTGTGGCAGTCGGCATTGCCATCCTGTTTGGCCGCTGGGGGCTGGTTGCCATTGCCGGGCCGGAATTCCGCATTGTATATTGGGCCATGGTCATTCTGGCTGTGGCAGGCGCGATTGAACTGGTCGGGGCCAGTCTGGAATCGCTGCTGGTTTCAGCCGGACGGGCAGGCACAGCCTTCCTCACCCGCGCTGCCCCCACCTTGCTGGCCATGGCGCTGCTGCCTACGGCGATGGAATGGAACGGGCTGAAAGGCGCGGCGTTCACCATTTTGGGGTCAAGCGCGCTGGCCGTGATCGGATTTTACGTGGCGGTTCTGTCGCTGGCGAAAATCCGCATCACCATTGAACCTGCAGAAACACCGCAGCCAAAAGTTTAGGCTTACTGCGCTAAATCGCTGCGTGTGCTGTTTGCGCTGCGTTCGCGGTCGATCCGCGCCACCAGTTTTGCAGTTTCAATCGCATTCGCCGCGCCCACCTGTTCAATAGTACGGCGCAGATTGGTGTCCCATACTGCGCCCGGCGGCGTATCCTTGAGCAGCCCCAGCCAGTCATCCAGCGCGCCCTGATGATTGCCATCATGATTCTTACGAACCGCCAGAAAATAGCGCGCTCGCGGATCGGACGGGTCCAGATCGGCCGCTTTTCTGAAAGCAGTCAACGCATCACCGGGCAATGGATCGCTCTCGCTTGCCATCACCCGGGCTTCGCCCAGCGCAGACCAAAGCTCTGCATTTTGAGCATCATTTTCGATGGCCTGCTTATAGGCTGTGGCGGCTTCGCCATAGCCGCCAGCTGCAAAATGCGCGGCCGCCAGTTCCTGCCATACCGCGGCGTTTTTAGGCTCACGTTCAGCGCGGGCCTGCATCTGCCTGATCGACAGCGTCGGCGCATCCGCGCTGGCCACCGGTTCCACCTTGTGTTGTGCAGTAATCGCGCGGTAGCCTATCGCCGCTGCCACCAGCGCCGTTCCGGTGATGAATACCAACAGGCCCAGCCGCTTTTTTGCTGGCACTGCTCCCGCGGTATGCGGCGAAAGGCCTGCCGATGATGTGTTTTTGTCCATCACCGGCAGCTATCACTGATAAAATCGTTCGACAACGCCCCGACAACGCATTGTAATGCGCCAGCAAGCAAGGTTTACTCCGCGGCAGGTTCAGCCCAGGCCAGCACTGGCTTGCGCGCCGCCAGCGTTTCATCCAGCCGCCGGCGCGGGGCATAATGCGGCGCGGTTTTCAGCGTTTCATCGCCGGCAATCGCTCGCTCCGCCACGCTGCGCATCGCACCGATGAACTGGTCCAGCGCGGCCTTGCTTTCGGTTTCTGTCGGCTCGACCAGCATCGCGCCATGCACCACCAGCGGGAAATACATGGTCATCGGGTGGTAGCCTTCGTCGATCAGACCCTTGGCCAGATCCAGTGTGGACAGGCCCTCGGCAAAACCTTTGTCGCCAAACAGCGCTTCATGCATGCACGGGCCGCTATCGGCAAAAGGTGCGTGCAGCACATCTTCCAGTTTGCGCAGGACGTAATTGGCGTTCAGCACGGCATCTTCGGCCACTTGCTTCAGCCCGTCAGCGCCGTGGCTGAGGATATAGGTCAATGCGCGGGTGAACATGCCCATCTGGCCATGGAAGGCAGTCATCCGTCCAAAGCTGTTGGAATGGCGATCACCAGCGGTTTCTTCTTCTACCAGCACGAAGCCATCATCGTTTTTTTCGACGAAAGGCAACGGCGCAAACGGTGCCAGAGCTTCGGAAAAGACGACCGGGCCGGACCCTGGTCCGCCGCCGCCATGCGGGGTGGAAAATGTCTTGTGCAAATTGATGTGCATCGCATCCACGCCCAGATCACCGGGGCGAACACGGCCAACGATGGCGTTGAAATTGGCGCCATCGCAATAGACCAGCCCGCCCCCAGCGTGAACCGCATCGGCAATCTTGCGGAAATCGCGTTCGAACAGGCCGCAGGTGTTGGGATTGGTGATCATCACCGCGGCCACATCCGGCCCCAGCCGTGCTTCCAGCGCAGCCAGATCGACCCGGCCTTCCGGCGTTGCGGGAATATCTTCCACTTCGTATCCGGCGAAAGCTGCCGTGGCAGGGTTGGTGCCATGCGCGCTTTCAGGGCACAGAACCACCTTGCGCGCATCGCCGCGCGCTTCCAATGCGGCGCGGATTGCCAGAATGCCGCATAATTCGCCATGCGCGCCGGCCTTGGGGCTCATCGCGACAGCAGGCATTCCGGTCAGCGTTTTCAGCCATTCGCCAAGTTCATGAATGACCGCCAGCGCGCCTTGCGTGGTGGTGCTGGGTGCCATCGGGTGCAGATCGGCAAAACCGGGCATCCGCGCGACTTTTTCATTGAGGCGCGGATTATGCTTCATGGTGCAACTGCCCAGCGGAAACAGGCCCAGATCAATGGCGTAATTCTGGCGGCTGAGGCGCGTGTAATGGCGCACGGTTTCCGGTTCTGACAGGCCGGGCAGGCCAATTCTGGCATCCCGATCCAATCCGCCCATGCGGCGCGGGGCCGATAAATCGGGCGCGGGCAAGTCGACACCGGTGGTGTCCGTCCCGCCAATTTCGAAAATCAGCTTTTCTTCCAGCATCAGGGCGCGGTTGCCCGTGTGGGTCGCTGGCCCACCGATGCTTTCGCCATCAGCATTCATCGCAGGCTTCCAGCCGGACTTATTGGGAGCGTTCATGCCAGCGCCTCCTTCAGCGATGCGGCAAGGGCGTTGATATCGTCCTCGCTCGTGGTTTCGGTAATTGCGACAAGCAGCCCGCCGGCAAGATCTGCTTCATCAGGATAAAGCCTGCCCAGCGAAACACCGGCAAGAATGTTCTTGTCCGCCAGATCCCGCACCACTTCGCGGGCATCACCGTCGATCTGAATCGTGAATTCGTTGAAGAACGCATCGTTGAGGACAGTCACGCCCGGCACTGCTGCCAGCGCATCTGCGGCCACACAGGCAAGCCGATGGTTTTCTGCCGCCAAAGCGCGCAGGCCCTTTTCGCCCAGCAGCGTCATGTGGACGGAGAACGCCAGCGCGCACAGGCCCGAATTGGTGCAGATGTTGGATGTCGCCTTTTCGCGGCGGATATGCTGTTCGCGGGTGGACAAGGTGAGCACGAAGCCGCGCTGCCCTTCGGCATCCACGGTCTCGCCGCACAAGCGGCCCGGCATTTGCCGCACATATTTCTGACGGGTCGCGAACAGGCCCAGATACGGCCCGCCAAATTGCAGGCCCACGCCGATCGACTGGCCTTCGCCCACCACGATGTCCGCGCCCATTTCACCCGGCGACTTGATCGCACCGAGGGCAACCGGCTCTGTCACCACGGCAATCAGCAGCGCCTTATGCGCCTGCGCCTTTTCGGCAATGGCGGACAAATCGCCGATGCGGCCCAGAATGTCAGGATATTGGACCACGACACAATTGGTATCGTCATCGATCGCATCCAGCATGGCGGCATAATCAGGCGCAGCATCCATCACAGGGGCAGTGTATTGGATTTCATCACCGGTAAAGCGCGCCATTGTCTTGATGACGGATACATAATGCGGGTGCAGGCCGGACGACAGGATTGCGCGTTTCTTGCGCGTAATGCGCCGCGCCATGCTGATTGCTTCCCAGCAGCCGGTTGACCCGTCATACATGCTGGCATTGGCCACATCGCAGCCATACAGCCGCGCCACCTGGCTCTGGAATTCAAACAGCATCTGCAACGTGCCCTGCGCGATTTCCGGCTGGTAAGGCGTGTAGGCCGTCAGGAATTCGCCGCGCTGGATGATATGGTCGACACTGGCCGGAACATGGTGGCGATATGCCCCTGCGCCCAGGAAAAACGGTGCGTCACCGGCGGCAAGGTTCTGTTTTGCCAGCCGCCCCATATGGCGTTCCACTGCCAGTTCGCTGGCATGCATCGGCAGGCCGCGGATCGGCCCGTCCAGCTGGGCTTCAGCCGGAACATCCACGAACAACGCGTCAATATCGGGCGCGCCAATGGTTTCCAGCATTGCCGAACGGTCGGCATCGGTCAGGGGGAGGTAACGCATCGTTGTTTTTCCTCGCAATCCTGCAGGGGCAGGATCAATGCAGCATCATTCGCCGTTTGGGGCGCGACCCTTACAGGCCTGCGACAAATGCCTTGTAGCCAGCTTCGTCCATCAACCCGTCCAGTTCGCTCTTGTCAGCCACTGTCAGTTTGAAGAACCAGCCATCTGTTTCAGGGGCGGTGTTGACCAGCGCAGGGTCTTCTTCCAGCGCCGGATTACCTTCCAGCACGGTGCCGGCGATGGGGGCGTAAACGTCTGACGCCGCTTTGACCGATTCCACCACAGCAGCATCTGCGCCCTTGGTCACTTGCGTGCCGGCTGATGGCACTTCGACAAAGACGATATCGCCCAGCTGGCTTTGCGCGTAATCGGTGATGCCGATGGTGGCAGTATCGCCTTCGATTTCGATCCATTCATGTTCGTCGGTGAAATAACGGCTCATTTGGTGTCTCCTGACAGGGAAGTTGGGCCACGATAGTAATTCTGGGGCACGAAAGGCATCGGCGCGACACGCGCATCCAGCCGCTTGTTGCGCACTTCTATCTGCAAATCCGTGCCAAGGGCGCAATGCGCTGCATCGACATAGGCCATGGCCACCGGATGGCCGAGCGTGGGCGAAAAGCCGCCCGATGTGACCCTGCCCACCTGCGTATCGCCGGAAAATACCAGCGCGCCTTCGCGGGCAGGCAGCCGCCCTTCCAGCACCAGCCCCACCCGTTTGACAGACGGGCCTTGCGCCAGCAGGCGGACGACATTTTCATGCCCCATCCACCCGCCAGTTTCGCGCCGCTTTTTCGTCAGCGCAAACAGCAGATCGGCAGAAACAGGATCGGTATTTGTATCAAGGTCATGGCCATACAGCGGCAGGCCTGCTTCCAGCCGCAAACTGTCGCGCGCGCCCAGCCCGGCGGGCTTTACACGGGCGTCTGCCACCAGCGCATCGGCCAATGCTTCGGCCTTGTCGGCAGGAACGGAAATTTCAAAGCCGTCTTCCCCGGTATAACCGGCGCGGCTGACCCATAGAGGCGTGCCATTCCAGTCGAACGCGCCAGCGGTCATGAACACCAGTTCGCCCACGCCGGGAAGGATCGTTTCCAGAACCGCGGCAGCTTCGGGGCCCTGCAATGCCAGCAGAGCCTGGTCGGCATGGTGCTTCAGGGTGATTTCATCGGGCAGATGTTCGCGCAGATGGGCGATATCGTCCCATTTCATCGCGCCGTTCACCACCAGACCCAGATGCGGGCCGACATTGGTGACGATCAGATCGTCCAGCACGCCGCCATTATCATCCAGCAGCAGAGAATAGCGCATCCGGCCCGGTTTCAGCCCGGCAATGTCGCCCGGTAGCAGAGTTTCCAGTGCTTCTGCCGCGCCGTCACCTTCCAGCGATAGCTGGCCCATGTGGCTGACATCAAACAGCGAAGCATGGCCGCGCGTCCAGTCATGTTCGGCAACAATGCCTTCATATTGAATGGGCATCTGGTAACCGGCGAAATCGACCATCCGCCCGCCTTTTGCGCGATGCCACGCATCCAGCGGCAGCACCTGCACTTCGGGCATGTCGTCAGGATGGGTTTCGGTCTGGTCTTCGGTCATTGGGCAGTTCCCGGCAGATATGGCGCAACTATGGCGCAGATACGGCAATACTCCTGCGAAGAAGCACCTTCACCATACCCCCTCTGTCGGGAAACCTGAGAGCTTCGCCCTGCACGCCTGTAACAGGCAGCGCCGGATTACCCCTTCGGTGGAACGGCAGCCGTCATTCGATGGCCGAAATTCGCTTTCCAGAGTGTCTGCCACATCGCGGTCCGTTTGCCTGAGAGTTTCCGGGGCGGTTGCTCCTTCGGCGCCATGTGCCGGCAAAAGCACACGATCTCTCCCGCGATATGGCCGGGGAATCACTCCCCCGGCGACAAATTTGCTTTGGTCGATTGTCCAGTCCCGGTCAATCGAGATTGGCCGTCAATCACGATTAGTCATCAATCCAGATTAGGGCGCAGCCAGCGTTCGGCGGTGGCAATATCCACCCCGCGCCGCGCTGCATAATCTTCCAGTTGATCGCGGCCAATCCGGGCCACGCCGAAATAGGATGCTTCGGGATGGGCGAAGTAAAAGCCGCTTACCGCTGATGTGGGCCACATGGCGTAGCTTTCCGTCAGCGTCAGCCCGGCATTGGCAGGTGCATCCAGCAGGTCGAACAAGGCAGGCTTCAGGCTGTGATCAGGGCAGGCCGGATAGCCCGGCGCGGGGCGGATGCCGCGATATTGTTCCTTGATCAGCGCTTCATTGGTCAGCTGTTCGTGCGGGGCATATCCCCACAGATCGGTGCGGACATGCTGGTGCAGCCGTTCTGCCATGGCTTCGGCAAAACGGTCAGCCAGCGCTTTCAGGAGAATGTCGGAATAATCGTCATTGTCCGACTGGAACCGGGCTGAATGTTCGTCAATTCCGTGAATGCCCACGGCAAACCCGCCAATCCAGTCCCCCGCCGGATCGATGAAATCGGCTAGGCAATAATTGGCGCGCCCGCGTGATTTGCGTACCTGCTGGCGCAGGAATGGCAGCACCACATGGTCTTCTGTCTGCAGATGGATGGTTACATCATCACCATCACGCGCACAGGGCCAGAACCCGCACACAGCCTTGGCAGTCAGCCATTTCTCGTCAATCATCCGGTCCAGCATGGCATGTGCGTCAGCAAACAGGGACCGCGCGCTTTCGCCCACCACGTCATCCTGCAAAATGGCCGGATAGGTGCCATGCAGTTCCCAGGCGCGGAAAAACGGCGTCCAGTCGATAACTTCGCGCAGATCTGCCAGCGGCCAGTCGTCAAACACATGCACACCCGGCTTTACCGGCGGAGCCGATTTGTCGCTCATGTCGGCGGCAAAGCCATTGGCCCGCGCATCGTCAATGCTCAGCAATTCGCTTTGCGTCTTGCCGGCCCGCACATCACGGACATGGGCATAATCCGCTGCGGTTTCGGTGACAAAATCATCCCGCAGCGTATCGGACAGCAATTTGGACGCCACGCCGACAGCGCGGCTGGCATCCAGCACATGGATAACAGGGCCGGTATAGGCAGGTTCGATCCGCAGGGCTGTATGCACCTTGCTGGTAGTGGCCCCGCCGATCAGCAGCGGCATGGTCATGCCTGCCCGCTGCATTTCTTCGGCCACGGTCACCATTTCATCCAGCGAGGGTGTGATGAGGCCGGACAGGCCAATCATGTCGACATCCTCGGCACGCGCGATTTCGAGGATTTTGGGCCATGGCACCATCACCCCAAGGTCGATCACTTCATAGCCATTGCACTGCAACACCACGCCGACGATATTCTTGCCAATGTCATGCACGTCGCCTTTCACGGTCGCCATGATGATCTTGCCCTTGGCTTTGGCGCCGGCTTCCTTTTCCGCCTCGATGAAGGGGATGAGGTGGGCCACGGCCTTTTTCATCACGCGAGCGGATTTGACGACTTGCGGCAGGAACATCTGGCCGCTGCCGAACAGGTCGCCCACCACATTCATGCCGTCCATCAACGGGCCTTCGATTACTTCGATGGGGCGCCCGCCGCGCTGCTGGATGAGGCCGCGCATTTCTTCTGTATCAGACACGATATCGGCATCGATGCCCTTGACCAGCGCGTGTTCCAGCCGTTTTTCGACGGGCCACCCGCGCCATTCCGCGGCTTGTTTCTCCGCCACCGGGTCCTTGCCCTTGTAACTTTCGGCCAGTTCGATCAGCCGTTCGGTGGCGGTCATTGCGCCTGCCACCGGCCGCATCAGGATTACATCTTCGCACGCATCCCGCAACACAGGGTCGATCTGGTCATAAATATCCAGCTGCCCCGCATTGACGATGGCCATGTCCAGCCCGGCGGGGATCGCATGATAAAGAAACACCGAATGCATGGCGCGGCGCACGGTTTCATTGCCGCGGAAGCTGAAGCTGAGGTTGGACAGCCCGCCCGATGTCTTGGCATGGGGGCACCGCAATTTGATTTGGCGCACGGCCTCGATGAAATCCAGACCATAGCGGTCATGGTCCTCGATGCCGGTGGCCACGGCAAAGATATTGGGGTCGAAGATGATATCTTCGGGCGGAAAGCCGATCCCGGTCAGCAATGCATAGGCACGGCTGCAAATTTCAATCTTGCGTTCTTTGGTGTCGGCCTGCCCGGTTTCATCAAACGCCATCACCACCACGGCAGCGCCATAATCGATGCATTTGCGCGCCTGTTCCAGGAAAGCGTCTTCGCCTTCCTTCATGGAAATGGAATTCACGATCGGCTTTCCCGAAACGCATTTCAGGCCCGCTTCGATCACATCCCATTTGGAACTGTCGATCATGAAGGGGACCCGCGCAATATCGGGTTCTGCGGCGATCAGCTTCAGAAAAGTGGTCATGGCATGGACAGCATCGAGCAGCCCTTCATCCATGTTCACATCAATGATCTGGGCACCATTATCGACCTGCTGCCGCGCGACTTCCACGGCCGCGGCATAATCATCGGCCATGACCAGTTTCTTGAACCGGGCGGAACCGGTGACATTGGTGCGCTCGCCAATATTGACGAATTGCGATCCTGTAAGGGCAGTCATGGGTCTATCCTGTCGCCTTCAGGCGGCCAAAGTAAAAGGTTCAAGCCCGGCGAGCCGGGTAAAGGTATCAGCCTGCGGAATGGGGCGCGGTGCCAGCCCTGCAACCGCCGTGGCCATGGCCGCAATATGCGCAGGCGTGGAACCGCAGCATCCGCCCAGCACATTCACCTGGCCATGTTCGGCCCATTCGCGCACCAGGCCCGCAGTGGTCTGCGGCTGTTCGTCATATTCGCCCAGTTCATTGGGCAGACCGGCATTGGGATAGGCCAGCAGAAGCGTATCCGCGATCCGGCTGAGAAGCTGGATATGCGGGCGCAATTGTTCCGCGCCGAACGAACAGTTCAGCCCGATGGTCAGCGGATTGGCATGGCGCACGGCATACCAGAATGCTTCCACCGTATGGCCCGACAGATTGCGGCCAGACAGGTCCGTCAGCGTCATGGACAGCATGATCGGCACATCGCGACCCAATTCGCGGGCCAGCCTGCGAATGGCGAAAATGGCTGCCTTGGCATTCAGCGTATCGAAGATGGTTTCCACCAGAATGAAATCCACCCCGCCTTCGATAAGGGAGGCTGCCTGTGCGTGATAGACATCGACCAGATAGTCGAAAGTGATTTCACGAAAACCGGGGTCTTCCACGTCTGGCGATAGCGACAATGTCTTGTTGGTCGGCCCGATCGCCCCTGCGACAAACCGGGGGCGGCCATCTTTTGCGGCATATTCATCTGCCAGTGTGCGCGCGATGCGGGCCGAAGCGATGTTGATTTCCGCCACCAGATGTTCCGCTGCATAATCGGCCTGCGAAATGGTGTTGGCAGAAAACGTATTGGTGGAAACCACGTCGGAACCGGCATCAAAATACGCGCGGGTGATATCGGAAATGACATCAGGCCGGGTCAGGGCGAGAATGTCATTATTGCCCTTCTGGTCCGCCTTCAGGCCAAGATCGCCCGCATAATCGGCTTCCTGCAGTTTCCGGTCCTGGATCTGGGTGCCAAAGGCGCCGTCGAAAATCAGCACCCTTTTGGCCGCTTCGGCCCTGAATTTTTCACGTGCGGTCATTGGTTTTCCCCAGCCGGGCGCATGCCGAGCAGATGGCAGATGGCATATGCAAGATCAGCCCTGTTCAACGTGTAGAAGTGAAACTGGCGCACCCCGCCTGCATAAAGCCGGCGGCATAATTCGGCAGCGACTGTGGCCGCCACCAGTTGGCGCGCAGCAGGCCGCGCATCCAGCCCGTCAAACAGGCCATCCATCCACGGCGGGATGGCAGCACCGCAGGCACTGGCAAATTTGCGCGCCTGGGCCACATTGGTAACCGGCAGGATGCCGGGCAGCACCGGCGCATCAATACCCTTGGCAGCCAGCTTGTCCTGAAACCTGAAAAACACTTCCGGTGAAAAGAAGAATTGCGAAATTGCCCGGCTGGCGCCTGCATCCAGTTTGCGCTTGAGGTTATCAATATCGCTGTCGGGGCACTGCGCATCGGGATGCGTTTCGGGATAGGCAGCCACCGAAATGTCAAAATCGGCGATGGTCTTGAGACCGGCGACCAGTTCCGCGGCGCTGGCGTAGCCATCGGGATGGGGCACAAATGGCGCACCAGGTTCACCGGCATCGCCGCGCAGTGCAACAATATGCCGCACGCCTGCTTCCCAATATTGCTCGGCCACTTCGCGAATTTCTGCCTTGGACGCATCGACACAGGTCAGATGGGCGGCTGCAGGGATATGCGCTTCGGCAATGATCCGCGCGACAGTATTATGCGTCCGCTCACGGGTGGAACCGCCGGCGCCATAGGTGACGGACACAAAATCCGGGCCGAGCGGTTTCAGCTGTTGCACGGCATCCCACAGCATCGCTTCCATTTTCTCGCTCTTCGGCGGGAAAAATTCGAACGATGCTGAAATGTCGCCCGGCAGGGACGCAAACAGCGGA
The DNA here is from genome assembly GCF_009827615.1 of Allopontixanthobacter confluentis. Classification (GTDB taxonomy): domain Bacteria; phylum Pseudomonadota; class Alphaproteobacteria; order Sphingomonadales; family Sphingomonadaceae; genus Allopontixanthobacter; species Allopontixanthobacter confluentis. The sequence continues at coordinate 160,038 of NZ_WTYU01000002.1, forward strand.
TTATCATGCGCGGTTCTAGCTTCCTGCGCCAGATCGAGGGAATGGGTCATTTTACACTCTTCGTTTGGTCGGCAGATATTTGATTGGCGCGGCGTGAACCCATCCAGATCTTGACCATCAGTTCGCCGCCATCCAGCGCGATGGGCGGGGCCGGCTCGAAGCCTGCCTGCGCCATCATGGCAGCAAGCGCAGCGTCGGTAAAACCAAGGCGCACATGGGCATAACGGTCGCGCAGTTCTTCATGCCCGTGACTGGCAAAATCGATGATGACGATGCGGCCACCATCGCGGGTAACCCGGGCAGCTTCCATCAATGCGGCAGCAGGATTGAGCGCAAAATGCAGCACCTGATGCAATAAGACAGTGTCGAAGCGCTGCGGGGCAAATGGCAGCGCCGCAAAATCGCCCTGCACCAGTTCAACCGCATCTGCGGGCAGATGCTGCAATTTAGCGCGCGCCACTCTCAACATGTCGAGGCTTTTGTCCAACGCCACAATCGAACCTGCGCGCGGGGCAAATAATTCCGCCATGCGCCCTGTGCCAGTGCCAATATCCAGTACAGCGCCAAGGGCATGATCGCCCAATGCCGCAATCAACCGTTCTTCCACCAGTTGATCGGGGCTGTGCAGGCTGCGCAACTGGTCCCATTCTTCGGCATGAGCGGCAAAAAAACTGGCGGCGTGTTCTTCACGAGATGCCCGGATCGCGGCCAGGTGGCGGCGGTCATCAGCGCAAGCAGCGGCGAATTCAGGATCCTCGCGTTCCGCTGTAGCCAGAAGATGAGCCACTGCCTCGCCCATCGGGCTGCCCCGGTCGCGGCCAGCACGGGCGCGAAGAAAAACCCAGCTCCCTTCGCGATTTCGCTCGGCCAGACCGGCATCACACAGAATGCCGACATGGCGGGAAACGCGTGGCTGGCTTTGACATAGGACCTGAGCCAACTCGCCAATGGCAAGTTCGATCACGCCGATGAGTCGCATGATTCTAAGGCGGGTGGGGTCGGCCAAAGCCTTTACGATTGGTTCGATATGCATACGAAGCAGCATATAAAGATATTTTTATATCTGCAAGCGAGGTTTTTTGGACCGCCTTGTATATTTGCCGGGCATTGTTGGAGCGCCGCCCGACATACACCAAGCAGTTATTCGCTCTCGAACTCGTCGGACCTAGCTATTTCACGCTTCCGCGCTCCAACAAACGCACCGGAACCCGCCGTTCGGCTACGGGACGCGCTGCCGTCCCCATAGCACTGGCCCCCAGCACATTGGCCACCAGCATGGCCCCTGCGACATCGAAATCAGGTTCGATGGATGTCAGCGGCGGGGAAGTATGGATGCCGGCACGAACGCCGTCAAAACCAACCAGTCCGCATTGTTCGGGGACAGAAATGCCGCTGGCCCGCAATTCCTCCATCGCGCCGAGGGCAATCGAATCGCACGCCACAAACAATGCATCGAACGGATCTCCGGCATCCATCAGGGCGCGGATGGCCTTGTGACCCTGTGTCGCGCGGTCATCGGTGTAATCCACTTGTTGCAGGCGCGGCTCAAGGCCCGCTTCGGTCATGCCTTGGGCATATCCTTCATACCGCTCCCGGAACTGGCGCTGCGGCGAATCGACCGCGCCAAGATGGACGATATTGCGGTAACCCGCCGCGATCAGATGGCGCGCGGCAATCAGGCCCCCTTCGTAATTATCCGACCGGATCCATTCCAGATCGTCAAATGGCGAGCCCCAGAAAACCACCGATCTGTTATCCGCGCTGATGCTGCGAAAATATCGCCATGCCGCATCATTGGAAGTGGTCCCTATGACAATGACCCCGTCGGCCTGCCCGCTTTCCTCATATTTGCCGAATAATTGATCCGCCGAAGCCTGGAACGACACCAGCGTCTGGTAGCCCTGGCCCGATGCTGCGGCGCAAACACTGCCCAGCAGGGAGAAATAGAACGGATTGATTTCGCTTGGCGGCTCGTCCGGGCGGCAGATGACCACCACGGCCAGCGTGCCGGTGCGCCCTTGCCGCAGCTGCGCTGCCCGTGCATCGACCATATAGCCAAGTTCTTCGGCAGATTTGATCACCCGTGCGCGCGTGGCTTCGGTAATGGCGCTGGAATTGGCCAGAGCGCGCGACACGGTTGACTGGCTGACACCTGCATGTTCGGCAACGTCGAATGATGTCACGCGTGCCCGCGGTCTGCGATCCGGCAATTTGAATGACCCCCTCAAGACGGTGTGGCTGTATATGCCTTGGCATGTCTGCGGTGGCAATGCGCCACAAAAAGCGGCCCTTTGCCCATGTCTTTTCGCAGTTGCACAAAACAGTTGAAGCCAAACGGGTGATAAGTGTGTATGGGCGCATGAATTGACCGGTCGGCACTGGCGGTAGCGCGCCTTTAAACCTTGGTCTTCGCAGGCAACCTGCGACAAGCCCGGCCCGTTCCCTACCCAGTCGCTGATGCGACCCCTGATGATGCGAGTCCCATGAATTTTGACAATCTCCCGCCATTTCTTGGCGAAGCGCTGGCCGAACGCGGCTACGAAAAACCCACTGCCGTACAGGCCGCTGTAATCGAAGCAGAAGCCGCTGGCCGCGACCTGGTCGTATCGGCCCAGACCGGCTCTGGCAAAACCGTGGCTTTCGGCCTTGCCATGGCCGAACAATTGCTGGCTGAAGACGGCACCGTGCCGCAGGCCAATACGCCGCTGGCTCTGGTTATCGCGCCGACTCGCGAACTCGCCTTGCAGGTCAGCCGCGAATTGATGTGGCTGTATGGCAAGGCAGGCGCCCGGATCGCCACTTGCGTCGGCGGGATGGATGCATCCAAGGAACGCCGCGCACTGCGTGGCGGCGCGCAGATCGTGGTCGGCACACCGGGCCGCCTGCGTGACCATCTGGAACGCGGCGCGCTGGAACTTTCCGCATTGCGCGCAGTGGTGCTGGATGAAGCGGACGAAATGCTCGACATGGGCTTCCGCGAAGATCTGGAAGAAATTCTCGACGCCACGCCGGAAGGCCGCCGCACCCTGCTGTTCAGCGCCACCATGCCGCGCCAGATCGTGGCACTGGCCAAGCGTTACCAGCGCGATGCCTTGCGCATTTCCACCGTGGGCGATGATCGCGGCCATGGCGACATTGCCTATCAGGCAGTGACCGTATCACCGTCCGAAATCGAAAACGCCGTGGTCAATCTGCTGCGTTTCCACGAAGCGGAAACCGCCATGCTGTTCTGCGCCACGCGTGACAATGTGCGCCGTCTTCATGCCACCTTGCAGGAACGCGGTTTCGCCGTGGTGGCCCTGTCGGGTGAACATTCCCAGTCGGAGCGTAACCAGGCCATGCAGGCCATGCGTGACCGCCGCGCCCGCGTTTGCGTGGCCACAGACGTTGCCGCCCGCGGCATCGATCTGCCCACGCTCAGCCTGGTCATCCATGTGGAAATCCCGCGCGATGCAGAAGCCTTGCAGCACCGTTCGGGCCGCACCGGCCGTGCCGGCAAGAAAGGCACCGCCGTCATTCTGGTGCCTTACCCCCGCCGCAAGCGTGTGGAATCCATGCTGCGCGGTGCCAAGATCAACGCTGACTGGATCAACGCCCCCACCCCGCAGGAAATTCAGAAGCAAGACCGTGAGCGTTTGCTGACCGCCCTTCTGGCCCCTGTCGAAGTGGACGAGGAAGACCGCAATCTGGCGGCCAAGCTGATGGCGGAACGTTCGCCCGAAGATATTGCCGCAGCACTGGTCCGCGCCCACCGGGCCGCCATGCCGCAGCCTGAAGAACTGATCGAAAACACGCCCGAAGCACGCAAGGCAGCCCAGCAGGACCGCCACCGCCCCGGTTTCGAAGATACGGTCTGGTTCCGGATGGACCTAGGCCGCCGTCAGAATGCCGATCCGCGCTGGATCCTGCCGCTATTGTGCCGCCGCGGGCATATTACCCGCAATGAAATCGGTGCCATCCGGATTGGCCCTGCAGAAACGTTTTTCCAGGTTCCGCGGCCGATTTCCGACAAGTTCGAAGATGCCATCAAGCGCACTGCCAATGCCGAAGGCGATGACGAGCCGGTTCACATCGAACGTTCCGAAGGTGGCCCCCGCGAACAGGCGCGCAATAACAGCAAGCCCCACCGCAAAGGCCCGCCACGCGGAGCGCCGAATAGAGATGGTCCAAACCGTGATGGCCCCAATCGTGATGGTCCGCGCCATAGTGGCCCACGCGCTGAAGGGCCCACCGGCAGGGGCGGACCACGCGTCCACGCCAAACCATTCAAGGGCGGCAAGAAACCGCGCGGTTAAACCACTGCACGCAGCTTGATCGCTGCCCTATCCGACAAAACGCCGCCAGTCCCCACCAGGGCCGGCGGCGTTTTGTTTTTCACGGTAGGCACGCCCCCAAACAAGTGGGCACACACGCGGGCGGATAATCCTCGCCATCAACTCTCTTGGCGGCCTGCTGCGGATATTGTAACATCATCCCGGTCGCGCAATTGAGGATGGTGTTTGGAAGATATTTTCCTTTCCTACAATCGCGGCGATCAGGCATCAGCCGACCTGTTCGTGCGCGCTTTTGAAGCGGCAGGCCTGTCGGTGTGGTGGGACGTGTCGCTTCGCGCTGGCCAGGTTTATGATGAAGTGACGGAAAAAGCCCTGCGCGATGCACGCGCAGTGGTGGTCCTGTGGTCCGGTAATTCTGTCCAGTCACGGTGGGTCCGCGCCGAGGCAACGCTGGCGCAGCGGGCGGGCACATTTGTGCCTTGCATGATAGGGCCGTGCGAACGGCCGATCATGTTCGAACTGACCCAAACGGCAGATCTGACCAATTGGAACGGCGATGCAGAAGATCCGGCATGGCAGCATTTTGTCAGCCATGTGCGCGAATTCATCGGCCCGATGCACCGCGCGCGGCAGCCCCGATCACCCGCTGCCCCACCATCTGCTGTGCCATCATCTGGGCCATCTTCTGGGCCATCTGCAGCCCCATCTGCTGGGCAAATGCCCGGCGCTGCACCCCACGTAATTGCAAAACAGCATTTGCGGCATTCTGCCCCTTCCAGCGAAAGGCGGCAGATAACATTTCTGGCTGCCAGATTGTCCAACGGGCGCGAACTTGCATCGTCGATGGACCCGGAAGACTGGCACGAAATCCTGTCGTCCATCCAGCCGCCGCTCAACGCCATTGTCCAAAGTTTCGGCGCCACTGCGAAATGGGACGGCCACACCATCACCGCCCTGTTCGGCTATCCCGCAGCGCAGGAAGACGCTGCCCAGCGCGCCATCCGCGCGGCTCTCAGCCTGGTGGACCGCACCGCCACGCTGATGTCTGACCTTGTGGCGCAGACCGGCACCGCCATGCAGTTGCAGGCCGGTATTCACACCAGCGATGTGCTGGTAACAGCGGACCCCAGCGGCGAAACCGAAATGTTCGGCGATGGATCGGCCATTGCCAAAACCGCGCGCGATCTGGCCGGTGCTGGGACGGTCGTGGTGACCGAGCCTGTCCATCAACTGGCAGCGCGGGCATTCGCGCTGGAAAAAACAGGCGACCAAACCGGCCCCACGCAGTTTTACACCGTGGCCGGTGCGCGCAGTGGCGGCAGCACCATGCGCGGCTGGGCATCCAGCCTTGCCACCGGCTTTTTCGGCCGCGAGGACGAACTGGCCCAGATCCAGCGCCGCTGGGCAAAATCACGCAGCGGACAAGGGCAATTCGTGCTGGTCAGCGGCGAGCCGGGAATTGGCAAGACGCGGCTGATTGACGAATTCAGCGCATCGCTGGCGCCAGATGATCATTACTGGGTCACGCTGCAGGGCGCATCGCTGTTCCCCAACACGCCCTACCATGCCATCGGGCAAATGCTGCTGCACCTGGCGCAAGAACGCAGCAGCCATGACGACACGAGTGATCCGGCAGCGACGCTGGCCGATATTTTCGTAGAACTGGGCCTGCCTGCCCGTCTGCTGGGGCTGATTGCGCCGGTAATCGGCCTGACCCTGCCAGATGATGTTCCCGCGCCCAATATCACGCAGGAACAGCAGCGCAGCCAGCTGCTGTCCTCGCTGGTGGAAGCCACCTTCGCGCTGGCCAGAACAAAGCCACTGGTGCTGCTGGTGGATGATTGCCAGTGGATCGACCCGTCCAGCATGGAAATCATCCAGATGCTGGTGGAACAGTCCGACGATGACCGCCTGCTCATCATCGGCACGGCAAGACCGGAATTTGCTGCGCCCTGGTCGGAACGGGAAAACCACAGCCGGATCAATCTGGGCCGGATGGCCCAAGCTGAAATTCGCGCCATCATAACCGAAGCGGCGGGCGACGGCGGCATTGACACAGCAACCATCGAGACGGTGCTGGACCGCGCTGATGGCGTGCCGCTATTTGCCGAAGAACTGGCGCGGCTGATTGCCACCAGCCACGGCGAAGGTGGTCAGGCTGCAATTCCCCCCACCTTGCGCAGCCTGCTCGCCGCGCGGCTGGACAGGCTGGGGCCAGCCCGCGAATTGCTGCAGATCGCGGCCATTTTGGGCCGTGATTTTCCCCATGCCCTGCTGGCCGCCATCAGCGACCATCCAGAAGCTGAAATGGGCGTTCTTCTGGCGCAATTGGCTGATGAACAATTGCTGTTCATGCGCGGCGCGCCGCCCAATTCCACCTACCGGTTCAAACATGCGCTGGTGCAGGATGCCGCCTACGATACGTTGCCCAAACGCCGTCAGCGCGAATTGCATGGCCTTGCTGCCCGCACCATCGTGGACCACTTTCCCGCCATTGCCGAAACCCAGCAGGAATTGCTCGCCACCCACTGGACCCGTGCGGGCAATGTGGCGCAAGCGGTGGCCGCATGGCAGAAAGCGGGCCTTGATGCGTATGATCGCGGTGCCTGCAAGGAAGCGGCCGCCCATTTCCGCCATGGCCTTGCGGTGCTGGAAAAACAGCCGGCCGGCCCTGCGCGCGACGAGCAGGAAACTGGCCTGTGGAGCGCGCTTAACCGCGCCTTGCAGCAAACCCATGGCTATGCCGATCCGGTTACGGTGGAAGCCGCCAGCCGCGCGCTGGCGCTGGCGAAACAGGCCGGAATGCTGGGCAAGGTGCTGGTGGAGGAATCCCAATTGTGGCGCGCTGTCATCACCGCAGGCGATTACCAGCAGGCAGACGCCATAACCCAGCGGGTGATGAGCCTGAGCAAGGAAACTGCCGCAGGCGAAGAGATACCGTGGCTGTATTATTTCCATGCCAATGCGCGCATCCAGACCAGCTTTTATACCGGCCGGCTGCGGGATTTTGAAACAGATTATGCCGGTTTGCAGCAGGTCATCGGCAAACAGGGGGTCAGCCATTCCCCGAGTGACGATGTGGTGGCCATTGGCGTTGCCGCGCTTGCCGCGTGGGTATCGGGGCGGTCCGATCTTGGCGCCCAGCGTATCGCAGCGGCAATCCAGATCTCTGATAATGGCGGCCAGCCTTACGCAGCAGCGGTGGCCAATCATTTTGCTGGCACATTTTCCGCCTTTGAAGGCGATTATGAAGCGGCCATCGCGCATACCAGAACCGCGCTGGATGTGTGCGAGGAAAACGGCTTTGCCTATATCGCCCACCTGGCGCGGGCAAAATTTGGCTGGATTTCGGCGGCGGGCGGGTCGGGCGAAGATGATATTGCCACCATGCGCAACACCATCGACCAGATGGCCAAAGCCAATGCGCTGGTCGGGCTGACAATCAACATGAACCGCATGGCCATGGCGATGGAAGCCCATGGCCGGTTGGATGAAGCCCTGGAAACGGTGGAAGAAGCGCTCATCGCCAATCCGCAGGAACGCGTGATGCGGCCCCAGAGCCTAGAAATTCGCGCCAGACTGAAACTGGCCGCAGGTGATGAGGGCGCTGCTGAGGCGGATTACCGCAGCGCCATCAGCATGGCGGCCGAAATGGGCGTGCTGGCGCTGGAATTGCCGCCAGCCATCCAGCTATCCCTCCATCTGGCCGATGGTGGCCGCCGCAGCGAAGCGGCGGATATTCTGCAAACCACGCTGGGCCGTGCGGGCCCGGACACGAACACTCCGGCGCTGGCGCCCGCGCGCGATGCGCTGGCGCAATTATCGGGCGCGCTCACCAGTTAGGCGCGGTTTACCGGCGGGATAATTCGCGGGTATAATCCACCAGTGCAATCAGCACGGACGCGTCCCTGGTGTGGATTTGCGCTTCCCATTTGGCCTCCACTGCCAATTGGTCGAGATGGGCGTCAGCGGCGGGAAGCTGGGCAATCATGGCCTGCGAAATGGCCTGCAATTCGTCGTCAGTCGGCTCTGCCTTGCAAAACATGTCCCTGATCGTTTCATCCTGAATGGCGAGCGCTGCAGGCAGCGTCAGGATGCCGTCGCGCAAATCTTCCTCGCCCCCGCCGCCAAGCGATGTCAGCCCCTTCACATCGCCCACATCATCGCAGCCATGATACAGCATCCCCAGCAGCCGGCCGAATTTTCGCAAGGTTTCATCGCGGGTGGCAAGGCAGGCGCAGGTTTCGAACATCGATCCTGTATCCTCGCCCGCAATGCCTTCCCAGTCGGCCACGCCCAGTGGCTGGCGCCGCAGCCGCCACTGCGCGCATTCCGCCACCCCCAGACGTTTGATCAGATCGGCAAACAGACGGATATCGTGCGGATCATCCGCTGACATGGCAAAACCGTCTGCCACGATGAAGCCGGATGCCATCAGCGCCGGAAGCATCCCGAATTTGGAATGCATGGTCGGTTTGCCGCGCCGTTCGTCCGACTGGTCCAGAATATCATCAACCACCAGCGACATATTATGCATCATTTCCAGCACGGCGGCAGACCGGATGATGGTGTCGGGAATGGGCTGCTGGTAACTGGCCCGATAACAGCCAAAAACGGTCAGCGGCCGGAAATATTTCGACCCTGCATCAAACTGCCATTGCAGGAGCGGCTGCAGGTCACCTGCTGCCTCGGCAATCCAGCCATCCAGCAGGCTGCGCAACTTTGCCATTTCATCATCGAAGCCCAGTTGTGCCACGATCCCGGCTGTAATTGTGTCCACAAAAAACCCCCTGATTACCCTTTTGTCACCCCGCATCCGGCACCTGGCGCGTGGCGCTTTTAACGCTTGGCGCGCCAGCGCCTGATATAGGGATCGGTGGCGGACCCGCCCTGCTTCTGCAGGGCCGAAATGATCGTGCCACCAATATTGGCCGCTGCGCCCAGCACCGACCCTGCCGCTGCAACGGCCGGGCTGACCGGCGTGCCATCTGCCTTCTTCATATCGCCCGACAAATGCTTGGAAGCGTAACTGGCGCATTCCCCCAACGCCATCAGCGTGGCAGCCCCCAGATCGATGACATGATCTTCATGCCCGTCATCACCAGCATGCAGGCCTGCCGCATCTCCATCCGCAGCACCAGTCTGTCCGCGATGCTCTCCGTCGCCATCACCAACTGGCGGCAATGCTTTGTATAATATCCCCGTTTTGAGAGGGTCATCCTCACCCCCGTCGGACAGGGCGCGGACCAGCCAATAGGCACCTTTCAACCAGTCCATCGTAAATTGCATCGGCACCAGCAGCAGATATTCCGATAGCGAAAATTCCGCCTTGCCCAAGGGTGTTGCGCCTTCGGCGAGATGCGCTTTCCACTGGTCATATGCGGTCATTGCCAGCGCGCCATAGGCCAGCGGCATCAGCATCAGCTTGGCCGCGCGGAAACTGGCGGTGCTGTAGGTGGTGTGCGCAATCACGCGGATTTCTGGCCCCCGAATGCCCTTGCCAGTCAGCGCCGCATCGCGTTTCTGCAACGCCTTTGCTGCCTGGAAGCCTGACTGCACCGCCCCTTCGACAGTGGCCATGTCGACATCGGTCCGGCACAGGTCGCCGGCGAAGAAAACCCGCGGCATGGTGTTAGGATAGGCCGCTTCCGGCCGCCAGCCCCAGCTGCCGACACTGTTGAGAAACAGCGGATAATCGACATTGCTGCGCGCATTGGTGCGGTGCCAGTCAATATCGCAATCAGGGTCGCGCCAATGTTTGCCAATGTTGATGCCGGGGTAGAATTCCTTCAACTCCTGCAGCATCAGCCACCCCTGCCCGTTGCAACTGGCCGACGGGATGGACGCTGCATCCGATGCCGCGATGATGATGGCGGTTTTGCCGTCAAAATCATGGTCGGACCAGAGCTGGGAGATATCCAGAACAGTGAGGCCATATTTCGATCCGCCAAGGCCAACGTGATCCTTGGGAAACAGATCCAGCTTGTGCTTGAAATACACATCCACCACCGGGATCGGCACGGCTGACATACGCTGCAATTGCGATAGCGATTGTTCGCAGGAAATCAGCCGCTTGCCCTCGGACGTGTGCTCATCCCCGCCCATCACCAGACTTGTGAGCGCGGCTGGCCCCACGGCCATGACCAGATAATCATAGCTGTTCACATGCGCCCGCTTGTCAGCAGGATTGCGTTTCCAGCGGATTTTCGGCCTGTCATCGCACAGCCGGACAGTGGACACAGTGGCGCCGGTTTCAATCCTGCATCCGCGCTTTTCCAGCTCTTCGCGCAGCGGCGCAATCAGCTGTTTGTCCAGACTGCCTTTCAGCAACCACGAAAAGGGCGAATTATCCGGGAATTTGAAACAGTGGCGCAGGAAATTCTGATAGGTCGCCGCTGCTGTTTCCTCGCTCTGGATCGACCAGATCAGCGTCAGGATGTAATTTTCCATCTCTGCCACATTCTCGGTCGAATAGCCGCGCGAATAGATGAAGCCGTTGACGTCCAGCTTGTTCAGCTGGTCAAAACTGCTGCGGTCAAACGGATGGGCCGCCAGATCCAGCATCGAATAGCCAAGCAGGAAGGTTTCTGCCGGTGACAGAAGGCCCGATTGCATATTCTCGACCAGCGCTTCCATCGATGTGTTGTTCAGCAGCCGGGAATATTGAGCATCGCCTTTCCTGAGCATGCTGACGCCCTGGCGCGGCGAAAAATAATCGTCCCGTTTGCGGCCCAGATCATGTTCATAAAGATCCCAGAAATTATCATACCAGTCACAGAACATATGCGGGTAGACGTCCTGTTCAATCGCGGTTTTGTCGGCATTTTGCTGATCGGTTTTGGGCGCATTTTCGCCCGGCACCACGCGTTTGATTGACGATGCATTGCCGCCCAGCCGGTCATGCGCTTCATACAAGGTCACATCGAAGCCTGCGCTGCACAGCCGCATGGCTGCGCTCATCCCTGCCAGCCCGCCGCCAATGATGGCGACCGTGTTGCCACCATCAGCAGGTTGGGCAGTGCCACGCTTTGCGGAATGTACACGTGCACCTGTCATACAGCTTCCCCTTCATGTGCAAACGGCCCGCGCAGTCGCGGATTTTCAGCCATCCGCAACGAGGGACCAAGGCGCGACGCCGATCGAACGATATCCTTCAGCCAGGCCAGATGCCATGCCGGATCATCTGCCATGGAGGCCCGCCAGCCGCGCTGCCAGGCGGCAAAATCACCCGCCACCGGATTGGCGCTGACTGGCCTTCCGGTAACCGCGCTGGCAATCATGGCGGCGCCATTTTGCGCCAGATGGCGCGCAATGCTCCACCAGATTTGACCGGCCATGGCCAATGGCTGGACATTCAGCCCGCCAAAGGCGGTGCCGGAAATTTCCCCGAATGCACGGTCATGCTGCGCCTTTTCAAACCCCTGCCGCGTCGAACTGAAGCCGAATTCGGAAAAATGCCGGTTACGCAAAATGGTCGCGCAAAAGACCAGATATTGCATCACCGGGTCAAAATGGGCGCGAAAATCGCGATCATATCGGGCCATGTCCGCCTGTTCGAATTGGCCGCTTGCCAGTGCGGCGGCCACCGTGCGCGCGCCAATGATGGCTGATTCCATGCCCTGCGTGATGCCTTCGCCTGTCATCGGATCGACAAAGCCGCCGGCATCGCCCACCAGAATGCCGCCCGCAAAATGGTTGCGGGTGATGCCGCCATACATATGCACCGCCCCGCCCAAAGGCTTGCTGGCAATGCGCGCATTGGCACAGCCGGGATGGCGGATACGCAGGCGCTCCACCGCATCGCGGAAACTTTCCTGCACGGACAGGCCGAACCGGTCGCATGTTTCACTGAGCAGGCCCACACCCATGTTGGCGCGGCCCCCATGCATCGGAAACATCCAGCCATAACCGGGGTAATGGTCTTCATCGAACCAAATGGTGGCTTCGCCCTCGTCCACTTCCACCCCTTCGATATAGACCCGCTGCGATACGCCGATATGGCGCCGGTCGGTACGGCGCAGGCCTGCACTATGGGCAACCATGGACTGGACGCCGTCTGCACCCACCACGATGGGCGCGGTCAATTCGCTGGTGCCGCCATGTTCCTTGATCGTGACGTGCATCAGCCCGCCCCTGCGTTCGACCGAAGACGCCGCGGTTGACCGGAACACGGTAGCGCCGGTTTTTTCCGCATTGGCTAGCAGCACAGTATCCAGCTCATGACGGGGGATGATGAACCCGTGGCCAGGCATTCCGTGGGCGCCATCATAATAGGGAATATCGCCGCGATAGGGCATATGCGGGCCGAAATAGACCCGGTTATGGGTAATCGGCAGCCTGCTGCCGAACGCCAGATCACCGGTGCAGCCCATGGCTTGCAGAATGCGCAGACCGGCAGGTTCGACAAAATCGCCGCAGACTTTTTCACGCGGAAAACTGGCCCGTTCAATGACGGCAACCGAAATGCCCCGCCGCGCCAGCGACCACCCCATGGCAGAGCCAGCAGGGCCACCGCCGACGACTATTGCGTCAAACCGGCTCAATCGTGCCATTCATTCCCCCAACATACATCAAAATGCGCGCTGGACCCGCCCGCAGACTGTTCGCCGCGGGGCGGGATTGCAAGTGTTACTTCTTGCGCAAAGGAAACTGGGCCATAGTATGGTGATCCGGGGAGGCGGACCGATGGCGGCAACATTGTCTCGAAACAGCGATCAGCGCAGATTCCTGCTGCGGTGTCCGTGCCTGCCCAATGGCGGCCGCATCAGGCCCACAGGTGCCACCCGGCCATGATCGCGGTATTCATCTCCATCGTTCTGGTCGCGGCGACCATCCTCATCCATTATGAAGCATTGCGGATGACGTCGCGCAGTTTTGTCCATTGGAAAATACCGGTCAGGGCGCGCATTATCGTGGTGCTGGCGGTGGCGCAGATGTCCCATGCGTTGCAGGTGTTGCTTTATGCGTTGGTCTATCTGTGGCTGCACCATCTTGATGGGAACGAATTCATTTCCGGCGCGGAAAATTTCAATCTGGAAAATGCGTTCTATTTTTCCATTTCATCCTACACCACGTTGGGCATTGGCGATCTGGTGCCGCAGGGGCAGCTGCGGATAATCTCCGGGGTCGAGGCGCTGAACGGGCTGGTCATGGTCGGCTGGACGGCATCCTTCACCTATCTGACCATGGAAAAATTCTGGCACCTTCACCGGCACTAGACGCAGGCGATATTTGCCTGCACCCTGATGCCCCTCCCCATGATAAAGCTGGCCCATGACGAAGCCGGCTGACAAACCTGCCGAAAATCTGCCCTAGTTGGAAAATTGCATGAGCCCTGATCCTGAAAATGTGCCGGTCATTGTCGGTGTCGGACAAATCAACGACCGTCCGGACACACCGCAAGGCGGCCTGCATTCCGGCGAGTTGATGGTGGCGGCGCTTGAGCGGGCTGATGCTGATGCAGGCGGCAACTGGCTGGGCGATTGCCAATCGCTCGCACTGGTGGACCAGATTTCGTTCCGCAGCCTAAACCCGCTGACAGATTATGTGGCCGATGCCTGCGGGATGACACCCGTCATTGCCTATCAGAGCAAGGGCCCCAATGGCGACAGCCCGATCCTGCTGCTGAATGAAGCTGCGAATCGCATCGGGTCGGGCGAAATCAGCATTGCCGCCGTCACCGGCGGCGAAGCCTTGCGAACGGCGATGCAACTGGCGCGGGCTGCTGCGGCAGACAAGCATGCCGAAACCAATGCCGTGCGCGCTGTGTCCAGCCGCAAGACGCCCGGCTACCGCCAGACCTATGGCCTGTCCGCGCCGGTGGATTTCTACCCGCTTTATGAAAACGCCGGACGCGCAGCCTATGGCCAGACATTGGCAGAAGCGCAGGCCGAAAGCGGGGCCATCTGGTCGCAATTTTCAGAGGTGGCCAATGCCAATCCCCATGCCTGGATTCACCAACCGCGCAGCGCGGCTGAAATTATTGAACCCACGGCTGACAACCGCCCGATTGCGCACCCCTATACCAAGTTGATGGTCGCCAATTCCTCGGTCAATCAGGGCGCTGCATTCATCATTGCCAGCCTGGCCGAAACGCGCCGGCGCGGCGTGCCGCAAGAACGGCTGATCCATATCGGCTATGGCGCAGCTGCGCATGAAAGCGACGATTTTCTGGCGCGTGACCGGTATGACCAGTCGCCCAGCATGGAGGTTTCCCTGCTGAAAACGCTGGAACTGAACCGGCTGTCGGTGAGTGATTTTGACCATGTGGAACTTTACAGCTGTTTTCCCTGCGTGCCGAAAATGGCACGGCGCATCATAAACTGGCCATTGGACAGGCCCGCCAGCGTGTTCGGCGGGCTGACATTCGGCGGCGGGCCAATCGGCAATTATATGAGCCATGCGGTGGCCAGCATGGTCGATTGCCTGCGGGAAACCGGCGGCAAGGGGCTGCTATTCGCCAATGGCGGCTATGCCACGCATAATCACACAATCGTGCTTTCAGCACAGCAGATGGACGGGGTCAGTTTTCCGCAGGACTTTGACTTTCAGGCCGAGGCCGATGCAGCGCGCGGCCCGGTGCCGGAACTGGAAAAGCATTATTGCGGGCCTGCCACCATTGAAAGCTACACCGTCATCTACGCGCGCGACGGTACGCCGGGGCATGGCGTGATTGTGGCGCGCACCCCTGGCGGGCAGCGCACCCTTGCCAATGTTCCTGCAAGTGACACGCAGGCAATTGCGATACTGACATCCGGAATGCACGAACCTGTCGGCATGGCGGGCCAGATCAGCGCCCAAAATACCGATGCCGAAAACAGCATCCGGAACTGGTCCTTCACTGCATGAGCGCAAATGCGCCCGCTGTGGATGGTGAAGGCGGCGCAGTGACAGGGCGGCCGCTGGCAGGCATCCGGCTGCTTGAACTCACGCAAGGGGCGATGGCTGCCATTGCGCGGTATTTTGCGGAATTGGGCGCTGACGTGATCCGGCTGGAACCTGCAAAGGGCGCAGCCGACCGGCGTGAAGGAATGATGGCGGCAAGCCCTTTCTCAGACGCCGCCAGCATCCCCTTTCACGCCGCCAATCTGGGCAAGCGGTCCGCGCCGGACACCTGTTTCGATACGCTGGTCGCGGATGCTGACATTCTGGTCATGCCGCACGGCGCGCGAGATGCCGAGGCGTTGCGCAAGGCGTATCCCCGGCTGGTCATCCTGTCCGTATCCGATTTTGGCGATACGCCGGGTTTTGCCCATTGGAAGGGGTCGGGCCCGGTCTTTCACGCCTTGTCGGGTGAATTGTCACGGTCTGGCCTGCCGGGCCGTGCGCCGCTGTTGCCGCCCGGCGATCTGGCAGTGGAATGCGCGATTGTTCAGGCTGTCTATGTGACCATGGTTGCCTGCTGGCAGGCATTGCAGACCGGGCGCGGCGACCATGTGGATTTTTCCATTCTGGACGGCGCGGTGCAAGCGCTGGACCCGGGATATGGCGTGGGCGGCAGCGCCGCGGCAGGGGTGCGGCCCAGCGCTTTGCCGCGCGGGCGCCCGAATGCGGCGCATCTGTATCCGATCCTGCCGTGCAAGGATGGTTTTGTCCGCTTTTGTGTGATGGCCCCGCGCCAATGGCAGGGCCTGCTGCGCTGGATGGGGGAGCCTGCCGAATTTGCCGACCCTTCTTTCAATGCAATCACCACGCGCTATGGATCGCCTGATCTGGTTCCTGCCATGGCCCGCTTTCTGGCCGGCATGACACGGCTGGAGGTAGAAGCAGGCGCACAGCAGCATGGCGTTCCGGCAGCGGCCCTGCTTGATCTGGACGAAGCGCTGCAAAGCCCGCAAATGACAGCGCGCAGCCCGTTCAAACCGGTGGAAATTGCACCGGGCCTTGCCGCCCCCTTCCCCGATGGGGTGATGGAAATTGACGGGTGCCGGATGGGTATTCGCAGCCCCGCCCCCTCGCTGCCAGACCGTAGCACAGTCTGGCATGAAAGCCCGCCGATGCCGCGCGGCAATGCGGCACCGCAGCGGCCCCTGAACGGCATCAAGGTGCTGGATTTTGGTGTCATCGTGGTGGGATCGGAAGCCGGACGGATGCTGGCGGATCAGGGCGCGGATGTGATCAAGGTGGAATCCTCCACCTATCCCGATGGCCTGCGCCAGACAGCCGGGCCTGAACCTGTCTCTGCCTCCTATGCCTCGGGCAATCGTAACAAGAAAAGTATCGCGATCAACATCAGGGACCCGCGCGGCAAGGCGCTGCTGCTGGATCTGGTGCGGCAATCCGATGTCATCCTGTCCAATTTCAAAGGTGGCACGCTGGAATCGCTCGGGCTTGACCATGCCGCGCTCAAACATATCAATCCGCGCATTATCGTGACTGACAGTTCCGCCTATGGCCCGACCGGCCCCTGGGCGCGCCGGATGGGCTATGGGCCGCTGGTGCGCGCGTCTGCCGGGCTGACCATGCAGTGGCGCTATCCCCATGAAGAGACGAGCTTTTCAGACGCAATCACCATTTATCCCGACCATGTCGCTGGCCGGATTGTCGCAATTGGGGTGCTGGCCTTATTGATCCGGCGGCGGCGCACCGGGCGCGGCGGACGGGTCAGTGTGAGCCAGGCCGAGGTTATGTTATGCCATCTGGGCAAGCAGATTGCTGCCAGGGCGCTGGGACTGGCGGGCGCGACGATTACCAATGCGGACGAACATTCGCAGGTCTATCCCTGCGCAGGTGACGATGATTGGTGCGTTGTCACCATCCGCGGTGATGCCGACCGGCAGGCAATTTCCCGTGTGACAGGTGATGTTCCCCTGAACCAGTGGCTGGCGCACAGGCCCGCCAGCGAAGCGATGCAGAAGTTGCAGGAGGCGGGCGTTGCCGCAGGGGCAATGCTGCGAATATCCGAGCTTCCCGATTTTGCCTATTTCAAGGCGCGCGGTTTTTTCCGCAGCACGCGACATCCCCATATCGCCGAAGCCGTTATCATGGAAAACGCGCCCGCACGCTTTGCGATGATGCCCGACCCGGCAGATGGCCCGGCCCCGCTTCTGGGCGAACATACGGAGGAATTGCTGCGCGAACGCCTTGGCATCAGCGATGATGAATTGGCAGACTTGCTGGCACAAGAGGTGGTGGAACAGCACGCGGGAGGGTGAGATTGAGCCATCCCGCGCACTTTCCGGCTGCTCAGATGGAGCGGCTGATGACTTCCTTCATGATTTCGCTGGTGCCGCCGAAAATGCGGGTCACGCGGGCATCGCGCCACAGGCGGGCAATCATATATTCGTTCATATAGCCCGCGCCGCCATGCAGTTGCAGCGCCGCATCGCACACGCGGCCCTGCAATTCGGTGTGCCACAGCTTGGCCGATGATGCTTCTGCGGTGGTCAGTTCGCCAGCGATATGCCGCTTCAGCGCCCAGTCGATATGCGCCCAGCCAACCTGCAATTCCGCCGCAATACCGGCAAGGGTGAATTTGGTGTTCTGAAATTCGAACACGGTCTGGCCAAAGGCCTTGCGTTCCTTGGTAAACGATACCGCTTCATCAAAAGCGCGCTGCGCCCCTGCCTGGCAGCCGATGGCGATGGAAATGCGTTCCTGCGGCAATTCTTCCATCAAGTGAATAAAACCGCGCCCTTCCTGGCCAAGCAGATTTTCCTTGGGTACGCGGACATCGGTGAAGAACAGTTCGGACGTATCGGCCGAATGCTGGCCGATCTTGTCCAGATTGCGTCCGCGCTCGAAACCGGGGGTGCCCGCATCCACCAGAATGAGCGATGTGCCCTTGGCGCCCTCTGCCGGATTGGTCTTGGCGACCACGATCACCACGTCGCAATTCTGGCCATTGGTGATGTAGGTTTTGGACCCGTTGATGATGTAATCATCCCCGTCCCGCTTCGCCGTGGTCCGCACGCCTTGCAAATCGGACCCTGCGCCCGGTTCGGTCATGGCGATGGCGGTGATGATATCGCCGGAAATCATGCCCGGCAGATATTTCGCCTTCTGCTCTGGTGTGCCCAGCCGTTCGAAATAATTGGCCGTAATGTCGTTCTGCAGGGTGAAACCAGCTGATGATCCGAGGTAGGACAGTTCTTCGGCAATGACGGCATTATAGCCGAAATCGAGGCCCAGCCCGCCGTTTTCTTCCGCCACCGTAGGGCACAGCATCCCTGCTTCGCCCAATGCTTTCCACGCCTCCCGCCCGACGATGCCTTCGGCTTCGTGCTGTTCCAGATAGGGCGTCATATGTTCGGCAAACACCTTGCGCACGGTATCGCGGAACATGTCGTGGTCTTCATTATAGGCAAAGCGTTTGGACATATCGAGCATGGGGAAATTCCTGTCTTGAACCTGTTCAGGCAACGGCACCTGCATCACGCAGGCGGGCAATTTCTTGGGTGTCCAATCCGATGGACGCAAGCACGGCATCCGTGTCGGTGCCTGCTGCTTTTTCAGCCACCGGTGCCGGCGCCGCCGTGCCGCTGAAACGCGGTGCCGGGGCGGGCTGCGTATCGCCTGCCACCTTCACAAATGTCCCGCGGGCGGCATTATGCGGATGGGCGGGCGCCTCGGCCATGGACAGGACGGGCGCGAAGCACACATCGGTATGTTCCATGGCCGCGCACCATTCCTCGCGCGTTTTCGTCCTGAACAGCTGCGTCAGCCGGTCTTTCAGCGCGGGCCACGCCGCAGGGTTCATTTGCGCGTCAAATTCAGCATCGTCCGACAGCCCCGCAATCCGCCGCAATTCGGCGTAAAACTGCGGTTCGATCGACCCGATGGAGATATATTCGCCATCAACACATTCATAAGTGTCATAGAAATGCGCGCCTGTATCGAGCAGATTGCCGCCGCGCGTATTGGACCATGTGCCGGCATTGCGCATCCCCCAGATCATGCCCATCAGCAGGGCCGATCCATCGGTCATGGCTGCATCCACAATCTGGCCAGTGCCGCCGCGCGCCACATTCAGCAGCGCGCTGACCATGCCGAATGCCAGCACCATGCCGCCGCCGCCAAAATCACCCACCATATTGATCGGCGGGGTCGGTTTCTCCCCCTTGCGGCCATAATGGTACAGCGCGCCGGACAGGGAGATATAGTTGATGTCATGCCCGGCCGCCTTGGCATAGGGACCATCCTGCCCCCAGCCTGTCATTCGGCCATAGACCAGCCTGGGATTATCAGCGTGGAGCACTTCCGGCCCCAGCCCGAGCCGTTCCATCACGCCAGGGCGATAGCCTTCGATGATGCCATCGGCACTGGCGCACAGCTTGCGCGCAACGGCCACCCCTTCGGCTGATTTGAGATCGAGCGCGATGGACTGGCGTGACCGTGCCAGCACGTCCTTGCCGCCCATTGAACCCACGCCGCCGCGCTTGCCTGCGGGCCGGTCAATGCGGATGACTTGTGCACCGTGGTCCGCCAGCATCATGCCGCAAAACGGCCCCGGGCCAATCCCTGCAAATTCGACGATCCGCAGCCCTGCCAATGCACCTGCCATGCTCGCGCCCCGCCCTACTTGCCAGTCCAGTTGGGGGCGCGCTTTTCGGCAAAGGCGGCTGCCCCCTCGCGCGCGTCGGGTGACATGAAGACCTGCGGCAGCAGCTTGGCCTGTTCCTCATATCGCTTGTCGAGCGGCCAGCCGCGCGATTCGTCCATGATCTGCTTGGAAACCCGCACGGCAATGGGGCCATTGGAGGTGATAGACCGGGCCAGTTCAATCGCGGCATCCAGCGCCGGGCCGTCTGTGACGCGGTTGATCATGCCCAGGTCATAAGCGCGCGCGGCATCAATGAATTCGCCTGTCAGCGCCAGTTCCATCGCCACCTTGTGGGGGATGATATCGGGCAGGACCATCAGGCCGCCTGCCGCTGCGGCAAGCCCGCGTTTCGCTTCCGGAATGCCGAATTTGGACTTGCTGTTTGCCACCACCAGATCGCACGCAATCATCAGTTCCAGACCGCCTGCTAGCGCATAGCCTTCGACCGCGGCAATGAGCGGTTTCACCGGTTTCTTTTCGGTCAGACCGCCAAAACCGCGGCCGGGAACCGACGGGCTTTCACCGCGCAGGAAACC
This sequence comes from Allopontixanthobacter confluentis, assembly GCF_009827615.1. Lineage (GTDB taxonomy): Bacteria > Pseudomonadota > Alphaproteobacteria > Sphingomonadales > Sphingomonadaceae > Allopontixanthobacter > Allopontixanthobacter confluentis. The sequence continues at coordinate 180,389 of NZ_WTYU01000002.1, forward strand.
CTTGAGGTCCATGCCGGAACAGAATGTGCCGCCAGCCCCTGTCAGAATGCCGACCCGCAGATTTTCATCGGAATCGAGCCGGTCCAGCGCCGCCGCGATGCCTTCCGCAGCCGCCTTGTTCATGGCGTTCTTCGCTTCAGGCCGGTTGATGGTGATGATGAGGATGCCGTCTTCCTCGCGCGTCAGCAGTTCGTCGCTCATGCAAATCCACTCCGTATCAGGGGAAATCCCGCCATTCCTTGCGGCTCTTGCCGCAGGCATTTTCCCAACATATATAACTAGGACGACGACCTTGTCCATTCACTAAGGAAACCAGAATCATGGCCGAAGCCTATATTATCGACGCGGTCCGCACCCCACGGGGCATCGGCAAAGTGGGCAAGGGATCGCTTGCTGCGTCGCATCCGCAGCATCTGGCGGCGACGGTTTTGAAAGCCATTGCAGAGCGTAACCACCTCGACACTTCGACCGTGGATGATGTGATCTGGTCCACTTCCACCCAGCGCGGCAAACAAGGCGGCGACATGGGCCGCATGGCCGCGCTGGATGCCGGCTATGACATTGCATCATCGGGCCTTACGCTGGACCGGTTCTGCGGCGGCGGCATTACCACCGTCAACCTGGCAGCAGCGCAGGTGATGAGCGGGATGGAAGATTGCATCGTGGCGGGCGGCACCGAAATGATGAGCCTGACTTCGCAAATGGCGCAGGACGACATGGCCGAAGGCAAGGCGCCGCAAATGATGGGTTCCGGCAACAAGCGGCTGCAAACCGTTCACCCGCAATCGCATCAGGGCATGTGCGGCGATGCCATCGCTTCCATGGAAGGATACAGCCGCGAAGATCTGGATGAAGTGGGTTTCCGCAGCCAGCAGCGCGCCGATGCCGCGATCAAGGCGGGCAAGTTTGCCAAAAGCCTGATCCCCGTGCTGGATGATGAAGGCAATGTCATTCTGGACCATGACGAATATCCCCGCCCCGAAACCACCCGCGAAGGGCTGGCAGAACTGAAGCCTGCTTTCACCAAGATTGCCGATGTGCCGCTGGACCAGGATGGCACCACCTTCCGCAAGCTGATCAACCAGAAATATCCTGATCTGGAAATTCAGAACTTCCACCATGCGGGCAACAGTTCCGGCGTGGTGGATGGGGCAGCGGCAGTGCTGGTGGCATCGGAAAATTACGCCAGAAAGCACGATCTGAAGCCGCGTGCGCGCATTGTTGCCACCGCCAATATGGGTGATGATCCGACATTGATGCTGAATGCCCCGGTGCCGGCAGCAAAGAAGGTTCTGGAAAAGGCTGGCCTGACCAAGGATGATATCGACTTGTGGGAAATCAACGAGGCATTTGCCGTTGTTGCCCATAAATTCGTCACTGACCTGGGGCTGGATTGGGACAAGGTCAATGTCAACGGCGGCTCCATCGCGCTGGGCCACCCCATTGGCGCAACCGGCTCCATTCTGATCGGCACCATTCTCGACGAGCTGGAACGCACAGGCGGCCGCTACGGTCTGGTCACCATGTGCGCGGCAGGCGGCATGGCCCCTGCCATCATTATCGAGCGGGTGGAAGATTTCGCCTGATCTGAAAGCTGGCCCGCAAGGGCTGGCATTTGCCACGCTGCTGCGGCCATTTTCCGGATGCGGGAAATGGCCGCACTGCTATCAAGCCATGCTTCAGACCATGCAAAATTCATCAGGAACGGTTGCGAGCCTGCGGGCATTGCTGCATGGCGACAGCGACCTTTCGCATTGATGAAAACAGACTGGATTACGATGGCAAGCACAAGTGCAGGCAAAAGCGCATTGCAGGGCAAGCTGGTGGTGATGACCGGTGGCAGCGGCTTTTTTGGTACGCATATCGCGCAGGCATTGCTGGAATGTGGCGCCCGGTTGCGGATTGCCAGCCGCCATCCTGAAAAAGCGCTGAAGCTGAAGCCGCTGGCCAATCTGGGCCAGTTGCAATTCGCCCGCTGCGACGTGACCAAGCCTGCCAGCGTTGCAGCCGTCATGCATGGCGCGGATGCGGTCATCAATCTGGTTGGCGCGTTTGATGGCGATTTGATGAAGCTGATCGCAGGCGGCGCGGAAAATGTCGCCGCAGCGGCCACGGCTGCCGGCGCGCAGGCAATGGTCCATGTCAGCGCCATTGGTGCGGATCTTGAATCCGAAGCCGAATATGCCCGGGCCAAGGCACAATCGGAAATTGATGTGCTGGCCGCGTTCCCGCAGGCCACCATTGTGCGTCCATCGCTGCTGTTTGGCGAAGAAGAAGGCCTGCTGCCGATGTTTGCCGGGATGATCTCGGCATTGCCCGTGCTGCCGGTGTTTGCGCCGCACGCCAGAATGCAGATGCTGTTTGTGGATGATGCCGCCAATGCGGTGGTCAACGCTTTGGCCAATCCTGCGCAATCTGCCGGCAAGACTTATGAAATTGCCGGACCGGAAGCCATCGGCATGCTGGACCTGCACAAAAGGATTGCCGCAGCACAGAACCGCAAGCGTCACTTCATCGAAGTGCCCGATGCCGCCTCAGCCATTTTTGCAGCGCTGCCGCTGACCCCGATGGGCCGCGACCAGTGGATTTTGCTGAAACAGGGCAACACCCCGTCCGGCAAATTCCCCGGCATTGACCAGCTGGGTGTGGAACCGCGCCCGCTGGACCTGTTTCTGGAACGGTGGATGCAGCGCTATCGCAGGCATGGCCGGTTCACGCAGAAGGTCACTCTGGCGAACTGACCGTTTGCCCGGCCCTGTCTACGGCCCGGTCGACGGCCCCGTACGGGCCTCTGCAGTCAGGAAGCGGGTGATCCTGTTTCGTCGCGCGCAATCAAGTCAACCGGTTCCACCAGCAATTTCGTGCCGTCGCTGCCGATGATGCGGACCCGCGCGCCCACGGCCAGATCAGGCCCGCGCGCGATCCATTCCCCATCGCCGAAACGCACACGGCCACTGCCGCCATCCAGCGCCTGTGTCACCACCGCTGTCTGGCCGATCATCCGGCCGCTGCGGTTGTTCATCAGCGGATCGATGCTTTCAATCGGCCGGTCCTGCAGGAACCGCTTGGCAGAATAGACCGCGATCAGGGACAGGAAGATGAAATTGATCACCTGCACCACCAGCCCCAGATCCAGCACAAATGTCAGCAGGCCGGTGATCAGTGCAGCAACCGCCAGCCAGATCAGATAGACGCCCGGCACCACCAGTTCCAGCGCACCCAGCACCAGACCGATGGTCACCCAAATCCACGGAGCGTCCACAGAACCCAGATCGCCCATGATCAGCTATCCTTGCTGCGCGGAACAGAAGGCCGGGAAACAGCAGGCCGGGGAACGCGCACTTTTTCCCGCGGATCAACGGGGGGCAGCTGCGCGGATGCGGCCGTGGAACCCGTTCCCGGCTTCAGCGCACCGCCCAGCAATTCGCCAATTCCGCCCAACGATCCGACCAGCTGGGTCGCTTCGATCGGGAACAGGATGGTCTTGGCATTGGGGCTGTCGGCGAATTTGCCAATGGCTTTGGTATATTCCTGCGCGATGAAATAGTTGATCGCCGCATTGCCGCTTTCGGCAATGGCATCGGACACCATCTGCGTGGCGCGGGCTTCGGCTTCTGCGGCACGTTCGCGCGCTTCTGCATCGCGGAAGGCTGCTTCGCGCTTGCCTTCGGCGGACAGGATGGCGGATTGCTTTTCACCTTCTGCGCGCAGGATGCGGCTGGCGCGGTCGCCTTCTGCCTCAAGAATTTCGGCACGTTTCAGGCGTTCCGCCTTCATCTGGCGGGCCATTGCTTCGGAAATATCCAGCGGCGGGCGGATATCCTTGATTTCCACGCGGGTAATCTTGATGCCCCAGGGCGAGGTCGCTTCATCCACCACCACCAGCAGGCGGGCGTTGATTTCATCGCGTTTGGACAGGGTTTCATCCAGATCCATCGAGCCCATGACAGTACGCAGATTGGTCGTTGTCAGCGCCATGATCGCGCCATAGAGGTTGGACACTTCATAGGCTGCCTTGCCCGCATCCAGCACCTGGAAGAACACCACCGCGTCCACGCCGACCATGGCATTATCCGCCGTGATGATTTCCTGGCCCGGAATGTCCAGCACCTGTTCCATCATATTGACCTTGTGACCAACCCGGTCGACAAATGGCAGCAGGATATGCAGGCCCGGCTGCGCTGCCAGAGTATATCTGCCCAACCTTTCAACGGTGTAGACATAGCCCTGCTTGACCACCCGCACAAGGCTGAACAGCAGCATGATCAGTAAGGCCAGCGCGCCCAGTAATACAATGTAACCCATCATTCCAAACCCCTAGTTGCCGGTTGCACAATAGCGTGCCGGGCAGGCGGGGGGAAGGAAATCCGGCGTCTTGCCCCCACAAACAAAAAGGGCCGCGCTTGCGCACGGCCCCTTTCAAATTCAGCACATTAACAATTATGCGCTTACTGGATCGTCATTATCATCAGCAATCAGAATGATTGCGACGACAACTGCAGCCGCTGCCAGAAGATACAGCACGATCGAATTTTCGCCTTCGAGATTGCTGGCTTCTTCAGTGACAGGCGCTGCAACGCGTGCAGGCGCAGCCTGGGCAGCAACCGGTGCTGCAACAAGAGTAAGTGCGGCTGCAGCAGCCGCGATGTTTGCAAATTTCATTAAAAACTCCCTGGTTTTAAACCTTCATACACTTTGTGTAGCCAGCGCAGCTACAGCGGCGACCCGAGCTTCAACCAACGCTGAAGTAACTGACTACTGCCAAACTGTGACAATTTCAAGTTCCCTCGACTTGGCACACGGCAGAGAAACCCCACAAATCTGCGGTTTTCCTCAGAAGATATGGCCATTTCGGGTGCTTTGCCGGCCAATAGTGACAATCATGCTACAGCAAGCAACTGGCATTGACCCCCGCGAGTTCTATTAAAGTCTCGAATAGAGCTTCATCTTGTCAGCATAGGCTTCTTCTGCTGCTTGCTTGGCGTATGCCGGACTGTCGATCACGGTCCAGCCATGGTCGCCTGCATAGACTTTCGTGACGGCGGTGCGCTCTGCTGACCGGGCGGTATCGCGCAGCACGTTTTTGGCATCCGGTTCCTTGGCATCGTCATTCTGCGCAATAGCAAACAGGAAGCTCGATTGTGTCTGGCCAAGCAATTTATGCGGGCTCATCCCGCTGTCTGAAACAAGGCCGCCCCCGTGGAACGATGCTGCGGCGCGCATCCGTTCCGGCATTCCTGCCGCGCTCCACACGGTGAACGGCCCGCCCATGCAATAGCCTTCTGCTGCCACGCCGCGCAATTTATCGACGCTGGCCTGCATATCCAGCCACGGGATGATGGCCTGTGTGTCACGCATGATGGCAGGGGCGTCCAGCTTGCCGCGCCACGGACCCACTTTTGTAAATCCTTCGGCAGAACGGAACGCCGCAAAATCCGCAAATTGCGGGGCCGGCAGATCGCGGTAATATGGGTTCACCACCAGCACTGCGTAACCTTCTGCGGCAGTGCGCCGGGCCATCATTTTGAATGCATCACGCAGGCCGGCAATGTCGGGCCAGCAAATCACCGCAGGATGTTTGCCGCTGGATGGGCGGACGAAGAATGCGTCCATCGTGCCATCCATGGTCTTGAATGTGACATTGTCTTCCTTCAGCCCGCCAGTACCGGCTTCCATGCCGGCACAGGCAGCCAGTGTTGCAGCCGCCCCCATTGCGCCCATGGCGCCGAACTGCCGGCGGTTTATTCCACCTGACAGCAACGCATCGCGGCGCCAGTTGGCGTTGGCGTTCTGGAATTCAGCAAGGTTCTTCTCATCACACATGGGTTTCTCCTGACAGGATGGGGAGCAATTCAGATCACCGGTTGATGGTGAATTTCCAACAACCTAGCAGCACCGGCCCCGCAGTCCAGCCAGCACTTTTCATAGGAGTGATGGACAAGTGCGAAAATGCGTAGCAGACTGCAATCTAAGTGACGCCAATGCACCAAGAACATCGGCGCGCCGGGGATGATTGGGAGAGAATCGGATGGCTAACCGCAATTGGATTGCGACATTGACCGCGCTGGCGCTGGCGGCATGCAACAGCGCTGGCGATGCGCCGACGCAGTCTGCCCTTGCCACCACCGGCGTTACCGATGCCATGCTGGCGGCCGGTGTGGGCGATGAATGGCTGTCTTACGGTGGCGGTTATGATGAACAGCGGTTCAGCCCGCTGACGCAGATTTCCGACCAGAATGTGGGCGAGCTGGGGCTTGCCTGGTTTGCCGATCTGGATACCGCCAGGGGCCAGGAAGCGACCCCGCTGATGCATGATGGCACGCTGTATGTCTCCACCGCGTGGAGCATGGTGAAAGCCTATGACGCCAAGACAGGCGCGCTTAAATGGTCTTACGATCCGCAGGTCCCGCGTGAAACGCTGGTCCGGGTGTGCTGCGATGCCGTAAACCGCGGCGTCGCCCTGTATGGCGACAAGGTTTATGTGGCCACGCTGGACGGCCGGCTGGTGGCGCTCGACATGAAAACGGGCAAGGAAGCCTGGTCGAAAATGACCGTACCCGATCAGGAAAGCTACGCCATCACCGGCGCGCCGCGGATTGCCAAGGGCAAGGTGCTGATTGGCAGTGCCGGTTCTGAATACCGGGCGCGCGGCTATATTTCTGCCTATGATGCCCAGACCGGCGAGATGGTCTGGCGGTTCCACACCGTGCCGGGCAATCCGCGTGACGGGTTTGAAAATGATGCCATGGCCCGCGCTGCCAAGACATGGGAAGGCAAATGGTGGGAATTTGGCGGCGGCGGCACCGTGTGGGATTCCATCACCTATGACCCCGGCACCAACCTTGTCTATTTTGGCACCGGCAATGCCGAACCATGGAACCCCAAGACCAATGATCGCGGCCTTGGTGATGCGCTCTACACATCTTCCATCGTGGCGGTGAATGCCGATACGGGCGAATATGCATGGCATTTCCAGGAAACGCCGGAAGACCGCTGGGATTTCGATTCCAATTCGCAGATTACCATTGCCAATCTTGACGTGGACGGCGCCCAGCGCCGCGTGGTCATGCACGCGCCCAAGAACGGCTTTTATTATGTGCTGGATGCCAAGACTGGCAAGTTCCTGTCCGGCGAACCTTTTGCCCCTGTAAACTGGGCAGATGGGCTGGACCCTGTGACCGGGCGCCCGAACATCCGGCCCGAAGCACGCTATGAACAGACCGGCGAAATGTTCCTCGGGACACCTGGCCTCTATGGCGCGCATACATGGCACCCGATGAGCTTCAGCCCGAATACCGGCCTGATGTATATTCCGGCCAACAATACCGCCCAGCCCTATCTGGCGGACGAGAATTTCGAAGGGTCCGACATTGGCGGGCAAATGGGTATCGACGGGGCATCGGTTTCCTTGCCTGCCGACAAGAAGGCACGCGCTGATGCCATGGCGGCCACAACGGGCCATCTGCTGGCATGGGATCCGGTGACGCAAACCGAGAAATGGCGGGTGGAATATCCCGGCCCGTCCAATGGCGGCACCATGTCCACTGCGGGCAATCTGGTATTCCAGGGCACGGCGGGCGGTGAATTCCGCGCCTACTCGGCCGATGCCGGCAAGCAATTATGGTCCTTCCCCGCACAGACGGGGATCATTGCCGCGCCCATGACCTATGCCATTGATGGCGAACAATATGTTGCCATTCTTGCTGGCTGGGGCGGTTTGTGGGATATTTACCCCGGCCTGCTGTCCGGTAAATCCGGCCCGATGCGCAATATCAGCCGGCTGCTGGTGTTCAAACTGGGTGCCAATGGTAAACTGCCGCCAGCCCCGCCGATGAACAAGATGGTTCTGGATCCGCCGCCATTCACCGGCACGCAGAAGCAGGTTGATCAGGGCAAGGCGCTGTTTGCGCGTTACTGCAGCGGGTGCCACGGTGATGCTGCAATTTCTGGCGCGCTCAACCCTGACCTGCGCCATTCAGGTGCCATCGCCAGCGCCGATACCATCAAGGCCGTGGTGCTGGACGGTGCGCTGAAACATAATGGCATGGTGTCCTTCAAATCGGCCGTGAAAGCTGCCGATGCAGAGGCCATCCGCCAATATCTGATCAAACGTGCAAACGAGGACAAGGCGCTGGAAGGCACATAGGCCGCCAGCCGGAAACACACGGCAACCCACCGCTTTTGCGCTGCATCTACGCGCCGCAAGGAGTAGATTTTTTACAGAACGATGAATTCGATTCGCGCCTTTCCAGCGCGGCGACCCAACCAGAAACGGAGAATTCCATGGCTGAACTTTATCATAATCTCATCAATGGCGAGATGATCGAAACCGGCGAGTGGCTGGATGTGGTCAACCCCGCCACCGAAGAAGTGATCGGCAAGGTGCCAGCTTGCGGCAAGGATGAACTGGACAGGGCAGTTGCCGCCGCGCGCGCCGCATTCAAGACCTGGTCCAAAACCCCGATCGAGGAACGCCGCCAGACCATCCAGGGCATCGCCAAGATCATTCAGGACAATCACGAGGAACTCTACCGCCTGCTGACCTCCGAACAGGGCAAGCCGCATGAACAGGCCAAGGGTGAAATCATGGGCGCTGCCTATATGGCCGCCAGCCAGGCCACGCTGGCGCTGGACGATGTCATCAATGAAGACAGCGATGCACGCCTTAGCCGCACGCGCCGCGTGCCGGTGGGTGTGGTGGGCGGCATTGTGCCGTGGAACTTCCCTGTGATGATGGCGATGCAGAAAATCGCGCCCGCCATGCTGTCGGGCTGCACCATCGTGCTGAAACCATCGCCCTTCACTCCGCTCACCACCCTGCGGCTGGCGGAACTGATGAAGGACGCAGCGCCCCCGGGCGTGGTCAACATCATCACCGGCGAAGATACGCTGGGCCCGCTCATCACATCGCATCCCGATATCAACAAGATCACCTTCACCGGATCAACCGCGACCGGCAAGAAGATCATGGAAGGCGCATCCAAGGATCTGAAGCGTATCACGCTGGAACTGGGCGGCAATGATGCCTCCATTGTGCTGCCCGATGCCAATGTCGAAAAGGTGGCCGAACAATTGTTCTGGTCCAGCTTCTCCAACGCGGGCCAGATCTGTGTCGCGGCCAAGCGCATCTATATCCACGAGGATATTTATGACGAATTGAGCCAGGCCATCGCAACCTATGCCCGGACCGTAACCGTCGGCGATGGGTCGCAGCAAGGCACCGGCGTGGGCCCGATCCAGAACAAGAAGCAGTTCGACCGCGTGTGCGAACTGATCGAGGATGCCAAGGACAATGGCTACAAATTCCTGGTCGGCGGCGATGTCGACCCGTCAGGCTCGGGCTATTACGTGCCGATCACCATTCTTGATAACCCGCCTGAAGATGCACGCATCGTGGCGGAAGAACAGTTTGGCCCGGTCATGCCGCTGATGAAATTTTCGACCGACGAGGAAGTGATCGCGCGGGCGAATAATTCCGAATATGGCCTGGCCGGCGCAGTGTGGACCGGTGACACGGACCGCGGCGTGGCCATTGCCGAACAGTTGGAAACCGGCACGGTGTGGATCAATGAATATCTCCACCTGTCACCCTTCGCGCCGTTTGGCGGGCACAAGCAGTCCGGTTTCGGCGCAGAATATGGCGTGGAAGGGCTGAAGGAATTCACCTACGCGCAGGTAATTACCGTGAAAAAGGACGCCATGGCCTAAACCATCGGCGCCATCAGAAGCGCAAGGAGAGGGGGCCAGGCAAGCCCCCTTTTTTTGGGTCAGATGAAAGGTGTTTCCAGTCGTGTCAGCGCCGGTCCAGCGCCGCTTCGCACTGGCTCATCAACTGCGCGATAATGTCGGCCACGGGCTCTTCTTCCTTGACCATGCCGACTGACTGGCCCGCCATCAGGCTGCCATTTTCCACGTCCCCATCAATCACCGCGCGGCGCAAAGCGCCGGCCCAGTAATGTTCGATCTGCAGTTGGGCTTCCATCATTTCCAGCCCTTCACTGTCGAGCATGGCGGCAACTTCGCGCTGCTTGGCAGTGAATTCCTCTGTCCCCTTGTTCTTCAGGGCGCGCACGGGGATGACCGGCAGGCGCGGGTCCACCTGGACAGAAGCCACCGCATCGCGCGCATTGGCGCGGAAGAAGGCTTTCTTGAAGTTGGGGTGGGCAATGCTTTCTGTCGCGCAAGCAAAGCGGGTGCCAAGCTGAACGCCAACCGCGCCCATTTCCAGATAACCTGCAATCGCTTCGCCCCGGCCAATGCCGCCAGCTACGAATACAAGGTGGTCTTCCGACAGTTCCGGCAGAAATTCCTGCGCCAGCACGGATGTGGACACGGGGCCGATATGCCCGCCTGCCTCCATCCCTTCCACCACCAGCGCATCCCCGCCTGAACGCAGCAGCTTTTTCGCCAGTGCCAGCGTGGGCGCGAATACGATGACCTTGGCGCCAAATTCCTTGATCGCTTCCACACTGCCCTTGGGCGGGATGCCGCCTGCCAGCACCACATGGGTGACGCCGTGTTTTTTGCACACCTCGATCAGATTGAACAATTGCGGATGCATGGTGATAAGGTTCACGCCGAACGGTTTTGCCGTCAGCGCCTTGGTCGCGGCGATCTCCGTATCCAGCAATTCGGGTGTCATGGCCCCGCAGGCAATCACCCCGAAGCCGCCCGCATTGCTGATGGCAGATACCAGCCCGCGTTCCGAAACCCAGCTCATGGCCCCGCATAATATGGCATATTCACTGCCGAGAAATTCGGTGCCACGTTTCATCAGGGCGGAAGTCTTGGGGAAAGCAGTCATCGGTACTCCGGGAGAAAAATGTGGTTTTCGCCTTAGGACGGTCAAACTTTGCGAGCAAGCTATGGTGATGGGAGCAGACTGCGTGCCTCATCGGGCAAATCGATTAGAGTGATGCTATTAATCGGTTCGAGTAATATCCGCATGTCTGGTAGGAAAGTGCATAAATCATAACAGGAGAGAACTCATGGCCGAAGCAGACCCACAGATTTCCGGTTGCCCATTCAGCAGCGCGAGCGGCAAGCAGCGCAAACTGACAGGGCGGGGAAATGCCGATTGGTGGCCTGATGCCCTGCAACTCGACATACTGACACAGAACGGCAAATCGCCCGACCCGATGGGACAGGATTTCGATTATGCAGAGGCGTTCAACGCCCTCGATTACAACGCGTTGAAGGCAGACCTGACAGCCTTGATGACGGACAGCCAGCCTTGGTGGCCTGCCGATTATGGCAATTATGGCCCATTCTTCATCCGCATGGCATGGCACGCCGCCGGCACCTATCGCACATCCGATGGCCGCGGCGGTGCGTCGAGCGGGCAGCAGCGGTTCGCGCCGCTCAATAGCTGGCCTGATAATGGCAATCTGGACAAGGCGCGCCGCCTGCTATGGCCGATCAAGCAGAAATACGGCAAGCATATCAGCTGGGCGGATCTGTTCATCCTCACCGGCAATGTCGCCATCGAAAGCATGGGCGGCCCGGTGTTCGGCTATGGCGGCGGGCGCAAGGACGTGTTTGCGCCAGAGACCGATATTTACTGGGGCACGGAAGAGATGTGGGTCGACCAGGGCGCAGGAACGCGCATTGACCCGGACAAACAGCTGGATCTGGAAAGCCCGCTGGCGGCCATCCAGATGGGCCTCATTTACGTCAATCCGGAAGGGCCGGGCGGCAATCCCGACCCGCTATTGTCCGCCCGCGATATGCGGATGACGTTTGAACGCATGGCCATGAATGACGAGGAAACCGTCGCTCTCACCGCGGGCGGTCATGCCTTTGGCAAGGCGCATGGTGCAAAGCCATCGGACACGTTCCGCGGTGCGCCGGAATCCGAAGCGATGGAATTGATGGGCTTCGGCTGGCTCAATGATCAGGACGAAATCAACCAGGGGCACATCACCACATCGGGCATCGAAGGCGCATGGACACCCAACCCCACGGCATGGGGCGGCGATTATTTCCGTCTGCTGTTCAAATATGATTTTGAACTGGTCCACAGCCCGGCAGGTGCCCAGCAATGGCAGCCGATCAATCCTGATCCGGAAGACATGGCGCCAGATGCACGGGACCCGTCCAGGAAAGTGCCGACCATGATGACCACGGCCGACATGGCGCTGAAAATGGCCCCGGAATATCGCAAGATTTCCGAACGGTTCCGCGATGATCAAGCAGCGCTGGACAATGCCTTTGCCCGCGCATGGTTCAAACTGTGCCACCGCGACATGGGGCCAAAGGCGCGTTATCTCGGCCCCGAAGTGCCAGCGGAAGATCTGATCTGGCAGGATCCGGTGCCGGCTGGAAGCGCGCCATCGGATAATGATGTGTCGGGCTTCAAATCGGCCATTCTGTCGAGCGGCCTGAGCACGGCTGAATTGGTCAAGGCGGCCTGGGCATCGGCATCCACCTACCGCCAGTCGGACCATCGCGGCGGTGCCAATGGTGCGCGTGTGCGCCTTGCCCCGCAAAATGGCTGGGCGGTCAACGACCCGGAAGAATTGACCCGGGTACTGGGCAGGATCGATGCGCTGCGTGGCAATCTGTCGATGGCCGATGCCATCGTGCTGGCGGGCACGGCCGCAGTCGAAAAAGCGGCACATGATGCCGGGTTCGACGTGACCGTGCCGTTTGCCGGCGGACGCGGGGATGCCAGCGCGGAACAGACCGATGCCGACAGCTTCGATCCGCTGGAACCGCAGGCGGATGGCTTCCGCAATTATCTCAAGACGAAAATGAGCGTGAAAACCGAGGATATGCTCGTCGACCGCGCCAATCTGCTTGGGCTTTCCATCCCGGAAATGGCAGTTCTGGTGGCCGGCCTGCGGGTGCTGGGCGCCAATGCCGGCAACAGCAAACATGGTGTGCTGACAGACCGCCCGGGCCAGTTGACCAATGATTTCTTCGTCAATCTGCTCGACATGAAGACCGCGTGGAAAACGGTCGACACCAGCGGTGACGAAGAATTTGTCGGAAGCGACCGGGCAAGCGGCGAACAGAGGTGGACGGCCACCCGCACCGATCTCGTCTTCGGGTCAAATTCCCAGCTTCGCGCAGTCTCGGAAGTCTATGCGGAACGCGGCAATGAAGCCAAATTCGTGAACGACTTCATCGCCGCGTGGAACAAGGTGATGAACGCCGGCCGCTTCGACTAAGGGCCGGGCGTCAAAAACCTCCCCGTGCCCATCGGCATGGGGAGGTTTTTTCATGCGCGATCAGTCGCCGCGCACCGCTGCAGAAATCAGGCTGCCTCGTCGCTGGCATCCAGCCCATATGCAGTGTGCAACACGCGCACGGCCAGTTCCGTTTCATCCTCGTCGATCATTACGCTGACCTTGATTTCAGACGTGGTGATGGCCTGGATGTTAATCCCGCGATCCGCCAGCGCCTTGAACATGGTGGCAGCAACGCCCGCATGGCTTTTCATGCCAACACCCACAACACTGATCTTGGCGATCTTGCTGTCGGTGATGATGCGGTTGAAGCCGATGGCGCTGCGCTGGTCTTCCAGCAATGCCTGCGCCCGCGCCAGATCGGTCTGGGGCACGGTAAAGGTTACGTCGGTCTCACCCTTGTCGCGGCCAACGTTTTGGATGATCATGTCCACATTGATCGACGCATTGGCCAGCGGTTCGAAAATATGCGCCACCGCGCCCGGCTTGTCCGGTACGCGGGTCAGAATGATCTTCGCCTCGTTCTTGTCATGCGCGATGCCGGTGACGTGTTGGCGTTCCATTTCCCCATCCTCTAAAATCTGTTCCATCTCCGCTTCGGAGACAATCATGGTTCCGGGCAGATCATCTGCCGACGGGCTGTCTTCATCAATGAAACTGGACAGAACCTGCACGCGCACGCCTTCCTTCATCGCCAGCCCGACAGAGCGGGTCTGCAACACTTTCGCGCCGACAGACGCCAGCTCCAGCATTTCTTCGTAGGTTACAGCCTTCAGCTTGCGCGCCTTGGCCACGATGCGTGGGTCGGTCGTGTAAACGCCGTCCACATCAGTATAGATATCGCAGCGATCAGCGCCGATAGCAGCCGCGACTGCCACTGCGGATGTATCGGACCCGCCACGCCCCAGCGTGGTGATGCGCCAGTCAGAAGACACACCCTGGAAACCGGGAATAACGGCAATTTCGCCTGCATCCATCGCTGCGACAAGCGCAGATGCATCAATCGTATCGACCCGCGCCTTGGCATGGGCCTCGATCGTGGCGATTGGCATTTGCCAGCCGAGCCAGCTGCGCGCCTTGCATCCCAAGGATTGCAGCGTCAGCGCCAGCAGGCCCGAAGTAACCTGTTCGCCGCTGGCCACCACCACGTCATATTCGGCAGGATCATACATGGCGTTGGCTTCGCGGCAGAAATTCACCAGCCGATCAGTTTCCCCCGCCATGGCGCTGACCACCACGGCCACGGAATCGCCAGCAGCCTGCTGGCGGCGCACGATATTGGCCACCCGGCGAATACGCTCGGTGCCGGCCATGGATGTGCCGCCAAATTTCATCACAATGCGGGCCAATGTATCCGTCGCCTCTTTGCTGGAACCTGTTGCCACAGGCTGTTAAGGGGGAGCCATGCCCGATGCAACTGTATCAAGTGAAACCATCCGCCCCGACGAAGCCGCGCATTTCGGTGCGCTGGCCAAAGACTGGTGGGACCCTGCCGGCAGTTCTGCCATGCTGCACAGGCTGAACCCCGTGCGGCTGGGCTTTATCCGCGAGGCGATTGACCTGCATTGGGGCGGCGATATCGAAAGCGTCCGGCCACTTGCGGGCAAATCCGCGCTGGATGTGGGCTGCGGTGCCGGCCTGTTGTGCGAACCGCTGGCACGGCTGGGCGCCCAGGTAACCGGCGTGGATGCGGCGGCAGAAAACATCGCTGTCGCATCCGCCCATGCCGCCGGTTCCGGCCTAGAAATCGACTACCGCGCAGGCGAATTGGGCACGCTGGGCCTCGGCCAGTTTGATCTGGTTACCTGCCTGGAAGTGATCGAACATGTGTCGGACAAGCAGCGCCTGGTGGATGAACTGGCGCGCCATCTGGCGCCCGGCGGGTTGATGGTGCTGTCCACTCCCAACCGCACCGCCAAGTCACGCCTGCTGCTGGTGCAGGGCGCAGAAACACTGGGCATGGTGCCAAAGGGAACGCATCACTGGGACGATTTTATCGCGCCTGACGATCTGGCAGTGCTGGCAGCAAACGCGGGGCTGGAAATGCACAGCCCGCGCGGCATCGCTTTCACCCCCATGCAGGGGCTGCATCTGTCCGATGATATGTCGCTCAATTACATTGCCGCAGTGACGCGCCCTGCCTGAACCATCGGCGCCCATGGTCAGGCCTTGATTATTCAGGCAGGCCCTATTTATTGGCCTGCTTGTCTTCCGGCACATCATCGTCCGGCCCGAAATACAGCGCAGCGCATTCTGCCGCCAGAATGCCGCCGTCCATGGTCAGATCCTGCTTATAGGCATCGCGGATGTAATCCATGGTCGAAAGATGGCGGTCTTCGAAATACATTTCATGCACATCATCGCGCCCCGCCCCGTGGACTATGCGGCTGACCCCTGCCCAGATGGAGGCAAAGGTGCACATTCCGCATGGTTGCAACGTTGAATAGAGAGTTGCGCCGTCGATCTTCATATCGCCCACGGCTTGCCCCGCAGCGCGCAGGGCCATCACTTCGGCATGGGCGGTGGCATCGCAATTTTCCGCAGTGCGATTAACACCGCTGGCAATGATTTTTCCATCGCGCACAATGATGGCGGCGATGGGCGTATTGGCAGGGTTGGTGCCCTTTTCCTGCGTTGCCAGATCAATCGCGCGCCGCATCCATTCCGCATCATCAGCCAAGCGTTTTCTCCCATTCATCGCTGTCGAACCCTACGATCAGCCCGCGGGTATGTTCCACCACCGGACGTTTGATCAGCGACGGATTGGCCGCCATCAGCTTCACCGCCTTGGCCGTGTCGATATCGGCCTTGTCGGCATCATCCAGCTTGCGAAAGGTCGTGCCACGCTTGTTCAGCAGCATTTCCCAGCCGATCTTATCTGCCCAGCCCTGCAACCTTGCAAGATCGATGCCCTGCTTCTTGTAGTCATGGAAAGCATATTCAACGCCATGCGCATCCAACCACACCCGCGCCTTCTTCATCGTGTCGCAGCCGGGAATTCCGTAGAGAGTCATTTTTGTCATTAAAATCGCCGCTTTGCTGAAGATGTCAGGACTATTGGCAAGAGAATGCGGCAAACCGGAACCAGTTACCACCTGATTTTGGCGCGGACGAAAAACGCAGGCGACCTCTGCAACCTGCATTTCTACTTGATGCAAATTTAAGGCCGGAGCAGACTGGCCGCGAAATCTCACTCGCGCAGGTCAGAGCCCGTCATCCCACCCAAGAATTGGAGGGGTGGATGAATGCGTCGAACACTTGGTCAAAGTCACAAGATCAGATCGGATAGAACACATCAAATTTCGCAACGGCATAATCCAGAGTTTCGAACCAAAATTCAGATCTATTGCAAAGGATTGCGATCGGTATTTTAATGCTCTTTTCGACCTCAGCGAACAGGGGTTGATCGACACGAAGAACGTGGCTCAATACAGCGCCACAGGCTCGCTGTGGATATGGTACCAATATATTGAAAACGGCTTTCTCGACCTCGTCGAAGCGCAGCTGGAACGCGATGTGACATCACGCGATTTTTACGGGCCCCTGTTTGAAAACACCACGCTCGTGCTGGCGCGCCTGTGGGAAAAGCAAGAGCCACAACGTGTCCTGTCAATCTACAAATCCGCGCTTGTTCATCGGTTGAAAGCGATACGGGCTGAAAGTGCGACATCGAAAGATGTCGCTAAAGGCAGGACTGCGCGACTGGCTTCTGAAAACTGGCTCAAGCATTATTTACCAGCGTTTCAGGGCATCATCGCGGAGTATGAAGCGCTGTTGAAAACAGCCAATACAGGGGATGACGAATTGGAGGATATGAGGGACGCCGGACGATCCTGTGATCTGGGGCTTTAATCAAGGACGCTTGTGGTTTCGCTTCATTGAACGGCCTGCTTAAGTCGTCTTGCCGCCCAAATGCGCGCTGGCGATGGCCACGGCCAGGGCATCGGCAGCGTCGGAGCCGGTGATTTGGGCGCCGGGCAACAAGATCTTCAGCATCGCCTGCACCTGCGTCTTGTCGGCAGCCCCTGTGCCGACGACCGATTTCTTCACCTGCCGCGCTGAATGTTCCGACACGGTCAGGCCCGCCATCCCGCAGGCGGCCATAATGGCGCCGCGCGCATGGGCCAGTTTCAGGGTGGATTGCGGGTTCTTGTTGACGAACACTTCTTCTGCCGCGCCCCGGTCGGGCTGATAGGCGGCAATGACCGCTGCCACGGCATTCTGCAGCATCGCCAGACGCAGCGTCATGGGTGTTTTGGAATCGGTCGGGATCTGGCCATTGGCGATATGCACCAACCGGCTGCCTTCCGATTTCACCACGCCCCAGCCGGTGCAGGTAAGGGAGGGATCGAGGCCGAGAATGATCACCGCGCGGCCCCTCCCCTTTCTGTCAATATAGGTTCTATCAATTCCGGCCGATCAATCCTGGCCAAGCTTTTCCATGATCTCGTCGGAAATTTCGTAATTGCCCCACACCGTCTGCACATCGTCATCATCATCCAGCACGTCGAGCAATTTGTAGAGCGTGCTGGCACCGGCTTCATCCATTTCCACCGTGATGTTGGGTTTCCATGCCAGCTTGACCGTTTCCGCCTCGCCCAGCGATTTTTCCAATGCGCTCGACACTTCGTGCAGATCGTCCGCGGCGGTCCAGATTTCGTGTTCTTCATCGCCCGACTGGATATCTTCCGCGCCCGCTTCCATCGCGGCTTCAAGCACCTTGTCTTCACTCCCCACGCTGGCGGGATAGACAATCAGGCCCAGCCGTTCAAAACCGTGGGCAACAGAGCCTGACGCGCCAAGATTGCCGCCATGTTTGGAAAAGGCGGTCCGCACATTGGTGGCGGTGCGGTTGCGATTGTCCGTCAGGGCTTCCACGATGATGGCAGAGCCGCCGGGGCCATAGCCTTCGTAGCGGATTTCCTCGTAATCATCGCCTTCATTGGCCGATGCCTTGTCGATGGCGCGCTGGATATTGTCCTTGGGCATCGATTGCGCCTTGGCGCTGTTGACCGCCAGGCGGAGGCGCGGGTTCATGTCCACATCGGGCGCGCCCATCTTGGCTGCAACCGTGATTTCACGGCTGAGCTTGGAAAACATTGCCGAACGCTTCTTGTCCTGCGCACCCTTGCGGTGCATGATATTTTTGAATTTGGAATGGCCTGCCATGGGTATGTCCACGTAATATGACTAAAGTATGGGGGCAGCATTAGCCGCATGAGTGGGAAAGTCTCAAGCCCTGACAGCCATCAGGGCGGACATTTGATTCAGGCAGAGTGGCACAGTTTCACCGCTTTTGTTCGAAAGCCGGTTCTTCCTGCCCGTGCGAGCGGCTTTTCAGGCCCCGCTGCGGCATCTGTGCTGCGGCTGTTCATGCTCGATCTTATCCTGATGACAGTGCTGATCGGCGCAGCGCTGGCAGCGTCCAGGCTGGGCTTTGCGATGCCGGATACTGCCCTTGGCAATATGGAATTGAGCCTGCCGCTGATCGCGCTGGTGGTGCTGGGCGCGCCGGTGGTCGAGGAATTGGTGTTCCGCGGGTGGCTGTCTGGCCGGCCCGCGCATGTTGCACCGTATCTGGTCGGGATTGCCGCAGCCCTGCTGGGGGCGGTCATCATGCGCGCATCAGGCTGGCCGCAGCCTTATGTGGCAGCAGCGTTGGGCATAGCGGCCATTATTGCGGCCGCAGTCGGCGCGTGGGCGTTGCGCGGCAGGCCGCCATTTGGCTGGTTCCAGCGGCATTTCCGCTGGTTCTACTACCTGTCCACCATCGCTTTTGCGGCGGTGCATTTGTCCAATTATGACGAATCCAGCCCATTTGTGCTTCTGCTGGTCATACCGCAGGCGCTGGCCGGGCTGATCTTCGGCTTTGCCCGCGTAACTTACGGATTATGGGCCAATATTGCGCTGCATATATTGCACAATAGCACGTTCATTTCGCTGGCGCTGATCAGTGCGGAACTGACCTAAATTACCACTGCGGTGCCGCTGGCGCTGACCATCAGCATGGACCCGTTCTGGCCCAGCACTTCATAGTCGATATCAACGCCCACCACCCCATTGCCGCCCAGCGCCATCGCTTCGGATTTCATTTCCGCCAGCGCTTCCTTGCGGGCGCGGGCCAGAACGTCCTCATATTTGCCGGACCGGCCGCCAACGATGTCGGTAATGCTGGCAAACAGATCGCGGAACAGGTTGGCGCCCACGATCACTTCGCCGGTCACGATGCCCAGATACCCTTTGACAGGATGCCCTTCCACCGTTGGCGTGGTCGTCACGATCATGCCGCTTGTTCCATCCTGCGCCTTGTTTCCCCAGGGGCTGGCCATTGTGTAATCTCCTAAAGTTGCACAGGATGGAGTGTAGCTGCGCTTCAGCCGAGGCCAAGTGCCGATTTATACACGTCGAGAATGGTTTCCATCTCGCTGCGGTCATCGGGCTTCATCTTCCGCAGGCGAACGACCTGGCGCATGATCTTGGGATCATAACCCACGGCCTTGGCTTCGGCGTAAACATCGCGAATATCGTCGGCGATGCCCTTCTTTTCTTCTTCCAGCCGCTCGATCCGTTCGATCAGCAGGCGCAGGCGGTCATCGGTGGCTTCGGCCATCGTCATTACTCCAGGTGGTTTGAGAATCGGTTGGCCAGTGCTCTAGCCAGCATCGCGGGGCCGGTGAAGGTGGCGCCCGAAATTTATTCGCTATTGCGCATTCTTCGCCACGCTTTCCTGCATCCGGGCAAGCTGCTGCGGCGTGGCTTCCTGCTGATAATGCGCCTTCCATTGGTCCATCGGCATTCCGTGGATAAGTGCGCGGGCATCCGCCTTGTCGCCATCAAAGCCTGCATCCATGATCCAGTCCGCCAGGCAATTGCGGCAGAAGCCGGAAAGACCCATCAAATCGATGTTCTGTGCATCATGCCGTTGCTGCAAATGGCGGACCAAACGGCGAAACGCTGCGGCGGCCACGGCATCGGGCAGGTCGTCCACAGAGCGGGTTGCATTCGTATCCATTATCATCGTCCTTGTGCTGTCGCGCGGCTCTGGCATAGGCACAGCATATGGCAAAGCTTGATCAGCGCAAACTCGCTCCTCGTGGCCGCAAGGTCAAAATCCTCGCAACGGTAGGTCCGGCCAGCCGCGATCCCGAAATGCTCCGCAAACTGCTGAAGGCAGGCGTCGACGCGTTCCGGGTGAACATGAGCCACGGCGAACATGAAGGCCATGCCGAAACCATCCGCGCCATCCGTGCGATGGAAAAGGAATTCAACCATCCAGTCGCCATTTTCTGCGATTTGCAGGGGCCGAAACTGCGGGTGGGTAAGTTCAAGGATGGCAAGGCCGTCATCCGCCATTCGGGCCATTTCACCCTCGATCGGAACCCGGAACCGGGTGACGATACCCGCGTGGAACTGCCCCACCCCGAATTGTTCGGCCTGCTGGAAAAGGGCCAGCGCCTGCTGATCAACGATGGCAAGATCCAGCTGAAGGTGATCCGGGCGGATGCGGATTCCATCCTGTGTTCCGCAGTGGTGGGCGGGGTCATTTCAGACCGCAAGGGCGTGAATGTGCCGGATGCGGAAATCCCCATCCCTGCCCTTACTGAAAAGGACCGGCGGGACCTGGCCTTTGCCGTGCAGAACGGCGCGGACTGGATTGGGCTGTCCTTTGTGCAGCGCCCTGAAGATCTGGCCGAAGCGCGCAAGCTGATGGGCAGTTACGGTGCGCTATGCGCCAAAATCGAAAAGCCGATGGCAGTGCGCCGTCTGGATGAAATTCTGGAATTATGTGATGGCGTAATGGTCGCCCGCGGCGATCTGGGCGTGGAATTGCTGCCCGAAGAAGTGCCCCCGCTGCAGAAGAAAATCGTCAACAAGGCCCGGATGCTGGGCAAGCCGGTCATCGTCGCCACGCAAATGCTGGAATCGATGATCGAAAGCCCCGCCCCTACCCGCGCCGAAGTGTCGGACGTGGCCAATGCCGTCTATGATGGCGCGGATGCGGTGATGCTGTCTGCCGAAACGGCGGCAGGCGAATGGCCCGAAGAAGCCGTGACCATCATGGACCGGATTGCCGCGCAGGTGGAAAATGACGAATCCTATCTGTCGCGTGTCCGCTTTCTGGAAACACCGCCCGATGCGACCACCGCCGACGCATTGAGCCATGCCTGCATGACCATTGCCGACACCGTGCCGATTGCCGCAATTACCGTATTTACCGGCTCCGGCTCCACCGCGCGGCGCGTGGCGCGTGAACGGCCATCGGTGCCGATGCTGGTGCTGACACCCTCTGTCCGCACCGCGCGGCGCGTGGCGCTGCTGTGGGGCGCCCATGCCGTCACCACCAAGGATATCGGCAGTTTTGAAGAAATGATCGCCAAGGGCAAGCGTATGGCGCTGCGCCAGGGCATCGGCAAGGCGGGCAGCAAGCTTATCGCCCTTGCCGGCGTGCCGTTCGGAACGCCCGGCTCCACCAACCTGCTACACGTCGTGACGCTGGCGGGTGACGAGCTGGAGAAGCACGAGCGATAGGTTCGCCAAGGCCCGTTCAGGGCCAGATTTGCGGCGGGATCATACAGGGCGCCAACAGCGCTTCAGGCTTGTGATCCCGCCACCAAGCGCCTCAGGTTGGAATGCCGATCAGAGCGCCGCCCGTTCTCATCCACCAATCTGTGCCCCAAAGCAGCTGCACCGCAATGGCTGTCGGCACCATGACGATGGCATAGACCCAATAGGCGCGGTGGATGGAATGGCTACGGTACACATCCCACAAGAACATTGGGGCGATTGCCAGAAGCGGCCACAGGTTCATCGTGAGGGGCGATTCAGGCAGGGTATGATACAGGAATGGCATCCGGTCGAACGCTGCTGGCAGTGGAACCGTGGTTGCCAGTATGATGAGGCGTTTGTGCAGCCCTGAATCCCGTTTTCTGGCCGCAAGCGCCAGGACCACCAGCAGAAGAAAGCATGCTCCTGCGCGGATCTGGGCCAGCGCGATATTGGTCATGAATTGCAGGAATCCATTGATTTGTGCCTGTGCTTCAGGGGGCGAGCCAGCCGCAAACTGGGTGAAGGACTGGATGTTGGTCGGCACCAGAACCAGCCCCGCTATCACAAGGGCAGGCGCCAGCACCATGCCTGCCACCCCCAACTTCATGTGATGGGTTTTGCGGCCTGTCGCCATCAGCGTGGTCTGCGCCAGAAGCAGCAGCATCCATGCTCCCATCAAGACTGCATGCAGATGCATGGCCAAGGGGAATGCCGGGCGCTGTCCGGCACTTACTGCCGAGATTTTCTGGATGGAATCGGGTATGAAACCGACCAGCACAATGGCGATGAGAAAGACCGCCATGAAGACATAAATCCACCGGTCAACAAATGCGCCGACCGTTGCTGGACTTTGGCTGTGGTCAGCCGGTGACAGTGATTGGTAACGCGTGGCCATGCAGTTCCCCCTCTCGGAAACGCGACCTTGCAGGCACCATAGCGCAAATAGGCGTAAAGAAAAACCAGCCCGTTCCTGCAGGAGGATATGTGGATGTGGACTTACGCGCCGCGCGTATCGGACTGCATCGCGCCTTGAGGGCGCAGATCAGCCACCGGTTCTAAGCCGTGGGAGCAAATGCGGGATGTAATCTGCCTTGCCCAGCGCCACACCTTGGGCGCGCAGAATGGCATAGGCGGTCATCACATGAAAATAAAACTGCCCGATCGCCCAGTCCCGGGCATATTCTTCCGCAGTAAGGTCAAAAACCATCCCGTTCGCCAGCGTGTGGACGACCGGACTTTCAAGGTCCATATCCAGATCAGCCGGGGCGAGGCTTTCCAGCATTGCCACGGTTTCCTCGATACGTGCCTGCGCCGATGCCATTGAACCGGGGGCTTCCCCACCGGCACGCCCTTCATCCAGCAATTCATCAATCACGGGCGGGAACTCGGCACCGCGCAGGCGGCAGGCGGCTTCGTGTGCCTGCACACAGGCAAAGCGGATCTGTGTCGCCAAGGGAAACATGTCAGGGGCCAGCCGCGCAGCCAGAAGGGCATCGGCAGCGCCGGGTTCAGCGTGCGCCTCAGTCTTGCTCAGCCAGCCAGACAACGCCCGCAGCATTTGCGTGAAAGTCGGCACGGTCAGACTGTGTAGAGACATGTATTTTCCTCATGGCTTGGCGCACTGGCGCTCAGGCGCTGGCACGTTCCAGACGGCGGCGCGCGATGTCTTCGCCCAGCACCGGCAACAATTCACCCATGTCGGGGCCGTGGTCCATGCCGGTCAAGGCCTGGCGCAGCGGCAGGAACAGCGCCTTGCCTTTACGGCCGGTGCTGTCCTTCAACGCGGCAGTCAGCGCGTGCCACGGGTCGGCAGCGGTGAAATCCAGCGCGCTGGCGGCCTGTGCCAGAAAAGCGCGATCCTCGTCTGAAAATTCAGGCAGTTCGATCGGGCCGGTGACGATCTGCCACCACTGGGCCGCATCCGCCACGATGGCCAGATTGGGCCGGATCGCGTGCCATGCCGCTTCGTCCATGCCTTCCGGCAGGCGCTGCGCCACTGCTGCAAAGTCCATCTGATGGACAATAGCAGTGTTCACCCGGTCAAGATCAGCGTCATCAAACTTGGCCGGAGCGCGGCCGAAAGTGCCAAGATCGAACCCGTCGATCAGCGCCTGCCGGTCAGCAATGGGTTCAACCGGCTGCGATGTGCCAAGCCGTGCCAGCAGGGCGACAATGGCTTCAGGTTCAATACCCCGCGCGCGGAAGCTGTCACAGCCAAGCGAACCCAGCCGCTTGGACAATTTGCCTTCCTTGCCCATCAGCAGCGCTTCATGCGCGAAACGCGGCGGCGCGGCGCCCATGGCTTCAAACATCTGCACCTGCACTGCGGTATTGGACACATGGTCCTCGCCCCGAAGAACGTCTGTGATGCCCATTTCCACATCATCCACCGCGCTCGGCAGCATATACAGCCACGACCCGTCTGCCCGGCGGATCACCGGGTCGGACAATTGTGCAGGATCGAATTTCTGCGGGCCCCGCACGCCATCATCCCAGGTGATCGGCGTGTCATGGTCCAGCCGGAAACGCCAATGCGGGGAAACGCCCTCGGCTGATTTGGCGATGTGATCGGCCTCGGTCAGTTGCAGGGAAGCCCGGTCATAAATGGGTGGCAGGCCGCGCCCCAGCTGCACCTTGCGCTTCAGGTCCAGTTCCTGCGCGGTTTCATAGCAGCGATAGACGCGGCCATCGGCTTTCAATTTCTGAAAGGCTGTCTCGTAATGATCCAGCCGCTTTGACTGGCGTTCTTCCCCGTCAACATCCAGCCCCAGCCACGCCAGATCCTGCCGGATTGCGGTGACATATTCCTCGCGGCTGCGTTCGGCATCCGTGTCGTCGATCCGCAGCATGAACTGGCCGCCAGCCTTGCGGGCCAGAAACCAGTTGTGCAGCGCGGTGCGAATGTTGCCGACATGAAGGTTGCCCGTGGGGGACGGGGCAAAACGTGTGATGGTGGTCATGCTTTGCAGGTAGAGGGCGGCAGCGCGGCGGGCAAGCCCGCATCGGATTTCATGACGCGGCAGCGCCGCATGCGCAGACGCGTTCCTGTGCCTGTTGCGGGCCATACGAAAATGCGGGCGAAAGGGGATTTGCAGCGGAAAATGGCCACTTGCACGTCGCCCAAAAAAATGGCCCCACCGGATCGCTCCGGCGGGGCCATTCTTGCGTATTCGCCGTCAGGCTTATTCGGCAGTGTCGTCGCCAGCTTCCTCTGCTGCGTCGGCGCTACCGTCAGTTGCGTCCTGAACCGGCTCGGTTGAGGCAGCGTCGCCGCCTTCCTTCGCTTCTTCAGTCAAGTAATCGCCCGCATCGGCATTGGTGCCGTGGGTTTCACCCTCGACCGCGGCCAATGGGTCATCACCAATTGCAGCTTCGGGGCCCTGGGCGAGTTCCGCCGCGTGCTCTTCTTCTGCAGTATTGGCCATGATGATGGCGTCCTGGGCCTTCTTCCAAGAAGCGCGCAAAGCGGCATCGCGGCTGGTGGCAGTGACGCGCATCCGGTTCATGCCCGCACCGGTACCGGCAGGGATGAGACGGCCAACGATCACGTTTTCCTTCAGACCGATGAGCGAATCCTTTTTGCCTTCGACAGAAGCCTGCGTCAGCACCCGGGTCGTTTCCTGGAAGGACGCTGCCGAGATGAAGCTGCGTGTCTGCAGGCTCGCCTTGGTGATGCCCAGCAGGATCGGAACGCCTTCAGCCTTCTTCTGCTTCTTGTCGAGCTTGGCGTTATATTCGTCCATCTCTTCCCGATCGACCTGTTCGCCCGGCAGCAAGGTGGTGTCGCCGCCCACGGTGATTTCAACCTTCTGCAGCATCTGACGAACAATCGTCTCGATGTGCTTGTCGTTGATTTTCACGCCCTGCAAACGGTAAACTTCCTGGATTTCATTGACGAGATATTCGGCAAGAGCCTCAATCCCCATCACTTCCAGAATGTCATGCGGGTTCGGACTGCCCGAAATCAGCGTATCGCCCTTCTTGACGAAATCGCCTTCCTGCACGTCGATCACCTTGGTCTTGGGGATCAGATATTCGACTGGTTCACCCTCTTCCGGGATAATCGCGATCTTGCGCTTGGCCTTGTATTCGCGGACGAATTCGATCTTGCCGGAAATCTTGGCGATGATCGCATTGTCTTTCGGAATACGGGCTTCGAACAGTTCGGCAACACGCGGCAGACCGCCGGTGATGTCACGCGTCTTGGCCGCTTCACGGCTGGCACGGGCAAGAATGTCACCGGCTTCAACCTGCTGACCGTCTTCGACCGACAGCGACGTACCCGGGGCGAGCATATAGCGCTGCGCTTCGGTTTCGCCATCATCGTCAAGGCTTTCACCTTCGCCAAGCAGGGTCAGACGAGGACGCAGGTCCTCCTTCTTTTTCCGGTTGGCGGAACGGTCTTCGACAACCACACGCTGGGCAATGCCCGTCGCATCGTCGACGCGTTCTTCCATGGTCTTACCGTCGACAAGATCCTGGAAGCGCACAACACCCGACTGTTCGGTGATGATCGGCAGGGTGAACGGATCCCACTCGGCAATCCGGTCGCCTTCCTTAACCTTGGAACCATCCGGCTGCATCAGCACGGTACCATAAGGCACCTTGTGAATTTCACGCTCGCGGCCTTCGGCATCGATCACGACCAGTTCACCGGTCCGGGCAAGGGAGAGCAGACGCCCCTTCTTGTCCTTGATGGTGGGCATGTCGCGATATTCGATCTTGCCGTCCGAAATCGCTTCCAGATGGCTGGTTTCATTGATCTGCGCAGCACCGCCGATGTGGAAGGTACGCATGGTCAGCTGGGTGCCCGGCTCACCGATGGACTGGGCAGCGATAACGCCGACCGCTTCACCGATATTGACCGGAGTACCGCGGGCAAGATCACGTCCGTAGCACTTGCCGCACACGCCCTGGTCAGCTTCGCAGACCAGCGGTGAACGGATCTTGGCAGACTGCACTTCAGCCGCTTCGATTTCGGCGACCATCGCTTCGTCCAGCAAGGTGCCGGATTTGACGATCAGTTCCTGCGTCTTGGCATTGACCAGATCTTCAGCCGTGGTGCGGCCAAGGATACGTTCGCCAAGTGTTGCGATAACCGAGCCACCCTGAACAATCGCACGCATTTCCAGCATGTTATCGGTCTTGCAGTCTTCCATGACGATGACGCAATCCTGCGACACGTCCACCAGACGGCGGGTGAGGTAGCCGGAGTTTGCCGTTTTCAACGCCGTATCCGCAAGGCCCTTACGGGCACCGTGGGTGGAGTTGAAATATTCAAGAACGGTCAGACCTTCCTTGAAGTTGGAAATGATCGGCGTTTCGATGATTTCGCCCGAAGGCTTGGCCATCAGGCCGCGCATACCGGCAAGCTGCTTCATCTGCGCTGGCGAACCACGCGCGCCCGAATGGCTCATCATGTAGATCGAGTTGATCTGCGCTTCCTTGCCGTCACTGTCGATCGGGCGGGCTTTAATTTCGTCCATCATGGCATCAGCCACCTGGTCGCCGGTCCGGCTCCATGCGTCGATTACCTTGTTGTACTTTTCCTGCTGGGTGATGAGGCCGTCCTGATACTGCTGCTCGTAATCGGCAACCAGGCTCTTGGCGGCTTCGATCATGCCTTCCTTGGAATCAGGGATGATCATGTCATCCTTGCCGAAGGAAATGCCAGCCTTGAACGCGTGGCGGAAGCCCAGCGTCATGATCGCATCGGCAAACAGCACCGTGTCCTTCTGGCCGGTGTGACGGTAGACCTGATCGATCACATCGCCGACTTCCTTCTTGGTCAGAAGACGGTTGACGATGTCGAACGGCACCTTGTGGCTTTGCGGCAGGCATTCCCCGATCAGCATACGGCCCGGCGTGGTGATGAACCGCTTGAGGACAGTCTTGCCCTTTTCATCGGCCTGCGGGACGCGGGTGATGATCCGCGAATGCAGCGTGACAGCACCAACGTGAAGCGCCTGATGCACTTCGGCCATATCGGCAAAGCGGGGCAGCTTCTCGATCTTCTCGCCATTTTCGTCTTCGACGAATTCGGGGGTCTTTTCCTGACGGTCCATCGACAGGTAATAGATGCCCAGCACCATGTCCTGCGAAGGAACGATGATCGGCTTGCCGTTGGCTGGCGAAAGGATGTTGTTGGTCGACATCATCAGCACGCGCGCTTCCAGCTGGGCTTCCAGCGAAAGCGGCACGTGGACGGCCATCTGGTCACCATCGAAGTCGGCGTTAAAGGCCGAGCAGACGAGCGGGTGAAGCTGAATGGCCTTGCCTTCGATCAGCACGGGTTCGAACGCCTGGATGCCAAGACGGTGAAGCGTTGGTGCACGGTTCAGCATCACCGGATGTTCGCGGATCACTTCGTCCAGAATATCCCAGACTTCCTTACGTTCCTTTTCGACCCACTTCTTCGCCTGCTTCAGGGTCATGGACAGACCCTTGGCATCAAGACGGGCGTAGATGAACGGCTTGAACAGTTCGAGCGCCATCTTCTTGGGCAGGCCGCACTGGTGCAGTTTCAGTTCCGGACCGGTCACGATGACCGAACGGCCGGAATAGTCGACGCGCTTGCCCAGAAGGTTCTGGCGGAAGCGGCCCTGTTTGCCCTTGAGCATGTCGGACAGGGATTTGAGCGGGCGCTTGTTGGCGCCGGTAATCACACGGCCACGGCGGCCGTTGTCGAACAAGGCGTCAACCGCTTCCTGCAACATGCGCTTTTCGTTGCGGACGATGATGTCCGGTGCGCGCAGTTCGATCAGGCGCTTCAGACGGTTGTTCCGGTTGATCACGCGGCGATAGAGATCGTTGAGATCGGACGTTGCGAAACGGCCCCCATCCAACGGCACCAGCGGGCGCAGTTCGGGCGGAATGACCGGCACGACTTCAAGGATCATCCATTCCGGGCGGTTGCCGGAATCAATGAAGCTTTCAACGACCTTGAGGCGCTTGATGATCTTCTTGGGCTTGAGCGTGGATTTGGTAACCCGCAGCTCTTCCATCAAATCATCGCGTTCCTGCTCCAGGTCGAGATCCATGAGCATGGTCTTGACCGCAGCAGCGCCGATGTCGGCGGTGAAGGCATCTTCGCCATATTCGTCCTGCGCTTCGACCAGCTCGTCCTCGGTCAGCAGCTGGAATTTTTCCAGCGGCGTCAGGCCCGGTTCGGTGACGATGTAGCTTTCGAAATACAGCACGCGTTCCAGCTGCTTCAGCTGCATGTCGAGCAGCAGGCCGATGCGGCTTGGCAGCGATTTCAGGAACCAGATATGTGCAACCGGCGCGGCCAGTTCGATGTGGCCCATCCGCTCGCGGCGGACCTTGGTCACGGTCACTTCAACGCCGCATTTTTCGCAGACGACGCCCTTGTACTTCATCCGCTTGTACTTGCCGCACAAGCATTCGTAATCCTTTACCGGACCGAAAATGCGGGCACAGAACAGGCCGTCGCGTTCAGGCTTGAACGTGCGATAGTTGATGGTTTCAGGCTTCTTGATTTCGCCAAAGGACCATGAACGGATGCGCTCTGGCGAGGCAATCCCGATCTGGATCTGGTCGAATGTATCCGGCTTTGCGAGCTGGTTGGTGAATTTTGTCAGGTCGTTCATTTTGTCATCCCTTGTGGGGTGAAATCATCAGGTGGAAAGGCCGGGGCGACGCCGCAGCGCCGCCCTGCCGATTATTCCGCAGCGATTTTGAGGCCGTCGTCATCTTCGCCATTATCGATCGAAGACAGTTCGATGTTGAGGCCAAGGCTGCGCATTTCCTTCACCAGCACGTTGAAGCTTTCCGGAATGCCGGCTTCGAAGGTGTCGTCACCCTTGACGATCGCTTCGTAAACCTTGGTCCGCCCGATCACGTCATCGGACTTCACGGTCAGCATTTCCTGCAACGTATAGGCAGCACCATATGCCTGCAGCGCCCAGACTTCCATTTCACCAAAGCGCTGTCCACCGAACTGCGCCTTACCGCCCAGCGGCTGCTGGGTGACGAGGCTGTAGGGGCCGATGGAACGCGCGTGGATCTTGTCGTCAACAAGGTGATGCAGCTTCAGCATGTAGATGTAGCCCACGGTAACCTTACGGTCGAAAGCTTCGCCCGTGCGGCCATCATGCAGCGTCACCTGGCCGGAACCTGGCAGATTGGCCAGATGCAGCATTTCGGTAACGTCAGCTTCGCGCGCACCATCGAATACAGGGGTGCCCATCGGCACGCCGTTCTGGAGGTTGCCCGCCAGTTCGATGATGTCGGAAGCCGAACGGCTGTCCAGTTCTTCGTGATACTGGTCGCCGTAAACATGCTTGAGGGTTTCCACCACCGCAGCAGGCGGCTTCATGCCTTCGTAATCTTCGCCCACATCAGGGTTTGCTTCACGCCATTCGTCCAGCGCCGCAGTAACCTGCTGGCCCAGACCGCGCGCGGCCATGCCCAGATGGGTTTCAAAGATCTGCCCGACGTTCATGCGCGAAGGCACGCCCAGCGGGTTCAGCACCACGTCAACGGGGGTACCGTCTTCGAGGAATGGCATGTCTTCGGCAGGAAGGATGCGTGAAATCACACCCTTGTTACCATGACGGCCAGCCATCTTGTCACCTGGCTGAAGCTTGCGCTTCACGGCAACGAAGACCTTGACCATCTTGAGCACGCCCGGCGCGAGTTCGTCGCCCCGTTCCAGCTTTTCACGGCGATCTTCAAACTTGTCCTCGATGATCTTGACCGCATCGTCATATTGCGACTTCACGGCTTCGATCTGGGTCTGGCGGTTGTCATCAGCGACAGCAAACTTGAACCATTCGAACTTTTCGAGATCATCCAGCAGCGCTTCGTCGATCTCCACGCCCTTCTTCACGCCCTTGGGCGCTGCAGACGCAGTCTGGCCGAGCAGCATTTCGCGCAAGCGATTATAGGTCGCCCGGTTGAGAATGGCGCGTTCGTCTTCGCTATCCTTGCGCAGACGTTCGATTTCCTCGTTCTGGATCGCCCGCGTACGGTCATCGATTTCGATACCGTGACGGTTGAACACGCGAACTTCGACAATCGTGCCGGCAACACCTGGCGGCAGACGCAGCGATGTATCGCGCACGTCCGATGCCTTTTCACCGAAGATGGCACGCAGAAGCTTTTCTTCCGGCGTCATCGGGCTTTCGCCCTTCGGCGTAATCTTGCCGACCAGAATATCGCCCGGATGCACTTCGGCACCGATATAGACGATCCCGGCTTCGTCGAGGCTCCGCAAGGATTCCTCGCCGACATTGGGAATGTCACGGGTGATGTCTTCCGGCCCAAGCTTTGTGTCGCGGGCCATCACTTCGAATTCCTCGATATGGATCGACGTGAATACGTCGTCCTTCACGATGCGTTCGGAGATCAGGATGGAGTCTTCGTAATTGTAGCCATTCCACGGCATGAAGGCGACGAGGCTGTTACGGCCCAGCGCCAGTTCGCCCAGATCGGTGGACGGACCGTCAGCGATAATATCGCCGGGCTCGACCACGTCATTCACCTTCACCAGCGGACGCTGGTTGATGCAGGTGTTCTGGTTGGACCGCTGGAATTTCTGCAGCGTATAGATATCGACGCCGGACTGGCCGGGTTCCACATCGCCCACCGCGCGGATCACGATACGCGTGGCGTCAACCTGGTCGACGATACCGCCGCGCGTTGCCGAAATGGCAGCGCCGGAATCGCGGGCCACGGTTTCTTCCATGCCGGTGCCGACAAATGGCGCTTCAGCGCGCACCAGTGGCACGGCCTGACGCTGCATGTTGGAACCCATCAAGGCGCGGTTGGCGTCATCGTTTTCCAGGAATGGAATGAGCGATGCTGCCACCGAAACCAGCTGCTTGGGCGAAACGTCCATCAGGGTGATCTGATCGTTGGGAAGCATCACGAATTCACCGGATTCGCGGGCCGAAACCAGTTCTTCGACGAAGCTGCCATCAGCGTTCAGTTCAGCAGAAGCCTGCGCCACGGCGTGCTTCTGTTCTTCCATCGCCGACAGATATTTCACTTCCGAAGTGACCTTGCCGCCCTTGACCAGACGGTAAGGCGTTTCGATGAAGCCATATTTGTTGACGCGGCTGAACGATGCCAGAGAGTTGATCAGACCGATGTTCGGGCCTTCCGGCGTTTCAATCGGGCAGATACGGCCATAATGGGTCGGGTGAACGTCGCGGACTTCGAAGCCGGCACGTTCACGCGTCAGACCGCCAGGCCCAAGCGCCGACACACGGCGTTTATGCGTCACTTCGGACAGCGGGTTGGTCTGGTCCATGAACTGCGAGAGCTGGCTGGAACCGAAGAACTCGCGCACGGCAGCCACGGCGGGCTTGGCGTTGATGAGATCGTTCGGCATCACGGTCGATACATCGACGCTGCTCATGCGCTCCTTGACCGCACGTTCCATGCGCAGCAAGCCGACACGGTACTGGTTTTCCAGCAGTTCGCCCACCGAACGGACACGGCGGTTGCCAAGGTTGTCGATGTCATCGACTTCGCCCTTGCCGTCCTTCAGGTCGACCAGTTCCTTGACCACGGCAAGGATGTCTTCCTTGCGCAGGGTGGTCACGGTGTCTTCAGCGTCCAGTTCAAGACGCATGTTCAGCTTCACGCGGCCAACAGCCGAAAGGTCATAGCGTTCGCTGTCGAAGAACAGGCCTTCGAACAGGGCCTCTGCAGTTTCCTTCGTTGGCGGTTCGCCCGGACGCATCACCTTGTAGATGGCTTCCAGACCTTCATCGCGGTTTTCAGCCTTGTCGACTGCCAGCGTGTTGCGGATCCACGGGCCGATGTTGACTTCGTCAATGTCCAGCAGGGCAATCTGGTCCACGCCGGCATTGTCGAGCACTTCGAGATGCTCAGCCGTCACTTCGTCACCAGCTTCGATATAGATGCGGCCGGTTTTCTCGTCGATCATGTCATGCGCTGCATAATGGCCGAGGATTTCCTCGGTCGGGATCAACAGCGTGGTCAGACCGTCCTTGGCCGCCTTGTTGGCAGCGCGCGGGCTGATCTTTTCCTTGGCGGCGAAGATTTCTTCACCGGTCTTGGCATCCACCAGGGCAAAATCGGGCTTCAGGCCGCGCCATGCTTCGGGGTTGAATGTGATCTGCCAGCCATCGCCCTTCTTGCCGGACACGCGGTCCCACGTGACGGTTTCGTAGAAGTGGTTGAGGATGTCCTCAGCCGATAGGCCGAGCGCATAGAGCAGCGCCGTAACCGGCAGCTTGCGCTTGCGGTCGATCCGAACGTTGACGATGTCCTTGGCGTCGAATTCGAAATCGAGCCACGAACCACGGTAAGGAATGACGCGGGCAGCAAACAGCAATTTGCCCGACGAATGGGTCTTGCCGCGGTCATGGTCGAACAGCACACCTGGCGAACGGTGCATCTGCGATACGATGACGCGTTCCGTGCCATTGATGATGAACGTGCCGTTCCCCGTCATGAGCGGCATGTCGCCCATATACACGTCCTGCTCCTTGATATCGAGCACGGAGCGGGTTTCGGTCTCCTGATCCACTTCGAACACGATCAGACGCAGCGTCACTTTCATCGGCGCTGCATAAGTGATGCCGCGCTGGCGGCATTCGGTCGTGTCATATTTCGGAGGTTCGAGTTCGTAATGTACGAAATCAAGCTCGGCAGTGCCGGCAAAGTCGCGAATCGGGAACACCGAACGCAGGGTCTTTTCCAGGCCGGAAACATAATCGATCGACGGGTCAGAACGGAGGAACTGTTCGTAGCTCTCGCGCTGCACTTCGATCAAGTTCGGCATTTTCACGACTTCGTGAATGTCGCCGAAAATCTTGCGGATACGCTTCTTGGCAGTACCGGTGTTGCTGTTCCGGGATACTTTGGGTGCCTTAGCTTTGGTCGCCATGGAGGTTTGGTGCCTCTTTCAGATTGGCCGGCACCGCAAAGGGCAACCGGCGGAAAATTCATACCACACGCTGGTTCGTGCCCTGATCGGCGGCCCTGAGGCCGGAACGCAAAAAACGCCGCAGCAAATGACCACTCCATCCAATAGTGGATGAAGGGTGGCTGCAGGCGTGTGCGTCGCGATCATGGATACCGATGCTTCCTTTCGTGGCAGACCCCCGCGCAAGGGTCCGTCTTGCTCGAAGCAACCGGCAGGGGGCTCATATAGGTGTATGATCGCCGTGTGTCAAACCTCCCCGCGCAGCACAAAACCCCCTTTCCAGCTGCCCCATCCATCGCAGAACGATAAGAGCAATATTCTTTTACGATATTATCGATTGACAATAAGGCGGATCGCACATATTGAATATCGATATTTAGATTATTGGAGAACGACAAATGACAAATGTACTGGGAAATACATTCGCTCTGGTGATGGCCATGCTGGTTTCGGCCGCGCTGCTGAGCCCGGCCGCTTCCGTACCAGCAGATGCGCCCACGCTGACTTACGAAATCGCCTGACCCACGATCGACCGGCAAGAAAGGGAATAGACATGACCCGCATATTCAATGACCCGCTGCTCAACATCGCACGATTTTTCATCGTTTTGGTGATGGCAATCTTCGTCGTCGCTCTGCTGGCGATCATCATCGCCCTACCTGCAATCGGTATGTATCACAGCCAGGTCATTGCCGCATTGGCAGAAGATGGCGCACCTGCCGCCGCGCTATGGGCGATTGTCGCCCTGATGCTGCTGGCTGCTGCTGTCATCTCCTTATGCTGGCTGTTCCTGCGGCATATGAAACGCATTATCGATACCGTCGCAGCGGGCGATCCGTTCGTGCCTGAAAATGCCAACCGCCTGCGCGCCATGGGCTGGCTGGTGCTGATAATCTACCTTATCGGCATACCGCTGGGCGCGATTGCCATGTGGATGGCCTCTGTCACCGAAGGCGCTGACATCCGCTTTACCGGCGACTTGGGAGGTGGCGGAATTGTCCTGTGCCTGACGCTGTTCATCCTTGCCCGCGTCTTCCGCAAGGGCACTGAAATGCGCGAAGAACTGGAAGGAACCATCTGATGGCCATAACCGTGAAACTGGACGATCTGCTGCACGAACGCCGCATGACCCTGACCGAACTGGCCGAACGCGTGGGCCTGACGCTGGCCAATCTTTCCATTCTGAAAACCGGCAAGGCCAAGGCCATGCGGTTCTCGACGCTGGACGCCATTTGCAGGGAGCTAGGTTGCCAACCCGGTGATTTGCTGGGATATGAGCAGGCGTAGTCCACACGGCAGGGTCGCGATCCTGCCGCCTGCATGGCTACACGGCAGGCCTTTGCCGAGGCATCATCGCCCGCACAAGGCCGCCTTTCACAACAGAGGGAAACACTTATGAAGAAATTTGCATTCGCCATTCTCCCGCTCGCCATGATGGCTGCAGCCTGTGATGGCGCCAAGGAAGATCTCGGCGAAGAAATGGACGATGTCACCGAAGCGCAGGCAGAAGTGATGGATGAAAAATCCGACGTTCTCGACGCCCAGGCTGACCTCGCCACCGACCCGGCCGAAGAAGCCGCGCTGGAAGCCGAAGCGACCACGCTGGAAAATACAGCCGACGGCATCTGATTTTCCGTCAGTAGCCAGAATTTGTAGATTTTGAGGCCGGCCGGGAAAAACCCGTCCGGCCCTTTTCATGTTGTGGCCTGCCTGGTCGAGCTCCGGCCAACCAGGCTTCATGAGGTCGCCAACTTTCGATAGCGCTAATTTCTCTTGGTTTTGCAGCCCCTTGCGCTATTCGATAGCGCGAATGCTTTGGGGAAACTGCATGAGATTCTGGGGCGGCCTGAAATATACCTACCGCGAAAGTTGGGCGTTCCTGTGGGCCTGCCCACTGCTGGCGCTGATCCCGGTTTTGGCGGAATTTGCCCAGCATGCCGCCGAAATGCACCTTGGGATGTATGCCAGCCTCGAAGCGGCGCAGGCGGCCGAAGATGATCCGCTGCGGATGGCTTTCGGCTTCATCAAGACCTTCGCTCTGTCATTGCCGGGCTATTGGGTCATTCGATATCTGGCGGGAAACCGGGATACACAGGCAGCGCGTAGTTTCGATCGCCGGTCAGTCACGCTTTATGCCGTGGTCATGCTGTTCAATAGCGCGCTGGTCGCCATTCAACTTTTCGTTCTGCCGCGATCAGGCGCTGCGCTGATTGCGGGAATGGTGGGTGGTTTGCTCATAACGCCGCTGTTGCTGCGCTGGTTCGTGGCCGCGCCTTTGGGCATATTCATCAGTCCTGCGGCATCGGCCAGGGTGATGCTGCCGCAAGTGCCTTTTGCTATTGCCTTCTCTCTCGCCGTGATGCTGCCGCTGATGGTGCCCCATTACGCGCTGGGCGCGGCGGCAATCTTCGCGCCAGCTTATGTGCTGAAGTGGGCCATTCTCATCGCCGATTCGCTGCTCGTCGGCTGGATGGCGGCGGCTATGATGGCGGGCAGCTGGGCCCTCGCCACCCGCAAGATGCCGATCACTGCTTGACATATGGCGGCGCGTGACGCAGATGCCGCCCCGTTCACTAGGCCGACGGGTCTAGTGGACATCCGTCCGAGACAGCCGGTGCAGGCAATTTGGCCTGCTTAATTTCCAGCCTAGACGGGGACAGAGATTTTTCGCAGCACAGCAATGTGCTTGCAATCGTGCCACTCCCATGATGGATCTGGCGCACCTCCTTCCCCCTCAACGGACCCGCCCACGCCGATATATCGGCATGGACAAACGTAGCCGGTCGTGTGGCCCTTTGCCCTGTTGGTAAAAGGCTGGCGACCAATTTGAAGGAGTAAGGCATGGATCGTTCGCAAAAAGCCGACGCGGTTGCAGCCCTAAGCTCGACCTTTGCAGAGAGCGGCGTCGTGGTTATCACGCGCAATCTCGGCCTGACGGTGGCACAGTCCACCGATCTGCGTGCAAAGATGCGGGACGCAGGCGCATCCTATAAGGTTGCGAAGAACCGTCTTGCCAGACTCGCCCTGAAAGACACGGATTACGAAGCCCTTGGTGACATGCTCACCGGGCCGACTGCTCTGGCTACATCGACCGATCCGGTTGCTGCTGCCAAGGCTGCCGTGGAATTCGCCAAGACGAACGACAAGCTCGAAATCGTCGGCGGATCAATGGGCGGGCAGCTGCTCGACGAAGCTGGCGTCAAGGCTCTTGCCTCGATGCCTTCGCTCGACGAATTGCGTGGCAGGCTGGTGGGTCTCGTTAATGCCCCTGCGACGAAAATCGCACAGGTCGTCAACGCCCCCGCTGCAAAGCTCGCTCGCGTCTTCGGTGCCTACAGCACCAAAGAAGCAGCGTAAGCGGTTTTTCATCGAATCTATCTGGCACCGGAACGCCGTTCCGGCCGGACCAAGTCATTTAATGTGGAGTTATAAATCATGGCCGATATCGCCAAGCTCGTAGAAGAACTTTCGAAGCTGACCGTCCTTGAAGCAGCTGAACTTGCCAAGGCACTTGAAGAAGAGTGGGGCGTTAGCGCCGCTGCTGCTGTTGCTGTAGCCGGCCCTGCCGCTGCTGCAGAAGCTGTCGAAGAGAAGGACGAATTCGACGTCATTCTCACCGGCGACGGTGGCAAGAAGATTCAGGTGATCAAGGAAGTCCGTGCCATCACCGGTCTCGGTCTGACTGAAGCCAAGGCTCTCGTCGAAGGCGCGCCTAAGGCCGTCAAGGAAGGCGTGAACAAGGCTGAAGCTGAAGAAGTCAAAGCGAAGATCGAAGCTGCCGGTGGCACCGTCGAACTGAAGTAAGCTTCAAAAAGTTTTGCGAATGTCTTGAAGCATTCGCAGATGGGAGGGCGGTACCGCAAGGTGCCGCCCTTTTCTTTTGCCAGTAACTGGGCCTTTAACAACTCTGGCAGCTGCCTCGGTAGCGCCAATCTGCAACAGGGTGCTTCAGGCTTTCTTGGGGAAGTCCCGCTTCATGCAGACCGCCGCGCGCCAGTAACAGAAAATGGCCAGAGGCGTGACGCAGGCCACGATCAGCAAGGCATAGCGCAGCGATTCGTTGCCATAACGCGGCACCAGCAGGTCAGACAGCACGCCAACCATCGTTGGCCCAAGGCCAAGGCCGATGAGGTTGATCGCCAGCAAAGTAATCGCCGCCCAGACCGACCGCAGCTTCACCGGTGCCAGCGTCTGGATCAGCGAGAATGTTGGCCCCAGATAGCTGGACTGCAGCAGCGCGGCGAAGAAATAGACACCCACCGCAACCGGCGCGCTTTGGGCCAGATAAAACCAGATCAGGAATGGCAGCGCGGCCAGTTTCAGGCCTGCCACCATCAGCGGCTGCGCGTGCATTCCGTGCTTTTCTGCCAGCCGGTTGGCCAGCCACCCGCCGCCCAGCCCGCTCATCACCCCGGCAACCGCCAAGAGCGGCGCGACGATATTGCCCACCTGCAACGTGTTGAGTTCAAAAATGCGGATCAGATAGGCCGGGGTCCAGCCGGTGAGCGCGTAACCAATCATCGAAGTCAGCGTTACCGCCGCCACCAGCCACACTGCTGAGCGATTGGCAAAAATGGTGCGGAAACCGTCCTTGATGGATGGCTGGCCTTCATCGGTTGCAGCGCCCGGTTCGGCCCGCCGCATAGGTTCTGTGGCGAACATTTTGACAATCACGGCCAGCGCCACGCCCGGCAGGCCAATGGCGATAAAGGCTACGCGCCAGTCGAAATAATAGGTCAGATTGCCGCCGAACATCTGCCCGGCAGCAGCGCCCAGGGTGACCCCAAGCGCGTAAATGGACAGGGCCAGCGCCCGTTTGTTGGCCGGATACAGATCTGCGATGATGGAATGGCTGGGCGGGCTTGACCCTGCCTCACCCACACCCACACCGATGCGGGCGGCCAGCAAATGGCCGAAATTCTGCGCCAGACCGCAGGCCGCGGTCATCGCGCTCCAGATCGCCAGCGAAATGGAGATGATGTTGACGCGGTTCATCCTGTCCGCCAGCGCGGCCACCGGAATGCCAAGCGTGGCGTAGAAAATGGCAAAGGCAAAGCCGGACAAAAGGCCCAGCTGCGTATCACTGAGCAGGAGGTCTGCCTTGATGTCTTCCAGCAGAATGGCCAGAATTTGCCGGTCCATATAGCTGAAGAAATAGGTGACAGTCAGCAGCAGCAGCGTAATTTTGCGCGCTTTCGCACTGACCTCAGGTGATTGGGATACAGCGCCCGGTGCAGCCCCGGTCGCGCCTGCGCCAGCCGCTATCGCTGCGCTATCTGCCATGGGTTGAACCATCCGGCATGTCTGCTGATTGCGCTGTCATCTCTTCTGTCTCCCCGGCCAACAGGTGGCATGTTCGCCCGGCGGTGTCCACATTGAACGGCTGCGGCTTTTGTTTTGCGCCAACATCCCATATGCTTATACCGGCAGGCCTCGTAACCGGAGCGGACATGATGCTGTTATTGACCACACTGCTTGCGGCAGCGCATCCGCTGCCAGCCACCACTGCGCCCTCCACCACCACCGTCGCCACCGCCAGCGTTACTGCAATCGAGACGCAGGGACCGCAAGGCGCGCTTTCAGGCACGCTTGTCCGACCGGAGAAGTCTGATGCGCCGGTGGTTCTGATCATTCCGGGGTCGGGGCCGACTGACCGGGACGGCAACAACCCGCTGGGCGTAACGGCATCAACCTACCGGCTGATTGCCGAAGGGTTGGCGCAGCAGGGCATTGCTAGTGTGCGGATCGACAAGCGCGGCATGTTCGGCAGTGCGGCGGCGGCCGACGCCAATGCGGTTACGATAGACGCCTATGCCGATGATACGCAGTCATGGGTCGATGCCATCCGGCAGGAAACCGGCCAGCCATGTGTCTGGCTGTTGGGCCATAGCGAAGGCGGGCTGGTGGCGCTGGCCAGTGCAGCACGGCAGGCAGACGATATTTGCGGGTTGATACTGGCTGCAACACCGGGCCGCCCCGTGGGCGATGTGATGAAAGCGCAATTGCGCGACAATCCGGCAAACGCGCCGCTGCTGGATAGTGCCACAGACATTATCGACACGCTGGCACGCGGCAACACCGTTGCTGCGGGCGACATACCTGCACCGCTTGCCGGCCTGTTTGCGCCAGCGGTACAAGGCTTCCTCGTCAGCCTGTTTTCCTACGATCCGGCCCAGCTAGCGGCATCTGTTGACCGGCCAATTCTCATTCTGCAGGGCGCGCGCGATCTGCAAGTGACACTGGCTGATGCCGATGCGCTGGCCGCAGCGCAGCCTGCCAGCGCGCATTTCACCCGCATCACGCTGGCCGATACCAACCATGTCCTGAAATCCGTGACCGAGGATGGCATGGGCCCTAATTTCGCGACTTACGCCAATCCGGACCTGCCATTGGCGCCGGGAGTAATTTCTTCCATTGCCGAATTTATCGGGGCCAACAGCCGCTGAACAAACCGGCCATCATGGCCGCGTTACATCGCCAGATTCAGACGCACGCCCATCATGTCGATACCCGGGTTTTGCTGCGAATTGAAAATCTGCGCGTGGCTGATGTGAACCCAGCTGGCTTCCACA
This sequence comes from Allopontixanthobacter confluentis, assembly GCF_009827615.1. GTDB lineage: Bacteria > Pseudomonadota > Alphaproteobacteria > Sphingomonadales > Sphingomonadaceae > Allopontixanthobacter > Allopontixanthobacter confluentis. The sequence continues at coordinate 220,621 of NZ_WTYU01000002.1, forward strand.
GAAACGCGCTCCGAAACGCGCGCGCCAATCGCGATCTCGGGTTCAAACAGCACTCTGCTGCCAAGGTCGGTGCGCCTGCCGGTGGCAGGGTCAAACCGGCTTGATGGGCCGTCATGCACGATGATCCCGATGCCGGGGCGCAGATAGACCGGCCCCTTGCCCACTTTCCAGCTCAGGCCGCCGCCCACAAAACTGGTGTCGCCAGCGGTGTTGATGGAAGCAAGCATGTAAGGCTGCGGCTTACCCAGAAATGACAGGCCTTCTGCTGGCGCGAAACGGTAGCCCAGTTCCACATCGGCGCCGCTTTCATTCACGGCAAAGGTCAGCGGTGTTTCCACCTCATGCACATAGACCCCGGCAAATACTTCCTGCGCCGCGGCAGGCGAAGCAATGAACATGGCAGGGGCAGCAACCAGCAGGCTGGCGAGAATGGGCAGTTTCACTATGGGGCAACTCCGGCAAGGTACACAATTGCCACACCTTTTATCCCCCTGTGCTTTCCCTAGGCTGAAGGGTGTTATGCCCCCGCCTATGCCCCGGCGCCGCCATAGATGGGCAAGGATCCTATTGTTCGGTGCCAACGCCCGGCATGAACCGTTCCTTTTCGGCATGCAGATCGCCTTCGACCAGTTGCGCTGACAGCCGCGCCGCGTCGCGCGAACGGAAAATATCTTCCGCCCGCTCAATCTCCTGCAGGCTGAGACCAAGCCCGCCCAGGGCTTCGCGGCCCATGCCCACTGCCGATTCGATCAATTCGCGCGCCATGTAATCCACCGGCGCGCCGCGCAGCTTGATGACGGTGCGCCGGTCATACACCCGCACATACAGGCCCGCCTGCGGGAACGCTTCCTTGATGCCGTGCAGCATTTCTGCCGATAGCTGGTCCTTGTCGATGCAGAACGCGATGACCGTGGCTTCCGCCGCGCCGGCCTGGCGCAGCAGATCCATCCGGGTGCCATCGCCATAATAAACCTTTGCCCCGAATTCGCCCGCCACGTCGATCTGATCCACATCGCTGTCGATCAGGGTCAGCCGCACGCCTGCTGCCTGCAACATTTGCGCCACGCCCTGCCCGAACCGTCCAAAGCCGATGATCAGCGCGCTCGCCCCGTCGCCATGTGGTGCTTCGCGCTCCGCAGATGCGCGGGCTGGCTGGCGGAACCGGCTGGCGGCCATCATCAGAAAAGGCGTGGTGGCCATGGACAGGGTGACAATCGCGCCAAACAGGCTGGCAGCTTCTGCGCTGATCAGCCCGCCATCCTGCGCCTGCGAAAACAGCACAAACCCGAATTCGCCGCCCTGACTGAGCAGCAGGCCCAGCGCCAGCGCTGCGCGCCACGCCATGCCAACGGCCAGACCGATGCCCAGGATAATCAGCGTTTTGACCACGATCAGCGCCGCCGCCATGGCAATGACAAATACCGGGTTTTCGGCAATTGCGCCCAAATCCAGCATCATGCCGACAGCCAGGAAAAACAGGCCCAGCAGGATCGAGCGGAACGGTTCGATATCGGCTTCCAGCTCGTGCCGATAAGGCGTGCTGGCCAGCATCACGCCGGCGATAAAGGCACCCAGCGCGGTCGACAGGCCGAGCAGCTCCATCACGAATGCGGATGCCAGCACCGTAAACAGGCTGGCCACCACAAACATTTCGCGTTCGTTCAGATTGCCGATCAGGCGAAACAGCGGGCGCAGGAAAAACCGGCCAGCAGCGATAAGCCCGGCAATCGCTACCAGTGTCAGCAGGGCCAACTGCCAGCCCGGAACGCCTGCTTCGCCGCCCTGGTCGGCGCTCATGGCGGCAACGATTGTGATCAGCGGAATGATCGAAAGATCCTGAAACAGCAGGATGGCAAAGGCCCGTTCGCCAAATGGGGTCCGCAGCCGGCCGGAACTTTGCAACATCGGCAAAACCTGCGCGGTGGAGGAAAGACCCAGCGGCAGACCCAGGGCAAGGGCCGCTGCGAGGGGATAGCTGGCAGCAAGATAGATCACCGCCGTTACTGCCAGACCGCATGCGACGACTTGTGCGAGGCCCAGCCCGAAAATGGCGTTTTTCATCCGCCACAGGCGCGCCGGATCAAGTTCCAGCCCGACCACGAACAGCAGCATGACAATGCCCAGTTCGGCAATTCCGATCATCTGGTCTGCCCCGCCGACAAGGCCCAGCACTTGCGGCCCAACCACGGCGCCCGCCACCAGATAGCCCAGCGTTGCCCCGAGGCCGAAACGGCGGAAAAGCAGTACGAATGCCAGCGCGAAGCCCAGCATCAGAACGCCGTCCCGCAGCAGTGATGCCCCTTCATGCGCCATGGAAATTACCCCCTGACAGGACCGTGATCGCCCGGTCCATCATTGCGTTTTCAGAAATTCGATAATCTCGGCGCGCTGGCCTTCATCGCGCAGGCCCGCATAGGACATTTTCGTGCCCGGAACAGCAGCGCGCGGATTGGCCAGGAACGTGTCGAGCGTAGCTTCATCCCAGGTCAGACCTGACCCGCGCATGGCCGCGCTATAGGCAAAATCGCCCACATGGCCCGCTTTTGCACCAAAGACGCCTGCCAGCGATGGGCCAATCCCGTGTCGCCCCGGCTTTGTCTGGTGACAAGTGCCGCATTGCACGAATGCCAGTGGCGGCTGTGACCTGTCAGTTGCCGATGCGCCCTCTGCCCCATCAGGCGCGGCCGCAGAACCGCAGGCGGAAAGGCCAATAATGAGGAAAACAGGGATCAGACGCATGCGATGTCGGTCCTCCAGTCAGGCGGGCAGGCGGGCACAGGCTGTGCTGCTGGCTGAACTGCGGCCTGTGCCGCGGCCTTTGCCTCTGCCCCTGCCTTCGCGCCTAGCCTGCCTGCTTGCCGAGTGAAAGGGGCAACACATGAAAGGTAGAGTGCCCGCGCTGTTCAACTAACACTATGCGGCATTGCCCCTGCGGCCTAACCAGACCCGCTTCATGTCGCGCGGTTCAATCCTGTCTGGCCTTACGCCGCACCAGCTTCGCCCATGGCGTGCTGAAATGTCAGCCACATTGCAGCTGGCATGGCCACTGGCGGCTGCCAATCTGCTGCAGATGCTGGTCCATGCTGTCGACGTTATTTTCGTGGCGCGGCTGGGCGAGGCGGAACTGGCAGCATCCAGCCTGGCAATTGCATTATTTGGCCTGGTGTTATGGGGCCTATCCGGCCTGACCGGCGCGGTTGCGCCGCTGATTGCAGCAGAAGTGGGCCGCCGCAAACATGCGGTGCGCGAAGTGCGCCGCAGCGTTCGCATGGCCCTGTGGCTGGCGGTGGGGGCAGGCATATTGGGCATGCTTGCCTGCCTGAATGGCGAACGCCTGATGCTGCTGACCGGGCAGGATCCCGCAATTGCGGCCATGGCCGGGTCATTCATGGGGATCATCATCTGGGCCATCGTCCCCTCGATCATGGCCAATGTCCTGCGTATTTTCGTGTCCGCCCTTGGCCGGCCAATTTTTGCGACCATGATCATCGCCTCGGCCATCCTGGTCAGCATTCTTGCCAATTACATGCTGGTGTTTGGCAATTTTGGCGCGCCGGCACTGGGCCTTGAAGGTTCGGCGCTGGCCAGTGTGGTGACATCGCTATTTATTCTGGCCGCTTACGTCATTGCTATATCGTGGGACAAACGCCTGCGCCGGTATCGCATTTTCGGCAATTGGTGGCGTACGGAATGGAGCCGGATGCAGGAAATCATCCGCATTGGCACCCCCATCATGGGGACCATTTTTGCCGAAGCGGGCCTGTTCAGCGGGGCCGCATTCCTGATGGGGCGGATCGGCCCGTCACAGCTGGCCGGGCACACCATTGCATTGCAAGTGGCCGCGCTTGCCTTCCAGATCCCCTTCGGCATCGGGCAGGCATCCACCATCAGGGTGGGTTACCATTATGGCGCGGGTGACCGCGATGCGATGGGCCGCGCCGGCTGGGTGGCACTGATGATTGCGGTCGCATTCAGCATGGTCACGGCATCAATCATGCTGTTCATGCCGCGCACCGTGCTGTCGATCTATGTCGATACCGATGCGGCCAAGAATGCGGCCATGGTCGGTTTCGCCGTCCAGTATCTGCTGTGGGCCGCCATTTTCCAGCTGGTTGATGCCGTGCAGGCCGTTTCGGCAGGCAATCTGCGCGGGTTGCAGGATACGCGCATGCCCATGGTGATTGCCATCATCAGCTATTGGGCCGCCGGTTTCGGCGTCGCCATCTGGCTCGGGTTCCGCACTCCGCTCAGCGGGACAGGCATCTGGATCGGGCTTGCTACCGGGCTGACGGTGGCTTCCATTCTGCTCACCTGGCGGTGGGCCAGACGGGGCAGCATCGGGCTGGTCTAGTGCCATGCACAGTTCAGCCCACTGACGGGCCGTGGTCGAAACTTTTTCTGGGCCTGACCCGTTGACTCCATGAACGCGCATACACATATGCGCCCCGTTGGCACTCTAACCCCTAGAGTGCCAAAACACACTATTTACTCATCTTGAAAGAAGAGGTCAGACATATGGCATTTCGTCCCTTGCACGACCGCGTTCTTGTCCGTCGGATTGAAGCCGACGAAAAGACCGCAGGCGGCATCATCATCCCCGACAGCGCCAAGGAAAAGCCGAGCGAAGGCGAAGTTATCTCCGTCGGCACTGGCACCAAGGCCGAAGACGGCAAGATCACCCCGCTCGACGTAAAAGCTGGCGACCGCGTGCTGTTCGGCAAATGGTCTGGCACCGAAGTCAAGCTGGACGGTGAAGATCTGCTGATCATGAAGGAAAGCGACATCATGGGGATCATCGGCTGAGCCGACTGACCCATCTGCTTTTCTCAACTCACACAACCAAAGGAATTTTATCATGGCAGCCAAGGACGTAAAGTTCTCGCGTGAAGCACGCGAAGGCATCCTGCGCGGCGTGGACACACTCGCCAACGCAGTTAAAGTGACGCTCGGCCCCAAAGGCCGTAACGTTGTAATCGACAAGAGCTTCGGCGCACCGCGCATCACCAAGGACGGCGTTACCGTCGCCAAGGAAATCGAACTGAAAGACAAGTTCGAGAACATGGGCGCGCAGATGCTCAAGGAAGTTGCGTCCAAGACCAACGATCTCGCCGGTGACGGCACCACCACTGCCACTGTTCTGGGCCAGGCCATCATTCGCGAAGGCATGAAGTCTGTTGCAGCCGGCATGAACCCGATGGATCTGAAGCGCGGCATCGATCTGGCTGTGACCAGAGTTGTCGAAAACCTCGTCAGCCGTTCGAAGGACGTAGCCGGTTCGGCTGAAATCGCCCAGGTCGGGATCATTTCCGCCAATGGCGACCGTGAAGTTGGCGAGAAAATCGCTGAAGCCATGGAAAAGGTCGGCAAGGAAGGCGTCATCACCGTCGAAGAAGCCAAGGGCCTCGAATTCGAACTCGACGTTGTTGAAGGTATGCAGTTTGATCGCGGCTATCTGTCGCCTTACTTCATCACCAACCCCGACAAGATGACGGTCGAGCTTGAGAACCCTTATGTTCTTATCCACGAAAAGAAGCTGTCGAACCTGCAAGCCATGCTGCCGATCCTCGAAGCTGTGGTCCAGAGCGGCCGTCCGCTGCTGATCATCGCGGAAGACATCGAAGGCGAAGCGCTGGCAACCCTGGTGGTCAACAAGCTGCGCGGCGGCCTGAAGATCGCTGCGGTCAAGGCACCTGGTTTCGGTGATCGCCGCAAGGCCATGCTGCAGGATATCGCTATCCTGACCAAGGGCGAAATGATCTCCGAAGACCTCGGCATCAAGCTGGAAACAGTGACGCTGGGCATGCTGGGTGAAGCCAAGCGCGTTTCGATCGACAAGGACAATACCACCATCGTCGATGGTGCCGGTTCGGCTGACGAAATCAAGGCACGTGTGGGCGAAATCAAGGCGCAGATCGACACCACCTCGTCCGATTACGACAAGGAAAAGCTGCAGGAACGTCTTGCGAAACTTGCTGGCGGCGTAGCCGTGATCAAGGTTGGCGGCGCTTCTGAAGTGGAAGTGAAAGAACGCAAGGACCGCGTCGACGATGCGCTGCACGCAACCCGCGCGGCCGTCGAAGAAGGCATCGTCCCCGGCGGCGGTACGGCGCTTCTCTATGCGACCAAGGCCTTGGAAGGCATGAAGGGCGCCAATGACGACCAGACACGCGGTATCGATATCGTGCGTCAGGCCATCCTGGCACCTATTCGCCAGATCGCCCAGAACGCTGGCCATGATGGCGCAGTGATTTCGGGCAATTTGCTGCGCGAGGGCGACGAAACGCAGGGCTTCAACGCAGCGACAGACCAGTATGAAAACCTGGTTGCTGCCGGTGTTATCGACCCGACCAAGGTTGTGCGCATCGCCCTGCAGGACGCCGCGTCTGTTGCTGGCCTGCTGATCACCACCGAGGCAGCCATTGCCGATACGCCTGAAGAAAAGGGCGCCGGTGGCGGCATGCCCGACATGGGCGGCATGGGCGGTATGGGCGGCGGCATGGGCTTCTAAGCCTACCACTACCCACTACGGACCAAAAGAAGGCCCGGCGGAGCGATCCGCCGGGCCTTTATTTTTGCCTGCCCGAAAGGTGCGGAGCAGACTTCGCGATCAGCGCGTTATTTTGCGGGCATTGCCGCCGCCAGCACTTCTTCTGGCCAGGTGACCGGATATTGCTGCTGCGGGTTGAAGGAACCGCCCTGATCTGCCGCTTCTGCGGCGGCGATTTCAGTAGCGGTCAGGAACTCGCTCGGTTCCAGCGCGAATACGTCCAGCCCGCGAGTAATCTCGGTCGCGTAAATGCGGCCCTTGTACCAATAGGCTGACCAGTAACCGCCGGTTACCAGCTGGTCCTTGTCAATCGGGCCACGATCAAAATAGGCGATTTCGACCGGATTGGCAGAATCGGTGAAGTCCATGATCGAGATGCCGCCCTGATACCACGCCTGCACCATGATATCGCGGCCCGGCACGGGGATGATCGAACCATTATGCGCGACGCAGTTTTCCTTGTCGCTCTGCGGGGCGGGCAATTTATACAGGCTCCGGAATTTCAGCTTGCCATCGACAATGTCGTAGATGGCGTCAGCGCCCCAGTTGCGCGGGTCCGATGCCTGGCAGCGCGGCCGTCCGCCGCCGCCCCATTCGTCCGTGAAGACAACCTTGGTGCCATCATTGTTGAAAGTGGCGGAATGCCAATAGGCAAAGCCCTTGTCGACCACTTCGTCGATCCGTTTCGGCTTGCGCGGGTCGGAAATGTCGAAAATGATGCCATTGCCCGAACAGGCCCCGGCCGCCATTTTCAGGGTCGGGAATACGGTGATGTCATGGCACTGATCGGTCCGGCTGGTGTCCTGCGTATCATCGCCGTGGTCGCCGCCCTGCCACAGGCCGCCAAGACGCCCGGTCTCGGGGTCTGCGAACACGGTCGGGCTGTCGATAATGCGCGATTTTGACGGGTCCGCCAGCGGAATCTCGATGACGTCGATGCGAAACAATGCGGTGCGGTCATCACCTGGCACATCGCCGATGCAGCCTGCCAGTTCCTTTTCATCACGCACGCGCGATGTGCCGGAATTATAGACGATGAGCGATGTATCGGTCCGGTCAGCAAGCGTATGGGTGTGCGACCCGCGGCAGGTCTGCACCTGGCCCACCTGGACAGGCCGGCTGATATCCGAAATGTCGAATATCCGCAGCCCGCGGAACCGTTCCTCGCTGACCTTTTCTGCTACCCCCTGAAGGCCGCAATCAACGCGCCCACGGGCATCTTCCACGCTCATCAGCAGCAAGTCGCCAATGATGGACACATCGCCCTGCCCGCCGGGGCACACCACGGAACTCACCAGTTCCGGCTTGCCATCTTCGGCAAGCTTATAGGCGTTGAACCCGTGGTAGCTGCCAGCCACCAGCATATCGCCGGAAAAGGCCATGTCGGTATTGGCAAAGTCGAGCAGCGGCGAACGTTTGGAAAATTGAGGCTTTGCGTCTTCTGCTTCCGGATCGGCATTTTTTACGGATTTTTTCCTGGCGGCCTTTTTGGTGTCGCCCTTCTCATCATCGCCCTTCCTGGGCTTGAGAGGTTGCAGATCGCCCGGGTTTTCCGTGTTGAAGAAGCCTGCCGGCTTTGGCAGCGCCGTTACCAGCCGCAGATTGCTGATGGCCTGCCCGGCATCGTAAAGCCCCGCTGTCAGCGTGGCCCGCGGGTCGGTTGACAGGCTTCTGAGCACCGCATTCATGCGCTCTATTTCCGCATTCTGGTCATTTGTAACATCGTCGGTAAATTGCAGCATCACCGGATCATAGGCCGTGCCGGGCAATGCGATCAGGTCTTTCACCATGTCCACAGCGCCGGTGTGGTGGGCAATCATCAATTCCAGAAAAAGCCGGTCAAACGCGGCGCCATCCAGCGCGGCCAGACGCTGCATCTGGGCCGGGGTTGCCATGCCATTCATGCCCATGTGGCCCGCATGGCCCATGCCTGCCATTTGCGCAGGCTCGCCATGGTCGGCGAGCCATTTGGTCATGAAGTTGATTTCATCTGCCTGCGATGCATCGATGCGTCCGGCAACTGCCTGTATTTCTTCGCGATTGGTGCGTTTTCTGACCAGCGCCGCCATTTCGACTGCCTGCTGGTGATGCACGATCATATTCTGCATGAACGCCGCATCGGCTGGCGAATAGCCCCTGCTTGCCAGGGCCGTCGCATCCTGCGCGGACAGGATTTTGGGCGCTTGCCCCGGCGCGCCGGGCTGCACGATGGTCACATCCTGCGCGGTCACAAGTGACGAACTGGACAAAAGCAATGCGAGCAAGGATGCGCGCGCCATTAAGCGCGCGCCGGATGTGTGCGTGATCATGCGTAATGCGTCCCCGGGATTAAGCGTGTTTGCAGCAGGGGCATCAAAACGGTCCATCCCGTCAAGCATTTTTTAATCGCGCAGCGCGTCACATCGTCCGGGTTGGCGATGGCATGGGCTTGAACGGCGCGGTCAGGGATGCTTCCAGCGCTTCATCCGCCAGTGCCGCCGCATCGTCCACGCCAATGACGATGTCCTGCGGGGCAATATCGCTGCGGAATGTGCCGTGCAGCCGGTCCCAGAAACTGAACCCGCTGGTCCAGTTGCTGTCCCGCTGCTGTTTCACGCTGGAATGATGGATGCCATGCATTTCGGGCGTGGTGAACACCGCAGACAGGCGCTTGTCCCACCCGGCGGGCAGCCGCAGGTTGGAATGGTGGAACAGGATGGATGCGTTAAAGAAATGCCGCCACAGCTTCAGGCTTTTGGGGCTGACGCCGGACAGGCGCACCTGCACCAGCCGCCACGGCAGCGACACCAGCATATCGGCAGCGTGAAACCGCACTGCGGTAGAAGCATCCATATCCGCATCGAGATGATGGACCCGGTGGAAACGCCACAGGAACGGTATTGTGTGGGTCGCCACGTGCCACAGGTAAAAACCGTAATCCATGGCCAGCACACCGCCAATGATCCGCAGCGGCGCCGGCAATTTGCGGGCAAAGCCGGCGGTGTTTTTGAGGTTGGCGGCGGCAATTTTCTGCGTCAGCGGTTCTTCCGCCACCGCGATAATGGCTGCGCAGCTGGCGCCCATGACGGCATTGCGCAGCGTGCGCGGGATGGTTTTGCGCCTGCGCTGGCGCAGCGGGCGTTTCTGTTCCGCGACAATCACGCCCGCCACTGCGGCAACAGCGATGACGGCAAAGGCGATCCGGCGAAGCGACATGGATGCACTCTGGCCTATGGCGGCGTCCACGTCGAGCGGCTAGTGCAGGGCCATGCCGTCACTGCCCGCCCCTGTCCGCTTGGCAATTTTCGCCCGCTATCCGCGCCCGGGCGAGGCGAAGACCCGGCTGATCCCCGCATTGGGCGCGGATGGCGCGGCGCTGGTCTACCGCCGCTTGCTGGAACGCACGGTCACTGCTGCGCGGCAAAGCGGGCTCAGGTTCGAACTGCGGGTCACAGGCGCTGCCCCGGCCCGCTTTCACGAATGGCTGGGTGATGACCTTGTCATTGTCCCGCAAGGCTTAGGCGATTTGGGCGAACGGCTGATGCGCGCTGCAGCCCCTGGCATTGTTATTGGCAGCGATGCCCCCGCGCTGACCCCGCAATTGTTGCAGGCTGCGGCGCTGGCATTGGAGACTGCGCCCGCCGTTATCGGCCCGGCGCATGATGGCGGCTATTATCTGCTGGGCTTCAATACCCCCGTTCCCTTCGCCTTTGCCGATATTGAATGGAGCACAAGCGGCGTGTTTCAGGAAACCCTGCGGCGGCTGGAAGCTAACGGGATGGCCCCTCATATCCTCCCGCCTTTGTCCGATATCGATACGATGGACGATCTGGCAAACTGGCCGGAACTGCTGCCGTGATGATGGCGGGCGCAAATGCGGTCACCATCGTTATCCCGGTGCTGGACGAAGAACGCGCCCTGCCCCGGCTGATCGCCACGCTTGCCGCGCTCGACCCGCAGCCCGCAGAAATCATCGCGGTGGATGGCGGCAGCACGGATGGCACGATGGCGCTGCTGCAAGCTGCCGGATGGCGTGTGCTGGAAACCGCTGCGGGGCGGGCAATCCAGATCAACGCCGGGGTCAGCGCAGCCAGGTCAGCCCATGTCTGCGTGCTTCATGCAGACACCATCCCCCCCGCAGACATGGTCGCCGTGATTGAACGGACACTGGCAGACCGGTCCGTGGCGCTGGCCAGCTTTACGCCGCTGATCAAGGGGCCTGAAAAGACACGCTGGTTCACCACCTTCCACAATTGGATCAAGACCTGGTACGCGCCGCTGATCACCCGCCCGCATCTGTTTTTTCAAGGCGTGCGGCTGCTGTTTGGTGACCATGCGATGTTCTTTCGCCGCGCCGAATATCTGGCTGTTGGCGGCTGCGACCCCGGCACGCCGGTGATGGAAGAAGCCGATCTGTGTATCAAGATGGCCCGGCTGGGCAAAGTGAAGCTGGTCCCGCGCTGGGTAGAAACATCGGATCGGCGCATTGCGGAATGGGGCCCGCTGAAAGCCAACTGGATCTACTTCAAGGTCGGCATCCTATGGGCATTCGGCGCTAGAGCGCGGCTGGAACGGGAATATCCCCACGTTCGGTGATGGGCGCGCCGTCACGCAGAAAGCCTGCCTCGATGCAGAACTGGATCAGCCGGTACAGATATTCAGGGCCGGTGGGCGGGCATATCCGCCCTGCCACGCCTTGCGCCTCGCGGTCATCGAAATGCGGATCGCGCTGGAAATAGCTGGCGTATAATCCGGCCACCCGGCGAAACAGGCGCCGTTCCATCGGCGGCAGGCTTGCAGGGTCAAACCCTTCCGGCTCCACCAGCGTTGGCTGGCAGAATTGCGGAAAGGCCGCGATGGCGCCGGTGAATACAGGCACCGGCACCGGCCTGCCCGATACCAGATGAAATGTGCCGCCAGCCGCCCGCCGCATGTTTTCGGCAATGTCGACAATACTGCCTGCCACATGGTCAATCGGCACGAAATCCAGCGTGGCGCCGCTGCGCGCAGGCATATGGCGCACCCGCCCTTCGGCAATCAGTTTGAAAGCGGCATAAGTGGTGTCGAACTGGCGGATTGCGCCAGTTGCGCTGTCCCCCACCACGATGCTGGGCCGCGCAATGGCAAAGGCCACGCCGCTGTCCCGCACCAGCCGTTCAGCCGCCGCCTTGGATTTTTCATAGCCGTTCTTGAACCCTGCATCCGGCAGGGGATCACTTTCGAGTATCGGCCCGTCCCGCGTGCCGCAGACATAGGCTGTGCTCACATGCAGCAGCGGCATATCGCCCGCGCGCGCAAATTCCACCGCATTGGCAGCGCCGCCAGTATTCACCTGCCGGTAGGCATCATCATCCAGATCGAAACGCACCGTGGCCGCGCAATGGATGATGAGATCATGCGCCGCTGTCAGCCGGTCAAATTCTGGCTTGCCAAACCCCAGAAGCGGCTTCGACACATCGCCGCATACGACTGCACCGGGCGTTACGCTGCTGCCGTCATTGGCGCGAATATCGCGGTTCTGATGGACCAGCGCGGTCACCTGATGCCCTGCCGCCAGCAAGCGCGAAGCCACTTCGCCGCCGATCAGCCCGGCAGCGCCTGTCAGAAAGATTTTCAGCAACAGCCTGCAGCCTCCGCGCTATTTACCGGAGCCGCAAACGGGCTGGCCGTGCCGCAGCCGGGAAACACGCCGTAATGTTTGCTGAAATCGCCAAAAAACTCGAAATGGTCGGCAAACCGGCCTTCCGCCAGCATTTTCCAGCTATTGCCGCACACCGGGAAGACCCGCCCCGCTTCGATCAGATGGTGGGCATCCAGTTCAAACACCCGCTCCTGACCGGCGACGGTGCCCTTGTAACGCACGGCCTGTCCGTAATCTTCGCATTCCGGTTCCAGCCCATCCAGCTTGAACAATCGGTAAGTGGCGGAATGGAAGGCAATACCGTCCAGTTTCTCGGCAATGCGGGCATCGCCAATCGCCAGTGGGCGGGAGGTAACAAGACGCGGATCGGCAAAACCGGCTTCCTTTGCCAGCCGGTCAAAATCACCCCAATAGAGCGCGCCTGACAGGCATTCGCCATGCAGCACCGGATCATCCAGCAAGTCGGCAGGCACGCGGCGGTCGGCATAGACGTCGGAGAAATACAATTCCCCGCCGGTTTTCAGCAAACGGTGGGCAGCGCTGAAAACAGCCGCCTTGTCCGCCACCAGATTGATGACGCAATTGGACACGATGATATCGAAATGGCCCTGCGGCAGGTCCAGTGCATCCAGCCGTTCAATATCGCCTTCCACGAACATGACATTCGACGTTGCGTAGCCGAATTTTTCACGGTGCCATTCGATATGCTCATTGGCGACCGCCAGCTGCTGCGGCGTGGTGTCGACCCCGGTGACGCTGCCGTGCTGCCCCACCAGCTGCGCCAGAATATAGGCATCCTGCCCACTGCCGGAACCCAGATCCAGAATATGCGCGCCTTCGATGGCTTGCGGTGCCACCAGCCCGCAACCGTAATAGCGGGCGCGCACATCGTCATGCACATTGCGCATGGCCGCCATGATGGCGGGCGGCGGTGCTTCGGCGGTGCAGCAGGCATCGGTTTTCAGGTCTTGCGACCCTTCCAGCACAGTGCCGTAATAGTCGCGGCTGTTTTCGATATTCATGGCGTTCCGGATTCTCCGTGGATTGCGAGTGCAATCGGGCAAAAGCCGCTTGGCACAAATCATTTCGACATGCAGCCCATATTGGCTACACCTGCCTGCAAGATGAAATTTACCCATGATGCAATCGTAATAGGCGGTGGCGCTGCCGGCCTTACCGCAGCAGGCGGCGTTGCGCTGTTCGGCCTGAAAGTGGCGCTGATCGAAGCGGCCGAGATGGGCGGGGAATGCCTCAACAATGGCTGCGTGCCATCCAAGGCTCTGCTGACCGCTGCCCGCCACGCGCATGGTGCGGGGCAGGAAAAATATGGCATCAGCCCCGCCCGGCCTGCCATTTCCTGGCCTGGCGTCCATCGCCATATCCACGATGCGATTGCCCAGATTGCCCCGCACGATTCGCAGGAACGGTTCGAGGAGATGGGCTGCGAGGTCATTCGTGACTGGGCAAAAATCACCGGCAAACACACGGTAGAGGTTGGCGGGCGGGTGCTGTCAGCCCCGCGCATCGTGATCGCGACGGGTTCCAAACCCGCCATTCCGCCAATCGATGGCGTGGACAGCGTGCCGTATCTCACCAATGAAAACCTGTTCGATCTGGCGGAACTGCCCGGTCATCTGGTCATTATCGGCGGCGGCGTGATCGGCATGGAAATGGCGCAGGCTTTCCGCCGGTTGGGCAGCGGTGTCACGGTCATCAACCCCGGCCCGCTGATGGGCCGGGATGATCCGGAAGCGGTGGAGATTGTCTCTGCCCGCCTGCGGTCCGAGGGCGTTCAGTTCATCGACGGAACCGCGAAACGGATCAGCGGCCAGGCAGGCGCCATCCAGGTCGAGGTCGGCAATGCGCCCACGGTTATCGGAACGCATCTGCTGATTGCAGCGGGGCGCAAGGCCAATATCGAGACGCTCGGCCTTGAAGCGATTGGCGTCGAAACCGGCCCCAATGGCATCATTGTGGATGCGCGCCGCCGGTCCTCTGTAAAATCCATCTATGCCATTGGCGATTGCCGCGATGGCCCGCGCCTGACCCATGTTTCAGGCTATGAAGGCAGCAATGTCGCGCTGGAAATCACCCTTGGCATTCCGGCCAAGGTGGACTGGAGCGCGCTGCCCTGGTGCACCTATGTGGAGCCGGAACTGGCGCAAGTGGGCCTGACCGAAGCGGATGCACGCAAGCAGCACGGCGATGCCATCACAGTCGTGCGCGAAGGGTTTGACCATAATGAACGCGCCATCGCGGAAGGGCAGACAGACGGTTTCCTCAAAATCATCCTGAAGGGCAAAAAAGTGCTGGGCGCGACCATCGTGGGTAAACACGCGGGCGATTTGCTGCTGCCGTGGAGCCAGTCCATCACGGGCAAAAGCTCCACCTTCGCGCTTGGCTCCGCGATTATCCCCTACCCCACCCGCAGCGAAATTTCCAAAGCCGCAGCTTTTGCCGCGTGGGAGCCGACCGTGTTTGGAGCCATCCCGAAGAAATGGGCCGGGCTGGTCGCACGCCTGCGCAGGGCGTTCAAGTGAACGCGCCGCGCAGCAAAAGCCGCAATGCGCCTGCCGGCCCATCCCCCTTTGCGGTGGATGCCGCCAGCCTGCCACGCGCTAAATTTTCCGATCCGGAACGCACCGCGAAGGGTGAAGCGCGGGCAAAAGTGCCGCTGACCTGGCTGGATACGCTGTGGTTCAACACCGGCACATTGTGCAATCTGGCCTGCGCCACCTGCTATATTGAAAGCAGCCCGACCAATGATGCGCTGCTGTTCATCAGAGCCGCGGATGTTGCTGCCTATCTGGATGAAATTGCCGCCACCTGCCTGCCGGTGCGCGAAATCGGCTTTACCGGCGGCGAACCATTCATGAACCCGGATTTCATCGCCATGCTGACCGATGCGCTGGGCCGGGGGCATGAGGCGCTGGTGCTCAGCAATGCGATGAAACCCATGCGCCGGTATGAAACGCAATTGCTGGCGCTGCTGGCCCGCCATGGTGCGCGGCTGACCATTCGCGTCAGTCTCGATCATCATACCAGCGCTGTCCATGAGGCGGAACGCGGCCGGGGAAGCTGGGATGCAGCGCTGGACGGGCTGCGCTGGCTGTCGGCCAATGGCTTTGCCATCGCGGTGGCGGGCAGGATGCTGCCGGGCGAAGGCGAAGCCGACGAACGGGCTGGCTATGCTGAACTTTTCCGCAGCCAGGGCATCGGCATTGATGCGGCAGACCCGGCACAGCTGGTGCTGTTTCCGGAAATGGATGAGGCCAAGGACATTGCCGAAATCACCACTGATTGCTGGCAGATATTGGGCAAATCACCAGCGGACATCATGTGTGCCACCAGCCGGATGGTGGTCCACCGCAAGGGCGAACCAGCCCCCCGCGTGGCGGCGTGCACTCTCATTCCCTATGACCACGGCTTCGACATGGGGGCGACATTGGCCGACGCCGCGCTAGAAGTGTCACTGAACCACCCCCATTGCGCGCGCTTCTGCGTGCTGGGCGGGGCGAGCTGTTCCGCCTAAAATATATGACTTAGAGAAAACGCTCTAAAGAATACGGCCAGCCACGGCATCCAGCTTTGCCAGCATCGCCGGGTCACGGGCATCGGGGCTGGTAATCAGCGCATGGTCCAAGACTGTATCGAGCGGCGATGGCCCACGTTTTTCCGGCAATGCTGCCATGAATTGTTCGACTGCCTTGCGGGCAATGGTGCCATTGGCCTCCATCTGGGCAATCACATCGCTGACTTCGACAAATGCAGCATCTTCGCGCCAGCAGTCATAATCCGTCACCATGCCGACCAGCGCATAGGGCAGCTCTGCCTCGCGCGCGAGTTTGGCTTCCGGCATGGCAGTCATCCCGATGACATCCGCGCCCCACTGGCGGTACAGCAGGCTTTCGGCGCGGGTTGAAAATTGCGGCCCTTCCATCGCCAGATAGGTTCCGCCCCGCGCAACCTTGCCGCCCGCATTTTCAACCGCCGCAGCAGCAAAGCCGGCCATGCGTTCGCAGACCGGTTCCGCCATGGAAACATGCGCCACCATGCCCGTACCGAAGAAACTGGAATCGCGGCCACGGGTGCGGTCGATGAACTGGTCGACGACCACGAACCGGCCCGGCTCCAGCTCTTCCTGCAGGCTGCCGACAGCGGAGATAGCGAGCACATCCGTGCAGCCAGCGCGTTTAAGCGCGTCGATATTGGCGCGTGCATTCACCGCTGATGGCGGAATGCGGTGGCCCCGACCGTGGCGCGGCAGGAAGCGCACCTGCACCGCGCCAATCCGGCCGCACAGCACATCGTCCGATGGCTTGCCCCATGGCGTATCAATGCTGATCCACTGGGCATCTTCCAGCGCATCCATCTGATACAGGCCAGAGCCGCCAATGATGCCGATGGTCCAATTGCTTTTCATGTCTGCTCCGCCAACTATTCTGGGTTGCTATGCTGCCAATGCGTAAAGCCGGTCTTACCTGTGCCCGCCGCGCAGCCAAAGCCGGTTATCATCCATATTGACCTTTGCGCGGG
This sequence comes from Allopontixanthobacter confluentis, assembly GCF_009827615.1. Taxonomy (GTDB): domain Bacteria; phylum Pseudomonadota; class Alphaproteobacteria; order Sphingomonadales; family Sphingomonadaceae; genus Allopontixanthobacter; species Allopontixanthobacter confluentis. Next base: position 237,324 of record NZ_WTYU01000002.1, read on the forward strand.
CCAAGATAGCCGAACAGATAGGCGCCAACCTTGCGCATCTGGATTTCCTCTGCCCCTTCGGTAATCCGGTAACGGCGGTGGTGGCGATAGATATGTTCGAACGGCTTGTGCCGCGAATAGCCGATGCCGCCATGCACCTGCATCGCCCGGTCAGCGGCATCGCACACCAGCCGGTTGGCCCAGTAGTTGCACATGCTGACCTTGTCCGACAGCTGGCTTTCGATGTCCTTGTGCGGCATCCGGTCCATTTCCCATGCAGTCTTGTAAATCAGCATCCGCAGCATTTCGCACTGGGTCGCCAGTTCCACCAGCGGGAACTGGATGGCCTGATTACGCGCCAGTTCCTGCCCGAACGGCTTGCGCTGGCGGGCATATTTCACGCTTTCTTCCAGGCAATAGGTCGCCGCGCCCAACGATGATGCGGCCTGCCGGATGCGGTTTTGATGAACGAAGCTCTGCGCCAGAGCGAGGCCGCGCCCTTCCTCGCCCAGCATGGCATCATCAGGCACCCAGATATCGGTCAGGCTGAGGCGCGGATGGTCGGTGGGCATGTTGAAGGTCCACATCCATTCCTCGATCTTCAGCCCCTCTGTCGGGTTGGGGACCAGAAAACAGGTGATGCCCCGCGCATCGCCCGCATCGCCCGATGTGCGGGCAAATGTGGCGCAATGGGTGGCAACGTGCATCCCGGTAATCCACATCTTCTCGCCATTGATCAGCCAGCCATCGACCCCGTCCCGCGTCTCGCGCACGGCGGTGGTTTCCATATGGGTGGCATCAGACCCATGCTCTGCCTCGGTCAGGCCAAAGGCCACGCGCTTTTCCCGGGCAAAGCCGCCACGTATGAATTCCCGCTTCTGTGCTTCTGTTCCGAACGTGTCGAACATGGCCACGAACGGAAAATTGCCGACAATGGAATGTTCGTTCTGCAGATCATTATGCAGGCCAAGGCCCATCTGGGTGAAATGGTCGCGGATCACTGCCATCCACAAATTGGACCCGTCCTTCCCGCCATATTCCGCAGGCGCGGAAAACCGCCAGTGGCCTGCCGCATCGGCGCGGCGCGTGGCTTCTACCAGCAGGTCTTCCCATTCCTTGCGCGGCAGGCCGCCTGCCTCAAAATCGGTCCGCGCATATTCGCGGCGGTGATCGAAAAAGCGGATGTTGTCATCCTGCTGTTCCAGCGGTTTAATCTCCGTCTCAATAAAGGTGTCGAGCACCGACAGATATTCGACCAGATCCTGCGGCAGGGAAAAATCCATCATTGCTCTCCTTGTTCGGTAATGTCGCCCCACCGGGCGCGGGCCAGCGCCAATGCGGGATATTTGGGCATGTCGGCTGCCAGTTTGCCCAGCGCCATACGCCGCAAATTCGCCAGCAAGTGCGGAGTGGCGAGCGATTTTGCACCGGTCAGCAAATCCTGCGCCAGCGTGAAATCTTGCGCATGTGCGCCGCTATCTGCGCCGCTATCTGCCCCTCTGGCAATAATGCCCAGCGCATTGCGCGCCACGGCCAGTTGGAAACGGTCATGCCCGGTAACGCCATCCTTGATGGTTGCCAGCCATTCGGAAATGGCAGTGGCGATTTCGGCAGTGCTCGCTTCCCCGGAAATATTGTGCGGCATGGCTCGCGGCGGCGGCAGGGGCCTGTCCTGCTCTGCCTGCGGTGCGCTTTGTTCCAGCAGCATCAGCAGATCCAGTTCCTGTTCGGCTGTCCGCCGCGAAATAACCACCCGTTCCAGCGATCGGTCTTCTCCGCTGCGCCAGTATCGGGCCATGCCCAGACAGCCCAATGCCCACCAGCAGGTGCGGTAAACCAGCCAATAATGCACCCGCGTTCGGTCTACCGCGGCCCCTCCCGCAGCTTCATAGGCGGCAAACCAGTCTTCGAATAATCCCAGCCCCAGGGCAGGCCGGTCGATCCGGGCAAAGCGCCATACGGTCATGCAGGCATAGGCAATGTCTTCGTGGCGGTCGCCCAGATGCACCAGTTCCCAATCCAGCACGGCAGATAGCCGCCCATCATCCACCAGCAGATTGCCCAGCCGGAAATCGCCATGCAGCAGCACAGGTGCAATTTCGTCCGGAATATTGTCCGCCAGCCACGCAATCGCCAGCGCGATGATGGGACGGTCATTGCCGGCGTCCCGAAATTGCTCGCGCAATCCCGCCAATGCATCGGCATAGGACACATGGGGGACGCCGGCCGGTGCGCGGTCCACATCCAGCGCATGAATGACCGCCAACTCGCGCGCCGCATCGCGCAGCAGACTGTCCGCGTCCCGGCACGCAAGAATGCTTCGCGGATCAGCCGTGCCCGGCAGCGCCCGCATGATGAAGCCGGTGCCGATGCCATCTTCAGGTGCCAGCTGCGCGATAATTTCCGGCGCGGTCACGCCGCCTGCATGGGCCAGGCTGATGATTTGCGCTTCCACATCATGGCCATAGGCGCTGCGTTCCATCATTTCGGGCGAAGGCGCGCGCCGCAATACCAACTGCTCGTCGCCGCTGGCAAACAGCCAGCTTTCCATCATTGCCCCGCCAGTCAGCCGGGAAAGTCCATGTGGCGGCGGCCAGCCTTCGCGCGCAAGGGCGCGTTCCAGTCCCCGGGCAAGCGCTGTTGGGTCCATCATCTCTCCGTTCCAGACCGGAACGTTGCAGTTGGCGCCCCCCGCCGCAAGCCACATTTTAATCGGCGATCATTTGGTCAATCAGGGACCATATAGCGTGTTCGTTCGTTGGGCAGCCAACAGGAGAATAATTTCATGAAATTGCCCAACAACGCTTTTGTCGCCATTCTTGATGGTGAAACCTTTTTGCTGATGAAAAACACCAGCAGCAATGAAAGCGAACCAACGCTGGAAAAAGCCAGCAATCCCGATCTCGACCCCACCAATTTCAGCGCGGGCGTAAAACATCAGGACGATGGCGGCCAAAAAACGGGCAGCACCGATCTGAATGAACTGGCCCATGCTGCGGCGGCTGCGAACTGGTTGAATACCAAGGCTATTGCAGGCGCGTTTGACCATATTGCCATCATTGCCGATCCCAAATCGCTGGGCGAAATGCGCCGCCATTATCATGGCGAATTGAAAAGCCGCCTGGTTGGCGAAATCGACAAGACGCTGACTGGCGAATCGACGCAGAGGATCGAAGCGGCGATTGCCAAAGCCTAGTTTTTCGGAAATCCTGACGTAATCTTTTGTCTCTCGCGAGACACTTTTCGTCACTTTCTGCTTGTAAGCCTCCACAAGTTGGGCCGTTAAGGATATACAAACCTTAATTGCTTTACGTGTGGGGGCATGCAGATGAGATCACGACTATTTGGTTCGATCGGCGGCGCCATTGCGATGGCCCTGTCTCTTGGCGTTGCACCTTTGAGTGCTGCAAACGCGCAAACAAACAATTTTGAAGCGGCCTTTGACCGTTCTCTGGGCACCGAAACGCGCGCACCGCAAAGCTTCAAGGCCGTTTACGACAGCGGCCTGGAACAGCGTATCGCCCGGCTGGCAGTGGGCGACAAAGGGCGCATCGGTGTTGCCGCGGTGGACCTTACCACCGGCGCTGAACTGTCCGTGCTGGGCGATCAGCGCTTCCCCATGGCCAGCACCAGCAAGATTGCCATCGCCGCGACATTCCTTGAAGGGGTCGAGCAGGGCCGCTGGTCACTGAGCAGCGAATTTCCGCTGCTCGTCCCGGTGCGATCGGCGAAATATTCCACCCGCGTGGCGCCGGTCTCGAAAGGCCAGCACCTTGCCGCCAGCGAATTGATCGAATTGATGATCACCCGCAGCAGCAATTCGGCCACCGATGCGCTGCTGGCAGCGGTGGGCGGCCCCAAGGCAGTCAATGACTGGACCCGCCGTGCCGGCATCCGCGAATTCAGACTCGATCGGGACATTGCCACTTTGGTGCGCGATGATGGCGAGATTGATCCCGCCGCCCATATCGATCTGCGTGATAGTGCATCGCCCAAGGCCATGATCGACCTTTTGTCGGGCCTTTATCAGGGTAAATTCCTGAACAGTTCCAGCCGCCGGGTCATTCTGGGGGCAATGGAACGCTGCCGGACAGGCAAACGCCGTATTCCGGCGTTGCTGCCTGCGTCGGCGCAAGTGGCGCACAAGACCGGATCGCTCAACAACACATCCAGCGATATCGGGATTATCCAGACGCCTGATGGCCGCGCCATTGCCGTGGCGATTTATGTCACGGGCCAGGGTTCACGCCTTGCGCGGGAAGACCGGATCGCCCAGATCGCCCGCGCTGTCTATGACGGCTATGCAAGCGCACCGGGCCAGAACTGGACGAACGCCGAATATACGGGCGGTTAAGCTGCCGAGATCAGCGGCACCTGAATGATCTGATATGAAATGACTGGGCAAACGCATTGTCGGATTTACCCAAACAAAAAGGGCGGCGCCTTGCGGCACCGCCCTTAATTGTTTCGAACAAGGTTCGAAAATTAGTCAACCTGAGCTTCAGCTTCGGTTTCACCCTGAACAGCAGCTTCGGTTTCAGCAGCAGCTTCATCAGCGTCTGCAGCAACTTCGGTTGCAGCAGCGTCAACGTTTTCAGCAGCAGCATCTACGTTTTCAGCAGCAGCATCCATGTTCGCTTCAGCGTCAGCCATTGCGGAATCAGCAGTTACTTCTGCGGAATCCTGAGTGCCTTCCGAGCAAGCAGCCAGGGTCAGAGCGGCGCCGGCAACTGCGGCAGCAAGAACGAGTTTACGCATGTTTTAAAATCCTTAAACAGCGATTGAAAGTCGCATACCCCGTCGGGGAATACGTGAGGCCTTCCGAATGGCTGGCTTCTGATCCCCAAATAATGGCCACAATGTGTCCGCGCAAGTGATTTCGTCACAATTCGCCATTTTTCTGCCTTAATTTTGCCCGGATTGGCCAAATTCCGCCACATTTAATGACAGAAAAAGTCATACGATCTTGGCTGACCTTGCCGCTTTGCACTGCTAACAGCAGCTTTATGTCCGACAAAAAGCACCTCTATCTGGTCGATGGCTCCGCCTATATCTTCCGGGCCTATCACCGACTGCCGCCGCTGACGAACCCGGAAGGCACGCCGGTGGGCGCGGTTTATGGCTATACGACCATGCTGTGGAAACTGGCGGAAGACCTGGACAAGGCCAACGGGCCGACCCATCTGGCGGTCATTCTCGACAAGTCGAGCCATTCCTTCCGCAACGATATTTACCCGGAATACAAGGCCAACCGGCCGCCGCCGCCGGAAGATCTGCTGCCGCAATTTCCGCTGATCCGCGATGCGACCCGCGCTTTCAGCCTGCCCTGTATCGAGGAACAGGGCCTGGAAGCAGACGACCTTATCGCATCCTACGCCCGCGCAGCCACCGCCCGCGGCTGGGATGTCACCATCGTATCGTCGGACAAGGATCTGATGCAGCTGGTGGGTAGATGCGGCGAGACAGGTGGCTGTATCGACATGCTGGATACCATGAAAAACGCCCGCATCGGTATTCCCGAAGTGGAGGAGAAATTCGGTGTGCCGCCTGAAAAGGTTGGCGATGTCCTCGCGCTGATGGGCGATTCGGTGGACAATATTCCCGGCATTTACGGCGTCGGCCCCAAAACCGCGACCAAGCTTATTCAGGATTACGGCGATCTGGCAGGCGCGCTTGACGCTGCGGCAGGCATGAAGACGTCCAAGCTGAAAGAACGCCTGATCGAACAGCGCGAGATGGCGGAACTCAGCCGTGTCCTCGTCACGCTGAAGGAAGATTGCGACCTGCCCCTGCCGCTTGACGATTTCCTGCTCGACGGGGTGCCGCCTGAACCGCTGGCTGCATTTCTGGAAACGCATGGCTTTTCCAGCCTGCTGCGGCGGCTGGGCGCAGGTTCCGGCAGCCCGGACCGCCCCAACGATCTCAACCCGGCCAAGAAGGCAAACGTCGGAGCCAATGCCGCTGCCGGATCCAGCCAGCCCGTGCCCGACCAGCGCGTGCCCGAAATGCCTGCCATCGACCGCAGCGCTTATATTTGCGTGACTGACATGGCGACGCTGGAGCAATGGATAGAACGTGCCTTTGCCTTGCGCGAAGTGGCGGTGGACACAGAAACCAGCGCCCTGGACGCCATGCAGGCACAGCTGGTCGGCATCAGCCTGGGCCTGGGGCCGAATGATGCCTGTTATATCCCGCTGGCACATGGCGGGCATGATCTGCTGTCAGACAAGCCGCAGCAGATTGATCGCGCAGCGGCGCTGGCCGCATTGAAACCGCTGCTGGAAAGCGATGCTGTCATCAAGATTGGCCAGAACATCAAATATGATCTGAATGTCCTTGCCCGTTATGGCGTGGATATTGCGCCGGTTGATGACACGATGATCATCAGTTTCGATCTGGATGCAGGCCGCTCGCTCGATGGTATCGGCGGCGGGCACGGGATGGACGAATTGTCCGTCCGCCATCTTGGGCATACGCCGCTGACTTTCAAGGAAGTATGCGGCACGGGCAAGAAGGCCATCAGTTTTGGCGAAGTGCCGCTGGACCGGGCCACTCAATATGCGGCTGAAGATGCCGATGTGACATGGCGTTTGTATCAGCACCTCAAGCCGCGCCTGGTGACAGAAGGCGGCACACGTATCTACGAACGTGTCGATCGCCCGCTGATACCGGTGGTGGCCGGGATGGAGCGCGAAGGCATCAAGGTTGACCGGGCCAGCCTGGCCAAATTGTCAAAGGAATTTGCCGCCGAAATAGGCAGCCTGGAAAAACAGATACACACCATCGCCGATTGTGAATTCACCATCGGCAGCCCGAAACAGCTGGGCGATGTACTGTTTGAGAAAATGGGTTACAAAGGCGGGCGCAAGGGCAAGAGCGGCCAGTATTCCACCGATCAGGCCATGCTGGAAAAGCTGGATGAACAAGGCGCGCCCATCGCCACCAAAGTGCTGGAATGGCGGCAGCTTTCCAAGCTGAAATCCACCTATACCGATGCCTTGCAGGCAGCCATCAACCCGGCCACTGGCCGGGTCCATACCAGCTATTCTCTGGTGGGCGCGCAAACAGGCCGCTTGTCATCCACCGATCCCAATTTGCAGAATATCCCCATCCGCACTGCCCTGGGCCGCCAAATTCGCGAATCCTTCGTGGCAGAGCCGGGTAATGTCCTGCTGGCAGCCGATTACAGCCAAATCGAATTGCGGCTGGCAGCGCATATGGCCGATGTGCCTGCCTTGAAAGACGCATTTGCAGCCGGGCAGGATATCCATTCCCGCACGGCTGAAGAACTGTTCGGCACGGTGGACCGCGAAACGCGGGCGCAGGCAAAAACCATCAATTTTGCCATATTATACGGCATTTCGCGCTGGGGTCTTGCCGGCAGGCTGGGGGTGGAACCCGATCAGGCGCAGGCCATGATCGACACCTATTTCCAGCGCTTCCCCGGCATCCAGCGCTACATCGTGGCAACGCTGGAGACTGTGCGCGAAAAAGGCTATTCAGAAACGCTGTTCGGCCGGAAAACCTGGTTTCCGCGGATCAATTCGAAAAACCCCAACGAACGGCAGGGCAGCGAACGCGCGGCCATCAATGCGCCCATCCAGGGGACCAGCGCAGATATCATCAAACGCGCCATGGTGCGGATGCTGCCTGCCCTTCGCGAAGCAAGCCTTGGCCATGTCCGCATGCTGCTGCAAGTGCATGACGAACTGGTGTTCGAATTGCCGGAAGGTGACGTGGAGGCAGCAAAGCCGGTGATTGAAAGCGTCATGGCAAATGCAGCCCGGCCCGCCATAATTCTCGACGTTCCGCTGGGCATCGAAATAGGCAGCGGGCCAAGTTGGGGGGCGGCACACTGACTACATCATCCATAAACCCGCTTCGCCTGCTGGCGGGTGACCGGCCCCTGAAATGGACCAATTTCCTCATTCTCGGCCTTGTTTCGGCGGCGCTTCTGCTTGGGCTTATCTTTGTTTTTCGCACGATTGAGGCAGAACGAAGTGAACGGGCGCAGGTGCGTCAGACCAGCGAAATATTGCTGGAATTGCGCAATGTGACGCGGTCGGCGCTCAATGCCGAAACCGGCCAGCGCGGCTATCTGCTCACGCTTGACCGGCGTTATCTTGAACCGTTTGAAACGGGCAAGGCGCAATATGGCCCTGCCATGGTGCGGCTGAAAAATCTGGTGGGCGATGATGCCACGCCGCGGCAGGCCGAATTGCTGGATGAAATCGAGACCCTGCTGGAAGCCAAATTCGCCGAACTGGATGAAACGGTGGAACTGACGAAGCAGGGACAGCTGTTGGATGCCAAAACGCGGGTTCTGTCTGACGAAGGCCAGTTATTGATGAACCGGCTGCGGCGCGCCGCCCGCGAAATGGAGCAGATAGAAAACCGGATCCTGACCACGGCTGCCAATGACACAGCCCGCGCAGAAGCGCAGGTTCTGCCCTTGCTGACAGGGGTGATGCTGCTGCTGATAATCGCTCTTGTAATCGGTTACCGGCTGGCGGTGCGTGCGGCGCAAGCCGAAGTGAAAGCGCAGCAGGCAGTGGAGCTTGGTGAAGCACGGGACCGTGCCGATCTGCTGGCCAAGGAACTGAACCACCGGGTCAAGAACCTGTTCGCCGTCATTCTGGCCATCGTCCGGATGAGCGCGCGTGACAACCCCGAAGCCAAACCGGTGGTCGAACGCATCGCAGAACGTATTCACGCCTTGCTGACCGCGCATGAAGTGACCCAAGGCACATTGGACAAGCCGGTTGCGTCGCTTGGCAAACTGATCGAGACGACACTGGCGCCTTACCGGTCATCCAAGATGCGCGCTGATCTTGATGGGCCGGACATCATGCTGCCAGCCCGGCAGGTTACCCCTCTGGGGCTGGTGCTGCATGAACTTACCACAAATGCGGTCAAATATGGTGCGTGGTGCAGCGAAGGCTTGCTGACAGTGAAATGGCACCATGATGGTGAAAACATTGTCATCGACTGGCATGAAGCCTGTCTGGTGGAAGATCAGACACCGCAGCGCAAAGGGTTCGGCAGCATGCTGATGGTGAGCGCGTCGCGCCAGCTACGCGGCAATATCGATCGCCAGTTTTCTGCAGATGGCGTGAACGTGAAAATCGATTTCCCGCTGGAGCAATAAGGGGCCAGCGTTAAAGGCCAGCGTTCAGGGCTAGCACTCAAGCCAGCCTTGCCAGTCGGCATGGCAAGCAATAGTGCCGCCGCATGATTGACAGATATTTCCCCAAAAACACCGAAATCGCGTGGACAGAACTGGCAATTTCGGCTGCCGAACTGGCGGTAACGGTCATCGCAGCCCTGATCCTGCACCGTGTGCTATTTGCCATATTCAGCCGGCTTTCCAGCATGTCATCAACGCCAGTAGACGGCATGGTCTATGACAGATTATTGCGCCCCGCCCGCTGGTCCTTTGTCGCTATCGGTATTTCGCTGCTGGCAAAGGCCAACCCCTATGTCGCCGATATCTGGAATGTAGCGGCCAGTTTTGTCGTGCCTGCGCTGATGGGCTGGATGACGCTGTCGATCCTGCGCGCTTTTGCCCAGGCGCTGGAATATCAGACCGAATCATCTGAAGACCCGGTTGCAGCGCGCAGCCGCAGAACCCGCATTTCCATTCTGTCCCGCGCCGCCACCTTTGCCATCGTTCTGGTAACTGTGGGCCTGATGCTGCTGGCCATTCCCGGCGTGCGCGACGTGGGCGTGACGCTGATGGCATCGGCGGGCCTTGCCGCATTGGCAGTGGGTGCGGCCGCGCAGCCCGCGCTCAAATCCCTGATCGCCGGGATGCAGATGGCCATTACCGAACCCTTGCGGCTGGGCGATCTGGTGGTGGTGGAAGGCCATACCGGGCGGGTGGAAGAAATCCGCATGAGTTTTGTCATCGTCCGCACCTGGGATGAGCGCGCGATTGTGGTGCCGACCGCGGCGTTTCTGGACCATAGTTTCGAAAACTGGTCGCGGCAGAGCGAAATGCTGACCGGCCCGGTATTCCTGCATCTGGATCCTGCCACTGACATCGGGCCCGTGCGTGCAGAATTCGAACGGTTCGTGGCAACGCATGATTTATGGGACCAGCGCACCGCTGCGATGGTGATGACCGAAGCGCATCCTGAAAGCGTGGAACTGCGCCTTGCCATGAGTTCGCACACGATTGGCGATCTGTTTGCGCTGCGCTGTGCAGTGCGCGAACATATGATTGGATGGCTGCGGACAGAAATGCCCGGCGCGCTCATCCGTCACCGGCTGGAAGTGCAGGCAGCGAATGAGCGCGCAGTGATGTAATCTGCTAGTTCGTCACGTGTGCTTCTTGGTACGGGTGGACTCGATCATCCCTTCATAGACAAAGCCGATCGGGTTCACTTCTGCAGCGCGTTTCTTGAGTTCGCCCTGCATGGATTTATATTCCTCTTCCATCTTGGCCGTAACGGTGGCGCGCGAATCTTCCAGTGCCTCGGCAAAATCAGCCGCGGTCACTTCCTTCACATCGCCCCCTGCGCGGCGCAGCGCGTTGAGACCGGCACGGCGAACCACATCTTCGAGGTCCGCGCCGGTAAACCGTTCGGTCTTGGCTGCAACGTCATCCAGTTTCACATCATCTGCCAACGGCATATTGCGGGCATGAATCCCCAGGATATGCTCGCGCCCTGCCTGATCCGGCGTGCCGACATAAATCAGTTCATCGAACCTTCCCGGACGAAGCAAGGCGGGATCAACCAGATTGGGCCGGTTGGTCGCGCCGATGACCACGACGGACTGTAATTCCTCCAGCCCGTCCATCTCGGCCAGGATCGTATTGACCACGCGCCCGGTGACTTGCGGCTCGCCCTGTCCGGACCCGCGCGCAGGCACCAGGCTGTCAATCTCGTCGATGAAGATGACGCACGGCGCAACCGACCGCGCACGGGCAAACATCCGGGCAATCTGCTGTTCGCTTTCGCCATACCATTTGGACAGAAGATCGGAGCTTTTCATGGAAATGAAATTGGCTTCCGCTTCCTTGGCCACCGCTTTTGCCAGCAAGGTCTTGCCGGTTCCGGGCGGGCCGTAAAGGAGGAAACCCTTGGCCGGACGGATACCCAGCCGGCGGAAGGCTTCTTCGTTTTTCAACGGCAATTCGATGCCTTCGCGCAGCTTTCTGACCGATTCGTCCACGCCGCCAATATCTTCCCAGCCCACCGTGGGTGTCTGCACCATCACTTCGCGCATGGCCGATGGCTTCACGCGCTTCAGCGCCGACAGGAAATCTTCGCGGGTAACGCTCAGTTCTTCCAACACTTCTGGCGGAACGGTGCGTTCATCAAGATCAATCTTGTGCATGATGCCGCGCACCGCATCAATCGCCGCTTCCCGGGCCAGCGCAGCAATATCCGCGCCGACAAAACCATGCGTCACACGCGCCAGTTCTGCCAGATCAACCTTGTCGCCCAGCGGCATGCCGCGCGTATGGATCGCCAGAATTTCGCGGCGGCCTTTTACATCAGGCACGCCGATCACGATCTCGCGGTCGAACCTGCCCGGCCGGCGCAGGGCTTCGTCAATCGCATCAGGCCGGTTGGTGGCAGCAATCACCACCAGATTGGCGCGAGCTTCCAGGCCATCCATCAAGGTCAGCAGCTGCGCCACCAGCCGCTTTTCAGCCTCGCCCGGAACTTGCGTGCGTTTGGGCGCGATGGAATCGATTTCATCAATGAAGATGATCGAAGGGGCAACGCGGGTGGCTTCTTCAAACACCTCGCGCAGCTTCTTTTCGCTTTCGCCATAACCCGACCCCATGATTTCGGGACCATTAATGGTGAAAAACTCTGCATCGCTTTCATTGGCGACTGCCTGCGCCAGACGCGTCTTGCCGGTGCCCGGCGGGCCATGCAGCAAAACGCCCTTGGGCGGATCAACGCCCAGCCGCGTGAACAATTCAGGGTAACGCAGCGGCAGTTCGACCATTTCGCGCAGCTGCTCGATTGTTTCGCCCATGCCGCCAACATCGTCATAATTGACCACGGCGCGGCCATCGCGCGGCTCTTCAAACTCGGCGCGCAATTCGACTTCGGTGTTTTCGTCGATATGAACAATGCCCTTGGGCGCAGTGGACACCACTGTCAGGCGGATTTGCGTCAGCGCATAGGCAGGGGTGTTGAACATGCGCTGCACTTCAGCCGGCATGTTCTGCACGGGCTGCTGCCCGGTTGTGGCCACCAGATCGCCAGCGACCACCGGTTTGCCAAAGAAGTTGCGCTTCAGCGCCTGCGTCGGGCCCTGCAAGCGCATTTCGCGCTGCGCCGGTGCAAAAACCACGCGCGTGGCAGGGCGCGACTGCGCCACCGTGATCGTCACGTGCTCGCCCGAGCCGACTTCGGCATTGCCGCGCTGAAGCCCGTCGAGCCGGACAATCTCCAGCGACTGGTCTTCATCATAGGCCGACATCGCAATGGCCGGGGTGCTGCGCTTTCCCGAAATTTCGACAACATCGCCTTCGGTAATGCCCAGCGCCTGGAATGCCGAACGGGGCAGACGCGCGATGCCCTGACCGCTTTCTTCCTGCCGGGCTGCGGCAACCTGTAACCGGACTTGCTTGAGTTCTACTGCCGCTTCAGCATCAGCCATGTGCTGCTTGCTCCTGAGATTATGAGATCATTGAAGCCCATAGCTAGGAAGCCTGCGGCCATGATGCAAATGGGCAGGGAGGCAATCGCCGCCAAACCGGCGGACTGGCGCAAGCAAACGCAGCCGGAAAATCCCCTGAAACCAGACAGAAAAAAGGCCCGGTCGTTACCGACCGGGCCTGGAAAGTTTTGGGAGAGGATGCCTAAAAGGCACGGCTGATATGAGGGTGGCGTGAAAATTGTGCAAGTGCGAAAAACTCATCGTGAGTTGCGTATTATGCAACACGCTAAATAAAATGTTTATTTGCATTGGTTTAGTGAAGGCAGTGTTGCCCGCGCGTTCAGATATTCGCCGGTGCAGCAGAAATTTTTGTGCATTGCATCATTATTAGAGGCTGCCCGGTATGTGGAACAGTGCGAATCGAGTCCGCCGATTTTAAAGGCGCGCTGGCAAAGCGCCCAGTCCTGTATCGCTGATCGCATCAGATCCATGAAAATTATCTGGTGGCTGCTGTTTGGCGCCGCCACACAGGGTGACACGCCGCCATTGCCGCAGTAAGGATTTGGCGCCTTTCAGGAGATATCATGAACAAGATTTACCCCGATGCGAAATCTGCACTCGACGGCGTGCTGCGCGATGGCCTGCTGGTCGCTTCTGGCGGGTTCGGCCTGTGCGGAATTCCCGAACGCCTGCTCGACGCCATCCGCGACAGCGGTGTAACCGGCCTTACTTTCGCCAGCAATAATGCCGGGATCGACAATGAAGGTATCGGCAAGCTGTTGCGCACCAAACAGGTGAAGAAAATGATTTCGTCCTATGTCGGTGAAAACAAGGAATTCGAACGCCAGTTCCTGTCTGGTGAGTTGGAAGTGGAATTCTGCCCGCAGGGGACATTGGCCGAACGCATGCGCGCAGGCGGCGCGGGCATTCCCGGTTTTTACACCAAGACCGGGGTCGGCACGCAGGTCGCCGAAGGCAAGGAAGTGAAGAATTTTCACGGCGAGGAATATATACTGGAGGAAGGCATTTTTGCTGATCTGGCCATCGTAAAGGCATGGAAAGCGGACGAAACCGGCAATCTGGTGCTCCGCAAGACCGCCCGCAATTTCAACCTGCCCGCTGCCACCTGCGGCAAGATATGCGTGGTCGAAGTGGAAGAGATTGTGCCGGTTGGCAGCCTCGATCCTGACTGTATCCACTTGCCTGGCGTCTATGTGCAGCGCCTGGTTGTGGGCGCGCCCTATGACAAGAAAATCGAATTTCGCACCGTGACAGAGCGTGACCATACCGATGGAGGGAATGCGTGATGACGCAGGCAACAGGAACCCAGCAGCATGCCCAGCAACATGGCTGGACCCGGGACCAGATGGCAGCCCGCGCCGCACGCGAGTTGGAAGACGGGTTCTACGTAAACCTGGGTATTGGCATCCCGACGCTGGTGGCCAACCATATCCCCGATGACATCCACGTTACGCTGCAATCGGAAAATGGCATGTTGGGCATCGGGCCTTTCCCCTTTGACGAAGATGTCGATGCCGATCTGATCAATGCTGGCAAACAGACCATCAGCGAACTGCCCAACAGCGCCTATTTCGACAGCGCGGCCAGCTTCGCCATGATCCGTGGCGGCCATATCGACCTGACCGTGCTTGGCGCGATGGAGGTGAGCGAAGATGGCGATATTGCCAACTGGATGATTCCCGGCAAGATGATCAAGGGCATGGGCGGCGCGATGGATCTGGTCGCGGGCGTCAAGAAAATCATCGTGGTGATGGACCATTGCGCCAAGGACGGCAGCCCCAAATTCATCCCGCAATGTACTTTGCCCCTGACAGGCCGCAATGTGGTGGACATGATCGTGAGCGACCTGGCCGTGCTGCAACGCCCTGATCATTCCAGCCCCTTCCGGCTGGTTGAGCTGGCACCGGGCGTGACGGCGGACGAACTGGCGGCAAAAACCACGGCCAACTACGTCAGCTGAACTGGCGGCACTGCAAAATAAAAAGGGCCCGCCAGATGGCGGGCCCTTGTCGTTTGGGTTGATGGAAATGCTGGCGGATCAGCGGCCCATCGCAGCTTTCAGATCATCGACCAGATTGGTCTTTTCCCAAGGGAAATAATCGCCCTGCGCGATACGTCCGAAATGGCCGTATGCCGCGCTCTTGCGATAGATCGGCTTGTTCAGGCCCAGATGCGTGCGGATGCCGCGCGGGGTCAGGCCGCCCAATGCCTCGATCGAACGGATGGCATCTTCCAGCGCTTCGTCGGTCACGCCTTCTGCCGCTGTGCCATGGGTATCGACATAAAGCGAAAGGGGTTCGCTGACGCCGATGGCATAGGCCAGCTGGATGGTGCAGCGTTTGGCCAGGCCGGCAGCGACGATATTCTTGGCCAGATAGCGCGTGATATAGGCTGCCGAACGGTCAACCTTCGTCGGATCCTTGCCCGAAAATGCACCGCCGCCATGGGGTGCCGCGCCGCCATATGTATCGACGATAATCTTGCGTCCGGTCAGGCCGGCATCCCCGTCAGGGCCGCCAATTTCGAACGCCCCGGTCGGGTTGATGTGATAGACAGTTTCGTCAGACAGAAGCTCTGCGGGCAACACATCAGCCACCACGCCTTTAACATATGCCTTCAGCTCGGCTTCCTTGTCGCCTTCGTGATAGCCCCTGGCATGCTGGGTCGAGACGACGATGGCGGTGGCCGCAGCCGGTTTGCCATCCACGAAACGCAGCGTCACCTGGCTCTTGGCATCAGGTTCGAGGAATGGCGCAGCGCCCGATTTGCGGTCTGCGGCCATACGTTCCAGAATCTTGTGACTGTAATCCAGCGTGGCGGGCATCAGATCAGGCGTTTCGTCACACGCGAAACCGAACATGATGCCCTGATCGCCTGCGCCTTCATCCTTATTGCCCGTGGCATCAACGCCCTGGGCAATTTCAGACGACTGCCCGTGCAGATTATTTTCGAAAGTCAGCGTTTCCCAGTGGAAACCTTCCTGTTCATAGCCGATGTCGCGGACCGTCTTGCGGACCACAGCTTCGATTTCCGCCAAGGCGCCATCGGCCCATTTTCCGTCTTCATAAATGCCCTTGCAGCGAATTTCGCCAGCCAGAACCACGCGCTGCGTGGTTGTCATGGTTTCACAGGCCACGCGGGCTTCTGCGTCCTTGGACAGGAAAAGATCGACGATGGCGTCTGAAATCTGGTCGGAAACTTTGTCCGGATGGCCTTCAGAGACACTTTCGGAAGTGAACAGGTAATTGTTGCGCATGGAACCTCAGCTCGAAAGAATTAGCCAGATATAAAGAATTCTTTATGTCTTCTTGCCGCTTACTAGCGGCGTCTCAATCGCGTGGCAACCGGCGATGCAGCAAGAGCCGCAACAAGTGCCAGAAAAGCCCAACCCAACGCCAGCGCATTGCCCGTTCTGGCAAACAGGGTGGGCGGCTTTGCTGGCGGAACCAGCCCGTCAATCCGGTCTGCCCGGTGGCGGGCGATATATGATCGCACCACTCCGTTGGCGTCGATGACCGCGCTGATGCCGGTTGTGGTTGACCGCAGGACCGGCAGCCCTTCCTCGATCGCCCGCATCCGCGCCTGACCCAGATGCTGGGGCGGACCCCAACTGCCAAACCAGCCATCATTGGACGGATTGAAAATGTAATCGGGCCGGTTGCGGGGGTCCACCACTTGTCCGGAAAAGACGATTTCGTAGCAAATCTGCATACCTGCCTGGCCAAGCGGCCCCAGATCAAGCGTGCGCGGCCCCGGTCCGGGCAGGAAATCTATCGTGCCTGCCACCAGACGGGATGCCCCAAGGGGTTCCAGCAGCCAGCGCAGCGCCAGATATTCCCCGTAAGGCACCAGGTGGGCCTTGCTGTAACTGCCCGCGATCTGGCCCGCTGAATCCAGCGCCGTGATGGTGTTATACGCGCCGACCGCACGCCCGTTCTCAATCGCCAGATCAGTCGCGCCGGTCAGCAGAAGGCTGCCTGCGCCAATGGCGCGGCCAATCCGGAATCTGGCAAAGCGCGGATCGCCGCCCGCGGTCGCACTGTCGTAATAACGCTGCGGATACCCGTCGCGCAGATAATCCGGCACGCCTGATTCGGGCCACAGCACCAGCCTGTTTGCAACTGGATGGCGCGGCATCGAAAGCGCGGCAAGCCGCAGGAACTGGTCTTCATATCTGGACGGATCGGCCAGTTCTTCCTGCCGCAAATCCGGCTGGACCAACGTGAAATTCAGTGTGCCCTGCGCTGCAGGCGGTGCGGGCCAGACCATTCCTGCGGTGACCAGCCCTGCCAATAGCAACGCCGCAATCCCGCGCCGCTGCTGCACCAGAAAGACAAACCCTGCGCCCAGCACGATAGCGAGGCCGGACAAGGCATAGGTGCCCATCCACGGCAGCAACACAGCGATGCCGGGCCGGTCCCACGCGCCGAGCAGGGCAAGGCCAATCGGATCCCAGGCATAGCCTGTGAAAACCCAGCTTCGCAGCCATTCGGCAACAATCCAGCAACCGGCAAAGCCGATCCCGCCGGCCAGAAAGGTCGTTCGCCGAGCCACATGATAGCCTGCTGCACAGGCCATGGCCGGGTAAATGGCCAGATAGAGGGAGACCAGGGGGACTGCGAGCCAACCCAGCACCGGCGGCATTTCCGCCTGATAGGTAAATGCGGTCGCAATCCAGTTATTGGCGAGGGTGAAATGCGCCACCCCGAAAAACCACCCGGTCCACGCCGCCGCGCGCATGGTTGGCGCGGTGCGGATCAGCCATACCAACCCGCCCAACGCCAGCAGCGTAACGGGCCACAGGCCAAGCGGCGGAAAGCCGGTGGCCGCAGCAAGACCAAGCACGATAGCCGCGAGGCGCGGGCGTGCCTTGATCCCTTGGGCGAAGCCGGAAAAACGCTCCATCAGCGAAGCCCGCTTTCAGCCCAAGGGCGCTGTGTCTGGAATGTCAGCCAACAGCTTCGGATGCTTCGCTGTCGTCAGTCCGTTTGCGCCGGGGGCGCGGCGTCAGCTTTTTCGCAGGTTCTGCGCTGCTTGCCTTGCCGATTGCTGGCGGAAGGGCGGCAATATCGATTTCACCGGAATCTTCCGCCGCAGGCCGGGCCTCGCGCGGTTTGCGCGGTTTGCGCGGTTCTGCCCGCACACGCGGCTTGCGCGCTGGCGCGTCATCGCTGTCATCAGACGAGTAGGCTGAATTTCTGCCATCGGACTGGCTGTCGTCCCGATCATGCTGCTGGCTACTGGCCTGAACATTCGTGCGGCCATTGCCGCGGGGCCGGTCCTGACCGGAGCGTTCATTGCTGCGATTCTCGTGGCGGCCATCATTCCGGCCATCGTTACGCGCATCATTACGGGTATCGTTCCGGGAATCATTATCGTCGTCCGAACTGTCGTCGTCGCTGCGATTGTCGAAGCGATCATCGTCTTCTTCGCGGCGGGTGCGCGGGCGGCGCGAACGGCGATTGTCATCGTCCCGGCTATCCTGCTGCGAATCGCCGGAATTGTCGCCCTGATCGTCCCGCTTGGCGCGGGCTTCATCCTGACGGACCTTGTTGTCATTTATGACGCGAAAATAATGGTCGGCGAATTGCAGAAAATACTCGGCCTGGACCCGGTCGCCATTATGCTGCGCGTCCTGGGCCAGTTTCTTGTATTTATCGAGCAGCTGCGGCGCATTGCCCCGCGCACGGCTATCAATCCGGTTAAGCTGGCTTCCGCCACCACCGCCTTGTGGGCGATTACTATTGCTACGGCCGCGACGACGATTGTTGTTACGATTGTTGTTGTTCAAGGAAAATCTTTCCCTCTTGGTGACTATCGGACGGGAAACACCCGGCGCAGTCGCTTCTCATGTTGCCGCAGCCGCCTTAACGCGGCTCGCGGTGCCCCAGTTTTATTCAGCTCGGGCGGTTAAGCCCAGTTGACCTGACATATGTTGGAGCTGGACCGGGCGGGTGGCGAACACGCCGCAAACCGCTGGTCTTGTCCTAGAGGTAGCCATTGCATCACGGTTTGCCAAGCCCTTATGTCAGAACCAGTGCACGCGGCCTGTGGGCAAGATCGCGGCGCACTGTCACGCCGAAGCCGCAATCGCGCGCCAAATGGCCCACGGCTGCCGCCTGTGTGGCGCCAATTTCCAGCACCGCCATACCGCCGGAAACCAGCAAACCCCTCAATTGCGGGATCAGCACACGGTAATCATCCAGCCCTTCTGGCCCGGCAAACAAGGCGCTGGCAGGTTCATGGTCGCGCACGGACGCATCCAGCACGGCACAAGTTTCAACATAGGGCGGATTGCTGATGACAAGATCAAACAGGCCGAGACCATCCTGCCACCCTGCTGCCGTCCAATCCCGCACCAGCATCTGTGCGCGGTCCGCAGCGCCCAGCCGCACCGCATTGGCGGCGGCAACCGACAGGGCGCTGGGCGAGGCGTCCACCCCTACGCCGGTCAACGCTGGCCGTTCCGCCAGCAGGGTGAGCAGCAGCGCGCCGGAACCGGTTCCGCAATCCAGAACGCGGCCTTCTGCGCCAAGGGCGGCAAGTGCAGCCTCGACCACGCATTCACTATCGCCCCGCGGGATCAGCACATTAGAATTGACGATGAAGCTGCGGCCAAAAAAATCCTGTTCGCCCAAAATATAGGCAATCGGCTCATGCTGCATCCGACGGTCCAGCAAAGGCGCGAACGCCGCCGGAACCGGATCTGCCCCGTGCCTCAGCAGCAGGTCTGACCGCGTGACGCCCAACGCATGGGCCATCAGCAATTCAGCGTCCAGCCGCGCGGTATCGCTGATGGGTGCCAGTTGTGCGGCAGCGGCGCGGATCGCCGGCATCACAGTTGCCGGCAGATCAGCCATCCAGCGCCGCGAGGCGTTTGGCCTCGTCTTCGGCAGAAAGCGCATCCACCAGTTCGCCCAGCCCTGACCCTTCCAGAACTTCTGCCAATTTGTGCAGCGTCAGCCCGATCCGATGATCGGTGACGCGTCCCTGCGGAAAATTATAGGTGCGGATCCGTTCTGACCGGTCGCCAGAACCCACCATCGCCTTGCGCGCTTCTGCCTCGGCTCCGTGGGCTTCGGCGCGTTTGAGGTCATACAGGCGCGTGCGCAGAACCTGCATCGCCTTGTCGCGGTTCTTGTGCTGGCTGCGCTGGTCCTGTTGTATCACCACCAGGCCGGTGGGAATATGGGTGATGCGGATGGCACTGTCTGTCGTATTGACATGCTGGCCGCCCGCGCCGCTGGCCCGGTAAATGTCGATTTTCAGGTCGCCCTGATCAATCTGCACATCCACTTCGTCAGGCTCGGGCAACACCGCCACGGTGGCAGCCGATGTGTGGATACGCCCGCCGCTTTCTGTCACCGGAACCCGCTGCACGCGGTGCACGCCGCTTTCAAACTTCAGCTTGGCGAACACGCCCGTCCCGCGAATATTGGCGACAACTTCCTTGAACCCGCCCACGTCAGACGCGCTGGTGCTGACAATTTCGATTTTCCAGCCCTGTTCCGCCGCGTATTTTTCATACATCCGCAGCAGGTCGGCGGCAAACAGCGCGGCTTCATCGCCGCCTGTGCCCGCGCGGATTTCCAGCATGGCCGGGCGCGCATCGGCGCTGTCCCGCGGCAGCATGGAAATGGCCAATGCACGCTCGGCATCGGGCAA
The DNA here is from genome assembly GCF_009827615.1 of Allopontixanthobacter confluentis. Taxonomy (GTDB): domain Bacteria; phylum Pseudomonadota; class Alphaproteobacteria; order Sphingomonadales; family Sphingomonadaceae; genus Allopontixanthobacter; species Allopontixanthobacter confluentis. The sequence continues at coordinate 257,616 of NZ_WTYU01000002.1, forward strand.
TTCGCGGTTGATCCGGCCGATTTCCTCAGCAGCCAGCGCCTGCATATCCGGGTCGCCATCATCCAGCGCGCTCAGTTCAGCAAGTTCGGACCGCATCGCCTGAACATGGGTAGCAGCGCGGGCAACCGGTTCCAGCTCTGAATAATCGCGGCTGGCAGTGACAAAGTCCTCACCTTCCAGTGTGCCCGATGCAAGGCGCGCTTCCAACTCGCTGAAGCGGTTGCCGATCTGGCGCAGCCGCTCGTCGGAAATGCTCATGGTGTGACCGCTTCGAACAACGTCCTTATCTCCAACTCGAATGACTCATCGGCCAATTTTCTAAACGATGGAACCGGAACACCGTCATGGCAGTCCACAACTACTATTGTACGAGGGTCTAGCTTCTTGGCTTTGTCGAATCGTTTTCGAGGTGAACCACTGGCAATCAACTCCGTTGAATGGCCCGTATGCCGCGCAATCGCCATTAACTTCAGACCAAAAGTGGCGGCGGCGTCGTCTTCCACGACGATCACCAAATCAGGGCCTGCCTCAGCTCGATCGCCCACCAGCATCGCCAGCCGCTCTATTCCGGCAGCCCAGCCGACAGACGGGGTATGCGGGCCGCCCAATGTTTCGATTAACCCGTCATAGCGTCCGCCGCCCAGCACTGTGCCCTGTGCGCCCAGCCGGTCGGTCACAAATTCGAACGCTGTATGGCGGTAATAGTCAAAACCCCGCACCAGCTGGGCATTGCGCTGCCATGGCACCCCTGCTGCATCAAGGCCGCTGGTAACGGCGCAAAAAAACTCGCGCGCTTCCGCGGTCAGAAAATCATCGATCGGCGGGGCATTGGCGACAATGGCAATATCGCCGCGATCCTTGCTGTCCAGAATGCGTAACGGGTTACGGTCCAGTCGGTCCTGGCTGTCTTCGCTCAAAGCGTCCTTATGCGCAGCGAAATAATGCACCAGCGCAGCCCGCCATGCTTCGCGGCTTTCCGGATCGCCAAGTGTATTAAGCTGCAAGGTCACGCCATCGGCAATGCCCAATTCTTTGAGCAACTGGTCGGCCATCGCCAGCAATTCAACATCGGCCTGCGGTTCTGCCGCGCCCAGAATTTCGGCGTTGATCTGGTGAAACTGGCGGTAGCGGCCCTTTTGCGGGCGTTCGTAGCGGAACAGCGGGCCGTGCGTGGCCAGCCGCAGCGGGGCGTGCTGCTGCCACCCATCGGTGATGAAAGCACGAGCGATGCCAGCGGTGAATTCAGGCCGCAGGGTCAGCGATTCGCCGCCGCGATCTTCGAAGGAATACATTTCCTTGGCCACAACATCGGTGGTTTCACCCAGCGGGCGGGAAAAAACCTCGGTCTTTTCAAAAACGGGCATTTCTGCGCGGCGAAAGCGATAGAGCTTGCGGACGCGTTCAAAGGTTTCCACCACGAAGGCGAATGCCTCTGCGTCGGCGCCGAAGATGTCCTGCGTGCCGCGAACGGCCTGGGGTGTGTTATTTGCCATGATGTGCGGGCGCTTAAATGTTCGCTGCCTTCCCTGCAATGGCCGGGGCGGCATAGGGCGAATATTGCGCCCGGCTATTGCAATGCAACAAAATTAGTCTTGGCGGGGTCACAAGCGGCGTCTAGAGAGCCGCTCCATGAACATCGACATGATCCCGATTGGCGATAACCCGCCTGAAAGCCTCAATGTAATCATCGAAGTGCCGTCAGGCGGCGAGCCGGTGAAATATGAATTCGACAAGGCGTCTGGCGCGCTGTTTGTCGACCGTATTTTGCACACGCCAATGCGCTATCCCACCAATTACGGGTTCATTCCGCATACTTTGTCGCCCGATGGTGACCCGCTGGATGCGCTGGTTATTGCCCGTTCGCCCTTCATTCCGGGTTGCGTCGTGCGCGCCCGTCCGATTGGCGTGCTTAATCTGGAAGACGAGCATGGCGGCGATGAAAAGCTGATCTGCGTGCCTGTGGACACCACTTTCCCCTATTATTCGGATGTGGGCGAACGCGGCGATCTGCCGTCAATCGTGCTGCAGCAGATCGAACATTTCTTTACCCACTACAAAGATCTGGAAGCGGAAAAATGGGTCCGCGTCGGCCAGTGGGGCGATGCCGCAGAAGCGCGCCAGATTCTGCTGGAAGCGATCGAACGGGCGGAAAACGCCAAGTAAAACAGCGAGCAAAACAGCTGGCCGCGTTGTTCGGCCATCCTGGTTTGTAAATTTATTCCACCGGCCTGCCGTGATCGAGCAGGTCCTTGTCCTGCGGATCGGCAATCCGTTCCGCATCGACCATTTTTTCCACTTCGGTATCAGGCGACACGTCAGAAGCATTGGCAGAAGCCGTTGCCGGTGATGCTGCCGCCGTACCGGCAGCAGCTAGTTGTTTTTTGGCAGGCTGTTTTTTGACAGGCCGGTCTGCTGGCGGGGGCGCCGCTTGGGCGATATTCCCGTCTGCCAGGGGCAAGTGCGCCCCAGCATCGAAACGCAGGCGGTAAATGGGTTCGGGCAAGGCAAAGCCAGCCCCTTCCAACGCATCTTTCACCGCCGGTATCGCTTCGCTGCGGGCTTTGAACCAGTCGGTCCGGGTCTGGTCAATCCAGCCCAGAAACTTGATCACGATGTTGGAATCGCCCACTTCTTCCACCCGTGCGGATGGTTCAGGCGTGTCGAGCACGAAATCCAGATCGCGCAGCACCTTTACGCCCAAGCGCCGCGCTTCGCTCACATCATCTTCAGCATCGATACCCAGTTCAAATTCGAACCGGCGCTGCGGATTGCGGGTGTAATTTACAATCACCGCCTTGAAGACCGTGGAATTGGGGATCCGCAGATGATTGCCGTCCAGCGTCATCAGCACAGTGGCCCTGCTGGTTAGCCGAATAACCCGGCCTTCCATCGTGTCGATCACTACGTGGTCATTGGCGCGGAATGGCTGGCGCAGGGACAGCATCAGCGATGCCACATAATTTTCAATCGTGTCGCGCATGGCAAAGCCCAGCGCGATACCCACCACCCCGGCGCCGCCCAGCACTGCGCCCAGCAGGGCGGTCGCGCCGATCATGTCGAGCGCGATGACCACCCCGCCCACCACGAACACAAAGCGAATGGCGCTGGCGATCAGTTCAGCCAGAAAACTGTTGGGCGCAAGACGGTGCCACACATTGCCGAGGCTGGCGATCAGGTAGCCGGCCAGGGAAATGGCCAGCGCCACCCCCAGCGCCACCGCGATCAGCGGAAGCAGGTTGAGGAAGCTGTCGATCTTGCCCGACAGACCGCCCAACCCGCCCAGATTGCCATCGACCGAAACGTCGCGTTCGACCGCATTTTCCACGGTAACCACCCCGGCAACCCGGCTGGCAATCCGTTCTGCGCGGTCCTTGTCTGCCGCATCAGAGACTGACCCATCCAGCGACACCACGCCTTGATTAACCACGACATTAATATCCGAAAGGGCCGGAATTTCGCCGAAAATATCGCGGATACGCTGGGCAATGCGGGCATCAGCGCCGGCATCATGGGTATCGTCGATCTGCGGTTCAGCCGCCGGTTCCGCGGCTGGTGCGTCAGTGGCAGCAGGCACCAGCATGGATGCAGTTGCAGGCGCCGCCGCAGGGGCGATCAGCAACAGAATTGTCAGCAGCAGCCGCCAGAATGTCATGGTCCTATTCCCCCGCTACCATCATGCCATCAATCCGCAATGTCGGCACATTGACTGCGCGATAAAATTCCAGATCATCTGCTGCCTGCACAGCTGCCAGCATCGAAAGAAGATTGCCGGCAATGGTGAATTCAGCCACCGGGCCTGCAATTTCGCCATTTAAAATGCGGAAACCCGCCGCGCCGCGGCTGTAATCACCAGTGACAGGATTAACGCCCTGTCCCGAAAGTTCGGTTACCAGAACCCCATGCGCGATATCGCTGATGAGTTCAGCGCGCGTAAGGCTGCCGCCTTCCAGATGCACATTGCTGGCCGATACGCCCGGCGCGCCGCCGCTGCCGCGTGCGGCATGGCCGGTGGGCGCAATCCCCAGCTGGCGGGCGGATGACAGATTGGTCAGCCATCCGGTGATCCTGCCGCCTTCCACCAGAGAACGCATCGCGGTGGGCAGCCCTTCGCCGTCAAACGGACGGGACCGCAAACCGCGCAGGCGATGCGGGTTATCAATAATGCGGATATGATCCGGAAAAAGCTGTTCCCCCAACCGGCCGAGCAGGAAGCTGGAGCGCCGGGCAATGGCAGGGCCAGACATGGCCCCCAGCACATGGCCCACCAGCGATCCGCCCACGCGCGGGTCAAACACAACGGGCATGGCACCGCTGGCCAGCCCGCTGGGGCTGAGGCGGGCCATGGTGCGTTCGCCCGCTTCCCGTCCGATAGCATCAGGCGATGGCAGATCGGCCAGGTGGCGCGCGGTGCGATAGGCATAGTCGCGCTGCTTGTTGCTGCCCTCGCCCGCAATCACGCTGGCGCTGAGTGAATGGCTGCTGGAACCATATCCGCCAAGAAATCCGTTGCTGGTGGCCAGCACCGCGACAGACCGGCCAAAACTGGCGCTGCCCCCTTCGCTATTGGTGATGCCGCTTACGGCGCGTGCGGCATCCTCTGTCGCTTCTGCCCGTGCCCGCAGGGTATGGGGATCAGGCTCGCAAACGTCTTCAAGTTCAAGGTCGGGCCATTCGCTGCTGGCCAGCAGATCTGCCCCGGCAATGGCAGCATAGGCATCTTCCGGCGCGGCGCGCGCCATGGCGACGGCCCGCTGCGCCAGTTCACTGAAAGCAGCCGCGGAAAAATCGCTGGAACTGATGGACGCCGATTGCTGCCCGACAAACACCCGCAGGCCGATTTCCTCGCCTTCGGATCGTTCGACATCTTCCAGCTTGCCCAGCCGGATGCTGACCGCTTCGGATGAAGAAGCGCGCACCACCGCATCGGCGCTGGTGGCCCCGTGCAATTTTGCAGCGTCGAGCAATTGGGCACAGCGGTCCTGCGCAGCGGCAAGATCAATCATGGAAAACAGATGCAGTGGATCATGACCGGGAACCTAGGCCACGGCTGATGGCGGCGCAACATGGGCGCCTGAACATTTTACGAAAAGACTGCCCCTGTAATGCGGGCGATATGTGGCGGGCTTTTCAGCCGGCAAACACGGTGTTGAAGAAGCCGGTGAGGGCAAAGGGCAGGCCAATGGCAAGAAGCCAGAGGCCCAGCTGATCACGCCGGTAAGCGCCCGACCGCGCCGGGTCTGCTGCCTGTTCATCGCTCAGGCCCATCCACCGGTGTTCGAAGAAACGGCAGGCGGGGATTATTCCCACCACCAGCACCACCAGCGCGAAATAAGGGAGAATGGATGAACCGCCCTGCTCCATAGCGCCGACAGTGACGAAAATCTGCAGGCCGGTGTAAATCAGCAGGGCGTAAGCAACATTGTCGCTCATGCCGCGCCGCCAGTCCAGGGATCTGGTGCGTTTTGCAGCGGGTCCGTCAGCCTGACGGTGTGCGACCCCGTCCAGTGCTTTAACCATGCCCATCTCTCCCCATGTGCAAGTTTCGAGTCGGAGTATTTCAAACCTTTGGCCTCCAGTCAAACAAAGTAACCATTTTGTAACATTGCGCGCAAGCAATGGTCCCACGCACGCCATCGCTCCCCAATGCGCCCCATGCATGAAGCCTGCCACTTTTCGACGAACGGGGGTTTTCTGACCGCCCGGCAGTGCTACATGGGGCGTAATGAGCACGATAGACCAAGCCGCCGCCACAGATGCGCACCCCGCAATGGATGCGTCTGCCCCCATTCCGCAGGGCGGGCTGGAAGTCATCTCCATCGCGAAAAGCTATGACAAGCGGGCAGTGCTGACCGACATTTCCCTGACCGTGGGCAAAGGCGAGGTGCTGGGCCTGCTGGGCCCCAATGGCGCGGGCAAGACCACCTGTTTCTATTCCATCATGGGCCTGGTTCGCCCTGATTCCGGCCGCATCCTGATGGATGGCGAGGATGTGACCAAACTGCCGATGTATCGCCGCGCCATTCTCGGCCTTGGCTATTTGCCGCAGGAAACATCCATTTTTCGCGGCATGACCGTGGAACAGAACATCAATTGCGTGCTGGAAATGGTCGAGCCTGATCGCGGAACGCGCGAACATGAACTCGAACGCCTGCTGACAGAATTCGGGTTGACCCGCCTGCGGTCCTCGCCCGCCATGGCCCTGTCCGGCGGTGAGCGCCGCCGCTGCGAGATTGCGCGGGCGCTGGCGGCCAAGCCGTCGATCATGCTGCTGGATGAACCCTTTGCCGGCATCGATCCGCTATCGATCAGCGATATTCGCGACCTGGTCAAGGACCTGAAGCAGCGCGGCATTGGCGTTCTCATTACCGATCACAATGTGCGCGAGACACTGGATATCGTGGACCGGGCCTGCATCATTTATGGCGGGCAAGTGCTGTTTGCCGGCACGCCGCAGGATCTGGTCGCGGATGAAAATGTGCGCAGGCTCTATCTCGGCGAAGGCTTCACCTTGTGATGCGGCGCTGTTTCACAAAGCCTGCGCCTACGGCACGCTGATCGATGGCATTGGGGCCCCGCCTCGATCTACGGCAGAGCCAGTCACTGGTGATGACGCCGCAGTTGCAGCAGGCCATCAAACTGCTGGCGCTGTCCAATCTGGAAATCGAAAGCTTCATTGGCGAGGCACTGGAAGCCAACCCGCTGCTGGAAGCAGGCGAAGTCAGCCGCGATGCCACTGACACAGATGACGGTTCCGCCTCCCCCCGCGAAGAAGGTTCTGCCGATACGCTGATGGCAGAAGGGCGCGGCGAACAGGACAGCCCGCTCGACATTGCGACAGAAACGCTCGACCGGGACCGCGATACAGGTGACGGGGAATGGGGCAGCGCAGCCAGCAGCATGATGGGCGCCGAAGGCCCGTCGATTGACGAGCGCGGCAGCGGCGCCATTTCGCTCGCGGATTTTCTGTATGAACAGATCGGCTCTGCCTCGCGTGACGAGCGGGAAGACTTTATTGCCCGCTATCTGATCGGCCAGATTGACGACACCGGCTATATGACCATGCCGCTGCGCGAAGTGGCAAGCGAGCTGGATGTGCCGCTGGCCGAAGTAGAGCGGGCACTGGACGTGGTGCAGACGCTGGAGCCGACCGGAGTGGGTGCGCGCAATCTGTCCGAATGTCTTGCGCTGCAGGCCAAGGAAGCGGACCGCTACGATCCGTGCATGGCGCGCCTGATCGATAATCTGGAACTGATTGCCAGGGGGTCGTTCGAACAGCTGCGCCGGATGTGCGATGTGGATGATGAAGATTTTGCCGACATGCTCAGCGAACTCAGAACCTATGACCCGCGCCCGGGCCTGCAATATGGGGCCGCCGAGGGCACGGCCGTGGTGCCTGATATTCTGGTGGGCCACGGGTCTGATGCAGCAGATGGCGACAGCTGGAAAATCAGCCTGAACGAGGCCACCCTGCCCAGGCTGGTGGTCAACCGCACCTATTACCTTGAACTGAAACAGGGCAGCACGGACAAAGAATCGCGCGGCTGGCTACAGGAAAAACTGGGCGATGCGAACTGGCTGATCAAGGCGCTGGACCAGCGGCAGAAAACCATCCTCAAAGTGGCTGCCGAAATCGTGAAGCAGCAGGACGGTTTTTTCCGCCGCGGCGTTTCTGAATTGAAACCCCTCACCTTGCGTGCGGTGGCCGAAGCGATCGAAATGCATGAAAGCACGGTCAGCCGCGTGACATCGAACAAATATCTCCATTGCGACCGGGGCACGTTCGAACTGAAATATTTCTTTACCAGCGGCGTTGGCGCATCTGCCGATGGCGAAGGCGGCGCATCGTCCGAAGCCGTGAAATCGCGCATTAAGGCGCTGACCGAAGCCGAGGACCCGAAGAAAATCCTTTCCGACGACAGACTGGTTGAATTGCTGAAAGGCGAAGGGTTCGATCTGGCCCGGCGAACGGTGGCGAAATACCGGGAAGCCATGGGCATCGGCAGTTCCGTCCAGCGCCGCCGGTCCAAGAAGATGGCGGGAATGCGGTAAAGGCAAAACCTGTTGTCCAGGCGTCGCAAATTGCTGACGATTCTTCCGGATCGTCGCAAATCCGCGCCCTTCAGACTCCCCGCGACTCGCCGGATTCCATAGGTTTACGGTTAATTAACCTTTTCTGTTCAGAAGTTGTGTGGTTAATACAGGTCAACACCTCTTGCTAAGGGGTTACTGCCTGCAGGTTTCGGCCACAGGGATTCGGGTTAAGGGGGGACTTTCCCATGCGTGTACTGTTAATCGAAGACGAGCCTACAACGGCCAAGGCGATCGAGCTGATGCTCACGACCGAAGGTTTCAACGTCTATTCGACCGATCTGGGCGAAGAAGGCCTCGATCTGGGCAAACTGTATGATTATGATATCATCCTGCTCGACCTGAACCTGCCTGACATGCACGGCTATGACGTGCTCAAGAAACTGCGCGTCGCCAAGGTGCAGACGCCGGTTCTCATTCTTTCCGGCATTGCCGAAATGGACAGCAAGATCCGCAGCTTCGGTTTCGGGGCGGACGATTATGTGACCAAGCCTTTCCACCGCGAAGAACTGGTGGCCCGCATTCATGCCGTGGTCCGCCGTTCCAAGGGCCACAGCCAGTCGGTCATCCGCACCGGTAAGCTGGCCGTGAACCTGGATGCCAAGACCGTGGAAGTCGATGGCGCCCGCGTTCACCTGACCGGCAAGGAATATGCCATGCTGGAACTGCTCAGCTTGCGCAAAGGCACCACGCTGACCAAGGAAATGTTTCTCAACCACCTGTATGGCGGGATGGACGAACCGGAATTGAAAATTATCGACGTGTTCATCTGCAAGCTGCGCAAGAAATTGAGCCATGCCTGCGGCGGTGAAAATTACATCGAAACAGTCTGGGGCCGCGGCTATGTTCTGCGCGATCCGGAAGAAAAGGCAGAAGCTGCCTGACAGGTTAGAGTTCCTTTGGACGGGAAAATGAGCCCGGGGCCTCGCGTCCCGGGCTTTTTATTGGTAGCGGGCCGCCATCATGACTGCACATAAACCCGGTGACCCCACCACTCTCAACCGTCTGTATGGCCGCACCCAGGGACGCGCGCTGCGTCAGGGCCAGCAGGAATTGCTGGAAACGCTTCTTCCTGCCCTCAGCGTGCCGGATGAAGGCCCGGTGACATCGCAGGCATTGTTCGGCACTGATGCACCGCTGCATTTTGAAATCGGCATGGGTTCCGGCGAACATCTGGCCGCGCGCGCCGATATGCTGCCCGACCACGCCTTTGTCGGCGCCGAACCATTTGTGAACGGCATGGTCGGCGCATTGGGTCATGTCCGCGACATGGGGCTGACCAATGTGCGGCTGCACATGGGCGATGCGCTGGAAGTGCTGGCGCGCATTCCGGACGGGGCGCTGTCCTTTGTCTATCTGCTGCACCCGGACCCATGGCGCAAGGCGCGCCATGCCAAACGGCGAATGATGAATGACGGCCCGCTCGACATGATTGCAGCCAAGCTGAAACCGGGCGGTGAATTCCGCTTTGGCACCGATCACCCCATCTACCTGCGCCACGCGCTGATGGTGATGCGCCGCCACACGCAGCAGTTCGAATGGCTGATCTCCGGCCCGGCAGATTTCCAGAACCGCCCCGGCGGCTGGAGCGAGACCCGCTATGAAGCCAAGGCCCGCAGGCAGGGCCACGAAGTGTGGTATTTCCGCTATCGCAAGCACGCCTGAAATTTGGCCTAAAATCTGGACCTGAATAGCTGGATTTTACTGGCTGAACGCGCAAAGAATCTCTTTCTCGCCAAACCTGCCAAACCATTCTAGCGGCGAAAAAAATCGCTGGAGTGTGGTGGATGGAATTCTTCGGGATCGACTTTACGGCGCTGCTGCCCTTCATCGCCGTCGGCTTTGCCGCACAATTGGTGGATGGGGCGCTGGGCATGGCATTCGGCGTTATTACCAATACGCTGCTGGTCGGCGTGCTGGGCGTGCCGCCTGCGCTGGCATCACAGCGGGTGCATATCGTTGAATGTTTCACCACGGCGGCATCCGGCATCAGCCATCTGGTGCAAGGCAATATTGACAGGAAGCTGTTTTTCAAATTGCTTATCCCCGGCATCATAGGCGGCGTGACCGGCGCCTATCTGCTCAGTTCGATCGATGCGGCAGTGGTGAAACCCTACGTGCTCGCCTATCTTGCCTGCATCGGTATTTACCTACTGATCAGGGGGCTGCTTTATCCGCCCCGGCAGCGGGAAGCGAAATTTGTCGTCCCGCTGGGACTGGTCGGCGGGTTTCTGGATGCAGCCGGCGGCGGCGGCTGGGGGCCGGTGGTGACATCCAACCTGCTGATCCAGGGTGCCAATCCGCGCAAGGTGGTCGGCACGGTCAATTCGGTCGAATTCTTCCTTACCATGGCGGTTTCAGCCACTTTCATCTTCCATCTCGGCATTGCCGATCTGGCAGGCGCGACGCTTGGTCTTCTTATCGGCGGAGTCGTGGCGGCGCCGTTCGGGGCCATCGCCGCCAAGCGTTTCTCCACCAAATTCGTGCTGATACTGGTCGGCATCGTGCTGACGCTGACCAGCGGTTACGGCGCGTGGCTGGCGTTCAACTAGGGCGTTTCAGCCCACCACCCCAGCCGCCGCCAGCACCGCCAGCGTCAGAATATCAGGCGCAATCGCAGTCATCGGCACGATCTGCACCGGCTTTTCCATGCCGATCAGCATCGGGCCGATGGTGTCATCCCCGCCCAGTTCCTTCAGGATCTTGGCCGACAGGTTGGCCGATTGCAGGCCGGGCATCACCAGCACATTGGCCGGCGCTGACAAGCGGCTGAATGGATATAGCGCCATGACCTTGGGGTTGAGCGCGGCATCGGGGGCCATTTCGCCTTCATATTCGAAGTCCGGCTGTTCCTTGTCCAGAATGGCGACCGCGCCGCGGATATTATCCAGCCATTTGCCGCTCGGGTTGCCGAACGTGGAATAGGACAGGAACGCCACGCGTGGTTCGTGGCCCATCCGCCGCGCCACTTCTGCCGTTTCGCGGGCAATATGGGCCAGTTCTTCCGCGCTCGGGCGTTCGTTGATGGTGGTATCGGCCAGGAATGTGGTGTGGTTCTTGCCGATCATCATGTGAATGCCGAACGGCAACGCGCCTTTCTTGGCATCCAGCACCATGTTCACTTCGCGTGCGGTCTGGGCAAAGGTGCGGGTCACGCCCGAAATCATCGCATCGCCGTGGCCCAGCGCCACCAGCAGGGCGGCAAACACATTGCGTTCCTGATTGACCATCCGGCGCACGTCACGTTCCGTAAAGCCCCGGCGCTGGAGGCGTTTGTAAAGGAAATCGACCATTTCCGGCACGAATTCGCTATCTGCCGAATTCTGGATTTCGAATTCGCCCGGGTCATCCACCCCCAGCATATGCAATTTGTCTGCCACAGCTTTTGTCCGGCCCACCAGCACCGGCGTGCCATAACCAAAATCGCGGAACTGGACGGCGGCGCGCAGCACCACATCTTCTTCTGCTTCGGCAAAAACCACGCGCTTGGGATTGGCGCGGGCAATTTCATACGTGTTGGTGAGGACAGCCGTGGTGGGGTTGAGGCGCGATTTCAGGGCCAGACGATAGGCATCGAAATCCGCAATTGGCGCCTTGGCCACACCGGAATCCATGGCCGCTTTGGCCACCGCAGATGAAACAACTTCCATCAGCCGCGGATCAAATGGTGCAGGGATGATGTAATCGGTGCCGAATTTATGGCTCTTGCCATAGGCTGCGGCGACTTCATCGGGCACGCGCTGCCGGGCAAGTTCCGCAATCGCATGGGCGGCTGCAACCTTCATTTCCTCGTTAATGGCAGTGGCCTGCACGTCCAGCGCGCCGCGGAAGATGAAGGGGAAGCCCAGCACATTATTGACCTGGTTGGGATAGTCGGACCGGCCCGTGGCGATAATGGCATCTGGCCGCACCGCTTTGGCATCATCAGGGGAAATTTCCGGATCGGGATTGGCCATGGCGAAAATGATCGGCTGATGCGCCATTTTCTTCACCCATTCAGGCTTCAATGCGCCAGCAGCAGACAGGCCAAGGAAGATGTCCGCGCCCACCAGCGCTTCTTCCAGGCTGCGCGCTTCTGTGGGCACGGCATGGGCGCTTTTCCATTGGTCTACATCCTCACGACCCGGATAGATCGGGCCGGTGCGGTCGCAGACGATCACCTGATTATGCGGTACGCCCATCGCCTTGATCAGGGCCGTGCAGGCCAGCGCGGCTGCGCCAGCACCGTTGACCACAATTTTCACATCCTTCAACTCGCGGCCGGTCAGGAAACAGGCATTGATGAGGCCGGCGGCAGAAATGATCGCCGTGCCGTGCTGGTCATCATGCATGACGGGAATGTTCATCCTGTCGCGCAGGGCCTGCTCGATAATGAAGCATTCGGGTGCCTTGATATCTTCCAGATTGATGCCGCCGAAAGTCGGCTCCATCAGGGCCACCGCATTGATGAAGGCTTCGGGGTCTTCTGTATCCAGCTCGATATCGATCGCATCGACATCGGCAAACCGCTTGAACAGCACTGCCTTGCCTTCCATCACCGGCTTGGATGCCAGCGCGCCCAGATTGCCCATGCCCAGAATGGCGGTGCCGTTGGAAATGACCGCGACCAGATTGGACCGCGCCGTATAGCGCGCTGCATTGGCCGGATCATCCGCAATCGCCTGCACCGGCGCAGCCACACCCGGCGAATAGGCCAGCGACAGGTCGCGCTGGGTCGCCATGGGCTTGGAGGCAATGATCTCGATTTTGCCGGGGCGGATGGTTTCATGATAAAACAGCGCCTCGCGCGTGGTGAAGCTGGTCTGTTTATCGTCGGCCATGTCCGGAACTCCCTGTGTGTCGGCCATCCCGTAACGGACACAGGCCAGAAGCGATAGGGCAAAGCGGCCAGATTTAGCCTGAAGTTGGCCCGAAGCTGATGGGACAGGGGAAAGCCCGCGTTCACCCCTTCCCGAATCGCAAGGACAACGCCTAGGCACAGCGCATGGCGGGTTCCAAGGCCGGTAAGGTCACTCCGATGATGCAGCAGTATCACGCGCTGAAGCGCGAGGCGGAAGGCTGCCTGCTGTTTTACCGCATGGGCGATTTTTTCGAATTGTTCTTCGATGATGCGCGGCAAGCCGCCGCCATTCTGGATATCGCGCTGACCAGCCGCGGCGAACATGACGGGCAGCCGGTGCCGATGTGCGGCGTTCCCGTTCACGCGGCGGAAGGGTATCTGGCCCGCCTCATCAAGGCCGGCTGCCGCGTGGCCATTGCCGAACAGGTGGAAACGCCCGAAGAAGCCAGAAAACGCGGCGGGTCCAAGGCATTGGTGGCGCGCGATATTGTCCGCTTTGTCACTGCCGGAACCTTGACCGAAGATGCCCTGCTGGAACCGCGCCGTGCCAATATTCTGGCGGCGGTGTGCGAAGTGCGCGGCAAGGCGGGCATTGCCGCCTGCGATATTTCCACCGGCCGGATGGAAGTGGAAGAATGTGCGCCCGACGATATCGGCGCTGCCCTGGCCCGGCTGGGCGCAAGCGAACTGGTCGCCCCCGAAGATTGGGCCAGCGCGCCTGACAATGCCATCACCCGCCCGCGCGGTGATTTTGGCAGCGATGATGGCGAAGCCCGCCTCAAGTCGGTCCACGGCGTGGCGACGCTGGACGGGTTCGGGCAGTTCACCCGCGCCATGCTGGCAGCCGCAGGCGGTCTGATTGCCTATCTCGACCATGTCGGCCGGGGCAAGCTGCCGCTGCTGCTGCCGCCAGTGGCACATAGCGGCAGCGCCGCTTTGGCGATGGATGAAGCCACGCGCACCAGCCTGGAAATCCTGCAATCGCAGCAGGGCAGCCGCGCCGGCAGTCTGATTGCCGCGATTGACCGCTGCGTAACGGGCGCAGGCGCACGGCAATTGGCGGATGATCTGGCCGCACCGCTGATGGATGCAGCGGCCATCGAAGCGCGTCTGTCGCTGGTTCACTGGCTGCATGATGATCCGCTGCTGCGGGCAGATCTGCGGGATGTGCTTCGGTCCCTGCCCGATATCGGGCGGGCGCTGGGCCGGGTTGTGGCAGGCAGGGGCAGCCCGCGCGATCTTGGCCAGATCCGCGATGGCCTGGCAGAAGCGCGGCGGCTGCGCGATTTTCTGGCGGCCCGCCCTGACCGCCCGCAATTACTGGACAGCATCCTGCCGCACATGGGCGGCCACGGCCATCTGGTGGACCTGATGCAGCGCGCACTGGTAGCAGCGCCGCCGACAGACTGCGGACAGGGCGGCTATATCGCCGCTGGCTATGATGCGGCGCTGGACGAATTGCGTGCGATGTCGGGCAATTCACGCCGCGCCATCGCCGCCATGGAAAGCCGTTACCGCGAAGAAACATCGGTCGCCGCCCTCAAGATCAAGCATAATGGCGTGCTCGGCTATTTTATCGAAGTGCCAGCCAGATATGCCGATGTTCTGATGCAGCCTGACAGCGGCTTTACCCACCGCCAGACAATGGCCGGTGCAGTCCGGTTCAATTCGGTCATGCTGCATGAAGAAGCAGCCCGTATCGCGCAATCAGGCGGCCATGCGCTGGCTGCCGAAGAAGCGCATTTTGAAGAACTGACCGCGCAGGTCATCGAGGCGCGCCAGACCATTGCCGCCGCCGCAGCGGCGCTGGCGCGGATCGACGTGGCAGCGGGCCAGGCGGAACGGGCTGCTGATGGGGGCTGGTGCCGCCCGGCAATTACGCAGGACAATTGCCTGAATATCGAAGGCGGCAGGCACCCGGTGGTGGAAGCCGCGCTGGCCCGTTCGGGCGAACGGTTTGTCGCCAATGATTGCATCCTTTCGCCCGATGACCGGCTGTGGCTGATCGGCGGGCCGAACATGGGCGGCAAATCCACATTTCTGCGGCAGAATGCACTGATTGTGCTGCTGGCACAGGCAGGCGGATATGTGCCTGCCACCGCCGCCACGGTGGGTCTGGTGGACCGGCTTTTCAGCCGGGTCGGTGCCTCTGACAATCTGGCGCGGGGGCGGTCCACGTTCATGGTCGAAATGGTGGAAACCGCAGCCATTCTGGCGCAGGCGACCACGCGGAGTTTTGTCATTCTGGATGAAGTGGGGCGCGGCACCTCCACTTATGACGGGCTGGCACTGGCCTGGGCGGCGGTCGAAGCGGTGCATGGCACCAATCGTTCGCGCTGCCTGTTTGCAACGCATTACCACGAATTGTCGCGGCTGGCGGAAAGCTGCGATGCGCTGTCGCTGCACCATGTGCGCGCGCGCGAATGGCGCGGCGATCTGGTGTTGCTGCATGAACTGGCAAAAGGGCCTGCTGACCGCAGCTACGGCCTGGCCGTGGCCAAATTGGCAGGCGTGCCCAAAGATGTGGTCGCGCGCGCCAAATCCGTGCTGGACCGGCTGGAAAAAGGGCGCGCCGAGACTGGCGGCCTTGCGGCGGGGCTGGGCGATCTGCCCCTGTTTGCAGCCGCCAGCCAGTTGCAGGGAAAAGACGCAGACGAATTGCGCGACCATCTGGACACGCTGGATATCGATGCCCTGAGCCCGCGTGAGGCGCTGGATATGCTGTATGAATTGAAGCGGCTGGCAGGTTCAACGCAAACTTAACCGATGCGCTGATAGGCTGGCTGCCATGTTGAGCCAGATTTTCCGGAGCCGCTGGGGGGCGCTGATTATCGTGATGATATGTGCCGCGGGCGCGGCAGCACTGATTGGCACTGGTGAAAATTCCGGCATGTTGCTTGATGCAGCCGACAGGCTGGCCAGTCAGCAGGGTGAATTGAACCAGCCAGCCGCCGAGGTCACAGATCCGAATTCGGTGCCTGACACGCATGACCCGTCTTCGCTGACAGAATTTACGCCTGACGATGAACTGGTGGACGATACATCAGGCATCGACCCTACACCGCCTGAAGAACAGCCTTTCCAGCCTGACGTCGTTGCGCAAAGCGATGATATGGTTATTGTTCTGGACGATGACCCAACCGGACAATAACCCGCCAGCCGACCAGAATTCGGACCCATCGGACACCGATATGTCCACAATTGACAGTACCAAACTTGCTGAAAACCGCACTAACTGGGCGGAGGACCGCACAATTCTGGCGCTGGAACGCACCTTTGCCGGGTGGATGCGCACAGCCTTCGCGGCGATTGGCATTGGCCTTGGTTTCCGCGCGTTGTTTGGCGAATTTGATCCGCCGTGGCTCGCCCGCGCCATCGCAACCATGTTCATTGGGCTGGCGATTATTTTCGCAATTGGCGCCCAGAAACGGGCGCGCAAGGCGTTTGAACGCCTTTCGTCCCATGCAGTAGACACGCCGAACCTGCCGAACCTGAGATGGATATCCTATTCAGTTTCGGCAGGTGCGATTTTGCTGATTATCGCGCTGTGGGTGCTGCATTAACGAAGCCGCGGCCTAGCTTCCGTCGCCTTTCAGCCCATCGAGTTTGGCTGCATCGCCGAATTTATCGACATTATCATCGTGGTTGGGTTCACCGCGAAACGCATCCATGTCGATCCTGCCGCTGCTTTCCATATCGCGCATGTGGTCAATCACATCCTGCGTGGAATCGCCCATCAGATCAGAATTATTGTCGCTTTTGGTGCTTTCTGTCGGGCTGTGGGTATCGCCTCCCATATCGCGGGCCTGCTGCGCCACTTCCTGCGCTTGCGATCGGTGATCGTCCTGCTCGTCATTATGCGTTTCGGGCGCCAGATCGGCCTGGCGTTCTTCCTGGCTCTTCATCTTGTGGTCGGTCATGCACATTCTCCTCTGCCTGACCAACGGGTGATGCGCCCCACCTGTTCCACAAAAACTCAGCGCGTGGGAACGGGGGCATCGCCAGTATAATCGTAGAAGCCCCGGCCTGTCTTTCTGCCCAGCCAGCCGGCCTCGACATATTTGACCAGCAATGGCGCCGGACGATATTTGGAATCGCCAGTGGTGTTATACAGCACCATCACGATATCAAGGCAGGTATCCAGCCCTACGAAATCCGCCAATTCCAGCGGGCCCATCGGGTGGTTCAGACCAATGCGGCAGCCCTTGTCGATATCCTCGATGCTGGCAGTGCCCTGCCCCAGCACGAACACCGCTTCATTCAGCATCGGGATCAGGATGCGGTTGACCACAAAGCCGGGTTCATCCTGCACTTCGACCACCTGTTTGCCCAGACTTTCGGCAAAAGCGCGGGTGCGCGCAGTGGTTTCGCTGCTGGTGGCAAGGCCGGGAATGATTTCAATCAGGCCCATGATCGGCACCGGATTGAAGAAATGCAGGCCGATAAAGCGCGCCGGATCGGGCGAGAAATTGGCCATGCGGGTAATGGGAATGGAGCTGGTGTTGCTGGCCATGATGGCATCTTGGCCCAGCACCTTGCCGGCTTCGGCAAAAATGGCCTGTTTGATTGCTTCCTTCTCGGTCGCGGCCTCGATAATCATCTCGGCATCGGCCATCGGGGCATAATCGGCGATCGGGGTGATGCGCGCCAGCGCGGCTTCTGCTTCGGCAATTTCCAGCTTGCCCTTGCCCACCAGCCGGCCCAGCGCCTTGTCGATGCCGGCCTTGGCTTTTTCCGCAACTGAAAGGTCCACGTCGGACAAAAGCACCTGCATGCCATGTTGCGCGATTGTCTGGGCGATGCCCGAACCCATCTGACCCGCACCAATTACAGCAATCTTTTGCATCGCACCATTCCTTCGCATTTGCAGCAAGGATGGCCTGTTAGCGCGCCCGGAAGAGGATAGCTAGGGGCGGTTTCAGACAGAATGAATCAGCGGTTTGCGCCGGGAATCCACTTCACATCTGCCCGGCCGTCATCATTGGCAATGCGGGCAAGGACGAACAGATAATCAGACAGGCGGTTGATATAGGCCAGCGCTGCCGGATTGACCGGTTCTGCCTGCGCCAGCGCCGTCACGCTGCGTTCCGCGCGCCGCACAGATGCACGGGCAATATGCGTGCGTGCCGCGGCTTCGCTGCCACCGGGAAGGATGAAGCTGGTGAGCGGCTCAAGCCGTTCATTCAGACTGTCAATCGCCTGTTCCAGCCATTCAGCCTGGGCAGGCACGATGCGCAAAACCATTTCGGAAGGTTCAAAATCCTTGCCGCCGACATCGCCCAGCGGCGTTGCCAGGTCTGCGCCCAGATCGAACATGTCGTTCTGGATGCGAAACAGACTGTCTGCATGATCGCTGCCGGCCATGGCAACAGCGGCCAGCCCGATGGCGCTATTGGCCTCGTCCACCGCGCCGATCGCTTCGATCCGCGCAGCATGTTTCACGCAGCGCGATCCATCCACCAGCCCGGTAGTTCCATCGTCACCGGTGCGGGTGTAAATCTTGTTCAGTTTGACCATGAAAAGGGGTTAGCCGCGGCCACCGACTGCCAGAATGATCGCCACCACCAGCACGGCCAATGCCTGATATTTGATGCGGGCGAACATCATCTTGTTCTGCAACAGCTGCATTTCGGTGTTTTGCTGGGTTTCACCACTTTCCAGATCCAGCTTGGTGGTTTTAAGGAAAGCCACAATACCGCGAACCAGCGAAATGACGACCAGCGCACACAGCACGACGAGCACGATTATGAGTAATGTTGTCATGCCGGTAATGTAGGCTCAATCCAGCAGAATACCAGCGGGAAAGCGCCCCTGCCGCATGGCGTCTGCCAGCCTCCGCCCATCTTCCGCGCCCATGCGCCGGTCCGCCAGGGAAGCAGAGCCACGCCGCTTCGCGAGCTTGGTGCCGCTTTCATCCACCAACAGGCCGTGATGATGCCATTGCGGCACTGGCAAGCCCAGCAATGCCTGCAACAGCCGGTGAATATGCGTGGCGGCGAACAGGTCCCTGCCCCGCGTCACCAGCGTCACGCCATCTGCTGCATCATCCAGCGTGGCAGCAAGGTGGTAGCTGGCAGGGGCAGACTTGCGCACCAGCACCAAATCGCCGCCTTTGTCAGGCCGCGCCTGCTGCGGTCCGGCCAGCGCGTCAGTCCAATACAGCGGCCCGGCCTGTTCCATGGCGGCTGTGACATCCAGCCGCCATGCCGCACCTTGCGATGATGCGGGAGGATTACGGCGGCAGGTGCCGGGGTAGACCGGACCTTCCGGCCCCGTCTGCGTTGCCGCCGCTGCAATGTCGGCGCGGGTGCAGACGCATGGATAAAGCAGGCCCATGGCCTTCAGCCTTTCGGCAGCATCCGCATATTCCGCCAGCCTTGTGGATTGCGCGGGAACATCCCTCCACGTCAGGCCCAGCCATGCGAGGTCCGCCCGGAAGCTGCCTGCAAGTTCCGGCCTGCTCCGCTCTGCGTCGATATCCTCCACCCGCAAAATGAACTGTCCGCCCGCCTGTGCCGCCAGATCATGCGCGACAATTGCCGAATAGGCATGGCCCAGATGAAGCGGGCCATTGGGGCTTGGGGCAAAGCGGGTGACGATCATGATTGGCCAGCCCGGATAGGCCAAATGCAGCAGCTGAGCAAAATGTTCTGTGGATTCAGCCCATGTCACAGGGTTGACGCTTTTTCACAGCAATGCCTACCTAGGGCAGATCGGAGGTGACACCAGACGTGTTCAAGGCCGAATTGATTGAACGCGCGGCACAGTTTCGCAGCGCAGCAGAAGATCCGACACGCAATGTTTCGGGCTGCCCCGCGCTTGTGCTGAATGCGGATTACACCCCGCTATCCTATTATCCTTTGAGCCTGTGGCCGTGGCAAACCGCGATAAAGGCGATTTTCCTCGACCGGGTGGATGTGGTGGCCACCTATGACCGCGAAGTGCATTCGCCTTCACTGGACATGAAAATACCATCCGTGATCGCGCTGCGCCAATATGTGAAGCCGAGCGAATTTCCCGCTTTCACCCGTTTCAATGTTTTTCTGCGTGACCGGTTCGCCTGCCAGTTCTGCGGCGACACCCGTAATCTGACCTTCGACCATGTCATCCCGCGCAGGCTGGGCGGCAAGACGACCTGGGAAAACATCGTTGCGGCTTGCGCGCCCTGCAACATGAAGAAAGGCGGCCGCACCCCGCAGCAAGCGCATATGCCCCATGTAAAGCCGATCCGCCCGACCAATTGGCAATTGCAACAACGCGGCAAATCATTCCCGCCCAATTTCCTGCACGAAACATGGCGGGACTGGCTCTATTGGGACATTGAGCTGGAAGCCTGAAGGGCGCTCTTGTCGCTGGTATAGGGCGTTGGCTTGCTAGCAAATTGCTGGTTTTCGACGCGAAGAAGTTTCTGCGGTGCGGGAACGGGCGCCTCGCTGGCGCGCTTCTGTCTTATACAGAAAGGCGTAACCCATGAGTGACACCGCAGCCAGCCAACACCTTGAGCATATTGCAGAAGCAATGAAGAACATCGATTTTGCGATGCTCAATACGCATACGGCCAATGGGCAGATCGGTGCACGCCCGATGAGCAACAACCGTCAGGTCGATTACGATGGCGACAGCTATTATTTCACCTGGGAAAATGGCCGCATGGTGGATGACATCAAAGCCGACCCCAAGGTCGGCCTGTCATTTCAAGGCACCCCGTCACCTGAAGGCGCGCCGGGCATTTTCATAGCAGTCGAAGGCAAGGCCGAGATCGTCCGCGACAAGGCTGCGTTCAAGGAGCATTGGGTCGACGAATTGAGCCGCTGGTTCAAGGACGGGATCGATACCGAAGGGCTGGTCATGCTGCACATTCATGCCACCCGCGCTGCTTATTGGGATGGCGACAAGGAAGGCGATTTCGACATCGCCTGAAGCGGGCTATCACGCCGACACAACGCCCCGTAGTGGGAGTGAAGCCCCCTTACGTCACTGCCGAGCGGGCTTTAAACCGGGGCGCATCCCATTCACGCGTCGCAATGATATGGGCGAGATTTTCCGCCGCCATAAACGCATCTTCAAACGAGACATAGGCAGGCGCAAAGCCGAAGCGCAAAATGTCAGGATCGCGGAAATCGCCAATGATGCCGCGTGCGATCAGCGCCTGGCAGATGGCATAAGCTTCGTCGTGACGGAAAGAGAGCTGGCTGCCGCGTGCCAGCGGATCACGCGGGCTGACCAGTTCCAGATCGGGAGCACGATCTGTCACGCAAGCGCGGAAAAATTCGCTCAACTGGCGGGATTTCTGCGCCAAGCGATCGATTCCGATTTCCGCAATCAGATCGACACCGACTTCCAGCGCGGCGAGGCCGAGGATACCCGGCGTTCCCGCCAGCAAACGGTCCACGCCCGGTGCGGGGCGATAATCATCGGAAAAAGCAAAGGGCTGTGCATGGCCCATCCATCCGGTGAGGGGCTGGGACAAAGCCGCATGATGCCGCGCGGCCACAAAGGCATAGGCAGGCGCGCCCGGCCCGCCATTCAGATATTTATAGCCGCAGCCGACGGCAAAATCGGCATTGCAGCCATCAAGATCGACCGGCAACGCGCCGCCGCTATGCGACAGGTCCCACAGCACCAGCGCGCCTGCGTCCTGCGCCGCTTGTGTCAGGCGCACCATGTCATGCATGCGGCCTGATTTATAATGCACATGGGTCAGCATCAACAGCGCCACTTCGCCATCGAGCGCGGCTTCGATAGCGTCAGGCGCGGCCAGACGTCGCTGCGCCAGGCCCTGTTTCTCCAGTCCGGCGATCATATAGAGATCGGTCGGGAAATTGCCCGGTTCGGACAGGATGACTTTTCTGCCGGGCTGCATAGCCAGCGCCGCACCGATCAGTTTGAACAGGTTTACCGAAACCGTATCGCAGGCGATGACTTCATCCGGGGCCGCGCCAACAAGGGCTGCGATTTTGGCGCCAACGCGCTGCGGATACCGGATCCAGCCAGTATCGTTTGCGCCATCATCTTTAGCGCCATCATCATTTGGGCCAGTATCGTTCCAGCTGCGGATCAGCCGTTCACCCCATTCCGCGCGCATCACCTGTTCCAGTCGCGCCAGTGTCGCCCTGGGCAAAGCGCCCAGCGAATTGCCATCAAGATAGATCACCCCGTCGGGCAAATGGAACCGCTGGCGATAGGCGCGCAAAGGGTCTGCTGCGTCACGCAGCCTTGCATCTTCCAGGCTCATTCGCCAAGTTCCCGCAATATCGCACGGCACAGGCCGGCATCGCCGCCAGCGATTTTCAGCGGCAGGGCAATCAGTTCATACTCGCCAGCCTCCACCCCATCCAGCACCAACCCTTCCAAAATCCGCATGTCATGTTCCAGCACAGCCTTATGCGCGTCGATCGATTTGGAATTTTGCGGGTCCACAGATGGTGCGTCCGTGCCGATCAGCTTCACTCCCTGCGCTGCCAGCCAGCGGATTGCGGCGGCAGAAATGGCTGTAAAATCTTCGCGCCACGCATCGTGCGGGAATGCCTCATACGTGCGGAACAGCACCCGGTCCGCGCTTGCCATCGCGGGCAGGTCCCCCACCCCGATTGCGCCCATTATGCCGCGCGCATCGACCACCAGACATTTTCCGATATAGGGGTCGAGCGCAACCGAGGCGATGTCAGCTGCGTCATTGCCATAATGCAGCGGCGCATCGCCATGCGTGCCGGAATGTGTGCTCATGGTCATTCTGGCAACATTAACGGGCGAACCTGCGCCCATGTCCCAGCTGCGCTCAAAGGCAAATTCAGTATCGCCCGGCCACACCGGCAGGCCGGGCCGCAGGGTCTGGGAAATATCCCAGATTTTACGGGCAGATTTCCATTCGCTCATATCGCAGTCCTGACCGACAGAAGTTCCGGGAAAAATACCTGGCTCAGCACGCCTTCCAGATAGGCCACGCCTGCCGTCCCGCCAGTGCCGCGTTTGAAACCGATGATCCGTTCCACCGTCTTTAAATGGCCGAAGCGCCAGCGCTGGAAATGATATTCCAGATCAACCAGTTTTTCTGCCAGCTCGTACAAATCCCAATATTGACCGGGCGCCCGGTAAATCTGCGCCCATGCCGCTTCTACTTCGGCACTGGCCTGCCATGGCGCATCGGTTTCGCGCGCCAAAACAGATGCAGGAATGTCAAAACCGCGCCGCGCCAGCAGGCGGATTGCCTCGTCATACAGGCTGGCGCGGTTCATTTCGGCGCGCAGCATGGCGGCAACATCGGGCGTGGCTTCGTGGATGGTCACCATGTCGGGGTTGCGGCCACCCAGCAGGAATTCCATCAGCCGGTATTGCGCCGACTGGAAGCCTGACGATGTGCCCAGATGCGGACGAAGCTGCGAATAATCATGCGGCGTCATGGTCGATAGCACTTCCCAGCTGTGGATCAGCTGGTTCTGCGCCCGCGCCACGCGGGACAGCATCTTGAATGCCGGGCGAAGATCATCACCGATGATGTGGGCGCGCGCGGCCTCAAGTTCATGCAGGCACAGCTTCAGCCATAATTCGCTTGCCTGATGGACAATGATGAACAGCATTTCATCATGCGCGGGCGATGACGGATGCTGTGCTGACAGGATCCGTTCGAGATCGAGATATCCGGAATAGGTTACGTCACGTGCCATGGCGCAGGCCTATAGCCGCAAAAGCAGCCGCGATGGAATGCCCACGCAGCAGTTACCCTAACTCTCGATAATGCGGGATGCAGGGTGATGTTTGTCGAGGTGTTTCTTGACGATTTTGAGATTTCGCGTGTTGGACCGGAAAACAAGGTCGAAGGCATCGCCCACCACCGGGATGGCGCCCAGCGCCGTATCGACGGCCACATTGCCGGCCATGCGCCACAATTTCCACTTGGGCATGCCCAGGTTTCTGGCTTCCCACACCATATATCCGCCCATGGCCGCAGTCACCAGATCGCCCAGCACCGGCACCAGACCGACGATGGAATCAAGGCCCAACGGATAATTCACTCCGGGAATGGTGAAGCTGCGCTCCAGCAGTTTTTCCATCGCTTCCAGGCGTTTGCGCACTGAAACAGGGTCATTGCCCATCGGCAGTTCAAAACCCATCCTTTCGGCAGAGCCGGAATTGAGGCGTTCAGCCTTCGCAATGGGTTGGAGGCGATCTTCCATGGTGTAATCCTTGCGACATGAGCAGGCCCTACCAGATGGCCGGCATAGGGGTCACATGGGGCGTAAAGCCATCGGGAACAAGGGATGCAGGCCCCAGCGATTTTCCGAAAAACCGTCAACATTGCCGCGCACCAGCGACCAGCGGATGGGCGCGCCCAGCGGGATGAAGGCATTGATCGACGTCAGCTGCGCTTCTGCCTGGGCCAGCAGCGCGGCTGTTTGCAATGCGTCAGATGTGCGGCCAGCCTCGGCAATAAGCGCATCGGCTTCGGCGGAACACAGGCCGCGTTTCAGCGAACAGTTGAACTGGTTCAGAAACCAGCGCGCATCAGCATAGCGCGCCAGACGGTCCACCAGCACAAGATCGGCCTTTTCGCCAGCCTTAGCCCTCACCAGCCGCACACCAATGGCAGCAAGGTCACCTGCCAGCTCGCGAAACAGCAGATCAGACCCCGGCCCTACAGGC
The DNA here is from genome assembly GCF_009827615.1 of Allopontixanthobacter confluentis. Lineage (GTDB taxonomy): Bacteria > Pseudomonadota > Alphaproteobacteria > Sphingomonadales > Sphingomonadaceae > Allopontixanthobacter > Allopontixanthobacter confluentis. The sequence continues at coordinate 282,184 of NZ_WTYU01000002.1, forward strand.
AGTGCGATGGACAGTGACGCGCCGCCCGTTGTACGCGCTGCAGCGCCAATGCGGCGCAGCGCCTGTGCCTGCCGCTGTTCGAGCGACAGACCGGTCCAGCGTTCGCCAACCCCGCCCGCATTGGCCCCCGAGTTGGCGCCAGAGTTTTCCCCCGATCCCCCCCCAAATTCACTGGGCAGGTCGGGCGCAACAATCCGCGTGGTCGGAACCCAGCCGCCAATGTTGAACGGTGCCAGCAGGTTTTCCCGGTCGATAGCCATGGCAATTGCTTCACGCGTGGTGGCTTCACTCAGCAGCCCTGTATCATGCATGATCTGGATGCCGAACAGGCCCAGAGTACCGTCCAGCCGGACCGTGCCGCGCGACAGTGGGCCAGTATCAGCCAGGGGCAGGCTGGCCAGCGTCCCGTTCATGACGATATCCGCAATGCCCTTGTTGAATGCATCAACCGCCTCCGGCGCGGCAAAGGCATGGACCCGCACCTGCCGCACGCGCGATTCCCAATTTTCATCGAACGGCAGGCCGCGCGCCTGCGGCGGCAGCGGATCGAGCACTGCAATATCATCCGTACGCTGCAAACGCATGGGGCCAGTGCCTTGCCCGCTGCGGCGCAGGCCCAGTTCTGGCTGCGCCAGCAATTGCAGGAATTGCGGCATCGGGCTGTCGAGCCGGATTTCGATCACGCGGCCCGTCATCGGAATGATTTCGGATATTTTGGCCAGATCCAGTCCCAGCGACGTGCCGCGCAGCGCCCGCAGATTGCGCTGCATTTCGTTGCGGACATTTTGCCCTGTTATGGGCGTGCCATCGGGCCATTGCGAATCGCGCAGGCGGAAAATGTAACTCAGCCCGTCTTCCGTCACGATCCAGCGTTCCGCCAGCGCCGGAACGACTTCGCCAAATTCGTCCATCGCCACCAGCCCTTCGGACGTGGCGGCGCGTATTTCCTGCCCCACGGGCGCAAGCCGCTGCGAATTGTCGAACATGGCGTCGGTGCTGCCAATGAAGGCAACATCGACCACCGTGTCATCCCCGCTTTTGCCGCAACCTGCCAGCACCAGAAATGCGCAGCACAGGACAATAAGGCGATGGGTGGATTTCATTGAATGTGCCTAGCAGCTTGTCACTGCCGGGTCAGGACCGATTTTGCCGTTTGAGGCAGCCAGGTTCAGATTTTTCTCAACGCAGCAGGATCGGGCTGCGCGGGGGACTTCAAATGCTTTGCCGGATTGATGAACATCTGGCGCCCCTGCGGCACACCAGCGCCGGTGGCGCGCACTTGTTTCGGGTCAATCTGATGGGTGAAGGCAACGCCGCACCGATCGCCCTGCACCCATGCAACAGCGCCGGGAACCCAGCCGATATGGCGCAGGTTGATCTGCACATGCTGGCCTGGGACAACCGGTATGGAACCTTCCGCCATCATCCCGCCTGCCGAAAGGTTACGGACCTTGATCCTGAAATCTTCCGGCGCGCCATCCACGCGCACATCAGCCAGCAGCAAAAGCGAATCGCGTGCAATGTTTCGGGTTTCAACACCGGACATTATGCGCACCCATCCTTTTTGCCATTGTTGCCGACATGCTTTGCGATCCCACATATTTCAGCCTGCCGGGGCAGATCGAATTGCGAATTGACCGCTTTGCTAGCACACAATTGGCTAACGAAGGTTTAAGCGTGTTCCAGGGGTAAAGACCGGCCGGATCAATCGTCCCGCGAGATTTTCTCGCGCCGTTCGTGCGCTTCCTGCGCTTCCACGGTCATGGTCGCCACGGGTCGGGCAATCAACCGCTTGAGGCCAATGGGATCGCCGGTGACTTCGCAATAGCCATATTCGCCCTCGTCAATCCGGCGCAGGGCGGAATCGATTTTGGAAATCAGCTTGCGCTGCCGGTCCCGCGTTCTGAGTTCGATACTCCAGTCTGTTTCACTGGACGCGCGATCATTCAGATCTGCCTCGCGGATCGGCCCGTCCTGCAACGACTGAAGAGTGGCGCTGGACGCATTATGGATCGAACGTTTCCATTCGAGCAGCAACATGCGGAAATAATTCTGCTGTGCATCGCCCATATACGGCTCGTCATCGCTCGGCACATATTCCGGCGCGAGAGATTTCCGTGCTTTTTCGAGCTTTTCTAGATCGTCGGCTGCCACAGTGGCCATATGGTCCTCTCAAATCGGAACAATGCAACAAGATACACCTGCGAAGGCTGCCCCGAATTTTTCCGGTGGCTTTGTTTCGACCGTTTCGCGGGCCTATAGTCGGGCGACATGAGGCGCACAAGCGCCAAAGCCGCCTCGGCCTATAGAGTGCACAGAATTAAGCACAGCCGAACGTAAACCCCTTTGTATGGTTAAAGAAATCGGGGCCTGTGTTAACCATTTGTTGACCAGCGGCAGGTGAAACCTTGTCAGGCGGCGACATGGGGGTCGTCCTTGAGGGGGGAATACACATGAAACTGACAATTATCGAAGAAAGAGCCGGCATAGTTCAGGCTGTCAATACTGCAGATATTCTGGGCGCCGACATGATGGTGGCCAATTGTCTGGCTGCCGCAGCCACAGGCGATGTGACGGCCTGCTATGATCTGGGCGTTGCCTTTTCCACCGGCAGTCACGGCGTGAATTGCGATCTGATCGAAGCGCATAAATGGTTCAATCTTGCTGCGGTTAACGGCCATGAAGAAGCCGCCTGGTGCCGCGCTGATGTGTCGGATGAAATGACCGCCCGCGAAATTGCCGAAGCACAGCGCCGGGCGCGTGAATGGCTCAAATCAGGCATTCGCAAGGCAGCCTGATCAACAAGGGCTCCTTATCTATCAGTTCTGGTGCCTGTTGCTGCCTAGGTTTTTCTGAACGGCGTGCGTTCCCCGAGGAACAGCTGGTCGGCATCTGTACCCTGCCGTTCACGCTCCAGAAAATCCGCCACTGCCGCGCGGAAACCGGGGTCTGCAATCCAGTGCGCAGACCAGGTCTGCACCGGCTCATAGCCGCGGGCCAGCTTGTGGGTTCCTTGCGCGCCTGCTTCCACGCGAGACAAGCCGCGCGCGATGGCAGCATCAATCGCCTGATAGTAACATAATTCGAAATGCAGGAAGGGCCGATCCTGCGTGCAGCCCCAATACCGGCCATAGAGCGCCGAACCGCCGATGAAATTCAGCGCACCGGCCACAGGTTGATCGCCGTCATAGGCCAGCATCAGGATCATCTGGTCACCCATACGCTCGCCCAGCAGCGAAAAGGCTGCACGCGTGAGATAGGGCGTTCCCCATTTGCGTGCCCCTGTATCCTGATAAAACACCCAGAACGCATCCCAATGGGCTTCGGTGATCTCGCTACCGGACAGATGGCGGAAGGTTAGGCCCTGGGCAGCGGCGGCGCGTTCCTTGCGGATGGCCTTGCGCTTGCGCGAAGACAGGGCCGCCAGGAAATCATCAAAACCCGCATAGCCGCGGTTGGCCCAGTGGAACTGGATATCGCTGCGCGCCAGCCAGCCGGCATTTTCGAACAGGGCCATCTGCGCAGGCTCGACAAAGGTGGCATGGGCGGATGCAAGACCATTGCTAACGCATAATTGTTCAGCAGCGCGCAGCAGCGGCACGCCATAGGCTGCATGGCGCGTCAAAATACGCGGCCCGGTTGCCGGGGTGAACGGCGCGGCAATCTGCAATTTGGGGTAATAATTTCCGCCCGCCCGCTGCCAGGCATCGGCCCAGGCATGGTCAAACACATACTCCCCCTGGCTATGTCCCTTGGCATAGGAAGGCAGCGCGCCCACCACCAGGCCGGACCGATCCTCCATCACGATCGGCGCAGGATCCCAGCCCGTGCCGGGGCCAACGCTGCCTGATTGTTCCAGTGCGGTCAGAAAATCATGAGACACAAACGGATTATCGCCATCTGTCAGATTGTCCCACACATCGCGTGGGACATGGCTGACAGAAGGCATGACGCGCGCCGTAAGGGATGCTTCGCTCACGCCTGGGGCGATCCTGCAAGGGCAGATTTACGGGCTTGGGCGGCCTCCCCTTCGGCAATGGCGGCATCAGCATACCGCGAGACAGTCTGCAGATGTTCAGCGGTGCGCACAGTCCAGCTCAGCACCGGCAGGCCGCGCCTGCGCTGCGCGGCGGCGAAACGGCTGGGCAAATCGCGGATATCATAGGCCAGAAATTCAGGCCGGGCGATCCACAAGGCAAAATGCCGCCGTAACCGGCCAGCCAGGTTTTTGGTGCCTTCCTCTGTGACCACAAGGCCGCGCACGACATGGCCTGAATGACGCGCAAACCACTGCGACACCCGCGGGTCAAAGCTCATCACTGCGCATTGCCCGCGATAGCCGTCCAATGCCCGGTGGACTGCGAGACAGATGGGCAAAATGCGCCGGTCCTTGCGGCTTTTTATTTCGATCAGCACCGGCACCCGCCCGCCGACCTGTTCCAGAAACCGTTCCAGCGTGGGGATAGTGCCCCCGTCACCCGGCAGGGAAATGCGCTCGATCTCCTCTGCCTTCAGCGCAGCAACTGGCCCGGTGTGCGGCGTCAGCCGGTCAAGATCCCAATCGTGAAAGACCATGGCGCGGCTGTCTGCGCTGCGCTGGACATCACATTCAATCCCCAGCCCTGCATCAATTGCCCGGGCAAACGCCGCAGGGCTGTTTTCGGGCACATCCGCGCTATGCAGGCCGCGGTGCGCATATGTCCATTGCCCCAGCCACCCTGTTCGCCTGTTCGGCTGACTGCCAGCCTGACTGCCGGCAGGCGGCGGGGCGCGCCATTGATCAATCAGCGCTAAGAGCAATGATCGCATCCACCTCAACTGCGGCATTAATCGGCAATACCGGGACGCCGACCGCACTGCGGGCGTGGCGGCCGATATCGCCAAACACTTCGACCATCAGTTCAGACGCACCATTGGCAATTTTGGGCTGGTCCGAAAAATCGGCGGTCGAACTGACAAATGCACCGAGCTTCACAATCCGCACCACCCGGTCGAGCGGGATCAGTGCAGCTTTCAACTGCGCCAAAATCATCAACCCGCATGCCCGTGCGGCTGCGGTGCCCTGTTCCAGCGATACGTCTTCGCCCAGCCGTCCTGTTACCAGCTTGCCATCGACAAAGGGCAACTGGCCCGAAACATAGGCCATGTTACCCTGCACCACGACTGGCACATAGCTGGCCACTGGCGCTGCGGCTTCGGGCAGAACGATGCCCAGTTCCGCCAATTTCGCATCAACGCTCATTCTGCATTCTCCCGCAGCAATCTGTCCAGCAGCCATGGCGTTGCCTCGGCCCAGCGGTCAATACGGGCATGGGCATCGCCTGCTTCATGCGCGCAATCGATATGGGGCGACAGCATGGGTTCGCCGCACAAATGCAAACGCTGCACATGGGGTGTCATTTCTGCGACGGATTTGTGGTGCTGGGGCAAATCATCAATAAAGATGGCACGGCTGGGCTGATATTCGTCCATAATGGCCGCCAGCGCCGGGCCTTTTGGCCCCTGATTGGTAAATACCCGCACATCGAGGCCGTGGTCCGCCAATTGTTCGCGGCGGCGTTCCTGGCGTTCGTCCGTCAGATTGGTCAGGATGACGACATCGGCGTGCTCCGACAGGCTCTGAATGCCCGAAATCGCCCCTTCGATGGGGTTCTGGCGGCTCATTTCAGTGTCAAAAAACCCGCCGAGCAATCGCCAGATGTCACGTTCCGCAACAAGCTCGCCGCTTTCCTGCCAGCGCATGGCCGTGGCAAAATTATTGCCTTCCATCTGGAACGTCACGCCGTGGCTTTCATCCAGCCAGTCACGAAATGGGGCGACCATGTGCAGCAACACTTCGTCGCAATCGGAAATAATCAGCGGTTTGTTCATCGGGACAGGCTTTCATGTGCGGCAATCAATGTAGCAGGTTCGACGTTCAGCGCATCTGCCGCCAGCACAAGATCGGGTTCGTGATTGGCAAGAAATTCCAGCACCGCGGCCAGCACGGGCCGGTCTGTCAGATTATCCCGCAGCACTTCCGGCGTCAGGCCGGTCAATGTCAGCAGGCGTTCCGCCCGGAGCGGGTCTGCCAGCACCCATGCCAGCGCGGTCAGCGCCAGCGCTTCGGGATCGCCGGAATGATGTGAGCCATGGTGGCCTTCGGGGGATTGGCAGTCTTGTGTAATTGTCAGTATCCTGCTGGGCGCCTAGAGCGCGTGGATGAAACCAAAGGAGCAGCCCCTGTGACAGAGCATACCGCTACCGGGCCTATCTCTTCAGGTGCAGTGGCAAAGAGAATCCTGGTTGTCGAGGATAACGACCTAAACCGGAAATTGTTCTGCGATGTTTTGAAAGCCAGCGGTTTTGTGGTGGAACCCTGCGCTGACGGGGAACTGGCGCTGAACGGTGCGCGCGCTTTTGATCCTGACCTTGTCATCATGGACATTCAGCTGCCCAACATTTCCGGGATGGATCTGATCGGGCAAATGAAGCGCGATGGCACGCTGTCACGCGTGCCGGTGCTGGCGGTGACTGCCTATGCCGGCAAGGGTGACGAGGAAAAAATCCGCAGTGCTGGCGCCGCCGGCTATCTGTCGAAACCTGTTTCCATCGGCCCGTTCATGCGCGCGGTGAGGGAATTGCTCGATATTCGTGGCTGACGGCACGCTGGCTGAGGAAGGGGCTGGCTGAGGAAGGGGCTGGCTGACAGATCGGGTAAATAGCAGCGAAGCATCGCTGGTCAGGCCGCGCCAGCCGAACATGCCCTTGACAAGCAGTGTCGCAAACCGCTTTTCCCCGCCCTTTGCATCGCCTATTGGATAGGGCATCAGATGGCGGGCACGTGTTCGCCGTAACTTATGATTGGAAATTCCCGCATGGATCGCGCCGCAGTCGACACCAAGATCCGATCGCTGATCGAACCGTTCAACACCAAGGGCGTGGCTATCGAAGATAGCACAACTTTTGCCAATGATCTGGAATTCGACAGCCTTACCGTGATGGATTTCGTCGCCGCAATCGAAGACGAATTCGACATTATCATCAGCATGAACCAGCAGGCTGAAATCGAGAATTACGGCTTGCTCGTCGATGCAGTGACCAAAATGCAGGATGACGCATGAGCGAAGGTATCAGCCAGCCTGACCGGCCCCAGGAAATGCAAGGCGCTGACCATGGCGCCCATGCAGACCTGTTCAGCAAATTCGATCCGCTGATCCAGCAGCGCGAACAATTGCTGGCGGCAGGCATCGAAGACCCGTTCAGCCTGGTGATGGAAAAGGTGATTTCACCCACCCGCGCCATTTGCAACGGGCGCGACACCATCCTGCTCGGCACCTATAATTATATGGGCATGACGTTTGATCCCGACGTGATTGATGCCGGGGTCAATGCCTTGCGCGATTTCGGCACGGGAACCACCGGCAGCCGCGTGCTGAACGGCACCTATCAAGGCCATCGCGACTGCGAGGATGCGCTGAAGGAATTTTACGGGATGGACCATGCGATGGTCTTTTCCACCGGCTATCAGGCCAATCTGGGCATCATCAGCACCATTGCCGGCAAGGGTGATTATGTGGTGCTGGATATAGATAGCCACGCCAGCATCTGGGATGGCTGCGCGATGGGCAAGGCGGAAATTGTGCCGTTCAAGCATAATGACATCGAAGCGATGGAAAAACGCCTGAAACGCATTCCTGAAGGCGCTGGCAAGCTGGTGGTGCTGGAAGGCGTCTATTCCATGCTGGGCGATGTCGCTCCGCTGAAGGAAATGGTCCGCGTGGCCAAGGAAAACGGCGCCATGGTGCTGGTGGATGAAGCCCATTCGATGGGGTTCATCGGCGAAAACGGCCGCGGCGTGGCGGAAGAACAAGGCGTGATGGACGATGTCGATTTTGTCATCGGCACATTTTCCAAAAGCGTGGGCACGGTCGGCGGTTTCTGCGTTTCCAACCATCCCAAGTTTGAAATCATGCGGCTGGTCTGCCGCCCCTATGTCTTCACTGCCAGCCTGCCGCCATCTGTCATGGCCACGGCAGCCACCAGCATCCGCAAGCTGATGCACGGTTCCAACAAGCGGGCGCATCTGTGGGAAAATTCGCGCACGCTGCATGGCGGATTGAAAGCGCTGGGCTTTGCGCTGGGCACAGATACCCCGCAAAGCGCGATTATCGCGGTGATCATGCCCGATCTCGAACGCGGCGCAATGATGTGGGAAGCGCTGCTGACAGAAGGGCTTTACGTCAATCTGGCACGCCCACCGGCCACGCCTGCCAATATGACCCTGCTGCGCTGTTCGCTGTGTGCCGAACATAGCGAAGAAGAAGTGCAGACGATCCTGGGCATGTTCGAGCGCGCCGGTAAGGCTGTGGGCATTATCTGATATTTATGTGCGGGCGCATTTTCATGCGCCCGCACCACCGGGCAGTCTGAATTCCGGCATCCTCAACCCCGGCAAATTTACCTGGGGACCACGTTTCGCACGCAGGAGCCTGTTCAGGCCGGTTTTGCAGGCAAGTCCCCATCCGGTTTTACGCTGACGGTTTCCTTGCTGCTTGTAAAAAGGGGCCAGGCCAGTTGCTGGCCCAGCGTGGCATCGGGCAGATTTTCGACACCGTAACTGACAGGATAGCTGCGGGTTATTTTCGCAGTGCCAAAAATCACGTCCCACAGGAACATCAGATTCCCGAAATTGCCTTTATATTGCACAGCCGGATCGCTGGCGTGACGGCCATGATGGGCATGGTGCGTGGCAGGGGTGGAGATGGTGCGTTCCACCACCCACATGACGGGCGATAACCACTTCATGGCATAAAGCGGCCGGTCCCATGCCACATCACTGTGGGCGCCGATGATAACCAGCAGTTTGACCACGATGTATCCGGCATAGACCCAGCCAAGGCCCATGTAGATAAGCACGCCCGACAGCCAGATGCCCGGCATCATCATGTAATAGAACAGATTGTTCCGGTAAACGAGACGGATGCTCATATAGCGGGCGTTATGGTGCGCGCGGTGGAGATTGTAGAGCCAGGAGAAGCTGTGCGAAGCACGGTGCCACCAATATTGGGTCATATCATCCAGCACGAGGAACAGGCCAATCGCGAGGAATACGTTGATCCCCGTCAGAGCATTTTTCCAGTCCGGTGCGACAAAACTCATCAGCGCCGCCGATGCGAACAGCACGGCAGGCTGTGTGAGACCCAGCAGCACGAAAGTGCTGACAATTTCGACAATCCCATCATCGCGCGTCTGCTCCGACTTGCGGAGCAGGTTTGACCGCCACAGTTCCAGCGCGGCAAAGCCAAGATAAATGGCCAGAATGGCAATGGTCGATGATGGCATTGCAGGTCCCCTCCCCTTGGCGTGCCGGAAAATGTCCGGCGGCTTGTGGCCCAACATCTCGGCCTTACTTGTCAGAGCATCACCTACCCTATAATCCGGCGGGGAAATGTCAGATAGTTTACATTCTTCACCGTCCGGGCGTTCCATGCTGGCGCCAACGCTGTTTGGCGAACTGGGCGCAGCAGCGCAGCACAGCCTGCGCGAGGCCGCGCCAAGGCGGCAATTTGACGGCGGGGCCATCATCAGCCAGCGGGGCGGGACTTCCAACGGTTTCTGGCTGATTGAAAGCGGGCGCGTGACTGTGGGCCAGTTTCAGGCGGACGGCAGTTTTAGGGCGCTGGCGGTCCTGGGCGCGGGCGATAGCTATGGCGAACTGGCACTGTTTTCCGGCCGGCGGCGCGTGGTGGATGCCGTGGCGCGCGGCCCGGCCCAATTGCGCTGGATCGACGGAGCCCAATTCGAAGCGGCGCTGGCGGCGGACCCGCCGGCCATGCGGCGAATGCTGGGCGCCCTGTCAGAAGAATTGCAGGAAATGCTCGATATGCTGTCCGGCATCAGGCGCGGAACCGCAAGTGCGCGGATCGCGGCGGTGCTGGTCAACCTGGCTGGCAGGAGTGATGCCGCAATCGAGATCGGGCAGGCTGAACTGGCCGAACTGACAGGTGTAAGCCGGGTAACGGCAAACAAGGTTCTAGCATCACTGGAGAATTCCGGGCTCATCCAGCGCGGCTATGGCACCATTTTGGTGTCCGACCATGAAGGCCTGGCCCGCTTTTCCAGAACCTAGGAAAGGTTCAGGCTTCAGGCCTCAGGTGCCGCCGCTACAGCGGCAGCCGCACATTTTTCCTGCGTGGCAGCATCGCCGCCTTCCAGCAGCGTAATGGCCAGAAATCCGGCGATCACCAGAACGATGAAACCGGCAGTGACGAGGCCGAGATATTTGTCCACGAAACGCTTGATTGGCGCGCCGAACATCCGGAACAGCACGCCCACAATCATGAAACTGATCGACCGGCTCACGATGCTGGCGAGGATGAAGGTCAGGAAATTCATCCCGATAAAGCCAGCCGTAATGGTCAGCAGCTTGAACGGAATGGGCGTCGCGCCCTTGATCATGATGATTTCGGCGCCGTATTCGCGCAGATAGCAGGCTGCCACGGGGAAGCTCTCGCTCATCCCCAGCCAGCCGAGCAATTGCGCGCCGACGGTATCATACAGCCCCCAGCCAATGGCATAGCCAAGCATCCCGCCGGCGACCGACGCGAATGTCGCCACTGCGGCGAAGCGGATCGCCTTTTTCGGTTCCGCCAGGCACATCAGACCCAAAAGCGGATGCGGGGGAATGGGAAAAAAGCTGGCTTCCATGAAACTGAACAGCGCCAGCCACCACACCGCATTAGGGTGAGCCGCCTTGTCCATCGTCCAGTCGTAAAGTCTGCGCAGCAAAGCCTTGGCTCCTGAAAATTATGCGCCGCGATTAGGGCAGGGCCATGCGGGCCGCAAGCATCCTTAACCGGAAAACCTTCTCAAGCACGTATTTTAATAACCTATCTGGTTATTTTCTATTGACATCGTCACGCTCTTTGGTTAGAGAAAGGCGATTATGTACTTTACAAACCCAGCCCCTTGACCTATACAGAATAGGCAAGGAGCAAACTAACCATGTCGGTACTATCTTCCCCTCATTTCCACGACGAAGCCAAGGCATTCGAATACCTTGAAAGCATCGTATGGGCTGGCGGAATTGTTTGCCCCAAGTGCGGCGTAACGGGTGGCCGCGTGTATGATCTGTCCGGTGTCCGTAGCAAGCCCTCCAAGAAGCATCCCGAAGGCAAGGTGCGCCACGGCCTCAAGAAGTGCGGCGAATGCCGCGCCCAGTTCACCGTCAAGGTTGGCACTGTGTTTGAACACGCCCGTCTTCCCCTGACCAAGATGCTACAGGCCGTTCACCTTATCGTATCCAGCAAGAAAGGCATCAGCGCCCACCAGCTGCACCGCGTTCTGGAAATCCAGTACAAGTCCGCTTGGTTCCTTTCGCACCGTATCCGCGAGGCAATGCGTTCCGGCGATCTGGCCCAGCCTTTCGGTAACGGCGGCGGCGCGGTTGAAGTTGATGAAACGTACATCGGCTTCAAGGCTGGCGTTCCTACCCGCCGTGGCACCGCTCACAAGCGCGCTGTAGTGGCCTTGGTTGACCGTGAAAGCGGCAAGAGCAAGTGGTTCCATGTTGCCAACGCTACGGCTTCTGAAATCCACCCTATCGTACTGGACAACATTCACCGCGAAGCCCGCCTTATGACGGACGAAGCCAAAATGTACCGCAAGATCGGTCGCCGCTTTGCAGAGCATGGCACGACCATCCACGCTACCGGCAACTATGTCAGTAAGGTTGACCGCACCATCCACACCAACACCGTTGAAGGCGCATTCTCGATATTCAAGCGCGGTATGCGCGGCGTGTACCAGCATTGCAGCGAGCATCACTTGCACCGCTATTTGGCAGAGTTCGAGTTCCGCTATAACACGCGCATTGCCAACGGCTTTGATGATAAGGCCCGTTCGGTTGAAGCGATGCGCGGTATCGTTGGCAAGCGCCTGACTTATGAAGGGCCTAACGAAGTCCGCTAAACCGCCTGTGCAGCTTTGGCTTCCGGGCCTTAAGCCACGCAGGCCGAGGCGCTGGCGCTAAGTGATTCAAAATACAAGATTATTAAACGACTGTTTTTCTTGCACGAATCACCGATTTGGTGTAAACAGAATGGGCTGGTTGCGACCCGTCGAATGATTGGGAGTGCACCTGCTTTCCAACGGCCTGGCGGAAACGTCAGGCCGTTTATCCTAGGCGCTTGATGCCATCTAATGTCTTCATGTCCACCTTCCGGTTCAATTTATCCTTTGGTATCCAATTGAACAAATCGACCGCCGCCAAAGACTTCTCTTTGTCCGATAAACGGTCCATTTCTCCTCGCATTTTCATAAGAGTGGCATAAGCAACGATGTCTGCAATTTGGACAAAATGCGACTGCTTGGAGTCCTTAAAGTTTGCATCCTTAATTGTGCGGTCAAGTGGTACGTTTTTGGTTGATGCACCACTGGCCCAATTGCCCTGCGATGATCCAGTAGGGAGGTGGACGCATGCCTTCCGATATAGGCGGCGATATTCGGCGTGGCCTTCGTCGAAAAATATTAAAGCAGCCAATCGTTCCGAGACGCACTTGCGCTGTATGCGCTGGAACATTGCGTAAAGCACAGCCTCTAGCCGGGTGTGCCCGTAGAGTTTGTAATCCCGCTCACAGGTTACCGAAAATATTGAATTGTTGGGCAGAAAATCAAGTGTATCTAGGGCAAAGCGGTATGCCTCAATAGCCTTGGAACCGTACAGCCGCCCCCTACCTCCATCATAGCTATTGCGACCTGTCGCGAGCTTGGAGCCCTTTAGTTCCTTACCGACTGGAATGTTGTAATGGTCCTTCAATCCCTTCCGCCATTCTTTTGCCTTGGTATGATAGTGATTCCAAAGAATTGGCACATCATCCGCAGTCGCGCCAAAAGTAGGCACAGCTACACAAGTCATGATATATGTCTTTTTATCGTCGGACTCATCGGCGTAAAAAGTGTGAAGTCCGCAAGGAGGAAGTTTTTCTAATGGCACCCGACGCGAAAACCGAAAAATGCGAAAAGAGTCAACTTGATAAGTTCAAAGAGACGGCGCGCGAACTTGAATGCGACGACGACGAAAAGCGGTTTAAGGAGCGGCTAGGGAAGCTGGTTAAGAAGAAGCCCTCGGATGAGGAGCCGGTGTAAGCCACACCAATCCGGGCAGTCTCTCATTGGCCCATTCATAGGCCTCTTCGGGAAAGAGAAGCGTAACTTGGTGAATTTTGCAGCGAATGAACTCGCAGTCCTGTAACACCAAGGTATTGATTGACGGGACTCCATCTTTAACCAGAATGGCACACACGCTGCTTAGCTCGCAGTTCCTAATTGCTCCTGCCCCATTGTGGCTGGCTAACATCACGACGTTGACTGGGCCGATAATCTCACACTCTACAAAGCGCTTCCCTTCTACCCGCTCGGTTATGGGTGAGGCCAAATCGGAAAACTTAATTCTCTTCCTTGTGAATTCCTGGTCGACCGGATTTATCCGTTCCGGGCTCTGGAAAAACTGACGCTCGATAGAAGTCCGCACCAGCCTCTGCCTTGCGTGGGCAAAGCCGATCGCAAGCAAGACAAAGAGGCCAGCGCCCAGTGTGGCCGCAGTGACCCAGCCCAGCGGCCCAAAAGCGGCAATCGTCTCCGAAGCACTGGCCGCCCAACCCCACCCTACCGCGAATGCAGCACTACCCACGATTAAAGCCACCAGCGAAACGTGGGCCGATAGGTCGGTGAAGAACTTGTTGAACTTTTGAAGCATAGCCCTTCATATCAAAACCCCGTGGGTTTGTAAGAGACATAATCGCCTAGAGAAACGGAACATCGCGATAGACCGAGTCGGGAATGACCGGTTCTTCAGCGTTCCACAACAGCACGGACATCCGACTATGGCGAAACAAACGCCCGGCGACGCAGCGCGTGGCCGGACCATTCACGTATGGCGAGACGCGTTTCTTGCAGCGCTGGCTGAAAGTTCGAATGTCTCGGCCGCCGCCCGCAAGGCCGGTGTGCCCACCAGCACGGTCTATTCCGCCCGCCGCGAAGATGCAGCCTTCGCCAATCTGTGGTTCGAGGCATTGTGCGAAGGGTATGACAATCTGGAAATGGATTTGCTGCGCCGGCTGCGCGTGGGCGAACTGGATGGCGGCAAGGCCAAGGCACGGCGCAAATTTGACAATGCCATCGCGTTCCGCCTGCTGACCACGCATCGTGAAGCTGTCAGTCGGCAAAAGGCATTGCGGGCAGATGATGATGAAGATGCCATTCTGGCATCGATCAATGCCAAGCTGGATGCCATGCGGGCCCGCGAAAAGGCAGCCACGGCCCTGGCAGCGGAAAACGGCGTTTACAGCGTGAACGACGCCGATGCCGCAGGTTAACCGCTTGCGGCTGCTGCTGTCGCTGGATGATGATGACCGCAAGGCTTTCCTTGGCTGCCTGTCGCCGAGCGAGGCTGAGGAATTGCGCTTTCACTGGCGGCTGTGGGCGCGCGCTGAACAATTGCCCCCGCCCGGCGACTGGCAGACCTGGCTGGTATGTGCCGGGCGGGGTTTCGGCAAAACCCGGGCTGGCTCTGAATGGGTGCGCCTGCAGGCAAAACGTAATCCCGATGCGCGCATTGCGCTGGTGGGCAGTTCAATTTCGGAAGTGCGGGCCGTGATGGTGGAAGGGGAAAGCGGTATTCTGGCCACTTCCCCGCCCCGGAGGATGCCCGTTTTCGAACCGTCGTTGAAACGGATCAGCTGGCCCAATGGGGCGCAGGCGCAGCTGTATTCTGCCGCGGAACCCGAAGGGCTGCGCGGGCCGCAGCACAGCCACGCATGGTGCGATGAAATTGCCAAATGGGACATTGCCGGCGGGCGCGGCATCCGCAGCTGGGACAATCTGATGATGGGTTTGCGGCTGGGGGAAACTCCGCAAGTCATGGCCACCACCACGCCGCGCGCCGTGCCGTTGATGCGCCGATTGCTGGACGAAGCGGCAGATGGCGGCGTGAAGATCACCCGCGGGTCAACCTATGACAATGCCGCCAATCTGCCGGAACGTTTCGTCAAGGAAATCCGCCGGGCCTATGGCAGCACTGCCCTTGGCCGGCAGGAACTGGACGGCGAGATGATTGCCGAAGTGGAAGGCGCGTTGTGGAGCAGGCACATGCTGGAACGGTGCCGCGCCGCAGGAACGGTGGAAGCATTGGCGCGCGTGGTAGTGGGGGTTGACCCGCCCGCCAGCGCGCGCGGCGACGAATGCGGCATCATCGTAGCGGGCATTACCGAAACGGGCATGGGTGTTGTGCTGGCCGATTGCACGGTGGCACGCCCCACGCCGGAACGCTGGGCCCGCGCCGTGGCAGAAGCGGCCCGCGCATGGTCGGCTGACCGGGTCATTGCCGAAGCCAATCAGGGCGGCGAGATGGTCGGCAGTGTGTTGCGCGCCGCAGACATCACCCTGCCGCTGAAACTGGTCCATGCCAGCCGCGGCAAAGTGGCGCGGGCCGAGCCTGTGGCAGCATTATACGAAGCTGGCCGGATGCGGCACGCAGGAATGTTCGCCAAGCTGGAAGACCAGCTGTGCGGGCTGATGGCGGGTGGCAGTTACGAAGGCCCGGGCCGCAGCCCGGACCGTGCTGATGCGCTGGTGTGGGCCGCCCATGAATTGATGCTGGGACGGCAATTTGCCCCCCGTGTCACCCAGATATAACCTTAACGAAAGGCACTTTAATGTCCTTCCTCGATACTCTGGCTTCCGCCTTCAAGGGCGGGGGCGAAAGCCGTGTGCCCATTGCACGCGGCTATGTTTCGCCCTGGGCAACAGCCTTTGAAAGCGGCAGCGGCAAGGCACCGTTTGAATATACGGGCGCAGTGCGCCGCGCCTTTGTCGAAAATCCGGTGGCCCAGCGGGCTGTTCGCATCGTGGCAGAAGGCGCAGGGTCTGCCCCGCTCAACCCGACTGACAAGACGCTAGCGGCGCTGATCGGCGCATCATCGGCGGGCCAGTCGCTGATCGAAACGCTGGCCGCGCATTTGCTGCTGCATGGCAATGGCTATGTGCAGATCATGAAGGATGGCGCGGGCCGCCCGGTGGAACTGTTTGCTCTGCGCCCTGAACGCATTGCGGTGGTGGCAGGCGAAGATGGCTGGCCCGCGGCCTATCAATACCGGCTGACTGACCGCACGCTGACCATCCCACTGGAAGATGACAGCGGCTGGCCCAATATCATTCACCTGAAGGCATTTCATCCTGGCGATGACCATTACGGCGCTGGCTGTCTGGCTGCTGCCGAGCAGGCCGTTGCCATTCACAACGCTGCCAGCCAATGGAACCGCGCCCTGCTGGAAAATGCGGCGCGGCCATCGGGCGCGCTGGTCTATGATGCTGGCGAGCATGGCGGGCTATCCCCTGACCAGTTTGACCGGCTGAAAGCCGAACTGGCCAATGCCTATTCGGGCCAAGTCAACGCCGGCCGGCCAATGCTGCTGGAAGGCGGGCTGACCTGGCAAAGCCTGTCGATGAGCCCAGCTGACATGGATTTTGCCAATCTGAAAGCGGCTGCGGCGCGCGATATTGCACTGGCCTTCGGGGTGCCGCCGATGCTGCTCGGCCTGCCGGGCGATAACACCTATGCCAACTACCGCGAGGCCAACCGCGCCTTGTGGCGGCTGACCCTGCTGCCGCTGGCTGGCAAGATCCTGTCCGGCATCGCGCAGGGAGTGGAGCCCTGGTTTCCCGGCGCATCGCTATCGATCGATCTGGACCGCATTCCTGCCCTCTCGGAAGACCGGGAACGGTTGTGGTCGCAAGTTTCCGCAGCTGATTTCCTCACCGCTGCGGAAAAACGCGCGCTGCTGGGGCTGGAACCGGAAGGAGAAACGAAATGATCCGCGAAGACATGCTGGCGCGGCTGATTGCACAGGCCGCCAGCGAAGGCAGCGAGTTGGTCACTCTGCGCGCAATCGTCGAGGAATCGTCCGAATTGGGCGCAAACCGAGTGATTTCGCGGCTGGGTCTGGCTGACGACAATGCGCAGGATGATCTGGACGAATTGCGCGAATTGCTGCGGGCCTGGCGCGATGCCAAGGCCAGCGCGTGGAAAGCCGCGATCGAATGGCTGGTGCGCGGTTTTCTCGCCATGTTGCTGATTGGCATCGCGGTACGCATCGGCGTGCCGGGGATGCTGCGATGAGCGCGGGGCAAGAATTGCGCTTTGCCGGATATGCCGCCCTGTTTGGCAAAGCGGACGGCGCGCGTGATACCATCACCCGCGGCGCATTTGCGCGGACATTGGCCGAACAGCGCAGCCCGTTGCCGCTCTATTGGCAGCACAGTGCCGACCAGCGCATCGGCTGGGTCGAACGGATTGAGGAAGATGAACGCGGCCTGCGCGTCATCGCCCGCATCGACAACCCTGATGGCCGCGCTGCTGCCGCGCTGACACAGCGGGCGATCAACGGCCTCAGCTTTGGCTATCGTGCCCGGCGCTATCGCCACCATCCCGGCGGGCGCGTGCTGGATGATGTTGACCTGTTTGAAATCAGCCTCGTCACCCATCCGCTGCAAGATGGCGCGCGCGTGCATCTGATCAGCTGATACGCACGCTCACTCACACCCCTTTTTACCGGCCGCCCGCGTTGGGCGGCTTTTTTGTGCCCCCGAACCACTACCCCCCCCCCCTGAAAGGCGAATAACTTTATGGATATTGCAAACCCCACCCCTGCCGGCATTGCTGCGGATCAGCTTAATGCCAGCTTCGATATCGTGGCCCGGCAGGACAAGGCAGAAGCCGACATTTCGGTGCTGCGCAGCGATGTGGACGAAGTGAAAAACCGGCTCGACAAGGTGGGCCGCGCTGCGGTGCGCCCCGCGCTTTCAGGCGGCGACCTTGCTGCGTCTGACGCTGCCGAAGTCAAAGGTTTCGTCGATGGTTATCTGCGGCGTGGCCGCGAAACGGAAATCAAATCCATCAGCGGCGTTGTGCCTGCTGATGGCGGCTATGCCGTCCCCCGTTCGATTGACGCGATGATTGCCCGCGAACTGGTGGAAATCAGCCCGATCCGCAGCATTGCCCAGGTCGTGCAGACCGGCAGCGCAGGATATCGCAAGCTGGTGTCCACCGGCGGCACGGCGTCGGGCTGGGTCAGCGAAACGGCATCGCGGCCTGAAACAGACACGCCGCAATTTGCCGAAATTTCCCCACCAACCGGTGAACTTTATGCCAATCCGGCAGCCAGCCAGTCCATGCTGGATGATGCCGGGTTTGATCTGGAAAGCTGGCTGGCCAGCGAAATCGCCATGGAATTTGCCCGTGCGGAAGGCGCTGCCTTCGTCAATGGCAGCGGCTTTGACCAGCCCGAAGGCTTCCTGAATGCGCCGGTCTCTGTTGCAGAAGACGGCCTGCGCGCTTTTGGGTCGCTGCAATATATCGGTTCCGGCGACGATGCAGGTTTTGGCAGTTCGCCAGAGGCCCGTCTGATTGACCTCGTTCACACGATGAAATCGGGCCACCGGCAGGGTGCCACCTTCGTCATGAATTCGGCCACGCTGGCTGAAGTGCGCAAGCTGAAGACCACCGATGGCGCATTCCTGTGGCAGCCGGGCCTGGTGGAAGGCCAGCCCGACCGTCTGCTGGGCTATCCGGTGGTGGAAGCTGAAGATATGCCGGATATCGCCAATGGCGCCTATCCGATTGCATTTGGTAACTTCCGCCATGGCTATCTGATCGCAGAACGCAGCGCCACGCAGATCCTGCGCGATCCGTTCACCAACAAGCCATTCGTCCACTTCTACGCAACCAAGCGCGTGGGCGGCCAGGTGCTGGATAGCGCCGCGATCAAGCTGCTCAAGATCGAAGCCTGATCTGTTTCCGGCTGGGTCTGCCCCCTTCTGGCCCAGCCGGTTCCCCGTGCCCGCGCCGCCACGCAACACTGCCCCATCCCCCTTGGGCCGACACGCATGATTGCGGCGCGGGCATATTTTCATTCCGCGGACATCATGTCCGGTCAATTACGGGAGACCGCCATGAAGCGGGCTATCGTCGAGCCTGCCGAACTGGCGGGAACTGCCCTGGACGAGCTGAAACAATGGCTCGCCATTTCCACCCCCAAGGACGATGCGTTGCTGGTGCTGCTGATGCGCGCCAGCCTGGATATGTGCGAAAGTTTTACCGGCACCATGCCGCTGGAAGCGCAATGCGAAACCATGCTGCCAGCCGATGGCGGCTGGCACTGTCTTGGCACAAGGCCGGTCAGGTCTATCACCACTGTCGATCTTGTATCGCCCGGCGGTGAACGCAGCGCGCTGCCGGTTAATGCCTATGCCATCGACATTGATGCAGATGGCAGCGGCAAGGTGCGGCTGACACGGAGCGCAAGCGAAGCGCGCCTTGCAGTTCGCTTCAGTGCTGGGCTTGCGCCAGACTGGGGCGGCCTGCCCGAAGCGTTGCGCCATGGCATCATCCGCCTGGCTGCCCATCACTATCGCACGCGCGACACCGGCCCTGCTGAAACACCGCCAGCCGCAGTGGCAGCCCTGTGGCGGCCCTGGCGCCGGATGCGGCTGATATGATCACGGCTGAAACAACCCAGCCTGCCACAGCCTTTGCCAGCAGGATGGCGCAAAAGGCTGCTGTTCTGGCGGAGGCGCATGGCGAAAATATCCTGCGCCAGCGCGCCCGGGATCCGTGGCGCTGGCGGTCTGCCGCATTGCTGTGGCCCCTGTTTTCGAAAGGCTGAAACCTATGGAAACCCTTTTGCGCGCCGCGCTGGTGGGGTGGTTGCGCGATGCACCCGAACTTGCCGGCCAGATCAATTCGATCGAGGAGGAAAGCCCCCTTTCTACAAGCCCGCCGTGGCTGGGCATCGCCGCCAGCGCATCGACCGACTGGAGCACCAAAGACATGCGTGGCCGCGAAGTGCGGATTGCGCTGGAACTCAATACCAGGGGCGATGACATCGCTGGCGATGGCGCTCTGGTGGCGGCTCTCGACCGGAAAATCGAAGCGCTGCCCAAGTCTCAGGACGGCTTTGTCATCGTCAACACCCGTTTTCTGCGCGCCCGGGCTGAACGTCGTGCGCGCAATTTGCGCACTGTCCTTTTGGAATATCAGTTCCGCCTCCTTGAAACCCCTTCACCCCTGTTACCGGAGTAAACCGATATGAGTGCCCAAAAAGGCTCTGCCTTCCTCCTGAAAATCGGCGATGGCGCACAGCCGCCCGCCTATCAGACCGTTGCCGGCCTGCGGACAACGCAAATGTCCGTCAATGGCGATACCGTCGTGGTGACGCACAAGGAATCGGGCGGCTGGCGAGAGTTGCTGTCGGGTGCCGGAACACGGTCTGTATCGGTGTCCGCCAGCGGCATTTTCCTGGGCAGCGACGCCGAGGCATCGGTCCGCGCCCATGCCCTGGCAGGCACGCTGGCTGACTATGAGCTGTCTTTCGAGGATGGCGAGAAGATGCGCGGCCGTTTTCTGGTCCAGCGGCTGGATTATGCCGGAGATTTCAATGGCGAGCGCAATTATACACTGCAGCTTGAAAGTTCTGGCGCGGTGTTGCCTGCATGACCGCTGCTGCCAACGCCTTGCGCGGCGAAGCCATGCTGGTGGTGGCGGGCATTCCACGCCTGCTGCGCCCCAGTTTCACCGCGCTGGTCGCTGCCGAAGACGAATTGGGGCCGCTGTTTGCGCTGGTGGAAAAGGCCGGCGAAGGCCAATTGCGCCTGGCCGATATGGTCGGCCTGTTCTGGCATTGCCTGGCGGACCAGCAAGCCGTCACGCGCACGCAGCTGGGCGAAGCTGTCACGACGCAAGGGCTGGCCAGCTGCGCCAAACCTTTACGCATATTGCTCGGCCAGATCCTTCAGGGCGCAGGATGACAGCGCCGCCCGCCACCGCCCCGTTTGCAGGTACATCATTGCGGCTGGCCGGGCTGGCTGCCCGCGTGATGGGCTGGCGGCCGGCCGAATTCTGGGCGGCAACGCCGGCAGAACTCGCCTGCGCCCTGGCTCCGCCGGAAGGCGAAATCCGGCCCATGAGCATGGCCGACATCGAAACCCTACTGGAGCGTGAGCGCAATGGATGACCAAGTGGACGAATTGCTGATTGACGTGCGCGCAAGCACGCGCGGCTTTGCCGCCGATATTGCCGAAATGCGGGGCACGTTTGATTCCACGCTCGTGGATGGATTTTCCAAGGCAGGCAGCGTCCTTGAACGCGGCCTGCTGACCGCCATCAGACAAGGCGGGCTTGGCTTTGAAGATTTGAAGCGCATGGCATTTCAGGCGCTGGACCAGATTGCGGCCCAAGCCCTTAAATCCGGCATTGGCTCGCTTTTCGGTGGCGGCAACGGCGGCCAGTCCGGCTCCGGCGATCTGGGCGGCATAGTGGGCGGCGCACTGGGGGCCATTTTTGGCCTGCCGGGCCGCGCAACCGGCGGGCCGGTTTCTCCCGGGCGGGGATATCTGGTGGGCGAGCGCGGCCCCGAACTGTTTGTGCCAACCAGCGCCGGCCGGGTCGAAACCGGCATGACCAGCGGCGCAGCCGGGGGGCGCGATGTGCGCGTGGCCATCAACCTTTCATCGCCGCGCGGTTCCAGCGCGCCCGTCGCCCTTCAGCGATCATCCCGCCAGGTCGCCAGCGCCGTGCGCCGTGCCCTGCGCGAATTTTAGAGGAAACACGATTATGGCCTTCTGGCTCGCCCGCGAACGCCGCGGACAGGAAAGCGACTATATCCAGCGCTTCGATCCGCGTTTCTGGACAGTGAATTTTCCGCGTCCGATGATGGCCAGCGTTATTTCAGTGGCGCCCGATGGGTTGCAAGTCGACCTCGAATTTCACCATAATGGGGAGCTGGCCGGGTTAATCTGGGATAGCAAGGATACGCTTGACCATCCGCTGATGGCCTATGCCACTGATCGCGATTATGCCCACACGAAGTTGGCGTTTCACTGGCATTCGACCGGCATAATTGCGCTGGATCAGCCCAATGGCCCGACATTGACCATCGAGGGGCGCGATGCGGCAGGCACGCCCCGAACCTGGTATATCCGGTTGTGGAATTACGCCGTCGGCACGCCGCAGGACGCGCGAATCACGCTGGATTTTAATACGCTGGAAAGCGGTTACGGACTACCCGGCGAACGGATCCACCCGTCCGATATCGACCGGATGTTCATCTCTCTCGTGCCGCCGCAATATGTGCCGGGTGGGTCAGCCATGCTGGATGCCCCTGCCACCGGGCGGGTCATCATGAGCGACATTACATGCGAAGGTGACCGGCCAATGCTGGAAACCGGCGATGTGCTGGTGCCGCCCCATGGCGAGCAGATTGCAACGGCCTATGATGATGCGTTCAACCAGACCCCAGCACGCCTGCTGCGGGTTATTCGCGGCCTCGGCTACAGGGGCAGCATTCTTCACTATGTGGGGATGAGCCATTTTTTCCAGCTGGTGCCTGCCCAAGGCCGGTTGATTGCCGATGCCGCGGGCAATCTGTGCGGCCCTGCGGCGCAATGGCACCAATCCTTTTTTGCCGAATGCGCGGCAAGGGATTATGAAGTCATCACGTCCATTTCATACGAATTGCTGGCCGATCATTGCCCTGATGCCTGGCAGCAGCGGGCAGCAGACGGCGCACCCGCGCGCACCGGATGGGTGCCGTCATCAGCGCTGCTTTCGCCTGCCAATGGCAATGCGATGGGCTGGGTGCGCGCCGCTGCGGGCCATTTCCTGACACTGATGGAAAAATGCGGCCTGCCTGTAAAAGTGCAAATCGGCGAACCGTGGTGGTGGATCATGCCCGATGGCAGGCCATGCCTGTATGATGATGCCGCCAAGGCCGCACTGGGCGGAAACCCGCCCGTAATCGCGACAATGCGCAGCACATTGGACGCCGCCCAACTTGCGCTGCTGGATGATGCAGGCGCGCTTCTGGCACAGTCCACGGCAGATTTTGCCGCATCTGTGCGCGCCGCTGCCACTGATACAGCCGAAATATTGCTGCTGGCATTTACGCCCACCATTTTCGACCCGGCCATGCCTGAACTAAAACGCGCCAACCTGCCGCTCGGCTGGGCAATGCCTGCATTCGACCGGTTGCAGCTGGAAGATTACGACTGGCTGACCATTGGTGCCGACGCCCGCCGGCGCGCTGCCTATGCGGAGGTCAATGACAGGCTGAATTATCCCACTGAATTGCAGGATTATCTTTCAGGGTTCGTCCTGAAGCCGGAAAACGCCGACCATGAATGGCCGCTTATCGATGCAGGCCTCGATGAAGCGGCAGACCGCGGCATTACGCGCCGTTTTGTCTGGGCGCTGCCCCAGGTTTCGCGGGATGGATATACCCGCCTCGCGCCATCGCAGGAGATACAAGTGCAAGCATTTGATGACATACTTTATCCGCTCGCACTGGGGCGGGATGCCGCAGTCAGCCCGGAATTTTCTACCAGCGTTTCTGTCACAGCCTCGGGTCACGAGCGGCGCAATTCCCTGTGGTCGGACGCCCGCCTGCGGTTTGATGTCGGCCCCGGCGTCCGGTCTGATCAGGAACTGGGGACGCTGATCACATTCTTCCGGGCCAGGCGCGGTGCGGCACGCGGCTTCCGCCTGTCGGACCCGTTTGATTTCAGCTCTCATGCCATGACTGGCACGCCAACCATGCTCGATCAGGAAATCGGCGTCGGCGATGGCGTAACTTCCAGTTACCGGCTGGTGAAAAATTATGGCAGCGCCAATGATCCGCAAGTGCGCCCCATCACTCGCCCGCTGGCTAATACAATTGCCGTCAGCATCGATGGTACGCACAGCGCTGGCTGGCAGGCAGAGCCGGGCGGCGTGATCACTTTTGCATCTGCACCCCCTGCTGGCGCAATCATACGGGCCGGGTTCCTGTTCGATGTGCCAGTGCGTTTTGCAGAAGACAGGCTGGATGTAACCGGGGCCAATTTTGCCGCTGGCGAAGCGCCATCTGTCCCGCTCATTGAAATCCGCGAGGCATCATGAACCGGGTGTTTTTTCAAAAGGAGC
Source organism: Allopontixanthobacter confluentis (assembly GCF_009827615.1). GTDB lineage: Bacteria > Pseudomonadota > Alphaproteobacteria > Sphingomonadales > Sphingomonadaceae > Allopontixanthobacter > Allopontixanthobacter confluentis. The sequence goes on from NZ_WTYU01000002.1 coordinate 306,179, forward strand.
TTGAAGGTATTGCGACATTCTGGCGCATCCATCGCCGTGATGGCGTGACCCTGGCCTTCACCAGCCATGACCGTGACTTGTGGTTCGACGGGATCAAACATTGCGCCGCGCCCGGAATGGTGCCCAGCGCAATCCGCCGGACATCGGACCTCACGCCCGACAGTGCTGAAGTAAACGGGGTGCTGGGCCATGACAGCATTACAGAAGCCGATCTCATGGGTGGCAGATTTGATGGCGCACAAGTCAGGATTGGTGCGGTGGATTGGGAAAACCTTGATCGCACCATCCTTTACAATGGCGTAATTGGCGATGTTTCGCATGGTGCAGGCAGTTTCAGCGCGCAGCTCAATTCCGCAAAGGCAGAATTTGCCGCAGATTTTATTCCGCGCACCAGCCCAACCTGCCGCGCCCGCTTTTGCGGCACCGGATGCACTTTGCCGGCACAGCGGTTCACCCACGAAGCCAAGGTTCTGCTGGTTGATCTGGATGATAACCGTGTGCGCTTCGATGTCGCAGAGCACGCCATTTTTGCCGAAGGCGAAGTGCGTTTTCTGTCAGGCGAGCAAGCGGGCATTGCCATGATGGTGGTGGGCGCAGGGCCGGATGGCGTGCTGCTGGATGTGCCATTATCTGCCACGACGCACGAGGGCATGCGCGCGGTTATGCGCGAAGGCTGCGACCATACGCTGGCAACATGTGATGCCCGCTTCGGCAATGCGATAAATTTTCAGGGTGAGCCATTCCTGCCAGGCAATGATCTGCTGGCACGCTATCCCACTGGCCGATGACAATGCCGCACGATGCACTGGCATGCGCGGCTGCCCAATTCATCGGCACGCCGTTCCGCCTGCATGGCCGAAATCCTGACATCGGGCTTGATTGTGTTGGGCTGATCGCCGCCTCGCTTGCTGCCATCGGACGGCCGATCGACATTCCGCAAACCTATGCTTTGCGCAACACCGACATCGAACTGATGCTGCAATGCGCTGCACAGGCCGGATTGCGGGATGAGTTCGGGCAGGTTCGCGCAGGCAGTATAATCATGGTCAGGCCCGGCCCGGCGCAATTTCACCTTCTGGTGGCCGACGATGCGGACGGATTCATCCATGCCCATGCAGGGCTGCGCCGGGTGGTCAGGATGCCCGGCCCGCTGGCCTGGCCGATGCTGCGGCATTGGCGCATCACAAACGAGGAATAATCTGTATGGCGACACTTGTTCTAGGTGCCATCGGCACTCTGGTTGGCGGCCCTGTAGGCGGCGCAATCGGCGCTCTGGCTGGCCGCCAGATTGATTCGCAGATCATGGGCAGTTCCGGGCGGGAAGGACCACGCCTCAAGGATCTGGCCCTCACCACATCAAGCTACGGCAATCCAATCGCCCGCCATTTTGGCCGTATGCGGACCGCCGGGTCCATCATCTGGTCAACCGATCTGGTGGAAAACCGGGAATCAACCGGGGGCGGCAAAGGCAAGCCCAAAACCACCACTTTCAGCTATACCACCTCTTTCGCAGTGGCGCTGTCCAGCCGGCCAATTTTGAACGTCGGCAAAATCTGGGCCGACGGCAATTTACTGAGGGGGGCGGCGAGTGACCTCAAAGTGGGCGGCGAAATACGTGTCCACAATGGCCGGGGCGCACAATCGGCAGACCCGCTGATGGTTGCAGCAGAAGGCAGCCGCTGCCCCGCGTTTCGTCATTGTGCCTATGTGGTATTCGAAGATCTCGATCTGTCAGACTTTGGCAATCGCATCCCCGCTCTCACGTTTGAAGTGATTGCGGATAGCGGGCAGATTTCCCTCAGCCAGCTTCTGCCACCAGATATGGAAGACACCCAATGCGATGTCATATTGCCCAATCTGGCAGGATTTTCATACGAAGGTGGCTCGTTCGCAAGTGTGCTGGAAACAATCGATACATTGTTCCCCATGGATAGCGATGCGGGCGGGGACCAGCTGACGATCAACAATGCAGCGAGGCGGCCAGTTTCGCCGGCGATATTACCTGAAGCGGCCATTTCGTGGAATGACGAGGATTTCGGCACCCAGAGCGGGGCACGCCGCGCCCGGCAGCTTAGCCGCGACACAGCGCCGGATGCATTACGCTATTATGACGTGTCTCGCGATTTTCAGCCGGGTATACAACGCGCCGATGGCCGGGCGCGCACCGGGCGGACGCGTACGATGGAATTTCCAGGCGCAATGTCGGCAAATGATGCACGCGCGCTTGCGAACGCAGGTGCGCAGCGCGCAAACTGGATGCGCGAAACATTGGCGTGGCGCGTGGCCGAACTTGATCCAGGGCTAAAGCCCGGAAGCGTTGTCACGGTGCCCAAAACAGCCGGACTATGGAGCGTGACCGAATGGGAATGGCGAGAAGCCGGTATTGAACTTCAACTGGTCAGACTACCTCCCATTCAGACCACCGCTCCTGCTGGTGACTTTGGCCAGCCGTGGAGCGCGCCGGATGAAAGCGCGCGCGAAACATGGTTCAGAGCATTTGAATTGCCATGGGACGGAACCGGCTCTGCAGATAACCCAGCGATTTTTGCTGCTGCATCCGCGTCCGGCAGCAACTGGAGCGGCGCTGCGCTTTACATCGACAATGGCGGCAGCCTTTCACCTATACAGAGCACCGGCAGCCTGCGCAGTATTTGCGGCACTCTTGTCGGAAATCTGCAATCATCGGAAGCGGTTCTGCTGGAACCTGAAGTCTCGCTGGAGATCAACCTGGCGGCCGCTGATCTTCAGTTTCGGCCTGCAACTGTGGCAGATTTGGCCATGGGCGCGAACCGTCTCCTGCTCGGGGATGAAATCATTCAATTTGCCCGCGCAGAACAATTGGATGACCGACGTTGGCGGCTTAGCGGCGTTTTGCGGGGCCGCGGCGGCACTGAACTTGCCGCACAGGGCGGGCACCCGGCAGGGACATTAGCGACGCTTCTAGATGATAGTCTGACCCCGCTTGATTCTGCCAGCATTCCGGTGGCCGAGACTTCGGTTATATCCGCAATCGGCCGCGGGGATGACGAACCGGTCGTGGCGCAGGTCGAAAATTATGGAATTACGTTACGCCCATTGTCGCCAGTTCATGGAAGAGCACGCTTTACTCACGACGGCGGCGTCGCATTGGGCTGGACGCGGCGGGCACGGGGATCATGGCTCTGGCGAGACGAAGTGGGCGTGCCGCTGGTCGAACAGTCAGAAAATTACCTAATTGGAGTTGGGCCCGTACTCGCGCCTGTTGCCTTGTGGGAAAGCGGCCAGCCGGAAATTTTCATCAGTCCGGCCGAGCATCAGTCACTGAAGGCGAGCCACCATGGCTCCGTCGTATGGGTCCGGCAAATGGGGACTTATGCCCAATCCGACCCGCTGTTCATTACCCAAATCGGCTGAGCCCGCCATCCATCATCAGAAAGTCTAACCATGTCCGAACCGATCACTTTCACATCTGCTTCTGCACGCTTTGCTTTGCCCTTCCTGTTTGCAGGCCAGGCCCAGAAGGAATTCTTTGTAAATGAAGCGCATGCGCGGGCTGATATTCTGTTTCATCCCTCTGTCGAAGGCGAGCAGGCCGCGCCTCCTAACACATTCGAAGACGGTCAATGCTGGCTTGTCGCTGACGAGGCGCATGGCGAGTGGGCGGGGAATGGCGGCGCTATTGCAGGACGACAGGCATCGCGCTGGGTTTTCGTACAACCGCGCGACGGCATGCAGATTTTCGACAAACAGACGGGCCAGAAAATCCTGTTTCTCGGCGGATGGCAGAGGGTTTCAGCACCAGAAATGCCGACATCTGGAACGGTAATCGACACAGAAGTGCGCGCAGCGCTTGGTAACCTGATTGAAACTCTTCGGAATGCAGGGATTTTTTCTGCAATCTGATGGGAACATTTGCCATCAGGTAGCGTTTGAGGTGCTCGTGAGCGTGAAAAGTAATGGTTTTCAGACCAAACTGGGCCGATAGATGCCTTCTTGCAACAGTTTGGGAACAATGGTTGCTTGCCACCGCTCAGGGGAAAAGTTAGAAAACCGCCACTCGGTGGCTTTATTTTTGTAAGTATAAGGGGAATTCATAATGCGGAAACTCGTCATAGGAATGGCGATGGCCTCTACGGCCCTCGCATCACCAGCTCTCGCTCGTGATGGCCAGTGGTATGTTGAACTGGGCGGCGGCCCAATGCTCGTTGAAGACATCGATTTCGACGTCAACAATGGCGTTGACACTGTCACTGCTGACTTTGACTATGGTTACGACTTCGGTGGTATCGTAGGCTATGATTTCGGTGCATTCCGTCTCGAAGCAGAAGCCAGCTATCGCGATGCTGACATTGACAAGCTGATCGTCGGCAACTCCGGCGTTGCTTCGGGAATTACAGGCATTCCGGCTACTGCTGGAAGCTACGATGCTAATGGCAGTGCAAACGTTCTCAGCTTCATGCTGAACGGCTTGCTCGACTTCGGCGCTGATGATGGCCTTCAGGGCTTTGTCGGCGGTGGCGTGGGCGTTGCTCGTACTGACGTGAATTCGACAATCACTACAAACGGCCCTGGCGCGTTTGATGATTCCGATAGCGGCTTTGCGTATCAGGGCCTTGCTGGTGTTCGCGCTCCACTGACCGACAACATTGACGTTGGTCTTCGGTATCGCTTCTTCACCGCAACTGGTGTCAACCTCGTCGACACGTTCGGCCGTGATCTGGACACAAAGTTCCGTTCGCACTCGATCCTCGGTACGCTGACGTTCAATTTTGGTGGTGAAGAAATTCTTCCTCCAGTTGCTGCGCCGGTTGTTGCGGCACCGCCACCACCACCACCACCGGTTGTTGCGGCACCACCACCACCACCACCTTGCAACAAGGGCCCGTACATCGTGTTCTTCGGTTGGGATCAGTCAGACATTACGCCTGAAGCTGCTACCATCCTTGACAACGCTGTGTCGGCATACCGCAATTGCGGCACTGCAGCAGTCATGCTTGCAGGTCACACCGACACGTCGGGCACCAAGGTCTACAACGAGGGCCTTGCAATGCGTCGTAACGATTCGGTTCGGGAATACCTTGGTGGCCGCGGCGTACCTGGCACTCGTATCTCCAGCGAAGCGTTTGGCGAAACCCAGCTTCGTGTGCCAACTGCCGACGGCGTTCGCGAACTGCAGAACCGTCGTGTGGAAGTTACCTACGGCCCGGGTTCGGGCATGTAATTTTCGCGAAAGCGAATTTTTTTTCAAGAAGGGGCCGGAGCAATCCGGCCCCTTTTTCGTTGGGGTGTGACAGAGAGATTTTTTCAAGCGCCCTCAGGAGACATGGTCATGGCTGCAAAATCGATATTGGCAATCCTCATTGGAGCCACGAGCCTGTCCGGCTGCATGGCCGCGAACCAGCTTCCGACGGAACGTCTAGCTTCGGCTACGCTGACCCTTTCGAATGGAGCGCCAGCCGGAACGGCCCAGCTTGTGGCCGCCGGACAGCAGCTTTCTCTAGCTGTGGCCATTACCGGAATCTCTGAAGGGGCACACGGCCTGCATCTCCATACAACCGGTTCATGCGTCAGGCCTGATTTCACATCAGCTGGCGGACATTTGAACCCCACCAACAAGGATCATGGCAAATTAAGCCCGAATGGCAGTCACGTGGGGGACATGCCGAACCTTGAAGTGGGCAATTCTCGGACAGCGTCTGCCACTATCGATCTGGCGGGAGAGCGTTCAGAAATCATGGCATGGCTGTTCGATGCAGATGGCATCGCAGTCGTGGTTCATGCAGGCGCTGACGATTACCGAACAGACCCTTCCGGCGACGCTGGCTCGCGTATCGCCTGCGGTGTTCTGAAGAAGCTATAAGCCAGCCTCGCCAGCTTCTTTTGCCCGATTGACCAATGTGCGCCCTGCTTCGGGTACCAGCTTGATCGCAGCCACCAGCAGGGCAAACCCAAGCGGGGTGACCCAGAGCGTAGCGAGTACGCCTTTCGAAAGATCATCACCGTTAGCTGCGGAGACATATCCTGCAGTGAAGGGACCAAGTGCGAGGCCAACGAGCGTTGTCGCGAGGAAAAATGTTGCTGTGGCGACCCCGCGCATCCGCGGCAGTACCAGTGCCTGGCTTGCCGCTGCTGCAGCCCCCAGAGCGGACGCGGTCAGTGCCTGCGCAATAAAGGCGAGCACAAAAAATACGGTCACATCCGATGTCGTATACAAGACCAGCACAACTGGGATCGGGGCAATAAGTCCGAACAGGATCACGAAAACCCGGCCTGCCTCAAAGCGCTCGTACAGATAATCCGCAAGCCGGCCGCCGCCAATGACCCCCAGGAAACCGGCCAGCGCGCTTGGCGCACCCAGCCACCAGCCAAGCTCGGCTTTGCTGACATCAAAAACACGCTCTGCATAAGGCGCAGACCAATATGAAGAAGCATAAGCCATAAAGGCAACGAGGCCGTATCCCAGAATGACGCATAAGAAGGCGGGCGACCCCCACGTCAGGCGGAAGGTCGGCAAATCGCGCGCGCGCAATGCGGTAGCGAAACTGAAGACCGAATAATAGCCGACGCCGAGGAACAGCCATTGATCAGATATTGAAGCGATGAAGCTGCCTTCGCCCGACGCCAGCCAGCGCGTCAAAAGCCAGCCTGTTATTCCCAGCAGCGCCAGAGCCAGAATGTTAACCGCCAGGGCGGCCACGCCGCGGCGGGCTGCTCCGACAAAGGTGAACGGCGGAATTACCGTAAACAGCTCGTTTATGAAGCCCTTGAAGGGATGCGGGTCAGAGGGCGTCGGCATATTGTCGATTGCGCCACGCACCGGTTCCCTGAGGGTTATGACCCACACAGCCAGCAGGAGTCCCGGGAGGCCGACAGCCACGAAAGCGGCTTGCCACCCGGCTAGGCCCAGGGGGCCCCCATCAGGATAGGCTGCATTCCAGTTTTCGACGACCAGGCCGCCAATCAGCAGCGATATGCCGCCGCCAATGTACAGGCCGGAAGAATAGATCGCCAAAGCGGTCGCGCGTAACCGCGCAGGGAAATAGTCCGAAATGAGCGAATAGGCCGAAGGACTGGCGGTTGCTTCGCCAACACCCACCCCAATCCGCGCACCTGTCAGTTCCGCACCATTTCGCGCAAAACCCGATACGGCCGTCATGAAGGACCACACAGCCAATCCAACGGTCATAAGCCGCACACGGTGCCAGCTATCTGCCAGTTTGCCGAGTGGGATGCCGAAAAGTGCATAAAAAACCGCAAAGGCAGTTCCGTAAAGAAAGCCCAAATCCGCGTCTGACAGACCTAAATCCGCCTTGATGTCATTGGCAAGAATGGAAAGAATCTGCCGGTCGACAAAGTTCAGCACATAGATCAGCACCAACACGCTGAGCGCATACCAACTGTAAGTCGGAACCTTGTCATTCACCGGGTCATGCGCGGCGTCGTGCGCGGCACCTGATTGAGGATTGGTCAGCTCAGTCTGCGGTGTCGACATAATTTATCCCATCCTCAATCGCGGCGTCTCTGAAACCTTTTTGCCGCAAACGGCAACTGTCGCACAATCCGCATGCGCGACCATCTGGTTGTGGGTTGTAACAAGACCAGCTCAATCCCGGGTCCAAGCCAAGCCGGGCGGTTTCTTTCGCAATGTCAGCTTTGGTCATATGCTGAAGCGGGGCATGAATGTGCCACCCGCCATCTTCTATCCCCGCCTTGGTGCCAAGACGGGCAGTGTCCTGGAAGCTCTTGATGAATTCTGGTCGGCAATCCGGGTAGCCCGAATAATCGAGCGCGTTCACCCCGATGAAAATGTCCCGCGCATTGACTGCTTCAGCCCACGCCAGTGTCAGTGACAGAAAGACCAGATTTCTTGCCGGGACATAGGTGACAGGTATATCCTGCCCCACCCCATCCATTGGAACATCAATGTCGGCCGTCAATGCTGATCCGCCAAAAATGCTGAGATCGAGCGGTAGCACGACATGGCGAACCACCCCGAGACTGGACGCGATGTTCCGCGCTGCATCAAGTTCGACCCGGTGCCGCTGCTGATAGTCTATGGTGAGAGCAAAGAGGTCAAAGCCACGCTCTTGCGCGATCGCGGCGGTGACCATTGAGTCCAGGCCGCCCGATAAAAGAACTACCGCTGGCCTTGTCTGTCCATTGTGCTGGGCTACCATCATTGTCTGGCTAGGCGGATTTAACAGTCTGCACAATGGGCTGCATCGCGGGGCACGAAATTATGTGATCTGCGCGGCGGGGACCAGAACTAGTTGCAGGTTCCCGTCCGGCGCGCCTCGGCAGCGAATTCAAACGGACGGGAATTCACCATGCCCGTACTGGAAATCTGCACGATATCGCGCGTTTCACGGCGGATATTGGTCCGCCCATAGCCATTCCCGGCACAAGTGTACTGGACAGTCACCTGTTGCTGGCCACCCTCGACAACATAGTGTGAACACTGCTTGTTGCCAGCGTGCTTGAGCTGGATGAACTCGCGGCCACTACGGACGCAAATGTCGCGCTTTGCACCTGTTTCGCGGAAGCGCACTTCCCACTGCCCACGCTCCAGCTGGTCCAGCATCGCCAGCCCAGGTGCCTGCGCCTGCGCCGGGACGAGCAGAACGAGCAGCGGCAATGCCCCAAAGATCGCGGCTGAAAATCGGCCAGCCAGCCCTTTGAATTGCATTGCTCGAACTCCGGTTTGAAAAAATATCAGATAATCATAGCATAAAGTCCGCTGTGGCTAAAGCGTTCCAGAATTGCGATGAATGGTTCAGGCGTCGATCGTGAAAATCTTGGAACAGAAGGCGCAGTCCACCTCGATATTTCCGTCATCATTCCGCATATCCATCCTCTCGGCTTCCGGAAAACCGCTGATAACCTGCTGATAATGATCCGCTGAACACCTACAACCGCGGACCAGCGAGGCGCCCTGCTGCACACGAATTTCATCTTCTTCGTGAAACAGCCGCCAGACCAGCGCTTCGAGTGACAATTCGCGGTCGATCAGTTCCTCGTGCCGGATACTGCCCGACAAAATGGCGACATGTTCCCATTCCGGATGGTTCAGACGCGCATGAATACGTTCCCGCCCTTCTTCTCCTTCAGGCAGATGCTGGACAAGAAAACCGCCTGAAATGCATCCCTTGCCATCATGGCGAGCGGCAACGCGAATGAGCGTCGGAACCTGTTCCGATTGCATGAAGTAGGCTTCGCACGCCGCAGACAATGTCTCGCCTTCTAGCGGCACGATACCTTGATAGCGGCCATTTTCGCCCTCGATATCGAATGTGATCGCGAGGTATCCCTCACCGAACAGCGCTTCGAGCGAGGGATTGGCGCCGAGCGCTGCCAAGCGCTCACGATCAAAGTCGACATAGCCGCGCAGTTCCCCTGCGCGATAATCACACACCAGCAAGCGCACAACGCCGCCTTGTGTCTGGGCCTGGATAGTGAGCTGCCCGGCATCGTTCTTGAGCAAGCCGCCAATGAGCGTGGCGAGAACGAGCGCTTCTGCCAGAAGATGCGTGATTGCCGGCGGGTAGTCATGGGCGGACAATATCTCGTCCACCACCTCATCCAGCCTGACAATGCGCCCGCGGGCATCACGTTCTGGCAGGGTAAAGCTCAAGAGCTGGTCGGAATAGGTTTCACTGTGTTCGATCATCGGCGGAATATGGGGCGTGCGGTGGCGATTGAAAGCCCGCCACTTCTTACAGCTTCCCCAAACTCCACAGCAGCACGGATTTCTGGGCGTGAATGCGGTTCTCAGCCTCGTCAAACACTACCGACTGCGCGCCTTCGAACACGGCGGTGCTGACTTCATCGCCGACATGGGCAGGCAGGCAATGCAGGAATTTGGCATCAGACTTTGCCTTTGCCATCAACGCTTCATTGACTTGAAAGGGGGCCATGGCCGCCACCTTGGCGCTGGCATTATCCTGCCCCATGGAAATCCAGGTGTCGGTCACGATGATGTCAGCACCTTCGACGGCACGCCCTGCATCCTGCGTCAAAGTCACTTGCGCCCCGCCCGCGCGCGCGCCTTCCACAAATTCCCGATCTGGCTCAAACCCGGCCGGAGTTGCGACACGCACGTTGAATTTCATCAGGCCAGCAGCTTCCAGAATGGAATTCAGCACATTGTTGCCATCTCCCAGCCATGCCACTTCCAGGCCGGGCAGCGCTTTGCCTTGCTCGATTATTGTCAGAAGATCAGCCACGATCTGGCACGGATGCGACCGATCGGTCAGGCCGTTGATGACAGGAACCGTGGCATAATGCGCCATTTCTTCAATCTTGGCATGATCATCGGTCCGGATCATGATGGCATCCACCATCCGGCTCAATACGCGGGCGGTATCTGCAATGCTTTCCCCCCGCCCAAGCTGGCTCGTACCTGAATCGAGAATCAAAGCGCTGCCGCCCAACTGGCGCATGGCAATATCGAAGCTCACGCGCGTCCGGGTAGAATTTTTCTCGAAAATCATTGCCAGAACATGGCCGGCCAAGGGGGCATCAGCGTCGATGCGCCCCTTGGGCCAGGATATGCGCGCAGCTTTGCGGTCCTGCGCGTCGTTCAACATGGCAGCCATGGCATTGCCGCCGGCATCAGTCAGATCGAGAAAATGTGGCATCGCGTCAGCTTTGTTCCGGTATTTCATAGCTGGCGGCACCGGCCGACAGCTTGTCAAAAAACTCGTCAATCTCGGCATCGCCAATCACCAGGGGTGGAAGTACGCGCAGAGTGTTGTCGCCCGCTGCCACAGTCAGCAATTGGTGATTGTCGCGCAGATGGACGAAAAATGGCCGGCTCTCGGCTTTCATCTTGATGCCCAGCATCAGGCCTCGTCCGCGCACCAGTTCGAACAGATCCGGATAATTGCCGATGAATTGTTCCAGCCGCGCACGAATTCGTTCGCCCTTGTCGCGCACTTCGCTGAGAAATTCATCATTGCCAACAGCATCCAGAACCGCGGTGCCTGCGGCCATCGCAAGCGGATTGCCGCCATAAGTGGACCCATGTGTGCCAAAGGTCATGCCGCGCGCGGCCTTTTCCGTGGCGAGGCAGGCACCCAGCGGAAAGCCGCCGCCAATACCCTTTGCAGTCGCCAGAATATCAGGCTCGATGCCATATTGTTCATAGGCGTAGAATGTGCCCGTTCGTGCGACGCCGCATTGCACTTCATCCAGCACCAGCATCAGATCATGCTCGTCAGCAAGGGCGCGCAACCCTTTCATGAATTCGTCAGATGCGGGGCGAATACCGCCTTCGCCCTGGATGGGCTCGACCAGAAAACCTGCAGTGTTCGGGCCGATAAGGGCTTTGGCAGCTTCCAGATCATCAAATTCGCAATATTTGAAACCGGGCAGCAAAGGCATGAAGCCGTGGTGCATTTTTTCCTGATTGGACGCGCTGATGGTCGCCATGGTGCGGCCATGGAAAGCATTCTTGAAGGTAATCAGTTCATATTTTTCGTGATTGCCGGCAGACTGGTGATAGGCGCGCGCCGTCTTGATGGCCGCTTCCACCGCTTCAGCGCCGGAATTGGTGAAAAAGACAGTGTCGGCGAATGTCAGATCAACCAGGCGCTGTGCCAGCGCTTCGCCTTGCGGGCTGCCGTAAAGGTTGGACACATGCATCAAGGTTGCGGCCTGATGCTGGATTGCGCCGATCAGACCCGCGTGTGAATGGCCCAGAAGATTGACCGCGATACCGCTGGCAAAATCCAGATAACGCGTGCCATCTTCATCGATGAGGTGGCAATGCTCGCCGCGTACCGGGCGCACGCCGCACCGGGGATAAACTGGCATGAGCGGAGTGATCGACATCGGGAATTCCTGACTGTTTCTGGGCCAATTCGGGCTGGGTACCGGCCGTGATAAGAATTGGGATAAAGGGCTGGAAAAGGTGAGCGGGTCGTAACGACAAATGGCGACCCTTTGGGGGCCGCCATTTGCGTCGTTTATGCAGTGGCGAACAGCCGGATCAGAGCCGGATGTTCGCGGACGTGTCAGTCTTGAACGGGCACAAGATTAACCGCCGAGTGCTTGCCTCGTCGGTCAACTTCGAGGTCGAACTCGAAACGTTCGCCTTCGTTGATACCCTGCAAGCCAGAACGTTCCACCGCGCTGATATGCACGAATGCATCAGGCTGGCCGTCATCCCGCACGAGGAAGCCGAAGCCCTTCATGGCATTGAAGAACTTGACTGTCCCGGTGGCCTTTTCGCCGGTCAGTTCACGCTGGGGGGCGCCGCCGCGCTCACCACCGCGATCACCGCCGCGATCAGGACGATCACCGCCACGATCTGGGCGATCACCGCCGCCGCCGTCGGTTACAGGAATGATATCGCCGACAATCTGCAGGTCCTGCGCGGAAATCTTGCCGCCCCGATCAACCAGATTGAATTCCAGCGTCTGCCCTTCAGCAAGGCCAGCAAGACCGGCACGTTCGACCGCACTGATGTGTACGAACGCGTCTTCGCCGCCCTCATCCTGCTGAATGAAGCCGAAGCCCTTTTGCGAATTGAAGAATTTTACAGTGCCTTTGCCAGTCCCGACAACCTGCGCTGGCATGCGGTTGAAACCGCCGCCTGCACCGCCGCCAGCACCACCGCCGCCGCCGCCGCTACGTGGCGCGCCGCCGCCCTGCCCGCGGCCACCGCCGCCGAACCGGTCACCGCCGCCGCCGCCGAACCGATCACCGCCACCACCGCCGAAACGATCGCCGCCGCCACCGTAATTATCGCCGCCGAATCCACCTTGGGATTCGCCACCGAACGGGGAGAAACTATCTTCACCGAAACCATCGCGCTTGTCACGGCCCCTGCCCCGGCGCCCTTTGTCGTAACCCATAATAAAATTCGTACCTTCGTCACGCCGCCCAGTCATTTCGATGCCGGATGCGCGGACGGGAAGCGCGCCGGACATATGCGGTAGGAGCGAGATAATACCCGAATTCCAACCAAAGAGGTGATCAACATAGCGCAGAATAGAGTTATGCGCGAACATTTTAACATCCACGCCAATAGTGGCGTAAAAATGTGACATTTTCGCATAGGCAGCCACCAATATGGTTGCGAGTCGCGCAGTGCCCGAGCAGTGTTGCGAAATAATTCAACAGGATCAAAAGCCGATGAACCAGTTCCGCCGCCTATCCGACTCGGTAATGGCCAGCCCGCAAATTTCACTGGGCGATATTGCCGCTGCCCATGCACAAGGGGTCAGCCTGATCATCTGCAACAGGCCCGATGATGAAGATGAAGGCCAGTTGAGCAGCGCCGTCATCCAGCAGGCCGCATCCGAGAAGGGGATCGGCTTTCTGTCGATCCCGATCACGCATGCAGGCTTCAGCCATCGCCAAGTGGACGCAATGGCAGATGCACTGGAGCGGACACTGGCAGAACCACAAGGCAAGGTGCTTGCCTATTGCCGTTCCGGCACCCGTTCCACCCTGCTGTGGGCATTGGCGCAATCCGCAAATGGCGGCGATCCGGACCAGTTGGCACAGCAGGCACGGGCCGCAGGCTATGATGTGGGCCCTATCCGTCCGGCAATGGATATGCTGGCCGGCAAGAACAGCTGAACACAAGAAGCCAGATGGCGAAACCCTATATGCGGTCACGCCAAGCCCAGAGCCCGACAGGCCCTAAACCTCGACAAGCCATACAGCGATGTGGCAACGCGTTTGCATGAACACCAGCATCCATTCAGCCGGGCCCAGATGATGGCCGAGCTGCTGCAATTTGGCGGTTCCCTGCTGGCGATTCTGGCCCTTGCCTGGCTGGCCCATCGGATGAAACTGGGCGGCGATACCCGCATCCGTGACGAGGACCACGCCCGCGCACTGGCGGACGATGCAATGTGCGGTTTCCAGGCCGAAGACATCGTCATTGACCGCGCCCGCATCGGCGCGCTGCTGCGGGATGCGGAAGGGCGGATCATGCTGGTACGGCGGCACGGTTCCCATTTTGCCGCCCGCCTGCTCGACGGGCATATTCACACACGGCTGGACCGGAATTTCCTTACCCTTGCCACGCAAGAAAAACGGTTTGGCAGCGTTACACTGGATCTGGGCAAATCTGCGCAATTATGGGCCGCCAGCCTGCGCAGGATAGGGGCCTGAGACAATGCCGGATTTCAGCCCGATTGACTATGCCGTCCCCGTGTTTGTGCTGCTGGTGGTGCTGGAAATGATCTGGGCGCAAAGGCGCAGGCCCGAAGCCTATGAACCGCGTGACACGCTGATATCGCTCGCCTTCGGGCTGGGCAGCACCGTGGCCGGCGTCTTGACCGGCGGGCTGGTTCTGGCCCTGTCGCTGACGCTTTACCAGTTCCGCCTGTTTGATCTGGGCTGGGTCTGGTGGGCATGGCCGCTGTGTTTTGTACTGGATGATCTGGGCTATTACTGGTTCCACCGCTTTGCCCACCGCGTGCGCTGGTTCTGGGCCAGCCATGTAAACCATCATTCCAGCCAGCATTATAATCTGTCCACGGCGCTGCGGCAGACGTGGACCGGGTTTTTTGCCCTGTCCTTCATCTTCCGCATTCCGCTGGTGCTACTGGGTTTCCACCCGGCGATGGTGCTGTTTGTCGGCGCGATCAACCTGTTGTATCAGTTCTGGATCCATACAGAAGCGATCGGCCGGATGCCGCGCTGGTTTGAAAGCGTGATGAACACACCCAGCCACCACCGCGTGCATCATGCCACCAACCCGCTGTACCTGGACCGGAATTACGCCGGCACCTTCATTATCTGGGACAGGCTGTTCGGCACATTCCAGCAGGAACAGGACGACCAGCGCATCCGTTATGGCATTGTCCGCCAACTGGGCAGTTTCAACCTTTTGTGGGCGGTTTTTCATGAATGGATCGGCATTGCGCGCGACGTGCGAAGCGCGCCGTGGCGGCACAAGTTTTCCTATATGTGGCGCGAACCGGGGTGGAGCCATGATGGCAGCCGCGAAACATCCGACATGATCCGCCAGCGCTGGCTGGACAGCCGGCAAAAGGTTTCAGAACAGAACCCGATTGCGGGCGACTGAAACAGGCCTTACTCCTCTTCCAAAATAAGGGAGAGAAAATGGACCAGTTCGACATTATCGTCATCGGTGCGGGCAGCGCGGGCAGTGCAGCGGCAGCGCGGCTGGCGCGCGATGGCAAGCGGCGCGTCTGCCTGATCGAGGCGGGCGGCAAGAACACCCATATGTTCACCCGCACACCCGGCCTTGTCGGCATGATGCCGGACAAAAGCAACTGGGGCTTCGATACAGAACCGATGGAAGGTCTGGGCGGGCGCATTGGCTATCAGCCGCGTGGCCGCGGCATGGGCGGATCCAGCGCGACCAACGGCATGGTCTATATTCGCGGCAACCCGTGGGATTATGATAATTGGGCCAATCTTGGCTGCACAGGGTGGGGCTGGGACGATGTGCTGCCCGTGTTCCGGCGGCAGGAAGACAGCCATCATGGCGCTGGCGAATGGCACGGCACAGGCGGCCCGCTGCACGTCAACAAGCTGATATCACCAAGCCCGGTTGCATCCGCCTTCGTGGAAGCCGCAGAACAACTGCAAATCCCCCGCAATGATGATTTCAACGGCCCGCGTCAGGAAGGCTTCGGCCTGTATGACGTGACCCAGCACAATGGCGAACGCTGGTCTGCGGCGCGCGCCTTTGTCGACCCGCTGGCGGGCAAGCCCAACTTTGAAGTGCTGACCGATGCGCTGGTCGAACGGATCGTGATCGTGAATGACCGCGCTACCGGGGTGATTATCAGCACTGGCGGCAAGCAACAGACTTTACAGGCCGCCGCCGGCGTAGTGCTGTCAGCAGGTGCGTTTGGGTCACCGCAGATCCTGATGCTGTCGGGCGTTGGCCCGGGCGCGGAACTGACCAGACACGGCATCGCGGTGACGCTGGACAAACCTGCCGTGGGCGCCGACCTGCAGGACCATTGCGATTTTGTCGCTGGTTATACGCTGGATGACCCCAGCCTGTTTGGTGGATCACTCAAGGTAGCCCTGCGCGTGGCAAAAGGCCTGGTCGAACACCGCTTTCGCCGAACGGGCATGCTGACGACCAATTACGCCGAGAGCGGCGGTTTTGTTACCATCCGGCCCGATGCGCCTGCGCCTGACGTGCAGTACCATTTCATCCGCGCCATCATCCAGAACCACGGGCGGGACAAATTGAAAGAAAGCGGATTCTCGCTGCATGCATGTGTTCTTCGCCCGGAAAGCCGGGGGTGGGTCAAACTCAGCAGCGCCGATCCTGCCGCTGCGCCAGCCATCAATCCCAATTTCCTCAGCGACCAGCGGGATATGGATCTGCTGATTGATGGCGCAAAGCTGATGCAGCGGATTGCGCAAACGCCGCCCCTGTCCACGCTGGGCGCGGTTGACCGCAATCCGATCAACTTTGATGATCGCAGCGAAGCCGAAACGCGTATCCGCGCTGTGGCAGACACCATCTATCACCCCGTTGGCACGTGCCGCATGGGGCCGGATGCCGATGCCGTGGTGGACCCCACGCTTGCCATGAAGGGCATCGACAATCTTTGGGTCGCTGATGCCAGCATCATGCCGCGCCTCATCAGCGGCAACACCAATGCGCCCAGCATCATGATTGGTGAACGCTGCGGCGATTTTGTCGAGGCAGCCCTCCACTGATTTTGGCCGGCTAATTTCAGCTGGTTGATTTCGGCTGGCCAAATAAGGAAGGGCGGGCCCGCAGGCCCGCCCTTCCCCTTTTTTCACCGAACGGGAAGTCTGTTCAGAAGCTCTTGCGAACAGTCATCCCGAAAGTGCGCGGCTGCCCGATGCTGTAGCCCAGGCGGGCGCGGCCGCCGCGTTCACGGTCAAACGACAGCAGCGTATTTTCATCAAACACATTGTTGATATAGGCGATCACCGACAGCCCGCCGTCAAAATCCACCCCTGCGCTCAGATTGAGTAATTCATAGGATGGCAATTGCAGGTCCACCGTGGTGGTGGCCCCGGCAGGTTGCCCGCCAAATGGCAGGCCATGGGTAAATACGCGCGGGTTCAGTTCCTGATCGGAAGGCTGGGTATAGCGCGTGCCAACATGCTGGAATGACGCCGCAAGATAGGCATCTGCCCCATCGCTGACCGGCCATTCATAGCTGCCCGAAACAGAGAACTGGAATTTCGGCACCGACGGCAGGCGGTTGCCTTCGCGAATACCGGTGGCGGTGGTCAATGAACCTGGCAGAGTGGTGTCGAATTCCGCTTCGATCAGGCTGCCAGCAAAGGTCAGGTCGAAACCGTCTGTCGGAGTAATGCCGAATTCGGCCTCGACGCCCATGCTGTGCGCCTTGTCCACGTTGAACACGATCCGGGACGAACAGCTACCGGCATCCAGCGTGACCTGCAGGTTCTTAATATCATTATAGAAAGCCGCAGCGTTGAAATAATAGCCATTGCCCTGCGCTTTGCCGCCGACTTCATAGTTCCACAGCGATTCGTCATCATAATCCTGGAAACCGCCGAACAGGGCCGCATCAGCGGTGGAGCAAAGCGGGATATTAAGCGGATCGTTGACCCCGCCCAGCCGGAAGCCTTTTGATGCCTGTGCGTTGAGCGTCAGGCCGGGGCTGACATCGTAACTCAGCAACAGCCGCGGGCTGATGCCGCTGGAACTGGTCTTATCCGTGCGGTTGTCGCCATTGGCAAACAGGCCGCCCGATACAAAGCTGCGTTCTTCCTCGAAATCGTAATAGCGCGCGCCCAGGGTCACGGCGAACGCATCGGTCAGTTCATACGTGCCTTCACCGAAAATGGCGATCTGCTTGATGTCATAAGGCAGGTCCGCATTATACGGAGAATCGAGATTGGTGAAGCCATTGGCCACGGCAGCAGACGTGCCAGCCCCCAGCACCGCATCGGTTACCGCAGCATAACCCGGGGTCGGCAGGCGTTGGCGATAAAACCGGTCAGTCTTGGAATAAAAGCCGCCGATCACCCATTGGAACGGGCTGTCATAATCAGACGCAAAACGCAGTTCCTGCGTGAAACTTTCCAGATCAGTCGTATCGCGCAGATTGGACGGCAGCAGCACGCCGGAATCCGGATAGCCCAGATCGACCGATACCGATCCAGTCAGCGCACTCGCATCGCGGCTGACCAGAATTTCCCGGTTGGTGTAAGATGTAACCGAGGTTGCTTCCACGCTGCCAAGGTCCAGCCGCATGACCAGATCGGCAATCCATGTCTCATCCGTAAAACCTTCGCGCAGCAGCAGATATTGCTGGCGCTCGTCAAAGGTTACAGCAGGCCGGGTGGTGGTGTAGGGATTGGCGTAAAGATTGTAGATTTCCTGCCGGTTGAACCCGTCAACATCGATTTTCTGATAGACGACGCGCGGCGTTATCGTGAAATCCGGCGTCGGTTCGAAGGAAACAGCAATGCGCCCGCCGTAACGCTGGCCGCCATTGATGTTCTTGCCCCCAGCAGGGCCAATCGCGTCAACAAAACCGCCATATTCGGTGAAATAGCCAACTACGCGCGCTGCAGCCTTGTCGCCCAGCGGCACATTGACGGCGCCTTTCAGATGATAGCCAATGTCATCCCCATCGACGAGGTTCATATTGGCTTCGACAGTGCCTTCGGTCTGGCCGATCTTGGGCTGGTTGGTAATATAGCGGATGGTGCCGCCGACAGAGCCTGATCCGAACAGCGTCCCCTGCGGGCCGCGCAGCGTTTCCACCCGGTTCAGATCGAACAGATCAAGGTCTGGCGTAAACAAGGAGAGCGAAATGACCGATTCGTCGAAATAGACGCCGACCTGTTCTTTCACGCCGGGCTGATCACGCACCACCTGGCCTGCCGAAACCCCGCGCACCGATACCTGGCTTTGGCCCGGCCCCAGGTTCTGGACAGACAGGCCGGCCACATTGCGGGACACATCTTCGAGAGTCACCGCGCCGGATTTCTGTAAATCTTCCTGCGTCTGCGCGTTGATGGAAAATGGCACATCCTGCACTGTGGTCGCCCGCTTTGTCGCGGTCACGACGATCACATTCTGTCCCGATGGCTCTTCCTGAGCCAACACAGGGCTGGCCGCGCAGGCACAGGCACAACTGCCCAGCAACGCAGCACGGATAGCGGAAATTTTGTAAGACGCGGAAAAAGCCATCATCGTTTCCTCCCATTTGACAGGGGTCTTTGCCCCTTGCCCAAGAAATGAATCAATCGACCGGATTTTGCAATCCGGATGGTGCGAATGATGGATGGTGTAGTTTCTGAGGCACAGGAGAATGGTTCTCCCCGCGCCCAAAAAAGGGGCCGGAGCGGCTGGCTCCGGCCCTTATCAAGGTGATGTTCGCAGGAGGAACATGGGTTAGCGGAGCCGGGTGGGAGAGGTTACCCGGCCCCGCTAATCTGGTGGTCAGTTGTAAGCGCGCTCGCCGTGTTCGCCGATGTCGAGACCTTCCTGCTCGATTTCCGGCGTCACCCGCAGGCCAATGGCAGCTTTCACGATGTAGGCCACGATGGCAGTGCCGATGGCGGCCCAGACAATGGCGATAACCACCGCCGTAATCTGGATGATCACCTGCTCGCCCATGGCGGTGGAACCATCGCCCGGCCCGCCAAACATTGGCTGATAAACGATGCCGGTGCCAATGGCGCCGACGATCCCGGCGATGCCGTGAATGCCGAATACGTCCAGTGCATCATCATAGCCCAGCTTCGCTTTCAGCTTTGACACGGCATAATAGGCAACGATGGAAGCAATGATGCCCAGCACGATCGCGCCGAACGGTCCGCTGTTGCCCGCCGCTGGCGTAACCGCAACCAGACCGGCAATCACGCCCGAACAGAAGCCCAGCGCCGAACCCTTGTGCCCTGCCAGACGTTCCATCAGCATCCATGCCAGGGCGCCTGCGGCGGTGGCAACAAAGGTGTTGATCATCGCCAGACCGGCAGTGCCATCCGCTTCCAGTTCGGACCCGGCGTTGAAGCCGAACCAGCCCACCCACAGCAGCCCGGTGCCGATCATGGTCATCACCAGCGAGTGTGGCGGCATGGGTTCGGTGGGATAGCCTTTGCGCTTGCCCAGGATCATCGCCAGCACCAGTGCTGACACACCGGCATTGATGTGGACCACGGTGCCGCCAGCAAAGTCGAGCGCGCCCAGCTTGAACAGATAGCCGCCGCCTGCCCAGACCATGTGGGCAATCGGGAAATAGACAATCGTCAGCCAGATGGCGGTGAACAGCATGACCGCGGAAAACTTCATCCGCTCCACCGTTGCCCCCAGCACCAGCGCCGCCGTGATAGCAGCAAAGGTCATCTGGAAACTGACAAAGACATATTCGGAAATAACTTCGTCAGAAAAAGTGGCCGCCGTGGATTCGGTGGAGACGGAAGACAGGAACAGGCTGCCGCTGGATACGAAATTGCCGATCAGCCCGTCTGACGTTTCGGGGCCGAATGCCATGGAATAGCCCCACATTACCCAGATCAGCATGGCCAGCGTGGCCGCCCCGCCAATTTGCGTCATGGTGGATAGCATGTTCTTGGACCGGGTCAGGCCGCCATAGAACAGGGCAAGGCCCGGCAGGATCATCAACAGAACCAGAATGGTGGAGGTCATCATCCACGCATTATTGCCCGGATTGGCCACTGCCGGTGCGGCTTCTGCGGCCACTGGCGCAACTGCCTCGGCGGCGTCCTGCGCTAAAGCAGCGGTGGCGGCGAACATCGACGTGCCCAGCACGCCTGCGCCGCAAATAACTTTACGGATCATCGTCATATCCCTCATCTCAGTCATAGGGCCATATCGCCGGTCTCGCCGGTGCGGATGCGGGTGGCCGAAGCCAGGTCGAAGACAAATATCTTGCCATCGCCAATGCTGTCGGTGGTGCAGGTTTGCTGGATTGTCTCGACCACCTGCGGCGCAAGTTCGTCGCTGGTGGCAATTTCCAGCTTCACCTTGGGCAGCATATTGGTGGAATATTCAGCCCCGCGATAAATCTCGGTCTGGCCTTTCTGGCGCCCGAAACCCTTGACTTCGGACACAGTCATGCCGGCCACCCCCACAGCGCTGAGCGCCTCGCGGACTTCATCGAGTTTGAACGGTTTGATGATGGCAACGATGAACTTCATCTAGCCCCCCTGCTTCTAACCGGACGATTACCGGCTTCGCATATTCAGCAAAAGCCGTGCCAGTTTTGCAAGGTGGTTGATTTTGCGTCACAAACGGCTGTTCGGTGAAAAGCCGAACGGACGCTACTTGCCTATTTTTTAAGCACTGCCTTTAATTTAGGCATTGAAAGTTCAGCCCACAGTGGCAAATGATCGGATGCCTGCGCTGACAGGGCGCTATGGTGGACGCCGTGTTCGACCATGTCCCATTCCAGCGAGGTGATGATGCGGTCCAGCCGCGCTACGGGCTGCCGGCTGGGAAAGGTGCGGCCGGTGGGCAATGTATTCCAGCCATCGCCAAATTCCTGCATCGCGCCGCCGCGCACTCCCCATTGGTTGAAATCACCCATGATGACGGTTGGGCATGCCTCGCCGCAATCATCCAGATGGGCAAGAATGGCCTTTGCCTGATCACGCCGGCGCAGGCCTGAAAGATCAAGATGGGTGCCGATAATCCGCACCCGGTGGCCGTTGATGCCGATATCCACCCGCGCCGCGCCGCGTGGTTCCAGCGTGGGCAGGTCGAGCGGCTGTGCATCGAGAATTTCGAAATCGCGGCGCACCAGAATGGCATTGCCGTGCCAACCCAGGCTGCGCGGGCGCTTGCCCACATCCGCAGGCCGCCAATGCGTATCATCAAGCGCAGCGCGGGACAGAACGCTGGCCCTGTCCCCCAGCCGCATGTCCGCTTCCTGCAAGGCAATGACATCGGCATTGATTTCACGCAGAACCGAAATGATGCGATCAGGATCGCGGCGCCGATCAAGACCGACACCCTTGTGCATGTTGTAACTGGCGAATTTGATCTTCAAGTCAGCGGGTCATTCGGTTTCGGTGGCAGGCGCCCCGGCGATATAGCGGTCAGTAGGGCGCGCAGGCAGGCCGTCAATGCTGGTGGTGCGCCCGGCATATTTGACCGCCCATTCATCACCTTCTGCCTGGGCATGATATTTGACCAGCGTCTGGCGCTCTGTTTCCATCTCCATCACAGGGACGCCCCACCCGCAACTTGTCTGCACGCTGGACACTGCAATATCGAAAATCTGCCGCGTACCCGGCAGAAGGGTGAAATGGCTGGCGAGCGGCGTAAATTCGCGATCAGCCGGAAGCACGGCCCGCCCCGTTCCATATATTCGCAGGATGAGCGCAGGCTGCTGGAAATTGCAAAACATGATGGTGATGCGGCCATCTGCCAGCAAATGGGCATTGGTTTCATTGCCCGATCCGCCCAGATCCAGATATGCGACGCGGTCAGGCGCAAGAATGCGAAACGCGTCATAGCCCTTGGGGCTGAGATTTATGCGCGTGCCTTGCGCAGCTGTCGCCACGAAAAACACCGGCTGGCGCTTGATCATCGCGATATGATCGGCAGTCAAACTGTCAGTGAAATCAGCCATATTGCAATGCTATAGCGGGCTGCGCGCTTTGTCACCGTTCCTTCGTCGCGGAAAATGCAAGGTCGGGGTTCTTTTCTTCCTGATATCCGACATCCCATGGCGATTTCGCCATGAACACCAGATCGCCATCGCGGTCCTTTGCCAGATTGGCGCGATTGAAACTTTCAAACTGGTTCAATGCCTCTGTCGGCCCCTTGACCCAGCGCGCCGTGGCAAAGGGCGCCATTTCCAGCACCGCTTCCACCTTATATTCAGCCGAAAGGCGCGAAATCAGCACTTCCAATTGCAGCTGGCCAACCACGCCGACAATCCACTGCCCGCCAATTTCAGGGTAGAAAACCTGGATCACGCCTTCTTCTGAAAGATCGTCCAGCGCTTTGCGCAATTGCTTGGTCTTGGTCGGGTCTTTCAGCACCACGCGGCGGAGTATTTCCGGCGCGAAATTGGGCAGGCCGGTGAAACGTACAGTGTTGTTTTCACTCAGCGTATCGCCCACCCGCAAGGTGCCGTGGTTGGGGATGCCGATGATGTCGCCCGCTTGTGCGGTATCGGCCAGTTCGCGGTCCTGCGCGAAAAACAGGATCGGCGAATGGATGGCAATGGGTTTGCCCAGCCCCGACGGCGTCAGCTTCATGCCGCGTTTGAAAGTGCCTGACACCTGCCGCATGAAGGCAATCCGGTCACGGTGGTTGGGGTCCATATTGGCCTGAACCTTGAAGATGAAGCCAGTGACTTCATCGCGGTCGGGCGAGATCTGTTCGTCGCCAGCCGGCTGCGGGCGCGGCGGCGGGGCGATATTGGCAATCGCCTCGATCAGTTCGGTCACGCCGAAATTCTTGAGCGCAGAACCGAAGAACACCGGCGTCAGATCACCATGGCGATAGGCTTCTAAGTCAAATTCGGGATAACCGACCTTGGCCAGTTCCACTTCTTCGGCAAAGCGTTCCGGCAGGACCGGGTCCTTGTCCCGCTTGCCCAGAAATTCCTTGCTGGGGCCTTCGGGCCGGGCAACACTGTTGGTCGCAAAATCCAGCACGCCTTCGAACTGGCCGCCCATGCCGATGGGCCAGCCTTGCGGGCTGACATCCAGCGCCAGCATATCGGCCACTTCGTCCAGCAATTCGAAGGTATCGCGGCCTTCGCGGTCCACCTTGTTGACAAAGGTGATGATCGGCACGGAGCGCAAACGGCACACTTCGAACAGCTTGCGGGTCTGCGGCTCGATACCCTTGGCAGCGTCGATCACCATGATCGCGGAATCGACCGCCGTCAGCGTGCGATAGGTATCTTCGGAAAAATCTTCATGGCCCGGCGTGTCGAGCAGGTTGAAAGTGATGCCCTCGCGTTCGAAAGTCATGACCGAGCTGGTCACGGAAATGCCGCGCTGCTGTTCAATCTTCATCCAGTCGGACCGTGCGCGCCGCGCCTGCCCGCGTGCCTTGACCTCCCCTGCAAGATGGATCGCGCCGCCTTGCAGCAGCAGCTTTTCCGTCAGCGTGGTCTTACCCGCGTCAGGATGGGAGATGATGGCGAAGGTGCGCCGGTTGGACGTTTTGCCGGAAGTCATGATCAGCCCCGCAGCTCCGCGCCGAGTTTGGCAGCGGCTGTGACGACCTTGTCGGTAATCGCCTTCAGGTCTTCATCCTTATAGGTCTTGTCTCCCGGTTGCAGCGTCACTTCAAGAGCGATTGATTTGCTGCCTTCGGGCACGCCAGCGCCGCGGAAATCATCGAAGATGCGCGCATCGACAATGTTGGCCTTGTCTGCGCCTTTCACCACGCGCAGCAGATCGCCCGCCGGAAGACTGGCCGGCACAAGGAAGGCAAAATCGCGCATCACAGACTGCAATGCTGGCGGCGAATAGGCGGGACGGGCAAAGCTGGCGGCGCCCTTTTTGCCAGGAATAGCGTCCAGGAACAGTTCCACAGCGACAACCGGCCCAGCCACATCAAACGCAGCGAGTGTCAGCGGGTGCAATGCACCAAACCGCGCCAGCACATTCTTGGGGCCAAGGCGCAAGGTGCCTGACTGGCCCGGATGGAACTGGTCCCCCGCGTCGCCCATCACCTGCAGCTTGTCCACCGGCGCACCGGCCTCTGCCAGCAGCGCCATGGCTTCGGCCTTGGCATCATAGGCATCGAACGCCGCCGATTTGCCGCCATTGACTGTCTGCGCCCAGCTGCGCGGTGATTTATCGCCTGCCAGAATGACACCCAGGGTGAGACGTTCGTCGCTCGACCCGTCAGCGTTGCGGAAATAGCGGCGGCCCACTTCGAACAAGCGCAGGCCATCGGCCCCGCGGTCAAGATTGCGGCGGGCAGCAGACAACAGCCCCGGCAGCAACGATGGCCGCATGGCTTTCATGTCTTCGCTGATCGGATTGTCCAGCACCCACAGGGGCTGGCCTTCCTGTGCAAAATGGGATGCATCGGCGGTGGGAAGGAAGGACCAGGTGACCGCCTCGTTCAACCCGCGCGCCGCAGCGGCGCGGCGCAGGCGCCGTTCCAGCACCTGTTGCGGCGTTGCCGTTGGCAGGGCGACGCCGTCCTTGCGAGCCAGCGGCACGCTCTGGATGGAATCGAGACCGTGGATACGGACCACTTCTTCCACGATATCGGGCGCGCCATCGACGTCGGGCCGCCATGTGGGAACGGTGACTGTCCAGTCGTCCGCGACTTCGAAACCGAGCGAGGCCAGCGTTGCGCGCTGTTCGTCTTCGGCAATGGCGACACCGCCCAGCGTTTCTGCAAGGCAGGGGGTATAGTTCACCGTCTTGCGCTCTGTTGGCGGCGCGCCTGCATGGACAGGTTCGGACGCCTCGCCGCCGCAAATGTCGAGGATGAGGCCTGTCAGAATGGCAAGGCCATCGTCAAGGAATGCCGGATCAACGCCGCGTTCAAACCGCCCCCGGGCATCCGACGTAAGGCCCAGCGCGCGGCCGGTTGCGCCAATGCGTTCCGGGTCAAAATAAGCCACTTCCAGCAGCACTTCGCTGGTATTGTCGCTGCAACCTGAATCTTCGCCGCCCATGATGCCGGCAATGTCGTGCACGCCATGATCATCGGCAATCACGGTCATCTCTGGTGTCAGCGTGTAGGTTTTTTCATTCAGCGCCAGCACGGTCTCGCCATCTGCCGCACGCCGCGCCACTACCGCGCCGGTCAGCTTAGCCGTGTCATATGCGTGGGCCGGGCGGCCATAGGCAAGCATCACGTAATTGGTGATGTCGACCAGCGCGGAAATAGGGCGCTGCCCTGCACTGATCAGCCGTTGCTGCATCCATTCAGGCGCACTGCCATTGGTAACGCCCTTGATCGTCCGGCCATAGAAAGCAGGGCATCCTTGCGCATCATCCGTGCGGATTTCGACCGGGCACGCGCCCGACACGGCGAATTGCGGCACTGGCAGCGGCTTCAGCGTGCCGATGCCCGCCGCCGCAAGGTCGCGCGCAATACCGTAAACGCCCATGCAATCAGGGCGGTTGGGCGTGATCGCCACATCGAACACCGGCGATGCGCCGTGATATTCGGCAAATCCGGTGCCAACCGGCGCATCATCGGGCAATTCGATGATGCCGTCATGTTCGTCGCCCAGTTCCAACTCGCGCACAGAACACATCATGCCGTTGGATTCGACCCCGCGGATCGCGCTTTTGCGCAGTTCCATTCCATTGGCCGGAACGACCGCGCCGGGAAGCCCGAGCACACCTTTCATCCCCGCGCGCGCATTGGGCGCGCCGCATACCACCTGCAGCGGATCGCCCTCGCCTGTGTCGACGGTGAGAACCTGCAATTTGTCGGCATCGGGATGGGGCGCAGCTGTCAGCACCCTGGCAATGCGGAAACCGGCCAGACGTTCAGCCGGGTCTTCCATGCCTTCCACTTCCAGCCCGATGCGGTTGAGCGCCGCGGCAATCTCAGCAGGCGAAGCGTCAGTATCAAGATGGTCCTTGAGCCAGGTCAGCGAGAATTTCATGCGCTTGCTCCTACGCCAGCCGAAAGGGTCGGCTGGTCGAACGGGCTGAACCCGTAATGCTGCAGCCAGCGCACATCGCCGTCGAAGAAGGCCCGCAGATCGTCCATGCCATATTTCAGCATCGCCAGCCGGTCGACACCCACGCCAAAGGCAAAGCCCTGCCATTCATCAGGATCGAGCCCCGACATTTCGATGACCCTGCGGTTGACCATGCCCGAGCCGAGCAATTCCATCCACGCGTGGCCGGGCGCATCGCCGCTGCCGCCCAGCACACGGCGGTCCTTGCCGTCCGCACCTTTTTCGACCGCGAAACCGACATCGACTTCAACCGATGGTTCGGTGAAGGGGAAATAGGACGGACGCAGCCGCAGCACGATATCATTGCGCTCGAAGAATGCCTTGAGGAAGGTTTCCAGCGTCCATTTCAAATGGCCAAGATGAATATCCTTGTCGATCACCAGCCCTTCGATCTGGTGGAACATCGGCGTATGGGTGGCATCGCTGTCTGACCGGTAGACGCGGCCCGGCGCAATGATGCGCACCGGCGCGCCGCCTTCGATCATGGTGCGGATCTGCACCGGCGATGTATGCGTGCGCAGCAGCATCCGCCTGCCATCTGCATCATGGTCGGGGAAATAGAATGTATCATGCATGGCCCGCGCCGGATGGCTTTCGGGCATGTTGAGGGCGCTGAAATTATGCCATTCGTCCTCGATTTCAGGGCCGGTTGCGACCGAGAACCCAAGATCGGCAAATATCTCCGCCAGCTCGTCCATGACCTGGCTGACGGGGTGGACGGTGCCTCGCGGGCTGTC
Source organism: Allopontixanthobacter confluentis (assembly GCF_009827615.1). Lineage (GTDB taxonomy): Bacteria > Pseudomonadota > Alphaproteobacteria > Sphingomonadales > Sphingomonadaceae > Allopontixanthobacter > Allopontixanthobacter confluentis. Next base: position 333,513 of record NZ_WTYU01000002.1, read on the forward strand.
AGGCGCGGGCAGCGACAGGTCCATCGTTTCTGCCACCAACCGCTGCTCCAGCGCGGCATGTTCGAGCGCCTGCTTGCGCTGCGCCAGCGCATCGGCCACTTCGCCGCGCGCCGCCTGAATGACTGGCGCCTGCGCCTGGCGTTCTTCGGGGCTCATCTTGCCCAGCGTTTTCAGCAATTGGCTGATCCAGCCCTGTTTGCCCAATGCGTCAATCCGCAGCGCTTCTACTGCGTCAAGCGTGTCGGCAGCGGCGATGGCAGACAGGCTGGTGTCTTTACGGTTTTGCAATTCGGTCATGGGCACGCCCGCTAGCGCCAATCGGCGCGCAACGCAAAGAAGGAGTATGCCTGATGGCATTTCCTGCCGCCTGTCCGGCCATGCCCAACAAAAAAGGCGGCCCCGAAGGACCGCCTTTTGCGATATTCAATTGAACCGATCAGTTCAGGCTGGAAGCGCGTTCTTGGCCTGTTCGATGATCGTCTTGAAAGCAGCGCCTTCATTCATCGCCAGATCCGCCATGACCTTGCGGTCAAGTTCGATACCGGCCAGCTTGGTGCCGTGCATGAACTGCGAATAGGTCAGGCCTTCGGCCCGAACTGCAGCGTTGATGCGCTGGATCCACAGGGCGCGGAAGCTGCGCTTCTTAACCTTGCGGTCACGATATGCATACTGGCCAGCCTTTTCGACGGCCTGGCGTGCAACGCGAATCGTATTCTTGCGGCGACCGCGATAGCCCTTGGCCTGATCGAGTAACCGTTTATGTTTGAGGCGGGTGGTAACACCGCGTTTAATGCGTGGCATAGTCTAGTACTCCTGTAATCCGAACCGGCTCAATCGAGGCCGTATGGGGCCCATTTCTTGATCGTCCGCGCATCAGCATCGGAAATCACGGAAGTGCCACGGTTCTGGCGGATGTACTTGGCAGTGTGATGCGTCAGGCGGTGGCGCTTGCCAGCCACACCGTGCTTCACTTTGCCGGTTGCGGTGATTTTGAAGCGTTTCTTCACACCGCTTTTGGTCTTCAGCTTGGGCATTTTTGTTCTCCCTAAGGAATATGGGTCAGAAACACGCTTCGTTGGCCCTGGCAGCCCTTACAGCCAGGCCAACTCATGAATCACGTGTAGTGAAGCGCGGGCCAATAAGCCCAAGCCTGTAAAATGGCAAGCCCAGTGAGCGACGGAATTTGACAGCCGCCACCAAGCGCCGAAAACTAATGCCCGCTGGCCAATGCCTCGATCACATCTTCCAGCCGCGCCGGATCGCCCAGCGCCAGCACATCACCTGCAGAAGCGGCGTGCAGCGGTTCGCCATTCCAGTCACACACCAGGCCGCCTGCGCCTTCCACGATGGGCACCAGCGCGGCAAAATCATGCAGCTTCAACCCCGCTTCGCACACCACGTCGAGATGGCCCGAAGCCAGCATGGCGTAATTGTAGCAATCGCCGCCCATCACCATCCGCTTGTGATCGGTGCGGGCGGCAAGGGCCATGAAATGTTCGCCCTGGTGGGCATCGAAATAATGCGGGCCAGTGGTCGCCAGCGTTGCATCCGACAATTCGCGGCAGGGCCGGGTGGTCACAGGCTGGCCATTCAGCGTGGTCGGCCGGCCGGTAACGCCCAGCCAGCGTTCACCCAGAATGGGCTGGTCAATGATCCCCAGCACTGGCCAGCCATCGACCAGAAGCGCGATCAGCGTGCCGAAAATGGGCCGGCCAGCCAGAAATCCGGTTGTGCCGTCGATTGGGTCGAGCACCCACTGGCGGCCGGATTCGCCCGGAGTGGTGCCAAATTCTTCACCCGCCACCCCGTCACGCGGCACTTCTGCGGTGAGGATACGGCGCATGGCTTCTTCGGCGGCGCGATCTGCTTCTGTGACAGGTGTGGCATCATCCTTGCGCTCGCCCGGAACGGTCCGGAAATGCGGCTTGATCGCAGCGCCCGCCAGATCTGCCAGGCGCTGCGCCAGAGCGATGTCGTTTCTAAGGTCCATACCGGTGCCATTTGCCATCTGCCGCCGCCTGGTCAAGTCCTGACGGTCTGGATCCATCCGGCTTTTGCATTATAATTACTTGTCCGGATTCAGCGCTTTGTATTTTTCATCGGAAATGGACCTTGCGGCCTTTAAGCATTGCCAGCACGAATAGTTGTTGCTTTTAGTCAACTTCTCGCGCCCAAGTGGCGAAAGGCGAAAGAATAAGTGAGTACGGATCGCAAAGAAATTCCACTGGCCGCTGGCCAGACGGCTGATGTGGATTTTCATGACAATGAAGTTCGCAGCGGCCTGAAGCCGGTGACAGGGTCGACACCCGATGGCGTTCCGCTGTCGTTCAACCGTGCGCCCGTCGATGCCTTATCCCCGTGGATTGGCCGGATGATGGTGGCTGTCGCGCGCGGCACTGACAGCATTACCCGCTCGGGCCTGCTGTGTAATGATGCAGGCTATGTCCGCACCGCCGTTGCGGTGGACTGGGTGGCGCAGACGGCAGATGGCGCCATGGAAATCCGCGATCAGACGTTTCTTTGCGGCCAGCATAGCAAGGCCATGCCGATGAAATTCACCGGCGGCATCGAAGTGGCCGGGTTCATGCTCAAGCCCGGCGCCATGCGCAGCCTGTGGGGTGTGGATGATGGCAGCCTGATCGATCGGATCAAATTCATGGATTACGTCGGCATCGACGACCGCGAATTGACCAATTTGCATCACCCCGGCATCGGCGCAGAAGAATGGCTTGGCGCAATCGAAAGCTGGCTGCTGCATTCCATCACCACCCGCGGGGTTGCACCGCCAGACCCCCTGGCGCAGGCATTTGAAGAAGCGGCTTTTGCCGACCCGAACCAGTCGATTTTCGAATTTGCGGAAATCAACAATGTCACGGTCCGCACTTTGCAGCGCGCTGTGAAACGCAGTTTCGGCCTGACGCCCAAACAGGTCATGCGCCGGGCGCGCACGCTTGATCTGGCAACCCGCCTATGCGGGGTGGCAGACGAGGAAGAAACCGAAGAAATCCAGCTCAGGTTCTTTGACCAGTCACACGAAATTCGCGAATTTACTGCCTTTTTCGGGATGACCCCGCGCCAGTTCATGCGCGACCGGCAGGGTCTGCTGACACTCAGCCTCGAAATCCGGCAGGCGCGCCGTCTGGAACTGCTTGACCGGATTGCCCCCGATGCCATCCGCCCCTGGATGCGGGCCCCCCTTCAGCCGGCGCCATCGGCCAGCACCAACTAGCCATGTCAGAGGGCGACGCAAATCAAAGGCTGCTGAAGACCATCGCACAAGGCACCGATGCGCCCGGCAGCCAGCCCGTTTCGGTCAGCCGTGCGCCTGCCGCTGACCTTTCCCCGTGGATTGGCCGCATCCATGCAACCATGGCGCAGGTCGACGGGGCGCAGACAATCAGTTGCGGAATATTGGCAGATACTTCCGTGCTTCGCATCCTCCTCAAGGGAGAATGGCAGGCAGAGACCAGCAGCGGTCCGGCTTTCTATTCCCGCACGGCGATTTTCTTCGGGCCCCATTCACGCCGTTTGCCGTGCCGAGTGAAGGGCGATTTTGCTACCGTCGCCCTGTCGCTGGCACCTGGCACATGTCACGCGCTGGGGCTGCATGATGTGGCGGGGCTGACGGACCGGTTGAGCCCATTTGAGGAACTGGGCTTCGACAGTTCGGAATTGATGGCCCTGTTCAGGGATGGCGCGACCCGCGCCGAGTGGATGGACGTGCTGGAAAATTACATGCGCGCGCTTGTTCAGCAGCGCGGAATGATGGAACCTGATCAGATTACCCGGCGGTTTGATGAAATCGCCTTTGCCAATCCGAACATCAAGGTGAAGGATTTTGCCAAGGCCAACGGCATCGAGCCGAAACGGCTGGAGCGAGTTATCAAAAGGGATTTCGGCCTGCCGCCCAAGCAGGTTTTACGGCGCGCCCGCGCTCTGGACATGGCAGCCCATCTCAAAGGCGTGGCTGACGCATCGGAAGCCGCTGAACTGGCGCTGCGTTATTTTGACCAGTCGCATCTCAACCGTGACTTTGTCGACCTGTTCGGCATGACGCCAACGCAATTCGTACGCACACCCCAGCCCCTGATGACGCTGACGCTGGAACACCGGCAGGCACGGCGGCTGGAAGTTCTCAAACGGGTTGAACCCGATGCCATCATGCCATGGCAGGAACCGCCGGAACGCGTCAGTCGAACAGAGAGCTGACCGAACTTTCGTCGGCAATCCGCCTGACCGCTTCGCCAATCAGCGGTGCAATGGTGAGGATGCGGATCCGGTCACTGTCGAGCGCCGCATCGGTTGGCCTGATGGTATCGGAAATGACCAGTTCTTTCAGCGCCGATGCATTGACCCGGGCCACTGCCCCGCCAGACAGGACACCGTGAGTAATATAGGCGGCAACACTGCTCGCCCCCTGATCCAGCAACGCCTGCGCTGCATTGCATAATGTGCCGCCCGAATCGACAATATCGTCAATCAGGATGCAATGGCGGCCCTGCACATCACCGATGATGTTCATGACTTCGGATTCGCCGGGCCGGTCGCGGCGCTTGTCCACGATGGCGAGCGGGGCATTGTCCAGCCGTTTTGCCAGCGCGCGGGCGCGCACAACGCCGCCCACATCGGGCGAGACGACCATCAGATCCTGATCGCCGTAGCGCGCCTGAATGTCTGCTGCCATGACAGGCGCTGCATACAGATTGTCGGTCGGAATATCGAAGAAGCCCTGGATTTGTCCGGCATGAAGATCGACTGACAGGACGCGGTCCGCGCCGGCTTCGGTAATCAGGTTGGCCACCAGCTTGGCGGAAATCGGTGTGCGCGGGCCAGGCTTGCGGTCCTGCCGGGCATAGCCGAAATAGGGCACCACGGCAGTGATCCGGCGGGCCGAGGCACGGCGCAGCGCGTCAATCCCGATCAGCAGTTCCATGAGATTGTCATTGGCCGGAAAACTGGTCGACTGGACGATGAAAACATCCTCGCCGCGCACATTTTCATGAATTTCGATGAAAATTTCTTCATCGGCAAAACGCCGGACGCTAGCGTCAGTCAGGGGCATTTCAAGATAGGCCGCAATTGCCCGTGCAAGAGGCAGGTTCGAATTTGCGGCCATTATCTTCATGCAGAATTCCTTTGTACGCGGTGCCCGGGTGCCGCAGCGAATCCCTGCTGGCTAATGCCCAGACCGATTAGCCCACCGTCATGCTATTGCAACAGGCCTGCTGCGCGGGTTGTTGAAAGAGCGGGCCTGCTGCAGGATGGGTGCCGTTCATAAATGCCGGTCAGACGCCGTGATGTTCACCCTTGATCCAGCGCACCGTGCCCGAACTGGCGCGCATTACCACGCTTTCGGTCGTGACGCGGCCACCGCGGAAGCGTTTCACCCCTTCCAGCAATGAACCGCTGGTGACGCCGGTGGCGGCAAAGATGCAGTCGCCCTTGGCCAGATCTTCCAGCTTGTAGATGCGGTCGAGGTCTTCGATGCCCCATTTGCGGGCGCGGGATTTTTCATCCTCGTTGCGGAACACCAGCCGGCCATTGAACTGGCCGCCAACACAGCGCAGTGCCGCTGCTGCCAGCACGCCTTCCGGTGCCCCGCCCTGGCCCATATACATGTCGATCGTGGTGTCCTCGTCAGTCACCGCAATCACGCCGGCCACATCGCCATCGGGGATGAGATAGATGCCGCAGCCAATGGCGCGCAATTCCTCGATCATGGCGGCGTGGCGCGGGCGGTCCAGCACGCAGACGATGATATCGCCCGGCTCCACGCCCTTGGCGCGGGCAACGGCCTCGACATTCTCGGTCGGGCTTTTGGCCAGATCGATGATGCCTTCAGGATAGCCGGGGCCAACGGCCAGCTTGTCCATATAGACATCAGGTGCGTTCAACAGGCAGCCCTCTTCTGCGGCCGCCAGCACGGCGAGGGAATTGGGGCCAGCCTTGGCTGTGATGGTGGTGCCTTCCAACGGGTCGAGCGCAATGTCGATTTTGGGCCCACGGCCCGGCGCGCCGCCTACCTTTTCGCCAATATACAGCATCGGCGCTTCGTCGCGTTCGCCTTCGCCGATGACTACGGTGCCATCGATATCAAGTTCGTCAAAAGCGCGGCGCATGGCTTCCACCGCAGCGGCATCAGCGGCCTTTTCATCCCCTCGGCCAATCAGTTTGGAGGCAGCGATTGCGGCAGCTTCGGTAACCCGCACCATTTCAAGGACCAAGGCACGGTCGAGCACGCTGCTCTTGCTGACACGGGCCGATGTGGCGGCGGAGGATGTACTATCGTTCATGGCAGATTCAGTCCCTTTGGCGCGGTTGGGAGCCGCTTAGACAGGGAGCCCGGGAATGTCGAGAATTGCCGCACTTGCTATTTTATCGCTGGCAGCCTCGGCGACCGGGGCACAGGCGCAGCAACAGGGCCGGGTCACTGCCGAAAAGGTCATCGAAGCGGCCCGCGATGCCTATGGCCCGCCCCCGCCGCAGCCTGCCTGCGCACCGCAGGAAGGCGACGAAATTGTGGTGTGCGCGCGCGAACAGGACAATTCGCAATTTCGCGTCAAATCATCGTCGGAACTGGATGGCCAGTCAGAAGAAGCACTGGACGATGGCCTTCCGCGCGCACCCGACGTGGCCGGACCGGGCATTTTCAAGGGCCCCGCCACAGTCGGCAGCCTGTGCATTCCCGGCCTGCAAAAATGCCCGCCGCCGCCTGCCTATATGATTGATTTTACGGCATTGCCCGATGCGCCCGAAGGGTCCGATGCAGATCTGATCGCCAGGGGTCTGAAAAAAGGCCGGTAAAAATCAGCCCTCGATAATCTGCATTACCAGAGGGTCCGCAGTCAGGCTGGGCGACGCGCCGAGCAGTTCCAGCACGTGAGAAACGTTCTTCTCCGGCCCGTCATGCGCCACCATTGCCACCAGCACTTCGCCGCCTGCAGATTTCTGGCCCTGCTGGATCATGCTTTCAATCGACACGCCGGCATCGCGCATCGCAGCGGTGATTTCCGCCAGCACACCGGGCCGGTCAGTCACGGTGAAGCGCAGATAGGTGCGCCCCGTGCGGTTGCCGGAACCAGCCGCCGGCATGGCCACCAGATCAGCCACCGGCACGGAAAAGGGTGCGGACGTTTCGCCGCGCGCAATGTCGATCAAGTCGGCCACCACGGCGCTGGCTGTTGGCCCATCGCCTGCGCCGGGGCCCTGAAACAGCAGCCGGCCGGAATAATTGCCTTCCGCGACAACAGCATTGGTCGCGCCGGTCACATGGGCCAGCGGGTGGTCCCTGGGCACAAGACATGGCTTGACCCGCTGCAGCAACCGGCTGGCGCCATCATCGCCCGTTTCCACATCGGCCATGCCGATCAGGCGAATGACATAGCCAAGCGCGTTGGCCTGGGCGATATCGGCGGCCCGCACCTGCGCAATACCTTCGCATTCCACGGCGGCAAAATCCACTTGCGAGCCGAATGCAATGCTGGCCAGAATCGCCAGCTTATGTGCTGCATCGGTCCCTTCGATGTCAAAGGTCGGGTCCGCTTCGGCATAGCCCTTTGCCTGTGCTTCCTTCAGCGTATCGGCAAAATCCGCGCCCGTCGCTTCCATGGTGGACAGGATGTAATTGGATGTGCCGTTGAGAATGCCGTAAATATGCTCGATCGCGTTGGCTGCGGTCCCTTCGCGCAGGCCTTTGACCACCGGAATGCCGCCAGCCACTGCGGCTTCGAATTTTAGCGGAACGCGGGCCGCTTCTGCCAACCGCGCCAGTTCCATGCCGTGATGGGCGATCATGGCCTTGTTGGCCGTAACCAGACCTTTGCCTGCCTTGATGGTGTTGCGTGCCAGGGTCAGCGCTGGCCCGTCGGACCCGCCGACCAGTTCAACCACCACATCCACATCATCGCGCGCGGCCATGGCCGTCATGTCATCTTCCCACGCAAATCTGCCCAGATCGACGCCGCGCTGCTTGCCCTTGTCGCGGGCGCTGACTGCCACAACCTGCAATTCACGCCCTGCCCGTGCCCGCACGATGGCCGCATTGGCATCCAGCAGGCGAATCACGCCGCAGCCGACAGTGCCCAGCCCGGCCAAAGCAATCCGCAAGGGTTTTGAAGCGTGTGCCATGGTCTGCTGCCTGTTCCTTTGTTGTTGCCGTGTAAAGCCCGGGCGCGATGCCTGATCACACCCGCCTTAGCCGTTGTCAGGCGCGGGAAGGAACCCGCTTTGCGCCCAAGGTTTCCCTTGGGCCGCCAAAGGTGGGTTTGCTGCAGGCTACACCGTGGCATCCTAGGGGGCGGCAGGGTAAGGGGGCGGGGTAAGGCAGCGCACAGCACGGCGCCGCCATCACCAGCCACAAGCACATCTATCCAGCAGGAGCCAGTCTATCCAGCAGAAACCAGCCGATTGCGCTCGCATGGGCCAAGACTGCTGATCACAAATCTGTAATCATCAGCAGCCTGCGCGCGGGAACCGGCTTCGCGTGAAAGATTGGCCGCGCCAGGCAATGCTGCCGGCAAGAAACAGGCCAGCCGGTACCACTCCAGCGTATCCCGCGCTGGCGGGCGCGCTGCCTGATCGACAATCTCGGTCCACGAAACGCCCCATTCAGGTGCCTGGCCGGGCCGGCGAATGACCGTCAGCGACACCGGACCATCCCGTTTCGTCGAGAGGAATATCTGCGTTTCTGATTCGCCCACCAGATTGCCGTTTACTGACAGCGCATCGCGTACGCCGGTCACCACCGGCGGTGCATCGGCAGCCACCATACTGGCTAGAATGGGCCGCACCCGCAATTCCAGCGGCGGGGACCACGGCATTTGTGCCCCGCTGCCAACCAGCTGGATTTCCCCGATTCTGCCCGTTACCGGGCGGGCAAACAGCAAAACCTCGTCTTTCTTCAGCTTGGGTGAGCGCCCCTTGGCGTTACGCGGCAGATCGACAAGATAGCGGACCGATTCGCCAACCGGCGCATTGCCCGCCAGCAAGGCGACCGTATCAGCCTCGATATACAAGCGCACAAAGCCTGCCTCGAGGCCAGGCGAGCGTTCAGGCTCGAGTTCGATCTGCTTGCGAATCCGTGCGTGCACCACAAGTGTGGAGACATCCGCCAGATCGACAATATCAGCGTAAGTGGACTCCACCGAAACTGGCGAAACGGGCTGTGAAAAAGCGGCCGGCACAGGTGAAAAAGCCAGAATGAGGGCGAGGCCGACACTGTGCCGCATCTTGGAATTATCTAACATTACTGGTCTGTTACCTCAAATATACGCACTGCGAGAACCGAATCACCATCAGGGCGTTGGAACAGCAGAGCTGTGAATTCACCGTTAACCGACAAAGGGTTTGCCTGCATCTGCCTTCGCAGCTAATGGTCGGCCAGATTTGAAGCGATTATAATAAAAATGCTTCAAACAGGCCTACCCTGGGTCTTTTGGGTTCCGTAAAACCGTTCGGGCTTCTTTTCCCGAATGTGTTCTAAGGGTGGACAGCACGGATTGCGCTCTGGCAGAGAGGATTCTGTCAAGAGCATACTAGCAGGGCTATGCCCCGCTACTGACTATGGAGTGATGCGACTGAATGGCCTACGCTGACCAACAGATGAGCGGTAACCGGATTATCGCACTGATCATTGTGGGGTTGATCCATGTGGCCCTCGGCTACGCGCTAGTGACCGGACTTGCCTATGAGGCAGTCAAGAAAGCGGTTGAGCGCGTGACCACGGTCGATATCGAGGAACCGCCACCGCCTGAGCCGGAAAACGAGCCGCCTCCGCCAGAGCCGCAGCCAGATATGGCTCCGCCTCCACCGGTCGCGCCTCCTCCGCCGATCAGTATTGCACCGGCACCGCCACAAATCCGCACGCAACCGACGATCCCGCCGCCAGCACCGCCGCCACCGCCGCCCCCACCACGGGTTGCGCCAAAGGCTGCTGAACCTCGCGGCAATCCCGGCACCTGGGCAACACCGAATGACTACCCTTCCCGCGCCCTTCGTGAAGAGCGTGAAGGAACCACCGGTTTCCGCGTTACTGTGAGCGCTGATGGCCGTGTGGAAAGTTGCTCGGTGACACGGTCCAGCGGGCATAGCGATCTTGATGACGCAACCTGCAAGAACATCCAGCGTCGGGGTCGTTTCCGTCCGGCAACCGATGGCAATGGTGATGCGGTGTCAGGCTCATGGTCGAGCCAGGTTCGCTGGCAGATACCTGAATAACCGGCAGCCGCCGGTCCGCAAAAGGCCCGGCAGTGCCACCACAAGTTTTTTGAACAGCTTCTTTCTGAGAGGACACTCGCAATGATTATCGAACTTCTGGCCGCAGGTGCGGCACCGCAAAATAAATTCGGCTTTATCGAAGCCATGGAACAGGGCGGCATCATCGCCTGGACCATCTTCGGTGTTTTGGTCATCATGTCGGTTGGCTCCTTCTACATCCTGATCACGAAATATCTGGAACAGCAGAAGGTCATGAGCCAGTACCGCAACATCAATCAGTTCTGGCGCGCGAATTCGCTCAAGGAAGGCGCTACCAAGCTCGACAAGAACAGCGCATGGCGCCAGATGGTTGATGATGGTCTTGCGGCTGAAGAAAGCCACACCAAGATGGACAACAGCCTCGAAGCACATGACTGGATGCACGGTTCGCTGGCACGTTCGGAAGCGGCGATCAATTCCAAGCTTGCTGGCGGTCTGCCATTCCTCGCATCGGTTGGCGCTACGTCGCCATTCGTTGGTCTGCTCGGCACCGTTATCGGTATTTACCGCGCTCTCATCAACATCGGCCTCGCCGGTTCGGCATCGATCGACAAGGTTGCCGGCCCTGTTGGTGAAGCACTGATCATGACCGCGATTGGTCTGCTGGTGGCTGTGCCCGCTGTTCTTGCCTATAACTGGCTGCAGTCGCGCAACAAGAAGATCGCCGAAATGCTCAGCGGCTTCTCGACCGACCTGCTTGCCAACATGAACTCCAAGGGTTCGGTCAAGCCTGCTCTGGTCGCAGCACCCGGCTCGGTTAAGCCTGTTGCAGCAACTGGCGCGGCACGCCCTGCTACTGCGGCGCCTGCTCGTCCTGCTGGCACCACGGCGCCAAAGGCCTGATCACGATCAACCGGGGCTTGGCCAGTTCGGCCATGCCCCGGCGATCTGCCTTTCCCAATAGTTTCAGATAGGATTTAGCGATGGCAATTTCGACAGGCGGCGGTGGTGTAGAAACGCCGATGTCGGACATCAACACCACGCCGCTCGTCGACGTGATGCTGGTGCTCCTGATCATCTTCCTGATCGCGGTCCCGGTCGCGATCCAGACCATCGACAAGCTCAAGATTCCGATCATCGAAACGGTCGAATCGAAGGACAAGGTTGAGAACCTGCTTCTGACGGTCAGCACCACCGATGCTGCCGGACGCAGCGCTGGCGAACCGGGCTTTGAAGGCGCGACCCGTGAAGGTGAATGCCGGATCTACTTCAACAATACCACTCCAGTTACGTCGCAGGAACTGTATGATGACGCGTTTGAGCGGCTTGATACAATTGTGCAGCGTGCAGGTGGCCCTGAAGAGATCATGAAAGACCCGGACCTCATCCCGCAGGTTCACATTCGTGGCGACGTCAATGCCCCTTGGCAGTGCGTTGCAGGCACGATCTATAACGTCCAGGCGGCCGGTTATCCGACCGTGGGCTTCATTTCCAACCCGGTCGATCCCAACGGTTGAACGGCTTTGCGTTTGGCCGACCACCCGGTCGGCCCAGCGCGCAGGCAACGAATTCAGGAGTAACCCACCATGGCAATGTCAGGCGGCAAGGACGATGGTTCGCCGATGATGGAAATGAACACGACGCCGTTGATCGACGTCATGCTCGTTCTCCTCATCATGTTCATCATCACCATTCCAGTAGCCACCCATTCGGTCGACATCGATCTTCCGCAGCCCGATCCAAATCCCCCACCGATCGATCAGGTTGATCCGATCAAGAACAAGATCGTGCTTACGCAAACTGGCGAAATTCTGTGGAATGGCGATGCCATCAATGATGGCCAGCTGGTTCGCAACCTTGAAGAAACAAAGGCATTTGAAGTCGAGCCTGAACTTCAGTTCGAGCCCGAACCGCTGGCAAGCTACGACTTGTCGGCCAAGGTGCTGAACATCATCAAGGCTTCCGGCGTCAGCAAATTCGGCTTCGTCGGCAATGAAAAATACCGGACTTTCAACAAAGCCGGCGCCTGATAACTTTCAGGTAAAATTACAATTTATCAAAGGGGCGGAGCGATCCGCCCCTTTTTTGTTGTGCGTCTTTCGTTGTGGGGGATCATTCGCGAACAATCAGTCGCCTTCCCGCTCCATGGGCGCATCCAGCCGCATGGCAGCATGCGCGAGCGATTCCGCTTCCAGCAGCAAATCATCGTCCACTGCGCCTTGGGGGACATTTTCCCGCCCCATCATCACCATGACCGGCACGGCCATGGGGCTGACGCGGTCCAGTTCCACATGGACCAGTTCGCCTGCCGCGCGGTCAAGCAACGCACCCAGCCGGCCAACGTCCGTCATATTCGCACGCGCATCGGCCCAGGCCGCTTCCAGCAGCACATGGTCCGGCTCGTATTTTCGGAGCACGTCATAGATGAGGTCGGTGGAAAATGTGACTTGCTTGCCGGTTTTGCGCTTGCCCGGATGCTGGCGGTCCACCAACCCTGCAATTACGGCCACTTCCCGAAAGGCGCGGCGCAGCAGGTGGGATTCCTGGATCCATTCAATAAACTCGTGGTCCAGAATGTCCGGCGATAGCAGCGGCCTGGGGTCGCGCACGGGCTTCAGCCCCCAGACAGCCAGTGAATAATCATTAGCGACAAAGCCGCCCGGCCGCAGACCCAGATCTTCCATTCTGCGGGTAATCAGCATTCCCAGCGACTGGTTCGCATTCCACCCTTCAAATGTGTAATAGACGCTGTATTCGCGGGCTGCATGGGGGAAGCTTTCGACCAGCAATTGGCCTGGCCCCGGCATCTGGCTGCGCCAATCCTGCATTTCCAGCCATTCGCGCACATCATCGGGAAAGCGCGCCCAGCCGGCACGATCGATCAGCATTTCCCTGACTCGCTCCGCCAGATGTGTGGTCAGCGGCATCCTTGCGCCGCCATAGGATGGGATCATCGCCGATTTGGAAGATGCCCTGACGGTAATCTCCATATCCTTGATTCCCATGACTTCCAGGCTGGTGCCGGCAAATGCGAATGTATCCCCCGGTGACAGCGACGCGGCAAAGCGTTCTTCCACCCGCCCGAGTGACCGCCCATTCTTGAACCGCACATCCAGCATCTCGCTGTCGATAATGATGCCGGCATTCAGCCGGTGCCGCGCGGCATATTCAGGGTGTGTCAGCCGCCATGTGCCATCGCGCTCCCGCGTGATCCGCCTGAACTTATCATACGCCTTCAAGGCATAGCCGCCGGTGGCGACAAAGTTCAGAATGCGCTGCCAGATGCTGCTGTCAATCCACGCATAGGATAGGGAGGACCGCACTTCTGCCAGCATTTCCGCCTCGTCAAAGGGGCCGGCACAGGCGCGCGCCATCACATGCTGGGCCAGCACGTCCAGGCCGCCGCGGCGAAACGCTTCGCCGTCCCTTTGCCCTTCATCAACTGCCTCCTTCGCGGCAGTCGCTTCCAGAAATTCAAACCGGTTGCCAGGCACCAGCAGCGCCCGGCTGGGCTGGTCCAGCCGGTGATTGGCGCGGCCAATGCGTTGCAGCAGGCGTGAAGAACCTTTCGGCGCGCCCATCTGCACCACGCAGTCAATATCGCCCCAATCCACCCCCAGATCGAGGCTGGCGGTTGCCACCAAGGCTCGCAATTCGCCCCGCGCCATGGCCCCTTCCACCTTGCGCCGCGCTTCTTTTGACAACGACCCGTGATGGATGCCGATGGGCAGGTTCTCGTCATTCACATCCCACAAATGCTGGAAGATGAACTCGGCCAGAAAACGGGTGTTGGTGAACACCAGCGTTGTCTTGTTGGCGCGGATTTTTTCAAACAATTGGGGAATGGCCCAGATGGCCGCATGCCCGCCCCAGGGAACGCGCTGTTCCTCGGGCAACAGGATTTCCACCTCTGGTGGCGCCCCCTTTTCGCCTTCCACCAGCTCCACAGCGTCAATATCGCCCCACGGCGCCAGCCACGCCCGGAATGCTTCAGGTTCTGCCACGGTGGCGGACAGGGCGACGCGCTGAAGCTGCGGCGAAATAGCCTGCAGGCGGCTCAGCGCCAGTGCCAGCAGATCGCCCCGCTTGCCGGTTGCAAAGGCGTGAATCTCGTCAATCACAATACGTTTCAACCCGGCGAACAATTCGCCGCTGTCGGGGTAGGACAGCAACAGCGATAGTGATTCAGGCGTGGTCAGCAGGATATTGGGGGGTTTGCTGCGCTGGCGTTTTTTCCGGTCTGATGGCGTATCCCCGCTGCGCGTTTCAATCCGCACATCGATGCCCATTTCCTCAACTGGGGTCAGCAGGTTACGCTGCACATCATGTGCCAGGGCTTTCAGGGGGGAGACATAGAGCGTGTGCAAACCAACCGGCAACGCTGCGCCGCCAAGGCCCGAAGGGCAAAAATCGGCCAGCGTCGGCAGGAAACCGGCCAATGTCTTGCCCGCCCCTGTATCTGCCACCAGCAGCGCATGATGGCCGCGCCCGGCAGCGGCAAACATATCCCGCTGGTGGCTGCGCACCCGCCATTCGCGCCCGGCAAACCAGTTATTTATCTCTGATGGAAATGGCGGATCGCTAGCGTCTGACATGCTCAACTGTGGAGCATATTCAGACGCGCGGGAAAAGCACTCCCTGAAGAGCGTTTTCCCATCACCCGATCACATAATCAATCGGTTTGAAACTGCCGCCATTGGAAGAATAGGCGGAACAGGCAGTCAGGCCGATGACAAGGTCCATCTCGGCTTTGAGGCGGATGAAATCGGCCGCTGTGCTGACCGGCGCAATCACTTCGATTCTGCCGGTCGGACCATCGACAGGTACGTTCATGAACAGGTTGAAGGCAGTTGGAATGGCATCTTCGCCAATGCCATAGGGCAGCAATGCCTCGGCCAGATTGCCGAAACAGCCGCGGTGGACGGGCTTGTCAGGATAAAAATGTTCGAAAGTTGCGGTGCTGCATGGGGTCAGCAGAAAATCATGCAGCCCCACACTATCCTCGATAATGGACAGCATCGGATTGGACCTGTTGGACCACAATTGGTGGCCGGCAGTGAGGCGGATGGTTTCTTCATAATCAAACGTCCGGCCGTTCGAGATAACTTCGCGCACATCATCGGCATTATAGGCCACCAGATCGCTGACCTGCACACCTTGCGGGTCGATCACTGTCAGCACCTGCCCCCGTGCCAGACGGAAGGCGGTTCCGCTGCGCGGTTCGATGCGGACTTTATCGGTCATGCCGCTTCCACCGCGCGCTTGTCATGAAACGGGCATTGCCATTCCGGGCCAACATGGCGTCCGCTATATTGCGGCGCCGCGCTGGCGCTGCCGTGGGTTGCCAGCATGGGGTTGACCGACCCAGCCAATGCTTCGTCGCGCTTCAATATGGCAGAGCGCATCTTGTCGTAGCGCCCTTCTTCGCGCAGGCTTTCAAACTGATCATGCAGGTTGAAGACCAGCACCGGCCGGTCAAAACGGCGCGCGGGGCGCGACGCATTGGGGTGCAGCCCCACGGCAAAAAACCCTTCTCCGCCGAAGCTTAAGGAAAAATGCGGATCATCCGGGTCCGCGCTGACGCGGTGGTCGTAAGGCTGGCCGAGCCAGGCATCCTTGTCCGCAAAGGACTGGATCCGCTGCCACATCAGTGTCTCGAACGCCGATTCCGAAAGGTTGCCGGGGCCATCAAACACAATCGCCAGGCTGCGCAGGCCGCCCGGATTGGCGCGATATTCACGCGCCCAGTCCATCAATGCCCGGTGGATCGCCAAATCATCCCAGCCACTGTCGAGCGAATGGGCCGCGATCACTTTCAAAGTGCCGCGCGCCAATGCTGATTTTGCCCCCACACAGGGGAAATCAGCCGCCTTTATACGGCCAAAAAGCTCCGCTTCTGCGGCTTCCTGGGTCATTGTCTCGATAAACACCGGTGGTCTCCTCCCGTCAGCTACGGACAGGGAGGCAACCGGTTCCAAAGTTAATGTTTGTGAAGTCGCTTTGCTTGACGATGCGCGATGTCAGTGACCTGCCTGCTCCCCGCGTTCAAGACCGGATGCTGCCAGCTGGTCATCAATCTGGGTCAGCAAACGGTCCAGCCCGGCTTGCGTATCGCTTTCCGCGCGGGCGACGAGCACATCCTGCGTATTGGATGCGCGCAGCAGCCACCACCCGTCATCGCTGGTGACCCGCACCCCGTCTGTATCGTCCACCTTGGCATCGGTGCCTGAAAGGCGCTGCTTTACTTCATCGATGGCCGCAAATTTCCGGCTTTCATCCACCTGAAACCGGATTTCCGGCGTATTGAGCATCTGCGGCATGTCCGTGCGCAATTGCGAAACCGATTTGTCCAGCCGCGCTGATGCCGCCATGAGCCGGATGCCGGCATAAAGCGCATCGTCAAACCCGTAATAGGTATCGGCAAAAAAGACGTGGCCGCTCATCTCGCCAGCCAGCGGCGCGCCTGTTTCCTTCATTTTGGATTTAATCAGGCTGTGGCCGGTTTTCCACATCAGCGGAACGCCGCCCATTTCCGCCACGCGGTCGAACAGCGCCCGGGAAGCCTTCACATCCGCTATAATGGTAGATTTGGGCAAGCGTTTCAGGAGGTCTTCGGCATAAATCATGAGCAACTGGTCGCCCCAGATCACCCGGCCCTCGCCGTCGATCGCGCCGATCCGGTCACCATCACCGTCAAAAGCAACTCCGAAGTCGAGGTTCTTGTCCGCGACCAGGCGGCGCAAGTCTTCCAGATTGGCTTCGACAGTGGGGTCGGGATGATGATTAGGAAACGTGCCATCGACATCGGTAAACAGCAGGTGATGCTCACCCGGCAAACGGGCAGCGAGAGCCTCCAGCGCCGGACCGGCAGCGCCATTGCCCGCATCCCAGCCGATCCGCATGGCGGCCAGAGTGGCGGGGTCAATTCCATCGAGGCCGCGCAGCAGGCGCTCGATATACTCGTCGAGGACTGCACGCGTTTCGACCGTGCCGGTGCCGTCATCCCAGTCCCCGGCCTCGGCCATCTGGCCGATGGTGAGGATGTCCTTCCCGAAGAAAGGGCGCCCTTCAAATACCATTTTGAAGCCGTTGTAATTGGCGGGATTGTGGCTGCCTGTTATCTGAATGCCGCCATCCACATCTTCGGCTGACGCTTCGGCATAATACAGCATCGGGGTCGCGCTCATGCCGATGCGTATGACATCGCACCCGCTGGCATTGATCCCTTCGATCAGCGCATGTTCCAGAATGGGCGAACTGACGCGCCCGTCATAACCCACCACAATCCGTGAACCGCCAGCGCGCCGCAGCAGGGTGGCAAAGCCGCGGCCGATTGCGCGGGCATCATCAGGCCCCAGGGTTTCGCCAATGATGCCGCGAATATCATATTCACGAAGCACGGTAGGATTGAATGTGTGGCTCATGCCGTTTCCTCAGTTCAAATCCGGCAGATCGCCGATTAGCAAATCACGCGCCGCATTGGCTTCGTGCACCTGGTCATTCGTGCCGCCCCGGTCCGGATGAACCATGGCGACCCGTCGCTTATGCGCTTCGATCACCTCACTGCGCGATGCAGTGGCCGAAACGCCCAGCAGGCTGCGCGCCCGCGATAAGGCCTGCCGGCGCGCTGGCTGCGCACTGGCGAATTCCCATGGCCAGCGGCCAAAGAACATCTTGCAGCAAAGGCAAGCCAGCCCGGCAATAAGGATATACCGCAGCACGGATCAGGCCAGCGCGCGGCTTGATCTGGCGCCGGGATTTTCGCCGGGGTTTTGCCTGGGGTCTTGCTTGGCGTTGGACGTGCCATTGCCCTTGCCACCCCTCGTGCCTGCTCCGGCATCAGCGGCAACAGCATGGCCCCGCTGCGGCAGGTTGAGCCCGGCCAGCAAATTACGCATTTCCTGACGCGCCACCAGATGGCTGGTGCCCAGTTCGCCCAGATGCCCCTTGTCGAGCAAGGTCAGGCCGGACGGAAACAGCTCGCGATAAATCACTCGTTCCGACAATCCCTTGGCCACACGAAAACCGGCGCGCTTGGACAGTTCCGTCAGCGCCTTTTCGATGCGCTGCATATTGCGCGCTTCCACATGGCCGGTGCGATTGCGGACCACCACCCAGTCAATTTCCTGCCGCCGCTGCAATGCGCGGGTCTTGCGGGTTTCCCAGATCAGTTCGGCATAAAAGCTGAGGCGCCGCACCTTGAAGCTCTCTGCATCGACTTGTCCGATAAGGTCGAAATCGACAAAGCTGTCATTCAGCGGCGTCACCAGCGTATCAGCCTCGGTTGCGGCATGGCGGGCGAACGGATCATCCCTGCCGGGTGTGTCCACAATCAGGAAATCCGCACCTTCGCCCACGCGCCGCGCCATATCCTCGAATTCCTCGACCGTTTCGCCATTAAACACTTCCACTGTGGCACTGGGCAAGGTGATACCGCGGCGGCTTTCGGTTTCGCTGCGGTTTTCGAAATAGCGATGGAAGGTGCGCTGCCGCGGATCCAGATCGAGCGCTGCCACCTTGGCGCCGCGATAGGCCAGCGCCACGGCGACATGGACAGCGGTGGTCGATTTACCCGTGCCACCCTTTTCATTGGCAAAAGTTATCCGGTGGGGGCCGGTGGATCGGGGGCCGTTCGATTGGTGGCCGTTCGATTGGTGGCCGTTCGATTGGTGGCTGGCATGGGGCACAGGCGGCTGATGTCCTTGAATTGATCGGATCGGTTGTTTTACCCCGCCTGCAACGGCTAGGTGGCATGTCCTAGCTCTTATCGGAGGGTACAGCCCCGTGCAAACCGTCAACCGGCTCGATTTGTTGAGAAATAGCGTTGCCGCATTCCGCGCCAATGGAGAAACGCTTGGTCTGGTGCCCACTATGGGCGCCCTGCACGAAGGCCATCTCACACTTGTGCGCGAAGCGAAATCGCGGGCCGATCGGGTTGCGGTATCCATTTTCGTCAACCCCACCCAGTTCGGCCCGAACGAGGATCTGGACGCCTATCCCCGTCAACTGGCAGAAGATTCCGCATTGCTGCAGGCCGAAGGCGTGGACCTGCTGTGGGCACCCGATGCTGCCACCATGTATCCCGTAGGCTATGCCACCAGCATCAGTGTGGCCGGGGTAAGCGACAATTTCTGCGGGGCAAGCAGGCCGGGGCATTTTGACGGCGTGGCCACTGTGGTGTGCAAATTGTTCAATCAGGTTCGGCCCGATTTCGCCTGTTTTGGCGAAAAGGACTGGCAGCAACTGGCAGTGATTCGCCGCATGGCCCGCGATCTGGACCTGGTCGCTCCATATGCAGACCAGATCATCGGCATCGCCACCGTGCGCGAGAGTGACGGTCTGGCGATGAGCAGCCGCAACCGCTATCTGTCACCCGCCAGCCGCAAGGCCGCAGCAGCCCTGCCGCACGCCATGCGCGAGGCCATTACAGAAATTGAAAACGGGGCTGAACCCGGCCCTGTTTTGGCCCTGCTCCACCAGGCGATACTGGACGCCGGATTTACCAGTATCGATTATGCTGCGCTGGCTGACGCAGACACGCTCGAACCCATCGACAGCCGTGTTTATGCACCGGCAAGATTATTGGTAGCTGCACGAATTGACGGGACGCGCCTGATTGATAATATGCCTGTCTGCCCGCCAGCCGGGACGAACGGATAGAATTGCACGCCAGACCGCCTTTGCTGCCCCATAGTCAGGGGACACGCCAAGCTGGATAACGCTGCTAAGAGCCATGGTCTGAGGGGTGCATCGTGCCCGTCGGGTCGCGTCGGATGCGAGCGGACCCAAGTCCGGCGCATCCGACATTCTCAAGTTTTTTTCAGAGAATGTAAGACACCCGACAGCAGCAGATTTGCGACAAATCTGGCTTCTATTCTATTGGCTTGGGAGCAAGTTGCCTGAACGGAGGGCTATTACCGTCTCAATTGGTAAAATTTCCGACCGTTTATCTGTCACTCAGCGATTGGCTGGCTTTCGCTTTTGCGGCGACGCCTCAGGAGTTTCGCTCTGCATGCTGATAGGCTGCAGGTCGATCCCGAAAAGCTTCCATTGCCCCTGTTCCCATTGAAAATACATATTAAAAAAGATTGAAGTGGGTCTTAAGACGAACAGTCCCTTAACTTCAAAAATGTCAGCCTGAACCTGCCGGGGCGCCTCTGAATATGTTGGGGGGACAAGCAGGACATTCGACAAATTGATACGCGAATTGCGAATGCCAGAAAAAGTTGTCGCAAGCGTGGCCGCAGTATTATTGATCTGGAAGCCTTGAGCCGACATGTCCCGCAGCACCGAATAGTTCCCGGAGCGATTAGCATGGTCAACAGCGATAATCGTTGACCAGACCAGTTTCGACATTTCCAATGAATCGGGAACGGGGCGCATTGAGGCTGGCGGCAATATCGAAGGCTGGCCGGTATTTGCCTGCTGCTGAGCCACAGCGGGCAAAGAGATCGCTAACGAGACGAAGGCGATCAAAGCGGCTGCATAGGAAAACGCCGGGGCAATGAGCCCCGGCATTCTCTTATTCTTAT
This sequence comes from Allopontixanthobacter confluentis, assembly GCF_009827615.1. Classification (GTDB taxonomy): domain Bacteria; phylum Pseudomonadota; class Alphaproteobacteria; order Sphingomonadales; family Sphingomonadaceae; genus Allopontixanthobacter; species Allopontixanthobacter confluentis. The sequence goes on from NZ_WTYU01000002.1 coordinate 354,239, forward strand.
CAATAGTTTTGTTCATTTGCATTGTGTAGCGGATTACCAGGCAATTTGGAAGCCGCCACGAGCACCTACTTCGCCGCTGTCGAAACCGACACCCAATCCGGCGGAGACTGAAGCCTTTTCGCTGACCCGTGCAGTCATCGCAATGGTACCGGCACTGCGGTTTTCATAATAGCCTACGCCGCCCGATAGACCGAAGGTTGTGCCTGCTGGCAGGGAAGGAGATTCCATCGCTAAAGCCATAGCGACACCTTCGTTTGCCTTGCGGATACCTGCGCGGTTATCGGCAGTCTCGCCAAATAGCGTATTAAGACTGGCCGTATTGCTGGCAGTAAGGGCCTGCAGCGATGTGATGCTGGCCGTGTTGGCTGCCACCGAAGCGGTGCTGGCTACAGACGAGCGACCAAGCGTACCACTGTTGTCAGTCGTGACTGCGTAGATCGTACCGGTTTGGCTTGCGGTGCTGGTTTCCAAACCTGCGATTACCACTTGGCCATCCTTGGTCGCGGTGGCACCATTACCGATTGCGACTGAATTATTGCCAGTTGCAACAGCCAGATTCCCCACGGCAATCGCGCCAGCGCCTGCGGTTCGGGCTTGGTTACCGAGTGCCAGCGAGTTGTTCCCATTGGCGATCGCATCATTACCGATAGCGGTCGAGAAATCGGACTGTGCGTCAGCGTTTTCACCGATGGCAGTGGAACGAAGGCCGAATGCTGTGGCCAGATGACCCAGGGCAGTCGAACGCTCGTTCGCTGCAAGTGACTGCCAGCC
>NZ_WTYU01000002.1:355019-1147061 GCF_009827615.1 Allopontixanthobacter confluentis
GTGGAACGAAGGCCGAATGCTGTGGCCAGATGACCCAGGGCAGTCGAACGCTCGTTCGCTGCAAGTGACTGCCAGCCAAAGGCCGTGGCGCCTGCACCTGTTGCTGTGCTCTGTCCGCCAACCGCTGTGGTTGAATTGCCAGTTGTCACAGCCATTGTGCCAAGCGCAACTGCGTCATTGCCATTGGCGATCGCATCATTACCGATAGCGGTCGAGAAATCGGACTGTGCGTCAGCGTTTTCACCGATGGCAGTGGAACGAAGGCCGAATGCTGTGGCCAGATGACCCAGGGCAGTCGAACGCTCGTTCGCTGCAAGTGACTGCCAGCCGAAAGCTGTGGCGCCTGCACCTGTTGCCGTGCTCTGTCCGCCAACCGCAGTGGTTGAATTGCCAGTTGTCACAGCCATTGTGCCAAGCGCAACTGCATCATTGCCATTGGCGATCGCTTCATTACCGATAGCGGTCGAGAAATCGGACTGTGCGTCAGCGTTTTCACCGATGGCAGTGGAACGAAGCCCGAATGCTGTGGCCAGATGACCCAAGGCAGTCGAACGCTCGTTCGCTGCAAGTGACTGCCAGCCGAAAGCTGTGGCGCCTGCACCTGTTGCTGTGCTCTGTCCGCCAACCGCAGTGGTTGAATTGCCAGTTGTCACAGCCATTGTGCCAAGCGCAACTGCGTCATTGCCATTGGCGATCGCTTCATTACCGATAGCGGTCGAGAAATCGGACTGTGCGTCCGCGTTCTCGCCAATCGCTACGGATCGCAGGCCAAATGCCGTGGACAGGTGGCCGACAGCAATAGCGCTCTCATTTCCTGCAAAAGACTGCTGACCTACAGCGGTTGAGTTCAGCGAATTCGCTACTGCAGAGTTGCCAACTGCGGTAGCGGCTTCACCGGTCGCCTGTGAACTGTTGCCGAGCGCGGTTGAAGCCACGCCAGTTGCCTGGGCTACTGCGCCAACTGCCACGGTGAAATCACCAGAAGCGACAGAGCTTGAACCGTTAGCCACTGCGCCAATACCGCTCGCATCTGCTCTTTGCCCCGTAGCGGAGCTGAAATCGCCGCCGGCGCTTGCGGCATAACCGGTGGCTGTCGAAAGGAAGCCAGCAGCGGTCGAGAGCGCGCCTGTGGCAACAGCACCCGGACCAGTTGCATTGGCGCTGAAGCCAGTTGCCGTGGTCTGGGTACCTGTTGCACTCGCCGAATTGCCCACTGCAGTTGAGCTGGTTCCGGTCGCCACCGCACCAACACCACATGCCAAGCTGTCGGGCAGGTCGGTGGAAGTTGCGCCGCCGTTGGTGTCAACGCCATCGGTCGCGACGCCATCTTCATTGGTGTCCAGCAGGCATTCTGTTGCCGAAGCAGGCGTTGCAGCCATCGCCATTGCCGCCATAACCACAAACGAAGCTGACAATGTCAGACGTGATAGGTTCGATACATTTTTGCGCATAATTTCAAATCCCTCTTAGCGGCCTTGAGCCGACAATGAAAATCACCCTGAACAAGCCAGGCAAGTAACCGTGCGACCCGATTATCTTGGAGAGAAATTTAATTCCCCCGCTATTTCGTTAGAAGTTTTTAGATAAGTTTCAACTGGTTCCGAAAAGCGCCAAGCGATTAGCTGAGCCTGCTACGCCGAGAGTCACGTTTTCTAGCGGTTTTTGCGCGAAATGGTTGTTGAAATAATGTCGCTTTCATCAGGCGTCACAGCTTCGCACAACAGTATTGTCAGCACGCTTGAGTGATTGTGCAGTTCGGCTGGACCAAATACAGCGCCCGACAGGGTGGCAATCGCATCCGCCGGCATTCGCGCTAAAAAATGTCATTCGCGCATTTGATCATGAGACAGGCCTGTCTGCGAACAAGGGCCTGGAGCGGGTAGCGGGAATCGAACCCGCATCACTAGCTTGGAAGGCTAGGGCTTTACCACTAAGCTATACCCGCTCTTGCGCAGTGCCCGATAGTGGCCATTTGCGGGCCTTGCAAGCCATCGCTGTCAAATGGCATTTTTTGTGCGGGTCGGCCATTTGCGTCAAATCGGGTGTCGGCCGCATCGGGCTTCGTGCTTCAAAAGCAATTCTAGGTTTGAGGCATTGCGTATATTGCCTAGCTGACATGGACGCACTGCTTCGGCAGGACGATCATTCAACGATCCGGAAAATGCATGCGCAGTCTGACCCATCTTGAACGCCTAGAGGCCGAAAGCATCCACATCATGCGTGAAGTGGTGGCAGAAGCGGCGAACCCGGTGATGCTGTATTCGGTCGGCAAGGACAGCGCCGTCATGCTGCATCTGGCGCGCAAGGCATTCTATCCTTCGCCGCCGCCCTTCCCCCTGCTGCACGTGGATACCACGTGGAAATTCCGCGATATGTACGCCTTGCGCGAAAAGGCGGCAAAGGATGCGGGGATGGAACTGCTGGTATGGCAGAACCCCGAAGCGATCGAGCGCGGCATTAATCCGTTCGACCATGGCGCGCTGCACACCGATATGTGGAAGACCGAAGGGCTGAAGCAGGCGCTCAACCATTATGGCTTCGACGCGGCCTTTGGCGGCGCGCGCCGTGACGAGGAAAAGAGCCGCGCGAAGGAGCGCATATTCTCCTTCCGCACGGCCAGTCACGGGTGGGACCCGAAAAGCCAGCGGCCCGAAGTGTGGAACCTATATAATGCGCGCAAGGCCAAGGGTGAAAGCATCCGCGTGTTCCCGCTGAGTAACTGGACGGAACTGGACATCTGGCAATATATCATGGCCGAGAATATCGAGATTGTGCCGCTGTATCTGGCTGCCCCGCGCCCCACAGTGGAACGCGATGGCATGCTGCTGATGGTGGACGATGGCCGCTTTCCGCTGGAAGACGGGGAAGAACCTGTGCTGCGGTCCATCCGGTTCCGCACGCTGGGCTGCTATCCCCTTACCGGCGCTGTCGAAAGCAAGGCAGATACGCTGTCAGCCGTGGTGCAGGAAATGCTGATGACCACCACCAGTGAAAGGCAAGGCCGCACCATCGACAAGGATGAAGGCGGCGCAGGCATGGAAAAGAAAAAGCAGGAAGGCTATTTCTGATGGCTGACAGTAGCAACATTGCCAGCACCGCTTCTTCTCCTTCTGGGTCTGCCTATCAGACAGATGCGCTGATTGCCGAAGACATTGATGCCTATCTGGACCAGCACCAGAACAAGGGCCTGCTGCGCTTCATCACCTGCGGCAGCGTGGATGATGGCAAATCGACCCTGATTGGCCGCCTTCTCTACGATTCCAAGATGATTTTTGAAGACCAGCTGGCCGCGCTGGAAGCAGACAGCAAGCGCGTCGGCACACAGGGGCAGGACATCGATTTTGCCCTGCTGGTGGACGGGCTGGCGGCGGAACGTGAACAGGGCATCACGATTGATGTGGCCTATCGGTTCTTCGCCACCGAAAAACGCAAATTCATCGTCGCCGACACGCCGGGGCATGAACAATATACGCGCAACATGGTCACCGGCGCTTCGACAGCCGATCTGGCAGTCATACTGGTGGATGCGCGCAAGGGTGTGCTGGTGCAGACCCGCCGCCATTCCTACATCGCGCATCTTCTGGGCATCCGGCACATTGTGCTGGCGGTGAACAAGATGGATCTGGTCGATTATGACCAGCAGGTGTTTGACCGGATCGTTACCGACTATACTGCATTTGCCAGCAGCATCGGGGTGGATGCGTTCACGGCCATCCCGCTGTCGGGCTTCAAGGGTGACAATATCGCATCTGCGCCGTCAGCCAGCACGCCCTGGTATTCTGGCCCCAGTCTGATCGCCCATCTGGAACAGGTCGAACTGGCCAATGTGGCAGCACAGGACGGCCCGTTCCGCCTGCCGGTGCAATGGGTGAACAGGCCCAATCTTGATTTTCGCGGATTTTCCGGCCTGATTGCCAGCGGCACGGTCAAGCCGGGTGACGGGGTGCGGATTGTGCCCTCCGGCAGGACCAGCACGGTCAAAAGCATCGTGACTTTTGATGGCGAGCTGGAAGAAGCGGTCGCGGGCCAGTCCGTCACGCTGACGCTGGAAGACGAGGTGGATTGCAGCAGGGGCGATGTGATCGGCGCTGCAGAAGACCCGCCGCAATCATCCGACCAGTTTGAAGCCACGCTGGTATGGATGAGCGACGAGGCATTGAAACCGGGCCGCGGATATTGGCTGAAGCTGGCATCACAGCAGGTGACGGCTACCGTTCAGGAGCCAAAATACGAAATCAACGTCAACACCATGGCGCAGCTTGCAGCCAAGACGCTGGAGCTGAATTCCATTGGCGTGGCCGAAATCCACACCGAACGGCCCATAACTTTTGAACCCTATGACCGGAGCCGCGCGCTCGGCGGGTTCATTCTGGTGGACAAGATCACCAATGCCACTGTTGGTGCGGGCCTGCTGCATTTCAGCCTGCGCCGCGCCCAGAATGTGCATTGGCAACCCACGGAGATAACCCGGGACGACCACGCTTCGCTCAAGAACCAGAAAGCGCGGGTGCTGTGGTTTACCGGCCTGTCAGGCTCGGGCAAATCGACCATCGCCAATGAGGTGGAAAAACGCCTCAATGTGATGAACCGCCACACTTTCCTGCTGGACGGGGACAATGTGCGCCATGGCCTGAACAAGGATCTGGGTTTTACCGAGGCAGACCGGATTGAGAACATCCGCCGGGTGGGCGAGGTGGCCAAATTGATGAGCGATGCGGGCCTCATTGTGCTCACCGCATTCATCAGCCCGTTCCGCGCGGAACGCGATATGGTGCGCGGCATGATTGCCGATACGGAATTTATCGAAATCTACGTTGAAACGCCGCTGGCAGTGGCAGAAGCCCGCGATGTCAAAGGCTTGTATAAAAAAGCGCGCAGCGGGCAGCTGAAGAACTTCACCGGCATCGACAGCCCTTATGAAGCGCCGCAAGATCCGGAAATTCGCGTCAACACGGTGGAGATGAGCGTGGAAGACGCAGCGGATTATATCATCCAGAGGATCCTCCCCCTGAAATGAACGATTTGCTGGACGATACGGCGCTTGCCGCGCATTTGGCCCGATGCGCGGGAAACATTCTGCTGCAGGTGCGCGATAGCGGCATGTTTACCGGTGCAGCGGGCACGAAGGAACGGTTCGCAAAAGCCTTGGGCAAGGCAGGCGATGCCACAGCCAACCAGTTTCTGGTTCATGCCCTTGGCTGCCAGCGCCCCGATGATGGTCTGTTGTCAGAAGAAAGCAAGGATACGCAGGAGCGGCTGACAAAGTCGCGCGTGTGGATTGTCGATCCTGTGGATGGCACCCGCGAATATGGTGAGAAACGCGCCGACTGGGCCGTCCATATCGCACTGGCGATTGATGGTGCGGCAACCGTTGGCGCGGTTGCGCTGCCCGGTGTGGGCAATGGCACCCTTGTGATTACATCAGACAAGCCAGTAGATCGCGCAGCCCATACAGGTGCGCCGCGCCTGGTGGTGAGCCGCACACGGCCCGCCCGCGAGGCAGTGTCGCTGGCCGAACGGCTGGGGGGCGAACTGGTTGCGATGGGGTCTGCCGGCGCAAAGGCCATGGCAATCGTACAGGGTCAGGCCGAAATATACCTCCACTCCGGCGGCCAGTATGAATGGGACAGCTGTGCACCGGTTGCAGTTGCAGCAGCGCAAGGCCTCCACTGTTCACGGATTGACGGGTCGCCGCTGGTTTACAATCAGGCGGACACTTACTTGCCTGACCTGCTCATCTGCCTGCCGCAGTTCGCGGATGCTGCGCTGGCGCATGTGCGGGACATTCACGCCCAAAGCTGACTGCCGATACGCTGGCTGGCGGGGTTGGCTTGGGCCGATGACTTGGGCGGCTGGCCTGCAAGACCTGCCGATCAGTTGCCGGTTATGGCCTCGACCAATGTGCCCGCTTTTTGCGCATCCGGTTCAGGCTGCTCATCGCTTTTGGCGGCGTTGGCTTCGCTCTGCCCGGGGACTTCGATTGTGACATCGACCCGGCGGTTCGCCGCGCGGCCTGCCTCGTCCGCGGTGCCATCAAGGTTGGCGTTGGGCGCAACGGGGCGCATTTCGCCGAGCGCAATGACGGTGATGCGCGCTACGTCCACGCCCTTTTCCACCAGATAATCGCGCACCGCCTCAGCGCGCTTTCTGGACGATCGCAAGTTCGCCTCGTCATTGCCTGCAGAATCGGTGTGGCCGCGCAGGATAATCGCTCCGCTTGTCTGCATCTGCGGCGATGCCACGATGCTGTCGAGATCAGCCCGCGCCTTGTCAGTCAGCGTCGATCCGCTTTCCGCGAAGGAAATGGCCTGTTCCAGCGGAGCCATCGGAATGGCTTCGCGGTCCACTTCCGCTTCGGGACGAAAGATCGAAACGGCCTCGGCCGGCTCGTCTGACGCGGTCGGTTCTGGCGCGATTGGCGGCGGTTTCTGCTCGCATCCGGCCAGGCCGAGGGCAGAAATTGCCAAGCCAAGAAACAAGGGCGTCCGGTTCGTTTTCTTCATCATCATGCCGATTGGGGCTTCAACCCCCGCTTCCCCGCATTCTTCGCGGCCACTTCTTCGACCGTCAGTTTTTTAGGGGGTGAAAAGGAAATTATCGTGTCGCCAGCCCTGGGTTCCGGGCGCGAGGCATGGGTAAAGAACCGCATGCGCCCCGTTTCGCGGACGAGCAGCAGCATATGCGTGGATTCGGGCAGTTTTTCCTGTGCGTCTTCAAAATCAAACGCTTCGGAAAGCTTGGTCTGCCGGAAAACCCAGCCTTCCGCCTGCCGCTCATTCACATCTTCCACGCCAAAGCCAGACTGGAACAAGGCACGGCCGCGGAGGGAATCGGGCAATTTGCGATGATCGTCATGATCGCCCGCCTCACCCAGCTGATAGACGGCATCACGGCCGATTTCATGGGCAAATTCGTTGCAGACAAGCGCGTTATACGCCTCGTTCTCGGTCGCGGCGACCAGCACGTGGAACTGCGTAAGATCAAGATTATGTTCGGTTGCTTCGTTCAAAATTTCGCCGTGATAGAATGGCAGGGCTTTCTGCCGGGCAGGCGCCAGCCTTTGCCAGCTGGAATCGACCACCATAACCGGCGTTTTCAGCTTCTGCAGCTGCACCGCCAGCGCGATGGTCCACGGCGTGCTGCCGACAATGAGCAACCCGGGCCGTGTCTGGCCTTTGACCTTGAGCAACCGTGCGGCCAGATCAATCGTGAAACCATGCGCCACGATGGTCACGACGACGACCGCGAAACTCAGGCCGATAAGCACATTGCCATCCGCATAGCCAAGGTCAGTCAGGCGAAGCGCGAACAGGCCGGAAATGGCCACCAGCACGATGCCGCGCGGCGCAATCCACGCCAGGAACAGCCGTTCGTTCCAGGGAACGGAACTGAACAGCAGGCTGACAAGAATGGTGGCCGGGCGGACAATGAACAACAGCGCCAGCAGGAACAGGCCGAAGCGCCAGTTGAGATAAGAAAGCTGCGAAAAATCGAGCGATGCGGAAAGGATGATGAAGATGCCCGATACCAGCAGCACCGCAATATTCTGCTTGAACGGGTGGATGCTGCGCAGGCTGGAAACATTCATATTGGCAAGCGCAATGCCCATGACCGTCACCGCGATCAGCCCTGCCTCATGCTCGATCTTGTTGGACAGAACGAACACGCCGATGACGGTGGTGAGCAGCACTGGCACCTTGAGATATTCAGGCACCGCGCCCCGCGGAAATGCCCAGGCAATGACCACTGCCGCAGCGTAACCCAGCAGGCCGGCAAGGCCTGCCGCGATGAGCATGGGCGGAACCACCTCAAATACCGTCGCCCCATCGCCTGACAGGCGGAAATATTCATAGGCAATGACCGCGCATAATGCGCCGAACGGGTCATTAACGATAGATTCCCATTTCAGGATCGCCGCCGGGCGGGTCTGCACGCTGGATTGGCGCAGCAAGGGCAGGACAACCGTTGGCCCGGTGACGACCAGAATGCCGCCAAACAGCACCGCGACCGGCCAGTTAAGGCCAGCAATGTAGAAACACGCCAGCGTGCCGAACAGCCAGCCCAGCGGAACACCCAATACTACCAGGCGGGAAACCCCGTCCCCTGCATGGCGCAGTTCGCGAAAATCAAGGCTCAGTCCGCCCTCGAACAGGATCAGCGCAACGCCGATTGCCACCATCGGCTCCAGCATTTCACCAAAGGCAAGTTCGGGGTCAATCAGCCCCAATGCCGGGCCAGCGATGAAACCCGCTGCCAACATCAGCACAATCGCAGGCAAGCCAGTGCGCCAGGCAAGCCATTGGGCCCCGATACCCAGCACGCCAACCAGCGCGATTACAATTGCCTGTTGTTCCATCAGTCCCCGTTTCGCGCCCCGTCAGTTGCCTGGGTTCAAACCCCCAAATGGGGCGGAGCCATGCAGACCGCAGCATGCCATGCCGCAAACCTACATCGGGCTGACATTATTCCAATGCCCCAACGGCAATATATTTCCCGTTACCAATGAGGCTATTGGCCTGCATAGTCCAGAATGGCATCAACCGCGACCCCCGCTTCGCGCAAACGGCCCGCGCCGCCAAGGTCCGGCAGATCAATCACGAACAAAGCATGGTCCACGCGGGCACCAGCAGTGCGCAGCAGTTCCACCGCCGCCAGCGCCGTGCCGCCAGTGGCGACCAGATCATCGACAATGACGATGCTTTCATCCTGCCTTATCGCGGCAGGATCCACCTCCAGGCGGTCCATCCCATATTCCAGCGCATAATCGACGCCGATGGTGGGCACAGGCAGCTTACCTGGCTTGCGCACGGCAACAAAACCCACGCCCAGTCGCACCGCGACCGCAGCACCGAAAATGAAACCGCGCGCTTCCATGCCAGCGATTGACTTTGCGCCGGCGGCATCTGCCTGCTCTGCCAGAATTTCCACCGTTGCGGCCAGCCCCGGACCATTGCTGATCAAGGTAGTAATATCCCGGAACTGAATGCCCGTCTTGGGAAAATCCGGAACAGTGCGGATAAGCGCGCGCAATGCATCAGGGGTCATATCATGGCCTTGGCAAGAAAATGGTCGCAACGAAAAAGCCCCTCGCATCACCGGGATGCAAGGGGCTTTTCAAGGGCAGCAAAGGAAAGGTCAATCCTTGCGGCTGGGCTTTACCGCAGACCAGATCTGCTTCTTGGCAAAGAAGGCCAGAATGGTGGCGAACAGCAGGAATCCAAGCACTGGCCAGCCTGTCTGCTTGCGCTTGTCGAGCGTAGGCTCGGCAGTCCAGGTCAGAAATGCCGCCACGTCCTGCGCCATCTGGTCGATGGTGGGATCAGGATTGCCAGGCGCGTAAGTGACCTGGCCATTGGCCGTCAGCGGGGGCGCCATCGCCAGGTTGAGATTGGGGAAATACGGGTTGTAATGCAGGCCCGTTGGCGTTTTGGATGCCGGGAATTCCTTCAGGAGTTCCGCAGGCTGTGCCTGATACCCTGTCAGCAGCGAATAGACATAGGCCGAACCGTCATGCCGCGCCTTTGCCATCAAGGAAAGGTCAGGCGGAATGGCATTGTTGTTGGCAGCCGCTGCTGCAACGGTGTTGGGGTAAGGCGAAGGAAAGTAGTCAGTCGGCAGGCCGGGGCGCATGGTTGCTTCACCGGTGCTGGGATCAATGCCCGGAACCTGCCAGCTGGCGGCTTCCGCCTTCAGCTGTGCCTCGTTGTACCCGAGATCCGCCAGATCACGAATGGCGACAAACTTCATCGAATGGCAGGCAGCGCATACTTCCTTGTATACCTGGTAGCCGCGCTGAAGCTGCGCCTTGTCAAACGTGCCAAACACACCATCGCTGGCGAGATGCAAATCCTTGGGATATTTATGAAACGCGTGCTCTGCTGTTTCTTCGCCAAGGCCCTCGGTCGCGGCGACAAAGGCGCCGGTCGCGAATGACCACATCACGGCCACGGTGAAGAACAAGCCAGCCAGAATTCCGAAGAGGCGGATCATGTCAGTCGCTTTCTAATAATCTTGGCCAATTTCCTGCGCATCAAACCGCAGGAGTGGTGTTTTCGCCGAGCACGGCTTTCTTGTCGGAACCCAGCACTGCTTCGGTGATCGAATAGGGCAGCGGCTCTGGCTTTTCGATGGACGAAACCAGCGGCAGGATCACGAGGAAGTGCAGGAAGTAATAGGCTGTCGCCAACTGGCTCAACATCACGAAGGGTTCTTCGGCTGGCGCGCCGCCGCAATAGAACAGCACGGCCATGGTCGGGATCAGGCCGAACCAGAAGAACTTGCGGAACAGCGGACGGTAATGGCCCGAACGCACGGGTGATTTGTCCAGCCAGGGCAGGAAGAACCACACCAGGATGGCGGCGAACATGGCCAGCACGCCCATCAGCTTTGCCGGGACGAAGAAGAAGTCCACGGTGAAGGCCCGCAGGATCGCGTAGAATGGCCAGAAATACCATTCCGGAACGATATGCGCCGGTGTCGAAAGCGGGTTGGCTTCGATGTAATTGTCCGGATGCCCGAGGTAGTTGGGCAGGAAGAACACCATCGTGCAGAAAAGCAGCAGGAAGATACCGAGGCCGAAACCATCCTTCGCAGTGTAATAGGGATGGAACGGAACCGTGTCGGCTTCGGTCTTGATTTCCACGCCGGTCGGGTTGGAAGAACCCGGAATATGCAGCGCCCAGATGTGCAGGATAACCACACCGGCGATAACAAATGGTAGCAGGAAGTGAAGACTGAAGAAGCGGTTCAGCGCGGCATTGTCAGGCGCAAAACCGCCCAGCAGCCACACCTGGATCGGCTCACCCACGATGGGGATGGCGCCAAACAGGCCGGTAATAACCTTTGCGCCCCAGAAGCTCATCTGGCCCCATGGCAGCACGTAACCCATGAAAGCAGTGGCCATCATGAGCAGGAAGATGACAACGCCCAGCAGCCAGATCATCTCGCGCGGGGCTTTGTAGGAGGAATAGAAGAAGCCGCGGAAAATATGCAGATAGACCACGATGAAGAAGAAGCTGGCGCCGTTGGCATGCGCATAACGCATCATCCAGCCCCAGTTTACGTCCCGCATGATGTGTTCGGTCGTGCCGAAAGCCACCAGCGCATTAGGCGCATAATGCATCGCCAGGACGACGCCCGTGACGATTTGCAGCACGAGGCAGAAACCGGCGAGAACACCGAAATTCCACATGTAGCTGAGGTTGCGGGGGACCGGATAACCGGCACCGATTGCACCATACACAAGACGCGGCAGCGGCAGTTTCTCGTCGAGAAACTTCGTCAGACCGTTCTTCGGTTCATACTGGCGGGCCCAGGGAAAACTCATATCGTGTCTCTTCAGCCTCAGCCGACCCGGATAACCGTGTCGGACGTGAATTCATAATCCGGCACTACCAGGTTGGTAGGCGCGGGACCTTTGCGGATACGGGCCGCGGTATCGTAATGTGACCCGTGGCAAGGGCAGAAATAACCGCCAAATTCGCCGCGGTTTTCACCTTCGGCAGCGCCCAGAGGCACACAGCCCAGATGGGTGCAGACGCCCATGGTGACCAGCATGTCCAGATGACCTTCCTTGGTGCGTTCAGCCAGGGTCTGCGGATCGCGCAGGCTGGAAGCGTCGACCTTGTCGGCCTGCGAAATTTCAGCAGGCGTCAGGCGGCGCACGAACAGCGGCTGCTTGCGGAACACAGCCTTGATGGCCTGCCCTGCCTCGATCGAACCGACGTCGATTTCGGTGCTGCTTTCCGCCAGAACATCGGCCGAAGGGGCCATCTGGCTGACCAGCGGCAGAACCACGGCCACAGCGCCTACGCCAGCAAAGCTGACTGCTGCAATATTGATAAAATCGCGCCGCCGAACACCGTCTTCGCCATGGACGGCGAGTGTTTCGGGTGTTGCGGTGCCAGTCGTGTCAGCCATCAGCCCTGCCTTGTAAAACACGCATCTTTAAGACTTGTCTTGCCTTGTAACAGCCCCGCAGAATTTGCGAGGCACACTCGATTTCCAGCTGATTCAGCAATCAGGAGAAGCCCCCGCTTACCGCGATCCGCACGACTTGCATACAATAGCCGTCCGTTGCCGGTTTGGGCGCGCTGATAGACGCGATTACCCGCGCTGCCAACCGCCTTTTTGGCATTGCGGCTGGTGTTTTGTGCATAATCTGCACCACAACTCCGCCCGCCCAAGGCCAATGCCGTAACGGCCGGGGCGCTTCAATCAGCCAGACCGATCAGGCTGATCTGCCTGCCATAGGTCTGCTGCCCAAGGTGCGTGGCGCGCCGATAGGAGTAGAATCGCGCCGCATCACCATAGGTATCGAGGCCCAATGGCTCCACCTGCGCCGCCCCGGATTCGGCAAGCCGATGCGCGACGAAGGCTTCCAGATCGAATTGGTAATGGCCCGCAGCGCCGGCTGCAAAGAAGCGGTCACCGGCTGCACCGATTCGCTGGCGGAACGCTTCGTCCACTTCGTAACTTTGCTGCGCGATACATGGCCCGATGGCGGCCTTTATACGGCCCGCCTGTGCACCCAGCTTTTCCATCGCCTCGACCGTTGCGGCGATCACCCCGTCAAATGCGCCGCGCCAGCCGGCATGGGCCGCGCCAATCACGCCGGCTTCCTTATCAGCCAAAAGCACCGGCGCGCAATCTGCCGTGACGATGCCCAGCAGCAGGCCGGGCCGGTCTGTGACCAGCGCATCGGCATGGGGCCGCGCATCCAGCGCCCATGGCTGATCCACGATGACCGCATCCGCCGAATGCACCTGATAGGGCGTTACCAGCGCCGCACCGGGTAGCACTGTGGCTGATGCGATACGCCGGTTTTCTGCCACCGCTTCACCGTCATCCAGCGCGCCAAGGCCCGCATTGAGGCCGCTGACGACCCCGCGCGAAACCCCGCCCCGCCGCCCGAAAAAGCCATGGTGAACCTTGCCAAGCAGCGGGGAGCGGATGATTTCAACCGGTTCAGCCAAGGCTGCGGGTGACCTGTTCATACGTATCGCGCGACAGGGCAGAAGCCGCAGCGATCCGTTCCAGTTCCTTGCGCATCAGCGCGGCGCGGCCCGGTTCCAGCCTGCGCCAGCGCCCCAGCGGGGTGACGAAACGCGCCGCGGTTTGCGGGTTCATCGGGTCCAGTGCCAGAACAAGGTCGGCAATCATCCTGTACCCTTCGCCGCTTTCAGCATGGAAAGCATGGGGGCTGCCCGCAAATGCCATATAAAGCGAGCGCACCCGGTTGGGGTTGCGCAAGGTAAAATCCTTATGCCCCGCCAGCGCCTTTACATGTTCCAGCGCATTGGGGTGGAGCGAGGAAGCCTGCAAAGCAAACCATTTGTCGATAACCAGTTCGTTGCCTTCATAGCGGCGGTAGAAATCGATCAGCGCGTTGGTGCGGGCGACACCGTCCATGCCGGTTAATACCATCAGCGCGCCCTGGCGGTCAGTCATATTGTCGGCATTGGCATATTGGGCAGCGGCTAGACGCGAAGCCTTGTCCGGATTGCCTGCCGCAAGGAACACCAGCGCCTGCGTCTTCACCTTGCGCGCGCCGCGGGCATCTGCATCAAGCGAATAGGGAATAGCGCAGACGCGTTCATACAGCGCCGACAATTCTGCATCCAGCTCTGTGCCCAGCCATGCCTTGAGCCCTTCGCGCGCGGCGTGAATGCGCGCAGGGTCAGCAATGGACAGCTGTTCCGCCAGATAGGTCTGCCCCGGCAGCATCATCAGTTCGCCGCGCATGGAATCGTCAATGCCATCATCCACCAGAATGGCCCTGAGCGCGGCGGCGATATCGCGGCGTGCAGCACTGCTTTCCATGTCGTTGAGGCCCGCAGCACCAGCATCACCAGCAGCAGCGGTCAGATGGCCGACGACCAGATCCTGCATCGCTTCATAGCGCGCAAACGGATCATCGTCGCGCGCTGCCAGAAATACCAGATCGTCCCGCGAAATATCGCGTTCCACCGTTACCGGCGCGGAAAAGCCGCGGTTGACCGACAAAACCGGCTTTTCGGCAAATCCGGTAAAGGCGATGGTGGTTTCTTCCTTGTCCAGCACTATCAGCTGCTGCCCGTCATGCATGCCGCTGCTGCGGTCGAACAAGGCGATCTTGAGCGGAATGGGCATGGGATATTTGGCTGGCTGGCCCGGCGTCGGCGGCACGGTCTGCTTCAGCGTCAGTGTGGCGGTATCCCCTTCATGCGCCAGTGTTACCGAGATTTTCGGGGTGCCCGCCTGGCTGTACCACAACCGGAACTGCGTGAGGTCGAGGCCGGAGCCATCTTCCATCGCCTTGATGAAATCCTCGCAAGTGGCGGCTTCGCCGTCATGCCGGTCAAAATAGAGGTCCGTGCCCTGACGGAAAGCGTCCGGCCCCGCCATGGTCCGCATCATGCGAATGACTTCGGCGCCCTTGTTGTAGATGGTCGAGGTATAGAAATTGGAGATTTCCTGGAAGGAATCGGGCCGGATCGGATGGGCCAGCGGGCCGGAATCTTCCGGAAACTGGACCGAACGCAGGATCCGCACATCCTCGATCCGCTTGACCGGCTGGCTTTGCATATCCTCGCTGAACAGCTGATCGCGCAGCACAGTGAAGCCTTCCTTCAGGGACAGCTGGAACCAGTCCTGGCAGGTAATCCGGTTGCCCGACCAATTGTGGAAATATTCATGGCCAATCACGCCTTCAACCGCGTCATAATCGCCATCGGTCGCAGTTTCGGCATCAGCCAGCACATATTTGGTGTTGAAGATGTTGAGGCCCTTGTTCTCCATCGCGCCCATGTTGAAATCGCTGACGGCGACGATGTTGAACAGATCGAGGTCATATTCGCGCCCGAAGGCTTCCTCGTCCCATTTCATGCTGGCGATGAGTGACCGCATGGCATGATCGGTGCGCGGCAGATCGCCATCGCGCACATAGATGTTGAGCGCGACCTTGCGCCCGCTGGCGGTGGTGAAACTGTCCGAATTGGCCACCAGATCCCCCGCGACCAGCGCGAACAGATAGGATGGCTTGGGCCATGGGTCCTGCCATTCCGCCCAATGGGTCTCGCCAGATTCGCCCGTTTCAACCATGTTACCATTGGAAAGAAGGACAGGGAACTGCGTCTTGGCCCCTTCCATGCGTACAGAGTAAGTCGACAGCACATCGGGCCGGTCGGGGAAAAAGGTAATCCGGCGGAAGCCTTCGGCCTCGCACTGGGTGCACAGCATTCCGTTTGATGCAAACAGCCCCATCAGCTGGGTATTGGCGCTGGGGTCGATTTCATTGACGATGGTGATGGTGTGCGCGTCCCCCGGCAGGGACAGGATCATATCGCCATTCTGCACCGTCCAGCTGGGCGTCGCCTCGCCATCGACCATCACGGACAAAGGCACCAGCCCATCACCATTGAGCAGGATTGTGGGCGATGGTTCCGCTGCCGGATTGCGCGCAATTTTCAGCGTGGCGCGCACTGTCGTGCGTTCCAGCCCCAAGTCGAATTCCAGCCGGGTTTCCGGCACATTCCAGGCAAATGGCTGGTAATCTTCGCGCCGGATAATCGCCGGGCTTTTGGGTTCAGTGGCGGCATCAGCCATTTCGGGGTTGCCACCGGTTTCAGAAGGGGTGCGGGCAATATCCATGACGATGTGCTTTCAGTAAATTTGAAACGGCAATAGCGGTAACGCCGTGCTGGCAAGGCCGGCAATTGGCGCTGTCATGCCACAAACGCATGACATTGGCTTGGGTTCATTGGTGGTTTAAGGAAACTGCCATTCGCACTCGTCCCTCTTACCCGTGATGCCCGCTACTGATACCGGCCCGCCATACCGGCCCGATCAGGCAAACAGGAACGCAAAATGCCCCATATGTTGATTTTCGGACTGGGATATACGGCGTCGCGGCTGGCAGCGGCATTGCGCGGGCGCGGGTGGGTTGTGGAAGCAACCGGCAGCGCAGGCGGGATCGACTTTGCAGATGGCGCCCGGGTGCGTGATGCGCTGACCCGCGCCAGCCATGTCCTGTCTTCCGTCCCGCCTGCCAGCGGGTCTGACCCTGTGCTGGACCTGTATGGCACCGATGTGACGCAGCAATGGCGCGGCTATCTTTCATCCACCGGCGTTTACGGCGATGCCAGGGGCGCATGGGTGGATGAAAGCGCGGCCACCGGCACCGGGCGGCGCAGTGATCGGTCTGACTGCGATGCCCGCTGGCTGGGCGCTGGCGCGCATGTTTTCCGTCTGCCCGGCATTTACGGGCCCGGCCGCAGCGCATTGGACAGAGTGGCACAGGGCCGCGCCAACCGGATAGACCTGCCCGGCCAGGTGTTCAGCCGGGTGCATGTCGATGATATTGTCAGCGGGGTATTGGCGGCGCTGGACGCCCCTGCCGGCGCGTATAATCTGTCGGATGATCTGCCCGCCAGCCAGAATGCGGTGATCGAGGAAGCCTGCCTGCTGATGGGGCAGGAGCCGCCGCCGCTGCTGACGCTGGAACAAGCCGACCTGTCCCCCATGGCGCGCGGCTTTTATGCTGAAAACCGCCGCGTGGCCAATGGCAGGGCCAAGCGTGTGCTGGGCTGGAAACCAGCCTATCCCGACTATCGGACGGGGTTGCGCGCTCTCAAGGCCACCACCATGCCCACCAGCGCAACTGCGCCGCCGCAGCCGGCCAGCACTGACCACTGATAGCCTTCGAACAGGGTGGAAAGGACCATGGCCACAATCACCACGATAACGCCATTATAAGCCGCACGGCCCGGCCCGATTTCGCGGACCAGCTTGTAATAGAGCGGGAATGTCACCACCGATCCGGCAATGGCCAGATAGGCAATACCGGCGCCATATTCGGCACGCATATCGAACACCGGCGGGCCTGAAATGGCCCATGCCAGCACTGCGTCACACAGGGTGCCATACAGCATGGCCCATGCCAGCAGGCTGGGCAGCGCCAGCTTGCGCCCCGTGTCGCCTGCCTGAATGACATTGGCGACAGAGGCCGACAGAATACCGCCGATAGTCAGCAGGACACCAAGCCCGACCTTGCCTTCCAGAGGGGCAATGCGCGCTTCGTGCACCAGCAGCATGGCAATACCGACCAGGGCGATGGCGCTGCCGGCCATGAACCGGCGGGTGATCGGCTGGCCCAGCAACAGCCTGCCGAAAATGGCATTGGGCACCATCAGCAAGCCGAACATGACTGCCACGATGCCGGATGTCAGATGCAGTTCAGCGCGGTAGACAAAATTGAAATTGCCGCAAAACTGCGTGACGCCCACGGCCAGCGCCAGCATCTGCCCCGCGCGGCCAAGCCGCAGCGAATGGCCCTGGAATTTGGCCAGCATGAACATGGCCATGGTGGCCACCACAAAACGCCAGGTGATGGACCAGCCGGGCGGAACCTGCGAAATCTGGTCCTTGATCACCAGCCACGTCGAACCCCAGATCAGCGCCACCAGCACAAAGGGGACGACGACTGATGGCCGCAGCAGGGCATGGGGCTGCGCCCCATCGGAAGCTGCGCTCATAAAGCTGCCACGGCCCGGCCCAGCGCCTGCGCATCTTCGGCGGTTGTGTTCCACGCGGTCACAAAGCGTGCGGCATCGCTGCCCCAATCGTAAAAATCGAAACCCTGCGCCCGCAGCGCGCTGCGTTCAGAGGCGCTGCACCGGACGAATAATTCATTCGCTTCTACGGCATGTATCAGGCGGTCGGCGGCGCAGCTGGCAATTGCCTGCGCGGCATCATTGGCCGACCGCGCATTGCCCAGCCACACATCCCCTTCGACCATGGCCAGCAATTGTGCTGCCAGAAACCGCCCCTTGCTTTGCAGATGGCCTGCCCGCTTGCGCCGGTAACGCGCCACATCGGCCAACGCCTGATCAAAGAAGATGATCGCTTCGGCCGTCATCCCGCCATTTTTGACGAAGCCGAAACTCAGCGCGTCAGCCGGGCCGACCGCTTCTGCCGCGCTGCACCCCAGAAAGGCTGCGGCATTGGCAAAGCGCGCGCCATCCATGTGCAGCCCGAGGCCGCGTTCCCTGGCCAGCGCGCCAATCGCGGCCAGTTCAGCTGGGCGGTAAACGCAGCCATATTCGCTTGCCTGCGTGATGGAAATGGCATGGGGCTGCACCTGATGCACGTCATCGCGAATGGGGTCGATTGCCGCACGGATTGTATCGGGCGTCAGCTTTGCGCTTTCTCCTTCTGCCAGCAGCAGCTTGGCGCCGTGCAGGTAGAAGCCGGGCGCGCCGCCTTCATCCATTTCGATATGGGCTTCACGGTGGCACACCACCCCGCCATGCGGCTGGACCATGGTGCTGAGTGCGAGGCAGTTGGCCGCAGTGCCGGTGGCAACCCACAAGGCAGTGCATGGCTGGCCGAACAATTCGCCGAATGCTTCGTCCATGCGCTGCGATACGCCATCACCATCATAGGGTGATTGCGGCGCGTCCGCGGCGCGCATGGCGTCCCACACAGCAGGGTGCACTCTGGCGGCATTATCGGAAAGAAACTGCTTCATGGTGGGTCATGTCATCCCGCTTTTGAGGGAACGGCCTTAGCCACCTTCACGTTATGTGCAAGAAGGAGACAATTGAATGGCCATCGAAGGTTTGGAAATTACGCGTCACGATGAAAATACGTCAGGTGAATATCATGCCCATGTGCCGGGCAGCGATGCCGTTGGCCGCCTGACCTGGGTGCATCGGGGGGACAGCCGCGTGGCTGAACATACATTGGTGCCATCTGAGATCGGCGGGCGCGGTGTGGCCGCGGCGCTGGTGCAGGAAATGGTCAGTGATGCGCGCAGCGAAGGTTTCACCATCGTCCCGCAATGCAGCTATGTCGAAGCGCAATTCAAACGCCACCCTGATTGGGCCGATCTGCGCGCCTGACGCTGAACAAGGCGACGCGGGCATCACTGCGCGAGTTGGGAAAAATCCTTTTCCGCAATGCTGGCCAAGATGGCGCTGCGTAATTCATATGCGCGCTGCGGGGAAATGCCCCGCAGCGCCATTTTTCCGCCCGCAAGACCAAGATGCAATGTGGCATAGCCGCGCCGCCTGCCGATAGAATTCTGGCTGATCTCCACCGATTGGAGCTTGATCCGTGACGCTATGGAAAGCTCCGGTGCCAGCCAACCCTTGCTGATGAACAATTGCCGCCCGGTCAGGCAATGGCGTTCAAACCGCCACAGGAAAGCCTGTCGCAGGGCAAGAAATGCCCCGCCAGCAATGGGCAATACGCCTAGAAGCGGCCCGGCGACCACCGCAGTGATGGCGGCTGCGGGGACCAGCAGCAGAGCGGGCAACAGCGCTGCATCCACCCGATATTCGACAGCGCCGCGTTGCCACGGCGCCATGTCTGCTGGCAGATCGAACCCGGCTTTCCGGACGATCGGTGCCAGTTCCTCCATCTGGCCAAACGGCGCGACAATGTGGTTCGACGCGCCGCTATCCTGTGCCAGGCTTATGAAACTCAAGCCATGCCAGCCAAACCGCTTGCGAATGATGCCGGTGGTGATTTTCACAGCCTGCACCCGGTGGGCGGGCATGACCACATCGGTGCGGGTCAACAATCCGCGCCGGCGGCGGAAACCCTTGTCTGTCCAATCCAGCGTGAAGCCCCAATCGCGCAGCACCGTGCGGACCAGCCCGGTGGCCACCCCCACAATCAGGCCCACCACCAACAGCGCGAAAATGGCCGCTGCAATGCCGATAAATTGCATCATCGGCCCGGCGCTTGCCAGCCAGTCGAACCGCCCGGCCACGCCGTCCTGCAAATCGGTCAGATTGTCGAGGCTGGCAGGCCACAGCCTGAACGCAAAAAAATCACCGAACTGCTGCACGGCGCCCGCGATCACCGCCACCACGGCAAGGGAAAATTCAAACAGGCCGAAAGTGACCAGACGGCGCGTATCCATCGCAAACAGCGGCTCTGATGCTGGTTCTGTTACTGGGGTGGACACGGTGCCATCTGCGGCCGGCACTGGCGCTTCGCCTGCCAGCCCCACCCCATCCTTGCGCGCGCGGACCAGTTCGCGCAGTTCTTCGCCTTCTGCCTGCGTCAGATAGGCCAGCTTCAGCTCGTCCTTGCCGCCAGCGCCTGTTTCGAAGCGCACTTCGACAAGGCCAAGCAGCCGGGGGATGAGCGATTGTTCGAGGCTGACATCCTGTATCCGTTCAAACGGAACAGAACGCGCCGCGCGCGACAGAAGCCCGCTTTCCACCCGAATGTCGGTCTCGCCCACCGTATAGGTCAGCCGCAGCCAGTGCAGATAGCGGATGCCCACGGCCACGCCTGCAATCAGCAGGCCCAGCCCGACAGCTGTAAGCAGCCCGAATGTTTCATCGCGCATCCCGTAGGCCACTGCCACCATGGGCAGGATTGCACGGCGCAGCCCGTCCAGCCCCTTGGCGACAAATCCCAGCGGACTGGTCCGTCTCGGTATCGCCGGCTTGCCATTTGCGCCAGACGCGCCAGTCGCGCCAGTCGCAGCAGCCACTTCTGTCACTTCTGTCACACCGTCTCGCGCTTGATATGGCTGCGGATGACCTCGCGCATGGCCAGTGCGTCCTGGTTCAGAATGCCCGGCAGATGCACCGAGGCGTTGTGGCTGCCAGCAGTATGCAACGTCAGCGTGGCAAGGTCGTAATACCGTTCCAGCGGGCCCTGGTTCACATCAATATGCTGGACCCTGCCAAATGGCACCACCGTGTCAGACCGGAACAGAAGCCCGCGCACCACGCGCAAACGATCGTCGCTCATGGCATATCCGCGCGCATGATGCCGCCGCAGCGGCACCCGGATAATCAGGAACAGCGCAGCCAGCAGCACCGGCACGACAAACACCCCGGGCGGCACCAGCTGTGCCATTTCCAGAACAAGCGATCCCAGCACAAAAGGCGCCGCCACCAGAAATGCCTGTATCCGCAGGATCTTGACGTGGTTGGGATGAAGCTCGGTCAGTTCGCCGCCGGTTTGTGGAGCGGCCAATACGGCATGATTGGCCGGATCAGCGGCCCCTTCTTCAGCCTGCATTTCGGTATGTTCGGTCATGGTGCCTTACATGGCTAATACGCCGGGGGATGACAATTGGAAAATCGTGCGAACGGTTGCAATTCAGCGCCTCTGGTCAAACCGGCGCCCTACCAGCGCCGCAGCGATGTTGGTTTTCTGCACATCAGTGGTGCCGCCCGCGATACCCCAGGCAAAACCATCGCGTAGGCGCTGTTCCATCGGATATTGCTTCGAATAGCCGTAACCGCCCATCACCTGCACACCCAGCTGCGTCACTTCGCGCACCATTTCGTTGGAAAAACATTTCGCGGCAGAGCTTTCATAGACACTGGGCAGACCGTCGCCAGCATTCACCGCCGCGCGCCAGATCAGCAGGCGGGCAGCATCCACCTGCATCGCCATTTCCGCCAGTTTCATCTGCACGGCCTGAAAATCGATGATCGGTTTGCCAAAGGCGGTGCGTTCCTGAGTATAGGCCAGCGCATCTTCCAGCGCCGCTGCCGCCAGCCCCAGCCCCATGGTGGCATTGCCGCAGCGTTCCAGCCCGAATGCGCTCATCAATTTGCCGAAACCGCCTGCCCCGATAATGAGATTGCCGGCCGGCACGCGCACATCATCCAGGAAAATATCGGCCGATGGGATGCCTCTGAAGCCCATCATTTCTTCGCGCGCGCCGAAGCTGACACCGGCAGCATCCTTTTCCACCAGCACCGCGCCAATGCCCTTTGCGCCGGCAATGCCGTCAAACCGGCAATAGGTGATGTAGTAATCGGAATGGCCCGCGCCCGAACTCCACCGCTTGGTGCCGTTGATCACGATTTTGTCGCCCTCAATCCGCGCCGTGGTGGCAAGATCAGTGAGGGCGGTTCCGGCATCGGGTTCCGACATGGCCACCGCGACGATTTTTTCGCCGCGCACCACTTCGGGAATAATCCGCGCCTTCAATTCTTCCGTACCGAATTGTTCGATGGTTCGCACTGGCCCGGTCAGCGCTTCGAAAACCGGAAAGGCAACTGCGGCTGAAACCTGCGCGAATTCTTCCAGCACCAGCAATGCCTCGAGATGGCCCAGCCCCATGCCGCCATATTGTGCCGGCAGGTTGATGCCCAGAAAGCCGAGATCACCATATTGGCGGAGCATTTCATGCGGCACAGGTTCATCGTCACGTTCAAGCTGGCGCGCCAGATCGGGCAATTGTTCCCGCGCGAATTTACGCGCTGCTGCCTGCAACTCAGCCTGTTCGTCACTTAATCCGAAATGCATCCCGCTTCGCTCCCTGAAATTTTCAGGGCAGTGCATATCCCGTCACGCGGACAAGGCAAATGCTGAGAGCGGGGAAAGGAAAGTGAAATGGTGCTGCTGGAGAGAATTGAACTCTCGACCTCAGCCTTACCAAGGATGCGCTCTACCACTGAGCTACAGCAGCACACCATTTCACTGATCTGCGCAGGTTCCTTGAAAGGCGACCCACGGCAGGGGCGCGCTATTGGCTGGCGCGCCCCCTGTTGTCAAGCGCCACCGCAAGTCGGGCAAGGCCTTTAAAGCAAAGCTTGTAAAGCGCAGCCCAGCGCGGCAATCGCCATGACACCATGGCAAATGACCCCACAAATATGTCCCGCGAAGAACGGCTGGCCGCCAAGCTGCGCGAGAATTTGCGCCGCCGCAAAGCGCAATCTCGTGCGTTTGAAGAAAATACTGCTGATTCTCCGGGCGATTCGGCAGCGCCAGCCCTTCCCAAAAGCGATGCCGAAAGCTAACGGCAACTGCTTCTTGTAATGCAGGAGCCTATTCCTTGCCGACCCAGACTACCAAGCTCATCCTGGTCCGCCACGGCCAGAGCCAGTGGAACCTTGAAAACCGCTTCACCGGCTGGTGGGATGTCGACCTGACCGAACTGGGCATTGCAGAAGCCCGGGCGGCTGGCCATTTGCTGGCCGAAAAAGGCCTGCTGCCAACCCGCGCTTTCACATCCGTGCAGACCCGGGCCATCAAGACGCTGCATCTGGCGCTGGCGGAATGCGACCGGCTGTGGATTCCTGAAACCAAGGACTGGCGCCTGAATGAACGCCATTATGGCGGGCTTACCGGCCTCAACAAACAGGAAACCGCCGAGAAACACGGGGCGGAACAAGTCCATATCTGGCGCCGCAGTTTCGACGTGCCGCCGCCGCCGCTGGAAACAGGCGGTGCCTATGATCTGAGCGCGGACCCGCGCTATGCCGGCATTGCCATCCCCAATACCGAAAGCCTCAAACTGACGATCGAGCGGGTGCTGCCCTATTGGCAGGACGCCATCGTGCCGGTCATCGCGGCGGGCGAAACAGTGATCATTTCCGCGCATGGCAATTCGCTGCGCGCTTTGGTCAAACATCTGTCGGGCATTTCGGATGATGATATCACCGGGCTCGAAATTCCGACCGGCCAGCCGATCATCTACGAATTTGACGCCCACATGCAGGCCGGCGAACGGTATTATCTGAAGGACAGCTGAGATGGCCGAACCCGGAACCGCGCCAAAGGTTGCGCCAAAAGTAGCCATCGTGATGGGCAGCCAGTCCGACTGGCCCACCATGCAATGCGCGGCCCATGTGCTGGACGAACTGGGCATTGCCCATGATGCGCGCATCGTCTCTGCCCACCGCACGCCGGACCGGATGGTAGAATTTGCCAAGGGCGCGGCAGACGAAGGGTTCAAGGTCATCATCGCAGGCGCAGGCGGCGCGGCCCATCTGCCCGGCATGATTGCGGCGATGACCCATCTGCCGGTGCTGGGCGTACCGGTGCAGTCCAAGGCGCTGTCGGGCATGGATAGCCTGCTCTCCATCGTGCAGATGCCCGCCGGCATCCCCACCGGCACGCTGGCCATTGGCGAAGCGGGCGCCACCAATGCAGGCCTGCTGGCCGCAGCCATTCTGGGCACCGCAGATGATGGCGTGGCTGACCGGCTGAAAGCATGGCGCGCCGCCCGCACGGATGCCGTCAAACACTATCCGTCTGACGAGGGCTGAGCAGGCACGATGATCAGACCGGGATCGACTATCGGCATTCTGGGTGGCGGACAGCTGGGCCGGATGATGGCCATGGCCGCAGCCCAGCTTGGCTATCGGTGCCATATTTATGCGCCCGACAGGGAAAGCGTGGCCGCTGAAGTCAGCGCCGAATTCACCTGCGCTGCATGGACTGACACTGCGGCCCTCGCCCGCTTTGCCGATGCCTGCGACGTGGTCACTTTTGAATTTGAAAATGTGCCGGTGGCCCCGCTGGCGGAAATCGGGGCGGCGCTGGAAAACAAGCTGGCACCGCATCCGCGTGCGCTGGAAATTGCGCAGGACCGGCTGCGCGAAAAGAACTTCGCACAGGAATTTGGCGGCAGGCCGGCACCGTTCTGCGCGGTCGATGCGGCAGACGGGCTGCATGCCGCGATCGAACGCGTGGGCGCGCCCGGCATTCTGAAAACCTGTTCCGACGGTTATGATGGCAAGGGGCAATGGCGCATCGCAGACGCGCGCGATGCCGATGCCATCCGCCTGCCGCAGCAACAGACGGTTTACGAAGGGCTGGTCCGCTTTTCCGCCGAATTTTCGGTGATTCTGGTGCGCGGCCAGGATGGGGAAACGCGGTTCTGGGACAGTTCCGAAAACAGCCATGAGGACGGCATTCTGGCCCGGTCATCCCTGCCTGCCAGCGATGCCATCGCGGCGCAGGTTGACGAAGCGCGCGCGCTGGCTTCCAGAATTGCCGCGGCACTGGGTTATGTCGGCGTGCTGACCTGCGAATTTTTCGCCACGGAAGACGGCCCCGTGTTCAACGAAATGGCCCCGCGGGTACATAATTCCGGGCATTGGAGCATCGAAGGCGCTGCCACCAGCCAGTTTGAAAATCACATCCGCGCCATTTGCGGCCTGCCGCTGGGGTCCACCGCCACCACCGTGCCAGCCCTGTCGATGACCAATCTGATTGGTGATGATGCGCTGGATGCCCATGCGCTGCTGCAGGACGAAGCGGCGCATGTACATCTGTATGGCAAGCGCGAAGCGCGCGAGGGGCGCAAGATGGGCCATGTCACTTGGATCCCGCTGGCGTGACCATGCCCATTGTTCTGATCTATGCCCGCGCCGCCAATGGCGTGATCGGCAGGAATGGCACCTTGCCGTGGCATCTGCCGGCTGATCTGAAGCATTTCAAGGCGCTGACCATGGGCGCCGACAAGGTTGGCAAGCCGATGATCATGGGCCGCAAGACCTTTGAAAGCCTGCCCGGTATGCTGCCGGGCCGCAGGCATATTGTCCTGACCCGGCGCGAATTGTGGGACTCGGGCAAGGCGGAAATTGTCCGCTCCGCCAGCGAGGCGATTGAACTGGCGCAGCAGGATAATCCGGCGGGCGAAATCGCCGTAATCGGCGGCGCCGCCATTTATGACGTATTCATGCCGCTGGCTGACCGGATCGAAATGACCGAAATTCACGCTGAATATGACGGCGACACCTTTATGCCGCCGCTGGACGCGCATTGGCAGGAAATAGCGCGGCAAGACCGTGCAGCGCAGGATGGCTTGCCCGCCTATTCCTTTGTCACTTACGAGCGCGCGCAATGAGGTGGATCGATCATCGCAGCGATATGCCGGACGCTTTGCGCGGGGCAATCATCGCGCTCGGCAATTTTGACGGGTTCCACATGGGCCATCAGGCCGTCGCGGGCGAGGCGATCCGCTGGGCGCGCGAAGAAGGCCGGCCCAGCATTGTCGCCACGTTTGATCCGCATCCGGTGCGGTTTTTCAAGCCCGATGCCGCGCCGTTCCGCCTGACCACGCTGGAACAGCGGCAGGAACTTTACCTCGCCGCCGGGGCCACCGCGATGCTGGTGTTTCATTTTGACGGCGATCTGGCTTCGACCAGCGCGGAAGATTTCGTCGGTAAGCTGCTGCATGATCACCTGGGCGCGGCAGGCGTGGTTACGGGTGAGGATTTCACCTTCGGCAAAGGCCGCACAGGCAGCCGCGAAATGCTGGAAAGCCTTGGCGCTGCCCATGGCATTGCCGCCCGCACCGTACCGCCGGTCATGGACAATGGCAGCCCTGTATCCTCCAGCCGCGTGCGCCAGGCATTGGCGCAGGGCGACCCGCAGGAAGCGGCCCGATTGCTGACCCGGCCCTTTGCGATTCGCGGAATCGTCCAGCATGGGGACAAGCGCGGACGCGAAATCGGCTATCCCACGGCCAATCTTTCCATCGAATCCTACCTCCGCCCCAAATTCGGCATTTACGCGGTGACCGGCAAAATCCTTGCCACCGGACAGGAATTGCAGGGCGCTGCCAACATTGGCATTCGGCCCCAGTTCACTCCGGCAAAAGAACTGCTGGAGCCGTATTTCTTCGATTTTTCCGGCGATCTGTATGGGCAGGAAATCGAGGTGGCTTTCCATCACTTCCTGCGCGGTGAAGCCAAATTCGACAGTCTGGATGCGCTGATGGAACAGATGGAGCGGGATTGCGGGCTGGCGCGGAAACTTCTAAGCGCCGCCACCATATGACCGACACGCCAGACAAACGAGATTACCGGGATACCGTCTTCCTGCCGAAGACCGATTTTCCCATGAAAGCCGGCCTTCCACAGAAGGAACCGGGCATTTTGGCACGCTGGCAGGACATGGGCCTATATGAACGCCTGCGCGAAGCCCGCGCGGGCGCGGAAAAATTCATTCTGCATGATGGCCCGCCCTACGCCAATGGCGACATGCATATCGGCCATGCGCTGAACCATGTGCTGAAGGATACCGTCGTCCGCACGCAAAGCCTGCTGGGCAAGGACGCGCCCTATGTGCCGGGCTGGGATTGCCACGGCCTGCCGATCGAATGGAAGGTGGAAGAACTCTACCGCAAGAAGAAGCTGGACAAGAAGGAAGTCCCCGCCAAGGAATTCCGCGCCGAGTGCCGCGAATATGCCCAGCAATGGGTCGATGTGCAGCGCGAACAGCTGAAACGTCTTGGCATCAATGGCCGGTGGGACAAGCCCTATCTGACCATGCGGCCCAAGGCCGAAGGCGCGATTGTCGCCGAATTGCACAAATTCGCTGAAACCGGCCAGCTCTATCGCGGCGCGAAGCCGGTCATGTGGTCGCCGGTCGAGGAAACCGCGCTGGCCGATGCCGAGGTTGAATATGCCGACCTGACCGACAGCCCGCAGATCGATGTGGCGTTCGAGATTGTCGAATCGCCGATTGCCGAACTGGTTGGCGCGCATGCGGTGATCTGGACGACCACGCCATGGACGATTCCGGTCAATCAGGCTTTGGCTTATGGGCCGGACATTGAGTATCGTATTATTGAAGTCAAAGACGCTGGTCAAATTTCTGCGTCCTACTTGATCGCCACTGAACTATTGCATCATTTCATTGATCGGGCTGGCATCATAGAGATGAACGAGAGCATTGATGGCGAAATCGGTCGACAGGTCATTCTCGGCAGCACGATTAACGGCTCCGACCTAGCCGGAACCATTGTCCAGCACCCGATGCACCATCTGGGCGGGTTCTACGCCAAGCCGCGCCCCATGCTGGCGGGCGATTTCGTCACGACCGACAGCGGCACCGGCATCGTCCATATGTCGCCCGATCACGGCGAGGACGATTTCGACCTGTGCAAGGCCAATGGCATCGAGCCGGTCTTTGCGGTCATGGGTGATGGCCGTTACCGCGATGACTGGCTGTGGCTGGGCGGCGAGGATGATCGCCGCCGCAGTGTCATCAACAAGCCCTTCAACGCGCCAGACGGGCCGATCTGCAACGATTTGCGTGAGGCGGGCGCATTGCTGTCTGCCAGCGCAGATTACCACCACAGCTACCCCCATTCATGGCGGTCAAAAGCCAAGGTCATCTATCGCTGCACCCCGCAGTGGTTCATCGCGATTGACGAACATCTGGCGCACCTTCCCGCTCTCACCCCCGCTGAACAACGGTGGGAAAATGAAGGCGGCGACGATACGATTGACGAACAGGCCACTGCCGGTTCGCCCACGTTGCGCGAAGTGGCATTGCAAGCCATTGCCGACACCCGCTTTGTGCCGGAAAAGGGCCGCAACCGTTTGCGCAGCATGGTCGAAAGCCGCCCGGACTGGCTGATCAGCCGCCAGCGCGCATGGGGTGTGCCGATTGCCCTGTTCGTGCACCGCGAAACGGGCGAATTGCTGGTCGATGCCGACGTTAACCGCCGTATCCAGCAGGCGATTGCTGCTGATACCGTGGACGCATGGGAAGAGCTGCGCGCCGGTGAATTCCTGGGGTCTGATCGCAAACCCGATGATTACGAGATGGTCAAAGACATTCTCGACGTGTGGTTCGACAGCGGTTCCACCCATGCCTTTGTGCTGGAATCGGACGAATGGCCTGAACTGCAATCACCTGCCGATCTGTATCTGGAAGGCAGCGACCAGCATCGCGGCTGGTTCCAGTCAAGCTTGCTGGAAAGCTGCGGCACACGGGGCCGTGCGCCCTACAAGGCCGTGCTGACCCACGGTTTCACCATGGACCCCAAGGGCATGAAAATGTCCAAGAGCCTGGGCAATACGGTCGATCCGCTGAAGGTGATGGAGCAATATGGTGCCGACATCATCCGCCTGTGGGCGCTGAGTGTCGATTACACTGAAGATCACCGCATCGGCGACGAAATCCTCAAAGGTGTCGGCGATACATACCGGAAGCTGCGCAACACTTTCCGCTATATGCTCGGCGCGCTTGTCGGGTTCGATCATGCCCGCGAAGCGGTCGAGACATCCGCCATGCCGGAACTGGAGCGCTATATGCTCCACCGCCTGTCGCAGCTTGATGCCAATTTGCGGCGCGCCATCGACGATTTCGATTTCAACGAATATGTCCGTGCGCTGGCTGAATTCACCAACGAAGACCTGTCGGCGTTTTTCTTCGATATTCGCAAGGACCGGCTTTATTGCGACGCGCCGGACGGGGCCGAGCGCCGCGCATACCGCACCGTGCTCGACATTCTGTTCCAGGCATTGATTCGCTACACCGCGCCGGTGCTGGTGTTTACCGCCGAAGAAGTGTGGTCCACCCGGTTCCCCGACCGTGACAGTATCCATCTGGAAAAACTTCACGCCCTGCCATCTGACTGGGCCGACGAGGCACTGGCGGCACGGTTTGACGCCTTGCGCGAAATGCGCGAAACCGTAATGGAAGCGATCGAACCCTTGCGGCGCGAGAAAACCATCCGCTCCGGCCTTGAAGCCGATGTGGTGGTGCCGGAAAATGTGGTGCCGGAAGGTTTCTCAGATGCTGATCTGGCTGATCTGTTCATCACCGCGTCAGTCACACGCGGCCAAGGAAGCGACGTGAAAGTCACTCGCACATCCGACCATAAATGTGGCCGCTGCTGGCGCCTGCTACCCGAAGTGGCAGAGGACGGCGATCTGTGTGCGCGCTGCGATGATGTGGTTGCAGAAATGGATGCGGCATAATGACTGTCACCACCCGTAACCGCCTGATCGGCCTTGGCCTTGCGCTGCTGATCTTTGCGGTCGATCAATATGTGAAATGGCTGATGGTCAGCCCGCTGCAATTGCGCGAAAAAGGCGTGATTGATCTGCTGCCCTTCTTTGACCTGCGCTGGACCCAGAATTTCGGCGTGTCGCTGGGCATGTTTACGGCAACGTCGATTGAAATGCGGTGGATGCTGGTGGCGATGACGGCGCTGATCGCGCTGGTCGTCACCATCTGGATGCTGCGCGAAAAGGTGCTGGCGGATATTCTCGGCCTGTCGCTGATTCTCGGCGGGGCGCTGGGCAACATCAAGGACCGCTACGAACTTGGCTATGTGATCGACTATGCCGATCTGCATTTTGGCGAATTTCGACCCTTCCTTATTTTCAATATCGCCGATGCCGCAATTACCATCGGCGTCCTGATAATCCTTGCCCGTTCCTTCTTTGCAAGCGACAAGAAGGACAAGAGCGACAACGAACCGGCTGAAGAAGCCGTGGAGATTTGACCATGCGTAAGAGCACCACTCTCATCCTTGCCACAGGCGCCTGCGCCATGTTGGCGGCCTGCGGCGGAAGCAGCGGCATCCTGGGCCGTGAACGGCCTGACGAATTTGCCGTCCAGCGGCAGGCGCCCCTGGTGGTTCCGCCAGATTTCAACCTTGTGCCGCCTGCACCCGGCGCCCCGCGCCCGGTTGACGGCACCGCATCATCCCAGGCGCTGGACGCCCTGTTTGGCGGCCCTGCTGCCCGTAGTGCAGTCGAAGCCAGCGCCATCAGCCGCGCCGGGACAGCCGCTGCCGGCATCCGCTCGTCAGTGGGTGATCCGGAAACCAACACTGTGGCCAAGGGCCGCGTGACGCGTGATATCATCGCTGCGCCCGAAGGTGACGGTCAGGCTGCACAGGCTGTGATTCCCGGCTGATCAGGCCCGGCTGATCAGGCACCATGAAAACACAAAGGGGGCTCGCCATCTGGCGGGCCCTTTTTCGTGGGATGCTTATGCGTGTGAAGCCATGTTCTGGCCCGTTCAGGCTCAGACAGGTTCGGTTTCGTCCTGCGGGAATTCGGGGCTGATCAGCAGCTTGTCGATCTTGCGCTGGTCCATGTCGACCACTTCAAAACGCCAGCCCTGCGCTGTAAAAATCTCGCCTTCGGCAGGCAATTTCTTCAGCACCGACAGGACATAGCCCGCCGTGGTGGCAAATTCGCGCGTGTCGCCATAATCCAGCCCCAGCCGATCTGCCAGTTCATCCGCCGACAAGGCGCCCGATACCAGCATCGAACCATCGGCCCGCTCGATAATGCCGGGCTGATCGCCCTGATCCTGATCGCTGGCGAATTGCCCGACCAGCGCGGTGAGCAGGTCCACCGGCGTCACAATGCCTTCCAGATGACCATATTCATCATGCACCATGGCCATGGCAATTTCCGATTGCTGTAATGCACGCAATGCATCCATCGCGTCCAGCTGATCAGGAATAACCACCGCTTTGGCCATCAGATCAGGCAGGGATACGGTTTTTCCAGACACCAGCAGGGCCAGCACCTCGCGCACTTTCACCACGCCCACAATCCTGTCGGGCGACCCTTCGGCCACTGGCAGCAGCGAATGGGGGCTGTCATCAATGGCCCTGCGGATGGCGTCGGGATCGGCGGAAATATCCACCCAGTCCACTTCTGTACGCGGGGTCATCAATTCGCGCACCGGACGGTCCACCAGCCGGACTACGCCAGCCAGTATCTGGTGCTGTTCAGCCTCGATTACGCCTTGATGCGTGGCATCGGCAAAAATCATGTGCAGTTCTTCAGCCGTCACATTCCCTTCGCCAGCCGGACGCACGCCCAGCAATCGGACCAGCACGCCGGAGCTTTTATCAAGCACCCAGACAACCGGCGCAGCAATGCGCGCCAGCATCGCCATCGGGCGCGCCATCACCAGCGCAATCGGCATGGCATTGCGCAGCGCCACTTGCTTGGGGACCAGTTCGCCGATCACCAGGCTGAAATAGGTGGTCAGCGCAATGACCAGCGCAAAGCCCGCATCGTCGGCATATTCCGGCGCGACGCCCAGCAGTTCCAGCCGCTCCCCCACAGGGCCGCCAAGGCTGGAGCCGGAATAAGCGCCGGCAATAATGCCCACCAGCGTAATGCCGATCTGCACGGTTGAAAGAAATTTCCCCGGATCAGCAGCCAGCGCAATCGCGGTGCGTGCGGCCTTGCTTCCGCCGGCTGATGCCGCACGCAGCTTCGCTGTGCGCGCAGAGACAATCGCCAGTTCGGACATGGCAAAAACACCATTGAGCACGATCAGGCAGGCGATGACGATCAGGTCTGGCCAAGGAAACGGTTCCACAATTGCCTCGCTAGCATAATTGCCGCACTTCGCCAGTGCGGAGTGCAGGCTGGCGCAAGGGCCAGACTATAAGGCGCAAGCTTTCGAGCCAAATCTCCTTTTCCAACGGGCGATACGCACCACGCGGGAACACACGCCCGCGTCGCGGGTTGTGGGTGGATAGGCGCAAGGTGGATGCGCTGATTAAAAGCTCATGTGCCATTGCACACCAAGAGGAGGGGCAACCCCATGAAGAATTCACGCATTTTTGTTTCAGGCCTTGCAGCGCTTTCGCTGGTTAGCGTTTCTGCCTGTGTTACCGACCCCAATACCGGCGAACAGAAAGTTTCGCGCACCGTTCTTGGCGGCGCTGGCGGCGCGCTTCTGGGCGGCCTGCTGGGCGGCGTTATCGGCGGCAAGACCGGGCGCATCATCGGTGCGGGCGTTGGCGGCGTGGCTGGCGGCGTTGTCGGCTACAAGATGGATCAGCAGATCAAGGAACTGAAGGAAAACACCGCCGGTTCCGGCGTTGATGTGACCGAAACAGACGGCGGCAGCGCCATTTTGGTCAACCTGCCAGACGGCGTGACCTTCGCCACGGGCAGCTACACCATCAACCAGACTTTCCGGAACACGCTGGATACAGTGGCGCAGAGCATGCAGCAGTATCCTGACAGCCTGATCGACGTTTACGGTTACACCGATTCCACCGGTTCGGATGCTTTCAATCAGCGTCTGTCCGAACAGCGCGCACAGGCAGTGGCCAATTATCTGGTCAGTCGCGGCGTTTCTGCGGCCCGTATCCGTTCGCAGGGCTTCGGCGAAGATCCATCCTATTTCAAGGGTGACAACACCACGGAATATGGCCGTTCGCTCAACCGCCGGGTCGAAATCAAGATCATCCCGATCACACAGGAAGATGTTGCCGCAGCGCGTGCGCAGGGTAACTGAACCCACTCACGGCATTACGCCTTGATCTTTATAAAGGGGTCGGCCGCAAGGTCGGCCCTTTTTTTATGGCGCTATTCCAGTAGCTTCAGGGGCCAATAGGCCGACAGCCAGCAGACCCACAGCCATTATCCCCGTCAGCCTTTGGCCAGAATTGCTGCCCGGTCCGCCAGCCGCGCCACGGCCGCATCATGAATGCCCGGCGCACAGACCAGCAGGCCAAACGCCCGCGGATCGCGTTTGTTGAAATTTAATGGCGCGCCGAACGCATCTGTAACGACAGCGCCAGCCTCGCGCGCGATCAGCGTGGATGCCGCGATATCCCATTCAAAGCCCCAGCGCAGCGTCGCCACCAGATCAGCCTCGTCCGCCCCGACCATGGCAATTCGCAGGGCAATGGAATTGGGCTTGTCCACCAGCGTCAAATCGCTGTCAGCAGATGGCAGTGCATCTGCAGGCACCCGCGCCCCGGCAAATACCTTGCGAGTGGAAGCCACCAACGCTGTGCCATTGCGCCATGCACCCTGCCCCGCAATGCCCAGCCATTCCTCGCCCCGGGCAGGCGCTGACAGCATGCCGATCAACGGGCGGCCGGCGCTGACCAGCGCGACCGACACGCACCATCCGGGCCGTCCGCGAATGAAATCGCGAGTCCCGTCAATCGGATCGACCAGCCACGCCAGCCCTTTGCCCAGCCGTTCCGGATGGTCGGTCGATTCTTCCGACAACCACCCCGCAGACGGCAAAAGCCGGCCCAGTTCACGGCGCAGGAAATTGTCCACTTCAATATCGGCTTCGCTGACCGGGCTTCCCGGCTCCTTGTCCCAGCTTTCCAGCGCATGGCCATGCCCCGGCCACCGGCTGACCGCAATCTGGCCAGCCTGACGGACTATCTGTTGGAGGAGGGCCTGATCGATCATGCAATAACCCTGTTGGAAGCGGACGCAGCACTTTTCAAGCGGTTCAATCCATGCTTAGGCGCACTCCGAACATATTCCCTCCTTTTGCAAAGCAATGGACGCCCCATGAACATTCACGAATATCAGGCCAAGGAACTGCTCGCGAAATATGGCATCGGTATCCCGACCGGCCACGCAGCACTCAGTGTTGAAGAAGCGGTTGCCGCAGCCAGGCAGCTTCCCGGCCCGCTTTACGTGGTAAAAGCGCAAATTCATGCAGGCGGCCGCGGCAAGGGCAAGTTCAAGGAACTGGGCCCCGATGCAAAGGGCGGCGTTCGTCTGGCCAAGAGCATCGAGGACGTGGAAGCGGATGCAAAGGATATGCTCGGCAATACGCTGGTCACCATCCAGACAGGCGATGAAGGCAAGCAGGTCAACCGCCTCTATGTCACCGACGGCGTCGACATTGCCGAAGAATATTACCTCGCCATGCTGGTCGACCGGGCCAGCGGCCAGGTGGCCATGGTCGTTTCCACCGAAGGCGGCATGGACATTGAAGATGTGGCGCATAGCACGCCCGAAAAAATCACCACCATCACGATTGATCCCGCGCAGGGCTTCATGCCCCACCATGGCCGCGCGGTTGCTTTTGCTCTGAACCTGTCGGGTGATCTCAACAAGCAGTGCCAGAAACTGGCTAGCCAGCTCTACACCGCCTTCATGGATCTCGATTGCGAAATGCTGGAAATCAACCCGCTGGTTGAAACCAAGGATGGCAATCTGCTGGTGCTGGACACCAAGATGAGCTTCGATGGCAATGCGCTTTACCGTCACAAGGACGTGGAAGCGATGCGCGACGAAACGGAAGAAGACCCCGCCGAAGTCGAAGCAAGCAAATATGACCTTGCCTATATCAAGCTGGATGGAAACATCGGCTGCATGGTCAATGGTGCGGGCCTGGCTATGGCGACGATGGACATCATCAAGCTGAACGGCGCCTTCCCTGCCAACTTCCTCGACGTAGGCGGCGGCGCGACGAAGGAAAAGGTTACCGCTGCATTCAAGATCATTCTCAAGGATCCGGCGGTTGAAGGCATTCTGGTCAACATCTTCGGCGGCATCATGAAGTGCGACATCATCGCCGATGGTATCGTTGCCGCTGCCAAGGAAGTGAACCTTTCGGTTCCGCTGGTGGTCCGCCTGGAAGGCACCAATGTGGAAAAGGGCAAGGAAATCCTCAACACCTCCGGCCTGCCCATCGTCAGTGCCGATGATTTGGGCGATGCGGCAAAGAAGATCGTCGCCGAAGTCAAAAAAGCGGCCTGACCGCACTTGGACTTGCCAACCCTCAACATCTACGGCGCAGGCGGATTTGGACGACAGGTCCTGCCGCTCGCGCTGGAGGTGGGGGGCGGCGCTGCTACCACTGCCCGGCGCGCTTTCAGCGCCATCCGCTATCTGGATGACAATCCGGCCGAGGCCGTTTTTGGCGGCGTGCCGATCGTGCCAGTGGCCCATGCCAGCGCAGGCGACCATGTCGCAATCAGCGTGGCCAATGGCACCATCCGTCAGACACTGGCTGAAAAATGCCGCGACATGGGACTGGTCCACTCCACCCTGGCTGCGGCCTCTGCGCGTCTTTCGCCAGCGGCCACTTGCGGTGAAGGGGCCATTTTCTGTGATTTTACCATTCAGGAACCAGGATCATCCATCGGCCGGTTCTTTCATGCCAATGTCTATTCCTTCATCGCGCATGATTGCGTGATTGGTGATTTTGTCACGTTCGGCCCGCGCGTAACTTGTAACGGAAATGTCGAGATTGGCGATTTTGCCTACATTGGCGCCGGCGCCATCATCCGTCAGGGTACAGGCGCTGACAAGCTGAAAATTGGCAGGGGTGCCATTGTCGGCATGGGTTCTGTTGTCACTCGCGATGTGCCTGATGGCGCTGTGGTCATGGGCAACCCTGCCCGCATCCGCATTTAGGTGATTCGCGCCATTGCCATAGGCGCAAAGGCTGCGCTGCAGGCATTTGCCGCAAAACCCGAGGGCACCTTACCTTACGGTGAAGGGGGACTGGCCAGCAAAGGTGCCGGCAGGGGTTGATTTTGCCCCATTCGGAACGCAAGTGCATCGGGCACCGTTCATAGTGTTAAGGCAGCGGCCATGATGCCGCCTGGAAGGACGAGAAGCAGATGAAAATCCTCGTGCCCGTAAAACGGGTTATTGATTACAACGTCAAACCGCGGGTCAAGGCGGATGGTTCAGGTGTCGACCTGACCAATGTGAAAATGAGCATGAACCCGTTTGACGAAATTGCGGTGGAAGAAGCCATCCGCATTAAGGACGCTGGCAAGGCTGATGAAATCATCGCCGTCAGTGTTGGCCCGGCAAAGGCTCAGGAAACGCTGCGCACGGCGCTGGCGATGGGCGCAGATCGCGCCATTCTGGTGGAAACCGATGCCGAAGTGGAACCACTGGCGGTTGCCAAAATTCTGAAAGCCATCGCCGATGAAGAACAGCCGGGCCTGATCCTGCTGGGCAAACAGGCGATTGACGATGATTCCAACCAGACCGGCCAGATGCTGGCCGCGCTGATGGGCCGCCCGCAAGGCACCTTTGCCAATACGGTGGAACTGGATGGCGACAGCGTGATGGTGAAGCGCGAAATCGATGGCGGTCTGGAAACGGTCAAGCTGGCGATGCCTGCCATCGTCACGACCGATCTTCGCCTGAACGAGCCGCGTTATGCTTCGCTGCCCAACATCATGAAGGCCAAGAAGAAACCACTCGACACCAAGAGCCCGGCTGATTTCGGCGTGGATATCACCCCGCGTCTTACCACCTCCAACGTCTCCGAACCGCCCGTGCGGCAGGCTGGCGAAAAGGTCGCCGATGTCGATGCGCTGGTTGCCAAGATGAAGGCGCTGGGCATCGCATAAGCACCCCGCCCGAGACGATATTCGCGAAGGAAGACGATATGAAAACGCTGGTTTGGGTCGAACACGACAATAACGCAGTGAAGGATGCCACGCTGGCCGCTGTCACCGCCGCAGGCAAGCTGGGTGAAGTGCATCTTTTGGTTGCAGGCGCCAATTGCGCCGCAGTGGCAGAAGAAGCCGCCAAAATCGCAGGCGTGGGCAAGGTCCACCTTGCTGACAATCCTGCGTACGAACACGCATTGGCAGAAAATGTGGCGCCGCTGGTCGCGGATCTGATGGGGCATCACGATGCGTTTGTCTGCCCTGCCACTACCACGGGCAAAAACATCGCGCCGCGCGTTGCAGCCCTGCTGGACGTCATGCAGATTTCGGACATTCTTTCGGTTGAAGGCGACAAGACCTTCACCCGGCCGATCTATGCTGGCAATGCCATTGCCACGGTAACCAGCAGCGATGCGAAGCTGGTCATCACCGTGCGCGGAACAGCATTCGAAAAGGCTGAAACCACCGGCGGCTCCGGCACGGTTGAAGCGGTATCCGGCCCGGCCGATGCCGGCCTGTCCAGCTTTGTCAGTTCCGAAATTGCCAAGAGCGAACGGCCTGAACTGACCAGCGCAAAGGTCATCGTATCAGGTGGCCGCGCGCTGAAGGATGCTGACACATTCCAGGAATATATCATTCCGCTGGCAGACAAGCTGGGCGCAGGCGTCGGCGCATCGCGCGCCGCAGTCGATGCAGGCTATGTCCCCAACGATTATCAGGTCGGCCAGACCGGCAAGATCGTGGCTCCGGAAGTCTATATCGCCATCGGCATTTCGGGCGCGATCCAGCATCTGGCGGGCATGAAGGATTCCAAGACGATCATCGCGATCAACAAGGACGAAGACGCGCCAATTTTCCAGGTGGCCGACATCGGACTGGTGGGCGATCTGTTCAAGATTGTCCCGGAACTGACCGAAAAGCTCTAAGCAATTTTCAGGATTGCGTGACCAGTCATTCCGGCATAAATTGCCGGAATGACTGGTAATTTTTCTTGGGCGAAACTCGCCATTATCGCTTTTGCCTTGGGCACGATACCCGCTGCGGCAAAAGACAGGCCAACCAAGCAGCTTAAGCCTACTTCGGCTTGGAACCTTGATTACGCAGCTGACAGTTGCCGCATCGCGCGCACTTTCGGGACGGGCGCGGACAGTAGCGCCTTTTATCTTGAACAATATGACCCGGGTGAAGATTTTCTCCTGCTGGTGGCGGGCGGACCGCTGGCGGGTGTGAAGCCAAGGGATATCTCCATCCAGTTTGGGCCCGCAGCCCAAGCGCAGGAGAAGCTGGGAATCGCGGCGGAATTCGGCAGTTTCGGAACTGGTTTCATGGTCACCGGAATGAGCATGGTGCCGACTGAAAAAGACCGTGGTGCCGATCAGAAAAAGTGGGACGAACCCGACCTTCCTTCCGTGCGTGCGCCCGAAAGTGACATAAGCTGGGTAGCCTTTACCAAAACTGGCGTAACTGATCTGGTGCTCGAGCTTGGAGCAATGGATAAACCGATGGACGCTCTGCGCGCCTGCACGGACGATCTGGTGCGGCAGTGGGGAATTGACGCGGAAGCGCAAAAATCTCGCACTCGCAAGGTCAGGCCAGCAAATAATCCAGGCAGATGGTTAGTTGCTGATGACTACCCGAGTGAACTGCTGCGAAAGGGTAACCAGGGCGTCGCCCCGTTTCGCTTGATAGTAGGCGCTGATGGAGTGCCGGAAAGCTGCCACATACAGAAAACTTCGGGGCATAAGGCGTTTGATGATGTGGTGTGCGAGAAAGTGATGGAGCGAGCCAGGTTCATGCCAGCGCTTGATGCGAACGATCAGCCGATCAGGTCATATTATATCTCGACTGTGCGTTTCGCGGCGGGTTGATGCCAGTCAGCGGGTAGCGGCTGCCAATTGCAATTCAGATGTTTGGCGCCACTGCGACCCCGTCATTTGTGAACCGGCCAATTGCGAACAATGCCGCAGCACCCGGCGTGTTACCTGACGTTTTTGTTCTCCGGTCAATGTGTCGTCTTCCTGCGGTTCGGGCGTATCGGTCAAAAAACGCGTAACTATCCCGCGTTCAAAGGCCAGCTTGGCGTTCAGCGCCAGTGAGGCATGGCGTTTGTCACGCGCGCGCATTGCCTGTTCCCACTCGTCCAGCAGCGCGTTGGCGCAGCGCGCGGCCATAAGCTGGCTTGCGCCCGCTTCGGTTCTTTCCTGCGCATTTTCGTCATGAATGGTGAATTCCAACTCAGTGCCAGCATTGTGCGGTTCCAGAGAGACTGTCCGCGCGCCCATTTTTTTCGCGCTTTCACGCTGGTCCAGCCGGACGCGGTGGCGCAGCCCCTGCAATTCGCCGCGCAACTGCCATGTGACAAATGTGGTGAACCGCGCCTGCTCCGGGTCATAGCTTTCAATCGCCCGGTGGATGGCAATGGCGCAGGCCTGCTGCGCATCGTCCCGCATATCGGTCAGGCCGTACACCTTGGTGAAATGCCGGATACGCCCACCCAGAATGATCATCAGCTGGCTGAAATGCCGGTCCACCGCGATATTTTCGCGCAAAGTGCGGCTTCGGCCTGCGCCGATTGCCCCCTCGTTAATCGCGATAATCGCCGCAACTTCCCGTTCCATCGCATCGCTATGTGCTGACATTGTGTTGGCCCCTTGCTTCCGGGGCCAAACCGCCCCGATCCCGCAAGGGGTATCGCGTGACAGTGTGTTTCGGGCTGATACCAGCCTATGGGTTCTTACCTAGAGGCCGCAGGTAGCGCCCCTTTGCCTTATAGAGAGCGCGGCGCACTTCCGGTCAGAGCGGCAATTTTTCCAGCAAGGCCAATGGCTCCTCACTTCCTGGCAGACAGCCATCACGAAAGATCTGGAAGCCAAGGGCCGCTGCAAGGGCAAGCGACGGTGCGTTGCCATGATCAATCATCGCCACGATACGCTGCGGGCCAAATTCGCTTTCAAACCAGCGCATCACCGCGTCCATTGCTTCGCGGCCAAGCCCCTTGCCCACATGGTCACGGCTGAAGATCCATCCAGCTTCGGGCAGGTCATCAAAATCTGCGCCCAACCCGCGCCAGCTGTGAAAGATGCCGCAAATGCCGATGGGTGCCAGATCATTCTTCAGCCGAACGGTAAAATTGCCATAGCCATAAAGAAGCCAGCTGCCCGCCCCGCGGGAGAAGCGCATGAAATGATCCTGCATGGTCGGCGCCGGCCCCAGATAGCGCGACGTTTCGGGGTCACTCACAATGTCGAATATGGCATGCAGATCGGCCTTCGCTGGCACACGCAGCACCAGCCGCTGTGTTTCAAGCTCGACCGCCATGGTCAGAACAGCCCATCCAGGAAATGGAGGGTGACGCCCACCAGCCCGCCCACGACCGTGCCATTGATGCGGATGAATTGCAGGTCGCGGCCAACCGCGCTTTCAATCCGGTCGGTCACCGTGCGGGCATCCCAGCGGCGCACGGTTTCCGATACCAGCTGCACAATCTGCCCGCCATAACGGGTGGCCACGCCCACCGCGGTGCGGCGGGCAAAACGGTTGATCTGCAATTGCAGTGCGGGATCATCCCGCAGCGCGGCACCCAGTTCGGAAAGGCTGCTGCCCAGCTGGCCGCTCAGCGTCTTGTCAGGGTTACGCGCCATGGCAATCAAGCCGCCGCGAATACGCTCCCACACGCTTTGCCACCAATGCGCCACTGCCGGATTGTCGAGCAGTTCGCGCTTCATTTTTTCCACTTTGTCGCGCGTTGGCTGGTCATGGATCAGATCATGGGCCAGCTTTTCCAGCCCTTCCTCAATCTTGCCGCGCAAGGGGTGATGGGGATCGACCAGCACTTCGGCCAGCAGCTTATACAGGCCATCCAGCACGGAATTTGCCAGCCGTTCATCCAGACCGACCCAGCGAATGAGCGAATTGGCCCGATCATGGATCATCGCGCGGACCATTTCTTCATTGTCTTCCAGCGTCAGGCCGGCCCAGCGGATCATCGAATCCATCAGTGGCAAATGCCGCCGGTCAGCAATGGCCGCGGTCAGCATCTGGCCCAGCAATGGGGATATTTCCAGCTTGGCCATCTGGTTCTTGAGGCCCGCCTTCACCTGACCGCCCAGCCGTTCAGGATCCAGCGATTCGAGGATGCCCGCTAGCAGTTCTGCTGCGCCGCCCCCAATGCGCGATCCGCTGCCAGTTTTTGGGCCGGTCTTGGGCTCAACCAGAAATTCGCCTGCTGCGCGCGCCAGGTTCATGGATTGCATGCGCCGCGCAACCACGGCCGGCGTCAGGAAATTGTCGCGCAGGAATTGCGCCATCGTATCGGCAATGCGGTCCTTGTTTTCAGGAATAATCGCCGTGTGGGGGATGGGCAGGCCCAGCGGCCGGCGAAACAGCGCCGTGACCGCGAACCAGTCAGCCAGGCCGCCCACCATCGCAGCTTCCGCAAATGCGTTGAGATAGCCCCAGGCGGGGTGGAAGCTGACATATTGGCGGGACAGCAGGAACAGCCCTGCCATGACCACCAGCATGAAAGTGGCAGTCAGCCGCATCACGCGGGCGCGGTCCGCAATAGGGGCGCCCGCGACAATAGGATTGCCCGCAATCGGAGTGGGAGTAAGATCCATACCTTGGCCCCTAATACGGGCGGAAGCCAATGTCAGGTCTGTATCTGCGTGGCGCACTTCGCCAGAAGGCGTTTTCTCGCTCACTCAGCAGGGGCAGCCTCTGGCCCTGATGGTGCCGGCCCGCGCAAGGGGCGGTTTTCATCACCGGGTTGATATGTCAGGAATTTATGACGCAGCCACGGCCCGACCCGCTTTTCAAAGCCGTCAGCCAGGCTGAACCCTGCGGGCACGATCAGCAAGGTCAGCAGGGTGGACAGAATCAACCCGCCAATCACCACCGTACCCATCGGCGCGCGCCATGCGCCATCGCCTGAAATGGACATTGCGGTTGGCACCATGCCCGCGGTCATGGCGACTGTGGTCATGACGATGGGCTGAGCGCGCTTGCGGCCAGCTTCGACGATAGCGACAAATTTGCCTTCGCCCCGCGCCATTTCCTCGATCGCGAAATCGACCAGCAGGATCGAGTTTTTAGCCACGATGCCAAACAGCATCAGCACCCCGATAAAGACCGGCATGGAAATCGGCTGGCCAAGCAGCTTGATGGCCAGAATGCCGCCCAGCGGGGCAAGCAGCAACGAGCCCATATTCACCAGCGGCGACATCAGGCGGCGATAGAGCAGCACCAGCACCGCAAATACCAGCAGAATGCCGGAAACCAGCGCAATGGCGAAGTCATTGATCAGCTCGGCCAGGAACTTGTCGCTGCCTTCGGCCTTGTTGGACACGCCCGTAGGCAGGTTCTGCATGATTGGCAGTTCCTTGATCGCTTCGTCAGCGCGGCCCTTTTCAGCACCCGGCGCAAGGTCTGCGCCGATGTAAACGCGGCGCTGGCGGTCATACCGCTGGATAGTGGTAGGGCCGGAACCAAAGCGGATGTCCGCCACCCGGCTCAAGGGAACCGAGCCGC
This sequence comes from Allopontixanthobacter confluentis, assembly GCF_009827615.1. Taxonomy (GTDB): domain Bacteria; phylum Pseudomonadota; class Alphaproteobacteria; order Sphingomonadales; family Sphingomonadaceae; genus Allopontixanthobacter; species Allopontixanthobacter confluentis. The sequence continues at coordinate 397,204 of NZ_WTYU01000002.1, forward strand.
CTGAAGCGGTGGGCACCGGCAGGTTGCGAATGGTCGATAATTTGTCGCGCGATGCTTCGGGCAGAACAACACGGATGGGCACCTGCCGGTCCGACAGCGAGAATTTGGCGCTGTTCTGATCAATCTCACCAATCGTGGCGATGCGAATGGCCTGGCTGAGGGAAACCGTCGTGACGCCCAGCGATGCAGCAAGGTCTGCGCGCGGCGTGATGATCAGTTCCGGGCGCTGAAGGTCTGCTTCCACGCGCGGGGCCTTGATCAGATCAATGCCCTTCATTTCCTGCACCACTGACGCTGCGGTTCTTTCCAGCAGGGCCGGATCGCTGCCTGACAGCATCACCGAAATATCGCGCCCTGATCCGCCGCCCGGCCCTTGCTGGTTCGCCTGGAAGTTTATCCGCGCATCAGGAATGTCGCGGAACAGCAGCGCTGTTTCACGTTCGTAATCAAGGCTGGAACGATCCCGGTCTTCGCGCAGGGTAATATAAAGCGTGGCATCGCCTTCGCCGGCCACCAGCAGGACATTATCTGTTTCCTGCTGCGCCTTGATGATTGTTTCCACGCGTTCCGCCACGGTTTGCGTCTGTTCCAGCGTGGTGCCGGGCACCATGGACACGCGCACGCTGCTGTAATCGAAATTGGAGTCGGGGAAGAACTGGACCGGCGTGGATGCAATAAGGGCAATGGTGCAGACAAATGCGCCAAGCCCGACGCCCATCACCCAGATGCGATGATCGCGGAACCGCGCCCGGACACGGTCGCCCAGATTGACATACCAATGGCCATATTCGCCCGCCACCCGGCCCATGATGGCGCGAATGACGAAGGCAACGACAAATCCCGCCAGAATGCCCACTGCAATGCCGCCAAAGATGTTGAGCATGACCGGCAATTCCATGTCGCCCATCACCTTCATGGTCATTTGCAGCCCGGCCACAAATGCCGCCAGAATAAGCGCGAAGAAAAATGCAGTCGGCAACAGATACCACCAGTGCATGGGCGTATCGTCGATTTTTGACCGCATCGCTTTTGCCACGCGGTTGTCCAGCGTCCAGCGCAGCACTCTTTCGTAAAAGCCCATTATCGGGCCATTGGCGTGGTCGCCCGCGCCGTGGTCTTTCATGAAATAGGCAGCGATCAGCGGCGTAATCATCCGCGCAACGGCCAGGCTCATCAACACAGACGCAACCACGGTCAGACCGAAATTCTTGAAGAATTGCCCGGCAATACCGGGCATCAGCCCAACAGGCAGGAACACTGCCACGATGCAGAAAGTGGTGGCAACCACGGCAAGGCCGATTTCATCTGCCGCATCAATCGACGCCTGATAGGCGCTTTTACCCATGCGCATATGCCGCACGATATTCTCGATTTCGACGATGGCGTCATCCACCAGCACACCGGCCACCAGGCCCAGGGCAAGCAGGCTCATCGTATTGAGCGTAAAGCCCAGCAAATCCATGAAGAAGAAGGTCGGGATGGCGGCGAGCGGTATGGCGATGGCGGCAATGATCGTGGCCCGCCAGTCCCGCAGGAACAGGAACACCACGACAATGGCCAGCAATGCCCCTTCGATCATGGCAGCCATGGAACTGTGGTATTGCCCCTTGGCGTAGCGGACCATGTTGGACAGTTCGACAAAGCGGATACCGGGGTTTTCAGCTTCGATCTCGCGCATGACTTCCTGCGCGCCATCATAGACAGTAACGTCGCTTTCGCCCTTGGCACGGGTGGGCGCAAAGGTGACGACCGGCTTGCCGTTTACCTTGGAAATGGTGCGGATTTCGCTGTTACCATCACGCACATCGGCGATATCACTCAGCTTGATGGTGCGTCCGCCGCCCAGTGAAATCTGCCGCTGCCCCAAATCATAGGCAGTATCCGCATTGCCCAGAACACGCACTGACTGGCGGGAACCGGCAATCTGCGCGACACCGCCCCCGGCATCGAGATTGTTCTGCCGCAGCACTGAATTGACCTGCGCCGCAGTCACGCCCAGCGCCTGCATCCGCGCGGGGTCTAGCACCACTCTTATTTCGCGGTCCACACCGCCGCGGCGTGCGGCAGAGGACATGCCCGGAACAGCCAGCAGCCGCTTGGACACAGTATCGTCCACAAACCAGCTGAGCTGTTCAATCGTCATATCGTCCGATTCAACAGCGTAATTGGCAAAGGAATTGCTGGACGTCGAAACCTTGAACACGCGTGGCTCGATAATGCCGTCGGGCAAATCGCCGCGCAGCTGGTCGACCGCCGCTTTGACTTCATTCACGGCATTATCGACATTCTGGCCGATTTCGAACCGCACCACGGTCTGCGAATTGCCTTCGCTGACCGAACTGGTGATGACATCAATGCCTTCCACCGTGCTGATCGCCGATTCCACCTTTTCAGTGATCTGCGTGTCGATTTCAGACGGTGCCGCACCTGGCTGCGCGATGCTGACGATGACGACCGGGAATTCGATATCCGGATCGTTCTGGATTTCCATTTTGTTGAAGCTGAGAATCCCTGCCAGCGTCAGCGCAATGAATGCGACAATCGGGATGATCGGATTGCGGATCGACCAGGCAGAGATATTGCGGAAATCCATGCGTTATCAGCCTTCAGGATTTGCAGGTTTGGCAGCTGACGGCCGGTCAGCCACCTTTGTCTTCACCGTGTCACCCACATTCAGGAAGCCGCCTGCACGCAGGACCACTTTTTCAGTGCCGGAAAGGCCTTCGATGATGGCGATGCCATCGTTTGTGACCAGCCCTGTCTTGATTGGCCGGCGGACCACCTTGTTTGCCTTGTCGATAATATAGACAAAGCTGCCTGTATCATCTGACAAAATGGCCGATTCTGGCAACATGGGTGCCACGACCGAACCGCTTTTGATTACCGCGCTGGCAAAGCCGCCGGGACGCAATTCTGGAGAATAGGGCAGGGAAATGCGCGCAGTTCCCTGCCGGTTCTGGGCGTCGATGGTCGGTGCAATCTGCCACACCTGTCCGGTAAAGACCTTTTCCGTGCCGACCGGAATGACTTGCGCCTGCGTGCCGACGCCGATCCGCGTCAGTTCCACTTCGCCAACACTGGCCAGCAATTCCATTTCGCCGCCCTTGGCGATGAGAAACAAAGTGCCCGACCCTGCACTGACGACCTGCCCCGGTTCCACATTACGTTCCAGCAGCAATCCGCCAGATGGTGCCACGATATTGAGGCGGGCATTGCGCGCCCGCAATTCACCAGCCTGCGCATTGGCCACCCTGACCCGGGCGTTTGCCGCATCCCGCGTGGCTGTCAGGCGGTCTACATCAGCAGTGCTGATAAAGCCGCGTTCCACCAGTTTCAGCGCGCGCGCCAGATTGGCCTGCGCCAGATTGGCATCGGCCTGCGCCACCTGAACCTGCGCCGATGCGCTGGCGGCCTGCTGGTTCTGCACCGAGCGATCAATGACGGCCAGAACCTGTCCGGCGTTGACCCATTGCCCGGCATCGACCGGAACCGACACTACGCGCCCACCTTCACCGGCAACGCCCACGGGCAATGCGCGGCGGGCAGCCAGTGTGCCCGTGGTCGCAATTTCACCGGCAATGGTGCCATTACCCGGCGAAGTAACCGTGATGAGCGGCGCCTGATCTTCGCTGTCTTCAGCAGGCACGGCACCTTTGTCACTGCCGCCGATCAGGAAATATGCCAGCGCCGCCAGAACAAGAACGACCAGCGCGACAAGCGCAATCCGGCGATTGCGGCGCTTGGCTGAAACCGGCGTTACACCTTCCAGACCATTGGCATATGGGTCGGCGGTATATTGGTCCCCGCGTTCTGAACTTACGGTTGTTTCATAATTCATCGCGCCAGAGCCTTGATCATATGGGCCTCGATCACCTGACAGGCCGCCTGATGGCGCTGTACGAAAGGTGTATTACAGACATAAGCCACCAGATGCAAGCGACCGGGTGATGCAGAAAACGCCATAGACCGGTGTTCAGCCGCGAGCAATATTTCGCTCGACGGGCGACGTATTCGCCCGACGAAGCGCCTTGAACCGCCCGCAGTTAAACAAAAATGTGAAGTTACCGCCCATCAGGGCACGAAAAAGGGCGGGCCAGCAATGCTGACCCGCCCCAAATCTGTTTGCTTAAGCAGTTCGAATTAACGAACGCGGCCGCGCTGTACCATGTTTACAATCCCGAGCAGAACGATTGCGCCCAGCAGCGACATCAGCAGACCGGGGACGCTGAATTCTGTCAGTGTGGAACCAACGCCGATCAGCGAACCGATGAAGCGGCCAATGAACGAGCCGACGATGCCGACCACGATGTTCCAGAAAATGCCCATCGAGGCATCACGGTTCATAACCATGCTGGCGAGCCAGCCGATAATGCCACCGACGATAATTGCAATAATCCAACCCATAATACTTCCTCCTGTTATTTTACCGATATGGTATTGCAGCCTCAACGCCGCATAAGCCAAACCGGTTCCCCAACTCTTTCGGTATGGGTGAAGAAAGTATATTATAGATAGGCGCAAAAACCTAATCGGCGCCGCAATGCGGCGCCGACGGGGTGCCAGACATCAGCTGGCACATTATTGGAAAACCCTGTCACAGGGCTTGCTGGTGTCAGTATTTCAGCTGGCGCTCGTACAGATCGCGGTAATGCTGGATACGCGTGACCCGCAGGCCCTGCATCCCTGAACGGTCCACTGCGCGCTGCCAGGAAGCGAATTCCTCCAGCGTCAGATTATACCGTTCCAGCACTTCATCAATCGTCATCAGCCCGCCATTTACGGCTGCCACGACTTCCGCCTTGCGGCGCACAACCCAGCGTTTCGTGCTTGGTGGCGGCAAATCGTCAATCGTCAGCGGCTCCCCCAGGGGGCCAATGACTTGCGCGGCACGGATTTTCTGGTTTTCAATCATTGCATCTCTCGGTCGCCGGGGGTCACATTATTCGCGGCACAAACCTCTATGGCCTCAACGTCTTTTCGAGCGCCTAAACCATCGGGGTTAACATCCTCTTGCGCATCGTTAAGCATAGCGTTCCTGAAATCGGCAAAAGCGGTAAATCTGCCGCCGGCAGGGGACGCCTCGCGCACCAGCAAGCGCCGCAAATCACGCGCAGCAGCAAGGCGTGCGACCAGTTCAGACCAGGCAATGGGCCGCAGCAGCATTTCATCTGCAGCGCCGTCCATGGCAGCATCAAAACCGGCGTGCGTGTTGGTCGTTTCGAACATGACAACCGCCTTACATCCGCTTTGGTCAAGATCGGGTAAAGCTGCGGTTTACCTCTCATTAGGATTGGGGCTGGAGGATTTGGCCGAATGACTGGGCCAGAAAAAGGGGCGACCGATTTGGGCGCTGACTGCGGCCATGTTGCGCCCTCTGGCGCGCAGGCCTGAGGATGTGTATGGGGCGCACCATGGACGCTGCAACATTGTTTGACCCCGCGCTGGACCCTGCCGCCTTGTTCGACCTGCCCCGCGCGGCCGCTGATTGCCGCATCGTGGTGGCGATGTCGGGCGGGGTGGATTCCTCCGTAGTGGCGGCGCTGGCTGCTGCCAGCGGCGCCGAAGTCATCGGCATAACCTTGCAGCTGTATGATTATGGCGCTGCCACGGGCCGCAAGGGTGCGTGCTGTGCCGGCGACGATATCAGCGATGCACGCGCCGTGGCGGACCGGCTGGGCATTGCGCATTATGTGTTCGACCACGAAAGCGCCTTTCGCCAGGATGTGGTCGAAACCTTTGCCGATGATTATCTGCAAGGGCGCACGCCGGTGCCCTGCATTCGCTGTAACATGGGCCCGAAATTTACCGATCTGCTGCGCATGGCGCGCGAACTGGGTGCAGATTGCCTTGCCACCGGCCATTATGTGCGCCGGATGATGGGCGCTGCCGGCCCCGAACTGCACCGCGCGCTGGACCCGGCGCGCGACCAGTCCTATTTTCTCTACGGCACCACCGAAGCGCAGCTGGATTTTCTGCGCTTTCCATTGGGCGGCCTGCCCAAGGCGCAAGTGCGCGAACTGGCGGAGCAGGCAGGTTTGCGGAACGCGGCCAAGCCTGACAGTCAGGATATCTGCTTCGTCCCTGATGGCGATTATGCCCGCATCGTGAAATCGCTGCGGCCCGAAGGCGGCAGGACAGGCGCCATTGTTCACGCCGAAACAGGCGAAACGCTGGGCGAACACAAGGGCGTCATTCATTTCACCGTGGGTCAGCGCCGCGGCCTGGAAGTAGGCGGTCAGCCCGAACCGCTTTACGTGGTCGGCATTGATGCCGCCCTTGCACAAGTGCGCGTGGGGCCAAAGCGGCTGCTGGCAGTCAACGCGATCGAGGTCATCGAAACCAACCGCATCGGGCCGATGGCAGGGCGGACCCCTGCGGCTGAACATGGCGCCCCGCTTACCGCAAAAGTGCGGTCCCTTGCCAAACCTGTGCCGGTCGAACTGGACGGCGTGCTGGGTGACGGGGGCACTGTGACCCTGCGTTTTGCCAATCCCGAATTCGGTGTTTCACCAGGGCAGGCAGCGGTAATTTATGCAGGCGACCGGGTGATGGGCGGCGGGTGGATTGATTCCACCGATTCGATCTGATTCGCAGCTTTAAATTTTCACCAGCCTGAAAAGGCCAGCTTCAGTCTTCCCACTTTTCCAGCACGCAGCCAAAACCTTCGCGATAGGTGGCAGTTTGCGAAGGCAGCAGCGGGAAGCGTGCGGTCACGCTGCGCGCATCCTCGTCCTGGCTCATCGAAACCATTTCCATACCGGCGATGCGGTCTGTCTTGCAGCTGTTCAGACTGCGCCCACCCAGATAGACGCAGGAACAGCCGACATGGGCGCTATAGGCAGCGCCCGCGCTGGTATAACCCAGGATCGGTTCGCGGTAGAACCACCCGGCTACCGCCACTGCCAGACCGATCAGCACCAGCACCATGGGCCAGCGCCGCTTGTCTTTGCGGCGCGATCCGGCCGCTGCGGCGCGTGTTTGCGTGCGCGCAGTTGCAGAAGGTTTTTGCGAAGTGGGTTTAGGCGTTGCCAAGCGGGAATCCTTGCGCGAGTGATGGGGAGATGACTCGAATTACAGCCTCCCTTATCGCCAGCCTTGTGGCTCTGCCAACCCTTGTGGGGTGCAGCGGTTCTGCAGAAACGCTTCCGCCCCTAACCAGGGAAGCCATTGCCGCAGTTTCGTCAAACCCCGGCGCGCCAACCAAACAGCTGGCGCGGCAGGTGGATGATGTGTTCACCAAGGACAGTCTGGGCGAAACCCGCGCATTGGTGGTGATGCATGGCAGCGAAATTGCCGCCGAACGCTATGCGGCAGGGTATGATGCCGACACCCGCTTCATCAGCTGGTCGATGGCCAAAACGGTGACTGCCGTGATGATCGGCATGCTGGTGGCAGATGGCCAGTTGCGGCTGGACGAATCCCCGCCAATCCCTCGCTGGCAGCGGCCGGGGGATCCGCGCGGCGAAATTACCCTGCGGCAATTGCTCCAGATGCGGTCGGGCTTGCGCCATACAGAAGCGGGCAACCCGCCTTACGAATCGTCCGAAGTGCGGATGCTGTTTCTGGACGGGCGGGATGATATGGCGGATTGGGCCACCGCCCAGCCGCTGGAAGACGAACCGGGCCGGACGTTTGAATATTCTTCCAACACCACTGTCATTCTGGCGGATATTGCAGCGCGTGTGCTGACCTCGGCGACCGATGCTGACAGCCGCCGCGAAGCGGTCGACAATTATCTCAAGACCCGGCTGTTCGGGCCCGTGGGCATGGCTTCCATGGTGCCGGAATATGACGCCAGCGGCACGCTGATCGGCGGCAGCCTGATGCATGGCACGGCGCGGGACTGGGCGAAATTCGGTGAATTCCTGCGCAATGGCGGCTCTGTGCGGGGTGCGCAGCTGATCCCGCGCAAATGGATCGATTTCATGAACACGCCCAGCCCGCGCAGCGGTTTTTACGGGGCGCAGACCTGGCTCAACCGCGATTCCGGCATTGACCGGGACGAAGCGGTGCCGGATCGCGGGCCGAAATCCATGTTCGCAGCGGTTGGCCATATGGGCCAATATGTGCTGGTATCGCCCGCCCAGAAACTGACTATTGTGCGGCTGGGCCATTCGGACGCAGGCCAGCGCAGCGCCCTCATCCCCGAATTATCCGATATCGTGGAACTCTACCCCGCAAGGTAGAACACGCCTTCCACCACGGTCACGCATTCGCCGCCCAGCCATGCCCGTCCATTTGAAGGCCCGCCATTTGACAACTGGCCGTTTTCCAGCCGACACGTCAGATCGCCGCCGCGTTTCGATGCCTGATGCGCGGTGAATTCGTCCTTGCCCAGGCGCGGCACCCAGAATGGGGCCAGCGCGGCATGGGCAGACCCTGTCACGCTGTCTTCATCCACGCCCCATGCGGGCACGAAAACCCGGCTGACGATATCGCTATTGTCCCCCCGCGCAGTGCAGATCGCCATCAGGTCAATGTCTGTCAGCTTGCGGATATCCGGGTTTATCGCGCGCACGGCGGCTTCATCGTCCAGCAGCACGATGGCGGTGGCTTCCGCACCTGACACGGATTCGAACACTTCGCCGGTCACGCCCAGCGCATCCAGCAATTCGGCATGCTCGCGCGGTTCCACCAGTGTCAGCGGCAGCGACAATTCATAGGCTGCGCCTGATGTTCGCACTTCCAGAATGCCTGCTGCCTTTGTGCGAAAAGTAACCCTGCCCGCATCATCACGCGACAGCAGCACATGGCCTGCTGCAAGCGTGGCATGGCCGCACATCGCCACTTCGCTGGTGGGGGTGAACCAGCGCAATTCCCAGTCCGCCTCGCCCGTTGCATCGGCCACGACAAAGGCCGTTTCGGCAAAATTATTCTCTTCACCAATCGCCTGCAGCACATCATCCGGCAGCCACGCATCCAACGGCATGACTGCTGCCTGATTGCCGCTGAATGGCTGGTTGGCAAATGCATCGACGTGATAATAGGGCAGTTTCATGGGGCTTTGCCTTTTTCCAGCTTGGCGAATTCATCATCTTCCACCAGCGGATTATCGGGTTCGTCGACATGGCCTTCGGGGTCGATATGGATGAGGAGGTCCATACCGGGAAAATGGCGGCACAGGTCTGCTTCCACCCGTTCGATAATGACATGCGCTTCGTCCACCGTCATGTCGCCTGGCATATCAACGTGGAATTGCACAAAATCATGATGGCCGCTGGTGCGCGTCCGCAAATCATGCAGATTGCTCAACTCAGGATGTTTGGCCGCCAGTTCGACAAACCGCTGGCGTTTGTCATCTGGCCATTCACGGTCCATCAAATGGTCTATTGCCTCGCTGGCCGCGCGCCATGCGCCCCACAGCAGCCAACCCGCAATTCCCAGGCCAAACAGCGGATCTGCCAGGCCAAAGCCGGCATATTGATCCAGCGCCAACGCGGCGATCACCGCCACATTGAGGAGCAGGTCCGACTGGTAATGAACATGATCTGCCGAAATGGCGACAGACCCTGTGCGCCTGATGACATGGCGCTGCCACGCCAGCAGACCGACAGTGGCGATGATGGCAATGACAGAGACCGCAATCCCGTCAGCCGCCGCAGCAGTGCGGCCCCCTTCGACCAGGCGCAAAATGGCGCGGAAGCCAATGGCCGCCGCTGACAGGGCAATCAGCATCACCTGGAACATGGCGGCCAGCGATTCAGCCTTGCCATGGCCGAACCGGTGGTCAGAATCGGCGGGCTGCGCGGCAATATATACGCCGATGAAAGTAGCGATGCTGGCGATAAAATCGAGCGATGTATCCGCCAGCGAGCCCAGCATGGCGGTGGAGCCAGTGCGCCATGTAGCCCATACTTTCAGCACCATCAGGAACAGCGCCATGGTGATGGATGCCATGGCGGCGCTGCGCGTCAACGCGGCCCGGTGATCATGCGCGACATTCATGGGTAGAGCAACGTGTCGGCCCAGCTGGCCGCATCGGCGCCAGTGCGGCGTTCAAACCGGCGGCGATCATGCAGACGGTTGGGCCGGTCCAGCCAGAATTCGAACGCTGCAGGGGTCAGGCAAAACCCTGTCCAGTGGCGGGGCCGTTCTACCTCGCCGCCGGCAAACCGCGCTTCTGCCGCTGCGAATCGCTGCACAAAAACGCTGCGGTCCGCCATGGGCCGTGACTGGTCAGACGCGACGGCGCCCAATTGGGAATCGCGGCTGCGGCTATGAAAATAGGCATCGGCCACGGCATCGCTGACTTGGTGCAGCGGCCCTTCGATACGAATCTGGCGGCGCAGGCTTTTCCAGTGGAACAGCAAGGCGGCCTGCATATTGGTGCGGATTTCCTCGCCCTTGCGGCTTTGCGCGTTGGTGTAAAACGTAAAACCGCCGCCTTCAGCGACATCGGCCCCATGCCCCTTCAGCAGCACCATGCGCACAGATGGCGCGCCCGTCGGGGTGGCAGTGGCCAATGCCATCGCATTGGCATCATTCGGCTCATTCTCTCGGGCCAGCGCAAACCATTCGTCAAACAAGGCGAATGGGTCGGCGCGAGGAATCTCACTGGCGGTGTGGCTGGTCATTTCGCTCGTCATTTACCTGCCCTAACGTGCGATTGCAGCATTGGTAAAGCATCACTGCTTGCACAGGCGCACTGGTCCACCTAGCTAACACGGTATGTCTGACCCTTATGCAACCCTTGGCATCTCCCGCTCCGCTACGGAAAAGGACATCAAAAGCGCCTATCGCAAGCTGGCCAAGGAATTGCACCCTGACCGCAATACCGATAACCCCAATGCGACGGAACGCTTCAGCAAGGCGACGCAGGCCTATGATCTGCTGTCCGACAAGGACAAGCGCGCCAAATTCGATCGCGGCGAAATTGATGCGGATGGCAATCCCACCAACCCGTTTGCCGGAATGGGTGGGGGCATGGGCGGCGGATATGGCGCAAGGCCGGGTCAACAGGGCGGTTTCAGGCCCGAAGACATGCAGGGTTTCAGCCAGGAAGGCATGGACCTTGGCGATATTTTCGAAGGATTGTTCGGCGGCGGTGCCCGCGCACGTTCCGGTGCCGGAATGGGCGCTGGGATGGGGGCCGGAATGGGAGGTCGCCGACCGCCCCCGCCCCGCAAAGGCGCAGATATTCAATATCGGCTGAAGATTCCCTTCACCGATGCCGCGTCGCGTGCTGACCAGCGCATCACCCTGTCCGATGGCAAGACCATTGACCTGAAATTGCCTGCCGGGGTCGAGGAAGGCACCCAGATGCGGCTGAAGGGCAAAGGCCAGCAGGGTCCGGGCGGTGCGGGCGATGGTCGGGTGCTCATTTCTATCGACAGCCATCCGTTTTTCCGGCGCGAGGGCGATGATGTCCGGCTGGATTTGCCCATTACGCTGGATGAAGCCGTGAACGGCGCGAAAGTTAAAGTGCCAACAGTGGACGGCGCAGTCATGCTGACGGTCAGCCCCGGCAGCGCATCTGGCAAGGTGCTGCGCCTCAAGGGCAAGGGTTTTTCGAAAAAGAACGGCCAGCGCGGCGATCAGCTTGTCACACTGGAAATCGACCTGCCGGCAGCGGGAAGCGAACCCATGACCGAGCTTGCCAAGCGGCTGGAAGGCTGGAAAGACGGAAGCGCGCCGCGCAGCAAACTCGGGATGTAACCTTTTGCTGAATTCTCAAGGGCCTGCCCCCGACAACCTTGATCCGCACCTGCGACGGGCGCGATCATTGTCGCCCGAAGCGCGCCGCCATGCCGCGGCCAAAATGCGGCGCAGCGTGGGCCGCAAGGTTGGCCCCGGAACCCGCTTTTTCGCAGTCCTGAAACGCACCGCATCGGGCGCCTGGAACGATGGTTTCATCCACGCAGGCAACCTTGCCTATATGGCGATGCTGGCAATTTTCCCGTTCTTCATCCTTGGCGCGGCGATATTTTCCGCATTAGGCGAAGAAGGCGACCGCGCAGCGACCATCAACGCCATATTATTCGCCCTGCCGCCTGTGGTGGGCAACGTGATAGAACCGGTGGCGCGCGACGTGATCGAAGCACGCAGCGGCTGGCTGTTGTGGGCGGGCGGGCTGGTCGGCTTGTGGACAGTGTCCAGCCTGGTGGAAACCATTCGCGACATCTTGCGCCGCGCCTACGGGACAGAGGCGACACTGGCGTTCTGGCGTTACCGCATCCTGTCGTTCGGCATCATCATGGCCGCCGTAACGCTGTTGATGGTGTCGCTGATTGCACAGGTGATGATCGGCGCAGCGCAGCAGGTTATTGCTGCATATTTCCCGTGGCTCAGTGATGCGCTGGGGCAATTGTCACTCTCGCGCATTGTGCCGGCCCTTGGGCTATACGTGTCGATTTACCTGCTGTTTTATACGCTGACGCCGCATCACTACCGTCACCACCGCTTCCCCAAATGGCCGGGCAGCCTGCTGGTTACGGTGTGGTGGGTTGGCGTCACGATTGCATTGCCGCCAGTGCTGCGCAGTTTCTTTTCCTACGATCTGACCTATGGCAGCCTGGCAGGCATGATGATCGCCCTTTTCTTTTTCTACCTGGTGGGCCTAGGGATGGTGGTGGGCGCAGAACTGAATGCCGCGCTGGTGGAAACACCGGAAGAAACTGGTGAAACATCAGATACGCAAGCCGTGCCTGCCAGGAAAATGAAGGAATACAGGGTATGAATGGTCTGATGGCAGGCAAGCGGGGGCTGATCATGGGCCTCGCCAATGACAAATCCCTGGCATGGGGCATTGCCAGACAATTGCGCGAACAGGGTGCCGAACTGGCGTTCACGTATCAGGGTGACGCGCTGGCCAAGCGTGTCAAACCTTTGGCGGAGCAACTGGGATCAGACTTCACTTTTGAATGTGACGTTTCGGAAATGTCGGCGCTTGATAAGGCATTCGAAACGCTGAAAAGCCGCTGGGACACCATTGATTTCGTGGTCCATGCTATCGGCTTTTCCGACAAGGCGGAATTGCGCGGCAAATATGTCGACACCAGCCTCGACAATTTCCTGATGACGATGAACATTTCCGCCTACAGCCTGGTGGCTGTGACACAGCGCGCAGCGCAGATGATGCCCAATGGTGGCTCCATCCTGACGCTGACCTATTATGGCGCGGAAAAAGTCATCCCGCATTACAACGTGATGGGCGTGGCCAAGGCCGCACTGGAAGCCAGCGTGAAATATCTCGCCAATGATCTTGGCCCGCAGAACATTCGCGTAAATGCCATCTCGGCCGGCCCGATCAAGACGCTGGCCGCCAGCGGCATCGGCGATTTCCGCTACATCCTGAAGTGGAACGAACTGAACGCCCCGCTGCGCCGCAATGTCACGATCGACGATGTCGGCGGATCAGGCGTCTATTTCCTGTCCGACCTTTCATCAGGCGTCACAGGTGAAACCCACCATGTCGATGCCGGCTACCATGTCGTTGGAATGAAACAGGAAGATGCACCGGATATTGCGCTGGATTGATCCATTGTCGGTTCATGTTGATGTCGCCAAACAGAACCACTAGATGAAAACGGGTCTTTTGAAGCAAATCAGGTTTCCTGTGGCACTCACAATTTAAGCCGGTATGACTGCCTCTCTCTAGGGGATGGGCGGGTTCTGTGCGAGCGCAACGGGCAAATCTAAGAAGGTGCATGGCATGACTAGCCGCGATTTCCGTAACGGAAATATCTTCAGGATATTCGCAAAAGTTCTGAAATGGGCACTCGGGCTCGATCGATCAATCAAGCGATATATTGTTCTCGCAATTGACGCCCTGCTGTGTGTGGCCTCGGTCTGGCTGGCATTTTCCCTGCGCTTGGGAGTGTGGGAGTTTTTCACCCCTCCCGTCCTGAAAGTAATGGCAGTCACACTGCTGATCTTTCCTCCGCTTTTTCTATTTACAGGCACGTATCGGTCGATCGTCCGGTTTGCTGGGTCACGCACGATCCTGCAATTGGGCGCGTCAGTCCTTATCCTGTCTTTGCCGCTAATTTCCATTTTCACCTTCGCCGGCGTATCTGGCGTGCCGCGAACAATCGGCGTGCTGCTGCCATTGCTGTTTTTCTTTCTGCTCGCGATGAGCAGAATATGCGGTCGTTATTTCTTTGTCGAAATCCTGCGTGATCAAGGTTTCAGCGGCGATATTAAGCGCACCATAATTTATGGTGCGGGCGTCGCCGGCCAGCAACTGGCGGTTTCCCTGCGGCACGATAGAAATTTTGTTCTGGTAGGGTTTGTCGATGACAACCGAAGGTTGGAAAACCAACACCTTGACGGGGTCTCGGTTACCCATACATCGCAATTGAGCAAATTGGTCAAGAAGGCATCCGTCGACACCATTTTTCTGGCGCTTCCGTCAATATCGCGAACGCAGCGCAAACAGATCGTTGACCGGCTCATGCCGCTGCGCGTCAAGGTGCAGACTTTGCCAAGCATGCAGGAACTGGTTGATGGCGAAGCCTCGATCAGCATTATGCGGCCAATCAAGGCCGAGGACCTTCTCGGCCGCGATGCGGTGGCGCCCAATCAGTCACTGCTCGACCGCACCATTGCGGGAAAGATAGTGCTCGTCACCGGGGCTGGTGGTTCCATCGGCAGCGAATTGTGCCGCCAGATCGCGCGATTGCGACCTAAGTTACTGGTTCTGGTAGAAATGTCCGAGCCTGCGCTTTATCAGGTCGAGCGCGAACTGCGCCTGCTCCGGCAGGCGAGCGGTCTCGGGTTCGAAATAGACGCACAATTGCTCAATGTCACCGATACAGCAGGGGTTGAGCGATTGTTTGATCGCTTTTGCCCGGATACCGTCTTCCATGCAGCCGCCTACAAGCATGTTCCGCTGGTGGAAGCGAATGCCATTTCGGGCCTGCGTAACAATATTATTGGTACACGCAACACGGCCAAGGCGGCCAACCGTGCGGGCTGCAAAAATTTCATCCTCGTCAGCACAGACAAGGCAGTGCGCCCCACAAATGTCATGGGGGCTTCCAAACGCGTCTGCGAATTGATTTTGCAAGCTGAAGACAACGCTGGTTCCGCCACTAGGTTTGCCATTGTCCGGTTTGGCAATGTTCTGGGTTCCAGCGGATCAGTCGTACCACAATTCGAGCGGCAGATTGCCGCAGGCGGCCCGGTTACTTTGACCCATCGCAATATCACGCGGTTTTTCATGACCATCCCCGAGGCAGCGGAACTGGTTATCCAGGCCGGGGCCATGGCGCAGGGCGGCGATCTATTCCTGCTCGATATGGGCAAGCCGGTGAAAATTTACGATCTGGCATCGACAATGGTTGAATTAAGCGGTCATTCGCTCAAGACGCCTGAAAGACCTGACGGAGATATTGAAATTGTTGAAATCGGGCTGCGGCCGGGCGAAAAGTTATACGAAGAATTGTTGATTGATGATTGCAGTGAGGCGACAGATCACGTTCGGATCCTGCGCGCACGGGAATATCACCTTCCTTCAGCCGAACTCGACCCGCAAATCGAGAGTTTACAGAGGGCGCTCTCCGCTGGCGATACCGGAGCTGCGCTGGAACTGCTGCAAAGCCTAGTTCCTGAATACACCCGCATGGAGGGCCAACCCTAGTAGAGACAGTAATGCGCAGGCGCGAAGCATGCTCCTGCAAATTCTCCTCGCTGGCAGAAGATCCGGCTACCAAAGTAGATTTACCGTGCGTCGCCACCTGTAGACCATGCCGCCAAGCGCAACGCAAATTTCCCCATTTTACAGTAGAAAGCCAATTTGAGTATGATCGTTCTGGTAACTGGTGCGAACGGATTTGTAGGACGAGCAATCGTCAACCGGTTGGCTGAAGATGGGGTACAGGTAAGGGCAGCAGCCAGAAACGAGATTGGTTCACTGCCGCCAGGCGTGACTTTTGCGCAAGCGCCGGACCTGGCCATAATTGATGGCAAAGAAATTTCGGGAAAGCCTGGCGAATGGGCCACAATTCTGGATGGCGTTGACGCGATTGTCCATTGCGCTGCTCGCGTTCACGTCATGCAAGACGATGCATCTGATCCCTTGGAGGAATATCGAAAAGTAAATCGAGATGGCACCTTGGCTCTGGCACAAGCAGCGGTCAAAGCTGGAGTTAAGCGCTTTATATTCATGAGTTCGATCAAGGTGAACGGCGAGCAGGCGCTACCGGGCGCGCCTTTCACGCGGCACAGCAAGCCCAAACCAGTCGATCCTTATGGCGTTTCAAAGCTGGAAGCCGAAAACGGACTTTTCGAGCTTGCTGAAAATACCGCTATGGAAATAGCCGTTATTCGCCCTGTCCTGGTCTATGGGCCAGGAGTTCAAGCAAATTTTCAGGCGATCATGAAGCTGGTTAACCGCGGGATCCCCCTACCCTTCAAATCCATCGACAATCGTCGCTCTATGATATTTCTGGGTAATCTTGCTGACCTCACTTGCCAGGCTATCAACCACCCCGCGGCGGCGGGAAAATGCTTTCTGGCCAGTGATGGGGAAGACCTTTCGACCGCGGAACTCATTAAGAAACTTGCCCATGCCATGGGGCTGGGACCGCGCCTTTTCACAATCCCGCAGCCAGTGATGGAGTTTGGGGCAAAATTGCTTGGTAAAAGCTCTATGGCTGTTCGGCTGTTCGGTTCGCTAGTTGTGGATAGCAAAGAAACGCGCGCGCTGCTGGATTGGCAGCCGCCGTTTTCCGTTGCCGAAGGTCTGGCGTTGACTGCCGAAGCCTACAAGTTGGAAAGCGCAAGCTCACGATGACGGCCTATTTCGACACATACGTCCCGACGCCTTTCCTGATAGCAATAATGTCAGGGCTGACTTTTATGGCGGCAAGCTTGCTCACCGGCAGAATGCGCCAGTACGCCATGTCGCGTCGGATGGTCGATCAGGTAAACGCCCGCAGTTCGCACACGGAACCAACCCCGCGCGGTGGCGGAATTTCCATTGTCGTCCTGTCGTTGCTGGCAATCCTTGTTTCCATGCTTTTCTTCAATTTCCCGCTTCACTGGGCTGTCGGGTTTGGCGGCGCTGGCATTCTTGTGGCGGCGGTCGGGTGGATCGACGACCATGGCCATGTTTCTGCCAGCATCCGGTTCTTGGCGCACATATCTTCTGCTGCATGGGTTCTGTTCTGGATTGGTCCGCCAGAGCTTACGTGGCTGGGAATTACTGGCGTATTGGCGCCAATCATTGGCTGGATCGGCGGGGTTCTGGCTATTGGCTGGCTCGTCAACCTGTTCAATTTCATGGACGGGATTGACGGCCTTGCGGCCTCTGAAACTATCAGTGTGACATTCGGCGGCGCGCTATTGCTGGCCGGTGCGACAGGCGGGATGACTATCGCCTTGCCTTTCATTCTCATGGCTGCCGCCACTGTCGGTTTCCTCCGCTGGAACTGGCCACCAGCGCGCATTTTCATGGGAGATGCCGCCAGTGGGTTTCTTGGCCTGATGGTGGGCGGCCTTATACTGGCCGCCTGGCAGTATGGGCCGTCGCTGGGTAGCGCCGTGGCTATCTTACCCGGTGTTTTCGTAGCGGATGCCACGGCTACCTTGATTGTGCGGATAGTGCAGCGCCAGAGGCTGCACGAAGCCCATCGAACCCATGCCTATCAGCACCTTGCTATAAGGCTTGGTCGGCATCGTCCGGTCACAATTGGTGTTATCGCGGTCAATTGGCTGTTCCTGTTTCCCCTCGCCTGCATTGCTGCTGCGGGACTTTTACAACCCTTGCTGGCATTGGCGGCCGCCTACGTGCCACTATTTGCTTCTGCATTTGCACTAAGGGCCGGAAGGGCCGAAAAGAGCTCTTCTTCGCCGCGCCCAGATTGAACATAAGGTACCGTTGAATGGATTTGACCAGACGCAATTTGCTTTCCCAGAGTGCGCCTGCGTTGATTGCTGCAACGCAAATAAGTACGACCAGTCCCGCTGATGCCGCGAAGGCTGCCGGCGTTAGCGATTTCAAATTTCTCGAAGAATTTGGCGCAATCGCCGATTTTGATCCGCAAAAGAGTGCAGGAACAGACAACACCGTTGCAATTCAGGCGGCTATCGACTGGGCCTATTCTGAAGGCCGCGGTCCGCCCCGTGCGCTGATGGTCTCAGCCGGGAATTACCTTTGCGGCAATGTTACCGTTTATCCTTACACGACCATTATCGGCACAGGCCGCCAAAGTTCCAATTTCTGGTGCGCTGACGGGACATCAGGAAAATGGTGGAGTGACCGGGGCAATGGCGCACAAAAACTTATGTTATCCGGCCTCGCCTTTTACGGCCGTAACCAACCGCGCCTCACACACATTTGTGAATTCGGTTCAGAAGGCATCCAGTTTGGGACGGAAGGTGTCCTGACAGGATTATGGATGCGAGAAGCGCCCAATGGGGTGGGCTTGAAAGTGGATGGCAATGTCGGGATAATCAGGGACATCACTCTGCTCAGATGTGCTACTGGCATCAAAATCAACGGCAATGGCAATCAGGTTGAAAATATAATTTGTATGGAATCGCGCGATACTGGCGCGGATCTGGCCGGGACATTTATACGCGGACTCCATCTGGAAGCGACTAGCAGTAATGGCGTTCCCCTCCGCATAACGGGAGATTGCCATGTGCATGACGTATTCGTATCGACAGCCAAGGCGACCAGTTTCAGTCATTTTTTCGAAGTAGATAATCTTAATTACGATGAATGGGCTCTCACCGGCGTTCATTTGCTTGGCCAGGATTACGTAATTTCAAATGGCATGATGAAAATCGGTGGCGAGTTCAGGGGCGGGACCGATCCGCGGCGATTTACCGGAGCCAATGTTTTTGCCCGTATTGACGTTCATTCCGGTGCATTTTCTTTGGGCAACCAGGCATGGCACGCGTTTTCAATTGAACTGACGCGCCTGCAGGGCGTCCTGCAACATCGCATAGGATCGATTGGCAACCCAGAATTACCGTCGCATCATGTGTCGGGAATTGGCGCCGCGCGCCATTGGTTCGGCAAAACCCCCATGGCACTGGAACTTGGCGATGTTTTTGCCACCGGCGCGCGCATTGCTGCCGATTCACCGAGTAAAATAATGCTGGATACCAAGGGTAAGACGGCTCCGGAAGATCAGGCAATTCAATGCGCCGTTCACCGCAGCTCTACCGGAACGGTACTGACTGCGCGGGCAGGTTTTACATCGAGAGGCGAGAAAAACAGTCGATCCCAGACCCTGACTATCCAGTTTTTCGACGCCGCAAGTGGATCGGAATATGATCTGAACCGGCTTTCAGAAGGCCAGGCAATTACTGTTGGCCTGAGCGGATTTCTGGCCTGATCAAAGACGCGCTAACGGGCATCGCCCGCGATCTTCAAGCTAGAGAGTGCTCCAGTTCCTCTGCGGTACGCTTGGCACAGGTTTCCCATGTAAAATCCAGTGAACGCAGGGCGGCGGCGGCCCGCATTTCCTCGCGCTGGCTGGCTGATGCGTTCAGTGCTTCAACCATCTTTACCGCCAGCGAAGCAGGATCCCCGCTATCATAATAGACCGCAGTATCTTCGAAAAATTCCGGCATAGGCTGATTTGCGCCACTCACTGAAAGGCAGCCATGGCTAAGTGCTTCCAGAACGGTATTGGGGCAGGCTTCCGCGCGTGAGGTCATTACGAACAGATCTGAATTCTTGAAGCACCAGGACATTTCTGCATGGCCGAGCCTGCCTGCCCAATGAATACGATCCGAGATACCATGGCGTTCTGCGATGTCATGCAGCGAAGTTTCATAAGCCTCCGCACCAGCGTCAACTTGGCCTGCAAAAACCAGTTGCAGGTCAGATGGCACCGAGGGCTGCGCCATCGCCTCGACAAGATCGTGCAGGCCGCGCGCCGGGCGAATGGAACCTGCAGAAAAAACAAAAGGCCGGTTGCCCAGTGACTGTAACGTCTCCGGCCGAACTGGTTCTGGTGGAGTTTCAACCCCATGGTAGACGGTTGCGACCTTGGCTGGCGGCACAGACCAGCGGCCGATCAGATAATTTGCGACATGGTCGGACACCGCAATGATGCGATCGGCTTTCCTGCAGGAACTCCAGGCGGCATAACGCCGGCCGAGGTTTTTCATCCTGTCGATCATCGTGTTGCCGCCAAACGGTGTTTCCAGCGGTTCCATGTTTCGAACCATCGTCACGGTTCTGGCACCGGGAGTAGCGAGATAGCGAGCGGACGGAATGAACAGTACCTGCGGTCCGTATTGGGCTAGTGCCGTTTTCAATTTTCTGAAACCCGAGCCTGGGCCGCTAACGGGAAATTCGTACACATCGATGTTATGGGGCAGGATGTGCGCTGATCCTTCGGGCACGAACACTCGTATGCGTTCGATACGCGGGTCTAGTGCCAGCATTGGCATCACAATACGCAGATGCTTCGCGGCACCTCCGCTAAGCGATCCATTCGTCAGCATTACGACGGCCAGTCTCATTTCAGTCGGAGCCTTTTTCAATGTTTCGGGGCCCGTCAGAGTTATTCGACATACCAAGCGCGGATGCTATCTGCCGGGCTGCCTGGGATGCTGAAAAGCGGGCGTTGGCCAATCTTGCCGCATTGTCCCGCATGGCCTGCAATTCGGCGCCCAGATCGAGCATGCGTTGGGCCATCTGCTGAAGATCCGCGCCGTCACCGTTGATGGAAGCGAAGCCAACGCCCTCGTCATTAATGATGTCGACCAGATCATTATTCGGATTTACGATGGCCAGCACCGGCAAGCTGGCGTGCATGTACGAGATGAACTTGCCTGGAATATTGTGCGATGTGTGGCGCGGATCTAACGCGACCATCCCCACATGGCACTGCGCATACAGGCCCGGGATTTCGTCAGGATGGATCTCGTCAAAAAACAAGATGTTCGTTAGTTGACGTTCGTCTGCTTTCGCTTTCAATTTATCCACCGCATCACCGCGCCCTACAAATACAAAGCCCGCTCTGGGATCGCTCTGCATTCGGGTTGCGAGGTCGAGCAGTCTGTCCATTCCCTGCGCCACCCCCATGTTGCCTGCATAGACAAACACCTGCCTGCCTGCGATGCGGGTCTGAGAGATATTTATGGAGCAATGTGCATGTTGCGGCACCTGCATCCAGTTTTGCAGAACTTCTACTGACTTGCTGCCATATTCGTTTTCATCAGCAAAGAATGTCAGGTTCCCCTTTGCCTGCACGCCGATAGTATCAGCAACGCGGTATTGGAACTTTGCAACCTGGTTCAGGAGGTGGAACGCAGGACCGCGTTTCATAATGCCCAGATCGGCCGCCCATTGCGGGAAAATATCGCGCAAGATGAGATAAGCAGAACAATCACTCTGCCGCTTCAGCGCGAGCACCAGTGGACCTAGAAAGATGGTAGGTGAATACCATGCTACGCCGTCGTAGCGCCGCACATTTGCCGGTGAGGCACGCAGACTCCTAAGCATCGCAAAGGGCATCGCGAATTCGCCGAGAGCCCGAACCAGATTGCCCCTATCTCTGGTGTAAGGGGCTTTGAGACGGATGACTTCGATGCCCTCGAAATCATCGATCACCCAGGCTTCTTCCTGACCGGAAGAGGGAACCAGAACTGTAACATCGACCCCTCGTGAGTAAAATTCGCGAGCAAGGTCGCGCATTTGCACAGCGCAAGACGTCCGCATCGGAGGAAAATGTTCGACAATAAGCGCAATTCTCATAACGAACTCAGTATCGCTTCCAGACGGTCCTGTTCACGTAATCTGTGTAGCTATGGATGATGCGCAAGACCTTTTCCGAGACATTAGGCATGCTGTAATCTGCAGGCAGGCGAAGCAGCCTTTCGTCCCCGCGCGGCTGGTTTTCCAGAATGGCCAGACCTTGCATAATGCGATCTGCATCCAGACCGACCATCATTGCCGAAGTCTCTTCCATGCCTTCAGGTCGCTCGTGCGTTTCCCGCAGGTTCAACGCGGGGAAATTCAGGATTGCGGCCTCTTCACTGATAGTGCCGCTATCGGACAGCACAGCCTTAGCGCTGATCTGCAATTTGTTGTAATCAATGAAGCCAAGAGGCTTCAACAGACGCACTTGCGGGCAAAACTCCAACCCCAGCGCATCGATGCGCTTCTTCGTCCGCGGATGGGTAGAAACGATGATCGGCAATTCGAATTTAGCGCCGATTTCATTAAGGGTCGCAGCCAGCCGGCGAAGGCTTGGTTCCGGATCGACATTCTCTTCGCGATGGGCGCTGACAACGAAATATTTCCCGTGCGTCAATTCCAACCGGTCCAGCACATCTGAAGATTCTATTTCCGGAAGATAATGATGCAGCACTTCGTACATCGGGCTGCCCGTCTTTATGACCAGATCGGGCGGCAGGCCTTCGCGGAGCAAATACTCGCGCGCAATGTCACTGTATGTCAGATTGATATCGGCAGTGTGATCAATGATCCGCCGATTGATTTCCTCTGGCACACGCTGATCGAAGCAACGGTTGCCCGCTTCCATGTGGAAAGTTGGTATTTTGCGGCGTTTGGCGGGTATCACTCCAAGACAGCTGTTGGTGTCGCCAAGTATCAGTAATGCTTCGGGCAATTGCTCTGCCAAAACCTTGTCGAGAGCAATTATGACATTACCGATGGTTTCAGCACCTGACTGACCAGCGGCGTCAAGAAAATGATCAGGTTTGCGAACTCCGAGATCGTCGAAGAAAATCTGGTTGAGTTCGTAATCGTAATTCTGACCAGTATGCACCAGAATATGGTCGCAATAGCGATCAAGACATTCGATTGTTCGCGACAATCTGATAATTTCCGGCCGCGTCCCTACGACCGTCATGACTTTCAGTTTACGCACCAACCAGACCCCTTATCTCGGGCAATTTCATCAGGACCTGTTTGACACCTTCGACATCGAGACGGTCGGTATTATGCGATGTATAGTCTTCGATCTCAGAAATTTCGATCTCACCTTCGACAAAGTAGCGCGAATAATTCAGGTCGCGGCTGTCGGCCGGGATACGATAATATTCACCGCAATCTTCCGCCCTGGCCATTTCTTCGCGGGAGACAAGCGATTCATATAGTTTTTCACCATGGCGGGTGCCAATGACACGGATCGGGTTATCGCGGTTTAAAAGCTCTTTGAGAGCTTGCGCGAGGTCTGCAACAGTAGACGCCGGAGCCTTCTGCACGAAGATATCGCCAGGGCGGGCATTTTCAAAAGCGTAAAGCACCAAATCAACCGAATCTTCCAGCGACATCAGGAACCGCGTCATGTTGGGGTCGGTTATGGTCAGTTCCTTGCCCGCCAGAAGTTGCGAGATAAACAGGGGAATTACCGACCCCCGTGAAGCCATGACATTGCCATAACGGGTGGCGCATAAAACCGAGTCCTTGATCCCGCATATCCGGGAGCTGGAAACCATCACCTTTTCCATCATGGCCTTGGACATGCCCATCGCATTGATGGGATAAACAGCCTTGTCAGTGCTCAACACCACGCATCGGTCCACCCCTGCAGCAATGGCCGCCCGCATGACATTTTCCGCGCCGAGAATGTTGGTGCGCACTGCTTCCATCGGATAAAATTCACAGGACGGAACCTGCTTCAGCGCAGCGGCATGGAATACGTAGTCCACACCGTGCATCGCATCTGTCACGCTGTCCGCATTCCGCACATCGCCGATATAGAATTTCACCTTTTCGTTCTGCAGGCCGATCCGCATGTCCTCCTGCTTCTTTTCGTCCCTGCTGAAGACGCGGATTTCCCCGAAATTCGCATCGACCAATCGGTTGAGGACGGCGTTACCAAACGACCCGGTGCCGCCAGTGATGAGCAATGTCTTGTTTTCAAACATATGTTTTCTTTAACGAAATGATTCCATCTCCGCGACAAGCGCAGGCCATGGAAGGGGAGAGTATCCGGTTGCTGCATGAAACCGGGACGAATCCAGCGAACGATCGATGACCAGATCATCACTCGGGATGATTGTGATCGTCTTGTTGTAAGTCTGGGCGATGAGTTGAAGCAGGGCGAGTTTGTCGATGGGTGCCGCTGAGACATGATACACACCAGACAAGCCTGCATTTGGAATGACGTAATCGCGAATTATACGCGCCATTTCCACCGTAGGCAGACCAGAGAAAATTGCTTTGCCAAAGCCTTTTACTTCACCTTCCTGCGCCAGAAACCAGTTCAGCAAGCTGCGCGAACCAGCCAGCTCATGCCCGATAATCGAAGTGCGCAGCGTAATCGCGTTTGGATAATCAACTTCACCGAGCAATTTGCTGCGGCCATATAAATCATACGCATCCGGAGCATCGTCTTCGGTATAAAGCCCCTTGTTACCAGAAAACACGCAGTCTGTGCTCATATGGATCAAGCGCGCACCGCCCACAGCGGCCAGCCGAGCCAGACGGTGGGGCAAAAGAGAATTTATCGGCAATGCCACCAACGGATCATTGGCGTCAGACAATTGCTTGACCACTCCGATGCAGTTGATGATCACATCCGGGCGCGCAATATTCATCGCCGCGATCAGATCCTCAAACCTCTCCACGTCAATGTGAGGTATGAACTGCGGAGCAAGATCAGCATCAAAAAACTTTGCTGACGATGCGCTCCGCACTGTGCCAAAAACACAGGTGCCGGGGTCTTGCACAAATATGCGCATAACCGCATTGCCCAACATTCCCGACGCACCCAGAACAAGTATTCTCATCACTTCACATCCGCTGTTCGAGGATCAGCCATGAAGCGCTGCGGCTCGGCCAACCGCCCTCGTGGCGCCGTGCCGTGCTGACCCGAACGTGCCCGCTTGCCGCCCACGCGAGCAGCAACATTCTTACGATAGGAGAAATATGCTCGCATTGCGAAAAGGGGAAATAGCTGGTTCAGCAACAGGCCCAAAATGGTTGCTGTAATTTCGCCAATCATCAAGCCGATCGCAGACCAGAGGACAGTTACATAAATCGCAACATCGATGGCAAAAACCGCATCGCGCTGCCGACCGCGTGTTCGAAGCAAGGTGCGATATGCGCCCAGGATGGCGAGAAAGATCGCAAAATAGCTGATCAGATAACCAATGATGCCGGGCGCCCAGCCAAAGTTGATGATCCATTCACCCTGAAATGTGGGCGTCAAATTCGAAAAACCTTCCCACGCATCACCTGCGTAACTCTTGGTAAAGAAAACGCCGCCGGTATCGGGCTTTTCTGGATAGATGGAGCGGGGGATCGCATTGGTGAACAATGACAGAAAAGTCGAGCCATGCGCGAGCGGCATAGGCTGCGTGGCGACAATCAGATTAAGCGGATCTACGCCGTAAAAAAACGAATTGAAGCTGAAATTGTTGCCTGCTGTGGAAAGGCCAGTGGTCAATTCTCCGTTCGAAAAGGTCAGACCATTTCGCGCAATTCCAAGCAGGGATGCACCACCAATCATGGCCGTAACCATCAAAGACGCGAAACCAGCCCCAATCGGTTTGCGCAAATAATGGAATATGACCAAGAGTAACGCGAAGATGTTGAGCAAGCCACTGCGCGAGCCCGAAAGTGAGCCGAAAAATAGTACAAAGGCGAAATGGCCAGCAAACAGCGCCCAGAAGATTAGCGGCCGCTTTGCAATGAGCCCGACAGCAAAAAACGCCACATTGATGACGACCATCATGGAGATGAGCGTGCGCGCCCAGCCAAATCCGCTCCAGTCGACAACACGTGTATTGAGCGACGCGATGTATCCGGAAAACCCACCAAACTCATAGATCATGTAAAATTGTGCAAAAACGGCGGGGAGGGAAATGATGCAAAAAAACAGCGCCGCCCCGATGCTCGCCACACGATCGACCGCACCTGTTGGTGGCGCGATCAGTTTGGCCGCCGGCAAATCGTATTGAACCTTCACTGCTTCGACGATAGCAATCAGCAAACCGATCGCCAAAGTCACGAAAATCAAACCGTAAACCAGATTTTCTGGCGGCTGGACGATGATTCCGACATGGAAAAGGATGAAGAAGGCAAAATAGAATTTGGCTGGGGAGAAGATATCCGGGTTTGATGTAACCGCGATGATGCCGCCAATAATCAGGAATAGAGCAACGATCAGCAACAATGTCTTTTCCCTCGGAGTGATCACACTTTCGTGCATGCCGCGGCGCGGCGGGCGATGCATCCCGCTGCTAGCTTATCAATCACTTGAGCAAAACCCTGAATCTTGAACGTAGGGATCGCACTTCGGAATTGGCCGCTGCCAGAACCTCGCGCTCGATCCCCCATGCGGAAATTATCGCAGCCAAGGCTGCAACCAGACATGCCATCTCTAAATAGGGCAAATACGTCGTCCATCGGCTGACCTCTGGATCGGCAAAGGGTCTGTATATTTCGAAGGATCCTACTGCCAGAATTGCGCTCGCAATGGCCGCGCAGACCAGCGAACGTCCATGAAAATTGGTCGAAAAATGGCGCTCGCTATACCATGCAGCAAGGATGGTTCCGACGATCTGGCTTGCCAGAAAGCCGATAGCGGCAGCTAGCATTCCCATTGACTGGCTCAACAGGGCCAGGGTCAGGAAGTTTATGGCTGCACCGGCGCCAAATACATAAGTGAGCCGCGAAGTGACCCGCGCACCATGAATGCCAATTGACGTAATGCTGGTGGCGCCAAGCCAGAACTGGCCTATGACAAAAAATCCGGTAATGGCGACCGCTGCCCCGTATTCCGCTGGCGCAAAAATGCTGACCAGCACGGGCGCTGCAAGAATGGCAACTCCTGCCATCGGGAACATTGCAAGAATGTAGATTTGCAGTGCCCGCGCATATAGTTTCGGGTCACCATCCGCCTCGTCGATGTTCTTGAAGGCGATGGGTTCCCAAGCCATTCTGAACGCGTAAACAACAAAACCATACAGGGCGGCTACCCGGATCGATACGCCCACTATCGCGACATCCGATAATGTAAGAAAGATTGCCAGCAGCACTCTAGTGCCATTTGTCTGCAACCAGCCAAGCATGACAGACGGCATTGTGGGGAGAGAATAGGCGAGCATCTGACGCACTATTGCGTTGCTGGTCCAAGGCCAGCCGGGGCGGCCGAATGTGCGCAGCCAGGCAACCAGCACGCAGATCGATTTGCCGCACACCATGCCGAGGATCGCGCCAGGCACCCCCAGGTCCAGCCCGACTATGAATATGACACTCAGGACGGCCGAAAGGCCCAGATCGAGGAAAGAAACGACTGAAAATGCGATCGGCGTGCCGGCAAATCGCAGAATGATAAGTTGCAGCCCAAGCAGTTGGGCCAGAAAAGTCAGCACCAGAAGCAAACCTATATTCTGTGCGATATAGAGTGGCAGCATCCCCATGAGCCAGACTGCCGCAATACCTAGCGCCAGCGCGATGAGCCCGCCAAGGCTGATCGAAAACGCGCCCCACACCAGACCTGCAAGCTCTCCTCGCTCCTTTGCTGCATAGTAGTCGCGAAGCAGCGCAGATTCGCTTTGCAGGCCCGAAAGCAGCACCCCTGCCAAGTGCAGCGCCAGCAGAACTTCGAGCTCGCCGTATGATTCAATCGACAACGTTCGGGTATATAGCGGCACCAGAAAAACTGCGGCCAATCGGCTGGCTGCGGCACCAAGTCCGTAAATCAGGAAGTTACGAAAGAAATTCACGCCCCATCAGCCACCGACAGCCGAGGTGGCCGGAGCAGTCATGGGGCTTGCCCATTCCAGCCTGAGGACTCGCAAGCCTTCAGATAGAAACTGTGTTTCGATCTTGAGAAGATCGGCAGGCGGATTTTCAAAAATGTCCTCGAACAATGCCCGGTCAAGCGCGCAAGCATTGATCTTGTAGGTTGCGACGATTTTTTCCAGCGCTTCGCGGTGCAAGAACGGAAATTGGGAAAATGCCTCACCTATGGCCATGCCGCAATATCCGTGACCGACAGCAATGCAGTATGAAAACTGCCAGTCATTGGGCAACATCAATTTGGTATACTGCTCGTTATTGCTGCAAAACCGCACCGCTTCGCCATCCACACTGCCGGCAGATATTGCCTTCATCGCATCTTCGATCTGATGCGGTTTGCTGTTCAGGTAATTGGATAGAATCTTCGAACCTGCCACCTGAATGGCCACAACAGCCAGAAATACCAGGCCCAAACCAAAGCCGGCCGTATCAGCAGCCTCGACCGAATATCTTTCGGAAAGAAAACCAAGCAATACAGCAGCGCCGCCGATAACGGCCCAGGGGGTGGTGGCTTCGACATACCGTTCCGGTTCGCCCAGAAACCTGGTTCGCCTTAGCGATGTCACCAGCATGGCAGCCCACCCGGCCAAAGCGAAATCACAGGCATAGGCCACTAGCGGTTCGTCCTGCCCAAGAACTGTGATCTTACCCAGAATGGCCACGATAAACAGCGGATTTAACAATGCGGAAACGATCAGAGAATTTTCGTACGCATATCGCAATCCGTCCTTGGGATTCTTCGCAATCCTGATCCAGATATCGCGAATGATGTCGCGCCATATACTATAACGGCGCGACAAAACGTACACGGGCGCAAGTTCGACGCTGTATGCTCGAATGAAACGGTAGGTGTGGTATAGATATCCAAGAGAATATCGCGGGTGGAGGCAGACAAATACAATCAGCCCGGCCACTGCTCCAGCGATTGTATGAAAATGCCCCGTGAGAAGTGCGGCCAGAACACTAATCAGGATCAGCGCCTGCGCCCCGAAAGTGCTGAATGCCCAGATCAGATAACACGATATGATTAGCAGGCCCCATCCTTTGATCGACGTCGGATCAGCTTCCACCAGATACCCGCCCGCAATCGCAGCGGTGAGGAAAAACAAGCCGAGGCTGCGCGCGCTTAGCCCGAAATTGCGCGCGCTCAATGCATGATAAAACTGAGGCGTGAGGGCAAAAAGAAGCGCGCAAATCGCCGCAAAATACACATTCATTCCGGCTGCCCAGCCAGCGACCATCGCCACCAGCAACACTTGACAAGCGTTCATGAAAGGGTTGATCAACCGCTCGGCCCTACGCATGATGCCGGGCGAGAAGTGCGCAAAAATCCAGTGTAGGTATAACGGCAAAGCACCGATATATGCCTTGTTTATCAGATTGGGAATACGAACGAATAGTCGGTAATTATTTTGCCGGATGCAGCGAATAAGAAAGCTGTGAACGGCGTGATCAGTACCGTGTTTGGCATTGATATGGGATTGCACGGCTGAAATCACAAAGGTCATCACACCTGCGGCAGCAATTATGAGCGCAGGTACGCTTGCAACCATTGTCATGCCAAAAACGCTTCTTCCAGCGCCGATCGTTCAGGAAAATTCACCAAGACACCGAAATCCTTCTTCTGGTAAACTACCATTGATCCGACCGCGACTGACGATGCCCCGCCTTGCTTCACGGTCTCAACCATATCACCGATACTACGCGTTCCGCCTTGGGCGATGACTGGAATGTTGACGGCTTCGGAAACCTCCTTGACCAAAGCGATATCCTGACCACTCCAGGTTCCCTCGCGCTCAATCGACGTCAACAAGATTTCACCTGCGCCGCGCCGCTGCATTTCTACAGCCCAACTCACCGGATCGGGACGTTGGCGTTTGCGCCCACCATGGGTCATTAAGGTGGGCCGCCCAAAGAGCGATTTACCCACATCGATTGAAGCCACCACTGCCTGTGAGCCGTAAACTTCAGCAATTTCGGAGATTATCTCGGGCCGTTCGTGTGGGTAGCTGTTAAGAATAACCTTCTCGAAGCCAGTGCCATAGATACGTGCAGCTTGGTCCAGGCTGGTTATTCCGCCACCATAGGCAAGCGGCATGAAACATTCTGTTGCGATATCTTTCAGAAGGGCAAAATTCGGCTCGCGGCCCTGACGGGTCGCCGTAATATCCAGAAAGGCGATCTCATCGACTTCAAGTTCATTGAATATCCGAAGTGTATTGCAGGGGTCGCCGACATATCCTGGTTTTCGAAACTGCCTGGTTTTTACAAGGCTTTCATTATCCAGCAGTAGGGCGGGAATGATACGGGTTCTCAACATGGGATGTCTGCAAATGCCTTGAGGAATGCCATACCGAAACGATGGCTTTTTTCCGGATGAAACTGCGCACCGTAAATGTTGCCGCGGTTTATGGCCGCATCAAATTCAATCCCGTAAGTGCATTTCAGCAGCGAGGATGCGGGGTCTGCCACATGAACCGCATAGCTATGGACGAAGTAGAACCGCGCTTCTTCGCCGAGATTGTCCACAAGCGGCGACGGGCGCACGGGCCTTACGACATTCCAGCCCATGTGTGGAACCTTCAACTCTTCTGTGTGCGTTAACCTGGTGGCTTTTGCATCAATCCAGCCAAGGCCCTTCAAGGTGCCTTCTTCACTACCATTGCACAGCAATTGCATGCCAAGACAAATTCCAAGCACCGGCACTTTTTCCGTGAGCGCCTTTTCATCCAATGCATCGCGTAGGCCCGACTGCTCCAACCGCCGCATGGCTGCATCAAACGCACCAACACCTGGCAAGATAATACGCGTTGCTTGCTTGATGCCCTCCGCACTCGAAGTGACAACACTGTCAACACCGGCGCGCAGCAGCATATTGCGTACGGACCCCATGTTGCCCATGCCGTAATCGACAATTGTTATCATGGCCGCTTGGTACCTAGTTTGATGATGTCTGCACTCAGAGGTTGATCCGGGAAATTCGCCACGTGGCGATTTATGATAGCGTCAATCGTCTCAGAAAACGGCCGTGAGCTGAAAATGTGGCCGACCTGCAAGCCGCGCGCTGCACTGTCAAAATCATTCTTTTCCAACATGGCATAGCCGTCACCTGTCGCGACAACCAAATCCCCCTGCCTGGAAACGCTGATGATTTCACCGGGCACGCCCGGCGGTTCGAGCGGCAGATCCCCAATAGGCCTCACGCGCCAGATTTTCATTTCCTGCCCGTCGATGACTGTGCTGGCGCCAGGATAGGGCTTTGTCAGTGCAGCAACATGACGGCAAATTACCGTGGCAGGGAGCGTCCAGTCGATTGCTCCGTCTTCTGCAATGCGCTGCGGCAAATATGCAACTTCGCCAGAAGTCTGGGGCACTGCATTCCTGACACTGTGGTCCCAATCCTTGAGTGCGCGCGCAATCATTTGCGCGCCCAGCAGCATGGATTTCTGATAACTGGAAGCGATGTCGTCATGCACTGTATATCCAAACCGTGCGGATGCGAGAACCGGGCCGGAATCCACACCGGAATCGATAAGAAAAGCCGCGATCTCAAAACCGTCGGAACCACTTATCAAGGCCCAATTCTGCGGTGAACGTCCACGGCCTGCGCTAATTCCGTTGGCACTCCCGTGAAGGCCGATTACCCCCAGATTGCAATGATCGATCAGCCAGCCCGGCACAAGCCTCTGCCACCCTGCCACGATCAATACATCAATATCAATGCCAGTCAGCAATTGCTTGGCAGCATCTGATGCAAGAGGATAGCTATCGACTTCGAACACTGGCATGTCTGCTGGCAGGCGAGCGCTCGATGCCAACTGGAATCCGGACACAGCGGATCGGTCCCGGGCATCAGACAGACTGATTACGCCTGCCAGTTCCACACCTCTTGCCATGAGCGCGTGAACCAGGTCAAAGCCGGCGCCAACCGCACTGAGCGCGTATATATTCACGAGCTTTTTTTCCATGCCGCCGCATCCTGGCGCAGCATGTCGTACCACTGATCGCCCACCCGTTCATGATATGTCGAATTCGGGCTGAAAATAGCATCAAGTTCGCCAGCCATCCGGCGCAGATAATCAAGTTGCGCTCTTGGATATAGCGGCGGTTCGTCAGAGTAATGCATCGGATGCAACAGCAACTGGTGGGTGCGGTCCCCAGCTTCATCGAAAAAGTCCATCGGGTCGGACCTGAAATTCATCCGAGAATCCGACAGGTATATTTCGGGCGTGAATATCTGATCGTCATACGCGTTAAGCCATCCGGGCAGCATTGGATAATTATTTGCCACACTGGGATTATGCAGACTGACAGAACCAATCCGCATTCCGCAGATGTCTTCAAGCAACGCAGCTTCCAATCGCGCCAAATTACCCAAGGTCGCTGGATCGACCTCATTATAGATCGACGGGTCAAAATGCAGCGCAATCTCGTGCCCGGCATTTGCCATTTCCCGGATCAGCCTGCGGTTTGCAGACGAACCACAATTATAGGTCTGGGCAGTGGTCATGAAAAAGAACGTACCGCGCACGCCAATGTCGCTTTCCGCCATGGAAAGGCGATGGGCCGGCTGTACGTCGAGGTCAATATCATGCCTCAGGATAATACCTGGCTGACCACGCCAATCGGCCAAAGGAAATAAGCCAAATCGGGTATTGAGTGACGAAAGCATCTGCTGAGCCGCAGCGTAAGTGAAATAGCTCACTTGGCAGGCCCCGCTTCGTTATATTTGATAGGAAAGCAGTATTTCATGTAAAAACTGCGTTGAACCAGTTCTCGGTCGGCAAGGATCTCGAATATCGGGCGGAATCTTTCGAAACGCTTTTTATATGAAGGAAACATCGTCCAATTCTTGGGATTTTCAGCCATTATCCTGTCATATGTTGTATCACTGAGTTCCAGTCTTTTTTTGAAATATGAAACCAGCCCTTCCTCGACATGGCGCGGAGCATTGTATTCTGCCCATGCTTCCTCGCGAGACATCTTGCCTTGCCGCGCCAGTGCCGACAGCGTGTTGTTCCGCATATCAGCGTTGAATTTTTCGGGCAGATAGACCGAATGAAAATAAGCGGTCATCCGATTTTCGAGGTGGTGCCCGCCATAATAGCTCCACCCGAATTCACTTTCGAGGAAATCGCGCGCCTTTTCCTTGGAATAATCGGCATACCAAAACGGCCTCAGCTTGCGGATCCGGGCAACTGCTGACCAATACATCATCCTGTTGAAAGTCATCAGTGGATACGTCTTCATCGGCATACTGCCGTATTGATCATGAATAGCCTTGATGTATTTCCCGTCGAAATAATTCTTGCCTAGCGGTGTTATGCCTTCATTGACGAAGGTGTGGCCCTCCAAAATCGTGCCGACGTTATATTTATTGGCTGCATACTGAAGTACTTCTGCATAGGCGAGATCTGTCGAAGCTTCCAATTCCGGCACACCAGCCAGAAAGAACGCCCTAAAATATCATCTGCTTCCTTGTTATTGACCACCCAGGTGAACAAGTCGACATTCAGCGGGCGCAGAACTTTTTCAATATTTTGCGTCGCAATCGCCGAATTCCAGGTGTTGTCGTAATGGACTGCAAGTGGCCGCAGCCCCCATTCCTTCGCCAGATGGACCATGTAGGAACTGTCAGTTCCGCCGCTGACACCAATGACGCAGTCATATTTCTTACCATGGCCCTCGCGCTTGATGGTCTCGACCGTTTGAGCGAGCCGTGCTTCACCCTTGGGAAGGCCGGTGCCGTATTCGTCGATCAAGTCGTCAATCTGATGGCAATAGTTGCAAACGCCGCTTTCATCGAAACTGATGCTGGCAACGCGCTCGTCGTAAATGCAGCGGTTACAGACCTTGTGATTGGTCAGGGAAAGATTGGAATGGTCGTGCATTATGCCTCAGTCCGGAACGGTCGAGTGGGCAAAGCGGCCGGAATAGGCAGCTTCTTCGCTGTGAAAAGTTGCAGCTTTCATACCATTGTCAGCAACAATGCGCCGGACTTCATCTTCGCTAAAGCGACGCGCATTGCTCGGGCTATACCAGTCGAAGTTGGTTACGATTGACGTGTCTTTTCCGAGTTCTTCGTTCCAGAAACACTTAAGGAAATTCCAGTAAACAAACCGCTGGATGTCCATTTCACCGCCCTTGATTCCCAGAAGCGGGATTTCAGGGACATCAATGTTCACCGTAAGTTCGCTCAGGCGTTTGCCCAGTTCCGTGAGCTGTTCGGACATCTCCCACAACTGCTCACTTGTCACTTCCTTGCAATGCATGCGGAAATAGTCATCCAGCAGTTCACGCGGCAACGCCTTCTTGGCGTAAAAGTAGCACGCAAATTGGCCTGCACTGGCGGTAATGCGCGAGAGTTCAGCGAAAGTGGCTTCCGGACTTTCTGTGTGCATGATCACTTGATCACAGCTCACATAATCGACTGCGCCATCTTTGAACGGTGTTTTCGCAATGTCCCCCTGGAGGAAAAAGAGATTGTCGAGCTCGCCAAACAGTTCAGATGCCTGCTTGGCCGCCCCCGAATAGTCAATGCCGACCACAACCGCTCCAGGCGCCAGCCGGGCAAACCACGCCGCCTTGTAGCCCAGGCCGCACCCTGCATCGACAATTATGCGGCATTTGCCGAGATGCGTGGCAAGCGCTGCCTCGCTGTCGAAGCCATAAAGCTTCAGGTACCAGTCGCGCTGAAAAGCATAAAACTTCTCCAACTCGTCAGTAGCTGCGTATTTGTCCCACTTTTCTGTGAAAACATCGTTCGTCTGTTGCTGATTTTCGGCACCAGACACATCGGTCAGGCTTGCGTAACGTTCCGAAAGCTCGATCGGCTTTTTCACTGACGCGTCGAAAATTGCATGGAAAGTATTAGTCATTTAGTCCCTCGATGATTCAGAAGCGGTATCCGAAGATATCCGGGCTGGGTTGCCATAGGCTTTGGCGCCTGAAGGAACATCCTGAATTACAAGACTATTTGCTCCGATGATAACTTGGTCACCTATGCTTACGCCTTTGGCAATGACCGAATTGGGGCCGATATAGCAATTGTTTCCGATTTTGGTCGGAGCCAGCTTATATTCGGCGCGTCCGGCCGAGATGGCCCAATCTACCGTATCATGACTGTAAATCTGCACGCCTGCAGAAATCGAACAGTTGCTGCCAATTTGAAGGCCGCCCGACCCGTCGAGGATGGTAAATGGTCCGATCCATGTATTGGCCCCCACTGACACTTCTCCGAAGACATGGCTACTATCGTAGATGGACGTGCCTTCTCCAAACCCCAGGGCTTGCGCTTTTTCCCAGCGATCAGAAACATAGTCACCAAACGGCAACACGCGATCATACTCGTTTTTCAACTTCTCACGGCGGGCTGTTAACATGTCTCTCAACTGGGTCAGGAATCCCGTCACAAGATTTGCTCCATCCATTCGTTGACGTTCAGCAAGGACCATATGAGAAGGCGCCGGTTTTCATGCCCGTCGAGATGTTCGTTGACGAGTTCTTGCACGGCAGACCGGTCAAGAACGTCATAGATAGCTGCATTGCCGTTCATAAGGCGATTGCGGACGAAATCGATGCTTTCCCCTTTGAACCAGCTCGCATCCGGCGATGAAAAGCCTTGCTTTTGCGCCTTGGTAATATCTTCGGGAATATAGCGTGACATCATGTCCCGCAAAATCTGCTTTCCGTCGCTGGTCTTCTGAAAGACGCCTTGCGCCTTTTTGGTCAGATCATTTTCGTTGATCCGCACGACTTCCTGCAGCCGGTTCAGCTTTAGCGAAACCGGACATTGCATGGCAAAATCGACCAGGTCATTATCCATGAACGGCACACGCGTTTCGAGACTGTGGGCCATCGACAGCTTGTCTTCGACTACAAACAAGCCGTGCAGGAACGTCTTGGCTTCGAAATATAGTGAGTGATTGATATAGTCTTCAGCGCGTTCCAGCTTATTCTGATGCGTGTCGAACACTTCACGGAAAATTTTTCTCGTGCCTGCAGGATCTGTGCTGACTTCCGTAGCAACCGGACTGAAAATGCGTTTGAGTTCACGGTTGTTCACCAGTCGCTGCCAATATCCGTAATATTGGTCGACATAATGATCGAAATCATCGCTGACAGCCGCGCGGTAATAGCGCCAGGGATATCCACCAAACAGTTCATCGCCGCCAGCCCCGGACATGACGACCTTGACAAATCGGCTGGCCAACTGGGCTGCGTAATAGTTGGGGTAGCTCTGACCCACCCGAGGTTCTTCAAGATGCCACGCCAATTCAGGCAAGCACCGCTCCATATCGCCTGCCTTGAGCACCATTTCATAATGCTCTGTCCGAAACTTGGCCGACATGGCCTCGGCCTTCACGCGTTCGTCGAAGGCCAGCTCTATTCCAGAAGCGGAGCTAAGATCAAAACCGCAGGTAAAGGTCTTGAGATTGGGAAAGCTTTTTGCGGCAATAGCGGTAATCGATCCGGAATCCATGCCGCCGCTAAGATAGCTTCCCAGCTCCACGTCACTTATCAGCTGGCGTTTGACCGCTTGATTGAACAGCCGATCCAGTTCCTCACGATACTCCTGGTCGCTCGCACGGATGGTCGGCTCGCGGAATTCATAATCCCAATACTGGGTGAGTTCCAGCGCCGGGCTTTCATGACCAAGGTCAATGACGCCAAAATGGCCCGCTGGAAGCAGGTCGATATCCTGCAGTAACGTGCGATCAGTAAAGAGGTTCTGGAAGGTAAAATACTCAACCAGCGCCTGCTTGTCCAAATTGCGAGAAAAAGCAGGATCAGCAAGAATTGCCTTTTGTTCAGAAGCAAAAACGAACCTGTTGCCCTGTCGCGAAACATAAATGGGTTTTACGCCATATCTGTCTCGAGCAACCACCAACTTGCGGTCTTTGCGGTCCCAGATCGCAAACGCAAACATCCCGTTGAAACGGGAAATAGCGCCTGTTCCCCAGTGAGAAAAGGCATTGAGAACGACTTCGGTATCGCAGTCCGACCGGAACCAGTACCCCGCGTTTTCCAACTCGGCGCGCAATTCACGGAAATTGTAAATTTCGCCGTTATAGACGAGCACAAATCGATGCTCGACGCTGACCATGGGCTGCGCCCCTTGATCGGTGAGATCAAGAATAGCCAGCCGCCGGTGACCCAGACCAACATTGCCTTCAGCCCAGTGGCCTTCCCCGTCGGGACCACGATGGGCAATGGCATCCGTCATCTGTTGCAGCACGCCGCGGGCAACTGGCGCGCCGTCCAGTTGAATAAGGCCGGCAATTCCGCACATTTTTCAGGCGGGCCCCTTCAATACTGTCGCGATGACATAATCCTGCTCTGCTTCCGTCATGCCATGAAACAGAGGAAGGGAAATTGAGCAGTCATTTGCCGCAAATGCGTTGGGCATGTCCTCTTCGCGCAGGCTGTATTTTTCGCGGTAATAGGTCAGCATATGGACGGCATGGGTCGCCGGCCTTGTGGACACGCCCGCTGCCTGCAGATCTTCCATCCAGGCATTGCGTTCACCGTTTATGCGTTTGACCGTGTCCGGCCTGATTTCGGCTGCTTTGAACAAACACGGGTAGCTTTGGTAGCTATGTTTGCAACCATCTGGCTCCTGCGGAGTACGCAACCAGTCGAGCCCGGCGAACGCCTCGTCAAATCGCGCGGCCAACCGTCGGCGCTCTGTCACGATCTTGGCGGCGCGATCCATCTGGGCTGCACCCAGCGCAGCCTGAAAGTCAGTCATTCTCTGATTGTAACCAGCCAGCGGATGATCTGCCAGAAGGTAAGGCCTAGGGCCAAGATGACGCTGATGGTCGGACATCGCTGCACCATGATCGCGCAATTGGCGAATGGTTTCGGCCAAGTCGGCATTATTGGTCGTCACCATCCCCCCCTCACCGGTGGTGATGGCTTTACGAGGGTGGAAGCTGAATGAACCGGCATCACCCAGAGTGCCCACATGCTTGCCGTGGTAAGTGGCGCCGAAACCGCAGGCTGCGTCTTCAATCACCCACAATCCGTGCTTCTTTGCCACAGCATTTACAGCATCCATGTTTGCCGGCAGGCCGAACAGGTGAACTGGGATAATTCCCTTGGTCCGCGGCGTAATGGCTGCTTCCATGGCGGGAATATCAATATTGAATGTTTCAAGATCAATATCGCAGAACACGGTTTTGGCTTGCTGGTGCTCGACAATGTTGGCGGTAGCGATCCACGTAAACGCTGGGACGATCACCTCATCCCCGGCACCAAGCCCAAGCGCTACTGCCGCCAAATGCAGACCAGTTGTGCAGGAAGTTACCGCCAGCGAATGGTTGGCGGCAGTAAAATCTGACCACTTGGTCTCAAATTCTCGCACTTTTGGTCCCTGCACCAGCCATCCGCTGCGCAATGGACCAAGGACGCTTTCGATTTCGGCTTCGGTAAGGGCTGTACGAGCAATCGGTACATTCATGACAGGGGCGCTGCTCATTCTGACAAGCCTACAGCCATGCGCCTCGTGGCGACGGCTTCCTTGTGCGCGGCGCGCCAGTCGATCAGGCGACGAAGGCCCTCATCAAGATCGATCTCGGAAGTAAATCCGATTTCGTTCGATGCTTTCTTGGGGCTGCCGATGCGGTTGCGTACCAGAGTGGCCTGGCTGCGCTCAGCATATTGCACTTCCTTGTCGCTACCCGTCAGATCGATCAGCTTCTGGGCCAGTTCCTTCAGGCTCGTGCGAACGCCGGTCCCGACGTTATAAAATTCATCGGTGGCATCGGCCTGCATCGCGCGTACATTGGCCAGCGCGCAATCTTCCACTGCAACAAAGTCGAACGCTTCAGAGCCGTCCCCCATAATGGTAGGCGCATCACCACGATCAATCGCATCGAGCATTTTCATAATGACGGCGATATAAGCGCCATGATAATCCTGACGTGGGCCATAGACATTCATGTAGCGCAAACCGACAAAATCGAGCCCATATCTGTGATGGTAAGCGCGCAACATCGCTTCGCCACAAATCTTGGTCGCGCCGTAAAAATTTTGATTATTGAACGGGTGGTCTTCTTCCATCGGATCAGTCACTGCATCGCCATATACCGAAGCGGACGATGAATAGACCAACCGGTCAATACCGTTACGAACGCATGCGTCCATGACATTGAAAGTTCCCGCCACATTCACATTGAATGCCGACCGGGGATATTCATGGCATTGCAGCAGCCAGAGTGCCGCGAAGTGAAACACGCCATCGATATCCTTCATCGCTGAATCGAGGATATCTGTTTGCAGGATATCGCCGCCGACATCATATATCTTGCACCGCGGATCCTTCACCGCGTCAGCCAGATTTTCTTTGCTGCCACGCGCAAAATTATCATAAATCCGGATCGAGTCGACGTCATGCTTCAAAAGAGCATCGACCGTATGCGATCCAATCAGGCCTCCGCCTCCGATAACCAGCAAGTTTTTACCTTGAATGTTCATGCTATTCTCCAGCTGGGCGATGCACCCAGCTTATTGTGTGTGTGTATGTGTCAGGCTTCAGGCGAAGTACTGGTTTTTTCGACCGCTGATTTCAGTTCCGCTGCAATCATGTCAATCGTAGCATCATCCAGATAGGGATGCATAGGCAGGCTCATAACGGTTCGTGCCGCTTCTTCGCTATGAGGAAGGTCAAGAATTTTTTCAGAAGCAACCGCAGGTTGCCGCGCTAGCGGGACTGGATAATGGACCGAAGTGGGGATGCCTGCTGCCTTCAGAACCGCCTGAACCGCATCACGGTTTTCAACTCTCACCGTAAATTGCGCCCAGGCACTTTCATTATGCGGCGCGATCTCGGGCAGTTCGATGCCAGCGCTATCGCGCAATGCGCGTTTATAATGGCTCGCAACCGCATTGCGCGCTTTGATCTCATCCTCAAAAATGGTCAACTTCTGCAGCAGGATCGCCGCCTGCAACGTGTCCAGGCGGCTGTTTATGCCTACGCGCACATGATGATACCGCCGGTCCTGACCATGGCGGACAATCTGGCGGACAATCTTTGCTAGCGCAGCATTATTGGTGAAGATTGCGCCACCATCACCATAACATGCCAACGGTTTGGTGGGGAAGAAGCTGGTCGTTGCGATTGTAGTCAGGCCGCAGGATGCGCGGGCCTTGTAGCGGGCACCGAAACTTTGCGCGCCGTCTTCAATTACGAAGAGCCCGAAACGTTCGGCAATCTGGTTTATCGCATCGAAATCGGCGCATTGGCCATAAAGGGAGACCGGGATGATCCCCTTCGTTCGCGGGGTGATTGCAGCTTCAATTGCTGACGGGTCGATATTATAGGTGGCCGGATCAATATCGACATACACCGGCACGGCGCCAAGAAGGGCGGCGGCTTCGGCAGTAGCGATATAACTAAAACTTGGGGTGATGATTTCATCGCCCGGGCCCACACCCAAGCCCATCAGGGCTGCTTGCAAGGCATCGGTGCCATTTGCGCACGAAATGCAATTTTCGGCGCCCGCCAGAGTAGCAAGCTGGGCTTCGAGTTCCGCTACTTCGGGACCAAGGATAAACTGGCCATGATCCAGAACCCTGGCAATTGCCTCATCCAGCCCATTACCAAGTCGCGCCCGTTGGGCGGCCATATCTACAAAGGGGATCATGATGCGCTATCCGCTTTGCGCTGGTGGCGCGTAACCACGCCTCCCGAAAGCCGGTAGAGATCGTTTGTGGCAGCACAATGCGCCTCGCATTCGCCCTGGAGCGGAAGATCGAGCTTGTCCCCGTAGGCGCTCATCCAACCGATCTGACGCGCAGGGACGCCTGCCATCAAGGCGAAATCGGGCACGTTCTTGTTCACGACTGCGCCAGCAGCCACAAATGCATAGGCGCCGATCGATATACCGCAGACTATGGTACAATTCGCGCCCAGCGAAGCGCCTTCGCGGACCAGTGTGTCGCGGTATTCGTCCTTGCGTTCAACAAGTGCGCGAGGATTATAGACATTTGTGAACACCATGCTGGGTCCGCAAAAAACGCCGGTTTCCAGTGCGACGTTGTCGTAAATCGACACGTTGTTCTGGACTTTGCATTTATCACCGATGCGTACCTTGTTTCCGACGAACACCCCTTGCCCCAGCGAAACGCCAGCACCGATCACAGCGCCGCTGCAAACATGCACAAAATGCCAAATTCGCGAGCCATCGCCAATTGTCGCACCTTCATCAACGATGGCGCTTGGGTGAATTGTATAGGCCATTACCCTGCACCTAGCGCACGGTGCCGATCGCCTCGCCCTGGTTCGGCTGCGCCGTTGCGGATGGCGGACACCACATCGATAGCAGACCGATTGGCTTCCAGGCCAAAACCGCGGCCAGCAAGAATTTCCTCATAGCTCCGGGTATGCAGATCGGTGAAACCGCCACTGAATTCTATCTCGCTGCCATCAACCGTGATGGAGCGGAAGGTTCGGAGGCCCTTGACACGTTCTTCTGCCGGGACATCGTCGATGTCGAGGGAAAGAAACCAGCGCACGCGCGCATGTTCATATTCAAGATATCCTGCGGCCCGATCATGCTCGGACACATGGACTATTTGCTCCTGAAACCCGCCAAATATGAAGTGCAGCATATCAAAGAAGTGAACGCCAATATTCGTCGCTATCCCGCCGGCCTTCCGGTCATCACCTTTCCAGCTCTGCGAATACCACCGCCCTCGCGACGTGACGTATGTAAGGTCAACTTCATGCTTGGTATCTTTACGTGCCGATGCGATTTGCTGCTTAAGTGCGATAATCGCAGGATGCAGACGAAGTTGCAGGATTGTATGAATCTTATGGCCGGAATCGCGCTCCACATCCAGTAAGGCTTCAAGGTTCCACGGGTTCAAAACCAACGGTTTTTCACAAATTGCGTCAGCTCCGGAACGCAGCGCGAAACGCATGTGAGAATCATGCAGGTAGTTGGGTGAACAGACCGATATATAATTGACTTTTTCTGCGTCGGCGCTGCGTCGCAATTTGTCGATATGGCGGTCAAACCGTTCAAATTCCGTGAAAAAGTGCGCGTCAGGGAAATAGCTATCCATGATTCCGACTGAATCGCTCGGATCAAGGGCTGCCACAACGCGATTTCCGGTATCGCGGATGGCCGCCATGTGGCGCGGAGCAATATAGCCGGCTGCGCCAATCAGTGCGAAGTTTTCCATGCCGGGTATTCTCTCAGTCTAGTTTGCGTACTACGCAATGCGATGTTAGGGCTATCAACGCCGGGGAATAGCCCAAACCGGGTAGATTTCAATGGTATTGAACGCGGCAGCAAGGCTATCGTTCGTTGCGCCTGAACCCCCACTTACCAAACATGCTGGAGAATGGCAGCGTTAAAAGAATAGCGGGATCAAGGTGTTGAAAGCTGATCCGATGCCTTTCGGACATTTCCGGGGTTTAGAAATGTGTGCAGGCAAGGTCTGCCGCCATCTCACCAAGAGGTAATGACGATGTCAGCCCCGGTGATTCAATTCCGAAAAGATTGACCAAGCCGTCGAGCCCATGATGCGCCGGCCCGGAAACCACGAAATCCGCCCCGGCTTCGGCCGGCCCTGACAATTTAGGGCGGACCCCCGCATAATCAGGAAACATGCGGCTTCGATCTACCTCAGGCCAGAATTTGGCAACGGCATCGGCGAAACGGTCCCGTGAGCTGATGTTGACATCGTATTCAAGGCTTTTAATCCACGTCACATCGGGTCCAAAACGCGCTCTTCCTGCAAGATCGAGAGTTAGATGTATTCCCAAGCCGCCAGGTTCAGGGAGCGGGTAGATCAGGTGGGAAAATGGCACATTTGCGCTGTATGAAAAATAACTGCCTTTCGCGTATCGCGTTGAGGGAATGCAGCCACCCGGCAGTCCTTCAACCATTGCAGCCACTTCTGAGGCCCACAGGCCAGCGCAATTGATGACTGCGCGGGTTGTAACGCTTTCCTCCGCATCGTCTGTTGTGAAAATCTGCCACGAGTTTCCGGCAGACTTGATGCCCGAAACCTGACAGCCCGCCACAAACTGCGCGTCCAGACTTTCCGCATGGCCAAGCAGCGCGGTCATGTATGCGTGGGAATCGATGATGCCGGTGGACGGGGAAATCAGCGCACCGATACCCTTCAATTGCGGTTCAATCGTTACCAATTCACTGCGATTGACGAATTGGATATCGCTGACGCCGCATGTTTCCCCGCGAACGGCTATGGCTTCTAGCGCAGCCAACTGGTATTCAGCATTTGCGACGATCAATTTTCCGCATTGCCGGAATGGAACCCCGTTTTCTGCCGCAAATTCATATAGACGATGCCTGCCGGCAACGCACATGCGAGCTTTCAATGACTGCGGTTCATAATAGATTCCAGCATGAACAACTTCGCTGTTTCGCGCGCTGGTTTCCTGGCCATAACTCGCATTGCGTTCCAGAATCAGAACTTTGTGGCCCAACTTGCCGGCTGCCATCGCGGCTGACAAACCGATAACGCCAGCGCCGATGATGACGACATCGAAGTCCGGGGCATATGCGGCCATTAAGCTGCTGCTTCTACACGTGTTTCATGGCGCAATTTGCGCTGCGTCATCGGGCCAGGTCGAACGTTTCTATCACGATTTCCATACCTGACATGCCGCTGCCCCCCACAAGGTTCAATTCGAGTTCCTGTACCGGGCAATTAGCGGAGATGGTTGGACCCGCAGCGTCCGCAACCCTGTATTCGACATCATTTCTGAAGCTAGTCCAGATAACAGGCGCTCCGCTCAGGGACGGGCATTTTATCGTCCAATATGCTTTTGCCCCCTCGCTCTCGACCAACGAACGGCGGCGCTCGCTCAACCTGTAAGTGCCAGAGGGTAACGCCAGGAAGCGGCGCAGCGCAACGCCGCCAGCATTGCGCGTGGCATAGGCGCTGGCGATCAATTTGCCGCTCTTGTCAGCACCAAGCGCCCCGCCAACCGAAACATCGTTGACTGCTGTCCAGCCCAATGGGCCCGCAGATGCCGCAATGGTCTGTTTGGTGATTTTCGGGTCGTCGGCGATCGATTTTGCCCCTGCGTTCATTCTTGAATACAGGCGAAGCATAAGATCATAATCTCCGCGGATCGAAAGGAGGGTCAGAAGGTCGGTGCCTACTGACTGTAAAATCTCTTTCTTGGTGTCGCGATTGCCTGCCAAAAGCAGTTTCGCTGCGTTTTGCGGTCCTGCTGGCAAAGTACGTGCCGAATAGAGCAAATAGTCGGCCATCCATGCCGACTTGTCATCAACCAATGGCAAAAGCGCGGCAAACACATCGGGATTGTCGCCATTTTTTGCCAACAGCGCAAAAATCTGTTCGCGGCCACGCTCTGTAGTTCGTAGCGCCATGTCAAAATGCTGCATGGCTGCTGCGCCATCACCCTTTTCGGCAGCACTCTGCGCCAACAGCAGTTGTGCGAGTTTGTCCCGACGGGTGATTTTTTCGGCCAAAGCTGCGAGCGAGGCAGCTTTCTGCTTCTCGCCGGTCATGCTATAA
Source organism: Allopontixanthobacter confluentis (assembly GCF_009827615.1). Classification (GTDB taxonomy): domain Bacteria; phylum Pseudomonadota; class Alphaproteobacteria; order Sphingomonadales; family Sphingomonadaceae; genus Allopontixanthobacter; species Allopontixanthobacter confluentis. The sequence goes on from NZ_WTYU01000002.1 coordinate 441,416, forward strand.
TGAAAAGCCATTATTCGCATAGCGGGTGCATCAAGGGGGTTTTCCGAAAGACGGGCCCTCCCCAGTTTGATCGCCCGTGGATCGCGCAACGCTTCTGGATCCTGCGCACCTTCAATCATAAACAGCTTCAAAGCGGCTTGGTGACCGTTGCCCAGCCGGTCAGCCAATACCGGATTGCTTCGGTTGGCCACAGTGACCATGGGCAAAGTGGCTGCGCGCACCCCCACCATCGCGCCAATGACAATTATCGCGGCATAAAAGGTGCGCTGTTGCCAGGAAAGGGCAGCAAACCGTTTCCATGGCCCCTTCTGGCGGGGATTAGTCGTCCTGCTGCGAGCCATAGCCATACCCGTAACCATACCCGTAACCATAGCTGGCCCGACGGCTGTCGATTTTGGTCAGAATTGCACCGAAGATATGACCATGGGCCTGGCGCAAGCGAGCCAGTGAGGACCTGAGCCCACGGACCGCAACGCCATCAGCTTCCACGACAAATACTGCACCTTCGACCGCACGCGAAATCAGCGGAGCGTCTGCGAGGCCGAGCAACGGCGGGCTATCAACCAACACGTGGTCATAATGTCCAAGCGCTTCTTCAATGATCGCGCGGAATCGATTGCCACTTAGCAGTTCCCCGGCGCTTGGCGGCGTTGGGCCGGCGGACATTACATGAAGCCCGCGCAAGCCTGTATCCTTGGTAACCTCCTGGAGGGTCTTGTTGCCCGTGAGCATATTGCTCAGTCCGGCATCGTTCGTGAGACCGAAATATTCGTGACACGAGGGTGACCGCATATCCGCATCGATCAGCAGGACGCTTTTGCCGGTGCGTCCAAGTGCGGCGGCAAGAGCGACACTGGAAGTTGTCTTGCCCTCAGCGGGACGTGAACTTGTTGTCATGAGCGAACGGGGGAACCCGTGCGCTGTGGCAAATGACAAGTTCGACTGCACACTGAAATACGCCTCCGACAAATGAGACTTCGAATCTTTCAGTGCCTCTGTTGCATCTTCATCGTCATCCGCCATCGGCACAGAGCCGAGCAGTGGCAGATTGAGCAGACGACCAACCGACGACGGATCGTGGAGACCCTCATCGACCTGCTCCAGCGCGATAAGTGCGAGGAAGGAGAGCCCGATACCTGCGACAAATGCAAGCGCGATGTTAAGCAGAAGATTGGGCGAAGACGGCTTGTTGGGAACTTGCGCCTGATCGACAACTGCAATGTTGCTCAGCGCGACACCGGCAACGCCAATTTCCTTATATCGTTGCAGCAGGCTGTCATACAGCTGCCGGTTGGTGTCGGCTTCACGCTGGAAAATATTATACTGAATTTGGTTGCGGCGCTGGTCAGACAACTGTGATTTAAGCGCGTCAACGCGGCCGCGCAGATCATTTTCACGCGCCGCTGCTTCACGATACGCAGAGGAGCGTGATGAGGAAACACGTCCCTCTTCCCTGGCGATAGCTCCATCCAGCGACTGGATCTGCTCCTGAAGGGCCTTGGCGCGAGGATAACCGGGTTCGAACTGGACCATCAGCTCAGCATATTCGGCAGCAGCCAACGCGCGTTGCTGACGCAAATTGGAAATCGCAGGGTTCGTCGAGCTTTCGGAAGTAGGCCCGCGTGTCGCCGCGCGGCTTTCGGCAGCAATTCGTTCAGTTGTCGCTTCGGACAAAGCGGAATTCAACGCCTCGAGATCGCTTGAAACAAGTGTACGCTCGACAATCGTCTTACCATCAGCGCTTTCGCTTTGACCCAGCGCGACGATGTTCTTGTTGGCCGCATAGGCCACTGCCGCGCGCTCGGAATCTTCCAGACGAGTCCCTAATTCAGCAAGGCGCTGCTCGAGAAACTTCCGTGCGTCCGCAGTGGACTCAAAACGGCGGTCAATCGTTGTGGCAACAAATTGCGCTGCCCAGGCATCAGCAATCATCGCGGAGATGTCGGGCGAGGCACTGGAATAGCTGATATCAACCAGCCGGGAGCGCGAAATCGGCGTAATGGTGACATGATCCAGCAGCAGATCGACTGCCTCACGCAACTGTTCTTCACGCGCATTGCCGGCAGTCGCCGTCCCGCCGCTTATCAAGCCTCCAGGGGCTTCTGCCCCATGCGCCGCAAAAAACGCGTCATTGTTAGCCAGCCGAAGTTGCCGAGCAACGCGCTGGGCCAGCGAACGCGCCTGAAGATTGGAATATTGCGTTTGGTAAAATTCGTCATCCTGGGTTGATTGCGGCGATTCAATGCCTTCAACCTTGGTCACATTCTGCTGCTCGCGATTGATTTCGATACGCGTCGTCGCTGTGTATTGCGGAGTGGACAGCAGTGTTATGATCGTCCCGGCTGCCAGACAGGCGACCATGATGCCCAGAACTACCCATTTCCAGCGGATGAGCGTCTGCCAATACTGCAGAAGTATTGGCGCATCTGCGTGCTGAATATCTGTACCCTCAGCGCCCTGATAAGGGTCAAGATTCTGGTCTTGTGCCAGAGGCAGCGTAGTATCGTTCATTGCAACCGTTCCAATGGGATCGCCAGATGCTTTATCAGCGGGTTAATAGAATTACGAGCGGCGAAAGCAGTGCTGGAGTAAGGCCAATCGCATCGCGAATGAGCCGACGCTGGGTCGATTCGCCCACCACGACAATGTCATTCGCGTAAATTTCAGGGTCTTCATAGGTCGCACTGCGAATAGCGCGCAGATTGTAGATGGCTGCCATGCGTTGGCCATCCACCGTGCGGAAGACAACAACTTCATCCTGTTTCGCGAATTCCTCCAGCCCCTTGGCTGTTGCAACCGCCTGCATCAGCGTCATGCGCCCGACCACAGGGTAGAGACCAGGCTGCCGCACTTGCCCATCAACCGTGACGACCTGGCTGACAGTCTCAACAAGGTTCACCGTAACTTGTGGATCACGGATATACCTGCCGCGTAAACGCTGGGCTATTTCGTTTTCCAGTTCTGCTGGCGTCAGTCCGCCAGCTTCGATCACCCCTGCCAAGGGAAAGGAAACTCGCCCGCCTGCGTCGGTGCGATATTCCTTTCTGGCCAGCTCATCCACGCCGAAAACGTCGATTGCAAGACGGTCGAACGGCCCGATGCGGTATGGCCGGAACTGAACCGAGCGATCGCGCGCCGAAGGTGCCGGCAAAGTATCGGCCGCCAAAATCTGAATATCAGAACTGGGGCCACTGGCGGTCTGCACAGGGCCGTAGTGCGTTTGTCCACCGCACGCGGACAAGAACATGCAGCAAATCGCCACCAACATACCGATGCGCATCAAATATCACTTTCGTTTCAGAAACCGGGCCGAATGCCAAAGGCGCCGCTCGTATTAACTCACGATTTACTAACAGTATTTCCGCTTTTTGCAAAAGATTGCCGAGTTGTCCGAAAAAGGCTCGCTGGCCTCATCCACAATGTCACAATGGCAAGCACGCAACCCAGAAGGGGCGTTCGCAGCGGATAGTCAACAAAACTGGATCCTGCAAGTATCACCAGGATTACGCTGGCCATACGGGCGTAACTGATTTCGCGGGAATCGATTTTGCTCACCCACACCCGTACAGATGTGTGCAGCCATACCCAAGCGGCGATGGCTGCGAGAATGACAGACGGTATGCCGCCTGTAAGCAGTAACTCCAGCCAATCATTATGCGCATGGTTCACATAGGTAGGCGCGAGCGTAGCTACCGGCTCATCCCGCTGAAATGCCTCCACAAAGGTACCAATGCCCGAGCCAGTCGGAAAATACTGCATCGCTATTTGCATGCTGGGCTGCCAAATTTCCCAGCGGAAGTCTGCGTCTACACCTCCCAGCAGGCGTTCAAGCGCTTCTGCACGAGAGAAGATGAGGCCCGCCAGAACGAGCAAAAGCGCGCTCGCTGCGGCCGCGACAATCAATATCAAGGATACTCTATTGTCTGCCGAACGTCTTTTGACAGTCTCGGAACGGGGTGCGCGATACAGAAACGGGATGGACAAAAGTCCGATTGCTCCGAAAACAAGACCGGCGCGTGAACCTGTAACCAGGATCAACGGAATCAGGATTACGGCCATTGCGAGCGAAGCAATCGTTCTCAATTTCCTGCTGGTTCCACCGCGATCTTCAAGCGAGGCATAAACTGCGAGCATGGGAAATAACGTTGCCAGGAAGACACCCTGATGATTGCGATTAGCGAGAAAGCCAATCGCGGAATCAGTATTCGATATCCGATAATAATAGAGCGGACTTTGCGGCCCCCCGCCAATTTGCGCGAGGCCCAGAATACCTGATAAAGCGCCAAGACAAATGATGACGGGAAGCATGATAAAGCGCTCTTCGCGCTTCAGCGAGCAGACAAGCAGCATCACCGACAAGGGCACCAGTAATGCGTAAAATGCGTTCCAGGTCCTTTCTGGTGCAATCGAAAGCGGCCGCCATTGGGGGTCAATCCCGGCAGCAACGTCAATCTGGAAGATGAGTTCGCGGTGGGGCAAACTTTGCCAAACCGATGGCGGTAGTGGCAATAGATGCAGTGTAACCAGTAGGATGAGAACCAAGAACAGACCCAACTGCACCGGGAACTGGCGGATATTGTCTGTGGTTATGACCACCAGCGCGTAGGCGATGGCAGCAATGGCCAGTGGCCTCAGTATCACCAGCGTTGCGATGTCATCGCGAGCACTACCGCCAAGCAGGAACACAATCGTCAGATAGCAAACGACCAGCCAGAAACGGCCACTTAGCGGCATATTGCCAGCGAGCTTGGGTGACATCAAAAACCTGCAAAACACATAAAGAAATGGATAGTGTGCGGGCGCGAGTGCCACCGATCCAAATTATTGGCAACAAAGATTACTCCGGCAGATACCGGGCATCGGCCAAGGCTGGCTGGGAACGGTCTGCCAGGCCCGCGTTTTGAAACAGGGCTCAATCTCCTTGGCCAGCCAAACAGTTGCTTGTGTCCCAATGCCCCTTTATGGGCCCGCTAATTGTGCCGCAGATGGCCTAACCATATCGAGAATTAAGGTTTCGTCGAACCCATGATTAATACATCAAGCGCCGTGACTGTTATCGGTCTTGGCTATGTGGGATTGCCGTTGGCAGTCGCCCTTGCAAAACAGTTTGCCACGACAGGTCTGGACGTTAATGCCGCGCGGATATCGGAACTGTCGGAAGGCCACGACCGCACTGGCGAAATTGACCGGGACCGGATGCTGGCATCTACCTTGTCGCTCACTTGCGACCCGGCACAATGCCCGCCGTCCGATTTTTACATCGTCACTGTGCCAACGCCGATTGACGAGGCGAACCGGCCGGATCTGGCCATTGTGCGGTCAGCGTCGCGGACGGTGGGGGAAATGGTCGCGCGCGCTGTGGCAGATGGCCGCACGCCGATCGTGATTTATGAAAGCACGGTATATCCCGGTGTGACCGAGGAAATCTGCGCCCCGATACTGGAAGAAGTTTCCGGCCTCACATGCGGCAAGGATTTCTTTCTGGGATACAGCCCGGAACGCATCAACCCGGGCGACCGTGAACATACAATCGACAAGATTACCAAGGTCGTTTCAGGCCAGACGCCCGAGGTGCTGGACAAGGTTGCCGATCTTTACAGCGCCATTACCAGCGGCGGCGTTTTTCGGGCTGCATCAATCCGCGCCGCAGAAGCGGCCAAAGTGATCGAAAATGCCCAGCGCGACATCAACATCGCCTTCATGAACGAAATCGCGCAGATTTTCGGCAAGATGGGCCTTTCAACTTGGGATGTGCTGGAAGCGGCGCGGACTAAGTGGAATTTTCTGCCATTTTCGCCCGGGCTTGTGGGCGGTCATTGCATCGGGGTTGACCCCTATTACCTGTCGCACCGCGCCGAAGAACTTGGCCACGATCCCAAGGTCATTCTGGCAGGCCGCGGCGTGAATGACGGGATGGCCGGCTGGGTGGCGCAGCGATTGCATGAAGCATGCAGTGGCAGAGCCGGATCAGTATTGGTGCTGGGCCTTACCTTCAAGGAAGATGTGCCCGATCTGCGCAACAGCAAGGTGGCCGATCTGGTCGCCAGCCTGGCGGCGCTGGGGCATGATATCACCGTCCATGACCCCCATGCCGATGCTGCAGAAGCGCAGCACGAATACGGGCTGACGCTGGACGATGGCGCGCTGGATCGCACGTATGATCTGGTCCTGCTGGCAGTACCGCACCGTGAATATCTGGATATGGGCCATGACCGGTTCCGCGCGTTGACGACAGCAGACGGTATCGTGGCTGATCTGAAGGGCGCATTGGGCGGCCATGCGGACTGGACGCTTTAGGAACCGATATGCGCAAGGTTCTCATTACCGGCACTGCCGGCTTCATCGGGTTTCATCTGGCACAATTACTGCTGAAGGAAGGCTTCGCGGTGGTCGGCTATGATGGCATGACCGACTATTACGATGTTCGTATCAAGGAACGGCGGCACCAGATGCTGCTGCAGAATGAACATTTCAGCGCCCATATCGGCATGCTGGAAGATTTCGACACGCTGCGCGATCTGATGTTGGCCGAAAAGCCGGACGTTATCGTCCATCTGGCGGCACAAGCCGGCGTTCGTTACAGCCTCGAAAATCCGCGCGCTTATATTGAAGCCAATATCATCGGCACTTTCAACGTAATGGAATGCGCGCGTGAACTGGGCATGGACCATTTGCTGATGGCATCCACCAGTTCAGCCTATGGCGCAAACGAAGTAATGCCGTTTCACGAACGCGAAAAATGTGACACGCAACTGACGCTGTATGCGGCGACCAAGAAAGCCAACGAATCGATGGGCCACAGCTATGCCCATCTGTGGAACCTGCCGACCACCATGTTCCGCTTCTTCACGGTGTATGGCCCGTGGGGCAGACCGGATATGGCGCTGTTCAAATTCACCAAGGGCATTCTCGAAGGCACGCCGATAGACGTGTATAATCATGGCGAGATGTACCGCGATTTTACCTATGTAACCGATCTTGTGCGCGGTATCCGTCTGCTGATCGACGCGGTGCCGGAACGTCCGGCGTCGGCAGAAGATATTGCCGAATATGACAGCCTGTCCCCGGTTGCGCCGTTCCGCGTGGTCAACATCGGCAACAGTGACAAGGTCAAGCTGACGGATTTCATCGATGCAATCGAGCAGGAATGCGGACGCGAGGCCAAGCGCAATTACATGGATATGCAATTGGGCGATGTGCCGGCAACCTGGGCCGATGCCACCTTGCTGAAGGAACTGACCGGCTACATCCCGCAAACAGGCGTCAAAGAAGGGATCAGCCAGTTCGTCGCGTGGTACCGCGAATATTACGGCGTCTGATCACATCTTCGGCGCGGGGGCTAGCTCGCCAGCCGCAGGCTTGCCCCAGCAGGCGTGATCTTCGCATCAGGCCAGATACCGCGCGTATCGTACACCAGTGCATGGCTGCGTTCTTCTGCGGGCACCACGCGGAATACGTCATGGTCCACCAGCACAATCAGAATGCCGCAATTTTCCAGCGCGGTATCCAGATCTATGAGCGCAGCACCCGTGCCGTCAAATTCGCGCGGCAATTCGCCAGCATAAGGTTCCACAACCTGCACCCGCGCGCCAAATTCGCGCGCCAGCGATGCCGCGACAAAACGCGCCGGGCTTTCGCGGAAATCATCAATATTGGCTTTGAAGGCAAGGCCCAGACAAGCGACCTTGACCCCCGGATTATCCGCCACCAGTGATTTTGCCTGGGCAATGACATGGTGCATCTTGGCATCATTCACCTGCCGGCCTGTGCGGATAAGCGGTGAATGGTCGGGCGCGCCGTGGATGATGAAATAGGGGTCCACTGCAATACAATGCCCGCCAACGCCGGGGCCGGGCTGGAGGATATTGACCCGCGGATGGCGGTTCGCCAGCTTGATCACTTCCCACACATCAAGGCCCATGCTGTCCGAAATCATCGACAATTCATTGGCAAAGGCGATGTTCACATCACGGTAGGCGTTTTCGACCAGCTTGGTCATTTCAGCGGAGCGCGCATCGGTAGTGACACAGGTGCCGCGCACGAAACGTTTGTAAAACGCCAGTGCCTTGCGGGCACAGCGCGGCGTGATCCCGCCGATTGACCGGTCATTATGGGTCAGTTCCTCAAGGATTTTGCCCGGCAGCACGCGTTCGGGGCAGTAGGAAATGGACACATCGGCGATGTCACTTGTGAGGCCCGGCATCTTGAGATCCGGGCGCAAGCCATGGATGAGATCGCGCATCGCCTCTGTGGTGCCGACCGGCGATGTCGATTCAAGGATGATCGCATCGCCCTTTTTCAGTACGCCGGCCACTTCGGTTGCCGCGGCCATGACATAGGAGGTGTCGGGCGTGTGGTGCCCGTCTTTTTCAAACGGGGTCGGCACGGCAATCACGAACACATCGGCTGGCACGATCTGCGTCGATGCTTTCAGCATTCTGCGTTGGACCACGCCATGAACCAGCCCGTCGAGGTCGACTTCCTCGATGTGAATTTCACCGCGATTGATCGTGTCGACCACGTGCTGCGACACGTCGATGCCCGTAACAGGGCAATTTGCTCGCGCAATGATCGCCGCTGTTGGTAGGCCGATATAGCCCAGCCCGATCACACACACTTCCGGTTTACTATCGCCGCGCATTACTATCCCGCCATTTGCAAATCAGCGGCCAGTCTAGACGGACAAGGGTAAAGATACCGGTAATGATAGTACTGCCAGTATAAGTGAGCCTAACGCGCCAGCAGATCCAATATGCGGGCAGAAGTGCGGCCATCACCAAACGGATTATGCGCTCGTGCCATGGCGGCATAGGCGCTGGCGTCATCGAGCAGGCGGTTGGCCTGCGCCGCGATACGCGTTGCATCCGTGCCGACCAGCAGCGCCGTCCCTGCCTCTACCCCTTCAGGGCGCTCAGTGGTTTCGCGCATGACCAGCACCGGTTTGCCTAGCGCGGGCGCTTCTTCCTGCACGCCGCCGCTATCGGTCAGCATCAGCGTGCTGATGGCAATAAGCCGCGCAAAATGCGGATAATCCAGCGGCTCGATCAGGGCGACATTCTCCAACCCGCCCAGTTCCTGGTTCATCACCTGGCGCACATTGGGATTCAAATGGACCGGAAAAATCATCGCCACATCCCCGCGTGCGGCAAGTTGCCTGATCGCTTCGGCGATGTTTTCCATCCCGTCGCCGAAATTTTCCCGCCGGTGGCTGGTGACGCCGATGATCCGTTTTCCGGCAAAGCGTTTTTCCAGCGGTGCCAGATTGGCTGCCAGGCCGGGCTGCCGATCAATCCGCGCTGTGATCCAGTGGAGTGCATCGATCACTGTATTACCCGTCACATGGACGGTTTCAGGCGCCACATTCTCACGCAAAAGCGCTGCTTGCGCTGTTTTGGTCGGGGCAAAATGCAGCCCTGCCATACTGCCGATGATCTTGCGGTTCACTTCTTCCGGCCAGGGATGATGGATATTGCCGCTGCGCAGACCCGCTTCGACATGGGCCACGGGAATTTTCCTGTAATATGCCGCCAATGCGCCAGACATGGCCGTGGCCGTATCGCCCTGCACAACCACCCAGTCTGGCTGTTCCTCGTCCAGCACCGTGCCGATTGCGGTCAGCAGGCTGGCGGTCAGGCCGTCCAGCGTCTGGTCTGGCTGCATCAGATCAAGATCATGATGCGGCACGATTCCGGCAATCTCCAGCACCTGATCCAGCATACCGCGATGTTGGCCGGTGACACAGACCCGCGAACAAAATCGTTCATCCGCCTCCAGCGCATGGACCAGCGGGAACATCTTGATGGCTTCCGGCCGGGTGCCGAAAATGGTCAGAATTTTAAGCGGAGCGTTCATGCCTCGCGCTTTACCGCGCCGGGGTTAAAACACCGTGTGCGTCAATTGGGCGCAGTATCATCTTCAGGCCCTGTCTGCCCGTCCGGTTCGGCGCTATTCCCAACCGCAGGCAGTGGTGCCTCGTCAGGGGTCAGCCCGGCCCGCTCGCGCTCCAGCTTTTCCATATAGGCGCGTTCCAGCACTTCCACGCGCGCCTGCGTTTCAGCGGCTTCCTCGTCAATGGTGGACAGGCGTTCTGCGCGGGCCGCTTCGATCAGCTGGCCGAAGCGGATGCTCTGCGCTTCGCCCTTTTCGCCGTAAGCAGCCTTGATCATCTGCTGGGTGCAGCCGGTAAAGCCGCCCAGCCCGGCTGGCGAACAGGACATGGTGCCAAATGCGCCGACCATCTCGAAACTTTCCACCCGCTCGGCCCATGCCGTATTGGCCGGGTCATCGCTGAACCGCAGGTTTTCAGGGATGCGGTAACGTTCCTGCTCCCCCTTGCGGGCGCACACGTTGATCACGTCATCGGTGGAGGCGGGGCAGGCATCATTGCCATAGACGATGACCATGTTGACCTTGTCACCGGCATCATCCTGCGCGGCAACTGGCGCGGACAAAGGCACAGCGGCAAGCCCCATCAAACTGGCAAACATGGCGGATGTGATGATGCGTTTCATGAGCATGGGCTTTCGGTTGTTCAAATCTGTCACGCCCATAAGGGCTCAAATGCGCTGAACAGGCAATGAAGCGGCAATGAAGCAGCAGGGCGCAGCGCGCGCCCGCTGCCTCCACTCCTATACCCGTTCTGCCAGCTTGATGGCTACGCGGCAGCCAAGGCGGATTGCCCCGCTGAGCAATGGGTAGGCTGGCGCCTTTTCTGCGCCGGCGGCAAGTGCTGTTTCACGATGTTCGCGCTCATCCTCGCGGAATTCCGCAATCATGGCGGCCAGTTCCGGGTCGGAACCTGATTCTTCCAGTTCGTCCAGTTGCTGCGAATAATGGCGGTCGATTTCTTCTTCGACAGCAGCCGTACACGCCATCGCTGCCTCAGGCCCGATCAGCGCTGTCGCCGCGCCCAGCGCATAACCCGCCGTTGACCAGATCGGATGCAGAATGGTCGGGCGCACACCGCGCCGCGCCATCAGCGCGTCAAATTTCGCGCGGTGACCTGCTTCCTGTTCGGCCATTGCGGTAATTTCCGCCGAATGCGGTGCGCGGTCACCCATCACGGCCAGCTGCCCGGCATATATGCGCGTGGCGCCAAATTCGCCCGCCTGGTCCACCCGGATCATGCGTGTCGTATCAGGCTTCATGCGCGTTTCCTTTTCGAAAGCAGCCACAAAATGGCAATGCCGGCCGTGGTGGAAATGAGGAAGTTGAACCCGGCCAGCGATATGCCGGCCAGTGTCCACGGCGCCACGTCACACCGGATGAGTGGTGCATTCATGATATTGTCGAGCGCGCTGCCGCCACCCTCAGTTGCGGCGGTGGTGCAGGCCGTCACGCCTTCCCACCAGCCATATTCAACACCGGCATGAAACCCGCCGATGATGCCGGCAGCGATGATGGCAAAGCCGGACAACGCCACCCACAATCGCTTGGCCCCGGGCAGGGCCGACATCAGCGCCAGCGCCAGCGCGATGAAATGGGCATAGCGCTGCCACCAGCACATTTCGCACGGGTAAAGGCCGAATACGAATTCCGAAATATACGCCCCGCCCAGCAGCAGCGCCGGTATCCCCAGCGCCAGCCGCTGCGCCAGACGGGCCCAAATTGTGTCGATCATCGTCGCTTCCGCTACCGCCCTATTTACGCGCCGCGAGTTTGGGCGAAGTGCGGCGCAATGTTTCCAGCGCATAATGGAGCTGGAAATCCTCGATGCCCTTTTCCTTCAGTTCAGCCGAAGTCTGCTTGAAGCGCGGGTCATCACGCTTGTCAGTTTCCAGCGCTTCGTCCTGCAAAGCCAGTTCATTTACCAGATGGCCGCGCAAATCCGATTCGCGCAGCTGGAAACGGGCCCGTTTTTCAAGATCGGGATCGGACAATTGCGGCACGGCAATGTCAGGCTTGATGCCGCCTTCCTGCACTGAATGGCCAGACGGCGTATAATAGCGCGCCGTGGTCAGTTTGAGCGCGCTGTCCCGCGTTACCGGCAGCAGCGTCTGGACGCTGCCCTTGCCGAAGCTGCGCTGGCCCATGATCACTGCGCGGCGATGGTCCTGCAGTGCGCCGGCCACAATTTCAGACGCCGAAGCAGAGCCTGCATCGATAAGGACAATAAGCGGGACATCCGCCGCGATTTCACCGCGGAACATCGATTCGGCATCATACAGCACCGTCTCGCCCTTGGCGCGGCCCCGCTGCGACACAATTCGCCCCTTGTCCAGGAACAGGTCTGACAAGGCGACTGCTTCGTCGAGCGATCCACCGGGGTTGGAGCGCAGGTCCAGCACCAGCCCGCCTATGCGGCCGTTGGCTTCCTTGCGAATGGATTCCCATGCCGCCAACACGTCAGCGCCGACATCGCGCGAAAATTCATTGACGGTGATGACACCCACATTGCCTGCTTCCAGCTTGTAGGTGACAGGTTCAAGCTCGATCACGCCGCGCGTGACGGACACATCAAACGGTTCTTCGCGGCCCGTGCGGAAAATGGTCAGGCGGATGGCCGTGCCAGCCGGTCCGCGCATCTGGCTGACAGCATCATCAAGATCGCCGCCATAAATCAGCTTGCCATCAAGATGGGTGATATAGTCGCCCGCCTTGATCCCGGATTGATCGGCCGGGCTGCCACGAAATGGCGAAATGACCTTTACCGCGCCATCTTCCATGATGACCGACAGGCCAAGGCCCGAATAATTGCCGTCAATCATGGTTTCGAGGCGCTGCAGATCGGCCCCGTCCAAATAGGCGGAATGGGGGTCAAGCGACGCCAGCATCCCGTCAATCGCCCCGCGAATCAGCTTGTCATCGTCAACCGGCTCAACATAGCTGGCCTTGATCCGCTGATAGGTGGCGAATAATTTGGCAAATTCCGGCCCTGCACGCCCGTCTACCTGGGCAAGCCCGGCAGTGGTGGCAGGAATAAGCGCCACTGCCGTGACAAGCGCGGCAGAGCGGATCAGGGAACGTGATCGGGCGGCGAAATTCATGCAGTTCGGCCTTTCATTATCAGACATTCTATCGCGCACACGGGCTTAACGCCAGATGAGGATTGGCATCGCTTGCCTAAAGATTTTCCCGATAGGCTTAAAACGCAGGCTTGCGCGGAATAAACCACCGCTAACGCAGATAGTCGACCGGGTTCACAGGTTCGCCATTGCGGCGCAGTTCCAGCGTGATGATGGGCCTGCCTGCGCCTGCAACGCCCAGCGGGCTGCCGCCCACTACGCCCTCGCCCACTTCGACATCGTTGCGGGCAAGGCCCGTCACAAGGCTGGTCCAGCCGCCGGGATGTTCGATGATCACGATCCGGCCATAGCCTTTGTAGGCACCTGCAAAGACCACGCGTCCCGCGGCGGGCGAAACCACTTGCGCGCCGCTGCGCGAAGCCAGCGAAATGCCGTTACTGGCAATCCCCCCGTCTCCCGGCGCGCCGAACCCGGCCACCGTGCGACCGTTGACGGGTAGCTGAAACTGGCGCGGCGCCGTGGTTGGCGGCGCATTGACAGGCTGGGTCGCGGCCATCACCTCCGAGGCTTGCGGCCGGTCAGGGCGCATGATGGGGCCAGGCAATGCGGCCAGTTGCTTGCGCAAGGCACCCGCCGCATCCAGCGTGCGGGCCAGCGAATCAAGATCGCGGGCTTCTTCTGCCAGCGCCAGTGCGCGTTCCACCTCGCGGTTGGCATTACCGCTGGCGCGGCGTGACGCGATGCGCTGCTTCGTTTCCAGCGCGGCGAGGCTTTGCTTCCTGCCGGCCAGAACGCTTTCGTTTTTCTGCATCGCCGCAAGCGCAGCGCGGGCCCCCTGTTCCAGCCGGCGTGCACGCTCAATTTCAGCGCGCAGCCCGGCGGTTCTGGCGCGCACCTGCGGCAGGGTCGCCCCCAGCATCGCGCGCAGATAGACTGTGTCCTGCAGTGAACCGGGGCGAAGCGCAGACAGGGCCAGCGGCCGGCGCGCCATTTTCTGCAAGGATGCAGTCAGCCGGATCAGCGGTTCACGCTTTTGCGCCAGCCGGTTGTCGAGCGCGGCACGCTGTCCGTCAATCAGCGAAATCTGTGCTTCTGCGGCAGCGATGCCGGCTTCCGCCTGCTGAATGCGCGCTGCCAGAGCAGCCGCCTCACGGGCGGTTTTATCTGCCGAGCGCGTGGCCCGCCGGGCCTGCATCTCCAGCCGTTTGCTGCGCATTTCGGCATCGGCGGCCTGTGCATGGGCGCTTTTCAGGGCAGCGCGGGTCTGGGCAGGCGTGTCGAACTGGCCAATTTCTTGAGCTGACTGCTGGGCACCCTGCTGGGCGATCGCACTTGTGGCAAGAAGCGCCAGAACAGCGACAAGAGAGACAGAACGCGACATCGTGGCGTCACTTTGCCCGATTAATTGGCGCGATGATAGGGATGGCCTGCAACGATGGTCGTCGCGCGGTAGAGTTGTTCCATTAACATGGCGCGGGCCAGCAGATGCGGCCAGGTGGCATTGCCGAATGCGACCAGCAGATCGGCTTCCTGACGGTCCTGTGCTGAATGGCCATCTGCCGCGCCCAGTACAAAGCGGGCTTCGCGGATCCCGCTGTCACGCCATTCGCCAAGAATGGCGGCAAATTCCCCGGACGACAGATTGCGCCCGCGCTCATCCATCAGGACAGTGCGGCACGGCGTTTGGGGATCGGGGATACGGCCGCCTGTTTCAGGCAGTTCGGTCAGTTTTACAGGCCAGGTCAGCCGCTTTTCATAGCGCGCGACCAGTTCTGCCTCTGGCGAGCGGGCAATTTTACCGCGGGCGATGACATGAAGCAGCATAGGTGCGTTTCCCCCGGCCCATCAGGCCGGGGAAAGGGGGGGATCAGGCTGTGCCGGAAACCGGCGGTGCATCACCAAAGGCCCACATGCGTTCCAGGTTATAGAAACTGCGGACTTCCGGGCGGAACAGGTGAACCACGACGTCACCTGCATCCAGCAACACCCAGTCAGCGGCTGGCAAACCTTCAAGCCGGACCGGGCCATGGCCCGCCTTCTTGACGATTTCCGCCAGTTTCTGGGCAATGGAAGCCACCTGCCGGGTTGAACGGCCCGAAGCAATGACCATGAAATCGGCGATGCTCGACTTACCCTCAAGCGGGATCGAGACGATATCCTGCGCCTGATCCTCCTCCAGCTGTTCCATCACCAAAGCGTGGAGCGAGCCGGGAACCGGGGCCGGGGCCGAAGCCGGGTCGAGTGCGTCTTCAACCATCGGCGTGTTGGCCGACGAAGCGTTTTCTGTGTGCGCCTGAGTCATAGGCGAAGTCATTTCTCCTGAATGTGCATGCGTAAGCCATGAGGGTTACAACGCACATCATGGTGCAGTTGTTTCCATCTGACTGTCTGGTCGCATCACGATGGGGCGATGGGTAATCTGGTCACGCGGTGGAATGGATGACATGCGCGATGCCCAATCCGGATCAACACGGCGAATAGCCGTGGCCGAACGGGAATCAGGATCGAAACGCAAAGTCACCAGTGCCGGTGCGCTCCATTCGCCCCTCTGTCTGAATCTGGCAGCAGGCATTCGATAACGCCTGAACCAGGCCATTGCGGGGCTTGCAACAGCATGGCCATCATAGCCGGGCCGGGCGATAACCGCAATCGGCATCGTCCGACCTATTTCCCGCCAGTTTTGCCAGAGGTGAAACTGGGCCAGATTGTCCGACCCCATCAGCCAGACAAATTCCACCTTGGGATAACGCAGTGCCAGCATTTTCAGCGTATCAACCGTGTAACGCGTCCCCAAATCACGTTCTATCGCGGTAACCCTGATCGGCGCGCGGCGCGCCTGCGCCATCGCGGACCGGACGCGGGCAGCCAGATTTGCCATCCCTTTTTTCGGTTTTAACGGGTTGCCGGGCGATACCATCCACCACACTTCATCAAGGCCCAGCGCCTTTATCGCGAACAGGCTGATGCGGCGGTGGCCACCATGGGCAGGGTTGAAACTGCCGCCCAGCAGACCGATTCGTTTGCGCCCTCCAGGAATGCTGCCACCCATCTATTGTTCGGCATTCGGGGTAATGCTGCTCACTTGGCCGGTGCCTGACCGGCCTTTACCCCTTTGCGATATTCGCTCTGCCGTTCGATCATCCAGCCGGGGTATTCAGCGCGCGGCTTGCATGATGCGTCCAGCTTCGCCATCTCGTCTGCATCCAGTTTGACGCCCACAGCGCCAAGATTATCGTCCAGCTGCTCCGGTTTTTTCGCCCCGATAATCACAGTGCTGACGGCAGGTTTGGCAAGCAGCCATGCAAGGGCGATTTGCGGCACGGTTGCGCCCTTGGCATCGGCAATTTCGCGCATGACATCCACCGCATCATACGCCTTGTCCTTGTTCACCGGGGGAAAATCGAAATTGGTCCGCCGCCCTTCAGCCTCGCCATCGCGGGTGTATTTGCCGCTGAGGAAACCGCCGGCCAGCGGGCTCCACACCATCAGCCCCAGCCCTTCGCTTTCCAGCATGGGCACCACATCGCGTTCCAGATCGCGGCCAGCGATGGAATAATAGGCCTGCAGCGACGCGAATTTTTCAAAACCGCGCTTTTCCGACAGGCCAAGCGATTTGGCGATCTGCCACGCGGCCCAATTGGAAACGCCAATATAGCGCACCCGGCCCGAACGGACGATATCATCCAGCGCGCGCAGCGTTTCTTCCATGGGGGTAACAGGGTCCCAGCCGTGAATCTGGTAAAGATCAACATGGTCAAGCTGCAGCCGCTCAAGGCTGGCATCGATCTGGTTCATCAGGTGATAGCGCGACGCACCGCGATCATTGATGCCATCGCCCATAGGCCCCAAAGCCTTGGTCGCAATGACCACATCGCTGCGGGCAATGCCCAGGTCTTTCAGCGCCTGGCCGGTAATCTTTTCCGACAGGCCATTGGAATAGACATTGGCCGTGTCGAGAAAATTAACTTCCGCATCCAGCGCGCCTTTTACAAGCTCGTTGGATTTTTCCTGATCCAGCGCGCCAATGGCGGTCCACATACCCTCGCCGCCGAAGGTCATAGTGCCAAGGCACAGCTCGGACACGAACAGGCCGGTATTTCCCAGTTGGTTGTAGCGCATGATCTGTAATGCTCCCTTATCAGGCCCAATCAGGGGCGGACCTGCCCGTTCCCCCGCACCAGCCATTTATAGGTAGTCAGCCCTTCCAGTGCGACGGGACCACGGGCGTGCAGCCGCCCTGTGGCAATGCCGATTTCCGCGCCCAGCCCGAATTCCCCGCCATCGGCAAATTGCGACGATGCGTTGACCATCACGATTGCCGAATCGACCTCGGCCAGAAATTCCTCGGCCACTGCGTCATCCGCTGTGACGATGGTGTCTGTATGATGCGAACCATGCGCCGCAATGTGGGCCATGGCCGCTTCCACCCCGTCCACCATGGCAACAGACACTATAGAATCGAGATATTCTGTACCCCAGTCCTGCCCGGTGGCAGCGATGATGCGCCGGTCAATTGCCTGCGCCCGGGCATCACCGCGCACTTCGCAGCCGCTATCCAGCATAGTGCCCAGCAAGGCGGACGCATCAGGATATGCAGCATCGATCAACAGTGTTTCCAGTGCGCCGCAAATGCCGGTGCGGCGCATTTTGGCATTCACTGCAATAGTGCGCGCCATTTCCGGGTCCGCGCCGTGGTGGATATAGGTGTGGCAGATCCCGTCGAGATGGGCGAGGACGGGCACGCGCGCATCCGCCTGAACGCGCGCAACCAGGCTTTTGCCGCCGCGCGGAATGATCATGTCGATCAGGCCGGCTGCCGCCAGCATCGCGCCCACGGCATCGCGGTCCTGCGTGGGCATCAATTGCACGGCATCTGCGGGCACGCCGGCAGATGTGAGGCCGCGGATCATGGCTGCATGAATGGCGCGGTTGGAATGCAGCGCATCCGTACCGCCGCGCAGCAGCACGGCATTGCCCGCCCGCACGCACAGGGCCGCCGCATCCGCAGTGACGTTGGGCCGGCTTTCATAAATTATGCCGAGCAGGCCGATCGGCACCCTGACACGGTCCAGAACCAGCCCGTTGGGGCGCTGATTGCGGTCGATTCGCTGCCCCACCGGGTCTGGCAAGCCTGCCACCTGGTCCACTGCGGCAGCCAGCGCATCGATCCGGCCTGCATCCAGGGCCAGCCGGTCGATCAGGGCAGCCGACAGGCCAGCTTCGGCGCCAGCGGTAATATCGAGGGCATTGGCTGCCAGGATTTCGTCCTTCGATCCGCGCAATTCACTGGCAGCGCTTTGTAATGCATCGGTTTTTTCGCGGTCAGCCATGCGGGCGAGTTTACGCTGCGCCGTCCGCCCGGCCGCGGCCAGCCCTTGCACAAGCGTGGTCATGGCCTCGTTTTCGCCAGTTTTGCGATTAAGGTTGTTGCTGTTCATGCCGCAAGCGTAGCAAGCAGCCGCACATATGTCAGCGCGTAACTGCCTGCCAGCAGGGCTGTTATGGGTGTGGAAAGCGGATGCGAACCTTCCTCGGCATCTATTGTTCCCGACTTTTTCAAAAAATTTCCCATATGCGAAACGTTTCATCGCAAGAGTCTGTCAGTTGGGCTGTTTGGAACCCTCCCGGATTCGCCCCATGCGGATTCGCATGATAGCCGCCCGCACACAATGAAACGGGACGTGGGGTCATTTTGACTAACAATATCACCGCAAGCGGGATTCTGACCCGCCTGCGGACCTGGTTTCCGGATCGCGAATTTTTCATGCGATCCCAGGGACAGGTCCGCTTTATCAAGATTTCATCCAGACTGCAGATCATCGCAGCGGCCCTGACCGTGGGTATTCTGCTGGCGTGGGCCATTTCCATCGCCGTCCTGGGCTGGAGCCAGTATCGCACGCAGGCAGACCGCACATCGCTGCTGCTGCGGGAAGCGAAAGTGGCCACCGCCGAAGACCGCGTGGCCGAATATAGCAGCGAGATTGACGGCGTTGCCAAGGATCTGGTCAAGCGTCAGACTTTCATCGAAGATATGGTTTCGGCGCTGCCTGACGATGTGAAGGCAGAAGAAACCGTCAGCGATTCTGCGGATGAAACAGACCAGACCATTGCGAAGGTCAGCGCGCTCATTCCCGAGGCTGCCGGCCTTGCGCGGATAGAAGCGCGGCAAATTGCCTTTGTCGAACGCCTGACGCGCTTTGCAGACCGCCGTTCGCAGCGCGCTGCCGATGCGATTCGCAAGCTCGGTCTTGACCCCAATGCCATGCTGCGGGGCGCTGACAGGTCGGCCATGGGTGGTCCGCTCGAAACGCTGGCCACAGGCGCCAATGGCAAGATTGACCCGCGCTTTGAACGGCTCGGCCTCAGCCTGGCGCGGATGGCGGCACTGGAACGCGGGCTCGACGGTGTGCCCCAGGTCATGCCTGCCAGTATAGACAATATCTCGTCCGGCTTCGGTTACAGGCGCGATCCGTTCAATGGCAGCGGCGCCATGCACAAGGGCCTTGATTTCCGCGGCCCCATTGGCGCCCCCATCCATGCGGCGGCAGCTGGCAAGATCAGCTTTGTCGGGCAGAAATCGGGTTACGGCAATGTTGTGGAAGTAAGCCACGGCAACGGTCTGATGACCCGCTATGCCCATATGTCGAAATTTGCTGCCAGGATTGGCCAGAAAGTCACTGCCGGTGATGTCATCGGTGCCATTGGCAGCACTGGCCGTTCCACTGGCCCGCACCTCCATTTCGAAGTGCGCATCAATGATCGCGCGGTCAATCCGCGCCCTTTCCTGGAGATTGCTCCCGATGTTCTCAAAGAAGCCCGATCAGGCGCCACGCGCCAGCATGGCGAGTAAGCCCATGGCCAATGGCAGTTCCACCTTTTCGGTGATTGGCAGCGATGTCACCATCAAGGGCAATATTTCCGCCAGCACCGAACTCCATGTTGATGGCCGTATCGAAGGTGACATACGCTGTGCCTCGCTGGTGCAAGGCGAAGGCAGCGTGGTGCATGGCGCGATTGAAGCGGAAAGCGCCCGACTGTCGGGCACGGTAGTCGGCTCCATTTCGGCGCGCGAACTGGTCGTGCTCAGAAGCGCGCGGATCGAAGGCGATGTTCATTATGACGCGCTGACGATCGAACAGGGCGCCGAAGTGGAAGGCCGGTTTGCGCACCGTGTCCCGGAGCACCGTGATGTAGACCAGACCGCGGGCGATAAAGCCGCATCTGCCGAGGGCGAACCCAAGCTAACCCTGGCCAGCTGACGTTGTCATCCGGCTTATCCGGATGCTGGCCCGGATGAAAATTATCAGCGGCCGACTTCGAGCCGTAACGCCTTGCGGTCGAGTTTGCCGATCATGGTTTTGGGCAATTCGTCGCGCAGCACCACGGCTTTCACGCGTTCATGCTTGCCCACGCGGCTGTTCAGCCATTTTGCCAGGCTTTCGCCCGTGGCATCCGCGCCATCATTCAGCGTGACATAGGCTTCGGGCATTTCGCCCAGATAAGCATCCGCCACGCCGATCACCAGCGCTTCCTTGACCGCAGGGTTTTCGACCAGCACGGCTTCCACCTGGCTGGGAAACACCTTGAACCCGCCAACCGCGATCATATCCTTGCTGCGGTCCACAATCGCGATGAAGCCGTCTTCATCCTGCGTGGCGATATCGCCGGTGCGGAGCCACAATTCGCCGTCCACTTCGACAAAAGCGGTCTTCACATCATCGGGCCTGTTCCAGTAACCCTGCATGATCTGCGGGCCGCGCACGACCAGTTCGCCCGCTTCCCCGTCAGGCGCAGGCTGGCTGACATCTTCCTTGTCGCGCAGTCGGATGCGTGTTTGCGGCAGAACCTGGCCGATTGTGCCGGGCTTGCGCCTGCCGTCATACGGATTGACCGACACCACGCCTGAACTTTCAGTCAGGCCATAGCCTTCCACCAGCCGTGCACCCGATACCGCTTCGAATTTGTCGCGTACCGGTGCCGGAAGCGGCGCGCCGCCGGAAATACAGATGCGGAGCGAGGAAAAATCGGTCTTGGAAATATCGGGATGGTCAAGCAGCGCCTGAAACATGGTCGGCACGCCGGGAAAGGCATTGGGGCGCATGCGGCCAATGGTTTTCAGCGCCTGCCCCGCATCGAACCGCGGCAGCATGGAAATGCAGCCGCCCTTGGCCACGGTGCGGTTCAATACGCAGGTGTTGGCGAACACATGGAACATGGGCAGCACGCCCAGAATAATGTCGGGCACATCCCGGTCAAACGGGTCGATGGCATCAACCTGCTGCGCATTGGCGGCAAGGTTGGCATGGGTCAGCATGGCGCCCTTGGGCACGCCGGTGGTGCCGCCTGTATATTGCAGCAAGGCCAAGTCTTTATCGGGATCGATTGCCACCGTCGTTGGCGCATCAGCGCCAAGGGCGCTGTCCCACGAGGCAACATCGCTGCGCGTGGGCATTGGCGCAATCTGCTTGCGGCCCAGTATTTTCAGGGCAATCCGCTTAGTCAGCGGCAACATATCGCCCAAGCGGCCTACAACCAGCTGTTGCAGGGACGATGCATCCAGCACTTTAATCGCTGTAGGCAGCAGGGATGCGACATTGAGGGTGACCAGCAATCTGGTGCCGGAATCTTCCACCTGATGGGTCAGTTCCTCGGCGCTGTAGAGGGGCGAGAAATTGACCACGATGGCACCCGCCATCATGGCCCCGTAATAGGCAGAAATATAGATCGGGACATTGGGCAGAAACAGGCCGACGCGGTCGCCCTTGCCAATGCCCATTGCCTGAAGGCCGGCGGCAAAACGCCGCGCTTCGTCATACAGCGAGGTATAGGAATAGGTGCGGCCCAGAAATTCCGCCAGCGGCGCAGCTGGCGTTGCCGCCGTGGTGGCGGCGAACATCGCGGGCAGGGACTGGCTTTTTATTGCCATGTCCCAGTTGCAGGGGTGCTGGTAGAGTTCGGGCGCGTTACTGACATCCATGTCAATTTATTGGCGCAGTGCGCCGTTGCAGGCAAGGGCTTTGCAACAGCGGAACCAAATATTCCGGGCATTTACGCCAGCAATTATAGGCGCATGCACGCCCGCGCTGATGGGCGCATGCAAACGGGCATGCACCCTGGCCCCCGATCGGGCCAGAGGTGCATGCTCATGCGTTAATCAGGGTGCCTGTGTGCCTGCATCGGCTGGCGCATCAGGCGTTTCGCCAGCTTCTGCGGCGCGCTTGGCTTCCAGCCATGCAGCAGCTTCTGCTTCCTGCGCTGCTTCTGACGCGGCCTTGACGCTGGCCGTGCGTTCCGCCCGCAATTCCTCGATCAGCTTCTCACGATCGGTCGCGCCGCTTGGTGCAGGTGCCGGTTCTTCCCCTTCGACAGGGGCGATGTTCTTGGATGCCTTGGCCACTACCGCGTCGAGTTCGCGCTGCGAACACAGGCCCAGCGTTACCGGGTCTTTCGCCTGGATGTTCTGGATATTCCAGTGCGACCGCTCGCGAATCGCGCCAATGGTGTTGCGCGTGGTGCCGATCAGCTTGGAAATCTGTGCGTCAGATACTTCGGGATGGTTGCGCAAAATCCACGCAATGCCATCGGGCTTGTCCTGCCGCTTGGACACCGGCGTGTAACGCGCGCCCTTGGTGCGGCTGACAGCCACCGGGGCCTTCTGCATTTTCAGACTATAGGAAGGATCGTTCTGACCTTTTTCGATTTCGGCCAGATTGAGTTCGCCTGAATGCACAGGATCACGGCCGGTATATTTGCTGCTGGCCAGATCATCAGCCATCGCCTGCACTTCCAGAATGTGGATGCCGCAAAACTCGGCAATCTGTTCGAACGCGAGTGCGGTATTATCCACCAGCCAGGTGGCAGTGGCGTGCGGCATTAGCGGGGTGGGTTGTGACATTGTGGATCTCCGCCCTTTCGGGCCCCAAAAAGAAGGCGCAAAATATAAGGGCCGCCCCTTGCGGAGCGGCCGTTGCTGGTCTGATTTAGGGCATCGCCTGCCTTTGGGCAAGTGAATTGGGCGGCACCTGTCTGCAGCGCCCGGCTTCGCAGTGGGATCAGCGTACGATGAACGGGCGCAATTTTCACCGGCAAAGCCGCCGGTCGCTGTCCGGATTATCGGCAGCGGATCAGATTTTCAGGACAATTTTGCCAATATGATCGCCCGCTTCCATCCGCGCATGGGCCAAAGCCACATCTTGCAGCGCAAATGTCTGGTCCATTTCCGGGCGCAGGCTGCCATCTTCGACAAAAGGCCACGCAATATCGGAAATTTCCTCGGCTACCGCCTGTTTGAAAGCATCCGGCCGCGCCCGCAGGGTGGACCCGGTCAGCATCAGGCGGCGGCTCATCACTTGTGCCATGTTGATTTCTGCCTGCATCCCGCCCAGCACGGCAATGGTAACATGGCGGCCATCTTCGGCAAGGCAGGCGAGATTGCGCGCCACATAATCGCCTGAAACCATGTCCAGCACCAGTTCCACACCCTTGCCACCGGTGATTTTCTTCACTTCCTCGACAAAATCGTTGGTCTTGTAATTGATCGAATGATCCGCGCCGATGGTGCGCGCGGCATCACATTTGCCGTCGCTGCCGCATGTGACGATGACCGTCAGGCCAAACAGCTTTGCCAGCTTGATTGCCATAGTGCCGATGCCGCTGGTGCCGCCATGCACCAGCAGGGTTTCCCCTTCACTCGCCCAGCCGCGTTCGAACACATTGTGCCACACGGTAAACAGGGTTTCGGGCAAGGCCGCCGCCTGCGCCAGATCCATGCCCCAAGGCACGGGCAGGCAATGGCCGTGTTTGGCAAGGCAATATTCGGCATAGCCGCCGCCTGTAACCAGCGCGCAGACCCTGGTGCCCACGACATCGGCCGGAACATCGCTGCCCGCTGCCACCACTTCGCCGGCGATTTCGAGGCCGGGTATGGGCGATGCGCCGGCCGGGGCCGGGTAAAACCCCTTGCGCTGGATGACATCGGGCCGGTTGACCCCGGCAAACGCCACCTTAATCAGCACTTCGCCTGCACCCGGTTGCGGCACCGGCAGCGTTTCAGCGCGGAAAACCTCCGGCCCGCCAGGCTGGTCAAACCCCATTGCCAGCATGGTTTGTGGTATCGATTGTTCGGTATTACTTGTCATCTGCACCCCTGACCGGGCCAGATCTGTGGCCCATGGGCGAAAAATCGCCCAATTTGCAGACAGAATTAGACACGCAACCCATTGACAGCAAGCACCAAGGGTTGGGATGATGCGAAGAGATGGAAGATACAGACCTTCCGCGCCCCAGAGGCGATGCTGCAGGCGAGCTGGCCGCAGAAGACCTTGCGCCTTATTCGCAGCACGAACTGGACGAGCGGATCGCCCTGCTCGAAGCCGAAATCACGAGGGTCAGGGCTCATCGGGACAAGGCATCTGCCCATCGCAGCGCCGCTGATGCCTTGTTCGGCAAGCCATCTTGATGTGCGGCGGGCCTCGAAATTTTCCGGGCCGTTCCCATATTGGTCGTAACCGGGCCATATCGGCCAAAATCAAGCGTGTGACTTTGTGTTGACGCGTCTGTTCATGACTTCCCGCAACGGGACATACTCTTCTCTCCTGGAAAGACAGTTGAATGCCTAGCTTCGCCCAAAACCTAGAAAAGACCCTTCACGCGGCCCTGACCCATGCGTCGGACCGGCAGCATGAATATGCCACTCTGGAACATCTGCTGCTGGCGCTGGTCGATGATACCGACGCGCAAGCGGTGATGAATGCCTGCGGGGTCGACCTGCATGAGCTGGGGTCGGTGGTGAAACAATATCTGGATCAGGAATATCAATCCCTGAAGACAGAAGATGATGCGGACCCCCAGCCCACTGCCGGTTTCCAACGGGTGATCCAGCGCGCCATCCTGCATGTCCAGTCTTCGGGCAAGGATACGGTAACGGGTGCCAATGTGCTGGTGGCGCTGTTTTCCGAACGCGATTCCTATGCGGTTTATTTTCTGCAGCAGCAGGATATGTCGCGGCTGGATGCAGTCAGCTTCATCAGCCACGGCATTGGCAAGGGCGGCAAACCAGCAGGCGGCAATGCCGCCCCGCAGGGCAGCGAAGATGCGGCCCAGTCCGAAGACAAGGGCAGCGAGGCAGGCGGCAAAAAGGATTCCGCTCTCGACCAGTTCTGCGTTGACCTCAATGCGAAAGCCCGCGCCGGCAAGATTGACCCGCTGATCGGCCGCGGCCCCGAAGTGGACCGCACGGTGCAGATCCTGTGCCGCCGGTCCAAGAACAACCCGCTTTACGTGGGCGACCCCGGCGTTGGCAAAACCGCTATTGCCGAAGGGCTGGCGCGCAAAATCGTCGAAGGCGATGTGCCCGAAGTGCTGGAAGAAGCAGTAATCTATTCGCTCGACATGGGGAGCCTGCTGGCAGGCACCCGCTATCGCGGTGATTTCGAGGAACGGCTGAAGCAGGTGGTGTCCGAACTCGAGAAAATGCCCCATGCAGTGCTGTTCATTGATGAAATTCACACGGTAATCGGCGCAGGCGCCACCAGCGGCGGCGCGATGGATGCGTCAAACCTGCTGAAACCGGCCCTGTCTGGCGGTTCCATCCGCTGCATCGGATCGACCACCTACAAGGAATTTCGCAACCATTTCGAAAAGGACCGCGCCCTGTTGCGCCGGTTCCAGAAAATCGATGTGAACGAACCCACGGTTGAAGACACGATCAAGATCCTGAAAGGATTGCGCACCGCATTTGAAGACCATCACAAGGTGAAATACACCCCTGATGCGATTAAGACCGCGGTGGAATTGTCGGCCCGCTACATCAATGACCGCAAATTGCCGGACAAGGCGATTGACGTGATCGACGAAGTCGGCGCGATGCAGATGCTGGTGCCCCCCAGCCGCCGCAAGAAAAAGATTACCTCGAAGGAAATTGAGCAGGTTATCGCGACCATGGCGCGCATCCCGCCCAAATCCGTCAGCAAGGATGACAAGAAAGCGCTGGAACATCTCTCGCGCGATCTGAAGCATGTCGTCTTTGGTCAGGACAAGGCGATCGAAGTGCTGTCGACCGCGATGAAACTGTCCCGCGCAGGCCTGCGCGATCCGGACAAGCCGATTGGCAGCTTCCTGTTCAGCGGCCCGACTGGCGTCGGCAAGACCGAAGTGGCGCGGCAGCTGGCCAGCATCATGGGCATTCCGCTGCAACGCTTCGACATGTCGGAATATATGGAACGCCACAGCGTTTCCCGCCTGATTGGCGCGCCTCCGGGCTATGTCGGCTATGATCAGGGCGGATTGCTGACCGATGCCATTGACCAGCAGCCGCACTGCGTGCTGCTGCTCGACGAGATCGAAAAGGCCCACCCTGATCTGTTCAACATCCTGTTGCAGGTGATGGATAATGGCCGCCTGACCGACCACCACGGCAAAACGGTAGATTTCCGCAATGTGGTGCTCGTGATGACGACCAATGCTGGCGCTGCCGACATGGCCCGCAGCGGCATCGGCTTTGGCGATGTTTCCAAGGAAGACGCCAGCGACGAAGCTGTCAAAAAGATGTTCACCCCGGAATTCCGCAACCGTCTGGATGCGATTGTGCCGTTCTCCTACCTCGGCAAGGAAACGGTCAACCGCGTGGTCGACAAGTTTATCCTGCAGCTGGAATTGCAGCTGGCGGACCAGAATGTGCACATCCAGTTTGACAGCGATGCGCGCACCTGGCTGGGCGACAAGGGGTATGACCGCCTGTATGGCGCCCGTCCGATGAGCAGGCTGATCCAGGATAAGATCAAGCAGCCGCTGGCCGAAGAACTGCTGTTCGGCAAATTGTCCGAAGGCGGCGAAGTGCATGTGACGGTGAAGGACGGCAAGCCATCCTTTGAAGTGACCCCTGCGCCGCCCAAAGCAGCGCCGAAACGCAAGGCTTCCAAGAAAGCCGCTGCCAAGGGAACCGAGACGCCGGCGCCCGACGCATCGGCGGATGAAGGGCCGGACGATAGCGGCGATCAAAGCTGATCGCCTGATGACAATGCCATAAATCGGGGCGCGCATCGGGAACGGTTCGCGCCCCGTTTTCATTCTAGCAGCATGATTGCAGATTTTTCGTGGATCCGGCCAGAGCCGCACGGCATCCACGTGGTGCCGGCAGATTGCTGGATTGATCCCTCTCGCGCAGTGGACAAGGCACTGGTAACGCACGGCCACGCCGACCACGCCCGCGGTGGCCATGGGCAGACCGTGGCCACGCCGGAAACATTGGCGATCATGAAGTTGCGCTACGCAACAGATGAAGGCGCGACGCCAGTTTCCTATGGCGAGACGATCCGCTTGCCCGGCGGTGTGGATGCTACCTACATCCCTGCTGGCCATGTGCTGGGATCAGCGCAGATCCTGCTGGAACATGGCGGCGAGAAAGTGATCGTCACCGGTGATTACAAACGCCGTGCTGACCCCACCTGCCCGCCGTTTGAAGTGACCCCGTGCGACATTCTGATTACCGAGGCGACCTTCGGCCTGCCGCTGTTCGTGCATCCGCCCATTACCGAAGAAGTCGGCAAATTACTGAAAGCGCTCAAGGACAACCCAGATCGCTGCGTGCTGGTGGGGGCCTATGCGCTGGGCAAGGCGCAGCGGGTCATCGCGGAATTGCGCGCAGCGGGCCACGATGCACCCATCTATCTGCATGGCGCGATGGAACGAATGTGCCGCCTGTACGAGGAACTCGGGGTCAATCTGGGTGATTTGCGGCTGGTGGCCGACCAGGAAAAAGATGCCATGCGCGGTTCTATCATCGTGTGCCCGCCATCTGCGCTGAATGACCGGTGGAGCAGGCGGCTGCCCGACCCGATTACGGCCATGGCCAGCGGCTGGATGCGCGTGCGCCAGCGCGCCCGCCAGCGCAATGTGGAATTGCCGCTGATCATTTCCGACCATGCTGATTGGGGCGAATTGACCCGCACCATCGAAGAAGTGAACCCGCATGAAAGCTGGATTACCCATGGGCGGGAGGAAGCGCTGCTGCGCTGGTGCCAGTTGCACCAGCGCCGGGCCCGCGCACTGGCCATGGTCGGTTATGATGACGAGGACGATTAGGTGGAAGAATTCGCCGCCCTGATCGATGCGCTGGTCTATACGCGCAGCCGCAATGCGAAGCTGGCGCTGATTGCGGAATATCTGCAAACTGCGCCTGACCCTGATCGCGGCTGGGCATTGGCAGCGCTGACTGACGGGCTGGATTTCAAGGCTGTTAAATCCAGCACCATCCGCAATCTGATGAAAGAGCGGGTGGACCCGCTCTTGTGGACCCTCAGCCGCGATTTTGTGGGCGATACGGCAGAAACGGCCAGCCTGTTGTGGCCCGAACCCATGCATGACGTCGATGCGCCACCGGGCGTGGCAGAAGCCGTGGAATTGCTCAGCGCGATGACCAGGGCCAGCGTGGTGACGCAATTGCCGCACATGCTGGACCGGCTTGACCCGTCGGGCCGCTATGCCCTGTTGAAACTGGCCACCGGCGCCATGCGGATCGGAATTTCCGCGCGGCTGGGCAAGGTCGCCTTTGCGCAGGCCTTCGGTGTCAGCGTGGATGATGTGGAAGAATATTGGCACGCGCTGCAGCCGCCCTATGCCGAACTTTTCGCCTGGGCGGCAGATGGCGCGGCCCCGCCCGAAACGGAAAACCTGCCGCTGTTCCGTCCGTTCATGCTGGCCCATCCGCTGGAAGATCTGACCGTATCGATGGAGGATTATGCGGCGGAATGGAAATGGGACGGCATCCGGGTCCAACTGGTTCATGTCACCAACGAAGATGGCGGGGAAACCCGGCTTTATTCCCGCTCCGGCGATGATATTTCAGCCACATTCCCCGAATTGCTCGGCGCTTTGAAAATTCCCGCCGTGCTGGACGGGGAATTGCTGGTGCGCGGTGCGGTGCAGGGCGGTGAACAGAATGACCGGACGCAAGGCGGGGCGGCCAGTTTCAACGCCTTGCAGCAGCGCCTTGGCCGCAAGACCGTGAGCAAGAAAATGCTCGCCGAAGCACCGGCCTTTGTTCGGCTGTATGATGCATTGGCAATCGAAGGCGAGGATTTGCGCCCATTGGGGTGGTCCGACCGGCGCAAGCGGCTGGAAAGTTTCATGCCGCGTTTGCCGGCCAGCCATTTTGATCTGTCGAACATTGTCGAGGCGGCCAGTTTCGAACAGTTGGCGGAAATCCGCGAAACGGCGCGCGATGATGCGATCGAAGGGTTGATGCTCAAACGCCGTGACGCGCCCTATATTGCCGGGCGCAGGGCGGGCCTGTGGTATAAGTGGAAACGCGACCCGCTGCTGATTGATTGCGTGTTGATGTATGCCCAGCGCGGCAGCGGCAAACGCAGCAGCTTCTATTCCGATTACACGTTCGGTTGCTGGAACGGCGACCCGGATGCCGGCGCGGAACTGCTGCCGGTGGGCAAAGCCTATTCTGGCTTCACTGACGAGGAACTGAAAAAGATCGACCGTCATGTGCGCCAGAATACGCTGAACCGGTTCGGCCCGGTGCGCGAAACGGACAAGACCCTCGTGTTCGAAGTCGCGTTCGATTCTGTTCATCAGAGCAAGCGCCACAAATCCGGTCTCGCCATGCGTTTCCCGCGCATCCACCGGATCAGGTGGGACAAACCGGCGCACGAGGCGGACCGCATTACCGCGTTGGAAGCCCTGATTCGGGACTGAGCCGCAATGCGCCGCATTGCAATGTATGTGTTGGCGGGCTTGCGTTGGCAGGCTGGCGGTGTTTGAACATAGTCCAACATGAACCGATATGACCGATCCCGCAGATTGCTTGCCATCGCGATTGCAGCATTGGCTGGTTTTGTCGATGCGTCAGGCTTTCTTGCAGGCGACCGGTATTTTGTATCTTTCATGTCCGGCAATACCACCCGTCTGGCAGTCGATCTTACGTCCGATATCAGGCAGGCCATGATCCCTCTTGGTCTGATTACTGGCTTTGTGCTGGGCGTAACCTTGGGGGCCATCACCTCTGATCGCGCAGGCAAATGGCGCAAGACCGCAGTGCTGGCCTTGTCCACCCTGCTTCTATGCGGCGCAGCGCTGGCCCGTGAATATGGCTCCATCGCAGCGATGATGGCCGCATTGGTTTTGGCAATGGGCACGTTAAACAACAGCTTTCGGCGCAATGGCGAAGTCACCGTGGGCGTCACTTATATGACAGGCAGCCTGGTTCGCATCGGACAGGCCATCGCCGCTGCGATACAGGGCCGCCCACTGGCAGGCTGGGCCAGCACTGTGCTACTATGGGCAGGGCTGGTTGGCGGGGCAATTGCTGGCGCTGTAACCTACAGCGCCGCACCCTATTATGCGCTTGGTCTGGCGGCCGGGTGGAGCGCGGCCCTGGCGCTGTTTGCCAGCCGGATAGAACGCCGGTCCGCTCACTCAGAAATCTGAAATTGCTTGTCGCGCCCAGTTGCGCCGCGCAACATGCGAAGCCGTGACGTCGGCAGACACAGGCATTTTGCGAGCAATTTCAGCACTGCTTCATTCGCTTCGCCATCGGTCGGGCGGGCGCGCACTTTCAGGTGCAGTTTTCCTGCAACGATGGCCGCCGCTTCCTCCCGCGCGCCCGGGGTAACCCGCACCGCCAGCCGCCCCGCGCCATCCGCCAGAGCATGGATGGCCTGCGGTGGGGGCAGATCAGCCTTCGCCCGCGCCAAGGCCCGCTGCATTCACTGCTGCGCCGTGATGCCGTGCATTTTCGGCATAATGGGCCACGCCCATGCGCATTCCGGCAATGGCCGCATCGTTCAATTCGCGCATGAACCGCGCCGGGCGGCCGCCCCACAGGCTTCGCGGTTCCATGATCTTGCCTTCGGTCAGCATGGCACCTGCGGCCAGCATGGCATCAGAACCGATGCGCGCCTTGTTCATCGCAATCGCGCCCAACCCCATGAAGCCGCGGTCTTCGATGATACAGCCATGGACCATGGCCAGATGGCCAACCAGCACATCATCACCGATGATGCAGGGCGAGCCCTCTTCATCGCCGGGGCGCGCAGGGTCGCAATGGACCACGCTGCCATCCTGGATGTTGCTGCGCTGGCCAATGACAATGCGGCTGACATCTGCGCGCAGTACGCAATTATACCAGATGCTGGCATCCGCGCCGATTTCCACATCCCCGATGATGCGGCAGCCAGGTGCAATAAAGGCACTGTCATGAATGCGCGGGCTTTTGCCGTGGACCGGGATGATTGTGACACCGGGCCGGTGTGCATTTGGTGTGGTCATGGCTGTTTCTCCCAATCTTCGCGGCGCCCATCATTTCTGACGGCCGAATAAACGATAGTGTCGCGCCACGGCGGGTCATATCGCACATCGGCATAGTCCAGATCTTCGCGGCGTTTCATGCCCAGACGGATCATCAGCCCCCAGCTTGGCCTGTTATCGATGACCGTCAGTGCCACGATTTCCTTCGCGCCAAACCGGGCAAAGCCTGCGTCCATGGCCGCTTGCGCAGCTTCGCGGGCGTAACCCTTGCCCCATGCGTCCTGGCGGAAACGCCAGCCGATTTCCATCGCGCCGGTTACAGAACTGCCCGGTGCATCAGCGCGTTTCAACCCGCAAAAGCCGAGCACTTCGCCGGCCAGATGGCCGCCATCGTCCTCGCGTTCCACCAGCCAGAAACAGTGACCGTTACGCGCGGCGCAATTTTCCACCCTGCTGCGCTGGATGGCCATGTGATCAGCGTCCATCACCCCGCCCAGCCATTCCATAACCGCAGGGGTGTTGGTGTGCCGGAAAAACGCTGCCCAGTCAGCATCGCCCTGCCAGTCGCGCAGGACCAGCCGCTCAGTTTCAGCGCGAAATCCGGGGGTCCTGTCAGCCATTCATCAACCTTGCCGCATGGGCCGCATGATAGGTAAGGACGCCGGTGCAGCCTGCCCGTTTGAACGCCATCAGCGTTTCCATCACCAACGCATCCCGTTCGCCCGCACCTGCGGCAGCAGCGGCTTCGATCATCGCATATTCCCCGCTCACCTGATAGGCGAAGACCGGCACATCGAAGCGGTCCTTAACCCGCGCCACAATGTCGAGATAGGGCAGGCCCGGCTTGACCATGACGCTGTCAGCCCCTTCGGCAATATCCAGCGCCACTTCGCGCAGGGCCTCATCTGTATTGGCAGGGTCCATCTGGTAGCTTTTCTTGTCACCTTTCAGCAATCCGCCAGAGCCGACTGCATCGCGAAACGGGCCATAGAATGCCGAGGCATATTTGGCGGCGTAACTCATGATCTGGACATTATGATGCCCGCCCATTTCCAGGGCCATGCGGATGGCGCGCACGCGGCCATCCATCATGTCGGACGGGGCGATGATATCAGCGCCCGCGTCGGCCTGGTTTATCGCCTGATCGACCAGCACGGCCACTGTATCGTCGTTGCGTACATAGCCTGCATCGTCTGTGAGACCGTCCTGCCCGTGCGACGTATAAGGGTCCAGCGCGACATCGGTCAGAATGCCGATGTCATTGCCGCAGGCATCCCGAACGGCTTTGATGGCGCGGCACATCAGATTGTCGGGGTTCAGCGCCTCGGCGCCATCATCGCTGCGCCGGTCAGCCTGCGTGTTGGGAAACAGGGCGATGCACGGAATGCCCAGCGCGGCCGCTTCGCGCGCGCGGGCAGCAATGCCATCAACCGACCAGCGGGACACGCCCGGCAGCGATGCAATGGGCTGATCCACGCCGTGACCCTCGGTAACAAACAGCGGCCAGATAAGATCGGCAGGGGTCAGCGTGGTTTCGCGGTGAAGTGCGCGGCTCCAGCCTGATGAACGGGTCCGGCGCAGGCGAAGGTTGGGATAGGATGCGGTCATGCAAGCATCTGTTGCCGCAATCGGCGTAAAATTCAATCAGCCGATTTTTCTGGGCTGCTCCACCTTGTCGATTTCCCTGACCGGGGCTGTCTCCACCTCGCCTGTTGCAGGGGTCATGGACGCAAGCGCGGCACCGGGCGTAACATTGCGCAACTTTGCCAGCGTTGCGCGGAACTGCTGCAATTCAGCGCCTGACAGCTGGGCACGCGTGACAAAACGGACAGAAGCCGGATCAACCGCGCGGCCCGAACGATACATTTCATAATGCAGATGCGCGCCGGTCGAAAGGCCGGTGGAGCCGACATAGCCAATCACCTGCCCGCGGCGAACGGCCTGTCCGCCGCGCACTGCCATCCGGCTCATGTGGCAATAGCGGGTTTGCAGATCCCCGCCGTGGCTGAGCCGGACTGCATTGCCGCAGCCGCCCATTCTGCCCGCCCCGCTGACCGTGCCATCAGTCACCGCGACAATAGGTGTGCCGTAACCGGCGCGGAAATCCATGCCGGCATGCATGCGCCTGTATCCCAGAATGGGATGGCGCCGCATACCGAAACGTGACGAGATACTGCCCGGCACTGGTGCCACCAGCCCGGCGCGCTGTTCGCCAACCCCTGATGCTTCGAAAAACCGGCCTTCCTTGCCCCAGCGCATCAATTGCGTGGCTTGCCGCCCGCTGCGTTCAATACCGGCATACAGCAGCTGGCCTGCCTGCCGTTCGCCGGTGGCGGCGCGTTTATGGGCAATGATGATGTCAAACGTGTCGTTCGCACCCACCGCACGTTCCATATCAACCTGCTGGCCCAGCGTTTTGAGATATTGCTGCACGGCGCTGGCAGGCGCACCAGCCGCGCGGGCAGACCGATACAGGCTCTGGCCGACAACGCCGCGAATACGCAGCGGCGTTTCATCCACGCGGATGGGTTTGCGCTGCAGGGCCAGCGTGCCCCCGCTCCGCTCGATCCCCAGTTCCAGATCAAACCGCGCACGGAAGGCCAGCGCATCCAGCGGTCGCGGGGATCCGGGTGATGGACGCCTGCCAAGGGTAATATCCACTTGCGTTCCCGGCTCGATATCGCCCAGCGGCATCGTGCGGGCGACCATTTCGCTGACCCGCGCAGCATCTGCCGCGCCCACCCCTGCGCGTTGCAGCATGCGCCCAAAACTGTCCCCGCTGACCAATGTGGCCAGCATCTGAACCTGCGGCCGTTCGGGCGCGGAACGCAGCGGCACCACCGCATCGGTTGCACCCATGTGGCGGCCGCTGTCACTCCCCAGTGCCAGAGGCAGGATCATGTGGCTGCGGAATTCATCCCGCGCCTGGGCATCCAGTGACATGGCCGGTGCCGCTTCGAGCGGCGCGAAATCCGGCCAAAAGGCAATCGCGATTGCGGATAGGCCAAGCAGTGTGCCGACCCCGCGAAACCAGCGGCCACTGCCGATTTTTTCCGCCAGATCGGGGGCGAGGTCCATTTTCTCGAAGCGTTGCGACATGGCCAGGCGCCATTCTTCAAACTTTTCGGTCAGGCTGCGTGCGCGCTGCAGTACAAGCTGCCGCGCGTCGGTTGTTCCCGTTCCGGCATCGTCTGAAATAATCTGCGCATGAGACAGGGTAACGGTGGCAGTATTACCCGCCCCGCCCGCCATATTGCCTTCAAATCCGCGCGGATAATGCAGCGCGCCCTCCTGTGTCGGCCTTAATGCAAAAGCCATTTCCTGATCCCGTAACGCCCTTTGCCGCTTTTCCTGCACTTTTAAAGTTAATGTCGATTTAAGCTGCGATGATCTGCATCGCTGACAGGACAAGCTGTTGACGCTGCACGACAAGAGCTTGTCGCAAGGCATGTGCGATGCCACATTCAGCCTGTGACCCGTCGCATGTCAGATACTTCAACGCTCAAGGCTGTCCTTGGGCCGACCAACACCGGCAAGACCCACTTGGCGATTGAGCGGATGTGTGGCCATTCCAGCGGTGCCATCGGCTTTCCCCTTCGCCTGCTTGCGCGCGAGGTGTATGACCGTGTCTGCGCCATCAAGGGCGAGGCGCAGGTTGCGCTGATTACCGGCGAAGAACGGATCGAGCCGCCCACCGCGCGCTATATGTGCTGCACTGCCGAAGCCATGCCGGTGTTCGGCGCTGCACGCGGCGATACTGGCGGTTTTGCTACAAGCGGGGCATTCAGGAACCAGCCGCCATCCTTTGTGGCGCTGGATGAAGCGCAACTGGGTGCCAACCGTGAACGGGGCCATATTTTCACCGACCGGCTGCTGAATGCCCGCGGACGTGATGAAACCATGCTGTTGGGTGCAGCCACGCTGGAACCCATGGTGCGCGCCCTGCTTCCACGCGCGGAAATCATCCAGCGGCCACGGTTTTCCACCCTGTCGCATATTGGCCCGCGCAAATTATCCCGCCTGCCGCCGCGCAGCGCCATTGTCGCCTTTTCGGCGGAGCAGGTTTACGCTGTGGCAGAAATGCTGCGCCGTTTCCGGGGCGGGTCTGCCATTGTCATGGGCGCTCTCAGCCCTGATACCCGCAACCGGCAGGTGGAACTGTTCCAGTCGGGCGAAGTGGATTACATCGTCGCCACCGATGCCATCGGCATGGGTCTCAATCTTGATATCAACCATGTCGCCTTCGCTTCCCTGACCAAATTCGACGGGGTCAGACAGCGCAGGCTTTTTCCGGCCGAAATGGCGCAGATTGCAGGCCGTGCGGGGCGCCATCAGCGCGATGGAACATTCGGCACATTATCCGGCATGGGCGGGCGCCATGCGGATAATCCCGAATTTACCGAAGAAGAAATCTACGCGGTGGAAGAACACCGCTTTGCCCCCGTCACCAAGCTGTTCTGGCGCGATGCCCAGCCGCGTTTCGACAGTGTGGCCATGCTGATCGGCGATCTGGAAGCGCCGCCGCAGGACCAGGGGCTGGAACCGGTGCTGACGCTTGCCCCGGAAGCGATCGACCTTGCCGTGCTGAAACGGCTGGCTGAAGAACCCTTCGCCAGCGACATTCGTGGACAGGCCAATGTCCGGCGCTTCTGGGCAGTCTGTTCGCTGCCGGATTTCCGCCAGCAGGGGGCCGATACGCACAGCCGCTTCGTGGCGCGTTTGTGGCAGGATTTGCGCGGCGGATATCTGGGTTCGGATTATGTCGCGGCACGAATTTCCGAACTGGACAATGTTCAGGGCGACATTCACACGTTACAGGGCCGGATCGCCGCGATCCGCAGCTGGTCCTATATCTGCCAGCGGCCCGACTGGGTTCTGGCGCGCGACGAGATGGCGGCACGCGCCCGTGCAGTGGAAGCCCGGCTTTCCGATGCGCTGCATGGCCGCCTGACAGAGAGATTCGTTAACCGGAGGACTGCAATCCTGATGAAAACGCTGGGACAGGATGCTTCACTGCTGCCCGTTACACTATCGGATGAAGGCACCATGCTGGTGGAGGACGAGCCGATAGGCAAGATAAGCGCGTTCCGCTTCGCCGTGGACCACGAAGCCAGCCATATAGATCGCAAGATGCTGTTGGCCGCTGGCGAAAAATCCCTGCCGCGCATTTTGACGCAGCGGGCTGACGCATTGATCGAGGCAGGCTTTGCCGGCGTTTCAATCGACAAGGGCAGCCTGTGGTGGGAAGGTGAACGGATTGCGCAGCTGGAACTGGCGGCGGGCTCGGCCACCCCGCGCATCCTGCCCGCACGCGAATTGAATGTGCTGGCCGATGCCACGAAGGCCCGCCTGGTTGGCGCGCTGGAAGAATGGCTTGCCAGCAAGACTGCGGCGCTGGAACCCCTGGCCAAGCTGGAAGAAGCCTCGCGCGATCCGGCCGCAGGTTCAGAAGCGCGGGCGCTGCTGATTGCCCTTCTGGCAGGGCATGGCCATGTCACCCGCGAACAGGCAGGGCTGGAACATTTGCCCAAGGAAACGAGGCCGTTCCTGCGCCGGCTTGGCGTCACTTTCGGGGCGCTCGACATTTTTGCACCAGCCTTGCTTAAACCTGCGCCGCGCCAGATGCTGCATGCACTCGGGCGGGACCGGCGGCCGGTGCATTCCGCAATGGTGCCGGTCATTGCAGGCACAGGCCAACTGCCCTCGGGCTATCGCCCTGCAGGCGAACAGGCCGTTCGCATCGACATTGCGGAAAAACTGTTTCGCGCTGCCCATGATGCGCGCGGCAGAAGCGGGCGCCGCAAATTTGCGATTGACCCGTCGCTGGCCATTTCCACGGGACTGACGCCGGACAGCTATCGCCGCCTGATGGGTGTGGCCGGTTTCCGCCAGCTTTCTGCACGCCCGCTGGCAGAGGGAGCATTTGGCCCGCCAGCGCCGGATATGTGGGAATGGCGCCCGGCATCACGCACCCCGCACAAGACGGGCGGCAATCGCAAAACGGGCGGCGCTGCGGGCAGCCGGAAGTCCGGTGCGGCAAAATCCGGCGCAGTAACATCTGATACCGGCCAATCTGCTACAGGCCAATCTCATACCGGCCAGTCTGGTGCCCGAAAATCAAATGCACCGCGATCACAAAGCGGCAGACAGGCAGACGGCAGCCGGCGCGGCAATCAGGACAGACGAAATACGCCCCAGCAGCGGGAGCGGCAGCCAGACAAGCCGGTCAATGCGCCAGCCACGGGCAAGGCACTTGCCGGTCTGGCCGACCTGTTACGGTAGCGCGCATTTGGCCATGCGGATCGACAGGCTGTTTTGCTATCTGCGCTTTGCCCGCACCCGCAGCCTGTCGCATCGCCTGATTGATGAAGGCCATATCCGCCGCAACGGGGTGCGCGTGTGCCGTGCCAGCCAGCCGGTTGCGGTGGGCGATGTGCTGACTTTCCCCTGGGGCAGCGGGGTCCTGGTGATCGAACTGCTGGCGCTGCCGGCGCGGCGCGGTTCGCCTGCCGAAGCGCAAAGTTTTTATCGGATGCTTGACCAGCAGGGCCAAACCGCCATAGCACCGGACAACAGTTTAACAGCCTCAGATATTCAGGACTAAGGGGAACACGCAGCCATGACTTATGTCGTTACCGACGCTTGCATCAAATGCAAATATACCGACTGCGTCGAAGTTTGCCCGGTAGACTGCTTCTACGAAGGCGAAACGATGCTGGTCATCAACCCCAGCGAATGTATCGATTGCGGCGTTTGCGAACCTGAATGCCCCGCCGAAGCGATTTTGCCCGATACCGAAGACAATCTGGAAAAGTGGTTGGAACTGAACACCAAATATTCGGCTGAATGGCCCAATATCACCACCCAGAAAGATCCGCCGGAAGATGCCGACGAACATAAGGGCGAAGAAGACAAGTTCGACAAATACTTCACGCCTGAACCGGGCGAAGGCGACTAGATTTTTGCGGCAACGCAGGACAGGGGCAATGGATTGCCCCTGTCTGAAACTCCTGCCCGGGCCACTGTAATGGTGTGTCCGGGCTTTGTTGTATTGGCGAGGCAGCTTGCGTTCTTTTGGCCAGCCGCCTGGGCCTTTAACGGCCAAACACCGTGGTTTGGCGCTGGATAACGCCCTCACCCAATTGTGTGATTGGCCTTAGATTCGCGAGTCTGGCAATTTTGTTGCGAATCTGCTATATAATAGTGGAACTGCTCTGGCTCACGATGGGTAGAGTTAGTATCTGGAAAGGCGCAGACCCCCAACCACAGACAATTTCCCGCTTTCCGGCGCGGTATTCCGCGGCCTGCTGGAATGGCCTCCCTATGGTTCAGGTGCTGCCCGCACGAAAGGATTTTATATGGCAACCGAAGCAAACGTCTTCGACGTTGGCGATTATGTTGTTTACCCCAAACATGGGGTGGGTCGCGTCATCGAACTGCAAAATGAAGAAATCGCCGGAATGCAGCTGGAACTGTATGTCCTGCGTTTCGAAAAAGAGCGCATGACCCTGCGTGTGCCGACCAACAAGGTCGAAGCCATCGGGATGCGCAAGCTGTCCAGCGACAAGACGCTGAAGGAAGCCATGGAAACCCTCAAGGGCAAGCCCAAGGTCAAGCGCACCATGTGGTCCCGCCGTGCGCAGGAATATGAAGCGAAGATCAATTCGGGCGATCTGGTGTCGATTGCCGAAGTGACGCGCGACCTGTTCCGCCCGGAAGACCAGCCTGAGCAGAGCTATTCCGAACGTCAGATTTTCGAAGCTGCGTCCAGCCGCCTTGCCCGCGAACTGGCGGCGATGGAAAAGACGGACGAGCCTGCTGCGCTCGAAAAGATTCTCGACGTGCTGCGCGAACATGCGCCGCAATATTACGAGAACACCGAAGACGCGTAAGCGCGCGGGCCGGTCCATCGACCAGCGACATAATTCAATCGATCAGGGCCGTCCGAAAGGGCGGCCCTTTTTGGTGGTCAGCTTGCGAGCCGCCCGTTGCTGTATTATATCGGTAACACGCAAGAATGCAGGATTATGGAGGTAGGCAGCATGTTGCAGGATTTCTTCAGGAAGATTGCGCCTATCGCAGTCGCCGCAATGTCGGTCGGG
The DNA here is from genome assembly GCF_009827615.1 of Allopontixanthobacter confluentis. Taxonomy (GTDB): domain Bacteria; phylum Pseudomonadota; class Alphaproteobacteria; order Sphingomonadales; family Sphingomonadaceae; genus Allopontixanthobacter; species Allopontixanthobacter confluentis. The sequence goes on from NZ_WTYU01000002.1 coordinate 480,738, forward strand.
CTTTCCGGGTGCGACGAGGCAAACGTGACAGTGAATGGCGAAAGCGGCGTTCCGCTGTCAGAACTGGACATGACGGGCGATGCACCAACCGAAGTGCTGCTGGCTGGGCCTGATACTATCGTCATCACCGACGGTACGAAGCTGGCAATCGATGTGGAAGGCGATGCCAAAACCGTCGCCGCAATGCGTTTTTCGCTGAAAGACGGCACGCTGGCCATCATGCGCGCAAAAGGAAATTGGAAGGATGGCGGCAAGGCGACTGTCAATATTACCATGCCATCGCCCGAAGCGCTGATCCTGGCCGGGTCGGGCACCATCAACGCTGCGTCCCTCGCCAGCCAGGCTGATGTCAAAATCCTCGGCAGCGGCAAGGCATCGACTGCCAGTATCGCGGCGGATAAGCTGGAAGTCACTGTCGCTGGTTCGGGCACCTATCTGGCGTCAGGCGTGGCCAAGGCGCTGGATCTGACGGTGGCAGGCTCTGGCAGTGCGCGGATGGGCGGCCTCAAGGTCGAAACGGCGGACATCAAGATCGTCGGTTCTGGCGATGCCGAATTCGCATCCGATGGCACGGTCGATGCCAGCATCATGGGATCGGGCGATGTCACCATCACCGGCCGCGCTACCTGCAAGGTGAAATCCATGGGTTCCGGCACGGTCACTTGCCAGAACGTAACGCAGGAAACGGAATAAGGCACACAATCTGCCGCTGAATGGCGTTTCAGTCTGATGGGAATGTTTGATATCGGCTGATTAATCGACCGGACACATCAAACAGGCTATGCGGCGCTGGAAAGGAATTTTCATGCGCCGCATTGCCCCTGCCTTTGCTGTATGTGCAGCCCTGTCATTGTCAGGCTGCCTTGCGAAAACCGCGCTGGACGTGGTCACCGCGCCGGTGAAAATCGCTAGCAAAGCCGTTGACCTTGCTACCACCAGCCAATCCGAAGCTGACGAGAAACGCGGGCGCGAATTGCGCAAGCGGGAAGAACAGCTGGGCAAACTCGACCGCCAGCGCGAAAAGCTGGCCCGGGAATGCGATGACGGAAACAATTCCGCCTGCCGGGATCTGGTCGATGTGGAAGAAGAAATCCGCCTGCTGGTCCCTACCGTGCCGGTGGAACGCCAGCCGCGCTAAAGTGTTAGAATAGTGTGGCGGCCCTGAATTTCAGGCCGCTGCGCGTCGAAGCCGATCATTAATGGCAATGCCCACGCCCGTATGCGGCACAGGCGCAACGGCAATTTTTGCAAAACCGGAATCACCAGCGCGGTGCAGCGCTGCGTAAAGCGCGCCTGCGGCTTCTTCCAGATCGGCAGAAGCTGACAGATTATCGTGCCCGGCGATGTGCCCGAACCCGATCAGATATTCATCTGCCTGCGCGCTATCTGCATTCAGCCGCACCGGCTTTCCGGGTGAATAATGTGATGCCATCTGGCCCGGCGCTTCCAGCCTGCCGCCGACCGCGCTGGCCGCATCCTGCCCGGCTGTCGCCTCGATTGTAATCGGGCCCGGTCGTAACACGTCGATGGTGCCGTCATGGCGGACCGCTACTATCGTTGATTCCACGCCTTTTTCGCACGGGCCAGCATCCAGTATCAGGTCGATCCGCCCGTCCAGCGTGGCTGCCACATGGGCGGCGCTGGTGGGGCTGACGGCGTTGCTCCTGTTGGCAGAAGGGGCCGCCAGCGGGCAGCCACTTTCCCGGATCAGCGCCCGCATCGCAGCATGGGCCGGCATCCGCACCGCGATGGTCGGCAGGCCTGCAGAGACCGCAGCGGTAACCGGCGCCCCGCCCAGCAGTGGCAGGACCAGTGTCAGCGGGCCGGGCCAGTAGCGCGCTGCCAGCGCCTTTGCCGCGTCACTGAAATGCGCCAGCGTTTCTGCCTGATGGAGTGTATCGACATGGACGATGAGCGGATTGACGCCGGGGCGTCCTTTCGCATGGTAGATTTTTGCAACCGCCGCGGCATCATCGGCGCGGGCCGCCAGACCGTACACAGTCTCTGTCGGAACCGCCACAATGCCCCCACCGCGCACGATTCGCGCAGCGCGCGCAATTCCGGCATCGTCAGCCCATACCGTTTCCGTAGCGTTCTTGCCGGACATGCCGCCGCGCTATAGGTGGGAGGCAGAAAAGCCAAGCTCTTCCGGCGTATCTGCCGCGAAAGCTGCAAAGGAATTTGACGTGATCCCATATACCGCGCCCACCCATGACCAGCTGCTCGCCATCAATATCTGCGCTGAAATCGAACATCTGGCGCAGAGCGAACGTTTCGCCGCGGCAGAGCCTGACATGGTTGAAGCCATCGTTGACGGCATTGGCGGGTTTGCCGCTGGCGAGTTTGCCCCGCTCAACCGTGCGGGCGATCTGGGAGGGGCAAAACTGGAAAACGGCATTGTGCGCCTGCCTGACGGATTTGCCGAGGCCTATGAAGCCTATGTCGCCCAAGGATGGAACGCGATCGGTTCCCCCACCGAATATGGCGGGCAGGGCCTGCCTTTCACCCTTGCCTGCAATGTGCTGGAAAATCTGGGCAGCGCCAACATGGCCTTCACTCTCCTGCCGATCCTGTCTGTCGGCGCGGTTGACGCATTGGCTGATCATGGCAGCGACGCGCAGAAATCGCTGTATCTGCCCAAGCTGGTCAGCGGCGAATGGTCCGGCACCATGAACCTGACCGAACCGCAGGCTGGCAGCGATGTGGGCGCCCTGCGCAGCACCGCCACGCTGATCGCGGATGGCGAACATGCCGGAAAATACCGCATCACCGGCCAGAAAATCTACATCACCTGGGGCGAGCATGAACTGGCCCGAAACATCATCCACCTGGTGCTGGCCCGCCTGCCCGGCGCACCGGAAGGCACACGCGGCATCAGCCTGTTTGTCGTGCCCAAATATCATGTGAACGCCGATGGCTCGCTGGGCGGCAGGAACGATCTGCGCTGCGTCAGCCTGGAACATAAGCTGGGCATCAATGCGTCACCCACCTGCGTCATGAGTTATGGCGACAATGGCGAATGTATTGGCGAATTAGTTGGCGCGGAAAACCGCGGTCTGGCGGCGATGTTCACGATGATGAACTCGGCCCGCATCAATGTAGGCAGCCAGGGGGTGCAAATTGCCGAACGGGCCTTGCAGCAGGCCATGCATTACGCTGCTGACCGGGTGCAATCAGCCCGCGCAGGATCGCCTGACCGCCATTCGGTTGCGATTATCGAACATCCAGATGTGCGCCGTATGCTGCTGCGCATGAAGTCCCTGACAGAAGCCATGCGCGCACTGCTGTATTACACCGCCGGGCAGGTGGACCGCGGCGCATTGGGCGATGAAGCCGCCGCGCGCCGCGCCGAAGTGCTGGTGCCGATGATCAAGGCCTGGGGCACAGATACCGGCGTGGAAGTGGCCAGCATTGGCATTCAGGTGCATGGCGGCATGGGCTTTGTCGAAGAAACAGGCGCAGCGCAGCATTACCGCGACGCGCGCATTGCCCCCATTTACGAAGGCACCAATGGTATTCAGGCGGCTGATCTGGTCACGCGCAAGCTGGGCTTTGAAGATGGCGCAGTATTTGCCGCACTGATGGCGGATGTGGCCCGCGACAGCGCTGATGAGCCTGCCTTGCAGGCGCTTGCCAATGCGTGCGCCGACATTGGCCAATGGATGCGCAGCGATGCCAGCCTGGATGATCGGCTGGCAGGCAGTGTGCCGTTCTGCACCATGTGCGCCGTGGCCGTGGCAGGATGGCAGATGCTGAAACAGAAACGCGCGGTAGAGGCAGGCCATTCGCCTGCCCTGGCCGCGACTAAGCCGGTTACGGCGCGCTTTTTCCTTGACCATATTGTGACCGAGGCTGCGGGCCTCAAGGCATCCGCCACAGCGGGCGCAGGCCTGCTGTATGAATTGACCGCAGACCAACTGGCCGGCTGATTACGGCCTGCTGCTTACTTCCAGCCGCTTACGAGCGACCGATAACCGCCAGCGGCCCTCCCTTACTGGGCGACTTGCTGGCGGGCATATTCTTCCTTGAAGCGCACCTGAGGATCGCCGCGCAATTCGCGCTGCGGCGGCAGTGACTTGGTGCGCGTGGTGGCAATTTGCGCCGATGGCTGCGCGCCCGGTGCGGTGACGCGCCAGATGATGCCGGCTGTATCGTCGCTGACCAGCAGCGAACCATTCCCAGCCCATGTGACCCAGGTGGGCCTGCCCTTGGTCGTGCCCTTGCCCGTCAGGAAGCCCGTCAACACCGGCACTGGCTTGCCTTGCGGATTACCGCGCGCATCGAAGGCGACATAGACCACATCATAGCCCGATGCAGGTTTGCGGTTCCACGAACCGTGGCGCGCAATGAACGCGCCGTTGCTGAACCCATCACCCATGGTCGTGCCCTGCTGCGAAAACACGAGGCCCAATGCAGCGACATGAGGGCCAAGGGCATATTCCGGGCGGCGCGCATATTCGTTGGTGTACGCGGGCATCGGTGCCTTTACGCGCTGGTCGATCGTGTCCTTGTAGTAAATCCATGGCCAGCCATAATTGGAGCCAAGCGGCACATTGGTCAGATAATCCGGCACCAGATCGGAGCCAAGCTGATCACGTTCGTTGACAGTGGTCCACAATTCGCCGCTCCACGGGTTCCAGGCCAGACCGTTGGGGTTGCGCAGCCCAGTGGCAAACAGCCGCTGGCGGCCTTCCGCCAGATCATATTCCCAGATGGCCGCGCGCCCTTTTTCCACGTCCATTCCATTTTCACCGATGTTGGACGCGGACCCGACTGCGACGTAAATTTTCGTCCCTTCAGGGTTGATGGTAATGTTGCGCATCCAGTGATTGCCTGCGGCAGGCAGATCCATCAGTTTCTCAGCAGCGCCGGAAACCGTCGTGCTGCCCATGGCATAAGGGAATTTCAGCAATTCATCATGGTTTGCAATGAACAGGGTGCCATCATTCCACGCGATGCCGGACGGCGAATCAAGATCATCACGCAGCACCTGGCGCACATCTGCACTGCCATCGCCATCAGTATCGCGCAGCAGCACCAGCTTGTTGGGGGATGGCCCTGTCGCGCCAGCACGGGACATCAGAAGATTGGCAATCCATGCCGTGATGCCGCCACCATCGCCCGATGACGGTCCGCGGGTCAGCGTCACCAGCACATCGCCATTGGGCATGGTGTACATCACGCGGGGATGGTCCAGACCTTCGGCAAAGCGCGTTACTGCCAGGCCTTGTGCTGCGGCGGGCACTTCGTTCGCAGCCCAGCCGACAGGCTCGGCGATGTTCACCGTCGGGATAGCCTCGGCCTTGGGTTCTTCCAGCACCGGATCAGTGCCGGTCACGGCCGCGACATCCAAACTGGCGCGGTCCCCCTGTACGACCCATGCGGCCGCAAAAATAACCAGTAGGATTAGGACAAGGACCCAGGCGAGTATCTTCTGCTTTGTGCTCATGATCAAATCGATAAGCCAGTGCGCGGTTTGCTGCAATCATTGGTTGCAGCAGGCCCGCCGCACGCTAGATAGAATTGCATGTATGATTTTACCGCAGATGCCGATCTTGCCCCCGCCGAAATGCACCGCCAGCTGGTGCAGGCATGCGATGCATTGACCAATGGGGAAAGCGACGGCGTGGCCAATATGGCCAATGTCGCGGCACTGATGTGGGAATTTATCCCGCGCCTCAACTGGGCCGGTTTTTACCGCGTCATCGATGGCGAAATGGTGCTCGGCCCTTTTGTCGGCAGGCCGGCCTGTATCCGCATCCCCATGGGGCAGGGCGTGTGCGGCACTGCTGCCAGCGAAGGAAAAACGCAGCTGGTGGAGGATGTTCACGCTTTCCCGGGGCATATTGCCTGCGATTCTGCGAGCAATTCCGAATTGGTGGTGCCCATTATGCGTAATGGCCAGGCGATTGCCGTGATCGATCTCGACAGTCCGGATCATGCCCGGTTCACTGCCGAAGATGCCTCGGGCGTGGAAGCACTGGCGCTAATGCTGTCCAGCCGGATCTGAGCCTCCAGACCTTTAATGCTTAACGGTGGCCGGCCCGAAACGGGACGCAGGCAAAGCTTTGTTTGGAAATGCGCGGCAGAGGATGGTAAAAACACCCTTGCATTTCCGTCCATGTCAGGACGCGTGACACGGGGTATGACTATGCGTATTCGCCTGCCATTGTGGACTGCCGCTGCGTGCATCACTGTTTTTGCAGCCGGCCACGTCGCTGCCCATCCGGTGGCCGTGGGCGAGGTGCCAGTAAATCCCGATGCACAGTATCACCATGCTGACCCCGCGCCGAGTGGCGCAGACTTCCAACCGGCCTGGACAGAGCACCGTTACAAGCACGACTGGCACCATGATGCATATCGGCAGCCCGAAGCTTGCGTCTGGCACGAAGCGTCGCCGCAAGGATGGCAGGGCTGGCAGGGGCAGTCAGACAATATGTGCGCAGTGCAGCCCATCCTGTTGGATGATCTGGCCGCGCGCTATCCCCACGGCATTGGCCCCGTCATGCTCGTGCCTGTCATGGTGGCCATTCCCCAGCGCGCCGTAATCCGCGAATATGTTACCGAGGAATGGATCGAGGAATAGGCCGGTCTGCCAGCCCACCCATACTCCAGAAAAACACCATGCAAAATCAGTCAGGTGATGCTGACGCCATAGCGCCGCTTCGCAGTCCTGAAATGGCGCCGGTGCTGGGCATGGTGGCAGCCTGAGCAATGGTAAAGCTGCCTTTTTGCAGTTGGATAATTCCCATCCGCGCCACATCCTTGTCCCGGGCAAGCTCGACCGCATCCTGAATCTGGCCGGTGACGCCCAGTGCCCTCGCGGCATCAGCGGCTACCCGGATGCGATAACGGCCATAGGGAATGCGTTCAAACAGGAAGAAACCGTCAAATTCGCTCACTGTGCTGGCAACAATGGCCCCGCGCGAATCAATCAGTTCCAGCGCGACCCCTGCCGCTTCCACGCCCGAAGTCGAATGGATGACCCCTTCCACTTCGCCCGATGGGGACACGGGCAATTCAATGACCGTTGCCACGCCAGGCCGCGGCACGACCACAATCCCCTTGGTCGACGCGGCGAGATAGGGATCACCCAGCGATGATTCGTCAATCCCCACCATTACCGGCACGAAGGGGCGCAATTCGTCGACAAAAGCCCGGCCATTTTCATCGGTTATGGCATCGGTGGTGCGGAAGCCGGCTTCGACATAGACATCTTTCAGCACTTCCTCGTCCGGACCACGGCGGCCATCGCCATTGTCATCACGGAATACGGTGACGGCGGCCTGCCCGCTGCGCGCCAGTTTCTTTTCCGAAAAACGGATGCCGCCATCCAGCGGGTCCGGGCCGAAGCTGAAGGAAAGTGCAATATTGGCACCAATCCCCCCGTTTTTCGAATAGCGCGCATCTGTGCGAAGGGAGAATTTGTCGAACCTGCGCGAATAGCCAAGGCTGAATTGTGTATCATCCGAACGTGCGTCATATTCCACTTCGGCAGAAATATCCGATCGGTCGTCCAGCCCCTTGTCGGTGGATACAACCGCGCGGCTGAACCCCTTGTCTTCCCCTTCCAAGTCAAATTGCGCTGACCCGCGCAGGCGCAAGCCAAACATGCGGGTGTTGGCCAGCAGGCGAAGCTGCGTTTTCCTTAGGTCGCGCTGGTCATCTGCCGCATCGCGCACATTGCGCTCCAATTGCGCCGTCAACGCAATGCTGCGCATGGACACTGCAGTTTGCGTTAAGAATTTGGTAATATTTGTTCCGTCCCGCAGGGTGGACTGGCCGAAACTGGCCTGCAATGGCAGGGTAAGGCTGCCCAGACGCAACGCCGTGTCGAAATTGACAGCGAAACTATGGCGAAGGCCTTCCTCGACAAATTCACTGATAAAATCTCCGCCAGCCCAGGTGGCCGCTGCACCAAAATTGACCGGCCCCACTCGGCCAAGGGCATTGGCCTGCACCGCCATGCCCGCGCCCAATTCATGAGCGCCGCTCAATTCAAGCTGCATGGCCCCCATGGACCTGTAAACGCCCCCCTCGAGATAGTTGCGCCGGCGCCCGTTCAGGAACAGGCTTTGCGCGCCCACGGCGATGCTGGTGCGATCATTAAGGCCATGTTCCAGACCCAAACCCCCACGCCAGGCATCGGCGGTTTGCGTATCCTTCTTGTGCAACTCGAACAGATCGCGGTTCTGCTGCAGAATCCCTGCCCAATAATAGGTCTTGCCTGGTTCGATATTGCTTTGCCCCACAGGATGGTCAAAACGCTCGCGCCGGATTTGCCCCTGGGGCCCGTAAAGCACGACTTCGATGTCATTGCGCCCGTAGAACAGGTCAATATCGAAAAATTCGTAGCGGCCCGATGCCGTGTCCGATTGAAAAGCGATGAGCTGCCCGTTGCGATACAATTCCGCGTCCCATCCGGTCGGCAAAGTGCCGCGGACGGTGGTGGTGGAAAAGCGCGATTGGCGGCCGACTGGCTGGTTGGTGATGAACGCACCGCGGCCAACCGCAGTCTGACCGGTCAATTGGCCCGATTGTGTCTGCACATCGCCTGCGGCCATTTCGGTGGCGCGCAGCGGCCCAAGAAGATTGGCTGCCTCGTCGCGTCGGTATGCCCGCACTCGCAAGGAATCTGGCCGGAGCGAGCCATCGGAACTCAACCGCGCATCGAAGGCAGCGCCCGCAATCTCGCCGGCAGCATATAATTCATACCGCGCGTCAAGCTGCGACTTTCCGCCGGGCATAGAGGTATATGTGCTGCGAACTACCGCATCCACCGATGGCGTGCGCCACACACGATATTCCGCATCCGCTCTCGGATAAGCGCTCAAATCAAACGGTGCCGGCTTTGCACGAAGTCGCGCGGCGCGACTTTTTCGCTCCAGCGTCTCCAGGAATGGCAGCCTCGTCTCACTCTCAACGCGAATTACGGAGTTATAAAGCTCCGGCTTAAGCGTGATGCCGAACCAGCGGGACAATGCTTTGCTGTTTACGCACCAGCCTTCCGGAGTGTCGTAAATATCATTTCCGAGTGGCGAAAGAGTATCGTTCACGTTTTGTACCGTGCCGGCTTCTCGGTCGAGAGTGAATTTCTGGTCTTCCCTGAACAGCCAGCCAGTTGCGCGGCGCGACTTTTTATCCAGTCTGATTGGCAGATCGAACGACTGTATGACGTCACCAAGATCAAGGCAGATTCCCGTATCTGTTTGATATCCTCGGATTTCATTGGCGAGAGTATAGGTGCCGACGGCCACCTGGAGCAGGATAGCATCATCATCGCTGACCTGCCATGGCGCCGCGGCAACTTGTGCCTTTGCTGGCGGGGTTGCGGGCACAGCAACGCCAAATGCCGCCGCGAAGATCGCAGCGGCACTCAGCGTTAAAGAACTGTGCCTGGTCATATCAACCCGGTCCGGTCAGCGCGCCAGTCTCAGCCCAAAACCGTTTCGACAGATGCAATGACGCGGCCACCGGCTTCTGGCATCTCGCGATATTCGAACCGCAGCTGCCCCTTCATCTGCGCTGCCTGTTCCGCTGACAGCGGGAACTGCATGCGCCGTTCGTCAACTTCACTGTAGATTGCGACACCGCGTGCCATGAAGACAGGTTCCGAGCTGCCGGGGCGGACAACGCGCAATTCCCCATAGGTGGAACTTTCGCCACTGCGACTCATCGCGAGGCGCAATTCAGGACCGTTTTCGCCTGTCACAACTTGCGGATTGTTGATCGCGACGGTCGCTTCAATACGGCCATTGCGCACGATGATGGGAATGGTGACCCCGTAAATGGGAATAAGATTGATCTGGATGCCTTCGGCTTTTTCAGCAGCCTCTGTCACAGGGCGAGGCGTGGGGATGGCGCGGAAGGACATATGGACGCGATATTCCCCGTCGGGAATGTCGGCACCCGGGCGCGCGCTGATGCGCACTGCCTGTGGCTGGCCCGGCGGAAGGGTTATCCGGCGCGGGGCATAGCGGATCATCGACATAGCGGCTTTTTCAACTTCATTCGCGTCTGCTTCTTCCACATCGACAAGGTCGCCATCTTCAGTCATCCGCCGCAGTTCCAGGCCGATGCGATAGGTCGCCTCGTCGCTCCCGACATTGCTCAGAATGACTTCGGTGCCCCGGCGGCCATCCAGAATGATTCTGGTAGGCGCCACGAGAAGATCGCCTTGTGCAGATGATGGCGTGCCAGAAAAAGCGCCAGCCAGAGCAGCGCAGGCAGCAAATGCGCGGTACAATCCGCGGGTAAAAGGTCGTTGCATTGGTGTCGGATCCCCGAAAAGTTTCTGCCAAATTCAGCGGCATGTCCGTAATTCTACGGGCTTTGTATCGGCTTAAGGTTAAAATCCGTTAAACATGAGCGTGCCGGATGGAGCGGACGAAGCGTGGCGCCGTTGCACAGGAAAAAGGCCGCATCCTTGCGGACGCGGCCTCTCCACCCCTGGTTTGATCATCGACCAAACCACGGTATTTCAGCTATTTAGAGGTAATCGACCGCAACTACGAAGGAACCAGTGTAGGTGCCAACTGTTTCTGCGCCGTCGAAAGAGATCGTGCCGCCAACCGAGAAATCTGTGGTCGAGCCGCCGCCAACCAGCGACGCTGTATAATAGGAAGTGCCTGCTGCTGGGGTAACCAGTGTCTTGTTCGTGGTCATGCCGCTCAGAACGATGGTCTCATCGGCACCGCCACCGACAGTTACGCCGTTCACAAGATTAGTGACTTCGCTGAAATCAATGCGAACTGTCTTGCCGGTTGTGCCACCTTCGATCGAGAAGGTCGCAAGCCCGGTTGTGCCGCTGCACAGAATATCGCCGCTTCCGCCATCACAATTGCGCGAACCATCGGTGGGGTTCAGTGTTACGGTACCGGCGTTGCCTGTTGCCAGCACCACTGCGCCAAATTGCAGGTCGGTGTTCTTTGTGAGCGTGAAAGCGTCAAGAATTTCTGCAAAGGCGTCGGCCGAGGCGCTATCTTGCGCCTGAGCGGCGGTGGCCATGCCCATCGAGGCAGCAAAAGCGACGCAAGCTACGCCGGTACGAAAAAGCTTTTTCATGTTGTCCTGGTCCTTCCAAGGGTGGTCTTCGATCCCGTGCGGGAAAACCGACCTGGCTCCCCGCCGAACAGACCTTGTGGTCGTCCGATGACCCCTATGTAGAACCACGCAGTTCAATCTTTGCTTCCGGGTATGGTTAACGCGTCAACACCGTTTTGTTAATATTTTCTGCCTGCAAGGCGCGTCAATTTTCAAGTAACCTTTTGTTTTTGCTCAAATGTCTCCGCCGGTCAGTCTTTGGCAGACCAAATCCAGCTGGTCGAGCGTCCGATAACGGATGGTAACGGTGCCGGATCGGGGGTCAGTATCGGTCTTTATTTTCACCGGAAGACCAAGGAATTCCTCGAGATGGCCTTGCACTGCCACAATATCGGCGTCCTTTGCCGGGTCGCGCGAGGTGCGGACAGTGCGCCGATTCGTTTCCTGAGTTGTCGAACCTGCGCGAATCATCCGTTCTACATCTCGCACGGATAATTTCTGCGCCACGACCTGTTTTGCCAATGACGCGGCATCATCATGCCCGATCATTGCGCGGGCATGTCCCATCGATAATTTGCCGTGCTCTACCAGCGCCAGCACATCATCCGGCAAGGCCAGCAGGCGCTGAAGATTGGCAACGTGGCTGCGCGATTTATCGACCAGCCGCGCTATTTCCGCCTGAGTCAGGCTTTCATCATCTGATAGGCGTTGATAGGCGCGCGCTTCCTCGACCGGATTGAGATCTTCGCGTTGAATGTTTTCAATCAGGGCGAGAGCCATAACTTCGCGTTCATCCAGTTCTCGGATGATTGCAGGTATTTCGTGCAAGCGCGCCTTTTGCGCGGCCCGCCAGCGCCTTTCACCCGCCACCAGCTGGTATCGGCCGCCTGCCAGCGGCCGCACGATGATAGGCTGAATGACACCTCTGGCCGCGATGGATGCTGCCAATTCGTCCAGCGCGTCTTCATCGAAATGAGTGCGTGGCTGGCCGGGCAATGGTTCAATCGAGGCGACACTCAAGGACGCCATGCCATTGGCAGTTATCCTTGCTGGCGCTCCTGGCTCAGCTGGCGACGCGCCATCGGAAGATTTCTCGGCCTGCTGACGCACCAGTGGCTCTTCACGCCGCGTTTCGCCAAGCAAGGCGCTCAGGCCCTTGCCGAGCTTTTTCTTGTGATCGGCGGCATTGCGCGGTTGCATGGCAAAGCGGGCTGTTTCGGTCGGGGCATCACTCATGCGGCTTTCCTTTGTTCAGGCAGTCGCCCGATTAATTCACGCGCAAGGGCAATATAGGCGCGGCTGCCGGCGCAGGCATGATCATAGACCAGGGCTGGCAAACCGTGGCTGGGTGCTTCGGACAGGCGGACGTTACGCGGAATTACCGAATCGAAAACCAGCGACCCGAGACAATCGCGAACATCGTCGGAAACCTGATCAGTCAGCCGGTTTCTGCGGTCAAACATTGTCAGGACCACGCCAATAATCCCGAGATCGGCGTTAAACCGCTGCTGCACTCTTTCTACGGTCAGCAAAAGCTGGCTGAGCCCTTCCAGCGCGAAAAATTCGCATTGCAGCGGCACCAGAAGCGTATCAGCAGCCCCCAAGGCGTTCAGCGTCAGCAGGCCGAGCGATGGCGGGCAATCGATGAAGCAGATATCATGATCGGTATGCCCGGAAAGCGCGTTGGCCAATCGGGCGGTCCGATCATCGACTGTCACAAGTTCAACCTCGGCGCCGCTCAGGTCCACCGTAGCCGGCACAATATCCAGTCCTGGAATACCAGTTGCCTGCATGCAATCATCAAGTGAGATCTCATCTACCAGAATGTCATAGCTCGAGCGTTCACGAGCATTCGTGGCCACCCCCATGCCAGTGGAGGCATTTCCCTGCGGATCCAGATCAATCAGAAGCGTTTTCCATCCCGTAGCGGCCATGGCCGTCGCGATATTGATGGCTGTGGTGGTTTTACCCACTCCACCCTTCTGATTCGCAATTGCGATCGTGATCATCCTGAAACCTTCACTTTCTTGCCAGTTTTCCGACGATTATGCCCGAATCGTCGTCGGTTCTGGACTGTTCCACGTGGAACATCTTGCGGTCTTTTACAGACAGCAGTTCCAATTCTTGCGCTGCGGAACGGCCTTTCGGCAATAACCAAAGCGTATCCCTTGTGGAAAATCGCTCTGCAACAGCCATCATGCGGTCGAGTGGCGCGAAGGCTCTGGCGCTGATTATGGCGGCGGGGACTGTCTCAACATTTTCCAATCGGCTGCCGATGACTTCGCAATTGTCCAGTTCAAGCTCATCCCGCATGCGTTCCAGCCACTCGATGCGGCGCTTGCGAGATTCCACCAGATCCACTCTCATCTCAGGCCGCATGATTGCCACGACCAGTCCCGGCAGCCCCGCCCCGGTTCCAAGGTCCAGCCACAAGCCTGTTCCACGTGGAACATATTCAAGCAGCTGCGCGCTATCTGCGATATGTCGCTGCCAGAGTATCGGTATCGTAGCGCTGGCGATGAGGTTTTGCTGTTCGCTCTCAGCGATCAGCGCATCGACAAATTGGTCCAGCTTCTGCATGGCCGTGTCATCGCACAGGCTGGCGACATAGCTTCGCGCCGTTGCTTCATCGGCAATCATGCCATGTGCCTTTCAAGTTTTCTCGCGTGGACCAGCACTGCCGACAAAGCGGCAGGGGTAATGCCAGCCACCCGCCCGGCCTCGGCAAGGTTCGCGGGCCGGGCGGCGGAAAGACGCTCGGTCATTTCGTTGGAAAGTCCGGGCACAGTTGCAAACGGAAAAGCAGACCCCAGACGAACCGATTCGCTGGCCCGCAAATCCCGCAATTCACTGTCCTGGCGGGCAAGATATGGCGCGTACGTCGCATCTTCGGCCAATTCTGCGCCGACCTCATCTGCGGGATCAAGCCCATACGGCAACCATTGTGCAAGCCCATCAAGATCAATGCCCCCGAAGCGCAGCCATTCATGCAGAGGCTTCGTCCCGCTATCCCGGCGCAATGGTAAACCTGCATCTGAAAGATCAGTGGCCGCGACCAGTCGGTCCAGCGCCTTCGCCCATTTGTCTGCCCGATTGCGCCGCTTTGTGAACCATTCCTGCCTGTCTGGTCCAATGCAGCCAGCATCCGTGCCTGCGGGAGTAAGGCGGGAACTCGCATTATTGGCGCGCAGGCGAAGCCTGTATTCTGCGCGCGAAGTCAGCATCCGATAGGGTTCGGTCACTCCGTGCAGGGTCAGATCGTCGATCATTACCGCGATATAGGAATTTGCCCGATCAAGCTTTGCCGGCGCGGTGCCCAGAACATTTGCCGCAGCGTGCATCCCTGCCATCAATCCTTGCGCAGCGGCTTCTTCATATCCAGTCGTGCCATTGATTTGTCCGGCGCAGTAAAGCCCCGGCATGGGTTCCAATTCGAGGCCGCCCGTTAAAGCGCGCGGATCAATGTGATCATATTCGACCGCATAGCCGGGGACTGCCATTTCCACATTCTCAAGGCCGGCCATACTGCGAAGCATATCATGCTGCACATCGGTGGGCAGCGAAGTGCTGATACCGTTCGGGTAGACAAGGTGCGTGCTCAACCCTTCGGGTTCGAGAAACACCTGATGCCCGTCGCGATCAGCAAAGCGGTGGATTTTGTCTTCAATAGACGGACAATAACGCGGCCCTTGTGCACCGATTGCGCCTGAAAACAGCGGCGAGCGGTGCAGGTTCTTACGAATAATGTCGTGGCTGCGCGCATTGGTGCGGGTGATGGCGCAAAACACTTGCGGATTGACCCTGCGCGCTGTGAGCGGAGACATGGTCCACTGGTCCTGATCAGAAGGCTGTTCTTCCAGCACTGACCAGTCAATCGTCCGCCCATCCAGCCGTGGCGGTGTGCCTGTTTTCAGCCGCGCCATCGGCAGTTTCGCTTCACGCAATTGCGCTGCCAGACGCCGGGCGGAATTTTCACCAATCCGCCCGCCTTCGAAGCGTTCCTCACCGCGAAACATCGTTCCACCCAAGAAGGTGCCTGTGCAAAGGATAACGGCCTGTGCATTCAGACGTCTACCATCCGCCAAAGTGACACCAGCGACCCTGCCCGCCTTCAATGTCAATGCCGCAACTTCGCCTTCAATCAGGTGCAGATCGCCCTGATGTTGCATCTGCTGCTGGATTGATGCCTTGAACAAGACCCTGTCCGCCTGAACGCGGGGGCCCCAGACTGCGCTGCCTTTGGAGCGATTGAGCATGCGATAATGGATGGCCGCCGCGTCTGCAGCCTTGCCAATCATCCCGTCGAGCGCATCCACTTCGCGCACCAGATGGCCCTTTCCCAGCCCTCCGATTGCCGGATTGCAGCTCATTGCACCGATAGCATCGAGCTCAAAGTTGATCAGAGCTACACGCGCGCCCATTCGGGCAGCAATCGCTGCTGCTTCGGCGCCGGCGTGGCCTCCTCCCACTACGAGGATTTGAAAATCTTGCATGAGTGGGCGAATAGTGCAGCGCAAACGACTGGTCAAAGGAAGACACGACCGAATGGGCTATGTTTCACGTGGAACGTTGAAACAATTTTCAAAATGCATCGGCAATGTTCCACGTGGAACATCTACTTCCCGATACAAAATCGTCCAAAAAGAGCGTCGAGCATGTCCTCTGTCGAGGTACGCCCGATCAGGCGATCAAATTCGACTCTGATCTGACGGAGACTTTCAGCCGTCAGGAGAAGATCGCCCGCGGGAATTATGGAAAGGATCGACGCGTGCACATTTTCCAATATCCGGTGCTGTCGTTCACTTAACGCAGCCTTCCCCTCACCGGGCATCGCTCCCCGCGCCGTTTCCAAAAGCGCATCGGTAAATTGCGCCATTCCCGCACCGGTTTTTGCTGAGACGCGGTAATCGGCAGTGGGCTTGCGGATGTCACCAGTTTCGTCACATTTGGCTTCTATTTCCCATGCACCCTCTGGCCCCCCACCCTCATTGCCCAGCCACAACACCAGATCGGCGCGCTGTGCTGCGGATTTTGCCCGCGCAATTCCTATCTGTTCAATTGCATCGTCGCTCGAGTCGCGCAGTCCCGCCGTATCCACGAATGTAAATGCGACGCCGCCGATTGCTACAGATCGTTCCAGCACATCTCGGGTCGTGCCTGCCGTTGGCGCGGTAATGGCTGCGTCATCATTGATCAAGCCGTTGAACAGAGTGGATTTGCCGGCATTGGGCGGGCCAGCCAGAACCACCCTGTATCCCTCCTTCAGCACCCTTGATGGCGGCCGCGATAGCCAGCTTTCCAAAGCTGATCGCAAATGGTCAAGCATGCTGGTGAAAGATGGGGGAAGCGCAGCTGCATCTTCCTCGTCCGAAAAATCGAGCACGGCTTCCACTTGTGCCGACAGATGCAGGACCTGTTCGCGCCAGGCTTCGATTTCGCGCGAAAGAGCGCCCCCGGCCATTGCCATGGCGGAACGCCGCTGCATTTCCGTTTCCGCCTCAAGTAAATCGGCCAGCCCTTCCGATTCCGCCAGATCAATCCTGCCGTTCAGGAAAGCACGCCGCGTAAATTCGCCCGCTTCTGCACGGCGCAGCCCGTCCAGCGTTGCGAGTTCGCTTTCCACTGCGGCCACGACTGCCCTGCCGCCGTGCAGATGCAGCTCTGCCACATCTTCGCCAGTGGCAGTGGCAGGGCCAGGCAGCCACAGCACCATCGCATGATCAAGTTCATCACCTGACGAACTGCGCAGTTTGCGCGCAGTTGCGCGGCGGGGCGCTGGCATTGCGCCCACCAGCGATGCCAACGCGGTGCCAGCAGATGGCCCGCTAATGCGCACCACGGCAATACCGGCCGGAGGACTGCCGCTCGAAAGAGCAAAGATTGTTTTCATTTCAAGAGTTTGCCGAGATTTCGGAAGTGTCAGTCGTTTTTCTTGGTGCCGGCTTTGCCTGCTGTTCCCCCGCTTGCCGCGTTGAGGCTGCCTTCCACGAAGTTCTGGAAAAGCTTCATTCCCATTTGGCCCATGGGTGCCAGATGTTTTGCGTAATCCTGCAATTGTTCAGGGTTGCTTACACCTTTCATCGCCTTGGTAATGGTGTCGATGTAGATATCATTCGCCTTGCCCACATCGGGCAGGCCCATGAAACTGCGCGCTTCTTCTGGTGTGCAATCTATTTCGACATGGACCTTCATGGCGCTTTCTCCGTTAGATAATGACATCAACATGCCTGCTACCCCACTTGGGTTTGGCAAAGCGTGCGTGCAAGCGTTAAGCCGCCTTAAAACACATTCGCGAGGATTAGACCAACATGACCGAGATTGTCAGCATCCCTACCCTGTCCGGCGATGGCAGCTTCAACGCCTATGTTGCGCGCCCTGCGGGTGAGGCAAAGGCAGCCATTCTGGTGATCCAGGAAATTTTCGGGGTGAATGCCGGCATCCGCCGCAAATGCGACAAATGGGCAGAGGCAGGCTATCTCGCGGTGGCGCCAGATCTGTTTTACAGGATCGAAAGCGGGATCGAGCTGGATCCCGATGTTGAGCCGGAAATGGCCCGCGCCATGGAATTGTTCGGCCAGTATAAGCCTGATGAAGGCATCTGCGACATCGAAGCAACCATTCGCTGGATCAGGAACGAAGCGGGCGTCGAAAAAGTCGGCGCGGTGGGATACTGCCTTGGCGGAAAGCTTGCTTATATGACCGCGGCACGCACCGATATTGATGCAAGTGTCGGATATTACGGCGTGATGATCGACCAGATGCTGCATGAAGCCAAGGCAATCGCACATCCCCTGATGCTGCATATCCCCACAGCCGATCATTTCGTGAATGCCGCTGCACAGCGCGCCATGCACGATGCGCTTGATAACCATCCCAAGGTGACACTGCATGATTATGCAGGGCTGGACCATGGTTTTGCCACCGAACATGGCGATCGGCGGGATGAAGACGGAGCAACGCTGGCTGACAGCCGCACCGAGGCGTTTTTCAAGCAGCATCTGGCATAAGACCAGACCTGTGATGCAAGCTTTCGCACCGCGCTATTCCATCCCTTTCATGCTGCTAGTCCTGACCGTAGCAGCCGCCTTGTGGCCGCCGTTGCGATGGGCGCTGCTGGGTCTGGTGCCCATGCTGCTGGTTGCGTTGTGGGATTTTGCGCAGGCCAGCCACGCCTTGCGCCGAAACTATCCACTGGTCGCACGAATCCGCTGGATCATGGAGGATCTGCGCCCTTTCGCCCAGGCCTACATCGTCGAGGATGATCTGGAAGGCCGACCTTTCAGCCATCAGGAACGTGCCCTTGTCTATGCCCGCGCCAAGGGGGAGCTCGATTCGCACCCGATGGGCACCGAACTCAATGTCTATTCGGATGAATATGAATGGTTGAGCCATTCCATCGTGCCCAATGATCATGCCCCGCAATGGTGGCGCGTCAATGTGGGCGGTGCCGATACGGCCAAGCCTTATTCTTCCGCCTTGCTGAATATCTCCGCGATGAGTTTCGGGTCGCTTTCGGCCCGCGCAATCGAGGCGTTGAATGCAGGCGCGCGCATGGGCAATTTTGCCCATAATACCGGGGAAGGCAGCATCAGCCGCTATCATCGCGGACCGGGCGGCGATCTTATCTGGGAAATCGGCAGCGGCTATTTTGGCTGCCGCACCGATCAAGGCGGCTTTGACGCGGGCGAATTCGCCGAAAATGCGCAGGATGATCAGGTCAAGATGATCGAGATCAAACTGAGCCAGGGTGCCAAACCGGGCCATGGCGGCGTGTTGCCCGGCCGCAAGGTGACGCAGGAAATTGCCGAAGCGCGCGGCATCACGCAAGGCGAAGATTGCGTTTCGCCCGCGGCCCATTCCACCTTTTCTACGCCTGTTCAACTGATGGAATGGGTGGCACAGCTGCGTGATCTTTCGGGTGGCAAGCCTGTCGGCATGAAATTATGCGTCGGCAAACCGCATGAAGTTTTCGCGCTGGCCAAAGCGATGCTGGCAACGGGTATTACCCCGGATTTCATCACGATTGATGGCGCCGAAGGCGGGACCGGCGCTGCCCCGCTGGAACTGTCCAATTCGGTCGGCATGCCCATGCGCGAAGGGCTGATCATGATGCGCAATGCGCTGGTGGGCGCCGGTTTGAAGGACGGGGCAGCACACGGTGTCAAACTTGCCGCATCAGGCAAAATCCATTCCGGCGCGCAAATGGCCAAGGCCTTCGCATTGGGCGCAGACTGGTGCAACGCAGCGCGGCCATTCATGTTCTCGCTGGGCTGTGTGCAATCCATGAATTGTCACACCGGCGAATGCCCGACCGGCGTTGCCACGCAGGAACCGTGGCGGCAAAAAGGGCTGATCGTGGAAGACAAAGCCCCCCGCGTGGCCCGTTTCCAGCGCCAGACTGTCGCCAGCCTGCGCGAAATCGTGGTGGCGATGGGGCTGGATAACCCATGGGAAATCGGCCCGCATGATATGAGAGAACGGCTGAACGGCGCCAAATCCAACGCGATTGATGCCATTTACACCTTTGTCCAGCCAGGCCAGTTGCTGCATGATGCATCCGGTACATCGCTCGGCCTGCACTGGCACGCGGCCAGCGCAGACACTTTCAGGAGAATGGCATGACCACCCATGATGCATTGGCCCGGTGGCACACAATCGCCGCGCAAGGCAGCCCGCGCGCCGCGCTGGAACAGATCATTGCCGAAAATGCCGTGTTCCATTCCCCCGTGGTCCACACACCGCAGCGCGGCCGCGCGCTGGTGGTTGCCTATCTGTCAGCAGCCGGACAAGTGCTGGGCAATGACAGTTTCACCTATGTCCGCGAAGTGGTGGACGGAAACAATGCCGTGCTGGAATTCACTGCCGAAATCGGCGGTATCTTCGTCAATGGCATCGACATGATCGAATTTGATGATGCCGGCCAGATCGTGGATTTCAAGGTGATGGTAAGGCCGATGAAGGCGATGAACAAATTATGGGAAATGATGGCTGAACAACTGGTCCGCAACCATTCCTGATGTCTAGGCCAA
Source organism: Allopontixanthobacter confluentis (assembly GCF_009827615.1). Lineage (GTDB taxonomy): Bacteria > Pseudomonadota > Alphaproteobacteria > Sphingomonadales > Sphingomonadaceae > Allopontixanthobacter > Allopontixanthobacter confluentis. The sequence continues at coordinate 500,810 of NZ_WTYU01000002.1, forward strand.
AGCGGCCGACTGCTCGATAAAACTGCGGATTTTTCGCTGCATGGTGAGAGGAAGATTGGCTGGCAATACTTTGCCCAATCGTTCTGCAGCGTCGTTACCTGACAAAACAATGCGCTTCATCGTCCAGTTTGGGCAATAGCGGCGGTCTGTTGCGCGGTCGTCCAGCCGCCGGATATTGCAATGGCGCGGATCGCGCGCCAGACGCTCCATCAACGCGTCGAGGTTTTCCTGTTCGCCTTCCACAAGCTGGAGAAATTTCTGCCCGTCAAAAACCAGGAAACCGGTGATGCCATTGCGGCCATTATTGCGCGATGACGCTTCCAGCAGATTGACCATGTCTAATTGCTGGAAGCCTTCGCTGGCGGCACTGGTGTAGAGATATTGGCGCATGGCCAATATTTGCCAAAAAATACTTAAAGCATGATTAAGCAAGGCGTTACACACAAACCCTGCACCCTCCATTAAGCGTGTTTGCCCGCCCCGCCCATGTCAGTGATGAACTGACGAAGCGGAGCGGGCAGAATTCTGCTTACTGGTTCATAGTGGCGAAGAAATCTTCGTTGGTCTTGGAATCCTTCATCTTGTCGAGCAGGAATTCCATGGAATCGATTGTGCCCATCTGCATGAGGATCCGGCGCAGGACCCACATCTTCGACAGCTTGTCCTTTTCGACCAGCAGTTCTTCCTTGCGCGTGCCGGATTTGCCCACATCCAACGCCGGGAAGATGCGCTTGTCCGCAACCTTGCGGTCAAGCACGATTTCCGAGTTGCCGGTGCCCTTGAATTCTTCAAAGATCACTTCGTCCATCCGGCTGCCGGTATCGATCAGCGCAGTGGCAATAATCGACAGCGAACCGCCTTCCTCGATATTACGGGCTGCACCGAAGAACCGTTTCGGGCGCTGCAATGCGTTGGCATCCACGCCGCCGGTCAGCACCTTGCCGGAACTGGGGACGACGGTGTTGTAGGCACGGCCAAGGCGGGTGATGGAATCCAGCAGGATCACTACATCGCGCTTGTGTTCGACAAGGCGCTTGGCCTTTTCGATCACCATTTCAGCAACCTGCACATGGCGCTGCGCGGGTTCGTCGAAGGTGGAGGAAATCACCTCGCCCTTCACACTGCGCTGCATGTCGGTCACTTCTTCCGGCCGTTCGTCCACAAGCAGCACCAGCAGGAACACTTCGGGATGGTTGTCCGTGATCGCCTTGGCAATATTCTGCAGCAGCACGGTCTTACCCGTGCGCGGCGGCGCCACGATCAGGGCGCGCTGGCCTTTGCCCTGCGGCGAGATGATGTCGATCACCCGCGCGCTCTTGTCCGTCACGGTCGGGTCGAGCGTGTCGAGGTTGAGCTTTTCATCAGGATAGAGCGGGGTCAGATTGTCAAAATTGGTGCGCAGACGCACTTGGTCGGGATCTTCGAAATTGACCGTCGCCAGGCTGGTGAGCGCAAAATAGCGCTCGCCTTCCTTGGGCGCGCGGATTTCGCCTTCCACCGTATCGCCGGTGCGCAGGCCCCATTTGCGGATCTGGTTGGGCGACACGTAAATATCGTCCGGACCAGCAAGATAATTGGCTTCGGGGCTGCGCAAAAAGCCGAAGCCATCCTGCAGCACTTCAATGGTGCCGATACCCATGATCTGGTCGGTATATTCTTCGTCTTCCGCCAATTCGCGCAGGATGCAGAACATCAGATCCTGCCGGCGCATGGTGGAGGCGCCCTCGACGCCCAGTTCTTCGGCCATGCTGACAAGCTCGGCCGGGGGTTTCTGTTTCAAATCTCTGAGATGCATAAATAAAGTCCAAAAAAATGGAAAAATGGCCGGCAGGTCATTGGGGCTTGGAGAAAGCAGACCCGGTGCCCGCAGCAGCGGAACATCAGCCGGAATGGAAATTCAGATACGCCGCTGCGCACCATGCGTCAATTCGGTTTACACGCAGTCCGGCGCGGTAATCACACTTGTCAGAACGGTTTGACAACCACCAGCACCACGATGATGGCCGCAGCAATGCCGGGCACTTCGTTGAGCAGCCGCAATTTCTTGCCGGTAAGCAGGCGCTCCCCCCGGGCCAGTTTTTTGGCATAGGCGGACAGATAGCCGTGATAGCCCGACAACAGCAGTACCAGCAGCAATTTGGCGTGGAACCAGCCCTGCTGCAACGCCCCGATGGAACCGGCCAGCGCCAGCCCCAGCAGCCACACGGCAATGATGGAGGGCAGCAGGATGATTTTCAGCAGCTTGTTTTCGCGGTCTGTCCACACGGCATCTTCGGCAGAACCTTGCGGCGCTTCCTGGTGATAGACGAAAAACCGCGGCAGCATGAACAGGCCCGCCATCCAGAATATGACAAAAATGATATGACCGGCCTTGAGCCAGAGATAGGTCATGGAAAGCACATCCTGCATGCAAGAAACCTAGGAACCGAAGAGGGTTTCGTCACCCCCTCCAGCTGCGAACTTTTTCGATCAGCCGTTCGACATGGGCAATCGGCGTGAACTGCCCGATCCCATGGCCCAGGTTAAAGACATGCGGGCGGCCGGCAAAACTGCGCAGGATATGGTCGGCCTGCGCATCCAGCGCATCGCCCCCTGCCAGCAGCAGCAGCGGATCGATATTGCCCTGCACCGGCATTCCGGCAGGCAATTCGCGTGCGGCCCATACAGGATCGATAGTTTCATCAATGCCCAGCGCATCCACCCCGGTTTCCTGCGCATAGGCAGGCAGTTTTTCGCCCGAACCTTTAGGAAATCCGATGATCGGCACATCGGGATAGCGCGCCTTTACCGCCGCAACGATGGCGGCATTGGGCGCAATCACCCAGCGTTCAAACTGCGCCGGTGCCAGGCTGCCGGCCCAGCTGTCGAACAATTGCACCGCTTCTGCGCCGGCATCGATCTGCCCCGCCAGATATTCGATCGTCACGCCGACAATCGCATCGATGATCTGCTGGAAAGCCGCCGGATCGCGGTAGGCCATGGCGCGGGTATCATGCTGGTCGCGGCTGCCCTCGCCGTTCACCATATAGGTCGCCACGGTCCACGGACTGCCGGCAAAGCCCAGCAAGGTGGTCTCAGGGCCCAGCAGCGCCTTCACCTTGGCGACGGTGCGGTAAATAGCCTCAAGACGCTCTGGCACGGCTTGCAGGCCTTCCAGCGGCGATGCGAGCGGCGAAGATCGCGGCGCATCCAGCAAGCGGGGTGACAGGCGCGGACCTTCACCGACCAGGAATTCCAGTGTCTGACCCATCGCATGGGGGACGATCAGAATGTCCGAAAACAGGATCGCCCCGTCAAAGCCGAACCGGCGGATGGGCTGAATGGTCACCTCGGCTGCGGCATCGCTGTCATAGACGAGGTCCAGAAACCCGCCTTTTTCCGCGCGCAGGGCACGGTATTCAGGCAGATAACGGCCAGCCTGGCGCATGAGCCACAAGGGTATCTGGTCAGCACGGTTTCCGCGCAGGGTTTCGATCAAAAGACCGGGCATCGAAGGAGTCCAATCAAAATAATATAGTATTTAATAAGGATTGTAGGAGTCTGTTGGCCCTGTGGATATCGGGGACATCTGCGTTCTGCCCGATTTGTCCCAGCTTGAACAGGCTTGTCAGCTTTGCGAATCCCGATGGCTTCGCGTCAAGCAATGTTTATCCCCACTGTCCCCAGCCTGTTCAAAACCATGTTCGCCTGTCCACAAAGCCGGTTGGAAATGGCCGGTAGTGGGTATGGAATCAGTGGTGTAACTTGTCGCCAGCTTTATCCCGTGGTTTATGCCAATTCTTGTCCACAGCCATCAAGACCCCTTTATCCATGAGCCGACTCCACCTTCATCTGGTGTCAGATTCCACGGGCGAAACGCTCGAAATGGTCGCCAAGGCCGCCCTCGCCCAGTTCGAGGATGCCGAAATCGTGCGCCACTTCTGGCCCATGGTCCGTTCGCGCCAGCATCTGGACCGGATTGTGCCTGATCTGGCGGATAATCCCGGCCTGGTCCTGTTTACTCTGGTCAATCCTGAAACCCGCGCCCGGCTGGAAGACCATTGCCGCCAGCTGGGCCTGCCTGCCGTTCCTGCGCTGGATGCCGTCACAGAAGCGCTGGAAAACCAGCTGGGGCAGGAAGCCCATGGCCGCCCCGGGCGCCAGCATATCATGGACGAGGCCTATTTCGCGCGCGTCGATGCCATTCATTACACCATTGCCCATGATGATGGCATTGGCTGGGAAAACTGGGAAGAAGCGGATATTGTGCTGGCAGGCGTGTCGCGCTGTTCCAAAACACCGACCAGCATCTATCTGGCCAATCGCGGGTTCAAGACCGCCAATATCCCGCTGGTGGTGGAAAGCCCCCCGCCCAAGGCGCTGTACGGGTTGCGCCACCCGCTGGTGGTGGGGCTGACAACCGCCCCCGAACGGCTGGTGCAGATCCGCCGCAACCGGCTTCTCAGCCTCAATGAAGCGACCGAGACCGCTTATGTGGATAGTGAACGGGTGCGCGAGGAAATCCAGTTCGCGCGGCGCATGTTTGCCGATAATGGCTGGCCAGTCATTGATGTGACGCGCCGTTCCATCGAAGAAACGGCCGCAGCCGTGATCAAGCTGTATAATGAACGCGACAAGCGGGAAACCGAACCGCACATCGGCACCAATCCGATATGATCGCCGGCAAATGATTATTCTGGCATCCAAATCCGCCTCGCGCGCCGCCATGCTGGATGCAGCGGGGGTGGCCTATGAAGCCGTGCCCGCCAATGTGGACGAACGCGGGATCGAAGCGGGCCTGGCTGGCCAGTCGTGCGAAGACATCGCCCTTGCCCTGGCCAAGGCCAAGGCAGCAGCGTTGACCAATGCCTATCCCGGCACGCTTGTCCTGGGCAGCGATTCGCTGGTGAGCGTGGCCGGACAACGTTTCGACAAGCCGGCAAACCGCGCTGCTGCAGCCGAGCATCTGCGCTATTTTTCCGGCAAGACCATGCATCTTCACAGCGCGGGGGCCCTTGCCCGCGATGATGCGATTGTGTGGCAGCATGCCGCGCTGGCCACCTTGCAGGTGCGGGCGTTGTCGGACGAATTCATCCACGCCTATCTCGATGCAGAATGGCCAGAGGTGTCCCACTGCGTCGGTGTTTTCAGGATTGAGGCAATGGGTGTACAATTGTTCGATGCGGTGGATGGCGATCAGTTTACCGTTCTTGGCATGCCGCTGCTGCCGCTGCTTGGTGCGCTGAGGGATGCAGGGGAACTGCGTGCATGACGATGGTGAATTCATGACCCTTCTTGCCCATGTCATTGGCGATCCTGTGGCACAGTCCAAATCTCCTGCGATCCATAATTTCTGGGCGGGAAAACTCGGCCTTGATGCGCATTACACCGCGCAGGGCGTGGCGACAGACGGTCTTGCAGACTATCTTGCCCGGTCGCGCCAGAACACGGACTGGCGCGGCTGTAATGTGACCATGCCGCACAAACAGGCCATCATTCCGCTGCTGGACCGGCTTGACCCGGTGGCACAGGCGATTGGCGCGGTGAACACCGTGGTGCGCGGCCCCGATGGCGCCCTGTCGGGCTATAATACGGACGCCGCCGGTTTTCTCGAACCGCTGGCGGATGATTTGGGCCGCAGCCATCTGTTCCGCATGGCGCGGGTTATCGGCACTGGCGGCGCAGCACGGGCAATCGTCGCGTCACTGGCGCAGCACGGGATGGTGGTGGTTCTGGCCGCGCGCAATCCGGACAAGGCGCGCGTGTTGCTGGATGAACTGGCTCCGGGGGCCGACCATCATGTGGCTCCGCTCGGTCATTTTGCACAGGCAACCGATTTTGCTTTTGATGACCGCGAAGGCTGTCTTGATCTGGTGGTCAATGCCAGCCCTTTGGGCATGCGCGGCCAGCCCCCGCTTGAATTTCATTTCAGCCATGCCCCGCCCGGCTCGATCGCTTATGATATTGTGACAGACCCGGTTGAAACAGAATTTCTGGCACAAGCACGCGCCGCAGGGTTTCGCACCGTGGATGGCCTGTCGATGCTGATCGGTCAGGCCGCTGCGGCATTTTCCCTGTTTTTCGGCATGGAGCCGCCGCGCCAGCATGATGCCGAATTGCGCGAAAGGCTGCGGGCATGACAAAGCCGCTTATCTTGGGGCTGACAGGGTCCATCGGCATGGGCAAATCCACCGTGGCCAGAATGTTCATGGATGCAGGCGTGCCGGTCTTTGATGCAGATGCCGCAGTGCATGTGCTGCAGGGCCGCGATGGGGCGTTACTGCCCGCAATCGAGGCGGAATTTCCCGGAACGACCAGTGCTGCGGGGGTGGACCGGGTAAAGCTGGGGGAATTAGTCTTTGGCGATCCTGCCGCACTGGAACGGCTGGAAGCCATCGTGCATCCCGCCGTTGCCACCATGCGGCAGGAATTTCTGCTGGGCCATGCAGATGCGCCCGTGGTGATGTTCGATATTCCGCTGTTGTTCGAGAAAAACGGCCAGGACCGGGTCGATCAGGTGGTGGTCGTGTCCGCCCCTGCTGACGCACAGCGAGAGCGGGTGCTGAAGCGCCCCGGCATGACGCCGGAAAAATTTGCCCACATTCTGTCATTGCAGGTGCCCGACGCGGAAAAACGCGCCCGCGCCGATCATGTCATTGATACAGGCGGCACCCTTGCCCGCACAGAAGCCGCGGTTGCCGTGCTGGCGGACCGGCTGAAACAGCAGGCCAAAGACAATGCAGCGCGCTTAAAATGACCGCACCCCTTGCACAGCGGCGCAGACGGTCCGATAGTATAGAGAATGCGTGAAGTTGTTTTCGATACCGAAACGACCGGTCTGGACCCCAGAACGGGGGATCGTATGGTCGAAATCGGCTGCGTCGAGATGGTCAACCGTGTGGCCACCGGCAGCAGTTACCATGCCTATTACAATCCCCAGCGCGATATGCCGGCAGGGGCAGAGGTTGTTCACGGCCTATCTGCGGCCTTTCTGGCTGACAAGCCGCTGTTTGCCGACATTGCCGCTGACCTGATTGAATTTATCGGCGATGCGCCGCTGGTGGCGCATAATGCCAGCTTCGATTTTGGCTTTCTCAATGCCGAACTGGCGATTGCCAGCATGGAACCTGTGTGCCTGACGCGGATGGTGGACACTGTGGCCATTGCGCGCAAGAAACATCCCGGCGCCAAACTGTCGCTGGATGCGCTGTGCAGCCGCTACGGCGTGGATCGCAGCCACCGGGTCAAGCATGGCGCGCTGCTGGATGCCGAATTGCTGGCGCAGGTCTATGTCGAATTGACCGGCGGCCGCCAGATCGGGCTGGAACTGGCGAACGAGGGGGCGGCATCTGCCAATGTGCTTGAAATTCGCGCCCGAACGCCCGTTTCGCAAGACCGGCGGGAGCCCCGCCCCCATTCGGCAAGGCCTGAGGAACTTCTGCGTCATCACGAGTTTATGAAAGGGATAAAGTCGCCGCTCTGGGGCGAATGAACACTTAAAAATCCAACCGGGTCGGCCAGATCCGCATCTGGGCGCCCCCTATAACAAAAAGAGGTATTTCAATGGATATTCGCGTTTCAGGCCACCAGGTGGAAACAGGTGCAGCGCTGCAGGATCACACAGCAGAGCGCCTGAACTCGATTGTTGAGAAATATTTCAATCGCGCCCTGTCCTCCCATGTCACTTTTGGCAAAGCGCCTGCCGGTGCTTTCAGCTGCGATATTGTGACCCATGTCATGCAAGGGTTCATCGTCAAAAGTCATGGCGAAGCGCAGGATGCCCATCTCGCGCTTGATCAGGCAGCAACCAAGATCGACACCCAGCTGCGCCGCTATAAACGCCGCCTCAATGACCGGCATGAACAATCCGCCCATGCGTCGCGCGAGGAAGAAGCTGCCTACCGCATTTTCGCGCCCCAGGAAGTGGATGTGGAAGAAGCCGCCGATGCACCGCTGATTGTGGCAGAAACAAAGGTCGATATTCCTGAAAGCAGCGTGGCTGATGCCGTCATGATGCTGGACCTGCGCGATACCAATGCCATGTTCTTCAAAAATGCTGGAACCGGCCGCCATAATATGGTCTATCGCCGCAACGACGGATCGATCGGCTGGGTCGAACCGCATTGATGGCCTGCTTTGCTGCCCGATAGAGTGGTGGTTTTGCGGCCTTCCGCCAGATCATTCATCCAGGCACTGCCTGCCCCCGCTATCGGGACGGCAGGCAGTTTCGGGCCACAACTTTGCTGCAGCCATCAATTGTGCTGGAGCCCACAACTCCGCCGGAGCACGGTCGTAAGACAGACGTAATTCAACTTATGAACGCAAATTTCAAACTCCTTCCCGAAGCTGTCGCCATCGTGGGCGCCGCCGACAAGGCGCAGATTCTGGCCCTGCTGGCGGAGCGGCTGGCCGCAGCCTATGGGCTTGACCGTGATGAAGTGCTGGAAGGGCTGGAAGAACGTGAGAAGCTGGGCAGCACGGGTTTTGGCAGCGGTGTGGCAATCCCGCACGCGCGGATTGACGGGCTGAAGCGCCCTGTTGCCGCATTGCTCAAGCTCGAAACATCGGTGAATTTTGATTCTGCTGACGGGATGCCGGTTGATCTGGTCATTGGCCTGTTATCGCCCAGCAATGCCGGTGTGGCGCATCTTCATGCACTGGCGGCCATTTCGCGCATGGTCCGCGATGAAGCGACTTATGAGTCGCTGGCAGGCGCCACTGATGTGGAAGCCCTGAACGCCTTGCTGACCAATCTTTCAGGCAGCGGGATAGACCGCGATGCGGCCTGACGATAGTTCTGCCAGCCACGAGGCGCCCGGCGCCAGCCTGCATTACCGCGCGCTGGAACGCCTGTATGGGTCTGCGCCGGTCAACAGATTGTTCGCCTCCACACTGCAGATCGAAGGCGAAGGCCGCTCAAGGCTGATGTTCGACGTGACAGAGGCGTGTTACCATGCCGCTGGCGCCGCGCATGGCACGATTTATTTCAAAATGCTGGATGATGCCGCGTTTTATGCGGCCAATACGCTGGTGACTGACCGGTTCTTGCTGACGACATCGTTCAACCTCCATTTTACCAAGCCGGTCCGCGCAGGACGGGTCATAGCAGAAGGCCGCTGGATCAGCGGGCGGCGCAGGGTTTATGTCGCCGAAGCGCGCCTAATTGATGAAGAAGGCGATGAAATTGGCCGCGGCACTGGCACCTTCATGCGCTCGCATATCCTGTTGTCGGGCCTGGCCGGCTATAGTCCGGGCAGCGAGACTGCATGAGCGATGCGCGCCTTCCGGCCCATGTCGAGGTTTCGGCGCTGATTCGGGCAGTGCAGGCAAATGGCGGTTACGCAGCAGTTCTGGCCAAGGGTGAGCGAGACGCTGGTACCATCCTTGTATTAACCATCGACAGACACCGAAACGGGGCCCTTTACGAAAGAATGCCCCAGCCGGACGGATCGCGTAATTTCGTCGTAACAAAAAAGCAAACACCTGACAATAAACAGGAATTTGACGAATATCTTGACCGGCGCAAGCGTCAGGATAGCGATATCTGGATCATCGAGGCGGATATCGCAGATGCAGAACGGTTCATCGATTCCCTCAACGGTTAAGTTGACTTAGTCTCAAATGTAACTATTTGGCCCGCCAGCTACCGAGTGCGTAGGCGGTCGTGGAGGACATGGGGTCATCCAGACAGGCACGCAGACGGGTGGCGGCCGGCAGGCTTGAAATCGGACCAAATCCTAAATCGCAAATAACGCGAACAGGTCCCACCTGCGTCTGTGCTCGTCAACCGCCGTAACGAACGAGATTATGAGTCGTAAGACCAATATTGCATCTTTGTCGGCAATCGCCGCAACACTGACAGTAACCATAGCCAGCGCCGTAAGTTCCGGCGCATTTGCCCAGCAGGGCGAAATTCACGAAATCAGCAACCAGTCTCTGACCGAAGAAACCGTCCCGGTGTTCGTGGCAGAAGAAGTGGTTCAACCCATTACAGAGCAGGTAGCCGACGACATCGCGGCTGATGCCAAGGCGAATGCCGTGCCGCAGGCCGCTTCGCTCAACGCGCTGGTTTCCAGCGTTACCACGCCCGCCAGCCTGTCCAGCGAAATGGAATGTCTGGCAGGGGCAATCTATTTTGAATCGCGCGGCGAACCTGTAGCCGGCCAGCTGGCTGTCGCTCAGGTTATCGTCAATCGCGCAGAATCCGGCCAGTTTCCCGAAAGCTATTGCGGCGTCGTCTTCCAGCGCTCGCAATTTTCCTTCGTGAAGGGCGGCGCCATGCCCAGCATCAAACGCGGATCATCCGCGTGGAAACGCGCCAAGGCTGTTGCCCGCATCGCGCATGAAGGTCTGTGGGACAGTCAGGCCGCCGATTCGCTGTATTTCCATGCGAAATATGTGCGCCCGTCATGGAGCCGCAAGAAAGTGGCCCGCGCCACCATCAACACCCATATTTTCTACCGCTGATTTTGCGCCGATATTTTCGGGCCGTTGATTTAGGGCCGATGATTTAGGGCCGGGAATTATCGCAAAGTGATCAAACCCCCTTCCGCAATGGGAGGGGGCTTTTTCGCGTCAGTCCCGTACTTCAAACCATACCGGAGCATGGTCGCTGGCTTTCTCCCGCCCGCGATGGTCCTTGTCCACCCCGGCGCCCACCAGCCTGTCAGCCAGTTCAGGCGACAACAGCATATGGTCGATGCGGAAGCCATGATCGCGCTGCCACGCACCTGCCTGATAATCCCAATAGGTCCACACCCCGCCCCGCGGGTTGAGAGTGTCCAGCGCGTCGGTCCACCCGTCTGCCAGCAGCCGCGCATAGGCATCGCGTGATGCTGGCTGCATCAGGGCGTCACTTGCCATGGCCTTGGGCGACCAGACGTCCTTGTCTTCGGGGATAACGTTGAAATCGCCGACCACAGCGCAGGACAGTTCCAGCGACCAGAGATGCTGCATACGGCTGCGCAGCCGCTCCATCCATGCCAGCTTGTAATCAAATTTAGGGCCGGGCTGCGGGTTACCATTGGGCAGGTAGATGCACACAACGCGCACCCCAGCCACATCCGCTTCCAGATAACGCGCCTGTTCGTCTTCGGGCGCGCCGGGCAGGCCGCGCTGCATTTCCACCGGTTTTACCCCGTCTGCCAGGATGGCAACGCCGTTAAACCCCTTCTGGCCATGCCAGATTGCCTGATAGCCGATTTTCTCGAATTCTTCGGCGGGAAAGCCTTCGTCCTGGCTTTTCACTTCCTGCAGGCACGCAACCTTAGGCCGTGTTTCCTGCAGCCATTCAAGCAGGCGGGGAAGGCGTGCCTTGACGCCGTTGATATTGTAGCTGGAAATTTTCATGGCCGCAGCCTTAGCGCGGACCTGCGCGCAACGTCCATCATGACCTGCATATCAGGAAAGGCCGATCACACTGGTACTTCAGCCGGGCAGATCACACTGGCACTTCAGCTTGGCCCTTCAAACCGGACCGGTCAGATGCCGAAGCTGGAACCGCAGCCGCAACCGGCTGCCGCCTGGGGATTTTCGACCTTGAAAGCCGCGCCGCCAAGCGATTCCACAAAATCCACCACACTGCCCGAAACGAGATCAAGGCTGACAGGGTCCACCACCAGCGTCACGCCATCTGTTTCGCTGATACTGTCGTCCGCTTCGGCATTTTCTGCCAGATCGAACTTATATTGGAAGCCTGAACAGCCACCCCCTTCGACAGACAGGCGCAGAATGGCGGGTTTTGCCTGTTTTTCGGCAATCCAGGCCACGCGTTTTGCTGCAGAAGGCGTCAAGGTAAGGCTGTGGGTCATCCAGCCTATGTAGGGTGCCCCACGCGCGCGCTCAAGAGAGAGGTTCTTGTCCTGTCGTCCCACTGGGGCCAACTGGCAGAAAAGCTGCTATCACACGGTCTGGATATAATGGCGCATCGCTTCTGCTTCATGGGCGATCTCATCGAGGCGTGATTTCACCAGGTCACCGATGGAAATGAAGCCGCACATTGTGCTGCCGTTCACCACTGGCAAATGGCGGATCCGCCGCCGTGTCATCAGGCCAAGTGCGTCCAGCACCGTTTCATGCTTGCTCACGGTGATGGCAGGGGCGGTCATCACCTCGCCAACCGGGCGTTCCAGACAATCCGAACCAGCCTCCGCCACGCGGTAGATAAGGTCCCGCTCGGAAAAGATTCCGGCCACTTCATCACCGCGCAGGACAGGCAGGGCGCCAATCCGGCGTTCGGCCAGCAGCGCAATAACTTCGCGCACCGGCGTCGACACATCGCACGTCACAATCTGCGACGGGTCGCGGCCTGCTATCAGGTGGGAAATTTCCATGACGCGCTTCCTCCTTTTGATGAGGTGGAAATATGCCATGAAACATTGTCCTTGGCGAATCCGCCCGTCGAAGCGGCATTGCAACCTGTGGCCGCACGCGGCAAAGGAAAGTCATGAAAGACCGTCCCTCGCTTGAAGATCCTGAAAATGCGGCTTTTGCCTGGGCGCGCTATCGCCGGCTGATGCGGTTCATGCTGCTGATAACCATCGGCACCGTGCTGATTGCCGTGGCATTGCTTTACAAGACCAACGGAATGGTCTCGGTCCATTTCTACATCGCGACTGCGCTTGGCATCGGCTTTGCCATGCTGCTGACATCCGCTCTGATGGGGCTGGTGTTCTTATCCAGCGGGACGGGGCATGATGAAAACGTGCGCGATAACCAGAAAGATTCGCGCCGCGACTGATTGCCGGTTGCAGATGTTCACCTGGCGATTGTGATCAATCGGCCATGCCGGTGAGGCGGTATTCTTCAACCACCTGCCCGCCGATCAGATGCTGCTGGATGATCTTCTCCAGCACATCCTCATTGCATGAATGATACCACACCCGGTCAGGCCAGATGACCGCGATCGGCCCTGCCTCACAAATTTGCAGGCAATCCGCCTTGGCCCGCTGCACGCCGCCTGTGCCGTCATCCCGCTTGGGGCCCACCAGACCCAGCTGTTTCAGCCGTTTCTTGAGGTAATCCCACGCGGCCTTGCCTTCCGACCTGCTGCAGCATTTCTGTTTTTCTGACGGACCACACAGGAAAATCTGCCGATCAACGGTTTCCCCGCCAATCTTGGCCAGCGCACGCCGCGCTTTGGCCAGTGCCCTGTCTTCGTTCATTCTGTATCCTGCTGCGGTTTTGCCAGCCAGCGGTCGAGCCAGCCAAACACCGTCTGATGCCATTGCAGCGAATTTTTCGGCTTCAGCACCCAGTGGTTTTCATCCGGAAACACCAGCAATTGGGCGGGAATACCCTTGCGCTGAAGCGCGGTGAATGACGCAATGCCCTGCGTATAGGGAATGCGGAAATCCTTTTCGCCAGTGATGACCAGCATTGGCGTTTGCCAGTTCTGGACATAATTGACCGGGTTCCACCGTTCGAACGCAGCCGGGTCCTCGAAATAGGCCTTGCCGCCATGTTCCCATTCGATGAACCACAATTCCTCGGTTTCGTAATACATCGCACGCTGGTCAAATACGCCATCGTGCTGGACCAGACATTTGAACCGGTCAGGCCATTGACCGGCAATCCAGTTCATCATGTATCCGCCATAAGAAGCGCCCATCGCGCAGGCCCGGTCGCCGTCAATCTGCGCGTCCAGTGCTAAGGCAGCGGCCAGGCCTTTTTGCAGATCTTCCAGCGGTTTACCGCCCCAGTCATTGGTGATGGCATCGGTAAATGCCTGCCCGTAACCAGTGCTGCCGTGAAAATCGATGGAAATGACGGCATAGCCCTGGCTGGCCAGAACACGCGGGTTCCACCGGCTCGACCAACTGTCATTGAACGAGCCTTGCGGCCCGCCATGCACATAGAGAATGGCCGGAATTTGTGCAGCATCCGCGCCCTGTTTCATTTCAGGTTTGGTGATCTGGCCCCACACCGTGTCGCCATCTGCACCTGTAAAGCTGAACCGGCGGATGACCACAGGCGACAGTTTGCCCATTTCCGCCAATGCCACAGAAGTAACCGGCTGCGCTTGTCCCCAGCCTTGCGACAAATACATTTCTGACGGTGCGCCGATGGAATTGCGCGTAAACAGCAATCGTTGGCCCGGCAGGGTGGTCACATCGCCGATATGCGCTTCGTTTCCGGGCATCAGGTCAAGGGTTTCGACCGCGCCGCTGCGGGGGTCGATGCGGAAAGCTGGCGTGTCCAGCGTGTCCTGCGCGGTGGCGACGATCCACCGCGAATCAGGCGTCCATGCAATGGAATCAAACGAGCGGTCAAAACCTTGCGTCAAGGCGCGGGTCTGGCCGTTTTTCAGGTTGCGCAGCTGGATGATCTTGCGGTCCGCTTCATATCCCGGCCGCGCCATGGCAACATAGGCCAGCCATTTGCCATCAGGCGATGGTGCAGGCAGCGCATCGAACGCCGTATTGGCCGCAGTCAGATTACGCGGCGCGCCGCCTGCCGCAGGCGCCCAGTAAATATCCACATTGGTGGACAGTGGCTCCTGCGCATCAGCCACACGGGCAGCAAAATACACGCCGGAACTGTCCGGCGCCCAGACGACATCTTCGCCCCCGCCAAATGGCTTGGTCGGCGCATCGCCTGTCAGCGCGCCCGTGCCTGCCGGGCCATCGGCGGCAACGCCGGGTCCTGTGGCCCTGCCATCCAGCAGATCGAAAGTGAACACCCGGCTATGGTTGCCCGGCGTTTCCCAACTGTCCCAGTGGCGGATGAAGCCGTCCTGCGCATCATACAACCTGCCTGTTCCGGGGCCGGGCAAATGCGAAGCAGGCGCATCACTGCAACCAAATGTGGCGCAATCACGCGGAATATCGCCCCACACGGCAATCTTGCGGCCATTGGGCGACAGGCTGAACCCAGCCACTTCGGCGTCCAGATCGGTTACTTGGGTTACGGTGATGGCTTGCTGGCCAGTGGCAGGTGCAGCCGTGCGCCACACCTGACTGGTGTTTTTGCCATCCTTGCCGCTGGCCAGGAAATACACTGCACCGTCAGGCGCGAATTTGGCGTCAGACGCGCCATCCGGCAGGTTCAGGACGACAGGCGTTGCAAGTTTTGCCGACAGGTTCTGCAAATAATAACGCGTGCTGCGAGCGTACGTTGCGGGATCTGTCTGCGTGACAGGATAAATGACCCACTGCCCATCGGCGCTGGTGGCTCCTGCCCCCAGCCTCGGCATTGTGACAAGGTCCTGCGCGGACATTGGCGCAGTCGTGTCAGAGGCGGAAAGCGGTGCGGCCATTGCCAGCGACACAGCGGTGAGTGCAAACCCGGTGTTGATTTTCATGGGCTGAGGATTAGCCGCTCCGCCGGCAGGTGCAAGCCCCTTGTGTGCCGCGCAGTATCGCCGCCGTCACGCGGCTGCCAAACGGGCGTTTACCCGATCGGCGCCAGCTTTCAGCCGCGCTTTCCGGCAATCCGGGCGATTTCGGCCTGAACCATTTTTTCCACCATTGATGGCAGGTTGCTGTCCAGCCATTCCGACAGCATCGGGCGCAGCATATCGCGCACCAGACCTTCCAGCGAAGTTTCCCCTGAACGCACGATTTGCGGCGCAGCGCCCGGCTGCGACAGCATTGCCAGCGCGGCAAAATTTTCACGCATGGAATCGCGCACTGGCTCAGCAGTCAGCGGGATATCATCATCGTCATGATCATCTTCGAACCGGGAATCGTCAAAGCCATCCGATGCGGGTTCTTCTTCGGCGAAATCGGCCATGCCGAGGTCCAGAACTTCGTCTGCCTCATCCGCGTCCGCCGGTTCGACGCTGGTGTCCGAGGTGGCTCCAGCGGTCATTTCGCGTGTCATTTCGCGCGTCATTTCTGTGGCGAGATGGCGGATTCCATCCGATTCGCGCTGGCGGCGTTCTTCGGCAGCACCGGCGCGGTTGTCGCGGGCGATCACTTTTTTGATCGATTCAAGGATTTCTTCAACCGATGCTTCGCTCTGTTGGCGCATTATGAACTAGCCTTCGAAAAGTCTGGCGTCAGATGGTTCAGGTGCCCGACTGCGAGTCACCTTGTGCTGGAATTTCAGCGTCCGGAGCAGGAATGTCAACGGTGCGTGTCGATTGTGCGGCAGGATCTGGGTCGCGTGACCAGTCGAACCACTTGCCCGAAACGCGGTCCGCATTGACTTGCGGGTCATACAACAGCCCTTCATCGGCCAGCCCCAGATCGCGCGCTTCTGCGCGGCCCATGGCGGCCAGCAGGCTGAACCCGGCCACATAAGCGTTGCGCCGTGCTGTCACCAGCAACACGCGGGATTGCAGCAATTCCTGCTCGGCATTGAGAATGTCGAGAATGGTGCGATTGCCGACCGAATTTTCCGCCCGGACGCCTTCCAGCGACAGTTCGGCAGCCGACACGCCCGCCTGCGACGAGACGATGATGGCATTGGCAGCCTGCCAGCTGGCATAGGCCGCACGGACCTGGGCGATCACTTCGCGTTCTGCCGCAATCACCTGTTCCAGCGCTGCTGCGGAACGGGCCTGCGCCTGACGCTGAAGGGCGGCAGGGCGCCCGCCCTGAAACAAGGGCACACTCACTTGTACACCAGCCTGCGCCGATGTGGAGGTTTGCGGCAGATTGCCGGAGATATTGCCGCCCAGAGTGCCCAGAAAATTGGAATAATCGCTGCCCGCAAACAGCGACACACGCGGCAGGCGGCCCGCGCCGGCCACGCTGATATCATATGCGCTGGCTTCGGCGCGTTCGCGGGCGGCAATCAGGTCAGGGTTGTTTTCCAGCGCCGTATACAGCGCGGCGTCCGCGCTCTCGGGCAGACCCGGCAGGGGTGGTGGGGGCTGCAGGTCAACCGGCATCTGGCCAACCAGCTGAATGTAATTTTCGCGCGCGGATATGAGATTGGACTGCGCTGTCTGCAAATCGCTTTGTGCCACGGCCAGCCGCGATTGCGACTGGGCAATGTCCGTGCGGGTCAGGTCGCCAATTTCAAACCGGTCACTGGTGGCCTGCAGATTGACCGACAGGACATCGACCTGATTGCCAGACAGGCCGACAATGGCCTGATTGCGCAGCACATCCATATAGGCCGCGACAACCTGAGTGAAAATCGCCGATTCGGTCCCGCGCAGGTCAGCCTGCCCTGCTTTCACCCTTGTTTCAGCCGACCGGATTGCATTCTTGACCGCGCCGCCTGAATAAATTGGCACGCCCAGGTCCAGGCCTGCACCAATAGAGCGTTCGGGCGCGGTGAAACTGGTGGAGGACTGCTTGATGAATTCCACATATTGGCCCGAAGCAGACGCGTTGGGCCTGCCTGCGGCCTTTTCAACCGCCACAGTCTCGTCAGTGGCGCGCTGGTTGGCGCGGGCAGACTGCAGGGTGGGGTTGGTGACATAAGTTGCCGCCAGCGCCTCGCGCAGGGTGTCGGCATTGGCTGGCACTGCAAGGGATGCCGCGCTGGCGAGTAGCGCCATTTTTACCAGCCTGCGATACATGGTCAGAAGCTCCAGCCTGTCGTCTTGTCGAATTCGGATAGGCGCGGGATGCCCATTTCTGCCAATGCCAGCAGCCCGATGCCGCTGGTTGATTTGCGGCCCACTGCAAGTTTGGTCACACCATTTGTCACCAGCCCCGTCAGGATGCGGGCGCCATCGTCCATCCGTTGTGCCAATGTATCGGGCAGTTCTTCCACTGCGCCGTCCACCAGCACCAGCGAATAGCGTGCTGGTGACGCAGTTTCCGCAGCGGCATCTTCAGGGGTTATGACATCGAGCGAGCCGACCAGCGGGCGCAGCAATTCAGGCAGGTAACCACTGCCGCTGTCCACCACCAGCGCCGTGTCGGACAGGCCGGGCTGCGCTTCTGCCAGTATCATCCCGTAAAACAGCGGCGCCGCAAGGCGGCGGCCGTTGGCAAGCGGGATGGACCGGTCAATATAGGCTGTATCGCGCGCAGCTTCAGGGACGAAATCCTCCCGCGCCACAGCGGACATGCGCGCCAGCACAAAGGGTTCATTCACGCCGCTGGTGCGCAGCTGGCTGTCAATCATCGCGCGGCGCGCCGTGTGCGCCTTTGTCGGTTGCGCCAACTGGCCCGATTGCGCCGGATGTGCTGATTGGTTCAGGGACGAATGCTGCGAAAATGTGTCTGCGGTGGTGGTGTCGGTCATGGTCATCTCTGGCTACTGTATCACACCAACAATACAGTTGGTCAATCCGCTTGGGCTTTACGGTGTAGGGCCGCTTACGCCAAGTGCTTTGACGCTAGGGGCCGCCTGCGCCTATGGACCGCTTCATTCGACCGGAAGGAGTATGCGTTCGATGAGTGACTTGGCGAAGGGCGACACGGCAATGGCCGAAATGGTGACGATCCGCGAGGAAGACCTGATCGAAAGCGTGGCCGACGCGCTGCAATATATCTCCTATTACCACCCGATGGATTATATCCGCGCATTGGGCGTTGCCTATGACGCAGAGCAGGGGCCTGCCGCGAAAGACGCCATCGCGCAAATCCTGACCAACAGCCGCATGTGCGCTGAAGGCCACCGGCCCATCTGCCAGGACACCGGCATCGTCAATGTGTTCGTCAAATGGGGGCAGGACTGCCGCCTTGGCTCATCGCGCAGCCTGCAGGATGTGGTCGATGACGGGGTCCGCAAGGCCTACACCAATCCGGAAAACAAGCTGCGCGCATCCATTCTGGCAGACCCGGCCTTCACCCGCCGGAACACGCGCGACAATACGCCCTGTGTCCTGTCGGTTGAAATGGTGCCGGGCAATACGGTTTCCATCGATGTGGCGGCCAAGGGCGGCGGCAGCGAGAACAAGTCGAAGTTCAAGATGATGAACCCGTCCGACAATATCCTCGACTGGGTGGTGGAAATGCTGCCCTTGATGGGCGCTGGCTGGTGCCCGCCCGGCATGCTGGGCATTGGCATTGGCGGCACTGCCGAACATTGCATGAAACTGGCCAAGCAAAGCCTGATGGACCCGATTGACATGGCGCAGCTGAAGCAGCGCGGCGCACAGACCGATATCGAGCAGCTGCGGATCGACATTTTCGACGCCGTTAATGCGCTGGGCATCGGCGCGCAGGGGCTGGGCGGCCTGTCCACCGTGCTGGACGTGAAAATCTACGATGCACCGTGCCATGCCGCGGGCAAGCCTGTGGCGATGATTCCCAATTGCGCGGCCACCCGCCATGCCCATTTCACGCTGGATGGTTCCGGCCCCACATTCCTCGAAACGCCCAAGTTGGATGAATGGCCTGACGTGGACTGGCAACCCGATGTCGAAGCAAAACGGGTCAATCTGGATAGCATCACCCCTGACGAAGTGCGGAGCTGGAAAAATGGTGACCGTCTGCTGCTCAGCGGCAAGATGCTGACCGGGCGAGATGCGGCGCACAAGCGCATTGCCGACATGATGGCCAGGGGCGAGGAACTGCCGGTCAGTTTCGAAGGCCGCGCGATCTATTATGTCGGTCCGGTTGATCCGATCATGGGTGAAGCAGTGGGTCCGGCCGGCCCGACCACGGCCACGCGGATGGACAAATTCACCAAGATGATGCTGGACCTTGGCCTGCTGCTGATGATTGGCAAGGCTGAACGCGGGCAGGGCGCGGTTCGGGCGATTGCCCAGAACAAGGTTGCCTATCTCATGGCCACAGGCGGCGCAGCCTATCTGGTCAGCCGCGCAATCAAGGAAGCCAAGGTGGTCGCATTTGAAGACCTTGGCATGGAAGCAATTTACGAATTCACCGTCGACAATATGCCGGTGACTGTCGCGGTGGATAGCGAAGGCAACAATGTCCACACGCTGGCGCCGGCGTTCTGGAAAGACAAGATCGCCCGCGAACATTTGCTGCCGGGCACCTGACGCCGCGACGCAAAGCTGGGCATTACATAGGGGTGGGGCGCGCATTTTCGGCGTGTCCCGCCCTTTTTGCTGCTCGACGAAAGGCGCTGCCTGTTCGACCGGAGCGCTGGCGCTGCGCCGCTGTTGTGGCGTAGAACCAGACATCATTATGACAGAGCCCGACATCACCACTATCCCTGCACGCTTGCCATTTCGCGTTGTCCTCGCGTCGATGGTCGGGCTGTGGCTGTGCTATTTCCTGCTTACCACTTTGCGCGGCAGCATCGTCGGCCTGGAAATGCAGGATGAATTGCTGTGGCGGCGCGGCCTGGTCAGTCTTGCCGGCGTGGTCGTCACTTTTGTCATGTGGCTGGTGCTGCGCCTGTTTGACGAACGTCAGCTGTGGGCCAAGATCGTCGCCGCATTGCTCGTCGCATTACCGGCTGCGGTCCTCATCGCGCAGGCAAACCAGATGGTATTTGCCGATATTGAAGCCAAAGTGATTGAAAAGATCGGTGCCCGTCAGGGGGTGAAGATCAGGCGGGATGAAGCCGGCAATGTGCTGGTCGATGTGCCGGGCCTGCCGGGCGAATTGGACGATCCGCAAAACCCGCCAGAGCGGAATATCCAGTCAGACAAGTCCACGGTGGCCGCCACCGTGACGCTGGCGCGCGCGCCAACCGGCCTCGACAGGTGGCGCCAGTTGACCGATATTGCGCTGGGCCGCTATTTCCTGCTGCTGGCATGGGCATCGCTTTACCTGGCGCTGCTGGCAGGCGCGCAGGCCCGCGCTGCTGAACGGCGCGAAGGCGAATTTCGCCGCGCAGCCAAGGCATCGGAACTTCGTTCGCTGCGCTATCAGGTCAATCCGCATTTCCTGTTCAACGCCCTGAATTCGCTGTCCGCACTGGTCCTCACCGGCAAGGTGGATCGCGCCGAAACGATGATCCAGACCATTTCCAATTTCTACCGCCACAGCCTGGCCGATGATCCAACCTCGGATGTATGTCTGGCGGATGAATTTGCACTGCAGCGTCATTACCTTGATATTGAAGCGGTCCGTTTTCCTGATCGGCTGCGGCCGGTGTTCGACCTGCCGGACAATCTGGCAGAAGCGCGCATTCCCGGCATGATCATGCAGCCGCTGGTCGAAAATTCGGTGAAATATGCTATCGGCCCGTCGAAGGTTCCGGTGACCGTTACGCTGGCTGCGCGTGAGGAATATGGCCGGCTGGTGGTTTCTGTCAGCGACAATGGGCCGGGCGCTAATGCGGAAAGCAAGCATGGTTTCGGCATTGGCCTTGCCAATGTGCGGGACCGGCTGAAAGCGCGCTTCGGCAAGGATGCGACGATTGTTTCAGGGTCAACAGCGGCAGGATATCTGACTGAATTGAGGATACCGATGGTGAAGCATGGCTGAAGACACAAGCGACCAACCGCTGCGCACGCTGATCGTTGATGATGAACCGCTGGCAGTGGAACGGATGCAGGTTATCTGCGCGAAACTGAAGGATCTGGCTGTTGTTGGCACCGCCAGCGACGGTGCCTGCGCGCTGCGACTGGTGGAAGCACTGAAGCCCGATCTGGTGCTGCTGGATATGACCATGCCCGAAATGGACGGGCTGGCCGTGGCACGCAAACTGGCGCGGCTGGAACAGCGTCCGGCGGTCATTTTCGTCACTGCGCATGATCATTTTGCGGTCGAGGCGTTTGATCTGGACGCGGTTGATTATGTGCTGAAACCGGTCGCGCCCGACCGGCTGGGCCGGGCCATTGAACGGGCCATGGCGCGGCGCGGTGAAGCGGTGGCTGCCGCCAGCGAATGGCTGACCGAATTATGGGTGCCGCACCGGTCGGAATTGCTGCGAATAGAGATTGCACAGGTTTCGCGTATCGATGCCGAACGTGATTATGTGCGGCTGCATGTGGCAGATCGCAATTATCTGCTGCTGCAAACCATCGCCGGGCTGGAAAAACGGCTCGATCCTGCGGAATTCATTCGCATCCACCGCTCCACTATCCTGCGGCGCGAACATATTCATGGCCTGCGCCATGATGGGCTGGGTGTGTGGTCGGTCGAACTGGATGATGGCGAGGCGCTGCGTATCGGCAGGACCTATCTGCCCAAGGTCAAGGCCATGGCCGGGCGTTGATCGTCCCGAAGAATTCGGGACCAGTGTAACCACAGGTGACATAACCGGAAATAAGAAGGCCGCCTGACGGGCGGCTTTTTTTGGTGTTTCACACCGTATCCCTTGGAAGCGAACGGTAGCAGGGGTTTGACCCGGGCCAGGGGACTGGTCCGGCCCGGGTCAAGACGGCTGACGGGCAAATCAACCGCCGAGGCGCTGATCGGTCAGGATGGCTGCAAACTGCTTTTCAGCCTGCGCTTTGGCCGTGTGGAAGCACTGCAGTACATCGCGAGTTGGCACGCGGGTGCCAGTGACAGCACGGTCCATTCCGCAAACTTCGCGGGCGGCCTTGATAATCCGCTGGTTGAGCGTTTTCTGGCCAGCAGCGGTGGCAAGGTTGAGATCGGCATATTCGACATGAATCGTCTGCTTTTGTTCAGTGTTCGCGAATGCCGGTGCGGCTGTGCCAGCGGTGACGGTTGCGCCAAGGGCGGCAAGAGCAATCATTGCATGTTTCATAATCTTCTCCTCCAATTGCGAGACCACCAAGAGGGGGGCGGGCGGCCTTCACAAACATTGGAGTAGGCGGCTTTCGCGATCACTTCAGCCAGACTTCGACAGCGGCGCGCATTCTTCCGACCACGGATGTAGTCGGCAGATGAATGCTGTAAAACCGCGGTCGAATGCTGTTTGGCAATCGACGAAGGGCAGTGCATGATGTGCCCATGGTGCTGATTGTCATCTTCATGCTGGGAATCGGCAATTTCGCCCTCCACCGCGCCGTGCTGGAAAGCAGGCACCCCTTGCTTGGCCAGATGCCGTGGTTTGTGCACATGCTGGGCGGGCGCGTGACCATGGTCACCGAATTCGTGGTTTTGCTGGCGTCCATGTTGTTGGCGGCCAATGGCTGGCCGTCGCTGGTGTGGGCCTATCTTGGCTATACTGCGCTCAATGCTGTTGCTGCCTGGTTGATCCTGACGCGTCGCATCTGACCTTGATTTGCGCCGCAACGGGCTTGTGCGCCGCGTATTTGGCGGGGTTCGGGAACAACCAGCCGCCTTGCCGCGCTTAGGCTGTATGGAACCAAATTCGACAACATGGCTGGTCATCAACAGCGCCAGCGGCAGTCACGATCCGGAAATGGTGGAAACCATTACGGGCGCATTGGCAGATGGCGGTTATCCGGCCAAACGGGTGGTGGATTGCAAGCAGGATGAATTGCCTGATGCCGCCATGGCAGAACGCGAGGGCGTGACCCATGTGGTGCTGCACGGCGGGGATGGCACGCTGAATGCGGCAATCACCCGGCTGGAAGGGTGGGACGGCGCCATTCTTCCCTTGCCCGGCGGCACCTCCAACCTTTTGTGCCACCGTCTGTTTCCCGATTGCGATACATTGGCCATTCTGCGCAGTTTCACGTCTGGCGAGTTGGTGCGCCGGCGTGAATTTTGCCTCCGCGGGGAAAATCATGTGGCCTTGTGTGAGATACTGGCTGGCCCCGGCGCATTATGGGCCGACGTGCGCGAGGAAATGCGTGAATACAACATCGGTCAAACGCTGGCCAAGGCCATTGATGCCAGCGGAATTGGCGATACCGGCCCCAATGTTGTGCTGGCCGATCCGCAGCGCGGCAAGGATGAAGGGTATGGCGGGCTGCGTCTGATTGTGGAAGCGCACACCATGCGTATCGAAGGATATGGCCCCGATGGCTTGTCGGAATTTGTCGAACAGGGCATCGCCATTTTGAAGCGCAATTTTCGCGAAGGCCCGCACGATGATCTGGGCGTGGCCGAAAAAGCGGTGCTGCGGTCGGCCGAAAATCAGCCGATACCGCTCATGGTTGATGGCGAACGGCATACAGGCGGGGCGGAAATCACGTTTTTGCTTGCCCCGCTCCAAGTCGATCTGCTTGGGCCGGTGAATGGCTGACAGCACTCTATTATTTCACCTGAGCGATATTCATTTTGGCCTCGAGGATAACCGCGCGCTGGACTGGGTCGCGGCGGAAGTATCACGCCGCAAACCTGACGCCGTGATGATCACCGGCGATCTGACCATGCGTGCAAGGCACCGCGAATTTGCCGCAGCGCGGGAATGGATCTGTTCGCTGGAAGCACCGGTTACAGTGGAAGTCGGCAACCATGATTTGCCCTATTTCAACCCGGTGGAACGGTTTTTTACCCCGTACAAGCGATTCAAGGGCATGGAAGCCATGGTGGAGCGTGAACTGGACCTGCCAGGCCACGCGATCATTTCGCTGAAGACCACCGCACGCGCGCAATGGCGGATGAACTGGTCGAAGGGCTGGGTGACCGATGCGGCGCTGGAAAAAACGCTTCGCGCTATCGATGCCCTGCCGCCGGGCCGTCAGGTGCTGATTGCCGCCCATCATCCGCTGGTGGAGGTGGGCACCCATGGCACTGCGCTTACGCGGGGCGGAACACGGGCGCTGGCGGAACTGGCCAAGCGCAACGTGGCCGCCGTGCTGACGGGCCATGTGCATGATGCATTCGATATCATGCAGGAAACTGAAAATGGCATGGTCCGCATGATTGGTGCAGGCACGCTGTCACAGCGAATCAGATCAACCCCGCCCAGTTTTAACGAACTGACGATTGTGGGCGGGGATGTGCGCGTGGAAGTGCGCAATCTGCAGCATGTGGCGAGCGAAGACATGATGATTGACGAGGTGCCCGAAGATGCAACCCCGCCGCGCAGTGCTGGCGAACCCGTCGCGCCGGTCAACCAGGTGCCGCGCACTGATCCGCCAGTGTGAAAGACTGATGCCTGACAGTTAAAAACCCCTGGCAAACAAAGAAAAAGGCGGCCCGTTTCCGGACCGCCTTTTTTGTAGCGATTGTCTGTAACGCTTAACGCTTCGAGAACTGGAAGCTACGACGTGCCTTCGCACGGCCATACTTCTTACGTTCCACCACGCGGCTGTCGCGGGTCAGGAAGCCGGCAACCTTCATGGTCGCACGCAATTGCGGTTCGAACTTGGAAAGTGCCTGGGCGATGCCGTGCTTTACCGCGCCAGCCTGGCCGGAAAGACCGCCACCCTTGACGGTGCAGATCACATCATACTGTTCCAGACGGTCAGCAATGCTGAAAGGCTGGTTGATCACCAGACGCAGCGTTGGACGTGCGAAATACACTTCCTGATCGCGGCCATTGACGGTGATCTTGCCCTTGCCGGGCTTGATCCACACGCGAGCCTTGGCGTCTTTACGACGGCCAGTGGCATAGGCGCGGCCCTGCGCGTCCAGTTCCTGCTCACGCAGCGGCGTGGAAGGCACCTGGGCAGTTGCAATTGCAGCGGCATCCGCATCGGGAGTGTCACCAGCGATGGTCTTCAGATCGGCGAGATCGGAGACGGTGTTGTTTTCGTCAGCCATTACGAAGCAGCCTTGTTCTTGCGGTTCAGCGACGCGACGTCCATCACGGTGGGCTGCTGCCCGTCATGCGGATGTTCGGTGCCGTTATAGAGGTGGAGTGCCTTCATCTGCGCACGGCCAAGTGGCCCGCGCGGAATCATGCGCTGCACAGCCTTTTCCATAACCCGCTCGGGGAAACGGCCTTCCAGCACCTTTGCCGGTGTGGTTTCCTTGATCCCGCCAGGGTGGCCGGTGTGCTTGTAATAGATCTTGCCGGTCATCTTGTTGCCGGTGAACTTCACCTTGTCGGCATTGATGATGATGACATGATCGCCGCAATCGACATGCGGGGTGAAGCTGGGCTTGTGCTTGCCGCGCAGCAGGTTTGCTACGATGGTGGCAAGGCGGCCAACGACCAGACCTTCAGCATCGATCAGATGCCAGTTTTTTTCAACCTCGGCCGGTTTGATCGACCGGGTGCTCTTGGTGAGCGCCTTCATGGCTTGGTTCCATTCCTGAAAAATTGCAGGCCCCATCATGACAGGGCCGGATAGTTTTTCGCGAATCCCCGAAATGGGTTCCGCAAAGATGGCGCGATTTGTTCGTTTATGCAGCCTAAGTCAAGCAAATCCGCGCATCTTGGTGGAGGTAAAATAATACCGTCAGCGCAATGCCCGCGTGTTTCAGGCGGACAGCAGGGACCAGTTCTCGCAAGACGTGCGGCTGGCGTCGCCAATTTGTGTGACGATGCAGCGCTGTGCCCGTTGCATCAGGTG
The DNA here is from genome assembly GCF_009827615.1 of Allopontixanthobacter confluentis. Lineage (GTDB taxonomy): Bacteria > Pseudomonadota > Alphaproteobacteria > Sphingomonadales > Sphingomonadaceae > Allopontixanthobacter > Allopontixanthobacter confluentis. Next base: position 526,908 of record NZ_WTYU01000002.1, read on the forward strand.
CGCCGCAGGATCGGTGGCGGCGCTGAACGTGACGATGACTGACCCGCTTTGACCATGCGGCAGATCAATCTCGCGGCGTTGCTGCCAACTGGACTGCGCCGGATTGAAGAGGTCTTCCGGCAACTGGCTGGCAAGCTGCGCGGCAGATTGCTGCAGATAGGCCAGAAACTGTCTGGCATCTGCTTGCTTGGCATCTGACAGCCTTGCCGCATCAATCTGCCGGCGGGCCTGCAATATCGCCTGATCAATTTGGGCGGGCGCGCCGTCTGCCTGTTCTGCGGTGATGAGGCCATATTGGTCCAGCGCGATCGGGAACATGGCGTTTTCTGTCCGGCCACGCTCGATCGCGGCGAGCATGCCCAGGCTTTGCGGAGCGGAAACATCGACGCCCACTTGCTCGCCTTCAAGGGAAAAGCCCGCATCCTGATCGGTGAATTGCACCTGCCAGATGCGCTGCACGACAATATGCGCGCCATCACCAAGCTCGCGGGACAATTCCCGCGTCAATCGCATGGGGGTGGAGGGGGGATTAAAAGCGTTTGCCGCTTGCCGCGCGCTGGCAGGCCGGGCGCGGGCAGGGCGAGTGGTAGCCAGCAGCGGTACCAGGGCTGCGCCTGCCAGCCAGGCCATGGATTGCCGCCGGTCGAGCGGGCCGGTCACTTGCGCCGCCCCAGAACATGGGCGCCCCACGCGGTGGCCGACACCAGCAATGCGCCGACCGCCTGATGGGCGACGCCCAGCCACAATTCGACACCGGACAAAACCGTGGCAATGCCGAGCAAGATCTGGATGCCAAAGGTGCTGTGGATGGCCACGGACGCCCGCCGCTCGAACGGTTTGACCTTGCGCGCCAGCACAATCAGCGCCGCCACCGCCACCCACGCCCACCACCGATGCAGGAAGTGCAGGAGGAAGGGATCATGTGTGGCTGCGTAGAAAAACCCGCGCGCGCCATCATAATCGGGCACGAAACGGCCTTGCATCAAGGGCCAGCTGTCGGACGCAAGGCCCGCATTGAGGCCCGCGACCCATGCGCCCAGCAGCAATTGTATGAACAGGATCGATCCGGCCAGCACCGTCACCCCGGTCAGCCGCGCCGGCCGCGCTGAACCCAGCGTGCCCAGCCGTGTCAGATCAAGCGCAGTCCAGATCAGGCCGGCAAGCGTGAACAGCGCAGTCAAAAGATGGATCGACAGCCAGAAATGGCTCACATCGGTCATCTCGCCTGACAGGCCGGAGCGGACCATGAACCAGCCGAATGCACCCTGCAGCGCGCCCAGCGCCAGCAGCGCCACCAGCCGCAGTTTATAGCCCTGCGGTATCTGCCGCCTGATCCAGAACCATGCCAGCGGCAGGAAAAATGCCATGCCGATGATGCGGCCCAGCAGGCGGTGGAACCATTCCCAGAAGAAGATAAACTTGTAATCAGCCAAGACCATGCCCGCTGGCCCGTTGACCTGCGTATATTCAGGGATTTGCTTGTAAGCATCGAACTGAGCCTGCCATTCGGCCTGCGTCAGCGGCGGCAAGGCGCCTGTAATTGGCTTCCATTCGGTAATCGACAGGCCTGATTCGGTCAGCCGCGTTATGCCGCCCACCACCACCATGATGAACACCAGTACCGCCACACACCACAGCCACCGCGCCAGAAGAAGCGGGCGGCCATCAGCCTTTTCGCTATCAGCGGCCAAGCCGGGCGGGGAATGATCTACGTTTCCGATTGCTGCGACCATGCGCCCCTACTGCGATGCAGCCTGAAAAAGCGCAAGGGCAATCAGGTTGCGAAGCGCGCATGATTGGTTGCGCAAATTGCACCACAAAACTTTTGTTGCGCCCTTGCGCAATGTTACAACGTCACATACATGGAGGCTCTGATGCGCCAGGGACTTCTCTCGATTCGCGCCCGTCTGGACCGTGCGGGCATTCTGCTGTCGGGGCTGTGCGCCTTGCATTGCATTGCCAGCATCCTTTTCCTGTCGGCCCTTGGCGCGGGCGGCCACTTGCTGCTTTCGCCTGAAATTCACCGCATTGGCCTGCTGCTGGCGACATTGATTGCCGCAGTCGCGATTGGCTGGGGCGCATTGCGGCACCGGCGCGCGGCCCCTTTTGTGGTGGCCATGACCGGGCTCAGTTTCATGGGCGGCGCGCTGGCCGTTCAGCATGGCGTGGAAGAAGCCGTTCTCACCATTATCGGCGTCGCTCTGGTCACGCTGGGTCACATACTCAACTTGCGCCACGCGCATTGAACGCTATCTGGCGGGGTATGAGCGCCCACCTTACCCTTACCGTTAACGGCGAAACCCGCCGTACCCAGGTCACCACCATCGCGGCACTCGTGCGCGAGCTGGAACTTGATCCGGCCAAGGTGGCAGTGGAGCGCAATGGCGACATTGTGCCGCGCTCAACCCTGGAAGGCGCCGCTCTTTCAGACGGTGATGCTCTTGAAATCGTGCATTTCGTCGGCGGGGGCGATCATCAGCCACCAGCAGACGATAGCTGGGAAGTGGCTGGCCGCAAGTTCACCTCGCGGCTGATTGTCGGAACCGGCAAATACAAGGATTTCGCACAGAATGCCGCGGCGCTGGAGGCCAGCGGCGCCCAAATCGTCACTGTTGCTGTGCGCCGGGTCAATGTTTCTGATCCCAAGGCGCCCATGCTGACGGATTACATCGATCCCAAGACAACAACCTATCTGCCCAACACGGCAGGCTGTTTCACTGCTGAAGATGCCATTCGCACGCTGCGTCTGGCGCGCGAAGCTGGCGGCTGGGACTTGGTGAAGCTGGAAGTGCTGGGCGAAGCGCGCACGCTCTATCCCAACATGCGCGAAACGCTGCGCGCCACCGAAGTGCTGGCCAAGGAAGGCTTCCTGCCGATGGTGTATTGCGCTGATGATCCCATCGCTGCCAAACAGCTGGAAGAGGTGGGTGCGGTGGCCATCATGCCGCTGGGCGCGCCCATCGGCTCCGGCCTTGGCATCCAGAACCGCGTGATGATCCGCCTGATTGTGGAAGGGGCGAGCGTGCCCGTGCTGGTCGATGCCGGTGTCGGCACTGCATCTGATGCCGCGGTGGCCATGGAACTGGGCTGTGACGGGGTGCTGATGAACACCGCCATTGCCGAGGCGAAAGACCCGATCCGTATGGCCAAGGCCATGAAGCTGGCCGTTGAAGCAGGCCGCCATGCCTATCTGGCAGGCCGGATGGCAACCCGTAAATATGCCGACCCCAGCAGCCCGCTTGCCGGCCTGATTTAAAGCCTCGCTGATTTAAGGCACCTCTGATTTGGAGCATTCTGGTTACCGGAAATTAACCATCTTGGGCGATGTTCTCCTTGCAACAGGGGACAAACGACCATGTCGACCACCAGCACTGCTTCGATGACCATTGCCGAAATGCGGGAATTTGCCAGCTTTGATGCTTGCGAACAGCGGTATATCAAACGCAGCCTCGATGTGGGGTTGGGCCGCCATGATGCGTTCAAACTGTGGGCACGCGATGCGGCGGAAAACGCCTCCATCCGCAGCCAATATGTCATCTATCAGGATTTGAAGGCGCTGCGCTGCCGGATGCCGAGCGAAATCGGGTTTGACGATCTGGACCCGTTCATGGGCAAGCTGATGCGCGTCACCGCTTTTGACCTGGCACAAGAAAGGCTGACCAGCTTTTCTGCGTATCGGTTTCTTTATGAGCGCCTGCTTGGCGCAGATGTGCGCCCCTGGCTGCCCAGCGCATTTTGCGCCGCGTCAGCATTGCCACAAATCCGGCCCGAAAGGCGGCGCGATCTGCTCAAATCCCTGAGCGAAGCTGCCGCAACCGCGCCGGGATGGTCTGACCGTCAGCCAGCCTTCTATCCTGACTGGGTCGAAGAAATAGCCGCCTGAGGGTGAATTTGCGGATTGTGTAGACGCGAAATTAACGACCCTGCTCCACATATCCGGCATGGCCATTGCCACGCCAGCCCACGCGTTCGGACTTGAACAGCAGGGTGATATTCTTGTTCTGGGCACAATCTGGCGCGGCGCCATGATTGGCATGTATTCCAGCACCGATGCCGCCATAATCCAGTGTCTCGAACAGGCATCTGATGCAGGTCTGGCGTTGCCCCAAGGCGCATTTGACGAATGCCCGCAAAAGCGGCTGTTGGCGCTCGAAGGGCTGGTTTCAGACCGGACCGGTCAGGAAAATGATGCTCAGGCAAATAATGCTGCAACCATCAAGGCCTTGTCGATCTGGCGGCAAATGTCCGCCATGCGGGGGCCGGTCATGAACGGGCGCTTTTCGGCCAAGGGCCGGCGCCTGAAAATGGAATGGAGCCAGTTCAGAAACGGTGTGCGCGAACATTGCGGCCCGCTGACATGCAGCCCGCTTGACCTGTTCGAACAATTGGTCAGCCTGAAACGCGCGTCCGAGGGTCTGGAACTGGAACTGGTGAAAATCCGCCGCGACATGGCCCGCGGCGAGCCTGCCTAGCTGCGATAGAGTGCATCCAGCCGGTCACCATAGCGTTCCCTGATCTTGTGCCGGCGGATTTTCAGGCTGGGTGTCATTTCTTCGTTCTCGATTGAAAACGGTTCGTCGGCAAAGGTGAACTGCCGGACTTTTTCCACCACTGACAGTTCCTTGTTCACCCGGTCCACCGCGGCGCGGATGGCGCTGCGGAATTCAGGGAGTTCCTGCAATTGCTGGCAATCGAATTTCTTGCCCTGCTCGCGGCACCATTCCACCTGCCATTCCGCATCGGGAACAATCAGGCCGACCACGTAAGGGCGCTTGTCCCCTGAAACCATGGCCTGGGCAATTTCGGGTTGCAGGGTCAGCATTCCTTCAATCTTTTGCGGGGCAACATTGTCGCCCTTGTCATTCACGATCATGTCTTTCTTGCGGTCGGTAATCACGATCCTGCCGCGGCTGTCGATGTGCCCGATATCCCCTGTATGCAGCCAGCCATTTTGCAGCGCGCGGGCGGTTTCCGCCTTGTTCTGCCAATAGCCATGCATCACCAGCTCGCCGCGGCACAGAATCTCGCCATCTTCGGCGATTTTTATTTCCACGCCGCGCATGGGCGGGCCGACGGTTTCCATGGCAATGCCAGCGGCAGGGCGGTTGCAGCTGATGACGGGTCCAGCCTCTGTCTGGCCGTAGCCCTGCAGCATGGTGAGGCCCATGGATTCAAAGAAAATGCCCACTTCGGGGTTAAGCGGCGCGCCGCCCGACACCATCGCTTTCATCCGCCCGCCGAACCGCTGGCGGATCTTGGGCCGCAGCGCCTTGTCGATGAGGAATTCCATGGGCCGGTCGCGCAGGCGCATTTTGCCGCCCGCCCTGATTTCGCCAATCGAAAGGGCGCGGTCCATCATGTAATTGGCCAGTTTGCCCTGTTTCGACACCTGTTTCATGATGCGCGTGCGCAGCACTTCGAACAAGCGCGGCACCACCACCATGATGGTCGGCTGCACTTCCTCGATATTGCTGGCCAGTTTTTCCAGCCCTTCGGAATAATAGATTTCCGCGCCCATGCCGATCGGCAGATATTGCCCGCCGGAATGTTCATAGGCATGGCTCAGTGGCAGGAAGCTGAGGAAGCGTTCTTCCCCCCAACCAAAATCATCCGCCAGAATTTCCGCAGCGCCCGCCACATTGCACAGGATGGAACCGTGATGCTGCATCACCCCGCGCGGCGCGCCACCAGTGCCGCTGGTGTAAATGATGCAGGCTGTGTCTGACCGGCCAATGGCGGCAATGCGCTTGTCCACTGCGGCGCGGGCGGCGGCGGCATCCCCTTCCATCATGCTGGACCATTGGTGGCATGTCAGCGCGCCTGACTGATATTGCGCGATAGCGTCAATCGCGATGATATGTTCCGGCACGCCGGACCGCATCATGGCAGGGATCAGCGGCTGCGACAGTTTTACGTTGGAAACAATCACCGCGCGGGCGCCGGAATTGTCCAGAATATGCTGGTGGTCGCGTTCGGTATTGGTGATGTAGGTCGGCACAGACACGCAGCCAGCCGCCATGATGGCGAGATCGGCAATGCACCATTCGGGCCGGTTTTCCGACACCAGCGCAACCCGGTCGCCTTCATCCAGGCCCAGCCCGCGCAGGTTTTCCGCCAGCAGGCAGACCATGTCTGCCGCTTCGCGCCAGCTGATTGTCTGCCAGTGGCCGTCCTTTTTTGCGGCCAGAAACGGCTTGTCGCCCCGTTCCTGCGCACGGGACAGAAAAAGCTCGACGAGGTTATTCGCCGAATCAAAATCGGAAAGCTGCAATATCCGCTCCTGCACCCGCTATCATTTGTCGATCTTGCGGTTCGTCATTTATCTAGGCCGCCGCAACCGTAGCGGCAAGCCATCTCATTGCGGCACCGATGCCCCTTCGCTGCGCGGATCGGCCGCGCCGACCCAGCCGGTCGCGGTGCGTTCTGCAGCGTTGGTCTTAAGCGGCAATTCGCGCGCCATAACCTGGCTGTGGCCCAGCGCAGTCAGCGCGGCTGTCATGCTTTCCAGCATCGAACCCTGTTCGATCACGACCGTATCGCCGGGTGAATAAAGCTGCGGCAGGGCCAGCGCATCAGCCAGCGGCAAGCGAAAATCAATCAGGCCAATCAGCGTCTTGGCCACCTGCACAGGGATGGTCCCGCCGCCTGCTGCGCCCAGAATATAGATCAACTGCCCATCCGGCGCATAAACGACCGTTGGCGCCATGGAACTGCGCGGGCGTTTGCCGCTTTCCACGCGGTTGGCCACCATTTGCCCGTCCACCACCGGGGCCAGGCTAAAATCGGTCAGTTCATTATTGAGATAAAAACCCCCCATCATCAGGCCGGATCCAAACGGCCCTTCGATGGTGGAAGTATAGCTGACGGCAGTGCCTTCGCGGTCAAGCGCGACGAAATGCGACGTGCCGTTTTCCGGCGGCTCGGTGCCATCCGGCGGGGCGATTGCCAGCGCAGGCGCGACACCCGCCTCGACCTTTTGCATGGTGGCGCTGGTAGAAATCAATCGTGCGCGGCCAGCCAGATAATCGGGCTGCAACAGCCACTGGACCGGCACAGTGATGAAATCAGGGTCCGCCAGATAGCGTTCGCGGTCGGCATAGGCGAGGCGCTGGGATTCGGCGAACACATGCCAGCTGACCGGCGAATTTACGCCCAGCCCATTCAGGTCGAACGGTTCCAGCTGTTTCAAAATGGCGATGACCGTGGTCGCGCCCGATGATGGCGGGCCCATGCCGCAGATGCGGTAGGCGCGATATTCACCGCATACCGCATCGCGCGGCTTGGCTTCATAGGATGCCAGATCCTGCGCGGTCATTCCGGCATCGCGGGGCGTGGCACGGCGGATGCGGGCGGCTATTTCTGCGCCTGCTTCATTGGTGTAGAACCAGTCCGGCCCGCCAGCGGCAATGCGTTTCAATGTGGCGGCAAGGTCGGGGTTGCGGATAATGGTGCCAACCGGCTTTGCGTCGCCTGCATCGGTGTAGAACAGCGCCCGCCCCTCGGCACTGGCGGCGGCGCGTGGCTGGTATTTGACCAGAAATTCGTTGAACCGCGGCGATACGGCAAAACCGTCTTCTGCCAGCTTGATTGCCGGGGCGAACAGGCTGGCCCATGCCAGTCTGCCATATTGCCGGTGCGCCTGTTCAGCCAGGCGAATATTGCCCGGCACCCCTATGCTCAGGCCGGTCATGACCACATCACCATAGGATTTTGCGGTGCCATCATCCGCCAGAAACCAGTCCGGCCCGGCAGCGGCAGGCGCGGTTTCGCGGCCATCTATGGTGCTGACCTGGCCATCAGCCGTGCCTCGCACGAAGAACCCGCCGCCGCCAATGCCTGAACTTTGCGGTTCCACCACCGTCAGTGCCAGCATGGTGGCAATGGCTGCATCGGTCGAACTGCCGCCCTGCCGCAACATTTGCGCGCCCGCATCAGCGGCGCGCGGGTCGGCCGCGCTGACCAGACCGGTTGGCGCCTGAAGGGCGGGTGCCGCTGCTTCTGTTCCTGCGGGCCGGGCAATCTCGCCAGTGGTCGCACAGGCTGATAGCAGCAGGCTGGTGGCAACAAGCGGGGCGAGGCGGGTGAAACGCATTGTCATGCCGCTACTGCTATTCACTCCCGACCGCCTCGGCAATGCTGGAAAATCCATCGCGCCGCATCAATCGTTCCAGACCCCTGGTGATCTGCCGCGCCAGACCGGGGCCGTGATAGATCATCGCGCTGTATAGCTGGACCAGCGTGGCTCCTGCCCTGATCCGCGCCCAGGCATCTTGTGCCGAGGCAATACCGCCTACGCCCACCAAGGGCATCTCGCCGCCGGTTGCCTGCCGGAAATCGCGAATGCGCTGCTGCGCCAGCCCGCGCAACGGCGCGCCGGACAGGCCGCCTGCTTCATCACGGTGAGGGGATTTGAGGGCAGGGCGAGAAATGGTGGTGTTGGAAACAATCAGCGCGCCCAGCTTCTTGTCCACCGCGATGCGGGCAATGGCGTCTATGTCGGCAGGTTCAAGATCCGGCGCCACTTTGAGGAAAACCGGCACCTGTGCGGCGCCGCGTGCTTCCAGCACTGCGTCCAGCAGGGAAACCAGCGCGCCTTCATCCTGCAAGGCGCGCAGGCCCGGCGTGTTGGGGCTGGAGATATTGACTGCCAGATAGCTTGCCAGCGGCGCCATCAGCCGCGTCAGCTGGGCATAATCATCAATGCGGTCGGCAGAATCCTTATTGGCCCCGATGTTGACGCCGACAATTCCCCCGCTTCTGACCTTGCGCCGTTCCGCCAACCGGCGCGCCGCCACTTTTCCACCGCTGTTGTTGAAGCCCATGCGGTTGATCACCGCCTCATCCTCCACCAGCCGGAAAATGCGCGGTTTGGGGTTTCCTGCCTGTGGCAGCGGAGTGATCGACCCCACTTCGGTAAATCCGAACCCGAGGCCCAGCAGCGCATCGGGCACCTGGGCATCCTTGTCGAAACCCGCCGCCATGCCCAGCGGATTGGGAAAGGACAGCCCGGCCACATCCACGGCCAGGGGGCCAGCCCGCGGGGGCGATTTGAACGGGCTGCATTCCAGCCCCGCAATCGTCAGCCGGTGGGCCTTTTCGGGGTCAAGAATAAACAATGCCGGGCGTATCAGGGAGAAAACCATGGTCTGGCGCTATGCCCAAATGGCCTGCCCCTGTCGACTATTCCGGGCGCAGATCGCGCAACAAGGGTGAAGATAAATAGGTCGCAGGGACAGGATGCTGCACCAAGATTGTCGTTTACATACAATAAAAACCAGGGGGAACCGGTGTAAGAGGCTGATGCGACCCGAAGGGCTCGATGCAGCAATGTAACGAGTTCCTCGACTTCAGGAGCGGTTCCTTCACGAAGGGCCGCTCCTTTTTTTGTCCTGAATCCAGCTACATCTTGGTGCGGCCAGCGGTTGTTGCGCTGGCCTGCCAGCCTTTTCCACGCTGCTGCGAATCGTCCAATCCTGACGAGATTCGCGGCAAAATCTGCAAAGTTTGGCCGCATGCTCTAGCCAAAGCGCATTCTTTCCGCCTAGTTTGCCCAATAATATTCGGGTGGAGAAAATGATGATCCTTCGTGCTTCCGGTCTTGCGACCGCCGCAATACTTGCCCTTTCCACCAGCGCCTGTGCGCCGCAAACCGCTGAAATTTCGAGTGCAAGTTCAGCGGCCGCACTTGCTCCGGCACCGGCCACAGCCCAAAACGCGCAGCTGGCCCAGCTATTTGCGGATTATGACGCAGCGCAGCTTGCGCTTTCGCCCCAATCCAAGGCGTATCGCGGCATTCGTGACGATGATTATGCCCGCTGGGGCGATTTTTCCGACGCAAATGCCATCGCCAGCCAGAACCTGCTGCAAGCAACTGCCGCTAAAATGCATCAGGATTTCGTTCTGGCTGATCTTTCAGCGCAGGATGCCCTTTCCTACCGCTTGTTTAATGCCATGGCCAAGCGCAGCGCGGCGACATTCCCGTTCCGCAAATATGGCTATGAATTTGACCAGATGAACGGCGCGCAATCCGGCCTTCCGGCTTTCCTGATCAATATTCATTCGGTCAAGAATCAGGAACAGGCAGCTGCCTATGTCACCCGGATCGGCACGCTGGGCCAGTCGCTCGACACGCTGACGCAAACATCACGTACCCGCGCAGATGACGGCGTGATGCCGCCGCGCTGGGTGTATGATTACGTCATTTCCGTTATTGAAAACCTGCTCTCTGCTGGCGATCAAAACGCCATTCTGGCAGATTTTGCCGCCAAGGTGGACGCAATCGACCTGGCTGAACCAAGCCGCACCGGCCTGAAGGCAGAGGCAGTGGCCGCCTGGAACACGGGCGCGCGCCCGGCCTATGCGCGCCTGCTGGATGAAATGAAGCGGCAGCAGGCCATTGCCGGCACAGCTGATGGCATCTGGCGGTTTCCCGAAGGCGGCGCCTATTACAACGCTTTGCTCGGCAATTACACCACCACCGCGCTCAGTGCGGATGAAATTCATGACATCGGCCTTGGCGAAGTGGCCCGCATCCATGGCGAGATGGAACGCATCATGCGGCAAGTGGGCTTTACCGGCAGCCTGCAGGATTTCTTCAAACATACCCGCGACGGGGAAGAATTTTTCTACGACACGCGGGAAGCGTATCTGGCCGATGTCGATACCAAGCTGAACGCGATGCAGGCCCGCCTGCCGGAATATTTCGCCACCCTTCCGGCTGATCCGCTGACGGTAAAGCCAGTGGAAGCATTCCGCGAAAAAAGCGCGGGTAAGGCATTTTATCAAAGCCCCGCGCCAGATGGTTCGCGGCCCGGCACCTATTATGTGAACCTGTATAATCTGCGGGACATGTCGAAGAACGAGCTGGAAGCGCTGGCCTATCACGAAGGGTTGCCTGGCCATCATCTGCAGCGGTCCATCCAGACGGCGCTGGGTGATGTTCCGCCATTCCGCAGGTTTGGCGGCGTTACTGCCTATTCCGAAGGCTGGGGGCTTTATTCCGAGGAACTGGGCAAGGATATGGGCTTCTACAAGGATCCCTATTCAGACTTTGGCCGGCTGGGCATGGAATTGTGGCGCGCCTGCCGGTTGGTGGTGGACACTGGCATCCATGACAAACGATGGAGCCGCGAAAAGGCGATCCAATATCTGACGGTCAACACGCCCAATCCCGAAGGGGACATCCGCAAGGCCATCGAACGCTACATCGTCTATCCCGGCCAGGCGACGGCCTATATGATCGGCAAGCTGAAAATCATGGAATTGCGGTCACGCGCACAGAGCAGGCTGGGCGACCGGTTCGATATTCGCGCTTTCCACGATGTCATCCTGAAAACAGGGCCGGTGCCGCTTTCGATCATGGAAGAAAATGTCGACGCGTGGATTGCCGACCAATCCGGCGCATCGGACGCTGCAGGGTGATGTAGAGCGCAGCACCGCAGGGAAAAGGCGTAAGGAAAGGGCGCGCTGAAGGGGCGCGCGACGCAGGAGGACGAGATGAAAGAAGACCGCCGGTTTACTTTCGAATTTGTCGGGTTTCCGGCTGATCTTGCGCCTTGTATCAACACGCTCTTCATTTTCCGCACAGACGAAGATGTGCTGGAAGATATTCTTCCTGCCTATTCGGCGCAGTTCTTCATCATGCCCATGGGGCAGGCAGAAATGCGCTTTGCCGACGGACGCGTGGCACATTCCTGCGCGGCATTTTTCACCACGCCGCTGCAACAGGCCGCACCGTTTAAAATGCACGGCCCTGGCCTTGCCATCGGCGTATCGCTGAACGCTTTGGGCTGGGCGGCACTGGGCGGCATTCCGGTGGACCAATGTGCCAATCAGGTGCTGCGGGCCGATCAGGTCCTGCCAGCAGAGCTGGCGCAGCAGGTTATGAAGCTCAGCCAGTCTGTCAGTGAGGGCGAAATAGATCCCGCCGGGGCTTGCGCGCAGATGGCACAGATTGTGCGCAGCGGGATCAGGCCGATCGAAAATGGCCATGAAACCGTGATTGCCCGTGTGGTTGAATGGCTGAACAGCGATTTCAACCCGCCTGTCGAAGATTTATATGAGATGCTGGCTCTGTCCCCGCGGCAGGTGCAGCGCCTGACCAGACGGTATTTCGGCCAGCCCCCCTCGCGCCTGCTCAAACGGTTCCGCGCCATTCGTGCGGCCACGCTGCTTTCGCTGCCCGATCTGCCTGATGAAATGCGGCGGCAGGTGGCAGATGCCTATTATGATCAGGCGCATTTGATCAACGATATCCGCCATTACACGGGCCGCACGCCAAAGCTGCTGAAGCACGAAAGCCGCTCTGTCGCAACCGATACACTGGCCCCCGCCGGGTATGGGCTGGTGCAGCCATTTGGTGGCGGAAGCCCTGACAGGCACGACATATCCGCCGACATGACCCTGCCCAGCGCCTGCTAACGACTCGCAACAAGGGGTTTGCCGTTGAAACCGGCCAGGTGGCTCCTTAGGTGAAATCGGAACGAATCAGTCTGATTAAGGCTGTACCACCTCAGCAGGAGCCGATTTTGCGCCTTTCGAGCATGGCCGATTATGCCGTTGTCACCATGAGCGCCGCTGCGCGCCATTGCGGGGGCGTGCGTGTTTCGGCGGCAGAACTGGCGACCGAAACCGGCCTTCCGGCGCCGACCGTGCAGAAACTGGTCAGTCTGTTGACCCGCAGCGGCTTGCTGCGTTCCATCCGCGGTGCCGGCGGCGGCCTGCAACTGGCCCGTCCCGCTGCGGCCATCACGCTGGCCGATATTGTCGAGGCGGTGGAAGGACCCATCGCGCTCACATCCTGTGCGCCGCAGGGCAAGCATGATTGCGCGCTGGAACAAAGCTGCGCTGTCCGCCCGCACTGGGCGATAGTGAATGAAGCAATGCGCGGCGCGCTGGCGGGTGTGCCGCTGACCCGTCTGGCGCAAGGGGCGGTTCCCGCGCCGCAGAATGAAATTGATCGAGAAATGGCATGAACGAACAGACCACACTCAAGGATGGCGCAATTCAGGACAAGGCTGCACGCGATGCTGCCAAACGTCTTGAAACCTACGAATTCGGCTTCTCTTCCGACATCGAGCAGGAATTCGCGCCCAAGGGGCTGAACGAAGACACGGTCCGGTTCATTTCCGCCAAGAAGAACGAGCCGGAATGGATGCTGGAATGGCGCCTGAAGGCGTTTCGCCTGTGGCAGACCATGGACACGCCCGACTGGGCGAAGCTGAACATCGCGCCGATCGACTATCAGGATGCGTTCTATTACGCAGAGCCGAAGAAGAAGGAAACGATCGGCAGCCTCGACGAGGTCGATCCGGAAATTCTGCGCATTTACGAAAAACTCGGCATTCCCATTGCCGAGCAGGAAGTGCTGGCAGGGGTGGAAGGCGCGCGCAAGATCGCGGTGGATGCCGTGTTCGACAGCGTTTCTGTCGCCACCACCTTCCGCGAGGAACTGAAGCGCGCTGGCGTCATTTTCCTGTCCATCAGCGAGGCGATCCGCGAATATCCCGACCTGGTGAAAAAATGGCTGGGCAAGGTCGTACCCACGCGGGACAATTTCTTTGCGACATTGAACTGCGCGGTCTTTTCCGACGGGACGTTTGTTTACATCCCCGAAGGCGTGCGCTGCCCGATGGAACTCAGCACCTATTTTCGCATCAATGCTGAAAATACCGGCCAGTTCGAACGCACGCTGATCATTGCCGAAAAAGGCAGTTACGTTTCCTATCTGGAAGGCTGCACCGCGCCGATGCGCGATGAAAACCAGCTGCACGCCGCAGTCGTGGAACTGGTGGCGATGGACGATGCGGAAATCAAATATTCCACCGTCCAGAACTGGTATCCCGGCGATGCGGAAGGCAAGGGCGGGATCTATAATTTCGTCACCAAGCGCGGGCTGTGCCAGGGCGCACGTTCCAAGATTTCGTGGACACAGGTGGAAACCGGCAGCGCGGTAACGTGGAAATACCCGTCCTGCGTGCTGAACGGCGAAGACAGCGTGGGCGAATTCTATTCCGTCGCTGTCACCAATAATTACCAGCAGGCCGACACCGGCACCAAGATGATCCACAATGGCAAGGGCAGCCGCAGCACGATCATTTCCAAGGGCATTTCGGCCGGCAAGTCCAACAACACCTATCGCGGACTGGTGCGCGTTGCCGCCAATGCCGACAATGTGCGCAATTTCACCCAGTGTGACAGCCTGCTGCTGGGCAGCACCTGCGGCGCGCATACGGTGCCCTATATCGAAGTGCGCAACCCCACCGCGCAGATCGAACATGAAGCGACCACCAGCAAGATTTCGGATGACCAGCTGTTCTACGCCATGCAGCGCGGGCTGGGTCAGGAAGAAGCGGTGGCGCTGATCGTCAACGGTTTTGCCAAGGAAGTTATGAAGCAATTGCCCATGGAATTCGCAGTGGAAGCACAAAAGCTGCTGGCTATCTCGCTTGAAGGATCGGTCGGATGAAAAAGACACTCTCCATCAAGACAGGCCCCAAGGAAAGCAGTGCTGACCCGCGTGACAATTGGGGCGTGAAGGGCAAGCGGCTGGACCGGCTGCATGAAATGGCCCGTGATCGCAAACGCAACCCCAGCGATGCTGAAAAGCTGATGTGGAAGCAATTGGCCAATCAGAGACTGGGCGGCTTCAAGTTCAAGCGGCAGTTCATTGTCGGCACGTCGATTGTCGATTTCGCCTGCCCCGCCGTGTGGCTGGTGGTGGAAATTGACGATGCCGATATCGGCAGCGAAGTTGAAGCCTTGAGCGACCGCAAACTGGCCGAAGTGGGTGTGCGCGTTCTGCGTTTCACCAACGAGCAGGTGCTGGAAGATGTCGAAGCGGTCTGCGGGCAGATCCTCGACATGCTGAACACCAAATTCGAAAAACCCAAGCGCCATCGGACATCCGATGCCGTCGCCTATAATTCCGATAATTGAGATTCCAGAATGCTGAAAATTGACAACCTGTCTGCTGAAATTGGCGGCAAGCCCATCCTCAAAGGCCTGAGCCTGTTCATCAATGCAGGCGAAATCCATGCCATCATGGGCCCTAATGGCGCGGGTAAATCCACGCTGGCCTATGTGCTGGGCGGGCGCCCCGGTTATGAAGTGACCGGCGGCAGCGTCACCTTCATGGGCAAGGATCTGCTGGAACTTGAAACGCATGAACGGGCGGCGCTGGGCCTGTTCCTGGGTTTCCAGTATCCGGTTGAAATTCCCGGCGTGTCCAACGTACAATTCCTGCGCGAAGCGCTGAATGCCCAGCGCGGTGCCCGCGGCGAAGCCCCGCTTTCCGGCGGCGAATTTCTGAAACTGGCCAAGGAAAAGGCCTCCCTGCTGAAAATGGACATGGAAATGCTCAAGCGGCAGGTCAATGTCGGCTTTTCCGGCGGTGAGAAAAAGCGCGCCGAAATGGTCCAGATGGGCATTCTCGACCCGGTTTTCGCCGTGCTGGATGAAACCGATAGCGGCCTTGATATCGACGCGCTGCGCATTGTGGGTGACGGGATCAACACCATCATGCGCAAGCCTGAAAGGGCCGTGCTGCTGATCACCCATTACCAGCGCCTGCTGGATTATGTGAAGCCCGATTTCGTCCATGTGCTGGCCGATGGCCGGATCGTCAAAACCGGCGGGCCGGAACTGGCGCTGCGATTGGAAGAAGAAGGTTACGAGGTGGTCGCAGCGTGACCGAGGCAGCCACCCTTCCCACCACGCGCGACGAGGACTGGCGCTATGCTGACAGCGAATTTCTGGCTGCAGCAAACCCGCAAGCGATCAACCATTGGCGCACGTTGACCGTTCCGGCGGGCGAAACCCGTGCCAGATATTCCGAGGAATCTTCCGGCGCGCAATGCCCCGGTTCGGTCGAGCGATACCGCGTGCATGTAGAGCGGGGCGGCAGGTTCGAGGCGTTTCACCTTGTCACGGGCGGCCGTTATGTCCGCCATGAAATCGAAGTTACGCTGGAAGAAGGCGCGCATTTCGAATTCGGCGGGGTCACTCTGGGCGGCGATGACAAGGTGCAGGAATTTGTCACCAGGGTCATCCATGCTGAGCCCAATGCGACATCGAACCAGGTTGTTCGCGCTGTCCAATGGGGCAAGTCGACCGGCAATTTCCTGGGCCGGATCGAAGTGGTGCGCGATGCGCAGAAAACCGACGCGGCGCAGAATTTTCGCGCACTCCTGCTGGAACGCGGGGCCTCTGCCAACACCAAGCCCGAACTGGAAATTTTCGCGGACGATGTGAAATGCGCGCATGGCGCGGCAATCGGCGCGCTGGATGAAACGGCGGGCTATTACATGGCCGCACGCGGCCTGCCGCCGGAAGTGGCGCGCAAGCTGCAGGTGCAGGCTTTCATTGCCGATGCCTTTGCCAATTGCAGCAATTCCGATGCGGCAGATCGTCTGCTGGAAGGCGCGCTTCTTAAACTGGATGGTGCGGTAATTTGATCATGCAGACGCCCTCCCGCAAGGCCGACTTTCCCGGGCTGATGACGCCTGATGGCAAGCCTTGGCATTACCTCGATACCGCTGCCACCGCGCAAAAGCCGCAGGCCGTGATCGATGCGATGGTGAACGCGCTGGGCCGCGATTATGCGACTGTGCACCGCGGGGTTTATGCGCGTTCTGCCGACATGACCGCCGCCTATGAAAAGGCGCGGAGCCGCGTCCAGTCCTTCATCGGCGCGAAATCGGCCAACGAGATTGTCTTCGTGCGCGGCGCGACCGAGGGGATCAACCTTGTCGCATCAAGCTGGGGCATGGCCAATCTCAAGGCGGGCGACCGCATCATGCTGTCCATGCTGGAACATCATTCCAACATCGTGCCGTGGCAGATGGTGGCTGAAAAGACCGGTGCCAGCATCGATGTCTGCCCGCTGACGCCAGACGGGCTGATAGACCTTGATGCGTTGGAAACCATGCTGACGCCGCAGCACAAGATCGTGGCGCTGGCCCATGTGTCCAATGTGCTGGGTTCTGTGCTGGGCGCGAAACGCGCTGCCAGACTGGCGCATGGTGTGGGCGCGAAACTGCTGCTGGACGGGTGCCAGGCAGCCCCACGCATGCGGCTGGCAATGCAGGAACTGGACTGCGATTTCTACGTGTTTTCCGGCCATAAGCTATATGGCCCGACCGGCGTGGGCGTGTTGTGGGCGCGCGAGGAAATTCTTGCCGCCATGCCCCCCTATCAGGGCGGCGGCGCGATGATTGACCGCGTGACCTTTGAAAAAACCACCTATGCCCCGCCGCCGCAGCGGTTCGAAGCTGGCACGCCGATGATTACCGAAGTGATCGCGCTGCATGCCGCCATCGATTATGTCGATGCGCTGGATCTGGAAGCCTGCTTTGCCCATGAAAGCGCCCTTGCCGCCAAGGCGCGCGAAGCCTTGTCGCAATTCAATTCGATCCGCCTGTTCGGGCCGGAAAAATCCGCCGGTATCGTGTCATTCGAGATGGCAGGGGTTCATCCCCACGATCTGGGCACCATATTGGATGAAGACAATGTCGCTATCCGTGCCGGCCATCATTGCGCGCAGCCGCTGATGGCGCATCTGGGTGTGCCGGCAACGGCCCGCGCCAGTTTTGGCGTATATAGCGATGAAAGCGATATTGCCGCGTTGATGCGCGGTATTGAAAGAACCAAGAGGATATTCGGCTGATGGACAAGCCCGAAGACAACGCCCGCGACACTATCGTCGCCCTGTCACCTGCCGAGCAGGCAGAAACGCTGGCCAAGCCGCCGCGCGCACGGGTGAGCGATGCGATTGACGTGGATTCAGAAACCATGGGTGAAAAGCTGGAACGCAAACGCGACTATCTGGAAGGCTTCCTGTCGAAAAAGCCCGAAAACGTCACTCCGGGTGAGCCGGGCGGCGATCTGTATGAAGCGGTCGTGGCGGCGCTGAAGGAAATCTACGATCCGGAAATTCCGGTCAATATCTATGACCTCGGCCTGATTTACGCCGTGGAAGTGTCACCCGATGCAGATGTGGTCATCAACATGACGCTGACCACCCCGCATTGCCCGGTGGCAGAATCCATGCCTGGCGAAGTGGAATTGCGCGCAGCATCGGTGCCCGGGGTGCGCGATGCCGAAGTAAATCTCGTCTGGGACCCGCCGTGGGATCCCCAGAAGATGAGCGATGAAGCCCGCCTCGAACTGGGAATGTTGTGATGACAGAGACCAAGACCCGCACCATGCCTGCCGCTGTCATACTGACCAAAGGGGCAGAGCAGCGCATTGCAGACCTGATGGCCAAGGCGCCTGAAGATGCCATCGGGGTCAAGCTGTCGACCCCGCGGCGTGGCTGTTCCGGCCTTGCCTATTCGGTCGATTACGTCGCCGAAGAAGCCAAGTTTGACGAGAAAATCGAAACGCCCGGCGGCACGTTCTACATCGACGGTGCCAGTGTGCTCTATCTGGTCGGATCGATCATGGACTGGGTGGAGGATGATTTTACCGCAGGGTTCACCTTTGCCAACCCCAATGCCAAGGGTGCTTGCGGCTGCGGCGAAAGCTTCATGGTCTAGGCTTACCTAGCGGCGTTTGAGTGCTGCCACACAGGCGGCGCGGTCCACGTCCAGCCCGTCACTCGTGCGTCGTGCATCGACATAGGTGGCGGTCGGCTCTGCGCCTTGCCGTAACGGGTAGAGATAGACATCCAGCACGCAGGCTTCGCCGCTGAATTGCAATTTGCGCGTGTCG
Source organism: Allopontixanthobacter confluentis (assembly GCF_009827615.1). Classification (GTDB taxonomy): domain Bacteria; phylum Pseudomonadota; class Alphaproteobacteria; order Sphingomonadales; family Sphingomonadaceae; genus Allopontixanthobacter; species Allopontixanthobacter confluentis. The sequence goes on from NZ_WTYU01000002.1 coordinate 545,619, forward strand.
CCTTCGTAAACATCCAGGCGCGGCGTGCCAAACGCGCGCGTCAGACTGTCAGCATTGGAACCGATCAGGCCATCGACACCGGCTATGTTCATCACCCGCGGCGCGCGAAACGCGGTGCTTGCGGGCATGGACGGGTTGGCCGGCGGCGGGCCTGCGCGGGTGGTGCGCCCGGCCGGCGGATTGGACGCGGTGCCGGGCGATGCTTTTGGCACAGTGCCAGCACATGCCGCCAGCAGCGGCAAAATGGCAATCGCAAGGGCGCGGCCAGGGTTAATTCGCATGTCGGGTTCCTTTCCGGCCATGCACCAGATGGGTGGCAGCCGCTGCGCCGATGACGGGCGCCAGAAGATTGACGAAAGGGATGATCAGCAGGCCTGCAACGCTCGCCCCCAGCACAAACCGCAAGGGCGCGCCAAGCGGCTGCGCGCTATCATCACGCACGGCGTGGCGCAGCCACACCATGTCCTGCAATTCGCGGCCCAGCAGCCAGCCATTTACCAGCAGAAATAGGATCGGCGTGCCAACGCCGGTAACCAGCAGCGCAATGGCAAAAGGCGCGGCGACCAGATTGGCGATCACAGCGCGAAGGGTGGAACGCATGGAATTGCGCAATTCTTCTTTCCAGCCAATGCTGCGGGCCGAGGCCAGCGCCGCCGGATAATGCCGCGCTTCTACCGCCTGCACCACTTCGTCGGCAAAGAATTGCAGCACTGCCAGCGCAACCAGCCGGAACAGCAGCCATCCGCCAATGGCAGTGAGCACAACCGCCACCAATGCGCCCAACTCGCCGCCATAGGATACATCCCACCTGTCCAGCACACCCGCCAGCAGATACCACGCACCAAACCCCAGCAAGCCCAGCACAGCCAGTGTCAGCAGCATGGATTTGGCCAGCACCCGCAGGATTGCAGGGTCTGTTAATTGTGCAAATGCACGGGCAAGGGCAGTCGGCAGGGAGAGCATCTGCAACGCCTGTGCCGCGCTGACATGGGCCAAGTCAATCGCACTTTGTTGCAATGCGGGGCAGGCAGGTCTTGGCGCACGGCGCGCGAGCCGCTAGGCGCGCCTTTTGACTGACCGAATCCCAAGGATTTCCATGACCAACACCCGTTACGACGTAATCGCCATCGGCAATGCCATTGTTGATGTAATGGCCCCCTGCGAAGATGCGCTGATCGAACAGCTGGGCATGACACGCGGCGGCATGACGCTGATCGATACCGATGGCGCCAATACGCTGTATGATGCGATGGGCCCGGCAAAGGAAATTTCCGGCGGTTCGGCCGCTAATACGCTGGCTGGCCTGGCCGGGCTTGGCGCGACTTGCGGTTTCATCGGGCAGGTTGCCGATGACCAGCTGGGCGATGTGTTCAAACATGACATCCGCGCAGCCGGTATCGATTTTGATACTGCGGCCCGCGCTGGCGACCCGCCGACTGCCCGCTGCCTGATTTTTGTCACCCCCGATGGCCAGCGCACCATGAACACTTTCCTTGGTGCATCGCAATTCCTGCCGGCAGACGCGCTGGACCTGGAAGCGATTGCCGCATCCAAGGTGCTGTATCTGGAAGGCTATTTGTGGGATCCGGAAGAACCACGCGCCGCCATGCGCCGCGCCATCGGTGCTGCGCGTGATGCGGGCCGCAAGGTTGCTTTCACCCTGTCAGACCCGTTCGTAATCTCGCGCCACGGTGATGATTTCCGTGCCCTGATTGATGAAGGCATGATCGACATCCTGTTTGCCAACAAGGATGAACTGGCCGCCCTGACTGGCGAAGATGACTTTGACGCAGGGCTGGCAGCACTGTCGCCCAAGGTTCCTGTCATGGTGGTCACCCGCGGTCCTGATGGTGCCGTGGCCGTTGCCGATGGACAGCGTTCCGAAGTGGCCGCGCAGCCCATTGCCAAGGTAGTGGACACCACGGGCGCGGGCGATCTGTTTGCCGCAGGCTTCCTTGCCGGCCATGTGCGCGGTGAAAGTGTCGAGAATTGCCTGATCATGGGTTCGGTCTCGGCAGCCGAAGTGATTTCGCACTACGGTGCGCGCCCCGAAGCTGACCTGAAGGCGCTCGTCGCTGCAAAGCTGGGCTAAAGGCAATGCCGGCTGGCTGGCGTGCCGTGATGGCCGCCAGCCTGCCGGCGTTATCAGGCGTTATTTGCCTTCGCGGGCCACTTCCCGCCAGCCGATGTCACGGCGGCAGAAACCCGACGGGAAGGTGATAGCGTCCACCGCGCGATAGGCCGCAGCCTGCGCCTGCGTCGCATTTTTACCGGTCGCCGTCACATTCAGCACGCGGCCCCCATTGGCGACCAGAGTGCCATCCGGCAGCTGTTTGGTGCCCGCATGAAAAATCTTCACCCGGTCGCCGGTTGCTCCGGCTTCCGCCTCGCCCAGATCGATTACGCCGCCTTTTTCAGGCGCGTCGGGGTAGCCCTTCGCTGCCATGACCACTGTCAGCGCGGTTTCCTCTGCGAAGCGGGCCGGCTGGCAGGTTGCCAGCTTGTTGTCAGCACAGGCCAGCATCAATTCGCCCAGATCGCTTTGCAGGCGCGTCATCAGCACCTGGCATTCAGGATCGCCAAAGCGGCAATTATATTCAATCAGCTTGGGCCCCTGCTTGGTCAGCATCAGCCCGGCAAACAGCACGCCGGAATAGGGCATGCCTTCATTGGCCAGCGTCCTGACCGTGGGCGCGATAATTTTTTCCAGCACTTCACCGCGCAGCATCGGAGTCAGCACCGGGGCCGGGCTGTATGCGCCCATGCCGCCGGTATTGGGTCCGGTATCGCCTTCGCCCACCCGCTTGTGATCCTGCGCGCTGCCGAATGACAGGATGGTCGCGCCATCGGTCAGGGCAAAGAAGCTGGCTTCCTCGCCGCGCATAAATTCCTCGATCACCACTTCCGCGCCGGCCTCGCCAAACCGGCCGCCGAACATGTCCTCCAGCGCAGCCAAGGCTTCCTCACGCGTTTCGGGAATGACTACGCCCTTGCCAGCCGCCAACCCGTCAGCCTTCAGCACATAGGGCGGCTGGAAATTGTCGAGCGCCTTTACCGCCTCGGTAAAGCTGGCGGTGCGCACATAGGCTGCCGTGGGGATACCGGCGCGCTCGCACAAATCCTTGGTGAAACCCTTGCTGCCTTCCAGCTGCGCTGCGGCTTTTGACGGGCCGAACACGGAAACACCTTCCCCGCGCAGCGTATCGGCCAGCCCGTCCACCAGCGGGGCTTCGGGTCCAATCACCACCAGCCCGATGCGGTTCGCATTGCAGAAATGCACCACGGCGCCATGGTCTGCAGCGTCCAGCGCGACACATTCGGCATGGTCGGCAATTCCGGGGTTGCCCGGCGCGGCGTAGAACCTATCCTGTGCGCCAGACAGCAAGCGGGATTGCGCCAGCTTCCATGCCAGCGCATGTTCGCGTCCGCCCGATCCCAGCAGCAGGATATTCATGCCCAGCCCTTTCGACAATGATGACAATAGTGGTGGGCTGGTAGCGCGCCCGCGCCAAGGCGACAACGCCGAGCCGCTGACGATCACCGAGATTTCCGCCAAGCTGAAGCGGGTGGTGGAAGACCAGTTCGGTTTTGTGCGCCTGCGGGGCGAGCTTTCCGGCGTGAAACGCGCGACATCCGGCCATCTTTATTGCGCGCTGAAGGACGAATCCGCCGTGATCGACGGAGTTATGTGGCGCGGCAATGCCCAGCGCCTGTCCTTCGTGCCGGAAGATGGCATAGAAGTGGTCGCCAGCGGCAAGCTGACGACATATCCGGGCCGGTCAAAATATCAGATCGTGATCGACAGCTTGGAAATTGCCGGTGAAGGTGCGCTGCTGGCATTGCTGGAGAAAACGCGGCGGCGGCTGGAGGCAGAAGGGCTGTTTGCCCCTGAACGCAAGAAAGCACTGCCGTTCATTCCCCGCGTGATTGGTGTGGTCACTTCGCCCACCGGCGCCGTCATCCGCGATATTCTGCACCGGCTGTCCGACAGGTTTCCCAGCCATGTGCTGGTGTGGCCGGTGCTGGTGCAGGGGCAAGGTTCGGCCGAACAGGTGGCAGCAGCAGTGCGCGGCTTTTCCGAGATGAAGACCGGCGGACCAGTGCCGCGCCCTGATCTGGTGATTGTCGCGCGCGGGGGCGGGTCGATCGAGGATTTGTGGGGCTTCAACGAAGAAGTGGTGGTGCGGGCAATTGCCGATTGCACCATCCCGATCATTTCTGCCGTGGGCCATGAAACAGACACCACCCTGGCGGATTTTGCCGCCGACCGGCGTGCGCCCACACCCACGGCTGCCGCTGAAATGGCGGTGCCGGTGCGGGCCGAATTGCTGGCGGCGGTCGAAGACCTCGGCCTGCGGCAGAAACGTGCCGCGCCGCGCCCGGTAATGCTGGGCCGCGAACGGTTGCAGGCACGGGTCCAGCGATTGCCGCGGCCCGAAGTTCTGTTGCAGCCACAGGCGCAAAAGCTGGACGATTTGGCCGAACGTCTGCGGCGCGGCCTGTCAGACCGGGCGGCGCAGGCCCGTGCCTTGCTGATGGCAGACAAGGCCCGCCTGTCAGCACCGCTGCTCATGTCGCGGGTGGACCGTGCGCGGGACCGGCTGGCGGCAGCGCGGCTGTTGCCATCACTGGTGGCAAACCGCAGCGCACGCGAACAGGAACGCTTCGCCGCGCTGGAACGGCTGTATCTTTCGCTCAATCCCAAGGCCCCGCTGGCGCGCGGTTTTGTGCTGGTAAAGGGCGAAGGCGGCAGTTTGATCCGCAGCAAGGTGGCGGCAGAAACGCAGGCGCTGCTGACGATCGAATTTGCGGATGGATCGCTGGACGCGGTTCCTGTGGAGGCGGGTTCCGGCAGCCAGCAGACCGCTGCGCCTGCCCGGCCGGCCAAAAAATCACGCCCGCCTGCAACCAGCGGACGACAAGAGGATTTGTTTGGTTGAGCCATCCTTGCTAAAGAGCGGCCATGTTGATGTCTTCAAGTGATAGCGCCGCCAAACTGATTTTTGGCCCCAATGGTTTCCGCGTGATGCGGCCCGGCCAGCACGTCTTGTGCGCGGTTTCCGGCCAGGTCATTCCGCTGGAGGAACTGCGCTATTGGAGCGTGGAATTGCAGGAACCCTATGCCAGTGCGGAAATCGCCACCAGGCGCGCGCTGGAAAAGGGATGACTGCTTTGTCGTTTTCCCGCCAGTTTGCGGCGGCATCATTGGCCTGCAGTCTGCTTTCTGCCTGTAATGTCGTTCCTGCGCCTGCTTCAGCGCCCGCCTCAACACCTGTTTCAACCGCCACTGCAACGGTCCAGCCAGTGCGGGCAGCACCGGTTGCCCCGTCCTCTCCTGCCACGTCTTCTCCTGCCCCTGCTGCCGCGCTGACAGGGCGCCCCGGACCGTCCACTTTCACTTATGCGGGAAAATTGACGCAAGGCGGGTGGATGCGCGGGCAGGCACCCGGTGGCAGCGTATCGGCACACCTTGGCGACCAGCCGCTGGTGCTGGATTCGCAAGGCCGTTTCTTTGCCGCATTCGACCGGGATGCAGCGCCTGTCGCGGCATTACAGGCCCGGCTGGCCGATGGCACCACCATTGAAAGCCCTGTATCCATTCAGCCGCGCGCATGGAATATCGAACGGGTCAATCTGGCGCGCAATCAGGGCGGGCCAAGCGAAGAATTCATGCGCCGCCGGCGGCCTGAACTGGCGCAGATCAACGCGGCGCGGGCCGTCAATGCCAATAGCGATGGGTGGCAGCAGGATTTCATCTGGCCGGTCAAAGGCCGCATTTCCGGCCGGTTCGGTTCGCAGCGCATTTATGCAGGCGTGCCGGGCAGCTATCATTCGGGCATCGACATTGCGACCGGTGAAAACGGCACAGCCTATGTTGCGCCTGCTGACGGGGTTGTGGTGCTGGCCACGCAATCGGCCTTCTCGCTTGAGGGATATCTGCTGATTATCGACCATGGGATGGGCCTCAACAGCGCATTTCTGCACAATTCCAGCCTGGCGGTGAAACAGGGCGATGTGGTCCGGCAGGGCCAGCATATCGGCAATATCGGATCGACTGGCAGCGCCACCGGCCCGCATCTTCACTGGAGCCTGAAATGGCAGGACACCCGGCTTGATCCGCTGCTGTTTACAGGGCCGATGGGGTAGGTTGGTGATGCACGGCTGGCGGAGGTGCGAGCCATGCGGCCACTACGCCTGATACTGGTTTTCCTGCTGCTGCTGGCATTGGCTCCGGGGACGTGGGTTCGCAGCGCCTTTCCGCCGGCTGATCTGGCAGCGGCAGTGCAGGTTACGCCTTTACCGCTGGATGTGCGCCATGCCGCCAGCATCGACATTGTGCGTGGTTGGCGGCTGACCAGCCAGAATGACCATTTCGGCGGCTATTCGGCATTGCTGGCCCTGCCCGGCGGAACGCTGCTGGCGGCCAGCGACAGGGGCCGGTCGCTGCGGTTGCATGTGTCAGACCAGGGGCCGGTGGCTGCGGGCATGGGCTTCATGTCGGGCACGTCTGACACGGACAAACATCTGGTCGATATCGAATCCATGACGCGCGACCCGGCAACCGGGCGCATCTGGGTGGGGTATGAAGGGGCCAATGCGATTGACCGTCTGGACGGCGATATGGCGGGCGCCACAAGAGTGCGACCGACCGCGATGCAGCGCTGGTCGGAAAATAGCGGGGCAGAGGCGATGGTGCGGCTGGCGGATGGGCGCTTTATCGTGCTGGCCGAAGGGTCCCGCAGAGCAAGTGACACCGCCTTTCCCGGCGTGCTGTTTGCCAGTGACCCGATTGGCGGCGGGGCGGGGCAGACATTCCGCTTTGCTGCGCCTGACAATTATCGCCCGGTCGATATGGTACAGATACCTGACGGGCGCGTGCTGGTGCTGGTGCGCCGGTTCCATCTTGGCCTGCCGCCACGGTTCACCACCCGGCTGATGGTGGCAGACCCTGCCGATATTCGTGCAGGCGGCCTTTGGAAAGGAACGGTGATCGCCAGTTTTGCAGCGCCCTTGCCGTCCGACAATTATGAAGGAATTGCCGTCCGGCCGCGCGCGGATGGCAGGCTGGATTTATGGATGATATCGGACGATAATCGCGCCAGTTTTCAGCAGACATTGCTGCTGCAGATGCGTTGGGATCCACGCGCAACCCACGTCCAGCAACAATAACGCGAGGGATTCTTGCGGGGATTCTGGCAGGATTTCAGGCAAACGAAAAGGCGCGCGATTGTGACGCGCGCCTTTTCAGTTTGTATTTAAGCAGGGTAATCTGACTGGCACACTTGCCAGTCCGGCAGCCAGCCCGCAGGCCAGCTACACCGCAGTGGCCTTTCAGGCTGCTGCTGTTGCCGCTGTTGCTTCTGCCTTGGCCAGTTCACGCTTCACCTTGCGGGCGCGATCGCTGAGCTTTTCATTCTTGGTCTTGAGCAGCCAGTTGTCCAGGCCGCCGACGTGTTCGACAGAACGCAGGCCATTGGTGGACACGCGGAACTTGAAGCTGCGGTCCAGCTTCTCGCTCATCAGCGTGACATTCTGCAGGTTGGGCAGGAAGACACGCTTGGTCTTGTTGTTGGCGTGGCTTACGTTGTTGCCTACCTGGCGGCCTTTGCCGGTCAGTTCGCAGATGCGCGACATGATAAATCTCGTTCGATTGCGGACCCGGTGAAATTGTCCGGGGCCATTGTTACTTACGGAAAGCGGGGCGCTTAACGGGGGCTACCCGAATCGTCAAGCAAGAGAGCGCATGGCAGATCACCTTTCTTGCGCGCCGCGCGCACAGGCCCTAGCATATTTCCGATGAACACATGGCCCCTACCCGAGCCGATGGAGCAGGCGCTGCGCCATGCGCAGGCATCGGCCGCTGCCGGTGAAGTGCCGGTGGGCGCGGTGGTGACGCGGCACGGGCAGATCATTTGTGCAGCCCATAATGCGCCGCGCACCCTGCATGATCCCACGGCCCATGCCGAAATGGTGGCGATTCGCGAAGCTGCGCGCAGGCTGGGTCAGGTAAGGCTGGATGATTGCGAATTATGGGTCACGCTGGAGCCATGCGCCATGTGCGCCGGGGCCATCGTGCATGCGCGATTCGCCAAGCTGTATTATGGCGCATCTGACCCCAAGGGCGGCGCGGTGGAACATGGCGCACGGCTGTTCGATCAGCCGACCTGCCTGCACCGGCCCGAAATCTACAGCGGTATTGGCGAACAGCCCGCAGCCGACATGCTGCGGCAATTTTTCCGGGAACGGCGAGGCAGCTAACCTGCGGTCTCCGCGCGGCCTAGTCGAATTTTGAAAGGTCGGTTGGGGTGTCGGCAGGGGTGCCAGCTGGGGTGGATGCAGAATGGTCGAACCATGGCTTTGCATCAGCGCGGAACAGCATCACCACAGCCACCAATTGCATCAGATTGATTACCACGGCCATGATCAGCGCAGGCCCGGTTGCCGTGGCAAGAGTGGTCGGCAGACTGAGCAGGCCAATCGCAGTGAAGGCGACCAGAAACCATTTGGCGATGGAACTGCCGCGCCGGGCAATGAAATACCACAGCACCAGCGACACAGCCATGCCCAGGCTGAACATCACAATCACGGCCCCTGCGCCCCAACCCAACTGCGCCACTGCCGGATCGCTTTGCATCTGCGCGACTATCCGTTCGTAGGATAATACCAGATTCACCACGCCCACGACGAGCGAGCCGAGATACAGACGTTCAAACAAGACAATGGAATTCGGACGCATCGACACAATCCCCCCTAACGATTGCTGGCCCCCCTTACGATGGCTGGCGCAATTGTGGGCCAACAACCGGCTGGTTACAAATAATTTATGCGCCATAGGCGAGCGGGGTGGCCTGTCAAATCAGCTTCGGGAAGTGATTATATGGGCTTAGAGCGTCACAGCGGTTTGAAATCCAGGCCGATGTCGGCTGCAGGCGCGCTTTGGGTCAGGCGGCCCACCGAGACATAATTGACCCCTGTTGCTGCCTTGGCCGCAATAGTATCGAGGTTGATGCCGCCCGATGCCTCTGTGGGCACACGCCCTGCGACCAGCGCGACAGCCGCGCGCAAGGTAGCCGGGTCCATGTTGTCGAGCAGCAAATGATCTGCCCCTGCTGCCAGCGCGGGTTCGATCTGGTCGATGCGGTCCACTTCGCAGATAATTCTCGGCACACCGGCATCGCGGGCCCGGCGCACTGCGGTGCCGACATCGCCTGCCACGGCCACGTGATTGTCCTTGATCATGGCTGCATCCCACAGGCCCATGCGGTGGTTTTGCGCGCCGCCCTGGCGGGTGGCGTATTTTTCCAGATGGCGCAGGCCGGGAATGGTCTTGCGCGTATCCAGCAGCACGCAGGTCTGGCTGTCCATCGCATCCACATATTGCCGCGCCATGGTGGCAATGCCGGACAAATGCTGCACTGTATTCAGGGCGCTGCGTTCGGCAGTCAGCATGGCGCGGGCATTGCCTGAAAGCCGCATCAGATCAGTGCCCGCAGGCACTCTGTCGCCGTCTTCCACCAGCAGTTCTATATCCATATCGCCTTGCAGGCTGCGGAAAAACGCGACCGCAATCGGCAGTCCTGCCACCACAATGGCATCGCGGCTGTCCATCACGCCGGAAAAGCGCGCATCTGCCGGGATCACGCTTTCTGACGTAACATCATGCCCGCCGCCCGGCAGACCCACACCAAGGTCTTCTGCAAGGGTAGCGCGAACAAATTCGCTGAGGTCAAAGCCTTCGATTGCAAAGCCCATCTTAATGCACAAACCGGGCAACAACGTCGCGATAGGACCGGCTGACTTTCACTTCCGCGCCGGAATCCAGCACCAGGAAACATTCGCCATTGGTATGCGGTTTCACTTGCCGCACCTGATCAAGGTTGACGATGGTGGACCGGTGGACGCGCTGGAACTTGCGCGGATCGAGCCTGCGTTCAAGATCCTTCATCGTTTCGCGCAGGATGAGCGAATTGTCGCCGGTGTAAATGCACATGTAGTCGCCTGCCGCTTCGATATGTTCGATCGAGCCGACTTCAACGCGGAAAATCTGCCCGCGATCCTTGATGTTGATGAGCTTTTCAAACCGGTCACTGGTTTCTGTCTCTGCCTCGGCAAATTCCTCCGCTGCGTCAGGGGCGACTTCGGCCAGAACATTCATCAGATTTACCGCTTCTTCGGCGGACCGTTTTTCCGCCAGACGCACGCGCACCCGCTCGACTGTATCGGCCAGCTTGTCCACATCGACAGGCTTCATCAGATAATTGACGGCATTGGCTTCGAACGCGCGAATGGCGTGTTCCTGATAGGCAGTCACAAACACGAACAGCGGCGGTTCAATTTCCATCACGCCCTTGACCACACTGAACCCGTCAAAACCGGGCATTTCGATGTCGAGAAATACCAGATCGGGCTTTTCGGTCTTGATCTTGCGGATGGCTTCGCGCCCGTTGGCGCAGGTTTCGATCACTTCAATATCGTCAAAGGCTTCCAGCCGCAGTTGCAGCCCCTGAATGGCGAGTTTTTCATCATCAACGATGATTGTGCGAATAGTCATATGTTTGATCCGATCGTGCGCCCCACGGGATGTATGTTCGTCTGCGATGACGTAATGGTTGACGCGGCCTTGGGTTTCTCAGTCTGTGATGTGCTTGTGGACGGGTTTGGGGATGCGGTTGGGTTCTGGCCAGCGTCGAGCGATATGCGCGCCTTTTCCGGCGCGGGGTTGTCAGTATCCGATGTCTCATACGGCAATTCGATCACCACCGTAAATCCGCCCTCGGGAGGAGTGCGGATTTCGAACAGATGATCATCGCCGTATGCTTGTGCCAGCCGATCGCGGATATTGGCGAGGCCGACCCCTGTCGACATCGCCCGTCCCTGCCCCGTCATGGCACCGGGAAGGGTGTGGCGCGGCGTGGCAGAGTTCAACCCCGGACCGGTATCGGAAACGGTGACGCGCAGCCGCTGTCCGACGAGTTGCGCTGCAACGCTGATCTGCGCGCCTTCTTCCTGCGGCGAAACTGCGTATTTGATGGCATTTTCCACCAACGGTTGCAGCAGCATGGAGGGCAGGAAAGCCTTGGCCGCTTCGGGATCGATTCGGAAATCGGGCCGCAGCCGTTCTTCAAACCGCATCAGTTCGATGCCCAGATACAGCTTCAGCGTATCCACTTCCTGTGCCAGCGACACCTTGCCGCCGGGCTGCGTAACCAGCGTGTGGCGCAGAAAGGATGACAGGCGCGTCAGCATGGCATTGGCGGGTTCTGTCTGCTTCAGCAGCACCAGCGTGCTGATGGAATTAAGCGTGTTGAACAGGAAATGCGGGTTCAGCTGATACCGCAGCATGGCCAGCTGGGCGCTGGTCGCCTGCGCTTCCAGCCGTTCCAGCCGGTCGGTCTGTTCTTCCACCTGCAGGAAGTAATTGATGGCGTAATACAGCGCCGACCATGCGCCCAGCAGGGTCATCGGAATATAGAACAGGCCGATCACCAATTGGGCAAAAGATGGCCCGCCAGTTGGCCGTGTCAGGCTGAAAACCCAGGCTTCGATGAAGGTGAACAGGCTGACGGCAATTACCAGCACGATGCTGGTCATGCCCCATGTCACCACAGGTCTGCGCTGGATCAGGTGACGGTAGATGACCGATAGCACCAACGTGACGGAAAAGCCGGTAATCGCCTCTATCAGCAGCAGAACCAGGAAAGACGGGGGTTGCTGGTTGGCCAGCGCGCTCATCGCGCGGAACAAGAACAGGCCGGACCAGCCCGCAATCTGCAGGTTCCAGAACGCCCGGTTCTTGTTGCGGAAGAAGGGTGTTGGTTTGAAGGGCAGCATTACCATGACAGCCAGCCTAGCCGATTTTGCAGCATTCCGTCAGATTGTTTTGCGGAAATGCGATCATGGGATAGGATGTCGGCTGAGGAGAGAAGCTGATGGGTATGGAACAGAAACTGAGCCATGGCGCGATAGAGCGCGCGAAATTCCGCGAAATGAAGGAAGGCACTGCCGAAGACTGGGCACTGATCGGCGGACATTTCCGAGAATTTGCCTCAGGCGTGGCGGACCGTGTTCTGGACCATCTCAAGCTGCTGGACGGTGATTTTGGCGGGTTTCCAATCTGCCGTCTGGAACATTCCCTGCAAACCGCAACGCGCGCCTACCGTGACGGACGGGATGAACAATATGTAGTGATGGCGTTGCTGCATGACATTGGCGATACGCTGGGCAGTTTCAACCATCCGGACGTGGCAGCAGCCATATTGAAGCCGTTTATCAGCGAAGAACTGCACTGGATTTGCCAGCATCACGGCCATTTTCAGGGCTATTACTATTTCCACTATCTCGGCATGGACCGCGAATCGCGCGAACAGTTCCGCAGCAGCCCCTATTTCGATGCGTGCGCGGAATTCTGCGAAAAATACGATCAGGCCGCGTTCGATGGCGATTATGAAAGTGAAAGTCTGGAGTTTTTCGAACCGATGGTGCGCCGCGTGATGGCACGCCCATTGGCCACGCTCTATAAAATGGAAGAAACAGCAGACGCTTGAAATACAGGCAGGGCCGGCTTTATGGCTGGCCCTGCCTGACAAATAATGTCGCCCAGTCCGCCCCGCGATTGTGTGGATTGCGGCCATTTGCATCTGAACTTTCAGCCATGCTCTGGCGGATGGCGGGCAATTCAGCGGCGATGAAATCGGCACGTTCGTCCCAGCCGTCATGCGTACGCCCGCGCAGCAAGCCGCCATCATTCCGCGGCCCCCAATGCCGCATGAAGCGTTCCGCGGCCGCAGGATCATAACCGGCATTGGCCAGCAGCCACGGCATCATCCGGTCCGCTTCGCGTTCGGTCAGGCGCACGTGGGACCGCTTGCGGCCATGGGTGTCCAGCCAGGCAGGATGCCCCAGAATATTATGCGCCAGTTCATGGGCAATGGCCGCTGCAAACAGCTCTTCGGGATAGGTAAAACCGACGAATTTCTCGCCGATCGCCACGCGTGTTCCGTTGGCAGATGCCTTGGCTGACCCGGCAATCACTTCAAACCGGCCGGGGCAGGCGGCAACGCCGGAAATATGGCTGATGCGCGCAGGCTGGCCCGGGCTGCGCCATTCAATGCTGACTGTGCCCGTAGCCGAAAGGTCTGATTGCAAGGCTGTGTGCAAATCCAGCAGCCGCTTCCATGTATTCGGCCCTGCGGCTGGCAAATCCTTCATCTGGCGCCCATTTATCGCCAGCACTTCGGCAAAGGCAGGCAGGCCAGCGGCCTGTGCGGGCGAGCCGGAGGCAACTGCCTGCACCGCTATGTCCCCTGCGATCTCCATCGCGCTGCGCACAGTATCTGGCGCGGAAAACGTCGCGACATCCTGTAACAACAGCCCGATTGACGGGGCGGCACCTGTGCAAAAGGGTGCATTGCCATGAACGAGCTTCCAGCCGATGGACTGGAGGCTTTCGTCGCGCTGCTGCAATTGCGTCAGGCTACGGATGACGGCATTTTCGTCAGCCGCTGCCGCCGTGCCGGCACTGGCAAGGCACATGGCGGCTGCGACGATTAAGAACCAGCCCTTCACGAACCCTTTGCGTCATCGACCGCGTTTTGCAGCGCGGAAAGCCCGACAGCCCCTTCAAATGCCTGATTGCCAATCACCCAACTCGGGGTGCCGCTGAAACCGAGACGCTGGGCCATGGCGATATTATTGGTCAGTTCCGCCTGCGCGGCAGGGGTGGCAGCAAAGGCGCGCGCCTTGTCCATATCCAGCCCGACTTCCTTCGCTGTCTGCGCAATGGCCGCGTCTGTCGGTGCACCCTTGGCGAACATGGCGCGGTGGAATTCGGCATATTTGTCCTGGTCTGCCGCGGCCAGCGCCACCAGCGCGGCCTTGTCGCTGCCTTCAAAAATCGGAAATTCGCGAATGACCACTTTCAGATCCGGATTGGCCTTTACCAGCGCGGCGACATGTTCCTCGCTCATCCGGCAATAGCCGCAGGCGTAATCGGTAAATTCCACCAGCGTAACAGAACCATTGGGATTGCCGAAAACCGCGCCGGGGAATGGTTTTTTCACGGCATCGGAAATATCCGCGAGCCGGTCCTGCGCTTCCTTCTTCTGATAGGCTTCCGCCATTTCCGGCAGCAATTCGGGATGTTCCAGCAGGTAACTGCGGGTGCCGTCATTGCCGAGACCGCTGAAAGACCAGATGGCAGCGCCGCCAAATCCGAACACCAGCGCGATGATGGCTGTGAGGGCGAAAGAACGGAAGGAAAATGTCATCATGCCGCGCTACTTGCGCTTCTGCTGTCTTTCAAGCTCCGCGCGGGCTTGCAGGCCGATATCCTGCGCCCTGATCCAGTCCGGCGTGCCTGCCTCCAGCCCTATTTCGGCGGCCTGCGCGCTGCGGATGGCCTCGGCATAGCGCCGCGTCATCACTTGCTGTTCAGCGCTGGCCAGCCGCGCACGGGGCAAATCACCCTGCTGGGCGTAAACCACGCCTAACTGATACCAGGCGAATGGATTGAGCCGGTCCCGCCCCACTGCTGCCCGCAAGACCCGTTCAGCCTCGTCAAAATGGGCCGCGTCTTCCGTCGCGATCAGCGCATGACCGAATACCGATGCAATCAGCGGTGTGGAATTGGTCAGCTCTGTCGCTTGCCGCAAGGCGTCCAGCGCTTCGTCAGGCTTGCCCGATTCCAGCAATATCTGGCCTTCCAGTTCCAGAAAATAGGGGTCACTGGGGTTCAGTTCCAGCAAGGCCTGCGTTTCTGCCAACGCCTGATCGACCATCGCATTCTTGTGATAGGCGTAGGCGCGGGCATAGCGGGCCGGCACATCAGTGCGGCTTTCGGGAAATTGTTGCAGGGTGCGCGCAGGCTGGGACAGATAGCCAAACAGCTTTGCTTTCACACGCTCGAAGCGCTGCTGCATCGCTGCATCATCGGCTGTATCCCACGCAGGGTCCACCGTGTAATCTTCACGCAGGCGGGCTATCCGGTCACCCGACAGGGGGTGGGTGCGGCCAAAGGCTGCATCATCACTCTGGCTGAAGCCATAGCGGAATTCCTGATTTTGCAGCTTCTTGAAGAACGCCAGCGATCCGCGGCCCGAAATGCCTGCATCGGACAAAATCTGCACGCCCGCTGCATCCGCCGAGGATTCCTGAACGCGGGTAAAGGCGAGGAATTTGCCCATCGCAGCCTGCTGTCCTGCCATGATGACGCCCATCGCTGCATCACCGGCGCCGGCCACTGCCGCAGCCACGCCCAGCAGCAGCGACACGATCGAGATATTGGTCGCAGTGCCCATGCCTTCACTGCTTCTGATGATATGACCGCCCGTAATATGGCCCAGTTCATGCGCAATCACGCCCTGCACTTCATTTGCCGTATCAGCAGCATCAATCAGGCCGCTATGCAGATAAACCACCTGTCCGCCAGCGACGAACGCATTGATGGACGGGTCATTGACCAGCACAATATCAACATTGCCGGGTTTCAGGCCCGCTGCTTCCACCAGCGGAGCGGCCATGTCCTGCAACAGCGCCTCTGTTTCGGCATCCCGCAAAATCGATTGCGCGGCTGCTGGCTGCGCCGCCAGCACCAGTGCGGCAAAAATTGCCAGAAAATTGCCCAGAATGCGCATCGGTTGCAATTTAGGGTGTGTTGGCCTGAACCGGAACTGAAGCGACTTTTGCCGCAGTCTTCTTCGTCAGCACTTCCCGGGCGAATTTATCGATCAGATTGATCATGTCGCGGTCTTTGCGCCAGGGGCTGGCCAGCGCCAGAATCGGCCCATTATGGTCCATTTCGGTAAATGTGGCCCGCGTGACAGCGCCGCCGGCTTTCTTCACGGCAGCGGCCAGCACGCGTGCATTGCGCGGTTTCACCACGGTGTCCTTGTCACCTTGCACCAGCAGCATGGGCGGCGCCCCGGCACGGGCAAATTCAATTGGCTGCGTGGTTTCGGGGTTTTGCGCGCCGCCAAATGCCAGCTTGGTCGATTCGGTGGCAAAGGGGTAGAAATCATACGGCCCGGACAGGCCGATCACTCCGGCCAGATCGGCCGGCTTCATTCCTTCATTGCCCAGCCACGCAGGATCAAGCCCCATCATTGCCACATTATATGCGCCTGCTGAATGGCCTGCGATGATGATGGCATCAGGATCGCCGCCGAAGCGGGCGATATTTCCCTTGGTCCAGGCTATGGCCTTGGCAGTATCTTCCAGCATGGCCGGAAAGACGCCTTCCGCGCCCAGCCGATAACCTGCCAGCACCACGATGAAGCCTTCCGGCGCGAGGCCGCGTGCGACAAACCCATAATCGTCAGGATCGCCGCTGCGCCATCCGCCGCCATGCACAAATACGAAAACCGGTAGTCTGGCGTCCTGGTTCAGCGCACTGATCGCGGGCTGATACACCGCCAGTTTCTGCGCTTTTGCGGTTCCCAGGGACTGGTTATGCACCAGCGTGACGTCGCGCGTGCCGCCGCTCAGGCGGTCAACCACGTCGAGCACCTTGGGACCGTTCTGGCCGATGGAATATTGCAGCGCTGCAAACAGAAGCCCAGCCACCAGCACAATCGCCAGCACAGTCCACCCCATCCAGCCCATCTTTCTTTTAACCGCCATAACGCTCCCCTCAGCTTTCCCGCGCGGTCTTTGGCCGAAATTGCGCAGGATGTCTCTGGTGGCAGGCGTAGCTGCCTGACAGCAAAAGGGAAAGCGCACACCAGACGGGGCCGGATATTATCCAGCCCCGCAAAGCGTGTTCATAATTTCAGATGTCAGCCAACCAGCTTGCGGCCAGCGCGTTCGACCATGGGAATATCGTCGGTAATTTCGCCCAGCACCACCACTTCGCCCGTGGGCAGGCGGCGGATCATCACCAGGCCAAATTCCGCGCCATCACTGTCCAGATCGGCAAGGCTGATGGGTTCGATGGCGCGCAGTTTCCGGGCCAGCTTTTCCTGCGGGCCTTCATTGGCTTCGGCGGTTTCAGAATTTTCTTCGCGGCGCAGGCGGCGTTCGGCCTGAACCACCCCTTTCAAACCGCCTTCTGCCTGCATCAGGAAGCCGGCCAGCGCGCCGCGTTCCACACCCATGCGGTGGGCATGGGTCAGCACGGCGGCATATTCAGTCAGACGCGTCTTGTCGTAATCCGCGCCGAATACCAGCTTTACCACCGGGGTCATTGGTGCGCGATCCTGCACGGTCAGGCCGTTTTCGGCGATCAGCTCGTCGAAATTATCCTGTTCATCCTGCGCCACGATGCTGAAATCATACGCGCGTCCAACAGCGGCATACAAGGCAGACCGGCTGCGGTCTTCGCAGCTGCGGGCGGCATGGGCCAGCTCGCGCGCGGCGGCCAGGCAATCATACAGCCCTTCGTCCAGACCAGAGTCTAATGCGGTGTCCAGCGCGGTGTCCAGTGCAGGATCGAGGTCGGAATCGTCCAATAAATCGAGAGCGGTTTCCACGCCCGAATCTTCGACTATCGAATCGCTTTCATCGGCGCCTGCGGCATGAATCTCTGCGGCGTCAGCTTCATCATTTTGCGAATATGCTGTAGCAGGATCGGTGCTGAACACAGGCTGCGGCGCGTGGTCAGTCCACGATGGCTGTTCTACAGCGACCTCTGGTTCCGATGGTTCGTCATCAGCGGCAAAATCAGCAGCAAATCCGGCACCTCTTCCGGTGTATGAAAACGCGGCTGGGTCAGCAGTTTCGTAAGCTGCAGCGTCGTCATCATGGCTGTCCGCACTCTCGATTTCTGCGCTCACGGCCATGCTGGCCAGTGCATCCAGATCGATCGGCGTCTTGTTCGCCTTGCCAAAGGTCGGGATCATGCTGGCATAGCCGACTTCGGCGGAATCATCCTCGAAGTCGCCTGTGTCTTCATCATCGAATTCATCGGCATCGGCCGGATCAACGATGGAGAAATTCGCGGAAAAGCCGAAGCTCGGCATCGGATAATCGCCGCTATCGGCGCCATCCTCATCTTCTTCCTCATCTGCGTCCAATTCCCCCAACTCGCCCAGATCAAGCACGTTGGATGCGGCTGGTTCGTCGGCTGGTGCCATTGGCACAGATGACGGGCTGTCCGCCCATTGCGTCACGGGATCAGGTTCGCGCGCTTCCAGTTCGTCCTCATCCTCATCGTCTGCTTCAAGCGCCTGGTCGATTTCCAGCAGCAATTCATCCGTGGTCATCTGGTCGGCCATTTCCTTCCAGTTGATGACGCCATAAATGAAGTCGATACCTTCATCATCGCTCGAAAAAGGCAGCAGGATACCGCGATACAGGATTGTCGCGCCGCGCTGGTTTACAAATTCAGCCTCGAATCCGATCGGTGCCTGATTCGCCAGAATCTGCATGTAATGATCAGTGATTCGCGTCAGCAGCGATCGGCTGGGAATATCTGACAGGGTGCCGATATCATCATGTGTGCCGCATTCTTCGGCCAACTGGTCACCGAGATAGCGAATCGCCGGGTTCTCGACGCCCGATGTGAAATCCAGCAGCACGCTGTAAGGCCCGAAATCCGGCAGGTTTTCAGGGCTCAGATCTTCGATTGAGGGGAAATTGCGCTCGTCCAGCAGGCTTGCCCAATGGTTATAGGCGCGGACCTGCATCCGGCGTTCGTCAGTCCCGATTGCGGCTGGCGGAACCTGAAGACCGGTATCGTCCTCACCGCTGTCCCAATCCCGCTGCCAATCGTCCAGACCGTCATCATAGCCGGTCTCACCGAAATTCCCGCGAAGCGTATCCATGGCTGTCAAAGCCCCCTTGACCCGTGTTGCAAGGAACCTTCTGGCGCGACATGGTAAACATAATGTTAAGTTGCGCCATAAACGTGGCGCGGCGTTCTGGCGTCAGCCATGGGCGCGGTGCCTAGTGGCCCGCCCCTGATGCCCCGCCCGCCCGGTTACAGCATGTACCGCATTCTGATGGTCTGCTTGACCGTGCCGCCGCTGACGTCAAACGCGGCCTCGTCGAATTTTGGCGGCCCCATTTTCACCTTGGCGTCACGCGAAAAACCGAATCCTTCGGTGGGCATCATCATGAAGGCCCGGTCAGCCTTGCCGTTATTGTTTTCATCATGCAGCAGCGCGACGGCATATCGGCCTGCCTTGATATCGTGAAAGGTCAGCGTAAGTGTCTGCGCGGCTGGTTTGACGATACTGATGCTGGCAGCATCGCCCCGGCATTTGGGAAACTGGTCAGGGTTGGAAGTGATGCAGGCCCGCACGACCCCCTTGCTGGATCTGAGGCCTGTCACCGTGATGGTGATGTCGCTGGCCCGGCCAGACGGTTGCCCGCTGATCTGGCTGGCGGCAGGCCCCGCGGCAGGCGCTGCTGCGGACGCAACTGCTGATGTGACCATGCCGGTCAGGGCGGCGATGCGGCCTGCGCGTCGAAAGCGTCCGACAGCCCCCTGTCGGTCCCGCACAAGCGGTCCCAAAATCGAAAATAGAGGCCGTAATTGCATAAATACTGCTCGTGATGACGCTGATGATGGCTGGCACTTATCAACCAGTTTCCGAATTGCGAATGAACGAAGGCCCGCGGAAACATTTCCCAGCCCATGTGATTAGTTACACCCATCACTGTCATGATGGCCAGCACAGCGCCCAGCATGCTCACATGGATGGGTATCAGAAAAACCAGAACGGGAATGAAAAAGGCGCCCGTCAATGCTTCCAGCGGGTGAAAGCTCATTGCGGCCCACGCTGTGGGCGGGCGGCTGGCGTGGTGCACGGCATGGGCTGCGCGAAAAATGCGCGGCTGGTGCATCCAGCGGTGGGTCCAGTAAAACCATGTGTCATGTGCAAACAGAAAGGCGAACAAGGACAGCGGCAAATACCACAACGGATATTGCGACCAGTCTGTATAAATCTTTGTCCAGCCAAGGCTGTCCCATCCCCACGCGACAATTCCGGCAGGAATGCCGTAAATGGCGGCGGACAGGAGTGACCAGGTAATTTCGGTGCGGATTTGCGCATCTAGCCCGGCGTAATGGCCCGGACGCAGCCGCGCTGTCGCCCATGCGAAAATACCGCTGGTGAGCATATAGCGCACCGCCACTATGACGGTCATCGCGATTGCCGAAAGGATGATGGCAGAACCCATTGTTGCATTATGGCGCATGGGGGCGTGATGAAACAGCCCCATTATCGGCCGAATCATTCTCCCAATTATTGGCCGAATCACAGCTGCAACTTTTGTGCGTGCCTAGTCGCCGCCACGCCACGGTGCACAATCAGGGTCCAGACCGGTCAACTGGCGGCGCAGGGCGGCGCGTGCCAGCCGTTCAACTTCAACCTTTCGGCGGGCCGCTGCCAGCGGATGGGTCGGGGCAGGGCGAACAATTTCAGCATCATAACTGTCCGCCACGATCACGCCGCAGAAATCGGGCCGGTAATCGTCATTTTCCAGCGGGCTGCGGTCCAGTTCAGGCGGAAGACCCCAATAGAACCGATCGCAAAAATCGAGGTAATCGGGCCATTTCTCGTCGCCCAAAAGATCAGCGCGGCTGACTTTGATTTCCACAATGACGATTCGCCCCTTGGGGTCGATCCCCATCAAATCGGCGCGGCGGCCATTGCGCAGCGCCATCTCGCCCAGGCACCAGATGTCATTGCGGGCAAACAGGCGGCAAATACCGCGCGAAACCGCTTGCGCGCCATACAAAACTAGTTGGTCGGGGGCGCTTTTCAGCTGCGCGGCGAAGGGAGATGTAAGCGAAGTTTCGGCCATGCCCACATTTGGAACATAGAGGGAACTTCGTCAAGTTGCCGAATCGGGCTTTTCGCCCCCGGCAAGATCACGCCCGATGGGCTGTCCGAAATGACTAGGGCTGATCTGCGGTAGGGACCAGGCCAAGCAGCGCATCGCGCGCCTTGCTGAATTCCTGCCACAATGCCCGTGCCGCTGGCTGCGCATCCTGCCCGCGTGCGTTTACTGCCAGCAAGGCAGCAAGTCCGGGCTGCATAAATGCGCTCAGGTCCGCGACCCCGTTGCGCGCCAGTTCCATTTTCCAGCCACCAGTTTTTTCAATCAACGACGGAAATGCGCGCAAAACAGAAGTGTCAGCCGCGGCGTGCGCCTCCACGCCGGCCATCACGGCTACCGCCATTCCCGCTTCCTCCAGCGCTGCCCATTGCTGGCCGAATGCATTTTGCACGCCGTCCGAAATCGCCGCATCAAAAGCTGGCTGAATGCCTGCCACATGAAAATCTGAAGAATAAGCGTTCATAGTGCCGCAGCCCTAGCAGCCGTCACTTGCCAAATTGCTAATGAGGAACAAGCCCCCGGTAAAAAGTTAGATCGGCCCCAATGCCACATTACGCTTCCAAGCAGCGAAGCCCTTTGCTAAGCGGCCCCTCCTGAACGCATCCGTAGCTCAGCTGGATAGAGCGCTGCCCTCCGAAGGCAGAGGTCACAGGTTCGAATCCTGTCGGGTGCACCAGCTTTTCTGCCATTTTTGCCTGACCGACCGATTTTGCACTCCGGTGTGTTTGCGGTGAAATGGGTGGAACATTCGCGAATTCCGCGTCGCCAGGTAGGGCGCACGCCGAGCTCGCCACACTTGGTCCGCTCTCGACCCTTAATCGCGGACATTGCCCCCTTTCGAGGGGCGGACCCGAAAACAGTCTTTACTCAGCGCTTCGCGCGAATCAGCCCGATCACGAATATCGACCAACCAATCGTCATCAAGACGCTGCCTCCGAGCACCGCAATTGAAACCAAGGCCTCCGTCACCTGTGCGGCACTATATCCAGCGCCAGCAATGGGCAGGTTGTTACTCGCGCCAGTCGCTGCTGATGCAGTCAAGCCAGCCCAAAGGCCAAACATGCCTATGACAATTGTCCATCGCGCTAAGCTGGAATAGGTCGAACGAAGATCGGCGGATGCCCAAAGGGCCCCGACAATCATCATTGCCATGCCACTTTGAACAGCAGTTTGGTGGGCCGAGAGAGCCATACGCGGGTTTAGAAAGCTCTGAACGACCGCTCCTTGCAACAAGCCAATCAAAAAGAGTAGCGCGCCTGCGACGACTAAAGTCCGCTGATGTGTTGAAAGGTTCATTGTTGCATCAGTCTTCTTCCTTCGATCAGCGTTTACATTGCCATCCAGCCCAGCGCCTTTGCGCCCATCCACAGCCCCATGCCGATCATGATGAGGTTCTCTGTCAGGGACACAAAGCCGAGCGGAACATTGGAGCTTCCGCCGACACAGGCGCATTTCAGCTCTCGCTTGTCGATATAGACCGCCTTGAACACGCTGACTGCGCCGATGGTGCCGATAAACAGCGATAGTGGAACGGATATGGCCGGCAAGGCGTGTGCGGCCATCAGCACACCTGCCAAGCCTTCGGCGAAGGGGTAAACGAAGCCGTATGGCACCCAGCGCGCCGCCAGCAGATCATAATTGAGAAACATCGTCGAGAAACTGCGAACATCCTGCAGCTTCTGCAATGCCAGCAAGACCATGGAGAAACTCACGAACCATTCCAGCGCCTGCACGGTGAATATGGTCTCGAACACATACCAGCTGATGGCCAGGCCCAGCAGCAGGGCGATCCCGAAAATCGCGATGACCGGCTGGTAGCTAGTATCACCATCTTTCTGCACGGATTTGCCGAAATATTCGCGCAGATCATCATATCCGCCAATCCGCTGCCCATTAATGAACGTCTGCGGCGTGGTTTTGACATCGTGCTTTTGCTTGAAAGCCTCAGTCTCCTCGCGCGTGGCCAGATGGCGGTCATCAACCGAAAAGCCCTGCCGTTCCAGCAGATCCAGCATCTTCAGGCCATAGGGGCACACATGGCCGGGCATGACCATTCGGTACACTGTCGCTGTCTTGCTGTTGGCCATTGTCATGTTTTCCTACCGCTTCGCTTTTTCAAACAGGTCGATCAATTCGTTGAACTTGGTTTTCTGCTCCTCGGCATCGCCGCTGCTGATTGCCTCGGCCACGCAGCATTGCGCATGGCGCTTCAGAATTTCGCTTTCCGCACGGCCCAGCGCCGCTTTGACAGCCTGGATCTGATCGAGGATTTCGATGCAGTAGCGATCATCCTCCACCATCTGCGCTACACCGCGCACCTGCCCTTCGATGCGGCGCAGACGGTTGGTGATTTTCCGATCCTGCGTTGCTGGCAATTCGAATTCCAATCCTGAAAAAAACACAGCTTCAATTTCTTGTAATACCTATGGGGGGTATATAGGTACAAGGTCTGAGGAGCCGCAAGACATATGCCCGGATTAAAATTATCCCGCCGTCAGATGATTGGCACTGGCCTGGTGGGCGCAAGCGCACTCGCGGCCCCGGCGTGGGCGCGCGGCGGCGACATCCGGCATGCGGGCATGCTTCGTCAGGGTTTTGACGAGGTGTCGGGGCGGGAGATAAACCTCACCATCGCCGCGGGGCAGCGCATGATCCAGGGGCGCCGCGGCCATGGCGTTGCTGTCAATGGCAGCGTGCCCGGGCCGCTCATTCGTCTGAAGGAAGGCGAGCCGGTCAAACTGAATGTGACCAACATGCTGGACGAGGACAGTTCAATTCACTGGCACGGCCTGCTGGTGCCGTTTCAGTTTGACGGTGTGCCCGGGGTCAGCTTTCCCGGCATCAAGCCGGGCGAAACCTTTGTTTACGATTTGCCGCCGATCCGGCAGGCGGGCACATATTGGTGGCATTCGCATTCGGGAATGCAGGAGCAGTCCGGCCATTACGGGCCGCTCATCATCGACCCTGCCGGGCCTGATCCGATTGAGGCGGACCGGGAATATGTGCTGTTGCTGAGCGAGTTTACGCCGCTCCATCCGCACACGATCATGACGAAACTGAAGCACGGCGAAGGCTACTTCAATTACCAGCAGGCGACCGCCACTGATGATTATCCGATGGATGGCAATGAGCGGCGCATGTGGGCGAAAATGCGGATGATGGCGACCGACATTCTCGACGTGACGGGATCGACCTACACCTATCTTGCCAACGGATTTGGACCGCAAGAAGCGCCGGAGTTTCTGTTTGCCAAGGGCGAGCGCATCCGGCTGAGAATTATCAACGGCAGCGCAATGAGCTTTTTCAACCTGCGCATTCCCGGTGCGACAATGCATGTGGTGGCCGCCGATGGATTGCCCGTGCGGCCTGTTGCCGTGCATGAATTTCAGATCGGTACGGCAGAAATTTACGATATTATTGTGGAGCCAGTGGGCGAGGCAATGACGATTGTGGCGGAAGCCATGGACCGTTCCGGCATGGCAATTGCCACGCTTGCCAGCCGTCCGGGTGCGCGCGCGCCAGTTCCCGCCTTGCGCGACCCGCCCCTGCTGACGATGGCAGATATGGGCATGAGCGGGATGGACCATGGTAATATGGGCCAGGCCGAGATGGACCATGGCAAGATGGACCATGGCAAGATGGATCATGCCACGATGGATCATGGCACGATGGATGCTGGTATGGGTACCACTATGGGGGCCGGCATGAATATGCGCGATACGTCGCTACTTCCGCCTGACGTGAAAATCGGCCCCGGCATCGATATGGTCGCAATGAACCCGATCGACCGGATGGGCGATCCGGGGATCGGGCTGGACGATGTCGGCCACCGCGTGCTGACATACAAGGATCTGGTGGCGCTGGCGGCCAATGACGATGCGCGTCCCCCGTCACGCGAGATGGAAATCCACCTGACCGGCAACATGGAACGGTATATGTGGTCGTTTGACGGGAAGAAATTCACAGCCGTCAGCGAAGATCCCATTCGCTTCGCTTATAATGAACGGGTCCGGGTGAAGTTGGTCAACGATACCATGATGGCGCACCCGATCCACCTGCACGGCCTTTTTTTCGAGCTGGTAAACGGGGCCCCTGTCGGCTTCCAGCCACGCAAGAATGTGCTCATCGTGCAGCCGGGCGGCAGCGCGACATTCGATCTCACTGCGAATGAGGAAGGCGATTGGGCATTCCACTGCCATTTGCTCTACCATATGCATTCCGGCATGTTCCAGATCGTCACCGTGGCTCCGCAGGGAGGTGCGGCGTGATGAAAATGTGGCGAGTCGGCGCTGGCATCTGCGCAATTTCCATCTTCGCGCCCGCGCCCGCCGTCGCGCAGGCTCACGATCATCAGGCGATGATGCAGGCACAGGCACAGGCAAAGTCTGAGGCTGAGGCCGAGGCCGAGGCCGAGAAGGTGCGCGCTTGTGAGGAGGAAGCCGAGCGCCATCGTGCGATGGGGCATATACCTGAAAAGGACCAGTGCCAGCCTGCCACCAAGCCTGTTGACCATGCTGGGATGGACCATTCGACTATGGATCATTCGGCAATGAACCAATCTGCCATGGACCATTCGGCAATGGGGCACGGTGCGATGGACCATGGTGCGATGGACCATGGTTCGATGGGCCACGGTTCGATGGGCCACGGTTCGATGGGCCACGGTTCGATGGGCCACGGTTCGATGGGCCACGGTTCGATGGGGATGCCAGCAATCAAAGCCGCGCCCCCTGCCGCTGCCGGGTCCGGCCCCGCCCGTGCCGCTGATGCCATCTGGGGCGCTGCAGCAATGCAGGCCAGCAGGGACGCACTGGCGCAGGAAAACGGGGGGATGCAAACCTTCTGGTTCCAGGCCGACCGCGCAGAATATCGGATGGGTGACGGGCGCGATGGGTATCTGTGGGATGTCCAGGCATATTACGGCGGTGATCTGGACAAGATCTGGTTCAAATCCGAAGGCGAGGGCAGTTTCGGCGAAGCGATCGAAGAGGCCGAATTTCAGGCGCTATACAGTCACGCCATCGGACCATATTTCGATCTGCAAGTGGGCGTCCGCCAGGATGTTGCGCCGCAAAACCGCACATACGCCGTGATCGGGGCTCAGGGCCTTGCGCCCTATCTGTTCGAGATTGACGCTGCTGCATTCCTGTCCGACCGGGGTGACATTACAGCCAGGGTCGAGGCTGAACTTGACCAGAAAATCACCCAGCGCCTGATCCTCCAGCCACGTCTGGAGATAAATCTGGCTGCGCAGGATGTGGCGGAACTTGGCATTGGTACAGGCCTTGATAGCGTGGAAGCGGGTGTGCGCCTGCGCTATGAATTTGCCCGCGAATTTGCGCCCTATATCGGTATCGCGCATGAACGGAAATTCGGCGGTAGTGCTGATTTTGCCCGGCTGGCAGGCGAAGATCGCAGCGCCACGAATTTCGTGCTTGGGGTCCGCTTCTGGTTTTGACGCAATGCCTGACTGGCTGCAACCATACGCGCTTCTGCCAGTCAGGGATGCGGCCTGCCCGCCGCAGCGTCAGTTCACCTGCCGGTCCAGCCCTTCCCAATATGGTGCGCGCAATTCGCGGCGCAGGATCTTGCCGGATGGATTGCGCGGCAGGGCGCTGATGAAATCGACTGTTTTGGGGCATTTGAAGCCCGCGATCTGCTGCCTTGCATAGGCAATGATCGACGCTTCGTCAGGCTGGCAGCCGTCCTTGCACACCACCACCGCTTTTACCGCTTCGCCCCATTTGGGGTCTGGCACGCCGATTACCGCAATGTCGGCGATGTCGGGGTGGCCATACAGCGCGCTTTCCACTTCGGCAGGATAGACGTTTTCGCCGCCGCTGATGATCATGTCCTTGATCCGGTCCTGGATGTAGAGATAGCCTTCTTCGTCCACGATGCCGGCATCGCCAGTGCGGAACCAGCCATCGCCAATCAGCGCCTTGGCGGTTTCTTCAGGCCGGTTCCAATATTCGATCATCACACATTCCGACCGGATGGCGACTTCGCCGATAATGCCGGGGGGAAGAGGGTTGAGATTTTCATCCAGAATGCGCAATTCAACGCCGGGCAAGGGCTTTCCGGCGGACCGCATCACATGTTCGCGGCCGGGCAAGTGGTCTTCCGGCGACAGGGAAATGACTGTGCCATAAGTTTCGGTCAGCCCGTAAAGCTGGGCAAAATCGCACCGCAACCGGTCCACGCCTTCCTTCAGCAGGTCGAGCGGGATGGGGCTGGCACCGTAGGTCAGCCCTTTGACTGACGAAAAATCCGCATTTTCCGCATCGGGATGGGCCAGCATGATGCCCAGCGCAGCAGGCACCAGAAACAGCCATTTGACCGCATATTTCTGCACATCGCTGATCAGCAGGGCAGGATCGAATTCGGCGTGAATGATGATTTCCTGCCCGCCCAATGCGCCGCTGATGGCCGTGCCGACCCCGGCAATATGGCCGTATGGCATGGCGAAAATCATCGTGTCGCCCGGCGCTGCACAATACCAGTAGATGTTTTCAGCTTCCAGGCGCGGGCGCAGGCAGGTGCCGTTGCGGTTGCTCAGGACCACGCCCTTGGGCTTGCCCGTGGTGCCGGATGTGTAAAGCTGCAAAAACGCTTCGTCTGCCACCGGTTGGCTGGCGACTGGCGCATCGCTCTGCCGGTCACGCCAGGCAGCAAATTCATTTTCCATATGCACCGTGTCACCGTCCCACGGGACATTCCGGAAGGCATCTTCCACGAACAGGATTTTCGCGCCACAATCCTTGAGGATGAAATCCACCTCGGCAGGGGCAAGGCGCCAAATGATCGGCACGAACACCACGCCTGCACGCGATGCGCCAACGCATAATTCGACGCAAATATCGCTGTTCTTGCCCAGATAGGCAATGCGGTCACCTTTCTTCAGGCCCATGGCGGCAAGGCCATTGGCAATCTGGGTGGCATGCCGGTCATATTCGGCAAATGTGGTCGTCCGCTCACCGAAACGCAGGGCGATTTGCTGCGGGTTTTCTGCCGCACTGCGCGCCAACCCTTCGCTGAAGGTGTAGCAATGCTGATCGCTGGTGGGCCGATTTCTCGTGGGCGTATCGTTCATCATCTCTCCGCTTGTATCCGGGTGCCTTTTGACACTTGCCGTTCCTGTCATGTTGCAACGTGCCGCGTCAGGTGAACCCCTGTTCGAGGAACTGGATGGCGCAGCCTGCCAGAATGGCCGTGCCGCGCGGCAGGGCAGCTTCATCCACCATCATGCGCGATGAATGGATGCCGCAGCACGTGGTCCAGTCCGCGCCGCTGGGCGCAACGCCCAGAAAGAACATTGCGCCGGGCACTTTTTCCAGCACATAGGCGAAATCTTCCGCGCCCATGATCGGCGCGGGCAGGTCTTTCCAGCCCTCTGGCCCCAGCAATTGCTGCGTCACCGTGCGGCCCAGCGCCACCGCGCGTTCATCGCAGATGGTGACCGGGAAACCGGGCGTGACAAGGACCGTGGCGGCCACCCCATGCGCAGCCGCAATGTTCCGGGCCACTTCATCCAGCAGACTATGCACGCGGGCCCGGTGCGCGGGCGACAATGTGCGCATGGTGCCGCGCAGGGTGGCATGGTCGGCAATGATATTATGCGCCGTTCCCGCATCCATCCGGGTGACAGTGACCACCACCGCATCCGCCGCGTTGAACCGGCGGGTAACCATGGCCTGCAATGCGGTCACAATGGCACAGGCGGCGGGCACCGGATCACGCGTATCATGCGGCATGGAGGCATGGCCGCCTTCGCCGGTAACGGTAATTTCGAACTGGTCGGCAGCGGCCATCAGCGGGCCGGCTTTGCCAGCGATAATTCCGTGCGGCGCATTGGGCATGATGTGCAGCGCAAAGGCGGCGTCAGGCAGCGGATCATCCGGCGTGCCGCCCAGCAGGCCATCATCCAGCATGAAACGGGCGCCGTGGTATCCTTCTTCGCCAGGCTGAAACATGAACATGACTTCGCCAGCAATGTCGGCCTGCCGCGCGCACAGCATTTGGGCAGCGCCTGCCAGCATGGCGGTGTGCGTATCATGGCCGCAGGCGTGCATCGCCCCTTGGGTGGTGGAAGCAAATTCAAGGCCGGTATTTTCCGGCATGGGCAATGCGTCCATATCGCCGCGCAACACTACGCGCCTGCCCGGTGCGGCGCTGTGTTTCGTGCCTTTCAATATGGCCACTTCGCCCGTGGTGGACGGGCCGCTGCGCCATTCCAGCGGCAGATTGGCCAAGGCCGCGCGCACCTTGTCACGGGTTTTGGGGGTATGCAGCCCCAGTTCCGGTTCGGCATGAATGGCGCGGCGCAGGCTGATGATCCGGTCAGCCAGCGCATTGGCGGATGAAAGCAGGTCCGTCTGGTGCATGGGCCGATGCTACATAATTAAACCGGCTGAGTCCCAGCCAATTTATGCCCCCCTATGGATGAAGAGCGCAATGGCGGCTAAGGCGCTGGTGAAATGACTGGCCAAAACTCCACTCCTACCCCCGCCACCGCCGCAAAACCGGGCCCGAAACAGCCTTTGGTCGGGGTCATCTATAACCGGCACAGCCATCGCAATCAGGGGCTGGACCATGATTCGACCGACCGGCCCAATATTCTGGTGGCCCATCCTTCCGGCACGGCGGATCTGGCTGGATTGCTGGCCGGTTTCGCGCAGCGCGGGGTAGAATTGCTGGTCATCAACGGCGGTGATGGCACCGTGCGTGATGTCTTGACCAGCGGCCTGCCCATCTGGGGGGATGACTGGCCGGCACTGGCGGTGTTGCCCAAGGGCAAGACCAATGCACTGAATGTGGACCTTGGCGCGCCGGCAGACTGGTCACTGGCCGATGCCATTGCCGCGTTTGAACGGGGCAACAGAGTGCGCCGCCGCGCCCTGAAAATCGCCGGAGCAGAAACCAGCCCGCCCAGCGGGGCAGGCAGTACCAAGCCGCCCGCCATGCTGGGGTTCATTCTTGGCGCAGGCGCATTTACCACCGGCATCCGCGTGGGGCAGGACGCGCACAGAATGGGGGCATTCAACAGTCTGGCCGTGGGCGCGACCACCGCGTGGGGCGTTGTGCAATCCCTGTTCGGCACGGATCGGAACCGCTGGCGCAGCGGGGTCGGGATGCAATTGCATATCGGCGCTGAAGGCAACCCGCTGGCCCACAGCGGCATTGGCGATCCGGACAAACGCTGGTTTCTCATCTCATCCACGCTGGAAAACCTGCCCGTGGGCATGAAGCCGTTTGGCCCCTATCGCACCGGCCTGAAACTGACGGTGGTAGACCGTCCGCGCAGGCGGCTGCTGGCGATGATCCCTGCCATTGTTGCTGGCAAGGTGCCCCAATGGGTGCTGCGTGCCGGGGTGCATTTCGTGCGTACGGACCGGTATGATCTGGCGCTGGCTGACGAATTCATTCTGGATGGGGAGGCTTTTCCGGCAGGCCGTTACACCGTGTCCAATGGCCCTGAATTGTGCTTCGTGGTCCCGTGACGCCGCGTGATGCGGGCAGCGGTTTGCACCAGCGCATTGCCGCCGGGCTGGATGCGCCGGTCCATCAGGCCGTGCGCGACTTTGCCGCGACGCTGGCACGCGATACAGGCGCTGTGGCAGCGCTGTTTTACGGATCGAACCTGCGAACCGGCGAATTGGAAGGCGTGCTCGATTTCTATCTGCTGATGCCGGGGGCAGAACGCAGCCGGATATGGCCACGGGTCAGCTATCATGAATGGGACTATGCCGGGCAAACCCTGCGCGCCAAGGCTGCCACCATGGCTCTGTCCACCTTCGCTGCCGCAGCGTGCGGCCAGCGGCGAGATGCCACAATCTGGGCGCGTTTTGTCCAGCCAAGCGCATTGGTGTGGCTGGCTGACGGGGAAACCCGCGACACTGTGGCCCGTGCGATTGCGGCGGCGGCTGAAACCGCAGCCCGGCTCAGTATTGCACTTGGCCCGCCATGCGGGACGGAGCGTGACTATTGGCGCGCCCTGTTTCAGGCGACTTATCAGGCAGAATTCCGGGTGGAAAAGCCGGGGCGCGAAAATTCCATTCTGGATATGAATGCGGCCCATTTTGACGGGCTGTTACCGCTGGCACTGGCGGCACAGGGCATCCCTTTTACCGCTGATGGCGCGTCCATCACGCCGCAGCTTGCGCCGCAAAAACGCCAGCAGATCTTACGCTGGTGGAATGTGCGCCGGCGGCTGGGCAAACCACTTAACCTGCTGCGTCTGGTCCGGGCCACCACCACATTTGACGGGGCCGCCCGCTATGCTGCGTGGAAAATCGAACGCCACACCGGCGTTCCTGTAGAAATAACCCCGTGGCGCGAAAAACACCCGCTGCTGGCAGCACCGGGCGTCTTGTTCAATGTGTGGCGTAACCGTGCGTGACGGTCAGAAATATTTCATCGACAGGGTGATGGAGGTGACGCCGCTGCCCACCGTAAAGGCTGTCTTCTTGAAGTGGGGCTTGCCCAGATTGAAAATGTTGATGCTGGGGTTGTTCGACATGGCGCCGCCATCTTCCCTCAGGTCCGTATCGCCATTGCCATTCAGATCGTGGCGCACGGCAATGCCATATTCGCCGGGGCCAGGCACTGGCAGGCAGAATGTCATCGACCCTGCGCGCGCAGGCGCTTCGATCCGGTTGAGCCAACGCCCTTTTTCAAGCCAGTCCGCCTTGGTGCCCTTGTAACTCTGGATGCGAATCCTGCCGGTCGATGCCTTGATGCCGCTGACCGTGACTTTCACGGCCGGACCGGCACTGGAAGAACATTTTGCAAGGTTGTTGGAGATCGTCTGCCGGTATTGCGGCTGTGCGTGCACCTGTGCGGGGGCAGCCAGCAACATTGTGCCGGCCACCAGGGCAACGGCCGCAGAACGAAGATGGGTCGTGGTCATCATAATCTGTAAGTTTCCAAATCTGGCTGCACGGGCGCAGCTTCAGAACATCCGATTCGCCAACCCTTCGGCAGGCGGGATGTTCGCTGAATATGGCGCCCATTTGCGTGCACGGCCATGAATTACCGCTGAATTGCACACAATGCCAATGTTCAGGCTTCCGCAGGGTCCGGAAACCAGCAGGCCATGAATCCACGAAGGATGCGCGCAGGGGAACGCTTCTGGAGAGGGCAAACTTGCAAAAAACCCGGCAGACAGGCGGGGCCAGTGTGGAAAAGCGCATCCTTGGCGCTTGCCGCTACTACATCTGGCATCTAACCCGTTGGCAGCCCGCAATCACTACCCGCAAGCGTTCCGCTTGCCTCCCACGTAAAGCGCCCGAGCATGGCAATACCGCTTATTTCGCCTTCCATCCTGTCTGCCGACTTTTCCCGGCTGGGCGAAGAAGTGCGCGCGATTGACGCCGCTGGCGCTGACTGGATCCATGTTGACGTGATGGATGGCCATTATGTGCCCAACATCACCATCGGCCCTGATGTGGTCAAGGCGCTGCGCCCCCACACGGCCAAGATTTTCGATGTCCATCTGATGATCAGCCCGGTCGATGCCTATCTGGAGGCATTCGCCAACGCCGGGGCGGATATCATCACTGTCCACCCCGAAGCCGGGCCGCATACGCACCGCACGGTGCAGGCGATCAAGGCATTGGGCAAACAGGCGGGTATCTCGCTCAACCCTGCAACACCTGCCAAGATGCTGGATTATCTGATCGACGATATCGATCTGGTGCTGGTGATGAGTGTGAACCCCGGTTTCGGCGGGCAAAGCTTCATTCACAGCCAGCTGCGCAAGATCGAAGCGGTGCGCAAGATGATCGACAAGACGGGCCGCGACATCCGGCTGGAAGTGGATGGCGGCGTTAATCCTGAAACGGCGCGGCTGTGTGTTGATGCCGGCGCAGATGTGCTGGTGGCAGGGTCTGCCACGTTCAAGGGCGGGCCGGATTGCTACGCTGCCAATATCGCGGCGCTCAAGGGGCAGGGATGATGGCCGGCGCGACGACAGGAAGCCGTGTCGTCGCTGCGGGAACCCCTGCTGCCCAACCCGCTGGCAAACCTGCCCGCACCATCGATAGTCCCCCGGGCGATCCGAATTTGAAGGCGATACGTGCCATGGCCATGCCGCTCGATACGAAGGATGATACCGCGCTGGTGACAGATGCTGCGGCCACGCATGATGCCGCTACGCATGGCGGGCCCAGTGAAGTGCTGCAGCCCGGCCGCGCCCTGGCGCTGAGTGATTTTTCTGCGCCATCTGTCGGCGCGGGGGAACGGTTCATCCGCCTTGCCTATCGGCTTGGCGTTTCATCCTCCACACTGACTTCGCCATTCCGCAAGCCCTCGCGGGCGCGGCTGCTGGCGACGGTGGAGTGCCCCTTGCAGGCTGAACGCGCCGCAGGCGTGGCGCTGCGCGCCGGACATTTTCTGGTCCACGGGGTGAAAGCGCCCATCGCGCAGATGGATTTGTCCCCCACGGCGCGGCTGACGCCGCCGTTTGAACGGGTGGTGCACGGCTTTTCATGGCTGGGCGATCTGGCGGCCTGCGCGCCGCGCGAACAATGCACCGCCACAGCGGAACGGGTGCTTGCAGCCTGGCTCGATCTTAACGGGCCCAAGGCCAGGGGGATTGGCAAGGGGCCTGCGTGGAATGTCGAACATGTTGGCAACCGGCTGCTTAACTGGCTGGTCTATGCACCGCTGATCCTGTCGGGCGATGACCGGCTGCGGACAGAGGCGCTGCAGGCGTTTTCCCACACCGCCCGCTGGCTGGACCGCAATGTTACCCGCGCGGATGACCGGCTGGGCGAAGTGGCAGGGTGGTGCGCCATTATCGCCGCCGGATTGCTGTTGCCCGATGGCAAGCCGCGCCGCCTGTTTGGCGAAGCGGGGCTGGTGCGCGCGCTGGGCGAATTGGTGGCTGATGATGGGGGAGTGCTGTCACGCAGCCCGGTCGCGCAGATGGATGCGATTGCCTTGCTGGTGAAGCTGACAGCCTGTTACCGCGCGGCTGACCGCGATCCGCCCGCTGCGATCGAAACGATGACTGCGCTGCTGGTACCGCCGCTGCTGGCGCTGATGCATGGTGATGGCGGGGTGGGCAGCTGGCAGGGTGCCGGCGCAATCCGCGCGGAACGTGTGGCCGCATTGGCAGAAGCCAGCGGCGTCCGCACTCGCCCGCTGAAAGATATCCGCCAATGGGGGTATCAGCGCATGACCGGCGGCAGGACCATCGTGCAATTCGATGCTGCACCGCCGCCGCGCGCCAAACACGCCCGTGCAGGCTGCGCATCCACCCTGGCGTTTGAAATGTCGTGCAACGGGCGGCGGATTATCGTGAATTGCGGCGGCGCGTCCTTTGCTGGCGGGCAAGTGCCAGTGCGAATCGAACAGGGCCTGCGCGCCACTGCGGCCCATTCCACGCTGGCGCTGGATAATGCCAATTCAACCGCAGTCATGATCAATGGCAAGCTGGGCAAGGGCGTCGAGGAAGTGGAGATCGACCGCCGCACCATCGAAGTGAACACTGGCAAGGCAGCCCGCGTGGAAGCCAGCCATGATGGCTATGCCAGCAGGTTCGGTCTGGTTCACCGCCGCATCCTGATCCTGCGCGATGATGGCAGCGAATTGCGCGGCGAGGATTTGCTTGTGCCAGCAGGCAAGGGCAAGCGCGGCAAGATTGATTTTGCGATCCGCTTTCACATCGGGCCGGGAATCGAAATTGGCCTGTCGGACGATGGCAAGGGCGCCGGTCTGGCACTGCCGGACGGTACATATTGGCAATTCAGGCTTGCAGAAACGTCCAGCGGGGGCGATCTGGCCATTGAAGAAAGCCTGTGGGTTGATGGTCAGGGCAGGCCGCAACCCATACAGCAACTGGTATTGCAGGGCCTGACATCGCGCAGCGGAGGGAATTTCTCCTGGCTGCTCAAGAAAATGGGATAATTTGCACGTGAGCATGGTGACAATCGAACGGGCACTGCTGTCAGTGTCCGACAAAAGCGGATTGGTGGAACTGGGGCAGGCGCTGGCGGCGCGCGGGGTAGAACTGGTTTCCACCGGCGGCACCGCGAAAGCACTGCGTGATGCGGGCCTCATGGTGAAGGACGTGTCCGACCTGACCGGATTTCCCGAAATGATGGATGGCCGGGTCAAGACGCTGCACCCCATGGTGCATGGCGGATTGCTGGCCGTGCGTGACAATCCTGAACATGCCGCCGCCATGGAAGCCCATGCAATCGGCGCTATCGATCTGGTGGTGGTCAACCTCTACCCGTTTGAAGCGACCGTCGCCAAGGGCGCCAGCCGCGATGAAATCATCGAGAATATCGACATTGGCGGCCCTTCGATGGTGCGTTCTGCGGCGAAAAATCATCAGTTTGTCACCATCGTGACTGATCCTGCCGATTATGCTGCGCTTGCAGCGGAACTGGAAACGGCAGGCGGCGCGACCACGCTGGAATTCCGCAAGGCAATGGCGGCCAAGGCGTTTTCCGCCACCGCGGCTTACGATTCCATGATCAGCCAGTGGTTCGCCTTTGCCGATCAGGGTCAGCTGCTGCCGGACCTGTTGTGCCTCAATGGCCGCAAGTCTGCTGAATTGCGCTATGGCGAAAACCCGCATCAGCAGGCTGCGCTGTACCTGCCCGTCGGGCCGCACGCCAAGGGCATAGCGCAGGCCCAGCAAGTGCAGGGCAAGGAACTGAGCTACAACAATTACAATGATGCCGATGCCGCGCTGGAACTGTGCGGCGAATTTGCCGGCGGCGATCCGGCCGTGGTGATTGTCAAACACGCCAACCCTTGCGGCGTGGCGCAGGCCTCTACCCTGCTGGCAGCATGGGAAGCCGCGCTGCAATGCGACAGCGTATCGGCCTTTGGCGGGATTGTGGCAGTCAATGTCCCGCTGGATGGCCCGACAGCTGAAGCCATCTGCCAGATCTTCACCGAAGTGGTGGTGGCCCCCGCGGCTGATGAAGCCGCGCGCGCAGCCTTTGCCAAAAAGAAGAACCTGCGCCTGCTGATTACCGGCGATTTGCCTGATCCGCGCCGGCCCGGCCTGATGGTGAAGCCGATTACCGGCGGACTGCTGGTGCAAAGCCGCGACAATGGGACCATTTCGCAAGCAGACTTGAAAGTGGTCACCAAACGCGCTCCGACAGAGCAGGAGCTGAAAGACTGTCTGTTTGCCTGGACCATTGCCCGCCATGTGAAAAGCAATGCCATTGTCTATGCCAGGGACGGGGCAACCGCAGGCATTGGCGCAGGCCAGATGAACCGGCGCGACAGTTCGCGCATTGCCGCCATGAAAGCGGCCGAAGCGGCGGAAACCTATGGCTGGGCGCAAGCGCGCACCGTTGGCAGTGCCGTCGCATCCGATGCCTTCTTCCCCTTTGCCGACGGGCTTCTGTCAGCTGCCGAAGCAGGCGCGACTGCCATCATCCAGCCGGGCGGTTCCATGCGCGACAATGAAGTCATCCAGGCTGCCGATGAGGCAGGCCTTGCGATGGTATTTACCGGGATGCGCCACTTCCGCCACTAGGGACGGTTCGCCGGATCATGCCGGCAAACCTGCGTAAGAACGTCATTTCATCGCCGTAGCGGTGCGTCTGGGCGTGGCTGCTGCGTCTTTTTGCCCCAATTCAGCGTAGTGTAAGTGAGGCCCGTGCATAACGGGGGCGAATTTGATGAAACACATAAGAAGAAAAGAAAGCCCATGGGCCTGTTCAAACCTGATCTCTATCGCAATTTCGCCATCGGCTTCGCGCTCGGCGCGGTCATAGTGGCGTCGCAAATCGGCCCCGATATGTGGCAGCAGATTGTGCCGGAAGCGCATGCTGCGGTCATTAGCGTGATCGACCGTTGATCAGGTCGCTTCCCGTGGTTGCGGCACTGGGTCTCGCCCTGTCCGCCTGTCAACCGGTGGCCATGGCGGCTGAAACAGCGGTTGCGGCCCCTGCGGCTGCCCGTGTTGCCCGCGAATCGGGCGGGCTCAAAACCGCAATTTTTGCCGGCGGCTGTTTCTGGGGCGTGGAAGGCGTGTTCAGCCACGTCAAAGGCGTGACCAGCGCCGTATCAGGCTATCACGGCGGCAATGCCGCCACTGCCACCTACGCCCGCATTGGCACAGGAATGACCCAGCACGCCGAAGCGGTGCAGGTGACTTATGATCCCAAGATCGTGCGTTATGATGAATTGCTGCGCATTTTCTTTTCAGTCGTGGCGGACCCGACATTGAAAAACCGACAGGGTCCGGATGTTGGCCCGCAATACCGGGCCGCGCTGGTGCCGGTCAGCAGCGAACAGCGGGCCGTGGCGACTGCCTATCTGGCGCAGATGAAAAAGTCCGGCAAATGGAACCGCCCGATTGTTACCGCGCTGGAAACGCACAAGAAATTCTACAAGGCGGAGGATTACCATCAGGATTTCCTCGCGCTCAATCCGCGCCATTCCTACATCGTCAGGTGGGACATGCCCAAGGTGCGGGCGTTGAAAACCATGTATCCGCAGAAATACAGCGCCCGTTTCCAGCGCGATTGATTGGCAATCGGCCATGGGCAACGCTATATGCCGCGCATGGCCCAGCACCTGAACAAACCCCAGCAGCAGCATAACCATAGCGAGCATGCCGGCGAAACCCTGATCGATGCCGCGCGCACTGCGCTTACGGCAGCAGGGGAACAATGGACTGGCATGCGTTCAGATGTGTTCGAGGAACTGGCCCGCCACGAACGGCCCGCGTCGGCCTATGATATTGCGGATAATCTATCCAAAACCCGCGGCAAACGGGTCGCGCCCAATAGCGTTTATCGCATTCTCGACCTGTTTGTGAGCAACAACCTCGCAATGCGGGTGGAAAGCGCGAATGCCTATCTCGCCAACACCCACCCCGGCTGCACGCATGACTGCATTTTCCTGGTGTGCGATGAATGCGGCGAGGCCACCCATGTCGATAATGACGACATTTCCCGCAGCGTGCGCGCCATTGCCGAAACGGCAGAATTCAAGGCGGAGCGCCCGATCATCGAAATTCGCGGATTATGTGCTGCCTGCCGATAGGCGCTTGCGTTCAAACCCATGCGCTGTCGTTCATCGACAGGCACGATTTCGCGGTGTAAGCCACCTTTCATGACTTCACGACCCGACACTCCCCTGCTCGACACCGTTGATACGCCAGCCGATCTGCGCAAGCTTGAGCCGAAGCAATTGCGCCAGCTGGCGGACGAACTGCGCGCCGAGATGATTTCCACGGTTGGCAGCACCGGCGGGCATCTTGGTTCCGGCCTCGGCGTGGTCGAACTGACCACGGCCATCCATTATGTATTCAATACGCCGGAAGACCGGCTGATCTGGGATGTGGGCCACCAGGCCTATCCGCACAAGATTCTGACCGGCAGGCGCGACCGGATCCGCACTTTGCGTCAGGGTGGCGGCCTGTCCGGTTTTACCAAGCGCAGCGAAAGCGAATATGACCCGTTCGGCGCGGCGCATAGCTCCACTTCCATTTCCGCCGGGCTTGGCTTTGCCGTGGCCAACAAGCTGGCAGGCACGCCGGGCAAGGCGATTGCCGTCATCGGTGATGGCGCGATGAGCGCGGGCATGGCCTATGAAGCCATGAACAACGCCGAGCAGGCGGGCAACCGGCTGGTGGTGATCCTGAACGATAATGACATGTCGATTGCGCCGCCGGTGGGCGGGCTGTCCGCCTATCTGGCGCGGATGGTGTCCAGCAGCGAATATCTGGGCCTGCGCAGCCTCGCGTCCAAAGTCGCCCGTAAATTCTCCCGCCGCGTGCACACTTCGCTGGAAAAAGCAGAAGAGTTTACCCGCGGCATGGTGACCGGCGGGACCTTGTTTGAAGAACTGGGTTTTTATTACGTCGGCCCGATTGATGGACATAATCTCGATCATCTGATTCCGGTGCTGGAAAATGTGCGCGATTCAGACCAGGGCCCGATCCTGATCCATGTCGTGACGCAGAAGGGCAAGGGCTATGCTCCGGCCGAGGAAAGCGCCGACAAATATCACGGCGTGGCCAAGTTCGACGTAGTGAGCGGCAAGCAGGACAAGGGTCCGGGCGGCGGCCCACCAGCCTATCAGAACGTTTTTGGCGAAACGCTGGCGAAACTGGCCAATGACGATCCGCTGATCTGCGCGATTACCGCGGCCATGCCGTCAGGCACCGGGGTGGATAAATTTGCGCAGGCGCATCCGACCAAGGCTTTCGATGTCGGCATTGCCGAACAGCATGGCGTGACTTTTGCTGCTGGCCTTGCCGCGCAGGGGATGCGGCCATTCTGCGCCATCTATTCCACTTTCCTGCAACGCGCGTTTGACCAGGTGGTGCATGATGTGGCGATCCAGAACCTGCCGGTTCGCTTTGCGATTGACCGTGCCGGGCTGGTCGGCGCTGATGGCGCGACCCACGCGGGCAGTTTTGACATTACCTATCTGGCAACCCTGCCCAATTTCGTGATCATGGCTGCGGCGGACGAAGCGGAACTGGTGCATATGACCTATACCGCCGCCATGCATGACACAGGCCCGATCGCGTTTCGTTACCCGCGCGGCAATGGCACTGGTGTGGCTTTGCCGGAAACCCCTGAATTGCTAAAAATCGGCAAGGGACGCATTGTGCGCGATGGCAGCAAGATTGCCCTCCTCTCGCTCGGCACGCGGCTGGCGGAAAGCCTCAAGGCGGCAGACCAGCTGGAAGCCAAGGGGCTGTCGACCACCGTGGCTGACCTGCGGTTTGCCAAGCCGCTCGACCATGAAATGATCGAACGGCTAATGCGCACACATGAAGTCATCGTGACAGTGGAAGAAGGCGCCATTGGTGGACTGGGCGCGCATGTATTGACGCTGGCGAGCGACAAGGGGCTGACCGATGCGGGTCTGAAAATCCGCACCCTGCGTCTGCCGGACATTTTCCAGGACCATGATACGCCGGACAGGCAGTATGACGAAGCCGGCCTCAACGCTGACAACATCGTCGATACTGTGCTGAAGGCACTGCGCCATAACAGCGCCGGGGTGGAAGAAGCGCGCGCCTGATGCCTGCCTGAGCGGCGCTGCGGCGATTACGCTGGCGCTGGCTTCGCGGCCGACATAATAGCCGCCGATGGACACGCAATTGCTGATAATCTGCCTGCTGACAGCGGGTATCAACCTGATTGGCACGCTGGCCTATGGCGCGCGCATTGCCGGTGTGCGCACGCGGCGTATCGCGATGAGCTTTGCCCTGTTCAACGTGCTGGTGCTGGTGTCGCGCACGTCCAACGGATTTCTCGGGCCATTTTTGGCCAAACGGATCGAAACCCGGCTGGATGATGGCGGCGGCGCCGCTTTGCTGGGCGATTTCCGACTGGTGCTGCTGTCCGCTTCCGTCGCAGTAGCAGTCGGCATAATCCTGGTTCCCACCGCGCAGCGACTGTTCGTCCGGGCTATCGGTTATTTTCAGGAACACCGTTCCACCACGCGGCTGGTAATGCGGACATTTACTCCGCCAGGCCTTCGGACCATGCGTGATTCGATCGCTTTGCCGCGCCGCGACCAGATCCGCGCGCTGGCCAGCCCGCGCGGCGTTGGCTGGGGCGTGCTGCTGGCTAACTGCCTCGCCCAGGCATTGCTGACCGTGGGCGTTCTCGCATCGCTTTATGCAGGCTATCTCAATCCCGAATTCAGGGTGACGGCATCGCAGCTTTCCGCCGTTATCAACGGGCTGGCAACGATCCTGCTATTCGCGCTTATCGATCCGCAATTGTCGGTCATTACCGATGATGTGGTGGAAGGCCGGGTGGCTGAACCCCTGTTCCGCCGCACGATCATCTGGATTTCGCTGAGCCGGCTGGCCGGCACCATTCTGGCGCAGGCCCTGTTTGTGCCTGCCGCGATGGCCATCGCCTTTATCGCCAATTACGTCTGACTGTTGATATTCGGGCTAAAAAAGGGCGGCAGCGCAGTACTGCGCGCCGCCCCTTTTATGTCTCGGCTGGCTTACCAGTCGTACGCCTTCGGCAGGTCGCTTTCATCCAGATCGCGGTACCGGTCGCGCAGGCGGGTCTGGTGGTTGTCCACCGGCTGTTCCACCCCGTCGATGAACACTTTGACCGGCGCTGATGATGTTTCCAGCGGGTCGCCATCCCACACCACCACATCGCCCGCGGCGCCCGGCGTCAGGGAACCGAATTTGCCTGCCATGCCGGCAATTTCCGCCGGGATGGAAGTGATAGCCGCCATGGCCTGCCCCCAGCTCAGGCCGCTGGCGCGCGGCACATTCTGCAATGCCACCAGATTGCCGGCATATTGCGGCAGATAGCGGGGCTGGCGCATGGATGCCGCGTTCAGCGCCACTTTCACCCCTGCGCGCACCATGCGGCCGATATTGCTTTGCGTGGCGGCCAGTTCCTCGAAATTGGCGGGCAGATCGTCCAGCGCATCGGCAATGACCGGGACGTCTGAGGCGGCGATATCATCAGCGACCAGCCAGCCTTCCGTCACGCCGACCAGCACGAGGTCGAGGCGCGGAAATTCGGTTTTCAGCGCCAGCACGGCCCGAATGTCAGCCGCCCGTTCCACCTGCACATAAAGCGGCTGCGTACCGTTCACGACGGGAACCAGCGCCGCCGCATCAAAGCGGGTCAGCAGCGTATCCGTGCCCCGTTCCGCATTATTGTCCAGCATGCGCGGATCGACCGGAATATCATCCCCCGACTGGCGCGGCGCGGATTGCGCTGGCGAGCCGGAAATACGCGCCCGCTTGCCATAATCACGCGCTTCACGCAGCGCATTGCGGAACAGGGCGTGGGCCGCCATGCGGCTGCCGCCCGCCAGCCTGCCGCCAGCTTCGCCCAATGCCACCACCTGGAAGGCACGGCTGCGCGTTACCGCATCGGCATCATTGCCAAGATCGATAATGGCGCCTTGCCCGGCAAAGATGGAACCGGACGGGCTGGCCGACACCGTGGCCCGCGTTACGCCGCCAGCGCGGCTGATCAATATATGCTGCGAGGATGGGTTGATGGCCGGGGCCACGTCCAGTGCCGCGCTGAAGGGTGAATTGCGCGCAGATGTATCATTGCTCTGCTGCACGGCGCCCACATCCCACAGGCCCAGATCGGTCATGGATGCAACGATGCCGG
Organism: Allopontixanthobacter confluentis; assembly: GCF_009827615.1. Classification (GTDB taxonomy): domain Bacteria; phylum Pseudomonadota; class Alphaproteobacteria; order Sphingomonadales; family Sphingomonadaceae; genus Allopontixanthobacter; species Allopontixanthobacter confluentis. The sequence goes on from NZ_WTYU01000002.1 coordinate 587,507, forward strand.
GCGTAACCCAGGTGCCAGTGCCATCGCTGGTGGGGACATCTGCGGGGACGGTCACCCCTGCGCCTGCGGCCACCACCTTGCCGCCGCGCACCACGACAGTGGCGTTCCGGATCGGCTCGCTGCCGTCACCTGTGGCGACAGTGGCATTGGTGATGGCGAAATCCTGCGCATGGGCATTCATGCCGGTAAATGCGCCAACAAAAGCGCAGGCCATGCCCAGTTTGCCCAGTTTGCCCAATGTGCCCAACAGTGTCAGGCGGCGGGGTGTGCGTGCAGCGCTCATTTCACGTCTCCTTCACCGGGCTGGCCCAGCTCGAAATCGCTCACCGGGCGGCGTTTTGCGTCAGTGGCATCGAACAGCAAGGCGCCGTCCACCCACACTTTTTCCGGGCGCGCATAAACGCTCAGCGGATTGCCGTTCCACAAGACCACATCGGCCATCTTGCCCTGCGTCAGGCTGCCGGTCATCGCGTCGATGCCCATGGCCTTGGCAGGGTTCAGGGTCAGCCAGGAAATCACCGTCGCATCGGATATGTCGATGCCCATGCGGCGGCCATCGGCCTGCGCCTTGGCGGCTTCCTGATTCAGCCGCTGGATGTCGTTTTCATCATCGGAATGAATGACAACGCAGGCCCCTTCGCGCTGCAACAGGGCGGCATTTTCAGGAATGCCGTCATAGGCTTCCATCTTGAAACCATACCAATCGGCCCAGATGGCGGAACAGGTGCCACTCGCCTTCAGCAGATCGCCAATCTTGTAGCTTTCCACCGCGTGATGGAAGGCACTTACCTTGTAGCCGAATTCCTTCGCCATATCGAGCACCAGCGCCATTTCATCAGCGCGGTAGCAATGGTTGTGAATCAGGATATCGCCTGCCAGCACACCGGCCAGCGTTTCCTTGCCAAGGTCGCGTTTCTTGCGGTCGCCAGCGGCATATTCCTTGGCATCCAGCCATGTCTGGCGGTTGACAGCAAAATTGCCCATCCGGGTGGAAGGGGCGCGGCCCTTGCCGCCGTAAACGCGCTTGGGATTTTCACCGCAGGCCATTTTCATGCCGTAAGGCGCACCGGGAAATTTCATGCCCTGCACCGTGCGGCTGGGCACATTTTTCAAGGTGACGGAACGCCCGCCCATCAGATTGGCGGAACCGGGCAGGATCTGCAGCGCGGTGATGCCGCCATTGGCCAGCGCCCGGGTGAAGCCGGGGTCTTGCGGCCAGACTGAATGTTCCGCCCAGACTTCCGGCGTAGTCGGGCTGGTTGCCTCGTTCCCGTCGGAATGGGCATCGACCGAAGGGGTCGGGTAATCGCCCAGATGGCTATGAATGTCGATGATGCCCGGCGTGACGAATTTGCCGGTACCATCTACCCGTGTGTAGCCAGCAGGAATGGCCAGATCCGCTCCGCCCACGGCGACCACCTTGCCATCGGCAAACAGCACGGTGCCATTTTCGGTATGGCCGCCTTCGCCGTCAAACACCGTTGCGCCAACCAGCGCGGTGGGGGCGCCGGGATAGGCTTTGTATGTGGAAGCATAGGGCGCTTCGGCATCGGTTTTTGCCGCTCCACTGGCCGGACGGCCATTACCAGTGCTGGCACCAGTGGTGGAACAGGCGGCGAGCGCTACCGCGCCCCCCATGATAAGGCAGGCACGATAGGGCATCGGGTATTTCCCCATTCAGGTTCAGGTGTTGCGAGTGGCCGGGTGAATGCCGGCAGCCTGCGGCTCGCCAACTTCTTTTTGCCCCAGCAGATCGTCACCGACAGTATCATCCACCAGCGTATCGAGATGCATCAGCTTCTTGATCAGCGGGCTGATGACCATGACCGCAATGCCGACCCCCACAGCGGTCCAGCCGACCGTGGAATAGACACCTAGCACGGTTGCCTTGCCTGCCGTTTCGCCAACGCCTTCAGCGCCGGTTGCAGCGGCAATCAGGCCAGCGGCAAAATTGCCCATGGCCGAAGCAAAGAACCATGTGCCCATGATCAGCGAAGCCATGTGTGATGGCGCCAGACGGTTCATCGCGCTGAGGCCAACAGGCGACAGGCACAATTCACCGGTGGTGTGCAGCAGGTAGATCAGGAAGATGAAGATCACCGGCGTCGGCACGTTCACGCCAACCGAATTGGCGCCCCATACCAGCACCAGGAAGCCAAGCCCGACCTGAACAATGCCCAGGCCGAATTTGAGCGGGGTGGAAGGTTCCGCCCCGCGCTTGCCCAGCAATTGCCACATGGCCGCAAAAACAGGAGCCAGCAGCACGATGTAGATCGCATTGATCGACTGGAACATCGATGCTTCGACACCCTGACGGTCAACATGGCGATCGGTAAACAGGTTAAGGCTGGAGCCGGCCTGTTCAAACAGCGCCCAGAAGATGATCGAGGTAAGGATAAGGAACAGGGCAGCAAAGATGCGGTCACGTTCCTGCGACGGCAGTTTTACCACTGCGATATAGATGACGTAAAGCACCAGCCCGCCGCCAAATACGCCGAGGACGGTGCCAACCAGTTCCTGATACTGAACAGCTGCCCAGCACAGTGCGACCATCAGGATGCCGAGGCCGTAGATGGACCATTCACGCGGCATGCCGGCCACTTTCTGCTTCAGCAGAGCCGGATCCTTGGGTTCGCCCTTGCCCTTGAGCAGCGGTTTGCCCAGCACGAAGAAGATGAGGCCGATGAGCATGCCGAAGCCAGCAAGACCGAAGCCATACTGCCAGCCATAGGTCTGGCCCAGATAGCCACAGATGATCGAAGCTGTGGCAGCGCCGACGTTAATACCCATGTAGAAGATGGTGTAGCCAGCATCGCGGCGCACATCGGTGCGCGGGTAAAGCTGGCCGACGATGACCGAAATATTCGCCTTCAGGAAGCCGGAGCCGACAATGATCAGCGCCAGCGCCATCCAGAAGATGTTGATGACCGGGTCACCTTGGCCGCCGTCACCTTCGAATGCCATGAAGAAATGGCCCAGCGTCAGCAGGATGGCGCCGAACAACACCGCCTTGCGCTGGCCCAGATAGCGGTCGGCCAGATAGCCGCCGACAACCGGGGTGATGTAGACCAGCGCGGTATAGGCGCCGTAAATGACGGATGCTTCCGCATCGGAGAACAGCCAGTGCTGCACCAGATAGAAAATGAGCAGGGCGCGCATGCCGTAATAGGAGAAACGCTCCCACATTTCGGCCAGGAACAGCACGAACAGGCCCTTGGGATGGCCGGCGAATTCATCGCCCTTGGTAGTGGTCGTGATGACGACCCCACCTAGAAGGAATGCTGCCAGGACGACGATAGCGCCCCAGAACAGGATAAGTTCAAAAGTCATGGGCCTGCGACCTCTCCGTAATTTTATGGCGGCCCCTCAGCCGCAAATCAAGCAGGCACCCTAGCGGCTGTTTCGGCCATGTGAAGCGCTAGTTTCATCAGAAACCGCCCTTTTTTGCCGTGATGCGCCCCGGACAGGGAACTTGACGCGCCCCGCTGTATTATGGCACTGATGCACCTTATCGAGGAAAGCGAATGACCCAGCAAAGCCGCCCTGTCTATCTCAAGCTGCGCGATCTGATTGCTGCCGCCATCATCGAAGGGCGTTACAAAGAAGGCGAAATGCTGCCATCCGTGCGCGCATTTGCCGCCGCGCAAGGGGCCAACCCGCTCACCGTGGCCAAGGCTTACCAGCAATTTCAGAGCGATGGGCTGGTCGAAGTGCAGCGCGGGGTCGGCATGTATGTGGTGCGCGGTGCTGCAGCCAAATTGCGCAGCGCAGAACGCGCACGGTTCATTTCCGAAGAATGGCCCGAAATAAGGGCGCGCATGCGCCGCCTACAAATCGATCCGGCAGCCCTGCTGGAAGGGGCGCAGGCCTGATCTGATGGCGGTGCCGGGCAAAATGCGGGCCTGACAGAAAATTAGCAAATATTAACAGTGCTTATTGCGCCATGCATCGCACTCTGGCAGATTGGACTCCGTGGTCGCAATCACGCTTCCTGCAATCCCGACGTGGACGGCAGGAAACTCCAATGACGTATCGGTCTGATCGAAACGGATTTGGAGATGGGAGAATACAATGATCAGGTCTGAGCTCTTGCAGGCTATCGCCAAGGACAACCCCGAACTTCGCGCTGAAGAAGTCGAGCAGGTTGTCGATATTTTCTTCGATGAAATTGCCCAACGCCTGGCCGATGGCGGCCGAGTGGAATTGCGCGGTTTCGGCGCATTCTCGACTCGCGATCGCGAAGCCCGCAAAGGCCGCAACCCCCGTACCGGCGAAGCCGTCGACGTGCCGGGCAAGCGCGTTCCCTATTTCAAACCGGGCAAGGAAATGCGTCACCGCCTCAACGCGGACTGACCCGGTCCCTGCCCCCGGCCAAACCAGGCAAACCGATTGCGGTCATGCACACGCGCCCTGTTGCGGCGAATTCGGCTGTGCGCGCTTTGCTGCACAGGCAATCTTGGCACGTGCCCGCTACTTGGCTAGAGCGGCGCTGTGCGGGTGTGGCGGAATGGTAGACGCCGGGGACTTAAAATCCCCTGTCCTTTGGACGTGTGGGTTCGAGTCCCACCACCCGCACCAAGCTTTTCCGCCATTTTTGGCGTATCAATCGGTGTGTTCGGTTCCGTCGATAGGGGCAGCGGTGTAATTTCGGGGTAATCCACGTTAGCCCGCCTTTCTCGATCTAAGCGAGCGATCGAGAGCGGAGACGGTCTTATCGACAGTGCGGTCTGCGATATGAGTGTAGCGCATCAGCATGGTTAGGGTCTTGTGCCCCGTCACTCTCTGGACAGCAGGAAGCGACATTCCCGCAGCCACCATCATTGTTGCTGCGGTGTGCCGCATGACATGAGGGGTGATCAAATCCGCGCGCAACCCTGCCGCCTTTACTGCGCGCTTGAAGGGACCGTTGAACTCATTCACGTGTCCTGTTGCCGTAAAAGAGGACGGAAATATCCAACCGTCGGGGTCGGGTCGGCTTTCCCTCTCGGCGCGTAGCATCTCGACAAGCGAGTTTGTGAGCGGCTGGGTCCGGTCCCCGGCCTTCGCTCTCGGTAGGTAAAGGCGACGATTGCCCCAGTCGATATGGTCGAAGCGCGCCGAGACTATCTCTGCTGACCGCATAGCGGTGTTTAATCCGAACTCGACAAAGAGCCAAAGATAGGGGTGACTGTCGCGCTTTGCGGCTTCGATCAGCGCGTCACATTGTTCGTCAGAGAGTACAACGGTTCGACCTTCCGGCTCCACGAGTTTGGGTATGGCACAAGGCGCTCGTCTGAGCTTACGCCTGCGGACCGCTGTACTCCAAACGTGCCGCAAGGTAGCAAGGTCGCGATTCACGGTTGCGGGAGCTAAGCCGCTTTCAATCAAATCCTGCTTGTACCGTCCGATATGCTCTTCTGTGATCCCGTCCACGATGAGGTCACCGAGATGGGGTACGAGGCGGCGCTCGATCTGCAACTTCTTGCGTCGAAGATTTTTGCCGCCCGATGCTTCCATCTCGGCCAAATACCATGAGGCCAGTTCAGAAAGCTGCATCGGCACTCTGCGGCCCTTCGGCTGGGTGTCTAGTCCCTCCCGGATGTCGGACCTAGCCTGATCTCGCGCCTCGACGGCTTTCGTGCCGTTCCAACCCTCGCTTTTTCGACCGAGCAAGGTCTTTTTGCGCTTGCCCAGGTACATGAACTCTAGCGACCAACGCTCGTCACCGTTTTCGAGCTTGGTAACGATGATACCGCCCTCTCTAATGCACTCTCCGGGTTTGAGTTCTTTGCGTCGCGACGGGGTGATCTTCTGCAATTTCATTCAGAAGGCCTCACACTTCCAAGTTGCGCTTGTAGGTGCGTCGCGTCGAAGGCTTATTCGTATCCGGTTTTTCGCCAGTAGCTTGGACCTCGGCGGTCGGCGACATGCCCTCGATGTAAGCGCCGAAATCGTGGATGGCCTGATCAAGGTCGTTCGCCATCCCCTTGAGCAAGGTGCTCGCAGTTCGCGTCCACAACGCAACATCGGCTGTACCGTCATGTGGAGGCATCAGGGGGAGCATCGCGTCCTCGAAGGCGCGCAACTTCGGCGCGAAGTACCGACGAAAATCGTCTTCCAAGTCCAAGCCTCGAATAAGAGCGGCCTCACCCTTCTGGCTGATCGACATCTCCGACGCTTTGGCAGAAGCGGTAAGGCGCTCCAGCGTGCTGTCAGTGATCTTCGTTGTGAAGGTCGTTTTGCTCCCCGAGAACGGCCCACGCCGTGCCCCTCCCCTCTTTGGTATCGTGCTCTTAACCATAACAAGCTCCTAGGTTTACTTGAATTGCAGTAAAGGTATTGACGGCTCCGTCAACCCCCGTTAGAGGCCCGCCGCCACCCACAGGAGAAGGAGCCAAAACCATGATGCAGCGGCGCGTTAGAGAGCGACAGATGATCATCACCCCAGATGGGCGGCTGACACGTTCCCATGCCGCGAGGTATCTGGGGGTTGCACCACAAACACTTGCGAATTGGCACACGCAGGGGCGTGGTCCGAAGTCATTCAAGATCGGAGGGAGAGCCTTCTATAGGCGCGATGACATCGACGCTTACATTGCCGAGACGATCAGCGGTCAATGATGCAACCCGTTGCAACTCACGGGTCATCTCGTGCTCGCATAATTGAACCGGCTTGCCCGCATTGCTCTGCAAGAGCGCGAGATGGGGAGGAACTCACATTCCACGCCCTTCTCCAAGTGATCGTCAGCAACCCGAACGCGGCAGCGCGCCTATGCAGGGCGTCTGAAAGAGGCCTCCGGCGGTGGTGCCGCTTGCGCACCAGAGCTTCATCTACCGCAATCCAGAAGCTGCACGACGCCAAGCATTACAAGAACGCGCGAAGGGCGCGGGCAGAACACCTCGCCAGACTTGAGGTTCAGGTTGATGCGCTTTTCATGGCAGCGCGGAAGCGATGGCGCACGCGCGAAAGCCAGTCAGAAGTTGAGCGCGAAGTTATACGCCAGAAGCGGCTAAGGGCGGTCTTTGACAAACTGCCAGAGGTAGGCCGATTGACCCGGCCCGCGCGAGCGCGCCAGTTCCTGATCAAAAAGGATAACAACAGAGGCACGCGCCTCATCACCTCATTTTATTGGGTGGATCGAGCACGCCAAATCATGCTCCGATCCGCTCTCTCACCCTTTGCGGACCTCCATGACGCACAGTACATGCTCGCGCGTGATGCTAACCGTCGTGGACCAGCGGCGGTCCGCGAAGCTCTCCTAACGGCCCTCGAACGTTGCGATGCGAACTGGGAGTTCATCCATCTTGATGTGGTAGACTTCTATGGCTCCATCTCGCAGGGCTGGCTGGAGAGGCACCTGGGCCTGGACCCGGCAATCATACAGCATCAGGTTCATTTGGGCCGAATGATGTTGGATGCTCCAAGGGAAATGGCCACCGTTCTTGCCACGCAAGAAGCAATCAGAGAGGGGGGCCAGCGGGGCATCCCGCAAGGCTCGGCACTATCTAGCCTCATCGCAGAGCAGGTGATGGCGGCAGTGATCCGAAGCGCCGTTGTCTTCGAGGAACTGCCGACATTCATATGGTCTGACAATGTCGGGGTGCTTGCTCCGCGACATAGAGTGAGGGAAGTCGTCGAGCTTGCCCGTACCGCATTCGCGGACCACGGCGCTGGCCCCTTCAAACTGACCGTTACGACCTGGCCTGTCAGCAAGCCATTCAGGTTCCTCGGCGTCTGGTACATTCGACGTGAGGACAAACCGGACGCCCTAGTGCCTTGGGAGGTCTTGAACGCATGGCAGGCCTCAATCGCATCGCGCCTCCAGCTTTGCTGGGGCTACGAGATCGACGCCATCGAACATGCGGTGGAAAAGAAGTTGGCTCGTTGGCGTTGGTGTCCCGATGCTCGCAGAACGGTTCGGGCCGTTCGTCGCCTAATCGCTTCTCGGCGTTCGCAATTCAGTGAGCGAGAGCCGAACCGCATGGCACGGGCGGAGGATGGCGTGATGCCGTTGCTGGTATAACGCCTCTTACCGACCTGCCAAGGAGGCACAGTACCGATCGACGGTTGCCTTCGATATGGAAAATTGAGCCATCGTTTCGCGGATCGTCGCGCCGTTTTCTGCTCGCCAGCGGCGAACCTCAATAGGGTCGGCGGCCAAAGGTCTGCCAAGGCTTGCTTTGCCTCTATGGGTCTTGCCCGTCTCGCGGATCGACTTTCGCGCAGCGGCGCGGCCCGCTTCACACCGTTCCCGGATGCGTTCCCGCTCCATGTCTGCGATCTGGGCGAGTACTGCGACAATAAGCTCGCCTACGCCTTTGCCAATCGGCCCCAAACCTCGCACGTCTAGCGTGACGCCTTCTTCAAGCAGGCGACGCACAGTTGTCTGCACGTCCAGAGCGTCGCGGCCAAGGCGATCAAGGGCGTAAACACACAGCGTATCGCCATCGCGGATGTACGACAGAAGCTTGGAAAATGCGGGGCGCGATGCTGCCAAGCTGGCACCGCTTACCCCCTCGTCGGCGAACTCGCGATCAAACGGCCCCGCCAACGCCTCGCGCTGGGCTTCGATGCTCTGCCCCCCAGTGGAAACCCGGTAGTATGCGATACGGCTCATAGTGTCTCCGATGCCTCAAAAGGTACCATAACATTATGATATTGCATCAGAATTAGCAATCCGTATCTTTCGACGCAGGCGGGCGTGCCCGATCGCGCTGCATCAAAACCTACAACTTATGTGCGCGGTCTGAGTATGGAGCCTTCTCGTATGCGCGCGAGCTACTGCAGCTCGTCGGGCAGACCAGCACGGCTTTGATTATTCGTCTTCATCGAAGTCACTTTCCGCAAAGCTGCCGGCCTTCTGCGGGTCTGCAAGTTCATGAGATTGGTCGAAGAGCTCGTCATCCCCAACCTCAACTTCTACGGTGTTATGACCGAAATCGAAACGCAGAAGCATCACGTCCTCGATATCTGCTCCTGACAAGGCAAGAATATCTCTAAGGCCAGCGATCCCCTGAGCGTTCGCCTCAATCTGACCGGACTTTGTGCCATCGGCTAGGCGGACCGGCCAGGTCCCAGACACAAGGTCGATGACAAAAGCTGGTAGATAAAACATGCCCATCTTAATTCCGAGGCGATTTAGGCGAGTCGCAAACCAGAGGCGCCCTTGGCCATCCCATCCGTGTTCAGAGCGGGCGGTTTTCTTTCTAGTTGTCGCAAGCTCTTCTATCATTCCGGGAGGAACGGGAGCGCCCACAAGACCATAAATGCCAGGCGCAATCTTCCCGATTATCGGTGAGTAACTCAGATACATATAGAATGAATTGTCATTGATGCCGCGCTCGTCGATACAGTAGCTTTCAATTTCCTCACGCCTTAGCGGTGAACCTTTGGCCTGAAAGCAATCATGGAATGCTGTCTCGATCTCACCCAGAGGCGCTGGCGAAAATTTCGCACTTCTATGCACTGAGCATTCAATCACCGGCAGTTCACAAATCTTTTCCGCAAACGAGGACAAGACAGCTTGAGGCGGCACAAAAGCGAGCCGATGACTTCGCAGCGCGGCCTGCCGTAGTTCCGATATATGCACCGTGCTGGTGACCGTCAGAACTTTGCGAATGGTATTGCTAAGCCGGTTTCGCTCGGCCTTCAAACTAGCCCAGTTGTGTTCCCGGTCCAACCAAACGGTTTCCGGTAAACCATTGAGGGCCTGACGGATCTCGTCACGCTTCTCTAAGTCTTGCGTGAGCCTCAAACACGTTCGGTCAATATTGACGCAACCGCTCCGACTTGTCGCCCTTCGGAAATCTACAGCGATCTCATGTAATGACGGCGAGCGTCCTTTCACATCCATGAAAGTTGCGATGCCCTCCTTTACGAGCTGCAATTCAGAAGGAATGTCGAAGACGTTCGCCACGTTGAGTAGTGACTCTACTGGGAAGGTTCTGTCGCCGAGATCTTGCTTAAGAAGGTCTTGAGCAACCTCCAAACCAAGGGGCGAAACACGTTCCATCTTCTTTATGAGTCTTTCGCAGTGTGCAGTTGGAAGCCACATCGCTCTTCCGGCATCCTCTGCGCGCGTTGTGATCTGCCGAACGCGCTCTCGCGTCATTCCATACTCTTGACCAACCGATTCAAGGGTGCGCGGCTTGTCCCCCAAAAGCCCCCAGAACTTCCCAGCAATATCTCTGTTTCGGCCGTCAAGAAGTGCCGCGAGGATGGCTTCAACTTCGTCCCTTGCAGTCGGATACTGACGTTCAAAGACGCCAAGTTTGACGGCAACTATCCCTCTAACTGCCTTAAGGTGGCCCTCTCTGATGAGGTTTGCCTTTTGAATGGTCCAGCCTCGAACGTCGGTGCCGAACACCAGATCCAGGCGTGATAGAACCTCCTGGGTTTTAGTTAGGGATGTGCGGCCGAAGTTTGGGATCCGCAAAAAACGTTCAGGATTGTCCTGCACAAGCTGGCCAACAAACCGGATCCCCTCATTATGAAACGCGTTCACGGCTCGCGGAGGGAGTTGTAATTCGTCCACGTCCACAGAAAGCAATAAGTCCAAATTCGTAAAGCCGGCGGGCCCAAGAGGGAGGCTCAAGGCGGTACTCATTGATAGAGGGACGCCGCCGCTCTCGAGAGCCTATTAAGTGTTTCACGAATGGCGACTATCGGTTCGGCGGGATCAATGTACCACCCGACATTATTGCACTCTGCCGAGAGGCCAATTGCGTACTCAGAGAATGCAACTTCATAGGCCATACGCCGGAACAATGGATCGTCGATGCCCCCATCCCGCTTGGCGGCTACAATCTGCGGATGGTCTAAGTTAATCAAGATTGTTCGAGATGCGTCTTCGTACTTTGCCCTCGCATTCTCTTCGCCCATCTCCAAAAAGTCGACGTGAAAACCGCCCCTTTTCCTTCTATTGGTTGGCGATGCTGGCTTTTCTTGAGCTTGCCGTTCACCTTCTTCGTCAGCTTCGTATTCGGGTCCCGGACGAGGCTCGTCGGAAGGGGGGGTGGGTTTGGGTAGATCATTATGAATGTCACTAACCCCAGCCTCTTCGTCAGACAGGATCGCTAACACATCGTCGCCAGGAGTGAGCAGCGATTGATCTCCCTCGCTACTAGGCCCATCACGCAGATCAGAGGTGCCTTCTGCATCAGCAACGACCTTTTTGAGCTGCTTGCTCCAGTCGTCAAAATCCGCATTGATAATGTCTGCGATTTTATCTGCTTCTTGCTTGAGCTTCTTTGCGTCTTCTGAGGCCTTCCGCTGCCTCTCTTCTTTTTCGAGATTATCAATAGCTTGCTGCACGTTCATGCCGATGAATGCCATGACTGCTCTGACAGTCTCATTTTGACGGTTGAGCACCATTGAGCGTGACATATCGAACGGGGAGATACCGCTTTCATCATCGGCGAGTTGCGGCACTTCGATCGACCCGAAGATGTACTTCGACAAGTGCTTTGCCTCACAACCTGCTAAAGTGGTTTCGTGCAAAACGCCTTTTGAGGTGACAGCAATGCCCCGGAAGTTTTCCTCTAACGGTGCCTTGGCGATCTTCAATACAAGCTCTACCGCTGGGAGCCTTTGTTCAAATGAGGTGCCACTTGTGGAGACGGTAAACTGTTTTGCAGCCACCGGCTCGACAAACTCGCATTTGTGGTGGTCTACGTAGACAGTGGCGCTTGGCCAATGCGCGATGTGGCGCTCAATTTCTCTGATAATGGCGCCCCGGTCGATCTTTGAAAGTTTGACATCCTCTACGTCAATCTGAGTTCCATTGTGCCGATCCACCGGTTGATCGCGCTCTATGACCTTAACGGGAACCCTGCTCGAAGCTTCGGGTGAATCTATGTCCTCCCGTGAAAGTTCGACCGTAGATCTTTTACCGTCCTTGACGGTCGTTACTCGCAGCTTATTGGCGATCCCGAACGCGGCAGATTTGCCGGTTCCGAAGAACCCTCGACCAGGCCTACCGGTAGCTCGATCAATATTCTCCCCGTGCATCTGAAAGAATTGATGAAGGTCATCGAAACTCATCCCCCTGCCGTTGTCGATGATTGTGATGGACTTCGCCTTTCGATCGATTAAAACTCGAACTAAGGGCTTCTCTGCGTCAATATATTGAAGCCCGTTTGAAACATATTCCCAGACCACCTGATGCTCATGTTTGAACAGTGCAGAGCTCTGGAGAATATCGCGCCCGACATGGCTCGTCACCGACAGATCTGTCATTCGTCAACTCCAACAATTTCAGCGATTTCTGCGATTGCTTTCTCTAGACGCTGTTGGCCTCGGAATATTTGCTGTGCCCTGTCAATCCGTTTTTGGCGAGCTACACCTTTAATATAGTCGTCCACTCCGAAAAACCTCTCGGCCTCTTGGCGCGTGATCTCATTCACCTTGCCGGCTTCCCACTTCGCAAAAGCAGCCTCGGAGATCATCCTTGCGCCCTCACGGTGCTGCCAGGTCTTCTCTTTGACGGATAGACGAGGAGCGAATTTGAGACCGTGTGCGAGGATCTCAGGGTGCTCTTCGCAGAAAGCGAGGCCCGCCGCTGTCAGCAACCAACCTTCTCGCTCTCCTCCAGAAATGAGGCCGCCCTTGGCAGGCTTTGCGGCGTCATAGAGGCGCTTTCGGACTGCTTCGATGTTGATCTGGTCGGTGTATTTCCGCCAAGAGAACCGCCCAGGCGCAATCTCATTAGCTTTTATTGCGATATCTTCTGTATCGGTGAGCTGCTGCGATGCGCCTGCTAGGTAGGCCGCCAAGACAACAATCTTGTCGTTGGGCAACGACGCTTCTTGCGGCAATTCATCTTCTCCAAAGTGAATGGTGGCGTGGCCACACATTGAAGCACGCTTTCGATGAACATTCCATCATTTGCCGTCAAGCACGAGAGGCAAAAAGGCATCTATACCCGAGCCGATACAGCCGTTTAGGTAACATCCCTGCTATTTCGAGAGTTCTTCAAGTGCGAAACCGTAGCGGTCTGGTTCTTTGTACAAAATGACTCGGTCGGGAAAGACCGTCGCCAGCCAACCGTCAGGCAACAATGCAACTGATTTTACAATTAAACTGCGCATGGTCTCGTTGCTTCCCACTTGCAATTCTCCAGCCGCACGGAAATCCTCATGTCCAACTCGATAATGCGCCTGCCGCTCTTTGCCTTTGGCACCGACAACGGAGTCAGTTTGGTATCGAAAAAGGTAAGGCAAGGTTTCCTTGAGCTCAATAAATAGCGCCAAGATCTGGTGGCGGCCTGGATTGATTTCCAGTGGTCGATCTATGTCGATAGGGCGCTGTTTATCAAAATCGGCGGGCTCCTGCGTTTCTCGCCGGTGACCTGGGTCATTAGATCCGAAGCCACTAGTGTTCCAAAGAAGCGCCGTGGCGTCCGCCTCACGCAATGAATTGATCAGGATCGCCTCAACATCGAAGTTTGAAAAGACGAGGATGCGGATCGCCTTAAAGGCGATATCATCAGGATTGAGGTTTTGCCTATGCTGAACCGTGAATGCATGCCGCCCAAGGCGATCTCGAAAACCATGTCTGGTATCGGTCTTCCCGGCGTAGACCGGATGACCTCGCTCATACAGAACATAGGCCCCTTTAGCTCCGACCGGTATCGCTTCTATTGCCTCGCGAGTAAGAGGTGCGAGAGGGACCTTATCCAGAACGCCGGGGAGATCGGAGCGTAATACTCGTTCGATATCTATCTCATACTCCACGTACCCTGCGGGGGCCGTGTGTATTACGCTCGCTGCTTTTGTGTGGTCGGCCATCAGGCCGCCATAGGCACTTTCCGATCGTGTCGAGTCAAGGTCTTAACGATGGCATTGCCCACCGCTTCCGAAAGTTGACAGGGTACGGCGTTTCCAAGTTGCCGCATGCTTTCAGTCCAGCTTCTCGGGAACATATAGTCATCTGGCAGCCCTTGAAGGCGCGCAGCTTCTCGGAGGGTGAAATAGCGCACGGTATCATCGTCTTTGACCATCATATTTTCCCCACCAGGAACGCCGTGGTCTCCCGCCTTGAGGGCCTTAGATGGCAAATCAAGAGGACTACCTGTGTGTCCCGGATAGACCTTGGCGCCCGCCTGAAAAACATGGTTGTTCTCGCCATTGGGCTCTCCAAGCCCGCGAAGTGCGTCCCTGACCGTGACCCAGCGTTTTCCTTGCGGTTCAACGCCTGAGTCCCGTAATTTACGCACTGCGGCTGCGTCCCTCTTTGCGAAACCTTCGAGCCGTGGCTCGAGTTGATGTTCACTCCAATACGCACCTTCGACGTACTGATCCCAAAGCATCCGCTCGCGAGAATGCGTCGCTTCAAGCTTGAGCGATGCGGCATCTTCGTCAGACCTTAGTCCAACAATCACTACGCGATGCCTTTGCTGAGGGGCACCAAAATCGGCAGCGTTCACTTTATGCACCGTCACATCGTATCTTAGGCCCTTCGCTGGGGTCCGAAGCCGATCAACAATGGAAGCCAGATACCCAGCAAATTTAGGACGCGCGAGGCCTCTTACGTTCTCGAACAGAAAGGCTCTGGGCATGGTCTCAGCGACGGCGCGGACCGCGTGTGGCCACATATCTCGCGCATCAGCGTTACCTTTGTGCTTTCCACCAATGCTAAAAGGTTGGCAAGGTGGGCCGCCCGCTACAAGGGTCATATCCGCAAAATCGTTCCAATGAAGATCGCGCACGTCTGCCTTAATGACGGGCCAGTGTTCGACATGCTCAATCCCTGCGGCTTTGTTATGCAGGACAGTCTCGACTGCGTCATTATCCCACTCAAAAAGTGCTTCGTGCTCAAAGCCTGCGCGGGAAAGACCCAGCGCCAACCCACCGCACCCAGTAAATAATTCGACGCTTCGCACCTGATGTCCCTCTTAGCTGCGGTCTCATTTGTAGGGGATGGCTACATGGGCCTCCAAATCGCCACCATAGATAACTGGGGGTAACCCTTGTTCCGCGTTTGTTCAACCCTCACTTGCGGCTCCCGCGAATCATGAACGCTCCTTGAGTTCTGACTTTTCATGTAAATGTGCTCGCACCGAACGGGTGGCCTCTCTCAGTCTCTGGTGGCGTCAGATCCGATAGATCTCTACCAAGGATCATGGCCAAATCTCGCTCGTTGCAACGCGTTGCAAATCTTTACGACACTCGCCTCCCATAGGGAGGGTAGGTTCGGTGTAATTTTGGGGTAACGAGATACAGGAAAGAGTGACAATTGTAGGTAGCATTCGGTAAAAGCTGGCTGTTCAAATTCGCCATTCCGTAAGCATTTTCAAACGCTTTTGGTGGGTTTAGGGGGCTCCCGGTAGGCGCAGGTAATCGCACGCGGAGTGACTTAAAATCCCCTGATCTTTGATCGTGCTGGTTCGAGTCCAGTCACCCGTACCAATGGCGCAATTGATGCGTGGGCGCATGGCGCCTGCCCGTGACGCTACAGTTCGCGCACGATCTGGCTAAGCATTTCCTGCGTATCTATGTCCCTCAGGCTGGCTGCATTGTCAGGCGGCAACAGGCAGATCGCTTCGCCCCAATCAAGGCTGGCGGCGCCCTGTTCACCTGTAAGGCTGGCAAGATTTTCAAAAACCCGTGCCGGAAAAGCCGCAGGCACGCCGAATTTGCCGCCGGGGTATTCCGTAAAAGTGACGGCTGATCCCTGTGCCAGCGCGCGCAGAAATTCCGGCTCTATAAAGGGCATGTCAGCCAGCATGATAACCAGCCGTTTGCATGGGTTTGCGGCTTCCGCCGCTGCGCGGATCGACCCTGCAATGCCATTGTCCCGTTCATGGTTTATCACCCGCTCCCACCCTTGCAACTGGCCTGCAAAGCGGGGCGGCTGCGGCGCGGTTACAATCAGCCGGCGGAGAAAACCTGCGTGTTCGGCGCTGTCTGTCGCCCATTGCCCCACCGGCCTGCCGCCCAGATCTGCGTCGAGCTTTCCGCCGCCAAAACGCGTGCCCCGTCCGGCAGCAAGCACCGCCACCACAATGCCGCTCTCGATGGAGCGGTCATTGCGCAGGCTGGAGTGCTTCATACTTGCCGGCAATTTCACTGAGGATCGACAAGGCGAGCGCGGTAGGCGTTCTGCAGGCCGCAATGGTGCCGATCGGCCCGCGAATGCGCGCTACATCATCTTCGCGAGCGCCTGCGGCCATCAATTGGGCAGTGCGGCTGATCCGGGCACTTTCGCCGCCCTGCGCGCCGATGTAGAATGCGCGGCTGTCAAGCGAATGCATCAGAAGCGGCGTCTCCCATTCATGATCATGAAACAGCAATACCACCGCCGTCCATGCATCTGCGGCATCGAGCGCGGGCATCTGCCCCAGCGAGAGGCTATCTGGATCAAATGTTTCCACTGCGATGCCCGCCGCGCGGGCAAGGCGTTGCAGGGCGGCAAGTTCTGGCCCTTCGCCAAAAACCCGCAATTGCAGCGCGGGAATATAGCGGCGCTGCTGCATGAAGGGATTGGCTGCGAGCGGCAGAACTGCCATCTGCCGGTCCTGCAATCGCTGTGCGGCATCGCGGCAAGCCATAGAATCAGGTGCCGGATCAATCAGTATATCGAGCCCGCCGCCGCAGGGCAGGCGAAAATCTATCTGCGGTGATCCGCGCCCATAGCGTTTCACAACAGGCCCGGCGCAATCGCGGGCATCCCTGGCCAATTGCTGCTCCAGACAGCCATCAGCCAGACTGCCGGACAGCGCGCCATCGGGCCCGATAGCCAGTTGCGCGCCCAGCCTGCGGGAAAAGCTCCCGTCGATGCCAACAATCGTGCACAGCGCAGTGCCGGGATTGCAGCAGGCCAGCAGTGCGGCGTGTTCCTCATCCCCCGTCAGCAAGCCGTGGTCAGTCTGCATCGCAGGGTTCGCCCGCCCGATCATTGTCAGTCAGCCGGCATGGCAGCCAGAACGCGGTCAGGCGTCATGGGGAAATCATGCAGCCGTGCGCCGCAGGCATTGTAAATGGCATTTGCGATTGCGCCTGCACCGCCGCACATGCCCAATTCGCCCACGCCCTTTGCCTGAATGGGGCTGGCTGCCCCATCACGTTCTTCCACCAGAATGACATCCATGTCAGGCACGTCGCGGTGCACCGGGACATGATATTCCGCCAGATCGCAATTCACCAGATGGCCGTCAACAGGGTCAAACAACAGGCTTTCTGTCAGCGCGCTGCCAATGCACCACACCATTCCGCCCAGGCATTGTGACCGGGCGGTTTTTTCGTTTAGCACGCGGCCAATGCCGAAAGCACCGGTCATCCGGCGCACACGAGTTTCACCTGTCCATTGGTTGACGGCGACTTCGGCAAAAAACGCGCCATAGCTTGATGCGGCGTAATCATCTTCGGTATCGCCCGGCTCGTAATGGCCGATTTTGGTGATGGCCTTGCCATCCAGAATTTCTGTCACAGGCCGCGTTTGGCCGCCCCATGAGGCAATGCCGTCTTTCAGGGTCAGATCATCCTTGGCAGCGCCAAGCAGCGATGCAATTTCTTCGGCGATCGCTTCGCAGGCAACAAACACTGCCGAGCCTGATGATGCCGCACCCCAACTGCCGCCGGAACCCGGGCCGCGCGGATGCTTGGTATCGCCCAGTTCCACCAGCACGTCATCGCGGCTCATTCCCAGCATCTCACCGGCGATCTGGCCCAGAATTGCGTAAGTTCCGGTGCCGATATCGGTCATGTCGGTCTGGACCAGCGCAGTGCCATCGGCCTGCAAAGTCACGCGGGCCTTGGCTTCACCCACATTATGGACGCGGGCGGCAGACGCCACGCCAGTGCCGATCCACCATTCACCCTCACGCTGCATCCGCGGTGTGCGCGGCCCTGAATCCCAGCCAAATTTCGCTGCGCCTTCTTTCAGGCATTCAGCCAGCTTGCGCGAACTGAACGGCGTACCTTCGGAAGGGTGAACCTCCGGAATATTGCGCAGGCGCAGTTCCACAGGGTCAATGCCCGCTTTTTCCGCCAATTCGTCCATCGCCGCTTCCAGCGCGGGCATACCCACCGCTTCGCCCGGGGCGCGGACTGAGCCTGCGGTCATGCGGTTGATGCGGGCCACTTCAATCTGCAGCACGCGGTTTTCTCCGCCATAGAGAAATTCGCTCGACTGGGTGACCGGTTCGGCAAATTCTTCATTCGGCAAATTGGATACCAGCGCTTCATGGCCAAATCCGGTCAGCTTGCCGTCGGCATCTGCTGCCAGACGCAGGCGCTGCGTGGTTTCGGACCGGCGCATGATGGTCTGGAAAACCTGCTGGCGGCTCATCACCACGCGCACGGGGCGGCCCAGTTCCATCGCCGCGACAGATGCCGCGACAACATCCTGGCTGACGCCGAGTTTGGACCCGAAGCCGCCGCCGACGAAGGGGGACAGCAGGCGCACTTTGCCTTCCTTCAGCCCCATGGCATCAGCCAGTTCGGTAATATTGTAATTCAGCATTTGCAGCGATGCATGGACAGTCAGCGTATCGCCGTCCCACTGGGCGATGGATGCGTGCGGCTCCATCGCGGCGCTGGCATGCCCTTCGGTGGAATAATGCAGATCGACGCTGGCGTCTGCCTGTTTCATCGCATGGGCCAGATCACCCTGCTGCGTCGCGCCATCTTCGGTCTCGCTGTCCGCCGCTTCGGGATCAAAGATTGCATCGGTATCTTCAGTGTAATCGAATTTCAGATGTTTGGCCGCATCACGCGCCTGTTCGAAAGTTTCGGCCACCACCAGCGCAATCGGCTGGCCCCAGTAATGCACTTCGCAGACATTCTGCTTGGGCGCTTCATTGGCAGTGCCTTGCGCGGCGCGCGCGGTCAGCCGTTTGTCGGTGATGACCTTGATGACGCCAGGCATGGACGAAACTGATTTTTCATCGATGGAATTGACCTGCCCCTTAGCAAATGGGGCGGTGACCAGAACACCTTCCAGACATTCGTCAAACGCATATTCCGCTGCATAGGTGGCGTTGCCGGTAACTTTCAATATGCCTTCGGGCCGGGTCAGCGGCTGGCCGATGATGCCTTGCGCTGTATGGTCCAGCACATTGCGATTATCGGGTTTGTCATGTTTGAAAAGTGCGGTCATGCTGTCAGCCCCGTTGCATCGCACAAGGCTGCGGCAAGCGCGCGCCGTGCCAGTGGAATCTTATAGTCATTTTCGCCGTAACCCTGCGCATTTTCGAGCAGGAGATCAGCCGCCTTGTCGAACAGTGTGAGCGATGGCTTGGCGCCCACCAGCAATTCCCCGATGCGCGGATCATGCCATGGTTTATGCGCCAGCCCGCCAAACGCCAGATCAGCGCGCGTGATGGTGCCATCCGCCTGATCGACAATGGCCGCGACCGAACACATGGCAAAGGCATAGGATGAGCGTTCGCGCACCTTGCGGTAAATCTGCTGGCCCGAAACAGGCGGCGGCAACAGCACTGCGGTGATGATGTCGCCATCTTCCAGCACATTTTCGCGCTGCGGCGTATCACCCGGCAGCAGATGAAAGTCGCGCACCGGAACGCTCCGTGTCGAACCATCGCCGCCAGCAATTTCGACCGTGGCATCAAGCGCGCACATCGCCACGGCCATGTCGCCGGGATAGGTCGCAATGCACTGGTCGCTGGTGCCCAGAATGGCATGCAGACGGGCAATGCCCTTGATCGCGCCGCAGCCTGAGCCGGGATCGCGCTTGTTACAGGGCTGGTCGATATTGGTGAAATAATAACAGCGCGTTCGCTGGCACAGATTGCCGCCAGTAGTGGCCTTGTTGCGCAATTGCTGGGTTGCACCGGCCAGAATGGCGCGGGCCAGCAAAGGATATTCGCCGCGAATGCGCGCATCAGCCGCGGTCAGCGTGTTGGTGACAAGCGCGCCAATGCGCAAGCCGCCATCAGCTTCGGCGATAGTGTCCAGCGGCAGGGCACCCAGATCAACCAGCGTAGCAGGTGTCTCAACCTGTAGCTTCATCAGGTCGAGCAGGTTGGTGCCGCCGGCAATCGCCATCGCGCCGCTATCGGCAACCAGCTGGCCTGCATGTTCCAGCCGCTCCGCGCGCTGATAATCAAACGGCTTCATAGCTCTGTCTCCGCGACTTCCCTGATGGCGGCAATGATGTTGGGATAGGCCCCGCAGCGGCACAGATTGCCGCTCATCCGCTCCCGAATTTCTTCGTCGGTAAGTTTGGGGGCCTGTTCCACATCACCGGTGGCATCACTGGGCCAGCCAGCGCGTATTTCCTCGATCAGGGCCGTTGCCGAACAAATCTGCCCGGGGGTGCAATATCCGCACTGGAAGCCGTCATGTTCCAGAAACGCCTTTTGCAGGGCGGATGGCTGGTCAATTGTGCCCAATCCTTCGATGGTGGTTACCTCATCCCCGTCATGCATCACGGCAAGCGACAGGCAGCTGTTGATGCGAACGCCGTTCACCAGCACGGTGCAGGCCCCGCATTGGCCATGATCACAGCCTTTCTTGGTGCCGGACTGGCCCGCATCATGGCGGATGAAGTCGAGCAGGCTGACCCGTGGGTCATCGGGCAGGTCGTAAGGCTGGTGATTGATTGAAATTGGCATCCGGGATCCTTCTGTCTTGCGAACGCACGAAGCCATCATCGGGTCCGAAATTTGCCCGCGTTCCTTAGAAAAAAGGCACGGGGGCGGCGAGTTTTTTGCCAGCAGGGCGGAACAGATGGCAGGTTCGGCCCTTGTTAGCGTGAGACCATCCCCGATGGCACGAAAAAAATCAGGCCCGGACGCTGGCCTGAAATCAGCCCCGAATTCAAGCCGGGCCGGGCGAGCCATCCTGCAGGAGCAATACCATCGAACATCTGGCAGAAAATTTCTGGAACATCCGCGGCGACTTCAAGATTGCCAAGGTCCTCAACATCGGCACCCACATGTCGCTCGTGCGGCGGCCGAACGGCAAATTTGTGCTGCTGGATTCCTACGATCTGGATGCGGATGACCAGCGCGAACTGATGGCGCTGACAGATGATGGCAACCAGATTGAAGCGGTGCTGAATGTCCACCCGTTTCACACCGTGCATTGCAAATCGATCAAGGAAATGCTGCCCCATGCGCGGTTGATCGGGACCAGGCGGCACCATAGCGAAGCTGCGCATCTCGACTGGGATACCGACCTGATTGAAGATGAGGCCACCCAGCAGCAATTTTCCGATACGTTCGATTTTTCAATTCCCGACGGCGTGGATTTCATCCCCGAGGATGAGAGTATTCATGTCAGTTCCATTATTGTGCGGCACCGTGAAAGCGGCATCATCCACGTGGATGATACGCTGATGTTCCTGGATGTGCCGGCATTGCTGGAAAAATTCGGCCCCGGCCCGCGCCTGCGGTTCCATCCCAATCTGGCAGGCGGCCTGGAAAAACGCGCCGGCGCCGCGGATGATTACATCCGCTGGGCCAAACAGCTTGGTCAGGACTGGGCGGATACGAAAATCATCTGCGCGGCGCATAAGGGCATCATGCGCCTGACGGACCAGACCTTTTCTGACATCATCGACAAGGCGCTGGAACACTCGATGCAGACGCTGGACGAGCACCGCGAAAAATATGGCTGAAAGCAGCGCTGTCGCTGCGTTTCAAATTCCTGATACCCCCTCTTTCTAAACCCAAGGCAATCCCATGACCGACAAACCCCTGCAAACAGTCAATCCGCTCACCGAAAAGGTTCTCGAAACCTATGCGATCATGTCGGACGAAGCGGCCATGGATGTAGTCCAGCAAAGCCATGACGCGTTTCTGGAATGGCGTTTGAAAAGCCTTGAGGAACGGGCCAGTGTCATCAGCGCCATTGGGGCAGAGCTGCGCAAGCGCAAGGAAGAATTCGCCCAGTTGATGACCGATGAAGTGGGCAAATTGCTTAGCGATTCCCGCAATGAAATCGAATTATGCGCCAGCATTTGCGATTATACCGCCAAGAACGGGCCCGGGATGCTGGCGGATGAAGAACGCGAATTGCCCAAGGCGCGCGGGCTGATCACTTATGCGCCGCTGGGCGTGATTTATGGCATCCAGCCATGGAACTTCCCCTGCTATCAGGCCATCCGCTATTCCATCTCCAGCCTGATGGTGGGCAATGGCGTGCTGTTGAAACACGCCGAAAACTGCACCGGCAGCGGCCTGATGCTGCGCGATATTTACGAAGCTGCTGGCCTGCCCGAGGGTCTGTTCGGGGTGCTGTTGATTACCCATGACCAGTCCGACAAAATCATCGAACACAGGCTGGTGCGCGGCGTGACGCTGACCGGCAGTGACAAGGCCGGCCGCGCCGTGGCGCAAAAGGCGGCGTCGGTATCAAAGAAAACCGTGCTGGAGTTGGGCTCTAATGATGCATATCTGGTGTTTGATGATGCCGATCTGGATCTGGCGATCAAGGCCTGCGCGCGCGGCCGATTGTTCAACAATGGCCAGACCTGCGTCAATGCCAAGCGTTTTATCGTGACGGAAAAGAACTATGACGCCTTTGTCGAAGGCTATGCCGCCATCTTCAAGGATGCGACCATGGGCGACCCGAATGACGAAGCAACCAAGCTGGGGCCGCTGGTATCATGCAGCCAGCGTGACCAGGTGCATTCCCAGGTCGAAAAAAGCGTGGCCAAGGGCGCGAAAATTGTCGCTGGTGGCAAAATTCCCGAGGGTGAGGGTTGGTTCTACCCGGCTACTGCGCTGGTCGATGTCGCCCCCGGGCAACCTGCCTATGATGACGAGATTTTCGGGCCCGTTGCTGCCATTATCAAGGCCAAGGACGATGAAGACGCCATGCGTATCGCCAATGAAAGCCGCTATGGTCTGGGCGGCGGTATCTTCAGCAAGAATGTCGAACGGGCGGTAAAAATGGCCGCGACCCACTTCGATACAGGCATGGTGAACATCAACACGTACACCATTGCATCGCCATCCATGCCCTTCGGCGGAGTGAAGGATTCAGGTTATGGCCGCGAACATGGCGAAGTCGGGCTGAAGGAATTCGTCAACGTGAAATCCATCACGATCGCTTCCTGAAATGGCTGATACTCTGCGCTGCGATGTCGCAATAATAGGCGCTGGCACAGCGGGACTGGCGGCGGAACGCGCTGCCCGTTCCAACGGGGCAAGCACCCTGCTGATCGATCCGGAATATCGTGGCACCACGTGCGCTGCAGTGGGCTGTATGCCGTCCAAACTGTTGATTGCTGCGGCCCATGCTGCCCATGCGGCCAGTTCTGCGGCCATGTTCGGGGTAAATGTCGGGCAAGTGACCATAGACGGAAAGGCCGTGATGCAACGTGTCCGCGACGAGCGGGACCGGTTTGTGCGGCTGACCAAGGAAGGGATCGAGGAAATCCCCGCTTCGATCCGGATCAAGGGGCGCGCCGCCTTTACCGCGCCGGGCTGCATCAGCCTGGATGATGGCCGCCAGATTGACGCTGCCAGCATTGTAATTGCCACCGGTTCTGCGCCCTTTGTGCCGGACGAATTTGCCAATCTGGGCGAACGGGTTCTGACCAGTGACAGTATTTTTGAACTGGAAGATCTGCCCGGGCGGCTGGCAGTGATCGGGTCGGGCGCAATCGGGCTGGAAATGGCGCAGGCGATGGCACGGCTGGGTGTGGCCGTGACCCTGTTTGACAAGGGCGAGCGGCTGGGCGGCATTCGCTGCGACAAGGTGCATGCCGCGCTGAAGGACATTCTGGCAGACGACCTCGATCTGCAACTGGGCGTCAATGTCGCCGCCAGCGCATTGGACGACAGCATCTGTCTTGAATGGAGCGGTGCATCAAAAGGCCGGGCGGATTTTGATTACATATTGGTAACGACGGGCCGCCCGCCCAATCTGGACAGTCTCAACCTGTCTGCATCCGGCCTTGAACTGGATGATGATGGGGTGCCGGTGCATGACCGGCAGACCATGCGATGCGGCGATAGCGCAGTGCACCTGGCGGGCGATGTGGCGCAGGATTTGCCGGTGCTGCATGAAGCATCGCATGATGGCGCGATTGCGGGGCGCAATGCGGCGGCCTATCCGGCGCCGGTCAAGACGGATCGGTTTACCAAATTCAGCCTTGTTTTCACCACCCCGGCAGTCGCCCGGATCGGCCAGTCCGAAGACGAGGGCGTGGTTACGGGCACTGCAGATTATAGCGATCAGGGCCGCGCGCGGGTCGAAGGCAAGAACAGGGGGGTGCTCACCCTGTATGCGGCAGCGCCCGATGGCCGCCTGATTGGCGCGGATCTGTGCACACCTGGCAGCGAACATCTGGCGCATATGCTGGCCTGGGCCATTCAGCAGGACCAGACGGCCAGCCAATTGCTGACCATGCCGTTCTATCATCCCACGCTGGAAGAAGGGCTGAAACAGGCCTTGCGAACCATTTGCGCGGCTACCCCCATCGCCCTACCCGACAGTCAGGATAGTGGCGCACCATCCGGTGCCTGACCCGGGCTGACGCGCATTGGCCAGATTATTGACCAGTCTCTGAATCCCGCAAGGCCTCGCCTTTTCGCGCTCTTTTTGGGAACCCTCGTATTTTCCCTTAAGGCGCGAATAGCAGCGTGCTAGCGATGTTGCTGTTATCCCGAAGGTTCCACAATCCACGGAAATTTCGAGGGATAGCAATGGATTACAGAGCAATTGACCGCGCTTCGGCATCACCTGTGGAGGTGAGCCTTGATGGCCGCACTGCCGAGCGATTTACCTTGATGATGCGGACGGCCAAGCTGATGACGGAGGTGGCGGAATATCTGTGCGTCATCCGCGATGTGTCATCTTCCGGCCTTAGTGCCCGCCTGTTTCATCCGCTTGCGCCGGTCGGCCGCGTGACGCTGGAAATGCAGACAGGGGACCGTCATGTGATGTATCCGGTGTGGCAGCGCGAGGGCGAAGCAGGCTTCCGCTTCTGCACCCCGGTCGATGTGGAAAGCATGATCCGCAATTGCAGCCGTTTCGCCAAGCGCGAGCTCAGATTTGCTGCGGACATAGACGTAGACCTTCATGCCAGGGGGAACTGCAGCGAAGCCATCTTGCGCAATTTCTCGCAGCAGGGCGCCATGCTTGAATGTGCTGACCATTTTTCGCTGGGGCAAGTGCTGCGGCTGGAAAGTGACCACTTCCCCCAGACTGTGGGCCGGGTGCGGTGGCGCATGGGCAACCGTTACGGTCTGGCATTCGATAGCACGATCCAGATGCTGGAACTGGCCAATCTCATAGTCAGGATGAACCGCACCGCGCCAGTTACCATGGACAGCCCTGCCATCATCGGCATGCGGAGCGTCACTTAACCAACCTTTAACCACTTTCCTTCACTCTCGGGGTAATTACAGGACCGGGGGGGCGTATGACGGAGATGACTGCAGACAGCTTGGCCGGCACCTATCAATCAGCGGCCACCGCGCCTGCACCCGCAGATGGCAGCAGGGCAGCCTGATGAACATCCGGCTAGAGCGCAGACGCCCGGCCTTTGCGCCTGAATTATACGCCCGCGCGGCGCTGGCATGGACCATGATCTGTGCGCTGCTGCTGGTCACCAACATGGACGCAATTGCCAATCTGCGGTTCGGCCATCCCGATGATATCATGCGGCTGCAACAGGTGCGTGATCTGCTGAACGGCCAGAACTGGTTTGATCTGGCGCAGCACCGGGTTGATGCAGCGGCAGGCGGGGTGAACTTTGGCTGGTCGCGCCTTGCCGATCTGCCGCTGGCCGCGACAATTGGGTTCCTGTCTATTTTCATGTCCAGCGCAGCCGCAGAAGCCATTAGTGTGGTGGTGGTGCCATTGCTGGCGCTGGGTCTGGCAGTGCTGCTGGCAGGGCGCATTGCGTGGCGGCTGGTGGGGGAAGAAGCGGCCGGGCTTACCTGCCTAGCCATGGCCCTGTCCGTGCCGCTGATTTCC
The DNA here is from genome assembly GCF_009827615.1 of Allopontixanthobacter confluentis. Classification (GTDB taxonomy): domain Bacteria; phylum Pseudomonadota; class Alphaproteobacteria; order Sphingomonadales; family Sphingomonadaceae; genus Allopontixanthobacter; species Allopontixanthobacter confluentis. The sequence continues at coordinate 613,382 of NZ_WTYU01000002.1, forward strand.
CAGATGCGCCCATTAAGCCTTGGGGATTATGGCTGGCAAGTGGTGCTGGCCCTGGCGGCGATGAACGGAATGATGGCCCGCAATCCGAAAACCGGCGGGTGGATGACAGGCATTGCGCTGGCGCTGTGGCTGGCAATTTCGGTCGAAGGCCTGCCAGTGGTCCTTGCCATCTGCGCGATTGCCGTGCTGCGCTGGCTGCGTGACCGGCGCGACCATGGCTGGCCGGTGCATGTGCTGGCATCCCTGGCCAGTACATCCGCGGTTCTGTTTGCGGTGCTGAATGGCGCGGATTTTTCCATGAATGACTGCAGCCGGATTGCCCCTGCCCATCTTGCGGCATTCGCTTTATTTGCAGGCTGTGTCTGGGGGCTTTCCCGGCTGGAACCGCTACCGCGTGCGGCGCTGGTTACTGCCTTGGCCAGCACCGGGGCTGGATGCGCGGCATTGTTCTACTTTGCAGCGCCTGTTTGCGGTGTTGGCGGCTTGTCCGGTGGCACTACTACGGCAGCGCCATTTCCCTTCAGCGGTATCGGCGCCAGTTTGCCGGTATGGCAGCAATCACCCATGCTGGCCGTGCAAATCGTGGTCCCGCCGCTGATTGCGCTGCTCGCCACGCTTCAGCTTGCGGGCAAAAGCGCAGGCTGGCTGCGCCAGTGGTGGCAGGATTATGCCCTGCTGCTGATCGCGGCGCTGGCAGTTTCCTTATGGACAGCGCGGGCTGGCGCGGTGGCGGGCGCGCTTGCGGCCATTCCGCTGGGCTGGCAGATCTCGCAATGGATACGCAATGCACGCAACATGCGTCGTCCGGGCAAACGGGTGCTGGCCCTGGCAGGCGCGGCGCTGGCGCTGCTTCCGGCCATGCCGCTGACGCTGCTGGCCATCGCGATGCCCGCGCAGGCATCGCTGGGACAAATGCCGAAACCCGCTGTTTCCTGCGACATGAAGCCGCTGGCAGCGATGCTGACGGGCGCGCAGGCAGGCGAAATTCTCGCGCCGGTGGATCTGGGCGCGCATCTGCTCGGTTATACGGCGCATTCGGTCATCGCCGCGCCGCAGCACCAGTCTGCTGCACAAATGCGCCAGGTGCAGGCCATCTTTACCGGCGATCCCTCGGCCGCGCGCGAAATAGTGCGGGCACGCGGGACAGCCTATGTGGCGCTTTGTCCCGGCCACACAGAACCTGCCCTTTATGCCGCCGCTGCGCCGCACGGACTGATGGCACAACTGCTGAACGGCAATGCGCCTGCATGGCTGAAGCCGATTTCGCCCGCCGGAACGGGCGGCATTCAAATCTGGAAAATAGCGCTTACGCCGGCCTGAAATCCATCGCATCGCCATTCATGCAATAGCGTTTGCCGGTGGGCTGCGGCCCGTCGTTAAACACATGGCCCAGATGCCCGCCGCAATCCGCACAGAGAACTTCGGTTCTGGGATAGCCGATTTTGTAATCAGTATCCGTCACAATCCCGCCTGCCAGCGGTTTCCAGAAACTGGGCCAGCCAGTGCGGCTGTCGAATTTGGTTTTCGACGAATACAGCGCATTGGCGCAGCCAGCGCAGACAAAAGTGCCAATGCGCTTTTCCTTGTCCAGCGGCGACGAATAGGGACGTTCGGTGCCCGCCTGACGCAGTACGTAATATTCCTTCGCTGTCAGCCGCTTGCGCCATTGTGCATCGCTCAACGCCTTGGGAAAACTGCGCGCTTCTGCCCGGCCAGACCCGCAGCTGGCCAGCACCACGCCTGATGCAGCCGTGCCCAGCCAGCCAAGCATGGACCGCCGCGAATTCCTGCCATTCAAAATCATGCCAAATCCTTTATGCCCCGGCCTATTTCCGGTCTTTGTTCCTGCATAGAGATACGGACCGAACGGCAAAAAGGTTTCAGCTGGTTGCGCCGGGCGCGCGTCAGAAGTGAGTGATTTCCACTTCCAGCTTGCGGAAGCCATGGACAAAATTGGCGCGCACCCGCTCCACATCACCGGCCACATGCACCCGCATCCGCCGCTTGTGCATTTCTTCCAGCAGCAGGCGAAGTTGCAATTCTGCCAGCCGCGCACCGACACACCGATGGACGCCATAGCCGAAGGAAATGTTCCGCCGTGCATTCTCGCGGGTGATGTCAATCTTGTCGGGGTTGTCGAACACCGTCTCGTCGCGGTTGGCGGAAAGATACCACATGACGACCTTGTCGCCTTTCTTGATCTGTTCGCCGAACAGTTCGGTGTCTTCCGTGGCAGTGCGCCGCATGTGGGAAAGCGGGGTCTGGTAACGGATGCATTCCTGCACCGCATTGGGGATAAGATCGGGGTTTTCCTCGAACAATTTGCGCTGGTCGGGGAATTTGTCGAACCCGTGAATCATGCCGGACATGGTGTTGCGGGTGGTATCGTTCCCGCCGACAATCAGCAGCACCAGATTGCCCATGAATTCCAGCGGGTCCATCTGGTTCATGGCCGGGCTGTGGATCATCATGGAAATTAGGTCGGGGCTGGGCTCTTCATTGGCCTTCTTCATCCATAATTGCTGAAAATAGGCTGCCATTTCATGCAGGATTTCGCGGCGCTGCATGTCCAGATCGCGGGCGAGGGACAATTCGGTATCGCCCGCCCAGTCTGACCAGTAAGTCAGCAGATGGCGGTCTTCCCACGGGAAATCGAACAGGATCGCCAGCATCCCGGTGGTCAGCGGGATGGAGACCTTTTCAACCCAGTCGAACACTTCGCCTTCGGGCAAACTATCCAGCAGTTCTGCCGTGCGCTGGCGGATTTCCACTTCCATCCGCTTCATTTCGGCAGGGGTAAAGGCAGGCGCGACGGTGCGCCGCTGGCCGGTATGTTTGGGCCGGTCCATGGCGATGAACATGGGCAGCTGGAACCGTTCCTCGCCTTCTGCAAGTTCCTGTTCCCAGTCCGGGTCGGTAATGGTGATGCCGCCATGTTCCCAGCTTGACGAGAACAGTTCGGGCAGGGATTCGACGTGCTGGATGGCCTTGTGCTGGACCACGTTCCAATATGCGCCGAACGGGCTTTCCGGCACATAATGCAGCGGGCCCTTGGCGCGCATTTCGGCAAAGATGGGCTGCCACCTGTCTTCCACGTAAATATCGCTGCGGCTGACATCGAACTTGTGGCTGTGGGTGGGCCGGTTCTGCGGATTGGCTGCCAGATATTGCGTCAGGGCATCAAACGCAGTGGGCGATGTGCGGCATTTGGGCATTTCCTGCCCAGCGGGATCTGCAACTTTGGTCGCCATGAAATCTCTCTCTCCTGAGTCGCAGCCTTACCGGCTGGCGATCTTCAGGATGCATCCTGCGCTTACTTACCGGCTTGTCAATAGTGGGTTGCAGTTTGCGACCTATCCTTGCGCCAGCACGTAATGATGCTGCGCGGCAAGGCTGCAAATCTGGTCCGGCGCATGGCCCGGTGCTGGTCAGGCAGCGGGTTTGCGGGACCACCATTTGCGGCCGCTTTTCACGCCTTGCGGGCCGGACTTCATCACGCGTGAGCGGAACAGTGCTGCGCCCATCTTGACCAGAATTCCAGTGGCCAGCACCTGATAGCCAATGGCCAGCACATGGGGCCAGAGGGCTGCCTGCTGCGCGGCGCGCCCCAGCATGGCATAGGGTGAACTGAGCGGGAAAATCACCGCCAGCGTTTCGATCGGCGATCCGATGTCGTTGACTGCAAAGGTGGCGAGGAAAAATACCGCCAATTGCAGGATGGTGGCGGGCATGGACAGGGTCTGCACATCGCGCACGGTAGGCGCGAGCGAACCGATGGCGAGGAATATCGAGCCAATCAGCAGATAGGCCATCGCAAAATAGACCAGGAACAGGGCGCAAAACACCGGCCAGCCCACGGCAGGTTCGGGCAGCGGGCCAATTGCGCCGGCACCCAGTGCCAGCACGGCACCGCCCAGCCCGCCCCACACCGCAATACCGACAAAACTGATCGCCAGCATGGCAAACAGCTTGCCCAGAAACACGGCATCCATGGGAATGGCGGCTGCCAGCACTTCGATGATCTTGTTGCCTTTTTCTTCCACCAGATTGGACAGCACCATCCCTGCCAGCAGCATGGTCAGCAGGAACAGCAGCGTCAGCGAGCCAGTGGCAATGGCCGCGTTGGAACTGCGCTTGCTGGCAACGCTGCTTGCGGTCGGCTCCAGCGAAACGGCAGGATAGCTGCCCGTGTCGCCGCGCGCCGTGGCCGCGATGAGGGCGACGGGGCCTTTCCAGCTTTCAATCCGCTCGTCAGGCCCGATCAGCCGCGGTGCGGCGAGCGACCCTGTCAGGACTGCGGCGACATTGCGGTCTGCATCTTCCAGCAAAGCCTGCGGGTCCATCTTTGCGCCACTGCCAGCACCAGTGCCAGCATCAGTGCCGGCATCAGCACTCAGGCCCGATGTTGCAGGCACGAAGATTTCGGGCATGCGGGTCAATTGTTCAAGCTGGCCGTGGGCAGCGACAAATGCCGCGCTCTCGCTGGCATCCAGCGCCACTGCCATGGTCGGATCTTGCGATCGTTCGGCCGCTTTGGCGCCCAGCATTCCGGCACCGCCGCTGATACCAAGGAAGAAAATCGGCCCGAGCAGGAAAAACAGGAACGCCTTGCTGAACAAAACGGCCTGAAAATCCCGCCGCGCGATAATATAGGCCGCCTGCCACAGCGACAGGCGCGCATTTTCGATAGGCCCGGAGTTGCCATTTTCTCTGGCGTTCATCGCACTGTCTCCGCCAATTTGTCTTCTTCCAGCGCGCGCGCGGCAGCTTCACCGGCGATATGGACGAAAGCATCGTGCAAACCGGCCCGTTCGATGGATAGCGACAGGATGCCTGCCTCGCCTTCGATCAGCGCCCTGAGCAGCGGTTCGATCCCGCTTTCCGGCAGGGAAAACATCCAGAAATCCCCTTCCCGGCGGGCATCGGCAGGCAGGGCGTCACGCCAGCGGCCTTCATGGGCCTGCGTTTCCAGCCGCACTTGCGCCGGGATCCGGTCACGCGCTTCATCCACAGAACCGGCATAGGGCACTTTGCCGCCGGCAATGATCGCCACACCTTCGCACAGGCGTTCTGCATGGGCGATGACGTGGGTGGAGAAAATCACCGTCGTGCCATCTGCCGCCAGATCGCGGATCATCCGTTCCAGCTTGCCCTGATTGATCGCATCAAGGCCCGAAAACGGCTCGTCCAGCACCACCAGGCGCGGCTGATGGACCAGAGTGCCGAGCAGTTGGACCGTTTGCGCCATGCCTTTGGACAATTGGCGGATCTGCCGGTCAGCGGCATGGCCCAGATCGTGTTTTTCCAGCAATTCGCGCCCGCGCCTTTTGCCTTCGGCCAGCGGCAGCCCGCGCAAAGCACCCAGAAAGCCGATTGCCTCATACGCTTTCATGGACGGGTATAGGCCGCGTTCTTCGGGCAGATAGCCAATCATCCGGGCAATATCGTGCGGGCGATCATGGCCCAGCACCCGGCGCACACCGGCGTCAGGGTCAATAATGCCGAGAAGCATCCGCAAAGTGGTGGTCTTGCCCGCGCCATTGGGGCCAAGAATGCCGTAAATTGCCCCTTGCGGCACAGCCAGGTCCACCCCGTCCACTGCGGTTGTCCCCTCGAACCGTTTGACCAGCCCGATGGCTTCTATCGCCAAAGGAGCACCTGTATTGAGGCCCCCTGTATTGAGACGGGTGATGTCGGGGGCGTGATTGTCGGCATTGCCCAATCCGCTGCGTTCGCTTAGCGCCATATCCATGTTTGCTGATTAACCAGCAGGCGTGAACGGGAGCAACCCCAAGAATGGTTAACACCGAAACCATTGCTGATGTGCACCGGCAGTTGCAGCAGGGTCTGGTGGCCGAAGCCAGGCGGTTGGGGTTTGCGGCAATCGGCTTTGCACCCGCTGAAGACAATCCGCTTCAGGCAGAGCGGCTGACCCAGTGGCTGGACGCGGGCCACCACGGCACGATGGACTGGATGGAAAGCCGCAAGGATGTGCGGCAGGGCCCGCAATCCATGTGGCCGCAAGCTGCCAGCGTGATTGCGCTGGGCATGAGCTATGCCCCCGCGCACGATCCGCTGGCGCTGGCCAATGCGCCTGACCGGGCGCGTGTTTCGGTTTACGCGCAGGGCCGTGATTATCACGATACGGTCAAGAAAGGGCTGAAGGCGCTGGCCCGCTGGCTGGTGGCGCAGGCACGCACTCTGGACCTGCCGGAACCGCAGCTGAAAGTGTTTGTCGATACAGCGCCGGTGATGGAAAAACCGCTGGGCCAGGCAGCGGGGCTGGGCTGGCAGGGCAAACATACCAATCTGGTCAGCCGTGATCATGGCAGCTGGCTGTTTCTGGGCGCGATCTATTGCACGGTGCCATTCGTGCCCGATGACGCGCATGATGACCGGTGCGGTTCCTGCACAGCGTGCCAGGCGGCGTGCCCGACAGATGCGTTTCCGCGAGCCTATCAGCTGGATGCGCGGCGCTGCATTTCCTACCTGACGATCGAGCACAAGGGGCCGATACCGGAAGAATTCCGCAAGGCGATGGGCAACCGCATCTATGGCTGCGATGATTGTCTGGCGGTTTGCCCATGGAACAAATTTGCCGATGCAGCCGCGCGCAACAGGGCATTTTTGCCCCGCGCGGAACTGGTCGCGCCCGCACTAGCTGATCTGCTGGCGCTGGATGACACGGCGTTTCGCAGCCTGTTTTCAGGTTCCCCTGTCAAACGCATCGGGCGCAGCAGATTTGTTCGCAATTGCCTGATTGCGGCGGGCAATAGCGGCGATGCCGCGCTGGCAGCGCAAGTGCAAACCCTGTGCGCTGACGATGATGGAGTGGTGGCAGAAGCCGCCAGCTGGGCGCTGGCCCAACTGGCGCCCTTGGCCCCGTTGGCCCCACCCGAGCAGAACGCAGGCTAGAGCAGATCTTTGAGCGGCAGAGCCGCATCCGCCAAAATCGCCGGATCGGGTTCCAGCCGCGCTTCGATCAGCTTGCGGCCCTGGACATAATCCTTGACCGAATTGACACAATCGATCGCGATGACCCTCCCTTCCTTCAGATAAAGGACCGAGAAACGGTCCGTGGCCGGATCGCCCCGCAGAACGGTCTGGTCATGGTCCAGTGACAGACCGGCGGTCTGCAATTTCAGATCATACTGGTTGGACCAGAACCACGGGAAGGCATGATAGGGCTGCTTGTCCCCGCAAATCGCCCGCGCCGCAGTGCTGGCCATGTCATTGGCGTTCTGCACGGATTCCAGCCGGATCACGCTGTTGTCGGCATAGGGGTTGGCGTGGGCCGCGCAGTCCCCGATGGCATAGACATCATCCAGCGTGGTGCGGCAGAATTCATCCACATCCACCCCGTTGCCGCCAGCCGCCCCTGCTGCAATCAGCGGCCCTGTGGCAGGCACGATCCCGATGCCGACCACCACCATATCGGCGGGAAGCACTTCGCCATCTTCCAGCCTGACACCGCTGACCGTGCCATCACCTTCAATCCGTTCGACAGTGACATTCAGCCGCAGGTTCACGCCGTGGGCGCGGTGGCGGGCTTCGAAAAATTCCGACAGTTCCTTGCCGGCAACGCGCGCCAGAACGCGTGATTGTGCTTCCAGCACGGTTACGCTGCAGCCCAGCTTGGTCAGCACTGCGGCCGCTTCAAGGCCGATATAGCCGCCGCCCACCACCACCACGCGTTTGGCGCCAGCCGCCAGTTCGGCTTTCATCCGGTCAACATCGGCGCGGTTGCGCACTGAATGGATACCGGCAAGATCGGAACCGGGGCAGGACAGCCGCCGCGGATCACCGCCTGCGGCCCAGATCAGCTTGCGATAGGAAATGCGGCTGTCATCACCCAGCGTGATGGTGTGGTCCATCCAGTCCACCGCAGCCACATAATGGCCCAGCCTGAGGTCAATGTCCTTATCCGCCCAGAATTGCACCGGGCGGATCTGGATGCGTTCAAACGGCTTTTGCCCGGCGAGATATTCCTTGGACAAAGGCGGGCGTTCATACGGCGGTTCGTTTTCCCGCCCGATGAGGATGACGGAGCCTTCAAAACCGTTTTGCCGCAAGGCGATGGCCGCCTGCGCCCCGCCATGCCCGGTTCCCACAATTACAACATCTGCATGATCCATGGCAGGTGGTTTGGCGCAATATGGCCGTGGGTCAAGCCTCTATCGGGCGCAAAACAGGCGTGGGGCTGCTCGCCGCCGCGCCTGTTGCCCAGCCTATCTTGCCCAACCTGTTTTACCCGGCCTGTCTTACCCCGACTGCCTTACCCGGCGATAGTCGAGCAGCCGCCCAACCTAACGGCCCAGAATGTTGCGCGCCTGGCTGGCAATTTGCGCCAGCATGGCAGGGGCCACAGGGGTGCGTGCCTGCGCCCGGCTGATCATGGCGCGGAACTGGCGGATGGCGGCGGCATTATCGTCCGCCCAATTGGTAACTGCGCCTGCCGGGTCTGTTTTGGCATCCTTGCGGCGGGACAGGCGGCGCAGGAAATCAAGCCGCATCTGCTGGAAATCCCGCGCTAGGCCAGCCACCAGCAGCCGTTCCCACACATCGGATGGCTCCATCAGGGCAGCGGTGCCCTGCGCCCAGTCCAGCCCCAGCCTGCCGCCCAGATCGGTAAAGGCGCTGGTCAGCTTTTGCGCGCTGATCCCGGCGTCGAGAGACAGCCGCGCAAGACCCACAGAACCATCGATGTCGAACAGATGGGCCACTTCTGCGGCGATTTTTTCCGGTGCGCCTGCCTGTGCAAAGCCAGCCCGCAATTTTGCTGACTGCTGCCGCGCTTCGGCAGCCAGCAGACTGTCCTTGGCGACCGACAATTCCTGCACTCCCTTGGCCAGTTCGCCAATGATGCGCGATGGCGGCGCCGTGCTGGCACCTGTCCGCAGCAAGTCTGCCATCTGGCCGCGCATGGCAGAGGCCGTGCGGTCGAACAGCATCAGACGCGCAGCTTCCGGCATTTTTACACTGTCGAGCTGGGCCCACAGGGCGCCAATGTCGAACAGGCGTTCGGCTGCCACAAATGCGCCGGCAACCTGCGCCAGTTCCACGCCTTCTTCTTCGGCCAGTTCGAACGGATGAACCAGCCCCAGCCGGTTGACGATGCGGTTGGCCAGCTGGGTCGCGACAATTTCGCGGCGCAGCCGGTGGCCCAGTATCTGGCTCTTGAATTTCGTCCGCATCGGCGCGGGGAAATACTCCAGCAGCGGCGCTTCCATGCTTGGGTCGTCAGGCAGGTTGCTCCGCTCGATCGCATCTTGCAGCACCAGCTTGGTGGATGACAGCAGCACGGCCAGTTCCGGCCGGGTCAGGCCAATACCGTCCGCCGCGCGGCGGGCCAGCGCTTCGCCATCAGCCAGCCCTTCGGTGCGCCGGTCCAGATCACCGCGATCTTCCAGCGCTTCGATCAGGCGCATTTGCGCGGCGGTGGATTTGGCTCCGCCGGTTTCGGCAATGGACAAGGCCAGCGCCTGCAGCCGGTTATCTTCCAGCACGATGGCAGCGACATCGTCGGTCATGGATTCCAGCAGGGTCACACGTTTGGCCTCGGACAGTTTACCGCCACGTTTTGCCGCTGCCAGTGCGATCTTGATGTTCACTTCATTGTCGGAACAGTCCACGCCTGCCGAATTGTCGATGAAATCGGTATTGGAACGCCCGCCAGCCAGCGCAAATTCGATGCGGCCTGCCTGCGTGATGCCAAGATTTGCACCTTCGCCAATAACCTTGGCGCGGACCGTATCGGCATCTATCCGCAGGCCGTCATTGGCCGGATCACCGACGGCAATGTTATTTTCCGCAGATGCCTTGATGTAAGTGCCAATTCCGCCAAACCAGAGGAGATCGGCAGGGGCTGCCAGAATGGCTGAAATAAGGGCTTCAGGTTCCATCTCCTTGGCATCAATACCCAGCACACGGCGGGCCTGAACCGACAGCGGAATTTTCTTGAGCGATCTGCTGAACACCCCGCCACCCTTGGAAATGAGCGACGAATTGTAATCTTCCCAGCTTGAACGCGGCAGGTTGAACATCCGGTCCCGCTCTTTCCAGCTGGCAGCAGCGTCAGGATCGGGGTCGATGAAAATATGGCGATGGTCAAACGCGGCCACCAGCTTGATGGCCTTGGACAATAGCATGCCATTGCCAAACACATCGCCCGACATATCGCCGCAGCCGACCACCTTGATGGGATCGGTCTGCACATCCACGCCCATTTCCAGGAAATGGCGCTGCACCGATACCCACGCACCGCGCGCGGTGATGCCCATGGCCTTGTGGTCGTAGCCGTTGGAACCACCACTGGCAAAAGCATCGTCCAGCCAGAAATTCCGCGATTCCGCGATGCCATTGGCAATATCGGAAAAGCGCGCCGTGCCCTTGTCCGCAGCGACCACGAAATAAGGGTCCTGCCCGTCATGGATGACCACGCCTTCGGGGTGAATGATTTTATCATCCACGATGTTGTCGGTGATCGACAGCAGGGTGCGGATGAACACTTCGTAGCTGGCCTGGCCTTCGGCGGCCCACGCTTCGCGGTCCTTGTCAGGCGATGGCAGCAGCTTGGGGTAGAAGCCGCCCTTTGCGCCCGTTGGCACAATGACAGCATTCTTGACCCGCTGCGCTTTCATTAGGCCGAGAATTTCGGTGCGGAAATCGTCCCGCCTGTCAGACCAGCGAAGGCCGCCGCGGGCCACTGGCCCGGCGCGCAGGTGGATGCCTTCCACCCGGCGCGAATAGACGAAAATCTCGCGCCACGGCACTGGCTTCGGCATATTGGGCACCAACGCGGAATCGATCTTGAATGCCAGCGCTTCGGCGGCGGCGGGGGCAAACACATTGGTCCGCAAAATGGCATTGATGACGGATTGATACAGGCGCAGCAGCCGGTCATCGTTAATCGCGGCCACTTGCGCCAGGCCCTGTTTGATGGCCTGCTGCGCCGATTGCGCTGCCGCATCACGGTCACCCTTGAAGGCCGGGTCGTGGCGGGCGTTGAACAGATCAACCAGCGCCATGGTCACCGCAGGCGCGCGGCCCAGCGCATCGACCACGGTATAGATGGTAAAGCCCATGCCGACCTGGCGCAGATAACGGTAAAATGCCCGAAGCCAGTCAGTTTCGCGCGCAGAAAGGCCGGTGCTGATCACCAAACGGTTGAATGCGTCATCTTCGGCAGAGGCATTCAGGACAGCGGCAATCGCCTGTTCGATGGCATCGCTACGGTCCAGCAGGCCAGCAGCGCGGTCGCCCTGGGGCAGGGTGAGAATGTAATCATGGATGGTGCCAAGGCGCCCGTCGTCCAGTTCCGTTGGCGTTTCTGCCATGACCCGGAAACCGAAATTTTCCAGCGCCGGGACCGAATCGGACAGCGGCAGCGCGCCTTCGTTTTCATAGATTTTCAGCCGCAGCTGGTTTTCTGGATCACCTTCCAGATGATACAGCCGCGCATCGCGCTGCATCACATGGCCGAGCGCATGTTCCGCTTCGGACAGGTTCAGATGGCGCATCCGCAGGATGTCGCGCGCAGCCTCCGCCGCGCCGTAACTGCTGCGGTAGCCAACCGGAAATGCCTCGGCATAACGGGTGGCAATGGCAGCAGCGCGCCCCGGTTCGCACGAGGCAATAAGTTCGCCTTCCACCGCTTCCGACCAGCCGCGCAGCATGTTTTGCAAACGGGCTTCAATGTCGCGTTCGCTATCGACATTGTGGCCAACATTATGGACGCCGCGAATATCCAGCACGAAGCGCAGCATGGCCAGATTGCCGCCTTCCACCTGCAGGCTCCAGTCCAGCAATTCGGCATTGGCGCCCTGTTCCAGCAATGCCTGGATCTGCATCCGCACCTGGGTGGACAGCATATCGCGCGGCAGCCAGACAAAGGCGAACAGATGGCGTGACAGCGGGGCTTCGACCATGGCGAGGCGTGGGCGGGGCCGGTCCACCAGGCTCATCATGGTGGTGGCCACGCGTTCGATGTCCTGTCTGGGGAAACCGATGACCAGATCATGCGGCAATGCAGTCAGCGCATGGACCAGCGCCTTGCCGGCATGGCCCTTGTTGTCGAACCGGAATTTCTCGATCAGCTGCGACATCTGCGTGCGCAGCCGCGGCACTTGGCTGGGGGCTGCGGCCAGCGCGGCGCTGGTCCACACCCCTGCATGAACGGACAATGCGGCAACCGCGCCATCTTCCATGACAGGCACGATAAACAGGTCCAGCGGCACGCGGCGATGCACCAGCGATACACGGTTGGCCTTGACGATAAGAGGCACCAGCCGGTCCTTGTCGGACGCTTTTTCAAACCATTCAAAGGCCCGGTCATATGATTGGTCGGCCAGAATCTGCTTGGCACTGCGGCGGCAGATGCCCAGCAATTGCGCCTGGCTGCCGTCGCGGCGGCGCGTCAGATGGCCCAGCTGGGTCAGCATTCCGCCTTCCAGCCAGCGCAGCAATTCTGCGCCTTCTTCATCTTCGATCCGGTCAGCATCTTCGCGCATCATATCGCGCATTTTCGGCCAGTCGGTCACGGCTGCACGCACATCGGCCAGGGTCGTGCGCAGCGCCTTTTCCAGATCGCGGCGCTGGCGCGCGTCAATCCGGACCGTTTCGATGTAAATCATCGATTCCAGCGGCGTTTCACCGGTTTTGGCCTTGGGGATGGATTGCAATGTTCCATCCTCCGACCGGCTGACGGGCACCACAGGATGGACCAGGCGGTCAATCGACAGGCCTTGCGCGGCCACGGTCGATGCCACCGAATCGACCAGGAACGGCATATCGTCATTGACGATAGCAATTCGCATGAAGCGCCGCTCGTCACTGGCTGAAACCAGCGCCAGCGCCGGCTCGCCCGCTTCGCGCGATGCCGCAGCGTCGGTCAGGAAAGCGGCAGCTTCTGCCAGCTTGTCGTCAGCAAAGGGCGTGTCACCGGGCAGCAGGGAATGGCGGACATGGGCGGCGAGCGCCATGACCTGCCCTTTGTGGCCCGCGGTATCGCGGTTCTGGCCGCGAGGTGTCTTTTGATCCGATGCGGTGGTTTTCGAACCCATCCGTCCAGCTCCTGCAGGCCTTTGTGGCCTTATTATTATGTTGCTGCACCGTGCAGCATAAATACGCGAATAGGCCGATGTGTCGCGGCCTGCAAGCCGCGTTGCAAGGGATTATTTGCATGCCTTACTCATGCCTTCCGCCCGCATCTGCCTGTCGCTCTCTATAAGTCCAGAAGTTAGCGCGGCAGCATGCCAGGGCCCCTTGCCGTGCCGCCGCCTGACAGCCAGTCCACGGACCGGTTCTTCGTCCCCGCCGGTTTCCCAGCCGGCAACCGGGCCCGCTTGTTCAGCCCTTTACGGCTGCCATGGTCAATTCCAGCGAGCGGGCCCGGGCTTCGGGTTCAAAGGTCGATCCGCTGACGATGATTTCGTCCGCGCCGGTGCGTTCCACAAAGCGGGATATGGCATCGCGCACAGTGGCAGGCGCGCCAATGGCGCTGGCCTGGCCAATATGGGCCAGCATGGCTGCGGCAGGGGCCGGCAGACTTTCGCGATATGCCGCAACTGGCGGCGGCAGCTTGCCCGGCGTGCCGCTGCGCAGCCGGACAAATGCCTGCAATTGCGATGATGCCAGCAATTCGGCCTCGTCGTCACTTTCGGCGCAGATCACCGTCATGGCAGGCATGACATAGGGCTGTGCCAAACCCGCGGACGGCCGAAATTCGCGGCGGTATATGTCCAGCGCGGCATCTAGATGGTCGGGCGCAAAATGGGATGCAAAGGCGTAAGGCAGGCCCAGCTGTGCGGCCAGCCGCGCCCCGAACAGGCTGGAGCCCAGCATCCAGAATTCGATATCGGCGCCAAGGCCGGGCGTCGCGGTCAGCGGCAATGGCGGATCGCCGGTGATGAGCGCGCGCAGTTCCACCACATCCTGCGGGAAATATTCTGCTGCCTGACCCAGATTTTTGCGAAAAGCCTGGGCAATGCGGCTGTCAGCCCCGGGCGCCCGCCCGAGGCCAAGGTCGATCCGGCCGGGAAATAGCGCGTCCAGCGTGCCGAATTGTTCAGCAATCACGAAAGGGTTGTGATTGGGCAGCATGATGCCGCCCGATCCGATGCGGATGGTGGAAGTGGCGTGGCCGATATGCGCCAGCACGACTGCCGTGGCCGCCCCTGCAATCCCTTCCATCGCATGATGTTCGGCCACCCAGAACCGGTTGTATCCGGCTTTTTCTGCAGCCTGCGCCAGACTGGCACTGGCCGCATAGGCCTGCCCCAGCGTGCCCCCTTCGCGGACCGGAACAAGGTCGAGAACCGATAGCGGGATCATGGCGTTTCCACTTGCGAAATATAGGCCTGGGCGGTTTGGGCAAAGGATGTTCCGGGCGCGGTTTCAAGTACGGACGCCCAGCTTTTGCGCGCGGCATCAGGGCGTCCGGACAATATGGCAATGACCCCGGCTTCCACCCCTGTTTCAGCGTCCATCGGTGCCAGCATGGCGGCCCTCTCGATCTGTTCCTGCGCTGTTTCCAGCAGGTTCATGCGGCGCGACAGCGTGGCGGAAAGAAGCCATGTCTGGGCATGATCTGGCTGTGCCTGTCGGGCCAGCCCCAGCACCGTTGCGGCATCCTCCAGCCGGTCCAGCGCCACCAGCGCGCGGGCGCGGTCCAGCATGATTTCGCCGGCCAGAACGCTGTTGCCCACCTGTCCCGCATCGGCCTGCGCAATATCAAGCGCGGCCAGCGCTGCGCTGGCATTGCCGGCAGACAATGCCGCATTGCCGGCCATTGCGCCCAGTTGCGCGCGGTATAGCTGGGCGCCGGGCATGGCGGCATCACGCCCATTGATAAAGGCTGCGGCGGCATCATCCCAGCGGCCCTGCTGCACCAGTGCCATGCCCAGACATTGCGCGGCCCATGATTTGCGGCTCAGTTCGGCAGTGTCCAGCCATTGGCTTGCCATTGTCCGCGCGGCTTCGGGGTCAGTTTCGGCAAGGGTGATGCAATCGGTCAGCGGGTTGTCGATGGCGGTCTGTTTTTCGGCTTCACGTTTCGCCTGCCGGGTCAGCTGGCGCTGTTCATACAATTCATCCGGAACGGCCGATACAGGGCTGGGGGTTGGCGAAATGCCAACCTGGAGGAATATGGCAAGAAGGACAGACATACGCGTTCTTTCGCAAACTTGGACAGGATCAGGCGGCGTCAACCAGCAGGGCTGCCGTGCGCAGCAACAAGGCGATATCCGCGTCACGGGACATGCGATGATCCGCCGCCTTAACCAGCGTCACCTGTATATCATCCGAACAAAGGCGCTGCGCCAGTTCAAGGCTGGTCTGCCAGGGAACGTCGGCATCGTTCTGGCCATGCAGCAGGCGCACGGGGCAATGGATTGCAATGTCGGTCGTCAGCATCCGGTTGGCTTGGGCGTCATGCCAGAACCCTGCGTGCATGGGCGTTGGCTCAGGACCATAGGGATTGTCCTCGAACACGGTTTCTCCGCATTGCAGCCGCGCCTTCTGGCCTTCGTCATAGCCCCAGTCGGAAAAATCAGGCGCTGCGGCAATGCCAACCATCCCCGCCAGCCTGCCGCCCAGCGCAAGGCCCACCATCAGCATCAGCCAGCCGCCCATGGACGAACCGACCAGTATGATTTCGCCTGAAGCTTGCGCGTGGATAAGATCCAGCACTTCATCGCGCCAGCGCGACAAGGTGCCATCGGCAAAATCCCCCGGGCTGGATCCGCAGCCGGAATAATCCAGCAGCAGGCAATCGCGCCCTTGTTGTGCGGCCCATTCGAACAGTGCCGCTGCCTTGCCGCCTTCCATGTCGGACATATATCCGGGCAGGAAGATGATGGTGGGGCCGGGCAGGATTTTCGATGGAGTGCCTGTCCGGCGAAAGGCGATTTTTCGCCCGTCTGGCAGATTATGGAATTGTAACTGGGTCATCAAGGCCCGCTTGTCGGCCAACATCGCGGGCAGGGCAAGTCAGTAGATTTCAGGAACCCTGACCGGCTGATCGTCCGAACGTTCCCTATCGGCAGTGCCGCAGGCTGACAACAGGGCCAGCGAAATCAAAACAAACAGTCGCATTTCACCCCCATTATTCAGTCTTTTGTGAATATTTCTTCTATAGACATATCAAATGTTTCAGCAATGCGAAAGGCCAGCGGCAGGGATGGATCGTATTTGCCTGTCTCGATAGCATTGACGCTCTGGCGGGATACTTCCAGCCGGTCTGCCAGGTCCTGCTGGCTCCAGCTGCGTTCTGCACGCAGCACTTTCAGCCGGTTTTTCATCGCAGCTGTCCCCACGCACCATAGGTGATGCGGTTGGAAACAGCGCCGATACCAAAGCCCAGAAACCACAGGATCGCCACCCAATAGGCATCGACATGCGGCACCAGTTCAAAATTCTCCAGAAAACCCCAGATCGTGGCGAGCGACAGGGCAAAACCGGTTGCCACCAATGTCTGACGAACAATCAGCATGCGGATGAATTCATCCGGCGTCTCGGTGATCAGCTTGCCGATGGCATAGAATGCACCGACAATGGCGAGGCCGGGCAGCAGGCCCAGCAGCCAGACCACCGGCCGATCCACCAATTCGCGTCCCACCAGATATTCGCCGGTAAACAGGGCGGCGATATAGACCGCCATCGAAATACCCATGCGTTTCAGATAGGCGCGCTGGGCCTGTTGGTTGCTTGTGCAGACCATGGTTTATGCGTCCTTCCTGGCAGAAAAAATGGCGCAGCGCCGGGATGATCCCAGCCATACAGACGGGAATATGGCGAGCAGCGCCACCGGCGCCCATTGGGCGAAAGTTTCAGGAATGATGTCGAAAATGGCAAGCAGCGCAGTGCCGATCATGGCAGCGCCCAGCAACAAAGCCTTCTGTATCGGGTTCATGACAATGGTCCTTTTCACTATGTAAAGGGTGTTTGACAATGATTCGCTGTCTTGTCAAGCACCATTGACATGAAGGACAGGTACCTTGTCAAAAATTGGTGAGAACAGCCTTGCCACAGACAGTCTTGGCGGTGTCACGCAGTCAGGCTAAGTCTGGCTGTATGACCATGCCGCCACCCGCATCCGCCAGCCCGCCATCCGTCCAGTCGCTCGACCGCCGCGGGTTGTTCCGAGCGGGCCTTCTGGGTGCGGGCCTCGCCGCGCTGCCAGTAGCAGCCGCAGCAGCGCAAGAGCGCGGTTTCACCCACGGGGTGGCCAGCGGCGAACCGAGTGCAAACAGCGTGCTTTTATGGACGCGTTTCGCTTCTGGGGACCCTGTAAAACTGCGCTATGAAGTAAGCGACAGCATGGATTTTGCCAAAGTGGCAGCGAGCGGCGATGTGGAGGCAACGCCCGCGCGTGACGGTTGCGTCAAGCCGGTGGCGGCGGGCCTTGCGCCTGATCGCTGGTATTATTTCCGCTTCATCGCGCCCGATGGTTCCATGTCCGACATTGGCCGCACGCGCACCTTGCCCATGGGCGACACATCGCGCTTCCGCATGGCCGTGGTGGGCTGTTCCAACATCGGTTTCGGCTGGTTCAACGCCTATGCCCATATTGCCGCGGCTGACGCGTTCGACCTGGTGGTGCATACCGGCGATTATATCTACGAATATGGCGCTGGCACCTACCCGGCCGAAGGCGAAGCGGTGGCGGGCCGCACTCTTGTCCCGCAGACGGAAATTATCGCGCTGGCCGATTACCGGCTGCGCTATGCTGCCTATCGGGCAGACCCGGATTTGCAGCGCCTGCACCAGCTTTACCCGATGATTGCGGTGTGGGACGATCATGAAACGGCCAATGACAGTTACCGCGATGGCGCTGAAAACCATGATCCGGCAACCGAAGGCACATGGGACATGCGCAAGCGCGTTGCCATGCAGGCCTATCACGAATGGATGCCTGTTTCCGATGCGCCGTGGGCGGCTTATGAAATCGGCAATCTGGCCACGCTGTTCCGGCTGGAAACACGGCTGACGGCGCGGACCAAGCCGTTTGATCTGACCACGATCATTGCGCGCGGGGGTGACAATCCGGCGGCCATGATGGCGGCGCTGGATGCGTTCCGCGATGGCGAATGGCGGGATGAAAACCGCACCTTGATGGGCGCCGCGCAGGAAGCATGGCTGGCGGCCGGCATGGCGCGGTCCCGCAAGGAAGGCAAAACCTGGCAAGTGCTGGCGCAGCAAGTGATCATGGCCAGCCTGTCCCTGCCCAAGGGGATTGCCGATAATCTCAGTGATGGGATGCCTGCCTATATCCGCAAGCGGTTGCTGGCAGCGGCCGCCACCAGCCGCGCGGGCCTGCCGTTCAACATGGATGCGTGGGACGGCTACCCCGCGGCCCGTGCACGGCTGCTTAAATCCGCGCAGGAAACGGATGCAAATCTGATCGTGCTGGCGGGGGACAGCCACAATGGCTGGGCCAGCGAGCTGGATAATGAGGGCGCTGCGGCAGGGGTGGAATTTGCCGGTCATTCCGTCACATCTCCCGGCGCAGAAGGGTATCTGCCATGGATCAAGCCGGCTGATTTTGCCGCGCAATCCGTGTCTCGCAATCCGCAGCTTCAATGGGCCAATACCGGCCAGCGCGGCTATATGGCGGTGGAACTGACGCCTGCCAGCGCCACGTCGGAATATCGCTTTGTGTCGGGCGTAAAGACGCGCTCTGCCACGCTGGCCAGCGCGCAGCGGATCAGCACCAAGGCCGGGTCTGCCCGCCTCGACATTGGTTGAAAGCGCAATCTTGCCGCGCTATGAGGGGCGAATGACGCAGGTATGCATCACGACAACGACTACTACCACCCGGTTTGCGCCGGGGCGGCTGGTCGCGATCTGATCGCTGCCACCGCCGCCCGGGTTCGGGCGGCATGGTGTCACTTCCCGAACCTTTGACAATTGCATGATGCCGAGACTTCCGGTGCGCGCCGGGCTGTGCCATGGCACGCGCAAATAAGGTGAGACACATTCGATGAGTGAAATGCTGAAGATCAGCCTTCCCGATGGTTCCGTGCGGGAAATGCCGCAGGGGTCCACCCCTGCCGACGTGGCTGCCGCCATTGGCCCCGGCCTGGCAAAAGCTGCGCTGGCCGCCCGGATCGATGGCGAAGTGCGCGATATCATGCGGCCTTTCGACGGCGATACACAGCTGGCGCTGATCACCAGCCGCGACGAAGCCGACGCGCTGGAACTGATGCGGCACGATTTTGCCCATGTTCTGGCAGAAGCCGTGCAGGCATTATGGCCCGATACGCAGATCACCTTTGGCCCGGCCACGGATGACGGTTTCTATTATGATTTCGCGCCAAGTGCGGAGCGCGGGCCATTCACGGATGAAGACCTGCCGGTGATCGAACAGAAAATGCGCGACATCATCGCGGCGGACAAACCGCTGATCCGCGAAGAATGGGCGCGTGACGACCTGATTGCATGGTTCAAGAAACAGGGCGAAAGTTTCAAGGCGGAATGGGCCGCTGAACTGCCCGAGGGCGAGCCGCTGACGGTCTATCATTCCGGCAATGTCGGCGCCGGCGATACGTGGCTGGACCTGTGCCGCGGCCCGCATCTGGCATCCACCGGCAAGCTTGATCCCAAGGCGTTCAAGCTGACGCGTGTGTCGGGCGCCTATTGGCGCGGCGACCAGAAAAACGCCATGCTCAGCCGCATTTACGGCACCGGCTGGCTCAACAAGAAGCAGCTCGATGCCCATATGCACCGGCTGGAAGAAGCTGCCAAGCGCGACCACCGCAAGCTGGGCCGCGAGATGGACCTGTTCCACCTTCAGGAAGAAGCGCATGGCAGCGTGTTCTGGCATCCCAAGGGCTACAAGATCTGGCGCGAGCTGGAAGCCTATATGCGCCGCCGGATGGACGGGGCCGATTACCGCGAAGTGAAAACGCCGCAACTGATGGATGCCCGCCAGTGGGAACAGTCCGGCCATTGGGGCAAATATCGGGAAAACATGTTCGTCATTCCCGATGAAGTTCCCAATGTGGATGATGAAGGCCCGGTCATTTCCGGCGATGCGGAATGGATGGCGCTGAAGCCGATGAACTGCCCGGCCCATGTGCTGGTGTTCAAGCAGGGCATCACGTCCTACCGCGATCTGCCGCTGCGCATGGGCGAAATGGGCTGCTGCCACCGCAACGAACCGCATGGCGCGCTGCATGGTCTGATGCGCGTGCGCCAGTTCACGCAGGATGACGGGCATATTTTCTGCACCGAAAACCAGGTAGTGGAAGAAGTGCGCAAGTTCTGCGAGCTGGCCAGCACGGTCTATCGTGAACTCGGCTTTGAAAGCTACGCGATCAAGCTGGCGACGCGGCCGGAACAGCGGTTCGGCAGTGATGCCGACTGGGACAAGGCCGAGGAAGAACTGCGCAATGCCGTGCGCGAAGCGGGCATGGCGACGGACGAATTCGGCTGGGAAGAACTGGAAGGCGAAGGCGCGTTTTATGCACCGAAGCTGGAATGGCACCTGACCGATGCCATTGGCCGCACCTGGCAGGTGGGCACCATCCAGTCCGACCGGGTGCTGCCGCAGCGGCTGGATGCAAGCTATGTCGGGGAAGATGGCGACCGCCATCGCCCGGTCATGCTGCACCGCGCCATTTTCGGGTCGTACGAACGCTTCATCGGCATTCTGATCGAACATTATGCCGGCAAGCTGCCACTGTGGCTGGCCCCGGTGCAGGCAGTGGTGGCAACCATCGTGTCGGATGCGGATGCCTATGGCAGCGATGTGACGGCCCGGCTGAAGGCAGCGGGCCTGCGGGTGGAAAGCGATTTCCGGAACGAGAAGATCAATTACAAGGTGCGCGAACATTCGGTCAAGAAAGTGCCGCATCTGCTGGTGGTGGGCATGCGCGAGGCGGAAGAAGGCACGGTTGCCATCCGCACCCTGGGTGAACAGCAGCAGAGATTCCTGCCGGTGGATGAAGCGATTGCCATGCTGAAAGCAGAAGCGACCGCGCCGGATCTGCGCCCCGCTTGATCGCGGATTTTACCAGCCTGCAGATTGCTGCGGCGCTGGTTGCGGCGCTGGCCGCCGGGTTCGTCCGCGGTCTGGCAGGCTTCGGCATGGCGCTGCTGCTGGTGCCGGTATTGGGGCTGACCGTGGCACCGCAATCAGCGGTGGTCACGGTCACGATTTTGAGCCTGTTCATCGGCCTCATCAGCCTGCGTAGCGCCGTGGGGCAGGCTGAACGGTCCGCCCTTCCCATCGGTGCATTCGCAGTATTGGCAACGCCGCTGGGCCTGTGGCTGCTGCGGCTCACCGACCCTGATCTGGCGCGGATGCTGATTGCGCTGGTGGCACTGGGCGCATTCATTCTGGTGTTGCTGCCCAAGCAAGCCGGCACCCATGCGCCAGGCAAGGCGGTGACGGGCCTGACCGGCATCGCATCGGGCGTGCTGACAGGGTTTGCCGGAATGCCCGGCCCGCCGATTATTCCCTATTATCTGCGCCGCGCAGTAACCCCGCAAATGGCCCGCGCATCCATGATGGCCATTTTCGTGGCAACATCGACTGCCGGATGCACGGCAGCCTATCTGATGGGCATGATGCAACCCAGACACGCCATGCTGGCGGCCATCCTGTTCCCGGCAATCCTGATCGGCAACGCGTTTGGCGGCCTCGCCTTTGGCAAAGTCAGCCCTGCGCTATGGCGCATTTTTGTAGGGTTGGTGCTGGGCGCAGCCGCAGTGGGCGCGCTGGTCAAGCTGGTGTGATTACAGCGCCAATACCGGAACAGGCTGGCCCGCCATGATCAGGGCCAAGGCGCAGCCGGTCACGATCATCATGCGAAGCGCATCGACAGGCAAGGACTGCGCCCGCCGCATGAATGTGATCATATGTTCCATCACCGCTTTCTCCGTCACAAGCCCTAATGAAGCGTTAAGATGGCAGGGGCGCACCAAAGCTGTTTTCCGCGCCCCATTTTCCTTGGCCCGCGCGCCCTTGGTCAATGCGGACCGGGATTCGCTTTCTACGTACAGTCCCCAATCGACAGTCAGCCGCGGCGGGGTGCAGACTTCGTGGCAGGGAACGACGCGCAATGGTTCCGCAATACTGGGGAATTGCTCCTTAAAAAATTGCCCGCGGTAACCCTTCGTCATTTTGTTATGGAGAGGCCGAATTATGGTACATTTATGGAAGCCAACCCTGGTCATCGCTGCGGGGCTGGCATTGGCGGCGACGTCAGACATTGCCCTGGCGCAATCATCAACTTCGCAGGAAATTACCGTCACGGCGCCGCGAGTGTCGGTCCACAAGGAAGAACGGACCTCTTCGGGTATGGCCCGGGTCATGGTGTATTCTGTGGACCGGCAGGTCAGCTTTGGCGATCTTGATCTCATGACCGCCGCCGGAATTGAAACTTTCAGGGCGCGCATCCGCGAAGCGGCAAAAGAAGGCTGCGCGCAGATTTCCAAGGACTATCCGCTGGTCAAGGATTCCAGTTGCGAGCGCGTGGCAATCGATCAGGCCAATCTGCAGGCGAACCAGATTATCGAGGCCGCGAGAATGTAGCTATGTTCAGGCGGGCATCTGCTGGCTGGCGCAGTGAAAGCCCCCGCCGCCTGCCAGCACCGCATCGCCCGGCAGGCCGATTGTCGCGCGATCCGGAAACAGGCTGGCAATGGCGGCCACGCCATCATCATCATACATGGACCCGAAAGTCGGCACCACCACCAGATGGGTGGTTATGGCGAAATTGGCATAGCTGGCAGGCTCGACGAAATTGCCCCGGGTGATGAGACCGGGCGACGGAATTTCTGCCAGCGTCACCCCGAATGCTTCGGCCCGTGCCCGTGCATCCGCGTAAATCGCGGCATTGGGATCATCCTTGCCAGTGGGGCCGGGCAGGGCCAGCACATTGGGCGCCACAAATCGCGCCAGATTATCGACATGACCATCGGTATGATCGTTGAGCAAGCCATCGCCCAGCCACAAGACCCGCGTAAATCCAAGATCGGAAGACAGCCGCTGTTCAATCTCGGCGCGGGAAAGATGCGGGTTGCGATTGGGGTTGAGCAGGCATTGTTCGGTCGTCACCACCAGGCCAGTACCGTCACCATCAATCGCGCCGCCTTCCAATATCCAGTCGGACACTTCCAGCGGCAGGCCTGCATCCTGCGCCAGCTCCGCGCCAATGGTCTGGTCGCCCGGCATCAGATATTTTTCGCCCCAGCCGTTGAAGCCGAACCTGCGTGCCTTGCGCGCCGCGCCCACCGCGCCCGCCGCCCTTTGGGCCAGCACCAGCGGGCCGGTATCGCGCAGCCAGATATCGCCATAAGTCCGCCGCTCCAGCTTCACTGCGCTGCTCACCAGCATCCGCGCCCGCGCTTCATTGGCCGCGTCACGCACCAGCAGGCGCACTTCCTGCCCGCTTTCGGCCACGGCATTGGCAAAAGCAGCAATCTGTTCCTGCGCCGTACCGAGGTAGCCCGGCCATTCTTCTGCGGCATGGGGAAAGCCGATCCAGATCCAGTCCTGCGGTGCCCATTCCGGCGGCATTGAAAAAGTCATGGGCACATGGTCCTTCGGCAAGTTCAGCAATGGCCGCGCAATATGCGCTGCGTCGTTTACGCATCGGCGCCCGTTCCAGTTTACAGCATTTGCGTCAAATGAAAGAAGCCGGACGCGCACTTGCCTGCACGATCAGAGCAAGGCAGGGGAGGGCAGATGCAGGCAGACTGGCCCGATGCGATTGATCGCGCGCGCAAACATGCGCCGTTTCTGGCGCGCGGGCTGGAACGCCTGCCGGAAATAGCCGCCCTGCTGCAACAGGGGCGCGGTGAAGATGCGCTGCACTTGGCGCGTGCGGCGGGCGAAATCCGCGATGTTGCAACCGATGATGTGGGCGTGATCCTGCGGCGTGAACGGCTGGCCCATGCAGTGGTGCTGGCCATCGGCGATCTGGCGGGCGCATTTCCCGTGGACCGGGTGATGCGCGAATTGTCATCGCTGGCCGACCGCGCGCTGGATGCAGCCATCAGCGCGGCCATTGCGCGGCGGGTGCCGGGCACAGCGCCAGCGGGCTTCATCGCTCTTGCGCTGGGAAAACATGGCGCGTGCGAATTGAATTACAGTTCCGATATCGACCCCATCCTGCTGTTCGATCCTGAATTGCTGCCCCGGCGCGAGCGGGATGAGCCGGGCGAGGCAGCGCAGCGTTATGCCCGCGATATTGTCCAGATGCTGGCCAGTAACACTGCCGAGGGGTATGTATTTCGCGTGGACCTGCGACTGCGTCCGGCATCGGAAGTCAGCCCGCTCGCCATTTCGCTGGGCGCGGCGCTGACCCATTACGAATCGTCCGCCCTTACCTGGGAACGTGCCGCTTTCATCCGCGCCCGCGCCTGTTCGGGCGATGTGGAAGGCGGCGAGGCGTTCCTTGCCGCCATCCGGCCATTTGTCTGGCGCCGCAGCCTCGATTTCGGCGCGATCGAGGAAATTGGCCGCCTGACCGCGCGCATCAGGGCCAATTACAAGGGGCCCAAACAGCCCGGCCCCGGCTTCAATCTGAAACATGGACGCGGCGGCATCCGCGAAGTGGAATTCTTCGCCCAGACACACCAGCTGATCCATGGCGGGCGCGATCCTTCGCTCCGGATGCGCGGCACCCGTCCGGCGCTGGATGCGCTGGCCGCAGCCGGGCTGATTTCCGCCGAAGATGCCAGCGTGGTCGGCAATGCCTATGACCGGCTGCGGGTGCTGGAACATCGGTTGCAAATGGTGGCAGACCAGCAGACCCATGCGCTGCCGTCGGGCGAGGCGCTGGATAATGTGGCACAATTTGAAGGGCTGGCGGGCGGGGCCGCGCTGGTCGCGCAGGTGGCCGAATTGACCGAGGCTGTAGGCCAGAGGTTTGACCGGCTGATTGATGCAGGCGGCGCATCATCCCACGCAGGTGCCGCGGCACCAGCGGGGCTGCCCGGCCAGTTGGAACAGCTTGGCTTTGCTGATCCTGCCGCGCTGGCAAGCCGGATAGAGGGGTGGACAGATGGCCATATCCGCGCCCTGCGCAGCCCGGCGGCGTGCAAGGCATTTGACGCCATTTTGCCCGATGTGCTGCAGGCACTGGCCGATGCGCCCGACCCCGAGCGGGCGCTGCTGCGCTGGGAAGCGATGCTGGCCGGCGCGCCTTCTGCCATCAATCTGTTCCGCCTGCTGGAAGCGCGGCCGGGCCTGTTGGACCAGCTGGTCAAGGTGCTGACGCTGGCCCAGCCGCTGGCCGATGAACTGGGCCGCCGCCCCGAATTGCTGGATGCGCTGATTGATCGCAGCGCGCTGGATTTGCCGGGCAGCGTGGCTGACCTTGCCAATGCCATGTCGCGCAAGGAAGACGATGATGATTACGAGCGGCGGCTGGACCGCATCCGCGTCGTCACCAGCGAAAAACGTTTCGCGCTGGGCGTGCAACTGATCGAGGCGGCGCATGATCCGCTGGAAATCGGCGCGGCGCTGTCGCGGCTGGCAGAAGCGGCGCTATGCGTTGCCGCGACTGCCGCGCGCGAGGAATTTGTGAAAGTGCATGGCACTGTGGCTGGTAGCGAATTGATGGTGCTGGGCCTTGGCCGGCTGGGCGGGGGCGTGCTGACCCATGCGTCCGATCTCGACATTATTTTCCTGTTTACCGGCACCCATGAAGGCGAATCGGATGGGGGCCGCGATGGAGGGCGCCCGCTGGGTGCAACACTCTATTTCAACCGGCTGGCACAGCGGGTCAGCGGCGCTCTCAGCGTGCCCACCGCAGAAGGCGCCTTGTATGAAGTGGATACGCGGCTGCGCCCGCAGGGCAAACAGGGTCCGCTGGCAGTCAGCCTCGACAGTTTTGCCCGTTACCAGCAGGAAAGCGCGTGGACGTGGGAGCATATGGCGCTGACACGGGCCCGCCCGCTGTTCGGATCGCCCGATGCCTGCGCCCGATTAAGCGGCATCATTGCCGATGTGCTGCAAACCCCGCGTGATGCAACCAGCCTGCGCGAAGACGTGCTGCAGATGCGCGCCGATATGGCGCGGCACAAACCCGCCAAAGGCCCGCTCGATGCCAAGCTGTCACGCGGCGGATTGGTCGATCTGGAATTTCTGGTGCATTATCTGCAATTGCGCGACCGCACGGCGCTGACACCGCATCTGGGCGAAGCGGTGGCGGGGCTGGTTGATGCAGGGCTGGTGCCGCAATCCCTGGTGGCCGCGCATGATCTGATGACGCGGATGCTGGTTGCAACGCGCCTGCTGGCGCCTGATCTGGCGCTTCCGGCGCCTGCCTCGGCCCGGGTGCTGGCGGCGGCCTGCGGATGCAGCGACGGGCCGGGTCTGCTGCGTGCTTTCGCGGATGCCCGCGCCCAGGTCGCGGACATCTGGAGCACCGTTCTGGACAGCAAACTGGAGAGCGAATGATGACCGATTATAATCCCGGCACCGCAGTGGCGGATATTGCGCTGGAAACCACCGATGGCGGCAGCGTCAGACCATCCGATTTTCGGGGCCGCAAGCTGGTGCTGTTCTTTTATCCCAAGGACAACACGCCCGGCTGCACGACCGAGGCGAAGGATTTCTCGGCATTGAAGGCAGAGTTTGAACAGGCCGGTGCCGCAGTTTTGGGGGTGAGCAAGGATACGCCGAAGAAACATCTCAATTTCATCACCAAACAAGGCCTGACGGTTGATCTGGCAACCGATGCCGAAACCGGCGGCCTGTCCGATGAAATGGGAATCTGGACCGAAAAACAGATGTATGGGAAAACCTATATGGGCATGGTCCGCACCACGTTCCTGATTGATGCAGAAGGCCGGATCGCGCGGAGATGGGACAAGGTGCGGGTAAAGGGCCACGCCCACGAAGTGCTGGAAGCTGCGCGCAGTCTGTGAACATCACGGCTTCCACCAAGCCAGCGCGCGCGCCTGCCATGCCGCCTGAGCTGCCGCCCGAACTGCCGCCTGTATCAGGCGCAATCCGTTCTGCATTGCTGACAGCTGACCCGCAGGCCAAGGTCATGGCCACGCGCGAAGTTGCGCGGGCATGGCGTCAGGGCCGGCTCGGTTTCTGTTTCGATGACGTCATGCCGGACAAGCCTGAATGGCCAGCCTCTCCGCAATTGCTGCCGCCGGGCCAGATGCCGCGCCGCGGGCAGGGTTCTGCCCATGGCCGCACCGCATTGTGGCACGCGCTGGCGCATATTGAATTTGTGGCGATTGACCTCGCGCTGGACATGGCCGGGCGCTTCGGCGCGCAGATGGGGCCTGAATTCGTGACGGATTTTCTGTCAGTAGCGGCGGATGAAGCAATGCATTTCGCCCTGCTTGATCGCAAGCTGAAGACCCTTGGCAGCCATTATGGCGCGCTGCCGGCGCATGACGGATTGTGGCAGGCGGCTTGTGAAACGCAGCATGACGTCGCAGCGCGATTGGCGATCGTGCCGATGGTGCTGGAAGCGCGCGGGCTGGATGTGACGCCAGCGACCATCAGCCGCGTCGAATCGCAGGGGGACAAAAATGGTGTCCGCATCCTGAGTCGCATACTTGACGATGAAATCCGGCACGTTCGCTTCGGCACCAAGCACTTTATCGCGCTGTGCGAGCAGACAGGGATCGATCCCCAGAGCCACTGGAAATCCTTACTGAAAAGTTATTTTCGGGGGGGTCTGAAAGCCCCATTTAACGACTCAGCGCGTCTCGCAGCCGGTTTATCGCGAGACTTCTACGCTGGTATTGCGTCGTAAAGATTTTCACGTCTAACCCATAATCACTGAAACGGCGGGGGGTTCCAAAGTTTCATAAAAAAGTTTCGCAGCAGTCGGCAACCGGCTGATTGCTGATGGAACGGGGGTCTTGGCGATGCTGCAACGGCATCGCAGAAAAGGACGGGTTTGTGGTCGGATTTCTGAAGAATAGCCGGATGTCTGCGTTGGCGGTAATCGCCTGCGGTTTCCTGGCACTGGGCGCATCGCCCGCATTGGCCAACAGCAGCGCGGCAACAGCCGACATGACCGCAGCGGTCCGTGATGCCAATACTTCTTCTGCCAGCGGCGGTGATGACCAGTTCCGCAATCTCTTCGCCAGCTGGGAAGCGCTCGACAGCGGTGCCATTTCCTCCCCGACGACTTCGGTGGCCATTCCTTCGCGGATGCCACTGGCCGCAGCCAAGCTGACCAGCGATTATGGCATGCGCACCCACCCGGTAATCGGTGGCCGCCGCGCCCATAAGGGTGTCGATCTTTCCGCTCCTACCGGCACACCTGTCTATGCCACAGCAGACGGTATCGTCGGCAAGGCAGAACATTTCAGCAGCTATGGTCTCTATGTCCAGATCGAACATGGCGCAGAACTTGAAACCCGCTTCGCCCATATGTCGAAGCTGGCCGTGGCTGAAGGCCAGCGCGTCAACAAGGGTGATGTCATCGGTTATGTCGGTTCCACCGGCCGTTCCACCGGCCCGCACCTGCATTACGAAGTCCGCATTGCCGGTGAAGCAGTAAATCCCATTCCTTACATGGTCGAAACAGAAGCCCAGCAGGCATTTGCACTGGCCATGGGTGATGGTGGCCGCGGCGGTCCTGAATAATCGCCAGTAATACAGAATAAATTCATGCCCCGAACCGCAATCGGGGCAAGACATCGGAGGGGATGTCTTGAATGAAGGTGGCCGGAGCGATCCGGCCGCCTTTTTCTTTGTCTCGCCCGCAGGTGATTTTTCTTGTTCCGCGCCGCAGCCTGATTAGGCTGCACTTCGGAAGAGGAACACTATGCACCCGATACAACATGCAAAGACGCGCCCGGACCATCCTGCTGTCATCATGGCAGGCAGCGGGGACACAATAACGTACCGGCAGATGGACGATGCAGCCAACCGCATGGCGCATTATTTGCGCAGTCAGGGGCTGGCAGAAGGCGATGCTTTCGGCCTGCTGATGGAAAACTGCGTCCATTACCATGAAATACTCTGGGCCTCGCAGCGCGCGGGCACGGTCATGGTGCCCATTTCCACGCATCTCACGGCGGATGAAGTGGCCTATATTCTGGACGACAGCGATGCCCGGTTGCTGGTGACCACCACAAAGTTTGATTCGCTGGTGGACCAGATGAAGGCCGCAGGCCTTGCGATTCCAACGCTCACTTATGGCGCGCCCGGTGCTGGCAGTGCAGAGGCCGTTCTGGCCGCGCAGCCTGCCACGCCGATTGATGACCAGTCTGCGGGCCGTGTCATGCTGTACAGTTCCGGCACCACCGGCCGGCCCAAGGGCATCGTGCCTGCGCCGCCTGCCGACCCTGAGGTGGAGGCAGCAGTGCCGCTGATGGCCCTCGCAACCCAGGGCTTCCAGATCGCCGGTGACGGCAGCAGCATCTATCTGTCGCCCGCGCCCATGTATCATGCCGCCCCCCTGAGCTGGAGCAGCTGCATCCACCGACTTGGCGGGACCGTCGTGCTGATGGAAAAATTCGATCCCGAAGGCGCGTTGGCAGCGATCGAGAAATTTCGCATTACTGACAGCCAGTGGGTGCCGACCCATTTTCTGCGAATGCTGAAATTGCCGGAGGACGTGCGCGGTCGCTACGATCTTTCATCCCACAGCCACGCCATTCATGCGGCAGCGCCCTGCCCTGTGGATACCAAGCGGGCGATGATCGACTGGTGGGGGCCGATTATCTTCGAATATTATGCCGGCAGCGAAGGCAATGGCATGACCATGGTCGCCAGCCCCGACTGGCTGACCCATCAGGGCACCGTGGGCCGCGCTATTCTGGGCACATTGCATATCTGCAAGGATGATGATGCAGAAGCGCAAGTGGGCGAAGAAGGGGTGATTTTTTTCGAAAGCCCCTATCCCTTTGCCTATCACAAGGATGAAGGCAAAACCGCCGAAGCCACCCATCCCAGCGGCTGGACGACGCTGGGCGATATTGGCAAGCTGGATGAAGACGGCTTCCTTTATCTGACCGACCGGCGCAGCAATATGATCATTTCCGGCGGGGTGAATATCTACCCGCAGGAGATCGAAAACCTGCTGGTGACGCATGAAAAGGTGATGGATGCCGCCGTGATCGGCGCACCTGACGAGGATATGGGCGAAAAGGTGGTTGCCGTGGTCCAGCCGGTCGACATGGCGGCTGCGGGCGATGATCTGGAAGCAGAATTGCTGGCATATCTATCCACCAAATTAAGCCGGCTGAAACTGCCCCGCCTGTTTGATTTCAGGCCCGAACTGCCCCGCGAAGCCAATGGCAAATTATACAAGCGCAAGCTGAAGGAAGAATACAGGATCCGCGCGCAAGAGGAGGCATGACCCATGGCGACCGTAGCTGACAACACGCTGGATGCCGCAACCGCGCGGATGGTGATTGAGCCCAAATCCTATGCCCGGTGGGACGGTTTGCTCGATACATTTGACCACGTGCGCCAGACCATGCCGGTGGCCCGGGTCACGCCTGCGCAAGACGGGGTGTTTGACCCTTTCTGGCTGATCACCCGCTATGATGATGTGATGCGGATCAGCAAGGACAATGCCACCTTCCTCAACCATCCGCGCTCGGTGGTATTTTCGCTCACCGAAGGCATCGAATTTGCCAAGCACCTGACAGGGGGCAGCCCGCATATGGTGGCCAGCCTGGTCACTTTCGATGGCCCGATACATATGAAATATCGCAAGCTGACGCAGGAATGGTTCATGCCCAAGAACCTGCGCCAGACCGAGGATGAAATTCGCAAACTGGCGCACCGCACGGTCGACCGGCTGGTGGCAGCGGGCCCGGATGTGGATTTTGTAACGCAGGTGTCAGCGCCCTATCCGCTGCACGTGGTCATGCAGATCATGGGCGTGCCCGAAGAAGACGAGCCGCGGATGCTGATGCTGACGCAGCAATTGTTTGGCGGACAGGATGATGATCTCAACCAGTCGGGTCTGAAGGATTTGCCGCCCGAAGCAATCACCCAGCTGGTGGCTGGCGCAGTGGCGGATTTCGAACAATATTTTGCTGGCATCACCGCGCAGAAACGGGCCGCGCCCACCAGCGATGTCGCCAGCATCATCGCCAATGCCACGATTGACGGCGAGCCGCTGAATGACCGTGACATGATGGGCTATTTCATCATCCTGGCGGCTGCTGGCCATGATACGACATCGGCCTCCACTGCCGGTGCCATGCTGGCGCTCGCGCGTGATCCGGAACAATTTGCCCGGGTAAAGGCGGACCGTTCGCTGCTGGCCGGCATTGTCGAGGAAGCCATTCGCTGGACGACGCCGGTGCAGCATTTCATGCGCACGGCCGCCTGCGACACGGAAATTTCGGGACAGAAAATCGCTGCCGGTGACTGGCTGATGCTGAGTTACATCGCCGCCAATCATGACCCTGCGCAATTTGAAAATCCGCGCAAATTCGATGCCGCGCGCAGCCCCAATCGGCATCTGGCGTTTGGCGCGGGCGCCCATCAGTGTCTGGGCCTGCATCTGGCGCGGCTGGAAATGCGGATATTGTTCGAAGTTCTGCTCGATCGGCTGGATAGTATCGAGCTGGCAGGCGAGCCGCTGCGGTCCAATTCCACCTTTGTGGGCGGGCTGAAGACGTTGCCGCTGCGTATCAAGGCGCATTGATCGTGGCTGCAACCCCGCCCACCATTGGCGCGGAGCTGGATTTTACCGGCAGGAAAGTGCTGGTCGTGGGCGGGTCGAGCGGCATTGGCAATGGCATCGCGCAGGCATTCCGCACGCGCGGCGCAGATGTTCATGTCTGGGGCACGAGGGCTTCTGCAACAGAGTATGTCAGCGACGCCGGGTCCGACCTTTCCGGGCTGGTATATGCGCAGGTTGATGTGGGCAATGGCGATGCGGTCGATCAGGCGGCGGCGCAATTTGGCGCGGCTGATGTGGTGGTATTGTGCCAGGGTGCAGTCCGCTATGGCCGGCAGGAATTTGAACGTGCTGGCTGGCATGATGTGATGGACGTCAATCTCAATTCGGTCATGGATTGCGCCCGCGCGTTTCATGATGCGCTGGCAGCATCGGGCGGCAGTCTGATTATCATCAGTTCCACCGGCGCCTATCATGCCATGGTCGGCAATCCTGCCTATGCGGCATCCAAGGCAGGGGCGGTCGCGCTGGTCAGAACATTGGGCGCGGCATGGGCGCGCGATACTATCCGCGTGAACGGCATTGCGCCGGGCTATGTCGCCACCAAGATGACGCGGGTGACCACCGATAATGACCAGCGCATGGCAGGCGTGATCCGCGCCATTCCGCTGCGGCGCACTGGCCAGCCATCAGACATGGCGGGCGCGGCCTTGTTCCTGGCATCCCCGCTGGCGTCCTATATCATTGGTCAGACGCTGGTGGTGGATGGCGGGCTGTCGCTCGGCTGACCGAAATTTAGACCAGCAGTTTCAGCCAACAGGCTCAGCCAGCAGTTTCAGGCAGCAGTCTCAGGCAGCAGTTTCGGCCAACAGGCGGGTGGCAATGCGGCGGATATCATCGCCCATGTCATCGCGTTCCAGCGCCAGCGCCAGCGTGGCTTCGACAAAGCCAATCTTGCTGCCGCAATCATAGCGTTTGCCCCGGAACGTGACTGCGTGGAACGGCTGCGTGCCGATCATCCGTGCCATGGCATCGGTCAGCTGGATTTCACCGCCAGCGCCCTTGCCCTGATTTTCCAGCGTCCGCATCACCTCAGGCTGCAGGATATAGCGCCCTGAAATGATCTTGTTGGAAGGCGCGTCTGCCATCGCCGGCTTTTCCACCAGCCCGTTTACCTGCGTCAGATCGCCGTGGCTGCTGCCCGGATCAATGACGCCGTAACTGGACACTTCCTCGCGCGGCACTTCCAGCACACTGATGAGGTTGCCGCCCACTTCGTCATAGGCTTCGACCATCTGTCTCATGCATCCCGGCTGGCCGACCATCAATTCATCCGGCAGCAGAATGGCAAAGGGATCATCGCCGATTATCGCCCGCGCACACCAGATGGCATGGCCAAGGCCAAGTGGCACCTGCTGGCGCACGGTGATGATGTTGCCCGGCGTGGCGCGGGTATCATCCAGCACCGACATATCCTTGCCGCGCTCCTTCATCGTGGCTTCCAACTCGAATGCGATGTCGAAATGTTCGACAATCGCGGTCTTGCCGCGGCCAGTGACGAAAATGATCTGTTCAATGCCCGCCTCGCGCGCTTCGTCCACTGCATATTGAATCAGCGGGCGGTCCACGATCGGCAGCAATTCCTTGGGGATTGCCTTGGTGGCGGGCAGGAAGCGTGTGCCCAGCCCGGCAACGGGAAAGACAGCCTTTTTTATGGGTTTGCGTGTGGTCATGCGCCAGGTGGTAAGCAGCCTGCGGGAAAGGCGTCAATACGGCAAAGCGTCGATGGTGACATTCTTGCGCGTTTGCCTACTTGCCCTGCGCGCGGTTCCGGTTAAACCGCCGTGATGGATAAAATCATCATCAGAGGCGGAAACCGCCTGTCCGGCACCATTCCCATTTCCGGCGCGAAGAATGCAGCGCTCACGCTGATACCGTGCGCTTTATTGACCGAAGAACCGCTGACCTTGCGCAATTTGCCGCGCCTGGCGGATATTGACGGATTCCAGCATCTGATGACGCAATTTGGCGTATCCACCAGCATTCAGGGCAATCGCCCGGAAGATTTCGGCCGCGTTGTCACTTATGAAGCCACGCGGCTTACATCCACTGTCGCGCCCTATGATCTGGTGCGCAAGATGCGTGCGTCCATTCTGGTGCTGGGCCCGATGCTGGCCCGCGCTGGCGAAGCGACAGTGTCGCTGCCGGGCGGCTGCGCGATTGGCAACAGGCCCATCGACCTGCATTTGAAAGTGATGGAAGCGCTGGGCGCCCAGATCGAACTGGCGCAGGGCTATGTCCGCGCCCATGCGCCCGATGGCGGGCTGCCGGGCGGCGATTTTGATTTTCCCGTGGTGTCTGTCGGCGCAACCGAAAACGCTCTTATGGCAGCGGTGCTGGCCGCCGGCACCAGCCGCCTGACCAATGCCGCGCGCGAGCCGGAAATTGTCGACTTATGCAATCTGCTGGTCGCCATGGGCGCTGAAATCGAAGGAATTGGCAATTCGGAATTGATCATCCACGGGGTGAAACGCCTGCATGGGGCGACTTACCGCGTCATGGCTGACCGTATCGAGGCAGGTTCCTACGCTTGCGCTGCGGCCATCACTGGCGGTGATGTGCGGCTGGAAGGGGCCAAGGGCGATGAAATGGCCGCCACGCTCCACGCCTTGCGCAATATTGGCGTGACGGTGGAAAGCGATGCACGCGGCATCAACATTTCATCGGATGGCAAGCTGAAAGCAGCCAATCTTTCAACCGCGCCCTATCCCGGTCTTGCCACCGATATGCAGGCGCAGTTGATGGCGTTGCTGTGCCGCGCGGAAGGCACCAGCGTCCTCAATGAAACAATCTTTGAAAACCGGTATATGCATGTGCCCGAACTGAACCGGATGGGCGCCAATATCGAAACCAGCGGGCGCACGGCAATTGTCCATGGGGTGGAAAAAATGACCGGCGCCGAAGTGATGGCGACAGACCTTCGTGCTTCCATGAGCCTGGTGATTGCCGGGCTTGCCGCAGAAGGCACCACCGAAGTGCGGCGGCTGTATCATCTCGATCGCGGCTATGAACGGCTGGAAGAAAAGCTGGCGCTGGTGGGTGCAGATATCGAACGGGTTGGCGACGATTGATTTTCCTTTTGCGGACCTTTCCTTTGCAATGTGCATTGTAAGGGAAAGAAAGGAATTAAATCATGGCACTATTGAAAATGGCCGCTTTGTCGGCACTTGGATATGTGGGTTACAAATATTTCGAGAAGCAGAAGAATCCGGACAATGCAGCATTTGCTGCTGGCCAGCCCGGCGATGGCAATTTCTCGCAAGTGCGTGATGCTGGTGTCTCCAGCATGCGTGACCCGGAAAACAAGGGTTGGTCCAAGACTGACGAGGAACTGGATGGCAGTTTCCCGGCGAGTGACCCACCCGCAAATTACTGACACCGTCTCAGATTAAAAAAGGCGCGCGTGACCCGAAAGGGTTTCGCGCGCCTTTTTATGTGCGGCACGTTTTCGTGTGCAGAACTGGGTTGCCCAAGCAGCCGCGCAATTTGCGGGTCACGACCGTTCAGGCGTTCACCACCAGCCACACGCGGATGGCGCTGGCCAGCCCCGGCGGAGTGGGCGATTTGATCCGTTCTGCATCAATCCGCGCCACCAGCGCATTAATCGGTTCGCCTTCGCGTTCTGCCGCCTGTTTCAGCATCTCCCAGAACAGAGGTTCCAGACTGATCGAGGTTTTGTGCCGGTCAATCTGGACGGACCGTTTGACCGGTGGATGGTAAGGCGAAGATGTCATGGCGGGGTCAGACCAGGTTTGTTAATTCGGGGCAGGGTCAAGGCAGGAAGGTCATCGCAGCAGGACCAACGCAGGCGCGTCAATACATATGCTGCCCGCCATTGATGCTCATGGTCGAACCTGTGACAAAGCCGCCATCTTCAGAACACAGGAATGATACGCCGCGCGCGATTTCATCCGCCTTGCCCAGCCGCCCGACGGGAATTTTGGCGACGATTTTTTCCAGCACCGGTTCCGGAACGGCGGCCACCATGTCGGTGTCGATATAGCCCGGCGCGATAGCATTGACCGTCACGCCAGCACGCGCGCCTTCCTGTGCCAGCGCCTTGGTGAAACCGTGAATCCCGCTTTTTGCAGCGGCATAATTGACCTGCCCATATTGGCCTGCCTGCCCGTTGATGGATCCGATATTGACGATCCGGCCCCAGCCGCGTTCGCGCATCCCGGGGAAGCACGCCTTGGCCATGTTGAAACAGCCGCCCAGATTGATGCGCATGACTTCATTCCAGTCATCGAAGCTCATCTTCTGCAAAGTGCCATCGCGGGTGATGCCGGCATTGTTTACCACCACATCCACCGGGCCGACTTCACTGGCCACTTTCTCGCATCCGGCGATGCAGGCTTCATGGTCGCCCACATCCCATTTATAGGCCGGAATGCCAGTTTCCTGTGTGAAGGCGCGCGCCTTTTCATCATTGCCGCCATAATTGGCTACCACGGTAAATCCGTCATTCTGCAGGGTTTCACATATGGCGCGGCCGATCCCCCGCGTGCCGCCTGTGACAATTGCAATGCGTCCCATGTCATTCTCCAGTCCCAAAACCTTCGGCCTTGCCGAATTGCAGCATTACCTTACGGCATGGCGGGGGCAGGGCAATAAAAAACCCCGCGCAAGCGAGGTTTAAAACGAACGTGTAGATGGCGGCTTCTGCGCGCATATTTCGCCGTCTGCCTTGGCCATAAAGGCCGCAACGCCGCGCTGCAAATCAGAAGCGGAACTGCGTCCCGACATAGACTGCCTGACTGTCCTGAACCGCATCGGTCAAGGGCGCCAGCCGGTCACGATCCTGCGACAGGCGCACGCCTGCGGTAACATCAAGGTTACGCGTGACGCGGTATGCCCCGCCCAGATCGACCGATTGTTCGCCCAGCGATTCCAGCGTTCCGCGTGAACGGCCCGCGGTACCTTTTTCCGTTTCCAGCGCAATGCGCGGCTGGAACCGGCTTGGCTTGTCCCTGGCCGTACCTTCCGATGGTTTGAAATCTGCCAGATCCGGCAGCGATACATCGCGCAGGGTTGCAGAAACCAGTGGCCGTGATGGCGCCACCGGTGTCTTGGCAAAGCCCTGATAGCCGCGCGCCGCACCCAGATTGTAGCGTGTCGGTGCAAGGCTGACCGTCCTGGTGCCTGCATCGCGCTGCGCGCTGGCAATGGCCGACCGCACCGAAATGGCGCGCGCCGTTTCATCATCAACGCGGACTGCCACGGTGTAGGTGCGGGCCTGCGAGGAATGGCCCGTGGCCGGTGTGAAGCGAATAGCCTGCCCCTTGGCGCGCACAGATGCCGCCACGCGCAGGGCAAGTTCAGGATCGACAGTGGCGGGGGTAAAGGGGGCAAAATCCATATTGGCGAGTGCTGCCACCGGCGATGTATCACCGCCAGCTTTCGCGCCGCCCATCCCAAGACCAAGCGCAAGGCTGGCTGTCGGCACGGCAAATGCAAGGCCCGCAGCGGCAATAAGCGCCGGCGCGATACCGCCAAATGCTGTCTTGTTGCCTACCTTCGCCATGAAACTGCCTGCGTGATCCTTCCCGAGTGTTCAGACCATTGCCGGCCTGAATAGTTCCTGACTGCCTGTTTGTGGACTCGCGGGTTTATGCGGAGTCGCTCAGTCTATCAGCGTGGATATTAGGCCCGGCAATTGGCCATTACCAGCTTTTCCACAATCGGTTCAGGACGATAGATGCAAAGTGTTGCAGCATGTCCACAAAGCCGCCTCCCGCGCCGCTCACTACGGCTAGCCGCGTGCCAGCGGATTAACCGCCGGTTCACGCGCGCGCGCCGTTAAGCAGCGGGCGATTGGCGTGAAAACGTCACCATGTCTTGCCGCCCGCTTCGGGAAGGTTATAGAGGCTCAGAACATTCCTTTGGCGCGCCGCTGCGCCATTTTCTAGGACGATCCGTAAGATCATGACCGTCATGCACACGACCACCACCAAAATCATTCGCGCCGCAATGGTTACTGCCGCACTTACCGGCCTTGCAGCCTGCGGCGGCAAGGAACGGCCCAGGGCTGATATTGCGGCATCGCAAGTCACCACCATCGGGGTGAATTCCTATCTCTGGCGCGCTGCGCTGGAAACAGTCAGCTTTGCGCCATTGTTGCAGGCAGATAGCGCCGGCGGCGTGATTGTGACGGACTGGTACACCAATCCTGCCAATCCGGGTGAACGGGTGAAAGTCAGCGTGGCCATTCTGGACCAGGATTTGCGGGCCGATGCGTTGCGCGTTGCGGCCAGCCGCCAGGTTGCACAGGGCGGCACCTGGGTGGATGCGCCAGTGCAGGCCGCCACCGTCCAGAAGCTGGAAGACATTATCCTGACCAAGGCCCGCGATCTGCGGCGCCAGACGGCGGGCTGACGGGCTTCGTTTACCAAAACCCCCTAAATTTGTAGCACAAGAAATTCACATACCGGGGGTTTTCGCCCTTACATTCTGAAAGGCGATCCAGGGGCCATGAGCAACACAAACGGGACCGATACCCGTTTCGATCCGTCGCAGGCTGATGCAAAGTGGCAGCAGGCGTGGGACGAGGCTGGCTGTTTCCATGCAGACAGCAACAGCGACAAACCCAAAAGCTACGTGCTGGAAATGTTCCCCTATCCATCGGGGCATGTCCACATGGGCCATGTCCGCAATTACACGATGGGCGACGTGCTGGCCCGATATAAGCGCATGCGCGGGTTTGAAGTGCTGCACCCGATGGGGTGGGATGCCTTTGGCATGCCGGCAGAAAATGCTGCCATGGAAAAGAACGTCCATCCCGGCGGCTGGACCCGCGCCAATATCGCGCACATGAAATCCCAGCTGAAGCGAATCGGCTTTGCGCTCGACTGGAACCGCGAATTTGCCACTTGCGACCCTGCATATTACGGTCACGAGCAGGCGCTGTTTCTGGACCTCTATGCTTCCGGGTTGGTTTACCGCAAGGAAAGCGAAGTCAATTGGGACCCGGTCGACCAGACCGTGCTGGCCAATGAACAGGTGATCGACGGCAAGGGCTGGCGGTCCGGCGCGGAAATCGAGAAGCGCAAGCTGAGCCAGTGGTTCCTCAAGATCACGCAATTTGCCGAAGACCTGCTGGACGGGCTGGGCACGCTGGAAGGCTGGCCTGATAAAGTGCGGCTGATGCAGGAAAACTGGATTGGCAAAAGCAAGGGCCTGCAATTCAGCTTCGCGCTGAATGGCGGGGCTGCTGACGGCGAACGGGTGGAAGTCTATTCCACCCGGCCCGACACGATTTTCGGTGCCAGTTTCGTGGCCGTGGCGGCAGACCATCCGATTGCGCGCGCGGTCGCGGCAACTGACAGTGACGCAGCGGCGTTCATCGAGGAATGCAAGCGCGGCGGGACCACAGCGGCAGAGCTGGAAACGGCAGAAAAGCTGGGCTTCCAAACCGGCATCATGGCTGCCCATCCGCTGGACCCGGCGCGGCAACTGCCCGTCTATATCGCCAATTTCGTGCTGATGGATTACGGCACCGGCGCTGTCATGGGCGTGCCCGGCCACGACCAGCGCGATTTCGAATTCGCCACCAAATACAAGCTGCCGATCACCCGCGTTGTCGCCAGATCCGCCGAAGAAGCGGACGCGCCGTTTGCCGGCGAAGCGGAAGCTGGCGACGGTATCATCGTCAATTCCGGCCCGCTTGACGGGATGGATGTGGATGCGGCCATTGCCGATGTCATTGCCCGCGCCGAAAGCGGCGGGTGGGGCGAAGGCAAGACCGTGTGGCGCCTGCGCGATTGGGGCGTTTCGCGCCAGCGGTACTGGGGCACGCCCATACCCTTCATCCATTGCGATGGCTGCGGTGTGGTGCCTGTGCCCAAGGCGCAGCTGCCTGTAACCCTGCCCGAAGATGTCGATTTCCAGACGCCGGGCAATCCGCTGGTGCGCCATGCCACGTGGAAGCATGTCAGCTGCCCCAAATGCGGCGGCAAGGCAGAACGCGAAACCGATACGCTGGACACTTTCGTGGACAGTTCGTGGTATTTCCTGCGCTTTGCCAGCCAGCCTGCGGACAAGCCGTTCGACCGGGAAGAAGTCGAAAAATGGATGCCGGTCGAACAATATATCGGCGGTATCGAACATGCGATCCTGCATCTGCTTTATGCGCGGTTCTGGACGCGGGCGTTGCAGCACATCGGCATGCTCGGCTTTGCCGAACCCTTTGCCAGCCTGTTCACACAAGGCATGGTGACGCACGAAACCTATTCGCGCAGCGGCGTTGAAGCGCGCCCCACATTCTTCACTCCTGCCGAGGTGGAAAAGCGCGGTGAAAGCGCGGTCCTGAAAGCCGACGGGTCTGCGGTGGATGTGGGCCGCGTGATCAAGATGTCCAAGTCGAAGAAGAACGTCGTCGACCCGGATGAGATCGTGGCGCGTTATGGCGCCGATGCGGTGCGCTGGTTCATGCTGTCGGACAGCCCACCGGAACGCGACCTGCCTTGGTCCGAAGCCGGTATCGAAGGCTGCTGGCGGTTTGTGCAGCGCCTGTGGCGGTTGCTCGAACAACATGATGGCAGTGCGACCGGCGACGACAAGGCTCTGGCCCGCAAGACCCATCAGACCATCGCTGCTGCTGCCGGCGATATCGAGGCATTGTCGTTCAACAAGGCCGTGGCCCGGATGTATGAACTGACCGGCGCAATCGAAAAGGCAGCGCCTTCTGCCAGCCGTAGCGAGGCGATCCATTCGCTGCTGCTGATGGCATCGCCCATGATGCCGCACATCGCCGAAGAAGCATGGGCGCGGATGGGCGGCGAAGGGCTGATTGCCAATGCGCCGTGGCCAGAAGTTGATCCGGCGCTGCTGGTGGATGATGAAGTGACCATCGCCGTGCAGCACAAGGGGAAGCTGCGCGATACGCTGACCGTGGCCAAGGGCCTGCCCAAGGACCAGCTCGAAGCGCTTGCACTGGCGAGCGAGAAGGTCCAGCGTTCGGTTGATGGTGCAGAAATTCGCAAGGTGATTGTCGTGCCTGACCGGCTGGTCAATATCGTCACATGAAACGCAAGGCCATCCTTGCGCCTGTCATGGCGTTGCCATTGATGCTGATGCTGGCGTCCTGCGGGATGCAGCCCATGTATGCCGGCGGCAGCAATGGCGCTGTGGCGCGCGGGCTGGCCGCTATCGAAGTGCCGGCCATCCCTGGCCGCGCTGGCTGGCTGATGCGCAACGCATTGCATGACCGGCTGGGCAATACAGACGCTGCCGGCAGCCGCTACCGTCTGGATGTGCGCCTGGATGACCGGCTGGAAGGGCTGGGCGTGCTGGGCGATGACACTATTGGCCGAGAACGCCGCACATTGCGCGCCCGCTATCAGCTGGTTGATGTGACAGACGGCACGATCCTGCTGGATGCGACAGCCGGTTCCGATGCCGGGATTGACGTGGTTTCCAGCGAATATGCCACCATTGCCGCCGAACAGACCGCGCTGGAAAACCTGTCGCGCGAAGTGGCTGACCGTATCGTCACGCAGTTGTCGCTGACACTGCGCGCCCAGCCTTGAGGCTGGGCATTATGAGGGCACTGTGAAAGCCACGCAGCGCGATTTTGCCAGTGCCGCCGTGCGCGGCGCGCGCGAATGTTCCCTGTTTTTCCTGTGCGGCCCGGATGAAGCAGGCGCATTTGCCGCAGCCTCCAGAATACTCTCGCTGCTGCCCGATCCGGGCGAACGGGTCGAATTATCGGGCGGGGATCTGCGCAAGGATCCTGTGCGCCTGGGCGATGAAGCCCGCTCCACATCGCTGTTCGGCGACAAGCGCCATATATTGGTGAGAGCGAGCGGGGATGAAGCGCATGATGCGGTGAAAAACATGCTCGATGGCATGGACACCGGCCAGGGCGAAGTATGCCCGGTGCTGATCATCGCCACCTCGGCAACAGATAAATCCCGCACGGCCAAGCTGCTTGAAAAGCGCAAGGACGGGATGGTGGCGATGTTCTGGCCGCCCGATCTCTCCTCGGTCACAGCGTCGGTGCGGACCATGGCAGATGCCGCTGGCCTGCGCCTGAATGGCGATATTGCCGAACGCATTGCGCGCGGTGCCGGGCTGGATGTGCGGCTGGCCCAGTCCGAAATCACCAAGCTGGCGCTCTATCTGGATGCATCACCTGAAGGCCCGCGCAATGCTGATGCAGAAGCGCTGGAAGCCATTGGCGCGGCCACCGAAGAAGATGGCTTCATGCCGCTGGTGAATGCGGTGCTGTCGGGTGAGGCCGCAAAATTGCCGGGCGAACTGAAACGGATGCACGAATTGTCCCTCAACCCGGTTGGCCTGCTGCTGGCGCTGGAACGGCGCACGGCGCAGCTTGCGGGGCTGGCTGCCAAAATCGGCGCATCGGGCAATGCACAACAGGTGCTGACCGCGGAAAAATCGGCGCGGCGAATATTCTGGAAGGACGAACGGGACTTGTCGGTCCAGCTGCGTTTGTGGCGCGGCGCCAGCCTTGACCGGCTGGTGAACCGGCTGGTCAGCCTGCACCGTGCCTTGTTGTCGAACAATCAGTCAGCCGAATTGCTGCTGGCGCAAGGGTTGACCCAGATTGCACGGCAGGCGGCCAGCACGGCGAACAAACGGCACCGGTAAGCAGGAGTGGTCGCACTTGCCGGCGCGGGTTAACCGCGTTTTGGCGCTGCCTTCTCGATCATTGCTTCGATCATCGCGCGCCGCCGCTGCGCTGGTGTCAGGGGCATGCTTCCCCCACCTTCTGTCGGCGCAGGCAAATGGCGGTTTTCACTCGCAAACTGCCGCAGCATATCGGCACGGGGCAGGGAAAATGCGCGGGCAAGCAGCCACATCATCGCAATTGGGCCGAGATAGAACGGCAACGATCGGGCAATGGTAATCAGCACCCCATCGCGGAAAGTGATCGTGGTGGCCGCAATCATGACGGCGTAGGTCATCAGAGACCAGTCATCTTCGCGCCGCGCAATCATCCAGCGGTAAAGGAGTGAATACAGCAGCGCAAACGCCCCGCATTGGATGATGACACCGGCCCAGCCCAATTCATACCAGCCCGCACCGGGCAGCGACAAGGTCATGCCCAGCGGCGATCCGTAATCGAACAGGCTGAACAGCTGGATAGGAGGGCCGACCGGCTTTCCGGGCCACCATGCGCGGGGCACAGGTTCGGTGAATATCTGGAGGTTGGACAGGAAATAATCATACGTGCCGGTTCGTTGCGGCACAGCATAGACGACATATTCGAAGAATTCCTGATTGGCGAAATCCATCGTTTCATACGGGGCTGTGTCGAGATAGGCGATAGTATCGGCCGCCTGTTCGCTGGTGAATATTTCGCGCACCGCTGCGCCCCGGTCTGACACCAGCGTGGTAAAGGTAACAGCGGCAAACACCATGATCAGTGCGCTGCGCCATTCGGGCCAACGGCGGCGCTGCTGCGTCAGATACAGCACGACAATGGCAAAGGCCGCCACGATCAGCGGCCCGCGCCCCCCTGTGCCTGCGCGCAGGATAAAGAAAATGCCGAACGGGATCAGCGACCATAGCCGGAACCGGTAAAGCCACGCAAAAATCACCACGATTGGCACCAGCACCAGCTGGGCGGTGAAAAACCATCCGTTGCCGGTGGTATTGATGGCAATGCCGGTCGACAGGTCGGTAATCATCGTGCTGCTGTCCAGCGCCCGCGTGGTCCAGTGTTCCGCCAGCGATGCCAGCGCGACAGGTGTCAGCAGTGCCGCGACGATCAGGAATGGCTTGCGGAGCATCGTGCGATGCTTGTCGTCATATTTGTCCCGCGCAAAAGCCAGCGGTTCGCGGGCGACAAAAAGCGATACGGCCACAAATGTCACCATGCCAAGATTGGCCGCGAGCAATACGGTAATCTTGTCCTGCATGGACGGCTGGAACCCGAACTGCTGATATAGCGCGCCAAAATCGTAATATCTGGCAAGAAACGGGCGGAATGTGAAAACAATGCCGTGAAACAGCAGATAGAGCGACACCGGATGCATGAAAGACGCCGCCCGGTGCCGCAGATAGAGCGCGCAAACCGCCAGATAGATGGCCAGCGATACCAGCAGGATGATGTCATAGGCCAGCATACAGGATCAGCCCCGGCCCGCATCTTCAGCAGGCGTGCGTTCTGCGTCTGCTGAAAAATTCCAATAGACATCGTCCAGCGCATGTTCGCCAAAGGCCGCTACCGCACGCTGTTTCTGGCCCTTTGTCCAGCTGCGCCATGCGCCATGGCTAGCCTCGATCCTGCTCTTGCCGCGC
The DNA here is from genome assembly GCF_009827615.1 of Allopontixanthobacter confluentis. Lineage (GTDB taxonomy): Bacteria > Pseudomonadota > Alphaproteobacteria > Sphingomonadales > Sphingomonadaceae > Allopontixanthobacter > Allopontixanthobacter confluentis. Next base: position 657,283 of record NZ_WTYU01000002.1, read on the forward strand.
ACGACCGGATCTTCGAGGCCGAAATTGTGTTCCTTGCTGCCAAAATCCAGCATCGCAGGGTCAAAAGCCAGGCCGATATGGGCCATGGCCGCTGTCAGGGTTTGCTGCGGATTTTCGCATAATTCGCGGTAATCGAACCGCGCGGCGCGGGCGCCGTGAGCTGCATGAAAGGCATTCAGCCGCGCAATCGACTGCTGCACATATACCAGCTGCGCTTCAAACGGATCAGCAATATCATTCTGCTTCCACCCGCGCTGGTGCAGCGAATGGACGATATCGCAAGGGTGGCGATAAATGAGCAGATATTTGGGGCGGTGGCCGAACAGACGGTCGATTGCGTCGGCGCAGCCGAGATATTGCGGGGTCTTGTCCGCCCATATTGCCTTGCCTTGAGCGATGCGGAAGGCTTCGTGCAGTTCGCTGGCCTTGCGTGCCAGATCATCACGCATGGCGTCGGCATCATAACCCAGCCCATCATAGCCTGCCTGCACCAGATCATCATCCAGCATCGCAGCATAATGGGCGATGAAAAAACTTTCCGGCGGGCAGGCAATTTCGGGATGGGAATTGAGCATCCGGCGCAGCAGCGATGTGCCGGACCGGTGTGCGCCCAGAACAAACAGCGGATGCGGGCACGCGTCATGGTCTGACACGACCACGGCGTGCTGCTGCATGATCATGCGCGGCCTGCCGATATAGGATTTTATCCGGTTATAGTGCCAGCGCAATGCGCCCATCTGCCTTGTCCGCCCCTTCTGGCCGTCGCTTGTGCGCGGGCAGCCGTTCGGCTAATGGCGCGGGACGCGTTCGTCACGCATAATCTTGCAAAAGCTGGAGCTCGAAGGGGCGCGTTTTTTCACCATGGGTCAACCAGAAATGCCTTTTCCGGTTGCCGTGATGTGGGAAAATTTCGGCCCGTCGCACCATGACCGGCTGCGTGCGCTGGCGCAGGCGGGAATGGCGGTCACGGGGATCCAGCTGTTCCCCCAATCGCGGATTTATGACTGGGAAACAGGCGGCAGCCGCAACTGGCATGAAGTCACATTGACAGACGGCAGCGGCAATCCCGGCGCGGTCCGCCTTGCCGCAAGGCTGGTTGCCGCGGTGAATGCCAGCGGCGCGCGCCATGTGTTTTTTTGCCATTATGATCTGCCCGGCGTTTTCCTTGCCAGCGTGTGGCTGCGGCTGACCGGGCGCGCCGTGTTCACTATGGCGGACAGCAAATTTGATGACGGACCACGCAGCTGGTGGCGCGGCCCGGCCAAGCGCTTGTTTCTGGCGCCTTATCATGGCGCCATCACCGCCAGCCTGCGTTCGCGGGACTATCTGCGCCATTTCGGCATTCCGGCGGCGCGGATCGCCCTTGGCTATGACACGCTGGATATTAGGCGGCTGCGCGCCAGCGCCACCGCCGCCGATGCGCCCGAATTTTCCCAACGCCCGTTTCTGGTGGTGGCGCGGCTGATCCCTGAAAAGAACCTGGCCGCTGGGATTAATGCTTTTGCCGCCTACCGCAAGGCGGGCGGGAGCCGGATGCTGGAATTGATCGGCGATGGCCCATTACGGGCCGCGTTGGAACAGCATGGCCGCGAACTCGGCGTTGCCAATTGGATCATATGGCGCGGCAATTGCAGCAGCGCCGATGTGCTGTCGGCCATGCGCCGCAGCCTGTGCCTTCTATTGCCCAGCCTGCAGGAAACTTACGGCCTGGTTATCATCGAGGCGCTGGCCGCAGGCTTGCCAGTGATCGTATCGCGCCGCGCGGGCGCGGTGGATATTCTGGTCGATGACGGGGTGAACGGACTGGTCATCGACCCTGAAAATGGCGCGCAGCTTCTATCCGCAATGCAGCGGCTGGATGGGGATGAAGCCCTTTACCAGCAGGCTGCCAGTGCGGCTTTCGCTTCTGCCATGCGCGGGGATACGCGCCATTTTGTGAACGGTGTGCAGACCCTTGCCGGGACCGGCGGAAAAATGTCCCCGGCCCCGGCTGTAGATTAGCCCCGGCTGGGATTAGCGGCGGCTGACATCCACAAACAGGTCGCTTGTGAAAGCAGGGCTGGCCTGTGTGCCCGGGTTGAACAGGCTGACTTTCACGCTGTCTGCCGCTGCAGTTTCAGCAAACAGCAGCAGTCCAGGCAGGGCGGCTGCGAAGCTGGCACTGGCTTTGTCACCCACCTTTGCGCCGGCAATCGTGACGCTGAGTGTAGTGGTGCTGCCGGGATTGACGGCCGGAACGCTCCGTGCGGCAAAATTGGCTGACAACGTTTCAGATGCAGCAGAAAAGAAGCCGCATTCTTCCCATCTGGCGGCGCTGGAATTGAACGCGAAGTCGATCCAGTCACCATGTTTGTCCAGAACGCGGGTGCGCTGAACGCTGAGATTGGCACTTTGGCCTTTCACGAAACGGACATCGGCCAGATCGCCTGACTTGTAGATCCGCAACTTCTGCCCTTCGGCAAACCCATAGGCGGCGCCGCCCGTGGGCACTGCCGCCAGCGTGGCATCATACACGCCGTCCACCGTGCTATGTGCCTGAACCACTGGCCCCGCGATACGGATTTCATCATTTTGGTTAAACGGCCCGACGTTAGCCGCGCCGTGCTGCAAATACCCCAGCGAATGGCTGAAACTGCCCAGTTCCACAAATGGCGCCGATTTGGTCGGATTATCCATGGTGTTGGGCACAGTGGTTGCCTCACTGCCGTTAATCGTCACCCGGCAGCTTTTGTCGATATAGCCGGACCAGCGGAATGGCGCCCAGTTGCGGCCTGCCGCCTGCGCCGCGGCCGTGCGGATATGCCGTAACCGCACATGAACATTGCGCGGCGGCTGGATGTAGATACCGGTAGGCGCGCCAGACACGGGTTTGGTCAGCGTGTCAGGGCCATATAGCAGCAGCGGATTGATGGCATCCTTCTGGTCAATAAGGGCTTCTATATCCAGATCGATATCCTGCAGCATGAAGAACAGATTGGCGGTCAGATTGATGATGCTGTCTGTCGTGCGCAGCCGCCCGCGCACCCAGTTGCCGATATAGGCCATGCCGACATTGCGGATTTCGCAGCCGTCAAACTGGGTGACAGGTGGCTGGGTTGCGGTATCCCGCGTGGGATAGAGGTAATTATACAACTGGCCATTGGTGGGGCCGCTGCCGATGTTCATCTTGTCCGCATCCCGCCAGATGCAGCCACTGTAGCGGGCATAACGTTTGCCGGTGTCTTCATGGGCCTGATACGCATCCCCGAATTCGCAATTATTGGCGATGATGGGGGTGTTGGTGCCAGGGTTCATGGCATTGCCATTGGTAGTCAGCAGGCGCACCCGGTCCATGGTCAGGCTGCGCGCATCATAGCCTGCCAGATACAGCAATTCGCCCCGCCAGCCGACAAAGTCTGTATCGCGCAGCACAATGTCGCCAACGTGGGTATCATGCACTTTCAGCCCCTGATGGGTGCCGTCCCAGCCATCGCCCGTGGTGATGTTGGCTGGCCAGTCATGATTGGCGGTGCGCACCGTATTGCCGCGAAAGACCAGCCGGTGCAGTTCCACCCGGTCAATCTGCAGCGGGTTGCCGGGCGCGGGCAGTTCGTTGTTCTTATTGCCGCGCAGCAGGCAGGCATTGCCTCGCCACAACCGGGGCGACGGGTCATTGCTGTCAAGCCACACGGTTTGCCACGATGTCTGCGGATCGCGCCCGCCCAATGCGCGGCAGTCCAGCACGGTGCGTGTGGCCGCCACGCCGCGCAGCACAAGCGTTTTGGAAATGACAATGTAATGCCCGTCAATAGCGAAATTGGCTTTGAACGGAGACGACCGGAAGGGCGCCCATAATTCATAGCGGCCCTGCCCGAACCTGACTTCGGCAGCGGCCACTGCCTGCGCATAATCAATCGCTGCCTGAATGGCGGGCTGGTCATTCTGCCCCGCAATGGCACGCGCCCCGGCCTGTTCGACATAAATGGCGCTGCCTTGCGCCAGCAGGCGGAATATCCGGTTGTCCGCCGAACGGAACGCAAACCGTGGATGCGTGCCCAGCAGGCTGGCGGTGCATTGCGCATCATGCACATAGGTGCCTGCGCCCATGCCTTCAACGGAATAGCCAGTGCTTTCCAGCCGGTTCAGGCTGGCCGGAATGGCGCGCCCCTGCATGGCGGAAAACAGGGCTGGCTGGGACATCAGGGCCTGGCGGGCAAGCCCGCGTGCGGCCAGATCCGGGCCGCTCATTGCGACACCCTGTATGCCACTGTGCCGGCATATATGGCGATATCGAGATAAAGCTGCGCGCCGGCTTCGCTTTCATCCCAGACCGGTTCGCAGGCATTGCCGGTGAAGCGGCCCCATTCGCCGCCAGCTACGGTAATCGGCAGCTTGGTTGTGCCGCCATCGACGGACCGGCGCATTTGCACGCTGCCAATCCAGTCACCGGTTAATTGCACCATCACTGGGCGGCCAACCACGGGCACGAATGGCCCGGCAATGCGATTGCTGTTGGCAGAGCCGGACAGCGCATCGGGCGCTGCCGGGCTGGCGATGGTGGTGGGCAAGGGCGTGGTTTCACTGGCGACCGCCAGCATGCCTGCCCCGTCAGCAAAGCCAATCGCGCTGGCAGTGACATAGCCTGCTGGTATTTTGATCGAATTCGATTCGTACATGGTTGCTTCCTGATAATTTTGGAACCATATCGGTTAATAAGGGAATTGCGTGTAGGAAAATACTTTGTGGAACGGGCCGCTATTTCCCGCTTTTCAGGCCATCATCCTGCGCAGCCCACTTGGCAATCGGACGCAAATCCGTAAGGCCGTAACTTCGATGCAAGTGGCCGTTTTCCATCCTGGTGTTCAGCACAGCTGGCAAACCGCTCTTGCATTGCAGGATCTGGGGCGGCTGGAATGGTATGCGACCAGTATTTTCCGCCGCGCAGACCGGTTTCCCTTTACGCTTGAAAATCTGCTGCCGGGGGCGCTGGGCCGGGCAACACGGCGGGAATTTTCGCGTTTCGATTTTCCCCAGCTTGCCGATGCCCGCATCATCACGCCGGGCAGCACTGCAGAATGGATTGAACGGCTGACAGCGCGGGCCGGGTTTCTGGGCCCGTCGCGGCGGATAAATGACCTGGGCAATGACCTGTTCGCCCGCGCGCTGGAACGCGAGATACGCACCGATATTCCCTATGCAGTATGGGGCTATAACAGCGCGTCACAGCGCGTTTTTGCGACTGCCAAAGCATGCGGGCGTTTGGCGATTCTCGACCGCACCATTGGCGACTGGCGCTATTTCAACCACCAGCTGGAGATTATCCGCCAGACCCATGCCGACTGGTTCATTCCGGGGGTGGAGCCGCAGAACGCCCAGCGCATCGCCCGGGATGATGCGGAATACAGCCTGGCTGATGTCATCCTGTGCGGCAGCGAATTTGCGGCTGCAACGGTGCGCCAGTTTGCAGGAAGCCCGGACATCGCGGAAAAGCTGCGCGTGCTGCCCTATTGTTTTGATGAAGCATTGTTCGGCAATATGCCCGCGCCTGCCCCTGTGCCAAAGTCAGGCCCGGTCAAATTCCTGTTCACCGGGCTGGCGGGGCTGCGCAAGGGCTTCCACCACGTGCTGGAAGCAATCGCGCAATTGCCGCGCAGCGACGCGGAACTGACGGTGGTCGGCCAGTTGAGCATCCCCGATGCCATCTTCGCCCGCTATGCCGACCGGATCACCTACCGGCGAACGGTCCCCCGCTCGGAAATGCCGGCCATCATGGCGGACCATCATGCATTGCTGTTTCCCAGCTATTTCGAAGGATCGGCGCTGACGCTGGTGGAAGGGCTGGCATCGGGTCTGGCGCTCATCCAGACGTCCCAATCCGGCAATGGCGTGACGCCGGATACCGGTATTTGCCTGGCGAAACCCGGCACAAGCGAACTGCTCGGCGCCATGCGCCAGATGATTGACGACCGTGACCGTCTTGATGCCATGCGCGTTGCCGCCCAGCACGAGGCGCAGCGCTACCGCTTCGCACAATATCGACACGGCATCAGCCAGCTACTGGTTGATCTGGCCTGCTAACGGCGGAACAGCCGCGGCAGCCGGTCTGCTATCAATGTCCAGCTGCGGCGCGGCGCGGTGGAAAATGATCCGGCGGCCAGAATACCAGCGCGGCGCGCCTGCCACACCAGCATGACCAGCATCGCCATGTCGAACCCTGCCGCTGTGATGCCAGCGCCCAGCGCGCCCATGCTGCGCGCCAGCACTGCGCACGCACCGACAGAAACACATGCCAGCCCCACAAAAGCGTAAGAATATCGCCCGTGCTGGTTCAGCGCCAACACCAGATTGGCCAGCACCAGCCATAGCCCGCCAAAAACCAGCGATGCTGCCATGACCGCCACCAGCGCCGCAGGCGCTATGATCGCCCCGCCAGTCCATATGCGAATGACTGCCGGCCCGGCCAGTGCGATGGCCATGGCTGCGGGAAGCAGGACCACGAGCGCGGTGGTCAGATTCAACGCCACCAGATCAGCCTTGCGCGCCGTGTCATCCTGCGCTGCGGCGTGGGTAAACACCGGCATGGATGCCACATTCACCACCGATGTCAGCTGGATTGCAAACCGCGCCAGCGTGCGCACGGTTGTAAATACGGGCACGGCGGCTGGCCCTGCTGCCATGCCCAGCGCCATGATGGTGCCCTGAAGCTGGATGGCAAAGCCCAGCGGAACCATGGCCATCGCCAGCGCGGGCCGCGCCAGACGCCGGGCTTCCCCCATGCTGAAAGCCCAGCCCGATTGCGCGAGCCACGGCGCATGGCGGTGTATCATCAGACCCGTGGCCAACCAGCCCGCACACCGTCCCACCGCAAGACCCACCGCTGCCATGACCAAACCGCCGCCCGCCAGAACCAGCGCGAGCGCTATGGCCATTTCCACCATCGCAGTTATGCTGGCGAGATAGAGGAACCGCGCAAACCCATCTGTCGCGCGCAGGGCCAGCGCCCAATTGCTCATTTGCAGATTGGCCAGCCCGTACGCCACAAGGGCCATGGCGGCCCATTGCGCCTGACCGTGGGCATAAGGCTGGGCGAAATCCAGCAGGCGCGCCGCCGGGCCGAAAATCAGCGCAGCGCCGATGAGGGCCGCCACCAGTGACAATCCGGCAAAGCCAGACCGCACTGCGGCATAGGTACGCGCTGCATCATGGCGCCTGCCCTGCGCCACGGCGGCCACCATATCATTGCCTGCCGCGCCGCCAAACCCAAGGCTGAGCGTAGCGAGATAGGCTGGCAGCGTATAAAGAATGAGCCAGATGCCATAGCGTTCAATGCCCCATGAAAGCGTGAACACCGGCACTGAAACCAGCTGGACCGCAAGCTGCGCCAGAAACGAGGCGGACTGGCCGGACACATTGCCCACCAGCCCGCGGCCAAATCTGCGAAAATCAATCTGCACTTGCGACGGCCCACGCCCTGCCGGAAAGGGCATGCAGACGCGGGGCCAATCCTGACATGACGGCGGATTTCGTCCAGCGGTCCTGTGCTCTCGCCTTCGCCGCTGCGCCCAGCGTTGCAGCCAGCGCCCCATCATCACACAGGCGGACAATGGCATCGGCCATGGCCTGTGCCTGTTCAGGCACCACCACCAGGCCGCAGCCGGTTACTTCGTCCGCCAGCGCGGTGCCGGGGGCAGCGCCTGCCACCACCGGGCGGCCAGAGCCGAGCATATTGGCCAGTTTGGAAGGCAACACCAGATCGGCCGCATCGGCCAGTTGCGGCAACAGATGCACATCAGCCAGCGCCAGCAGATCGCCCACACCGCTGGCCGGTTGCAAGGGGTGAAACTGAATATTGCGCAAGCCTTTGGCGCGTATTTCCAGCTGGCTTCGTTCCGGCCCGTTGCCGCAGATGACAAAGGCAAGATCGGTCCGGCCATGCAGCAGGCGCGCGCAGTCAATAATGGTTTCCAGCCCCTGCTTTCTGCCAATATTGCCAGAATAGAGCGCGATTTTCTTGCCCTGCAATCCCCATTCCCGCGCCAGCCTGTCCGGGTCTGCCGCAGCCGCGCTGTCTTCGTGATTGGCCCAGTTCCGCAATTGCATGATGCGCGGCGGTGGCACTCCCTTTTGCGCCAGCCGGTCGCACATGTTGGGGCTGATCGAACTGACCATATCGGCACCACGCAGCATCACGCCTTCAAGCCCCAATGCTGCCCGCGCTACCAACCCCTTTCCTGCCAGGCCCTTTCGGTCGAGTTCAGGCCGGCCCAGAAGACCAGTGGCGAGCGCGGTTTCCACTTCGAAATCCTGCACATGCAGCCACAGTTTCGCGCCCGAAAGCCGCGCTGCTGCCCAGGCCACGGGCATGGCCATCATGGCCGGGGCGACGGCAAACACCACATCAGGCCGCCGTTGCAGGGCATGTTTCAAGGCAGGAAAAGCGGCTGCGGCTGCAAAGCTGGCATGGTGCAGCAATCGTCTGGGGCCAGTCGGGCACTGCGGCACATAATGGGGGACGCGGGCAACGCGCACGCCCTGTTCCGCCGCTGATGTCCATCCGGCATAGCCAGGCTGGCGCTGCCATTGCGGATAATAGGGCGCGCCTGCCACCACATCCACTTGCCAGCCATCTGCTGCCAGCATCTGTGCCATCCCGGCGCTGTAAGGGCCGATGCCGATTTCTTCCGGGGCGTAATTCAGGCTCAGCATCAGGATGCGCGGTGGGCGCGGGGTGCCGGGGCGCGCCTTACCCATCCATCTGCACCTGCCGCAGGTTGCCGCTGGCGAGAAACTGGCGGTAGGCATCCTCAATTCCGCGTTCGAGCGCAATTTCCGGCTGCCACCCCATGGACCGCAGCAGGCTGGAATCCATCAGTTTGCGCGGTGTGCCGTCGGGCTTCGAAGTGTCGAACTGCAACGTCCCTGTAAATCCGACAACATTGGCCACCATCTGCGCCAGCGCGGCAATGGCAATGTCCGAACCGTAACCCACATTGACATGGCTGTGCCCGGAATAATTCTGCATCAGGAAGACGCAGGCATCGGCCATATCATCCACATGAAGAAATTCGCGCAATGGCGCGCCGGAGCCCCAGACAGTCATGGTCTGATCCCCGTTCACCCGTGCATCATGGGCTTTTCGAATAAGGGCTGGCAGGACATGGCTGGTAGCCAGATCAAAATTATCCCCCGGCCCATACATATTGGTCGGCATGGCACTGATGAAATCGCACCCATATTCCTGGCGGTATGCCTGGCACAATTTGATGCCGGCAATCTTGGCCACGGCATACCATTCATTGGTCGGCTCCAGCGGGCCAGTCAAAAGCGCGTCTTCGCAAATGGGCTGCGGGGCCATGCGCGGATAGATGCAGGACGAACCCAGAAACAGCAGCTTGCCGCATTGCGTCTGCCGCGCAGCATCGATGATATTCGCCTCGATCATCAGATTATCGTATAGAAACTGGGCGGGGTAGCGGTCATTCGCGGCAATTCCCCCGACCCGCGCTGCGGCGCAGAACACCGCATCGGGCCGGTTTTTCGCAAACCAGTCGCGCACCATCGCCTGTTCGCGCAAATCTACCGTGCGCGGCGCTGTCAGAATTTCGCACCCTTCGGATGCCAGCCGCCGCACCAGCGCAGAACCAGCCATGCCGCCGTGGCCCGCCACGTAAACGCGTTTTGCGCGCAGGCTATATTCGCCCGCCATCAGGTGTAACGGCTGAGTTTGACAGGGTGGATATACAGCCAGTCGGCCGGGAAATTCGCGCAAAGATGGTCCAGGCTGCCATCCAGCAGGCCGGCATGGCGGGCCTTGTCCGCGGCATTCCACAATTCCACACCGCACAAGCCGTGCGGGTCGGTCCGCGCCGGATTTTCATCATGAAAATGGCTGTTGGCGCAAAGTTCGGTTTTCACGCTGTCAGCGGCCAGCGCCAATGCGGTGGGCACGGCCACTTCGGCAAATATGTTGAGCGCGGCAAACACGCCGCAATAATGCACGAAATCATCAATGGCTTCAGCCGGAATAACCAGAAAATCGGAATAACCTGCCAGCAGCGGATATTCCGCAGGCTGGCCGCGCAGGCTGATGGCATCCAGAAAGCTGCGCTTGGCCTTTTTAGCCTGGGCAAGACGCGCAGCCAGGCCCATGCGCCGGGCCCGTGTGCCGGGGGCGGGAAACCGGATGCCCAGCTTGCGAAAGCGCGCCTCTGCCTAGGCCGCATCGGGCAGCAGCGCGGCAGTATCCAGCATTCGGCTGGAACGGCGGAACGTGGCTGCCACTTCGCCGGCCCATGGCCATGCAAAGCGCAATGCGTCAGCGGAAATCAGGTTCTTGATATAGGCTTGCCCCGGCGCCAGTTTCAGCGCGGCGACAAGGTTATTTTCATCGATCTGAGGGTTCAGCAGCAGATCGTCCGGCACCACGACATAATGGGTGATGCCCGGTTCCACCCAGTCACGCGCGGATTGCGCCAGATGGCCGGAAAAATTGCGCCCCTGTTCCGCCACCCGCGATATGCGCGGCCCCGGCTGGCTGGCAAAGGGCATGATGAAATGGCGGTTGGCAAATCTGCCGCCGTATATACGGTCAAGCATCGGCATATTCGCCTCGAACCGATGGTTGAACAGGAAGAGCGCCTTTATCTGCGGGCCACAATTGCTCATGGCATGGCGGCCAGATCTGCCAGCCAGGCATCCAGCAATGGCAATTCATCCGCGCCGACATGGCTATCTGCCACCAGCCGTGCATAGCACTTGCGCAAATTGGCGGGAATGGCCTCGACCCCGCTGTCCAGATCAAGGCTGGCCAGCGCTTCGCCAATGGCGCGATTGTTCAGATAGCCGGGAATTTCTTCGGCAAAATCCTTCATCAGATCATGGTCGTTGCGGTCCTGACTGACGGTGGCTTCGCGGAACAGGATGCTCCACCCGCACGTCCACGCAATGCGCTGGGCAACAAAACTGCGCCAGATGTCTGTCATCCGGAAACTGCAATGGGCAGGCAGATACAGCAGCGCATAGGCGGCGCGGTAATGCACCGTGTTCTGGCTGTTATAGGGGCACCAGCTGCCATGCCCCAGCGCCAGCCGTTTTGCCCCGCTGTCAAAATCGAACGGCAGCGGATAGGTCAGCCGGTAAATGGCATCCACATCAGGATTGGCATCTGCCAGCCCCTGCTGGATGGGGGCATCCACCAATGTTGGCGGCGGCAGCTGTGGCAGCGGATCGCGCACTGCATCCAGCGGCAGGCCGCGGGGCCAGATGGGCGTCTGGCTGTAAAACCCATAGACATTGGTCCAGCCATTGCCGGTAATCTGCGGCACGCTGCTATGGCGCGGCAGGGGCCGGTAAAATTCTTCGCGCGGAAAATTATCATCGTCAGTTTCGACAATGAAATCAGCGCCAGCGCGAATAGCCACCAGATAGGCAATGTTCTTGCGCGCATAATGGCGTTCCGGACACAGTTGCGCAAAGGCAAAGCCCGTTTCCCGCTGCGCTTCGATGCCGTAATAATCACAGCCTTCCAGCGCGAAATCCGCCGGGCTTTTGGTGTCACCCGCCACCACGAAATGCAGACCCAGCCGAGCCGCGTCCGATGCCAGCTGACGCAGCACGGCGTTGGGCGCGGAAATTGTGGTGACAGCCAGCGCGCCTTTTCCTGGCATAGCGTGGGCGCCTGTATCTGGTGTCGGGCTGATGCCGGGTGTACTGCTCATGCCCTAGTCGCCTTTCGCAATCGGCGCCTGGCGCATCAGTTCAAGATCTGCGGTGGTCATTTCGCGTGCCAGTTCGCGGGCGCTGGTTTCGTGCCGCCAGCCCAGCTTTTCCCGCGCCTTGGCCGGATCGCCCAGCAGGATGGCGACTTCGGTGGGGCGGAAATAACGCGGGTCCACTTCCACCAGACACTGACCTGTGGCCTGGCAATAGGCTTTCTCGGCCAGCCCCTCACCCCGAAACTCGATCGGCTTTCCGGCGTCTTCGAAGCACCAGCGGACAAAATCGCGCACCGACGTTGTCTCGCCTGTTGCCAGCACATAATCGCCCGGTTCATCCTGCTGCATCATCATCCACATGCCGCGCACATATTCGCGGGCGTGGCCCCAGTCACGCATGGCATCCAGATTGCCGAGATAGAGTTTGTCCTGCCGGCCCAGCACGATGGCCGCAGCCCCGCGGGTAATCTTGCGCGTAACAAAGGTTTCGCCGCGCAGCGGGCTTTCGTGGTTGAACAAAATGCCGTTCGATGCATGCATTCCGTATGCTTCGCGGTAATTCACGACCATCCAGTAGGCATAGAGCTTGGCCGCGGCATAGGGGCTGCGGGGGTAGAATGGCGTGGTTTCGTTCTGCGGCGTTTCCTGCGCCAGCCCGTAAAGTTCGGACGTGGATGCCTGATAGAAGCGTGCGGTTTTCTCCAGTCCCAAAATGCGCATGGCTTCCAGCAGGCGCAGCGTTCCCAGCCCATCTGCATTGGCGGTATATTCAGGCGTTTCGAAACTGACCTGCACATGGCTTTGCGCTGCCAGATTGTAGATTTCATCCGGCTGGGTTTCCTGCACCAGCCGGATCAGGTTGGTGGCATCGGTCATGTCGCCATAATGCAGCACGAAACGCTGGTCAGGATCGTGCGGGTCCTGATAAATATCCTCGATCCGGCCGGTATTGAACGAAGACGACCGGCGCTTCAGCCCGTGAACTTCATAGCCCTTTTCCAGCAGCAGCCGTGCCAGATAGGCACCGTCCTGGCCCGTGATACCTGTTACCAGCGCACGCTTCGTTCGTTCGGCCAATTCACTCTTTCCCTTGATAATTGTGCGGCCTTAGCCACCGGCTGGCAGGTTGTGCAACTGCCTTGCCAAGGTTCCAGCCCACCAATTGGGCAGCACGGCGGTGTTACAGGTTTCACGCTGCTGCAAATGTGACTAGGGTGACGCACGGCCGCTTAACATTGTCGAACCAGGGCCCGGACGATCCCGACCATGAAGCAAGATCATTTTCCGATGCAGATGGCGGGCAACGTCAGCCGTTTGCCGCAGGTTTTGCCGCTGGAGCATGGCCGGATCCGGGCGTATCTGGTGCTGCTGGTTGCGGATCTGGGGCTGCTCTATGGCGGGTTCCTGCTGGCAGGCGCACTATACCTGGGTGAATTCCCTTCGGCGGTGGCAAGTCTGGAAGCGCAATTGCTGGCGCCATTGTTCCTGACCATTGCACTGTATCAGAATGTCTATGCCACACGTTCGCTGATGGATTGGCGGTTTGTGGTGCTGCGGCTGTTGCTGGCGCTGGCGATCAGTTCGGCATTGCTCATCTTTTTCACTTTCTATTTCAAGTCGACCACCAGCTTCTCGCGCGCGGTATTCACGCTGGGGCTGGGTTTCAGTTTCATCTTCATGGCGGCATTGCGGACAGGCGCGATCTGGTGGCTGCGGCGCAAATGGGGGCCAACCCCGTTCAATGTCCTGCTGCTGGACGCTGGCGGGCCCGCAGTGGATATTGCCCATGCCATCCATGTCGATGCAGCGGCCCATGGCCTGCTGCCCAGCACGGATAATCCGCATCATATCGACCGCATTGGCCGATATATGCTGCATATGGACAGCGTGATTGTCAGTTGCCCGCCGGATGAACGCGAAAACTGGGCGCGCCTGTTGCGCGCCACCGGCATTCAGGGCGAAATCGTGAGCGAGACGCTGCACGGGCTGGGCGCCATCGGCCTGAACCAATACGAACATTGCACGTCGCTGGTGGTATCAACCGGCCCCCTGGGCCTGCGGGCGCGCATTTTGAAACGCGGGTTCGACATCGGCTTTGCCAGCCTGGCGCTGGTGGTACTTTCGCCGCTTCTGCTGATTACCGGCCTGCTGGTGAAACTGAACGATGGCGGGCCGGTCATTTTTGTCCAGCAGCGGATGGGCTGGGGCAACCGCTATTTCTCGATCTACAAGTTCCGCACCATGTCCGTTGCCTCGGCAGATGCGTCGGGGGGGCGGTCCGCTTCTCGCGACGATGAACGGATCACCCGGATCGGGCGGTTCCTGCGCCGGACCAGCATTGATGAACTGCCGCAATTGTTCAACATTCTGCTGGGCAATATGAGCATTGTCGGCCCGCGCCCGCACGCGCTGGGCTCCCAAGCGGGCGAAAAACTGTTCTGGGAAGTGGATGGGCGGTACTGGCGGCGGCACGCCCTGAAACCGGGGCTGACAGGCCTGGCGCAAATCCGCGGTTTTCGCGGGGCAACAGCGGATGAAAGCGATCTTTCCGACAGGCTCCATGCTGATCTGGAATATATCGCCCGGTGGAGCTTGTGGCGCGATATTGCAATCATTGCCGCAACTACCAGGGTCATGGTGCATAGCCGCGCTTATTGAGGGGAGGGCGGGGGCGCAAATATGACATCAGCCTGTTCGCCTGCCAACTGGCCAGAAACAGGATATTTTTGACTTTATCCCCTAATCTGGCAAAAGACCGCGCAACTGATCAGTAGGACGCGTGACTTTGGCAAATTTGAAGATTTCAGCGGCACTCATTGCTGGCACCTTGTTGCTGGCCGCGCCGCTGCAGGCGCAGGCCACGCGATCTGCGGATGCAGTCCCCAGTGCCGGGGCTACGCAGCAGGCAGACGCCAAGCTTCCCCGCCAGAAAGCGAGCAAGCGTAAGGCAATTACCCGCCAGAGCATGCCGGATTCCGAAAGCGGCCTTGCCGCCAAGGGCGGCGCCGCAGCCTTAGGTTTGCTGCTGGCTGCCACGCTGGGTGTTCTTCCGGGAGTTGATTCTTCGGGGAATGACAGCCCCGGCTGATTGTCAGTCGGGAGTTTGATGTGCCAGCGCTGGCATCACCCAGAAACAATCCGATAATGTGGGCCGCTGGCCTTGTGCTGGCCGTGTCGCTTGTCTTTGGCGGCGGCGGCTCGCCCAATCCGTGGTCGGAAATGGTGGTCCAGTTTGCGGCAGGCGCTGTGCTGCTGTGGCTGCTGTTGGCGCGCAGCATTGCCCGTTCCCCCGCCCGCACCCCCGGCACCACCCCCGCCGTCATCCTCCGCCCCGCCCGCGCTAAAGTTTCGCGTTCCGCCATGTGGCTGATCGCCATCGTCCTGGTGGTGCCGGCAGTGCAGCTGGTGCCATTGCCCCCTGCGCTGTGGCAGGCCATGCCGGGCCGCGCCCCTGAAATTGCCGCACTTGATCTTGCCGGTATGGCGCAAAGCTGGCGCCCATGGTCGGTCTCTCCCCATCTGACGCTGGCGGGCTTATTGGCCTTGGTGCCGCCGGTCATGCTGTTTGCGCTGACCTGTATGCTGGGGCTGCAAGGCCAGAAAATGTTGCTGGCCATAATCGTCGCCACCGGGCTTGCTGCGGTGCTGCTTGGCGCCCTTCAGGTGGCCAGCGGCGGGAGGGAATTTTATCTTTACAGCCAGGTCCATACGCCGTGGGTCACCGGGTTTTTCGCCAATCGCAATGCTGCGGCTGATTTTTTTCTGATTTCAGGTCTGGCGGCCGCCGCACTGTTGCTGCCCCCACGGCCCATACCCGGCGATCCGCAGGCGCATACAGTCACTGGCCCTGTAATCATTGGTCTCGTCGTGATGGTCGCTGTGCTGATGTTGGCGACCGTGCTGACCGGATCGCGCACCAGTATCGCGCTGATACTGGTGGCCCTGGCCGCGCAGGCATGGCTGGCCATTCCGCTTTTTCGCATGGTGGCGGGCCAGAATGGATGGGCCCCAATAGCGCGCGCCGTGCTGATCGCGGCCATGGTGTCTGCCGCCATTTATGTTGGCTTGCGCGGTAATGCGGAAATTGCCGTAGTGGCCAGCCGGTTTGGGGCGACCACGGATTTCCGGTCTGAATTATGGGCTGACACATGGTATGCCATCAGGCAATTCTGGCCGTGGGGCGCAGGCATCGGGACATTCGTACCCGTGTTTGTGGCAGGCGAACGGCTGGAAGTGGTCGATGCGACAATGCCCAACCGCGCGCATAATGATTATCTGGAATTTTTGCTCGAAACAGGCGTGATCGCGCCTTTCATTCTGGCGGCCATCACTCTCATCCTGAGCCGTGCAGCATGGCACCATTGGCGCGCCGCGCCAGATCGCCGGCCGCTGCTGGTGTTTGCAGCGGGCACGCTGGTACTTATCGCGCTGCATTCGCTGGTTGATTATCCGCTGCGCAATATGGCGCTGTCTGCCGTTGCGGCAGTGGCCGCAGGCTTGCTTGTCGGGCAGAAAACCACCAAAGGCTCTGCGGCGCAGCAGCGTGCCTGCAAGGGATCAGACTAGGCCATGATGACAAGACCGCTGCAAAATTGTGCAGCTCTGGCCCTGCTTGGCCTATTTTCAGCCTGTCAGAGCGGGTTTCACCCGGCAGTGGAAAGCGGCAGCGCAGGCTATGATGCCATTGCCGTTCCTGCAGACCAGTCACTGCCCACACGCTATGCCCTTCGGCGGGGCGATGTCGTGAGCGTGGAAGTGTTTCAGGAACCGGAACTGACCCAGACACGCATCACGATCGACAATGGCGGCAATCTCAACCTGCCGCTGATCGGCGAAATTCAGGCCGCCGGTGTCAGTGCGGCGGATCTTGGCCGCACCATCCAGCAGGCCTATGGCCGGCGTTATCTGCGCGATCCCCAGGTGACCGTGGTGGTGAATGAAAGCCAGCCCTACACCTATTCTGTGGAAGGACAGGTCGCCTTGCCCGGCGTTTATGCCCACGCAGAAGGCATGACATTGCTGGGTGCAATCGCGCAGGCACGCAGCCCCACCCAGGTTGCGCGGCTGGACCAGATTGTGGTGTTCCGCACGGTGGAAGGCCAGCGCATCGGCGGGGTTTTCGATCTTCAGGCAATCCGCGAAGGATCGCTGCCCGATCCGGTGATTATGCCGGGTGATGTGATTGTGGTGGGCTATTCGCAGCTGCGCGGCACCTACCGCGACATTTTGCAGGCAGCCCCGCTGATCGGGGTGTTCCGGCCCTTTTGAATAAGGCCGGGCCTGAATGAAGAGCGGGTCTGCGAGAGAGCCTGCCATAATATCTGCGAATAATTTTTTCGCGAAAGGATCAGATCGACGTGGCGGCAAATTCGCTGAGCGCAAGAGAACGGCAACAAGTGCAGCAGGCGTACTCTGCGCTGCCGGGCGAAACGGGTGACAATCCGTTCAGCGCCAATTTGCGTTATGCGCTTGCTGCATTGCGGCGCCATTTGTGGATGGCTGCGGGCATTGTCGGCTTCGCGGTCGCGGCGGCTGTCATCATCACCCTGCTCGACACGCCGCGTTTTACGGCCACCACCAGCGTCCAGATCAACGACCAGAGTGAAAAAGTGCTGGGCGATGAGCTGGATGGGGGGACCACTGAAACATCAGATTGGGACACCGACCGTTTCCTGAATACCCAGCTCGATATTCTTCGCAGCCGCGCCCTTGCGCTGCGCGTGTCGCGCGCGCTCGATCTTGATGGCAATGCGGCTTTTCTTGGCGCGATGGAAGTTTCCGGCCAGAGTGAAGGCATGGATGGCCGCGCCCGGCAGGAACAGGTGCTGGATCTGCTGCGCAGCAACATGAATGTGAACCTGCCACGGTCTACCCGCATTGCCGGCATTGGTTTTACCAGCACCGACCCGCAAATGTCAGCGCGTATTGCCAATAGTTTTGCCGAGGAATTCATTCAGTCAAACCTGCAACGGCGTTTCGACAGCACCGCATATGCGCGCAATTTTGTGGCGGAACAATTGGAAGAAGCGCGCAGCCGGCTGGAATCGTCCGAACGGGAATTGAACGATTATGCGCGGCAGGCAGGGCTGATCCGCACGCGCAATTCCACGTCGGAAGATAGCACTTCGTCAGGGTCGGGCAGCATTACCGCCAGCAGCCTGATGCAGTTGAGCGATGCGGCCAACCAGGCGCAGGCCGCCCGCGTTCAGGCAGAAACACGCTGGGCCGCCGAACAGGCTGTGCCGCTGTTTTCATCGCAAGTGGTGCTGGCCGATCCGACCGTCCAGTCTCTCATGACGAAACGCGCAGAAGTGCAGGGCAATCTGCAAACCGCGCGCGAGCGGTATCTGCCGGACCATCCCACTGTCACGCGCCTGCAAGCCGATCTTGCCTCCACCGAAGCGCAGTTGAACCGCACGGCCGGCAATGTGCGCAATTCCATCCGCGCCGATCTGGTGGCGGCGCGCGCGGCGGAAAAGCAATTGCAGGCGCAGGTCAAACGGCTGGAAGGCGCCACGCTGGCGGAGCAGGACAAATCCGTGCGGTATAATACGCTGGCCCGCGAAGCGGATACCAACCGGTCGATCTATGACGGCCTGCTGCAGCGATACCGCGAATTGAATGCCTCTGCCGGGGTGGCCACCAGCAATCTGTCGATCATCGACAAGGCCGATCCGCCGCTGGTTCCTTCATCGCCCGATTTGCTGCGTAATTTGGCTGTTGCCCTGCTGCTGGGCTTAAGTCTGGCAGGGGCCGCGGTGTTCCTGCGTGACCAGCTGGATGATGTGATCCGCGTGCCGGAAGATGTCGAAGGCAAGCTGGGTCTGCCGCTGCTGGGCGTCATACCACGCAGCCAGATAGACAGCCCCGCGCAGGAACTGGAAGATGCCAAATCCCCCATGACCGAAGCGTATAATTCGCTGCGGGGATCGCTGCTCTATTCCACGCAGGACGGCTTGCCCAAAATTATCGCCGTCACCAGCGCCCAGCCAACCGAAGGCAAAAGCACCACCAGCCTGGCGCTGGCGCAAGCGTTTGGCAAACTGGGAATGCGCGCAGTGCTGATTGATGCGGATCTGCGCCGCCCATCGCTCCACACCAGTGCAGGCGTGGCCAATGAACGCGGTCTGTCAGACCTTCTGACAGGGCAGGCCCTGGCCGCCGACATATCGGTGCAGGTGGCTTCGGGCCCGTTTGATCTTATTCCTTCCGGCCCGCTGCCGCCCGGGCCGGCAGAACTGGTGGCATCGCCCCGCATGGCGCAATTGCTGGAAGAGCTGTCTGCGGCCTATGATGTGGTGATTATCGACAGCCCGCCGGTGCTGGGGCTGGCAGATGCGCCGATGATCGCGGCCTTGGCCGATGGCACGATGTTCGTGGTGGAAGCAGGCCGGGCCCGCAGCGCGCAAGTCAAGGCAGCGCTGCGCCGCCTGCGCGGGACAGACCCTGTCCTGCTGGGCGCGCTGCTGACCAAATTTGATCCTGAACAGGCCGGAAACCGGTATTCCGCCTATTATGGCCGTGAATATTATCGCTACGCCGACGGGGCGCGTGGCTGATGCCGCGTCCTGCCATACAGCTGGCAGGGTTTTCGTCGCTGGCCGCGCGCGGCGCGGTGGTGGCGTTGGTGCTGGCCTATGCGGTGTCGGTGTGGGGTAGCGGTTTTGACCGGCTGGCCGAAACGCGGCCTGTGGCATCGCAGCCGATGGTGTCCCGGCTGGTGCCTGCGCTCTTCCGCAATGCTGCACATCGCGCTGATGCAGCGCGGGCTATGGCGCAGGGCAGGCCGGATATTGCCCACGCAGCCGCCTTGGCAGCGCTTGACCATGATCCGCTGCACCGCCAGCCAGCGGCGCTATTGGGCGCAGCATTATTGGCGCAAGGTGATTTTACCGCTGCGGAGCAGGCATTTCGGGTGGCCGCAAACATGGGGTGGCGTGATCCTATGACGCAGGCCTATTGGTATGATGCGGCCATCCGCCAGCGTGATTATGGCCGCGCTGCCCAGCGTGTGGACGCCATTCTTCGCGCCAATCCAAGGGCGCCTGCCCTTGATGATCTGGTGCAGCCGATGACGCAGACGGCAACAGGACGGGCCGCGCTGGCGCAGCAGATGGCAGCAGACCCTGCATGGTTGGATGGCTATCTGAACGCGCCTGTACGGCTGGACGATGAGATTATGATTGCGCGCAGCGGTATGATCGCGGCAGCAGGCGCTGCGGGCCTGAATCTGGGCTGCGAACGCCCAACCCATTTCACGGCGGACCTGTTGCGGCGCGGTCTGCGGGCGGAAGCGCTGGCCATATGGCAGGCCCATTGCCCGCACCGGGCTGCATCAGGTGGTTTGCTGAATGGCCGTTTCGATTATGCGGCATCTGAAAGTGGCGCTGCACCATTTGGCTGGCAGCGCCGCGGCTCTGGCGATGTGGATATGCGGTTTGTCCCGGCCAAGGGGGGCGGGCAGGCGGCAAAAATCAGCAATTCCGGCGCAATCAGCCGCGTTTTCCTGACGCAGGCGATCAGTCTGGAACCGGGCCGCTATCTGTTGCGGGCCGATGTGACGGCGCAAAACGGGCCGGTCAGCGGGCAGGTCGCGGCATCGGCGGCGTGCGGGGGCGCGGTCATCATCCCCCTCCCTGCCGAGGGCGATATAGCGGCTGGCGGGCAATGGCTGAATATAGGCGCCTGCGGGTTGCAGACGCTGGGCTTGTGGGTACGGCCCGGGGCCGCAGTGACCATTCAGAATGTGCGGCTGGATGGGGGCCCTTCACAGCGGCGCTGACGATCAGCCGCTTGGCTGGCTGTCATTACCATTATGTGGGACACGGTCCTTGATCTTTTGGGCAGGATTGCCGCGATAGACGGCCATGGCTTCCCCATTACCAAACAGGGCCGCCCGCGCTGCCAGCACGCAGCCGGGGGCCATGGTCACACCCGGGCCAACAAAAGCTTCGGCAGCGACCCAGCAGCCATTTTCGATCCGCACCGGGCGCAATACAAGTTTGAACGCCGGATCGGAAAGGGAATGGGTGCTGGCGCAAATATGCGCGCGCTGGCTGATGACGCAATTGGCACCAATGGTAATCTGTCCCTGATTATACAGCCGTGCGCCCGGCCCGATCAGGGCGTTTTCCCCAATTTCAAGATTGCGCGGCAGCCAGATGCGAACGGACGCATGGATCCGCGCATTGCGGCCGATGCGTGCCCCGAATGCCCGCAGCAGCAGCCTGCGCCAGCCATGCAGCGGCGGCGGGGTAAAGCGCGCAAGGACCAGCCAGACCGTGCCGAAAATTATCCGTTCCAGCTTGTTCATGAGGGAAAAGCTCGGCCCGGCCGCATGCGGGTCAAAATCGTCGAAACCGGTCATGCACCAAGCTTCCCGCTGGCAAGCGCGCCATATACAGTGCGCCATTGCTGCGCTGTGGTGCTGGCTGCAAATGGCCCGTTGGCCAGATCCGTCGCCGCGCCGGACATGGCGCGCCATTCCATGGGGGGCAGCGCCAATGCGCGGCGCAGCGCTGCGGCAATGCTGTCAGCCTGCGTGCCGCAGTCCGCAGCGGCACCGCTGCTGAAACCCTCCGGCAAATGGCAGGCGCGGCTCATCAATGTCGGCACACCATTGGCCCATGCTTCCAATATGGCCACCGGCAGGCCTTCACTCAGCGAAGGCAGCGCCATAAAGCGGGCGCGGGCCAATAATTCCTGCTTGGCTGCGCCATGGACGGGGCCAATGTAACGCACATTTCCGGGTGCGGCTGCCACCAGCTTTTCAAGCGCTGCCACTTCGCCACCATCGCCCCATCCCGCGATGGTCAGGCGCGCTTCACCGGCATCGCTGGCAGACAATTGCCCCCAGCCTGCCACCAGCGCCGCAAGGTTCTTTTTCGGGTGGATACGACCAATGAAAATGACTTCCGGTGCGGGAAAATCAGCGGCGTGGCTGCGCGCTGCCGGCGCGGGATTGGGGATGGTCCGGATGGTGGCTGCGCCTGTCTCGCGTGCAATATCCTGCGCTTCATCGCTGGTCAGCGCGTGGAAAGCTGCGGCCCTGCGCCAGCCTGACCGTTCGTAGAACCTGCGCGCCAACGCCTTTTTCCAGCGTCCTCGCGCCATAATCCACGGGTCCAGCATACCATGAGGGGAGATGATATAGAGCCTGCCAGTGCGCTGCGCCCACACCGCACCAGCGCGGGAGGGATACATCCAGATGCCGTGCAGATGCATCACATCGCATTCTGCCTGCATCATCTGTTTGTGCATATCCTTTGCATAGCCGAATATTGCCGGGCCCTGCCGGCTGGCAAGATGGGTTTCATAATTGGCAAATCGGGCGGCCTGCGCATCTGTTTTGGCATCGCGCAGGGCGAAAATGACCGGCACTGCGCCCATGTCGCGGATGATCGCGGCCTGCGACAGGACCGCCTCTGCCACCCCGCCGCCAAGCGTGGAAACAGATGCCGTCAACAGGCCAATCCGCTTGCCGGCCACACTGCCGGTTATACTGGCGGCCACACTGGCGCCCGGCGTGCTCAAAACTTGGCCCTGTTCATGGTGCCAGCCTTAGAAGCTGTCCGCCGCGGCGGCAAGAAATGCGCGTGTTGGCCGTCGAGAGGAGTGCGTAGAACTTCCGGAGGTTGCATTGGGCTTCCAACCGTGCGCCAATCCTGCGAAGCGTGCGGCATCATGCCTGCCCCTGCAACTTCCCCTGCACCATACCTTGGCCCGGGCCGATCCCCGCGCATCAGTGTCATCTGCATTTTTCATAATGCGGATGTTTTTCTGGCTGAAGCGATCGGCAGCGTGCTGGCGCAGACATGGCAGGATTTTGAAATGCTGCTGGTGGATGACGGTTCCACCGATAAAAGCGCAGCCATTGCACAGACATTCGCCGATGGCGCGCCGCACCGCATCCGCCTGCTGGCCCATGCAGGCAACGCCAATCGGGGCATGAGCGCATCGCGCAATCTGGGTATCGCGCATTCTGCCGGTGATCTTGTGGCATTCATTGATGCTGACGATGTGTGGCGCACGCACAAGCTGGAACAGCAGGCCGCCCTGCTGGACCGATTGCCGCAGGCAGGCATGGTGTGCGGCACGGTGAATTACTGGCGCGGTTGGAATGGCGGGCAGGACAGGCTGGTGCCAACCGGCCATGTCACCGATGCGCTGGCATATGCGCCCGATCTGCTGCTGTCGCTTTATCCGCTGGGCCGGGCCGGGGCGCCTTGCCCGTCCGATCTGCTGATCAGGCGCAGCACGATCGAGGCTGCTGGCGGGTTTGAGGATGCGTTTACCGGCCTTTACGAAGATCAGGCATTTTGCGTGAAAGCCTATCTGGCAGCGCCGGTCTATTTCGCCAGCAATGTCTGGCTGGATTACCGGCAGCACGCAGGCAGCGCTGTCGCCACTGCCCATCGCACAGGCACGCAGGCGCGCAGGCGGCAGGAATTTCTCGGCTGGTTTGCAGCCCATGTCGCGCGCCGTGAATTTCCGGGCAAGGCGCAGGTTCAGCAGGCCATCAGGCGGGAAAACTGGCTTGCGCGCCATCGGCTGACGGCAAGAATTTACCGCCGCCTAGCGAAAATAGCGCGTCCGCAGAAAAGTCGACAGGCGCGGAAATGACGTCTTGAGCCAGAACCGCCATGGCGTATCGCTGGCGAGCATTTCCACCCGCGGAATATCGTGCAAATTATCCGTCAGCCGCGCGGTCTTGTCCGCCAGTCCGAAAGCGGCATCATAGCCTGCCTGACTGACCGCGCTGATGCTGCGGGCATCCCTGCCGCCATAGGGATAGGCAAAGAAGCGCGGGCGTTTGCCCATCATCTGCGTAAAATCCTGCGCCGCGCCGGCCGTTTCAGCATATAGCGCATCATCATCCAAATCTGGCATGAACCGGTGGCTGCGCGAATGGCAGCCAAGCGCCACCCCGTACCGCTCAAGTTCGCCAAGGCCCGCTATGTCCAGCAGGCCAAGTTTCTTGGTGCCGATTGCCTGATCCCATTCATTGGTTCCGCTTGCCATGGCGGTCACGCAGAATGCCAGTGCCGGAATACCGGCTGGCGCCAGAATGTCGCGGGCGGCATCCAGCAAATCGGTGTAACAATCGTCAAATGTCAGCAGCACCGGTCGCGGCGGCAGCGGCGCAGCGCGCTGGTAATGGGCCAGTACATCGTCCGCGCTGACAAAGGAGAAGCCGCGTTTTTTCAATGCCGCAAGGTGCGTTTGGAAACGCGCTGGGCCGATGCTGTAATCTGCCAGAACGGCATCGTCGCCATGGTCGGCAATGGCGTGGTAACACAGCACCAGCAGCGGTGTTTCATCAGCCAGCCCGCCAGATGCGCGCACGCCGGACCAATAGAAAACCTGCCGTGCACCATAATACAGGCGCGCAATATGCCGGTTTGAGCGTAGCGGTGTTTTCAAGGCTGTCCCGGCCAGCAGTGCGGCGGCGCTGGCCAACAGCTTCGGCAGCAGTGGTATGCGGGCAAGCGGGCGATACACCAGCCGCGTCATTTTCGTGCCCCCATGGTTGAGGGCGTAAAGAGCGCGGGTCCAGCCGGGGTGGCGGCGGGCAAATTTCACATCGGCCCGCGCTGACAGATAGGCGCGCTCAAGATTTTCCCGCGCGGAGACGATGTAACGGTGATGGCTGACCGCATCCGGATTGAACCGCACATCATGGTGTTGCAGCAGACGCACGCCAAAATCGGCATCTTCCTGTCCATAATTACCGCCGTGGGTATAGCTGGTGTCGAACCCGCCCAGCCGGGCAAACACCGCCCGGCGCACTGACAGATGCCCGCCAGCCATGTGAAACGGAGTCAGCGGCGCATCACCTTGCGAATCTGTCGCGGAATCGGCGGCCCACACCGCGATGCCTTCGGTCAGGAAGCCGGGGGGAGATGCCGGGTCGAGCGGGATATTACCCAGCACGGCTTCGGCCCCTGCGGCATGGCTTTGGGCGTGCCGGGTCAGAATATCGGGGCGGCAGATCATGTCATCATCAAGAAACAGCACGATTTCACCCGTGGCTTCGGCGGCCCCCTGGTTGCGGGCATGGCCAAGCCCGCCATTGGCCTGCTCGATAACCTGCATTGGGACTGGCAGCGAAGCCGATATTTGCCGCAAGGCAGCGACTGTCCCGTCGGTGGAGCCATCCACCACCACGACCAGATCGAACGGGCCGCCATAGGAGATGTCCGCAATTGCCCGCACCGCATCGCACACCATTTCGCGCCGCTGAAAAGTGGGGATGACGATGGTGAAAGACAGCGGCGGCGGTGTGTCTGTGAGCGCTCTGTCTGTGACTGGCGTGTCTGCCAGGGGTGTGTCTGTCATGGGCGCTGACCGGCCATGGCGCGGTAATATGCCAGGCTTTGAACCGGGCCTGTTTCGACGATTTTACCGCCATCCAGCACAATGCCATAATCGCACGCAGCAAGGGTGCTGCGCCGGTGGCTGATGACAAGCGCGGTAGTAAAATGCCGGCGCTGCGCCAGCAATTGCATGATGTGCTGTTCCGACATGGCATCCACCGAATTGGTCGCTTCATCCAGGATCAACACATCGGGCCGCCGCAGCATGGCGCGCGCCAGGCCAATCCGCTGGCGCTGGCCGCCCGACAGGGACAGGCCGCTCATGCCAACTTCGGTTTCCAGCCCGTCCGCCAGCGCATGGGCAAATTCGGACACGCCGGCATCCTGTGCCGCCTGTGCGACATCCTCCGCGCTGGCATCGGGCCTGCCATAGCGGATATTGTCGGCAATGGAGCCTTGGGTGAGGCCTGTATTCTGCCCTGCAATGGCCATGCGGCTGCGCCACAGCGCCGGGGCAATATCCGTTGCCGCAATATCGCCCACCTGCACCGCACCTGTTGATGGTTCGAGCAAGCGACAGACCAGATTGGCAAGGGTGGTCTTGCCGCTGCCGGAAGGGCCGATCAGCGCGGTGATACTGCCCGGTTCCAGGGTAAAACTGACATTGCTGATGGCCGCCTGATCTTGTGCCCCATCATCGCTGTCCACCGGATCGCCCGCTACCGCATCTCTGGCCGGAAAGGCATAGGATACGCCGCGAAAATGGATCGGCTGGTCAATCCGGAAGTCTTGCTGGGCCAACTGTGCGCGCGGCCCTTCCTGTTGCAGCAGCCATTGGACTTCGCTGATGGGACCCTGCACCGATGCCATGCCCGTGCGCGCCTGACTGATGACATGGGCGTGGGGCTGGGCGCGTGACAACAGCAGCAGAAATGTGGTCACTTCGGCAATGGACAGCTGGAACCGGTAGGCGGCAATCAGGATGGCAATGAAAATCAGCGCGATGAACAGGTCCACCGTCGGCAGCACGAATGCGGCCAGTCGCCGCGCGGCAAACATGCGGCTGCCAACCTGCGCTGAGGCGTTTTCAAACTGGCGCTGTTCGGCCTGTTGCTGCCCGAAAATGCGGATCACCCGCATGGCGTTGACAATGGCCAGCATCCGGTCGCCCAGCGCGTGGTTGGCGTCAGTGGCACTCAGGCTGAGGGATTTCTGCCGCCGTTCCAGCATCAGCAGCGCCATTTGCACCAGCACTGCCCCTGCCAGCACAATCAGGAAAAGGCGCCAGTCCACCCAGACAAGCAGGGCGCAAAACACCAGCAGTCCGGCGGCGGCAGGCACCATGGTCAGCGCGGATTTGACCGCATCGGACACAGACCAGCTATCGGCGGAAATGATCTGCACCAGCCGCGAAGCCTGGTGCTTCAGGAAAAACGGGTAATCCAGCGCCAATATCCGTGCGGACAAGGCATTGCGGATATCGCGGCCCATTTTCACCTCGATATTGGCGATGAGGATATTGTTGGCCGCCTGCACAAGCCCGCGCAGCAGCACCAGCGTGACGACCACGCTCGCCAGCGCTAGCATCCTGTCCTGCGGATCAAGCGCGATGACCAGTTCCGCGATGGAGCGGATTGGCTGCGGCAAGGCGGCTGGCAATGATGCGCCGCCTGACAGGGATAATGCCGCCAGCGGGACTAGCATGCCGATGCCGATACCTTCCAGCAGGCTGGCCAGCAGGCCCAACAAGGCGACCAGTGGCAGCAGGGGCGCATATGCGGAAATTACAGGCGCAAATACAGACCGCGCATTCTGGAACAGGCCCGCATATTCCGGCCCACTATGCAGGGGCCCAGTATGTTCCGGCGCAATCTGTGCAGGAATAAAGTTTTTCAGTTTGCCGCCGGATGCCATCATCCCTTACTACCAAGGGGTCGATGCAGTGAATACAGGAAACAAGCGTATTTCAGCGCCAGCCCCGCCGCCCCATAATGCTGATGTCGCCATTGTCGTAACCAGCCATAATTACGCGCGTTTTCTTGGCGATGCGCTGGCCAGTATTGCGGCGCAAACCGTCCCTGCGGCTGAAATCTTCGTGATTGACGATGGTTCGCATGATAATCCTGCGGAGGTGACCGGGAAATTTCCGGCTGTTCAACTGGTTGAAACAGGCCATCAGGGCATTTCGGCAGCGCGCAATCAGGGGCTGCGCCTCGCAGTATCGCCCTATATCCTGTTTCTGGATGCTGATGACGTGCTGCGGCCCGATGCGATTGCCGCAGGGCTGGATTGCATGGCTGCCAACCGGGGCGCAGGGTTTGTCTATGGCGCGCACCGGCTGGTAAACGGCCAGTTGGGCGCGCCGCAAGGCCCCCGGCTGAAGCGCAGCGGGCCGCTGGCCTACCGCGAATTGCTGCGCGATAATCTGGTGGGGATGCATGGCACGGTTTTGTATGACCGCGAAAAACTCCTTGCTTGCGGCGGCTTTGACCCTGCGCTGGAACGGAGCGAGGACTACGATGCCTATTTGCGCATGGCGCGCCGTTTTCGAATTGCGAGCCATGCCCATGTCGTGGCGGATTACCGGCAGCATGGCGGCAATCTGTCGCTGGATGCAGCGCATATGCTGCGCTGGACCATCAGGGTGCATGATGCCCACCGCCCACCCCAATCTGACGGGCCGGAATTTGCCGCATGGCGCGCAGGCAGTGTTTTCTGGAAAAACGCCTTTGCCAATTCTGTGTGGAAGAACCGCGGCGCTAAAGCTACGCCGCGGTGGAGCCAGAGGGTCAGCATGATGCGCAGCGCGCCGCGAACAACATTGATGGCCGCCCTGCGGCAGCTGGCAGTCAGCATCCTGCCAGGACCGGTGGCTGATGCCTTGCGCCGTGTGCGCCGCAAGGCTGTGCATCCCCGCATCGGCCAGGTGGATTTTGGTGATCTGGCCCGCATTGCGCCTGTCAGCCGGGGCTTTGGCTATGCGCGGGGGACGCCGGTGGACCGCTATTACATCGAGGCATTTCTGGCCCGGCACCGCGCCGATATTCGCGGGCGGGTGCTGGAAGTGGGCGATGATCATTACAGCCGCCTTTTTGGGGCAGGCATCACGCGGCAGGATGTGCTCAATCTGGCGGAGGATTATCCCGGCACCACCATCACCGGCGATCTGGCCGAAGCCGGCGTGCTGGAGCCCGCTAGTTTCGACTGCATCATCATCTCCCAGACGCTGCAATATATCTACGATCTGCCAGCAGGGGTGGCGCAGTTGAAACAGGCATTGAAGCCGGGCGGGGTCATTCTGGCCACCGCGCCTGCAATCACCCCGATTGATTGCGATGACTGGGGCGAAAACTGGTTCTGGTCATTTACCGCGCAATCCGCCCGCCGCTTGTTTGGCGATGCTTTTGGCCCGGAAAATGTCGCTGTGTCAGCGCGCGGCAACGCATTTGCCGCCACTTGCTTCCTGCAAGGCATCGCGGTTGAGGAAGTGGGGCCTGACTGGCTCGACCCGGATGATGCGGCCTATCCGGTCAACATCACCATCAGGGCGGTTCATTCAGCCTGACAAGCGAAAGGTTCAGGCCTGCATCGGCCCGCGTCAGTTTTGCGGAACGCTGAATGATCCGGTGACGCGGCCGCCCGACCGCACTGCGCCGGGTTCGCCGGTGACAGAGGATGACCCCGAGGCGCTGCCATCCACGCTGGATACACCGCTTTGCAAGTCAATCACCAACCGCCCGCCGTTCAGCGTGTCCGTGCCGCGCTTCAGGCGCACATTGCCGGCCATGGTGATGATGCGGCGGTTGAAATCATATACGGCCACATCGCCGCTGGCCGCTTCGCTGCCGCGCGTCACCTGCACCCCGCCTGTGGCAGTGATGCGCTGGATCTTGAGCGAGCCTGCATCGGAATAATTCACCAGCGTGCGCGCCGCGCGCACCCGCAGGCCGGCTTGCGTGATATCGACATTGCCCGACAGGACGACACGGTTCTGCCGGTCCTGCAATTCGATCCTGTCCGCCCCGTAATTGACCGGCGCGTTGGAATTATGCGCGGCGATGGCCTGTGCGTGCAATTGCATCCCGCCAAACGCTGCCACGGTGAGGGCAAAGCCGGTCAGCGCCGAACGTGCCGCTACAGATAGATGTGCCGGAATTGGGTTGTTCATCAGGGCATCCTAAGCTTGCCGGGAATCATGCGCATTTTCGCATTGCCATCCAGCGTAACAGTTCGGGCGGAAAGATCAGCTTCAATCCGGTTGGCAGAAAATGTGCCGGCCGGCACTTCGCCGCTGACGCCGCCTTCGCCAACCAGCCTTCTGCTTTCCAGGTTAATCGACACATTGCTTGCCACCATGGAATATCCATCAGCCGCGGTCAGCCGCAAAGGGCCGATCACCGACACTACTTGCTGGTCGATATTATAGGCCCCTGCATCCGCCACGATCCGCGCCGGACCGTCAGGCAGCAGCAGGCCTGCCACCAGATCGCGCATCCGCACAATGCCTTCTGCGCCGGAACGCTGCACTGCCTCGCCCGCCGTGAGGGAAAAGGGCTGGCCGTCATTATCCTTGCCCCGGTACATCGCATTATCCACCCGCAGCCGCTCGTCGATCATGGCGACCTTGTTCCGGTCGAGCAGAAAACTGATTTCGCCGCGCGGACTGAGCGGGGTAATCACCATCAACGCTGCCAGCACGCCAACCGCCATGGGCAGGGCGCGGGCCAGAAAGCCGACCAGCCTGTCATGCGATCCGCCCGGCGCAGCAAAACCCTGCCGCCGGGAGCGCAATTGCCGTGCCTTGGAGGTTTCGATCTCGGAAGTCATGATGGTGCGATACGGCCTGCCAGATTACATGTGGCTGAAGATGTCGTGTTCGGCCCAGCCAGCCAGGTCAAGCCGTGCGCGGGTCGGCAGAAATTCAAAGCACGCCTGCGCCAGATGGGTGCGATCCTCGCGTGCCAGCCGCACTTCCAGAATGTCCTTCAGCCGGTGAAGGAACCGCACGTCAGACGCCGCATAATCGCGCTGCGCATCGTTGATTTCATCTGCGCCCCAATCGGAAGATTGCTGCTGCTTGGAAATGTCCGCGCCGAGCAATTCATTGACGAGGTTTTTGAGGCCATGCCGGTCGGTATAGGTGCGCGTCATCTTGCTGGCGATCTTGGTGCAGAACACAGGCGAAGCTTCCACGCCCAGATAATGTTCAATCGCCGCCAGGTCGAAACGGGCGAAATGATACAGTTTCAGGCGCGATTTATCGGCCAGGACCGCTTTCAGATTGGGCGCGTCGAATTCGCTGTCCTTGCCGAAGCGGACCAGATGTTCATCCCCCTGCCCATCGCTGATCTGCACCAGGCACAGGCGGTCGCGCGGAGTGATAAGCCCCATGGTTTCGGTGTCGACTGCGACCGGCCCGGGTGCAAGCACGTCTGCGGGAAGGTCTTCTTCATGAAAATATACTGCCATAGCGGCTCCCTAGTCTCATTGGTGAGGGAGGGAAAGAGGTTGCTGCCTTTGCCGGGCCTTGCGATAATCGCGCCAGATGACCGATGAACAGATCCCCGAAAGCTGGCGCGCTGCATTGACGGGCGTGCTGGATACGCCGGCATCCCGGCAACTGGGCCAGTGGTTGCGGCAGGAAGAAGCTGCCGGGAAGCAGATTTTTCCGCCCCGCAGCCAATGGTGGCGGGCGCTGGAACTCACCCCGCCTGATGCTGTCAAAGTGGTGATATTGGGGCAGGACCCCTATCATGGCGCAGGCCAGGCGCATGGCTTGTCGTTTTCCGTGCCTGACGGGGTGAAAGTGCCGCCGTCGCTGGCCAATATCTACAAGGAACTGGGCAGTGATTGCGGCATCCCGCGGCCTGCCCATGGCAATCTGGAAGGCTGGGCGCGGCAGGGCGTGCTGTTGCTTAACACGTCGCTCAGCGTGGAAGCGGGGCAGGCAGGCAGCCATGCACGGCGCGGTTGGGAAGCGATTACCGGGGCAGCAATGGCGGCGGTGGCAGCCAGCAGCCTGCCCACCGTATTCATCCTGTGGGGCAACCATGCCCAGGCCGCCGCAGCGCGCATTCCTGCGCTGGGCAGCACGGGCCGCCATCTGGTGCTGAAATCAGCCCACCCAAGCCCGCTTTCTGCCCATCGCGGGTTTCTGGGGTCAAAGCCGTTCAGCCGGGCCAACCAGTTTCTGGAAGCACATGGCCGCACCCCGATCGACTGGCGGGCGTGAAATATCGTGGGCGGATGCAAAACCAAGCCACACCAGCGCCTGATCCGCAAAGCAGGCCCGCCTGATTAACGCGGAAGCTGGGTTTCCCCCATCAGTGCCATGTCCACGCTGCGCGCACATTGGCGCCCTTCGCGGATTGCCCATACCACCAGTGACTGGCCGCGGCGCATATCACCGCAGGTAAAGACGTTCGGCTCGCTGGTGGCATAATCATCGGTATTGGCTGCCACTGCGCCGCGGTCCGTCAGTTCGACACCGGCCCGGTCCAGCAGGCCGCGTTTCTTGGGGCCGGTAAAGCCCATGGCCAACAGGATCAGGTCGGCAGGCAGAACAAATGTGCTGCCTTCCACTTCCTGCATTTTGCCGCCGTCCCATTGCAGGCGGACGCATTCCAGACCGGTCACGATGCCGTCCTGGCCAATCACCCGCTTGGTCAGCACGGACCAGTCGCGGCCCACGCCTTCTTCGTGGCTGGACGATGTGCGCAGTTTCAGCGGCCAGTCAGGCCAGGTCAGCATCTTGTCTTCATGCGCGGGCGGCTGCGGCATGATTTCCAGCTGGACAACGCTGGCCGCGCCTTGCCGGTTGGAAGTGCCGACACAATCCGATCCCGTATCGCCGCCGCCGATCACGATCACATGCTTGCCCGTTGCCGTCAGCGATCCACGTGGGGCGGCGCGCACTTCGTCATCGCCTGCATTGCGCTTGTTCTGCTGGGTCAGAAATTCCATCGCCAGCCTGACGCCGGGCAATTCCGCGCCGGGAATTTCCAGCGGCCGCGCTTCTTCCGCGCCGCCTGACAGCACGATGGCGTCGAAATTTTCATTCAGCGAATTGAACGAGATATCCACCCCGACTTCGGCAGAGGTGCGGAAAGTGACCCCTTCGGCTTCCATCTGCACTGCCCGGCGGTTGATGAGATGTTTTTCCATCTTGAAATCAGGAATGCCGTAGCGCAGCAGGCCGCCAATACGGTCGTTCTTTTCAAACACGGTCACGGCATGGCCTGCGCGGGCCAGTTGCTGGGCGCAGGCGAGGCCCGCCGGGCCAGACCCGACCACGGCGATGGATTTGCCGGTTTCGGCAGCAGGCACCACCGGCTTGATCCAGTCATTTTCCCACCCGCGATCCACAATCGCACATTCGATGGATTTGATGGTTACCGGGGCATCGATGATGTTGAGTGTGCAGCTTGCCTCGCACGGGGCAGGGCAGATGCGGCCGGTGAATTCCGGGAAATTATTGGTCGAATGCAGCACGTCGAGCGCGTTCTGCCAGTCCCCTTCATAGACCAGGTGGTTCCAGTCCGGGATGATATTATTCACCGGGCAACCATTGTGACAATAAGGAATGCCGCAATCCATACAGCGCGCGGCCTGTTTTTTCAGCGCCGCTTCATCATGCGGAATGGCGAATTCGCGGTAATGCGTCAGGCGTTCCTTGGGGTCCGCATAGGTGCGGTCCTCACGCTCGAATTCGAGAAAGCCGGTATCTTTGCCCATCTGCTTACGATCCCAATTATTCTGCGGCCACGGTGGCTGCTTCGTTGCGCTCTGTTTCCAGATTGCGCAGCGCTGCGGCATAATCGCGCGGCATGATCTTGACGAATTTTGGCAGGCATTCCGCCCAATTGTCGAGGATGAAGGACGCCCGCGCGCTGCCTGTGTGCAGCTTGTGACGCTCCACCAGGATTTTCAGACGTTCTGCATCATGGCGCAGCATATCGCCCATGCCTGCATCGCTGACGCTGCGGGCCCGCTGCTGCGGCCGGCCCGTGCCATCATCATCGTCTGGCGTTGCCGAAACCGGCAGCAGGTCCACCTGCGCCTGGTTGCACAGATCGGCAAAATTATCAGCCTCGTCATAGACATAGGCGATACCGCCCGACATGCCCGCGGCAAAATTGCGCCCGGTCCTGCCCAGCACCACCACCACGCCGCCGGTCATATATTCGCACGTATGGTCGCCTGTTCCTTCCGCCACTGCGATGGCACCGGAATTGCGCACGGCAAAGCGTTCGCCGCCAACGCCGCCAAAATATGCCTCGCCCGATATGGCGCCATAAAGGACCGTATTACCGACGATGATGTTCTTCGTCGGATCGCGGTCCACGCCTTCGGGCTGGCGCACGATAATGCGGCCGCCCGACAGCCCTTTGCCAACATAATCATTGGCATCGCCCGTCAGATCCAGCGTGACGCCGTGGGCCAGCCATGCGCCGAAGCTCTGTCCGGCAACGCCGGTCAGATTGATGCGGATGGTGTCCGCCTTCAGCCCGGCATGGCCGTATTTCCTGGCGATTTCGCCCGACAGCATGGCGCCGACAGTACGGTTCACATTGCGGATTTCATGGCTGATCTGGACAGCTTCGCCATGCAGCAACGCAGGCTGGCAGGCTACGATCAGTTCATTGTCCATGGCCGCAGCAAGGCCATGGTCCTGGCTTTGCGTATGATGCAGCGACTGGTTTTCATGCAGCGGCACCTGATGCAGCAGGCGGGACAGGTCGACCCCTTCTGCCTTCCAGTGCCGTTCCACCCGGCGCATGTCGATCAGATCGACCCGGCCAACCATTTCATCCAGCGTGGCAAAGCCCATTTCGGCCATGATCCCGCGCAGTTCTTCGGCCACGAAGAAGAAATAATTGATGATGTGTTCGGGCAGGCCGGTGAAGCGCGCGCGCAGCACAGGGTCCTGCGTGGCCACGCCCACCGGGCAGGTGTTGAGATGGCATTTGCGCATCATGATACAGCCTGCCGCAATCAGCGGGGCAGTGGCAAAGCCGAATTCATCCGCGCCCAGCAATGCGCCAATCGCCACATCACGCCCGGTGCGCAGCCCGCCATCGACCTGCACCGCGATGCGGCTGCGCAAATCATTCAGCAGCAATGTCTGCTGGGTTTCGGCCAGGCCGATTTCCCACGGGCTGCCAGCGTGGGTCAGGCTGGTCAGCGGGGAGGCGCCCGTACCCCCTTCATAGCCCGAAATAGTCACATGGTCGGCCCGCGCCTTGGATACGCCCGCCGCAACCGTGCCCACGCCCACTTCGGACACCAGCTTCACGGAAATGCGCGCCGCCGTGTTCACATTTTTCAGATCGTGGATCAGCTGTGCCAAATCCTCGATCGAATAGATGTCATGGTGCGGCGGCGGGGAAATCAGGCCCACGCCCGGCGTGGAATGGCGCACGGCGGCAATGGCCTTGTCCACCTTGTGGCCCGGCAACTGCCCGCCTTCGCCCGGCTTTGCACCCTGCGCCATCTTGATCTGGATATCGTCGGCATTGACCAGATATTCCGTGGTCACGCCAAAGCGGCCACTGGCCACCTGCTTGATGGCCGAACGCATGGAATCGCCATTGTCCATCGGTGTGAACCGGTCCACTTCCTCCCCGCCTTCACCGGTGTTGGACCGTGCGCCCATGCGGTTCATGGCAATCGCCATGGTGGTATGCGCTTCACGGCTGATGGAGCCAAAGCTCATCGCGCCGGTTGAAAAGCGTTTCACGATTTCGGCTGCCGGTTCCACCTGGGAAATATCCAGCGGCGTGTCAGCTTTATGCAGTTCCATCAGCCCGCGGATGGTCAGCAGGCGTTCGGACTGTTCGTTGATGGATTTGGCAAATTCGTCGTAATTTTTCGGATCATTGCCGCGCACGGCATGCTGAAGATTGGCGATATTGGCCGGTGTCCAGGCGTGGCTTTCCCCGCGCACGCGGTATTGATAGACGCCGCCTACATCCAGCATGGTGCGGTATAGCGGGTTGTCGCCATAGGCGATCATGTGGCGCTGCACGGCTTCTTCGGCCACTTCGATCAGGCCGATGCCTTCGATGGTGGTGGCAGTGCCCTTGAAATAGGCATCGATGAAATCGGAACTGAGGCCAACCGCGTCGAAAATCTGCGCGCCGCAATAGGACTGGTAGGTCGAAATGCCCATCTTGGACATGACCTTGAGGATGCCCTTGCCCACCGCCTTGATGAAGTTGCTTTCAACTTGCCTGGCGGTCAGGCCGGGGTGCTTTGTCTCGCGCAGCTGTTCCAGCGTTTCGAAGGCAACATAGGGGTTGATCGCTTCTGCGCCATAACCTGCCAGCACGCAGAAATGATGCACTTCGCGCGCTTCGCCTGTTTCAACCACCAGGCCAGTCTGCATCCGTAGGCCCTGACGGACCAGATGATGATGCACCGCAGCTGTCGCCAGGGCGGCAGGGATGGGAATCCGGTCCGGCCCCTGCGCGCGGTCGGACAGCACCAGGATATTATGGTCCTGCAGCACGGCTTCGGTTGCGGCCCAGCACATTTCCTTCAGCGCCATGGCAAGACCCTTGGCGCCTTTCTTGGCTTTCCAGGTGATGTCGATGGTTTCGGTGCGGAATGCGCCATCCAGCGCCCCTTCGACCGAACGGATCTTGGCCAGATCTTCATTGGTCAGGATCGGCTGCGTCACTTCCAGCCGTTTATGCGTGCCGGCATCGCGGCCCAGCAGATTGGGGCGCGGGCCGATCATGGACAGCAGGCTCATCACCAGTTCCTCGCGGATCGGGTCGATCGGCGGATTGGTGACCTGCGCGAAGTTCTGCTTGAAATAATCATACAGCAAGCGGCTGCGGTCCGACAGGACAGCAATCGGCGTGTCAGTGCCCATGGAGCCAATCGGGTCTTCACCCAAAGCTGCCATCGGCTCGAGGAATTTGAAAATATCTTCCTGCGTGTAACCGAAAGCCTGCTGGCGTTGCAGCAATTCGGTGGAATGGCCCGGCACTTCGGCCAGTTCCGGGTCGATCTGGTCAAGATCGCCCAGCTTGTACTGCGCTTTTTCCAGCCATTGCGCATAGGGGTGCGCGCCGGCCAGATCGGCCTTCAGTTCCTCATCCTCGATGATGCGGCCCTGTTCCAGATCGATCAGCAGCATCCGGCCCGGTTGCAGGCGCCATTTGCGAGTGATGTCTTCTTCGGCAAAGGGCAGCACGCCGCTTTCCGATGCCAGGCACACCAGATCATCCTTGGTGACGCAAAAACGCGCCGGACGCAGGCCGTTACGGTCCAGCGTTGCGCCAATCTGGCGGCCATCGGTAAAGGCCACTGCCGCAGGGCCATCCCATGGCTCCATCAGGGCCGCGTGATATTCGTAAAATGCGCGGCGCGCCGGGTCCATCAGCGGGTTTTTCGCCCATGCTTCCGGCATCAGCATCATCATCGCATGGGCGAGGCTGTATCCGCCCGCCAGCAGTAGTTCGAGCGCATTGTCGAGGCAGGCCGTGTCAGACTGGCCATGCGGGATCAGCGGCCACATCTTGTCGAGGTCAGGGCCGAGCAGTTCGGATTCCATCGTCCGGCGGCGCGCATTCATCCAGTTCACATTGCCGCGAACCGTGTTGATTTCGCCATTATGCGCAATCAGCCGGTAAGGGTGCGCCAGCCGCCAGCTGGGGAATGTGTTGGTGGAAAACCGCTGATGCACCAGCCCCAGCGCGCTGACGCAGTCAGGATCGCGCAAATCGTCGTAACAACTGCCCACCTGGGTCGCCAGCAGCAGGCCCTTGTACACAATCGTCCGGCTGGAAAAGCTCGGGATATACATGGACACAAGGCCGGGCAGATCATGCTTTTCCGCCAGCTTGATCAGGGGGTTCAAGGTCTGCTTGCGGATCACGATCAGCTTGCGTTCGAACGCATCCTGATCGGCGCAATTGTCGCCGCGCGCCACGATGCACTGGCGCATGACCGGCATGGAGGAAATAACCGCCTTGCCCAGCCCGTCCAGCGTAACCGGCACATCGCGCCAGCCGACCAGTTTCTGGCCTTCCTTGGCAATGAATTTTTCCAGCTGTTCGGTCACAAAATCACGCGCTGCTGCGTCCTGCGGCATGAAACACATGGCCACGGCGTATTCGCCCGGTGCGGGCAGATCATGGCCCTGCGCATTAGCCCATTTGCGGATCAGCGGATCAGGAATTTGCAGCAGAATGCCCGCACCATCGCCCAGCAACGGGTCTGCGCCCACGGCGCCGCGATGGTCCAGATTGGCCAGAATTTCCAGCGCCTGCGTTACGATGCCGTGGCTTTTGACGCCCTTGATGTGCGCGATCAGCCCGACGCCGCATGCATCATGCTCGTTCCTCGGATCGTATAATCCAGCCTTCTGGCCAGTATGCTGCACGCGTGGGGGCGCAGGGTAGCCCATCAAAATTCCATTCCTGTCAGGTGCCGGGCCAGCAGCTGTCAAAGCCGCCTCTCGGCAATCAAATGCGACTTTTTTGGCTGCCAGACGCAGCAAAAATATCGTTCGCCCTATTAATGACGACAGGAAGTGGTTTTTGCAACTGCGAAGAAAGAAGTAATCTTACGGGCCGCGATAGATAATCCTGAGGGTATCAGGCGGCTCCGCTCATCCGCTGCAGCTTAGCCAGCGCATCACGCAAGGCGCGTTCTGTCTCGGCAGGGTTGCCTGTTTCAGCAGAATTGGCTGTTTCAGCAGGATTGGCCCTAAAATCTGTCTGGTCGCCGGTGGCAGCGCCATGATCGGCCACAATTCGGGGCCGTTCAAAGGGGCGGCGCGGATTGCCGGCCATGAAATCAGCCGGGAAAATTTCCTGCGCCGATGCGGGGTGCTGCCTGCTTGCCGCATCCGAGGATTGCGGCGGGTTATAGCGTTGCAGGGACA
The DNA here is from genome assembly GCF_009827615.1 of Allopontixanthobacter confluentis. GTDB lineage: Bacteria > Pseudomonadota > Alphaproteobacteria > Sphingomonadales > Sphingomonadaceae > Allopontixanthobacter > Allopontixanthobacter confluentis. The sequence continues at coordinate 695,190 of NZ_WTYU01000002.1, forward strand.
GGGCAAAGCGTTCCACCAGTTCGACCATGCCCATTTCCGGCAGCGGTTTTGCCAGCAGAATATCGGCGGCAGAAGGCGGGCGCGGCGTTTCGACATTCTGCGCTGCGGGCGCGACTTCGTGATCGGTCGGTTCAGGCGCCCATGCAGTCACTGGTGATGGCTCGCTCTCGAATACCGCTGCTGGCGGACATGCATCAGTGCCGTCAGCTTCTTCGGCGTCGGCCATCTCGTCGATGGTCATCTCGTGGTCGGCCATCTCGCCGCCCGGCAGATAGGCGCCCAGCGGCCTGTCGAAGCCTTCTTCGCCCAGTTCCTCATGCGCGGAGATGAAATATTGGGTTTCTTTCCTGGCATTCACGCTGCGGCCGGCTGCGGGCTGCGCGATGATGCGCGCCAGAACAAAGCCGATCAGCCCCCCGGCACAGGCTGTCACAATGGACAGGGCCACGCGGGCCGTCTGGCCTAGGGGCGCTGCGGCTGCGGGCACATAATCTGCCACGCGCGCCGCACTTACCGCGGTTTCGACAAGTGCATCTGGCAGCAGGAAGCAGACGATCCCCAAAAGGGCGGCGAACCACACGGCAACCATCGCGGGAAAAGCCCGATGCGAACGCACCGATGGCTTTCTCTTGCCACCACCTGTCACAGCTTTTGCGTCAATATTGCCCGTTTCGGCCAAGCCGATAGAATTATGTGTCACTGTGGACTGCCCCTGTTACGTCGACGTTTTCCGGCCCAAAGCGCAAGGCTGTGCCCCAAACTTGCCAGCGTGCCATTCAGGCCGCTCTGGACAGAATCCCGTCAGTCCCACGGTCTATCAAATGTTGGTAAACGGACTGATAACGACAAATATTGCGCGCCCAGTCATGGTGCGTCTGCACATGGGCCAGCGCCCGCGCGCGCATCTGGTCCCAATCGGCCCTGTTATCGGCCAGATCGGCCAGCGCATCGGCAATTGCCGCAGGGTCATCGGCAACAAACAGCGTGCCGGTAACGCCGTCACTTATCAGTTCCTTGTGGCCGCCCACATCCGATGCCGCCACAATCCGGCCCTGCGCCATCGCCTCCAACGGCTTGAGCGGCGTCACCAGATCTGTCAGGCGGCTCTGCTTGCGCGGATAGGCCAGGATGTCGATCAGCGAATAATAGCTGTCCACCACATCATGCGGAACGCGGCCGGTAAAAATGATGGCATCTGCCGCAGGTGAGGCCGCGGCCTGCTGGCGCAAGGCTGCATCCATCGGTCCGCCGCCCACCAGCAGCAATTTCGCGCCGGGCTGGCGCGTGCGCAGGCGCGGCATTGCGGCAATCAGATCATCCAGCCCTTCATAATCGTAAAAGCTGCCGATGAAGCCGATGACGGGGCCAAAGCCGGTGGAGCCAGGGCCAGCAAGAGCGCCAATGCCCAGCCTTTGTGCCAGCGCATCATCACGCGGGCCGGGATCGCCAAACAGGGCCATGTCCACGCCATTGGGCGAAATGCCGATTTTTCCGGCAGAAAAGCCCCGCCCGACCAGATCGTCACGCAGGCCATGGCAAATGGTGAAAACGGCATCGGCCCCTGCCACCACGCGGTTTTCCAGGGCGCGGGTGGCCCGGTATTTGAGCGATCCTTCGCGCCCGGTCAGATTGCCGACCGCCGCATCTTCCCAGAAAGCGCGGATTTCATAAACCAGTGGAATGGTATGTTTGCGTGCGGCGCGCATGGCTGCGAGGCCGCATAATGCGGGTGAATGGGCGTGCAGCACATCGGGCCGCCATTGGTCGATAACGCGGTCGATCGCTTCGGCAAACCGCGTGATTTCACGCCATTCGCGCATCCCCGCAGGGCCAGAAGATGTGCCGGTGGTGCGATGGAAAGTCAGCCCGTCAATCTCCTCCGCCGCAGGCCCGCCATGCCGGTTATCAGGACCGGCATGGTGACGCAGGCCGGTAATGCCGCGCACATCCATGCCTGCTGCCTGCTGGCTTTTCAAAATGGCGCGCGTGCGGAAGGTATATCCGCTTTGCAGAGGCAGGGAATGGTCGAGAATATGCAGCACACGGGTCATGCAGGCCTGTCTGCCACAACACCCTTAACGTGCCGTCAACTGCCTGCTGCTAGGCAGGCTGCCGATGTTGCCCGAAAGGCCCGCTTGCCCGTGATCGATTATTTTGCCCTTGCTGTTGCGCATGCTCTGATCGCGATTGCGGTGTACCGGATGGCGGGCAATCCTGCGCTGGATGATGACGATCTGTCCGATTCGGGCACCAACGACACTGCTCGCAGCGCTGTCAGCCCTGTCAGCACTGGCGTAAACACCGCAACCGGCGAGGCTTCGCGCTAGCCGCCATGCTGGATCTGGCGCTTTTTCTGTGTATTGCTGCATTTCTGGCAGCAGGCATCCGGCGGCCCTTTATCTGGGTGCTGGCCTATCTTTACATCGACATTCTCTCGCCGCAGAAAATCGGCTGGTCGCTGACGCAGGCGCTGCCGGTGTCGCTGATCGCATTCTGCGCGGCATTTGGTGGCTGGTTGCTGACCGATCCCAAGCGCGGCAGCCGCTTTACATTCCGCCAGTTTCTGCTGCTGGCGCTGCTGGCCTATTGCGCCATCACCACTGCCAACGCGGATTTTCCGGTTGATGCGGCCAATAAATGGGCGTGGGTCTGGAAAGCGATGGTGTTTGCGATATTCTTCCCGCTGGCTCTGACCACGCGCCTGCGCATCGAAGGTGCTGCGCTGATCATGCTGTTGAGCGCGTCCGCCATCTATATCACTGCCGGGATCAAGACTGTGCTGTCGGGCGGCGGTTATGGGTCGCTCAGCCTGTTTGTGAACGACAATAGCGGCCTTTATGAAAGTTCCGTGCTGGCCTGCATGGGCATTGCGATTATCCCGCTGATCCTGTGGTTTACCCGGCATGGCACGGTGTTTGCGCCGGACTGGCGAGTCAAACTATTCGGCTATGCGCTCATCTTTGCCTGCCTGCTGGTGCCAGTGGGCACAGAAGCGCGCACGGGCCTGGTGTGCATTGGCGTGCTGGCGGTGTTGCTGCTGCGCGATTCGCGCAGGCGGCTGGCCTTTATTGGCGCCGCAGCGCTGGTGGCCACTGTATCGCTGCCATTCCTGCCGACCAGTTTTTACGATCGCATGTCCACCCTGACAGCGCCCAGCCGTGACGAATCGGCATCGACCCGCGTGGCGGTGTGGAAATGGACGCTGGATTATGCGCGGGATAACCCGTTTGGCGGCGGTTTTGACGCATTTCGCGGGAACAAGTTCACCTATGAACTGCCCGTGGTCAAGGGCAGCGGAAATACGCAGGCCTACCGTTACAACCGCGTGACTGACGAAGGCCGCGCCTATCATTCTGCCTATTTCGAAGTGCTGGGCGAACAGGGCTGGATCGGCCTTGCCATCTGGCTGATGCTGCAGTTTACCGGCCTGTGGCAGATGGAGCGTATCCGCCGCCGCTGGCGTAACCGAACCGCGCCGGGCGAGATGTGGCAGGCCCCGCTGGCCAGCGCCCTGCAATATGCGCAGATCATCTATCTGGTCGGCGCCCTGTTTACCGGCATTGCCTATCAACCGCTGATGCTGATGATTGTGGGCCTGCAAATTGCCCTCGCCACCTTGCTGGGCAAGGCGCAGCCACACCTCCTGGCATCTGGCAATGCAGGGGGGCGGCACCCTGCGGCGGGAAAACAGACCGCAGGCGCGCGCCATGCAGCGCTGCATGCCGGGCAAGCGGCACCTGCCCGGCAGACGGGCGGGCCAACATGACCATGCCGCCTGCCATTGGCCCAGCGACGTTACCTGCCTCTGCTTCCAGCCCAGCTTCTGGCCAGCGCCCGATCCACGCGCTGACCGGCCTGCGCGGCGTGGCTGCGTGGTGCGTGGTTTTCTATCACATCCGATACAGCCTGACAGCGATCCTGCCTGCGTCTGCAATCGAATTTATGGCCAAGGGCTATCTCGCGGTTGATCTGTTCTTTCTGCTGTCGGGCTTTGTCATGTGGCTCAATTACGGGGCAGTCTTTACCAGCGGCGGATTGCGCGCCGCGCCGCGTTTCTGGTGGAAGCGTTTTGCCCGGATCTGGCCGCTTCATGCACTGGTTCTGTCGGCAATGGTGGTTTTTGCCCTCGCCGTGCTGCTGACCGGACGCGATGCTTCGGCCTATCCGGTCGGGGAATTGCCGCTGCATATTCTGCTGATGCAGAACTGGGGCATGACCGGGCAACTGGCATGGAACCACCCGGCATGGTCGATCAGTGCGGAATTTGCCGCCTATCTGCTGTTTCCGCTGCTGGTGACAGCAGTGCCATGGCCGCGCATCGGGACATGGGTGCTGGCGGGCGTTGCAGCGGGGCTGGCAATGGGTCTTTACCTGATTTTTGCACTGCAGGGCCACGCCACCTTGGGGGCGGATATCACGCATCTGGGCTTGTGGCGCTGTCTGGCGCAATTTTCGATGGGCGCGGTGCTGGCGCTTGTGTGGCAGCGCCATGGCGGGCAAACCATGGCTTTGGCGGCATGGGGGGCCTGCGCTGCCATCTTGGCAATCGCTTTGCTGGCAGATCTGCCAGAAACAGCCTTTGTCCCGGCCCTGTTTGCAGCGGGCCTGCTGGCATTGGCGAGCGACCGGGGCGCGGCCGGGCGGCTGTTTGCGGCACGCCCGCTGCGCTGGCTGGGTGACATAAGCTATGCCACCTATCTGCTGCATTTCTTCGGCTTTGTGCTGTTCAAACTGATGTTTGTGGATGCCAGCCTGCAAATGGGCTGGTGGCAATTGCTGGCATTTGGGGCCCTGTTGCTGGCTGCATCCGACGCGGTTTTCCGCTGGTTTGAAAAGCCTGCCCAGCGCTGGCTGAATACGCATTCGCCGCGATTCGCGCAGCGGCAGTCAGGCGCGGCGGCCCGCTGAAGCCGGTTTGCCGGTGCCAACGGTTGCGGCAAGTCTTGATTGCCGTAACGGCAGGCTCGGGCGCGTTGCGCAAAGCCTTCCAAGGTGCCATGTAGCGGCCATTCCCATCGTAACAGCGGTTAGAGGAGAGGCATATGAGCCCACAGGATATTGCAGCAAAAATTGGCGAAAACATCGGCACCAGCGAATGGGTCGAAATGAGCCAGGACCGGATCAACAAATTCGCTGATGCGACAGGTGATCACCAGTTCATCCATCTCGACGAAGAAAAAGCCAAGATGACGCCGTTTGGCGGCACCATCGCCCACGGCTTTCTGACCTTGTCGATGATCCCCTATCTCACGGCCAATTCCGATGTGCCGCGTGTGGATGGCATCAAGATGGCCGTGAATTATGGCGGCAACAAAACCCGTTTCATCTCGCCAGTGCGATCGGGCAAGCGCATTCGCGGCCATTGGAAGCTGACCGAAATGACGGAAAAGCGCCCCGGCCAGTGGCAGCAATCGTGCGAAATCACCATCGAGATCGAAGGCGAGGAAAAACCTGCCCTGATCTGTGAATGGATGACCCAGTATTTTGTCTGAACCCCTCCCCGGGATCGACCATCAAAGTTTAATTCAAGGAAATACCTATGCGTGACGCAGTCATCGTCTCCACCGCCCGCACGGCCATTGGCCGGGCCTATAAGGGCGCTTTCAATTCCACATCGGGCGCCACGCTTGGTGCCTATTCCCTGAAACCGGCGCTGGAACGCGCTGGCATCGACGGCGCGGAAGTCGACGATGTGCTGTGGGGCTCCGCATTGCAGCAGGGCACACAGGCAGGCAATCTGGGCCGCCAGGTGGCGCTGCGCGCGGGTCTGCCCATTTCCGTTTCGGGCATGACCATGGACCGCCAGTGTTCTTCGGGCCTGATGTCCATTGCCACTGCCGCCAAGCAGGTGATTGTCGACCGTATGGATATCGTTGCTGCTGGCGGGCAGGAATCAATCAGCCTCGTGCAGACGCCGGAAATGCGCGTCGCGCCTGACCGCGAACTGATGGCGATGCACCAGTCCATCTACATGCCCATGCTGCAAACCGCCGAAACGGTGGCATCACGCTATGGCATCACCCGCGAAGCGATGGATGAATATGCCCTGCAGTCGCAAATGCGCACTGCCGCTGCCCAGCAGGCGGGCAAATTCGATGATGAAATCGTGCCCGTCACCACCACCCACAAGGTGAAGGACAAGGAAAGCGGCGAAATCAGCGATGTTGAAATCACCATTGCCAAGGATGAAGGCAACCGTCCCGAAACCACGCTGGAAGGGCTGTCCAGCCTGAAGCCGGTGATGGGCCCTGACATGACGATCACGGCCGGTAATGCGTCGCAGCTGTCCGATGGTTCCAGCGCTTGCGTGGTGATGGAAGCCAAGGCCGCTGAAAAGCGCGGGCTGACCCCGCTGGGCCGCTATGTCGGCATGGCTGTGGCCGGCACGGAGCCTGATGAAATGGGCATCGGCCCCATTTATGCCATCCCCAAGCTGCTCGAACGGTTCGACCTCAAGGTCAGCGATATCGGCCTGTGGGAACTGAATGAAGCATTCGCCGTGCAGGTGATCTATTGCCGTGACAAGCTGGGCATCGATAACGATCTGCTCAACGTCAATGGCGGCTCCATCTCCATCGGCCATCCCTATGGCATGACCGGCGCACGCTGCACCGGCCACGCGCTGATCGAAGGCAAGCGCCGCGGTGCCAAATACGCAGTCGTCACCATGTGTGTCGGCGGCGGCATGGGCGCAGCGGGCCTGTTCGAAATCTTCTGAGAGCGGAACATTTCGCTGAATTGCGGCGTTTCGGGGCATGGTTTTCTTGCCCCCGAAGCGCCGCTTTTCTTTTGCCGCCACACTGGCTCCGGTCCTTGCCGCGCTGCTGCTGGCTGGCTGCGGGCCTTCCGGACAGGGCCAGCAACAAGAGGGCGAAGCTTCCACCAGCACCAATCAACCAGCGCCCGTGTCCGATGACGCGCAAGCGAGCACGGTCGCCGCGCCAGAACGGTTCAGTTCTGCATATGGCAAGCTGCAATTCGATGATTGCACGGTGACTCGAGAAGCTACCGAGGGTTACTTTGTTGACCGGCGCTGCCCGGGCCGAGAGGGCATCGCCATTTTCCTGCATGACGGCGATGGCCGCTACGATCTGGATGCGGGCGTTCCCAACGACCAGTTCCAGAGCATCGGCGCGTTCAATTCGATTGGCGATACGCTGGAATGGCGGCTGGATAATGAAACTGCCTTTGCGGTGATTTTCCGCCTGTATGACGCGACACGTGAAGATCGCGGGCGTTCGGTTCTGGCGGTCGAGAAAATCGGCGCCGCAAATTCTCCGGGATGCCGCGTGGCGCAGATTGCCGGTGACACACCGCAGGCCAATCAGCGCGCACGCGCCGTCGCCGATACTGCAGCCGCCAGTTTCGACTGCACTTCAGGCAAGATCAGTTTCATCGGCGATGCCCGTTAAGGCGCTTGCCTTTATCCCGTTTACGCCGCATTTTTGCGAATGATGTAAAGGAATTGGCCAGATGGGCATCGTGGAAATTCTGGGTATCGCAGGCAGTGTCAGCCTGCTGTCCGGCTGGCGGCTGTATCTCAGCATCGTGGCCACGGGCCTCGCCATGCAATGGGGCGCCATTCCGCTGCCTGACCATCTTGCCAGTCTGCAGGTTCTGGCCAGCCCATGGGTGATCGGCATTGCCGGCGTTGCAGCCATAACCGAATTCTTCGCAGACAAGGTGGCATGGCTCGATAGTATCTGGGACACCGTGCATACGCTGATCCGGCCTGTGGGCGGCGCCTTGCTGGCGCTGGCCATCGTCGATCCGTCGGACCCGGCCACGCAGGTTATCGCCTTTATTCTGGGCGGCGGCGGCGCGCTGTTGGCGCATGGCGGCAAGGCGGGTGCGCGGGCGGTTATCAACACCAGCCCGGAACCTGTTACCAATGTGGCAATGTCGGCAGCAGAAGATGTGGCCACCGCCGGTCTGCTCTATGCCGCTTACGAATATCCCTATGCCGCAGGCGCGATTGCGCTGGCATTGCTGGGCCTGTCAATCTGGCTGCTGATGCTGGCTCGGCGCGTAATACGGCGCATTTTCAACGCCGGGAAATTCAATGCCGGAAAAAAAGCCCCGCCTGCGGTGTAAACCGGCAGGCGGCGCACTTTTCAGCACCCGTCAGGAAACTGCCTTGAGGTTTGCTTTGCCGGATGCGCCATGTTTGGCGAAGAAGGCTTCTGCAACCGGCGCGACCTTGTCGCGCCAGCGGCTGCCGTTGAATATGCCGTAATGTCCCGCGCCTTCGGCCAGATAATACTGCTTCTGGCCCGCTTTCAGGCCGGTGGCCAGATCAAGCGCGGCCTTGGTTTGGCCGATGCCGGAAATATCGTCCCGCTCGCCTTCGACAGCCAAAATGGCGGTTTGGGTAATCCTGCCCAGATCCACCACCTTGCCGCGATGTTCGAAGCTGCCGTTGGGGATGGAATGTTTCTGGAACACTTCTTCCACCGTCTGCAGATAGAATTCTGCCGTCATGTCGCAGACAGACCGGTATTCTTCGTAGAAATCCTTGGTCGCATCGGCGCTGGCATCATTGCCGGCGTTGATATGTTTGAACATTTCATAATGGCTCTGCATATGCGCGCCCAAGTTCATGCTCATGAAACTCGCCAGTTGCAGGAAGCCGGGATAAACGCGCCTGCCTGCACCGCGGTAGCTCATCGGGACCGTGGCAATCACGGTCTGGCGGAACCATGCAATCGGGCGTTCCATCGCCAGATCATTCACCGTGGTCGGAGATTTGCGCGTATCAATCGGGCCGCCCATCATGGTCAGGGTGACAGGGGCGGCAGGATTTTTGTCCGCATTCATCAGCGCCGTTGCTGCCAGCGCCGGAACAGATGGCTGGCACACCGCCATCATATGCGCGCCCGGGCCAATGAATTCGAGGAATTCGATCAGATAATCGATGTAATCATCGAGATCGAAGCTGCCTTCGCTGGTCGGCACGGTGCGGGCATCCGCCCAGTCGGTGATATAAACCTCGCAGCTTTCGATCATCCGTTCGACAGTGCCGCGCAAAAGCGTGGCGTAATGGCCGCTCATCGGGGCCACAATCAGCAGTTTCGGCGCGTTTTTCGGCAAGCCTTCGCGGGTAAATCTGAGCAGATCGCCGAACGGCTTGGTCAGCACGATGGATTCGGTCACGCCATGCGACTTACCGCTGATGGCAACGCTTTCGATGCCGAATTCAGGCTTGCCGCGCGGCGCTGCTGCATGGGCGAAAACTTCAAGTGCAGAGGCGGCTGCGGGGCCAAGGCCCATATAACCCATTGGCAACAGGGGGTTGCCCAGCATTTCTGCGCCAATGGAGGCCATGGCGCTGGCGCTGCTCAGCCATGCGCGCTGTAATTCATGTGCGTGATAGAGCAAAATCTGTTCCCTGCGGCCCGGTATGTTTATTGATGTTGCGACGGTCAGTTCCATGGGCATGGTGACCATATTCATTCCATTGTGCAACGCATCATTTTGCCATTGGTGCCGCAATCCGGTCAGCAGGGAGTGGATTTTGCTGTGGCACAGGTCTAGTCAGCCCGCGATGGACCAGCCGATCTCGCCCGCCGAACGCGCCGCAACACAGCTTCCGCCCGGCGGACTGTCCGGCCCCGAATTTGAAACGCCTTCTGCCGCTGGCGCATATTCTGGCGGGGAAGGACATTCTGGCGGGGAAGCGCATTCGGGCGGTGTTCAGCCGGATGAAGCCAGACCTGCACGCACGCTTGGCCCGCTGAAGATGATCTGGGCGGAAATGTATAAATATCCCGGCCATACTGCGATGGCGCTGCTGGCCCTTCTGGTTACGGCCAGCGCGACACTGGCGATCCCTGCCGGGTTCAAGCTGATCATCGACAATGGTTTCAGCGCAGGCGGCGATCCATCCGATATTGGCCGCTGGTTCCGCTATCTGCTATTGATCGTGGTGGTGCTGGCAATTGGCACCGCGCTGCGGTTCTATTTCGTCAGCTGGCTGGGGGAACGGGTGGTTGCGGATATCCGGCTGAAAGTGCAGGATAATCTCCTTCGCCTGGCGCCGTCTTTCTACGAGGAAAACAGCCCCAAGGAAATTTCCAGCAGGATGACGGCGGATACCGCGCTTATCGAACAGGTGGTCGGCACCACTGTGTCTGTCGCCCTGCGTAATGTGCTGATGGGCCTGGGCGGCACTGCCTATCTGTTCTGGCTGGCCCCGCAACTGACCATCTGGCTGGTGGTGGCTATTCCGCTCATCATCCTGCCGATTGCCTATTTCGGCAGGCGGGTGCGGAACATTTCGCGCACCAGCCAGGACCGCGTTGCCGATGTGGGTGCCATGGTCACAGAAACGCTGGGCGCGATGAAGATCGTTCAGGCGTTCAACCAGGAAGCCCGCGAAAACACGCGCTTTTCAAGTGCCGTCGAAGCCATTTTCGATACGGCCAAGCGGCGCATCATGTTGCGTGCGGCGATGACTTCGATCATCATCATGTTCATTTTCGGCTCTATCACGCTTATCCTGTGGCGCGGTGCATTGGGCGTTTCCACGGGCGAAATCAGCGGCGGCACGATTGCAGCCTTTGTCTTTACGGCCGCGCTGGTGGCGGGTGCATTTGGCGCGCTGACCGAAGTATATGGCGATTTGCTGCGCGGCGCAGGCGCAGCCAGCAGGCTGAATGAACTGCTCAATGAAAAACCTGCCATTGCGCCGCCTGCACGGCCCGAACTGTTGCCGCAGCCGCCACGCGGCAGCCTGTCGTTCCGCAATGTCACGTTCCGTTATCCGACCCGGCTCGAAGTTGCGGCGCTGAAGGATTTCAGCCTTGAGGTGGAACCGGGCGAAACCGTGGCCATCGTCGGCCCGTCAGGCGCAGGCAAGTCCACCATTTTCCAGCTGGCAGAACGGTTTTATGATCCGCAGGCAGGCTCCATCCGCATCGACGGGGTGCCGCTGACCAGCGCCGACCCCGCCGAAATCCGCCGCCGCATGGCTTTGGTGCCGCAGGACGGCATCCTGTTTTCCGCCAATGCGCGGGATAATCTGCGCTACGGCGAATGGGACGCCACTGACGAAGATATCTGGGAAGCGGCCCGCGCTGCCAATGCGGAAACCTTCCTGCGCGATCTGCCCGACGGGCTGGATACCTATCTGGGCGAAGGCGGGGCGCGCCTTTCCGGCGGGCAGCAGCAGCGCATCGCCATTGCCCGCGCGCTGCTGCGCGATGCCCCCATATTGCTGCTGGATGAAGCCACCAGCGCACTGGATGCGCAGAGCGAACAATTGGTCCAGCAGGCGCTCGACCGGTTGATGGAAAACCGCACGACACTGGTTATCGCGCACCGGCTGGCCACCGTCCGCAAGGCAGACCGGATCGTGGTGCTGGAAGGCGGCCAGATTGTGGAACAGGGCACGCATGCCCAATTGTCCGATGCTGGCGGGCTTTACGCGCGGCTGGCGTCGCTGCAATTTGCCAATCACGAGCCAGGCTAACAACACGCCGGCCCTTTAACACACCGGTCCGGCAATGCGCGGGCTTGAATCAAAAAGCCAGAGCGTGCCTGCGCGCAGTAAAATTACGTTCAGCCTGTGTTTTTCGACAAAGGTCTATGTCTGGTCGACGAGCGGCAATGGCCGAAGGCGTCCTTTCGACTATGCCCGATGCACTGGGCCCAACCCACTTGGCCCAACCCACTTAATCTTCTGGCCCGCAGCAGGCCATCAACTGACTGGAGTCGCACCATATGATCAAGACGATCCTCGCCGCCGGGGGCAGCGCGCTTGCGCTGGCGCTGGCCACACCCGCACTCGCACAGGATACCGCCAGCGAAACGCAGGCCACCCCCACCATGAGCTTCGGCAAATGGGGCGTTGATCCCGACGCGCTGGATAAAGCCGTTGATCCCGGTGACGATTTCTTCAAATATGTAAATGGCAAATGGCTGGATGAAAATCCGCTGCCGGCTGAATATTCACGCTTCGGCGCGTTCAACCTGCTCGGCGAAAAATCCACTGTCGATGTAAAGGCCGTGGTTGACGATCTTATTGCCGCCAACCCCGCGCCGGGCACTTCTGAACGCCGTATCGTGGATGCCTATCAGACATTCCTCGATACAGATGCGATTGATGCTGCTGGCCTCGCACCTGTTAACCCCTATCTGTATGAAATCTATGGCGCGAACACGCTTGGCAAGCTGGCTGACCTGTGGGGCAAGCCCGGCTTCGCAGCCCCGGTTGGCGCATTTGTCACCGTGGACCAGAAGCAGCCTGATACCTATGTCGCCTATGTCGGCAGTGGCGGGCTGGGTCTGCCTGACCGCCAGTATTACCTGGATGAGAGCGAAAAGGGCCGCGATATCCAGCAGAAATATCGCGATTACCTGACGTTCCTGTTCAAGGAAGCCGGGTTTGGCGATGCCGCGCTGACCGCGCAGGTTGTCTATGATTTTGAAGACACCATTGCCCGCGAAATTTCGTGGGACCGCACCGTCAGCCGCAACCGCGATCTGTCCTACAATGCCGTGACCCCGGCTGAACTCAAGACCATGGCGGGCACTTTCCCGCTGCAGACCATGCTCGACACAGCAGGGCTGGGCAACGCGCCCAAATTCGTGGTGCCGCAAATCCAGCCGACCGCAGAAGAAATTGCCGCGCTGGGCCTGACACCGGAATATGTCGCCATGATTGGCAAGGGCACGCCCGGCATGTTCGATCTGATTTCCAGCACCCCTGTTGCAACATTGCAGGCATGGACGGTTGCCCGGTTCCTGACTGGCAATTCATCCGCCATGCCGACACGTTTTGACGAGGCGAATTTCGATTTCTTCGGCAAGACCCTGCGCGGCCAGCCAGAACAGCGTCCGCGCTGGAAGCGGGCGATCAGCGAAGTGGAAAGCCACCTGGGTGAAGTTCTCGGCAAAAGCTATGTCGAGCGTAACTTCCCGGCCGAAAACAAGGCCGCAATGGTGGATCTGGTCGAAAACCTGCGTATCGCCATGGCGCAAAGCATTGATGAACTGAACTGGATGGGCGCTGAAACCAAGGTTGAAGCCATGGCCAAGCTGGCGGCATTCGATCCCAAGATCGGCTACCGCGACAATCTGGAAACCTATGATGGTCTGGCAATTGTGGCCGGCAATCCGATTGCCAACCGCATGGCCGCTGCCAAATGGGGCTGGGAATATAACATCGCCCAGCTGGGCGGGCCGATTGACCGCACGGAATGGGGCATGCTGCCGCAGACGGTGAATGCCTATTACAACCCGACCAAGAACGAAATCGTGTTCCCTGCTGCCATTTTGCAGCAGCCCTTCTTCGGCATCACTGCCGATGCGGCGGTCAATTATGGCGGCATTGGCGGCGTGATTGGCCACGAAATGGGCCACGGCTTTGACGATCAGGGTTCCAAAAGTGATGGCACGGGCCTGCTGCGCAACTGGTGGCAGCCTGATGATCTGGCGAATTTCACCAAGCTGACTGATGCGCTGGTGACGCAGTATGACGCGTTCTGCCCGCTGGATGATGGCAAAACCTGCGTCAATGGCCGCCTGACCCTGGGCGAGAATATTGGCGATCTGGGCGGCCTCAGCCTTGCCTACCGCGCTTACAAGCTGTCGCTCGATGGCAAGGAAGACAAGGTGATTGACGGGCTGACCGGCGACCAGCGCTTCTTCCTGGCATGGGCGCAGGTATGGCGTTCCTCGCAGCGTGAAGACAATGCCCGCCAGCGTCTGCGCACCGACCCGCACAGCCCGGAAGAATTCCGCGTTAACGGCATCGTGCGCAACATGGATGCCTGGTACAAGGCGTTCAACGTCACTCCTGACGATGCACTGTATCTGGCCCCTGAAAAGCGCCTGTCCATCTGGTAAGGCGCGGTGCTTTAGTTTGAAAATAAGCGCCCCTTCTGCCCGGTAATCCGGTGCAGGAGGGGCGCTTTTTCATGGGCGGCGTCATTTTTGGTTTTGAATCGCGCCGCGCCTCCTTCATGAGCGCGAGCCATGGACCTGACACTTACTGCAATTCTGCTCGGCATTGTCGAGGGGCTGACCGAATTCGTTCCGGTTTCCTCGACAGGCCATCTTATTCTGGCATCCGAACTGTTCGGCTATGATGCATCGCAATGGGCGATGTTCAACGTGGTCATCCAGCTGGGTGCGATTCTGGCCGTGGTGGTCCAATATTGGCGCACCTTCTGGAAGGCCGGCATGGGCGTGCTGAAACTGGAAGCAGAAGGCCTGCGATTCGCGCGCAATATCCTGCTGGCGTTCCTGCCTTCTGCGGTGCTGGGGCTGGCGCTAAAAGATTATATCGACATCATGCTGGGCAGCCCGTCGGTCGTGGCATGGGCGCTGATTGTGGGCGGCATCGCCATTCTGGCAATCGAAAAAGTTGCCAAGCCCGGCGAAGACGGCGGCGTGGCAGACATGCCTGTCAAACAGGCGCTGGGCGTGGGGCTGGCCCAATGTGTGGCCATGATCCCCGGTGTCAGCCGCTCTGGCGCAACCATCATGGGCGCGCTGGCCATGGGAATTAACCGCAAGACGGCGGCTGAATTTTCCTTCTTCCTCGCGGTGCCCACCATGATTGGCGCGTCCACGCTCGAAATCGCCACCAAGGGTGATCAGCTGATGGCCGGCACCAGCACGGTCGGCTGGTGGGAAATTGCGGTTGGCTTCATCGTCAGCTTCATCGTGGCGCTGGGCGTAATTCGGCTGTTTGTGGCCTATGTCAGCCGCCACGGCTTTGCGCCCTTTGCATGGTATCGGATCGTGATTGGCAGCGCTGCGGTCATCTGGCTGATGCTGCGCTGACAATGAGCCTGGGGCCTGCTCAGGGGCGCGGAAATTTTTTCCCACACAATCAGACAGGCGTCCACAAACTACCCTCGGTTCGTCGCAAAATCGGAACCAAAACGCTCCGGCTGGTTTGTTTCGGTTAACACAAGCCGGATTTGCTGATCGGGCAGGATTGATTTGATAAACGAGATTTGAGTAATGGGTCTGACAGTTTTGATCGTGGTGGGAGGCATCATCGGGTGGCTCGCTTCGATTCTCACCCGCACAGATGACCGCCAGGGAATTGTTTCAAACATTGCCGTGGGCATGGTTTCAGCGATTCTTTCGGCCATAATGGTTGACGGCAGCGCGTTTCTGGGTGCCGTCAGCCCTATTGGATTGTTTGCTTCTTTTGCAGGCTCGACAGTGCTTTTGTCACTTTTCGGCCTCTACCGCCGGAAAATGGTGCGCTAAGGCGGGTATTAGGAAAATTTAGCACTTACCAGCAGGGGTTTAGCATTGTATGCAGACCTCCCAATTCTACCAAGGGGAATGAGATTATGAAAAGCATTTTTAAAGCAGCTATGGTTTCTTCGGTCGCAGCAATGAGCCTCGGCCTTGCAGCATGCGACAGCGCAGCTGAAAACCAGATGGAAGACGAAGCGACAGCAATCGACGAAGCTGCTGAAGCTCAGGCTGACAACATGGAAGCCGCTGGCGCTTCTGAAGCTGCTGTTGAAGCAGTTGAAGAGCAGGGCGAAGAAACCAAGGACGCCATGGAAGAGCAGGCTGACAACATGGACGCCGCTCCACAATAAGCGTTTCGCCAGGTTAAGAAATCCGGCGTCGGGACATCCCGGCGCCGGTTTTTCTTTGTCTGCAATACTGGATTGAGGCTGACTCGATCTGAGGCTGGCTTCACCTCTCGAAATCAGGCCAATAGGTGCGATAAAGCAGGATCAGACCGGCGCTGCGCCGCTGCCTCTGCCGCCCCGCAGAAGATATTCCTGCGTGCCGCGGTTGATCACATTATCCACGTCAATCACTGCTGAATTGGCGTAGGTGAAGCCGGGCGGCAGGCTTTTATAGAGCCGGTCAAAATCACGCTCGACCGTCTGGCGATAGAGATCTTCAAAACTTTCGATCACGAAATATGTCGGCTGCAAGTCGCTGATGACATAATCGGTCCGCATTACCCGGTCGACATTCAGCATGATCCGGTTGGGGCTTTGCGCTTCCACTGCATAGACCACTTCGGTCGGGCCAGAGAGAATGCCCGCGCCATAGGCGCGCACATCCGCGCCTTCCATCATCAGGCCAAATTCAACCGTATACCAATAGAGTGCGCCCAGCGCCTTCAGCCGGTTGTACCGCATGGCTTTCCAGCCTGCGCGGCCATATTCCTGCATGTAATCGGCATAGACCGGATCGGTCAGCATCGGCACATGGCCGAACACATCGTGGAATACATCGGGTTCCTGGATGTAATCGAAGGTCTCGCGCGTGCGGATGAAATTGCCCGCGGGGAAACGGCGGTTCGCCAGATGCCAGAAAAACACATGGTCGGGAATGAGCATAGGCACGGGCACCACGCTCCACCCCGTCAGCGCGCCCAGTTCTTCTGACAAGCGGCCAAATTCAGGGACGCCGCCTTTGCCAAGATCAAGTTTCTCCAGCCCGTTCATGAACGCGGTTGCGGCACGGCCGGGCAGGACTTTCATCTGCCGGTCGAACAATTCGTTCCAGATCAGATCATCCTGGGCATCATATCGGGCCTGTTCCGGCTCCAGCCAGTCATCCCCCAGATGCGCGGGCTTTTTCAGCGGCGCTGTGAAGACATCTGCCGGCATTTCGGGCAGTTTGATAAAATCGCGGGATGGTTCGATGTTCGTGGTCATAATATGGTCTTGCCGATAGCATCGCTGGGCTTAACTGACAAATAACAGTAAATTGACAGGAGCGGTATTTGGGCAAGCTGAAGGGCAAGGAATACGCAGAACTGCTGGAGCCGCTGGAAGTGGAGCTGGTGGCAATGGCCCGCTGGGCGCAGCAGACAGGCGCGCGTATTGTGGTGCTGTTCGAGGGGCGCGACACTGCGGGCAAGGGCGGGGCAATTCGGGCCGTTTCGGAGCAATTGAATCCGCGCCAGTGCCGCATCGCCGCGCTGGCGAAGCCCAGCGAGAGGGAACAGTCGCAATGGTATTTCCAGCGCTATATCGCGCATCTGCCCGGGGCAGGGGAAATCGTGCTGTTTGACCGCAGCTGGTATAACCGCGCGGGCGTGGAAAAAGTCATGAATTATGCCGACGACGCGCAGATTGCCCTTTTTCTCGAACAGGCGCCCGAGTTTGAAAAAATGCTGGTGAACGACGGCATACTATTGTTCAAATACTGGCTGACCACCGATCAGGACAAGCAGGAAGAACGACTGGCGGAGCGGCTGGATGACCCGCTGAAACGCTGGAAACTGTCGCCAATCGACCTTGCCGCGCGCGAGAAATATGATGATTACACACAAGCGCGCGAAGCAATGCTGAAAGCCACCCACACACGCCATGCGCCGTGGACGCTGGTGGATTTCAACGATCAGAAACGCGGGCGGCTGACCCTGATAAGCGATCTTCTGGCGCGGTTGCCCGACACGCATTTCGATCCGCCCGCGCTGGATTTTCCGCCGCTTGCGGATGCACCGCGGCAAGAAAGCTATTCTGTGCTGAAACCGATCAAACCATTCAAGGGCTGACGCATCGCCGGTGGGCCTGAACTCAGCTGGCGCGTTCAAAAATGGCTGCCATGCCCTGACCGCCGCCGATGCACATGGTTTCAAGGCCGAAGCGCACTTCGCGCCGCTGCATTTCATGCGCCATGTCCGCCAGAATGCGTCCTCCGGTTGCGCCAATCGGGTGGCCCAGCGAAATGCCGGAGCCATTGACGTTGAGCATATCGCGCCGGCTGTCGTCATCAGACCAGCCCCAGCCTTTCAGCACGGCCAGCACCTGCGGGGCGAATGCCTCGTTCAGTTCCACCATGCCGATATCGTCCCAGCCCATGCCGCTGCGGGTAAACAGGCGGTCAACCGCTGGCACAGGGCCAATGCCCATGCGTGATGGGTCGCAGCCTGCCGCGGCCCAGCCATGCAGCCACAGCATCGGTTCCAGCCCCAGTTCTTCAAGTTTGTCTTCGGCCACGACCAGACAGGCCGATGCCGCGTCATTCTGCTGGCTGGCATTGCCTGCCGTCACCACGGCGTCAGGGTTGGTCTTGCCTTCGATGGCGCGAAGGGCGCCCAGGCTTTCCATGCTGGCATCGGCGCGGAAACCTTCGTCCTTGGCAAATACCACCGGATCGCCCCGGCGCTGGGGGATTTCCACCGGCACCAGTTGCGCGTCAAACTTGCCTTCATCCCATGCCGCCGCAGCGCGTTGGTGGCTGCGCACGGCATATGCATCCGAAGCTTCGCGGCTGATGCCATAATCCTTCGCCAGGTTTTCCGCCGTTTCGATCATGCCGCTGATCACGCCGAACCGTTCGATCGGCTGCGACATCAGCCGCCCGCGCGTCAGCCGGTCATGCAGGGTCATGTCGCCAAAGCGCACACCCTGACGCAGATCGGTGGTGTAATGTTCGACGTTGGACATGCTTTCCACGCCGCCTGCCACCACCACGTCAGCCGCGCCGGTCTGCACCATCATTGCTGCATTGACGACCGATTGCAGGCCCGAACCGCACCGCCGGTCCACCTGATAGCCGGGCACTTCCAGCGGCAGGCCCGCTGCCAGCCAGCTCCAATGGCCGATGGCTGGCGCTTCGGCGCTGCCATATCCCTGGCTGAAAATCACATCATCGACCCGCTCGGGATCAATGCCGCTGCGTTCCACCAGTGCTTTCAGGATGATGGCACCCAGCGCGCCTGCTTCCAGCGGGGCAAGCGCGCCCAGGAATTTGCCCACGGGCGTGCGCAGGGGGCTGACGATGGCGGCGCGGCGTAATTGCATGGATTTCTGTCCCGAGGTTTATGTCGACGTGTTAGTTTCAGGGCGTTTGGGCATCGCTGGTGGCGACGATGCCGGAATCGATCAGTTTGGCGATTTCGCCGGAACCCAGCCCCAGCTTTTCCACCAGCACTTCTTCGCTGTGCTGGCCCAGATAGGGCGCGGGGCGGGGCGCGCCGCGTTCCTGCGCGGGCATATTCGCAAACGGTCCGGCGGCAGGATATTCGAACCCGCTCGGGTTGCCGGGCGACGGGCCAAACAGCGGGTTTTCCGCCACCAGCTGCGGATCGTTCGCGGCTTCGTGCATGGTCCGGTATCGTTCGAATGTGGCCCCGGCGCTGGTCAGCCGGTCTGCCAGCGGCGCATAATCCAGTTTGCCGATCGCATCCTGAAACAGATCGAACAATTCTGCGCGGTGGGTGAAGCGATTGTGGTCGCTGGTTTCGAAACTGACCCCATGGCGTGTTTCGATCGCGGCAATTCCGGCACTGAGATCCAGCGCATCAACCAGTGCCTGCCATTGTTTGTTGGTCAGCGCCGCCAGCATCATGCGCTGGCCATCAGCCGTGCGGAAATCCCGCCCGAAAGCGCCCCAGATGGCATTGCCCAGCCGTTCACGGTCACTGCCGCGATAGAGCATTTCTGCCATGGCACCACTGTTGGCAACGGTGCCGATGGCCACATCGCCCAGCGGAATACGCACTTCGCCGCCTTCGCCAGTCATGTCGCGGTGGCGCAGGGCCGCCATCAGGGCAAAAGCGGTATAGGCGCCGGTGATGAAATCCCATGCGGGCAACATCTGGTTCACTGGCGGGGGGCTGGCGCCCATGTCCACAGGACCGGTCATCAGGGGGTATCCGCTGGCGGCATTGACGGTGAAATCCATCGCCTGACGCCCATCGTGCCAGCCCATGATGCGCACGGTTATCATGTCCGCCCGGCCTTCGGCCAGCCGGGCATGGGCCAGGAAGCTTTGTTCCGGCACATTGGTGATCAGCTGGCCGGTCCGCCGCGCCAGTTCCGCCACCAGCTCGCGCCCTTCGCCAGACCGCAGGTTCAGCGCCACGCTTTTCTTCGCGCGGTTGAGGTTTTCCCACGAAAGCGACCGGCCTTCCTCGGTCAGCAGATAGCGGTCATAATCCAGCCCGCCGCCAATCTGGTCCACCCGGATGACTTCCGCGCCCATCTGCGCGCAATACAGCCCTGCCGTGGGCGAGGCGACGAAGCTGGATACTTCGATGACCGACAGGCCGGACAGCATCTGATACATCAGGCAGCAGCCCCGGCAGCAAATTCGCGCAGCATGTTCTTGGCAATGACCAGTTGCAGGATTTGCGTGGTGCCTTCGTAGATGGTGTAGATCCGGCTATCGCGGTAGAACCGTTCTGCTTCATATTCGGCCAGATAGCCTGCGCCGCCGTGGATCTGCACGCAGCGGTCAGCCACGCGGTTGCACATTTCGGAAGCGAACATCTTGGCGCTGGCACATTCGATGATGGCCTTGCCCGCATTCGCCCTGGCGCTGGCATCGCGCAACATACATTCCGCAGCGTAGATTTCCGCCCTGCTGTCGGCCAGCATGGCCTGGATCAGCTGGAAATTGGCAATCGGTTCGCCAAAGGCCTTGCGTTCACTGGCATAGCGCAGCGCCGTATCGAGGATGCGCTGGGCATAGCCGCAACTGGCAGCCGCCACGGACAGGCGGCCATTGTCGAGGCTCTGCATGGCCGTGGCAAAGCCCTTGCCTTCTTCGCCGCCCAGCAGTGCATCGCCCGGCAGCTTTACTTCATCCAGATAGATGTCGGCAATATGGCTGCCGGACTGGCCCATCTTGCGGTCAGGCTTGCCCACCGAAATGCCGGCGCTGTCCATCGGCACCAGGAAAGCGGACACATGGGCGTTCTTGGCCAGCGTTTCCTGACTGGTGCGGGCCATGATCAGGCCCAGTTTGGCATGGGGCGCATTGGTGATGTAGCGTTTGGAGCCATTGAGGACGTAGCCATTGCCATCCTTGCGCGCCGTCGTGGCCATGGCCGCGCTGTCTGAACCAGAACCCGGTTCGGTCAGGCCGAAACAGGCGATTTCACCTGCCGCAAGGCGGGGCAACCATTCCGCTTTCTGTTCTTCGGTGCCTGAATTTTTCAGCGCGGAACATACCATGCCAAGGTTGATCGAGGTGATCGAGCGATAGGCGGGCAGGGCATAGCTCAGCACCCGGATCGTCTCGACATATTGCGGCACATTCATGCCCGAACCGCCATATTCTTCCGGCATGGTGAGGCCAAACAGGCCCATTTCGCGCATTTCGTCGATCAGATCCTCGGGGATGCGGTCATTTTCGATGACATCGGCTTCTGCCGGGATCAGCCGTTCGCGGACATAACGTTTCAGCTGGTCGATGAACTGGTCGAAAATCTCTGGGTCCATGCCGGTTGCGGACATAATGCTTTCCTCTCCTGTCCCCCTGCTGTGCAGGCGGGACGGTGTTGCGAATTTACGGTGCGGGTTGTTCCCTGCCGGGTGCAGGGTCGCGGGACTGGTTCATGGCTTCAGGCGGCAGACGCTGCGCTTCGATCATTTCGGCGGCCTCTTCCAGCGCCTGCGCCTCGCTCGCACTGGCGCTGCCGGGGGCGTCATCAGATGAAGCGCCGCCGCAACCGGCCAGCAGGCAGGCGGCTGTCAGGGGAAGGGCGATGAAAGCCAGCGTGGTGGTGCGTTTCATTTCGCCACCATAGCGCCAATGGCACAAAGGAAAAGCGGGCGAATCGCCAATCCGATCCGCCCGCTTCAAAAAAGCAGCCCGCTTGCCGCATCACACGGCGCGTTGCTGGCCCAGCCTGTTAGTGTTTACGGCTTATTCCTGTTCAGCAGTCGTGCTGGCAGTTCCGGCAGCCACGGCCGCCACATCGGCAGCAGCAGCAGCAGCAGCTTCGCCTGCGGCATCCGCTTCATTGGCAACAGGGTCAGTCGCAGCAGGCGCAGGGGCAGTATCAACCGCATTGGCCTGCGTGTCTTCGACAGGTGTTTCAACAACCGCTTCCATGGCGTCATTGGCGGGCATTTCGACCGTGTCGGCTTCTGCCTCGACCGACGCATCATCCGAACTGCCACAGGCAGACAGCGCCAGAACGGCAAGCGAGGCAAAAGCGGCAGTGGTAAACTTGTTCATCGTGAAAAATCTCCGAATGGGGTTGCTGGCGCGTTCTAGCGGCGCGGAAATGTATCGGCAAATGCAATTCGCCCACCGGTATCGCAGGATGGGCCATTCACCCATGGCCATGGTTCTGCCATGGGCCATGCCATGCATGATCTGCCGAATGAATATGCCCCACTTGACGCCATGAACTCTGACGCCATGAACCCTGATGCCATGAATGAGGCGCGCGCGCATTTGCGCAGTATTTTCGGCTTTGACGATTTTCGCGGGCGCCAGTCCGAAGTGGTGGAACGGGTGATGGGCGGCAAATCCACACTTGCCGTCATGCCGACCGGCGCGGGCAAATCGCTTACCTATCAGCTTCCGGCCACTGTGCTGGATGGCACCTGCCTTGTGGTATCGCCGCTGATTGCGCTGATGCATGATCAGCTGCGCTCGGCGCGGGCCAATGGCATCCGCGCCGCCACGCTGACCAGCGCCGACGCTGACTGGCGTGAAACGATGGACGCATTCCGGGCGGGCCAGCTTGATCTGCTGTATGTCGCGCCGGAACGGGCCAGCCAGCCGCAATTCCGCGATTTGCTGGCATCATCCCCGCTGTCGCTGTTTGCCATCGACGAAGCGCATTGCGTGTCCGAATGGGGGCATGATTTTAGGCCGGATTACCGGCAGTTGCGCCCGTTGATGGATGCTTTTGCCCATGTTCCGCGTCTGGCGCTGACCGCCACGGCTGATGAACACACCCGCGCGGATATACTGGCCCAGCTGGGCATTCCTGCATCGGGCATGGTGATTGCCGGGTTTGATCGGCCCAATATCCGTTACACCATCCGCCACCGTGACAGCGCGGCAAAGCAGATTATCGGATTGATGGCGGAAAATCCGGGGCCGGGAATTGTCTATGCCCCCACCCGCCGCAAGGTAGAAGCCCTGGCCCAGCAGCTGTCCGCCAGCACCGGACGAAAGGTGCTGGCCTATCATGCCGGACTGCCAGCAGAAGAACGCGCGGCCAATCAGGCGGCATTCGTGGCGAGCGAGGATATAGTGATCTGCGCCACCATCGCCTTTGGCATGGGGATCGACAAACCCGATGTGCGGTTCGTGGCCCACGCCGGCATCCCCAAATCAATCGAGGCCTATTATCAGGAAACAGGCCGTGCCGGGCGCGACGGGGATCCGGCCAATGCGGTGATGCTGTGGGGCGCAGGCGATTTTGCGCAGGCCCGCCAGCGGCTGGGCGAATTGCCCGAAGACCGGCGCACTGGCGAGCGGACACGGCTGGATGCGCTGGCCGCGCTGGTGGAAACGTCTGGCTGCCGCCGGGCCTTGCTGCTGCGGCATTTTGGCGAAAATCCGCCGGAAAATTGCGGCAATTGCGACAATTGCCTCAACCCGCCCAAAGTGGCCGATATAACGCAGGTGGCGCGCAAGCTGCTGTCTGCCGTGTACCGCACCGGTCAGAGCTTCGGTTTCGGCCACATCCAGAAAGTGCTGACCGGCAGCGCGGATGACCGCGTGCGCCAGCGCGGGCATGACCAGCTAAGCGTGTTCGGCATTGTCGGCGCGGATGAAGCCGCCTTGCTGCAACCCATATCCCGGGCATTGCAGGCCCGCGGCGCACTGGTGGCGACTGACCATGGCGGGCTGGCGCTGGGCGGCAATGCACCGGCCATTTTAAAAGGCGAACAATCGGTTGAAATGGTGCTGCCCCCCACACGCGGCAGCACGGCAAAGGGCGGGCGCAAGCGCGGGGACAGCGGCGCCAACCCCGTGGGCGACCCCCTGTTCGAGGCGCTGCGCGATTTGCGCCGCGAAATCGCCACCGAAGCGCAAATGCCGCCCTACGTCATTTTTCATGACGCAACCTTGCGCGAACTGGCCGCAAAGCGGCCAACCGACCGGGCGGAAATGGCAAGCGTCAGCGGCGTGGGTGCGCGCAAGCTGGACGCCTATGGCGATGCGTTTCTGGCAGTCATTCGGCAATATTGACAATTCGCAACTTTGATATAAATATGATATCATAGTCATATCAAAGGAGATTCGTCATGGCCCATTCCACAGGGGGAATGAACATCAGCCGCGAAAGCGGCGCAAAAAGTTACAATGGCTATATCATGCTGTTGGTCATCCTCGCGCTGCTGGCATTATGCGCGTGGACCCTCAGCAGCGGTTTCCCGCCGCAAGGCGCCGCCAGGGACGAAAAACTCGCCTTTGTCGGCACCGCCATTGGCAGCCTGCTGGTGGTGATACTGGTGGCATCGGGCTTCTTCATGCTCCAGCCCAACCAGGCTGCGGTAATCACGCTGTTTGGGGAATATCGCGGTTCCGAACGGACAGAGGGGCTGCGCTGGGTATGGCCGTGGATGATGCGCAAGAAACTGTCTGCCCGCGCCAACAACATCCATTCCGAACGGGTGAAAGTGAACGATCTGCGCGGCAACCCCATCGAAATCGCCTGCAACGTCGTGTGGCGCGTGCGGGATACGGCGCAGGCCAGTTTCGACGTCGATGATTTCCGCGAATTCGTGAACATCCAGATCGAGGCAGGTCTGCGGACCATCGGCTCGCGTTACCCCTATGATGATATCGAACATGACGAAACCACGCTTCGCGGCGGGGCGGACATCATCAATCCGGAATTGCAGGCCGAATTGAACGAACGGCTTGAGGTTGCCGGAATCGTGGTGGACGAAGCGGGGCTGACCCATCTTGCCTATGCACCCGAAATTGCCGGCGCCATGCTGCGCCGCCAGCAGGCAGATGCGGTGATTGCCGCCCGTGCCAAGTTGGTCATGGGGGCAGTGGGCATGGTGGAAGATGCGCTGGCGAAACTGAGCCAGGACGGCATTGTGGAACTGGACGGTGACCGGCGGGCAACCATGGTTTCAAACCTGATGGTGGTCCTGTGCGGGGAACGCGATGTGCAGCCAGTTGTCAATGCAGGGACGCTTTACCAGTAACGCGAAGGGTTAGACCTGATGCCCACTTCTGCCAGAAAAGCCTTTGCGCTCCGTCTCGACCCGGCAGTCCATGCCGCGGTCGAACGGCTGGCGGGGGCAGAATTGCGATCTGCCAATGCGCAGATCGAAATCCTTCTGCGCGAGGCGCTGCAAAAGCGGGGGCTGAAGGTAGGCACATCGGAAAAGCCGCGCCGGGGCAGGCCAGCGCAGGGCGATTGAAAGGCTCAGGCGCAGTTGGCCAGTGATGAATAATTAACCAAACTTGGTCCAAACCGGTGTCATGGAAAAAGCCTTTCGCCCGATGGAACGCCGCATGCCTGACCGCCCGTCCGCCGTGCTGGCAGGCGTGATCGTGGCCTTTGCCATTGCCGCCATTCCGGTTGCCGCCGTGCTGGCCCAGACATCAGGGCCGTTCATGCTGCGCGAAACAGGCCAGCAGTTTGAAAATCTGCAACAGGCCATCAATGCCATCGGCGCAGGGCAGGGCACAATTGCCATTGCGCCCGGCACTTACCATGAATGTGCCGTGCAAACGGCGGGATCTGTCCATTACGATGCGGTCACCGCCGGCACCGTCACATTTGCCCGCACCACTTGCGAAGGCAAGGCAGCGCTGGTCCTGCGGGGCCGCAGCGCCGCTGTATCCGGCATCATCTTCAAAAATATGGCCGTGCCCGATTTCAACGGCGCAGGCATCCGGCTGGAACAGGGCAATCTCGATATCAGCCAGAGCTGGTTTGCAGACAGCCAGCAGGGCATTTTGTCAGGCAATGACAGCAATGGCCGCATCACCATCGACAAGGTAACATTTTCCGGCCTCGGCACGTGCGAAGGCCCGGGCGGCTGCGCGCATTCAATCTATATCGGCGATTATGGCACAGTGCAGATTACGCGGAGCCGGTTCGAGAAAGGACGCGGCGGCCATTATGTAAAGGCGCGCGCACGCACGGTGGACATCACGGCATCCAGCTTTGACGACAGCGGCGGACGCGCCACCAATTACATGATCGACCTGCCCGCAGGCGCGGCAGGCACCATCACCGGCAACTGGTTTGTGCAGGGGCAGGACAAGGAAAATTACTCGGCTTTTATCGCGGTGGGGGCAGAGCAGAGATTGCACGCCTCTGACGGCCTCGCCATCAGCGGCAATGATGCGCGGCTGGCCGCAGACGTGTCGCGCAGCACCACTTTTGTGGCGGACTGGTCGGGTGATGCGCTTGTGCTGGGGCCAAATATGCTTGGCCGGGGCCTCATCCCGTTTGACCGCCGGTAACAGGGCCTGCCGCTCGTCACCGGAACTTCTGCCCCGCCTCACCTGTTGTATGGGGTGAAGGAGAATGCACAATGGCCGGTGGCTGGGCGCGGGATGGCGCCGTTCAGGATCAGATTGACGATACGATAAGCGACGCTGTCAAGGCGGCGCGCCTGCAAATGCCGCGCGGCGACAGTGCGGAATATTGTGACGATTGCGGCGAGCCTGTGCCCGAAAAACGCCGTGCGGCATTGCCGGGTGTGCGCACCTGCGTCAGCTGCCAATCCGTGCGTGACGGGGCGGTCCGCCATTCGGCCATCAATCGCCGTGGCAGCAAGGATAGCCAGCTGCGTTGATCGCTTGCGCTGTGCGGTTTAGAGCAGCGCTTTACCGCTCAATTCCCCGCTTCCATCCCCGTTCAAATCGGAACATATCAATGGCGACAGGCCCGTTCATCTGGTTACAGCACATTGCGCCGCAGCATGCGCTTTCAAAGCTGGCAGGGTCACTGGCCAGCAGCCGCACACCATGGATAAAGAACCGGCTTATTCGCCAGTTCATCAGCGCCTATAACGTCAACATGGCCGAAGCGGCGCAGGGCGCGTCTGATTATGCGTCCTTCAATGATTTTTTCACGCGCGCGCTCAAACCCGGCGCGCGGCCGATTGCGGATCCGCAGCACAGCATCGTCAGCCCGGCTGACGGCGCGATCAGCCAGCTGGGCCGGATCGACAATGGCCGCATCGTGCAGGCGAAGGGGCAAAGCTATTCAGCGGCGGAACTGCTGGGCGGTGACGAGGCGCTGGCAGCCCGGTTTGATGGCGGCGCGTTCATGACAATCTATCTTTCCCCCAGCGATTATCACCGAGTGCATATGCCGGTGGGCGGGACGCTTGCGTCCACCACGTACATCCCCGGTGCACTATTTTCGGTCAACCAGCAGACCGCAGCCGGTGTGCCGCGGCTGTTTGCCCGCAATGAACGCCTGTCCTGCGTGTTTGATACAGACCTTGGCAGCGTTGCCAGCGTGATGGTGGGTGCCATGATTGTCGCCAGCATCGAAACCGTCTGGTCGGGGCGTGTGGCTGCCCACGGCAAGCATATCATCCACACAGATTTTGACGCGAAGTCGCAGCGCGATTCTGCCCTCAGTGCGGAACCGGCACCCATGTTGGCAGCGGGGGAGGAAATGGGCCGGTTCCTGCTCGGCTCCACCGTCATTCTGCTGTTTGAACCCGGCCGGATCGAATGGCTTGCCGAACTGGCCCCCACAGATAAGGTGCGCATGGGCCAGGCAATCGCGCGCAGGCTGTAACTCGGCCTCAGTCCAGAATATGGCCAGACCGGTCACGCTTGGTATCAAGATAGCGGGCATTATGCAGATTGGGCGGTAATTGATGCGCGACCCGCTCCGTAATGTGCACGCCTGCCTCTTCCAGCGCTGCAACCTTGCGCGGATTATTGGTCATCAGCCTGATTTCATCCACGCCCAGCAGCGCCAGCATGCGGGCAGCCGTGCCAAAATCGCGCGCTTCGTCGGGCAGGCCCAGGCGCTGGTTCGCATCCACTGTGTCAAACCCCTGATCCTGCAACCGATAGGCGCGCAGCTTGTTGACCAGGCCAATGCCCCGCCCTTCCTGCCGCATATAGAGCAGCACGCCCCAGCCGCCTGATCTGGCTTCATCTGCCATCGCTTGCAGGGCGGCATCAAGCTGCGGCCCGCAATCGCATTTGAGACTGCCGAGAATATCGCCAGTCAGACATTCGGAATGCAGGCGGACCAGCGGCGCCCGATCGGATGATTGCTCGCCGATAATCAGCGCGACATGTTCGCGCGTATCATCGGCGCTGCGAAACGCGACGATCTGCGCGTCCTCGCACGCGGCCACCGGCAAATGCGCGCGGGCAGCGATGACGAGATTGGCCGCATTGGCCCATTCCGCAATATCTTCTGCGGCTACTGGCTGCGCTTCGCCTGCATCTGCCGGGTTGACCAGAAATGCCGGCAATATGCCCGCCAGCCGTGCAAGTTCCAGCGCGGCCTGCGCCTGCGCTGTCCACGGCAGGTTTTCCGCCAGAAACGGCCCTTTCAATGGCGTCAGAAGATCAAGCGAGGGATCAGCTATGGCGCGCGCGGTGGACAGGGTAAATGGCGCTGCGCCCTTGATGAGCACGGGGGCATGGGGCGCAGCCGCTTCGCGCTGGTTGACCAGTTTGAGAGTGGCCGCGCGGGCGGAAGAAATGAGCATCTGCGGCGCAGCAGCATCAGCAGAAATCGCCGTTTCTGCCGGCAGTAATATCGGCCCGCCCGCCATCGCCAGCGGCCAGCCATGGCGCAAGGCGTCAATCGCCTGTGCCACGCGCCGTGCAGGGGACGCAGGCGCCGGTGCGGAAGGCGGGGGAAGCTTCAGAGATCAATCTCCGTCACCAGCGGCACATGGTCCGATGGTTTTTCCCAGCCGCGGCAGTCTTCAAACACCTGATGGCCAACCGTGGCCGCGGCCAGTTCCGGCGATGCCCACATATGGTCCAGCCGCCGCCCGCGATCATTCACGCGCCAGTCCTTGGAACGGTAGGACCACCAGCTGTAATAGCGTTCCGGATCACGGATATGCTGGCGGCCAACGTCAACAAAACCATGGGCATCCTGAAACCGCTTCAGCGTTTCCACTTCCAGCGGGGTGTGGCTAACCACTTTCAGCAATTGCTTGTGGCCCCATACGTCGCTTTCCAGCGGGGCAATGTTGAAATCACCCACGATCATGGTGGGCCGGTCCACTGTGTCCGCCCAGCGCGTCATCCGTTCGAGAAAATCCAGCTTCTGGCCGAATTTTACATTCTGCTCGCGGTCCGGAATATCGCCGCCGGCGGGAATATAGACATTTTCCAGCACCATGCCCTGGCCTGCGCCCAGCAGTTCCACCCCCACATGGCGGGCTTCGCCATTATCCTGCCAGTTGTGGCGCGAAATCTCTTTCAGCGGAATGCGGCTGACGGTGGCGACGCCGTGGTAGCCCTTCTGCCCGTGCACCGCGTGGTGGGTATAACCCAGCGCATTGAAAGCGTCATAAGGGAACAGTTCTTCTACCGTCTTGATTTCCTGCAAGGACAGCACGTCGGGCGCCTGTTCTTTCAGAAACCGTTCGACGATCGGCATCCGCAGGCGGACCGAATTGATGTTCCAGGAAGCAATCTTGATCATGGTCGCGGGGATAGGCGGGGGCGCTGCCGCTGTCTATCGCGGGGTGTCCGCCAGCCTGCAAAAACCTTGCGGATGGTCACCGGAAATTCGCTGGCATGCACTTTGGCCAATGGACTTTGGCCAATGCACTTCGGCCAATGCACTTCGGGCAGCAAAAAACCCTCGCGCCGGGGGCATTGGCACGAGGGTTCCTTATCAGCGTTCGTCACGCTTTTGCAAAGCGACCTTCACAAAGGTAGGGCAACAGGGGGGAAACCCGCCTTCAGCCGCTCTGTCTGATTAATAATAGTCCTGTTTGGCTTTCTGGCCAATGAACAAGTTCGCGCCTTTTGTCGCAAGCTGCCCACTGTGCACGGTTCAGCCGTTCATCGCGGACGACGAGACGTTACACGCGGATCGCGGTAGCTGAACGCGCTGTCATTTACCGCCACGCCATAACGGTGATTCTTGAGCCGGACCGTGGTGCGATTGTTCTGCGAATCAAGCGCCACCCAATTGGTCAGTTGCAAACCGCCCGGGGCTGACGCGTTGCGCACGAAAATCATCGTGATCACGCCGAATTCCGGATGCTTGGGGTCGCGCACTTCCACGCTGATGACGTTACTACTGCTGGTCGGGATCAGCTTGCCATATTTGGCAATGTCGCGGCCCGGATCGAGCAATGCGCCAAGCGGCGAATTCTTGATCGGCCAGCGCTGGACCTGCTTTACCTCGTAATCCACCATGGTCAGCGATTTGCCGTTTGACACCACCAGAATGGGGACATCCTTCTGGTACTGGAAGCGGATCTTGCCGGGGCGTTTCAGCGTCATCACCCCGGCCAGAGTCTGGCCCTGCCGGTCAGTCTGGGTGAAATCGGCCTTCATCGTGGAAATGCCGCGCAATGCCGAAACAGCCTTGTCGAGGTCGCCCTGGGCAGCCTCGACAGGCGAAACGGGTGCAAGCACCGCAACGGGGAGGGCAAAGGCCATGGCGCCGGCAATCGCGGCGTGGACAGGCTTGTGAAAAATCGAGGTCAAAATGTTCATGCTCCGGCTATTAGCTACGCAGCATTGAACTGTCACTGAATGGCGGTGGTTCCCGCCGTTCAGATTACTTGATCTTGGCTTCCTTGAACTCGACATGCTTGCGCACGACGGGATCATATTTGCGGAAGGTCATCTTTTCCGTAATGTTCCGGGGATTCTTCTTCGTGGTGTAATAGAAGCCGGTGTCAGCGGTCGAGACCAGCTTGATCTTTACGGTTGCAGGTTTCGCCATGGCGGGTTCCTAAAATCTTGTCAGGGGCCACAGGGACATTCCCGGCGGCGCAGAATAAGCTAAGGCGACGCGCCAGCGCCGCCCTTCAAGCCGCGGCCATTGGGACAGGGCGGCGTAAAAGTCAAGCGCGATCGACTGCCGGAATTGCCCGTTTCGCGGCGCTTCACCACTCAATCTTGCCGCGATTGGCCTTCACCGTGCCGCGGTTCTTCTTGCCCTTGATGCGGGCTTCCTTGTTGATTCGGTTGACCCTGCTTTTCTTGCGGACGCGCGGCGCGTGCTGCGCGTCTTCCAGCATTTGCGTCAGCCGCTTGCGCGCATCTTCCCGATTCGCTTCCTGGGTACGGTAATTGCGCGCGGTCAGCACAATCTCGCCTTTGGAGGTCATTCTGCTGCCGGCAATGGTTTTCAGCCGGTTGAACACCGCCGGTTCCAGCCGCAGCGCAAATACATCGAGCCGCAATTGCACGGCCGTTGCCACCTTGTTGACATTCTGCCCGCCCGGGCCGGAGGAAGCGATAAAACTTTCCTCCATCAGTGCCAGGGCGCGCTCGATGATGTCAGCCATTATCGAAGGTGGGCGCATCTACAACAGGATCGCTGAAGCCCAGCTTGATGAAATCAGCGGGCAGCGGGGCAAGCGCGGTAATGGGCGGTTTGCCAGCGCGGGGCACCGTCAGGCCGGCGGCATGCAGCATGGTGCGCGGCGCATTGCTGTTGCCGCTGGCGGCGTCACCATATACAGGATCACCCAGCAGGGGTTTGCCCAAACCGGCTTCGGCATGGACACGAATCTGGTGGGTGCGGCCGGTTTCGGGCCGGAATTCCACCAGCGTATTGCCGCCCTGCACGTCGATCCGCCGCCAATGGGTGACAGATGGCTTGCCCTTGCGTGCGGCAATCATTCGCCAGCCTTTTTCCGCGCTGCTGATTTTCGACAGCGCCAGTTCAATCGTGCCTTCCGCTTCATCCAGCTCGCCAGCGATTATGCCCAAGTATCGCTTGGTCACCAGACGGTCTTCAAACGCCTTGGAAAACCGCGTCAGCGCCTTGGCATTGCGCGCCAGCAGCAGGCAGCCGGATGTATCGGTATCCAGCCGGTGCACGGCTGCGGGTGGGCGCTGGAAGCCCAGTTTCAAATCTTCGTAATGGTCTTCCAGCGCGGGCCCGCCCTTGCGCGGCCGGTCGATCGAGAGGCCAGCAGGCTTGTTGATCACCAGCGCTTCGCCGTCTTCGAACAAAATCGGAATCATGATGTGAATTTCGCTTTCATCAGGCCACGGACAGCATTGCCCAGCAGAAATCCCTCGTCGAGATCGGCCAACTGCAATTGTGATTCGCGCGCCTTGCCCGTTTCGATCAGCGACCGGCGCAGCACGCCGGGCAGCAGGCCCAGGCTGGCGGGCGGGGTCAGCAATACACCGTCCCGCTCGATAAAGATATTGGTCCAGCACCCTTCCGTCAGCAGCCCGTCATCACGCATGAACAGGGCTTCCCCCGCGCCTTCAGCACGCGCAACATCCAGGGCTGCCTCGTAAAAACCGCGGTCGCTGGTCTTGTGGCGCAAACGCCAGTCGCCTGAATCTACCGGAACGGGCAGCACAATGCAGGACAGCGGGCAGGACAGCGGCTGGCCGGGTGCAGTGTTCAATTCCTGTGCTTCCAGCGCAATTGCGCCGCTGCGGGCCAGTAACAGGCGGACCTTGGCCGGGGCTTCCAGTTCGAAACACAACGCCTGTATCTGGTTGCGCGTCTGGTGACGGTCAAAGGCAAAGCCCAGTTCAGCCGCGCTCAATTTCATGCGTTCAAGGTGCAGTTCCAGCAGTGCCATGCCGGTATCCGGGTCGAACCGCATGGATTCGATCAAATCAAAGCCAGCAGCCACATATTCGGGGGAAGATTGCCGCGCAAAACCGCCCTTGAGGATTGATTCGCGCCATTCAGGCATGGCTTCGCTATCTGCGACAATGGCGGAGCCCACGCCCAGGACTGCCGTGCCCTGGTTGTTTTCGACAGGGGTCAGCCGCAGGGTGCGGATGGCGACATTGAAGGCCGCATCGCCATTGGCATCAATCCGGCCCATGGCGCCGCAATAGGGGCCGCGCGCATCGCGTTCGGCCTCGTTGATAAGCTCCATCGCGCGGATTTTGGGCGCGCCGGTGATGGAACCACAGGGGAAAATAGCACGAATGAGATCGGCCGCGCCCTTGCCCGGTTGCAGGCGGGCGCGAACGGTGGACACCATCTGGTGGACGGTGGGGTAGGATTCGACCGAAAATGGCGCATCCACCCGCACGCTGCCCGCTTCGGCCACGCGCGACAGATCGTTGCGCATCAGGTCCACGATCATCAGGTTTTCGGCCTTGTCCTTCACCGAACCGGCCAGTTCCTGCGCCAATGCCTCGTCCTGGCCCTCGTCTGTCCCGCGCGGGCGGGTGCCTTTCATCGGCTTGACCTTGGCGGCATCCCCGTTGAGGCTGAAAAACAATTCCGGTGACAGGCTGAGCAGCCAATGCGCGCCGTCATAAACCATCCCGCCATAGCCGGCGCTGGCGGCGGGCCGCAGCGCGGCATACAGCGCCACGGGATCGCCGCGATAGCTGCCCACAAGGCGCAAGGTCATGTTGGCCTGATATATATCGCCCGCGCGTATCGCATTCTGCAAGGCGTCGAATGCCTCGACATAGGCGCCGGGTGATAGCTGCGGCTCCAACGGGCCGAGGGACGCCGCGCCTTCCATGTTTTGCGCCAGCCAGTCAGCCATGGCCGCAGGCTTCATGACTTGATGGGTTTCAAACAGGCTCAGCCACACCAGCGGCCCTGCTGCGCCGCTGCGGGCATCGGCCAGCCCCTGCAATCTGGGTTCCAGCGCCAGCCCCGCTTCATAGGCGATATAGCCTGCCAGCGTGCCGCCTCCTGCAAGCCGCGCTGCATCGGCGGCATCCAGCACTGCCGACACTTCGCCGGGGTGGCGGGCCACGAATATGCGGCTGGGCCTTTCATACAGATGCGCGTCGGCAGCATGGGTGCTGCGTGCATCGTCGAGCAGGACAAAGGGTTGCCGGTCGGCCATGGGGATGCCTTAGCCGCTTGTTCGCGCAAGTCGAGATGCTTGACCGCTTGCAGGCTACTAAGCCACACACGCCGCAGCGTCTGGACAGGCGGGTTGCAACGGGAGTGAAGCAAGAGTGAGCGATATTTTTCTGGGCCTTGGCGCCAATGGCGAAAGGCAGAGCCTCAATCTTTCCCGTGCGAACCGCCATGGCCTGATTGCAGGCGCCACCGGCACTGGTAAAACGGTGACGCTGCAAGGGCTGGCAGAAAGTTTCTCTGCCAATGGCGTTCCGGTATTCGTGGCGGACGTAAAGGGCGACCTTGCCGGTATTACCATGGCCGGTTCCCCAACTTTCAAACATGCGGACAAGCTGGAAAGCAGGGCGAAGGAACTGGGCATGGATGATTATGCCTATTCCGATAATCCGGCAGTGTTCTGGGATTTGTATGGCGAACAGGGCCACCCCATCCGCACCACCATTTCCGAAATGGGGCCCTTGCTGCTGTCGCGCCTGCTCGATCTGAACGAGACCCAGGAAGGCGTTCTCAACATCGTGTTCCGCTTTGCCGATGAACAGGGAATGCTGCTGCTGGATCTCGAGGATTTGCAATCCATGCTGATCCATACGTCCGAACACGCCAGCGAACTGACTGCGAAATATGGCAATGTGTCGAAACAGAGCATTGGCGCCATCCAGCGCCAATTGCTCAGTCTGGACAGTCAGGGCGCGGCGCAGTTCTTTGGCGAACCGGCGCTGGAAATTGCCGATTTCATCCGGCTGGATGAACAGGGGCGCGGCTATATCAACGTGCTGGCGGCTGACCGCCTGATGCGCAGCCCCAAGCTTTATGCCACGTTCCTGCTGTGGCTGCTGGCTGAACTTTTCGAAACGCTGCCCGAAGTGGGCGACCCGGAAAAGCCGAAGCTGGTGTTCTTTTTCGATGAAGCGCATCTGCTGTTTGATGATGCGCCCAAGGCGCTGGAAGACAAGATCGAACAGGTCGTGCGCCTGATCCGGTCAAAAGGCGTGGGCGTGTTTTTCGTCACCCAGAACCCGATCGACATTCCCGAAGAAGTGGCAGGGCAACTGGGCAACCGGGTGCAGCACGCGCTGCGCGCCTTTACCCCGCGCGACAAGAAAGCGATTCGCGCAGCGGCAGATACTTTCCGCATCAATCCCGATCTGGATGTGGAACGCGCCATCACCGAATTGCGCGTGGGCGAGGCGCTGGTTTCCACCCTGATGGAAGACGGCGCGCCCAGCATCGTTCAGCAAACCCTGATCAAGCCGCCACGGTCACGGCTGGGCCCGGTCACGCCCAAGGAACGGGCGATCATTCAGTCCATTTCGCCGGTTGACGGCAAATATGATGAACGCGTGGACCGCGAAAGTGCCGCCGAAGTCATCGCCCAGAAAATGGTCGATGCCGCTGAAACGGCGCAGGAAGTGGAAGAACAGGGGCGCGAGAAAGTGGCGGAGCGTGAACGCAAGTCGCCATCCTTGTGGGACGGTCTGGGCGGCAAGGTGGCCAAGGCGGCCGGCGGCGCAGCAGCGGCAAGTGCCGGTTCAATTCTGGCCGCGAAACTCAGCGGAAAGAAAAGCCGGGCCAACCCTACTGCCAGCGCGGCCAGTTCCGCAGCCGGCACAGTGGCCACCGAAATTGGCAAGGCAGTGGGCATTCCGGGCCTTGGCCGTTTCGCCCGCAACCTGATTGGCGGGCTGATGCGCTAGTCAGCCAGAAATCAGGCTGAGGGCAGGCGTATTTCTGCCCGCAGGCCACTTGTGCCATTTGCGGTTGGCCGGTTGGCCAGAACCAGCTGCCCGCCATGCTGTTCGGCAATGGCGCGGGCCAGCGTCAGGCCAAGGCCGGCCCCGCCTGTATCGCGGTTGCGCGATGCTTCGCCGCGGGTAAAGGGTTCCAGCATGGCCGCAATCCGGTCTGCCGGAATGCCTGGCCCGCTATCGTCCACCCGCAACACAATGCCGCTATCGGACTTGATCAGCGATACTTCAGCCGATCCGCCATAGCGCAGTGCATTGCCGATCAGGTTGCGCAATGCGCGGCGAAGCCATGTCACATGGACCGGATGCGCAACGCGCGTGGTCTCCTTCAGAGTAACCGGCTGGCCCATATCCTCGAATTCCTCGACCACGGATGCCACCAGCGCGCCCAGTTCAGCGCGTTCGGGCGGGTCGCCGGCGCGGCCCACGCGGGCGAGCGACAGAATATCGTCGAGCGAGCGGGAAATATCCTCGATCGTATCGGCCATCTTGCCACGTTCGCGCTCGTCCTCGACGCTCTCGATACGCACGCGCAGCGCTGCCAGCGGCGTTTTCAGATCATGACCGATCGCGCCCAGCATCACATCCTTTTCATCCAGCAACGCGCCAATCCGCGCTTCCATGGCGTTATGCGCGGTGATCAGGCGGCGGATATCATCCGGCCCTTGCGCTACCAGCGGCTGGGCCGGTTCCTGTGTGCGCGCGAAATTCTCGGTCCGGGCAGTCAGGATGTTGAGCGGACGGGTAATGCGCCGCAGCAACAGGAAATGCAGGCCGACAAGCAGGACATAAATCAGCAGGGTCTGGAGCACGATGGTGCGGATCGGTCCGGGCTGGCGCGGCGGTTCAGGCACGCGGACGATGGTCCAGTCTGCATCGGGGGATTGGCGCAGGCCCGCCACCAGCAAACGTGCCCTCGGCCCATAATTGCGCACAATGCGGCGTTTGATGCGGGGCCGCCCGTCCAGATAGCCGTCGTCCGCCACCATGCGAGAGACCACGACCAGTTCCGCCACATCAAAGCCCTGCTCAGCCAGAATTTCGCCAAGGGCCTGTTCCTTGTTAGCCGCCCGCCGTTCGCCGGGGAGGGCCGGACTGGTCGGTGACTGTTCCGGCCGCAACGCGCGTGCGCGGTCGGGCAGGCCGTTATTCTGCCGATCCCATCCGCGAAATTCGCCGCGCCGTCTGCTTTGCCTGTTTTCACGGCGCTCCCGAAATTCGGGTTCTGAGGGCATCACCAGCCGGAACGCAGCGGCGTTGAGCACCATCTGCTCACGCCTGTTTTCAGCGGCACGAAACAGCAGGGCCGCTGAAATGGATTGCGCCACCAGCAGCGCCAGCGCCACGGCCAGCAACATCTGGCCAAGCAGGCTTTTGGGCCATAAACGCATCATTTCGGCTGACTGTCCCTGGGCTCACCCTGTTTCAAGTCA
This sequence comes from Allopontixanthobacter confluentis, assembly GCF_009827615.1. Classification (GTDB taxonomy): domain Bacteria; phylum Pseudomonadota; class Alphaproteobacteria; order Sphingomonadales; family Sphingomonadaceae; genus Allopontixanthobacter; species Allopontixanthobacter confluentis. The sequence continues at coordinate 732,038 of NZ_WTYU01000002.1, forward strand.
CCGGCGGAATGTGCACTGCGCCGGACATCGGCAACAAAGCGGTAACCGCCGCCGCGCACTGTCTGGATGAATTGCGGATTGCGCGAATCCAGCTCTATCTTGCGGCGCAGGCGGCTGATCTGGTTGTCCACCGCTCGGTCAAACATATGGGCTTCCCGGCCCTGCACCATGTCGAGCAGGCGGTCGCGGTCCAGAACCTGCCTCGGGTGGTCAAGAAATGCGCGCAGCAGCCGAAATTCTGCCGTCGATACGGCGACAAATGCGCCTTCAGGGTCCGTCAGCCGGTGTTTTAGCGGGTCCAGGGTCCAGCCTTCAAACTGATAGAGCGCGGTCTCTTCAGCCGGCGGCGCGGCGCGCTGCGAACGGCGCAATACCGAGCGGATGCGCGCCACCAGTTCGCGCGGCTCGAACGGTTTTACCACGTAATCATCGGCGCCTATTTCCAGCCCGATGATCCGGTCTGTCGGTTCGCTTTTTGCGGTCAGCAGGATAACGGGCAAGCCGCGCGCTTCGATCAGGTGGCGGCACAGCGAAAGGCCGTCCTCGCCCGGCATCATGATGTCGAGCAGGACAAGATCTGGCACCATGTCCAGCAGCAGGCTGCGTGCGGCGGCCGCACTTTCCGCTTCGGTTACGACAAACCCCTGGCGAGCGAGATACTCGGCCAGGGGTTCACGCAGGCTGGCTTCATCATCCACCAGAAGGATGGCGGTAGGCGCTTCTTGGGTCATGTTACCTCCACGCCTACCTTTGCTTTCATGCCGCAGGCAAGTGCCGCCTGCCTGCATGGCGGTGCATCAATTGGCTGGCGCAGCAGCGCGTTTGGCTTTCCATGCCGCGCGCATGGCAGTGTGTGCAGCTTTGCGCTCTTCCGCCGACACGCTGCCATTATTATCGGTGTCCATGCTGGCAAAACGGCTGTCGGCTGCGGCCATGAATTCTGGCTTGGTGACGGTTTTGTCGCCATTGGCATCGGCCTGCATCAGCATTTTCATCCCGCCGCGCATACCGCCCTGCATACCGGCCCGCATACCGTGGCCGCCGCGCTTGCCGCCATGTCCGCGCATCTCACCGTGCATGGCGTGTTCGCCGCGTGCAGCGCGCTTTTCACCGCGCTGCGTGGGCATTTCGCCGCGCCGTTCCTGGCGGGCATCCTGTGCAGCTTCCATTTCCGCTGCGCTCACGCCGCCGCTCTTGTCAGTATCGAGGCGGGCAAACCTGTTTCCACCACGCTGTTCACGCCGCTCGGCACGCTTTTCCGCGCGCTGGGCGTGCATGGCTTCAAATTCGGCCTGGGTCACTTCGCCATTGCCGTCAGTATCAAGTTTGCTGAACCGTTCTGCCTGGCGGGCTGCGCGGTCAGCAGCATTGATCACGCCGTCCTGGTTAGCATCCATCCGGGCAAACATGGCTGCCGCATGGGTGTTATGTTCAGCGCGGGTGATGATGCCATTGGCATCGCTATCCGCCTTTGCGCCGCGTGCATCAGACGGGCCGGCATACGCCACCGTGCCCAGCGCAAGGGCGGCCACAGAAAGCGTCAGGGGAAAGGTGAATTTACGCATATGTCATGCTCCTCGAAAGATTTGGAAGAGCTGCGGGGTGCCCGTTCTGGGGGAGGGAACCTTGTATGGCACCACCGCAACTCACATTTGACCTTCTAGAGTATCATTGTCGCAGCATTATCCCGAACCTGCGCTTAATTGTCGCAAATTGTCACAGAAGGCCGCCTGTGTTCATCCAGCGGACACGAAACTTTCCTGCACCCGCCACAGAATTACGCCGCATTCATCACAAATGCATTCAGCTTGTTCCCATCAGGATCGCGGAAATAGGCTGCGTAAAACCCGTCATCGCCGCGCGGGCCGGGCGCGCCTTCGTCGCTGCCGCCATGCGCCATGGCAATATCATACAGACGGCCAACCTGTTCCTTGTCAGCCGCTTCCAGCGCCACCATCACGCCATTGCCAACCGTGGCAGGCTGACCGTCAAACGCCTTGGTCGCAGCAATCCCGGGCGCACCGCCCAGTTTGCCCCACGCAATGAAGCTGTCGAATTCCATCATCCGGCCCACGCCCATCTCGGCCGCTATCGCATCGTAGAATTGCGCTGACCGTTCCAGATCATTGGTCCCGACAGTTACATATCCGATCATGGCACATTCTCCCTTCTCACGTGTCAAAACGACTCGCGAGGAGGGAGAACATTACCAGAACAGATGTGCCATGCCAAGCTGGCGGACGCTGGTCAGAGCGGCTTGCAGCCTTCCTCGACCCAGGCCCGCACGTCGCCTTCCAACTGCGGCAGCAGAATGTCTCGGACGTGTGCGTGGTAATCGTTCCACCAGGTTTTCTCTTCCGGTGTCAGCAGGGAAACATCGACCATGCTGCGGTCAATCGGCACGAAGGTGAGCGTTTCAAAGCCCAGATATTCGCCTTCCGCCCCGTCGATCTGGCGCGGTTCGACCAGCACCAGATTTTCGATGCGGATGCCATATTCGCCCGCCTTGTAATAGCCCGGCTCGTTCGACAGGAACATGCCAGCCTGGAGCGGCTCGTCCGTGCCGGCCTGCCCGCCGCCTGATTTGGCAATGCGCTGCGGCCCTTCGTGGACCATCAGGAAGCTGCCGACACCGTGGCCGGTACCATGGGCATAATCCACGCCTGCCTGCCACAGGAACTGGCGGGCAAAGGCATCAAGCTGGCTGCCAGCCGTGTTTTCCGGGAAAATGGCGCGGGCAATGGCGATGTGGCCTTTGAGCACGCGGGTAAAGCGGTCCTTCACTTCTGCGGGCGGATCGCCCGGCCCGATCCACACGGTGCGGGTGATGTCGGTGGTGCCATCCAGATATTGCCCGCCTGAATCGACCAGATAGACGCTGCCCGACGCAATCGGCAGATTGCTGTCTTCATCCACGCGGTAATGCGGAATTGCCGCATGGGGGCCTGCTGCGGAAATCGTGTCGAAGGACAATTCCTTCAGCTTGCCGGTTTCCTCGCGGAAGGCATGCAGTTTTGCAGCGGCGGACAATTCCGTTTCACCGCCCTTGGGCGCTTCGATGGACAGCCAGTGGAGGAAGCGGGACACAGCCGCGCCGTCGCGCGCCTGCGCATCGCGGTGGCCCTGTTGTTCGACCGGGTTCTTGATCGCCTTGGGCAGCAGCGCGGGATCGCGTTCCGCCACGGCCTGCGCACCGGCATCTTCCAGCGCCTTGAAAATGGCGGCGACCCCGCTGTTGGGGTCCACCGCGACTTTCCTGCCCTTCATGGCGGCAAGCGCGCTCTCAAATTCATCACGCGGGCGGACAGTCACCGCATTGCCCAGATGCTGCGCCAGTTCCGGCGAGACTTTTTCAGGCGCAATGAACAGGTCTGCGGTGCCGTCGCTATTGGCAATCACGAATGACAGCGCAACCGGCGTGCGGTCCACATCCGCGCCGCGAATGTTGAGCAGCCATGCCACCGAATCAAGCGCGCCGATAACGGCGGCATCCAGCCCTTCGGATTTCAGCCAGTCGGCCACCATAGCGCGCTTTTCCGCGCTGGATTGCCCGGCAAAGGCATCATCATGCACCATCGCCATGGCGGCTGATGGTTCGGGCTGGTCTTCCCACACGGCATCAACCGGATTGGTATCGACTGCCACAAGTTCGCCGCCCACCTTGGCCAGCGCGGCCGAAACCCGGTCGGCCCACGCCTTCGTATGGAGCCATGCATCATAGCCGATGCGCGGGTTCTTATCGGCATTGGCGGCAATCCATTTGCCCATGTCATCCTTGGGCACCTGGCAATAATCGTAAAGCGCGCTGTCCACCTGATCGCGCACCTGAATGGTGTAGCGGCCATCGACAAACATGGCCGCCTTGTGTTTCAGCACCACGGCGCTGCCGGCCGATCCGCCAAAGCCGGTCAGCCAGGCCAGCCTCTGGGCATAGCCGCCGACATATTCGGACATATGTTCATCGGAAATCGGAATGACGAAACCGTCGAGCTCGCGGCGCTTCAATTCCTCGCGCAGGGCATTCAGACGGGCTTCGTGGGTTTGCATAAGCATGGTTGCGGTCCTTTCGTGACCCACATAGAGCTTGTCCATGACCAATTCCACCTCTGCGGCCCCTGTTGCTGCACCGCTCGCCCTGAAAAAGCCTTCCGTCACCACCCATCACGGCATCGACGTGCGGGATGATTACGCGTGGCTGCGCGATCCTGACTATCCCAAGGTGGAGAACAAGGAGATCCTTGCGCATCTGGCGGCAGAGAACGCCTGGTTCGAACAGCGCATGGCCCCGCACCGCCCGCTGGTGGACGCATTGTTCAAGGAAATGCGCGCCCGCATCAAGGAAGCCGATGCCTCCGTCCCGCAAAAGGATGGCGACTGGCTCTATTGGGTCGAATATGAAGAAGGCGCGGAATACAGGAAATGGTGGCGCAGGCCGGTGGCAGGCCCGAATGATGGAACAGGCGCCGAACTGATCCTGGACGAACCGGAACTGGCCAAGGGCAAGGAATATTTCCGCCTGGGCGCGCTGGCGGTCAGCAAGGATGGCACCAAACTGGCCTATTCCATCGACGATAATGGCTCTGAACGCTTCACCGCGCGGGTCAAGGATCTTGTCACGGGCGCAATGCTGGCTGATGAAATCCCCGGCACTTTGTCCTCGCTCGTCTGGTGCGCGAATGACCGGGCGCTGGTCTACAGCCTCGCCAATGAACAGTGGCGGACGGACAATGCCCGGCTGCACTGGCTGGGGCAAAGTGTTGAAGACGATGTTGAACTGTATCACGAGGATGACGAAGGCTACCGCGTAGGTTCCGCCCTTTCGTCGAACGAGAAATACATCATCATCGCCGCGGGCGACCATGAAACGGGCGAGGCTTACCTTATTCCGGCGGATGATCCGCTGCACCCGCCGATGCTGGTGAAAGCGCGGGAAAAAGGCGTCGAATATGACGTGGACGAACGCGATGGCACCTTGTTCATTCTGGCCAATGACAGCCATGAGAATTTCCGCGTGGCGACAGCTTCCATCGACAATCCGGCGGATTGGCAGACGCTGATCGAAGGGTCGGATGCATTCTACATCACCGGGCTGGAGCTGTTCCGCGATTTCTACGTGGTGGAAGGGCGGATCGGCGGCCTCGATCGGATTGAACTGCGCTATTACGACCAGCCGGACCGGATTGAACCGATTACCTTCCCCGAAGCGAGCTATAGCGCGGGCCTGGGCGATAACCGCGAATGGCACATGGAAAAGCTGCGGGTCGATTATGAAAGCATGGTCAGCCCGGCAACGGTCTATGACTATGATGTGAAGGCCGGCACACTGGAAACGCTGAAAGTGCAGGAAATTCCGTCTGGCTATGATGCGGATCTCTACACCACGCAGCGGATGGAAATTACTGCGCGCGATGGCACATCAGTGCCGGTCAGCGTGCTGTATCGCAAGGACCGGCAGGCAGGCGGCCCGCTGCATCTCTATGGTTATGGCGCTTATGGCATTTCCATTCCGCCCGGTTTTTCGACCACCCGTTTCAGCCTGGTGGACCGGGGCTTTGCCTATGCCATCGCGCATATCCGCGGGGGTGATGACCTGGGGCGGGCATGGTACAAGGCAGGCAAGCTGAAAAGCCGCACCAATGCCTTCACCGATTTTGTGGATGTGGCGCGCGGGCTGATTGACTGCGGGCTGACGCAGGCAGGCAGGATCAGCATTTCGGGCGGGTCTGCCGGCGGCGAACTGATGGGCGCGGTGATCAATTCCGACCCTGAATTGTTCGGCGCGGTGGTGGCCCATGTTCCGTTCGTGGATGTGCTGGCGACCATGCTCGATTCCACCCTGCCGCTGACGCCGGGTGAATGGCCCGAATGGGGCAACCCGATAGAGGACCGCGAGGCGTTTGAACTGATTTCATCCTACAGCCCCTATGATCAGGTGAAACGGCAGGATTATCCGCCGCTGCTGGTGACTGCGGGCCTTAACGATCCGCGTGTGACCTATTGGGAACCGGCCAAATGGGTTGCCAAATTGCGCGACATGAAGACCGACCAAAACGAATTGCTGCTCAAAACCAATATGGGCGCAGGCCATGGCGGGAAATCGGGCCGGTTTGAAAGTCTGACCGAAACAGCGGAGGAATTCGCCTTCATCCTGTGGCAGATGGGCATGGCGGAATGACATCTTCCCACACACTGACTTTTACCGCGCAGCCAGACCATATTGACGAGTTGGGCCATGTGAACAATGCGGTATGGGTGCAATGGGTGCAGGATATGGCAACCGCCCATTGGAATGCCGTGGCCGCGCCTGAACATATCGCCGCCTATGCATGGGTCGTAATCCGCCATGAACTGGATTACCGCGGCAATATTGTCGCCGGTGAAAGCGTGACGGGAGAAACCTTCATCCCCGGCCAGCCAAGCGGGGCCAAGTTTGATCGCCGGGTCGATTTTCGCAACAGCGCGGGCAAGGTCATCGTCAGTGCCAACACCACCTGGGCCATGATTGACCGGGAAAGCGGGCGCTTGTGCCGGGTGCGGCCCGATATATCAGCGCCGTTTCTGGCCTAGGCCGCTGCGCTGGCAACAGCCTTGGTGCCGCCGGGTTCGAAATAGGTCAGCTTTTCCGACATGGTGCGATTGCGCCCGGCGGATTTAGCTTCATACAACAGCCGGTCGGCGCGGGTGTATAATTCGGCAAAGTCGATTTTTTCCATTCCGCGTTCCGGCAATTCCACCAGGCCCATGCTGGCCGTTACCAGCCGGTCCAGATCTGCGCCGCAGCGCGCCACGCGCCCTGGTATCGCCTGTCGCCGCCGTTCCGCGCGGGCTGCTGCATCCGGCCCGCGCAGCAACAGCAGAAATTCCTCGCCCCCCAGCCGCACTGCCAGCGTGTCATCGTCAGCATCCAGCGCGGCGGCCACGGCCACCAGCACGGCATCACCGCAGGCATGGCCAAAATCATCATTTACCCGTTTGAAATGGTCCAGATCGACCAGCGCGAAGGTGTCAAAGCCATCGGCGCGCAGTGCCGCAAACTTCGGCTCGATCGCGCGGCGGTTCATCAGGCCCGTCAGCGGATCGCGGCGGGACAGCGATCCCAGGACCGCTGCATCAGCGCGGGCATGGTCGCGCTGTTCCTTGATGATCATGAACCGGTCCGCCACGCCCAGCGAGGTGATCAGCACCTCGAACCCGATGGCCAGCGTGAATGGCACCAGCGCATCTGTGGGTTCTGGCCCAATTCCCAGATTGCTGCCCACGCGCACCAGACCGATAATGTAGATTGGCGTCCAGGCAATGATCTGGAACCACACGGCACGGCTGCCGCGGCGGGCTGCCTGCGCCATGGACAATGCCAGAACCAGCATCATCGGGATGAAACTGGCGTAATAAAGCTGGTTGCCCACATCGCGCATGGCCGGAATTTTGAAAGCGTAAACCGCGCTGCTAATGACGATGAAGGCCGCACACAGGCGCAGCGCTTTTCTGGTCGCTTCGGGCAAGCGGTCTTTCTCGATGAAATCAGCTGCAAACATGCACGCCCCGCTCAGGGAAACGGCCAATGCCGCCTGCATCAGCGGGTTCATCTGGCTGTGGGTCAGCGGCACCAGCCACAGGATGATACCGCTGCTGATCAGGGTCTGGCCGATCATCCCGATGGCGACAACCATATGCCACAGCAGAAATCGTTCGCGCAGGACGTGCCAGAAGCCGAGGTTGAAAAACAAGGGCGCGCACAGCAAACCGCAGATCGCCGCCAGCACCAGCAGCGTGCCTATCGGCCATGCGGCCTCGCGCACGGATGAGGTCAGTCGGGCCTGCGTGATGGTCGATGCGCTCCACGTGCCGTCCATCGCCGCGATGACTTCGATGCTGTCAGACGTTACACGCGGCAATTCCAGAATGAAGAACGGGCCGCCTTTCACAGGCTTGCTCTGGGCCATGGTGTAATCGGCGGTACGCAGCGTCCCGTCACGGTCCCGCACGGTCAGACTTATGGTCTCAAAACTGCCGATACTGGTGACAAAGTAGCGGGAGGGCGTATCCTGCCCTTCTACCTCAAACCGTAACAGGTTGGTCATTCTGCGCTGCAGATAATCGCGCCCGCTGCAATTCCACGCCACATTCCGGGCGGATATCTGCGGCGCTGCTTCGGTTTTATGCACTGCTGCATGGCACGTGGCCGACACGGGCGCTGCCGCGGCAATGGCGGGGTATGAAACCGCCAGTCCAAAAAACAGCCCAGAAGCCAGCCCAGAAGCCAGCCCAGCCTTCGACAGGGCCGCGACACATGCCGCGCACCATGTCCTTAACAGTGCTGAAATTGCCCGGTACATGCCGCGTGTCTAGTCAAACAGCTTTGACAGGACGTTAAAAAATCCAGAAATATCAGTGGCGGCGGTGGCTTTGCGTTAACCATTCCGCCGCCGTCGCAGGCGTCTTTTGCAGCCGTCAGGCGAGAATATCGGCCACGGACACAAAATCGTAGCCCAGCTCTTTGGCCACCGCTTCATAGGCAACTTTACCGCCGTGAACATTAAGACCTTCTGCCAGATGCGGATTGGCGCGCATGGCATCTTTCCAGCCCATCCGTGCAATACGCAGGGCGTGGGGCAGGGTCACATTGTTCAGCGCATATGTGCTGGTGCGGGCCACGGCGCCGGGCATATTGGCAACGCAATAATGGACGATATCATCCACCACATACGTCGGATCGGCATGGGTGGTAGCGTGGCTGGTTTCAAAACAGCCGCCCTGGTCAATCGCCACATCCACCAGCACCGCGCCCGGCTTCATCTGTTTCAGCATATCGCGGGTGATCAGTTTGGGGGCCGCTGCCCCGGGGATCAGTACCGCGCCAATCACCAGATCCGCTTCAAACACGGCTTCTTCCAGATTGGCCTTGTTGGAAAAGCGGGTCGATGCGCGGTTTTCGAAAAAGGTGCCGACCTTGTCCAGCACTTCAGGATCGCGGTCCATGATGGTCACCTGGCCGCCCAGGCCCACCGCCATCTGGGCAGCGTTGAAGCCCACGACCCCGCCGCCGATAACCACAACCTTGCCCGGCATCACGCCCGGCACACCGCCCAGCAGCACGCCGCGCCCGCCATGGGCCTTTTCCAGCGCGGTTGCGCCGGCCTGAATGCTCATCCGGCCTGCCACCTGGCTCATCGGTTTCAGCAAGGGCAGGCTGCCACCTTCGCCTGTCACCGTTTCATAGGCAATTGCCGTCACGCCTGATTTGACCAGATCGGCAGTCTGCTCCGGATCGGGGGCAAGGTGCAGATAAGTATAAAGGATCTGGTCGCGCCGCAATTTGGCGCGTTCCACTGCCTGCGGCTCCTTGACCTTCACAATCATCTCGCATTCGGCAAACAGGGCGTCCGGGCCGTCTTTGATTTCGGCACCGGCATTGCGGTAGGCATCATCGGTCGCGCCAATACCCATGCCAGCGCCCGTTTCCATCCACACATCATGCCCGTTAACCGTCAGTTCCTTGACGCTCTCGGGAGTCAGGCCAACACGATATTCGTGGTTCTTGATTTCTTTCGGGCAACCGATACGCATGGAAGTGCTCCTTGGCAGCGCGGCTGCCGGATGGGGGTTCGGCAAAGCCGTTACAAGTGAAACGATTTTTAGGCAACATTACAGGATTGCAACGGCCGATTGTGCGCTATGGGTCCGGCCATGCAATTCGATATGTCAAAGCTGGATGCGGCTGAACGATACAAGCTGCTGGTCAACACCATCACTCCCCGCCCGATCGCGTGGGTGGTGACGCAGGATGCGGCGGGCAACCGCAATGCCGCGCCCTACAGTTTCTTCAACGCCATGGGTTCAGACCCGGCGCTGGTGGCCATCTTCATGGGGCCTGACGATGTGCGGAGCCCGTCCGGGCAGAAGGACAGCCTGCGCGCCATCCGCGAAACAGGGGAATTCACCGTTGCGCTGGTGAGCGAAGATGATGCGCCAAAAATGGTCCGCAGCGCCACTGACGCACCGGCAGGAGTGGATGAGCTGGCACTGCTGGATATTCCCACGCGCCCCGCCAGCATGGTCACGCCGCCGCTGATCGCATCTGCACCGGTTACCTATGAATGCCGATTGTGGCAGTTCATCGAAACCACGGCCAATGCCGGAATAGTGCTGGGCGAAGTGGTGGCGATGGACATTGACGACCGCCTGCTGGGCGAAGAAAACGGCCGTCTGCGGATTGATGCGCCAGCGATGAAGCTGGTTGGCCGGGCGCATGGTGCCGGCTGGTATTGGCGCGGTAGCGACCAGCTCAGGATTGACCGCCAGAACTGGCCGCTGGACCAGACCTGACCCTGCAACGCGGTTTATCGGATTGCCAAAAGCCGGGGGTGCCACAAGCCGGGGGCGCCAAAAACTGGGCAAGAAAAAGGGGCCCCGAAGGACCCCTAAAATCTTTTAAAACTCGATCAGCCGGATTTACCGGGGAAGAGCCAATTCCAAAAATCCCACATACGCTGTCTCCTGTTTAGAGACACGAAAATGCGTTAACCATCTTTGTTTGTAAAGGATTAACTATAATACTCTTGCGCGGGAATCGCTAAGTCCTTGAAATTGAAGGAGGTCATCTATTCTCAATGGGTAGGAAATCGCATATCCTTGAGCGATATGCAGCCCGAAAGAGCCAAGAATTTTAAGGGTTTGCTCGTCCTCAATGCCTTCGGCAATTACCGTGATTCGTGCTTCTTCGCCCATAGCCAGAATTTTTTTGACGATGGCCTGCGCTTTGCTGCTTTGCTGCATTGCGCTGATGAACAGGCGATCAATCTTCAACTCGTCAAACGGGAACTGCAGGAAGGTTTCGAGGCTGGCAGAGCCAATGCCAAAATCATCAAGTGAAATCCTGATTCCGCGCGATTTGAACTGCGTAATGAGAGCCAGCGCGGTCGCTGCGTCGGTTATTTTGGAAGTTTCAGTGATTTCCAGCACCAGGCGGCGGGGGTCAAAACCTGTTTCATCCAGCACTTCATCAACGATGTTGAGAATGTTGGGATCGTGCAGCAACGTGGCGGATAAATTTACGGACAAGGCAGGTTCAGGCGTGCGCGTCCCCAGGGAAATGAACCCTGCCACGGCTTCCATCAGAACATGCCGGGTGAGATGTTCCATCCGTCCCGCCATCTCGCATTGTTCGATGAAATAGGCAGGCGAAATAGATCCGCGCAGCGGATCATCCCAGCGCACCAGCGCCTCTGCGCCCACCATTGATCCATCGTGGAGTGAAATTTGCGGCTGGAACACTACATAAATTTCGCCCTTGCTTAACGCTGCATCAATCTTTGACTGAAGCGAAATATTCCATAGCCGGTCAGTCTCACTCACTTCTTCGGCAATTTGGACCGGTCGGTACGCTTCATTTGTCTGTTCGGTTGCCGTCAGGGCAAGCGCCACGCGTTGCCGCCCCTTTATGCTGCGTGTCCTATCGACGCCAAAGGTGATCCCGACATCAACAGCCGTATTGCCGACCAATAATGGCTGTGCAAAAAGACCCCGCAGACCTTTTAAATGCTGATCAAGGTCGCCCATGTTTGCTTCGGGGGTAAGCCACGCTAGGTAGCGGTCACCGCTCGTGTAGATTTCCAGCTTCTTGTCCACAACGCGCAATCGGTCGGTAATTCGCAATATATAATCAGCATGGAGCGCTTCTGGAAGGGTCGAGAGCACTTCATCAAGCCGGTGAATCTTTGCAACAACGATCGCTTCGTCGGGATTTTTCCTATCGAGCAAACGCTCGAGCGCGCGGAAGGTAGGCAGTTTACTGGCCGCATCGGTAAGGGCAAATTTGCTCTGCCAGCGATCACGCAGTCGAAGCATGCCGAATACCATCAATAAGGCCAGCGACCATGACAAATTTGCTCTAATGCCAAATTGAGCAAAGAGGAAAACCAGCAAAGGTGCAGACAGGCATAGAGCGAGATACGACAAACGTCGGACTTGCTCATTCAGACAAATAGATACAATTGTGAGGAGCGCGATGAAGTAAAATATAAAGGTTGGTATCGTCCCAAACCGGTCCTTGAAGCCTGCCTTCAAAGTCTCTGCTGCGTAAATTGAAACGTAAGTCGATGGCAGATCGACTTGGCCAGGTATATTGGCAACGGAATCAGACAACTGGCTGGAATTACCGATAACCACGATCTTACGATCGAGGTTTAATGCATCAATGCTTGCATCAGACGCAGATTGTTTGCGCTTAAAGTCGATCGACGAAAGTTCGAGGTTTGGTATAGTCGCTGGATCGAAGCTATAGATAATTTCAATATCTCTGGTCGAACGTGAGTTAATTTCGGCCATTGATGCTGGAAAACTGAGTTCAATTTCTTTTTCGGTCTGAAATCCTATTGGCATTGACCAAGTATTACCAGTGAAATTAATAAACCTGTCGTTTGGAACCGTGTGGGCCTGGCCCATGACCGCCGAAACCGAATCATGGAACTCTGTCGCACCAGCTAAGCCCGTTACCTTGCGCCGTACAAAATAAACCTTGTCTCCCAAATCGGCGATTGCATCATGGAGCGACTTGTCCGCTGCGGGGTCAGATGGTTGATTGAACAGCAGGTCGATATAGATTTTCCGAGCGCCTGCTGCATCCAATGCGCGCAAAGAATTCGCAAGTTGCTCGCGGCGGTGCGGAAATTCAGGATCGGTCAGGTCGTCCCGGGCACCAGCGAAAACAATGTCACCGGATGCCTCATGTGAAGCAAGGCGCGCCTGACTATGCCAGATCAGATGGCCGACTGGGTAAAAAAACAGCGGGCCAAGAAACGATGCAAGGATGGCCGCAATCAGGACTTGCCTGATGCGGTCTATTCCCCAAATCTGTTTCAGCGTCGATATCATCGCAGCAGCGAAACCCCGGTTAACCTTCTGTCGCCCCTGTTTCAGAGCGGGTCGTCAGGCTGTCCTAGTCTGCTTTGGTAAAGATTGGCTTGCGATCCGGCAGATGGTTAATACGGCAGTATCCGTCACACTTGTAACGGGTCTGATAACACTTGGAAAATATGCCGGAATTTGGGCGATAAAATGGTCAGATCGGCCTGCGGCGAGACAAATCAGAGCACATTTCCATCCTGATCGCGGTAGATTTCGCGCCGCCCGACATGGTTCGCCGGCCCGACCAGCCCTTCGCTTTCCATCCGTTCAATCCACTTTGCAGCGGTATTATACCCCACGCCCATCTGGCGTTGCAGCCAGCTTCCCGATGCTTTCTGGTTTTCGAAAATGATCTGGCAGGCCTGCCGGTATTTCCGCTCGTCAGGATCATCGCTGGCGGTCAGTTCATCGTCGAATGCATAGCTGCCATCTTCCGGTTCTTCGGTGACTGCATCGACATAGTCGGGCTTGCCCTGCGCGCGCCAGTGATCCGCCACGGCTTCCACTTCCTCGTCCGACACGAATGGCCCGTGAACACGCACGGTTGCGCCGGTATTGGGCTTGTACAGCATATCGCCCTTGCCCAGCAGCTGTTCGCTGCCCTGTTCGCCCAGAATGGTGCGGCTGTCGATCCGGCTGGTTACCTTGAAACTGATGCGGGTGGGCAGGTTGGCCTTGATCACGCCGGTGATGACATCGACCGACGGGCGCTGGGTGGCCATGATCAGATGGATGCCGGCCGCGCGTGATTTTTGCGACAGGCGCTGGATGAGCACTTCGATTTCCTTGCCTACAGTCACCATGAGATCGGCCAGTTCGTCCACAATCAGCACAATCTGCGGCAGCGGCGCATAATCGAGCTGTTCTTCCTCGAACATTTCCTCGCCGGTTTCCGGGTCGAAGCCGGTCTGCACGCGGCGGCCAAGCGGTTTGCCCTTGGCAATGGCGGCCTTTACCCGTTCGTTGAAACTGTTGATGTTGCGCGAATTGATGCTGCTCATCATCCGGTAGCGGCGTTCCATTTCCTCCACCGCCCATTTCAGGGCGCGCACGGATTTGTGCGGCTCTGTCACCACCGGCGACAGGAGATGCGGAATATCGTCGTAGCTCTTCAGCTCCAGAACTTTGGGATCGATCAGGATCAGGCGGCATTCAGCAGGCGTGAACCGGTATAGCAGCGACAGCAGAATGCAGTTGAGGCCGACCGATTTACCCGAGCCAGTGGTGCCCGCCACCAGCAGATGGGGCATGGCGGCAAGGTCGGCAACCACCGGGTCGCCCGCAATATCCTTGCCCAGAATGATCGGCAAATTGCCGGTGGATTCGGCAAACGCCTCGCACGCGACCAGTTCCTTGAGCGCGACCATCTGCCGGTCGGCATTGGGCAGTTCGATACCCATTACGGTCTTGCCCGGAATGGGCGAAACACGGGCGCTTATGGCGGACATGTTGCGGGCAATGTCTTCGGCCAGCCCGACCACGCGGCTGGCCTTGATACCCGGTGCCGGTTCCAGTTCATACATGGTAACCACAGGGCCAGTGCGAACGGCGGTAATCTCGCCCTTTACATTGAAATCATCCAGCACCGTTTCCAGCAGTCGCGCATTGCGTTCCAGCGCCATCTTGTCGAGTTTGGGCGCAGTATGGACCGGCGGTTCTTCCAGCAGTTCCAGACCTGGCAGCTGGTAATCGGCAAACATGTCAGCCTGCTTGGTCTTGGGCATGGCGGCTTTTTTGGGCGGCGCGGTCGGGTCGGAAATTTCCGGTGCGCGTCGGGCTGGTTCGGGCACCTGCGGCTGCGCTGCAATCTTGGGCTCGCGGTCCTTTTTCGCCCGCTGGGGAATGAAGGGCAGGTCTGTTTCAGACAGACGCGGGGTTCGTTTGAGGAACGCGGGCAAGGTCAGCAATTGCGCCCAGTCGAGCGCAAAAACGCGGGTCAGCAAGGTCGCCCCGGCAGCCAGGCAAACCAGCGCGAGCGCCAGAATGGTCCATCCCTGAATGTTCCCGGGCAGGCGGCCGGCCACGGCTTCTATGCCGCCGGCCCCCAAAAGGCCGATAATACCGCCCAGCGATGCGGGAAAAGCGCCGCCCGGCCCTTCGAATGCGAGCGAGAGGACAGTGGACACCAGCGCCATGGCGAGCAGCAGCATACCCAGCGGCAACCACCAGCGCGTTTCGGTATCGCGGTCTTCTTCTTCCACATCGCGCCATAATTTGCGCGCGGTGATGTAAATGAGCGGCAATAGGAACAGGCAGGATACGCCAAACCAGAATAGCACCCGTTCCGCCGCCCAGGCGCCGGAGGCCCCCATCCAATTGGCGATATCCACATCCGATGCCGCGGTGGAAGGGCTGGGGTCTGTCTGGGTATAGCTGGCCAGTGCCAGCGTCAGGAACACCAGCAGGGCCAGCAGCAGCGCCGCGCCGGTCATTTGCAAGGCACGGCGCAGCGAACGCCGGAATGTGGCGCGCCAGTCAGTGCCGGACGATTTCCCGATTGCGCGGGTGGCCATTGCTACTCCCCTGTCTGCAGGTGCGAAGGTGTAATAGGTGCGTAATGCACAGGAGAGGACTCCTGCGTCAAGAATCCAGTTCGGCGACGAGGCCATCAATCGCGGCCCAGCGCGGCCAGCCAAGCGACCGGGCCCGCCCATGGGTCATGCCGCCAAGAGCGATGACCGGCATCTGGGCCAGCGATGCCAGCTGCCGGAAGCGTTCCGGCCCCAGGCCTGATGCTGCGGGATGGGAGCGGGTGGGAAATACTGGCGACAGGAATACAGCGTCAGCGTCAATATCGTTGGCGCTGCGGATTTCATCTTCATCATGCACCGCGGCCAGCCGCATCAGGCCAGTGGCGGCGGGCAGGCGCTGCGCCGGACCATAGATGCCGTCTGCACCCCAGATTTCTGCCAGCTGGCCATCATCTGCCATGATCACCAGATGCCCGCCGCGCCGTGCGGTGGCGGCCAGCGTGTCGAACCTTGCCCGCCGGGCGGCAGGTGCAAGGTGATAATGGCGGAACACAAGGCCGGAACCGTTGGGCAAAGCGCACAGGGCATGATCCAGCACCGCATCGTTGCGGGCATCACTCAGCAACCACAAATCGGGGATGCCGGTGCATTGCGAGGTATGGCAAGTCGTCACAGCCACGCTATAGCGCAAACCCGATGGAAAATGCAGCAACCAAGCTAGGGCAGGTGCGCGAAAATATCGCGCGCGCAGCCCGGATCGCGGGCCGGAAGGCCGAGGACATCACCCTGATCGCCGTCAGCAAGACACATTCGGCAGAGGAAATCGAGCCGTTGCTGCTGGCGGGCCAGCGCATCTTCGGTGAAAACCGGGTGCAGGAAGCGCAGGCCAAATGGCCCGAACTGCGCGAACGCCACCCTGCCGCGCAGGTCCATCTGGTGGGGCAGTTGCAATCCAACAAGGCCGATGATGCCGTGGCAGTTTTTGACTGCATCCATTCACTCGACCGGCCCAGCCTGGTCACTGCGCTGGGCAAGGCGATGGCCCGCGCGGACAAGCGCGTGCCGTGCTTCATTCAGGTCGATATTGGTGAGGAAGACCAGAAAGGCGGCTGCGCCATAGCCGATTTGCCAGACCTTATTGCAATGGCCCGCGCTGCTGAAATTCCCATTATCGGCCTGATGTGCGTGCCGCCAGCAGGGATCGAGCCGACCCCGTTTTTTGCCCTGCTGGACAAATTGGCCAGCGATCATGGCCTGGAAGGGCGCAGCATGGGCATGAGCAGCGATTATGAAATTGCCGTGCAGATTGGCGCAACCCATGTGCGGGTGGGCACTGCATTGTTTGGTACACGCGACTAATCCCGGCCTGCACAGCCGGCCATAAGAAAGGGGCCGCTTCCTTGCAGAAGCGGCCCCTTTTATTGTGCCGTTTTCAGGGCAGCAAGGCTTAGAACTTGCCGCGAACAGTCACGCCGTAGGTCCGTGGTTCAGCAAGGAATGCCGAATAGGTCTGCTGCGAGGCAACAAACGGCGTGTTGAAGGCAACCTGCGTGTAATCCACGTCGAACAGGTTGGATGCCCAGCCTTCGATGGCCCATTTTTCGTCCGGACCGCGGATGCCGATACGGGCATTCACGAGCGCGAAACCATCCTGTTCCTTGCCAAAGAGCAGGTCAGAACCGGTGTTGTAATCACCCACGCTGCGGGCGTTGACATAGACCAGACCTGACAGGCCGCCATTACCGATGGGCGGTGTCCAGCTGGCTGATGCCGTGGCCGTGATTTCCGGCGCGTTCGACAGATTGTCACCGGGCAGCAGGCGCAGGGCAGGATCAAGCGGCGATCCATTTTCGTTACCGATGAGGTTATCCTCATAGCTGGTGTCCGCAAGGGTCAGGCCAGCAGTGAAGTTCAGGTAACGGCTTGGCTTCATCGTGGCTTCAAGTTCGACACCCTGCGCAACCACGCCATAGGTGACATCATCCGCATCACACGCGCCGGTCAGGCCGAAGGCATCACGATCCGCACCGTTAAGATCGCTGGTGCAGGCATTGACGTTCTGCACCAGGAAGACCGAACCGTTGAAGGTGTTCAGCTGGAAATTGCTGAACTGCTGACGGAATGCCGAAACGCCGAAAGTGAAATCGCGGATCGAATATTTTGCGCCAACTTCAAAGGCATCAACCGTTTCCTGGTCGAATTGCAGATTGGCAGTGTTGGCCAGTGCATTGGGGCCAACCACCACCGAAATGTTGCTCGCACCCAGCGTATCGGTGGGCGAGAAGAACGTGCCGGTAAGCGCCGAACGGTCAAGGTTGAAACCGCCTGCCTTATAGCCGCGTGAGTAGCTGGCATAGAGCAGCAGATCGTCGGTTGCCTTGAAGCTGAGGATACCGGTTCCGGTAAATTCGTTTTCACTGCGCGAATCGGAGAACGTGGCACCGTTGAGTTCACTGGTCGAATTGCCCTGACAGGCAAGGGAGATAAGCCCGCCGGTCAGGCCGCCAAGACCAGGAATGCCAAGCAGCGGGGTCAGTGCGGCACGCTGTGCCGGGCACACCGTGTTGTCATTGCCCAGCAGCGAATCAAAGTCCTTGGTTTCATGCGTGTAACGCAGGCCCAGAGTCAGATCGAGGCGATCGGTCAGGTGGATGATATTATGCGTGAAGGCAGCGAAGCTTTCGCTCTTCTGGTTATAGAAATCGGTGGTTGAACCAAGATCGTTCAGACCTGCAAGCCGGTCCAGCCCGGCAAAGATTGCCGGAGTTGCTGCGCCAAATGCACCCGCGCCGCCATTGGCTCCGCTCAACACTGCCCGTCCGCCTGCGCTCAGACAGCCAGTGCTGCCGGGCGAAGCAAGTGCCGGGTTGATTGCATTGACGATCCGGCATGGGGCAAATGCGCCATACTGGCTGCCAAAGCGCAGATTGTCGCGCACGGCGAGCTTTTCATTGGCGTAGAAACCGCCAACCAGCCAGTCGACCCGGTCATTGAAGGCCGAACCCTGCAGACGCAGTTCCTGAGTGAAGGTCTTGAACGCACGTGCGCCGCCATTTTCATTCGGAGCACGATACAGAATATCTACCTGGGTATAATCGGTGTCGGAACCCTGGAAGTTGGAATATTCGCGGTAGCCGGTAATCGAGGTCAGCTCGGGGCCGCCCAGATCATAATTCAGTTCCAGCGAAGCGCCGTAATCTTCGGTTTCGCCTGCATAGGAACGGCCCTGCGTGACGTAGATGTCGCGGTCAAACGTGCTTTGGGTAAGCGCAGCGGGGTTCTGGCCCAGCCCCAGCAGCACAGGGATGATCGGGTTGGCGGTGCTGGTCAGCGCAGGGCTGCCGGCATTTGGCATTCTGAAGCTGTCGAGACCGGGGCTGACGCGCGCCAGCGGTGCAAAGTCAGGCTGGACGAATGTGGCTGCACAGCAGCTTTCATCCTTCTTGGAATAATCCAGCACCAGACGCGCGGTCAGCGCATCGGTTGGTTCCCACAAAAGCTGCCCGCGCAGCAGATACCGGTCGCGGTCATTGACATCAACGCCGTTCACCACGTCGCGATAGAAACCGTCACGCTTGAAATAAACGCCGTCCACCCGGGCTGCCACGGTTGTGCCCAGCGGCAGGTTCACGCCGCCTTCGACTTTCATCGAATCGTAATTGCCGTAGGAAAACGCGCCGTAGCCGCCGAATTCAAACTTCGGCTTGGCGGTATAGATGGAAATGAGGCCAGCTGAAGAGTTGCGGCCGCCCAGCGTGCCCTGCGGGCCGCGGAGGATTTCGATGCGGTCAATCGGACCAAGCTCGCTCAGCGCATTGCCCGAACGCGAACGATACACGCCGTCAACAAACACTGCGACCGAGCTTTCTAGGCCGGCATTGTCGCCAACCGTGCCGATGCCGCGAATACGGGCCGAACCGTTTGCTTCATTGCCAGTGGAAGAAACCAGCAGCGATGGCGCCACCTGGTTCAGTTCGCGAATATCGTTTGCGCCAGATTTCTGCAGCATGTCACCTGAGACAGCGGAAATGGCGACGGGAACATCGGCCAGCTGCTGCTCGCGGCCCTGCGCTGTCACGACGATGATATTGGCATCGTCATATGCCTGCTGTTCCGCGGCATCTTCTGCGGCCTGTTCAGCGGCAGTCTGTTCCTGCGCGAAAGCGGGCATGGCCGCCATGGAGGCAATTGTGAAGCAGGCAAGTGAAGTGGTTGCACGCAAAGCGAGTTTCATCATCTAGCTATCCCAAAAAAGTGTTTTTATTCTGTACGGATGCCCATACTTGGCATCGGTTTTTAATCAAGACCCATTTCGATCAAGCGTCTTCCAACTCCGCCTGGCGTCGGTCGCTTGCTGCGTCGAGCAGGCTCTGCTCGATCGCCTGCTTGCGGTCCGATGCGTCTATCTTATTACCAAGCAGGTCTGTCACATAGAACGTATCTGCTGCCCGCTCGCCATAGGCCGTGATATGTGCCGAATATACCACAAGCTGGTTCTCAAACAAGGTGCGTGCCAGCCGGTTCAGCAAGGCAGGCCGGTCGCGGGCATGGATTTCGATCACGGTAAATCTGTTGGACGCCTTATTATCGAAAATGACCCGCGGCCGAACATCGAATGCGCCTGCCCTGGTGCGCGGCAGGGGCCGTTTGGCAAGCTGGGGCACAAGTTCCACTTTGCCGGCCAGGGCATCGGCAATGGATTTCTTGATCCGGTCGATCTGCGTGGTTTCGTTGAATGGCTGGCCCACCGGGTCCTGCACCAGAAAATTGTCCACTGCCCAGCCATTACGGGTGGTGTGAATGCGGGCGTCGATTATGTTCGCCCCAGCCAGATGGATGCCTCCTGCAATGCGGTAGAACAGGCCGGGATGGTCAGCCGCGATGACGCTGACCAGCGTTGCGCCGCGTCCTTCGTCATATTCGCAATGAATGGACAGCTGTTCGCGGATTGACTGGGCCACGGAATATTGCACCAGATTGAGCGCGATGATCTTTTCCGGTTCGGCAATCCAGTAAGCATCGCCGAAAATCTGGTCGAGATCCTCGATCAGATGGGCATTTTCGCCCAACAGGCCGGTCACGGTCTGTTTCTTGAACGCCACGCGTTCCTTGCGCCCGTGGCGCATATGGCCCAGCCGCAGCCGTTCCTGCGCGCTGTCCGACAATTCGCCCAGCAGCTGCCGTTTCCAGCTGTTCCAGACCCCGGGGCCAACGGCCCTGATGTCGATTGCGGTCAGGATCATCAGATGGCGCAGCCGTTCCAGGCTCTGCACTTCGCCGACGAAATTCTCGATCGTGGCAGGGTCGGTCAGGTCACGTTTGAAAGCTGTCGCACTCATCAGCAGATGCTGGCGCACCAGCCAGGCGACCAGTTCAGTCTCGGTTTCATCCAGACCGAAACGGGGGCAAAGCTTCTTGGCCACTTCGGCGCCCAGCACCGAATGATCACCGCCGCGCCCCTTGGCAATATCGTGCAGCAAGGCGGCAACATAGGCCACGCGGCGCGATTCGACCTTGTGAATTAGCTTGGTGGCGCGCGGATGGTCTTCTGCCAGATCACCCTTTTCAATGCGGTTGAGCAGCCCGATGGCGCGGATCGTATGTTCATCCACGGTGTAGTGGTGATACATGTCGAACTGCATCTGCGCGTTGACGCGGCCGAAATCGGGCACGAATTTGCCGAAGACGCCCGCTTCATTCATCCAGCGTAGCACCGTTTCAGGATCGTTGCGGCCCGCCAGAATGTCCAGAAACAGCGCATTGGCCGCAGGGTCATTGCGGACCTTGTTATCGATCAGACCGGAATCGCGGTCTGCCTGCCGCATGGTGGCGGGATGCACTTCCAGCGATTCCTGCTGGGCCAACTGGAAAATCTCGATCAAGCGAACCGGGTCTTTGCGGAACCAGTCATCCGATGGCGCCTCGATCCGTCCGCCGAACACGCGGTATCCCTTGAGTTCGCGGGGACGAGCGGTAAATGCCGCCAGAAAACCGCGCCGCCGCCGGGTCTGGGCAAATTGCTGGTCGATATGCGCCAGGAAAACGCCCGTCAGGCTGCCGACGCGTTTTGCCTGCAGAAAATAGAACTGCATGAAGCGTTCTACCGCGCTTTTGCCCGTGCGGTCGGCGAAATTCATCCGTTCTGCCACCTGGCGTTGTAGATCGAATGTCAGCCGGTCTTCCGCACGATCGGTAATCATATGCAGATGGCAGCGCACCGCCAGCATGAAACTTTCGGCCCGGCGGAATGAGCGGTATTCCGCCGGCGTCAGCAATCCCACATCCACCAGATCGGCAGCGCTGCGGACCTTGTGAATATATTTTCCGATCCAGTACAATGTGTGCAGATCGCGCAGGCCGCCCTTGCCATCCTTGACGTTGGGTTCAACCACATAGCGGCTGTCGCCCATGCGTTTGTGGCGCGCATTACGTTCGGCCAGCTTTTCCGCCACAAACTGCCGTTCTGTTCCGGCCACCACTTCCGCAAAGAACCGTTGCCTGCTGTTCTGGTAAAGATCCTCGTCACCCCATACGAACCGGCCTTCCAGCAGCGCTGTCCTGATGGTGATATCCTCCCGCGCGAGGCGGACCATATCATCGGGCGTGCGGCTGGAATGGCCAACCTTGAGGCCCAGATCCCACAGGAAATACAGGATCGCCTCGATCACCTGTTCGCACCATGGCGCGCTGCGGGTGGGGGTGAAAAAGGCGATGTCGACATCCGAATGGGGCGCCATTTCCGCGCGGCCATAGCCGCCCACCGCCATGATCGTCAGCCGTTCGCCAGTGGACCGTGTGCCTACCGGATAAATGCGGCCCACCACATGATCGTGGATCAGCCGGACAAGCTGATCCACCAGAAATGCCTGCCCGGCGGAACATTCATGCCCCGCAGACGGCTTCTGGGCCAGCCTGCGGGCCAATTCACTGCGGCCGGCATCCAGCGCGGCGCGCAGCACGGCCACGATTTCCGGCCGGGCGCTGGCCGCATCGCCAGCGGCCAGCGCATCGATTTTGGCGACGATCACACGCCGGTCGATGATCGCGCGCTGGTTGGGGATGCGTATCTTGTTCAACTGGCCTCCATCTGCGCTGTATATTTGGCGCGCAGGGATTTCTTGTCGATTTTCTGCGTACCAAGACGCGGCAGCGTGTCGGTTGTCTGCCACAGATGGGCCGGCTGTTTATACGGTGCCAGCTTGCCATCCAGGAATTCGGACAGGTCAGACGGGCTTAACGTCTTGCCATCGCGGACCAGATAGGTCGCGCCGACAATCTCGCCAAAGCGTTCATCCGGCAGACCGAAAACGGAACATTCCGTCACATCGGGATGGGCATAGATTGCCTGTTCCACCTCGATGCAGGAAATATTCTCCCCGCCGCGAATGATGATGTCTTTCTTGCGGTCAACGATGAAAAGATATTCATCCTCGTCCAGATAGCCAAGATCGCCCGTGCGGAAATAGCCATTGGCGGTAAAGGCTGCGTCTGTTGCTTCGTCATTGCGCCAATATCCGCGGAAATTGGCTGCGCTACGAATGCACACTTCGTTGACCTGGCCCTTGGGCACGGGGTTTCCGTCATCATCCAGAATGGCCAGATCCACCAGCGGACGGCTGGCGCGGCCCGTGCTGCCCGGCTTTGCCAGATAGTTTTCATTGTAATTGCCGCAGCCAACGCCGTTGGTTTCAGTCAGGCCGTAACCCAGCAGCGGGAAGCCATCGGGGAAGGAATCCCTGATTTTGGAAACATGGTCCACCGGGCGCGGCGCGCCGCCTGCGGCAAAGCTCTTGCAGGCCGTCAGGTCGTATTTGTCGCGGTCAGCGTGGCTGGCCATTTCATAGCTCATCAGCGGCACACCGACGAAATAGCTGACAGCTTCCTTTTCCATCAGGCGCATGGCTTCCACCGCATCCCATTTGGGCATCAGCACCAGTCTGCGGGCAATGGCGAAACTTTGCAAAAACAGTGGCACTTCGCCGGTAACATGGAACAGCGGCACCGCGATCAGCGCGGACGGCTGGGTGCTGGGCGCTTCGCCCTTCTGCGCCAGCATGATGGCGGCCATCGCGCTTTGCGCGACGTAATTCATGGTGCCAGAAACCACCCCGCGGTGGTCGGACCATGCGCCCTTTGGGTGGCCGGTTGATCCGGACGTAAACAGAATGGTGGCCAGATCATCAGGGCCAAGTTCCGGCAAGGGAGTGCCGGCCTGCGCTGCATCTGGCCAGATGGCGGCCAACCCGCCTTCAGGTGAACCGTCATGGCCGAACATGACAATGCGCGCACAATGGTCTGTATCTGCCAGCCGCCGGGCGCGCTGCTCATCTGCCAGCACGATGGTGCATTCGGCCAGATTGATGCCATAGGCCAGTTCCTCGCCAGTCCAGAAACCGTTCAGCAGGGTGACGCAGCCGCCTGCCATCAGCGTGCCCATATAGGCGATGATCCAGTTGGCCGAATTGCGCGCGGCAATGCCGATGCGATCACCCGGTTTCACATCATGGCGCGATACCAGGCCCGCTGCCACGGCGCGGGCGGCGGCATAGGTTTCCGCAAATGTCAGGCGCAGGTCGCCGTCCACCAGAAAAGTCTGGTCGGCATGTTCGTTGCAATAATGGGCAAAATAATGCGCCAGGCTGGGAGGCGCGTTTTTGAATACGGGAATTTCGGTGCCGAAACGGGCCAATGGCACCGTTTCAAACGGCTGCCCCGGCTGAACCAACGTGTCCATGATGGTATTAAGCGTATTGTCCAGTTCCGTTGCCATCTGGCAGTATCTCCTGTTCCCGTTTATGCGATCCGGCTTGTTATAACGGATTCGCGTGTCGTGCAGGCTTCCACCTGCCCCCGCGCTATGCCAAAAGCCATGTGTGCCCAAACATTAATTCGGGCAACTGCGTGGTTCCATCCACTTAAGGGGTAAGCTTCTTGCTGTCACTACTGGCTTCTGCGGCCGCATCCGCGCCAATTCAATGGACGCAGCTGGGTCTGCAGCCGGGGATTGATCTGGGCTTCTTCACACTGCGGTTCTACTCGCTTGCCTATCTGGGCGGCATTCTGTTTGCCTATTGGCACTTGTCGAAGATGATCAAGGCGCCCGGCGCACCGATGGCGCAGCGCCATGTGGATGACCTGTTTTTCTACTGCACGCTGGGCATCATCCTGGGCGGCAGGCTGGGCTATGCCACCTTTTACGATCCATCGCTGTGGACCAGTGTCAAACTGTTCCAGCTGTGGACCGGCGGCATGAGCTTCCATGGCGGGCTGATGGGCGTGCTGCTGGCAATTGCCTATGTCTGCTGGCGCGGACAGCTGAATTTCCTGCGCGTGTCCGATTATATCGCCGTCAACGTGCCGGTGGGCATGATGCTGGGCCGGCTGGCCAATTTCATCAATGGCGAATTGTGGGGCCGCCCTGCCGATGTGCCATGGGCCATGGTGTTCCCCGGGGCCGGGCCATTGGCGCGCCATCCCTCGCAGCTTTACGAAGCCGCGCTGGAAGGCGCGATCCTGATTGTCATTCTGATGGTGATGTTCTGGCAAAGCCGTGCGCGCTATCGCCCCGGCCTGCTGGTGGGCGTATTTACCACCGGCATCGCGCTGGGCCGTTTCATCGTGGAATTCTACCGCGAACCGGATTCGCAACTGGCCGAATTTGCCCGTGAAACCGGCCTGTCCATGGGGCAATGGCTAACTGTCCCGCTGATCCTGCTGGGCGTGGTCATCACGGTGCGCGCGCTGATGAAACCGCCACTGGCAAGCGGGACGGGAACCCCTGCTGCCGCATGAATGACGCCGCTTTGACTACGGCGGACATGTTCCGCCGGCTGATCCGTACCACTGGCCCGATTTCGCTGTCCCAGTTCATGGGGGAAAGCAATGCGCGCTATTACGCGGGCAAGGACCCGATCGGCACGCGCGGCGATTTCATCACCGCACCTGAAATCAGCCAGATGTTTGGCGAACTGATTGGCCTGTGGTTGGCGGATATGTGGATGCGCGCCGGGCGGCGCGATCCGGTTTATTACGTGGAACTGGGGCCGGGGCGCGGCACATTGGCGAAAGATGCGCTGCGCAGTGCGAAGCGATATGGGCTGAACATGCAGCCGCATTTTATCGAAGGATCGCCTGCCTTACGCGAAATCCAGCGCGCTGCTGTGCCCGGTGTCATCCATCATGATGATTTTTCGACTGTCCCTGCCAATGGCCCGCTGCTGGTGGTGGGCAACGAATTCTTCGATGCCCTGCCCGTCCGGCAACTGGTCCGCGCTGCCGAAGGCTGGCGCGAACGGATGGTGGCGCTGGAAGGGGACGCCTTCGTCTTTGCCGCAGGCAGCCAGCCGATGGATGCCGCCGTGCCCGATGGCTGGCGCCAGGCAGTGCAGGGCGCAATTATCGAAACCTGCCCCGGCGCATCGGCAGTGATGGCGGACATTGCCGCGCGGCTGAAACGGCAGGGCGGGGCGGGCCTGTTTATCGATTATGGCCATGCCGATATGCGCGGCGGGTCAACCCTTCAGGCCGTGCGCAACCACCGGAAAGTGGACCCGTTCTCCAGCCCCGGCGAAGCAGACCTGACGGCCCATGTGGATTTTGCCACGCTGGCACAGGTGGCGCAGGCCAGCGGTGCGCGCTGGCTGGGCACGGTGACGCAGGGCGAATGGCTGAAACGGCTGGGCATCGACATGCGGACAGAGGCGCTTGCGCGGCAGGCGCCGCACTATAAAACCGCGCTGGACCAGGCCAGACACCGGCTGACCGCAGATGACCAGATGGGCCTGCTGTTCAAGGTGATGGGGCTGGCAGCGCCGGTGTGGACCGGCGGAACCGGATTTTCCGATAGCTAGGAATTGGCGTCAGGGCGCGTCGATCGTGCGGGCCAGTTCACGCGCGGCCTGTGCCGGGCTGCGTTTATCGTCCAGCCGGTCCACCGCATAATTCGCCTGGCGCATGGCTTCGACCGAAATCGCGCCGATCAGCGGCTTCAGCGCGGCGAGCAGTTCACTGTCCTTCGCGGCCTGGGGTGATATCAGCACCAGCGCATCATAGGATGGCAAGGCGCCGCGCGGGTCTTCCAGCACCAGCAGGCCGTCGGCGGCCACGCGGCCATCGGACGTATAAGCCGATATCACATCAGCCTCGCCGCCCTTCAGCGCATCATACATGAAAGTGCTGGTGAAAGTGCGCTGGCGGCCGAATTTCAGGCCATAGGCATCTTCCACCGCCAGCCATTCGGGCCGCCGGAAAAATTCCACATCGCCGCCAATGGTCAGCCGCCGTGCCTCCCGCGCCAGATCATCCATGGTTTCGATGCCAAGCTGGCGTGCGCGGTCTTTCTTCATGGCAAAGGCATAGGCATTTTCGAAACCCAGCCGCCCCAGTACCAGCGTGCCGGTGGTGTCGGCTTCCCAGCGGACCAGCTGTTCATACATGGCATCGCGGCCCGGATTGTCGCTGCGTTTCAGCTGATTGGTCCACAATGTGCCGGTATAATCGACCGCTATGTCGATCTCCCCGCTGGTGACTGCTTCATGGACCACGGCGGAACCCAGCCCGTCGCGATATTCCACTGCATATCCTGCATCCTGCAGCCGCTGGCCAATCAGGCGCGCCAGCACATATTGTTCGGAAAACGGCTTCGCCCCGATGACAATGGCGTTATCGTCCGTTGCCCGCTGGGCAAAAGCGGCCGCCAGAATACCGGCCAGTGCCAGCGTGATACCGGCCCACACCAGCCAGCGTCTGCGCATCTGGAACCCGCGCTCGATCGCGCCCAGCAGCGCGTCTGTCACCAGCGCCAGCCCGGCAGATGCAATGCACCCGGCCAGCACCAGCGCCCAGTTCTGCGTCTGCAACCCGGCAAATATCGGATCCCCAAGGCTGGTCTGGCCAATGGTGGTGGACAGGGTGGCAGCGCCAATCGTCCAAACCGCCGCAGTGCGGATGCCGGCCATAATGTAAGGCGCAGCCAGCGGCGCTTCGACCAGTTGCAGCTTTTGCCAGCGGGTCATGCCCACTGCGTCTGCGGCTTCCAGCACGCCTGCATCCATCTGTTCCTGCGCGGTGACGGTGTTCCGCAGGATGGGCAGCAGCGCATATAGCGTCAGCGCCAGCAAGGCCGGCAGGAAGCCCAGCGTGGGCAGCCCCTCGCCAAACACCGCGCGCAGGGACAGCAGCACAGGGAAGAACAGCGCCAGCAGCGCCAGCGCCGGGATGGTCTGGACCAGGCTGGAAAAACCCAGCGCCACGCGCGATACCGCTGGCGAACGATTGGCCCAGACGGCCAACGGCAGGGCGATAATTATGCCCAGCCCCAGCGCCGCTGCGGCCAGCAGCACATGGGCTGCCAGCTTGTCACCCAGACTGGCCAGATTGACGAGAATATCGTTCATGAAGCCCGCCTGTTCATCAGGCCGGCCCGTCCAGCTGCGCCATCTGTGCCAGTGCCGCTGCCTGTTCGCGCGGCACGGCCACCATTGCCTGGGCAATAGGGCCGCCAGCGCCTTTCAGCAGCGACCGGGGCGTTTCGTCCGCCACGATGCGGCCTTTTTCCATCACCAATATCCGGTCTGCCAGCAGCAATGCTTCGGCCATGTCATGGGTGACCATCATGGTGGTAAGGTTCAGCTGGCCATGCAGGGCGCGCACCCGTTTGCCCA
Organism: Allopontixanthobacter confluentis; assembly: GCF_009827615.1. GTDB lineage: Bacteria > Pseudomonadota > Alphaproteobacteria > Sphingomonadales > Sphingomonadaceae > Allopontixanthobacter > Allopontixanthobacter confluentis. The sequence continues at coordinate 760,077 of NZ_WTYU01000002.1, forward strand.
GCCCGTCCCGCGTCAGCGGGTCCAGCGCGCCGAAGGGCTCGTCCATCAGCAGCAACTGCGGATTACCTGCCAGCGCCCGCGCCACGCCGATGCGCTGGCGTTGCCCGCCGGACAATTCATGCGGCATCCGCCCGGCATAGGAACCATCCAGTTCCACCAGTTCCAGCAGTTCTGCAATGCGGCCATCTGATGCCCGCGTGCCTGACAGGCGCGGGCCGATACCGATATTGTCCGCCACATTCATATGGGGAAACAGGCCGACACCCTGAAACACATAGCCGATCCGGCGGCGCAGCATGGCGGGCGCTGCATCCTGCACATTGTCCCCTGCCAGCAGCACCTGGCCACTGTCAGGATCGCCCAGCCGGTTGACCGTTTTAAGAAGGGTGGATTTGCCCGAGCCTGATGCACCCACCAGCGCGACAAAACTGCCCGCCGCTATGCCGCAGCTGACCCCGTCCACCGCAACGTCCACCGCGCTGTCCTCCGTGACCGTGCTCGCGAACGCCTTGCGGACATTCACAAATTCAAGCAGCGCGTGGGAAGGTTGGTCCATCGCCTGCTGTCCTATGGGCAGTTGGCGGCCAGGTCAAAATCTGGCCGCTGTTTCTGCCTATAGCGAGGAAAGGGGCAGCGTCAGCCGCGCAAGGAAGCCTTCGGGCTGCATTTCGCGCAGCAGCTTGCCGCGAAGCTGGCTGGTCACGGTCATTTCCACCAGCCGCGACCCGAAGCCCACCCGGTCAGTGTCCACCGGGGCCGGGCCATGTGTTTCGCGCCATTCGATCACCGCGTCGTCGCCATCTTTGGTGATGGTGACAGCCACCTTGCCGCCGCGCACCGACAGCGCGCCATATTTTGCAGCATTGGTGGCAAATTCGTGGAACACCAGCGCCAGCGGCGTGGCCGAACGCACACTGATATGCACTTCTTCGCCCACGATGGTGAGGCGGCTTTCCTGCCCGTCGACATAGGGTTCCATCAGCACTTCGAGCAGACCATGCAGGCTGTCACCCTTGGCACTGTCAATCGGGCGCACAAAATCATGCGCGCGGCCCAATGCGCGGATCTTGCCGGTCAGTTCCTCGGCGAAATCCTTCACTTCGGGCTTGTTGCGCGATGTCAGCGCGACCAGGCCGGAAATGACCGCAAAGATGTTCTTGATCCGGTGGGAAAGTTCACTTGCCAAAAGCTCGCGGCTTTCGGATTCGCGGTATTTGTCGTCAATGTCAGTGACCGTGCCGATCCACCGGATAACCGCGCCGTGGGGGCCCTGCACCGGCATGGCGCGGGCCAGCACCCAGCGAAAAGCGCCATCCGCGTGCTTCAGGCGATATTCCATTTCAAACGGTTCGCCGGCAACCAGCGCATTGGCCCATTTGGCATGAAACATCTTTATTTCATCCGGGTGGACATGCTCTGCCGCGCTATCGGGGATCGGCCCTGCCGGCTGGCCGGAAAATTCGAACCAGCGGCGGTTGCAATAATCGATCCGGCCCGAAGTATCGGCCGACCAGACAATATCGGGAATGCCATCGGCCAGCACTTGCAGGCGGGCGGATGTCTCCAGCAGTTCGGATTGGGACAGCAAATGCTGCTGCCGGTCACGCAGGCGGCGCATGACTGATTGCGCCATCACCTGCAGACCCTGCATCTGCATGTGGTTCAGCCCTTCGGGGCGCGGAACGGTATCAATCGCGCATAAAGCGCCAATGGGCGTGCCATCTTCCCCCACCAGCGGCGCGCCTGCGTAAAACCGCACATGCAGCGGGCCGGTTACTGCGGCAAAATCAGCAAAACGCGGGTCACTGGTGGCATCGGGCACCACCAGCGGTGCATTGCCCAGCATCGCATGGGCGCAGAACGAGGTTGAAACCGGCGTTTCGCGGTCTTCAATCCCCTCCCGCACGAGAAACAACTGCCGTTCGGCTTCGACAATGCTGATAGTGGATACCGGCACATCGCATAGCTTCGCCACGAATTTGACAATCGCTGCCAGTTCCGCATCATCTTCAAGCGCATTGATGCCATAAGGCTCCAACGCGCGATTGCGCGAAGTACGGGTTTCTACGCTGCACGAATCAGCATTCGTGTTGGGCAAAGTGTTGATTGTGTTCAATTTCATTCTTCCAATTCACTCCCATTATAGAAGAATTTCCAGATTCCCCAACGATATTCGCCCGCAAACTTAACCTGCGCGACGTTTGGCAATGCTACCCGTTTGCGGGCGCGGTCAGGCTCGGCTATGCGGCGGATCGAAAAGACTTACCCGGCAGAGGAACTATAATGCGCGCGACTCCCGATTTCGATTTTGCCCTTGGCGACAATGCGGACATGATCCGCGAAACGACGGCCCGGTTTGCAGATGAAGTGATCGCGCCTCTGGCCGAGAAAGCGGATCGTGAAGACTGGTTTCCGCAAGAACTGTGGCCCAAGATGGGTGAACTGGGCCTGCACGGAATTACCGTGGAAGAAGAGCATGGCGGGCTGGGCCTGGGCTATATCGAACATGTCATTGCGGTGGAGGAAATCAGCCGCGCCAGTGCCAGCGTGGGCCTGAGCTATGGCGCGCATTCCAACCTGTGCATCAACCAGATCCGGCGCTGGGGCAATGATTCCCAGAAGGCGAAATATCTGACCAAGCTGATCAGCGGCGAACATGTTGGCAGCCTGGCGATGAGCGAAGCTGGCGCCGGGTCGGACGTGGTGTCGATGAAGCTGAAGGCTGACAGCGTGGATGGCGGCTATGTGCTAAACGGCACGAAATTCTGGATTACCAATGCCACCTATGCCGATACGCTGGTGGTTTACGCCAAGACCGCACCGGGTGAAGGCAGCCGGGGGATCACTGCCTTCCTGATAGAAAAAGGCATGGACGGTTTTTCCATCGGCCAGAAGATCGACAAGATGGGGATGCGCGGCAGCCCCACGGCGGAACTGGTGTTCAACGATTGTTTCGTGCCGGAAGACAACATCATGGGCCCGCTGCATGGCGGTGTTGGCGTGCTGATGAGCGGGCTGGATTATGAACGGGTCGTGCTGTCCGGCATCGGCCTTGGCATCATGCAGGCCTGCCTCGACACGGTCATTCCCTATCTGCGCGAACGCAAGCAATTCGGCAAACCGATCGGCAGTTTCCAGCTGATGCAGGCCAAGGTGGCGGACATGTATGTCGCGCTGCAATCGGCGCGGGCCTATGTCTATGCCGTGGCCAAAGCGTGCGATACTGGCCACACCACCCGCTTCGATGCGGCAGGCGCAGTTTTGCTGGCCAGTGAAAGCGCCTTTCGCGAAGCCGGTCAGGCAGTGCAGGCGCTGGGCGGTGCAGGCTATACCAAGGACTGGCCGGTGGAACGCTATCTGCGCGATGCCAAGCTGATGGACATTGGCGCCGGCACCAACGAAATCCGCCGCATGCTGATTGGCCGCGAACTGATCGGCGCGGAACGATGAGCGCCCCTACCCTGACGTCCACGCTGGATACCCAATCCCAAGCTGCACAAGCCAATGCGGCGCATAATCGCGTGCTGGCAGAGGAATTGCGCGCCAGGGTCGCGCAGACTGCATTGGGCGGACCAGAAGGCAGCCGTGACCGCCATGTCTCGCGCGGAAAGCTGTTGCCGCGGGAGCGGGTGGAGCGGCTGCTGGATCCCGGCTCGCCCTTTCTGGAAATTGGCCAGTTGGCGGCCAATGGCATGTATGGGGATGAAATTGCGGCGGCAGGCATGATTGCCGGCATTGGCCGCGTGTCGGGCCGCCAGTGCATGATCGTGGCCAATGATGCCACGGTGAAGGGCGGCACTTATTACCCGATGACGGTGAAGAAGCATCTTCGCGCCCAGGAAATCGCGCAGGAAAACCGCCTGCCGTGCATCTATCTGGTGGATAGTGGCGGGGCCAATCTGCCGCATCAGGCAGAAGTGTTTCCTGACCGGGACCATTTTGGCCGCATCTTCTTCAACCAGGCCAATATGTCGGCGCTGCAGATTCCGCAAATTGCCTGCGTCATGGGGTCCTGCACGGCGGGCGGCGCCTATGTGCCTGCCATGTCCGATGAAACGGTGATCGTGCGCAATCAGGGCACCATCTTCCTTGCCGGGCCGCCGCTGGTGAAAGCCGCCACGGGCGAGGAAATCAGCGCAGAAGACCTTGGCGGTGGCGATCTGCATGCGCGCAAGTCAGGCGTGGTGGATCATCTGGCGGAAAATGACGAACACGCCCTCACCATCGTGCGCGATATCGTCAGCCATCTGGGCAAGGCCCATGAACCCGATGTGGAAATGGCAGACCCGCGGCCCCCTGTGTTTGACGCGCAGGAGCTTTATTCGATCATCCCTGACGATGTGCGCGCACCCTATGATGTGCATGAAGTGATCGCGCGGCTGGTAGACGGCAGCGAATTTCATGAGTTCAAGGCGCAATATGGCGCAACGCTGGTGTGCGGCTTTGCCCATATCTGGGGCATGCCAGTGGCCATTCTGGCAAATAATGGCGTGCTGTTTTCAGAAAGCGCAGTGAAGGGCGCGCACTTCATCGAACTGGCCAGCCAGCGCGGCATCCCGCTGCTGTTTTTGCAGAATATTTCCGGCTTCATGGTCGGCGGCAAATATGAAGCCGAAGGCATTGCCAAACACGGGGCCAAGCTGGTGACGGCAGTTGCCACCGCCCAGGTGCCGAAAATTACGGTGGTGATCGGGGGCAGTTTTGGTGCAGGCAATTACGGCATGGCAGGCCGTGCCTATTCCCCGCGTTTCCTGTTCACCTGGCCCAATGCGCGCATCAGCGTGATGGGCGGCGAACAGGCGGCCAGCGTGCTGGCAACCGTGCACCGCGATGCTGACAGCTGGACACCGGAACAGGCCGAAGAATTCAAGGCACCTATTCGCCAGAAATATGAAGATGAAGGCAATCCCTATTACGCCACGGCCCGCCTGTGGGATGACGGTGTGATTGACCCTGCGCAGACGCGCGATGTGCTGGGCCTTGCCTTTTCCGCCTGCCTTGAAGCACCAATCAACCCGCAGCCGCGCTTTGGTGTGTTCCGGATGTAGCCTGCGGCCAATAGGGGATGCCTGCACAATGAACGCTGCCAAGGTGCCATCGGCAAAATCGCTTGCCCCGGCGAGGATCGATTATGCGCTGGGCGTGCTATCCTTATGTCTTCTTGCAGCAGCCTTGACCGCGCTGTTTCGCGGCATGTCAGAATGGCATCTGCTGCCAGCGCGCCTGTGGCTGCACATCATCACGGTGGTCACGGCAACGGCAATCACGCCGGTCATGCTGTGGCGCCGGCGGGGGGACACAGGGCACCGCATCCTCGGATATATCTGGGTCGGCTGCATGGTGACAACGGCGCTGGCGTCCTTCACCTTGCATTTCCTCAATCCGCCATCAGGGTTCAGCCCGATCCATCTTCTGTCCGTGCTGACCCTGGTGGTGTGCTGGCAATTGGTGGCCCGGGCGCGCGCGCACAAGCCGTTTGAACATCGAAAGCAGGTGCGCGGAATAGTGATTGGCGCGTTGCTGATTGCCGGATTTTTCACATTTCCCTTCAACCGGTTGATGGGGATCTGGCTACAGGGATTGCCGGTTTTCAATTAAAACCATTTCTTTGTGATCGTAATTGGTTTGCTTGGGTGTAAGTTGCCTGCGGGAGAGTGCATGACCGAACATGATCACGGGTTTTCCGACCCGCCACCATCGCTGCTGTCGCGTTTTGTGCGGTGGATCATCCTGTGGGTTTACCGCTGGAAAGGCTGGCAGCTGGAAGGTGGCCTGCCCGACACGCGCAAATTCGTGATTGCGGGCGCGCCGCATACATCCAACTGGGATTTCGTCTTCTTTGTCGGGGCGACCGAGAAGCTCGGCATCAAGCCCAGTTTCATGGGCAAGAATACGCTGTTCAAATGGCCGATGACCCGGTTCATGCTGGATATGGGCGGCGTGCCGGTGGACCGGTCCAAACGCGCCAATTATGTCGATCAGATCGCGGCGGAATTCGCCCGGCGTGATGAACTGGCGCTGGTGATCGCCGCCGAAGGCACGCGCGGTTCCAATGGCGAATGGCGATCGGGCTTTTACCACATTGCACAGGCTGCCGGTGTTCCCATCGTGCCGGCATGGGTGAACAACCGCACCATGCAACTGGGCTTTGGCCCGGCCATCACGCCCAGCGGCGATTATGCTGCTGATCTGGGAAAAATTGCCGACTATCTGCTTTCCAAAGTGCCGGACGAGCCGCGCTTCAAACAGCTGGCAGCGCAGGTAAAGCGGCTGAAGGAGGCCAGCGATGACTGATATCCTGCTGACCAATGCGGCAATCCTGCTGGCGCTGGTGCTGGCGCTGTGGGTAATTTCCATGACCATTAACGATGTGTCCTTCATCGACGCATTCTGGGGCGCCGGCATGGGGGTGCTGGCCATTACCAGCTGGATGCAGCTGGCCGGCCGCGGCACTTTGGCCACGCTGATCATGATCATGGCGGCAGCGTGGGGCTTCCGGCTCGGCATTTATTTGTTCCGGCGCTGGTCACACGAAGGGGAAGACCAGCGATATGAACGAATGCTGCGCAAGGACCGTGAACAAGGGCGCTTTGCCCTTGCGGCACTAACCAAGGTGTTTCTGGGCCAGGCTGTGCTGCTGTTCATGGTCTGCCTTCCGGCGCAAACGGGCATCATCGCTGCTGGCGCGGCAGGGATTGGGCCATGGGTGCAGGCCCCGCTGGTTGGGGCAGGGCTGGCCCTTTATTGTGTCGGCATCTTTTTTGAATGGGTGGGTGACTGGCAGCTGGCCCGGTTCAAGGCGGACCCGGCCAACAAGGGCAAGGTGCTGGATACCGGCCTGTGGCGCTATACCCGCCACCCAAATTATTTTGGCGACGCCTGTGCATGGTGGGGCATCTGGCTGGTGGCGGCCCACACGGGCAACGCTGCGGTCATGTGGAGCGTGATCGGGCCTCTATTCCTGACCTTTACACTCACCAAATGGTCAGGCGCGGCGCTGCTGGAAAAAGGGATGAAGAAAACCCGCCCCGAATATGACAGCTACAAGCAGCGCACTTCGGCCTTTATCCCGCTGCCACCGCGCAAACCGGGCTGACCCCACTGCGGCTGGCCCCAACCGCAGCTGGAATCGCGAAAATTGCGACAATATAGAAACTTACCCTGCGCCTGTTCGTTGGTGGGGCAATAAACAGGAGAATGTCATGCGTAATTCCATCAAAGTTGCCTTCGCGGCCCCGCTTGCCCTCGCCATTTCGGCCTGCGGGGACAAGGATGCGGCGGACCAGCAGGTCGCCGCTGGCGGCACTGAAACCACGGCGCCAGTCACCACCAACGCGCCTGCCCAAATGCCGGCTGTGGCAGCAGATGCCCGCACTTCGGTCCAATATGCCGGCGCCTATGACCAGCGTCTGCCCGACGGCCGCACGCGCACCATCACGCTGAATGCGGACGATACCTATACCGTGCGTGATGAAAACGGTGTTGAAACCACCGGTACGTATAATTGGTATAGCGACAACAGCCGCATCCTGATTGGCACTGGCGCGAACAAGCAGGTCTATGCCATCGCCGATGGCGCCATTTACCAGCTGGCGGATGAAAATACGCCGGTAACAGGCGCAATGACAGCGGATCAGGCATATTTCCGCAGCGCGGGCACTGCCCCTGCGATGTGATCTGGCCTAACGCCAAATGATCCAGACAGACCCCGCCTGCAGCATGGCTGCAGGCGGGGTTTCTGTTTGTGCGGTGCGGATTACTTTGCCTCGGTGACGCGCCCTGTTTCGGGCAGCTGGCGCAAGGGCACCGCCCGAAGATAGGCTTCCATCGCATCCAGATCGACCGGTCCTGTCACCACATTGGTGCCATCTGCAAACACCGTGAAACCATCACCGCCTGCGGCCAGGAAACTGTTCATGGTTACACGGTAGGTGGCGGCAGGGTTGATCGGCTTGCCATCCAGCGATGCTGCCACCAGCCTGCTGCCGGACGGGCGGCGCATGTCATAGCGCATGGCAAACCCTTCCGATGGCGAAAATGTCTGCGCGAAACCGTCATCATCAAACTGCTGTTCCAGCAGCGCCAGCAGCTGCGCGCCGGTAAAGCTCTTGGTGATCAGCGTATTGCCAAAGGGCTGGACCGAATAGATATCGCCATAGGTCACAGTGCCATCGGCGGCGGCGTTCATGGGGGTGCGCACACCGGAATTGTTCATGAAGGCAATCTGCGCGCCTTGCGCCCTGGTGGCAAACAATTGGGCATCGGCAATCAGATTGCCCAGCTGCGTTTCTTCTGTTGCTGGCCCGGGGTCAGCCGCGCTGCCGCTGACTTTGCCCACCGGGCGCTGCGCTGCCTCGCGCGATGCGGCCACATAGGTGCTGACATATTCGGCAACTTGCGGGTCCGGCGCATATTGCCTGAAGGCAGGATTGGCAGGCACAGGCGCGCCTGCGGCATCGCGGCCCTGGCTCTGCACGACGACATTATCCGCGCTGGCGGCAATCACATCATTACGGGCCAGATCCACCGTTAACGCAATGTCGGTCAACAAGGATCCGCCGTAACCGGCGCTGGTGACAAGGAATTTGCGGCTTGGGTCAATGGCGGAATAATCGCACACATATGCGCGGTGAGTGTGGCCTGAAATTACCACATCCACGCGCGGGTCCAGCCGCGCAAGAATATCCAGCAAAGCCCCGGAAACGCCGCCGCAGCTTTTGTCATTCACGCCCACTTCTGTGGAAAGGCCCTGATGGATTGATACCACGATGGCATCGGCCCCTTCGGCTTCCAGCCTGGGCACCAGCGCGTTGATCGTATCGGCTTCATCAAGAAAGGTCAGCCCATCAACTCCGCTGGGCGTGACCAGCGATGGCGTATCCTTGAGGGTGAGGCCGATGACCCCGACCGACACTTGCGCCGCGCCTGTGCCAAACCGTTTGATGCCATAAGGCGCAAACAGCGTTTCACCGCCGGGCATGATGACATTGGCCGCCAGGAAACGGAATTTCGCGCCGGGAAATGGCTGTTCCACCTGGCATGGCTGGCGCAATGTATATTGGGTGCAGCCGCCGTTCTGCATCCGCTGCAATTCCTGCCATCCGCGGTCAAATTCGTGATTGCCCACCGCGTTGAAATCCAGCCCGATCCTGTTCATCGCGCCAATGGTGGGTTCGTCCAGAAAAATGGATGATGCCAGCGGGCTGGCGCCAATCAGATCACCCGCCGCAATGACCATATTATAGGCATTCTGGGTGCGCGCCTCAGCGACAGCGCTGGCAAGATAGGCCGCGCCTGCCAATTGGGCCTGTTCTGATTTGCCATCAGCAACCGGCACTTGCGACAGGCGGGGAAAGGGTTCCAGATTGCCGTGAAAATCATTCAGCCCGATAATCCGCACAGTGGCCGTCTGGGGCGTTTGCGCCGGGCTTACGGGGGCAGGAATGGTCGCGCAGGCCGACAGGAACAGGGCCGCAACGGATGAAAGGATGAATCGCATGGTCATGGCACTGGCACTTAGCGGCAGAGCATGACGGCGGGAAGTCATTGCGTGCCCTGCACAAACCGCAGCCATAAGCCTGCGCCCGTAAATTCGCTCCCATAAACCTTCGCCCGGTGCGCAGCCCCTATAATTCCTGTGCGGCAGCCCAGCCGCTGGCCCATGCCCATTGAAAATTATATCCGCCCAGCCAGCCTGTCACATCCACTGCTTCGCCAATGGCATAAAGGCCGGGGACACGCTTGGCTTCCATAGTCTGGGACGAAAGTTCAGCAGTGCTGATACCGCCCGATGTCACTTCTGCCTTGGCCAGCCCTTCGGACCCATTGGGACAGAACGGCCACCGCAGCAGCTGGTTTTCGGCATCATCCAGAACCTTGTCGGACAGGTTCTGCAAATCGCCTTCATGGCCCAGCCGGTCTGCCAGCGTGGCGGCCAGCCTGTGCGGCAGGGCATCTTTCAGCAGGCTGCGGATGGAAGCGCGGGGGGCGGCGCGCTTGGCATCGCGCAGCCAGCCGCGCGGGCGCCCGGGCAGGAAATTTATCTCGACCATGTCGCCGGGGCGCCAATAGGATGAAATCTGGAGGATGGCGGGGCCGGACAGGCCGCGATGGGTGAACAGGGCAGCTTCATGAAATGTCGTCTTGCCGCAACGGGCATCTACTGGCGCAGACACGCCCGAAAGATCGCGGAACAGCACATCATCGCCGCCCAATGTCAGCGGCACCAGCGCAGGGCGCGGCTCCACCACTTTCAGCCCGAACTGGCGGGCCAGATCATAGGCAAAGCCAGTCGCACCCATTTTGGGTATTGAAGGGCCGCCAGTGGCAATGACAAGGGCAGCAGCAGTAATGTCAGCGCCATTGGCGGTGACCGTAAACTGGCCGTTGCCATGTGCCACGTGGGTCACATCCTGGTCGCAGCGAATGTCCGCGCCGCCAGCGCGGCATTCTTCCAGCAGCATGGCGACAATCTGTTTCGACGAACCATCACAGAACAATTGCCCGAGGGTTTTCTCATGCCAGGCGATGCCGTGGCGTTCGACCAGTGCCAGAAAATCGCTGGCAGTATAGCGGCTGAGGGCGGATTTGGCGAAATGGCGGTTGGCCGAAAGATAGCGGTCAGGCGCGGTGTTGAGATTGGTGAAATTGCACCGTCCGCCGCCGGAAATGAGGATTTTCTTGCCCGGCTGGTCCGCCTTTTCGAGCACCACGACGCGGCGCCCGCGCTGGCTGGCAATGGCCGCGCACATCAGCCCGGCAGCACCGCCGCCAAGAATGATAGCATCGTAAGTCTGGGTCATCGGGTTCTCGGTTCTGGCGTCAGAGTGCGGCACAGGCGACGACGCCTGCCAGTATGAAAGTCGGCACCGCCATGAACCTGACGAGGACAGGCGGCAACCGCTTTGCCCAATATTGCGAATAGGCCTGATGCCAGCGGCGCGGAGCGACCAATATGGCCACTGACGACAGCAGGATAAACCAGCCGGCAATACTGAAAATATGCGGTGCGCCGGAATAATCCGCCCGCACCACCAGCGCCGCGCCTGCCAATGCCCGCAACCCATGTTCGCCGATCTGGATGGGCCAGGTGCTGCCCATGCGGCCCAGCATTGCCAGCGCCAGTTCGGGCCGGATGGCGCAAACCAGTCCCACCACCAGCAGCCAGCCCGCCGCCACCAGAATTACGCCAAGCGCAATCGTCTGGAGCAGCGGGCCGTCCAAGATATCAGGTGTCCAGATTGGCCACGTTCAGCGCATTTTCCTGAATGAATTCGCGGCGTGGTTCCACGATGTCGCCCATCAGGCGGGTGAAGATTTCATCCGTTACATCGGCGTCTTCCACCTTTACCTGAAGCAAGGCGCGATTGTCCGGGTCCAGCGTGGTTTCCCACAATTGGTCGGCATTCATTTCGCCCAGCCCCTTGTAACGGGCAATCGACAGGCCCTTGCGCCCAGCGGCCAGCACGGTGTCGAGCAATTGGGTCGGGCGGGTGATGGATTCGTCGGCAGAAATGACCGGTGCGTCAGTATCGCTCTGGGCGTCACCCTCGTCACCTTCTTCTGCCGGTGCATCGGCAGATGCCTTCACCAGGCGCGACGGGTTTTCGTACACTTCGGCCTGTTCCATGGCGATCTTGTGCATCTTGCGGGCTTCTGCACTGGTCAGGAACGCCGCTTCTATTTCGTGCACATCGGTCACTCCGCGCCACAGGCGGTCAAACCGGGCAGATCCGTCTTCACGCAGGGACGCAGACCAAGTGGCCTCGCTGTCACCCAGTTTCAGGCGGCGCGCTGCATTGGTCAAAGCTGCTTCGCGGCCGGCACGGTCCAGTTCAGGGTCGAGCACGCCGGCCAGCGCCATCGCCTCGATCAGCGAAGGGTCATATTTGCGCGGCACAAAGGCCATCAGATTGCGGATACGCAGCGCATGTTCCACCAGACTGGCAAGATCAGCGCCGGTGCGCGCGCCGGTGCTGCTTTCCAGCACACGGCCCTGCAGCCCGCCTTCCACCAGATAGCGGTCCAGCGCGGCCTGATCCTTCAGATAGACTTCGCTGCGGCCCTTGGCCACTTTGAACAGCGGCGGCTGGGCAATGAACAGATAGCCGCCACGGATGATTTCCGGCATCTGGCGATGGAAGAAGGTGAGCAGCAAAGTGCGGATATGCGCGCCGTCGACGTCAGCGTCGGTCATGATCACGACCTTGTGATATCGCAGCTTCTCGATGTTGAATTCATCGCGGATGCCAGTGCCCATCGCCTGGATCAGCGTGCCCACTTCCTTGGAGGAAATGATCCGGTCAAACCGGGCGCGTTCCACGTTGAGGATTTTACCTTTCAGCGGCAAAATCGCCTGATAATGCCGGTCGCGGCCCTGTTTTGCGCTGCCACCGGCGGAATCGCCTTCGACCAGGAACAGTTCGGATTTCGCCGGATCGCGTTCCTGACAGTCAGCCAGCTTGCCGGGCAGCGATGCAATGTCCATCGCGCCTTTGCGCCGGGTCAGTTCGCGGGCCTTTTTCGCCGCTTCGCGGGCGGCGGCGGCATCGATGATTTTCTGCACGATGGTTTTGGCGTGGGCCGGGTTTTCTTCCAGCCAGTCGCTCATTTTGTCTGCCATCAGGCTTTCCAGCGGCTGGCGGACTTCCGAAGAAACCAGCTTGTCCTTGGTCTGCGACCCAAATTTGGGGTCAGCCAGCTTGACCGAAACAATCGCGGTCAGCCCTTCGCGCATATCTTCGCCCGAAAGAGACACTTTTTCCTTCTTCAGCGCGCCTGACCGTTCGGCATAGCCGTTCAGAGTGCGGGTCAGCGCCGCGCGGAATGCCGCCAGATGCGTGCCGCCGTCGCGCTGGGGAATGTTGTTGGTGAAGCACAGGACGTTCTCGTAATAGGAATCGTTCCATTCCAGCGCCACGTCGATGCCCATTCCGTCCCGTTCTGCCGAAATGGCAATGGGTTCGGGAATGAGGGCGACCTTGTTGCGGTCCAGATATTTGACGAACGCCGCAATGCCGCCTTCGTAATAAAGGTCATGCTCGGCCACTTCCTCGCCGCGCTTGTCGCGCAGTTTGATGTGCACGCCGGAATTGAGGAAAGCGAGCTCGCGGTAACGGTGCTCCAGCTTTTCAAAGTCGAAATCGAGCACGTTCTTGAATGTGTCGGTGCTGGCCTGAAAGGTGACGCGGGTGCCCTTGCGCGGGCCGCCATCTTCGGCTGGCGGTGCATCGCCTTTCTGGACGAGCGGGCCAACGGCGTCGCCATGCTCGAACCGCATCCAGTGTTCCTTGCCATCGCGCCAGATGGTCAGTTCCAGCCATTCGGACAAGGCATTCACCACAGAAACGCCCACACCGTGGAGGCCGCCCGATACCTTATAGGCATTTTCATCCGAGGTGTTTTCGAACTTACCGCCCGCGTGCAGCTGGGTCATGATGACTTCGGCGGCAGAAACGCCTTCTTCCTTGTGCATATCCACCGGAATGCCGCGGCCATTGTCTTCAACCGAGACCGATCCATCGGGGTTGAGTTCGATCAGCACCAGATCGCAATGCCCTGCCAACGCTTCGTCAATGGCATTGTCCGACACTTCGAACACCATGTGGTGCAGGCCCGAACCATCATCCGTATCGCCGATATACATGCCCGGCCGTTTGCGCACCGCATCCAGGCCTTTGAGAACCTTGATGGAATCTGCGCCATACAGGTTCTGGTTGGGGATGGCTTTGGCGGGGGTTTCGCTGTTGGCGGCAGGGGCGGCGGCAGGCGCTGCGCCGGGCTGGTTTTCAGGTGTTTCACTCATGCCATTCATATAGGTGCACAAGGGCCATTTAGGAAGGCACAATGCCCCCTTCCATCCACAGGCAATTCATGGTCAAACCGGGCCTATAAAAACGGATTGGCAACAACAGGTGAGGACGGGTGGATGCGTAAAACGGCTGCAAGAATGACTGCGGGGCTGATGGCCGCTGCGCTGATCGCCACAGGGCTGATAACCAGCCCGGCGGCTTTCGCTGCTGGCGAGGGCGAGACATTGCGCCCTGACCAGAGCACGTTTTTCGGGCTGTACAAGGAACTGGTCGAGACCAATACGACCGTGTCGCAGGGTAGCTGCACCCTTGCTGCCGAACGCATGGCGGCGCGGCTTAAAGCCGCTGGTTTTACCGATGATCAGCTGACCCTGTTTGCCACGCCGGAACACCCGAGGGATGGCGGGCTGGTGGCAGTGTGGCCCGGCACATCCAAGACGCTGAAACCGATGCTGCTGCTGGCCCATATCGACGTGGTCGAGGCCAATCGTGAAGACTGGGTCCGCGATCCGTTCACGCTGATTGACGAGGGCGGATATTATTACGGTCGCGGCACGGTAGACGACAAGGCGCAGGCAGCCATCTTTACCGATACTCTGGTCCGCTTCGCGCAGGAAGGCCACCATGGGCAACGCACGATCAAGCTGGCGCTGACCTGCGGGGAAGAAACCAGTGGCGCCTTCAATGGCGCGGAATGGCTGGCCGCCAACAAGCGTGACCTGATCGATGCCGAATTTGCCATCAATGAAGGCGGCGGTGGCCGCACCGATGGCATGGGCGTGTCGGAAGGCGGCAAGGTGGTGGTGCAGACCATTCAGGTGGGCGAAAAAGCCTATCAGGACTTCACCTTTACCGCCACCAACCCCGGCGGCCACAGTTCGCAGCCCGTGCGGGACAATGCCATCTATGCTATGTCGGAAGCCCTGCTGAAGGTGCAGGGAGCGCAATTCCCGCTGGAATTCAACGATACAACGCGGGCGTTTTTCGCCCAGGCGGGCAAGACCCGTGGCGGCGAATTGGGCGCAGCAATGATGGCGCTGGCTGCCAATCCGGATGATGCCGGGGCAGAAGCCATCGTCAATCAGGACAAGGCGCTCCATTCCATGCTGCGGACAACGTGCGTGGGCACGCTGGTGGATGGCGGCCATGCGCTGAACGCCTTGCCCCAGCGCGTGACGGCCAATGTCAATTGCCGGATGTTCCCGGGCCGGTCGACTGCCGAAACCAAAGCCGCGCTGGAAGCTGTGATCGGCAATCCTTCGATCAGTGTCGCACCGCGCATTGCCGACAAGCCGATTGCCAAGGTTCCGCCATTGGACCCGCGCATCATTTCCGCATCGGAAAGGCTGGTGGCCAAATATTTCCCCGGCCTGACCCTGCTGCCCACCATGTCCACGGGTGCAACAGACGCGGTTTACACAGGCTCTGTCGGCATCCCGACCTACGGCGTGCCGGGCCTGTGGGGCAATCCGGATGGCAATGGCACGCACGGTCTTAACGAACGGATCGAGAAGACCTCGCTCTATACCGGGCGCGATTTTCTGTATGAACTGGTGCGCAATCTGGCGGACACGAAATGATGACGACCGAAGACCTTGATGCAGCGCTGGCCGAACCGTTTGGCTCTTTCCCGGAAATAATCAGGGGGTGGGGCGCTGTGCGCGGCGATGCGCCTGCCCTGCGCGATGACAAGGGTGAGATCAGCTGGCGCGATTTGGCTGACCGGGTGGAACGTGTGGCCGCGCGCATGCAGCAGACGGGTTTGCAACGCGGGCAATCGGTGGCCATCGTCGGCACGTCGGACACATCCTATGCCACCATCTTCCTCGCGGCGGTGCGGGCAGGCGGGGTCGCTGCCCCGCTGACCACCAGTGCCACCCCGCAGCAGCTGGCGGCCATGGCGCAGGACAGCGGTGCCAGCCACCTGTTCATCGACCGGGCGAAGCTGACTGAACTGGGTGATGATTTCATGCCCGGCCTCCAGCGGATAATCTATGACGAGGAACTGGACGGCTGGATGGCACCGGAAGGGACCGAGGCCGCTGAATTCGTGCCGGTCCGGTCCGATCCGTTCAACATCATCTATTCCAGCGGCACCACGGGTACGCCCAAGGGCATCGTCCACAGCCACGGCATGCGCTGGTTCCAGTTCGCGGCCACTGCCAATGCCGTTTATGCAACAAGTTCGCAGGCGCTGACATCCACGCCGCTCTATTCAAACACCACGATGGTGGCATTCCTGCCTGCCTTGCTGGCGGGCGCCTGCGTCAACATCATGGGCAAATTCAACGCTGTCGGCTGGCTGGAGACAGCCCAACGCTACGGCGTGACCCACACCATGCTGGTGCCGGTGCAATATAAGCGGCTGATGGAAGAACCGCGGTTCGATGAATTCGACCTGCGGACGCTGTTCCTCAAATATTGCACTTCGGCACCGTTCCCCGCTGCTCTCAAGACAGAAGTGCTGCGGCGGATGCCGGGCGGGCTGATTGAAATTTACGGCATGACCGAAGGCGGCGTGACCTGCCTCCTTTATGCGCATGAATTTCCGGACAAGCTGCATACCGTTGGCCGCCCCGCACCGGGCCATGCGCTGAAAGTGCTGGGGGAAGACGATGTGGAATTGCCGCCGGGCGCATCGGGCAATCTGGTCGGCATTTCGCCAGCCATGATGGCCGGATACAAGAACCGGCCAGATGCCAGTGCAGAAGCGCTGTGGACCGACCCTGATGATGGCAGCGTGTGGATGCGCATGGGCGATATTGGCCGGGTCGATGAGGAGGGCTTTGTCGAACTGGTGGGCCGCGCCAAGGATGTGATCATTTCCGGCGGGTTCAATATCTACCCCGTCGATCTGGAAGGCGAATTGCTGAAAGAAACGGGCGTGGAAGAAGCCGCCGTCATCGGCGTGCCGTCGGATGCCTGGGGCGAAACGCCGCTCGGCTTTGTCCGGCTGAGTCATGATGCGCCGCAGCCTGCGGAAATCATGGCAGCGGTCAATGCACGGCTGGGGAAAACGCAGCGTCTGTCGGCACTGCACGCAATCGACGAAATGCCGCGCAGCCATATTGGCAAATTGCTGAAAACCGAATTGCGCGATCTGGCGACAAAGCTGCCAGAGTGACGGGCCAACCCGATCTTGCGGAACCAGATATTGCGGAAAAAAGTGGAGGCGCGGCCACCCCAAAGGGGGGGGGGGATTGGTAAGTGGCCGCGCCTCTCTTCCTTCGCTTGAGGGTAATGCAGCACGCGATCGTCAGGGGATCGGGGCGCTGCTTACCAGGCTGTGTCAAAAGACAACCTGCAAGGAAGGACAGGGCATGCAGCGCAATGCACTGACATGGTCCCTTTAGTTAAGGCCGGCCCAACACGATGGGAGAGGATATCTGTGAACCGGCTCGGACTGTGAAATAATGTTACAACATTGGTTATTCAAATGAGAAAACTGCAGGATGTGTTGCAGTTTTTGCAACGGATGGCGTGCGGATATCCGTAAATGGGTCGATCAGCCGCACGGCTGGTGTTGCACGCTGTGCAATTCATTCGCCGCACCTGCACGCTGTTGATACCGGCGCTGGACAGCGGGCGCCCTGCGCGCTTAACGCTGCGGGCCATGAACGCTGCACCCCACACCGATTCCGCTCATTCTGAAACAATTCAGGCTGATTCCATCCTCATTGTCGATTTCGGCAGCCAGGTGACGCAACTGATTGCGCGCCGTGTGCGCGAGGCAGGGGTCTATTCCGAAATCGCGCCGTACACGATGGCGGAAGAAGCATTCGAAAGGATGCGGCCCAAAGGCATTATCCTGTCAGGATCGCCCGCCAGCGTGCCTGATGAAGGCAGCCCACGCGCGCCGCAGATCCTGTTTGACAGCGGCCTGCCGATTTTGGGCATCTGTTACGGCCAGCAGGTAATGACGCAGCAATTGGGCGGCGAAGTGCGGCCCGGCCATGAAACCGGCGAAGGCGGCGAATTTGGCCGCGCTTTCCTGACGGTGAGCAAGGATTGCGCCCTGTTCGACGGTTTGTGGAAAGTGGGCGAGCGGCACCAGGTGTGGATGAGCCACGGCGACAAGGTTACGCGCTTTGCCGATGGGTTCGACATTGTCGCCACATCCGACGGCGCGCCATTTGCAGTCATCGCGGATGAGAAGCGCCGCTATTACGGCACGCAGTTTCACCCTGAAGTGGTGCATACGCCCGACGGCGGCAAATTGCTGGCCAACTTCGTCCACAAGGTCTGCGGGCTGGCGGGCGACTGGACGATGGCGGAATTCCGCAAGACCAAGATCGAGGAAATCCGCGCTCAGGTGGGGGATGGCAAAGTTATCTGCGGCCTGTCGGGCGGGGTGGACAGCGCGGTTGCTGCTGTCCTCATCCACGAGGCGATTGGCGACCAATTGACCTGCGTCTTTGTCGATCATGGTCTGCTGCGGATGAACGAACGCGAGCAGGTCGAAACCCTGTTCCGCGATCATTACAATATTCCGCTGGTGGTGGTGGATGCCGAACAACGGTTCATGGCCGGCCTCGACGGGGTGACGGACCCGGAAAAGAAGCGCAAATTCATCGGCGGTGAATTCATCAATGTGTTCGAGGAAGAAGCGCGCAAGATCGGCGGCGCAGATTTTCTGGCGCAAGGCACGCTCTATCCCGATGTGATCGAAAGCGTGTCCTTCACCGGCGGACCCAGCGTGACGATCAAGAGCCACCACAATGTGGGCGGCCTGCCGGAACGCATGAACATGAAGCTGGTCGAGCCATTGCGCGAATTGTTCAAGGATGAAGTGCGCGTGCTGGGCCGCGAACTCGGCCTGCCCGAAATCTTTGTTGGTCGCCACCCGTTCCCCGGCCCCGGCCTTGCCATTCGCATCCCGGGCGCAGTGAACAAGGAACGCTGCGATATTCTGCGCAAGGCGGATGCCATTTATCTGGAAGAAATCCGCAATGCGGGGCTGTATGATGCCATCTGGCAGGCATTTGCCGTGTTGCTGCCGGTCAAGACCGTGGGCGTGATGGGCGATCACCGCACCTATGACAGCGTGTGCGGATTGCGCGCCGTTACCAGCACTGACGGGATGACCGCCGATGTCTATCCGTTTGACGGGGCGTTTCTGGCATCGGTTGCTACGCGCATCGTGAATGAAGTGCGGGGCGTGAACCGCGTGGTGTATGATTACACCAGCAAGCCGCCCGGCACGATCGAATGGGAATAATCGGCGCACGCTGACCTGCCGAATGATGGTTGCCGCTGCGTTCGCGAAATGACTGAACTGCTCGACAGCGAAGCGGTGGAAACGGTGTTTCGCCGCCTGCGTGATGCGATGCCGGGCCGCACTCGCGGCGCGAAGGGCCCCAAGGGGCAACCCGATGCCTTCCGCGCGTGCATTGCCTGCATGCTGTCCGCCCAGTCGCTCGACCGGAATACGGCGGCTGCGACACAGGCGTTGTTTGCGCTGGCGACCACGCCCAATGCCATGCTGGACCTGTCAGACACGCAGATTGCGCAGGCCATCAGGCCGGCAGGGCTGTATAATGTCAAAACGCGCAATATCCGCCAGTTCTGCGAAGCGTTGCTGGCCAATCATGCAGGCGTGGTTCCGCGCAGCCGGGAAGGGCTGATGTCACTGCCGGGCATCGGGCGCAAATGTGCGGACATTGTCATGTCCTTCACTTTTGGCGCTGATGTGATTGCGGTGGATACGCACGTTCACCGCGTGTGCAACCGGATCGGCCTGACAGCGGCGAGAACCGCCGAAGGCACGGCCCGGCAATTGGAAAGCCGCGCCCCCCACTGGGCGCTGCATGACGGGCATTTCTGGCTGATCCAGTTCGGCAAGCAGATTTGCCAGGCGCGCCGGCCCCAATGCGCCGTTTGCCCGCTGTCCGATCTGTGCCGGTGGCGGTTGGAAAATCTGGAAAAATAGGAGCCAGGCCGCGGTGTAAAAAGGCCCGCCAGACACCTGTTTGTGGCATTATCTCTGTCTGGTGTAGGGCACGAAGTCCCCCAGAAAGATATTGCCCGTATAGGCGCCGCCCACTCGGTCTATCGTGGTGACATAATCCATCCGGCATAGCGAACTGCCGAAGCGCTGCGTGACCAGCACATCGCGGTCGTCCAGCGATTGCGGGTGCAGCGGCACATTCACATACAGGGTGCTGCCGCTCTTATAGACCAGCGCTGTGCCATCGATAATTTTGACGCTGCGCACAGGGTGGGCCGTGATGCAGCTTCGCGGCGCGCCCGCCACCCGTCCTTCCAGCATTTTATCGAGCTTTTCCTCGCCCGAAAGGCGGCGCTTGTCACTGGCCGATGCAGAAGGCGCGGCCAGCAAGGCAGCGGCTGCGAACAGCGATGCCAGAGTAGCTGCAATAGGTAGTGAACGGGTCACAAGTTTGCTCCTTCTGCCAACTCAGTCGGCACGGTCGGGCGCCAGAGTGTCAGGCGCCAGAGTGTAAGGGATAAAGTCGGACATCAACAATTGCGGGCCGGAAATGCCCGCAGCGCGGTCGCGCAGTTCCACCCTGTCCATCCGGCACAGCTGGCTTCCGAAAATCCGGAAAATCGGCACATCGAACCGGTCCAGAAACTGCACCCCATCGGGCGCGTTGACATAGATCGTCCTGCCCGATCCGAACACCATCGCCGTCCTGTCGATGATCTGCATATTCTGCCGCTGTGATGTTCCGATGCAGCGTACCGGCTCGCCCGCCACACGCCCTTCCAGCAGCTTGGCCAATTCAGCCTGCCCGCGATCATGCGGCGCATCCTCATGGCCAGCGTGGTCGGCAGCGTGGCCAGTAGCGTGGCCAGCAGCGTGGTTGGCATCCTGGCTGGAAGCGGCGGCTGGCACCGCCATCAGCAGGGCGGCAAGGCCAGCTGCGAGATATGAAATGCGGCGCATCATCCGTTCTCCTGTTGGCGCATCTTACCACGGCAGACTGAACCACAGCTGACCTGAAGCAGGCGCATGGCGCATCGTTCAGTCAGCCATTATGCAGTGCCGCCCACGGTCAGACCGTCCACCAGCAACGTCGGCTGGCCCACCCCGGCTGGCAGGCTTTGCCCGCCCTTGCCGCACACGCCCACGCCTTCGTCCAGTTCCAGATCATCGCCAATGCCGCGCACTTTGGTCAGCACGCTTGGCCCATCGCCAATCAGGGTCGCGCCTTTTATCGGCGCGCCCAGTTTGCCATTTTCGATGCGATATGCCTCGGTGCAGGAAAATACGAATTTGCCGCTTACGATATCCACTTGCCCGCCGCCGAAGCTCTTGGCAAATATGCCCTGTTTCACCCGCGACAGAAGCTCTGCCGGATTGTCATTACCGGCCTGCATGAAAGTGTTGGTCATGCGCGGCATGGGGGCGTGCTGGTAACTTTCGCGGCGGCCATTGCCAGTGGCGGGAACGCCCATCAGCCGCGCATTCAGCCGGTCCTGCATATAGGCTTTCAGAATGCCATCCTCGATCAGGACGGTTTGCGATGTGGGCGTGCCTTCATCGTCAATCGACAGGGAACCGCGCCTGCCATTGCCGCCATCCAGCGCCAGCGTGCCATCATCCACCACGGTCACGCCCGGCGCTGCCACGCGTTCGCCGATCCGGCCTGAAAATGCGCTGGTGCCCTTGCGGTTGAAATCCCCTTCCAGCCCGTGGCCGATGGCCTCGTGCAGCAGCACACCGGGCCAGCCGGGGCCGAGCAGAACGGTCATTTCGCCCGCAGGCGCATCCACGCTTTCCAGATTGGCCATGGCCTGATCCACTGCAATATCGATGCCGCGATTCCACTGTTCAGCGTCAAACAGCCGGTCATATAGATAGCGCCCGCCCATGCCGAAACTGCCGCGTTCGCGCCTGCCATTGGCTTCTGCGACAATGGCGATGTTAAGGCGCACCAGCGGCCGGATGTCCTGCGCGACAAACCCGTCCGCCCGGATGATTTCCACCACGTTCCAGCTGGCAGATAGCGACACGCTGACTTGCGAGACGCGCGGATCACGCGCGCGGGCAGCAGCGTCGATGGTTTCCAGCAAGGCAACCTTGCGCGCAAATTCAATCCCGTCCAGCGGGCTGGCATCTGTGTAAAGGCGGCGATTGCTTCTTTGCGGGGGCGCAGAAGGCTGGGCCACTGCGGGGTCAAGCAATTGCAGCGTTTCGCCTGCGCGGGCAATGGCCTGCGCGCTGATGTCACTGGCATGGGCAAAGCCGGTCATCTCGCCCGACACACCGCGCAGGCCAAAACCTGAATCGCGCGAATAATCAGCGGTTTTCAAGCGGCCATCATCAAATGCGAAAGCCTCGCTCACGCCATATTGCAGATACAGTTCGCCATCATCGCAGCCCGACAAGGTCCGGGCAGCCAGATTACGGGCTTCGTCCGGGGTAAGTTTGCCCTGCTGATACAGCAATGCGCGCGGATCAAATTGTGTCATGTGCCCTGATATAGGGATACAGGCGGATATTAGAAAGCAGGCCCTTTAAAGATAGGCGATTGTCAGATTGAAGCTGCCTTCATACGTGCCGACGGCCTGCGTGCCGGGCACAGTCAGCGTGCCGCCTGTATAAATGTCCTGCTCTGCTGCAATTGCCCGCAGGCCGATGGGCAGATTGAATACCATTGCCGAAACCAGCCCGGTGCCGCCACGGTGGATCAGGCTGGCGGTCATGGTTTCTGTCCCGCCATTGCGGGTCAGCGTGACGGCGGCGTCACCTGAAAGCACCATGACAGTGCCGACAGGCGCATTCAGGCTGAAACGCGCGCGTGTCTGGTTGCTGCCAATGGCCACAACCTGGCCAATGGTGGTGACAGCGCCGGTCGCGGCATTAATGGTGACAGACCCGCCAAGGCCGGACGGCACAATCTGTGCAAATTGCAACGGCTGGACATTCTGCAACTGGATGTCGTTGAGGATGGCGGCGCTGGCATTTGCGCCGGCATCCTGTGCCGCCGCAGGCGTTGCCAGCAGCAGGGCAGACGCGGCAGCGGGCATGGCAGCACGGCTTAAAATGTTACGCAGGGCAGGATGATGCCGGTCGCGGCCAGTCTGGCAGCGCGAGGCGTCAAGGATGGTCTGGGCACACACGGCAGTCGGCTCCCTTCAGAAGGCAGGCTGTTTATGCACGTCGGAGGCGAATTTCTGGTAACCAGATACGGTCAACCAAACCGGTTAACCCCGCCTTACCAATGCTGCTGTGTCAGGGGAGCGAAAGTCTGGCAGCGCCGCTGCCAGGGCGTTCCTTAAATGCTCGCGCCTTCGGAAATGTCGGGCAGGCTGGCCTGATCCGCGCCGTCAGCCGGGCCGCCGCGAAGGACAAAGCGCCGGTCGCAATAGCCGCAATCCACATAGCCATGTTCGTCTATTTCGAGGTAAATGCGCGGATGGCCCAGCGCCGCTGGCGTGAAAGACGCGCCGCCACGAATGTTGCTGGCCCCGTCACAGCTGACGCGGGCGTGGTCGACGAGGATGGTTTCTGGTGGCGGGATGCTCATGGCGTTGGCGGATAAGCTCTCGGCAAAGGATTCGCAAGCAGATGAATGCGGCCAGCCATGCGCTCAGTCGTAATTGATATCCACGTTGAACGTGCCGGTGTATTTGCCCGGGGCCTGATTGGCGCCCACATTAAGAGTGCCGGCAAGCCGGAAGGTAAAAATCCCATTGGCTGAAGAAATACGGAAGCGGCTATAACCGGGTGTCGCCTTGACCAGCGTGAGTTCGGGCGCGCCATTCAATGTCAGGGCGGAAATATTCATGTTGGAACCCGGGCCGATCAGTTCGATCCGGTCCGACACCGGCTTTTTGATCCGCACAATGCGGCCACTTTCACCCTTGCCGAGAAATTCTGCCGGTTGGCATTTCTGGGCATGAACCAGCCCGCCGGTGGCAGTGCAGGTGGGCGCCGCGGTTGCTGGCATTACAATGGTGCCAGCGGTCTTGCCAATGATGATGCCAAAATCGAGGTCCTTGGTCTTCAGGATAGACAGATCACCCAGCAAAGCCAGCCGGACATCCGCTGCTTCCTGCGCGCTGGCAGGGGTTGCAACCAGCAGCATTGCGCCAGCAGCCATCAGGCCCGTCAGGCCTGTGCGCCCGGCACCATGCCGGAACGCCCGCCCATATGCCGCCCGCCCCATTTCAGAGCGTAATTGAGCGTCATGGAAAATGCCGGAAAAAGAAAACATCGGTTTCATCAAGGCCTCCCTAGCAGCCAAGTGGTAAACGCTGCCGGATGGCTTGTGGTTAACAGCCCGGTAACGAAGTCGATGGGCCGAAACCGCTTTACGAGCCATATGCGTGCGCCCTAGGTGGCCATTATGGACAGCACTGCATCACCGGCCATTGCCATTCGCGATCTTGTAAAACGCTATTCCGGAGAAAAGGGCAGCGAAGGCAAGCTGGCGCTGAAAGGCGTGAGCTTCGATGTGCCCGAAGGCGGCATATTCGGGTTGCTGGGCCCCAATGGCGCGGGCAAATCGACCTTGATCAACATCCTTGCCGGGCTGGTTACCAAGACCAGCGGCAGCGCGGAAATCTGGGGTTTCGATATTGACGAACAGACCCGCAATGCCAAACGCTCGATCGGGATTGTGCCGCAGGAAATCGTGTTTGACCCGTTTTTCACCCCTTTTGAAGTGCTGGAAAACCAGGGCGGCTATTACGGCATTGCCAAACGTCTGCGCCGGTCCGAGGCGCTGCTGAAAGCCGTGCATCTGGCCGACAAGCGCGATGCCTATGCACGCACCCTGTCAGGCGGGATGAAGCGGCGGCTGCTGATTGCCAAGGCCATGGTCCATTCCCCGCCCATCCTCATTCTGGATGAACCGACCGCCGGGGTGGATGTGGAACTGCGTAAATTGCTGTGGGAACTGGTGACAGACCTCAATCAGGATGGCGTGACGGTGGTTTTGACCACCCATTATCTCGAAGAAGCCGAACAATTGTGCGACCGGATCGCCATCATCAATCATGGTGAACTGATCGCCAACAAGCCCACCCGCGAACTGGTGGATATGGCGCGCGAAAAGATCGTGGCCGTGACGGTGGATAGTGACCTCACCGTGCCGCCGTCCCACGAAGCCTTCATCAAGGCGGAAATTTCAGGGCCGCGGGCCGTGGAAGTGACTTATAACAAGGACCGGCTGAATGCCGGACAGGTTCTGGCCATTCTCCAGCAACAGGGCCTGGTCGTGGAAGATGTGACCACGCGCGAGGCTGATCTGGAAGATGTCTTCGTATCGCTGACCAGCACCGCAGCGCAGGTGGCCTGACGCAAGGCTGGCCATCCAGCGCAGCTTGTCGGGGGACCGCTTTTTCCTATAGCGCGTTACAGACAGATGATCGCGGCCCGCTGCTGGACAGCGAATGGCCAGATGCTGGCAAGCGAATGGCCAAATGCTGGCAAGCGAATGGAGAGTATCTTGGCGACGCAAACACATGATGTATTGATCATCGGTTCAGGTGCGGCGGGCCTTACTGCCGCGCTGGCGCTGGCCGAAACCAGAAAAGTGCTGGTGCTGGCCAAGGGTTCGCTCACCGGTGGCAGCACGGCATGGGCGCAGGGCGGAATTGCCGCTGTGCTGGATGCGGGCGATACTTTTGACAATCACATCCGCGATACGATGATTGCGGGCGCGGGCCTCAACCGGCGCGAAACAGTGGAATATGTCATCGAACGTGCGCCCCATTCCATCCAGCGACTGGTGGAACTGGGCGTTCCGTTCAATTCCGAAGAAGGTGACCTTCACCTCACCCGCGAAGGGGGCCATTCGCACCGCCGCATCGTCCATGTGAATGATGCGACTGGCTGGGCCGTGCAGGAAGCCTTGCTGAAAGCGGCCGATGCCAATCCCAATATCACCATGCTGCCGGGGCGCACCTGCGTTGATCTTATCACCGGCAAGCATGAGGAACGCTATTCCGGATCTGGCCGTGTCTGGGGCGCCTATGCGCTGAACGAGGAAACCGGCAAGGTCGAAGCCTATACTGCCCGCGCCACCATCATGGCGGCAGGCGGGGCGGGGCGCTGCTACCTGTTTTCCACCGCGCCGCGCGGCGCCACGGGTGATGGCATTGCCATGGCATGGCGGGCAGGCGCGCGCGTTTCCAACATGGAAATGATGCAGTTTCACCCCACCTGCCTCTACAATCTGGAAGTGAAAAACTTCCTCATCACAGAAGCTGTGCGCGGCGAGGGCGGCCATCTGCTGCATCCGGAAACAGGCCACCGGTTCATGGCGGATTACGACCCTGAACGGATGGAACTGGCCCCGCGTGACGTGGTTGCTCGCGCCATTGATGATCAGATCAAGCGCTACGGCCTCGATTATGTGCATCTGGACATCAGCCACCAGCCAGCGGATTTTGTGAAAGATCATTTCCCGACCATCCATGAAAAGCTGCTGGGGCTGGGCATCGACATGACCAAGGGGCCGATCCCGGTGGTGCCGGCGCAGCATTATACCTGCGGGGGCGTGCTGATCGATCTTGCCGGACGGACCGACCTGCCCGGCCTTTATGCGGCCGGTGAATGCACCGAAAGTGGGTTGCATGGTGCCAACCGGCTGGCTTCCAATTCGCTGCTGGAATGTTTCGTGTTCGGCGAAGCGGCGGCAGCGGATATTCTGGAACGGTGGGACAGTTTCGGCGCGCCGCCGCCCGTGCGCGCATGGGATGAAAGCCGCGTGACCGATTCCGATGAAGAAGTGGTCATCAAGCAGAACTGGACCGAAATCCGCCGCTTCATGTGGAATTACGTCGGCATTGTCCGCACCACCAAGCGGCTGGAGCGGGCCAAGCACCGCATCCGCCTGCTGAACGAGGAAGTGGCCGATTATTACGGCCATTTCCGCGTGACAACTGACCTGATTGAACTCAGAAACCTGCTGCAATCTGCCGAATTGATCGTGAACAGCGCGCTTTCGCGCCACGAAAGCCGCGGCCTGCATTATACGCTCGACTATCCGGAAACAGACCCGATTGCGCGTGATACCGTGCTGGTGCCATAAATATACGCGGGAGACATTATCATGACGCAGATCGCCGCCAATAACATTACCATCGAATATGAAGCCTATGGCGACAAGGCCAATCCGCCCATGCTTCTGGTGATGGGGCTGGGCGCGCAGCTGACCTATTGGCCCATGGAACTGGTGGATGCGCTGGTGGAACGCGGGTTTCACGTCATTCGTTATGACAACCGCGACATCGGCCTTTCGACCAAGTTTGACCAGGCCGGCAATCCGTCCATCCCATGGACCATGATCAAGGCGCGAATGGGCATCAAACCCAAGGTTCCCTACCGCTTGTCAGACATGGCGGCGGATGCTGTGGGCCTGCTGGATGCGCTTGGCATAGACAGAGCGCATGTCGTTGGCGCATCCATGGGCGGGATGATCAGCCAGCTGATTGCGGCAGAATATCCGAACCGGGTGCTATCGCTCACGTCCATCATGTCCACCACTGGCCACCGCAAGCTGCCGCAGGCAGACAATGAAGCGATCCAGGCACTGACAACCCGACCCAAATCAACCGATATGGAAGCCATCCGCGCCCACGGCGTGCGTATTGCCCGCGCGATTGGCAGCCCCCAATATCCCGCACCGGTCGAACGGCTGCACCAGCATATCGACAGCAATTTCCAGCGCAGCTTCTACCCCGAAGGTATGGCGCGGCAGATGGCGGCCATCATTGCCGATGGTGACCGGCGCCAGCGGCTTGCCCATGTCAAAGCCCCCACGCTGGTGGTGCATGGCGAGGCTGATCCGCTGGTGAAAGTGGAAGGCGGGCATGACACCGCCGCACATATTGAAGGCGCGACAATCACGACCTTCCCCGGCATGGGGCACGATCTGCCTGTCGAACTGGTGGACCAGATGGCAGATGTGATTGCCCGCCACGCCGTCTCTGCCTGTTAGGCGGCAATATCTGGCACCCCATTCTTGAGCACCTTTCGTCCAGCACCGACTCGCTGGCCGATTCGCGCCGCCGGAACCGCCTGTTTCTGGCGTTCTGCCCTCCATCCTTATCAAAGGCTGTGAATGGCAATGCGCGCTAAGGCGCACTAAGAATTGGCAAAAGCGGAAGTGTAGTTTTGACAAAATGCATAATTTGACAAATTAACTAAAAAGAGTATTTTTCTGAGCAGTCGAGAAAGCGGTCCGCAGACGCTACTCAACTGATCGACCATTTAAAATCGTCGTATCACGCTATAAGCGTTATGAAAACTTTGGTCGCTTTAGCGATTTTAATTTGTGGCCGATCATCCATTTGAATAAAAAGGATGATCTGATGAAAAATATACTTATTGTAGCATTCGCAACTTCGGTTGCATTTACGCCTATCGGTTTACTGGCTCAGGAAGACGACATCGTCGTGACTTCGGGACGGTCCATGGACCGTTTTGTCGAGGATATGTCGCATGATCTTGATCAGGCACTGAACCGCAGCAGTCTTCGGTCATTGCAGTTGACCGGCACCGGCATCGTCCAGATATCGTTTGAATGCGGACCTGACGGCAAACCCACCAACATCGCCTATTATCGCAGGGATGATGATCATGATGTGAATCGACTGGCACGCAATGCGGTCAGGAAAATTCGTTCGCTGCATCCCTTGCCACGCGGTATTTCCGAGGATCAGAAATACCTCGCGAATATGATCATGGCCGATGATATGTGGGAGTATGAGGCGCTTTCCGAAGAACTGGCCCGGTCCGAACAGGCCCGGATCGCCGCCACGAAAGGCAAGCCGACCTATTTCGCTTTCAATCTTGGCAAACCCCCCGCCCACCGCAAGTAACTTCCGGTGAGCCCCCGGCACTGCTGCCATACCGCACTGCGGGCGGTGTGGCGGCAGTGCCACCGGGTTTTCAGCCTATGCCCCGATCTCTGTCCATGCCCTGATCTTTGGCCATGCCTTAATCTCAGGACGTGTCAGCCAAGGCCTATCAGGCGGCCCAGCAAAATCAGCGCCATGCCGCCAATGATGGACGCTAGGCAGCCTGCCCGGTGAAACCCTGTCCGCCCCCGATTGGCAATAGCGCCGGCCAGCAGTGAACCGCCGATCCCCAGTGCAATCGTCGTCAGCCAGTTCATTTCCACATCACCGGGGTAGAACCACCGCGCCAATGCGCCCACCAGCAGGCCGGAAAGAATGGCACCCAGAATATTGATCATGAAATCTCCAGAGATTGCAGGCGCGCCGACAGTGGCGGCGGCCAGGAATAATTCCGTCAGTGTAATTGCCGCGCCCCAAATGGCGAACAAAAATTTCAGCGGCCGATTCGATTGATCCAAACCCTG
The DNA here is from genome assembly GCF_009827615.1 of Allopontixanthobacter confluentis. Classification (GTDB taxonomy): domain Bacteria; phylum Pseudomonadota; class Alphaproteobacteria; order Sphingomonadales; family Sphingomonadaceae; genus Allopontixanthobacter; species Allopontixanthobacter confluentis. The sequence continues at coordinate 789,190 of NZ_WTYU01000002.1, forward strand.
TTCAGGCCGCTTATCCCATGAATTATTTTTTCACGAATTCATTTTTGGACTTGCGCAACACGCCAGTCGAGGATTCCCCGCGCGTCGCACCGTTGCACCCGCATAACACAGTACCGCCATGCCCCGCATGACGCGGTTAAATTCGATTTAACCCCTTGCGTCAAACCGCCGTGTGATTCACTATCTAGTGGTTCGTGACCTGGGGGCACCTACTAGACCTTGTTGCCACACTGACTGCGCCTTCTACGCGGTGATGGGTGGATTCGGTTTGGTGATCGGGGTTTTCAAGTCAGGCGCAAGTGGCACTTGTGGGTATCGCGGGGATAAGTTTTTGCCCGCTCGTGCTGCAAAATCGCTAGGGTAGGCAGCAACCTGCCGAATCGAACGGAAGTAGAACATCATGCGCCCGGCAAAACTGCCGACGCACTATGGGCCAGGGGGCTGGCCAAAAGATTTGGGCCAAAAGATTTGGGCCAAAAGATTTGGGGCCGCAATTTAAAGGCCGCAGGTTTTGGGGCCATGGATTTAGAGCAGGGCGATATAATGGATTTTAAAAGTGGGGATGATGCAGCCATGGGGCTCGATCTGGATATGAACGACACGGTCGATACAGCGTCACAGGCGCCATCCACCACCAATGACGCCACACTTACAGAAAAGCGCGCGGTAGATATGGAAACGATGGACAAAGGTACAGACGAGCTGGTGGCAGAAAAAGCCGCAGAAGTGATGGCGGGCGCATTGACGCAGGTGGCAGACGCCATCTCGCAAAGCTCTGCCGGCGCCGCGGCTGACAAGGCTGACACGAAAAAGGTCCGCGATCGCCGCTTCACCGTGGTCACCGATAACAGCCGCGATGCCCTGCTGACGGATTTCGGCAAGGATACGCTGATTGACCGCTATCTGCTTCCCGGTGAAAATTTTCAGGACCTGTTTGCCCGCGTGGCGGATGCCTATGCGGATGATCAGGACCACGCGCAGCGTCTGTATGACTATATCTCGCGCCTGTGGTTCATGCCTGCAACGCCGGTTCTGTCCAATGGCGGCACCAGCCGGGGCTTGCCCATTTCCTGCTATCTCAATTCTGTGTCAGACAGCCTCGAAGGCATCGTCAATACGTGGAACGAAAACGTGTGGCTCGCATCCAAGGGCGGCGGCATCGGCACCTATTGGGGCAATGTGCGCGGCATTGGCGAGCCGGTCGGCCTGAACGGCAAGACCAGCGGCATCATTCCCTTCGTGCGCGTGATGGACAGTCTGACGCTGGCCATTTCCCAAGGGTCTTTGCGGCGCGGTTCGGCTGCCTGCTATCTCGATGTGTCGCACCCCGAGATCGAGGAATTCCTCGAAATCCGCAAACCGTCGGGCGATTTCAACCGCAAGGCGTTGAACCTGCACCACGGCGTGCTGTTGACCGACGATTTCATGGAAGCAGTGCGTGCGGGCGAGAAATTCGACCTCAAATCCCCCAAGACCGGCGAAGTGCGCGGGCAGGTGGATGCGCGTTCGCTGTTCCAGAAACTGGTCGAAACCCGCCTTGCCACAGGCGAGCCTTACATCGTGTTCTCCGACACGGTGAACCGCATGATGCCCAAGCATCACCGCGATCTGGGGCTGAAGGTTTCCACCTCCAACCTGTGTTCGGAAATCACCCTGCCGACCGGCATTGACCACCTTGGCAATGACCGCACGGCTGTGTGCTGCCTGTCCTCGCTCAACCTGGAAAAATGGGATGAGTGGAACGGCGATAAGGTGTTCATCGAAGACGTGATGCGGATGCTCGACAATGTCCTGCAGGACTATATCGACCGCGCCCCGCCGGAAATGGACCGCGCCCGCTATTCCGCCTCGCGCGAACGGTCGGTTGGCCTGGGTGTGATGGGCTTCCATTCCTTCCTCCAGATGAAGAACCTGCCGCTGGAAGGCAGCATGGCCAAGGTCTGGAACCTGAAGATGTTCAAGCACATCAGCGGCAAGGCAGAAGAAGCCTCCATGCTGCTGGCGCATGAACGCGGGCCATGCCCGGATGCTGAGGATATGGGCGTGATGGAACGGTTCAGCTGCAAGATGGCAATCGCGCCAACGGCCTCCATTTCAATCATCTGCGGCGGCACCAGCGCTTGCATCGAACCGATCCCGGCCAATATCTACACCCACAAGACATTGTCGGGCAGCTTCGTGGTCAAGAACCCCTATCTGCAGAAAATGCTGGCGGAAAAGAGCAAGGATTCCACCAATGTGTGGAACACGATCCTTGAAAAGGGCGGTTCGGTCCAGCACCTCGATTTCCTCAGCGCGGAAGAAAAGGCGATCTTCAAGACCAGCTTCGAAATCGACCAGCGCTACCTGCTCGAATATGCCGCTGACCGCGCGCCATTTATCGATCAGGCGCAGAGCCTCAACCTTTTCATTCCGGCCGATGTCGACAAATGGGATCTGGCGATGCTGCATTTCCAGGCATGGGAAAAGGGCATCAAATCGCTCTATTACCTGCGTTCCAAGTCAGTCCAGCGCGCCGGCTTTGCAGGCGGTGTGGAAGCGGACAACACTGCTGACCTCGCCAAGATCGAACTGATGGCAGGCGCGCAGCAGACCGATTACGAAGAATGCCTGAGCTGCCAGTGATCTGACACCGCTGTTCCGGGTTTAAAAACAGGCCGCGCCAGAAAGCATATTCGCTTTCTGGCGCGGCCTTTTTCATGGGCTGCCTTTGCATGGGCCGCCTCGATCCTCGCGCAGTATCGCCAAATTCATTCGCCCGATGGCCGGGGTGTGCCGCACTGAATAATACAAGGCGCGACAATCTGTTGCTTGCGCGCCGGGCCATCATGGTTATCGCGGCGCCATTGCAGATTTTGAGGTATTCATGCGTAAATGGCATCGCTGGCTGTCGGTCTTTTTCGGCGTCTTTCTTTTCTGGATCGCGGCCACCGGCCTGTTGAGCCAGGCGGCGGATTTGTGGCCTTCCGCAGAGCCAACCACGGCTGAACAGCTTGCGCCCGCGCCGCCTGCCGCTTTCGTTTGCCCGAAAGGCTGGCGCTGCCGCCCGCCCGAGGCGACCACCGGCTTCGCTTCGCTCAAGGGTTTCTTCCACCACCTCCATTCGGGTGAGGAATTTGGCCTGCCGGGCGTGATCATTTCTATCCTGTCAGGGCTGGCGCTGGCATTTTTCAGCCTGTCCGGCCTGTGGATGTATATCCGCATGTGGTCGAACCGCCGGTCGAAGAAGCTGAATGGCGGAATGTTCTGGAAATAAACACAGGAAAGGCGCCTGCCCCATGTGACGGGCAGGCGCCTTTCAGATTGCTTTCGGCTCGCAGAATGCGTGGCGGTCAGCCTTCCTTGGCGGCGTCTTTCTCGCTCTCGCCATCCTTGGTGCGGGCATTGCCGTAACCCGGTTGGCTGCCCATATCGGGATCAGCGGCAATCGGGTTGCCCGCATCTTCCAGTTTCGCCGGTTGGGGCGAAGTATCGTCATTCACATTCTGGGCCTGGTTGACTTCATACTGGTCATATTCAGGCCGCGCTGCGCCAACCTTGTTCCTGATTGCCTGCGGTTCGTTGGTCTGGTCTTGTGCCATGGTCCGGTTCCTTTGCTGCTGGCCGCCCGCATATTGCGCCGGCCCCTTGCCCTGTTAACGGGCGGCAGCGGGCAAGTGTTCCGGCAGGCATGGTCCGCCCGACCATGGCAAGGGGGTCACAAATAAAAATATACCCCTTTATCCACGCCGAATCATAAACTCTTGCCTTCGCTTTCAGGCCATGATTCCCTATGTATAACGCCACACTGAATTCCGATGGAGACACTAGATGTCGTTGACCGAAGCCCGCAAGACCTACAAGCCCTTCGAATATCCGTGGGCTTACGACTTCTGGAAACGGCAGCAGCAAATCCACTGGATGCCCGAAGAAGTGCCCCTGGGCGAAGATTGCCGCGACTGGGCGCAGAACCTGTCCGACCATGAGCGGAACCTGCTGACGCAGATCTTCCGTTTCTTCACCCAGGCCGACGTGGAAGTGCAGGATTGCTACCACGAAAAATATGGCCGCGTGTTCAAACCGACCGAAGTGAAGATGATGCTGGCCGCCTTTTCCAACATGGAAACGGTGCATATCGCCGCCTATTCCCACCTGCTCGACACCATCGGCATGCCGGAAAGCGAATATGGCATGTTCCTCGAATATGAGGAGATGAAGGCGAAGCACGATTATCTGCAGGAATTCGGCGTCGACACTGACGAGGATATTGCCCGCACGCTGGCCATGTTCGGCGGCTTTACCGAAGGGCTGCAGTTGTTCGCCAGCTTCGCCATGCTGATGAATTTTCCGCGCTTCAACAAGATGAAGGGCATGGGGCAGATCGTCAGCTGGTCCATCCGCGACGAATCGCTGCATTGCGAAGGCATCACGCGCCTGTTCCACGCATTCTGCGCGGAGCGGGACTGCCTGACGAAAGCGGTGAAGGAAGACATCATGGATGCCTGCCAGAAAACCGTTCGCCTGGAAGACAATTTCATCGATCTGGCGTTTGAACAGGGCCCTGTGCCGGGGATGACGGCGAAGGAAATCAAGCATTACATCCGCTACATCGCGGATTGGCGCCTCAGCCAGCTGGGCCTGCCGGCCATCTACATGGTGGAAGACCACCCGCTGCCCTGGCTCGCCCCGCTGATCAACGGTGTGGAACACGCCAACTTCTTCGAAACCCGCGCGACTGAATATTCCAAGGGCGCGACCAAGGGCAACTGGCAGGACGTATGGAGCAGCTTCGACAAACGCCAGTCCGCCAAAAAAGGCGACCAGGCCAATGACGTAGTCGCCGACGACGGCCCGGGCCTGTTTGGCGATGATGCTGGTGGAAGCGTGGCGGCGGAGTAATTCTGCGCTTGTGCTTTATACCGGTATCAGTATATGAGCGAGATAGAACGCCGATTTCGGCTGATCGTGGACCAACAGGTGGGGGTGGATTTAGCCCGTGTTCGACAAGAGGATTCTTGGGCGCATGCTCAAATCATCGCTCTGCTCCAAGAATATGCAGCGGGGACATTTCCTCCAGAAGAGCTAATTGACGAGCGCTTTGAAAGTGAAGAGATCGAAAATGTTGAGCCATTGTGGCATCTGCAGGATCGACGGCTCAACGTTTATCGTCTCAAGCTTGTCAATGTTGGGAGATGGAGAGTGCTGACCGCGGGCGATCGGCAAAGTCGCGAAGTTGCGGTTTTGGCTGTAATGCATCGCGCGCAAAACTATCAGGCCGATAGGCCACTAATGGATAGGATTAAGAAAAGTTATGAAAGCCTCGGCTTCAAACCGTTGGGTTAACGTAGTTGGCCGGACTAGGACTTCGTCGTCGCCAACCTTTCGATTCCGCCGCAAAGATTTCAAACATTTGGATGGATTGCCTCAAGGTTTTTCGACTCTTGAGTCATTTTTGGCAAAAGTCGACCAAGCGCCTGATGTGGAAATGCTTCAGGAAGCTAGGCGCTTGCTTGTTGATAGGCGGAAGGTCATCGGATTGGCCGCATTGCGGCTTAAGCGTGGGTTGAGCCAAGCGGAGTTGGCAAAGGCAATTGGCACTTCGCAACCGCGTCTATCTTCTTGGGAGCGCGGCACTGAAAAGCCGGGTTATGATAGTTTGCGCAGAATAAAAGACGAGCTTCAAGTGACCTTCGACGAGTTAATGGAGGCGCTTGATGCCTGAAATAGAAGCATATTCCCTATTTTGTGAGGATGTGAGGTGGGAAGCAAACGGCGCGCCAATGTTCCTGGGCATGATGTCTCCCGTTTTCCATCCCACTGAGTATCCTGCAAATCTTTCCAAGATCGTCTTAGCTACCCTTTTCAGGTCAGACTGTAGCAAAGACAAATTCCTCGCAGAACTAATTTTAGAAAAAATCTCAGCAAGTGGCGCCGAAACTCTAGACTCCTTCGACGCCGAATTTGAGCGAAATGAGTTTGATGAAGGCCAATTTCAGTGGGTAGCCGTTTCGACTTTGCCCATTGAAAACATAGAATTTGAACAGGGGAATTCTCTCAAAGCGACATTGAAAATTGAATCGAACACTTGGGAGACTTATTTGACCGCCGGTACGACCATTCAGCCTGATAAATAGGATGGCTATCCAGCAATGAGTTAAAGCATAAGGGTTTTTCGATTAATATTCCCCCTCCCCCCACTAATGCTTGTGGTCATGCAAATGCACTTCCTCACCCACGCCAATATCGCCACATTCCTGATCGCGATGAACTTCATCGCCTTTGCGGCGTTTGGCATCGACAAGATGCTGGCGGAAGCGGGGCCAAGGGGGTCGGTGCGGCGGATATCGGAAGCGACTTTGTTGCAGTTGGCCTTTTTGGGCGGGATTTTCGGGGCGTTTGCGGGGCGGCATCTGTTCCGGCACAAGACGCGCAAGCAACCATTTTTCACCCGCCTTTATGTGGTCGCGGTGGTGCAGGTGATGGGGCTTGGCATGGTGGCGGGCTGGTTTTATCTCCATCAGGGTTAACCGCCTCGCCCGCATGATGCGGCCATGTTCGGTCCGCGTCTTAACACCGTTTTCGCCAGCCGCTGGAAAGCGGTGTGGTGGTCAGCCGTGGTGCTGATGACCGCCTATTGCAGCGTGCCATCCCCTGACAAAGCCGGCGCCAGACAGGCCGCTGCCGATAGCGCCGCGAAGGACGCTAATCCATGGGCGCTGGACCCGCAATAAGCGCCTGCCTGTTCCAGTATTGGCGGGTCTAAACCCCGGCCTGCTGGCACCAGTCGATGGAACTGGGCCACACATCCGACAGGCCCTCTGCCACCAATATCGCGCCCAGGCTCTGCCCGCCGCGTGTCACGTTGCGCAGTTTGCGGCCATACCGGTCCATGTCCCGCCCATCGGGATTGGGGGCGAGGGTAAATGGCCCCTGATTGAGCAGCGCCTGCAACCGCTGCGTCGCGCGGCGGCCCAATTCCGCTTCGCGCGCGCAGGCCGGGCTGCCGGTTTCCGGCGTGTCGATATCGGCAATGCGGATCTTGTCGCCGCGATACCAGAACGTGTCCCCATCCACCACGCAAGTGACGCGCACCGGCCCCGAACACGCGCCGAATTGCGCGCTTTGCGTATCCTGCGGGCTGGCGCTGGTGATGGACGAGGGGGGCGCGGTTTCGGCCGCGCTGCGCCACATGTCGTAAATGATCCATCCCGACACCAGCGCCACCATCAGCACAAAGGGCATGACCTGCCATGCAGCCTTGCCCCAGCCGCCCGATGTGCGGCGTGATGTCTTGTGATTTGCGCGGTTTCGTCCCATCGGCGCTGCTTACCAGCGCGGCAGCAAAGCGCCAGCCGGATGTGCGCCAAGCGGTTGTTTGAAAGCTGCTTTTTTCGGCACCCTTGCCACAATGCTGCGGCACTGTAACATTTGCGCCATGCCCGAGAGAATGCCCCGCCGCGCCCGCACACTGGCAGAGTTCACCGCCGCGCTGGCCGCCATGGCCCCTGATGCGGATGAACTGGCGCAGTTCAGCGCTTACGTCCCGCAGGCAGGCGATGTCATCATCACCCCCTTTGCCAAATGCGGCACCACCCTGTTGCAGCAGATGTTCCACCAGCTGCGCACCGGCGCTGCCGGCGGCGACATGGAATTTGACGATATCAGCCGCGTGGTCCCGTGGATCGAGGAAAGCGTGGGCCTCGGCCTCGATCTGAATGCGCCCCAGCGGGCCATGCCGCGCGGGTTCAAGAGCCATCTGGCCTATCCCGATCTGCCGCCTGGCCTGCGCTACATCGTCGCCCTGCGCGACCCGGTGGCGGCGTTCATGTCGTTCTACCATTTCATGGAAGGGTGGTTTTTCGAACCCGGCACCATCACGCCGGAAGAATTCCTGCCCGGCTGGGAAAATGGCGGGCCCAACCAGCGCAATTATTCCGCCCATCTGCTCAGTTGGTGGGCGCGGCGGGCAGAGGCGGACACATTGCTGATGAGCTATGACGGCATCGTGGCGCACAAGCCCGCCGCCATCCGTGCCATGGCGCAATTTTGCGATATTGCGCTGGATGATGCGCTGCTGGGCCTGGTGGAACATCGCACCAGCCGTGCCTACATGGCGCAGCACGCAGACCGGTTTGACGATGCGTTGCAGCGCATCCGCAGCGAAACGCATGGCGGACTGCCCGCAGGCAGCCAGACTGCCAAGGTCAGCTTCCGCGCAGATGGCAGCGCCCGCGAAAAAACCGCCACCCCAGCCAGCGTGACGCAGCACATCACCGCCATGTGGGAAAAGGACATTGCCCTTGTGACCGGGCATGCCGATTTCGCCTCGCTCGCAGCAGAGCTGGAAATCTAGCGTGCTATGCGCTTTCCACTACCCGCATGAGCCGCTAAACGCGCCGCATAACGCGCCACAACACGCTAAGGACGCTGCATCATGAGCACCAGCCCGCCCCGGACTGACGACACCAAATTCCTGGCCAAGGCGGAAACGCTGATCGAGGCGCTGCCTTATTTCCAGCGCTACAAGGGCCGCACTTTCGTGGTGAAATACGGCGGACACGCCATGGGCGACCCCAAGGCCGCGCGCGAATTTGCAGAAGACATCGTGCTGCTGAAAGCAGTCGGCATCAACCCGGTGGTGGTTCACGGCGGCGGCCCGCAAATCGGTGCAATGCTGAAACGGCTGGGCGTGGAAAGCAGCTTCGTCGATGGATTGCGCGTGACGGACAAGGCCACTGCCGAAATTGCCGAAATGGTCCTGTCAGGCGCGATCAACAAGGAACTGGTCGGCTGGATTGCGGCCGCGGGCGGCAAGGCCATCGGCATTTCGGGCAAGGATGGCGGGCTGGTCACGGCCACCAAGGTTGAACGCACCACCAAAGACCCGGAAAGCAATATCGAACGCGTGGTCGATCTGGGCTTTGTCGGGGAACCATCCGAAGTGGACACCACCATTCTCGACACCGCCAGCGCGGCAGGGATGATCCCCGTGGTTGCGCCCATTGGCGCGGGCAAGGATGGCCATACATATAATATCAACGCCGACACCATGGCCGGCGCTATTGCTGCTGCTCTTGGCGCGGCGCGCCTGTTCCTGCTGACCGATGTGAAGGGTGTGCTGGACAAGGACGGCGAGTTGGTCACCGATCTTGACCCGGCGGCCATCCAGAAATTGCGCGAAGAAGGCGCGATTACCGGCGGCATGATCCCCAAACTGGAAACCTGTGTGCAGGCAGTGGAAGCAGGCTGCGAGGCCGCCGTGGTGCTGGATGGGCGTGTGCCCCATGCGATGCTGCTGGAATTCTTCACCTCGCACGGTGCGGGCACGCTGATCCGCGCATGACGATGCGGGCGGCTTTCCTGTTGCCGCTGCCGCTGCCGCTGCTGGTGCTGGCGCTGGCGTCCTGCGGGCAGAATTCTGTCGCGCCGCCGCCTGATGTGCAGCAGCCAGAAACGGCGCAGCCACGGATGGCGGAAACTCCTCCGCAAACGCCGCCTTCGCCGCCGCCCCCACCTCCGCCACCTCCGCCACCTCCGGCAATCATGCTGGATATCGGCGCAGTGGACAGCACGGATTGTGGCCGCGTCCTGCGCTATTATGCGACCGCGCTGCACGCTCGCCTGTTTCCCGCCGCATCACGTATCTGGCCAGCCCAAAGCGGTGTGGATGGGACTGTGCTACAGCAGCGCTATGCAGATTATCGTTCCATCGACTTGCAGATTGGCAAGCTGAGCGTGGAAGGGGCCGCGGGTTCGCTGTTCTGCGAAGCGCAGGTCACGCTGCTGGAAGCTGCAGGCACGGGGCGCGCGCCGCAGCGCGGTGTCATCACCCTGCGCCGCGTCAACGATGTGCCCGGTGCCACAGCGCAGCAACGCCGCTGGACCATCAGGCAGAGCACTTTGGGCGAAGATGTGGCGGGCGCTGATCGGCCTCCGCCGCGATAATTGCGTATTATGCGGTTGATACAGTTACGCCCCCTCGGGTAGTGGAGGGGAAATACTCTTTATCCTTCGCCGAAAGGACGTCCATTGGGCCTGATAATCGACATAGTTTCCATGCTGATCAACGTGCTTGTCATGCTGATTATCGTGCAGTTCATCATCGGATTGCTGTTTGCCTTCAACGTGGTCAATTCCAGCAATGATTTTCTTCAGCAGATTTACCGCTCGATCAATTCCCTGCTGGAACCGGTTCTGAACCCGATTCGGAAGATACTTCCGGCAACCGGCGCGATTGACTTCTCGCCGCTGGTTCTGATTCTGGGGCTGCAGATTTTCATGCGGATTCTGGTCGAAGTGGCCATTGCAACATCATGACCGCTGAACTGATAGACGGCAAAGCCTTCGCGCTTTCCCTGCGCGAAAAGGTCGGCGAAATTGCCGCTGCCTTTGAGAAAAAGGCTGGGCGCAAGGCGGGCCTCGCCGTGGTGCTGGTGGGGGATGATCCGGCCAGTCAGGTCTATGTCAGGTCCAAGGGCAAGGCGACGGTGGCTGCCCATATGGAAAGTTTCGAACATCGTCTGCCGGATGATGTTTCCAATGAAACGCTGATGGCGCTGGTGAAGCAGCTTAATGATGATCCGGCGGTTGATGGCATTCTGGTGCAATTGCCGCTGCCAGCGCATCTGGACGAACAATCGATTATCGCTGCGATTTCGCCGGACAAGGATGTTGACGGGTTTCATGTCATCAATGCGGGCAGGCTGTCAGTGGGGCAGCCAGGGTTCGTGCCGTGTACGCCGCTGGGCTGCATGATGCTGCTGTCAGACCGGCTGGGCGATCTTTCGGGGCTGGACGCGGTGGTTATCGGCCGTTCGAACATTGTCGGAAAACCCATGGCGCAGCTGTTGCTGGACGCCAATGCCACGGTCACGATTGCGCATAGCCGCACGAAAAACCTGGCTGACGTGGTGCGCCGTGCCGATATCGTAGTGGCGGCTGTGGGCCGGCCCGAGATGATCGGCAAGGACTGGATCAAGCCGGGGGCCACCGTCATTGATGTCGGCATCAACCGTGTGCCCGGCTCTGAAGAAGGCAAGACCAGGCTGGTGGGCGACGTGGCGTTTGACGAAGCAGCTGAAGTGGCCGGTGCGATCACGCCTGTGCCGGGCGGTGTTGGCCCAATGACCATCGCGGTGCTGCTGCGCAATACGCTGGTGGCGGCACACCGCAATGCGGGCTTCGAACTTGCCGCTGGTGCGCTTTGACGTCGGCGTTCAGATTTCTGCTGGCCTGCAGTCTGGCTGCATCGCTGGCGGCCTGTGCCGGAGGGCAGCGGAACATTGGTCCACGCCTTGCGCCCGTTGCCAACCCCAGTGCCGTCATCGCGACGGAACTCGCCTTTGCGCGGGCCGCACGCGAACAGGGGCAGTGGACTGCCTTTCGCCAATTCGCGACCGACAATGCGCTGCTGTTCGGCACGAATGGCGCGTTCGAGGCGCAACCATGGCTGAAAAAACAGGCAGATCCCGCGCAGGCAGTGGTGTGGCAGCCATTTGCCGTATGGAGCAGCTGCGACGGATCGCTGGCAGCCACCAGTGGCGGCTATCGGGAGCCGGAAGGCGCCACCGGACATTTCTATACCGTGTGGGAACGGCAGGACAACGGCACGTATAAGTGGATCTTTGATTTCGGCATACCAACGCCGCTCGCCCCGGCGGAACCTGACAGCATTTCCGCCAGTATCGCCAATTGCAAACTGGCCGACAAGGCAGTGGCGGCAGACCCTGCGCTCAGCCTGCGGTATTCCGCCGACAAAACCTTGGCCTGGGCATTTCAAATGGCTGATCACACAGTTGGTCACAAGGCTGGAAATGGGACGCGCACGCTGTATGTGTGGGCTGCGGGTGAAAACGTCATGACGCTGGTGCTCGAAGCCGCCGCCAACCCGATTGCAGAGTAAGCCATGCTAGAATTGTTCTTTTCAGCCTTTGTCACGCTGTTTGTGATTATCGACCCGCCGGGCTGCGCGCCCATTTATGCGGGGCTGACACAGAAGGCCAATGCCGCGCAGCGCCGGTCCATGGCCATCCGCGCCACAGTCATTGCCACTGGCATCCTGCTGTTTTTCGCGGTGCTGGGCGAAGAAGTGCTGGGCGCGCTGCATATTGAACTGGATGCCTTCCGCATTGCAGGCGGCATTATGCTGTTCCTCATCGCGCTGGAAATGGTGTTTGAAAAACGCACCCAGCGGCGCGAAGACCGTGCGGAAAAGGTCCGCTCGACCCCTGAAATAGAAGATGTGGCGGTGTTCCCCATGGCGATGCCGATGCTGGCAGGGCCGGGCGGCATCGCATCCATCATGTTGTTGATGGCGCGCGCTGAAGGGATCGAGGAGACATTCGTCATTCTGGCGGCGCTGGCGGCAGTGATGGTGTTGACGCTGCTTGCGCTGCTGGCAGCAGCCCCTTTGATGCGGCTGTTTGGATCGCAGTTTGAAGCGGTCCTGACGCGTCTGCTCGGTGTCGTTCTGGCAGCGCTTGCCGCGCAGTTTGTGATCAACGGATTGCGCGGAACATTCGGGCTTTAACGCACGGTCAGTTCACGTTTACTGCAGCGTTACCCGGTCATCATCGCTGTCCCGGCGACTGAAAAACTGCATCAACTGGACCAGCAATTCGCATCTTGTGCGCAGATCGTCCGCTTCCAGCAACGCCTGCTTGGCGGCGGGGTCAAACGGGGCAATCTGGGATACGCCATTGATGAGAGCCATATCATCCAGCCGGGCCACGGAATCCCAATCAACGCTGTAGCTTTGCGTATCGGCAAATTTCTTTGCTTCACGTTCAAAACTCGCGCGTTCGATGCTGCTCAGCACTTCGTCGTCGTCATCCTCAAGCAGTTCGGCTTCCACTTGGCGGAACGGGGTGCTGACATCCAGTTCGCGCAGGACGCGAAAGCGCTGCTCGCCTTCCAGCACCAAGTTGAACCGCCCATCATCCAGCGCTTCGAATTCGCCGATGCGCCCCACGCAGCCCACTTCGAACAGCGGTGCGCCTTCCTCGGGCCGTTGCGGCTGGATCATGGCGATCCGCCGGTCGCGGGCCAGCGCATCGCTGGCCAGCGCGCGATAACGCGGCTCGAACAGATGCAGCGGCAATTGCAGCCCGGGCAGCAGAATGGTGCCGGTAAGGGGGAAAATGGACAGGCGTTTGGCCATCAGGTCAGCCGAACAATATCTTGGACAGGCGGCGGCGCGTGGCAACCACCCAGGCATCCTCAAGGCCGACAGCCTCGAAAATCTGCAGCAGCTTTGCCTTGGCCGCGCCATCGTTCCATTCGCGGTCAGCCTCGATCATGCGGAGCAGGGTATCGGCCGCTTCATCGCGCGAATTACCGGCATAGGCAGCTTCAGCAAATGCCAGTTGCGCCTCCATGTCGGCCGGGCGTTCTGCAGCAGCGGCGCGCAAAGCCTGCAATTCCCCTTCGTTGACACTGGTGCCGGCCAGTTCAACCGCGCTGGTAGCGGCCTGTATCAGCGGATCGTCCTGCAATGCAGGGTCCAGCTCTGCCAGTATGGCGCGCGCATCATCAGCATGGCCCAGAGCCACCAGCGCGCGAACAAGGCCGGCGTGGGCGGCGGCATTATCCGGCACCATTTGAACCACCTGCCCGAAGATGCCTGCGGCCCGCTCCGCATCACCTTCCGCCAGAACCTGTTCGGCCATGGTGATGAATTCGGTAACATCCTGCTGCGGCGCCGCGCCATCACCAGTGGGATCGACAGGCAGTTTTTCCAGCAACTGGTCCAGCATCTGCTTAAGCTGGCTTTCCGTGCGTGCCTGCGTCAGGTCAGCCACCGGCTGGCCCTGGAACATGGCATATACCGTGGGGATGGAGCGCACCTGAAACTGCGACGCGATGAATTGGTCTTCATCGACATTCACTTTTGCCAGAATCACGCCCTTGTCGGCATATTCTGCCGCCACTTTTTCAAGCACGGGTGTAAGTGCCTTGCATGGTCCGCACCATTCGGCCCAGAAATCCAGCACGACCAGTTTGGTCATGGACGGTTCGACAATATCTTTCTTGAACCGGTCGACCGCTTTCTGTTCGTCGATACTAAGACCCATACTGGCCAAGGCGTGCTCCCATCATCAATTGCTACTGGCTGAATACCCAATGTGGGCCTTTCGGGCGATATGTGAAGGGCAAAAAGCCCGATCGAAAAAAGGTGCGATTTTCCCCTTGCTAGGTCGCGCGACCGCTGCTAATTGCCCGCCTCCCCACCGAGCCTACGGGCTTTGGAGAGCATTGTGAGCGGGCGTAGCTCAGGGGTAGAGCACAACCTTGCCAAGGTTGGGGTCGGGCGTTCGAATCGCCTCGCCCGCTCCATTTTCTTAAAAACATGATTTCCCCCTTGGGGGCCCCGGCGGGCGTTTGCCGGGGCATCTCCGCTGATCTGTTTTGGTTGGGCCATTGCCGGACTTTCACGGAACTCAGCGCGGTTTCGGTCTTCCAAAGGGCGCGCGGTGCAATCCGTACGCCCGAACCATGCAGTCTGCCCGATTTATGCCTGCACACCGCGATTTGGTGTTGCATCTGCCCAATCCTGCGCTAACGGGACGATATGTTGTATCATAAAATCAAAACTCTGGGGCGCTCGTCCGTTTCCATCTTCGTGCTGTCCGTTCTTTCCATGCCAGCGGTGGCCGCGGCGCAGGATGCCCCGCCAGCCGGCACGCCAGAGCAGGTCGCCCCCACTTTGGCAGATCAGCAAGCTGACGATGATTTTCATGACCGGCGCAATGATTATGCCGGCGAAATTGTCGTCAATGCAGTTGGCCTGACCCAGCTGGACGTGCTGGCCGGCACATCGGTGATGGAAGGGATTGAACTTCAGCGCAGCCTTGACGGGCAGGTGGGCGAAGTGCTGGCGAAACTGCCGGGCGTTTCTGCCACCAGCTTTTCGCCCGGCGCATCGCGCCCTGTCCTGCGCGGCTTTTCGGGCGAGCGGGTGCGGGTTCTGGTTGATGGGATTGGCGCGATCGACGTGTCCAACACCTCTGCCGATCATGCCGTGTCAATCGACCCGCTGACTGCCGAACGGATCGAGGTTTTGCGCGGCCCTGCCGTCATGTTGTATGGCAGCCAGGCGATTGGCGGCGCGGTCAATGTGATCGACAAGCGCATCCCGTTGCGGCGTTTGAAGGAGCCTGTCCATATTGATGCGCTGGTTGGCGCCGATACGGCAGCAAACAAGCGTGAAGCCGGCGCTTCTGTCGATTTCCCGCTGGGCGATGCCTTCGCATTCCATATCGACGGATCGTACCGGAAAACGGATGATCTTGACGTTCCCGGCTTCACCTATGCCCCGGCATTGCGGGCTGAATTGCTCACCGCGGCGGACCTTTCGGCAGACCCTGCCGAAGCTGCCGAATTGCGCGATGCTGCTGGCCTGCGCGGAGTGCTGCCCAACAGCGCGACCGAGACTTTCAGCGGCAATGCGGGCTTTGCCTTCTTTGCCGGCGGCAGCAATCTGGGCGCAGCAATCGGCGTGTATGATACCAATTATGGCATTCCCGGGCGGCCGGGGCCGGGCGCAGAAGATGATGTCAGCATCGATCTGCACCAGTTCCGTGCGGATATGCGCGGTGAACTGGCGCTGGGCAGCGGGTTTTTCAAAGGCCTGCAAACCCGCTTCGGCTACAGCAATTACACCCATACCGAATTTGAAGGCGATGAAGTCGGCACCACTTTCGATGTAAAAGGGTTCGAGGCGCGCGCGCTGCTGGAACAGAACCGGCGCGGAAGCTGGAGCGGTTCTGTCGGCACGCAATATTACTTCCGCGATTTTGCCGCAGAAGGCGAAGAAGCCTATATTGCGCCCAATCTGACATCGCAGCTGGCATTCTTTGCCTTGCAGGAAGTGGGCATCGGACCGGTCCAGCTGGAAGTGGCTGGCCGTTATGAACATGGCCGCGTCGAATCGCAGGCATTGGGGGTCACGCGCGGGTTCAACAGCCTGTCGGGCGCCGTCAGCCTGGCGCATGAAACCGAAAGCGGCTTGCGCTTTGGCGTCACCGGATCCCACGCGGAACGTGCGCCCAGCGCGGAAGAACTGTTTTCCAACGGTCCACATATCGCCACCCAGGCATTTGAAGTGGGCGATACCGGCCTGTCAAAAGAACGCGCATTGGGCGCAGAAGCCTTTGTGCGCGGCAAGATCGGTCTGGCCACCATCAATCTGGCGGTCTTCAAAAGCTGGTTTACCGACTACATCTATCTGGAAGAAACCGGACTGGTCGAAGACGGCCTGCCAGTATTCCAATATCTTCAGGGCGATGCCAATTATGCCGGTGTGGAAGGGCAGATCACCCTGCCGCTGATCGATAGCGGCCCGTTCACCCTCCTCGCCGATATTCGCGGCGATTACATCCGGGCTGAACTGGACGATGGATCGCCGCTGCCGCGCATCCCGCCGCTCAGTCTGCTGGGCGCGCTGGAAGCACAAACGGAGCGTGTGGATGTGCGCGCCGAGGTCCAATGGTCGGACAGCCAGAGCAGGCTGGCTCCGTTTGAAACGCCGACTGACAGCTTTACCTTCGTCAATGCTTCCATCGCGTGGAAGCCACTGCGCGGCGAGGACAATCTCACCATCATGTTGCAGGCGGAGAATATCTTTGATGCAACGGGCCGCCGCCACGCCAGCTTCACGAAGGATTTCGTGCCGCTGGCGGGACGCAATTTCAAGATCAGCGCGCGGGCCAGTTTCTGATCTAGTTTTCCAGTGTAAAGGTCAGATCGGCGTGGTCTTCTAGCCGTTTGACCAGTTTTTCACCCAGGAAGGAGCCGGGCGTGCCAATGCCGCCCGGCGTATCAGTGGCCAGCAGGGCGATCCCGGTTTCTGACAGCATCCGGCTGGTGGAACCATAGCCCGGGTCGTACCGGCCCTTGACGCTGTAATGGATGGTCTGGCCATCCGGCATCTCGCCCACGAACAGGACATCGTAAAAGCCGTTTTCGCGTTCTGCCGGGGTCGGGCCTTCGCCCGGCTTGGGACCGCCGCTGCCGAACGGGTTTTTCAGGGCCGCAGCCACGGCGCCAGCTGCTTTCTTGCCCATCTCCCCCGCGCTGGTCAGCACCATTTCATCATAGCGGAAATCCTCGCCATAGGGGTGCCCGAGCAGGAAATTGGTGCGGTGGACATTCTTGGTGTTGATGGCCGCCATGATGAAGGGCGCAGCCCAGCTTTCCAGCGCATCATCATATTCCGGGATCAGCCCCAGCGGCTGTGACGGGCCGGAAAAGCCGGGCGTCAGCGCGAAAGGGTCTTGCAGAACGCCGATGAGCCTGGGGTTTTTGGCCGCCGCTTTCATCGTCGCTTTCAGGCTGGCAGCGGTGCCGCCGGAAAATGTCCCTTGCATGGCGCGCACTCGCCCTTTCACCCGCGGGGCTGGCTTGCCGAAGCGTTTGACGGCTTCTTTTTCCAGCATCAACACACCAAGGTCGAACGGGATGGAATCAAAGCCCGATGAAAAACAGATCCGCGCGCCGGATTTGGCTGCTGTTTCGCCGTGCGCGTCAATCATCTGGCGCATCCATGCAGGTTCGCCGCACAGATCGGCATAGTCCGTGCCAGTACGGGCGCAGGTTTCCACCAGTTCATTGCCGTAAAGCTGGTAGGGGCCAACGGTGGTCAGCACCACGCGGGTGCGGTTGCACATGGCTTCCAGGCTGGCCGGGTCGGACGCATCGGCCACCACCAGCGGCGTATCGGCAGGCGCGCCGATCAACCCGCGCACTTCTTCCAGCTTTTGCTGGCTGCGGCCAGCCATGGCCCATTTCGGGCCATCATCGCGCGGGCCGTAATGATGGGCCAGATATTCCGCGACCAGGCGGCCGGTATATCCGGTGGCGCCATAGACAATGATATCGAATTCCCGGTCAGCCTTGCTCATCTTCTCATCTCCCGATTGTGGGGCCAGAGATGCGCGCTGGCGGGCGCTGTGTCAAAGACGCAGGGTCACGGCGGGCTGCGGGAGCAGGCAAGCGGCCCGCTCTACTTCAAAGAATCACAATTTGGGCAGGGTTACGCCGCGCTGGCCCATATATTTGCCGGCCCGGTCGGCATAGCTGGTCTCGCACGGTTCATTCCCTTTCAGGAACAGGAACTGGCACGCGCCTTCATTGGCGTAGATTTTTGCCGGCAGCGGAGTGGTGTTGGAAAATTCCAGCGTGACATGGCCTTCCCAGCCAGGTTCCAGCGGGGTCACATTCACGATGATGCCGCAGCGCGCATAGGTGGATTTGCCAAGGCAGATAACCAGCACATCATTGGGAATGCGGAAATATTCCACCGTGCGCGCCAGTGCAAAACTGTTGGGCGGAATGATGCAGCAATCCGTCTCGCGATCGACGAAGCTCTTGGGATCGAAATTTTTCGGATCGACCACGCTGCTGTCGACATTGGTGAAAATCTTGAATTCTGGCGCAACCCGGGCATCATAGCCGTAGGAGCTGAGGCCGTAGGAAATGCAGTCATCGCGCCGCTGTGCTTCCACAAACGGTTCGATCATGCCGTGTTCGGTCGCCTGGGACCGGATCCATTTATCGCTGAGAATCGCCATGCGGGGGTGATCCACCAAGCCTGCGCGCGGAGCAAGCGTTGCTGGGTCTTTTTCCCCGTTAGTTGATCTGTTTTGCACCAAGGCGCGGGTTCAGCGCGGTGATATGATTGAGCCAGTTTTTCGGTTTACGGAGCATTTTCTTCGGGAAATCCACCTTCAGCCCGACAATTTGCGCCATCTTGCCCACGAAATGGATGCAATTGCGATTGTCGAGCGAGTAATATTTCCCCGGCGCATCGCGCCATGCCTTCATCTCGGCCACCACCTGCCGGTATTGTGCATCGGTCAGCGTGACTGAGAAGTGCCGATTGGTGCTGGTCAGATATTTATCCGGTTCCACCACGATTTCATGTTCAACCGGGCCAGACAGGATGGCGGTCGAAACGGTCTTGGCGGTGAAGCCGTAATTTTCCTTCACTTTCTGGCCCGTGCCATCCAGCGTGCCTTCCAGCACCACGAAGGTATGCGGATAGCGGCCAAAGAACACAGAGCCGTTGAAGCTGTGAAAGCTCATGGTGACTGCAGCGGCAGCTGGCAGGGACCAGCCGAGCGCAGCAAGTGACAGGATGATGGCGACAAGACGTGACATGGGCTGTGTCATAGAGGCCAAGCATCTGAACGGGAACTGAAAACTGCGGCCATAGGTGCTTGCCGCCTGCTCAACTGGCCAGCAGGGTGGCATTACCGCCCGCTGCCGTGGTGTCGATGCAGACCACGCGTTCGGTTGCGAAACGGGCCACATAATGCGGGCCGCCTGCCTTGGGGCCGGTGCCTGACAGGCCTTCCCCGCCGAAGGGTTGGCTTTCCACCACCGCGCCGATCTGGTTGCGATTGACGTAGAAATTGCCGACTCTGGCACGGCTTTCGACCAGCCTGCGCGTTGCCTCGATGCGGCTGTGCAGGCCCAGCGTCAGCCCGAAACCGGTTGCATTGATGTCCGCAACCACCTGTTCCAGCTGGTCGGCACGGAAACGCGCGACGTGCAGGATGGGGCCGAAGTTCTCGCGCTTGAGATCAAGGATGGAATCCATCTCGATAATCGTCGGGGCGACAAAACAGCCCTTGGTCGTGCCGCGCGGCAGTTTGCGCTGCCATACGGTGCGCCCGGCTTTCTTGCGGCGGGCGACATGGCGTTCCAGTGCTGCCTTGGCATCAGGATCGATGACCGGGCCAACGTCTGTATCCAGATCAACCGGATCGCCGATTTCCAGTGCTTCGAATGCGCCGCGGATCATGGCCAGCATATCGTCTGCGACATCGTCCTGGATATAGAGCATCCGCAGGGCGGAACAGCGTTGCCCCGCGCTCTGGAACGCGCTGGCGACCACATCGCGCGTCACCTGTTCGGGCAAGGCGGACGAATCCACGATCATCGCGTTCTGTCCGCCGGTTTCGGCAATGAAAGTGGCAATCGGCCCTTCCCGGGCGGCCAGTGACCGGTTGATGGCACGCGCCGTATCGGTCGATCCGGTAAAGGCGACGCCCGCCAGCCGCGCATCGGACGTGATCATTTCGCCCACATCGCCCGCGCCGGGGATCAGCTGGAACACATCTTCGGGAATGCCTGCCTCGTGGCACAGCCTGACGGCCAGCGCGGCGATCAGCGGGGTCTGTTCGGCAGGCTTGGCGATGACACTATTGCCTGCCGCCAGCGCCGCTGCGGCAGGACCGATGAAGATGGCCAGCGGGAAATTCCACGGGCTGATGGTGGCAAAAACGCCGCGGCCCGCCAGCGACAGGCGGTTTTCCTCGCCCGTCGGCCCCGGCAGGATGGTGGGCGCGGTAAACAGCCGCCGTGCTTCCGCTGCATAATACCGCAGGAAATCGACTGCTTCGCGCAGTTCGAGAACGCCGTCCACCAGCGTCTTGCCCGCTTCGCGCTGGCACAGGGACAGGAATTCGTCGGTATGCAATTCGAATAGCTCCGCTGCCGCTTCCAGCAGCAGGGCGCGTTTTTCGCCGCCCAGTGCATTCCAACCGGGCTGGATATGCACGGCGCGGGTGATGCCATATTCCACTTCTTCGGCCAGCGCATCGCGGCGTGTGCCCACTTCACTGGTCAGGTCCTGCGGCTTGTTGATGGGCGCGACTTCGCCTTCTGCATCGAAACAGAAAGTTGGCTGCGCGTGCCAGTGCTTGCCATCCAGCGCGGCCAGCCGGTCCATCAGGGGCAGGCGCACCACAGGATCGGCCAGATCGACCCCGGCACTGTTGCGGCGCCCGGGAAAGATGTCACCCGGTAGGGGAATGGCAGGGTTGCGCTTGGGCTCCAGCGCGGACAGGTCCGCGACAGGGTCCGTGGTCAGTTCCGCCACCGGCACTTGGGCATCGGCCATGCGGTTGACGAAGGAGGAATTGGCCCCGTTTTCCAGCAGGCGGCGAACCAGATAGGCCAGCAGATCCTTGTGGCTGCCCACCGGCGCATAAATCCGCACCGGCGTGCGCGCATTGGCACCGCCCTGCTTTTCCAGCATGGCCAATTCGTCATAGACATCTTCGCCCATGCCATGCAGCCGCTGGAATTCGAACTGCGTATCATCACCCGAATCCATGCCCGTTTCCCGCGCCAGCGATTTGATCGCGGCCACGGTATAGGCATTATGCGTGGCAAAGGCCGGATAGATGGCATCACGCGCACCCAGCAGCCGCGCCGCGCAGGCGAGATAGGATACGTCCGTTGCCAGCTTGCGAGTGAAGACGGGAAAATCAGGGTAACCGCCAACCTGGCTGAGTTTGATTTCCGTGTCCCAGTAAGCGCCCTTCACCAGCCGCACCATCAGGCGGCGGCCATGGCCGCGGGCCAGCTCGGCCACCCAGTCGCACAGCGGTACGGCGCGCTTCTGGTAAGCCTGCAGGGCCAGGCCGAAGCCGAACCATTCCTGCCCGTTCTGCGTGGTGAACAGCTCATCATCGGCCACCAGCGCTTCGATGATATCCATCGACAGTTCCAGCCGCTCTGCTTCTTCGGCATCGATGGTGAAATGGATATTGGCGTCGCGCGCCTTGCCCGCCAACTCTTTAAGCATTGGGACCAGAGCCGCCTTGGCAAGGTCTGCGTGGAGAAAATCATATTTGGGATAAAGCGCGGACAGTTTCACCGAAATGCCCGGTGAAGTGACGACGCTGCCGGTGGCTTCACGCGTCAGCCGCTCGATCGCAGTGTCATAGGACAGGCGGTAACGTTCCGCGTCGGCAAAGGTCATCGCCGCTTCGCCCAGCATGTCGAAACTGTGGGTGAGGCCGCGTTCGCGTTCCGGCTTGGCGCGCTTCAGCGCCTCGTTCATGGTGCGGCCGAAAACGAACTGGCCGCCCAATATGCGCATCGCCTGCAATGTGGCTTTGCGGATCACCGGTTCGCCCAGTCGGCCGACGGTGCGCTTGAGCGTGGCGCCCATGCCGCGCTGGTGCAATTCGGGCCGTTCCAGCACTTCGCCGGTCAGCATCAGAGAGAATGTCGCGGCATTGACGAAGGTGGACGAACTGTCACCCAGATGTTCCGCCCAGTCGATACCGCCCAGCTTATCCCGGATAAGCGCATCAGCCGTGGCGCTGTCAGGCACGCGCAGGAGGGCTTCGGCAAGGCACATCAGCGCCACGCCTTCTTCTGTGGCCAGACCGTAGGTTTGCAGGAAAGCGTCGATCCCGCTGGCCTTGCGCCTGCGCGCCCCTTCGATCAGCTGGCCTGCCAGTGCCGCTGCCTCGGCGTGCACCGCAGATGCAGGCGCGGCCTGCGCCATGCGTTCTGCAACACAGGCCTGCTCCTCCTGACGGTAGGCTGCGCGAAGATGTGATCGGTCGGGAGAAGCGGTCCGGGCCATGGTTCGACTCTTTAATCGAGGGGGATGAATCGGCGCCGCTCTGAACCTGGTATCAATTGCAATCAAGTTTTGTGTTTGGCCCAGCTTGCAAACTCCCTCACTCGACATGGCTCAACAACACTCGACAAGATTGGGCCAAGCCGCGATGGGGAACAATCAGCTGACACAGCAAGGAAGATGGACATGGCAGGGCGGTATTTCGATCAATGGCAGTCAGGCGACCGGATCGAGCATGAAATCCGTCGGACCGTGACCGAGACGGATAATCTGCTTTTCAGCACCATGACCCATAATCCACAGCCCCTGCACCTTGATGCAGAAGCAGCCAAAGCCAGCGAATTCGGCCAGATTCTGGTGAATGGCACGTTCACCTTTGCCCTCATGGTGGGGTTGAGTGTGGGCGATACGACGCTGGGCACGCTGGTGGCCAATCTGGGCTATGACAAGGTGGTGATGCCGCACCCTGTATTTATCGGCGACACATTGCATGCGGCCAGCGAAGTGACTGAACTTCGTGCATCCCGGTCACGCCCCAATGCCGGGATTGTCACATTCACACATGAACTTATCAACCAGCGCGGCGAAGTGGTGTGCAAATGCCTGCGTTCCGCCCTGTTGATGAAAGCGCCTGCCTGAAATTGGCCGCGCTTGACCTGCGCTGCTTTTTAACTGCAATCTCGCCGCGCACGCCAGAAAACTGGCGGCGACAGGAGGGATTTGGATGGGCCGGGCAAGGAAAATCGTGTCAGGAATTGCCATTGCGGCGGTGCTGGGCGGCGGCGCATATTGGCTGACGCGGCCCAGAATTATCGACCCGGCCAAGATCGCCTCAGCCGAAAGCGATGTCGCGCTGAGCGAATTTCCGGAACGCGTCCTGTTTGGCGATACGCATCTTCACACGGATAATTCCATCGATGCCTTTGGCTTTGGTGCCAGGCTGGGCCCTGAAGACGCGCTGAAATTCGCGCGGGGCGACGAAGTCACTTCGACTACGGGCGTAAAGGCACAGCTTTCGCGCCCCCTCGATTTTCTGGTGATTGCCGACCATAGTGACGGGCTGGGTGTCACCCGGCGGCTGTATGATGCGCCGCGCTTTGCCATTCGCGACAAGACGCTGCGCCGGTGGCGCGACATGATGCACGAATCGCCCCAGCAATCCGTCCGCGCCACATCGGAACTGATTGCCGCCGCAGGCGCAGGCACATTGCCCGCCGCCATGCTGGACCCGGCGCGGCGCGATGAAAGCACTGCCGAGATTTGGGGCAACCAGTTGAAAGTGCTGGACCGCTATTACCAGCCGGGCAAATTCACCCCGATTGCCGGCTTTGAATATACGCTGCAGCCCGATGGCAACAATCTGCACCGCGTGGTGATGTTCCGTGACGGGATTGAGCGCACGTCCAAAATCCGCCCCTATCCCGGCCTGGTGTCCAATGTGGATGGGCTGTTTGATTATATGGACGGGTATGAACGGGCGACAGGCGGCAGGGTGCTGGCGATCCCCCATAACTCCAACCTTTCAAACGGGCTGATGTTTGAACTGACCGATGCGGCAGGCGGGCCGATGACGGCGGAATATGCGCGCCGCCGTGGGGCGCGTGAACCGGTGGTGGAAGCCACCCAGATCAAGGGTGACAGCGAAGCGCATCCGTTCCTGTCACCCAATGATGAATTTGCGGATTTCGGCAAAAAGGGCTGGGAAATCGGCAATCTCACCCTTTCCTTCCCAAAAAAGAACGACATGCTGGCGGGCGAATATCTGCGCGAGGCGTTGAAGCGCGGCTTGTCGATCGAACAGCAGACCGGCGTAAATCCGTATAAATTCGGCATGATCGGTTCCACCGACAGCCATACGGCGCTGGCCACCGGTGACGAGGATAATTTCTTCGGTAAACATACTGGTAACGAGCCGGACAAGATCCGCGCCATCGCCCCGCAGAATCTGGGCACACGGGTCGGGCGCATGGGCTGGAATTATCTGGCAGGCGGCTATGCGGCGGTGTGGGCGCGGGCCAATACGCGGGCGGAAATTTTCGACGCGATGATGCGCCGCGAAGTGTATGCCACCACCGGACCGCGCATGGTCGTGCGGTTTTTTGGCGGTTTCGAATTTTCGTCCGAGACTTTCAAAGGCGATTGGGTGCGCGCCGGATATAAAACCGGCGTGCCGATGGGCGGCGAACTTGTGGCGAGCGGGGCCAAGGCGCCGCGCTTTCTGGTATCCGCATTGAAAGACCCGGAAGGCGCCCATCTGGACCGTGTGCAGATCATCAAGGGCTGGGTTGATGCGAGCGGCACCGCGCAGGAGAAAATCTACGACGTGGCATGGTCTGACACGGCAAAGCGCCAGCCGGTGAATGGCAAAATCCCTGCCGTGGGCGATACGGTCAACAGGGCCAGGGCCGCTTACACCAATGCCATCGGGGCGGCGGAATTGCGCAGCGTGTGGACCGATCCTGATTACACACCGGGCCAGCGCGCCTTCTATTATGTCCGCGTGCTGGAAATACCCACGCCGCGCTGGCCATTGTTCGATGCGGTGCGCTTCGGGGTGAAATTATCGCCTGAAGCCTTGGCCGATGCCGTGGCGCAGGAACGTGCCTATAGCTCGCCCATCTGGGTCGGCCCTGCTGCCCGGAATACTGCTGACCGCAAGACTGGGCAGCGGAGACTTGCCGGCCGATGATTTTGCCCGGCTGGACGCGTGAACCGCTGGTCCATTTTCTGGTTGCAGGTGCTGCCCTGTTCGGCCTGTTTGCATGGCAGGGGGAGCCTGCGGACACGGCCAGCCGTACGATCACCATCACCCGCGAAGATCGCGCACGGCTGGCTATTGAGTGGGAGCGCACGATGCAGCGCCCGCCGACTGATGCTGAACTGGATGATCAGGTAGAGCATTTCCTGCGCGAGGAAATTCTCTACCGCGAAGCGCTGCGCCTCGGGCTTGACCGCGATGATGCCGTTGTCCGCAAGCGGATGGCCAACAAGATGGATTTTCTGGCCGCCAGCATGGTGGAAAGCGCGCCGGCCGATGATGCCGTGTTGCGCCAATGGCTGGCCCGCCACCGGGCGCGTTTCGCACGCGATAGCAGCTACAGTTTCGACCAGCGCTATTTTGCGCAGCGCGGTGCAGCCAATTGTGCATCCGCGGAAAGGATGGAGCGAGCCGGAGACGCGATTTCGCTGCCTGCCAGCTTTGAAAACGCACCCCGAAACGAGGTGGAAGCGCGGCTGGGGTCAGCCTTCATGGCCAATCTTGACCGGCTTGCGCCCGATGGCAAATGGGCCGGGCCCGTGCAGTCAGGCTTTGGCTGGCATTGCGTTCGCCTTCGCCAGCGGGAGGCGGGCCAAACGCCGCCGCTTGCCGCCATCCGCAGCGAAGTGGAAGCGGACTGGCGCAGCGAGACAGAGGCGCAGCGCCGCAAGCAGGCCTATAGCTTGCTGCGCAGTGCCTATAAGGTGAAAATCGCGCGATGAAATGGCTGATCGCGCTGCTGGCAGGCATAGTGTTCATGCCTGGGGCGGCATGGGGTGATGAATTGCGCCCCGGCTATCTGGAACTGACCCAGCATTCTGCGCAAGAATGGCGAATTGCCTGGAAACTTCCCTTGTCCGCGCCGCCAGCAGGGCAGCTTGCGCGGCCGCGCCTGCCGGCAAATTGCCAGTATAAACCACCTGTGGTCCAAGGTTTTACGGGCGGCGGCGTGACGGGAAATGCCATCGCGCGCTGCACCGGTGCCATTTCCGGCGGCACGGTTTCCATGCCTGCGCTGACAGGGCCGGGCGATATGCTGGTGCGCGTTTCACCGCTGGATGAACCAGTGCAGATGCACCGCCTGACAGCGCGCGAACCTGCCGCGCAGATAAGCGCCAGGCCAGCCACATGGCAGGTGCTGCGCAGCTATTTCGTCCTGGGTGTGCAGCATATCATGGCGGGGTGGGACCATTTGCTGTTCGTGATCGCGCTGGTGCTGCTGGTGCGTTCCGGGCGCGCCGTGGTGGCCGCGGCAACTGCCTTTACCATCGCCCATTCCATCACGCTGGCAGGTGCTGCGCTGGGTTTCATTTCCATGCCGCAGCGGCCGGTCGAAGCCATGATTGCTCTTTCCATCATATTTCTGGCATTGGAAACGCTGCGCAGCAGGCATGAAATGCCGACCATGACGCTGCGCTACCCATGGGTCGTGGCCTTCCTGTTCGGCCTGCTGCACGGTTTCGGCTTTGCCGGCGCGCTTGCCCGGATTGGCCTGCCGCAGGGCGATGTTCTGCCGGCCCTGCTGGCCTTCAACATCGGCGTTGAAGCAGGGCAATTGCTGGTCATTTTCGCTGTGCTGACAATGATTGCGATCCTTCGCCGATGGGCGCGCACGGCGCTGCAACCTTCTATCCGTATATCCGCCTATGCGGTCGGAATTACCGGCTCGTACTGGCTGATCGATCGTGTTCTTGGCTGAGCCTTTGTCGGCAGGCGCAAATTTCGCAGGCCCAAAGGGGACGCATTATCTTGCCATTCACCTTCATGCCCCCATATTGTCCTATTGAAAGGACGGGACACGTCGATGAATGATGACAAGGAACCACAGGCCCCCAATCCATGGATGAAGAGCCTGGCTGTCTGGGGCGGGATTTTTCTTGCCCTGTTGATGGTGGTCACGATGTTCGGAAATTCCGGACAGCCGGCAGGAACCCAGATTGGATATTCCGAGTTCCGCAACAAAGTCAGTGAAGGCACCGTGCAGAAGGTCGAAATCGGCCCAGACGCCATTGCCGGGACTTTCAAGAATGGTGAAAACTTCACCACCACCCCTATTTCCGGTGATACCCGCCTGACTGAATTGCTGGACGAGCAAAACGTTCAATATTCAGGCGTCGCGCCTGAGCGGGTGAACCTGCTGCTCGCCATTCTCATCCAGTCGCTGCCTTTCGTGCTCATTCTGGGCATTGCATTTTTCGCCCTGCGCCAGGTGCAGAAGGGTGGAGGCGGCGGCGCCATGGGCTTTGGTAAATCCAAGGCCAAGATGCTGACCGAAAAACAGGGCCGTGTGACCTTCCAGGATGTTGCCGGCATTGATGAAGCGCGCGAGGAACTGGAAGAAATCGTCGAATTCCTGCGTGATCCGCAGCGTTTCTCCAAGTTGGGCGGCCAGATCCCCAAGGGCGCCTTGCTGGTCGGTTCACCCGGCACTGGTAAAACACTGCTCGCCCGCGCCATCGCGGGGGAGGCAGGCGTGCCTTTCTTCACCATTTCAGGGTCCGACTTTGTCGAAATGTTCGTGGGCGTTGGCGCAAGCCGCGTGCGCGACATGTTTGAACAGGCCAAGAAAAATGCGCCGTGCATCGTTTTCATCGACGAAATCGACGCGGTGGGCCGCCACCGCGGCCATGGCCTCGGCAATTCCAATGACGAACGCGAACAGACGCTGAACCAGCTGCTGGTCGAAATGGACGGTTTTGAAGCCAATGAAGGCATCATCATCATCGCGGCCACCAACCGCCCCGATGTGCTTGACCCTGCCTTGCTCCGTCCCGGCCGGTTTGACCGTCAGGTGGTCGTGCCGATCCCCGATATCGAAGGGCGCGAGAAGATCCTGTCGGTGCATATGAAAAAGGTGCCGCTGGCGCCTGACGTGAACCCGCGCACCATTGCGCGCGGCACACCCGGGTTCTCAGGTGCTGATCTCGCCAATCTGGTGAACGAGGCTGCCCTGCTGGCTGCCCGCCGTAACAAGCGGCTGGTGGCGATGCAGGAATTTGAAGATGCCAAGGACAAGGTCATGATGGGCACCGAAAGGCGTTCGATGGTCATGACCGATGATGAAAAGAAAATGACTGCCTATCACGAAGCAGGCCACGCGCTGGTTTCGATCAACGAAGATGCGTCAGACCCGATTCACAAGGCCACCATCATTCCGCGTGGCCGGGCATTGGGCATGGTCATGCGGCTGCCGGAACGCGATAATTATTCCTATCACCGGGACAAGATGCACGCCAACCTGGCAGTTGCCATGGGTGGCCGTGTGGCAGAAGAAATCATCTTCGGGCATGACAAGGTATCGTCAGGCGCATCGTCAGACATTCAATATGCCACCGATCTGGCCCGCAATATGGTCACCAAATGGGGTATGTCGGACAAGCTGGGGCCGCTGATGTATGAACAGAGCCAGGAAGGCTATCTGGGCATGGGTCAGACCAGCCGGACAATGGCATCGGCTGAAACCAACCAGCTGATCGACAGTGAAATCCGCAGTCTGGTGGATGGCGCGCATAAACGAGCCACCGAAATCCTGACGGGCCATGAAGACAAGCTGCATCTGATCGCACAGGCGATGCTGGAGTTTGAAACGCTGACGGGTGATGAAATCGATCAGCTTGTCAGCGATGGCAAGCTGGACCGTCCTGATGCGCCCAAGGGCCCCAGCAAGATCGCCCCGCTTCGCGGTTCGGCCATTCCACGGTCGGGCAAGAAGTTTGGCGGATCGGAAGATGCGGCGCCGCAAGGGGCCTGACCAAGTCATCGGCTGGTTCGGGTCGGCTGGTTCAGGATGTAATGGGCTTTCAGGCTGGATGCGTTCAGCCTGAAAGCACCAATCCGAAC
The DNA here is from genome assembly GCF_009827615.1 of Allopontixanthobacter confluentis. Taxonomy (GTDB): domain Bacteria; phylum Pseudomonadota; class Alphaproteobacteria; order Sphingomonadales; family Sphingomonadaceae; genus Allopontixanthobacter; species Allopontixanthobacter confluentis. Next base: position 818,151 of record NZ_WTYU01000002.1, read on the forward strand.
ATGATGACCGCGAACAGCACCATCGCCGTAACGCAGCCGGCCGATAGCAGGATTGTGCGCCACACAGCGCCAAAGCGGGTGAGCGAATAGGCCCCGCGCAGTGATCGGTAGAGGTGGAACGGTGCATAGATCGCAGGCGCGATAATCAGCAATTGCAGGTCATAAGCTGCGCCAATGCTGGCAATAACCACCAGCATGGTCATGAAGCTGATGGAGTAGGTCACAAACACCGTATGATCATACATCCGGAATTTCCGGCTTAACGGAAACAGCAGCCAGACGAAGGGTACGCTGAGAGGGATCAGCAGCCAGCTCAATTTATAGGCGTTGGTCTGCAATTTATAGAGCAGCAGCTTGGGGTTGGCCTTGGCCTTTTGCCAAATCTGTTGCAGCCATTGGCCGGCGGAATTGTCCGTGTTTGCAGTATCTGCAGAAGCATCGCCGCTTGTGCCGTTTTCTACAGACGGTTGCGCGGCCAGCATGAAATCGCGCGATTCGATCAGTTGCGCCAAGTCTTCCTCGAGGCTGGCGGTACTGCGGCCTGCCGCTTTGCTGGCCGCGATTTTCCTGCGTGTGTCGGCAATGGCGCCATCCACTGTCTGCGAAATGTCCAGACTGGTGCCGCCCTCTTCGACTTGCTGCGATGCGTCATTGACCAGGCTCATGTCGCCCTCGCCAAAACCGCCGGCGGCATTGAACAGGGCAAAACTGACGAAGACCGTAAACAGAAACAATGCGATGGGCGAGATATAGCTGGCGCGTTTTCCGTCTATATATTCGCGCGTCAGCCTGCCGGGTTGCCATGCGAGCAGCGGCAGCGTGCGCCAGAACTTGCCTTCAAAATGCAGCACCCCATGCACCAGATCATGCAGGAAAGCGCCCAGTGTGCGGTGCACATGGGCCCGCTGGCCGCAGGCGTGGCAATGCGTCCCCACCAGCACTGTGCCGCAATTGAGGCAGCAGCCTTCTGCGGTATGGCCATCAGCCGCAACCGTGCTGCCATGCGCTGCCGTATCTGTTTGCGCTGCTACGCCGGCCTGTGTTGCCACGCCGGCCTGCGCCACTTCGCCCGTCATTTCCGGAATTCCGCTCATCTGCCCCACCTTGCGGGCGTATTTATCGCGGCAATTTGTGATGGTCGAGTGGGATCATGCAATTCCGGCTGCAAATGCAAAAAGGCCGCCCGGTGACAGGCGGCCTTTTCAAATTCCGGTTCGATATTGCCTGCCCAATGGCACAGCACAATCTGGCAGCGTGATCAGCCGTCGTAATCAGCGCCGATGGACGTGGAGCGTGTCGGTGCAGATGCGGTGATCCGCAGGGCTTCTGCCGACTGGCTGAGCGAGCCGATTTCATCTGCTTCGTCCTCATCATCAGGCAGGATTTTCTGCAGGCCGGTGACGACGCTTTCCATCAGATGTTTGGGCTTGACCGTCTGTTCGGCAATTTCGCGCAAGGCGACAACGGGGTTCTTGTCCCGGTCGCGGTCGATGGTCAGTTCTGCGCCGCCTGAAATCTCGCGCGCACGCTGCGCAGCAAGCAATACAAGGTCAAAACGGTTTGGAACCTTGTCGACACAATCTTCGACGGTAACGCGCGCCATCGGGCACTCCAATTTCTAACAATACAGGAAAGCGCCGCAATTACTCTGCAGCTTGCCCAAAGTCAAGGATTTGCGCGTAGCGGCAGGGGTGGTTAAGGCACGGGGCATGACAGAAGTTACCTTACCTGCCCAGCAGGCACCTGATTGCGTGACTTATAGCGATCCTGCCCCATTTTCGGCCAGCGCCCAGGGACAGGAGTTGACCTTTTATCCGGCTGGCAAGGACCGGCTTGATGCGCTGCTGGAACTAATTGCCAGCGCCCGCGAATCGGTGCGGATCTGTTTTTACATCTTTTCCGAAGATGGCACGGGCACCAGCGTGCGCGATGCGCTGGTGGCCGCCGCGCGGCGCGGGGCGAAAGTCGAGCTGATCGTGGACGGGTTTGGCGCATCGGCGACCGCGGAATTTTTCAGCGATCTGATTGACGCTGGCGGCACCTATTGCGCGTTCAGCCCACGCTGGACGCAGCGCTACCTTATCCGCAACCACCAGAAAATGGTCATCGTGGATGGCACCAGCGCGATGATTGGCGGCTTCAATGTGGAAGATTCCTATTTTGCCCCGCCCGAGGACGATGGCTGGAATGACCTGGGGCTGATCGTCAGCGGTTCTGTGGTAGATGATCTGGGCAAATGGTTCGACAGGCTGGCGCAATGGACTGCCGATCCCAAGGCAAACTGGCGCGCGATCCGGCGGCTGGTGAAGGACTGGCAGCCGGGGGATGGGCCGGTGCGCTTGCTGATCGGCGGGCCGACCCGCGGCCTTTCAAGTTGGGCGCGCAGCGTGGGGCGCGATCTGGAACAGGGCAGCCGGCTGGACATGATGATGGCCTATTTTTCGCCATCCCGCAGGCTCACCCGGCGCATTGGGGCAATTGCCACCCGGGGTGAGACCCGGCTGGTGATGGCGGGAAAATCCGACAATAATGCCACCATCGGCGCCACCCGTTCGCTCTATCGCTTCCTGTTGAAACGCGGTGCGCGCGTGTTCGAATTTCAGGCCTGCAAATTGCACACCAAGCTGATTGTGCTGGATGATGCGGTCTATGTGGGAAGTGCCAATTTCGATATGCGCAGCCTCTATCTCAATCTGGAACTGATGCTGCGGATAGAAGATGCGGCGCTGGCCGACCGGATGCGGGAATTTGTCTCGCAATATCTTCCCGCCAGCGAGGAAATCACGAGGGAACTGCACAAGAAGCGCTCGACACTCGGCAACCGGCTGCGGTGGAATGCCAGCTGGTTTCTGGTGGCAGTGGTGGATTATACCGTCAGCAGGCGGCTCAACCTTGGCCTATAGGCGCAAGGCTCTCGCCCATCAGACATAATCGGCGCGGCGGTCATCGTCTGCAAGGTCAGAGAATTTGGTGATCCGCGCTTCGAACTTCATCCGCACCTTGCCGGTGGAACCATGGCGCTGTTTGGCCACCACCAGTTCCGCCAGGCCGAACACCTGTTCCATTTCCGCCATCCACGCAGCATAGGCTTCGTGCACTTTCTGATCGTCTGTTTCTACTGGCCGCTTGGGCTCCTTGGCCGCGACGTAATAATCCTCGCGGTAAACGAACCACACCATGTCGGCGTCCTGCTCGATCGAGCCTGATTCGCGCAGATCGGACAGCATCGGCGTCTTGTCCTCGCGCTGTTCGACGGCACGGCTGAGCTGCGATAGCGCAATCACCGGCACTTCGATTTCCTTGGCCAGCGTCTTCAGGCCGCGGCTGATTTCGGAAATTTCATTCACGCGGTTGTCATTGGCGCGGCCTGACCCTTGCAGCAATTGCAGGTAATCAACCACGATCAGGCCGATATTATGCTTGCGCTTCAGTCGCCGTGCGCGGGTCCGCAGGGCGGCAATGGTCAGCGCCGGCGTATCGTCGATAAACAGCGGCAGTTCGGCAAGGCGCTGGCTGGCGAAGGACAGTTTCTGGAAATCGTCGCGGCTGATCTTGCCCATGCGCAGCGCTTCTGAAGAAATGCCCGCCTGTTCGGAAAGGATACGTGTCGCCAACTGGTCCGCGCTCATTTCCAGGCTGAAAAAGGCCACCGGTGCGCCGACGGATTCGTCGATACCGTCATTCTTGTCGCGCAGATAGCGGTCGGCGCAATTGAAGGCGATGTTGGTGACCAGCGATGTCTTGCCCATGCCGGGGCGCCCGGCAAGGATGATCAGATCCGAATCGTGCAAGCCGCCGATTTTTTCATTGATTGAAGTAAGGCCGGTGGTCTTGCCCGAAATATTGCCGCCGGAATTGATCGCCATTTCGATCATGCCCAGCGCCTTGTGCGTGGCCATGCCGAAGGTCGATGCTTCGTTCTGGCCAGCGGCGCCCTCGGCCACCTTGAACAGGGATGCTTCGGCTTGTTCGATCTGGAGCATGGGCGCGACATCTTCCGATGTGTCCAGCGCGCCTTCCACCAGATTGCGGCCCACGGTCACCAGTTCGCGCAGCAACGCCAGGTCATAAATCTGTTCTGCCAGTTCGCGCGGTGCCAGCAGGCCCTGTCCATCGGCAGTCAGGCGGGCAAGATAGGTAATGCCGCCCAGTTCCTTCAACGCTTCATCGGTTTCGAAATAGGGCTTCAGCGTTACCGGCGTCACCACCGCGCTCCGGTCCATCAGGGTGAGGATGCGTTCAAACACGCGGGCATGGACAGGTTCGAAGAAATGTTCGGGCCGAATCGGTGACGGCAGTTCTTCCAGCACCCGGTTATCGATCAGAACCGCGCCCAGAAACGCGGCCTCCGCCTCGATATTTGCGGGCAGGCTGCGGATTTTTGGGGTTTCAGTATGGGCGCGCGAAAGGGTGTCTTGTTCTGGCATGGCCACGCTTTGCGCGCGAAGCGGGGCGAAACGCAAGTGCGCGATTGCCGCAGTCGGCTGTGGATAGTGGGGATGGTTTCTTAAAGTCTTGCCGCACCCCCTTCGCATCTGCGAAAGCGGTCAATCTATGGCCGACCAAAAATCAACCTGGCGCATTTCGCACATCGCGCTCGACGAGGATACGATCCTGTGGCGCAATGCCGATGTCGAGCAGGAGCGGCGCGTGGCCATCTTCGATCTGATCGATGAAAATACCTTCAAACCTGTACGCGCGGCGGAAAAAGGGCGGGACGGGCCGTATCACCTGTCGCTGGCGGTGCGTGACGGGCGGCTGGCCATGACCATCTGCGATGAAGCGGATAACGAGCTGGAAACGCTGTTACTGGGACTGGCGCGGTTCCGCCGTCCGATCCGCGATTATTTTGCCATCTGCGAAAGCTATTACCAGGCGATTCGCAAAGCCACCGCTGCCGAGATCGAAACCATCGATATGGCGCGGCGCGGCGTTCACAACAATGCCGCCGAATTGCTGCTGGAACGGCTGGACGGCAAGGTAGAAACCGATTTTGCCACCGCACGGCGGCTGTTTACGCTCATCTGCGTCCTCCATATCAAAGGCTGACGGGTGTGAGCAGGAAACGGAAAAAATCGCACCCCTGGCGGCTGCGTATCGCAGGGCTTGCGCTGCTGGCGGCGCTGGTGGCTGGCATATGGTTGTGGTGGGATGTGAACCACTGGACGCCGCCTGAAGATATCTACCGCGACCAGGGCGTATTGGCCGGCGCGCGTGACGGAGCGGTTAATTTCCGCACGATTCGCGCGATTGGCGGCAGCTTTGCTTATCTTGACGCAAGCGATGGTGCAGGCGGGCAGGACGCCCGGTTCACCCGCAATTTTGCCGCCGCGCGCGAAGCCGGGCTGCAGGTGGGCGCGGTTCATTCCTTTGACCCCTGTGTGATGGCTGACGGCCAATCTGCCAATTTCGTCACAATGGTCCCGCGCGATGCAACCTTGCTGCCGCCCGTGATCGAATTGACCCGGCTGGCGGATAGTTGCGCAAAACGGGTGAGCGATGCGGCGGTGGAAAGCGAGTTGATGACGCTGATCAACCAGATAGAAAATCATGCAGGCAAGGCTGCCATTCTCAAGCTCGATCCCGCGTTTGAAGACCGCTATGGCTTGGCGGGGCAGTTGGAACGCAATTTGTGGCTGACCCGCACGCGGCTGGCCCCTGATTATGCGGGCCGGCCATGGTTGCTCTGGACCGCGAACGAAGCATTGCGTAGCGAAGCAAGCGAAGATCCAATCCGCTGGGTGGTGGTGCAACCGTGACTGATGAAGACCTGATCAAAGCCGCGCGCAATGCAGCGCAGCATTCCTATGCGCCCTATTCGCAATTTGCCGTGGGTGCGGCACTGCGGTTTTCAGACGGACGCGTGGTAACCGGCACCAATATCGAAAATGCCAGCTATGGCATGGCTTTATGTGCAGAAACCGTGGCCGTGGCCAAGGCGATGGCAGAGGGCATTCGCGGCGGGCTGGAAGCAGTGGCCGTGACCGGCCCATCCGATCGCGGTGGGGATGCGCCCATCACGCCCTGTGGCAGATGCCGGCAGGTGCTGAACGAACTGGCGCAACTGGGCGGGACCGACCCGGACGTATTATGCGTCGGCAATATGGACGTGACACGGCTGAAACTGTCCCAATTGCTGCCCTTGGCATTCGGCCCGGCCAACCTCGACTGACCGGCAGGGCACCGCGCCCTGCCAGCCAGATTTCCAGTTCAGCCCAGATTTCCAGTTCTGCTAAACCGCTTTAGTCCAGCCATTCGACCAGTGCTGCCAGACAGTCGCGGGCCAGCAACTTGCTGCGTTCCGGGCTCCATCCCTGCTCGGGATCGGGCAATTCGTGATTATCCTTGAACGGCATTTCCAGCGTCATCGAACAGCAGCCGAACCGGCTGGCAAGCTGCGTGGTGGACATGGACAGATTGGCTGTGCCCGCCGGGGTTTTGCCATAGCCGAGCTTCATCTGGAAATCAGGAGTGCGCCGGTCGAGGATCGACTGGTATTTCTCGTATTTTTCCAACTGCCCGTCGGCCAGCGAAGGAATGCCCTCAAAACCTGCCAGGAACACTGCCGGGATTGCTTCGTCACCATGCACATCCATGGCAAAATGGACGCCGGTTTTGTCCATCGCGTTGCGGATGCACAGCACTTCGGGGGATTTTTCCGCCGTGGGGGTGTCCCATTCGCGGTTGAGATTGGTGCCCACGGCATTGGTCCGCAAATGGCCGCGGCGCGATCCATCGGGGTTGCAATTGGGGACGATATGCAGCGTGCATTTCTGCCGCAGCGTGCGGCCCACAGGATCGGCCGGATCAGTCAGGCATTCCAATGCGCCTTCCATCCACCATTCGGCCATGCTTTCACCCGGATGCTGGCGGGCATAGAGCCATACCTGCGTTTCGCCTTCACCCATGTCGAGGCAATCGACCGGCTGCCCGTCCAGCGTGGTGCCAAGGCGGCGATAGGAGACGCCTTCACTCAGTGCGGCTTCGGACACCAGATCATGATGGCGTTCCATCGAATAGGGCGCGAAATAGGCAAACCATGCGACATCGCTGTCCCCGGCGTAACGGATGGTCAGCGTTCCGCCATCCTCGTCCTTGTCAAAGGTGGATCTGGCGCGGCCCCAATATTCACGGTCTTCCGACACGCAGGCATCATAGTCCGACCAGCCGCCGGGATAGGCTGACTGGTTGAGGCCGGTAATCTTCAATTCCAGTTCGCGGCCCGATGCCCCGCTGACGCGGAAATGAAACCATTGCGCAAATTGCGACATATGGTCCTTGCGCAAGGCCAGCCTGGCGCTGGCGCCGCTGATCGACAGGACTTCAATATTGCCGCTGTCGAATTCGCAGTCGATGTGGATGGTGTTCACGTGGATGTCGTTCACTGGGCAACCCTTATTTTTTCGGCGTGATCTCGATGGTCTCGCCATTATTTCCCGGAAATTCGCGGAACAATGCGTCCGCAATTATCGAAGCGTTGGCGGCAGTAGCGGCCAATGGTGAAGCAGCGCTTACCGAAAAATTCGCGCGCCCTTCCCACAAGGCATCGCCAGTGGCGCTATCGCGGATTGATACGGCCAGGGCAGTGCCTGTTTCCTCGCGGGATTTGTTACCGCCCAGATTGATGCCGATACCAAGCCCTACGCCCGAACGGTAGCCGCCCGTGCTGCCCCCGACACCCACGCTGACCGGGCTGCGCTGCGGCCCTGCGTCGCGGGTGAAGCGTTCCAGATCCACTTGGGCAATCTGCGCTGCCTCGGCGCGCGGCACCTCGCGGTAGCCCAGCCGGACCAGTTCCTGCGCGACTGCGGCCTTGTAGGGGCTGAGTTCAAGGCTGCTCATTTCCAGCCCCGGCGCGCTATCGATGAAAATTGTCGAATTGCCTAGACGGGCGAGCGTTTCAGGCTGATGGAAACGGGTCACTTCAACCGGGCCAGCAGCACCAGTGGCGCAGCCCGCCACCGACAGGCCGCCCAAGGCAGCAAGCGCAAAAGTGCCGATATGGCGGAAATTCATGGGCATGGTTCCTTTATCTGGCAAGCGTTCAGGCCGCGCCCGATGCAAACCCACCTAGCCAACCAACGCATGAAGCGCCAGAGAGGGTTCAGCGCCCCGTAACGGGAGGCGCTGTTAACCGTCCAACCGCCTTGTGGTGCTATCGAATCGAACCATGACAATTTCATCAAAGACCCCTGTTCTTGTCACCGGCGGGGCCGGATATATCGGCAGCCATGCCGTGCTGGCCTTGCGTGATGCTGGCTGGCCGGTCGCAGTGATCGACAATTTCAGCACCGGTTTCCGCTTCGCCATTCCAGATGGGGTGCCAGTGTATGACGGCGATATCGAGGATGGCGCATTGCTGGCGCGCATTTTTGCAGAACAGGGCATGGGCAATGGCGCAGGGGCAGTGATGCATTTTGCCGGGTCCATCGTGGTGCCCGAATCGGTGGAACAGCCGCTGGCCTATTATCACAACAACACCGTGAAAAGCCGCGCGCTGATCGAAGCTGCGGTCACTGCCGGTGTGCCGCATTTCATCTTCAGTTCCACTGCCGCCACCTATGGCATGCCGGTTGCCTCCCCGGTCAGCGAGGATTGCCCGCAAGTGCCGATCAACCCTTATGGCTGGTCAAAACTGATGACGGAACAAATGCTGGCCGATACCGCCGCTGTCTATCCGATGAATTTCTGTGCGCTGCGTTACTTCAACGTCGCGGGCGCTGATCCGCAGGGGCGCAGCGGGCAGTCCACCGCCGGGGCCACCCACCTGATCAAGGTGGCGGTTGAAGCGGCGCTGGGTAAACGGGATAGCGTGGCGGTTTTCGGTACGGATTACGACACGCCCGATGGCACGGGCGTGCGCGATTATATTCATGTGTCCGATCTTGCTGCTGCCCATGTGCTGGCACTGGAAGAACTGGTGCGGGCGCCGCACACATCGCTGCAGATGAATTGCGGCTATGGGCGCGGCTTTTCCGTGCTGGAAGTGCTGGATGCGGTGGACCGGGTGACCAACCTGAAACTGAACCGCCAGATGCAGCCGCGCCGCGCCGGCGATCCGGGTTCGCTGGTTTCGGACCCGTCGCGAATCAATGCAACGCTGCCATGGCAGCCGCAGCATGCTGATCTGGATGTGATTATAGGCCATGCGCTGCAATGGGAGCGCAAATTGCAGGAAATCAGGCGTGGTTAAGGTCTGGCATCCTATACAAAGGTCAACCACAGGTCGCTGGCCGCATATTGCTATGCGAATCTGTTGACTTCGCCGGTGCCTGCCCGTAATTGCGCCGCTTGAATTTCAGGCATCGGGGGCCATCTCCGGTGCCACTTTTTTTGGAAAAACCGACCATGAAGATCCGCAACAGCCTCAAGTCGCTGAAAAACCGCCACCGCGATTGCCGCGTTATTCGCCGCCGCGGCCGGACCTATGTCATCAACAAGACCAACCGTCGTTTCAAGGCGCGCCAGGGCTAATCCCCAAGGTTTCCACGGCTGCTTCATGCAGTGATTCGGGCTTGATCTGGTCATGCTCGTGGAAGTGGGCCGGGGCTGTTGAAGGGGCTGCTGAACTGGTCCCGGTTATTTGGCCCCGATGATTTGGCCCTATTGATATCGAACGCTCCTTGCCGGCCCGTTCCCCATGATGATGACCCGTTAGGGCAGTCATCAAGGGGAACGGGCCGGAGGCGCTTCCAGCTTGGCGATCCGGCAACCATGGACCTGCGCGCATGACATCTGCAACACCATCCCCGCAAGCGGGCAGCGCCGCTCTGCTTCACAACGATGTGGATGACGACGAATTGCCTGCCGATGCCGTGCAGGCCGTGGTGTTTGATGTGGGGCGGGTGATTGTGCAGTGGGATCTGCGCTGCCTGTTTGCAAAACTCATTCCCGACCAGCAGGAACTTGACTGGTTTGTCGCCAACGTCGTGACCGAAGAATGGCATTTCCAGCATGATGCCGGAAGGCCGCTGGCTGACATGGTGCCAGAACGTAAAGCGCAGTTTCCTGACTATGCCGTTCTGATTGATGCCTATGCGGAGCGTTTTCTGGAAACCATTCCGGGGCCGGTTGCAGGGACGGCGGCCTTGATTGATGGTCTGGCAGAAGCCGGCCAGCCCTTATTTGCCATCACCAATTTCGGCGCCGAATTCTGGGAGATGTTCCGCCCCACGGAGCCGGTGCTGGACCATTTTCAGGATATTGTGGTGTCGGGGAAAGAAAAGCTGGCTAAGCCTGATCCGGCCATTTTCCAACTGGCACAAGCCAGATTTGGCCATGCGCCCGCGCAGATGCTGTTCATCGACGATAATCTGGCAAATATCACCGCTGCCCGGCGGGAAGGCTGGCAGGTGCATCATTTCGAAAATGCCGCGGTGCTGGAAACGGATTTGCGTGCGCGGGGGCTGATCGCCTAAAAAACAGGCTCCCGGGGTTGATGCCCGGAAGCCTGAAAGTGCCACCCTATCTGGAGAGGACGGGGGGGATTTTGAACAGGGGTCAGTTGCCGTTGCAGCTGGCGATGTCTTCTGCGCTGAGGTCTTTGCCGTCAGCCGAAAATCTGGTGACTGCGCCCATTTCGCGCACGACACGCTTGCAGATGTTGAGTGGGCGCGACGTGCCCTTGCCAGCCAAGCACACAGCGCCATCGCACTGCCATGCCTGGCCGCTGATAATGGTGCGGGCTTCTGCTGCAGGGGCCGCCAGTTCCACAGTATAAAACGGGCCATTGCTGCGCGCTTCTGCCGGGGTGGGGGTGATCGCAGCGCCGAATGTCAGGCTGGTCCATGCCAGCGCCATGCCGATGGCACTGAAATTGCGGATGCGGTGTTGGGGGATAGTCATGATGCGGGTCCTTGATCGTGAAACGCTGGTCATCGCTGGCCGCCATAATCAGTTTCAATTGACAACCAGTTGCGAATCACTACCTAGTCCAATAGATTTTAAGTTGCAACTGAAAACTTACTTTAGCTTTTGTGACAGGCCCAATACGCGCTAGACGCTACGGCGGAGAGAGATTCTGATGGGTGAATTACGCGAGCCGCTTAAAGAGCTGACAGTCTGCGGGCTGCCTGAAGCGCTGGAAACCATGGGTGAACGGTGGTCATTCATGATCCTGCGTGCGTCGTTCAACGGGTTGCATCATTTCGAAGAATTTCTGAACGAGTTGGGAATCGCCCGGAACATCCTGTCCAGCAGGCTGGCCAAGCTGGTCGATCATGGCATTCTCAGCCGTGACCCGTGCCCGGATGACCGGCGCCGGATTGAATATCGGCTGACGGAAAAGGGCATGGATCTACTGCCGGCAATGCTGGCGCTGCGCCAGTGGGGTCAGAAATATGGCTCGGAAATCACCGAAAACCCGGTGCTGGTGGACGAACGCGACCGGTTGCCGATTGGCCCTGTGTCCATTCTTGCCCATGATGGCCGGATTCTGACCTATATGGATCTCAATCTACAGGCGCGTGAAAGGATTGGCATCAGGCCGGATGGCACAGTCGCGGAAGAATCCCGCGATGCTTGCGCGCCGGGAAGTTTCGCCCGCACACTCGCTGATGATCCTGATGCGCCGCCGACCCGGGTCGCTAACGGCTGACCTCCGCCATTGCATCTTCGCCCGCCAGATTTGGGGCGCAGCGCGAGACTTTGAATTTAACCGTAACCCCTTCCGGTCCTCGCACCTCGGCGGGCCATCATGCTCGCGGCGCTTGCCTGCGGTAGGACAGCGCTTCGGCAATGTGAATCCGCCCGATCTGCTCCGCGCCTGCCAGATCCGCGATGGTGCGCGCCACGCGCAGCATGCGGGTGTATCCGCGTGCGGACAGGCGCATGGCTTCTGCTGCCTGCAACAACAATGCGCGGCCCGCTTGGTCAGGCGTTGCGTGCCGGTCCAGATGTTCGCCCGCCAGTTCGGCATTGGTGCGCGCGCCTGTCTCAGTCGCGCGGCTTCTCTGGATCGCACGCGCCGCGGCCACCCGTGCGGCCACTTCTGCGGTGCCTTCTGCTGCGGGCGGCAACGCAAGATCCGCCGCGCTGACGGCATCGACTTCCACATGCAGATCAATCCGGTCGAGCATCGGGCCTGAAACCTTGCTCTGGTAATCCGCCGCGCAGCGCGGGGCGCGGCTGCAGGCTAGCGCCGGATCGCCCAGATGGCCGCAACGGCACGGGTTCATCGCCGCGATCAGCTGGACACGGGCCGGAAAGGTAACATGCGCATTGGCGCGCGCCACATCCACCTTGCCGGTTTCCAGCGGTTGCCGCAGCGAATCGAGGACGGCCCGCTGGAATTCGGGCAATTCGTCCAGAAACAGAACTCCCAGATGCGCCAGGCTGACTTCGCCCGGCTTCACCTTGTGCCCGCCGCCGGTAAGCGCGGCCATGCTGGCGGAATGATGGGGGGCGCGAAATGGCCGTGCGCGGCTGATGCGCCCGCCTTCCAGCAGGCCCGCAACAGATTGCACCATGGACACTTCCAGCGCTTCTGCCGGTGTCAGATCGGGCAATATTCCGGACAGGCAACTGGCCAGCAGGCTTTTGCCAGCGCCCGGCGGGCCGGACATCAGCAGATTATGACCGCCAGCAGCCGCAATTTCCAGCGCGCGTTTGGCCGTTTCCTGCCCTTTTACTTGCTTGAGGTCAGGGCCGGGCGGGCTTTGCTCGACTTCGCCCTGTTGCGGCGGCGGCAGGGTCTGGCTGCCCTTGAGATGGTTGAGCAGGCTGACCAGATCGGGCGCGGCGCAAATCGCAATGCCTGCCGCCCAGCGCGCTTCTGCGCCCTGTGTGGCAGGGCAGATAAGGCCGACTTCCGCTTCGCTGGCATGAATGGCCGCCAGCAGCACGCCGGGTGATGCCACGATGCGCCCGTCCAGCGCCAGTTCGCCCACTGCGACCCAATCGGCCAGTTGTTCGGCATCGGTCACGCCCATCGCCGCTAACAGCGCCAGCGCAATGGGCAAATCGTAATGCGACCCTTCCTTGGGCAGGTCCGCTGGCGAAAGATTGATGGTGATGCGTTTTGGCGGCAACGACAGGCCCATGGCCGCAAGGGCGGATTGCACGCGTTCGCGGCTTTCCCCGACGGCCTTGTCCGCCAGGCCAACAATGTTGAAGCGCGGCAGACCGGGCGCGATCTGGCATTGCACTTCCACGGCGCGCGCTTCCAGCCCAAGATAGGCCACCGTCCGGACCAGTGCGACCACTATACCCCCTTTGCATTCCGCTGAATTTGGCTGCTTGTGTCGGCAAATGGCCATGAAGTCGAGCGCCAAGTGGCTGAAATTGCAGCGTCAACCAAATAGCAACCATTCAGGATAGGAAAGCGGAAACCGGCAGGCGGGCAGACTGGCCCGATGCGGAGCGCAATCGCCTTTTTCATCGCCATCGTCACGCTGTTTGGCGCGCCTGTGGCCATGCAGGCGCAAGTGCTGTCGGTCCAGACATGGGTCGAGGAATGGGATGATGCCGCGGGCCAATGGGTGCGGGTGGACGAAGGCGCAGACCGGCTGATCCCACGGGCTGATGCCAGCGCGCCGCAAGCCATCGCGGTGTATGGTCCGTTTCGCGTGCTGGATGGTGCGCGGGCGCAAATGGTCGGGGTTACCGATGCTGCAACCCCCCGTCAGTTTGCCGCAATGCTGCGAGCCTTTCCCGGCCTTGCCACAATCGAGATGGTGGAATGCCCCGGCACAGATGATGACCGCGCCAATATGCGGCTGGGCCGGATGATTCGCGCAGCCAATATCGCCACGCATGTTCCGGCAGGTGGCTCGGTTCGTTCCGGGGCGGTGGAATTGTTCCTGTCAGGCGCAAGCAGGCAGATTGACGACGGGGCGGAATTCGCGGTGCATGCGTGGCTGGATGATCATGGTCGCCAGCCCCACCACTTCGCGCCTGATTCGCCGCAAAACCGGACATATTTGGATTATTATGCCGAAATGGGCATGGAAGCAGCGCAGGCGCGCGCCTTTTATGATATGACCAATTCTGTTACCAATGATGCCGCCTTGTGGCTGGATGCGCAGGCTATGCGCCGCTGGACCCAAGGCGTAAAAGCAGATCGCACTGATGCCCGGCAGGCCAATGCCGATAGCGGACGCGTGATTGCTTATCTTGACTCGGGCTTTGCCACGCCCTAAGCGCGCCGTTCAATTGACGGCCTCCCGATAGAGGGCGGCCCTTTTTATTTGTACTTGAGGTTATCATGAAGCGGACTTTTCAGCCCAGCAATCTCGTGCGCGCACGTCGCCACGGTTTCTTCGCCCGCAAGGCAACTGTTGGCGGTCGCAAGATCCTGCGCGCACGTCGTGCACGTGGCCGCAAGAAACTCAGCGCCTGATTTTGCGCTGCTGAGGGGCTGAATTTTCAGCCTTTGCGCGCATTTCCGGCCCGCTCCCCCTACCAAGACCCTGCTCTATTCTGTGGCGCGGGTATTGGCATGGGGCGCGGGCCGGTTTGCATTTCCGGCGCACGCATTTTCCTCTAGGGATATAGGGCCATGCCGCCGGACACACCGATCATACTGACCCGCCGGGCCGATTTTCTGGCTGCGAATCGCGGGCTCAGGGTGGCACGGCGCGGTTTTGTTCTGTTGGCCCATCCCAATGACGGGAAGGGCACGCGCTACGGCATCACGGTGACCAAGAAGATCGGCAATGCGGTTGTCCGCAACCGGATGAAGCGGCGGTTCCGCGCATTGCTGCGCGATGCCCTGCCCGCACGCGGTCTGGCCGATCATGATCTTGTGCTGATCGGCCGCGAAGGCGGGGTCGAGCGGGACTTTGGCGACCTGCATCGCGAGCTTGCGCGGGCGCTGGAAAAAGCAGCGCTGGGGCAGGGTGATCCGCCGCGCAGCAGAAGCGGGCGCCATCGCGGCAAGCCAAAGCCGGGCCAGCGTTCGGGAGGGCAAGGTTCGGCTGGCCAAAGGTCGTCAGGGCAAGGCTCGTCAGGGCAAGGCTCGGCAGGACAGCCATCGTCAGGACGGGCCAAGTGAAGCAGATAATGATCCTCATCGCGCGGGGCTGGCAACTGGGTCCGTCGCGTATTTTGCCGCCATCGTGCCGCTTTGCCCCGTCCTGTTCGGAATATGCCATTCAGGCGCTGACCAAGTATGGCGCGATCAAGGGTGGATGGTTGGCGTTTAAGCGTATATTGCGCTGCCAACCCTTCGGCGGGCACGGGCACGATCCTGTGCCCTGACCGGATTCGACCCTGACTTAAGATGTTTTTTCAGTAACCTTTCAGACTAACGGGATCCCGCCTTGGATAATCAGCGCAATCTTCTGCTCGCCGTCGTATTATGCGGCTTGCTTCTTCTGGGGTGGGATGCGGGCACCCGGTACTTCTATCCAGAGCCTGCACCTGCGGCGCGGGTCGAAGGCGCGGCCATCCCGAATGACCAAGTGGGCACCGGAGCAGATGGCGGCGCAGCGCCAACGCGCACGCGTGAAGGTGGCCTGACAGACCCTGTTGCCATCGCCGAAGAGAAGAAAGATCTGGTAACGTCGCTGGCTTCGCCAAGCCGCGTCAGGATCGATGCCCCTGAAATCGCCGGTTCCATCAATCTGGTTGGCGCGCGCATCGATGATATCACGCTCAAAACCCATCGCCAGGCGGTGGACAAGGACAGCGGCCCTGTGCGCCTGTTCTCCCCCCAGGGCACACCCGCACAGCAATTTGCGCAGTTTGGCTGGGTGGGTGAAGGCGTTGCCGTGCCTGATGCGACCACGCTGTGGCAGGCAGATGGCACCGTGCTGACGCAAGCGAAGCCTGTAACCCTGTCATGGGACAATGGGCAGGGGCAATTGTTCCGCATCAAGCTGTCGATTGACGCGCAATATATGATCACTGCTGATCAATCGGTCAGCAACACGGGCGCCGGCCCTGTCGTCGTGCGGCCCTTTGCCACCGTCAATCGCACCAGCGCCACGGCCAGCGCCGATACGTGGAACGTGCAGTCAGGCCCGATCGGTGCTTTTGGCGATTCGGTGGATTTCGGCACCGATTATGACGATCTGGCCGAAACCGGCAAAGTCACGCCGGAAGGCCGCACCGGCTGGATCGGCTTTACCGACATTTACTGGCTGTCCGCGCTTATCCCGCAGGACGGGTCCAATCCGGCAGCGGATTTCCGCTCGCTGGGCAACAATATTTTCCGGGCCGATGTCATTTATCAGCCTGTCACCGTGCCGGCTGGCAAGGTGTTCAGCCGTTCAACCCGCCTGTTTGCCGGGGCCAAGGAAAGCGATGTCCTTGATGGCTATCAGGATGCCGGCATTACCAAATTCGGTTTTGCGATCGACTGGGGCTGGTTCCGCTGGTTTGAAAAGCCGATTTTCTGGCTGCTCAGCAGTCTGTTCGGGCTGGTCGGCAATTTCGGCCTCGCCATCATCCTGCTGACTGTCATCATCCGCGGCGCGATGTTCCCCATCGCCCAGAAGCAATTCAAGTCGATGGCTTCGATGAAGGCCATCCAGCCAAAGATGAAGGCGCTGCAGGAACGCTACAAGGACGACAAGCAGAAGCAGCAGCAGGAAATCATGGCGCTGTACAAGACCGAAGGCGTCAATCCGCTGGCTGGCTGTCTGCCACTGCTGTTGCAGATTCCGGTGTTCTTCGCTTTGTATAAGGTGCTGATCCTGTCGATCGAAATGCGGCACCAGCCGTTCATCCTGTGGATCAAGGATTTGTCCGCGCCCGACCCGGCCATGATCCTCAATCTGTTCGGCCTGCTGCCCTTCACCCCGCCGGCCTTCCTTGGCATTGGCGTGCTGGCAGTATTGCTGGGCATCACCATGTGGATGACGTTCAAGCTGAACCCCACGGCGATGGACCCTATGCAGCAGCAGATCTTCAACATCATGCCGTGGATCCTGATGTTCGTGATGGCGCCGTTTGCCGCTGGCCTACTGGTGTACTGGGTAACCTCCAACATCCTGACACTGGCGCAGCAGAGCTATCTGTATTCCAAGCATCCGCAATTGCGGGCGCAGGCGAACAAGGACAAGGAAGATGCCGCGCTTGTGGCAACGCGGGGGGGCAAGAAAAAACCGTGAACGATCCAGAAACCCAGGCCGCGCTGGACAGGGAAGCGGAACTGCGCGCGCGGCGGGCAGCCAAGCTGTTTTCCGGGCGGGTGGATTTCCTGCTGTCCGCGCCGCAGCTGAAATTCCTGCCGGAACCGACCGTGCCCGAAATCGCCTTTTGCGGGCGGTCCAACGTGGGCAAATCATCCCTGCTGAATGCGTTGACGGGCCGCCGGTCCATCGCGCGGGCATCGGTCACGCCGGGGCGCACGCAGGAACTCAATTTCTTTGAAGTGGGTGACCCGACGCTGTTCAGGCTGGTCGATATGCCTGGCTATGGGTTTGCCAAGGCCCCGCCGGCCGTGGTCGACAAATGGAAGAAACTGGTCAAGAGTTACCTGCGCGGCCGGCAAGTGCTGCACCGCAATCTGGTGCTGGTGGATTCGCGCCACGGCATCAAGGATGTGGACCGCGAAATGATGACCATGCTGGATGAAGCCGCCGTGGGTTACCGCGTGGTTTTGACCAAGGCCGACAAGATCAAGGCGAGCGAGCTGGAAAAAGTGGTCGCCCAGACCGTTGAAGAAGCGCGCAAGCACCCCGCAGCCTTTCCCGAACTGCACGTAACCAGTGCGGAAAAAGGAATGGGCATTCCCGAACTGCGTGCAGCCGTCTTGCTGGATGCCGGCGTCTGACACGCTGACTGCAAGATTTTGCAGCTGATGAACACTGAAACTCAAGGACACGTGATTTAATGCCTCCCTTTACTCAACCCAGCTTTCAGGAACGCGTTGCCATGGCCGAAAAGGCCAAGCAGGCTGCGCTCAAAAAACTGAAAGCCCGGCCCAAACTGACCGAAGCAGAGCTGGCGGAGCGTAAAGCTGCGCGCGTTGCCCGCGAAGAAGCAGAAGCCGCAGCCCGCGCTGAAAAACAGGCCGCACGCGAACAGGCCAAGGCGGACCGTGAAGCTGAAAAAGCTGCCGCCGAAGCAGAAAAAGCCGCCGCAGAAGCCGCCAAGGTAGAAGCGGAAGCCAACAAGCCTGCTGCCTTGACCGAAGAAGAAAAGAAAGCCGCCCGTGACGCGCGCTATGCCGCCCGCAAAAAGCGACGCCGGAAATAAGCACCGGAACAAGCGCCGGAACTGAAGGCCGCAAACAGGCCGGATAAGGAAAATCGAGGCCTGCCAGCGGTGTGCCAGGCGCGCCTGCGCAGACGCAGACCTCGATCTGGCGCGTTAGAACCCGACGAAAACGGCGGCGTCTGCCACGTCCCGGCGTTCCGAAACAACCGCGTTGGCGGGGAATGTTTCATCCGGCCAGCCCAGCGCGATGCTTTTCATGATCACCTGATTATCGGCAATTCCGGCGTGTTCGCGCACCACGGGTGATTGCATGATGCCCTGGCTGTTGATGACCGTGCCCAGCCCGCGTGACCATGCGGCATTGACCAGTGCCGTGGCCACCGCGCCGCAATCAAAGGCGGTGTCGTCGCTGCTCGCCAGTTCCTTGTCATAGGTGACAATAACGCAGACTGGCGCATCGAACTGGCGGAAACCGCGCAGCACCCAGTCCTGCCGCATTTCCTTGTCATCACGTTCGATACCCATGGCGCTGAACAATTGTTTCGCCACCCCGATCTGGCGGTCGCGGTGGTGGCCAGCGAAGGCTTCCCCGGTGCGGAATTCACGTGATTGGGGAACGCCTGCCACCATCCGTTCGGTATTGCCCTGCCGGATGCGGTCCAGCGGTTCCCCTGTGATGATGTAGAAATTCCACGGCTGCGTATTCATCGAAGATGGCGCACGCATGGCAATCTGCAGCACTTCTTCGATCAGTGCCCTGGGCACAGGGTCAGGCTTGTATCCGCGGATGCTCCGCCGGCCCAGAACCACGTCATCATATTCCATTGCTGCCCTCTCGTTTGGTCTGTCTGGCCCGACCATACAGGCTTGCCGGAAAGGGGGAAGGGGCGCGTTTCAGCGTGCGAACAGGCTCGCCAGACTGGCAAAGGCTTTCATTTCGATCGCATTGCCGGATGGATCACGGAAAAACATGGTGGCCTGTTCGCCGGGCTGGCCCTTGAACCTGATGGTCGGCTCAATCTCGAAAGTGACGCCTGCCGCTTTCAGCCTGTCTGCCAGGGCCTGCCAGTCGGCCATTTCCAGCACCACGCCAAAATGCGGCACTGGCACACCATGGCCATCAACCGGGTTTGCCCCTGCATCGCGGCTGGCCATATCCGGCACCAGATGAGTCACGATCTGGTGCCCATAAAAATTGAAATCGATCCACTGGTCGGCGCTGCGGCCTTCGTCGCAGCCGAGAAATTCACCATAGAAGCGGCGCGCTTGCGCCAGATCATGGACCGGAAAGGCAAGATGGAAAGGGCGTAATGTCATGTGACCTCCATATTTCAGGCCATTCGAAACCGGAAGAGCTTCATTGCGGCCTGTCGTTCAGTGTCGACAGGGAAAGGATGAACGCCTATCGCGGCGGCTCGGTGGGTAACGAGGCGTTTTTATGAAGCTGATTGTCGGCAACAAGAACTATTCGAGCTGGTCCTTGCGCGGCTGGCTGGCGATCAAGCAATCCGGCCTTTCGTTCGAAGAACTGATCGTCAACATCGGCGGTGAGGAATGGGAAGCGGCCAAGCGCCAGTCGGGCGAAATCATGCCAGCGGGCAAGGTGCCGATCCTGTGGGACGGGGAAACCGTTGTCTGGGACAGCCTCGCCATCATGGAATATCTGGGCGACAAGGTGGGCCGCGAACGGTTCTGGCCCAAGGATGATGCGGCACGCGGCATGGCGCGGTCCATGGTGGCTGAAATGCACAGTTCGTTTCAGGCCTTGCGCCGCGAATGCCCGATGAATGTGCGCACCACCTATGACAACGCCCGCATTTCGGACGATTGCAAGGTCGACATCGTGCGCATCCTGCAATTGTGGGCAGAAGCGCGGGCGCGCTTCGGGCAGGGCGGCCCGTTCCTGTTCGGCACTTTTGGCGCGGCGGACATTTTCTTTGCGCCGGTGGTCAGCCGTTTTATCACCTATGGCATTGGCGTGCCGGGATTTGCAGAAGCCTATATGCAGGCTGTGTGGGAACATGAATGGATGCAGCAATGGATTGCTGCAGCAGAGGATGAACAATGGGTCTTGGAACAATACGAAGCTGTGCCGCAGGGCTGATTGCCGGCATGGCGATGGTGCTGGCCACGCTGGCGCCGGTGCCTGCCATGGCGTGGGGCGGTTATGGCCACCGCACCACAGCTGACATTGCGCTGGCCAATGTTCAGCCATCCACCCGCGCAGCCATTGCGCGGCTGATTGCCTATGATGCGCAGCTTGGCACGCCGGAATGCCGCATCCGCGATCTGGAAGATGCCGCTGTCTGGCCTGACTGCGTGCGCCGCGATTACTGGCGCTGGGGCTATACCGCGGCATGGCATTACCGCACCGCGCCCATTTGCGAGGCGTATAATGCGCGCAGCAATTGCAGCGGGGGCAATTGCGTGCTGGGCCAGATAGAGCGCAACCAGCGCATTCTGGCTGACGAAACGCTGCCTGCCAATGTGCGGCTGGAAGCCATGGCGTTCCTGGTGCATTTCATTGGCGATGTGCATATGCCGCTGCATTCCGGTGACAAGGATGACAAGGGCGGCAATGACCGCGTGACATCCTATGGCGATGTGCCGGGCCTCAATTTGCATGGCATCTGGGACAGTACGCTGGCTGAACGGGCGATCACTTCCGCACAGCCGCCGCTGGTGCGCGCCTATTCTGCGGCAGAGCGGGCCGAACTGGCTGGCGGGGACGCGGCGGAATGGGGCCGGGAAAGCTGGCAGCTGGCGCGCGATGTGGTCTATCCCGGCGCGTTTGAACAAAACGTCTGCGATGGCGACTTGCCCGAGAATGCCGCGCTGACGCAGGCCGACATCGAAGCCGCCATCCCGGTATCGCAAAAACGCATCGTGCAGGCAGGATTGCGCATGGCGCGGATGCTGGACGAAGCCTTTGCACCCGGGCCGCTGGCGCCCGCTTCATCAGCCCGGTAACAGGCCAAATGACCGACAACAGCCTTGCCGTTTCGCTCGCTGAAAAGCTGATTGCAGCCGAAAGCGTCACTCCTGCAACCGGCGAGGTTTTCGCCGTGATGGAAGCCATGCTGGAACCGCTGGGTTTCGAAGTGCACCGTTTCATCAAGGGCGAAGCGCCCGATGGGCCGGTAGAAAACCTGTTTGCCATCCGCCGCGGCCCGCACGGATCGCGCCACCTTGCCTTTGCCGGCCATCTGGATGTGGTGCCGCCGGGGCAGGGCTGGGCCAGCGCGCCCTTTGAACCAGAGCGCAGGGGCGATCTGCTCTACGGGCGCGGCGCGGTGGATATGAAAGGGGCCATCGCCGCCATGGTCGCAGGCGTGGCCGATGTTCCGGCGGATGCAGGGACCATCAGTTTCATCATTACCGGCGATGAGGAAGGCCCTGCCATCTACGGCACGCGCGCGCTGATCGACCTTATCCGGGAACGCGGCGATGTGCCGGATCTGTGCCTGGTGGGGGAGCCGACTTCGGTAAACCGGCTGGGCGACATGATGAAGATTGGCCGGCGCGGATCGGTCAATATCTGGCTGGAAGTGGAAGGGGTGCAGGGGCATGTCGCCTATCCGCATCTGGCGGATAACCCGATCCCCAAAATGGTGGCCATGCTGGCGCAACTTGATGCGCTGGTGCTGGATGAAGGCACTGACTGGTTCCAGCCATCCAATCTTGAAATTACGGAAATGGAAGTGGGCAACCATGCCCATAATGTCATTCCCGCCAAAGCCACCGCGCGCATTTCCATCCGTTTCAACGATAGGCATAGCGGCGCGTCACTGTCGGAAATGGTGGCCCAAATTGCGCAGCAGCATGGCGGGACCGCACTGCCGATTGTTTCGGGCGAACCGTTTCTGACCCCGCCGGGCGCCTTTTCGCAGATGATTTGCGATGCAGTGGAAGCCGAAACCGGCATTGCGCCCGAAGCATCGACCACGGGCGGCACATCTGATGCGCGGTTCCTGCGGGATTTGTGCCCGGTGATCGAATTCGGTCTGGTCAATGCCACCATGCACAAGCGTGACGAAGCTGTCGCCATGGCCGACCTTGCTGCGCTCAGCCGCATTTATGCCCGCATTGCCCGTGCCGCGCTGGAAATTACCGGCGAATAGCGCCGCCCACTTGCCGCGCCTTGCATAGGCAGGCACAAGGCGCGCCAAGAACATGCACAATACGCAAGGCGCCAGGCGCCGGTCTGCGAAGGGGTCACATTATGGGTCGTTTCTGGTTCGCAATTCCACTGTGGCAGCGGGTCATCGCTGCACTGGCGCTGGGCATCGTGACAGGCCTTTTGTGGGGACCGGAAGCGCAGAGCATCAAGATCATTGGCGATATTTTCATCGCCTTTATCAAGATGCTGGTCGTGCCGCTCATTTTCTTCTCGCTGGTGTCAGGTGTCGCGGCGATTGGCGATTTGCGCAAACTGGGCGCTGTGGGCGGCAGGGCTGCCTTGCTGTTTCTGGTCACCGGCCAGATTGCCGTGTGGCTGGGCCTTGCGCTGGGCACCTTGCTGACCCCGGGTGTGGGGCTTGATGTTTCCGCGATCGAGCGTGGGCCAATCCCGGAGCCTGCCCAGACAGGGTGGCGGGATATGCTGCTGTCGATCGTTCCGCAAAGCCCGGTTCAGGTTATGGCGGACGTCAATGTCCTGCCGCTGATCGTATTTGCCCTGCTGGTCGGCATCGGCATTCTGATGTCCGGCAAGGAAGGCGAACCCGTCGCCAAAATCTTCGATTCCGGTTCCATCGTGATGCAGAAAGTTACCGCCGTGGTGATGGAACTGACGCCGTTTGGCGTGTTCGCGCTGATGGCGTGGGTAGCCGGCACGCAGGGCACAGACGCGCTGCTGGCGCTGGCCAAGCTGGTGGGCCTCAATTACCTTGGCTGCCTGCTGATCATTTTCGTGATGTATTCCGCCATCATCAAGCTGCTGGCGAAATTGCCGGTGGTGGATTTCTTCCGCGGCATCGTGGATGCGATGGCAGTCGCCTATTCCACCGCTTCTTCCAATGCGACCTTGCCCGTCACCTTGCGCTGCACCCAGCGCAATCTGGGCGTGTCATCCAGCGTGTCGAGCTTCATCGTGTCCCTGGGCGCGACAGTGAACATGAACGGCACGGCCATGTATCTGGGCCTTGCCACATTGTTCGGCGCGCAGATTTTCGGGGTGGATTTAAGCTGGGGTGATTATTTCATGATCTCCATCCTCGCCACCGCCGGCGCCATCGGCGCTGCTGGTATCCCCGGCGCCGGTCTGATCATGATGGCGCTGGTGTTTGGCGCAGTGGGCGTGCCGCTGGAAACCATTGCCCTTGTGGCAGGCGTTGACCGGATCATGGATATGATGCGCACTGTCACCAATGTGTCGGGCGATGCGGCCATCACCGTGGCCGTGGCATCCATGACCAACGAGATTGACCGCGAGGAAATGATCAGCGCGGACGACGTATAGCGAGGGGCGTCAGCGCGGCCGGCGCTAGCTGCCCTGTAACGCGCTGCCTTCTGCATATTCGACCGGCACGAATTTGCCGAGGCCGCAGCCTGCCCCGCGCCGCAGGTCGCCGGCCGTGCGGTCAAGCACATAGATGATATCGGTATCGCACAGGCGCGAAGTGTGGACGGTGTAGGTAAACCCTTCCTCGAACCCGAGGCGCGGACAAGTGCCGGGCAAGGTATTGCGGTAAATGCGGCTGCCGGTGGTGATAAAGTCTATCGTGCGGTCATCATGGACCTTGGTGTCGCGGATTGTGGAAGTGGTGATGCAGCTTACAGGCTCGCCCACGATTTTTGCCGCAGGTGCCTTGCTGACAAATTCGGCCCTGTCTGCCGGGGGTGAGCAAGCGGCCAGCGCAAGGGCTGGCAACAGTAGAACGGTATGTTTCAAGCGCATGGCATTCTCCCAGTCAACCGGCGGCATATCAGCGCCCGAAGCGGCGCTTGTATACGTAGTTACCTCAGGGTCGGGCCGGCTGCATCACCTTCTTGCGGAACGAACACAGGTCCACCACCGGGCAGCGCCAGCATTCCGGCGAGCGCGCCTTGCACACATAGCGGCCATGCAGGATCAGCCAGTGATGGGCATCGCGCCGGAAGGGCTGCGGCACGCGCTTTTCCAGCTTGGCTTCCACCTGTTCCGGCGTTTTGCCCTTGGCAAGGCCGGTGCGGTTGCCCACCCGAAAAACATGGGTGTCGACGGCGAATGTCTCCATGCCGAAAGCGCAGTTCATCACCACATTGGCGGTTTTGCGCCCGACACCGGGCAGCAGCGTCAGGGCGTCGCGGTCTCGCGGCACTTCCCCGCCAAAATCGGCAATCAGCATGTGCGACAGGGCGATGACGTTCTTCGCCTTGGAATTGAACAGGCCGATGGTCTTGATATGCTGCTTCAGGCCTTCCTCGCCAAGGTCCACCATCTGCTGCGGCGTGGTTACCTCGGCAAACAGGCGGCGCGTCGCCTTGTTCACGCCCACATCGGTGGCTTGCGCTGACAAGGCCACGGCCACCACCAGCTGGAATGTATTGCCATATTCCAGCTCGGTTACAGGCTCTGGATTGTCTTCGGCCAGTCGGCGGAAAAATTCGAAAATCTGGTCTCTGGTCATGGCCGCAAGGTCACAGCCCCAGCACATCGCTCATGGTGTATCGGCCCGCAGGCTTGCCGATCATCCATTGTGCCGCCTTCACCGCGCCGCGGGCAAAGATCATCCGGTTTTCCGCGCTATGCGACAGGGTAATGCGCTCCTCGTCGCCTGCCAGGATAACAGAGTGGTCGCCTGCTACCGTGCCGCCGCGCAAGGCTGCAAAGCCGATTGCGCCGGTCTCGCGCGCGCCCGTGTGGCCATCACGCCCGCGTTCACTATGCGCGGCAAGGTCAATGCCGCGCCCGGCGGCGGCTGCTTCGCCCAGCAGCAGGGCGGTGCCTGATGGTGCGTCCACTTTCATCCGGTGGTGCATTTCAACAATCTCGATATCCCAGTCATCCCCCAGGCGCTGCGCTGCCTCGCGCACGAGATGGGCCAGCAAGGTTACGCCAAGGGACGTATTGCCGGTCTGCAGTATGGCAGCGCCTCTTGCTGCTGCATCAATCGCGCCATGGTGGTTGGCCTCCAGCCCCGTGGTGCCGACCACCAGCGGCACACCGGCAGCGGTGGCCGCATCCAGATTGGCCTGCAATGCGGCTGGCGCGGAAAAATCCACCAGCACATCGCATTGTGCGGCCAGCGCCGTAACATCGCCGCCCTGGTCGATGCCGCCGGCATAATCATGGCCGGCATCGGCAATCGCCTGCCGCAGCGCATGCCCCATTCGCCCTTCGCTGCCGATAATTGCTATTCTAGACATTGCGCCCCCTGATGCTGGCGTGCTTCATGCGCGACATGGAAAATATTCGCAACATCGTGATCCTGACTGGCGCAGGCATCAGCGCCGAAAGCGGGATTGATACGTTCCGTTCCGAAGGCGGATTGTGGGAGCAGCACAGGGTCGAGGATGTCGCCACGCCGGAAGGTTTTGCGCGCGATCCCGATCTGGTGCTGCGCTTTTACGACATGCGCCGCGAATCGATCCAGACCAAACAGCCCAATCCCGCCCACGAGGCGCTGGCGCGGCTGGACCGGGAATGGAGCGACAGAACCGGCGGCAATCTGCTGATCGTGACGCAGAATGTGGACGATCTGCATGAACGCGCTGGCGCAAACCGCGTGCTGCATATGCACGGGCAGCATCTGAATGCGTGGTGCACCATGTGCGATACGCGCAGCACATGGCGCGGGCCCTTGATCGACCGGCCGGCCTGCCCGGAATGCGGCGTTGCCGCGTTGCGGCCCGATGTCGTGTGGTTCGGCGAAATGCCCTACCGGATGGACGAGATTTACGGCGCCTTGCGGCAGGCGGATCTGTTTGTTTCCATCGGCACATCAGGCGCTGTCTATCCCGCGGCGGGATTTGTGCAAGATGCACGCGAGCTGGGCGCGCGAACGCTGGAATTGAACCTTGAGCCGAGCCAGGGTTCGCGCTGGTTTACCGAGGCACGCTATGGGCCAGCATCCCACATCGTGCCGCAATGGGTAGAGGAACTTCTGGCATGACACGGCATCAGGGCAGCTGCCATTGCGGCGCGATCCGGCTTGAACTGCGCGAAACACCCGTTGACGGTGCCGAATGCAACTGCAGCCTGTGCCGCCGGTCAGGCGCATTCTGGCATCATTGTTTACCCGAGGTGGTGACGGTGACCGGCGAGGCCACAGGCTATATTCAGGGCGATTGCATGCTGACCAACTGGCATTGCGGAACCTGCGGCATGAACACCCATTGGACCGCGCCGCAGGACCCGTCCTATGACCGGATGGCAGTAAATTTGCGGATGTTTGATCCATCCCTGTGGGCGCATCTGCCGCGCCGACAGATTGATGGCGCCAGCTTCTAACTGGCCGCACAGCCCTTGCAGGCAGGGTCTTTCGTAATGGTGAAACTGCGCATCGCAGGCTTCATCCCGTCCAGCAGATGCAACTGGCCAAATTGCGCATTGCCAAAGGCAGCCTTGCCATCCAGCACCAGCCTGATGGCCTGCATGGCGGCAAAGCTGCCGACCCAGCCCGCCATCGCGCCCAGCATGCCATCTTCGGCGCAAGTGTCGCAATCATCAGCATCAAACGCATCGCCCACATAACAGCGGTAGCAGGGCTGATCGGGCAGATGGCCGGCAAAGGCACCCACTTGCCCCTGAAAACGCCCGACAGCAGCACTCAGTAGCGGAGTTTCCGTGGCTACGCAGGCATCGGAGACCGCAAGGCGGGTGGCAAAATTATCCGTCCCGTCCAGCACCAGATCAGCGCCGGACAAAAGACCGGGCGCATTGGCGGTATCGATCCGGCGGGCAATCACATGGGCGGCAATTTCAGGATCAAAGCGGTCCAGCCATGCCAGCGCGCGTTCACCCTTGGGCTGGTCCGTATCGGCGGCGGTGTAAATGGTCTGGCGTTGCAGATTGCTGGCATCGACCACATCATCGTCAATCAGCGTGAGGCGGCCAATGCCGGCGGCGGCCAGATATTGGAGTGCGGGCGAACCTATGCCGCCCAAACCCACGATGACAATATGCGCTGCGCCCAGCGCAACCTGGCCTGCACCGCCCACTTCGGGCAGGATGATGTGACGGGAAAATCTGTCGAGACGGTCAGCGGTAAGGGCCATATCGGACCCTTACCGCAGTTTGGTCAGGATTCCAGCTGCCTGAGCAGGCTGCGAACATCGCCATCCATATCCGCATCGCGGGTGCGCAGGTCTTCGATCAGGCGCACTGCGTGGATGACCGTGGAATGGTCACGCCCGCCGAATTTGCGGCCGATTTCAGGATAGCTGCGCGGGGTCAGCACCTTCGACAGATACATCGCCACCTGGCGCGGGCGGACCACGGCGCGCGCACGGCGCTTGCTCGACATTTCGGAACGGTCGATGCGGTAGAACTGGCATACGGTCCGCTGGATTTCGTCAATCGTGATCCGGCGGCGATTGGCTGACAGAATATCGGTCAGCTGTTCTTCGGCCAGTTGCAGCGACACGGTCTGACCGGTCAGCTGGGCATAGGCAATCAGCTTGTTGAGGCCGCCCACCAACTCGCGCACATTGCGGGTGATGGTGCGGGCCAGAAATTCGATCACATCGCCCGGCACTTCCAGCGGAGCAAAGCGGGTGAGCTTCGATTCGAGGATCTTGCGGCGCAATTCGATGTCGGCAGGCTGGATATCGGCAACCAGCCCCATCGACAAGCGGCTCAGCAGGCGTGGTTCCACCCCGTCCAGTGCCTGTGGTGCCCGGTCCGCAGCGAACACCAGCCGCTTGCCTTCGGCCAGCAGCGCATCGATGGTGTAGAGCAGTTCTTCCTGTGCAGAAGCCTTGCCGATGATGAACTGGATATCATCCACCAGCAGCAGGTCGAAACTGCGCAGGCGGGCCTTGAATTCCATCATCTGGTTCTGTTTCAACGCCTGGACGAATTCCACCATGAACCGTTCTGCACTGCAGTAGAAAATGCGGGCCCGCGGGTGCGATGCCAGATAGGAATGGCCAATGGCGTGCAGCAGATGCGTCTTGCCCTGGCCGGTTGCGGCCTTGAGGTAGAGCGGGCTGAACTGCGGGGTTTCCGTGGCGGCCATGCGCTGCGCTGCATTGCAGCCCAGAACATTGTTTTCACCCGTTACAAACGCTGCGAAGGTCAGTGACGGGTCAAGCCCGACAGATGATGTGAAGCCCTGTTCGCCAATGGTGCCGGCGGCCACCGCGATCATGGAAGAATCGCCGTCATTCGCCGGGTTGCGTCCGCCATGATACATGACATTGCTGCCAATGCCGCCAAGGCTCATTTCCGGAAGTTTGCGGCGGCCGGGGTGCACCTGAATGCGCACGTTCCTGACTTCGCTGCGGGCAATCTTCCAGGCGAGGGACAAACGGTCCGCAAACCGGTCCTGCACCCAATTGGCGGAGAAATCCGTCGGCAGATAAAGATCGAGAGTGCCGGTATCCTTGCAGAACCCGCCCAGCTGGATCGGTTTGATCCACTGGCTGTGCAACTGGTGGCCTAGATCCTTGCGCAGGCCCTGGCTGATGTCTGACCAATCGGCCGCCAGGTTTACTGCTTCGAGATCTTCCATTGTGTTATCGTTGCCCTTACGTTTTTCCGCGCCCGCACCGCTATCTTTGCTTGCCATCGACTATCCAGATCCCAACCAGCCGGTTTTGACACCGGCGTCCCCTAAAACCCGCGACTGGCATGGCTTCGCCAAACACGGAAAACGGTTTTCCCCGTGCTGCCCCCCAGCGACCAGTGATGTAAAAGCACGAACTGTCCAGTTTCGCGCCATGGGCCGTTCAGCGCCATGGACTGTGTTATGAACCGGTTTGCCGGTGACGCAAGAGCATTAGCTGTAAAAAATCCGAAATAAAGCTGTTGACTCAAGTCAAGCCCGCAGGCCGCCGTATAAAGCCCTGAATTCCCCCGTTTCTGGCCTCTAAAAGAGTGCGAATCGCGGGGTATCCTAGGCTTATCAAAGCCATTCTTTAGGGCTGACGGTGTAGTCGCAATGAAACAAAAAGGGCCGATGCCATTGGCACCGACCCTAATTCAATTTCATCCGGGTAAAGTCCCGTATTTCACAAGCTGGATTCGGGCCGATACTTTGGCAAAATGCCGGGGCGAATCGCGATTCGCCCAAAGCGTTGCGCCGAATACCAGCCGATGCGCTGCTTAAAGCGCAGATACCCGCTTCGACAGGCGCGACAATTTGCGCGACGCTGTGTTCTTGTGCATCACGCCGCGGGCAACACCGCGTGCCAGTTCTGGCTGCGCAGCTTTCAGGGCGTCCTGAGCAACAGTCTTGTCGCCGCCTTCAATGGCCACTTCGACCTTCTTCACGAAGTTACGAATGCGGCTCATGCGCGCGCCATTGATTTCGGCGCGGCGATCGTTGCGGCGGATACGTTTACGGGCTTGCGGCGTGTTGGCCATGTCTGTCCTTTGTCGGGCCGCCTTGGAAGCGGCCGGAATTCTTGAATTTGTAAAATCGAAAAGCGGCAGTTTCCCGCCGGAAAGCGCGCCCCTTAACCAGCCACTTGCGAATCGTCAATGTTTGTTTGGCGCGGCCGCAACCTTAGTATGGCCCCAGTCTGGGCTCAGTGTGGACCCAGTATCCCCCTCCATGGCCATCTTTTGCAGGCATCAGGCCGCCAACCGCCACTATTTCTGGCATATCGGGCAGAACCAGGTGCTTCTTCCGCCCTGCACAATACGCTTTATCGTGCCGCCATCGCCGCGCTTGCAGGCCTCATTCTCACGGCCATAGACATCGAATCGGGTGGCGAAATAACCCAGTTCACCATCAGGCCGCGCATAGTCACGCAAGGTCGAGCCGCCATCTTCGATCGATTGCAGCAATACGCTGCGAATGGCGGGCACCAGCCGGGCGAGCGCCGCGCGGCTGACTCTGCCGCCTGCCTTGGTCGGGCGTATTTGCGCCCGGAACAGCGCTTCGCAGACATATATATTGCCCAGGCCCGCCACGATGCGCTGATCCAGCAGCAGCAGCTTGATCGCCTGTTTGCGCCCCAGCAGTGCGGTTTTGAGATGATCTACCGTCAAATCCGGCCCCAGTGGCTCTGGCCCCATCGCGGCAAAGGAAGGCCAGCTATCCAGCGTGGCGGTATCTGCCAGATCGACCCAGCCGAATCGCCGCGGATCGCACAGGGCGAAACGGCTGTTGGCGGTTTCGATCACGAAATGATCATGCTTGTCGTCATCTGCCGGATCGATTCGCCAGCGCCCGCTCATCCCCAGATGGAAAATGAGGCTGCGGTCACGGTCGGTATGGATGATCCCATATTTGGCGCGGCGAGCAAGGCCGGTGACCGTCGCGCCCGTCATCGTTTGCACCAGATCCACCGGAAACGGGCGGCGCATATCCGGGCGGTTGACTGCTGCGAGCACAATGCGTTGCCCGTCGAGGAACCGCGCGAGGCCGCGAACCGTTGTTTCTACTTCAGGCAGTTCAGGCATCAGCTTCCTGCAAATTGCGGGGTCATAAATTGCGCAATGGCATAATCCGGGCATCGCTGTCTGCACATGCAAGTCCGAATAGACGGCACATCACGTTCCGGCTAGGGAGCCGCGCATGAGTGAAAAGGTTTCTTTCGGCTATAAAGAAGTCGACGTGGAGGAAAAGACCGCCCTGGTGGGTGAGGTGTTTTCCAATGTGGCAGCAAAATACGACATCATGAACGATGCCATGTCAGGCGGCATGCACCGTTTGTGGAAGGACCGCTTCGTGCGGCGGGTGAAGCCGCAGCATGGCGAGATAATCCTGGATATGGCGGGCGGCACGGGCGACATTGCTTTTCGCATGGAAGCCAGGGGCGCCCAGGTAACGGTGTCTGACATCAACCAGGAAATGCTGGATGTGGGTATCGAACGCGCGATGGAACGCGGCATCGACAGCCTTGTCTGGTCGCGCCAGAATGCGGAAGGACTGACCTTTTCTTCCGCCACCTTCGATGCCTACACCATTGCCTTTGGCATCCGGAACGTGACCCATATCGACCGCGCTCTCGCAGAAGCCCACCGCGTGCTGAAGCATGGCGGGCGGTTCTACTGCCTCGAATTTTCGACCACGCAGTGGCCGGGCTTCAAGGAAATGTACGATCTTTATTCGCACCGGCTGATGCCCAAGATCGGCAAGATCATTGCCGATGACGAGGACAGCTATCGCTATCTGGCGGAATCGATTCGGAAATTCCCCAAGATGCCTGAATTCGAAAGCATGATTCGCGCTGCAGGCTTTGCCCGCACGCGGGTAGAGCCGATTCTGGGCGGGGCAGTTGCCATCCATTCAGGCTGGAAAATCTGACCCTGTGACCCGGCCTGCCACCCATATCTGGCGGCTCCTGAAATGGGGCCGGACATTGGCGAAACACGGCGCGCTGCGGGGGATCGAGCGTGATCCCAATACCCCGCCGCAAGTCCAGCGGCTGGCGCGGATTGCGCGGTTTGGCACTTTCCAGCCCCGCCAGCCTGACTATGCCGGGGCGTTCTTCGATATTGGCCCTGCGGCGATCAAGCTGGGCCAATCACTTGCCACCCGGCCCGACCTGGTGGGCGAGGAAGCGGCGCGTAATCTGCTGTCCCTGCAGGACAGCCTGCCGCCGGTTGATTTCGAGCAGATAAAGAATGCCATCGAAGCCAGCTTTGGCAGACCGATTGACGCGCTTTATTCCTATATTGATCCAGACCCGGTGGGCGCTGCATCCATTGCGCAGGTCCACCGCGCGGTAACCACTGACGGTGTCGAGGTGGCAGTAAAGGTGCTGCGCCCCGGCATTCGTGAACGGTTCGAGCGCGACATTGCGACGTATGAATGGGCGGCTGCCCATCTTGAGGCGCTGGGCGGCGAAGCCAGGCGCCTGCGCCCGCGCCTGACGATTGCCAATTTCCAGCGCTGGACCAACCGCGAGCTGGACCTGCGCCGCGAAGCTGCGTCTGCCAGTGAATTGTCAGACAGCATGAAAGCTGTCGAAGGCTATGAAATCCCCACCATCGACTGGGACCGCACCAATGGGCGCGTGATGACCGTGGAATGGGTCGATGGGGTCAAGATCAGCAATCGCGAAGCGCTGATTGCGGCAGGCCATGATCTGCCGGCATTGGCCCAGCGGCTGGTGCTGGCGTTTCTGACGCAGGCCATCAGCGGCGGGTTTTTCCATGCCGACATGCATCAGGGCAATCTGTTCGTGCGGGCAGATGGCACCATCGTGGCGATTGATTTTGGCATCATGGGCAGGATTGACCGGCGCGCGCGGGCGTGGCTGGCGGAAATACTCTATGGGCTGACCACCGGTAATTACCGCCGTGTCGCGGAAATCCATTTCGAAGCGCAATATGTGCCGAGCTACCATTCAGTCGATGAATTCGCCACGGCCCTGCGCGCGGTGGGCGAACCGATGCGCGGCAAGCCGGTGAGCGAATTGAGCGTGGGCCAGATGCTGGACGGGCTGTTTGCCATCACCCGTGATTTTGACATGCAGACCCAGCCGCATTTGTTGCTGCTGCAAAAAACCATGGTCATGGTCGAAGGCATCGCCACCCAGCTCGACCCGCAGATCAACATGTGGGACGTTTCCGCGCCCTTCGTGCGCGGCTGGATACGCGATGAACTGGGCCCTGAATCGGCCTTGGCTGATCGCATCCGCGAAGATACCGACACGCTGATGCGGATACCGGCGCTGATCCGCCGGCTGGAAGAACAATATCCCCCGCGCGGCGGTGCGCCCGAAACGCCGCCGCTGCCCGACATCGAACTGATGTGGGACAGCCGCGTGAAACGCGCCCGCACCTGGCCAGGCTACGTCTTTGCGGGCCTGGCCGGCGCAGGCGCTGTTGCAGGCGCACTGGCAGGGGGATGGATTGGTTAGGCTGCGTCTTGTGAAGTGAAGGCTGTGTGGGGCAGCAAGCGGCTGCCCATCAGGCACAGTACCACCGCAATCGCTTCGACCAACATGGGCATCCAGTAATTTTCATAAGCGCCGACGCTGACGAGGTTCACCAGACGGCCAATAAAAGCGATGCCGAACAGTGCGGCCGACACCAGCAGCGGGTCGCCTTTGCGCTTCCATGCGCCCCAGATCATGCAGCCACCTGCCACCACGAAAAACGCGGTAAAATCGGCCCGCAGGCTGGCACGCCCCATTGCGCCATCCGGTATCACGCCGAAATCGGCCCCGGCTGTGGCCGGGTCCAGCAGGAAACCCATGCCGATAAACAGAAACATCAATCCGCCGGCAAACAGCAGCGCAGTCAAGATCAGTCGCATATGGTTTTCTCCCCTGCATCGGGCTTACACTGCAGTCCGGCAAAACCGCTAGGCAAAACTTAACCACTATGTTGCAGGGGTGACATGGGGTCATACGCGCGGCTAAGCAGACTGCGTGCTAGATACATTGGGGAGACCTGCCATGCTGTCGCCACGCCGCCGTGCTGCGGTCATAGCGAGAATTGCCAGATGAGCGCGGGGGGAACGCCGCGTATCCTGCTGGTGGTGGGGGGCGGTATTGCCGCCTATAAATCGTGCGAGCTGGTGCGGCTGATCCGCAAGGCTGGCGGCGATGTCACCTGCGTGGTGACTGCCGGCGGCCAGCAATTCGTCACCCCCATGGCGCTGGCCGCGCTGAGTGAAAACCCTGTGCACACCACCTTGTGGGATCTGAAGAACGAAGCCGAGATGGGCCATATCCAGCTGAGCCGGGAGGCTGATCTGGTGGTGGTCTGCCCCGCAACGGCCGATTTGCTGGCCAAGATGGCAGCGGGCATTGCCGATGATCTGGCGACCACGCTGATTCTGGCGACTGACAAGCCGGTGATGGCTGTGCCTGCCATGAATGTGCGGATGTGGCAGCATGATGCCACCCAGCGCAACGTCACATGGCTGCGGCAGGCAGGCGTGCGGGTGGTAGAACCTGATGTAGGCCCGATGGCCTGCGGTGAATTTGGGCCGGGCCGGATGCCCGACCCGGAAGCCATCTGGGCGCAAATTGCTGAAATATTCGGCATGGCTCATGATTATGTTGCCCCTGCAGTCGAGGATTACGATGGCGAAGGCGACAGTGACTTCGAAGAGGACATCGAAGCGCTTGAGCCGGAACCTGAAATTGCAGCCAGAGGCGGCGGTTTTGGCGGCGGCTTTGGCGGCGGGAGCGGAGGCGGGCTGGGCGGCCTGCTGGCATCCCTCATCCCGCGCAGCACCCCCAAACGTGCGGCAGAGGAAATAGAGCAGGAATGGCTCGAGATGCCCGATGGCGCATGGCCAGAGGAAGGCGTCCCCGCGCCAGAAACAGGAGCTGAAACCGGGGCCGAGGCCGAAGCCGAAGCCGAAGCCGTGATCGAACCGGCAGCGGAACTCGCCAAGCCCGGTTTTTCCAGCCCGCTGCTCGCCACCAAGGGCAAGGCAGCGTCCGCGCCGCCAACCGACCCAGAAGCGATGAACCATCTGGTCATAACCGGGGCTGGCAAGGCCGCGCCGCAGCCGATCGAAGGTGACGAACATCGCATTACCATTGGCGATGGCGGGGCCGAAGAAAGCGGAAATGGCGCCAATGTAGAAGGCGAAAACGCGGAAGAACGGCTGGAATTTGATCCGCTCTATGGTCAGCCAGATTTCGATACCGATCCGGAACATCGCCCGCTTTACGGCAAGCATGTCCTGATCACTGCCGGGCCGACCCATGAACCGATTGATCCGGTGCGCTATATCGCCAACCGTTCATCGGGCAGGCAGGGGTTTGCCATTGCCGCAGCCGCCGCCAATGCAGGCGCGCGGGTAACGCTGGTAGCCGGGCCGGTTACCCTGGCCACTCCGCATGGGGTGGACCGGATTGACGTCGAATCAGCCCGCGAAATGGATGCAGCAGTGAAGAATGCCCTGCCGGTTGATGTCGCCATCATGGTGGCTGCCGTGGCAGACTGGCGAACCAGGGACTTCATTGCCGAGAAGATGAAAAAGCGCGGCTCTGCCCCGCCGGCGCTGCGCCTGATGGAAAACCCCGACATTCTGGCCAGCGTGGCGGCTGGCACCAAGCGGCCCGGCCTGCTGATCGGCTTTGCCGCGGAAACGCAGGATGTGCTGGAAAATGCGAAAATGAAACGCAAGCGCAAGGGCGTGGACTGGATTGTCGCCAACGACGTATCGGGCGATGTGATGGGGGGTGACAGAAACCGGGTGAACATTGTTACCGAAGCCGGTGTGGAAACGCTGGACGATATGCCCAAGGCCGATGTGGCCCGCGCGCTGATCGAACGCGTGGCCGATGCGCTGGCAGATAAAGTGAATGACGATGACTGATATCGTGGGCGTGCAAATTATCCGGCTTCCCCAATGGCGAGGGGCTGGCCGTAAGTGATAACCGAGCGCGTATGCCTGAGCGTTTTCCGCAAAAATGGCAGCGTGTGCGCTAATGACGAAAGGCGCCGTGAAGGCAACTGGAGCGGTGAAAGTTGCGTTTTATGAAGGCATGCTTCGATAGGCAGACACCGCTGTTTTGCCTTGGCGAGAAGAGCTTGAAGCTTTGCGGTGAGCAAACCAGCAGCCCCCGTGTTCAAATTGCTGAAACGGCCTCTCCTCGCGCAACTGTGGTTTTTATGGGGAAGATCAAGAATGACTGATGTAAAATTCAAACGCGTAGCCGGGAATCAAGATCTACCCCTGCCATCCTATGCTACCTCTGGTGCCGCAGGAATGGACTTGCGTGCATTTCTGCCGGACGGTCCGATAAAGTTCCGTAAAGGCGACTTGAAGTTGGTTTCGACCGGCTTTTGCGTTGAGCTTCCACGGGATGTGGAGATGCAAATCCGTCCCAGATCAGGCATGGCTCTCAAGCACCGTTTCACTATTCCCAATAGCCCGGGCACTGTCGATGAAGATTATCGGGGTTGCGTGATGGTCGGCCTCCATTATTTCGGGGACGAAGACGTTGTTGTCTCCCATGGAGATCGTATCGCGCAGGCCGTCTTTGCCGACGTCAGGCGTGTCGTTCCTCGCGAAGTCAGCGAGTTGTCCCCTACCGAGCGCGGTGAGGGTGGTTTCGGCTCAACCGGCACCAAGTGAATTTCAAACTTCCCAAGTCCCGCCATCCCCCGCATCGAATGGCAGGTTGGCTTGACCCATAGTCACAATTGCAACGCCAATGTCAGGGCAGCGACGTATCAATCTAATGGTGATCTTCAGCCGGGCTGTAACTGCAAGATCAACGGTTTAAAACCGTCGGAAGAATATTCGTTCGGGCCTGAATATGTCACGAAGCGTCGCTCTTTTGGTGGACTCGAGACATCTGCCGCATGTATAGTATTCAATTCGATTACAATATCGACGGTCGCAGAATATTCAGCAAGATAACGATGTCGCAAAAGATTGTCTTCGCAACTATCTGATTTTTAATCGCTAGTCCTGAACCGCAGCGTTCTGCGTGGATGGTTTTTGACGCGCAAAATCAGATGCACCATTTGAATTTTTGGGGGCGCGATCATGCAATGTTCACATGATGAATTCCTGAAGAAGCCGGGTAAAAATCAGCTTGCCGGTTCGGCGGCGCGCCGTTCCCGTGCAGCAGATGCCGATACGCCTGAAAAGAACCGTGAACCTGTCGGCCTGCAAGACCTTATAGATGCGCTTACTGCTCTTGATGGCCGGTCAAGAATGGTTGTCCGGCGCGATGGCACGCTGATAGCCGGAAGTTCGGTTCTGAACGAATTGTTCGAGACTGGCACTTGTCTTCTTCTTCACGCCGACACTGTCCGGACGGCGTTGCCGGAATATAGCGACCCGTTCCACGAATTGCTTCAGGTCAACGCGCCAGAAGTGCGCAATCTGGCTTTGCCGTATTCCAAAATTGATGGCCATATGATCCTTAGTGCAACGTCGCTGTGCAAGACGGCGGTGTGCATGAGTTTGCAGCGCGCCACGCAAATGGACCAGCCTGAACTGGCCGATCTGGAGGATGTGTTTCATCTGACCAAGGCCGAAGCGTCGATCGTTTACGGCCTGTTCATGG
The DNA here is from genome assembly GCF_009827615.1 of Allopontixanthobacter confluentis. Lineage (GTDB taxonomy): Bacteria > Pseudomonadota > Alphaproteobacteria > Sphingomonadales > Sphingomonadaceae > Allopontixanthobacter > Allopontixanthobacter confluentis. Next base: position 855,348 of record NZ_WTYU01000002.1, read on the forward strand.
GGCATACGCCGCAGCAAATCGCCATCGAACTCGACAATTCGATCCATACAATCCGGGCGCATATCCGGAGGTGTTATGACAAGCTGGGCATCACCTGCCGCGAAGAATTGTGGCGCAAACTGAATGCCTACCGCTTGAAGTGAATGGGCTGGCGTAGGGCCCGCCCGGCATAATGTGTCATCCATCGCCTGACGGCACGGCGACACAGTAGTCAATAGTCATTTTTGACTATTTAATAATGACTAACAAGACCTTGTGATGTCAGCTTAAGCGAATCGCCCTATAGTAATTTCATAACAACAAGTCGCGTTTCCGAAATCGAGAATATTCGGTTTCGATTTTATCCGCCTGAAATTCGCGTTTCAGGTGGCGGGGCAGTTGCGTCCCGAAATCAAGGGAATTTTGCGATGCGTAAGGCAGTCAACATAAAACAATTGGTAATGCCAGTTCTTGGTTTGTTGATAGCTGCTGCAGCAGGCACAGCCCTTCCAGCACCGGTATTTGCCCAGCAATCGGCCACCAATGCGCCTGATGCCAATGAAGGTCAGGTCATCTATTCGCGCAATGTGCCATATGGCACTGCGATCGGGCCGCGCACGCCGGGGCAGGCCAATACTGTGGTTACCGGTCCGACCAGCCTTCTTCTGCATAGCGTTGCAACCGGCCTTGAGCCGATTACCGATGATGAGAATGCAGGCATTGCCGCAGCGACCAGTTTGCAGGCCAGTCTTATTGGCAGCCATGTGATGAACGGGATGAGCGCTTTGTCCAATATGGGCAGTTCCGGCGCAGCGTCCACCATTACTGCCGGACAGGGTTCAGCGACCAGCGGCGCGATCAGCCAGGCGACCGGCGCGCTCAGCGCTGCAATGAACAGTCTGCGCGGCGTTCTGGGTAACGGACAATGATCATGCCAAAACCTCCCATTTGGCACACGGCCACCGCCCTACTGGCGCTGACCTGCGCCCCGCAAGTGGCGGCGCAGGACGCGCAGCAAATTACACCGCAGGTCAGCGATGAGGTGGTGGTGGCATCCAACAATGCCGCCGGCAGCACGGGCCGCATCGCAGTCAACATTGCCGCAGGCAATACGAACCAGCAGGCAGGCAGCGCAGTTGTCGCCATAGGTGACATTGCCCTGGCAGCGCAGTCTGTCAGCCAGCGCATGAGCGGGATGGCAGCCAGCGACCATATCACCGACATTACCGTGGGGGATGGTGCCTTTGCCGGCACCACCGGCCTCACCAGCATCAACATCACCGCCGGAGCGCAAAACCAGATGGCAAATCTGGCTCTGCTGGCGGTTGGGAATAGCGGCGTCATGTCCGACCAGCTCCTGGAGCAGTCGCGGGCGCCCATTCTACCGAAAGGGGGCAGCCTGGAAGGGACTGTGCCCGCCAATGACCGCATCGCCGTTGGCGATAGCACGTTTGGCGATGGCCATGGTCTGATCCAGGTAAACCTGATCGGCGGCGAGGGCAATTCCTCCGCCAACACCTTCGGCCTGTCAATTGCAGGCGAAGGATCACCCTGAACTACCCCCCCCCCAAAAAAACCAAGGAGAAGGAAAATGAGAAGTATTCTTATGGCCTCAGCCGCCGGTCTGGCAATGATTGCCGCGCCCGCACTGGCGCAAGACACAGGAGCCGATGGTGAAAGCTCGGTCGAAGTGGATCTGCGTTATGCCAATAACATTGACACCAGCGTCACCACTGATGTGACATATAACAAGAATGTTGCTCTTGGTGGTGCTGTCAGCCTGACCGGGGTCGTCAATGTCGACAGTTCCGCAGTCGCGGTGACGGATGCCAAGCAATTGCAGCAAGGCGTCCAGGTCACCTATCACGAGGAAAACGAACTGAACGGCGAGAACGGCTTTGTCGATCCAGTGTTCGGACCTGGCGTCAGTGAATATGGTCAGGACCCTGCCGATGGCCTGCCAGACGGTGTGGTCCAGCCCCAGATTCGCGTGGGTTTCTTCGCGCCCATCATCAATACGGTCGAAACGTTTGATGTGGAAGGTTCGGGCAACATCGGTGTCAATCTGGCCGCTGGTTACTTTAATGACCAGATGAACGCTGCGTCCATTGCGGTTTCCAGCAATTCCGATCCTGATGCCGTTGGTGGCTGGGCCGAAGCGTCGACCACTTCGCTGCAATCGCAGCTGGGTGTGGCACAGTTCCGCGCTGAAGATACGCTGGAAGAAGATGACATCAACAACTTCCGCGATCGTAACACCGTGGCAGGTGCGACCATTACCGGGTCGGGCAACATCGGCGTCAATGCGGCTGCGGGCAGTCTGAACCAGCAGGCCAATTTGATGACGTTGGCAGTGGCCAATAACACCACACTCTCCGAAGCCAATGCCGGCCTGATTCAGGCGACCACGATGTCGTTTGTCGAACAGCAGGACAGCATCAATGTCATAAGCGGACTGTCGATTGCCGGTGCATCGGGTAACATCGGCGTGAACATGGCGTCGGGTGTTGGCAATCAGCAGCTGAATTCGCTGACGATTGCTGCGTCGCAAGGCGGTGCCGCTCCTGGCAACGGCAACGGCGGCAATGGCGGCAATGGCGGTGGTAGCTAAGCCACTGGCGGGCGGAACCGCCCCCCCGCTGGTCTAGCCGTCCGTCAAGGGGGAAGGGCAGTAGCCTGTCTGGCGCTGCCCTTCCTTGCCCCGCAAATCCCTGCTTCATTTCATGAAAAGTCCGCATTGCTCATGTCTCAGCTTCCGCCCATCGTGTATCAGGCCCTGACGCCGCTGTTTGCCGTTACACTGGCAGGCTGCATGACGGCACCGGCCCAGAACGCGCCGCTATGGCTGGGACAGACAGCCGAGGGCGCCCGCATAACGCCAGTTTCGGTCACCAGCTGGAAAGATCGAAAATTTATGGGCCTGGTCCGGCAACGGACGGATTTCAGCTGCGGTGCTGCGGTCATGGCGACAATTTTCAACGAAGCATTCGGCCACAGCACGACAGAGCAGCAGGTGCTGGTCAATATGCTCAAGATTGCCGATCCCGACATTGTGCGGGAAAAAGGCTTTTCCCTGCTGGATATGAAGACTTACGCCCAATCCGTCGGCATGGAAGCTGAAGGCTACCAGCTGGATTATGACAAGCTGACCGCGATTGATCTGCCATCTGTCGCCCTGCTGGATATCAAGGGGTACAAGCATTTTGTCGTCATCCGCAAAGCGTTTGCAGACCGGGTGGCAATTGGCGACCCGGCTTTGGGCAACCGCACAATGTCCCGTGCGGACTTTCAAAAGGCGTGGAACGATGTCGCCTTCATCGTGGTGGGCGATGGGTATGATCCGCAAAATGCGTTGATCAACCCGCCTTCGCCGCTGTCCGCCAAGCGTCTGCTGGCGCTTCACGCCGCCCTTCCCGCTGCTGACACTGCCGAATTTGGCAACAATGCAGCATTCAGTTTCTCATTCTGATGGAGAGTTACCATGCGTATTTCGACCTCCGTTCACACCTTGATGCTCCTGAGCCTTGCCGGCGCTGTATCGCTTGCCGCTGCAAGTCCGGCGGAGGCGCAGGAACGCGCGCCTTATGACGATGCAAAACTGGCAACGATCGGCGCCATTTTGCCGGATCCTGAGCTGGCCGATATGCGCGGCAAGTTCATGCGTCAGAATAATGTGTCATTTTTCGGCATAAGCTTGCTGACCAGCTGGCAGGATGCGCAAGGCATCACGACCAATGCGCGGCTGGTTTTCAACGTAGATTTTCTGAAACTGGGCACGGATGGAAAACCCACCCCGGCCCTGATGGTTGGCTGGCAGCGGGAAGGCGATCCGGCGATGGATGTGACCGACACCCATTCGGGATACGTCCCGCTCATGACGCCTGCCAATGTTTTGCCTGTCGGCGGGATCGGCACGCATCAGGGCGCGGCGCAGGCCAATGTCATTGCCGGAGCGAATAATCTGGCGCGCAACAACATGCAGATCGCCATTGTCCCTGCATCGGCAATTTCGGCTTTGTCGATGGCCGGACTGCAATCTGCTGATGGCACGACCAACATCGGCTTTGCAGATGGCGACCAGCTGCAGTTTCTCGCGGCAAACAACCAGATCGGCATTGTCATGACTGGCGGCGATGGGCTGGACAGTTCGCTACAGTCCCTGGGCAGCGATGTCGGGCAGATGCTGCAACAGACCATGCTGAACACCAGCGGCAATTCCATCCTCAACTCAGCTTCCATCATCCTGGGGGCGGACAATTTTGCCCAGTCGCGCGGTGTCAGTCTGAATAGCGCGCTCAGCGCTATGAAGGGGCACGGATATTGACTGAAATGTAAATCCCGGCGGGGGAAAACAGATGAAGAAATCAATGCTGGCGGCCATGGCCGCAACCTTTATCGCTTCTGCGGCAAATGCTGCTGAGCCACACGACAACAGCTTTGCAGTGGAGGGCGCAGGTCGGTTCGACTGCGCCGCTTTCCTGACAGCGCGGCAGGATAAATCATCGGCTGAATATCAGCGCCTTATCGGCTTTGTCGAAGGCTATCTCAGCGCGGCGAACAGATATGAGCCCAACACATTCGACCTGACGCCGTGGCATAATGCCGCCGCGTTCGACATTATCCTGAATTCCCATTGCACCCAGCATGCGCAGGACACCGTCGTCAGCGTAGTTCAGCGCATGGTGACCGGCTTGCGGCCCGTTCGGGTGGCTCAGTTCTCGCCCCTGGTTGAGGTGGGCGATGCTAAGCACCGGGCGTTTGTTTACGAAGCAATCCTGCGCCGATCGCAGGCCGCCTTGAAAGTAAAGGGTCTCTACAAGGGCGAAGAAACCGGCAAGTTTACGCCCGAAATGCGCAATGCGCTGGCCGCCTTTCAGAAGCAGCATTCGCTGGATGCCACAGGTGTTCCCGACCCGGCGACCCTATGGACTCTCCTCAATCCCTGAACTTTCAGACCCATACCAGTGCCGGCACGGCGGAGTAGCAAAACAGGAAGATTAAACATGCGCCATGATCTGACATCGAAAGCATCGATAATCGCTTCAGCGGTTGCCACATCAGGCGCGGCGATTTTCCTGCCGCCGTCAGCCTATGCGCAGGATGCCCCTCTGACAGGCAGTGCCATGCAGTCTTCTGATGCAGATAGCCGCGCCGATGCGGAAATCATGTCACTGCGGGCGCAAGTCGCCATTCTCGAAGCCCGCGAGCAGGAAGCGCGCAGGCGAGTGCAGTCCCTCGAGGAACGTCTGTTGCGACTGGAACAGTTCGATGTAGAACCCATCACCGGCGATGAAGCGGCCGGCATTCGTGGTCGTTATGCGCAAGGTGAAGCACAAGCCCGGTCGTCAGATCCAGGATTCCGGCGCTTTCCCATGCCCGCGTTCGGCTTCCCCGAGCAGACGTCCAGTAATCTTGTCGTGCAGCAGCCTGAGCAAAACAATGATACAGCCGCCGTATCCGGAGTGGACCGCAAGGCCCCTGCGCCAACCACCGCGCAGGAAAATGTGACACAGCAGCAGCAAGGCACTTTCGGGCGACGGTTCGGTGTCGAACTGGGTGCATCCTATACCCATTTTAGCAATGCCAGAATCAATCTCGACGGGTTTCTGGCGCTGGATGCCATTTTTCTGGGCACGATCAGTATTGACCAGATTAAAGCCGATATATTCACGCTTGAACCTTCGGTCGATCTCGGCCTGTCTGACCGGCTTTTCGTCGACGCCAGCCTGCCGATCCTCTCGCGCACGTCGAACTTCCAGTCGGGCGGTGCCGGCGGATCGGCAGCGGGCCTGGTTGAACGCACGGTCCATGGCACAGGTATTGGTGACGCCAGCGTAGGCCTGAGTTACCGGATGCTGGCGGAAACCACCGACTTGCCCGATGTCGTGCTCAACGGAAGGGTTAAATTCCCTACCGGAAAGCATCCGTTCGGAATTGAGTTTACCGAAGTAGAAGGCAGCGAAGGCAACCTGTCGATCCCTGAACGGCTATCGTTCGGCACGGGCGTATATGGTGTGTCCCTCGGCTTTTCGATGCTCAAGACACTGGATCCGATGATTGTGTTCGGCAGTGCGACCTATTTTCACAATTTCAAACGCAGCTTTGCCGATATCGATGAAACGCCAGGTGATCAGCCCGGCAAGGTTAAATTGGGCGATGCCGTCCAGTTTGGTGCCGGCCTTGCCTTTGCGCTTAACGACAAATCGAGCATATCGATGTCCTACACCCAGCGCATTGTCGAGCGCACGCGCCTGACGCCCGATCTTCAGACTGACCGTTTCGTCGTTGGCAGCCAGGCCAATGTCGGCCTTGTGAATCTTGGTGCCACATTCTCGCTTGGCGAGAATGTGGCACTGGTGACAAATGTAGGCATAGGCCTGACAGACGACAGCCCGGACATGGCACTGAGCATCCGGGTTCCCTACCGTTTCTAGAGGCTGGCTGATGGGCCAAAACAAGGATAGCGCCAGGACAAAAACCAGGCGTTGTATTGTGGCAGAGATGGTGGGCGCCGACACAAAGCCGCAGCTTCCTGAATTGTCTATGACACAATTCATTCCTGGACCGCCTGCCAGCGGACATCAGCGCACGGATGATGAAATATCGGCCTTGTCAGACAATTCTGACAGTATGCTTTAAGGGTCGCGACGCCGATTGGCTGCCGTTCGTTCACGCCATAAACAAACGGCAGTTTTATGCCCGTTACGTCATCCTGGATCATTTGGCAGAAACCAAGAGAAGGCCGTCTGGAATGGACCAGATTGTCGACAATCCGACGAGCGCTTGACTAGCCGATCGCAGCCTGCGTTGTTGCCGCAAAGTAGCATCTGGTGGAGCGATGGCTTTCCAAGCCATTGCATGGTTTCAAGCCGTGATGGAATGGGGCTACGCGTAATCGCGGCAGGCGGAAAAGCTACCGCGACTGATACTTCCAGCGCGCCCATTCATACTGCCCAGCACCCGATATCTCTGCCAAGAGCCGCAACCCAAGTCGTCCAGCCTGCCGATGGAAGCACTGCGCCAAGACCATCTATGCGTAACGGCGACGTGGTAGCGGGAGAGCATGGGCGATAAAAAATAGCAGGGCGACCAGGAGAGTGGGTTCAAGCAACGCGATTGGCAGCAATGATATCAATGCCACTGTAGACCCACGGTAGGGCCCGTATTGGGGCAATAATGCTGGTAGCCACGCCGCAGGCCCCGATGGTCGCGACCGCATCCATGAGTATGTCAGGGACTGAAGTCAGGCCGAGCATGCGGGTGACAACCCGCCTGGTCGCATCACCATTGAACAGCGCACTGCCACCAACCGCCAGACATGCGATTGCGAAAAGGCAAAGAGGGTGAGCAGTCATTTCGCACCGCGCAAAATGCCATGGGGAAATGATGAAAAACCGATCATACCGGCAGGTGGCGCAATCAAAATGAGGGCCGTGAGATCCAATTCGGTTTTGAAGTATGCTGCCATGCTGCCATGCTGGCCTCGGCCTAGTCTTTGTATGATGCGCACCTCGATGTATTCGCGCCGGGCGACTATCTCTTGCAGGTTCAATGAAGCATCTGTCTTGAACATCAGCGGCAACGGTCTTCCCGGCAGACGGTCGGCCAAAAGCTGACGGCGCCATTCGATATCGAGCGCGGCGACCGCGTGGCGCAGCTGGTGCTGGCTCCTGTGACACAGGCCCGCTGGGAAGAAGTGGCCACGCTGGACGAAACAGAACGGGGCCACAGCGGCTTTGGATCAACCGGCGGGCACGCCAGGCTGGTCTGACGGCCTGAAATTCGCAAATCAACCGTTTAATAAGGTTTTTGCGGCGCACCATCGGCATGAGCGAGATCATCTCCCTGTTTGCCGCGATGCTGCTGAAAGTGGGCTTTGTGCTGTTTGCGGCCAATGAAATTCGCGGCGCGATACTGGCCGGGCCAGTGCTTTACGGCATTTACCAGTCCGGCGGCACGCTGGTGGCCATCTGGTTGGGCGTATGTTCGCTGGCCGGGATTGCCTTATCCCTACTGGTGCCGCTGGTGGCCGCCAAAAAGTTCAAGCGTTACAGCGCAGCACGCGGCGCCGCCCGCGCGGCCTGACCCCGGTTTTCTGTTACTGACACAAAAAAGGCGGACCTTTCCAGGCCCGCCTTTCTGATTTTTTTGGAGTGCAGCCGGTCAGTCGATGCGGCGCACGGTCTTTTTTTCCGGCGCGATCGAAATCCGCACTGTCTCGCCTGAATTGCCGGGGAAATCGGTAAACATCGCTTCAACGAGGTTCGGCACCAGATATTGCAAACGGTCGGATGTGGACATGGCCTGCGCCTTGCCTTCGAACAGGCGTTCGCCATCCGCACGGTCGATCTTCATGTCGATGCCGCTGGTGTAGACGGTGTAACTGGTCACTTCCGGCCCGCCAAAGAACGGATCGTAATAGCCATAGCCCCACGCCCTGCTGCGGAACGAACCGGGGTAAAAGCCCCTGCGGGAATAGGGCGAATAAAAGCCCCTGCGGCCATAGCCATACCATGGGCTGTAGAACGGGTCCTGAAACCCGGTTGTGCGAAGCCGCTCGCGGCCCTTGTCCACGCCATAATCAAACCGGACGAGCAGATTGGCACTTTCCGGTGCTGCCTGTACATAGCCGAGGCGTTCCATCTGGGTTTCGACCAGATCTGCATATTGCGAAAATTCCAGCCCGCCTGCCATCGCAGGATCATCTGCCACCACGGCAAAAGTCTGGCCCGAAGGCGCTGGAAGCTGGCTCTGGAAACGGGAAACATCCGCCTTGAACGGCGTGGCGCAGGCAGCAAGGCTGGCCAGCAGCAGCGGAACAGACGCCAGTTTCAGGATGCGACCTGCGGAATTGGTCTTCTTCGTCATGGGAAACCTTTCGAAACGTGCAAAAGCAGCGCGTCCGCCCCTAAGCCCGGCCGCAAGCTGTCATCGATAGGGCGTGTTGTAAAGCAGACTGGCTGAACCGCCTTTGAATGGGCGGGTTAACAAATGTTTGGAAATGCAGCCGTTTTGACCGCCAAGCAGCCCGTCAATTTAGCCCATCAATTTAGCCCATCAATTTAACGGCGCCAATTCAGCCCCGTACCAGACCCAGCGCATCATAGGCGGCCTTCAATGTGGGGCTGCCCAACTCGCGCGCTTTGGCAGCGCCCTTGGCCAGAATGGCATCCAGCGATTCGCGGTCCTGTTTCAATTCGTTGAAGCGTTTGGAAATGGGTGCCAGCGTTTCGATCAGCACTTCTCCCAGCGCAGGTTTGAATTTGCCGAACCCTTCGCCGCCAAAGGTGCGCAGGATCGAATCGACGCTTTCGCCGGTCACAGCGGCATAAATGGTCACCAGGTTCTGCGCTTCGGGCCGGCCTGCCAGACCGCCTTTTTCAGAAGGTAGAGGCTCGGCATCGGATTTTGCCTTCTTGACCGCCTTCATGATCGTGTCGGCATCGTCCGACAGGTTGATCCGGCTGCGTTCGGAAGGGTCGGATTTGCTCATCTTGGCCATTCCGTCGCGCAGGCTCATGATGCGTGCGGCTTCTGGCGGCACGATGGGTTCGGGCATGGTGAAAACGGGGGCTTTTTCGGCGCAGAAATCATTATTGAACTTCTGGGCAATGTCGCGTGCCAGTTCCAGATGCTGCTTCTGGTCATCGCCCACCGGCACATGGGTTGCCTGATACAGCAATACGTCGGCGGCCTGCAGCACGGGGTAGGTAAACAGCGCGATGCTGGCGCCTTCGCGGTTCTGGCCGGACTTGTCCTTGAACTGGGTCATCCGGTTCAGCCAGCCCATCCGCGCCGTGCCATTCAGCAGCCATTGCAGTTCTGCATGGGCGGGAACCTGCGCCTGATTGAACAGCACGGATTTTGCCGGATCAATCCCGCAGGCGACCAGTGCCGCGGTCATTTCCAGCGTGCCGGCGCGCAGGTCTGCCGGATTATGCGGCATGGAAATGGCATGTAGATCCGCCAGGAAAAACAGGCATTCGCTGCCGTCCTTCATGGTGTCCTGCATCCGCACCCAATTGCGGATCGCCCCCAGGTAATTGCCAAGGTGGAGATTGCCCGTGGGCTGGATACCGGAAACGACGCGCATGATGTTCTCTCAGATTACCCCTTAGCCGGGGCGATTGACCAATTGCCGGATTGTGGCGCGGTTGACCACGCCCAGCATGATGGCTGCCGCGAAGTAGACAGCAGCGCCTGTCAGCACAAGCGCAAGGATGGAGCCGACGCGCTGGCCGATGTTGCCTGCATACCATTCGCTGCCCACCGGCATGGCAAAATAGAGCGCCGCGCCCATCAGCGCAGCAGCGATGCCAATTCTGAGAATCCGGCTGACGGCCTGCCCACCAATGCGGAAATATCCCTTCCGCGTCAGCAGCACGTAAAGAAGGGTGGCATTGCACCATGCAGCCGCAGACCCTGCCAGCGCCAGGCCGACAACGCCCAGGCGCGGCACCAGCATGAAATTCAGCCCGATATTGAGCAGCAATGAGGCAAGCGCGGTAAAGACCGGCGTCCGCGTATCCTTGCGGGCAAAGAAATTGGGTACCAGCACCTTGATCAGCACATAGGCAGGCAGGCCCACCACCAGCGCGGACACCACGGCGCCGGTGGCGATGGAATCCGCCAGAGTATATGCGCCGCCTGTGTAGAATGCGCGGGTAAAGGCGCTGCCGGTAACAAACAGCGCCACAGCGGCGGGCACCGTCAGCAGCATGGCCAGTTCCACCGCATTGCTTTGCAGGCGGGAGGCCGCGTTCCCTTCATCATTGGCAATATGGCGGGACAGGGCAGGCAGGATGGCCGTGCCCAGCGCAATGCCGATAATGCCCAGCGGCAGCTGGTTCAGCCGGTCCCCCATGGCCAGGAAAGTATAGGCACCATCAGGCAGGGTGGAGAGGAAGAACAGGTCGATAAACCGGCTGATCTGATAGACACCGGCGCCAAATACGGCGGGCAGGATCAGTATGCCCAACTCCTTCACGCCCTTGGTCAGGCGCGGGGCGCGCAGTGTCATGCGGAAGCCTGATCGGTAGGACCACATGGCCAGCCACAGCAATTGCAGCAGGCCCGAAATGGTGACCGCGATGGCCAGATAGACGCCCGTTTGCCGCCGCGCTTCCATCCCGTCGCCCAGCGTCATGCCGATCAGCAGTGCGGTAATGAGGCAGATGTTGAGCATGATCGGCGCCGCAGCTGCCGCAGCAAAGCGGGACAGGCTGTTGAGAATGGCGGCAAACAGCGTCGCCAGGCTCATGAAGAACAGATAGGGGAAGGCAACCCGCGCCATCAGCACCGCGAGGTCGAATAATTTGGGGTCGGAGGATATGCCTTCATTGGCAAACAGGCCGGCAATCCAAGGCATCGCAATCAGCGCCAGCGCGCCGAACACGATCAGAATGGGAATCAGAAACGCCAGCACCTGTTCGGCGAACAGGCGCGCTTCGCTGATATCATCGCCATTGGTCATGCGCCGGTTGAACAGCGGCACGAAGGCAGAGGCAAAGGCCCCTTCGGCAAACAGGCGGCGGAAGATGTTGGGCAGCTGAAACGCCAGCTGCCACGCATCGCCCACGCCGCCTGCGCCCAGCACGCGGGCCAGCAGAATATCGCGCACGAAACCGAAAAGGCGGCTGACCAGGGTCAGACCGCCAATCGTGCCGACGTTTTTCAGAAGGCTCATCTACCGGGCCTGCGGTTTTTCAAGGTCAGGCAAGGTGGGGCAGGGTCAGGCGTTGCCGGCCGCTGATTCGCCAGCCATCTGCTCTTCGGCCTTGCGCTGCAACTGCTGGATATACAGCCCGTTGAAATCAATCGGGTCGAGCATCAGCGGCTGGTAGCCTGCATCGCGCGTGGCATCGGCAATGATGCGGCGGGCGAAGGGGAACAGGATGCGCGGGGCTTCTGCGTAAAGGAATGCATGCACCTGTTCGTCAGGCATATTGCGCATGCCAACCAGGCCGCAATAGGACAATTCGACCAGATAGGCATTGCCCTGTTCGGCCTTGGCGGTGATGTTGATTTTCAGTTCCACTTCGTGGACTTCATCATTGACCGGCACGGCGCCAATGTTGAATTGCAGGTCGATCTGCGGCTGGTCTGCCCACTGGTAACTGGCCGGCGCATTGGGGTTTTCGACCGACAGATCTTTTACATATTGCGAAATGATTCCGGCCACCGGCTGCGTGTCTTCGCCATTGGGCGCAGGGTTCATGTTGAGGTCGGTCAGGATGTCGGCTTCGTCGGCCATAATGCTGGTGCTTTCTGCTATGTGATACTGTCATGCCTGCGGCAAATGGTTCCGACGCAGGCTTCGGCGGCGCGCGTAGCACTCAAGACAGCCTCCCGCAACTTCGGGCCCGCAACTTCGGGCCCGCACCTTCATAGGCCAGACGGGGGCACCTGTATGACTGGCTGATCATGCTGGGCTGTTGTTCATTTGTAATGCCTTCCTATTTAGGGCAATATCACTTCACATTTCGCAGGCGCGTGCTGTGCCTGCCCTGATACAGGTAAAAGCCCGTGATTATTGAAATCGTCATTCTTGCCATGATCGCCGCCTTTCTCGGCATGCGGCTATATTCCGTGCTGGGCCGCCGGGCCGAGCATGAGGAAGAATCGATTCCAACCCGTTTCGAAGCGCCAGACCAGGCGGCGGTGCAGGCAAACCGCACGCGTCCTGTCCCGCCTGCCGCGTTGCAGCGCCCCGCTGATCTTGCTGGCGTGTCACCAGCGGTTGAACAGGGCGTGCGAGATATTGCCGCAGCAGACCGCACATTCGACATCACTGCGTTTCTTGAAGGCGCAAAGGGTGCCTATGGCATGGTGCTCGAAGCATTCTGGAACGGCGACAAGGCGACCTTGCGCGAATTATGCGACGATGATGTCTACGCCAGTTTTGCAGGCGCCATCGATGCGCGCGATGCAGCCGGCGAAACGCTGGCCAACCGTCTGATTCGCATCGAAGAAGCGATCATTCAGGGCGCACGCCTTGATGGCCGTATTGCCCGCGTTGCGGTGCGTTTCGTGGCCGATATTGCCGCTGTTACCCGCGACAAGGAAGGCGTGATGATTGCAGGCTCGCTTGATGATGCGATCGAAACCCGCGACATCTGGACATTCAGCCGCGATGTAACGGCTGCTGCGCCTGACTGGGTGCTCGACGAAACCGACGAAGGCTGATCAGGGACTTGGTGCGGCGCGGACCAGTCTTGCAGCGTATTGCAATTCTTGCGGCAATGATGCTGGGGGGCTGCGCGCAAATTGTGCCGCAATCAGCAGCGCCGCCGCGACCTGCCGCGCAATTGCCGGCACCGCCGCAAGCCGCGATACCTGCTGCAACCACCGCCGCATTTTCACAAGTTACCAACGGGCCGCCGGTGGCGGGCCTTGGCATGTCCGTGGCGGATGCTGGCGCTGCGCTGGCGTCTTTTCGGGAAAGTTGCCCCAAGATTGTACGCCGCAGCGATGCCAGCGGGCTGACCAGCCAGGATGACTGGCGGCCGGCCTGTACTGCTGCTGCCACATGGCCCGCAGGCACCGCACCGCAATTTTTCGCCGCCCATTTCGAAACAGCGCAAGTGGGAGACGGGACATCCTTTGCCACTGGATATTTTGAACCGGAAATCCGCGGCAGCCGCGTTAAACTGCCAGGGTACGATACGCCGGTATATGCCATGCCGCCTGAACTGGTGCGCGGCTGGCCCGATGAGGTGCCCGAGGCAGAGCGAACAGGCCGCCCGCCGCTGGGCCGCCTGGATGCAAGTGGCAAATTCGTGCAGTTTTACGAACGGGCCGAGATCGAAGATGGCGCGCTTGCCAATCGCGGGCACGAAATAGGGTGGGCGGCCGATCCGGTGGAATTCTTTTTCCTCCAGATACAAGGCTCCGGCAGGCTGATCGCGCCTGATGGCACGGTTACGCGGATTGGCTATGCAGGCCAGAACGGCCGGGAATATGCAGGCATTGGCAGCATCATGCGCGAACGCGGCCTGCTGGGCGACGGGCCGGGACAATATGCCGGCAGCATGCAGGGCATCATGCAATATATTCGCGAAAACCCCGAAGCGGGCCGCGATCTGATGCGGTTGAACAAAAGCTGGGTGTTTTTCCGCATCCTGAACGGTGACGGCCCGCTGGGCGCGCTGGAAGTGCCCGTGCGCCGCGAATCGAGTGTGGCTGCTGATCCCAGATTTGTGCCGCTGGGCGCGCCGGTATGGCTTCAGATGGACCGCAATGAAGCCAACGGCCTGTGGATCGCACAGGACACCGGCGGCGCAATCAAGGGCCCGAACAGGTTCGACACATTCTGGGGTGCGGGCGAAGATGCCCGCCTGATCGCCGGCGGGATGAGCGCGCGCGGCCGGGCGCTGATCTTGGTGCCCAAAGGCACGGTGCAACGTTTAAGCGGGCAATAAGCCCATGGCGAAAATGCCGCGCGGGCTGACCGCCGACGAACAGGAAGCCTGGGAACGGGTGGCAGCGACGGTAAAGCCGCTGGCCCGCGTCAAAAAGACTTTTGCAACGACCAATGTAAAGGCCGCTGCTTCCTCCATATCAACCCCCGTTTTGCAACAGTCTCCCCTGCCAATCGCGCGCCTTGCCAAGGCGCCTTCGGCAGGCCGCATTCCGCAACCCTTGATACGGCCGCCAACGCGCCCGCCACTTCGTCCAGTGGGGCAGGGCGGGCTGGATTCCCATTGGGACAAACGCCTTAAAACCGGGTCTATCGACCCTGATTTCTCGCTCGATCTGCACGGCCACGGGCTGGATGCGGCGCATGACCGGCTGGAAACGGGTATTGCACAAGCGCGCGCCATGGGCGCACGGCTGGTGCTGGTGGTTACTGGCAAGCCGCGTCCGGTAGATGCTGCCGACACGGCAACGCAGCGCGGCGCCATCCGGGCCAAGGTGCTCGACTGGCTGGCGGCTGGCCCCCATGCCGATGCGATTGCCGCCATCCGAAAATCGCACCGCCGCCACGGGGGCGATGGTGCGATTTACATTGTTCTCCGCCGGGGTATCTAGGCCCCGTCAGGCTTTGTAAAGTCAGGCGGATTGCGCCGCTTTCTGCGCTGCCTGGGCAATTTCGGCCACCGGCTCATTGCGAATGATGTAATCAAACGCGCTGAGGGCGGCCTTGGACCCTTCGCCCATGGCGATAACGATCTGCTTGTATGGCACGGTGGTCACATCGCCCGCTGCAAAAATGCCGGGAATGTTGGTGCCTGCGCGATGATCGATCACGATTTCCCCGAAACGTGACAATTCCAGCCCCGAATCCTTCAACCATTCGGTGTTGGGCACAAGGCCGATCTGGATGAAAACGCCGTCCAGCGGGATATGAATTTCCTCCGCGCTGTCACGGTCCTGATAGGTCAGGCCGTTCACCTTCTCACCATCGCCGGTCACTTCGGTGGTCTTGGCAGAAGTGATGATGTCCACATTGGCCATGGACCGCAATTTCTTCTGCAACACCTCGTCCGCCCGGAGGCTGCTGTCGAATTCGATCAGCGTGACATGGCCGACGATGTTGGCAAGGTCAATCGCTGCTTCCACGCCGGAATTGCCGCCGCCGACAACCGCCACGCGCTTGCCCTTAAACAATGGGCCATCGCAATGCGGGCAATAGGCCACGCCCTTGTTGCGATAGGTATCCTCGCCCGGAACGCCCAGCTGCCGCCACCGCGCGCCGGTTGTGAGGATGATGGAGCGGGCTTTCAGCGATGCGCCATTGGCCAGGCGCACTTCATGGAAGCCGCCGTCTTCGCTGGTCGGGACAAGGGCTTCGGCCTGCTGCAAATTCATCACATCAATATCGTAATCCGCGACATGGGCTTCCAGCTGTGCGACCAGCTTCGGGCCTTCGGTATAGGTGACCGACGGCAGGTTCTCGATCCCCATCGTGTCCAGCACCTGTCCGCCGAAGCGTTCTGCCGCAATGCCTGTGCGAAACCCCTTGCGCGCAGTATAGATTGCCGCCGACGCACCTGCTGGTCCGCCGCCCACGATCAGCACTTCGAACGGGTCTTTGGCGGCAATCTTGCGGGCCATCTTTTCGCCCGCGCCGCTATCCAGCTTGGCCAGGATTTCGGAAACTTCCATCCGGCCATTGGCGAAGGGTTCACCGTTCAGGAAAATGGCGGGGACTGCCATGACCTTGCGGCTGTCGACTTCATCCTTGAACGCGCCGCCTTCGATCAGCGTGGCGGAAATGCGCGGGTTGAATATGGCCATCAGCGTCAGCGCCTGCACCACGTCGGGGCAGTTCTGGCAGGATAGCGAGAAATACATGTCGAAATCGAAAGTGCCGTCCAGCGCCCGGATCTGTTCAATCACATCGGCATCCACCTTGGGCGGGTGTCCTCCAGCCCACAACAGGGCGAGGACGAGCGAGGTAAATTCATGGCCCATGGGCAGACCGGCAAAACTTACCGCCGCAGCATGGTCCGCCGCACGGCGGATGAGAAAGCTGGGCGCGCGGCTTGCGGTGCCGTCAAACGATGCTGTCACCATGGGGTGCAGCGCGGCAATGTCTTCCAGCAATGCGCGGGTCTTGGCGGAGGTTTCGTCGCTGCCGATGGTGCCGACCAGCTCGATCGGCTCGCGCAGATTGCCAAGATAGGTCGTCAACTGCTGCTTCATGGCGGTGTCGAGCATCGAAATTCTCCGAAATGCGTAATACTATCAGGGAGGAAACGACCCGGGGCGGGAGGGGGAGCCCCGGGCCATCCTTTGCCGCAACAGAGGTTGCGGCTAGCTGTATTCAATCAGCCTGATCAGCTCAGATCTTGCCGACGAGGTCGAGCGAAGGTGCGAGCGTGTCGTCGCCTTCTTCCCACTTGGCAGGGCAGACCTGGCCGGGGTTGGCGCGCACATATTGTGCAGCCTTGATCTTGCGGACCAGTTCCGTGGCATTGCGGCCAACGCCTTCCGAAGTGATTTCCATCACCTGGATCACGCCATCAGGATCAACCACGAAGGTGGCCCGGTCAGCCAGGCCCTGGCCTTCACGCAGCACGCCGAAATTATTGGCGATGGTGTGGTTCTGGTCGCCCAGCATCGGGAACTTGATCTTGGCGATCTTTTCCGATGTTTCGTGCCATGCCTTGTGGCTGAAATGGGTATCGGTGGAGACGGAATAGACTTCCACGCCCATGCCCTTCAGCGTGTCATACTGTTCAGCCAGATCTTCCAGTTCAGTCGGGCAGACGAACGTGAAGTCAGCCGGATAGAAGAAGAATACGGCCCAATTGCCGCGCACGTCACCGTCGGTAACTTCGACGAATTCGCCTTTGCCCTGGGCGGTTGGTTTGAAAGCCTGTGCGACGAAAGGCTGGATTTCCTTGCCGATCATGGTGGTCATAATATGCTCCGATATGTTGCAGTTGCGAATATGAATATTGCAACCGCGAGATAGGGAGCAGCCCGGCCCAATGAAAGGCGAGTTTTCCGATGATATTGATTGAATAAATTAATCGTGGAACTTTGATTGGTTGCATCGATTTATCAGGTTGGCGACCACACCGTTGTGCAGTTGCGAGAAACGGGGCCGAGAGCCGCCGCTTTCTAGCCGCATTGCGCCCGGTGGAGCATCATGTGATCCGCCAGCACCAGCGCCATCATCGCTTCAACCACCGGCGTACCGCGTATGCCAACGCATGGGTCATGCCGCCCCTTGGTGCTGATCTGCGTGTTTTCACCGTCACGGCCAATGGTGTCCACGGCTGACAGGATCGAACTCGTCGGCTTGAATGCCACCCGCACGATGACTGGCTGGCCGGTTGAAATGCCGCCGGCAATGCCGCCTGCATTATTGGCTTCGAACTGCGGTCCGTCCGCGCCCGCCCGCATCGGGTCGGCATTTTCTTCGCCGCTCAACATCGCAGCCCCGAAACCTGCACCAATTTCCACGCCCTTGACGGCATTGATGCCCATCATTGCGCCTGCCAGGTCTGCATCCAGCTTGCCATAGACGGGCGCGCCCCAGCCTGCGGGGACGTTTTCCGCGACACATTCCACCACTGCGCCCAGCGATGACCCAGCCTTGCGCGCCCCATCCACCAGCGCTTCCCAGCGTGTGGCTGCGGCGGCATCGGGACAGAAGAAAGGGTTCTGGCCAATTTGAGAAAAATCCATTGCGCTGCGGTCTATCTCGTCCCGGCCAATCTGGCTGACGTAAGCGGTGATTTTCACGCCTGGCAGGATCAGCCGCGCCACCGCGCCTGCGGCCACGCGCGCGGCAGTTTCACGGGCGGAACTGCGCCCGCCGCCGCGATAATCGCGCAAGCCATATTTGGCATCATAGGCATAATCCGCATGGCCCGGGCGATAGGCCTTGGCCACTTCGGAATAATCTTTCGAGCGTTGATCGACATTCTCGATCATCAGACTGACCGGAGTGCCGGTGGTCCGGCCTTCGAACACGCCGGACAGGATTTTTACCGCATCGGGCTCGCGCCGCTGGGTGGTGAATTTTGATTGTCCGGGCGCGCGGGCATCCATGAAAGGCTGGATCATCGCTTCTGTCAGGGCAATGCCCGGCGGGCACCCGTCCAGCACGGCGCCCAGCGCAGGGCCATGACTTTCACCCCAGGTGGTGAACCGCAGAACCCTGCCGAATGTGTTGACGCTCATGCTTGTCCCTCAAACTGCGCCGGTTCATGTCGCAAAGGCGGCCCGCTGTCCATAAATGTCCATAAAGGGTGGACCAAGCGCAGCTTTACGCGCAAGAACAAACCATGCCCAAGGACATCAGATGATCGCAAAGCTCAAGGGACTGCTGGACGAAACCGGTGCCGACTGGGCCGTGATCGATGTGGCGGGTGTGGGCTATCTGGTCCATTGTTCCGCACGCACTCTGTCTGCGCTGGGCGATGTGGGCGGTGCCTGCACGGTCTATACCGATTTGCAGGTCAGCGAAAACGACATGCGCCTGCTGGGTTTTGCCGATGCGGCAGAACGCGACTGGTTCCGCCTGCTGACACAGGTGCAGGGCGTGGGCAGCAAGGTCGCGCTGGCGATCTTGTCGGCGCTGTCCATTGCAGAAGTGCAGGCCGCCTGCGCCAATGGTGATGCGGCCATGGTGGCCCGCGCCAATGGCGTGGGGCCGAAACTGGCGGGGCGGATCGTCAATGAACTGAAAGACAAGGCGGGCGGAATGCCCGGCGGCGGGGTTGCGGCAGGCATGGTCAACATCGCCGCAGGCTCGGCCAGCGCGGATGCAGTGTCGGCCTTGCAGAACTTGGGGTTCAAACCCGTTGTTGCATCGGCGGCGGTCGCCAGGGCGCAGGCCGCGTTGGGTGAGGATGCCGATCTTAACGCCTTGATTCGCGAAGGGCTTAAACATGCCGCGAAATAGTCTTCGCGCGGTTGCCTTAACCTGGCAGCAAACCGACACGTCACATCCCTTTTGAAAGCTGGCACTGGCTGCGATGACTGATCTTCCCGACCTTACCCCGAACCGCCAGCCGGAAGACCCGGATGCGGCGCTGCGGCCAAAATCGCTCGCCGAATTTGTGGGCCAGGAAGCGGCGCGTGACAATTTGCGCATCTTCATCGAGGCGGCGCGCGGGCGCGGCGAGGCGATGGACCATGTGTTGTTCTTCGGCCCGCCGGGGCTGGGCAAGACCACGCTGGCGCAGATTGTAGCCAAGGAACTGGGCGTGGGTTTCCGCGCCACATCCGGCCCGGTGATTGCCAAGGCAGGCGATCTTGCCGCGCTGCTGACCAATCTTGAACCCCATGATGTGCTGTTCATCGACGAGATTCACCGCCTCAATCCGGTGGTGGAAGAAGTGCTGTATCCTGCGATGGAAGACCGCGCGCTGGATATCATCATCGGCGAAGGGCCATCGGCGCGCAGTGTGCGGATTGATCTGCCGCCGTTCACGCTGGTGGGTGCGACCACGCGGCAGGGCCTGCTGACCACGCCGCTGCGGGACCGTTTCGGTATTCCGGTGCGCCTGAATTTCTACACCGTGCCGGAACTGGAACGGGTGGTGACGCGCGGTGCGGGCCTGCTGGATATGAAAATCCATCCTGATGGCGCGCGCGAAATTGCGCGCCGTGCGCGCGGCACGCCGCGGGTTGCCGGCCGCCTGATGCGGCGGGTGCGGGATTTTGCCCATGTGGCAGGGGACGGGGTGGTGACTGCCAAGGTGGCTGATGATGCGCTGACCCGGCTGGAAGTGGACCGTCTGGGGCTTGATGCGATGGACCGGCGCTATCTCACCATGATTGCCGATATTTACAAAGGCGGGCCGGTGGGCGTGGAAACGCTGGCTGCGGGCCTGTCAGAACCGCGTGATACGGTGGAAGAAGTGATCGAGCCCTATCTCATCCAGATGGGGCTGGTGGCGCGCACGGCACGCGGGCGCTGCCTCAATGATTCGGCATGGGTGCACCTGGAAAAAAAGCCTCCGGCACCGTCCGGCGCGCCTGAACAGAACGGCTTGTTTGACGCACAGGGTTAATCCTGCGTCAGCAAATGGCCGTCCTTCGGTTCCATAGTGGGACAGGTGTGCGCAAATGCGGCGTGAGCTGCGTGTCTTTTGCGAATTTCAGGCGCAAATCATGGTTAACGCGATTGCGGCAGGGCGGCGCCGGGCGTCTGATGTGCTGACAGGGAAGTGCCGGATTGCGGAATCGCCGCTGCCAAGGCTGCCCTGGAAAGTAACAAGAGAGCGTGCCCATGTCTGTAAAGATGGCCTTGGCGAAACTATCCGCAACTGCTGCAGGCGGCGCGCTGCTGGCTGGCGGCGCGGTGCATGTCGCTGAAAAGCCTGTGGCTAATCCTCCAACCTATAAATCGGTAAAGTCGGTAAAATCCGCGCCGGTGAAATATGTCAAGGAACGTCGGGCAGAACGCCGCATCCCCAAGCCGGAAAAGGCCAGGCGCCGGATTGTAAAACGGGTGGTCGAATGCCAGCCAGCAGGCCCCGGCATGGTCGTTGTGCCTGGCGCAAGCGCGCCTGCCTATGATGACAGTGTGGAATGCCCGCCCACCTACCGCATGGCGATGGCGGCAGTTCCGCTGCCCCAGTCAGGCCCGGTTTCCGGCGGCGATGGCGGCAGTGTTACAGTGATTGGCGGCGGCGGCGGATTTGGCGGCGGGTTCGGCGGCGGATTTTTTGGCGGCTTCTTCGGCGGCGGCGGGGGCGGCTCCAGCAGCGGTAATGTGACGGTTACATCCACCACCACGACAACGGGCGGCACGACCAGCGGCAGCTCATCAAGCAGCAGCTCATCAAGCAGCAGCTCGAGCAGCAGCGGCGGTGATGTGACCCCGCAGCCATCCTCGTCCACAACTACAACGACGACCTCGACGTCAGGCAATGTGTCAAGCACGTCAACCTCGGGCAATATGTCCAGCACCACGTCAACATCGGGGAATGTGTCGAGCACATCCACTTCCGGAAATGTGTCCAGCACCACCTCAACGTCGGGCAACGTGTCGAGCACTTCGTCCACATCGGGCAATATTTCGACCAGCACGACCACGTCGGGCAACATGACCAGTTCAACGTCCACCACGACGACAAGTTCGGGCATGACCACATCCGGCATGACTACTTCGGGCATGACGACGACCACCACTGGCGGCACGCAGGTTCCGGCCCCGCCCATGATGATCCTGTTCGGGATCGCAGCAGCGGCAGTCTTGTCCCGCCGCAAATTCCGGCTGGTCAGGGGCGCCTGACCCTACTGATCCGGTCTTCCAGTCCAGCAAAAAGGGCGGCCCCCGCGAGGGAGCCGCCCTTTTTCTGACCCGCATTACTGGCGGGCGCGAATTACGCTGCCAAATTGCGCAGCACGTATTGGAGAATGCCGCCGTGGCGGTAATACTCCATTTCGTTAGCGGTATCGATCCGGCATTTGGCGGTGAAGCTGAAGGTTTCCCCATTGGCGCGGGTCACATCCACGGTCACGTCCTGGCCGGGGGTGAGATCAGCCAGACCGCGCACGGTAAAGCTGTCATCGCCGGTCAGGCCCAGCGTGGTGCGCGTATCACCATTTGCAAATTGCAGCGGCAGCACGCCCATGCCCACCAGGTTTGACCGGTGAATACGCTCGTAGCTTTCGACAATCACGGCGCGCACGCCCAGCAGATTGGTGCCTTTGGCAGCCCAGTCACGGCTGGAGCCAGTGCCATATTCCTTGCCCGCGATAACCACCAGCGGCGTGCCATTGGCCTTGTGTTTCATGGCAGCATCATAAATCGCCATGGTCTCGCCGCCATAGGTGGTCATGCCGCCTTCGACGCCGGGGACCATTTCATTCTTGATGCGAATATTGGCAAAGGTGCCGCGCATCATGACTTCATGGTTGCCGCGGCGCGAGCCGTAGGAATTGAAGTCCGCCTTGGCGACCTGATTGGCCATCAGATATTCACCGGCTGGCGAATCTTCCTTGATCGAACCGGCAGGCGAGATGTGGTCGGTGGTGACAGAATCGCCCAGCATCGCCAGCGGCTTTGCATCCACGATGTCCATGATCACCGAAGGCGTCATGCTCATGCCCTCGAAATAGGGCGGGTTGGCCACATAGGTGCTGCCCGGACGCCACTGGTAGGTGTCCGAACCCACCACATTGATTGCCTGCCAATGCTCGTCGCCCTTGTAGACGTCGGCATAGCGGGCTTCGAACATGCCCCGGTCGATGGAGCTGGCGCGCAGGTCGGAAATTTCCTGATTGGTCGGCCAGATGTCCTTCAGATAGACATCATTGCCGCTGCGGTCCTGCCCGATGGGGGTGGATACCATGTCGGTTGTGACAGTGCCGCGCAGGGCATAGGCCACCACCAGCGGCGGCGATGCGAGGAAGTTGGCCCGCACATCGGGGCTGACGCGGCCTTCGAAATTGCGGTTGCCCGACAGTACGCTGGCCGCAACAATGTCATTATTGTTGATTGCGGCGCTGATCGGCGCGGCCAGCGGGCCGGAATTGCCGATGCAGGTGGTGCAGCCATAGCCGACCAGATCGAAACCGAGGGCATCCAGATCAGCCTGCAGTCCGGCTTTCACCAGATAATCCGTCACCACTTGTGAACCCGGTGCCAGGCTGGTCTTCACCCATGGCTTGGGCTTCATGCCCAGCGCATTGGCCTTGCGCGCCACCAGACCGGCGGCAATCAGCACATCGGGGTTGGACGTGTTGGTGCAGCTGGTAATGGCCGCAATCACCACGTCGCCATCACCAATGTCATGGTCCTTGCCTTCTACTGCCACGCGTTCCGGCGCGGATTTCTTGTAGATGGACGCAAGATCGGTGTTGAACAAATCGTCCACTTCGGGAAGCGCAACCTTGTCCTGCGGCCGCTTGGGCCCGGCCAGTGACGGCACCACGCTGCCCATGTCGAGCGACAATGTCTTCGTAAAGACCGGCTCATGCGCAGGATCAAACCACATGCCCTGTTCGCGGTAATACGCTTCTACCAGCGCCAGCTGGTCTTCGCTGCGGCCGGTCAGGCGCAGATATTCCATGGTCTTGTCATCAACGCCGAAGAACCCGCAGGTCGCGCCATATTCGGGCGCCATATTGGCAATGGTGGCGCGGTCGGCCAGGCTCAGTTTGCTGACGCCGGGGCCATAAAATTCGACAAAGCTGCCCACCACGCCCACTTCGCGCAGCATCTGCACACACGTCAGCACCAGGTCGGTTGCGGTAATGCCTTCAGCCATTTCGCCGGTCAGTTTGAAACCGACGACTTCGGGGATCAGCATGGAAACCGGCTGACCCAGCATCGCGGCTTCCGCCTCGATCCCGCCAACGCCCCAGCCAAGCACGCCAAGACCGTTAATCATGGTGGTGTGGCTGTCAGTGCCGACGCAGGTGTCAGGATAGGCGACTGTCGCGCCGCTCGGATCCTGGCTGGTCCATACGCATTGCGCGATATTTTCCAGGTTCACCTGATGGCAAATGCCGGTGCCCGGAGGGACAGCCTTGAAATTGCTCAGGCTTTTGCTGCCCCATTTCAGGAAGTCATAGCGTTCTGCGTTGCGCTGATATTCCAGTTCGACATTATGTTCGAACGCCTTGGGGTGACCAAATTCGTCCACCATGACCGAGTGGTCGATCACCAGGTGAACCGGAACCTGCGGATTGATTTTCTGCGTGTCGCCGCCCAGCTTGGCAATGGCATCGCGCATGGCGGCCAGATCGACCACGCAAGGAACGCCGGTGAAATCCTGCAGCAGCACGCGGCCGGGCCGGTACTGGATTTCATTGCCGGTCTTGGGGTTGTTCTGCCAATCGGCAATGGCCTGGATGTGGTCTGGTGAAACGGTGAAACCGCCATCTTCAAAACGCAGAAGATTTTCCAGCAGGACTTTCAGGGAATAAGGCAATCGGCTGATATCGCCAATTTTCGCGGCCGCCTTGGCCAGGGAATAATAAGCGATTTCCTTGCCGCCGACATTCATCGTGCTGCGAGTTGCGAGTGTGTCCTTACCGACCTGGGTCATCCTGCGCGGGTTCCTTTCATGGGTGGCGCTCGTTCCGCCGCGAAATTCCGGGATTGTCCATCAGACTGTACCCAGAACGGACTCGCGGGCGGGGAGCCAATATCTGCTGCGCCGCTTGCGCGTTCACGCCCGCAAGGTCAAGAGCGCGGGCATGAACGCAGCATGTCAAATCGGAACCTTTGGCGCTCTATCTGCATTGTTCCGGTAATAATTGGCCAATTACAAGGCTGCAACAGGGACAATACAATGAACGGTCTGCAACCATCAGACAAATGCAATGCCCATTCACTCCGCGCTGGTCTGGTCGCCGCGGTGCTGGGCGTGACAGCATGTTTCGGGGCCGCCGTCAGCTTTGCTGGCGAAACCGTGCAGGCATCGGAAGTGGGCGTGGAAGAGAGTGGCCCGAACACAGCCGCGCGCTAGACGGCACCTTGTCCTGGCGGCGCGTGTTGTGCTGGGGACCGTGTGCCAATCCAGCAACCAAACACAATCAGCACCGCCCCTGCGATCGTGGCCGGACTGACGGGTTCACGAAAGAATATCCACCCGAACAGGACGGCCCACAGAAACCCGGTATATTCAACAGGCACCAGCCGCTGTGTTTCAGCCCGGGCATAGGACCATGACAGGATCATGGAGGCTGCAACGCCCAGCACTGCGGCGGCCACCAGATCCCCCCACACGCCTTGTGGCGGCACGGAAAACAGGAACGGGGCAGGACCCAGCAGTGCCAGCCCGACAATTCCGTTCTGGAATGTCGCCACTTCTACCGGTCTGGCAACCAGAGCCTGTTCGCGCTGAAGCACCAGGTTCCAGGCATAAAGAACCGCCGAAATGAACAGCGCGGCCAGCCCGATCATTGCATCATCCGTCATGCGTTCGCGGCCCACGCGCCCGCCGACTATGATGATGACCCCGCCCAGCCCCAGCAATGCAGCGATGATCGCGCGCGGCTGAATTTTCTCGCCCAACAGCATTGCCGCCAGAAACAGCGCGATCAGCGGGGCGATGAAGGACATGGCAATGGCTTCTGCCAGCGGGAGGCGGACAAGCGCGAAAAAGAACGTCAGCGCCATCCCTGCAATGACCACGCCGCGCCGCAGATGCAGCCGGATTACGGCGGGCTGCGGCCATTTGCGGCTGCCTATCCACCATGCCGGCCCCACCAGCATTACCCCGATGACCGACCGGACCAGCAGCGCGCTATAGGCCCCGGCAGCCATGGATGCGCTTTTCATGAACGCATCCATCAAGGAGAACACCGCAATTCCGGCAATAGTCGTTAAAACCGGAATGATCGGGCGGGTAGATGTGGCTGCATCCGGCATGTGACAGGCTGGTTCCGGCAGTCTGATCCGAAATTATCCGTGCCAATTCAGCAAGGAGTCAGCCGGAACGGTTGATGACAGACCCGTAATTGGGCTAATTTGGGAATCATGCAATTCCCGGACATCACCTTTCCGGCACAGGACTGACGCATTTATGACATTTTCCATTCGCATTTCGTTGCTTGCCACTGCGGCGCTGGCCGTGGCGGCGCCACTTTCCGCGCGCCAGGCAGCACCGGCCAACCTGTTGCCGCAGGATGCAGAAGCGCCAGCGAAGCAGGAATCGAAACAGCCTGCTGCGGCGAATGCTGTTCCGGTCAGCGCTCCTGCACAAAGCGTGGCCGAGGCGTTTTCGCAAGAAATGGTGCAGGACATCCCTTCAATCACCCAGCCATGGTCGCTTGGTAATGCCAAGGCGTTGGTCACCCTGATCGACGGCATTGGCGCTGAAGGGCTGGACAAGGCCGATTACAATCCTGCCGAATTGCGCGCCGCCATTGCCCTTGGCGAAAGTGAGCAGTTGAACGAATTGGCGAGCCAGACTTTCGCGTGGCTGGTGGAAGACCTGCGCGATGGGCGCACGCCGATGGATGCGCGCAAACAGTGGTTCGTATTCGACCCCGATGCTGACCGTTACCCGATATCCACGCTGATGACGCAGGCGCTGGAAAGCGGCGATCTTGAGGGCACGCTGGCGCAGATCATGCCGGAACATCCCGATTATGCGCTGCTGAAGGCGGAACTGGCCAAGACACCCGTGGCAAAGGCCGGCCACCGCAAGATGATCCGCGCCAATATGGACAGGTGGCGCTGGCTGGCCCGGGAATTGGGCAGCCAGTATCTGATGACCAATGTGCCGGAATTCCAGCTGCGTCTGACGGTGAACGACAATATCGTCCGCACCTATAAAACCGTGGTGGGCAAGCCCGGCCGCACGGCAACCCCGCAATTGGCTGAAAGCGTGGAAGGCGTCATTTTCAACCCGACATGGACTGTTCCGCAATCCATCGTGAAGGGTGAAGGGCTGGGCGCACGCGTGCTGGGCAACCCGTCATGGGCGCGCCGAGCAGGTTATACCGCGACCAAGGGAGAAAATGGCTGGGTCAGCGTGGTGCAGCAGCCCGGGCCGACCAATTCGCTAGGCCTGATGAAGCTGGATATGCCCAACCGCCATGCCATTTTCCTGCATGATACGCCGTCGCGCAGTCTGTTTGCCAATGCCAATCGCGCGTTGAGCCACGGCTGCATCCGCACCGAACGCGCCACCGAACTGGCGATTACGCTGGCCATACTACAAGGTGGGCTGACCCCGGAAGAAGGCGTCGGCCTGATCAAGGGCGGTGAATATACCAAGGTCGGTTTCCAGAAAACCATGCCGGTTTACATCACCTATTTCACCATGGCGAAGGACATTGACGGCAAACTTTCCACCTTTGCCGACATTTATGACCGGGATGCACCTGTGCTGGCCAGCCTTGATGCGCCGCGCAAGCCCAACCGCAGCCGGGTAACGGGCGAACAGATCATCGTGATTGAGGATGACCTTCAGACTTGATTAGGTGGAGGCCATAGGCGCCGCAGTTTTGCGGCGCTGAGGCTTTGTTCAATAGATGCCGGGTTCAATAGATGCCGGGATTGGCCAGCTGTTCTGCGCTGGGCCTTTCCGGCATCAGCGGGTCAATCACCGGCGCACGATAGGGCTCGACAATCTGACCGTCAGCGCCAAGGCCCAGCCGGTCAGCATATAGCACCCGTCCGCCGCCCAGATGCAGCAGCGCCAGTTTGAAATCGGCATCGCTCATCGCGAAACACCCGTTCGAACGGCCGAGACGGCCCCAGCGCGCCAGATGTTCCGGCTCTGCATATTGGGCGCGGTGCATCACGATGGCGCGGTCCAGCGCATTGGAATTGGAAGGTTCAAGCCCTTCCAGCCGGATGGATGTGCCGTAACGGCCAGTGTACCAGCCATAGGTCATATAAGCGCCGGCGCTGGTGGCATTCGACCCGTTCTGATTGGAAAACCAGTTCAGCCAGCCATCATGTTCCGGATCAGAACCGGTGCCATGGGCTACGCGGTAGGATGTAATTGCGTCACCTTCGACATTGACGAAGTGAAACCGGGGTTCGGACGAGCGCAGGCCAAAATCGGCAATGCCGACAAAATCCTTGCGCCACAGCAGGCTGCCGGCCTTTTCCTGTTGAACCCGCGCAATTTCGAACAGTTTGCGGTCCCGCAACCCATGGGGGCTGGCCTGTGCAAAAACGCGTGGTGCCAGGGCCATCGAAATGCCTGCTGCCACACTGCCGGTAAGAAGTTCACGCCGTTTCATAACCGCATCATACATAAACGATGATAAAGGAGGGGTGAATGGCTTTAAGGCAGCAAATAGGCCGATAATTCGTCATATATCGCATCTTCATCGCGGCTCGCCGCATTTCTCCAGCCTGGCGCGGTGGCTGCGTTGAGCACGGTGCCATCAGGCGACACGATCAGAACGGTGGGTGTGCCGGCAATATCGGCAAGGCCGAAGCGGCGCGCAATATCCAAATTTCTGCCCTTTGCCTGCTGCGGGTTGCCGACATCGACAAACACCGTTTCGTAACGCTGCGCCAGCATGGCGGCAAAGCGGGGCGTTTCCATCCAGCCGGCAAAGGCCCGGCTGTCATGGCACCAGTTGGCACCCAGCGCGATCAGCACATTCTTGCCGCCCGCACCTGCGCGAACCAGCGCGGCATCCACATCGGCTGCGGCATTGCGCTGTTCATCATAAGCGCGTGCTTCCGGCGCGCTGTGGGCGGATATTGACGGCCGCATGGGCGGATCGACAATGGCAGCGCAACTGCCCAATAATCCAGCGCCCAGCAGCGCTAGTAATACCACAGCGCTTTTGTTCATCGTGACCTGTCTTGAGGCGCAGCGGGCAGCGCGCCAAGGGCGGCCAGCCGGTGCAGGTTGGGCAGGGCCGCCCGCGTGGCATCCTGAACCTTGCCCAGCAGGGCAAAACGCGGATCGCCTTTTGGCAGCGATGCAATCAACGGCCCGGCCGGATCGAGGCGGGATTTTGCCAGCCAATCGCTAATCGGCTTGCTCATCGACCAGCGGATCCTGTTCATGGTGGTGGTGAGAAGAGCAATCGGATATTCATGGGCGCTATCCACAAAGGCGCTGACTTCGCCCAGCGTATTCTTGTCAGCATCATTATCGAAATTCGCTTCGATGAACGCCGCCACTGCCGCGTTCAGTGCCACCAGCGGCACATGCATCATCTGCAGCGTGATCAGGCCGTCTTCAAATTGCGGGCGGGTCTCGCGCACTGCCACGGCAGTCGCGGTGCAATCCACAAACAGGGTGTTTTCCGGCACTGCCACCGTGCCCGTGGGAAACATCAATTCCCCCGGTGCAATGGCAGTGAGCCGGCCCATGCGGACCACGTTTTTGACGGAGCGCAGCAGCTCCAGTTCGCCATGGGATATGACCGGGAAGTGGAATTTGGTCGGCAGGACATCAGGGTCGATGCGGAGCATGAAATCGTCGCGTTCCAGTTTCAGGAACAGGTCATCGGCCGTTTCGGCATCGGCTACCGCGTTCATCAAGGTGAGCTGCGCCTGCATCAATTGTTCGAAGAACGCTGGCCCTGATTGCGTGTTGGCGCGGTTGAACATCCATGTCTCCCGCGGGCGGACCCAGGTGATATTGTCCTGCGGTACACCGGAACGCAGCAGCCATACGGCCACATCCATGGCAGTCTTGCCAGCACCCAGAATGGCGTAATGCGCCGGTATTTCATTGCTGCGCATCCACAGGCCGGGAAGGTCGTTGGGAATGGCAATCTGCGTGCCTTGCGCCACTGTAAACCTGCGCGTGTGGGTGGCCGGAACAGAAGTGTTGTAATAGGTGGCATCCACCACTTTGCGCCGGACTTTCACCGCACGTTCTTCGCCCGACAAAATGCCGCTGATCCGGTGATTGCCCAGATAATCGGTCATCGGAAGATATGCCACCCTGCCACTTGGCAGGAAACGGGTGTTCATCACCCTTTCGTAATAGGCGCACACTTCCGTGCCGGTAGCCAGTTCGTAATAGCCCTTGTTGGGCCCATCTGTATCAATCTGGTTATTGCCCAGCGGCGTGGAATTCAGGCCGTAATAGGATGCCGGCTGATGCAGCGCCACGAAGGGGTAGGCATCGTTCCAGTGCCCGCCAGGCTTCGCATGGCGGTCCACCAGCGTGATATGGGCGTCAGGGTCTTCGTCCAGCATGGTGTCGGCAAAGGCCATGCCCACCGCACCTGCGCCAATAATGAGGTAGTCCGTCTCGATCGTAGGCGCAGGCACGGTGGGCATGGCTGACTTCCTGTAAATAAGTGTGACGCGACCGTTTGAGTTTTGCTTTTATTGGGCAGGTTCGGCAAGGGCAGCCGCTGCGTCAGCTTCCGCTTCCAGCTGCGCGGCCTTGGCTTCCACCAGTTCAACGATATGGTCCAGCATATCGGCAGATTGCACATGATGGTCCGTCACGCCGGACAGGTAAACCATGTGTTTCCCATTGCCGCCGCCGGTAATGCCAATATCGGTTTCGCGCGCTTCGCCCGGGCCATTGACCACGCAGCCAAGCACGGACAGCGAAAGCGGGGTCTTGATATGCGACAGGCGTTCTTCCAGCGCCGATACGGTGCGGATCACGTCAAACCCCTGCCGTGCGCAGCTGGGGCAGGATACCACGCGCACGCCGCGGGTGCGCAGACCCAGTGATTTCAGGATTTCAAAGCCGACGCGCACTTCTTCTTCCGGTTCTGCCGAAAGCGACACGCGGATGGTATCGCCAATCCCGGCCCACAGCATATTGCCGATGCCGATGGCGCTTTTGACCGTTCCGCCAATCAGCCCGCCTGCTTCAGTGATGCCCAGATGCAGCGGACAATCCACCGCATCTGCCAGCCCCTGATAGGCGGCCACTGCCAGAAATACGTCACTGGCTTTCACTGCCACCTTATATTCGTGGAAATCATGGTCCTGCAGCAGCTTGATATGGTCGAGCGCGCTTTCCACCAGTGCTTCGGGGCACGGCTCGCCATATTTTTCCAGCAGGTCCTTTTCCAGGCTTCCGGCATTCACCCCGATGCGGATGGCGCAGCCATTGGCCTTGGCCGCGCGCACCACTTCGGCGACGCGCTGGCTGGAACCGATATTGCCAGGGTTGATGCGCAGGCACGCAGCGCCAGCATCGGCGGCTTCCAGCGCACGTTTGTAATGAAAATGAATGTCTGCCACCAGCGGCACGCGGGCTGCCTTGACGATGCGTTTCAGCGCGGCGGTGCTTTCCACATCAGGGCAGGAAACCCGGATGATGTCGGCACCAGCCTCTTCGCACCGGCGGATCTGGTCAATCGTCGCTACCGGATCGGACGTCAGCGTATTGGTCATGGTCTGCACGGTAATCGGCGCGTCGCCGCCTACCGGCGTATTGCCGATCATGATCTGCCGGCTTTTGCGGCGGTCAATATCGCGCCAGGGTCTGATTGAGGACATAGCCATGCCTATAGCTCCCTAAATGCGGTGAAACAACGCCCGAACATGCATGGGATGTGTTGCATGGTGGCGGCAGCCGCTTACAAACGCACAGATTGCTCCCTTGTTGAAGGCCCGATGCCCGCGATGAACACCGACACACCCACCCTGACCAACGGCATCCACGATGATACGCCGCTGCTTTTCGGCAGGGTTCTGGACGGGAAGGGCGGCGGCCGCCCGATTGGCTGGAAGGAAATCCAGACCTGGCAGCCAGCCTCCCCGGACGAGGTTCTGTGGATGCATTTGTGCCGTGACAAGCCCGGCGTTTATGAATGGCTGCAGGAAACCATAGGGATACCGGAACCCACCGCGGAACTGCTGACCAGCGATGCCACCCGCCCGCGCGCCTTTCGCGAAGGGGATGCACTGGTGGCCACGCTGCGCGGGATCAATTTCAACCCCGGCGCGGAACCGGAAGACATGGTCTCTATGCAGTTGTGGTCAAACGGCAAATATCTTCTAAGCCTGCGCCGCCATCCCTTGCAGACCCCGCGCGATACGCTGGCGGATATCGATGCCGGCAACGGCCCCAGCGATGCAGGGGCGCTGGTCACATCGATGACGGAATATATGGTCAACCGGATGAACAGTTCGATTATCGACATGAACGATCATATCGATTTGCTGGAAGATGCCGATCCTGAACAGAATGCGGACCAGATGCTGGACAAGATCACTACCATCCGCCGTAATTGCCTGGGGCTGCAACGCCACATGGGCCCGCAGCATGAAGCGCTGGAAATTATTGCGCGCGATGCCCCTGGCTGGTTTGAGGACCATGACCGCCGCGAAATCGATGAGACGATTGCACGGCTGCGGCGATTTCTGGATGATATCAATATCAGCAAGGAAAGCGCCATGGTGTTGCAGGACGAGTTGCGAGCCCGCGCGGTCGCTCGGTCAAACCGCACCAATTATCTGCTGACGATTGTTGCGGCCATTTTTCTGCCGCTGAGTTTCGTGACGGGCCTGCTGGGCATCAATGTTGGCGGCATACCCGGATTTGATCATCCCCATGCCTTCTGGATCGTGGTGGCAATATGCGCTGTTATTCTGGCAATGCAGGTGATGTTGTTCTGGAAATGGAAATGGCTGTAACCAGCGTGACGTTATTTCTTTTCCAGATGCGGGTAGACTATCCGTAACGCATCCAGCAGCTTGCGCCCACTGACAGGTTTTTTGACGACCTTATCATCATCCTGCAAAAACGTGATCTGATGGGCATCATAGGCGGTGATATACACATAGGGGATGCCGCGATCGCGCAGGATTTCGGCCACCGGTTTTGATGTTTTGCCTTCACCCAGATTCACATCGAGGCAGGCCACGTCAATCTCGCTTGAAGCGGCGGTTACCGTGGCATCTTCGAGGTGATTGCTGGGGCCTACAACCTCAAAACCGAGGTCTTCCAGCACGTCGCTCATTTCAAACGCAAGAAGGGCTTCGTCCTCGACGATAAAGATGCGGGTGGGTTTGTCTGATCGCTCTGTCATGTCTTGGATGTAACGGGCAAAGGCATGGTCAGGTTCCAGCAAAACCCCGACTTATTATAGTCCATTCTGACGCGGCCCTTGGTTTCTGCACTCAGCGCCCGGTCGATGACGAATGACCCGAAACCCTTGCGGGTCGGCGCCTGTGGTTGAGGCCCGCCGCTTTCTTTCCAGTCGATCGCAAGGATCCTGTCGGGCCCTTCACCCGTCACTTCCCACGACAGATCAACCTTGCCGCCGGGAACAGAAAGGGAGCCGTATTTGACGGCATTGGTGCCCAGTTCGTAAAAAGCCATGGATGCTGCCAATGCCTCACGCGAAGGCAACAGAACTAGCGGGCCGCTGGTGGTGACACGGTCAGCGCCGATGCGCCCGGCGGTTTCTTCTGCAACATCGCTCAACAATGCCTTTTCCCAGGTCATATTGACCAAGCGGGCATGGGCAGCGGCATAGGCGTTCAGCCGTTCATCCAGCGTTTCACGCATCTGGGCAGGCACATTTTCGCGCCGCAGCGTTTGGGAAACGATGGATTTGACCACGCTGAAGGCGTTCTTCACCCGGTGGTCCAGTTCCTTGATCAGCAGATTCTGCGTTTCTGTCAGACGCACCTGCTTGTCGATGTCGAGCAGGGCAACAGTCGCGCCGATCTTGTTACCTTCAGCATCGACGACCATTTTGCCGATAATGCGCATCCAGAAACGGGTGCCATCGCCGCGCTGGTAATGCACATCCAGCTCGGCGCGCTCAAGATTGCCGACGATGACTTGCGATAGCGGATATTCGTGATTTTTCACCCGCGTTCCATCCGCATGGTAGGAAACCCATTGCTCATATTCGTTCACATCGGCCGAATTATAGACCGGGTGCCGCAGCATTTCGACAACCTGGCTGTTGCCGTGGATGATCTGCCCCGTCTCATCGGCCATGACCACACCGACCGGCACGGTTTCCAGCACCGCTTCGAGCATATTTATCCGCTGGACGTTTTTGCGCTGCTTGTCTGTGCTGCGCTCCTTTTCTTCCGACAGTTCGGCCAGCCGAGCCTGCAGCTTGAGAATTTCGTCTTCGTAATTGGTTGGTGAATCCTGGGTCATTTTCCCCAGCGCCCCTTGAATGAAATGCCAAAGCAATTGTGAAAGCCGAAGCAATTGTGAAAGCCGAAGCAATTGTGAAAGCCGAAGCAATTGTGAAAGAATGCCGCTTGCCGTCTGCTGCTGTCTGCCGCGTTTCAGCGTGATCGTCCATTTCCTCCAGACCTCAAGGCGCAGCGGGCCTAATGGTTCCGGCGGCAGCGCGGATTAGCTGCGGGGTTGGCCAATCGGCAATTCATACAGGAATTCTTCGTCCAGCTGGCTGCCGACCTGAAAATGGATGTCGGCAATCCTGGCAAAGCCATAGCGCTGATAGAAACGCTGGGCCCCGAAATTCTCGCTGTAGACAGATAGCTGGATGGCATCGCGCCCCTGCTGGTGGGCAACATCCATGGCCCAGTCCATCAACGCTGCGCCAATCCCGGCGCCGGTCATTTCCGGCGCGGTATAGAGCTGTGACAGAATGATCGGGTTCCGCGCGGCGGAATGGTCGGCATACTGATTTTCCAGACCCAGTTTGCAGAAGCCGGTCAGCATATCTCCATCCATTGCCAGACAGTGCAGGAAACGGTCGCTGGCAATTTCCGCCGCGACCTTTTCGGTAGCATAGCTTTGGGTGAGGAAAATTGCGAGATCGGCGGGCGAATACAAGCCATCAAACGCTGCACAGAAGCTGGCCCTGCCAAGGGCGGCAAGCGCGGGAGCATCAGCCAATAAAGCGGGGCGCAGGATCATGGTACTGCGCCCCTTACTCTTTCTTACCCTCGCCTGTAAGCGGGGAATGCCAGCTGTATTCAGAACAGCCGTATTCAGAACAGCAATGTTCAACTCAGCGGCGGAGTGCCTGTATCAGCCGCCTTCGGCGCGCGCGGCGCCTTGGGCTTGGTTACAGGCGCAGTCGGCGCTGCAGGTGTGGTTGGCGTTGGCACACTGCCGCTGTCCATCTGCTCCAGCTTGCGCGCGGCCCATTCACGACCGCCCAGACCAAAGGCAAGCGCCCCTGCCACGGCCATACCCACCACAATCGCAGTGAAGGCTGTTTCGGTGATGATGTCACCCACGCCGGTATATTGCAGGCCCATGAAGGTGAACAACACGATGGTGGCCCATTTCACGATTGTTCCGGCCATGGACGAATTGTCCGCGCCGCCCAGCACCCGTGCCAGCGAATTGGCAATCAGGAAGCCAAGGCCAATGACAACTGCGCCAAAAATGACCCGGCCGCCCAGAACCAGCACTTCATCCAGAATAGCGGTCAGTTCAACAAAGCCGAGCATACGCGTTGCAGCAATGGCGAAGAACAGCACAATCGCGATTTGGGCCACACGGGCCAATATGCCGGTTGCGGTGGTGCCTTCGGGCAGCAATTCGGTGGCCCCCAATGTGCGGTCAACCCCGAGGCCGGTCAGCACTTCGGTCATGATATTGGCAACGAATTTGCTGATCATATAGCCAATGCCCAGCAGGATGGCTGCGCCGATGACATTGGGAATGGCGTTGAACACCAGTTGCAGCATATTGCTGGCCGGTGCCGAAACGCTTTCAAGGCCCAGCGTATCCAAGGCCAGGATAGAGACGAAAATCACGATAATCGCATAGATGATCGTACCGATGGTCTTGCTGATGGCGCTGTTGCCGGTGGCGCTTTCCACGCCGCCGCGATTGGCCCATTTGTCGAAATCAACCGTCTGCAAGGCAGTGATGGTAATATCGCGGACAATCTTGGCAATCATCAGGCCCACAAAGAACAACAGCCCTGCACCGACCAGATTGGGCACAAAGCCCATAATCGAATTGAGCAAAGTCTGGACCGGGCTCATCACGCCGCCCAGTTCGAACACCTGCAATATAGCCAGCAGGCCGAACAGCCAGATCAGCAGGCTGACAATGGAACCAAGGCTTTCACCCAGGCTTTTTCCGCTGCCTGTATGGCGCTGGAAAAAGCTGACATTGTCGACCAGCTTGGCAAATGCCCATTTGGCCGCCTTGGCCAAGGCCCATGTTGCGATCAGAATCAGCAACGCAAGCCCCAGTTTTTCGATGACCTGCATCGCCACTTCTTCATCGAAGCGGTATCTGCCCATGTTCATAAATAAGTCTCCCCGTTGTTTATTACCTGACATGATAACACGGCTGGGCTTGTTTTGGAAAATCACACGCTGGTCCAAGTGGATAACCACCTGCCGCGCAATCATTCGGATGGTGGCTGCCGCCCATCTCCCGGCCAGACAAGCCCGCAAACACCCGCTGCGGGGTTCGCCGCTGGCGGGGCCTTCAATTTCAGCATGTGCAATCAGTCTGGGCGAGAAAGCAATGTCTGCTCCCCGCACTGTTTCTCAAAAAGCGGTCATTCCGCTAACGACCCAATGTTGCCGTTCACGATGAAAAATCGACTGCCCGATAGCCGCCGTCAGACTACCGCGATACATTGATCGTATGGAAGAAGAGCAGCGAGACATTTGTAAGCGGTATGGCGCTGGTTTCACGCCACCGGACGGCACCGATAAGGTAGGCGTTTCTGAGAGCGCCTTGCGTGGCGAACTTCCACTTCATGGCCTGCGTCATAGGTCAGAGAGTGGAACGACGGGCTGGTTCATATGGGCTGGTGATTGGTCAGACGACCCTGACTTCTTCAAACCATTGCACCTCTATCATCTTACCGATCATTGCCCGGCTGTCCTTCCATTCTTGGCCCTGCCGCCGGGATGGAGGTTCATGGTAGCCCCCGGGCATGACGACGTATGGTCCGATCGCGGCCTATTGAGCGCCTAAAGCCGCCATTCGCCTATCCACCCAATTTCGGACATTCCGACGATTTTCGAATTGCGCCAAAAGCTGACCTTCCGCTGATGAGCTGGCTTACCGGTGGTAAGCCAGAAAGGCGGTCAGACGGGGGCCTGATATGTTCGTCTGTCATTCGAAAATTGGGCAATGACACGGCCCACTTGCGCCAGCACATCTTCGGAGGCAGGGTCCATCTCTGCTTGCGGTCTGATGGTGCGTAGATAGGTCGCGAAGGTCAGCATCTGGCGCGGGTCGCTGGTGCCGGCAGGCGATGCAAAGCCGATATCGACATAGATGCCGCCGGTTCCGGGCCAGATCGATGTGCCGGTCTTGTCGCCTGCGCGCCAGTCTGCGGGCAATCCGGCACGCACCCGCCTAACGCCGGTTCGGGTATCTGCCATCCATTGCTGCAACAAGGCGCTGTTAGAGGCTGACAGCACATCGCCAAACAGGATTTTCTCGGTTGTAAGCGCCATCGCGGCGGGGCTGGTGGTATCGCGTATTTCGCCCGGGGGAACATTGTTGAGTGCAGGCTCTGTCCGGTCAAGCCGGCTGACATCATCACCCAGCGATCGCCAGAAACGGGTGAGCGCCGCTGGCCCGCCCAGCCCGGTGGCCCTGCCAAGCCGCGCCAGAAGAACATTGGCGGCGGTGTTATCGCTGTATGTCTGGGTATTTTCCGCCAGTTCCAGCACGGTTGCACCCTGATCGATCCGGCTGGCGGTGAAGGGGGATGTAGCCATCAGTTCCGATCTGCTCCAGTGCAGTTTTTCGGACAGATCAAGCTGACCATCCTGCCCCATTTTCAGCACCATCGCGGCGAGCGAAAATTTGAACGAGGAACATTGCGCAAACCGCTGGTCAGCCCGGTAATCCAGGGTGCGGCCCGTGCCGACATGGCGCACAGATACGCCCAGTACCCCGCCCGATGCTGCTTCGATAATGCGCAGCTTCGCTGCCAGCCGGCCCGCTGTGCTGGCATCAATCGGGACGCATCCCGGCAGGGTGCTTGCACAAATTGCACTGGCAGCGCTGCCCAGTATGAGGCCCCGGCGGTCTATCTGCATCACACATCCCCTTATCAGATCGTTCCCTTATCGAATCGTTTTTGGCAGCGGCGTTATGAATATTTATCCGCCTTGCGCTGGCCAAACCGCAGCCCCCCTTCCAGCCTGGCCCGCAATTGTGCGTAAAACGCTTCGAGGAACGCGCGTTCGTCCCCTGCGCCAGTGGTCCAGCCGATTTTGCGGCAGATCGTCTCGGCCACCTGACCGATTGTGTCATCATTGCTGTCACGCAGCACCCGTTCAAGGGTTTGCAATTCATATTCACCATAGACGCCGAGTTCCGAATCGCTGAAGTCGTATCTTGCGCCGGTAAGGCTGCTGGTGCCGCTTGCTGCCGCAGCGCTGGTGGACAGGGCAGCGGCCAGCCGCGCGCGCGGTGCTTCTACCACCCATGTCCCGGCGATCAGATCTCCGGCGCGCATTGCATCCTTGTTGAACACGGCAAACAGCATGAAACAGGCAAACCATGCGGCGGCCGCCACGCCCGCGGGGCCGCCTTCACCGCTTGGGGCAGAAAAGATGAGCACCAGCGGCAGGAAAATTTCGATATCGCGCAGCAGATTGCGGGCAATGACCGCTTCTGCTGTCAGCCGCCCGCCATCGCGCGCGGCCACCCTGAGGCCCAGCAATCGCTTGCCCGGAGTGGCGCCGCGCGGGCCCATTTCAAAGCCGAGGAAATAGCCATAGCGCGCAGCAAACAGCAGCAGGAAATAGAAAATCATCAGAAATTCCGCCGCTCCGTTCATCGCGCCGGTGCCGTCTGTGGCAGAAAACAACCCGCCGAACATCCAGATCAGCAGCAGCGTCAGTGCCAAAAGCGCCAGCCCGATAATCAGAAAATCAAGCAGCAGGGCGCCAAAACGGGCCGCGCGCGAGCCGATGGTGAAGGGCAGCGCAATTCCCTCTGGCGTCACCACGGTGCGGCGGCGTTTGTCAGGCAGATTGCGCATGGGTGCAGAAGCGGGCCTGTTCATTCGCCATGCGCCAGTTGCAAGGCCGGTTTGCGTGGACGCACAGCAAAGAAATAGGCGAGCCAGATCGCCAGCATGCTGCCGCCGATCAAAAATCGTTCGTTCATGCCCAGCAATTGGCGCGGAAATGCTTCCAGCATGGCGGCCACAATCAGCATCAGGACCACGCCTGCCATGACCTGCGCTGCCCGCTGCCCGCTGCCCGCTGCTGCGGCCATGATGGACCGGGCACCGGGAAACGCCATCGAGCGGCCAATATGGATGCCAGCCGCGCCCGCCAGCAAAATGGCGAATAATTCGGTGGTGCCATGCACGCTCAGCCAGGCGGCAAATTCCCAACTGAGCCCGGCGTCGGAAAACAGCCACCACATTGCGCCCAGCACCGCCATATTATGCACCAGCAGCAGCACGGACGGCACGCCAAAGGCAAAGCCCAGCGCAAAGGCAAGAATGGCAACGCCCGCATTATTGCTGAACAGATAAGCAGCAAAGGCGCTGAGGCCTTGCGCATCCTGCTGCACGGCCAGACTTTCCAGCAAGGTTTCCCGCGTAGCGCCGGGTACCCGGCTGTCGGTAAAGCCGGCAGGAACAAGCGCATAATACCATTCCTGATCGCGGCTGACGAGAAGCCAGCCGGTAATCGTGCCTGCCACCATTGCCGCCAGCGCAATGCAGATATCCAGCCAGATCTGCTGGATGGACCGGCTGAGGCCGCCGCCCAGAAAACCGCGCAGCCAGCTGAAAAACCCCTGTTGGGGGCGATAAACCTGAAACCATGCCCGCTGGACCAGCGCTTCAAGATAGGCGAGAGCTGCCTGATCGAGCGAGGTTTCCCGCGCCACTGACAGACTGGATGCCGCCGTGCGATAAAGGGCCGGTAACGCCAGCACATCATCATCGGGAATGCGGCGCAGGCGCCCTTTTTCCATCATCGTGACGATGGTGTCCAGCCGCCGCCAGTCTGCCTCGCGGTCCAGCCGGAACCTGTCTGAACGCAGTGCCGCTTCCTCGGTTGCGGGGGGCGTTTCCAGCGATTGTCGGCGGAACAGGTTTCTGAGCGCGGGCGCTTTCATCCAATTGCTCCTGACCGTTTGATGGAAAGATAACGGTCGATCAGACGGTAGCCAATGGCATCGAAAGGCGCCTCGATAATGTCGACCCCCATCTGGCGCAGCCGTTCCAGCACCAACATTCTTTGCCGCGCCAGCGTTTGCGCGCTGACTGCCATGGCCAGCGTATGCAGATCGACAGGATTGGCATCGGTCATTGCCGCAATTTCGGCATCGGTGATGGTGACAAACAGCACGAGGTGTTTGTCACCAGCCGGCCAACGCTTTCGACCATCATTTCCGCAGCCGTGGGGTCGGTAAAATCGGAAAACAGCACGATAAGCGACCGGCGCTGCAACCGCGCCGTCAGGGTGGCCATGGCATAAGTGAAATTGGGTTCTTCGGCATGATAATCGAGATTGGCCGCGGCACTTTGCAGCTGGGTAAATTCGCGCGTGCTGCCGACAAAGGGGGTCATAACCTGCGGCTTTCGGGCAAAGCCGAACAGCGCCACCCGGTCACCGCTTTTCAGGGCCACATAGGCCGCAGTCAGCGCGGCAGTCACTGCGCGGTCAATGCGGGCAAGGCCGTCCACCGGTTCGCACATGGCCTGCCCGCAATCGAAGGCAAAGACGATCTGGTTGTTGCGTTCGCTTTCATTTTCGCGGGCATAAAGCCTGGTGTGACGGGCGCTGGCTTTCCAGTCGATCCGGCGGCGGTCCATCCCCGGTTCGTATTCACTCAACGCTTCAAACTGCGTGCCTTCACCGCGGATACGCCGCGCAATCAGGCCAAATTGGGCATCGCGCAGATATTGCTGCAATTCGGGCGAACGGATGGGCGTAAGATCAGGCCAGATCCTGATGGCCGTTTCTACCTGGCGGCTGGTCTGCCGCGCGCCCAGACCCAGCGGCCCGGCCAGCCGCAGCCACATCTGCGTTATCCGGGCGGTGCCGCGCCGCGTGGGCAGCAATATGGCATCCCCCTGCCACTGGCCGGCTTGCGCGCCGGGATGCAGCAGCGTCGCGCAGCGCCCGTCGCTGCCCAGCCGCGGGTCAAATGCCAGTGCGGCTTGGGGCCCGCCAGCGCCACCGTGGCGTCCGCTGATATTGGCCACGATGCTGACAGGCAGCGGTTCGCCCACTTCGGCATCTGGGGGCGCATTGATTTGCCAATGGTCCAGCCGGCCCGCAACCAATCCGTCCACCACCACCAGCAGCAGCAATACAGCCCCTGCAACAGGTGCCACCACCCATGCCGCAGGGGCCGCTGCGGCAATCACCACCGCCAGCGGCGCGGCCAGTGCCGCCAGCCACGCCGCGCGGGCAGTGGGAATGATGGGAAATTTCACGATGATCGCATCATCCTGCCAGCCCCACTGCCTATCGCGGTGCTTCGACGGCGTCGACCATATCGGCCACCAGCATTTCCATTTCGCGCCCTTCGATTTCTGCCGCAGGGCTGAGCACCAGCCGGTGGCGCAGGACCGATGTGGCAAGCGCTTTCACATCATCAGGAATGACATAATCGCGCCCTTCCAGCGCGGCGCGGGCGCGGGCGGCATTGGCCATCAGCACTGCGGCACGCGGGCTGGCCCCGGTGGTAAGATCAGCGCTTTGCCGGGTGGAGCGGATCAGCCGGACGATATAATCGATGATTTCGCCTGCCACTGTCACGCCGCCAATGGCTGCGCTTGCCTGCGCCAACTGGCCGGCACCAGCCACGGCATTGACGCCGAAATCGGCAGCGCGGGGCGGGCCCTGCCGGTCGCCGAAGCGGGTCACGATGGCGGCTTCTTCCTCGGCGCTGGGGTAGGGGATAAGCAGTTTGAACAGGAACCTGTCCAGCTGCGCTTCCGGCAGGGGGTAAACACCCTGGTTTTCAATCGGGTTCTGGGTTGCCACCACCATGAACTGGGCGGGCAGGGCATGGGTTTCCCCATCCAGCGTCACACTGCGTTCCTGCATGGCTTCCAGCAATGCCGCCTGTGTCTTGGGCGGTGTGCGGTTGATTTCATCGGCCAGCAGCAGATCGCAGAATATCGGCCCGCGCGTCAGCGAAAATTCGCTGGTCTGGAAATTGAACAGGTTGGACCCCAGAATATCGCCGGGCAGCAAATCCGGTGTGAACTGGATGCGCCCGAAATCAAGACCCAGCGCCGTCGCGAAACTTTGCGCCAGAAATGTCTTGGCAGTGCCGGGCGGCCCTTCCAGCAGGACATGGCCTTGCGCAAACAGCGCCACCAGCAAATGGTCCACTGTTTCTTCCTGCCCGACAATCGCCTTGGCCACCTCGGTCCGGATGGCGGCGGCCAATGTTCTTACATCGTCAAGGGTCATGGTCATCGGGAAAGTTTCCTTTCAAGGGATTTAAGCGCTGCGGCAGCGCGCAAGACTTGGATCTGGGTGCGGGCATCGCGCAGCTGGGCAATCAGCTGGCTGAATTGCGGTTCATCGCCCAGCCTGCGGGCCAGCGCCGCATCAATTTCTGCCAGGTCTGGATGGCGCAGCCCCAGCGCGTCCGCGACCCGGTGCTGCATCATCAGCGCATAGGGCGCCGACAGCAGGTGCAGCCGCCCGGTCCGCTGCATCAGGCTGGCGCTGTTGGCCACCAGCTGGCGTTTGCCAAAGGCGATGGCGCGGCTTTCGGCAACCGGCGGGCCGAACCTGTGGAACGCGCGCCAGCCGATTACCAGCATGGCCAGCATCATGCAGATGGTCGCTGCCAGAAACGGCGGGGTGAACGCCAGTGTCAGCAGGTTTTTTGCACCGCCAAGCCCGCTTTGCGTCAGGTCGAAAACAATCGGCAGGTCTTTACCCTGCATGGCAAGCGTGATGATCCGGCTGGCCAGCAATGCCCGGTCGCGGTCCGCCATGCCGTAATTGTTCATCAGGTCAGGCTCTGCCACCACGATGACGCCCCAGCGGTCTGCGTCCCGGTCCTCATAGGCGCCCGGATCAAACCCTGCCGCCTCGGCCAGCGTGGGGTAATATCCGTCATCATCGACATAGCCGACGATGGTTTCATCCGCCGAATT
The DNA here is from genome assembly GCF_009827615.1 of Allopontixanthobacter confluentis. Taxonomy (GTDB): domain Bacteria; phylum Pseudomonadota; class Alphaproteobacteria; order Sphingomonadales; family Sphingomonadaceae; genus Allopontixanthobacter; species Allopontixanthobacter confluentis. The sequence continues at coordinate 898,182 of NZ_WTYU01000002.1, forward strand.
TCTGACCAGCGTGACGATCTGCGACGCAAAGACCGACATGGACTGGCTGCGGTCGGGCAATTGGCCGGAAAGTCCCATGCCCTGCCAATCTGGCCGCGGCTGCGTTGACTTGACCTTGGCCAGCGATTGCAGGGCAATGGCGAAGTTCAGATCTTCGGTCAGCGCCTCACTCCAACGCGGGGTCATGGCGCTGCCGAGGACCACCCAGCCGGGTGCCTTTTTCACCTGCCATTGCGGCGGAATTGGCGCCGCCTGCCATTTGGGCAGCACGATGATGGTGGGGCCCTGATAGCGCCTGTTTTCCACGGCTTCCTGCAGTTCTGCGGCATCCATGTCCAGCGGCGGGGTCAGCACCAGCAGCGCGTAATCATCCATTGCGCCCGGGCTGCGCGACAGGGTGACATCATGGCCCCCTGCTTCCAGCATGGCGGCCAGCGCAGCATAACCATTGATGCCGCTGGCAGCGGCATGGCCGCCGCCATCATTGGTGCTGCCGGTCTGGCCGGTGGCGGTAAAATACAGCGCCGCAAAAAAGGCACAGGCACCTGCCAGCACCAGCGCCAGCACGGTTTTCGGGTTGAAGGGGGATGCGGACCTCTCGTTCATGCAGCGGGGCCATCATGTGCGGGGCCATCCAGGCCATCCCGGCCATGCACGCCATCGCGGGAAGGCAGGGTGGCAAGGGCAAAGCTGGCATAGGCTTCGCGGGCAATATCCCAGTCCCCCGCGCCCAGTGACCGCAAGGCAAACAGGCTGCGTTCAACCCGCTCGGAAATGACCGAAAATGCCACCCGTGCGCCATCGGGCAAAGCGGGCAAGGCGGCGATTTCGCGGGCGGTGGTGGATGTTTCCACCCAGTCAGGCCGGGCTGCGGCAATCTGGCTGACGGACCGCAGCAGCAGCAGATGGGCAGCTTCGTCAAACCGGCCTTCGGCGGCCAGCCGGTCTGCATCTTCCAGCAGGGCCATGGCTTCGGCGCGCTGCGGCACCCAGTCTTCGTCAGCGCCGGTCGCCGCACTATTCCTGTTCAGTAATGGCAGGGCCAACCGGTAGATCAGATACAGCAAAGCTATGATCGCAAGCGCCAGCAGCACCCATTTCAACACCGGCCATGATGCGCCGAAAAACCGCCCCAGCGGCGCGAAAAAATCCGCCAGCCATTCCCCCAGCCGTTGCAGCCAGCCGGGCATTTCGGGTGTTTTGGGCGGCGTTACCGGATCATATTGGATGGACGTATCGTTGCGGACGGTTTCCCATCCTGTTGCAGCCACACTATCGCTGCCTGCCGTAACTTCCCCGTTTGCCCGTGCCACGATGCCGGTGGTGGCAGGTCACGCCGCAGCGTGCAAGCGCTTGAAGATGCCGCAGCATGCAAGCGCTTGAAAATGATTGCAGAACCTATGTTAAATCAACGGGCGGATCGAAGCCCGCTTTACCCGCGGGCGCGGCCCTGCCGGTAACTTCCCAGGATGCGCAACTGCTTGCAATGAAATGCCAGTTCTTCCAGCGCGCGGTCCACTGCCGGATCACCCGGCGCGCCGATTATGTCGGCATAAAAGGTGGTGGCCGCAAAACTGGCGCCTTTCTGATAGGATTCCAGCTTGGTCATATTGACCCCATTGGTGGCAAAACCGCCCATCGCCTTATACAGCGCCGCGGGGATGTTCTTCACTTCAAAAACAAAAGTGGTCATCGCCGTATCGCCTGCCAGTGCATCAGGCGTCAGAGTGGCCGCGCCCAGTGGTTCGCGCGCCAGAATGACGAAACGCGTCATATTGTCGGCTGCATCCTCCACCTTGTCTTCCACGATGGTCAGCCCATAAAGATCAGCCGCCAGCACCGGCGCGATGGCCGCGGCGGTAGGATCGCCTTTTTCCGCCACATAGGCCGCAGCGCCAGCGGTATCGGCATGGCTCAACGGAACAATCCCGCGTTTACGCAGATAATGCCGTGACTGGCCCAGCGCCTGCGGATGACTGTAGGCAACGGAAAAAGGCCCGAATGATCCGTCCGGATGGGGCAGGGCCATCAGCGCATGGGTGATCGGCATGAAATGTTCGCCCACGATGGACAAGCCGCTTTCCGGCAGCAGGAAATGGATGTCCGCCACCCGGCCATGCTGGCTGTTCTCAATCGGGATAATGGCGCTGGCCGCCCGGCCATCCTTCACTGCATCCAGCGCATCTTCGAAACTGAAGCAGGGCAGGGGCAGGCAGTCTGGCGACGCTTCACAGGCGGCGCGATGGGAATTTGCGCCCGGTGACCCCTGAAAGGCCACAGCCTGCATCGGGTTGGCGGCCGCAGCGGCCTGCATACGCTCCACCATGGCAAGCGCGGGGGCTGGAAAACTATGCGTCATGCACGGCGACTAACGCTACAACGGCGGCCCTGCAATGTGCAAAAACCGCCAAAGCGGCATTACCGGCCGTTTGAGAAAGCCATCAGCGCGGCTTCTGCGCGCCAGAGACTGCCATCTGCGCCGTCCCTGTGCGCCAGAGATTAATTGCCGCACTTGCAGTCTTGTCTGGCCCGCCCTAAAGCGGCGCGCGATACATTCACTTAACGCAGACGCCGGATTCTTGACGCATGGACGATCGTTTTAACACTACCGCAGGATGGGTGCTTTTCGCCGGGATCATCGCTTTGGGCCTTTCTGCCGTCAGTTCGCGCGTATATCACGCCGACAAGGCAGAGCTTCCCGAAGAAGGCGGATACCCGATTGAGGGCGCGGCTGAAGAAGGCGGCGAAGATGCTGGCCCGTCGCTGGCCACGCTGCTGGCCACGGGCGATGCGGCCGCTGGTGAAAAGATTTTCGCTAAATGCACTGCGTGCCACACCATCGCGCAGGGCGGACCAGCAGGCATCGGTCCCAATCTTTACGGCGTGGTTGGCGCCGGCATTGGTAAACACGCTGCCGGCTTTGCCTATAGTTCCGATCTTGCAGGCCATGGCGGAAACTGGGATTACGAATCGCTTGACGCATGGCTGAAAAGCCCGCGTGCGTTTGCTGCTGGCACGAAGATGAGCTTCGCTGGCCTCGGCAACCCTGCGGACCGTGCCAATATCATTCTGTATATGCGTGAAAATGGCGGCGGTCCGGCATTGCCAACACCAGAAGCGCCAGCAGCCGAGGAACCTGCGGCTGATGCTGTGTTGGACGGTGCCGTGCCAGCTACTGAAACGCTCGGCGGGGAAGCGGCAGGCGCAGTGGCAGCGCCAGTGCCCGCAGGCGAAGCAACGGCCGACAAGCCTGCTGCCTGACCGGCCACGCACATGAATTCAATAAAAAGGCCCCGCGCAAGCGGGGCCTTTTTATTGAGCGGGAGGGTTCACTTAACCCACGTAAATCAGGCGTCCTGCGGGCGGCCCTTGAAACCCTGGGCGACGACATACCATTCCGATGATCCCTTGCGGCTGGCGGGGGGCTTGGCATGTTTTACGCTGGTGAAATGCTTTTTCAGCAGGGTCAGCAATTCAGTATCAGTCCCGCCTGCCAGCACCTTGGCCACAAAGGTGCCACCCGGTGCCAGATTATCGACTGCAAACCACGCGCCGGCTTCCACCAGACCCATGGTGCGCAAATGGTCGGTCTGCTTGTGGCCCACCGTATTGGCGGCCATGTCGGACAGGATCAGATCGGGCCGCCCGTCCAGCGCCGCTTCCAATGCGGCAGGCGCGTCATCGGCCATGAAGTCCATTTCGAATATGATCACGCCGTCAATCGGTTCGGTCGGCAGCAGGTCAATCCCGACAATGGCCGCCTTGGGGCTGGCCTTGCGCACCACCTGGCTCCACCCGCCGGGTGCAATGCCCAGGTCAACGACCCGTTTTGCACCTTTCAGCAGGTTGAACCGTTCATCCAGTTCCAGCAATTTATAGGCCGCACGGCTGCGATAGCCATCCGCCTTTGCCAGTTTGACGTAGGGATCGTTCAACTGCCGCTCCAACCAGCGGACGCTGGATGCGGTGCGCCCCTTGGCAGTGCGCACACGCTTGTCGGGATCGCGGCCTGAACGGCTCATATCGGGTCACTCCGTAAACTTTTAACCGCAGCGCGGCTTTTCTCGCCCTCGACATCGGCGGCCATCAGGCTGCGCAGGATGCCTTCGCGAATGCCGCGGTCTGCCACCCCCAACCGGTCCGCGGGCCAGATGTCCAGAATTGATTCCAGAATTGCGCATCCTGCCACTACCAGATCTGCCCGGTCATTGCCGATACACGGCAGTTTGCGCCGGTTTTCAGGGGACATGGTGGAAAGCCGCTCGCTGATGTCGCGCATGGATGCTGATGGCACGATGAGGCCGTCCACCGCCCGCCTGTCATATTGCGGCAGTTCAAGATGCAGGCTGGCCAGAGTTGTCACCGTGCCGCTGGTGCCCAGCAGGCGGATTTCCTGCGAATCGCGCGCGGTTTGGGCGATGCGTTCGGCAAAGGGGGCAAAACTTTCCGAAACGATGCGGCGCATTTCGCCATAACGCGTCATCCGTTCGTTCGTTTTGCCTTCAGCGCGGCCAACCGTGTCGGTCAGTGACACCACCCCCCACGGCACACTTTGCCAATCCAGAATGCGCGGCACCGGGCCGCCCGGTTCGATCAGGATCAACTCGGTTGAGCCGCCGCCAATATCGAAAATGACGGCCGGGCCCTGCCCGCCTTCCAGCAGGATGTGGCAGCCAAGAACTGCCAGCCGCGCTTCTTCCTGCGCGGTGATGATATCCAGCACGATGCCGGTTTCCTGCCGCACGCGTTCGATAAAATCCATGCCGTTGGACGCGCGGCGGCACGCCTCTGTCGCGACAGACCGGGCCAGATGCACATTCCGGCGGCGCAGCTTTTCCGCGCATACCTGCAAAGCGCCCAATGCGCGGTCCATCGCAATGTCACTCAGCCTGCCCGACATGGCCAGGCCTTCACCCAGCCGGACAACCCGGCTGAAGGCGTCGATTACGGTAAAATTCTCGCCTTCGGGCCGGGCGATGAGCAAGCGGCAATTGTTGGTGCCCAGGTCCAGCGCGGCATAGGCCTGCCGCCGGTGGGGCGCTGATGGCTCCAGTGCGATGGCATCTGCCTCACCGCCGCTGAATGTCGCAGCAGGCTTTGCCGGCGATGGTTCGGGCTGCGCGTCGTGGCCGTTGCTTCTGCCATTGCTTTTGCTGTGGTGCTGGTGGCCCTGTTTTTGGCCCTGTTTTTGGCCCTGTTTCTGGCCGTGCTTCTTGCCGCGTTTCTTGTCGCGGCGCGGAGCCCTGTTGGCACCGGGCGCGAGTGTGTCTGGCTGCGAGGGACGCTTGTAGCGAAAATCGGCTACCTTGCCGGACTTGTCGACCTCGTTTTGTTCAGCCCTATTCTGACTGTCCGGCGGAGAAAATTCCGCCATTACACTTACTTTCTTTTCCTCCCGCGAAGGTTTCGCGGGGACCTGGGGCCGATGCTAGCGGCGGCAGGGCGAGGGGGCAAGCACGCCGTGTGGATGGATTAGCGCCGGTGAGTTTCATTCTGGGGCGAAAGCGCCCTTGACGCGGGCCTCAAGCAAAACTAGATGCACGCCCGCTTACAAGCTCTATGCCATGTTTCGCATATTGCCCTGTCGTCTAATGGTAAGACTACGGACTCTGACTCCGTCAATTGAGGTTCGAATCCTCACGGGGCATCCAGCTTTTGGGCCAAACCTCATCTTCGCGCTGATAAAAAGCACCTTGCCGTTCGGCATGGCCCTCCTTAATTGCGCCGCATGACAGATAAAAAAATTGATCAAGATCACGACTTGTCGGGCCGCAAATTCTATCCTGCCGAAAAAGAGGCCGAATTTTCCAAGGCGGTTCCCCACAGCACTCCGCAGACCGAACATCCCGCTTACAAGCTGGCCTTTCAGGACCGCGATTTCCTGCTGCGCGAGGAATTGCGCCCCGTCCGTTTTCAGCTGGAATTGCTGAAACCCGAAATGCTGCTGGATGAAGCCGGCGTTGGTTCAACGCTGGTGATGTATGGTTCGGCGCGCATTCCCTCGCCCGAACAGGCAGAGGCGCTGGTCGCCAATGCCACCGGCGACAAGAAGGCCGTGGCCAAGCGCCTTGCGGCAAAAGCGAAATATTATCAGGAATCCTATAATCTGGCGCGCATCGCCAGCGAAAAATCCATCATTCAGGATGGCAAACGCCAGTTCGTCATCTGTTCAGGTGGCGGCCCGTCCATCATGGAAGCGGCCAATCATGGCGCATCTGATGCCGGCGCGGAATCCATCGGGCTGAACATTGTGCTGCCGCATGAGCAGGCGCCCAACAGCTATGTCACCCCATATCTGTCGTTCCAGTTCCATTATTTTGCCTTGCGCAAGATGCATTTCCTGTTGCGAGCAAAGGCTGTCGCAGTGTTCCCCGGCGGGTTTGGCACGTTCGATGAATTTTTCGAACTGCTGACCCTGATCCAGACCGGCAAGATGAAAGCCATGCCGATCCTGCTGTTCGGCAAGGAATTCTGGAACAAGGTGATCGATTTTGAAGCCCTGGCCGATGAAGGCACGATCAACCATGAAGATCTGAACCTGTTCCGCTGGTGCGAAACTGCCGAAGAAGCATGGACGCACATCGCCAAATTCTACGATCTGGAAGAATAAATCTCAAGGCAGGGTCATGTAAGGCGCCGTCAGCCGGTGACTGCCTGATGGCCAAGCGGCCCTGACCCTGCACCGAAACCTGGGGCGAACCGCAGGGCAGCCCGGACAAATTTGCGGGCAGCAAGAATTGCATCCTCCAGCGTCATGCCCTGGCCAAGGCCAGTGGCAATGGCGCTTGAGAGGGTGCAGCCGGTGCCATGCGTATGGCGCGTTTCGATCCGCGCTGCGCGCCAGGTGATGTCTGCCAGACCGGGGCGCACCAGCCGGTCTTCCACTTGCGGGCCGCCAGCGTCCCCGCCTTTTGCCAGATAGATTGCGCCGCGCCGCTGCATTCCCGCAAATCCGCCCAAGGCGGCCAGTTCTGCCACATTGGGTGTGGTCAGCGTTGCCGCCGCCATCAGCCGGTCGAAAGCGGCAATCGTATCACTATCGGCCAACACCGCGCCGCTGGTCGCCACCATGACCGGATCAAACACCACAGGAATGCCGGTATTCTCCACGCAGTCCGCCACCACTTGTGCGATTTCAGCCGAACCCAGCATGCCGATCTTGATGGCATCTGCGCCAATGTCCGACAGGCAGGCGTCAATCTGCGCTGCCACCATTCCGGGCGAGAGGGATAGCACCTGGCTGACACCCAGCGTATTTTGTGCAGTGACCGCGGTGATCGCAGTCATCGCATATCCGCCCAACATGGTGATGGTCTTGATATCGGCCTGAATGCCTGCCCCGCCTGAACTGTCCGATCCGGCAATGACCAATATCCGCGCTGGCTGCGGAACGGGTGTTGGAGCATTGCCAGAAAAGGGGCCAGAAGAGGGGCCAGAAGAAGAAGCCGAGCTCATTTTCCGAAACTGGCCTGCGTGCCGGGCGGATATTTTTCCTGCAACTGGCTGCTGCGGGTTGGCCTGTCCATCAGTTCGCCGCCGCAATTGGGGCAGCGATCATCCAGTTCCTCGGCACAATTTGCACAAAAGCTGCATTCAAAGCTGCAAATGAACGCGCCGCTGTCCTGCGCTGGCAAGGCTGTGTTGCAGCGTTCGCATTGGGGGCGCATCTCCAGCATCAGACCGCTTTCTCAACCGCATCGCAAATGCGGTCCACCACCGCGTGGACCTGCTCTGCATCATCGCCTTCCGCCATTACGCGGATAAGCGGTTCGGTGCCTGATGCCCGAATTACCAGCCTGCCTTTGCCCGCCAGTTCTGCCTCTGCATTGGCAATCACTTGCTGAACCGCGGCATTATCCAGCGGTGATGCGCCGGAATAGCGCACATTCTTGAGCAATTGCGGCACCGGATCAAACATATGCAGCAATTCGCTCGCCTTTTTGCCTGATTGGACCAGAGCGCCCAGCACCTGAAGCGCGGCAATGGTGCCATCGCCCGTGGTGGCATGGTCCAGCATGATCATGTGGCCGGATTGTTCGCCGCCCACATTGAAGCCGCCCGCGCGCATTTTTTCCAGCACATATCTGTCGCCCACCTTGCTGCGTTCCAGCGTCAGGCCCTGGCTTTCAAGATAGCGTTCCAGCCCCAGGTTGGACATGACCGTGGCGACAATTCCGCCGCCTTTCAATTTGCCGCTTTGCGCCATCTGGGTTGCGATCAGCGCCATGATCTGGTCGCCATCGACTGTCTGGCCCTTTTCATCGATGACAATCAGCCGGTCCGCATCACCGTCGAGCGCGATGCCGATGTCGGCGCCTTCGGCAATCACCGCCTGCTTCAGCGCAGCAAGTGACGTGGAGCCCACGCCATCATTGATGTTGCGGCCATTGGGGTTGACGCCCAGCGTGATCACCCGGGCACCCAGTTCCCAAATGGCGGAAGGCGTGACCTCGTAAGCGGCGCCATTGGCACAATCGACCACGATCTTCAGGCTGTCGAAACGAATATGTTCGGGCAGGGATGCCTTTACGGCATGGATGTAGCGCCCGCGTGCATCCTCGATCCGGCGGGCCCGGCCAATATCGCCGGAAGGTGCCAGTTCCTGATCGGTCTGGATTGCCGTTTCAATCGCCATCTCGTCCTGATCGGACAGTTTGAACCCATCGGGGCCAAACAGCTTGATGCCATTATCCTCGAACGGATTGTGGCTGGCGGAAATCATCACCCCAAGGTCGGCGCGCAATTCCCGCGCCAGCAGCGCAATGGCAGGGGTGGGCAGGGGGCCGGTCATGACCACATCCATGCCCACGCTGGTAAAGCCTGCCACCAGCGCGCTTTCCATCATATATCCGGACAGGCGGGTATCCTTGCCAATCACCACCCGGTGGCGGTGGTCGCCGCGCAGGAAATGGCGGCCCGCTGCCTGCCCGACCCGCATGGCAGTGGCAGCGGTCATCACGCCTTCATTGGTGCGCCCGCGAATACCGTCAGTGCCAAAAAATTTGCGTCCCATATTTATCCCAGTTCAATTAAGTGCGCCAGCGGCACGGCTGCATGGTTCAGCTGCACCGCGCGGCGTGCATTGTGTTGCCAGCGGCTTCTGGCGCGTTAAACAGCCAAAGGAAAGGGGAGTAGCCAATTTGCCTGATGCGACAGACGTAAAAACAACCGATGACGACAGTCTGGTTTCCATCCGCCTTCCGGTGTGGTGGACTTTTGGCGGATTGATTGCGGGCCTGGTGGCCGGTTTGCTGCTGGCTGACAACGCTGCGCTGGATATGGTTCTTGCCATTACCCAGCCAGTGGGGTCGCTATGGCTGCGCGCCTTGCAGATGACCATCATTCCGCTGGTTGCTGGCTTGCTGGTGCTGGGCATTACGCAGATGGCGCTGGCGGCGCGCGCAGGCAGGGCCGCGCGCCTGATGCTGGCCTGCGTCTTTGCAGTGCTGATTGCCAGCGGGACAGCCACCGTGCTGGCGATGCCGCTGCTGCTGGAGGCATTCCCCATCCCGCAGGCGGCCACAGGCATGCTGGAGGCAGGCGATATGGCCGCGCAGGAAGTGCCGGTTATTGCCGATTTCATTACATCGCTGATTGCGCCCAACGTCATTGCTGCAGCCGCCGAAACCGCCATGCTTCCGCTGACTATATTTTTCGCGCTGTTTGCCCTTGCCATGGTGCGTATTCCGGTCAGCCAGCGGGCGGTGCTGCTGGGGTTCTTCCGGGCGCTGGCCAATACCATGCTGACCATCATCGGCTGGGTGCTGTGGGCCGCGCCAGTGGGCGTGTTTGCGCTGGCCGTGGGGGTTGCCGCACGCAGCGGCGGGGGCGCGTTTGCCACGCTTGGCCACTATATACTGACCGTTTCTGCCATGGGGCTGATCGTGTTGCTGGGTGCCTATCTGCTGGCGCTTCTGGGCGGGGGCATTTCGCCGTTGAAATTTGCACGGGCGCTGGTTCCGGCGCAGGCAGTCGCCATCAGCACGCAAAGCTCGCTTGCCAGCCTGCCCGCCATGCTGGACAGCGCCAGCAGGCTGGGTATCCGGGAACGAACGGCGGATTTCGTGCTGCCACTGGCAGTCGCCATTTTCCGTGCGACCAGCCCGGCCATGAACCTGGCGGTAGTCATTTATGTGGCATCGCTGGCGGGGGTTGAACTGACCGCAGCGCAGATGCTGGCCGGCATTGCCGTGGCCTTTGTGATCAGCGTCGGCTCTGTCAGCCTGCCCGGTTCCATCAGCTTTGTCGTTTCAATCGGGCCGATTGCCATTGCCATGGGGGTGCCGGTGGAACCGCTGGCATTGCTGGTGGCAGTGGAAATGCTGCCAGACATCATGCGGACACTGGCCAATGTGACAATGAATGTGGCCGTGACAGCGACGGTTGATCGTTCTACTCAGGACTAGACGCAAACCTTGCAACTCTTTTGCCCGACAGGCGTTGGAATTGTGAACACACTGTTTTCTCGACAATCGACCGATGGAGATACCATGGCTTTCAAACTGACCCCGCTGCCTTACGCAGACACCGCGCTGGACCCTGTGATTTCGGCGGAAACGCTGTCGTATCACCATGGCAAGCATCATCAGGCCTATATCGACAAAACCAACGCAGCTGTCGAAGGCACAGATAATGATGGCAAGTCGCTGGAAGACGTGATTGCCGCGGCCCGCGGTTCGGACAAGGGGTTGTTCAACAATGCAGCCCAGTCCTACAATCACGGCTTCTACTGGCATTCGCTTGCGGAGGACACCACCGCCGCGTCAGACGAGCTGACTTCGCTTATCAACGAAGCATTCGGCTCGGTTGATGACCTCAAAACCAAACTGGCTGAGAAGGGCGCAGGCCACTTCGCCAGCGGCTGGGTCTGGCTCGCGGAAAAGGGCGGCAAGCTGTCCATCGAAGAAACCCATGATGGCGATACGCTGGCCGACAGCGACTTCAACCCTCTGCTGGTGATCGATCTATGGGAACACGCCTATTACCTCGACCATCAGAACAAGCGTCCTGCCTATCTTGACGGTGTGCTCAACAAGAAACTGAACTGGGCATTTGCGTCTGACAATCTGGCGCGCGGCAGCACATGGAAATATCCCGCCTGATCTGACGACAGGCACAAATTATGCAAAAGGCCCGCCATGGTGTTCCATGGCGGGCCTTTTTTATGCCGTAAGGCGTCGGGGCAATGCAATGGGCCCTCACGTGCTGGTCAGGCAGCAATGCCCTGTTCTGCCGCATTTTCGGCGCCGCGTTCCAGCGCTTCACCTGAAAACAGCGGTTCACCGAAGAAAAACCCAACCAGATTGGGGCGGCCCACATGGTCGAAAAACGCGGTGAGCATCAGCAGGATCGGCACGGATAGCAACGCGCCGAAAACGCCCCAAATCCAGGAAAAATAACTCAGCGCGATCAGGATCATCACCGGGTTCATGGTAAATCTGGCACCCAATATCGACGGTGTGACAATGTTTGATTCAACCGTATGCAGGCCCAGATAGGCAAGCGCCGGGATCATGCCCAGAAATGCGGTTTCTGCCGTTCCGATGCCGAACAGCGCCAGCAGCGCTGTCATGATCAGCGGGCCGATATAGGGGATAAAATTAAGCAGCGCCGCCAGCCCGCCCCACATGACCGGGGCTTCAACGCCCAGCGCCCATGCACCCAGTGCCACCACCACACCCACGCATCCGTTGATCCAGGTGACAGTCAGAATATAGGCCGCCACACGGTCCTGCATTTCGCGCATGGCGCGGGCTGCCTTGATGCTGGTGCCAAATGATGTGCGATCAAGCAGCAAGTGCCGCCGCATACGCACCCGCGCTTCGATCATGAAGAAGGTCATCAGCAGCGTCAGCAGCGTTTCCAGAACCACCGATGGCGTAGCAAAGGCAAGTTGCTGCATGACTGACGGTGTTGCCAGCACGACTTCGCGCCCGTTTGACTGGCCGGTTACTTCTGCCAGCCGGTCATTGGTGATCGAAATCCAGGCAAATTCAGCCTGAAATTCCGTAAATCGTTCGCCCACTTTTTCTGCCATGGCTGGCACGCGTTCAAACAGATCAATCGCCGGTTGCAAGATCAGTGCAAGAGCCATCAGCAGGATTGCGAAAAACGACAGCAGAGCGACAATGGATGCCAGCGTGTTGGGCAGACCCCAGGCTGCCAGCCTGTCTGCCAGGGGGGACAGCATGATGGTCAGCACCAGGGCTGTCACCACTGGCAGAAATACGACTGAGCCGATGGACAGGACAAATGGCAGGGCAAGGAAGAACCCGGCGCCGAGCAGCAGCACCAGCGCGGAAATCAGGCGCAATTCCTGTTCGGCAAAAGCCATTCGCCGGCGCGGGCGGGACAGGCCCGGATTGGCGGCGGCATCGGCTGCCAGCGGGCGATCGGCAGAGGGGATTTCACCTGTCATCGAACGTCCTTATTGCAGCCGGCAAGGTGCGGTTGCGCGTCAGCGCGGCAGATCGCTGCATCATGTCAGCAAATGCACCGGCGCGTCCCATTTTCAAACGGATTTCTCACAGCGGAGAATATCCGCCGGTATGTATCAGTCTTTTGACGCCAGTCCGTTGCCGCTGGCAACCATGTCCAGTTCTTTCAGAATGGCACGGTGGGCAGTAGCATCATTGACGGAACGCTGCGGAATGTCGCCATCTTCCATCATGGAATTAAGCGCAGATCGCGCGCGCCCGACACGGCTTTTGATCGTGCCGACTGCGCAGCCGCAAATGCTGGCCGCTTCTTCGTATGAAAAACCGCCTGCACCCACCAGAAGCAACGCTTCGCGGCGTTCCGGCGGCAGGGTCAGCAAGGCACGGTGCATATCGGACAGGTGGATGGGATCTTCCTGGCCTGCCGGGGCTGTCAGGATGCGTTCGGCCACGTTTTCATCATATTCGCCGCGGAAACGGTTGCGGCGCATATCTGTCAGATAGGCGTTACGCAGAATAACGAAGGTCCATGCGCGCATGGATGTGCCGGGTTCAAACCGGTCCTGAGCGGCCCATGCCTTCAACATGGTTTCCTGTACCAGATCGTCGGCCATATCAGGACGCCCGCACAAGCCGCGTGCAAAAGCACGCAGATGCGGCACGACATCTGTCAATTCGCGTTTGAAATCAGCCTTCTGGGAGGGCGTGCGGGTATCGTCAGCCATCAGGACTTCTTGTCCAGCTTCGCCAACAAATCCTTGAAAGTATCGGGAAGCGGTTCTTCCACGACAGCATCATACAGTTGGCGCAAGCCGTTGGCCCATTCGGGGCGCTGTTGCTCGCCAGTCATTTTCTTGCTTTCCGAACCTTTCTCGGGCTTTTCGTTCTTTTCAGACGTCATGTGTTGTTTGAAACATCCCTGATCATTCCGCGTCGTAACCGCTGTGCGCGGAAGATGAAATACATTCTTATATCGGGGAACGAAGAGGCGCTTCTTTGGTTCCCTGCACGAGACATTAGATATAGGCGACCGGAGACGCGGCGTTGTAGAAAGGCGTGCAAACCTTGGAACGGGCGGAAAATCGGATCAGACGGGCACGCCAGTTGCTCGTGGATTATCCGCGCGCCGTCCCGTTGGCGATTTTTCTGCTCATTGCATCGATCACCGCTTTGAGCGTCTATGCCATCGAGAAGGGCGAAAACCAGCGCGACCGGGGGCGGTTACGCGAAACAGCGCAGGCCGTTGCCTCTGCGATAGAGCGGCGCGGCAGTGCCAGTTCATCCTATCTGCGGGCAGGGGCCGCGTTGCTGGCCACGGTTGACGAGGTAGAGGCGCCCCTGTTTCGCAAGTTCGTGAACGAATTACGGCTCGACACAGATTATCGTGGCGGTGGGGGTATCGGCTGGGCCGAGGCAGTACGGCCATCCGATCTGACACGGTTTGAAACGGCGCTGGAATCCAGCACCAATGGTTTCAACAGGGTCCGTCCCGCACCCGGCCCGGCCCAGCGCCTGATTGTGCCGGTCACCTATCTGCAGCCCGACACTGCCAGAAACAGGCTGGCACTCGGCTTTGATATGTATTCGGAAAAAACCCGCAAAGCCGCGATGGATGCCGCGGTGGCCAACAACCGCCCCACAGCCAGCGGCCGGATCATTCTGCAACAGGATGGCTCCAGCGATGAGCCGGGTTTCCTCATCTATATGCCGGTATACAATAATGGCGCGATCAGGCGGGAGCTGAAAGGCTTTATATTCAGTCCGTTCAATTCGCAGGATTTCCTGCTGTCGGCGCTGGAACTGGAAGGCCGCGGCAAATCCGGCATCAGCCTGTATGACGGCGAAATATCCGACGCCAACCTGCTGGCCGAAGTGCCCCTGGGCACTAAGGCCGGTGATGCGGTTTCGGAACAGGTGATGGTGGCCAACCACCCGATGACCCTGCTGGTGGTATCGGCGCAGAGCGGTTCTCTTTCCCAGCTTTCAATGGCCACGCTCATATTCGGTATGCTGGTGGCCACCCTGCTGATGCTGATGTCCCGGCTGTTGGCGCAGCAGGCGCTAGAGGACCGGGCTTCGCTGACCTGGCTGCATGAACAAAATTCCATCCGCAATTCCCTGACCCGTGAATTGAACCACCGGGTCAAGAATACCCTTGCCAATGTGCTGTCGATCATCGCCATGACACGCCGCAGGACCACATCGCTGGATGATTTTGCCGAAGGTATCGATGGCCGGATTCGCGCCTTGTCTGCCACCCATGATCTGCTGACGCAGTCGGAATGGGGCACGACCCCTGTAAAGGCTGTGATTGAAGCGGAACTGGCGCCTTATGCGCAGGGGGATGGCGGGGTCACCACCATTGCTGGCAGCGATGTCGATCTGGCACCGAACGAAGCTTTGTCGCTGGGCCTTGCCATCCACGAACTTGCCACCAATGCCGCCAAATATGGGGCATTGTCGGTCGCTGACGGTAAAGTAAGCGTCACCTGGACGCATGAAAACGGCGTGGCCAGAATTGTCTGGCAGGAAAGCGATGGTCCCCCTGTAAAGCAGGACCGCACACGGGGGTTCGGCACCGATCTGATTGAAAAGATCGTCGCCCATGAATTGCAAAGTCCTGTCGAACTGGACTTCAACCCGGCAGGCGTGCGCTGTGTCATTACCGTGCCCATCCGCACACCGAGCGATTTTGCCATGCGCGCAAAACGCACATCCTGATCCGAATAGGCGGCTACCTTACGCACCTGTTGGTGATAGGTGGGGGGTTGCTGATAGCGGGGTTGCGCATGACGCTGCCGGCACCGTTGTCCCCACGAAAAAGGCCCGCCAGATACTGGCGGGCCTTTTCAATAGGCTTGCGATGGTTCGCGGGTTGTCAGGACAGGGGCCGGCTCGATCCGAAGAACAGTGCCTGGCTAATTGCAGCCCGCACAGTGGCTTCCTGAAATGGCTTGGTCACCAGATAGGTCGGCTCGGGCCGGTCGCCTGTCAGCAGGCGTTCCGGATAGGCCGTGATGAAAATGACCGGCACGCTGCCGATAGCCAGAATATCATCAACCGCGTCGAGGCCCGAAGAACCGTCAGCCAGCTGGATGTCAGCCAGAACCAGCCCCGGGGTGCGTTCTGCCACCACTTCCTGTGCCTGTGTCCGCGTGGCGGCCGTACCGCAGATTTCATGACCCAGGGACGACACAAGGTCTTCCAGCTGCATGGAAATGAGCGGCTCGTCTTCGATGATCAGCACACTGGTGGTGGATTCGCGGTCAATTTCTTCAACCGCTTCCTGCACCAGCGATTCCACGTCAGCGGAATCCAGATCCATGATCTCTGCTGCCTGGTCGATGCTAAAATCTTCCAGCGTCGTCAGCAGCAAAGCCTGCCGGTTGAGCGGAGTGATGGAGCGAAGGCGGGCATTGGCCGCATCTTCGTGATCCGATCCTTGCGACGAAGTCTCGTCCACTTCGAGATAGGCACTCGACCACACCTTGTTGAAGGCACGGTATAGCGGCACCCGGCCGTTTTCGAGCGAGGCTTTGAGTTCCTCGTCAGCCAGCGCTGCTTCCAGCGTGGCCCGCACGAATGCATCGCCTGTTGCCTGCGATCCGGTAAGCGCACGCGCATAACGGCGTAAATACGGTAAATTTGTAGCGACCTGTTCACCAAGTGACATGGTAACCCTTCCCTCATAGATTTGCGCGAATTTAACGTCTGCGCGTCGTGATTGTTCCTCGCGCAATAATCTGCACATGCATATTCTTAAACGAGCCGGTGCTGGCATAAGCAGGATTTGCCGCCATGTGCCAACCTGCAATATTCCGAAGAAACCATAATGCTCTCAAAAATATAGATAAATCGCAATCTCTTTTGACTGAATGCAGAATTATTTGCATCTTTTCGCAAGGGGCGGGAACTGCTTTCCTGGCGGGGCATTATGGTATTATCACCGCCGAGACCCCCCCTCCCGTCCAAGCGGCGGTGATACGATCCCGAAGGGCCTCCGCTCAATCAGAAGAGCGGAGGCCCTTTTTTCGTTTGGGTCGGCAGTAAAAATCATCAATCACGTCGAAAATGCAATTTGCAGCCAAAGTAGCAGTCATTGGGCGCTGCAACACGTGACAAGCGCAGCTGAAACAGCTGCGCTTGTCAGGATAACGGCGATGGGGACTTTGAAATCAGGATTTGCGTAAAAGCGAAAACAGCCCGCGCCGTTCAGGTCCGCGGATTGCCTCGATCAGATCAGCAGGGTCATACGGCTTTTCCAGCACCGAACCCAGTTCGGCGATAGCCTGCGGAATATCCTGCGGCGCGCCGGTTGAAAATACGATGCGCGGCGGGCGCGGGCCAACTTCATTGACGAGTTCCGCCAGGGCCCAGCCATCATCCCGGTCCGCCAAGTGCACGTCCAGCACCATGGCATCAGGGCGATGGTCGCGCAGCGATGCCAGCGCTTCTTCTGTCGAACTGCACAAGATAACTTCGCCGGCGCCTGCATCCATCAACGCCTGTTCGATGGACATGGCCAGCAAGGCATCATCTTCGACAACCAGAATGCGGCGAAAGCCGGCTGGTGCGTTTTTGCCTGCAGTAATGCCCATAAACCCATCCTCCGGACGTGCCGGCAAAACGCCGGGTTCCCGAATGTGAACGCCGGGGCGGGCCGATGGGTTCCCGCAGAACTTTGCGCGTTTCAGCCGCGGCCGGCCCCTATGCGCCGAGCCATACAAATACCACGTCAGAGCGTTTTGGAATAGATCAGATATTCGCGGTTCACACTGCCGCCGATGGTATCGGCAATTGCCACCATTCCCTGATTATCATCCAGGATCCAGCCGATTTCAGCACGCGTGGCGCCAAAGGTTTCGACTGCTTCCTTGCGGATGACTTCGATCATCATGAAAGCCAGCTGGCTGGCCAGCCGCGAATTATGAAATTCCTTCAGCACGCCCATCAGCGGCACACGCATATGCTTGCCGCGTGGCCGGCGGACCCAGCGCAGAAGTTTGAACCAGCCAAACGGAAACAGCTTTCCGCCCGTCTGCACCAGCGCTTCGTTGATGTCGGGAAAAGTGATCATGAACGCCACCGGGCGGCCATCAAGTTCGGCAATCCGCACCAGTTCAGGATGGATCAGCGGCAGCATTTTCCTGGCCGCATAGGAAATTTCGCGTTCGGTGAATGGAACAAAGCCCCAGTTACCCGACCATGCATCGTTCAAAATACCCAGGATAATCCGCACTTCGTCTTCAAACCGGGATTTATCGACCGGGCGGATGGCAATCCGTTCGTTACGCTCACCCGATTTGACGATGCGCTGCACCAAAGGGGGAAAGTGATCGCCTATCGGCAGATCATATGTCAGCAATGATTTCACCGGCGCATAGCCGGCCGCTTCGATCCATCCCTGATAATGCGCCGGATGGTGGCCCATCATCAGCATGGGGGCGTGATCATGCCCTTTTACCAGCAGGCCAGGCTCTTCCCAGATGGACAGGGAAATCGGGCCCAGAACTCTGGTCATGCCCTCCGCACGCAGCCAGTTTTCGGCAGCCCGCAGCAAGGCATCGCCCACGGCCTGGTCCGCCGCATCATAATAGCCGAACATGCCGGTGCCCGGCCCCATGCCCTGTTCCGGCGGAATTTTAAGGGCAAGTTCGTCAATATGGGCAGAAATGCGCCCCACGGCCTGCCCATCACGTAGGGCAATGAACAGCTGGACGCGGGCGTGGGCGAAAAACGGGTTCTTGTGCGGGTTAATGAGTTCCAGCTGTTCTGCCCGCAGCTGCGGCACGAAATGCGGCAACTGGCTGGAAAATGTCCGCCCCAGATCGACAAATCTGGCGCGGTCACGCTTGTTTGCCGCCGACAGCGGCGTGACGGTAATGTCACCCATTTCCCGATGCCCCCAACTATCGAAAATCAAGCCTGACCGGTCAGCCGTTCAGGACTGGCCTTCCTTGCCCAGCGCACGGCGGCGCGGATGGCCGCTGGCGATGCCGCCCGACAGATCCTTGACCCATGGATAGGTCTTGGCAACTTCTTCGTCATAGCCAAGGTTGAACACACTGGGCGAACGCTTGGGGCGCTCCTTCTTTTCGTAAAACGTGCCCAGCAGGCGGTCCCAGCCATAATTGGTTATGCCGAAATTGCCCGTTTCATCAAAATAATGATGTTCGTTATGGCGCTGTTTCATGTGCTGGACCCATGCCCATTTGGGCTTGAATGCCAGATGCTGGATGCAATGCATGAATTCATAATAACAGGTGGTCAAAAGGCCCGCCGCAAAGGCGGTCAGCGCGCCGCCGGGGCCGGCAATCAGCCAGCCGACAGGCAACGTTGCAATGGCAATGGTGGGCACGGTGGTGTGCAATGCGCCGAACAGGACGTTCAGTTCATTCGGATCCTGATGGTGGTCATAATGGATGCGCTTCCATGTTGGCGAAAGCCATTTGGATTTCCACATCCATTTGCCGTGCAGAACATATTGATGAAGCAGATGCCAAACCAGCGGATAGACGAAGAACGCCGCAGCCGCAGACAGGACAGTGCCGAGCACGCTGGCGGGGTAAAACGCAAATGCCACGATGCACAGGGCCACTAGGCCAAGATAGGTGATGATGGTGTAATGCTGGAAATAGGCCACGATCAGCTGGCCCAGCGTCATCCGGTCAAGGTAGTGACTGCGCTTCCAGAACGGCAGATTGCTCTGGTCAGCAGTGCTGCCAGCCTTGCTGACCGAAGCGTTGTCGGATGCGGAGTTGGTCTGAGACACTGTCTGTTTCCTGGTTATTTGAGATGCGCCCATAGCAGGCCGTTGCCACCTGCGCCACAAGCGCGCTGCGGAGCCCGTTAAAAGACTATATGGTGCACTGCAATATATCTGTGTCGCTGAACAAGCGCTGACCAGACCTGCGCAAAAAGGGCGGCCCGTTGCCGGACCGCCCCAATATGGTGGCTGTGTCGGGATAAAAAACCCCTTAGTCGGTTTCAACCGTCAGCGATGGCTTGCCATCGACATTGGCCTGAACGCGGGTGTTACCGTCAGTGATGTCCGCATTCACGCCATTGGCATCAATCGTAACGCGGTCGCCAGTGGCAGCGTTTCCTGAAACAGTGTCGGTGGCCGCCTGTCCAGCGGTTGCATCAGCGGCAACAGCGCTGTCGCCGCCCATCGGCGCGGCTGTAGTGGCGGCTTCGCCAGTGGTGGCCATGGCATCGGTTTCGCCCGCAGCATCATTATCAGCGCAAGCGGCAAGCGCGACGAGAGCGGGGAGGACGAGAGCAATTGCAAATTTTTTCATCGGATTTTCCTTCAGATGGTTTGACCCAAGACGCCGGAAGGCGAGCTTTGTTCCCGGCGGCCTAGCCGGCGATAAAGCGGATCATGGCAATTCTGTGTGGGGTGGGTCTGCCGGGGGCGGGCTCCGCTTCATCAGGCGGCGGTTGCGAACCATGCAGGCCTGCTTGCAAAGCGGACGCAGTCTCTTTTTCCAGCAGTTCTGCCAGGCGCGGGTGGGCCGACAGTTCTTCGACCGCGACAAATCCGAGTGCGCCGTAGAATGGCGCGTTCCATTCAACGTCCGAAAATGTCGTCAGGGTAAGGGCCTGAAATCCCGAATTGCGGGCATCGACAATGGCTGCGCGCACCAGGCCTGAACCCATGCCCATCCGCTGGCAATCTGCATGGACTGACAATTCGAGGATATGGATTTCGCGGCCAACACTGATGGCGCTGAGAAAACCGGCAATCCTGTTATCGCGCAGCGCCACCAGGCACCGGCCCTTGCCAATCAGGATGCGGTGCCGTTCCTGCGTGATAACTTCTGCATTGGCCAGATGCGCCAGTTGCGGTTCTGCCTTGAAAAGCTGCGCGGCAGATTGCTCAATGGCGGGCAGAAATTCTGCATCTTCCGGCCGGGCAAGGCGCAGAGACCACTTAGGCTGCGACCCTGCAGGGTGCGGCGATGCAGATGCCGTCATTCCTCAGTCCTGATCAACACGGTTTCGCCAATCAGCAGGAACAGGAAAAACGGTGCCCATGCCGCCAGCAGGGGTGGGTAGCCGCCAAAATTGCCCATGGCGAGAGCGGCGTTATCGACCACGAAATAGGCAAATCCCAGCCCCATGCCGATAATTGCGCGTACAAACAGCTGCCCCGATCGGGCCAGTCCGAAGGCCGCCACCGCCCCCAGCAAGGGCATCAAAAAGGCCGACAGTGGCCCCGAAATCTTGTGCCACCATTTGCCCCGCAATTCCGCAGTGCGGCGGCCCGCTGCCTCAAAGTCTTCAATGGATTGCGACAGTTTCCAGAAGCTCTGCGCATCGGCATCAATACTGTCGAGTTCGATCTGTTCCGGGGTGAGGCCGGGAGCCACCACGATCCGGTCAACAGTGGTTGTATCGGCGGTCTCGACATCAAACCGCGTGGCGTCCTGCAATTCCCAGCCCGGGGCGGCATAGACCGCTTTGCTGGCGCGGATCTGTTCGGACAGGATGCCGCCTTTATCGCGTTTATACCAGGTCACTGCGTTCATCTGCGTGGCGGCACCTGTTCCGGCGATGGAACTGGCTGCCAGGATATTGTCCCCATCCACCAGATAGACATTGGACTTGATGCCGGAATCCTGCGGGACAGGACCAAAATCATTGGCTTCCCACGCCTTCAGCGTCGCGGTGGAGCGTGTGACGACCCGTTCGTTGAAGGCAAAGCTGACCAGTGACACCACTGCCGCCGTCAACAGCAGCGGCGCCAGCACCTGATGGGCGGACAGGCCCGCAGCCTTCATGGCCACAACTTCGCTGTTCTGGTTCAGCGTGACGAGGGAGATGATGGTTGCCAGCAGCACCGAATAGGGCAGGAAACGCGCAATCACCTGCGGCACCCGCAGTGTGACATAGGTCCAT
Organism: Allopontixanthobacter confluentis; assembly: GCF_009827615.1. Lineage (GTDB taxonomy): Bacteria > Pseudomonadota > Alphaproteobacteria > Sphingomonadales > Sphingomonadaceae > Allopontixanthobacter > Allopontixanthobacter confluentis. The sequence continues at coordinate 919,523 of NZ_WTYU01000002.1, forward strand.
AACTGGGCCTGCCCATTGCCCGGTGCGCCCAGAATTTTGCCGCTGGTGCTCAGCAGATCAAGCGACATCAGCACCAGCACCAGCACCGCCAGCATGGCGATGATACGCAGGGCAAACATCTTGGCCAGATAGAGGGTCAATGTGCGCGATGGGAAGAAATCAAGCTGCATGGCTATTGCGCCGCCTCCGGTTGCAGGTCGCCATCATCATCGATGACCGGTTCAAACCGGCGCCGTTTGCGGCGGAACAGTTTGCGGATTTTCTTGGCAATTTTGGCAGAGCCGCTTTCCAATGCGCCAATTGCCTGCCCGCCCGGAACATAGGCCACGCGGTAATACATCCACATGATCAGCGCGGCAAAAATCGCAAATGGCCCCCACAACGCCAGCACCGGATCCGCGCGGCCCAGCGTGGCAAAATCCTGCCCGTATTCATTCACCTTGTGATAGGCGACCACCATCACGATGGACAGGAAAACGCCCAATGCGGACGTTGACCGTTTGGGCGGGATAGCAAGCGAGATAGCCAGAAGCGGGAGCAGCAGCATCATCACAACCTCCACCATGCGGAAATTGAAGCTGGCCTGACTGGCATCGCGCTGGGTTTCGGTGCCTTCCGGGCTCCACCCGATGCGCAGAAGTTCGGGCAGGATATATTCGCGTTCGGCATCACCGCGCTGACGGAATTTTTCCATCGCCGGCAAATCTATTGGCAAATCATGGCGCGTGAAACTCAGCACACGGGGAGTGGAATTGCGGCCCCCTTGGGTGCCCATATCCTGCACGATGGTGCCATCGGTAAGACGCAGGATGATGGTGTCGGGATTGTCGGAGGTAGCAAGGAAATTGCCTTCGCGGGCAGATATGGACAGCACTTGCCCCTTGCTATTGGCCACGCGGGCAAAAATGCCGATCAGCTGGCGGCCTTCGTTGCGGCTTTCCTCGATCCGAAGGGCAGTGCGGTCCGCCAGGGTGGTGAATTCGCCCACCTTGATGGAAGCGCCCAGCGCGCCGGAACGCAATTCATATTCCAACTGCTCGTAATAATAGCGGCTCATTGGCTGGACGTAGAAAACCAGCGCCACATTCAGCCCCACCATCAGCGCGGTGATGATGTAGGGCATGCGCAGCAGCCGACCATATCCCAGGCCCACTGCACGCAGCACGTCCAGTTCGCTGGAAGTGGCCAGTTTGCGGAATGCCAGCAGAATGCCCAGCAGCAGGCCGAGCGGGATTGCCAGGCTGGCATATTCAGGGACAAGGCTGGCCAGCATCTTGAAGACGACGCCCACCGGCCCGCCTTCGGTCGCGACAAAGTCGAACAGGCGCAGCATCTTGTCCAGCGTGAACAGCGATGCTGCCAGCACGAAAACGCCGATCATGGGCACCAGCACCAGCCGCAGAATATACCGGTCTATGGCGGGAATGAATTTGAACAAGGTCGCGCAGCCTGCCGGTTAGCGGTGAAAGGTGTCGCGCGCCCTTAGCGCGAATTTCGCTGGCGGTCATGCCTTCTGTTATGCTGGCTTTGAACCCGGCTAATTACCCAGCCCCAGATGTGGCGGCCTGTTAGCAGTCAAGCCATACGCGCTCAGGCCAGAAACGCTCAGGCCACACGCGCCGGCGCCTTATGCCTTTTCCAGCGTGCATTGCAGCGGATGCTGGTTCTGCCGCGCGAAATCCATCACTTCGTTAACCTTGGTCTCGGCCACTTCGTAGGAAAAGACGCCGCAGATGCCGACACCTTTCTGGTGGACATGCAGCATCACCCGGGTCGCCTGATCAATATCCATGCGGAAAAACCGCTTCAGCACCATCACCACAAATTCCATGGGCGTGTAATCGTCGTTCAGCAGCAAAACCTTGTATTGGCTTGGCTTCTTCGTCTTGGTCTGGGTTTTGGTCGCAATGCCGACCTGGTTGCCGCCATCGCCGCCATCCTCTTTTTTGTCGGATGCGCGGGGGGTGAACAAAGCTGGTTCAGGATGATGGGGTCGGACTGTCATGGCAGCCGTAATATCGTATCGAGTTGACCCAGCGCAAGATGCTGCGCGTAATTTGGCCGCGCCCGCCCGCTGTTCCAACGTAAAATGGTCAAGGACGAAAGGGCACAGGCAGGTTCGCATATTGCCCGACACGTAAACGGGGCCAGAATCGCAAACGGGGCAGAATCGCAAACGGGGCAGAATCGCAAACGGGCCGGACGGTGAAAACCGTCCGGCCCGCTTTGAAATGCGTCAGCGTGATGTGCTCCACCGGGTCAAGGCGCCGGTGTCAGCACTCAGGCTTCAGGCTGCCTTGCGGACTTTGTCCATGGCAACGCTCATGCGGCTGGAAATTGGCGCGAACGCTTCATTTGCCAGCTTGACCCATGCTTCGGTGGTCTTGGAAACGGTTGCCACGGTCGCATCGAAATTGCGGCTGGCAATCTTGCTCTGCAACTGAGCGAATTCGGTCGGCGACTTTACCGCAGCGATTTCCCTGGCGTCAGAAGCGATGGCCGCAGCAGCAGCTTTGCCGTCAGCAACGTAGGACTTGGCCATGTCCTGCATACCCGATGCCAGGATCTTGCCGGCTTCGACAACAGCTTCAACGTTCTGCTTGCTGAAATCGCCCATGTCCGAAGCAAGCACAGTGCCCTTTTCGTAAACGGTCTTGGCGCGGGTCTGAAGATCAGCAAAGCCGTCCTTGACCTGTGCGGAATAATCGGCGGTGGTTTCTTTAGCCTTGGTCATGATGGTATCCCTGTAGTTTGATGTCTTGGTGTCTGCCGGTGCGGCAATTTTGCGCGCGGCAGCCGTTTTGCGGGCTGCGGGCTTCGCAGCAGTCTTCCTGGCGGCGACCTTTTTGGCTGCAGCTTTCTTCACCGGCGCTTTGCGCTTTGCAGCGGGCTTGCGGGCAGGCGTTGCTGCAGCGGCTTTGGTTGCAGCCGGTTTAGCTGCTGGCTTGGCGTCTGCTTCGACAGCTTGGGCCACAGCCGCAATGTTCACGGTATCGTCTGCCTTCTTTGCCGGAGCATTGGCTTCGACATTCTTTGCAGCGGCATCGGCAATTGCCTTTTGCGTTGCTGCATCGATCTTGCTTGCGGCTTGATCAGCCATAATAAAAATCCTTGTGCTTCCAACGCCCGTCCAAACGAGCTTTATGTTGCAGTGCACAAAATAGGCATTGCAGCTGGTAAGTCAAGCATTTTTGTGCAGTGCAGCAAAAACCGTGAATGATATGTGATTACAGGAAGTTAGCGCGTCATCACATAACGGCCCGGCGCATCTTCAATCACAATATCACCTTTTGCACCGGGTTTGCGTTTGCCGGTGGCGGGCACTTTTGCGCTATCCACGCTGGTCAGCCACTCAAACCAGTCGGGCCACCAGCTGCCCTTGTGTTCTTCGGCGCCCGCAATGAATTCATCCAGCGAGGAAACATCCTTGTCGTTGCGCCAATATTGGTACTTGTTGGCAGCAGGCGGGTTGACCACGCCGGCAATATGGCCCGACCCTGCAAGCACAAACCGCATTGGCCCGGAAAACTGGTCCATAATGCGCCAGACGCTGGTGGCAGGTGCGATATGGTCTTCCTTGCCGGCCTGGATGTAGCAGGGCGTTTTGACTTGGGTCAGATCAATCGGCGTGCCGTCCGCCGACATGGAATCTGGCACCACCAACCGGTTGTCGCGGTACAGATCAATCAGATAGCTCTTGTGCCATTTGGCCGGCAGGTTGGTGACATCACCATTCCAGTGCAGCATATCAAATGCGGGATAATCCTCGCCCAGCAGGTAATTGTTGACCACGTAATTCCAGATCAGATCCGTGCCGCGCAGCAGATTGAACGTGGCCGCCATCACCCGGCCATCCAGATAGCCATCAGTGGCCATGCTATCGATTGCCTTGATCTGCGCTTCATCGACAAAGTGCAGCAATTCGCCTGCCTGTTTGAAATCGACCTGCGCGGTAAAGAATGTCGCGCTTGCTACCTTGTCCGCCTCGCCCCGGCGCGCCAGGATCGCCAGCGTTGCCGCCAGCGTGGTCCCGGCCACACAATAGCCGATGGTATGCACAGATTTGACCTTCAGCCGCGCCCTTACATGGTCAATCGCATCCATCTGCGCGCGGATATAATCATCCCACACCACGTCCTTCATCGACGCATCGGCTGATTTCCAGCTGACCATGAAAGTGGTGATCCCCTGCGCCGCAGACCAGCTGACGAAACTTTTCTTGGGGTTGAGATCAAGGATATAGAACCGATTGATCCATGGCGGGAAAATCACCAGCGGCGTTTCCAGCACCTGGTCCGTCGTGGGGCTATATTGGATGAGCTGGTAAAGCTCGGTTTCATGCACCACCTTGCCCGGCGTGATGGCGATGTTATCGCCCAGCGTGAATGCTTCGGGATCGGTATGGGTCAATTGGCCGCGCTTCAGATCGGCCATCAGATGTTCCATGCCCTTAACCAGATTTTCCCCACCGGATTCCAGCGTGCGTTCCAGCACCAGCGGATTGGTGGCGGGGAAATTGGCCGGGCTGAGAGCGTCGATCATGGCGCTGGTGGCAAAGCGCAATTGTTCGCGTTTGGCCGCGTCAATGCCGCCAATATCATCCACCATCGCGTTCAGCCGTTCGGCCAGCATCAGATAGGTCTGATGGATCAGGGCAAAAACCGGCTGGTTCTGCCATTTGGGATCGGCAAAGCGGCGGTCGGTGCGGGGCAACTGCGGCGCGCTGTCAGCATCCACCGTGCCATCATCGCCAAACCGGTATTGGCCCAGCACAGATTGCCACAAGGCAACACTGTCATCCACCATCTGCTTCTGCCGCGCAGGATCGGCCATCGGCATCAGTTCATACCATTTCTGCGCCATGCCAAGCCACTGCGCCGGGTCAAACATGGCCGCAACCGGGTTCGCCGCGGATGTCTGGCTCGACTGGAAATCCGCCCACATGGTGTGCAGCCTGCCGGCCACATCGTTCCATTGTGCCATCGCATCTGCATCAGGCGCCATCTGTCCGGACGTCATCCCGGGCATCATCTGGGCAGGCATCAGCATTGGCAGCATCTGACCCCAGAAAGCCTGCATCTGCTGGGCCTGCGCCTGCATCAATTCGCTGAAGGTTTCGTCGGATTTGCTGGCGCCTGCCATATCGGGCCTCATTCTGAGAAAATTGCATGACACATCCGCGATGTGCCTTTGTCGGTGTTTTTGCCTTATAGGATTGCGCGAGAGCGATTGCACCTATGCAATTGTTGCTTGTCTGATAATCAGGCCGGAAGATCAACACAGCCAGGGGCAAACCGCCCTGAAACGCACCAAGGGATATGATGGATACCGATTTCTACCGCATGAAGCGCCTGCCGCCATACGTGATTGCCGAAGTAAACGGCCTGCGTCACGCGGCCCGGCGTGAAGGCAGAGATATCATCGACCTTGGGATGGGCAACCCGGACCAGCCGCCGCCAGCCCATGTGATCGAAAAATTATGCGAAGTGGCGCGCAAGCCCAGCGCCCATGGCTATTCCCAGTCGCGCGGTATTCCCGGCTTGCGGCGCGCACAGGCCAATTATTATGGCCGCCGCTTCGGGGTCGATCTGGACCCGGAAACAGAAGTGGTGGTGACCATGGGGTCCAAGGAAGGGCTGGCCAGCCTTGCCAATGCCATCACCGCGCCCGGTGATGTGGTGCTGGCGCCCAACCCGTCTTACCCGATCCACACCTTCGGTTTTATCATTGCAGGGGCCACTATTCGCTCCGTGCCAACCACGCCCAATGAAGATTACTGGCGCGCGCTCGACAATGCGATGGCCTTTACCGTGCCGCGCCCAAGTGTGCTGGTGGTGAATTACCCGTCCAATCCCACCGCAGAAGTGGTCGACCTGGCATTTTACGAACGGCTGGTGGCATGGGCAAAGGAAAACGAGGTCTGGGTGCTGTCCGACCTTGCCTATTCCGAACTCTATTTTGACGGCAATCCCACGCCGTCGATCATGCAGGTGCCCGGCGCGAAGGATGTCGCGGTGGAATTCACTTCCATGTCCAAGACCTATTCCATGGCCGGGTGGCGCATGGGCTTTGCGGTGGGCAACAGGGCGCTGATTGCCGCGATGACGCGGGTGAAAAGCTACCTCGATTATGGCGCATTCACGCCCATCCAGGCGGCCGCCTGCGCGGCATTGAATGGCCCGCAGGATATCGTGGAAAGCAACCGGCTCCTGTATCACAAGCGCCGCGATGTGATGGTGGAAGCGTTTGGCCGTGCCGGCTGGGACATTCCGCCGCCGCCTGCATCCATGTTCGCATGGGCACCGCTGCCGCCGGCCTTGAAAGCCATGGGCAGTCTCGAATTTTCCAAGCAATTGCTGGAACACGCCGAAGTCGCCGTGGCACCGGGTGTCGGCTATGGCGAGGAAGGCGAAGGCTTTGTCCGCATCGCCATGGTGGAAAATGAACAGCGGCTGCGCCAGGCGGCGCGCAATGTGAAACGCTATCTGGCGAGTGTTACCTGACGCCGCTGGCCAAATTCAACTGCATGACAAGTTTGCCGAATCGCCGCCATTAACCTAGCAAGGGCAGGTTATGGCAAAGGAACCATCAGTGATTGGCGAAGCCACCAGGACGCTGACTGTAAAACAGCGCGCGGTGATGGAAGGTATCGACCGGCGACAGCCAATCAAGCTGATCGCCGGTGAAATGGGTGTTTCCGAAACTCGCATCAACCAGCATATCCGCGCCTTGAAGGGCATTTACGGCGCATCCAGCCTGAATGAACTGGTGGAAGAATTCCGCAAAAGCGAGCCTGAAAAGCCTGAAGATGCGCCAGCTGAAGGAGCCATTCCCCCCTTCAGAAATGTTGCATACAGCATTAAGCAGCTGCCAGAACTGGACATTCCCAGCCAGAAGTTGACCCGGGATGACCCCGGTTCGATTAGGGTGTCCGATGCACATGTGGTCGCACGCGATGCGCTTTGGGCACACGATATCGAACCGGTGGTCGTCTTCGGGGCGCTCGACGGTGATAACGCCGTCCTATACCGTCTCGCTGTTATGGTCGGACTGGCGTTTGGCATGATTGCCGCAGTGGTCCTGGTCGTATCAGCGGCGCTTTCCCTAAGCGAGGTGCTGGATGGACAGGCTTCCGTTCCCGTAGACAACCAGGGTGCAACCGGTTGAGCCTGGCTGCGCCCGGAGTTTTCCGGAGACATTGCGATGACTACCGAAGCAATGACGGCCCACACAATGACGGCCAAAATGCGCGCGGATGCGCTGAATATACGCAAGCTGATGCGCGAAGCAGAAGCGCTGTCCGACGAAGCGATGCTGGCATGTGCGCGGCTGAAACAGGCCATGCTGCTTGCGCGGCAAAACCCCGAAGTGCCGCTTGATGCCGGCCAGCGCGCCATCATGCGTCTGGTTCAGGCGGAACAGCAGGCATTGTCCATGTCCACCAGCCTGCTGCGGGTGCATGACGAATTGAGCAAGGTCGCCCGTGAACGTGCCGGCCCGGATGAAGATTTCCCCACCATTATCGAACCAAGCGCGCTCAATGCCATGCCAGCACAGCAGATGCAGGAAGCAGCATAGGCCAGTGAAGGCACCATTTTGCAGCTGATTCTGGACAACCGGGCCCTCATCCAGTTTGCCCTGATGGCAGTGGTGTGCCTGCTCGCGCTCAGAAAAGGTGGTGGGCCGGAACGGGGCGTTGCGCTGGTGCTGCTGTCCATGTTCATCATCGACCGGGTCTACCATCTGGTGCTGGACCGGGGCGTGACCCTGTCGTCGGTCGATCTTTTTCATGCTGCGCTTGATTTTGCGGCAGCCATTGCGCTGGTGGTCATCGCCCTGCGCGCCAACCGGATGTACACGCTATGGATTGCAGGCCTGCAACTGATTGCGCTGAGTGCGCATCTGGCGCGCGAGATGACGTCGGGCATGACGCCGATTGCCTATGCCATACTCTACATCCTCCCGTCCTATTTTCAGATACTGGCTTTGGCAATGGGCCTGCAGATGCATCTAAAGCGGCAAAAGCGGTATGGCCCTTACAGGGGATGGCGCAGGTCTTCCGCGGGCTCGGATGGGCTACGGGGCGTCCGGCGGTGAGTTTCTCCACTGGGGGGCGGGGGCTCCGCCAGCCTTGCCGTACAATCGCTGTGCCGCTTGCTGACCCGCGGTTTCTCACCTTCGTCCGGTCGCACTTTGAAAATGCCCGGGAAGAACGGCTGCATGTCACCTATCTGGATTCGGCCGGCCACTATCTGGCCGATGAAACGCTGGCGACAGGTCTGACCCATTGCGCTGCCACCCGCGCCCGCACCCTGTTTGCCAAGGCGATGGCCGCCGATGCCAAGGGATTTATTCTGGCCCATAACCACCCTTCGGGCATTTGCCGGCCAAGCGAAGATGACATCCGTTCGACAGACCGCGTGCGCCATCTGGCAGCGGCGCTGGATATTCCGCTCATCGATCATCTGATTGTCACTACCGCACATATTTATAGCATGCAGTCTGGCCGGCTGCTGTGATGTGTATAATGCCGGCGTTCCGCCTCGATTTATCCGGCTGACACATATGGATCGCGCATCTTTTCTCGCCGGGGCTGAAATGCTGCCACGCCATTTTCGCGCTGGCCCGGTGATGCTCGACCTGTTTCACCGGGATGGCAGTATTGATGGCCGCTGGCTGGGGCTCCACCCGCGCGAGTTCGAATTGTTCTGGCGGCTGGCAGAATGCGCCGGCCAGCCCCTTTCGCGCAAGCGGTTGCTGGCTGAAGTATGGCGGATCGACTATGATCCTGAAACCAACCGGGTCGAAGTGCATGTGGCCCGCCTGCGCGCAAAATTGCACGTTTTCAGCGCAAGCTGGCTGATCGTGACGGTGCCTGCAGGCTATCTGCTTGATGCGGCTGCCTATCCTGTTCTGCGAACAGACGATTGCCCGGCCACCCCGCAACAATATCTGGACAGCTACCTTCGGTTGGGCAACGATAGGTGCACAGCAGAAATTACAGGTGATGCAGATGAATTTCTCCCCGAATGACCGTGTTTCAATCACCATGGGCGATCATGGCGTGGCGCAGGTGCGGCTGGTGCGCGGCGACAAGATGAATGCTCTTGATCCGGAAATGTTTGAACGCATCATCGAGGCTGGCCATGCTTTGCAAAAGGCCCGCGGGCTAAGAGCGGTGGTCCTGTCGGGGGAAGGCAAGTCATTTTGCGCCGGGCTGGACACGGCCAGTTTCGGGCAGGAACCAGCACCTGACCAACCGGGCCTTACCGAGCGGACTTACGGCAATTCCAACAAATTCCAGCAAGTCGCGACGCAATGGCGCAAATTGCCGGTCCCGGTCATCGCGGCCATCCACGGTGTGTGCTTTGGCGGGGGGATGCAGATTGCCAGCGGGGCGGATATCCGCATTGCCGCGCCCGATGCCCGCATGGCCATCATGGAACTGAAATGGGGGCTGGTGCCGGACATGGGCGGTTATGCCCTGTGGCGCGGACTGGTGCGGGATGATGTGCTGCGCGAACTGGTTTATACCAATCGCCAGTTCAGCGGGGAAGAAGCAGCCGCGATGGGCTTGGCCACTTTTGTGGATGCAGACCCCCTCGGCCGCGCCACTGCTCTGGCGCAGGAAATCGCCAGTCGTAACCCGCACGCCATTCGCGCTGCCAAGCGGCTGTCCAACGCCATGCACGACCGCTCGACTGACGAATTGCTGATGGAAGAAAGTATCGAACAGCACGCCATCATGCGCACGCCCAACCAGATCGAGGCAGTGATGGCTGGCATGGCACAACGCCCGGCCAGATTTACCGACGTTTAGCGGCGCGCGTTATCCAGCCTGACAGCATACCAGCCGTTTTCGATCAATTGTCAGCCAAATATGGCGACTGACTGGATGCCCGATGTGACCTGGGTGCCATCGGTATTCCACATCCGCAGCCGTTCGCTGGAATAGCCATGATCGGCATGGTCGCTGGCAGTTTCCGCCAGCCACCATCCGTCGCGCGTATGCGGTTCGGCTTCCAGAAGGTTGAAGGACCAGTTGATCGAACTGATCGGCCCGCGCCGTTCCATTAACCGCACGGCCGAGGGCGGCAATGTGTCACCCATCAAGATGATTTCCGACACCGGATCCAGACCTGACGGCTCTCGCAGCCTGACCCACCGGCGCACCACTGGTTCGCCCGCATTCACCCGGTCGGCTGTGTAACGCACTTCGTAATTATTGGTGAGGAAGCCGGGCGCCTGCTGCGATACTGCATTTGCCCCGTCTTCAGGAGCGCCGGGCGCGCCATCCAGGGGTGCCGCACTGTGGCGGCCATTGGCTTCGCGCTGGGTGCCGAACAGCCAGAAAGCAGTCAGCGCCACCTTGCCATCGCACAGAATTTCGCTGCGCAACTGGGCCACGTTCCGGCCCTCACGGATCATCTCGCAGCGCAATTCCATGTCCGTGCCAACAGGGGCGACAAACCCGATCTGGGCTGCCCGCAAAGGCGGCAAACCGGGAAAGCTGCGCGTGGCTACAGCATAAGCGATCAGCGCCGATGCGCCGCCATATAATGTCCGGCCCTGCATCCATTGTGCTGCGCCGGGCAGAGACAGCGTGCCTCCGCCTGCCTGTATCGGCTCGATCAGATGTCCAATGCTCATGGCAAAGTTTCATAAAGAAACTTTGCCGCATGGCCAGCCCTGTTGGCGGCGGCCCAATCAATTTCCCAAGAAGCGGATTGCCTTGGCCCGCGCCACGCGCTAGGGGGCCGCTTCCTTTGCAGTTCAGCGCCATGGGTGATGGGCTGTTGAAGGAATGGCCCGATGGCGGAGTGGTTACGTAGGGGACTGCAAATCCTCGCACGCCGGTTCGATTCCGGCTCGGGCCTCCATATTCCAGCAGCTGCCACCCGCAGCGCGCAGGGCCGCTTTAGCTCAGTTGGTAGAGCACATCATTCGTAATGATGGGGTCAGGTGTTCGAGTCACCTAAGCGGCACCACCACTTCCAGTAGGAAAAATCGAGACTTGAAGCGGAAAGGCCGTTCGGCTGGTCGCGTCTTTGGGTCCTGCTTGGGGCGCTTTGGGTAGGAAAATAGGCAGTACCCATGCCAACCCACTCGGCGGTTGCAGTTCATTGTGAGCCTTCCTGAACGTCTGTAGGTGGTTTGGCAACAGACAGGCCTGATTGGCGGCCAGCCGTTGGTGCCGGTCGTGACCGCCTAACCGTCCGTGCAACTCAGCGGAGCGAACTGCCGATCTGAGCAGGCGCGTTGTCTGAAGGAATCTATCAATGACCCCCTGGCAAACCGATGCAAAATCGCGGTCATCGTTGCCGAAGCGTGGGGGAAAGAAGCACTTCTTGCGCATCAACGGGAAGCAAAGCTCCTCGCGATCCTAAGTGATGCGGATATTGCGATCGCGCGACAATTTGCTGAAGAGGCTCAAAATCAGGAAAATACTGGATACAACTAAACTGGTTCTTGCCCGAGCAAATGCATCGGCTAACGCAACCAGGGTGATCGGCTAGGGAAGGGCAAGTCACCGCAAGGAGATGTCAGCCAGCCACTTTCGCTGGTGCAACTCATAGCCGAGGTGCCCCACCTGGAGGTAATGATGCATGGGGACTTTTCTCTAATGGTATTTTGACGAGCGTTAGTACTCCGCACCGCGTAGTGAGTAGCAATGTCCGAAATTGGGTCGTTAGCTGACAACCCGTTCTGATTTGAAAAGCGTGCTCTGCTATGTGTCGCCTTCTCGGTCATTCGCTTGATCAGGTGCCGAAGCTTAAGACCACACTGAGACCTTGTATTTGCTCTGCGCCGCTAATGCCCGCGCGATATTGGACCGTCAGGTCGACATACGAAGGTGTTGCGCCAACGCCCCGATTGGCAAGCCATCGACGGGCACTCAATCCTCCCCCGACTGCAGTGCCCCATTGGTCATTTCGGCTGCTGTCATATCCGGCGTAGGCCAGCGCGTGCGGGGTAACGATGATATCGCTAATGTTGAAAGCGCGTCCATATCGCCCTTCGAATGCCCCGTAGGCCACATCTGCATCGATCAGATATGCAAGGTCCCCGTAAAGGCGCCATGCCGTCCAGTCTGAACGTCCGCGCATGACATCTAATCCATTCTCCTGGGAAAATGCCGCACGCAGACCCCAGTCATCTATAGCAGCGTCATTGAGCGCAATCAGGCGGCTAGCTTCCAGCACGAGGTTGGCGTTGGACAGGGGCTTGTATTGCAGGCCTGCCCAACCCTGCACGACATCGCTCATCAGGCCGTCATCATTCAGTTGAGTTGCAACAAAGGTGCGCCCGAACAGCGTGAGCGGTCGGCCATTTTGCCAACCGAATGGCCGATAGCCCAGCTCAAGCCCACCCTGCAGTGTCTGTCCCGTTGTCGAACCCTGATTGAACAGCGCCAAAGGCTGGTCGCTTTCTGCATAAGCAATCTGCCCGCTCAGGCTCCAGCGATTTGCCAGGAGTGTGATCTCTCGTTCAATTGCGGCGCGCTGGCCTGCATCAAGTGGCCCGTCCTGCTGCCGCGCAAGGCCTTGCCGGAAAAGTTGCACTGCACGGTCGTCGAGCCCACGGCGCTTGGCACTATAAGCGGCGTCCAGCAATTGCTGGCGGTTCATCGTGTCTGGAACTGGTCCATCGTCGAGCAGTGACTGAGCCAACCGGTCGTCGCCAGCCGCTATCGCAACCATCATCCAGTCGACTGATCCCTGCAGCGAAACAAGCGGATCGCTGGCAGCCTGCGCCAAAATTCCAAGCGCGGCCTCTCGCTGGCCCGCCATGACATATGAATAGACAGCAGCGCGGAAGCGATAGTCCCGCGCATCGCCATCCTGAGTCAGCGATGCTGCACGCTGGTAGGCTTCTGCCGCTTCTGTCCATTGTTCAACGGCCCCGGCTTCCTGCCCCAGCAGCGCCCAGTATTCACCGTTTAGAGGAGCCGCTGTCACCGCCTGGCGGGCCTGTTGGAGCGCTGCAGCGTGATCGCCAGCAGCCTGCAGCCGATATGCCTGTTCGGCGGCCTCATATGCCTGCGTCGTTTGTGCGCTGGCAGGGGCTGCTGGAATTACCCCGATCAGTACAGCCACAATGAGAGCGTTCTTCAGGGTCATGCTGTTTCTTTCTGTTGGTCGACGATCATCAACCTCTGTTCAAGTGCGAGCTTAGCAATGATGTCGCCATCGATAATTCCGCGCGCAACAAGATATTCCCCGAAGGTTCCGTGCAGGGCCGGTCGATATTTCCGCATCGCGGTCTTGATCGCTTTGCGTGACACCAGTCCGCCCTCAAGCAGCATTTCATGAAGCAGTGGAACTCCCAGAGCCTTTTGGGTCGGCGCTGTTTCATCATTCAACCGCTTGATTGTGGCCACCAGTTGGCTTTCAGGCGCAATAAGCTGAACGAATTTTCCGCCCAGGCGCTCGATCATGCGCTTCGATTCTTCGTCGGAAAGTGGGCGAGCAAAAGCGATCTTCAAGCGACCCTTATCACTGACGCCAATCGGAAGTGCTCGCAGTCGGAGTGAGACGTCCGCTGGTAGCCGACCATGAAATGCCTTTGCGGCCTCCAAATTCACTTCCGTAAATGGCAGTCCTGTTTGGCTCGCAACTGCTTCAGTCAAAAGCATTTCATCAAGGCCTTTGCGCAGCAGAATAACGCCCAGGTTCTCTCCCGTGCTAGATTGTTCGATTAACGCAGCGTCACGGTCGGTTGCAGAAACGGCTTCCCATTCAACAAGTATGTCGCCCAGAGCGCGCTTGTCTTGTACCAGCCATTCTCGCGTCGGAAACCGATGTGCTGTCTTGTCCCAAGCTATGTTCTCTTTGGTGATCTTGCTTCGCACAAATATCCTGAGCGCGCGCATCGTTGCCAAGAAGTTGACGACACTGGCGAGGAATATGCGCGGCAAAGCCATCATCGCGTGCCCCCACCCATAGATAATATGCGTGAAATACATGCGCTGCGCTACACGCGCCAACAGCGCGAACGCGTTGAATATCAGCAGCGAGGTTTCAAACGGACTAGCGTCAAAAAGCAAAAATCGGGGTAGTCCCATCCGCGAGGAAGCTATGTTGAGAACGATGTAATTGATCGCCAAGAAATAGCCAACGATGGCAAGTGTTGGCGTCAGAATTGCTTTTCGGTCACGAAATAGGAAATAATTTGCGATCGGCGATTTGCTCCAGCCGAGTTGCTCCCAACCCTGTAAGGCGATCCCAAGTGTCCATCGTGCCTTTTGGCGATACGATGTGCGGATCGTGTTGGGAAAGTGTTCGCGCACACATAGTGGCATCTCGAATTGCAGAATTTGCGAAGGACCCATCCCCAGGAGCGAGCGACGTCTTACGCGGAATTCCACCGGATATTGTGCGATAATGGATGTCTGCCCGCGGGCCGCCAGACGCGTGGCGATGTCGTAATCTTCTGTCAGCGTTGCGCTGTTGAAGGGTTCCTGGCCATTTTCCATCAGCAGCAACATGGCATCTCGTGAAAAACATGTGCCAACGCCTGCAGAAGGGACCGAACCAGTCAGCACTTCCCGAACCACCAGATCCTTGGCATGCATTCGGCGAACTCATCCATGTAAATGCCAGCAACCAGATCGCGATAACCCTGTTCTAATGAGACAACAGGCAGCTGGATCAAATCTTTATACGGAAGCAGATAGTTGAAATATTTAAGTTCCAGCGGATGTAGAACATCTTCGCTATCGTGCAGGATGATACCTGCAAACGCAATTTCCTCGCGCGCTTCATGCGCCAATATTTCAGCTACAATGTAGTTTAGGCAATCAGCTTTGCAGGTCGGTCCGCCATGAGGAAGTTCGACCTTTTTGACTCGGCGATATCGCTTGGCGAGCCGTTCTGCCTCGGCAATTGTCTGCGGATCGTTGGCATAAACTCCGGCAAAAATCGTATAATTTTCATATGTTAATGTTGAGATCGCATTATCGACCATTGCCGCAATTACATCGTGCTCCTGCCAGGCTGGAAGCATTATAGCCAGATGTTGTTCGGGCCGCGCGAGCAAGGCTTGCACCGGCGCCTTGTGATGCTTTTGGAACAAGCGATGTTTCAGCCGTCGTGCCCAATAAACGGCATCTATGAACAAGTCATCGATTGATGAAAGTGTGACGAGCACAATCGTGACCAGAGCCAAAATTTGCAGCACGTATTCGTAGGAGGAGAGAAAGCCTGCGAACGATATCAATCAGATAACCCTATTTAAAAGAGCGGTGCCCCTTTGGCCGGACAGCAAAATCCGCATATCCGTACTTATCATGGCAGTCGATCATTATTATGTAATTGCTGCATAAAATTCGGATTGTCGCAGAGAGCTTGCATTAGGTGTCAATTGCTAGTGATTGCTAGGCATGGCGCTAACTTTAGATGCCGCCTTGTTCGTAATGGTCCTGCAAGTCGCGAGTTGGGCCGTCAGATGACAGTCGGCTTTTATAAAAAAGCGGGATTAGCGGCCAGTCCGCTTTTGGTGAAATGGCAGATGCAAATCCAGTCACCAGCCGGTGTCGATGAGATATAGCGAAGGTCACTTTTCTGCAATTTTTCCTACCAAAGCGCTTTCACGAGGAAACCGCATTGAATGTACCGAACCCGTAACTGGATCCTGCGTGGGTAGAGCCAAATTTAGGTCAAAAATTGAGCCCTGAAAGCTTGGAAAACCTCGCTTTCTGGCGAGTGCTTTCATCTCATTCGTAATGATGGGGCAGGTGTTCGAGTCACCTAAGCGGCAACATACCTTCAAATATGGAAATGCGTCATTCAGAACTGGTGGGGCGTTCGGTTGGTTCGTCAGCGTGCCATGCTTCGGGTGGGTTTGGGCTGGGGCGGTTGGTCAAAACATGCTAAGCGCAGCTTGACCCATTATTGCGCCCAAACAGCCTATGACATTCTCACCGCGTGAACCGGAGCGTCGCCGAGGTTTGGTGCTCCTGCATTGCTAATCCTCTGTAATCGCGTAAGGAAGTTCGCCATACTCACTAGGAGCCCACGATGGACATCAATGATATTCTGCGATCGCAAGGCGGCCTTGAATCGATCGCTGCGCAACTGGGCATCTCGGAAGAACAGGCGATGCAAGGGGCAACCGCGCTGCTTCCTTCGATCCTGACTGGTTTTGGAGATCGCGCTGAAGGCGAGACACAGAGCGGCGCAGGCGGTCTTGGTGCAATTCTTGAATCGCTCGGCGGGGCAGATCTGACCCGCAATGTCGTTGGCCCGCAGCCGACCGAGGTGGGTAAGGGCAACGACATTCTCGGACAGATTTTTGGTTCAAAAACTGTCAGTCGGGACGTCGCGAGCGAGGCATCTCAGACAACGGGTCTGGACCCGGCCCTGCTCAAGAAAATGCTCCCGATTGTTGCGATGCTGGTTGCTGGATATCTGTCGTCGCAGTCCAACCGTCCAGGACAGAGCGGCGGACTGGGTTCCGTATTGGGTCAGGTGCTTGGCGGCCTGGCTGGTGGCGGTGCTGCTGGCGGTGCCGGCGGTCTCGGTGGCGGCCTGGGGGGAGTGCTCGGCTCTATCCTGAGCGGCAGGCGTTAGGCGACAAAGCGCCAAAAGCCGGTCAACCGAGACCTGAATTGGGCCCTCTTGTCGCGCTTTGCAAAATGCCGCGACCCGCGGGCAATCGCGCGGTCTAGCGGACAGGACTGACTCGCTGCTGTCAGGCAACTCTGGTCAGCAATTTGCCCTGTTCATCACCTAGCACCCATGTCCGCACATCCTGTGCGGACATCGGTTTGCTCAGCAGGAAGCCCTGCACATTGCGGCAGCCTTCGCGCCGCAGGATGTCGAGCTGTTCAATTTCCTCAACCCCTTCGGCCAGCGTTTCCATGCCCAGCGCATCTGCCAGGGTGGTGATGGCGCGGATGATGGCATGGCCGTTGCCGCCATTGGCAAGATCAGTCACGAAAGACCGGTCGATCTTGACCTTGTCGAACGGGAAAGATCGCAGATAGCTGAGGGAGGAATAGCCAGTGCCGAAATCATCCAGCGCAATCTTCACGCCCAGTCCGCGCAGGCTGTAAAGCGTTGCCATGGTCTTTTCGACATTGGCGATAAATACGCTCTCGGTAATTTCCAGTTCCAGCCGGTCAGCCGAGATGCCGGAGGAGGCAATGGCGCTGAGGATTTTGCCCGCCAGACCGGGAGACGCAAACTGTTTGGGCGAGACATTGACCGCGACCGACAGGTCAGTTTCCCACATGCTGGCCTGATGGCATGCTTCTCTCAGCACCCATTCGCCAATGGGGTGGATCAGCCCTGTTTCTTCGGCCAGCGGAATGAATTCAAGCGGGCTGATCTGGCCGCGTTCCGGATGCTGCCACCGGATCAGCGCTTCGAACCCTTTGAGCTTTTCTTCGGTCAGGCTGTAAAGGGGCTGGAAATAGAGCTCAAATTCACCCTCGCCAATGGCGCGCCGCAAATCCAGTTCCATCTGGCGCCGCAAACGTGCCTGTTCATCCAGCGATGGCTCGAAGAAATGATGGCCTGATTTGCCGTCCCGCTTGGCGCGGTAGAGTGCCAGGTCGGCGTGTTTCATCAATATATTGCCATCATCGCCATCACCGGGCGCGACGGCGATGCCAAGGCTGGCCGAACAATCGGCCACTTGCCCGTCGATGGTGACATGACGCATGAAACAGGCCTGCACCCGCCGCGCGATGCCCGCCAGACTGGCATCGCAATCCACACCGTCGATCAGAATGGCAAATTCATCACCGCCGAGGCGGGCAATGGTCGCTTCGGGCAATTCTGCGATAAGGTGGCCGGCCACATTGCGCAGCAGCGTATCGCCTGCCGGATGGCCCAGCGTGTCGTTGACCACCTTGAAATCATCAAGGTCGATATAGATCACCATCAGGCGATCGTCGGCTTTGCGGCGGGCGAGTGCCTGCGACAGCTGTTCGACGAACAGCTTGCGGTTGGGCAGGTTGGTCAGCCCGTCATGCAGGCCGACATGGACAATGCGTTTCTCGCGTTCGTCGATGGCCTTGATCATGGCGTTGAAACTGCTGGCCAGACGGCCAATTTCATCGTCAGTCCTGACTGTGACTTCCACCTGGCGCCCTTCGCCGATCAGGCGCGTGGCTTCATCCAGCTTGCGCAGAGGCGCGGTGATGGAAAGCGATACTTTCCAGCTCAGGGCGATGACTAGGCACAGGCCTGCCACTGCCAGCAACGCCAGCAGCCATTTCAGGCTGGCATATTCGGCCAACGATCCGCTGAGGGAATGGCGCAGGATAAGGCGTGGGTCCAGCCTGTCCTGCAGCGCTGGCAGGGCTGAAATGCGGTACAGGAAACGGTCGCCTTCGCTGCGTTCAAACACACGGCCCAGCGGCGCAGAAAGCAGGGCTGGCGGCGTATCCCCCTTGCGCACGACCTGTGCGGCCAGATCCACCGCCGCCAGTTTTACCAGACGGTCCATTGCCGTCTGGTCCAGCGGCTGGGTGACCACCAGCCAGCCGACCAGATCGGGAACCTCCACCGGTGATGCAGCGGCCAGCGCGACATCATTGCCAAGGCGGATGACGCCATATTCTACCCCTTGATCCAGCGGACCCCAGAGGCTGTTGCCATCGGGCAGCACGTCGCCTGTCGAGCCGATAACCGACCCGTCATACCCCACCACGAATGCGGCGCTGCTGCGGGACCGGTCGCGCAGACTGTCGAGCGCGCTGGCAATGGTGGCCCGATCATTGGTGGCGACAGCTTCACGAAAGCCGAAATCGCGCGATAGCACGTCGGAAGCACTGCGCATCTGGCGCGCACGAAGGTCCAGTATTTCCTCGAACACACGCGCATTGGCAGCCAGATCGCGTGTGGCATTGTTCTCGCCAAAACGCGCAATTGCCTGGCCGACAATCACCATCAGCACGGCGATAACGGCGGCAAACAGGCTGGCATACAGCACTGCAATGCGCAGCCGCAACGTGCCAAAGCGCAGCCCCTTTACCCGGTGCAAAGCGCCGATCATTTCAGCGTGACGGTAAATTTGCGGGACAGATTGCCGGTGACAGACACCGTGCTGACGGTTTCATTGCCCGGCGCACGCAAGCGGGGGTGCCACAGCGTTACCTTGGCCATGCCGCCCGGCACACCTGACACTGTCATTATGCCATTATGGTCCGTCTTGCCCGCAAATGGCGTATCGACCACACGGATATAGCCGCGCATGTCATCGTGTATCTTGCAACCAAGCGCGACAGAACCGGTAATCGGGAAGGCGCGGCTGCGGGTCTGGTCGCGTCCGTAAAGATCAAATTCGAACCGGGCGATCCTGGAAAAACTGTAGATGCTGTGCCGAACCCGGTCGAGGTTGGGAAAAACCACCGCACTGCCCTTGGCCACAACCAATGTGCCGGGCGTGAATTGCAGGTCCTTTTGCGCCATCGCCGCGCGTCCGGGGAAACGGAAGGAAGCGTTGGGGCCGCTGGCAGGGCTAATTTCCACCACCGCATCGCGCACCGGCACGCCGCGCGCATCCACCAGCTGGATGCGCACATCTGCCCCACCTGCAGCGAGCGACGTTGCCGCCGGTAAGGCCATGGCAAGAATGGCAAGAGGGGCGAGCGGGGCGAGGGGCGCAACGAATTTTTTCACTAGGGCGATGCCGCTACCGGCAAACTCTTAACAAACGGCTGCGTGCAGATGATTGCGAAACGGGGCGCATTCATTATCAGCAATTTAACCAAGCGGCGGCAGATGCGCTGCATGAAAGCATTTCTTACCCCTGCCGCACTGACAATCGCTGTGGCAATCTGCCCTGTGCAAACTGCTGCACAGGATAGCGATTTTCTGCCTGGCGGCAAGCTGGTGCTGACCAATGCAACCAGCAGCATCGAAGGGTCCAGCGGCGGCGGCATTGCCACATGGGCCACCATCGGCGGGCTGGAAACAGACCGCGGCTTCGGTGTGACAGGCCATGCCACCATCATTGAATTGCCGGATTATGGCTGGCAAAGCCACGGCATTGCCATAGGCATCGCAAACCGGGTCGAGCTTTCCTATGCGCGGCAGAATTTTGACACCCGCAATGTTGGCGCGGCGCTGGGCCTGGGGCGCGGTTACACTCTTAATCAGGATGTGTTCGGCGCAAAACTGCGCGTGGCAGGCGACCTTGTGTATGGCGATCCGCTGATGCCGCAAATCAGCATCGGCGTGCAGCATAAACGCAATCTGGACGGCGCTGTTACCCGCGCTGTAGGGGCAGCGAGCGCCAACGGGACGGATTTTGTGGTGAGTGCAAGCAAGCTGCTGTTATCTCGCAGCATGCTGCTATCTGCCACGGCCCGCTATACCGCTGCCAACCAGACCGGCCTTTTGGGTTTCGGCAGCGGCACGCGGCATGATTACGCCATAGAGTTTGAAGGATCAGCCGCGTATCAATTGTCCCGCCGCGCAGTGCTGGGCGCTGAATTTCGCAGCAAGCCTGACCGGCTGGGGCTGGGCGAAGATGACTGGATGGATCTGTTCGCAGCCTATGCTGTCACCGATAATCTGACCCTGACCGCAGCCTATGCCGACCTGGGTTCCATCGCCACGTTTGAAGATCAGCGCGGCGCATTCTTGTCAGCGCAGCTGGCATTTTAGGACAACCGACATGTTTTCCGTAATTTTCGCTCTTGCCATGATGCAGCAAAGCCCGCCCGATAGCGCCGAGCCGGTTGATTGGGACAAGGAATTCGGGGTGGAAGAACAGGCCCGTGACCCGCAGACAGGCGAAATTCCGGTGGCTGAATACCCGCAATCGCATGACAATGCCGGCGCCGCGCCGATGGATGATGCCGCCATCGCGGCCCATTTCGGCGGGCGCGAAGGCATCCGCATGATCGCTGCCCGCACGGTGGAACTGTCAGAAAACGACCCGCGCATCGCGGCCATTTTCATAGCGCATGATACGGTGCGGCTAAAGCGGACATTGGCTGAACAATTCTGCTATCTGCTGGCCGCTGGCTGCGATTACACCGGCCGCGATATGGCCGCCGCCCACGCCGCCATGGGCGTCAGGATGGCGGATATGAATGCGCTGGTGGAAAACCTGCAACAGGCAATGCGCGAACATGATGTGCCATTTGCCGCCCAGAACCGCCTGCTGGCCAAACTTGCCCCCATGTCACGCGACGTGATCACGCGCTAGCTGACTGGCAAGCCGGTCATGGGCCGGTTCGTGATGCCGATGTGCCTATGACCCCGGCTCGGCCTCGAACAGCGCGTAGAGATCGCGCTTCAATATTTTGCCATTGGCATTCCGGGGCAATGTATCTTCTGAAAAAACCACCCGCACCGGCACTTTGAACTTGGCAATGCGTGCTGCCACCCATTCCTGCAATTCAGCCTGCGTCGCACTGGTGCCGGGCGCCAGATGCACCACGGCTGCCGGTTCTTCGCCCAATGTGCGGTGCGGCAGGCCCACCAGCGCGGCATCGGTCACTGCCGGATGGTCATACAGCACATTTTCCACCTCGGACGAGTAGATGTTTTCCCCGCCGCGGATGATCATGTCCTTGGCCCGGTCCACAATGGTGCAGAACCCTTCTTCATCCACGCAGGCCAGATCACCCGTGCGGACCCAGCCGTTCACGAATGTCTCGGCCGTGGCATCAGGCTTGTTCCAGTATCCTTTGACGATCTGCGGGCCGCGCGCCCATAATTCGCCCACTTCGCCCACCGGCATTTCCTGCGTGCCTGTTTCATCCATGATGCGGATATCGCTTACCGCAACGGGCGGCCCGCAACTGGTGGGGCGGTTGAGATAATCTTCGCTCAGATGGCCGGTTACAGTTGCCATGGTTTCCGTCATGCCCCAGCCATTGCCGGGCAATGCGCCGAAGGTTTCGTAAATCTTGCGGACCAGTTCAGGCGCGGCAGGCGCGCCGCCATAGGATATGACTTCCAGCGATGACAGATCATGGTTTTCGCGGGCCGGATGTTCGATCATCTGCCACGCAATGGTTGGCACGCCGCCGGTAGTATTCACCTTTTCACGCTCGATGATCTCGAACGCCTTTACCGTGTCCCAGCGGTGCATGAAGATGAGGGTGTTGCCAGCCCAGATGCTGCCCATCAGCCCCGCCGAACAGGCCGTGACATGGAACAGCGGGATGACTGTCAGGCCCGTTTTATGCGCCGGACCGGGCAGGTCTTCCCCCCGCCGCAGAACAGCCACGGCGGCATTATAGGCAGAAGCCATGATGTTGCTGGCAAGGTTGCGATGCGAACCCAGCGCCCCCTTGGGATTGCCGGTGGTGCCGCTGGTGTAGAAAATGGTCGCTGCATCATCAGGTGCAACCTCCGCATCTGGCAATTCGCGGGCTGGCAGGCGGGCATAGGATGGCGGCGATCCGATGATATCATCCAGCCTTTCGGCAATGCCGGTCAGGCCATTTGTGCGCGAAACATTGGGTATGCGAGAGATAAGGGCACCTTCGACTGCCGGACACATGCCCAGATGCGGCACGATCCTGTCCCACCGTTCGTCATCGCAGATCAGCAGGCGCGCGCCGGAATCAGACAGGCCATAGGCCAGTTCCGGCCCCGTCCACCATGCGTTGAGCGGCACGCAGATAGCGCCGATGGTGGTGGCGGCAAAAAATGCCACTGGCCATTCGGGCAAATTGCGCATCGCCAGCGCCACCCGGTCCCCCTTGCCAATGCCGCGCGCGACCAACTCGTGCGCCAGTGCCGCCGTTGCGCGATGCCACGCATCATAGGTGACGCGTTCATCCTCATAGATCAGAAATTCCCGCTGCCCGTGTGAGCGGCCCGTTGCGGCAATATCGCGCAAGCTGTGAGGCGCGTTTTTCCAGATGCGGGTGGGGACGCCGCCAATGTCCGCGCTGGCCATTTCAAACCGCTGGCCCGGCGCTGTAAGCATGGCCTTGCATTCACCGATGCTGCGGGCGGGCCAGCCAGCAGGCGCTGTCCAGCCGATGGCACTGGCCAGGTCCGATGCAGATTGATGGGCCCCGTGTTTATGCGCCCCGTGTTTATGCGCCCCGTGTTGATGCGACATGTATGCAGCCCTCTTCCGGCATGGGTTTGATGGTGTTTTTCGCGCCATGCTTTGGCGTCTTTCATGTGCGCCTTAGTAGGGTCAGAAATTCGCACCTTGCAAGTGTTGTTCAAGCGGCAGGCAGGCAAAGCGCCACGCATATGCACGCCAAATACACGCCAGATGCAGGCATCATGCAGGCATATCACCCGCGGCCACCGCGTAATTGCCGCCCAGTTCCGGTTGCAAAGGGCAACTTAGCCCTTTTCTGGCAGCGGCCTATGTTCTAGCCCCTGCCAGACAATAATGGCAGCACGCCAAATCCAAGCCAGATGGCGGGACCGATGCTGCCGGGGAGAGACTGTATGTTCGACGTCGCCGATCCTGCAAAGCTGGGCTTTGATGCCGACCGCCTCTCGCGGATCGAGCCGTTCCTGCGCAAGGTCTATCTGGATAGCGGCAGGCTACCGATGGCGCAGCTGCTGGTGGCGCGCAATGGCCAGCCGGTGCATTATTGCAGCATGGGCAACGCCCGCGAAGATGGCGCGCCCATGCGCGATGATGCGCTGTTTCGCATTGCTTCGATGACCAAGCCGGTCACGTCAATTGCCTTCATGCAGCTGGTGGAACAATGCAAGGTGGCGATAGAAGACCCGATCGGCAGCGTCCTGCCGGAACTGGCGGATGTCGGCATTTATACAGGCGGCGGCGGGCAGGTCGGCTTTGCGCCCACACGCCCGGCTGCGCCGATCCGCTTTGTTGACCTGCTGACCCATATGTCGGGCCTTACATACGGTCTCCAGAACCGGACCAATGTGGATGCGGCATACCGTGATGCATCGCTGGACGTTGCCCGCCAGCACCACGATTCCGATGAATATCTGGCCGCACTGGCGCGGCTGCCGCTGGAATTTTCGCCGGGTGAACGGTGGAACTATTCCGTTTCGACAGATGTGCTGGGCATCGCGGTTGAACGTTTGTCCGGCATGCGGCTGGGCGCGTATTTCCAGCAGCATATCTTCGGGCCGCTGGGCATGGTGGATACAGGTTTTGGCGTTGCCGATGGGCAGGCCGACAGGCTGGTGGATGCCTATCAATATGTGCCGGGCGCAAAGCCGCGCATGATCGACCGCGGGCCGGACAGCCGCCTTAATGCAGATGGCAAGTTCGATAGCGGCGGCGGCGGGTTGATCGGCACGATTGCCGATTATCACCGCTTCACCTCCATGCTGCTGAACGGCGGCAAGCTGGACGGGGCACGGATCATCTCGCCCAAGACGCTGGCGCTGATGACAGCCAATCACCTGCCCGGCGGCAAAGACCTGACGGAAATTTCGCAAAGCCTGTTTTCCGAAGCGAATAATGCGGGAACCGGTTTTGGCCTCGGCTTTGCGACGGTGATTGATCCGGCGCGCACGCTGATCCCTTCCAGCAAGGGCGAATTTTACTGGGGCGGGGCCTATTCCACGGCATTCTTTGTCGATCCGGTGGAACAGATCACCATGGTTTTCATGACGCAGGTCTACCCGTCCAGCATTTACCCGATCCGCCGCCAGTTGAAGACGCTGATCTATTCAGCTGTCGACCAAAGCTACGTTTGAAACAGAGGAACGCCCAGATGACATCTCCCATTTTCGGCCCCATAACCACCCAGCGCCACGACAATGTCCTGGTGATCATATCCAACAATCCGCCGGTGAACGCGCTGGGGCAGGCCGTGCGTGCGGGGCTGGCACAGGGTATTGAAGAAGCACTGGCCGATGACAGCATCGAAGCCGTGGTCATCCGCTGCGATGGGCGGACATTCTTTGCCGGCGCGGACATTACCGAATTCGGTAAACCGCCGGTCGGGCCCAACCTGCCTGAAACGCTGGACAAGATGGAAGCCAGCAACAAGCCGGTGGTGGCAGCCATTCATGGCACCGCGCTGGGCGGCGGCTGCGAAGTGGCGCTGGCCTGCCATTACCGCGTGGCTGTGCCCTCTGCCAAATTGGGCCTGCCCGAAGTGAAGCTGGGCCTTATTCCCGGCGCTGCCGGCACGCAGCGTTTGCCGCGGCTGGTGGGCGCAGAAGCTGCCCTGCCGCTGGTGGTTGGCGGCAATCCCATCAGCGCAAAACAGGCCCTGGCGATCGGGCTGGTAGACAAGATTGTCGGCGAAGACAGCCTTGAAGCCGATGCCATTGCATTCGCGCGGGAACAGATCGGCAAGCCGGTGCCACGCAGTTCAGAAGGCACAGCCAATCGGGACGGGGTCCGCAACCCTGCGATCTTTGACGAATTCCGTCAGAAAAACGGCCGCAAGCTGCATGGTTTCGATGCGCCGCAGGCGGCCATTGCGGCGGTGAAGGCGGCTGGCGAATTGCCCTATGCAGAAGGCGTGAAAAAGGAACGCGAACTGTTCATGGGCCTGATGGGCGGCACGCAATCAGCCGCCATGCGCCACTATTTCTTTGCCGAACGGGCCGCCAACAAGATTGACGATATTCTTGCTGACACGCCGCTGATCGACATCCGGAAAGTGGGTATCATTGGCGCTGGCACCATGGGCGGCGGCATCGCCATGAATTTCCTGTCGGCCGGCATTCCCGTCACCATTCTGGAAATGCAGCAGGAAGCACTGGACCGCGGCACGGCCACCATTGCCAAAAATTACGACAATACGGCGAAGAAAGGCCGGATGAAGCCGGAACAGGTTCAACAGGCGATGGGCAATCTTTCCACCAGCCTCGATTATGCCGATCTGGCGGATTGCGATCTGGTGATCGAAGCTGTGTTCGAGAATATGGACGTGAAAAAGGAAGTATTCGCCAAGCTGGACAGCGTGGTAAAACAGGGCGCAATCCTCGCTTCCAACACCAGCTATCTCAATGTGGATGAAATTGCGCAGGCGACGACGCGGCCCGGATATGTGCTGGGCCTGCACTTCTTCTCGCCCGCCAACATCATGAAACTGCTGGAAATTGTGCGGGGCGCAGAAACGCGCGACGATGTGCTGCTGACATCGATGAAACTGGCCAAGAAAATCGGTAAGATTGCGGTTGTATCTGGCGTCTGCCCCGGCTTCATCGGCAACCGCATGCTCAGCCCGCGCCAGCAGCAGGCCAATGCGATGATCATGGAAGGGGCCAATTACTGGGAAATTGATGATGTCCTTATCGATTTCGGCTTCCCCATGGGCCCGTTTCAGATGGCCGACCTTGCCGGCACGGATATCGGCTGGCACCGCGATCCCACGCGGATTGAGAACGTGCGCGAGGCATTGTGTGCCGCTGGCAGGTTTGGCCAGAAAGCGGGCAAGGGCTATTATGATTATGACGCATCGCGCAGCCGCACCCCTTCTGAGGAAACCAAGTCCATCATCGCGGACTTTGCAGGCCGCGAAGGCGCGCAGCAGCGGGCAATTTCCAAGCAGGAAATTCTCGAACGGCTGCTTTACCCCATGGTCAATGAAGGGGCGCTCATCCTCGATGAAGGAATGGCCCAGCGCGCCAGTGACATCGATGTGGTGTGGATCAACGGTTATGGCTGGCCGCTTTACACAGGCGGGCCGATGTTCTGGGCGGACACTATCGGCCTCAAGACCATCGTCGAAGGGCTGGAGAAACATGGCCTTCCGGTGAGCGATTACCTGCGCCGCAAGGCCGATGCCGGCGAACGGTTCACCAGCTAGGCAGGCGGATAAGCATGAAGCGCACCCGGCTGAGTGTCTGCCGCAGAAAGGCGCGTTTCATCGCCATGGAAGATGCCTTGATAGTGGCCGGGCGGGCTGAATATCCGCTCCGGCCCTATCGGTGTGACAGGTGTTTCCATTATCATCTGACCAGCCGCACAAAAGGCAAGAAAGTGCCGCAATTCGTGCTCGAAAAATTGCGGCCTGACAAAGTTGGGGCAGACAGGCCCGGGCAGGCGCCGAGCTAGCGTCAGCCTATTCCAGATCCTCGTCATCCAGCAGCACGCGGTGGGCAGCGCCGTCCAGATCATCATACTGGCCGCTTTTCATGGCCCAGAAACATGCGGCCAGCCCCAATGCGCCCATGCACAAGGCAAGCGGGATGAGGACGGCCAGCCCGGTCATTTCGCAGCCCGCATCAAACGCATGGAATTGCCCACTACCACCAGCGAACTGGCGGACATGGCAATGGCGGCTACCATTGGCGTCACCAGCCCTGCCAGCGCCAGCGGAACCGCCAGAATATTGTAGCCAATGGCAAGGCCGAAGTTCTGCCGCACGATCTGCATGGTCCGGCGGGCCACGCGCACTGCCCATGCAACCGGCATCAATTCCGTGCCCACAAACACCGCATCTGCCGCCTGCTGGCTGGCATCGCTGGCGGTGCTGGGCGCGATGGACGCGTGGGCAGCGGCAAGGGCGGGGCCATCGTTCAGCCCGTCACCCACCATCAGCACGCGCTGGCCCTGAGCTTTCCGGCGTTCAAGATCGGCCAGCTTTTCAGCCGGCGTCAGCCCGCCTGCCGCTTTTACGTCAAGCGTGTCTGCCACTTGGCGCACCGCAGCAGCACGGTCGCCAGACAGGATCTCGCTCTGGATGCCCAGACTGCGAAGGGCCGCCAGCGCATCGGCCGCGTCGCTGCGCAGCGGATCGGCAAAGGTCAGTGTGATCCGCTTGTCCCCGATCACAAGATCGGTCGCCAGTCCGGCGCTTTCATCGCACGAACGCGCGAAGCTGGCAGGCACAGTCCCCCACATGCCCGACACGCCAGTGCCCGGCGTCTCCTCGATATTCTCCATCGGCGCTGGCGGCACTGCCATCACGCGCAGGGAAGCCGCGATGCCCTTGCTGAGCGGGTGGCGGCTGGATTGCGCCAGTGCCAGTGCGATGCTGCGTTGCTCGTCCGTCAGACGGTCCAGATTTTCCGGCCGCGGCTCGCCCAGTGTCAGCGTTCCGGTCTTGTCGAACAGCGCCACATCCACTTCGGCCAGCCGTTCCAGCGCGCTGCCATCCTTGATCAGCAGGCCGCGTTTCATCAGCGCGCTGGCAGCGATGACCTGTGCGGCAGGCACTGCCAGGCCAAGCGCGCAGGGGCAGGTGATGATCAGCACGGCAATGGCAATGGTCAGCGACTGGTGCAAGCCCGCGCCCGCGATCATCCAGCCGACAAAGCTGGCCAGCGCCAGCGTATGCACAGCGGGCGCATACAGCCGTGCGGCACGGTCTGCGATGCGGACATATTGCGAGCGTGACTGGCCTGCCTCGTCCATCAGGCGGGCGATTTCAGCAATGGTCGTTTCATCGCCGGTGGCTGTGATTTTAACCTGTACCGGGCTGGTGAGGTTCATCGTGCCGGCATGAACGACATCGCCTGCATTGACCCGTTCCGGCGCGCTTTCGCCGGTCAGCATGGCATTGTCGAACTGGCTGCTGCCGCTGATGATAGTGCCATCTGCTGCCAATGCCTCCCCCGCAGTGACCAGCATGACCATGCCCTGCCGCAAGTCCTGTGCATCCACCCACTGTGTCCGCCCGTCAGCATCCACGATGGTTGCGCCGCGGCCCATGCGGCCCAGCAACGCCTCGATGCCGGACCGCGCGCGGTTGCGCATGGTCGCATCCAACACCCGCCCGGCCAACAGGAAGAACAGCAGCATCACCGCTCCATCGAAATACGCATGCTGGCCGCCAATCAGCGTTTCATAGATACTCAGCGCAGTGGCCAGCAGAACACCGATGGAAATGGGCACATCCATATTGGTGGTGCGGTACCGCAGCGCCATCACCGCAGAAGCGAAGAACGGCCTGCCCGCATAGGCAATGACGGGGATTGCGATCAGCGCCGACAGCCAATGGAACATATCCCGCGTCACGCTGCCCGCACCGGACCACACGCTGACCGACAGCAGCATGATGTTCATCATGCCAAAGCCGGCCACGGCCAATGCGCGCAGCAGGCGGCGGGAACTGGCCTCATCGCGCGCCAGCGGGTTTTGCGCCGCGCGTTCCGCGTCAAAGCCCAGCCGGTGCAGTTCCTCGATCAACTGATCGTCATCAATCTGGTCGGTATGGCTCACGGCCACGCGTTTTGCCGAAAAATTCACCCGCACGGCGGCCACGCCGGGCACAGCGCCAAGGCCCCGTTCAATCTTGCCGATGCACCCGGCGCAATGGATGGACGGCACAGTGAAACGGCTGTCCGTGGTCGGCTGTGCGCCTGGTGCAGGCAGGTCTGCCAGGGTGGGTGCAAGGGTGTTCATCGAAGGGCGCTTTCCCCGCGCCACACCTTGCCATCAGCGGTGATGCGCAGGCGCACGGTCCACCGACCCGGTTTCAGGGTTTCAGCGGAAATCTGCCGGTGGTCCGATGCGGGCGTGAAGGTGAGGGTGCGGTCGGCTTCGCGGCCCAGCGGATGGCGCGCGGCGCCGATGATATGTGCGCCTGCCGGAATATTGCCGGTGTCCACGACAATGCGGTTATCAGCCCTGCGGGTGACGCCGGCCTCCCAACCCAGAGCTTCCTGTGCCTGCGCCTTGTCCAGCCAGCCATTGTAATTCTGGCTGGCGACATAGGAATTTTCGACCACGATCCCGCCGAAGGTGGACACGGCGTAACGGGCCATGGTGAAATTGACCGCAACCACGATGCCAAAGCCAGCGACGAGAATAGCGGCCATATGGCGTCCGGTGAAATGTCTGGTCATCGTGCTTCTCCCGGGGCGGCAAAGCGGGTTTCACTGCGTGCGCTTTCGCCTTCAGCGTCAAGTGACCTGAGCACAAAGGCGAAAACCTGCGGCGCGGTGCCGGGCGGTGCCAGAACATATGTTCGCAGTGCCTGCGTGCTGTCGGCAGCGACAGTCAATGTCATGGACCGGGCGGCATCTGTGCGCGCCATCCTGTCATTCCATACCACGCCGCCCGGCAGACCGGAAAGCGATACTTCCATCCGGCGCTGGCGGTTTTGCATATTGCGCAGCTTCAGCGTGAAGGCATTGCGCGGCGAACCATCGCTCATCAGCATGAAAGGCGGGTTGCGGTCCGCCGCCACTGTCAGATCGGTGCGGCTGCGTGTGCCAAGCGCAAACATCAGGCCCAAACCGATGCCTGCCCAGATGCTGAAATAAACAAGCGTACGCGGACGCAGCAATGTCTGCCACACCGGGCGCGGCGTTTCGCCCGCCGCTTCGCGCGTGCAGTCTTCCAGCGTGGCATAATCGATCAGGCCGCGCGGACGGCCCACTTCCTTCATCACCCTGTCGCAGGCATCAATACACAAGGCGCAGGTAATGCAGCCGATTTGCGGCCCCTCACGAATATCAATACCGGTCGGGCAGACCGCAACACATTGATTGCAATCGATACAGTCACCGAAATTATCAGGGTTTTTCGCTGACTTCTTGACGCTGCCGCGCGGTTCGCCGCGCCAGTCCTTGTAAGTGACCAGCAGCGATTTTTCGTCCAGCATTGCTGCCTGGATGCGCGGCCATGGGCACATGTAAATGCACACCTGTTCGCGCATGAACCCGCCGAGCACGAAAGTCGTCGCAGTCAGGATGGCAACGGTAATATAGGCAACCGGCGCTGCCTGGCCGGTCCAGAAATCCGCCGTCAATGTGGGGGCATCTGCAAAATACATGATCCATGCGCCGCCGGTCCAGAAACTGATGACCAGATATATCGTCCATTTAAAGGCGCGGCGGGCAATTTTGGATGGGCCCCATGGCGCCTTGTCCAGCCGCATCCGTGCATTGCGGTCACCATCCACGAAGCGGTCGACATGCTGGAACACATCGGTCCAGACGGTTTGCGGGCAGGAATATCCGCACCACGCACGGCCCACCGCGCTGGTGACCAGAAACAGGCCAATACCCGCCATGATCAGCAATCCGGCCACGAAATAGAATTCGTGCGGCCAGATTTCGATGCCGAACATATAGAACCGGCGATGCGCCAGATCGACCAGAACGGCCTGATCGGGCGCGTAAGGGCCGCGGTCCCAGCGGATCCACGGGGTCACATAATAAATGCCCAGCGTGACCAGCATCACCAGCCATTTGAACCGGCGGAACGGGCCGTCAATTCGCTGCGGATGGACAGCTTTGCGCTTTTCGAAGAACTTTTGCGGCACTTCTGGCGGCGCGCCTTCTGGTGGTGGGGGGGCTGACAGGTTGGTCCAATCAAGGCCTAAAGGATCAGGGTTGTTCATCAACCTGTACCGCCGGGTCTTCGGCGACCTCCACGAAGTCTTCGCCGCCGCCCAGAGAATGGACATAGGCTGCCAGCATCCTGATCGTGACCGGGTCAAGCCGCCCCTGCCACGCCGGCATCACCCCGTGACGCGGGGCGAGGATCTGGCGCCTGATTTCCTGTTCGCTGCTGCCATAAAGCCAGATGGCATCGGCAAGGTTGGGCGCGCCGAATGCGCGGCTTCCCTTGCCATTCTGGCCGTGGCACGATGCGCAATTGGTGGCGAATATCGCCGCACCAGACGGATTGGCCGCCGCCTTGCCCGTCAGCGACAGGACATGGCCTGTCACCTGCCCAATTTCTGCCGGTGACAGGATGCCGTCGAAAGCCGGCATCATGCTGGTGCGCGTGGCAACATCACCGGGATGCCGGATACCGTGGACCAGCGTATATTCGATGGCTTTCAGATCGCCGCCCCACAGCCAGTCGTCATCATTGAGATTGGGGTAGCCGCCTGAACCTGCCGCGCCCGAACCGTGGCACTGCACACAATTGACCTGAAATGCGGCCCGCCCGCCAGCAACGGCCTGCTGCATCAGCGCGCTGTCTTGCGGCAGGCGCTCGATCGGTATGCGTGACAGGGCCGTCAGCATCGGCGCGCGCCTGCCTTTTTCCGCCTGCATTTCTGCCGACAATTGCCCCCGGCTGGACCAGCCAAGCGTGCCGGTGGTCGCCTTTTCGGCCATCGGGATGGCAGGGTAGACCGCGACATAGCCGATGGCGAAGATGACGCAGGCAATGAAGGTCCACACCCACCAGCGCGGCATGGGAGTGTCGAGTTCCTCGATACCGTCCCATTCATGGCCGACGGTTTCGGTGCCGGTCGGCGGATCGATCCGTTTTTCAGCCATCATTATCATCCTTGAAAATCAGCTTCGCCGCGTCATTGTTGCGGGTGCGGGCGCCGGGGCGGAAGGGCCAGGCACATAGGGAGAGGAAGATGGCCAGCATGGCCAGCAGCCCCCAGCTGTCAGCCAGATGGCGAAGGGTGTTGTAATCCATCACCGGCCCTTTTCCGTTGCCAGTTCTTCCTGGGCGGCAGCGCTGCTTACATCCACCAGCGTGCCCAGCATCTGCAGATAAGCGACCAGCGCATCCATTTCGGTCAGCTTGCCGGGATTGCCGTCAAAATCGCGGATTTGCGCCTTGGGGTATCGCGCCATCAGGCCCACGCCGTCCTTTTCAGGGTTGGCCTGCGCCGCAAGATCGGCCTTCGCATTGGCGATTTCATCCCTGCCATATGGCACGCCCACATGGCTGAGCGCGCGCAATTGCGCGGCAGCATCGGCAACCTGCAGGTCTGTTGTCGACAGAAAACCGTAAGACGGCATCACACTTTCCGGGACCACGGACTGCGGGTTCTTCAGATGCTGGACATGCCAGTCATCGGAATAGCGCCCGCCCACCCGCGCAAGGTCAGGTCCGGTGCGTTTCGAGCCCCACTGGAACGGGTGGTCATACATGGATTCCGCAGCCAGGCTGTAATGGCCATAGCGTTCCACTTCATCGCGGAACGGGCGGATCATCTGGCTGTGGCAGCTATAGCAGCCTTCACGCACGTAGATGTCCCGCCCGGCCTGTTCCAGCGGGGTGTAGGGGCGCATCCCATCCACTTTCTCGATCGTATTGTCGATCCAGAACAGCGGCGCGATTTCAACAATCCCGCCGATGGCAACGGCAACAAATGCCCCCACCGCCAGCAGCGTGACGTTGCGTTCCAGTTTCTTGTGGCTTTCTGCCATGCTCATGGTCTGAAATGTCCTGTTGGGCGCGAATGGCTATTCAGCGGGAATGGCAGCGGGGCGGCCTGAGGTGATGGGCCGGTCCTTTTCAGGATCGAAAGCGGCATCGCTCATCGGCGCTTCGATGCGGATGCAGCCGGTGATGGTCTTCCACACATTCACCAGCATGATGACGAAGCCGGTCAGGTAGAGAAAGCCGCCAAAGGCGCGCATCAGATACATCGGGTGCAGCGCCGAAACCGTATCGGCAAAGCTGTTCACCAGATAGCCGTCAGCGCCATATTCGCGCCACATCAGGCCCTGGGTGATGCCCGCCACCCACATGGATGCCGCGTAGAAAACGATGCCGATGGTCGCCAGCCAGAAGTGCCAGTTGATCATTCGCAGCGAATAGAGCCGCTCCCGCTTCCACAATCGCGGGACGAGGTAATAGACGCAGGCAAAAGTGATCATGCCGTTCCAGCCCAGCGCGCCGGAATGGACATGGCCGATGGTCCAGTCAGTATAATGGGACAGGGAATTGACCGATTTGATCGACAGCATTGGCCCTTCAAATGTGCTCATGCCGTAAAATGCCAGCGCCATCACCATCATGCGGATGATGGGGTCCGTGCGGACCTTGTCCCACGCGCCGTTCAGCGTCATCAACCCGTTGATCATGCCGCCCCAGCTGGGCATCCACAGCATGATGGAAAACACCATGCCCAGCGTCTGCGCCCAGTCGGGCAGGGCAGTGTAATGCAAATGGTGCGGGCCGGCCCAGATATAGAGGAAGATCAGCGACCAGAAATGGATGATCGACAGGCGATAGGAATAGACCGGCCGTTCTGCCTGCTTTGGCACGAAATAATACATCATCGCCAGGAAGCCTGCCGTCAGGAAGAAGCCGACGGCATTATGGCCATACCACCACTGGGTCAGCGCATCCTGCACCCCGGCAAAGGCGCTATAGCTGCGCGATCCCAGGAAGCTGATCGGCACGGCCAGATTATTGACCACATGCAGCATCGCCACGGTCAGGATAAAGGCGAGATAGAACCAGTTCGCCACATAGATGTGCGGTTCATGGCGCCGCACGATGGTGCCGATGAATACGGCGGCATAGCTGAGCCAGACAATGGTCAGCCAGATATCGACATACCATTCAGGCTCGGCATATTCGCGCGACTGCGTGACGCCCAGCAGATATCCGCTGGCGGCCAGCACGATGAACAGCTGATAGCCCCAGAACACAAAGCGGGCGAGGGCAGGAAAGGCCAGCCGCGCCCGGCAGGTGCGCTGCACGACATAGAAGCTGGTGGCGATAAGGGCATTGCCGCCAAAGGCAAAAATCACCGCAGACGTATGCAGCGGGCGGACCCGGCCAAAATTGAGATAGGGTTCGAAGTTAAGCGCCGGAAAGGCCAGTTGCAAGGCAATGAACAGGCCCGCCAGAAAGCCCGCCGCGCCCCAGAACATGGTGGCGATGACGCCCCAGCGGATCGGGTCATCATCATAGCGGGAGGGGTCTGTTGGCATCCGGAAAATGCCCTGCACCCGCGCCAGCGGATCATAGCGCACCGCCGTGACCCACATGCCGCCAAAGGCAACAGCGGCAAAAATCCACATATGCACGGCAAACCCAGTGTCTTGCGCGCCAGCGACCGCCAGAATGGCAAGGATCAGCAGGGCAAACCACAGCCCTATTTTTGCAATTGATGTTTCCATTATGGAACAGCCCCCTCATTTCCCGGCCTTTTTAATGGCGGCGGGCTGATGCGCATTGATCTGGATCAATTCAGGGAAATTAAGTCGCGGCTTTTACGCCTGCTTCGATTATCCGCCCTTTTCGATTATCCGCCCTTTTCGATTATCCGGCCTTTTCGATTATCCGGCGGTTTCCAGCACAGCCATCGGGTCCAGAATGGTGACCCGGCACCGGCCCGGAAATTCGATCATTCCGGCATCTTTCATGGCGGACACCTGCCGGCTGACGGTTTCGATCGTCAGGCCCAGAAAATCGGCCATGTCCTGTCTGCTCATCGGCAGTGCAATCGACAGGCGCCGCCCGGAACGCAGGGCGCTGGTCTGCCCCTGCCAGCGGGCCAGTTCCACGAAAAACGATGCTACTTTCTCGTCGGCATGCTTGCGTCCCAGCAGCACGCTCAAGCGTCTGCACGCATCCAGATCGGCAAAGGCAAGCCGCGCGATACTGGCCAGAAATACTGGGTTCTGACGCGTCAGCCGGTCAAATTCTGCGGCCGGAAACGCCAGCAGCCGTGACGGGCCCAGCGCATAAGCACCGTGGCGGAATTTGCACGCAAAGGGCCTGCCGATCAGATCGCCTGCAAAGGCAAAGGCAAAAATCTGCTGCCTGCCGTCACGGGTGGATTTCCTGAGCTTGAGCGCCCCTGTCTCGACGATAAAGACCCGGTCCAGATCTTCACCTTCCTCGATCAGGGTATCGCCCGATGCCAGGTCGCAGGTCTGCGCTGCGGCGGAAAGCCGGGCGACATCGCATGGCGCCAGGCTGTCAAAAATGGCGTGTTTTTCACCAGGCGCATGTCCAGACAGTCGCATGTGTTGCATTGACCGGTTTCACCAGTGGCCGCGCACGGAAATGAAGCGCAGCGCCATGTGGCGGGTTTGCGCCATGGCCGTCATTGATCTGGGTCAATCAGTGTGCCGCCTGCCATCTGCCGTGGATTTTACCCACGATGCGTTCTAGACCGAATGGCGGGTCCAGACAGCAATGAACAGGGTTTTGAAATGACGGAGCGAGCACCATGGCGCGGCTGATCCTGTTCAACAAACCGTTCGGTGTGCTTTCCCAATTTACCGACACCGGCACGCAGCCGGCGCAATTGGCGCAGGGCCCGCGCCAGACGCTGTCCGATTTCATCGATGTCCCCGGCGTCTATCCGGCTGGCAGGCTGGACCGCGATAGCGAAGGGCTGATGCTGCTGACAGATGATGGCAGGCTGCAGGCCCGGATTGCTGATCCGAAATTCAAGATGCCCAAGACCTATCTGGTGCAGGTTGAGGGGGACATAACGGATCAGGCGCTGGAAATGCTGCGCGATGGCGTCCGCCTGAAAGACGGCATGACGCGGCCTGCACTGGCCGAACGCGTCATGCAGCCCGATCTGTGGCCGCGTGATCCGCCCGTCCGTTTCCGCAAGAGCGTGGCGGATTGCTGGATAAAGCTGACCATCCGTGAAGGGCGCAACC
Source organism: Allopontixanthobacter confluentis (assembly GCF_009827615.1). Lineage (GTDB taxonomy): Bacteria > Pseudomonadota > Alphaproteobacteria > Sphingomonadales > Sphingomonadaceae > Allopontixanthobacter > Allopontixanthobacter confluentis. The sequence continues at coordinate 955,693 of NZ_WTYU01000002.1, forward strand.
GGCAGGTGCGGCGGATGACTGCGGCAGCAGGCTATCCAACCCTGCGGCTGATCCGCTGGAGTATCGGCAACTGGTCGCTGGATGGGCTGGCCCATGGCACCTGGCGCGAGGGAGAGGCCTAGCGCCAGCTTAAGCCGCCCCGCTCAGTCACTTTCTTCAAAGGCAAGGCTGCCCTGGTTGACCAGCGCTGTGATCAGCTGGACCACCTGCTGCGATGACGCCAGCGCCGGATCGGCCACCAGCTCAGTCTGCTGACATAATTGCTGCGCAAATTCGCCGGACTCGCTGTCGCAATCATATTCCTGCCCATCCACAAACAGCAGGATTGCGCCCGTTTTCTGCCGGATAAAGGAAAAGCGGCTGGCCGGGTTGCGGCAAAGCGGCGCGGAATTTGCCAGCATCCGGGCAATGTCCTGCGCGGCTGCCGCATGGTCTGGCTGCCAGTCCATTTCGGGATATTTGGGGGTGGTGTTATATTGGCCAAACCAGCGCGCAAAGGCATCGCGGTCACCCATTTTTTCGGTGATGAGGGAATGGAGCCGGCTGATCGCTTCTGCGCTGATTTCGCCGGGGTTGGGCTGGCTGGCAAGGCCGGGATCGGCGTAACGGTCATCATCGTCCATGTCTTCCAGCAGATCATCGCTCCAGCTGCCGATCAGGTCGCTGCGCGATGGCGCACGGAAGCCGACCGAATAGGTCATGCAATCATCGCCTATCGCAATGCCATTATGGGCAAAACCGGGCGGGACATACAGAATATCGCCGGGTTCAAGCACCCATTCCTGCGTCGCTTCGAACCGGGCCAGCAAGCGCAGGTCGCCATGTTCCAGCAATTCTGAATTTTCATCGCATCGGGCGCCAATCTGCCAGCGGCGCGTGCCCAGACCCTGAATAAGGAAAACATCATACTGGTCAAAATGCGGCCCCACCCCGCCGCCATCGGCAGCGCAGCTGACCAACACATCATCAATCCGCCAGTCCGGAATAAAACGGAACGGTTCGATCAATTCGGCCACTTGCGGCACATGGTGATCTGCTGCCTGCACCAGCAGCGTCCAGTCTTTCTGGCCCAGCTGGGCAAAGCGGCTTTCAGGAAATGGCCCATGTTCCAGCTGCCAGCCATCGGCTGTATGGGTGACAAGGCGGGCTTCCACTTCTTCCTCGCACGCCAGGCCAGCCAGTTCATCCGGTTCCAGCGGGTTGGCCCATCTGGCCCACGGATTGCGGATGAGCAGCGGCTGTTGTTGCCAATAATCGCGGAGAAATGCGGCGCTATCGAAATTCTGGAGTTCCATGGCATCCTGGCTTTGTTCAAAATTGGCCTGTCGGCTGTCGGCTGTCGGCTGTCGGCTGGCGTCTGTCGGGCGTGCAATGCACGGCGTGGTGGCTGTGTCACGCGCTAATCTGTCGTGGCTGTGCTATCAGGCGCGGGTTGGCCAGTTGATCCAGATCAAGGAAACGTCGCCCCGCGCGTTCCAGAACATGATCGGAAAACAGGTCTGAACCCGAGTCGATCAGGCAGGAGACACACACAGGTGAAGCGCGCGATACCACCCGATCGGCAGCGCTTTGCGGCAATGGACGCATCCTGCGGGCTGGATGATACTGAGATAGAAGCGCTGCGCCAGCAATTCGGCGCAAACCTGATTGCGGAAGACCCGCCCGGCAACTTTGCTGGCCTTGCCCGCGATACTGCGGGCGACCCGATGATCTGGTTTCTGCTGGTGACCAGCGCGCTGTTCGGGGCGCTTGGCCAATATACTGACATGGCCGTGCTGCTGCTGGCCATTGCCCCGCTGGTGGGCATGGATTTTTACCTTCACCACCGAACGCAGGCCTCGATCGAGGGGCTGCGCAGCGTGCTGGCGGCAACGGCAACCACATTGCGCGGCGGCGTATGGGCGCAGCTGCCTGCCGAACGGCTGGTGGTGGGCGATCTGGTGCAAGTGACCGCGGGGCAAAACATTCCGGCAGACGGGGTGATTGTGGCGGGCGCGGATCTGCAGGCGGAAGAATCCTCCCTCACCGGGGAAGCCTACCCTGTGAGCAAGGCCGCTCTTGGCACCGGTGCGCTGGCGCAGGACAGTAACTGGGGTTTTGCGGGCACCCGCCTGCTCACCGGCGATGCCGCCATCAGGGTGATTTTCACCGGGCCCGACACAATTTTTGGCGAGATTGTGCATTCCGCCATTGGTGGCCCGCCGGGGCGCACGCCATTGCAGAATGCCGTGGCGCGGCTGGTGAAATGGCTGCTGCTGGCGGCATTGGTCCTGTGCCTGTTACTGGCAGCGGTCAGGCTGTGGCAGGGCTTTGGCGCGGTGGATGCTTTCCTCAGTGCCGCAGCATTGGCGGTGGCTGCCATTCCCGAAGAATTTCCCGTGGTGCTGACGTTTTTTCTGGGCGTCGGCGTGTACCGTCTGGCCCGCGTAAAGGTGCTGGTGCGGCGCGGAGTGGCGGTAGAAAATATCGGCCGGGTGTCGGTCATCTGCAGCGACAAGACCGGCACCATTACCGAAGGCCGCCTGACATTTGCCGAGGCATTGCCTGCGCAGGATATGTCCATACAGGAGCTGATGGAAACCGCCGCCATGGCATCACGCGCCCAATCGGGTGATCCGCTTGATCTGGCGATTTTGGAAAACTCACCTGCAATTCAGGATGGCTGGACCAGAACCGCCCTGTTCCCCTTTACCGAAGGCCGCCGGCGTGAAACTGCCTGCTGGCAGAGTGCCGGCGGCGCGCAGCGATGCGTCACCAAAGGCGCGCCCGAAACCGTTCTGGCCTTGTGCGACATGACTGATGCGGCGCGCACGCAGTGGCTGGATGCAACATCTGTATTGTCGGCCAAAGGGCAGAAAATCATCGCTTGCGCCATGCAGGACACGGTTTGCGCCCAAAGCGCAGAGCCAACAGCGGCTTTGCGCTTTGCCGGTCTTGTCGCGATAATAGATCCGGTCAGGCGCGGGGTATCGCAGGCCGTCGCAGAAGCCAGGCTGGCAGGCATCCAGGTGGTGATGGTGACTGGCGATCATCCGCAAACCGCACGCGCCATTGCCGCGCAGGCAGGCATTGCTGAAGACGGGCTGACCATTCTGGGCGATGATCTGGAACAGACGCTGGCCCGGCTTACCCCCGATGAACTGGCGCAAGTCAGCGTGGTGGCACGGGCCAGTCCTGCCCAGAAGGTGCTGCTGGTGCAGGCGTTTCAAAGCATCGGCAAGATTGTGGCGGTGACAGGTGACGGCGTGAATGATGCGCCCGCGCTGCGCACTGCCGACGTTGGCATTGCCATGGGGCAGCGCGGCACCCGCAGCGCCCGCGAGGTCAGCGCCATGGTGCTGATGGATGATAATTTCGCCACCATCATCGCCGCCATCAGCGAAGGGCGGCAGCTGTTCCGCAATCTGCGGATGAGCTTTGCCTTTCTGCTGATGATCCACCTGCCGCTGGTCGCCAGTGCCGCGCTTATTCCGTTTCTGGGCTTTCCCATTCTCTATCTTCCGGCCCACATCGTATGGCTGGAATTGCTGATCCACCCCGCTGCCATACTGGCGTTCCAAACGGGCGCTGGCAGCCTGTCGGAAAATCATGCCGATGATCATGGCGGGGCCTTTTTCACCCCCTGGCAATGGGCTGTCATCATCGGCACTGGCATTCTGGTGGGTGCGGGCCTGCTGGCGGTTTTCATCATGGCACTGTCGGGCGGCCATTCGATTGAACAGGCCCGTTCCATGGCGCTTGTCTGTCTGGTCATGGCGCTGGCCACGCTTGTCACCATACTGGCGCCGCGCCGCACAACGGCCCGCAATGCGGTGGTGGCAGCAGGTTTTGCCAGCGCCCTGTTGCTGGTCCAATATGGGCCGCTGGCAGCCCTCATCCACCTTCAGCCGGTGGCGTGGCCCAACTGGCTGGCGGCGGCGGCGGCGGGCACATTACCGGCACTGGCCAGTATTCTTCTCAAGACCGGCATAATTTCACCATCAAGACTAAGCAGGACCAGACCATGAGCTATTATATTTCCGCCACGCTGAACGTGCCATTCGAAAAGGCGCTGGAACTGACCGAGGATGCGCTGAAGGCAGAGCAGTTCGGGGTGATCAGCCGGATTGATATCCAGCAGACCCTGAAAACGAAAATCGATGTCGATTTTCAGCCCTACACCATTTTGGGCGCATGCAATCCGGCGCTGGCATATGAAGCGCTTCAACTGGAAGACAAGGTGGGCACCATGCTGCCATGCAATGTGGTGGTCCAGCAATTGGCAGATGGCACTGTGGAAGTGGCCGCAGTGGACCCTGTGGCATCCATGCAGGGCATTGATAATCCTGCCCTTGCCAAGGCTGCGACTGCTGTGCGTGAAAAGCTGGCGCGGGCCATGAACGCCCTGGCTGCAGACAGCTGAAACTATGGACCGGCGGCATGCGGCGCTAGCCGGTTTTAAGCGCCCATGCCTGCAAATTGCCGCGCCCAGCTGACGATGGCTGATGGCGGCATGGCCCCTGATTGACGGGCGATTTCCTTGCCCTTTGCGATGACAATCAGCGTAGGGATTGACCGGATCGCATAGCGCCCCGCAATGGCCTGCTGCGCTTCTGTATCCAGCTTGCCAAGGCGCATCAGCGGTTCCAGCTGGCTGGCAGCCGCTTCGAATGCGGGTGCCATTTGCAGGCATGGTCCGCACCAGCTGGCCCAGAAATCTACCAGCAGGGGGATATCGCTGCGGGCGGCGTGCGCCTCGAAATTGGCGCTGGTCAGGATGATTGGGCTGCCTGCGAACAGGGGTTTGTGACATTTGCCGCATTTTCCGCCTGCACCCAGCCGGTCTGTCGGCACGCGATTGGCCGCAGTGCAGTGGGGGCAGATGATGATCCTGGAGGATGAGTTGGTCATGGCATCGTTTTCCCAAGGTTTCACCGCAAATACCAGCATAAATCCGCCCGAGCGGTGTTCACAGCGGGCCTAGTCCTTGCACGCCTTTCCCGGTGCCTGTGGCGGCAGAATGCGTCCATCCCTGCTGTAAATGTCCGGTTGGAACCGCACCGTTCCGGCCCCGTCGGGCGCGGCTGTGAAATAGGTAATGTAAACAGGCACTGGCTGCGCCAGATCGACCGTACGGGTTTTGCCGGCAGCCACGATTTTGTCCACGTCTTCGCGGGTGGCGGCGCCTTCCAGCAGGGCGGCGGCATAATCCAGCGCATTGTCGGTGCGCACGCAGCCATGGCTGAATGCCCGGACATCTTCATCAAACAATGCCTTGTTGGGCGTATCATGCATGAACACGCTGAACCTGTTGGGCATGGCCAGTTTCATCAGCCCCAGCGCATTGCCCGGGCCCGGTTTCTGCCGGTAGCGGCCATTGCTGCGGACATATCCGCGTTGGCGTGCGAGCGCAGGATTCCGGCGAAACAGGGCGCCCACGCTTTCGCGCACAATGCTGGCGGGAATTTCCCACCACGGGTTCAGGGTGACGCCGGTAATGGTGGTTTCAAACACTGGCGTCGGCGTGCGGGCCTTGCCGACAATGACGCGCCATGTTCCCTTTCGCTCACCGGCGCGCCACAAGCCCGCTTCAAAAAACGGCGCGTTGACCATTACATAATCTGACCCCAGCGTGCGGGGCATCCAGCGCCAGCGTTCCATGTTCCGCGCCAGAGTATCGCGGCGGTTGTCATCCGTTTCCAGGCGATACGCAGCTTTCAACGCCGAATAATCGGTATGGGACGGACGCATCAGCGCAAAGAAAGTATTCAGCGTGCCGCTGGCCAGCGCGGCGCGCAGCATAGGTTCAAGGTCCAACTGGCGGTCGGTATCGGTGATGTTCCACCCGGCACGTTCAGCCTTTGTGGCGCAGCCGAGCAAGTGCATCTGCGCCAGACGAAGTGCAATCGCGTGCGCCTGGCTGTCAGTGTCAGCGCTGTCTGCACGCGCAATTGCGGCATCCAGCCGGTCAGTCGCCAGCATGGGCAAGGCATCTGCAGGGGCTGCGGCAACCCATTGTTTGAGATTGGCAATGTCGGTCGCGGACCACCTGGAACCGGCTGTGTCAGACAGGTTCTGCGCCGGCGCTGCGGCAATTGAAAGGGCCGCCGCAATTATCGCAAACATTCCACGTTTCATCGCAACATACCTTCCATAGTGTTTAAACAGGCGCTTCTATCCCTACATATTGACACGGGGAACCTTGGGAAAGAATACGGGATCGTACACATGACTATCAACCGGCGCAGCGTTTTGCGCGGTGTAATGGCAACTGCAGTGGTGGTTTCAGGCACGCGCGCGCTGGCATGGCCGCCTCTGCAGGAAAAAAGCCTGCTTCTAAGGCGCGGGCTTGCTGCACTGGACGCACAAAATCCGAAACTGGTGGCGCGCGATGTCATGGGCATCGTCGATTTTTCCGCCCATTCGCGCGAAATGCGTTTCAGCATCGTCAATGTGGCAAATGGCCGGATTGATGCATCATATCTGGTCGCCCATGGGCGCGGGTCGGACCCGGCCAACAGCGGCTGGGCCCGGCAGTTTTCCAACCAGACAGGCTCCAACGCATCATCGCAAGGCAGTTTCCTCACCGGTGCCGCCTATGTGGGCAAACACGGCCGGTCGCGCCGTCTGCATGGGCTGGACCCGGTAAACAGCCGCGCGTTTGACCGTGCAATCGTGGTCCACGGGGCTTCCTATGTCGGTCAGGATCTGGTCCGCACGCAAGGACGGATCGGGCGCAGCCTTGGCTGTTTTGCCGTCGAACAATCCACCATTGGCGACGTTCTGGAACGGCTGGGGCAGGGGCGATTGCTGTTTGCATCTGCCTGATATGCGCTGACATGCGCAGGCCAGCCTTGATCTGGATCAATTTTCGCCAATTGGATGATGCACGCCGCTGGCCTTCGGCGCCATTGCCCTACTGTTTGCGCTGGTCCCTATATTGCGCATAGCTGTCGAGCACGGCCCGCATTTCACGAATGGCTTTCTGGCGCTGCTGTTCATTTGTGATGGTGCGCAGCCTGTCTTTCAGATCGGTGGCGAATTCCGCATATTCATTTTGCCAGTCGCGCCCGACAGCGGCCTGCAATTCCACCGTGCCGATCTTGCTGCGTTTGGCGGGCTGGCCTGCTTCCAGCCGGTATGTTTCGCCTATTTCAGGCAGGCGCACGCTTAATTGCGGATTGCGCCGCTGCAATTCGCGGCGCAGCCCTTCAAGCCCGGTAATCTCGCCATGGTCGAGGAAAAGGCTGCCATGGATGGGGCTGCGTTCTTCAATCCAGTCCAGCAATTCGTTCTTGTCGGCATGGGCAGAATAGCAATCGATCCGGCGGATTTGCGCCCTGACGCGCACATCCGTGCCCGAAATGCGCACGGTTTTCGCCCCTTCCAGAATTACCCGGCCAAGCGATCCCTCGGCCTGAAACCCGACAAACAGCACCGTGGCTTCGCGCCGGTGGAGATTGTTGACCAGATGGTGCCGGATGCGGCCCCCTTCACACATGCCCGAGGCGGCCAGAATAATAACCCCTGACATGGAATTGAGGCGCATGGACTGGGCCACGTCTTCGGTGAAATGAAACGCCGGATCGGCAAAGATATTGATGCCGCCAGTGTCTTCCAGATCGGCGGCATGGCGCGCAAAAACGCTGGTGGTGCGGCTGGCCAACGGCGAATCGATAAACACCGGCACATCGGGAATACGCCCCGCGCGCAGCAGGAAAGCCAGATCCAGCAGCAGTTCCTGCGTGCGTTCCAGCGCAAAGGTGGGAATGACCAGATTGCCGCCCCGCGTCAGTGCTGCAACCACTTCGGATTCAAGCAATCTGCGGCGCCCTTCCAGCGTAATGGGTTCACGTTCCCTGTCGCCATAGGTGCCTTCGCAGATAATATGGTCAAAGCCTGATGGCCCGGCCGGGTCCAGCTGGAACGCCTTGTTGTCCGGGCCAATATCGCCGGAACACAAGATCCGGACCCCGCCTGTTTCCAGTTCCGCAGATGCCGCGCCCAGAATATGCCCGGCGTTCCACAGCCGTGCCCGAAAGCCGGTCTCAGGTTCAAACCATTCTTCCAGCGCCACCGGACTGCACATTTTCCACGCGGCCAGCGCATCGCGCTCGGTATAGGCGGGGACGAAGGGTGTTTCACCGGCGCGGTCACGCCTGCGGTTGCGCCGCGCCACATCCGCTTCCTGAATGCGCCCGCAATCCGCCAGCATATATTCCAGCAAATCAGAGGTTGGCCGGGTGCACCAGATCTTCCCCCTGAACCCGTCGGCCACCAGTTTGGGCAGCAAGCCGCTGTGATCAATATGCGCGTGGGTGAGGATGACTGCGGCAATGTCTTTCGGGTCAAATGCAAAAGGCCGGTTGTTCAGCGTTTCCAGCGTGCGCGACCCCTGAAACAGGCCGCAGTCCACCAGCACCGACCGGCTGCCCAGCGTGAATTGCATACATGAACCAGTGACCGTGCGCGCTGCGCCATGGAACGTCAGGGAAAGGGACGGATTGGACATTCGCTCACCTCGTCTTGTCATAAGCCGCGGCATCAGTGCCGCTTTTAATCCTGCCTGCTGGCGTGGCCATTCAGATATTTCTGCCAGTCAATCCGGGTCAGAGCGATCAGTGCGGCAATCATCGCCAGTTGCACCGCAATGCCCAGCGGGCTGGTCAGGCCTGCGGCCAACACCTCGCCAAGGGACGAATGCCTGATTGTCTGCGCGCTCAAACCATAGACTGTATAGGAAACCAGCCGTCCTGCAAAAAAGGCCAGGGTAAAGCCCAGTAGCCGCACGCCTGTCAGGCCAGCCGCCTCGAACAGTTGGGCCGATGGAACGGGGGACAATGCAAACAGCGCCAGTGCCAATATGCCGCCGCGCCGGTTACGTTCAAACACTGCCCGCGCCGCTGCCAGATTGTGTCTGGTGCGCTGCGGCACATGACCCCCCAGCAGCCTGAAGGCGATTGCCAGCAGATAACGCCCGATGGCCGCCGCCGCTGCGCCTGTCAGCACAATCATGAACAGCGGCAACGATGTGTTGATGCCGTAAAGGACGATGATCGACCATGTCGGAGGCCCGAAGGCGGGCATCAGATTAACCCCCAGCACGATGGCGAACAGGATCAGATAGGGCGCTGTGTCATCCACCGCGCAATACCATCATGTCTGGTGCAGATAAGCAATCACCAAGGCCGGTCAAAGGCGCGTGTTCTGCGCGCTAGGCAGATTGGCAAGCCTATGGCAGAAGCTGTGCGGATAGTGCCGGTACCTGGCGGCACCCGTCATCTTTGGGGAGGGGTGATGATGCAAAAACGCCACCAATTGGTGTTCATGGCATTTCTGGCCATTTTCATCTGTTACATGGACCGCGTGTCCATTTCGGTCGCGATCATCCCGATGGTGGATGATTATGGCTGGGATCTGACGACGCAGGGGCTGGTCCTGTCCAGCTTCTTTGTCGGATATCTGCTCCTACAGATTATCGGCGGAAAACTGGCGGACCGGTTCGGCGGCAAGATCGTGCTCGGTTTTGGTGTGTTGCTATGGTCGATCTTCACCATCCTGACCCCGCCTGCCGCGGCCTTTGGCCTAGCCGCGCTGGTCACCGTGCGGATTTTAATGGGCATGGGCGAAGCGGTGACTTTCCCGGCCATTTTTGCCCAATATGCGCGCTGGATACCGCTGAAGGAACGGTCCCGCTCGGTCGCATTTTCAAATAGCGGCCTGCCGCTGGGCACTGTTTTTGCGTTGCTGGCGACGCCTGTCATCGTCAACACGCTGGGCTGGGAATGGGTGTTCTACCTGTTCGGCGCCACCGGGTTTGTCTGGTGCATTGCGTGGCTGTACTGGATTGCGCCCAGCCCGCAGACGCAGGCGAGAATATCGCCGCAGGAACTGGCCCTGATCGAAGCTGATGCCGTGTCAGACAGCATTGCGCCTGCAACGCCGTGGCGGGCCTTGCTGACCAATATGCCGGTGTGGGCCATTATCGTTGCCCATTTCTGCAACAACTGGTCGCTTTATGTGCTGCTGGCGTGGCTGCCCACTTTTGTAAACAAGGGGCTGGGCGTGGATTATGCCTCGATCGGCATTTACGCCATGATGCCGCATATCGCGTCCTTCATCTGCCTCAACATTGCGGGCAATTTTGCTGACCGGATGATTGGCGGCGGCATGTCTGTCACGCGGGTCCGCAAGATCATGATGCTGGTCGGCTTTGGCGGGATTATCGCATCGCTGATGGTGGTTGGCGGCATCAAGGATGCCGTGACAGCCATTGCGGTCATGACCGCTGGCAGCGCGCTGGGCGCGTTTGTGATTGGCGGGTTTTTCGTAAATCACATGGATATTGCGCCGCGCCATGCCGGCACGTTGATGGGCATTACCAATACCGCAGGCACTATTCCCGGCATTATTGGCGTGGCGGTAAGTGGGTGGATATTGGAAACCACCGGATCATGGGCCTTGTTGTTTCAGGTGACAGCGGCAGTCACTGCATTCGGCCTTGTTTTCTACCTGCTGTTTGCCAGCGGCGAACGGCAGGTGGACTGACCATCTGTGGCCATTGACACGTGCCGCGGGCGGTGGCCTGAACCCGCCCCAATTGCCCTACCATCGGCGCTGCAGCCATGATAACCGGCAGGAATGGATGCCAATCGCCCGACCGGTAAATCGCCCGCCCGCCTGCCCGCCCGCCCGCCAGCCCATCCCCCGGCCAATATTCCGATTGCGGAGCTGGTTCAGCGCGACCCGGCGGCGGCGGCAAGGCACCTTCAGACCGTGGTGGCGCGCGACCCGCATAATGCAGGGGCGCAGCGCCTGCTGGGCAAGGCGCTGCGGGGCGCAGGCCGCTCGGCCGATGCGGAACTGGCGGAAGCCGCCGCCATCCGCGCATCCGTCTATGACCCGCAGATGCAGGACATTGGCGTTGCCATGGTCCATAATGATTTGCCTCAGGCAGAAGCCCTGCTGCGCCAGCGCCTTGCCAGCCAGCCGACCGATGTTGCGGCCATTCGGCTGATGGCGGAACTGGCCGCGCGCATTGGCCGGCTGGAAGATTCCGAACGGTTGCTGCACCGCGCGCTGGAACTGGCACCGGCCTTCACCGTGGCCAAGGCCAATCTGGCGACGGTCCTTTATAAACAGCACCGTTTTGCGGAAGCGGCGAACCAGCTGGAAGCCCTGCTGCTGACCGATGATGGCAGCCCGTCCGACCGCAATCTGCTGGCAGCGGCATTGGGCCGGATTGGCAATTATGACGAGGCGCTGGCGCTGTACCGCGAGCTGACCGAAAGTTTCCCCGAACACGCCAAATTGTGGATGAGTTACGGCCATGTGCTGAAAACCGTGGGGCAGATGGATGAAGGCGTGGCAGCCTACCGCCATGCGCTGGCCAATCAGCCGGATCTTGGCGAAGTGTGGTGGAGCCTGGCGAACCTCAAGACATTTGCTTTCACAGATGATGACGTGGCCGCAATGGAAGCCGCGCTGACCGCAGAGCCAGAGCTGGAAGACCGGCTGCATTTGCATTTCGCCTTGGGCAAGGCACTGGCTGACAGGGGCGATGTGACCGCATCGTTCGAACATTACCGCCAGGGCAATGCGCTGAGGAGCGAGGAACTCGGCTATGATCCGGCGCGGGTCAGCACACAGGTTGACCGTGTCTGCGAAATCATGACCCCGCAATTTGTGGCAGCGCTGCAAGGCACGGATGGCCTTGGGGGCGATGCGTCTTGCGATCCGGTATTCATCCTTGGCCTGCCGCGTGCCGGATCGACCCTGATCGAACAGATCCTTGCCAGCCATTCGCAGATCGAAGGCACGATGGAATTGCCCGATATTCCCGCCATGGCCATGCGCGAAGCCAAGGCGCTGGGCGAAGGCACCTATGACTGGCCTGGCGCGCTGGCGGCCATGGAACGGGCGCGTCTGGCCGAACTGGGCGCGGAATTTCTCGATCGCACCCGTGTGCAGCGCAAGACGGACAAGCCCTATTTCATCGACAAGCTGCCCAATAACTGGGCCTATGCCGGGTTCATCCATGCCATTTTGCCCAATGCGAAAATCATCGATGCGCGCCGGCATCCGATGGATTGCTGTTTCTCCAATTTCCGCCAGCATTTCGCCAAGGGGCAGGGATTTTCCTACGACCTTGACCATATTGGCCGCTATTACGCCGATTATGTCCGGGCGATGGACCATTATGATGCGGTGCTGCCGGGCCGCATCCACCGCGTAATCCACGAGGAATTGCTCGATGAACCCGAAGTGGTGGTTCGCCGCCTGCTGGAATATCTCGCCCTGCCGTTTGAGGATGCGTGCCTGGAATTTTACCGCAACCGGCGGGCAGTGAGAACTGCGTCGAGCGAACAGGTGCGGCGCCCCCTAAACCGCGATGGGGTGGACCAGTGGGTTCCTTATGCCCAATGGCTTGGCCCGCTAGAGACTGCGCTGGGCGATTTGCCGCAGACATACACGCGCAATAACGTGTCATAAAAACCGCATCTGCCGTTTTTCTACAATCTTCAACCCTCGGGCACTTGCCAAATAATACGTGATGTGGCGTTTTTGCGCCATAATTCATCTCACGGGGGAACGCAGATGAACAATTTGCAGATCAGGACAAACATTCGCGCCACTGCAGTGCTGCTTGCCAGCACGGCGATGGTTTGGGGCGGGGCTGCCTTTGCCCAATCGCAGACTTCGCAAAACGCGCAGGACAGCGACATCATCATCGTGACCGCGCAGAAGCGCGCGCAGGATTTGCAGGATGTGCCCGTTGCCATCACTGCCATCGGCACGGAAAAGCTGGACCAGTTGCAGGTGAATGATCTGGAAGGCGCGGTGAAGTTCCTGCCTTCGGTCACCATCCAGTCGATCAGTCCCGGTTTCTCGCAGGTCTATTTCCGCGGGGTGGCATCGGGCGAAAATGCCAACCATTCATCATCCCTGCCCACCGTCGGCACCTATCTTGATGAAATGCCGGTCACCACCATTCAGGGCGCGCTGGATATTCACGCCTATGACCTTGCCCGGGTGGAAGCACTGGCTGGCCCGCAAGGCACGCTATATGGCGCAAGTTCCATGGCCGGCACAATCAAGCTGGTCAGCAATCCGCCTGAAATCGGCTCCACTTACGGTGCTGCCGATCTGGAAGTGAACAGCGTGGCCCATGGCGGTGTTGGCGGCATTGCCGAAGGTTTCCTCAATGTCGGCCTGTCTGACAATGCGGCATTGCGGGTGGTGGGCTGGTATCGTCATGATGCCGGGTACATCGACAATATTGCGGGCAGCCGCACCTTCCCCACATCCGGCATCACGCAGACCAACGCCGATCTGGTGGAAGAAGATTACAATGAAGTCGATACCTATGGCGCACGTCTGGCGCTGGGCATCGAACTCAATGACAGCTGGACCTTGCGCCCCACCATCATGGGTCAGGTCCAGAAAGTCAGCGGCAGTTTCGGGCAGGAACGCAGCACCGCGGTCAGCAAGAAGCTACAAACCGTCCAGTACAATCCCGAACGCAGCAAAGACGAATGGCTGCAGGCGGCTCTCACTATCGAAGGCCAGATCGGCAATTGGGATCTGGTGGCGACAGCCGGCCATCTGCGGCGCAAGGCTGAAGTGGAATCCGACTATTCGGATTATTCCTATTTCTACGATGCGCTATATGGCTCAGGCGCTTATTTCTACGACAACACCAACACGCTGATCAGCCCCAACCAGTATATCCAGGGGCAGGATACCTATCGCCGCAATTTCAGTGAAATCCGCATCAGTTCGCCGCAAACCAACCGTTTGCGGATGATGGCCGGGCTGTTCGCGCAGCGCCAGTCGCATATTATCGAACAGAATTACATCGTTGACGATCTGACCGATTATTTCACCGTTACCGGCACGGATAGCGACATCTGGCTGACCAAGCAGAAGCGGGTTGACCGCGACTATGCCGCCTTTGGCGAAATCAGCTTCGACCTGACCGACCAATTGACCGCAACCGGTGGCATCCGCGTCTATAATTACAAGAATTCGCTCAAGGGTTTCTTCGGGTATAATGCCAATTTCTCCAGCCGGACGGGCGAAGCTGCGTGTTTTGCGCCCGCCAGCGTTGCCGGATCGCCCTGCACCAATCTCGACAAGACCACGTCGGATACAGATTTCATCCATAAGCTGAACCTGACTTACAAGATCAACGAAGATGCGATGGTCTATGCCACATGGTCCCGCGGCTTCCGCCCGGGCGGCATCAACCGGCGCGGCACCTTGCCGCCCTACCGGCCAGACCAGCTCGACAATTATGAACTGGGCTGGAAAACCCAGTTCGGCGCGCTGCGTTTCAATGGTGCGGTGTATCAGGAAGACTGGAATGACATCCAGCTGTCCTTCCTGGGTGAAAACGGGCTGACGGAAATCCGCAATGCCGGCATCGCCCGTATTCGCGGGGTGGAAATGGACCTTGGCTACCGTCAGGGCGGTTTCACCTTCAATGTGGCGGGCAGTTACAATGATGCCACCATCCAGCGTGATTTCTGCCGTATCGCGAATTCGGCGTTTGATTGCACGCTTGATCCGGGTGACGGGCGCACCAATGCACTGCTGGCCCCGGCAGGCAGCCGCCTGCCGGTTACCGCCAAATTCAAGGGCAATGCCATTGCCCGCTATGAATTCCCGGTTGGCGGGATGGATGGCCATGTCCAGTTCGTCGCCAATCACATCGGCAAACGGCGCAGCGACCTTCGCGATTATGAAAACAGCATCAAGGGCAATTTCGATGCCTATACCACGGCTGATTTCAGCGTGGGCGTGGACAGCGGAACATACCGGATCGAACTGTTCGCCACCAATCTGTTTGACAGCAATGGCGTGGTCAACAGCGGGGTCCAGTGCCTGGAAACCACTTGCGGCGACCCGGACGGCATCAGCGGCACAGGCGGCGTCTTTTACGACAGCGTCATCAAGCCGCGCATCATCGGGCTGAAGGTCGGCACAGATTTCTGATCCGGTGCAGGACATGACGAACAAGGCAGGAGGGCCGGGCCGCAAGCTCGGCCTTTTTGCTGCCATTGCCCTGGTCATGGGCAATATGATCGGCTCAGGGGTCTTCCTGCTGCCCGCCAGCCTTGCGCCGTTCGGCTGGAATGCGGTGGCCGCATGGATTGCCACCATTTCAGGCGCGCTGGTCCTTGCCTATGTGCTGGCCAGGCTGACCAAGGCCTTCCCCGAGGCAGGCGGACCCACCGGTTTCGTGCAGGAAGCATTCGGCTCTGTGGCGGCTTTTTTGATAGGCTGGGTGTTCCTTGTTTCGATCTGGACCGGGGTGGTGACCATTGCGGTCGCGGCGATCAGCTATCTTTCCAGCATGGTGCCGGGCATTGCCGATGCGCCGCTACGCCCTGCGATACTGGCGGCCATAACCGTATGGCTGCTGACCTTGCTCAACCTTCGCGGGGTGAAGGCAGCGGGCAATTTCCAGGTTGTGACCGTGCTCATCAAGATCATCCCGCTGGTGGTGGTGATCATTATTGCCGCGGCCCTGCTTGGGGGCGGGACAGGGGAAATCGCGCCGTTCAAACCCGAAACCATCAGCCTCACGGCCATAAACGGGGCGGCAGCGCTCACGCTGTGGGCATTGCTGGGGTTTGAATGTGCCAGCGTTGCCACGGCCAGGGTGGAAAATGCGCCGGTCAATGTGCCGCGCGCCACCATGTGGGGCACGGCGTTGACGGGCCTGCTTTACCTGCTGGTCTGTTCGGCTATCGCGCTGATGCTGCCGGCGGAAATCGCCAGCAGATCGCCCGCGCCTTTTGCCACATTTGTGGAAAGATACTGGGC
The DNA here is from genome assembly GCF_009827615.1 of Allopontixanthobacter confluentis. Taxonomy (GTDB): domain Bacteria; phylum Pseudomonadota; class Alphaproteobacteria; order Sphingomonadales; family Sphingomonadaceae; genus Allopontixanthobacter; species Allopontixanthobacter confluentis. The sequence continues at coordinate 971,503 of NZ_WTYU01000002.1, forward strand.
GCCGGGCCCTGCTGCACTGATCGCGGTTTTCGCTGTGGTCAGCTGTGTCGGCGCGCTTAATGGCTGGATGATCATGGTGGGGGAATTGCCGCGAACCATGGCAGAAAAAGGGATGCTGCCTGCGTGGTTCGGCGTGACTGACAGCAATGGCACCCCGCGCCGCGCCTTGCTGGTCTCTGCCGTCATCGCCACCGTGCTGGTGATGATGAACGCCAGCCGCACGATGCAGGAACTGTTCGAATTTCTGCTGCTGCTGTCCACTTCGGCCAATCTGTGGCTGTATCTGGCCTGTGCCATGGCCGCAGTGCGGCTGAAAGTGGCGCTGCCCTTTGCCTTTGTCGGCATTGCCTATTCGCTTTGGACCTTATGGGGCGCGGGCCTTGATGCCAGCGGGCTTAGCCTGGTGCTGATGCTGGCGGGCCTGCCGCTTTACTGGTGGGCCAAAAAGGACCGCAAAGTTGCGGCGCTTTAATCCAGCAGTTTTTCCAGCCACAATTCTGCCAGCACTTCGGCTTCTTCGGGCGTGAAGGGGGCATCGCCCAGGCTGAGTTCCAGCCACAGCCCGTCAATCAGCGCGGTCAAAGCCACAGCCGCCAGCCGCGCGTCCGGCAGATCAGGCCGGTAGGCGGCAATCAGCCGTTCCACCCCTTGGCGAAAGTCGCGGTAAATCTCGGAATGCACGGCCGCAATCGCAGGGTCGCTGCGGGTCATGGCCCAGAACCCCAGCCACGATGCCAGCAGGTCCGTGCTGGCGATGGGCGGACGGAAACTGGCTGTCAGATAGGCCAGCAGCCGCGCGCGGGGGTGGGGCGCTGCCTGCGCGACGGCCAAATCCAGCGCGCTGGCCACGCATGACCCCGTCCAGCGATAGGCTTCCGCGATCGCATCGGTGACGCCTGCAAAATAGTGGCGCAGCAGGCCCGGCGATACGCCGGCTTCGGTGCAGATGGCGCGCACAGATACACCCGATGCACCGCGCCGGGCCAGACAGCGGGCTGTCGCCTCGATCAGGCTTTGCCGCCGATCATCGGGCGCTTCACGCGTAAATGATGGTTGTTGTTGGGTCATCGGCTTGTTATACGACCGTATAGTAAGGAGCGTTCCATGGCAACTCGGACCCGGACAGAGACAGATGCCGCAGTTGATCCGCTGGACGGGTGGAGCCTGCCTGCGTGGACCTATTCCGACCCCGAGTTTTTCGCGGTGGAGCAGGAACGGATTTTTGCGCCGAGCTGGCAAGTGGTGTGCCACATATCCGACATTCCGGCCCTGGGCGACTGGCACACGCTGGACTATATCGGCGAAAGCGTCATCGTCACGCGGGGGCGCGACGACCAGATCCGCGCCTTTACCAATGTCTGCCGCCACCGGGGTTCGCGCCTTGTGGACGGCCAGAGCGGATGCGCGAAAAAGCTGGTGTGTCCCTATCACGCCTGGACCTATGATCTTGACGGCAGGCTGACCGGCGTGCCGGACAGCGCCAGCTATCCCGCTCTGGACAAGGCAGAACAGGGGCTTGCGCCTGTTTCACTCGAAATCTGGCGCGGCTTCATCTTTGTCCGCCTGAAGGACGAAGGCCCGTCTGTTGCCGAAATGATGGCGCCGTATGATGCGATGGTGGAACCCTACCGGCTGGAAGAATTGCAGGCGCTGGGCCGCGTCACCATGCGCCCGCGGGAAGTGAACTGGAAGAACATCGGCGATAATTATTCCGACGGGCTGCACATCGCCGTGGCGCATCCTGGCCTGACGCGGCTGTTCGGCAAAAGTTACGGCGTGGAAGCGGAAACCAATGTCGACCGGATGTGGGGCGACATGGTGGACCGGCCCTCGGACAATTGGTCGGAAAGACTGTATCAGAAGCTGCTGCCGCCGGTGCCGCATTTACCGGAAGCAGCGCAGCGCCACTGGCTCTATTTCAAGCTGTGGCCCAATGTCGCCTTCGACATTTACCCCGATCAGGTGGATTTCATGCAGTGGCTGCCGGTCAGCCCGACCACCAGCGTTATCCGTGAAATCAGCTATGTGCTGGAAGATGATCGCCGCGAAATGCGCGCTGCCCGCTATCTGAACTGGCGGATCAACCGGCAGGTCAATGCGGAAGATACGGTGCTGATTACCCGCGTCCAGCAGGGCATGGCATCGCGCAGTTTCACCATGGGGCCATTGTCCGACAAGGAAACCTGCCTCCGGCATTTCTGCAAACGGATGCGCGATATCATCCCGCACGCCCGCGAAGAACATCAACCACCTGCCGGATGGAGCCGCGCATGACCAAACAATATGATGCCGTGATCATCGGCGCGGGCCATAATGGCCTTGTCTGCGCCTTTTATCTTGCCCAAGCGGGCCTGAAAGTGCGCATCGTGGAACGGCGCGACGTGGTGGGCGGCGCTGCGGTGACGGAGGAATTTCACCCCGGTTTCCGCAATTCCGTCGCCAGCTATACCGTCAGCCTGCTGCAGCCCAAGGTCATCCGCGACATGAAGCTGGAAGATCATGGTTACAAGGTGATCGAACGGCCAATATCCAATTTCCTGCCGCAGGAAAACGGCGGCTACCTCAAACTGGGCGGCGGTCTTGAACGCACCCAGGCGGAGTTCCGCAAATTCTCGAACCATGATGCCGAGGTTCTGCCCGCCTATTACGAAGCGCTGGAAACCGTGGCCGAGGTGCTGCGCGATCTGGCGCTGAAATCCCCGCCCAACATGGGCGATGGTTTCCGCACGCTGATAGATGGCGCTTTGCAGGGCAGGGGGCTGGCGAAACTGTCGATGGCGCAGAAGCGTGACTGCCTCGACCTGTTTACCAAATCCGCCCGCAGCTTCCTCGACAGCTGGTTTGAAAGCGAAGCGGTCAAGGCGGCTTTTGGGTTCGACGCAGTGGTCGGCAATTATGCATCGCCCGACACTCCGGGCAGCGCCTACGTGTTGCTGCACCACGTCTTTGGCGAAGTGAATGGCAAGAAGGGCGCGTGGGGCCATTGCGTTGGCGGCATGGGCGCCATTACCCAGATGATGGCCAAAGTCTGTCTGCAGGCCGGGGTGGAAATCAGCCTGGAAAGCCCGGTGTCGCGGGTGCTGGTGGATGGCGAGACAGTCGGCGGCGTTCGGCTGGAAAGCGGCGAGGAAATCGCGGCCAAACGGGTCATCGCCAATGTCGGGCCCAAGATCCTGTATGACCGCATGTTTGACGAAGGCGATCTGAAGCCGGAATTCAAGCGGCGGATGAAGGGGTTCAAGGCAGGCAGCGGCACGTTCCGCATGAATGTCGCCCTGTCGCAGCTGCCCCGTTTCACCTGCCTGCCGGAGCCGGGTGAACATCACCAGTCGGGCATCATCCTTGCCCCCACGCTGGATTACATGGACCGCGCATTTCTCGATGCCAAACGGGATGGCTGGTCAAAAGCGCCGATTGTCGAAATGCTCATCCCTTCCACCGTGGACGATACGCTTGCGCTTGAAGGGCAGCATGTCGCCAGCCTGTTCTGCCAGCAATTCGCTCCCGAATTGCCCGATGGCAGGGATTGGGATGCCGAAGAGGGCAAGGCTGTCGATGTGATCATCGACACAGTCGAAGCGCAGGCACCGGGTTTCCGTGCGACCATTCTGGGAATGCAGGTGCTTTCACCCAAGGGGCTGGAACGCAAATTCGGCCTGGCGGGCGGCGATATCATGCATGGTAACATGGGCATCGACCAATTGTGGTCAGCGCGGCCAGTGCTGGGCCATGGCGCCTATCGCGGCCCGCTGAAGGGGCTGTATATGTGCGGCGCAGGCACCCATCCGGGCGGCGGCGTCACCGGCGCACCGGGCCATAATTGCGCACGCGAAGTCATTGCGGACAAGGGCCGGTTCGGACGTTTCCAGACCGGCTGACCCCCGCTATTTGATGATCTGGCCCCCCTTCATCACATGGGTGACCGTTTCCAGCACGCGCACATTTTCCAGCGGGTTGCCTGCCACCGCAATCAGATCGGCAAATTTGCCGGGTGTGACAGTGCCAAGTGCATCATCGTGGCCAATGAGTGTTGCCGCATCCAGCGTGGCGGCGCGAATGGCGCGCGCAGGCGTCATGCCATTGGCGACCATATAGGCAAATTGCCGCCCGTTGATGCCATGGGGATAGACCCCGCTATCGCTGCCGAACGCCAGCTTCACGCCCATGTCCGCAGCTTTGCGAAAATTGGCGCGCTGGATATCGGTCGTCTCGCGGTTCTTGCGCAGATATTCCTCCGGCCAGCCTTCTGCCGTGCCGACTTCGTCGATGTAATCGCCGTTGAAAACGTCCATTACCAGCCACACGCCTGCGTCCTTCGCCATCGCCAAGCCTTCGTCATCAATCAGGCTGGCATGTTCAATGCTGCGGACGCCTGCGCGAATGGCATTCTTGATGCCTTGCGCGCCGTGCGCATGGGCGGTGGCATAGCTGCCGTGCCGGGTCGCCACTTCGACTGCGGCGCGTAATTCCGCCTCGGTCAGTTCCGGCTCCCCCGGTTCCGTGCCAATCGCCAGCACGGCCCCTGTCGCCATCAGTTTCAGAAAATCGACCCCGCCAGCAAACAGGAATTCTGCCCGCTCACGCGCTTGCTGAGGAGTGCCGAACACGCCCAGCCGCATATCGGCGGGAAGCTCGTCATTGGGAACCACGCCGTTCAATTCGCCCCCGCCGCCCGGATGGGTCAGATAGGCGCCGGCCACAAACATCCTTGGCCCCGGGACCGTGCCGGCGTTGATCGCATCGCGCAGGGCCACATCGGTCAGGCCGCGATAGGTGCCGACATCGCGCACCGTGGTGAAACCGGCCCGCAATGTGGTCAGCGCATTATGCGCCCCGATCAGCGCGGTTGCCGCTGGCGAAGTCTTGATCGGCGCTGCCAGATCCGCGCTTTGCCCCGCATCGGCCAGATGGGTGTGAAGGTCGATCAGACCGGGCAGCACGGTCAGGCCAGACCAGTCCACCCGCTGCGCCCCGTCAGGCGTGGCAGTGCAGTTTTCAACGCGGCTGATGCGATCATCGGTGACAAGGATGCATTGGCCCGTTGCCAGCGCGCCGCGCTCTACATCCAGCAATGCGCCTGTTTCGATGTAAAGCGATTGCGCCGATGCCGCGGAAAGCGGAGCAAGCACAGCGCAGGCGGCGCAGGCGGCGATGAGGGCCGTTGCGCCCCTCATTTTGCCGCCAGTTCGCGCAGCAGCGTATCGTAATATTTCATTCCCGGCGCGATGTTGCCCAGCGGCACCCGTTCATTCAGCCCGTGCGAATAATCATCGGAATCCTTCATGAAATTGCCGCTCGCCCCGTAACTCGGCACGCCCAGCGCACGATACCACATGGAATCCGATGCGCCTGACGCCTGCGATGCGATGATAGGGATTTCGCCAAACGCCGCATGGACTGCCCGCGTGGCAGCAGCCACGAAGTCGCGGTCAAACGGCGATGCCGGCGCGGCGACGACATATTCCGGGTTGATCTCGGAAAATTGCACTTCCGGCTGGTCTGCCACCATTTTCAGTTCGGCTATGATGGCGTCCTTGGCATGGCCGGGGAAGATGCGGCAATTCACATTGGCCGTTGCGCGCTGGGGCAGGGCGTTGAGCGCGTGGCCGCCCTCCACCATTGTCGGCACACAGGTGGTGCCGATCTTGCCAATCATCGCGGGATCGCCGCGCAACACGGCAATGGCTGCCTTGTCTGCCGGGTCCTGCGCAAAGGCGCGCATGGCCGCAGCGCGCAGCGGGTCGGATTCAAACGCGGCCGCCTTGCCGAAATAGTCCCGCGTGATGTCGTTCACTTCGGGCGTAAAGCGATAGGCGGCAATGCGCGCCAGCGCGGTGGACAGCTGCGCAATCGCATTGTCGTCACGCGGGGTGGAACTGTGGCCGCCATCATTGGTGACCACCAGCTGGAAATCAGCATAGGTCTTTTCGGCGCCCTGCCAGCTCCAGAATGCAGGCTTGCCCGTCTTTTCATCCAGCGCGCCCGATGCGCCATCCACATTCAGCACCAGCTTGGCATTTTTCAGCCGCTCCGCGATCATCTTGGATGTGATCATGGTGGTTTCTTCATCGCCCGAATAGGCGATGACTATGCTGCGTTTGGGCCTGAACCCGGACTGCCGCAGCCGGATCAGCGACACCATCGCCAGCACTGCGTCAAATTTGGTGTCACTGGCACCGCGCCCATACAAATAGCCGTTTTCCACCACCGGGGTGAATGGATCGCGCTCCCAGTCCTCAGGCTTTGCTTCGACCACATCCATATGGGCCGAAATGACAATCGGGCCGAGCGCCGGGTCGCTGCCGTGCCATGTTGCGATAAGATAGGCGGTGTCATCCAGCGGGGTGATTTCAATGTCGTTCCTGCTCCATCCGCCAGCCACCAGCGTATCGCTGAAAAGCTGAGCGACAGCCTTTGTCTGGTTGCCGTCACCGCGCACGGACCGCAGGGAAATTGCTGCCTTGGACAATTCCAGAACCTGCGCCGGTGTGCCCATTTCTGCCTGCGGCGATGCCTGCGCCAATGCCGGTGCCGAACCGAGTATGACTGCACCTGCGCCCAATGCGCCCAGAACGAATTTCCGCACCCCTGTTCTCCTTGTTAGCTGGGCCGATAGTGGACGGAAATGCGCGTACGGGCAATCACCCAAGACACACGCTTGCAGTGCATCGCGATAGCCGCCTATCAACGGCCAGACGGCACAATGGCACTTTTCCTTCTGCCAATCAGATTAAAGGCGTATTTTCATGACCAAGCGTATGCTCTGTGGCCGCCTTGTCCACCCCATCGGGCTTGGCTGCATGAACCTGTCCTGGGCCTATGGTGACCCGCCCGCGCATGAAGACAAGGTGCGGCTGCTGAATGAAGCGCTCGATCTGGGGTATGATCATCTCGACACGGCCAATATCTATGGCAAGGGCGCGAATGAGGAATTGCTGGCGCAGGCAGTGATGCACCGGCGGGACGAATTCCTGCTCGCCAGCAAGATGGGTATTACGCTTGATGGCCCGCGCCGGGGCATCGACTGTTCGCCGCAGGCAGTCGCAGCTGCGCTCGACGCCAGTCTGAAGCGGCTGGGAACAGACCATATCGATTTATATTACATGCACCGCTTCGACCCCAACGTGCCCATTGCCGACAGCGTGGGCGCCATGGCGCGAGCGATAGAGGCAGGCAAAATCGGGGCCTATGGCGTGTCGGAATGGTCATCGGCCCATATCCGCGAGGCGCATGGCGTTCATCCGATGGGGGCTGTGCAAAGCGAATTTTCACTGTGGACCCGCAATGCCGAGCTTGGCGTGCTGGAAACCACGCGCGAACTTGGCATTGCGCTGGTGGCTTTCTCGCCCGTGGCACGGGGCGCTTTGGGCGGTGAATTGAAAGACCCGGCCACATTGGGGGCAAAGGATTTGCGCCGCAATATGCCCCGGTTCAACGAAGAAAACTGGCCCCGTAATCTGGCGCTGATCGAACAGTTCTGCGCTTTGGCGAAGGCACAGGGGCTGGCCCCTGCGCAATTGGCGCTGGGCTGGCTGTTGGCGCAGGGCGATCATGTTCACGCCATTCCGGGCACGGTCAGCGCCGCCCATATGCGGGAGAATTTTGGCACGCTGAACATGGCCGTCGGCGCTGCCGCAATGGAAGAAGCAGGCCGCCTTATCAATCAGGAGGCCGTGGCAGGCCACCGCTATCCAGACGTGATGCGCGCCAGTATCGATACCGAAGATTACGCCTGAATTCAGGCAGGCCGGCCCGCTTAATTGCCGTGCCGGCCCTGCATTGCCAGCAGTCCGCGTGCGATGACCTGCGCCTGGATTTCGGCAGCGCCTTCGAAAATATTGAGTATCCGCGCATCGCACAGCACGCGGCTCACTTCATATTCCAGCGCATAGCCATTGCCGCCGTGGATTTGCACGGCATTATCCGCATTGGACCACGCAACCCGCGCAGCCAGCAGCTTGGCCATGCCTGCTTCGATATCGCAGCGCTCGCCCATGTCCTTGTGGCGTGCGGCTGAATAGGTCAGCTCGCGGGCCATCACCAGTTCTGCCACCATCAACGCCAGCTTGTCCGACACGCGCGGAAATCTGATCAGCGGCTTGGCGAACTGCTGGCGCTGCTGTGCATAGCGCAAGGCCAGATCAAACGCATTCCACCCCACCCCTACAGCGCGGGCCGCAGTCTGGATGCGCGCCCCTTCAAAAGTGCGCATCAGCTGTTTGAAACCCTGCCCTTCCTGCCTGCCAAGCAGGCCATCTGCCGCCACGGCAAAATTATCAAAGCCAAGCGTGTATTCCCGCATCCCGCGATAACCCAGCACGTCAATCTCGTCCCCCGCAATGCCGGTATCGGGGAACGGGCAATCCTGCGTCCCGCGTGTTTTTGCCGCCAGCAACATGGACAGGCCGCCATAGCTGGCATTGTCGGTATTGGTGCGGCACAATATCGTCATCAGGTCGGCGCGGGCGGCATGGGTGATCCATGTTTTTGCGCCCGTAATCTGCCAGCTGCCATCTGGCGCGAGCACGGCGCGGGTCTTCACCGAGGCAAGGTCGGATCCTGTGTCGGGTTCGGTAAAGACAGCCGTGGGCAAAACAGACCCATTGGCCAGCTGCGGCAGCCACTTCGCCTTTTGGGCCTGCGTTCCGTTTTCACCGATCAATTCGCCAGCAATTTCCGACCGTGTGCCTAGCGATCCTGCGCATATCCATCCACGCGACAATTCCTCTGACACCAGGCACATGGCCAGCTTGCCAAGGCCAAGCCCGCCATATTCCTCGGCAATACAGACGCCAAACACGCCAAGACTGGCCATTTCCTGCACCACTTCGATCGGTATCAGGTCATCGGCAAGATGCCATGCGTGCGCCTTGGGCGTGATCCGGTTGGCAGTAAAGGCGCGGAACTGGTCCCTGATCAGGTCGAGCGTTTCATCGCCAAACCCTTCAAACGGCCGGTCGCCCCGGCATAGCTGCTGTGCCAGCGCAGCACGCGTATCGGCTGTGCTTCCCGCCTCCAGAAAGGCGGCAACGCTGCGGGATGCGGCAAAATCTGCCGCCCGTGCGGACAGGCCGAATTCATGCGGGCGGATAATTTCGCTCTGGCTCATCGGCACCCCGCCAGCCAGCTGCGCGCAATATTCGCCAAACCCGATCCGCAGCATCAGCTCGTCAATCTGTCTGAATGCCCCATGGTCGCGGGCCCGCTGCGCCCAGTCCGCAGTGATGGCCAGCGCCTTGGCCGTGGTCGCGATCCACGCATATCCGTGCAGGATGCGCTGCTGATCCTCGGCGATTTTGGCGTCGAATTGCCCCTGCGGCGCCACTTGCTGCGCCAGCGCGCTGTGCACAGCATCTGCATAATCCTGCGCTGCTGCGGCCGCGTCCTGCGCCAGTTCAATCCAGTCAGTCATGCGTAAACTGCCGTTGCCGCGGTGCAGATCTCACCGTCGCAGCGCACAGCTTCGACGCCATTGCCCTCGCAGTGGCGCAGATAGGCTGGCTGACCAAGGAAAAGCGGCGCCAGCGCACGGAAGGAAAAACTGGCGAGTTCGCCCTTGCTCGCAGCCAGCCCGGCCAGCTTGGCCGCGATAAATGGCCCATGGACGACCAGCGCTGGGTAGCCTTCTGTTTCGACAGTGTAGGGCAGATCGTAATGAATGCGGTGGCTGTTGAAAGTGGCGGCGGAAAAGCGGAACAGATTAACTGCATCAGGCTGCCAGATTGCGCCTTCAGGCTGGCGGGCTGCCGGGGCGGGCAGGGACAGAGGATTTTCCGTCAGACCCCGGTACACAAAATGCTGGCTCTCGATAATGCGCGCAAGCCCGGCCTGCGACAATACACGTTCCACTTCGACAAATACCAGATCGCCCGAACGGCCGGTCTTATGCGCCACATTCTTGATGGTATTGATCATTTCAGCAACTTCGCCAATTTCCAGCGGCGCAGGAAAGGATATGTCGCTGCCGGCAAACATACGCCGCGGCAAAGTAATATCAGGCAAAAACCCGCCGCGCCTGGGGTGCCCGTCCCGGCCCAGCGCGTCATCCGTTGTTGCGGTGAGGAAAAATGCCGAATGGGCGAGGGGCGGCATCGCCTGCGCGGTGTCTGCCGATCCGCCCACCGCCAGCGAATAGCGTGACAGGCTTTCCTGGTCGAGCACTTGCCGCCGGCTCTCGACCCGGCCGACCCAGCTCGCCCATTGCGCGACATGCTCACTGTCCACCATACATCAACCAAACCTTCAAAAGAAATGATGCCAAACCACCGGATCCCGCCGGTTTAAACTGCACAAGCATGGGGTTTGGAACAGTTTGGCCAACCTGTCGATAAATTAGGCCGCTGCACAAACGCCGGCAAGGCGTGCCAATGGAAAATCGCCGCCGACTTGCCGCGATGGCATTCGCTATACGCCCCCTTAAGCAGGCATCACGCCTGCGATGCACGGTGCACGCCAGAGCGTTGGCTGATATGTAGACGCGCAAATAGACTATTCCATACAGGCGCCGCCGATGTCACAGCCAGTCGGATGTTCAGCTATGATGACGCTCTCGCTCTCCTTCTTTGCTCCGCGCCCGTGCTGCCGGCCGAAACTGCGGCGATAGAAAACGCCGGGGGCCGGTATCTGGCAAGGCCTGTTACAGCCGCCATCGATGCGCCGCGGGCCGATGTATCAGCCATGGACGGCTATGCGTTGCGCCTCGCCGATGCCCAGCCGGGCCGATGGCTGACAGTGGCGGGGGAAGCCGCCGCAGGTGTGCCACTGAGCCATGGCCTCGCCCAAGGCGAGGCAGCGAGAATTTTTACCGGAGCCCATATCCCGCAAGGCGCGGATTGTGTGATCATGCAGGAATATGCAGAGCGCAGCGGGGACCGCGTCCAGTTCTCCGGCGGTTTCGGGCCGGCCTCCCATATCCGCCGCAAGGCCGGCGATTTTGCGAAGGGTGACATCTTGCTGGAGCAAGGCCAGCGCCTGACGCCGCGTGCCATGGTGGCGCTGGCCGGTGCGGACCTTGCAGAGGTAGGGCTGGTGCGACAGCCCGGAATCGTGATTATTTCGACCGGTAACGAGTTGGAACAGCCCGGCTCTGCACATCTATCACCCCATTTGCAGCCGGAATCCGGCAGCTATGGGGTGGCGGCGCTGGCGAATACCTGCGGGGCGATTTTGATGGATCGCATGCACGGCAGGGATGATCTGGAAATCCTCGCTCCGCTTGCGCGCAGTGGGATTGATCGGGCCGATTGCGTGGTGGTTATCGGCGGCGCATCGGTCGGCGATCACGATCTGGCCCGGCCAATGTTTGGCGGCGCGCAGATGGACGAGAAGTTCTCCAGCGTGGCAATCAGGCCGGGCAAACCAGTGTGGTTCGGCCTGGCCAATGGTATCCCGGTGCTTGGCCTGCCGGGCAATCCCACGTCGGCAATGGTGACGGCCCGGTTGTTCCTGGCCCCCTTACTGGCAGCCATGCAGGGCGGCGACGGGGCGGCCACGACGCGGTTCCTCCCGCAAGTCCTTTGCGGCGCGCTGCCTGCAAATGGCTCGCGTGAAACCTTTGTAAGAGCGCGCTCTACCGAATTCGGGCTGGTGCCAGCCCACAACCAGGAAAGCGGTGCACAGGCACCCCTGACAGCCAGCGACTGGCTGATCCGCCGCCCGATCGGCGCAGACGCGGTAGCCAACGGAGCAATCGTGCCGGCAATCCCGTTCTAGACAAAACCGTTCAGAAAATGCCGTGCGGATCGCTGACGATCAGCGCGCTAACGCTCCCGGCGAGCGCCAGCAATCTCAACCAACCTTTCCTCGCCCGCGCTAAACGATGCTGGACGCCGCGCTGAGGGATTTGTCGAGCACATCTTGCCGCCCGACATCGTCGCGAAGCAGCACGATCCCGCCGCTGACGTACCACAGCCCGACCGCATGGACTGCCTCCAATTGAGACCCTCACATGTGCGTGATCGCGCATGACGGAAAGCGAATTGTGAACAGAAGCACAGCCGACCAGCGATGAGAACAGGACCACTTTTCAAATAATGATGGGTCGGAACAGTCCGACATCACTGTCCAACACGCACGCTTGGAAGACCGTCGGTGTGACGATTTTCCAAGTGTTTCAGAGCTTTAAGAAAAGCTGGTGCCCAGAAGAGGACTTCCATGGTAGACCCTAAGAACCGCAGAAATCAGCCATTTCTTGCACTCTCGATCAGCCCGATGTGTACTATCCGTGTGTACAACTTTCAAGCCTTTAGCTTAATTCGAGTCCTCGTTTAGGACTCACATCGGTTACGCAAAATCCAGCGGCTAAAAGACGCCATGGACCTGACGCTTTTAGGCGCTCTCTACTCCTCAGACGAGCCACCCGGGACCCCGGCCTCGGCAAGCCTCTTGGCTGCGTTGTCGCGACACTTATCCGCAAACCGAGAGGGATGCCTGAGTGTCACCGCTTCAAAGGTGTATTGCGGCATATTCCGCGCGATCATCATATCGAATCCAGAAGATTGCTTCCCGTTTACAAGATCTATCACTGTCTGATGCTCACCGTCCCGTCCGATCTTCTGGCGTGTGCGCGACAGTCTTACTGTTTTGCCTCGCTCCTCGGCGAGAGCGTCTTCGAGAGCGTGAATGCAGCGCCACACATCATGCTCGAGGGTGCCAGGTTCCTCTGATGGAAGGAGCTCATACAGACGCAACTGAGCTGCCCGAATAACTTCTAGTTCCCCATGTCTACGAGCGTTCACAATGACATTTCGCAGGTTGTCGGTATCTAAGCACTTTTCAATGTACGCTAGCGCCTCTTGGGCGCGATCTTTTTTCTTATCAGTCATTTACTCGCCCTCCACATAGAAGGATCCAGCTACGTTTGGCATCGCCGCTTTTTCCGTGTTCTGCCACGAGAACTCGACCTCAACAGCGATACCGAATGAGGAGGCAATTCGGTATGCCTGCTTCCATGCAGAATTTGCATCTTGGCCCTGTACCGAAATGTTTGCCTTCTCGACGAATTTGTAGCCATTTTCCTCGTTGCGCCCCTCGATGTAGGGAACAGCAATAACGGACGAGATATCAGCTTGAGATATGCCTCGCTTCGCCGCCTCTTCGATCACAGCGTACATGATTGGGTTCCAGTATGTCTTGGCCTTGGCCAGCATTTTTTTGCCGACCTTAGCAATCTGCGGTGTGCTGAATGTGAGGTTGGGGGCGGCTGCAGGATTGAACGCACGTACGTCCGAGCCGCCCTTCGGTATCTGCGCATCCTCGTCGCCCTCTTCGAGTGCAGTGAGGGCTCTCTCAATCACTGTCAGAGGTGTGTCGACAAACGGAACAGCGTGCTTTTGCAACCTAGCGAATAGCTCGTCCGGGATTGTGATGACAGTGGGCATTAATCGTCTCCTTCGTGGTCAGTCTGGAGAATCAACTACGCTATAAATCGCAGGATGTAAACCCTGTAGGACTCTTAGAGTGTGCATCCTAGGAGCCCTAGGGGTATAATTGGATGGCCGCTTGCTCCTCTGCACTCATAGATTGCACATCGATCGTTCTTGGTGCGACCCACGACATATCGCGAACGGAGCGGCGTTTTTTAAACTCATGAACGCCTGACTGCTGTGATACCATCAGGAGCGCGAATATTGCGCAGTGGAGAAGGAGGCGTGATTGGAAGGCACCAGAGAGGCGTAATCGCCAATCTGAGGGTGGTTGATTGGAAAGGAGGCGTGAATGAAGAGAGGTAGCTACTTCGGCGGATCAACTGAGATCGGGCCTGGAAGCAAGTATTGGTGGCCAGAACCAGGGGACCGGAAAAAGTCCCGAAAAATCGATCCTGAAACACAAGCGATCATGGATGAACACGACAGGCTTCGGGCCCTTGGTCGAGATCCGATGGCAGAATTGAAAGAACAGAAAAAGGCCTACAAAGCCGAAGTGGCACGCCGAAGAAGAGCAAAGAAAAAGGCCAAAACATCGAATCATAAGGGCGCCGCTGGAGCGTCCCTTGCTCCGGACAATGATTGACTCACCTACCTCATAAAGAAAATGAGATTTGAACAAAAAAATCCCCCAAGTGCCAATTGGCACCTAGGGGATTGCAAGCAGCCTTAGTAGCTAGCCGTGCTTGCTTGAAAACTAGTGGGCGTCCAATTCCTCAACCTTGAACCGAACGCCAAGGATTCGTTAAGAGCGATCCACTCAGTTTTCCTGCCAGAATATTTCATCGGGTATGGTGGGAGTGAGCCGTCTGGTTTCAGGCCAATGAAGACCCGAGGATCTTGCGGCTCGGGATGCGGGTAAAGCTTCAACGTTTCCCGCTTAGCCCACGCGGCAACATTCTGGCCCTTCCGAGGACATGTAAGGTGCGTCCACCACCACACACCGACAGACGACAAAATCACAACATTCTCAGGCTTTCCCGTAATTTCCGGGTCGACAGCCTCTGCTGCTATACGCTTGGCGAACGTCGGAAAGCTGGGTTGGCTAACGACGCTGGCTGCAGATTGATCATAACCAATAGCTGCGCAAAGATCGGGGAGGGCAAACCAAGGGACGCCATCAATCGTGATGGTACGGATGGGCCTTCTACGATAGTCTAAGGTGAAGCCTTCACTCCAGACTTCAGTGACGCATGCCGATCGATCTAAAGCATCGCGAACCAGCATTAGATTGCCTTCCGTTCAGCAAAAAGAAGATGCTCACTAGCAAATATCTTCTCTGAAAAGCGCAATTTGACTAGCCTCTCCGCAATGGTGATGGCTTGCTCAACCGATCCACCCCTTTCGGACAAAGCACTTAGTGATCCATAGGTATTGAGCCATTCGAATGCGACTTGAGAACGGGTCTGCTGCAAGTTTTTGACAAAGCGTCGCCCACCCCTTTTGGCATGCTTTGCCGCAATTTCCGGGTTAAATCCGATCTTATAGAGCGACCTTAGGAGTTCTTGCTCTTCGTCGACCTGCCAATTCAAAGCAGCATCCCATGGTTCGCGATTGATAAGCGCTTTCTTCACGGAGGTGACCTCCAGTGAATTATGGAGATCGGTCCTGGGACTGGATAGGGTTGGATTGCGTGTATATTTGCTGAGGAGAGCTAAAATTTTGCGCAAAAATTTGTTTTTCATATAATGTTCTTTCGAGATTAGAGTTCGCCCAGGATTTCTGGGCACTGATAGGTAAGCCCTTCGATGTGCCTTGATGGCCAAGTCAGATCTTGGGCAGGAATGGAGCTGAAGCCATCTACAAATTGGTTGGATGGCTCTTGCAATAGTGACCTCGCAATTTGCATTGAGGGCTGTCTAAGCAGGGTTTCGCCAAACATTGGTCGCATGTGCGGGACCTAACGGCGGAGGCCGCGCACGCACTTTTGTTTCATATGTTTCGGTAAGGACGACCGGGCTTGTTGCTGAGCGCGAGGTCAGAACGACAAATAATTCCGGCTGGAATCTAAGGGTACCAGCTACAAATATATGCCAATCAGAATTGCTGTGTTTCGCCATGCTCCAACGCCCTCAATGAGCGCGTGGTGCTTGAGAGCACCCGGAGCTGTTGTCGATTTGCTTATAGTATCAGGCTTTACGATCAGAGCGAGCAAGAACGCCTATCATGAGAATTAAACTTTGTTTGGTAAACAACAGTTTAACATCAGTTGGGTTCTTGGAGATGAATTGGCCCTTTGTCGGAACCAAGAAAATTGAGGATTTTGGTTGTTATCGAGTCCACTCCGACCCGCAGTCCTGGTGTCCAGCGAAACCGCCTTTTTGACAAATCTTTCTCGTCGATCAGTTTGGCACCATCGATAAGTGCAAAGGGGACCCATTGATCGCTTAGGCGCGGATTAATGCCGCCGAGGTCTGGCATAATGCGATATGTGACGGGCACAAAAACGTTACAAGTCAAGTTTGGGTCGAATTGGACAACTGCACGAACCCATCTGAATGTCCCTCCTATTCCACTATGTAGCACATGAGTTTTGGTTCAAGCTTTTGGTTCATCATTCTGTTCTAAAGCCTCTCTGAGAGCTGCCGCCAGAGGTGACGAATTCACCTGCTTTGCGACCACTAATTTCTCGTAAGCTTTGCGCCCCCTCATCTCAGCCCAATCCTTACCCAGCTGTCGCATCTTTCGTTGGTTTTCTTCAACTTGTTTGCCCACTTTTACTTTGAGCTTTTTATCAATAATGCGCTGTTGATCACGGATAGCAGCGCCCGAAGGCCCCACACCGCCCTTACGCCCTTTCGCTTTTACAATTGCTCCGTCGCCTATGAGCGTACTGCCGCCATGATAGTGCCCTTTTCCCATATGGCTCTTGAACCAATGTTTTGCATCGGGCGCAAGGGATTGGGTTCAATGTATGCCGTGGAGTGCGAACGGATTAGACACTAAGAATGGCAGGAAACAGTCGTTTTTGTGCTCCCCATCTGGGCATTGTGCACTGTCTGTTTGCGCGTGCATAAGTACATCATTTTGGTCTGATCTTCTGATAGGCCCTCTCGTTCGGGGTATTCCATGGCCGCTTGCAGAATGCGTTCTTCTCCTACCCACGCCAGTTTGTGCTATCATTATCACCTGAATCCCGGCATTTGGATTGTCTTCTAGGAAGACTCAAAAGAGAAGGCATAGTTTTGGTTGAGCTGAAGCGTCCCCCAAAGAGGCTAAGGGATGCCCCTATTGCTTTAGACAAGCTGACAATTGGAGCGTTCAGAAACCTCGAAAATGTAGAGTTGGAGGACCTTGGGCGCATCAACCTGTTGGTTGGTGTCAACAATGCCGGCAAGACCTCAATATTGGAGGCAATTGCCGTCCTTCAAAATCCATTTTCTCCTTACGAGTGGTTCAACGCAGTCCGCACGAGAGAAACTCGTTCGGTTGGTTATATGCCAGATCAGATGTCTGTCCTTGAAGCAATAAGGTGGATGTTCCCAATTTCCAACGACCCAATGGAAATTGAAAATCAAATCTCACCAATTACCTTGAGTAGTGAAGCCCACGGTCGCTCCGATGATCTGCGGATCACTTGTGAAGAGATAAATGGTTTCATTGATCCCGAAACCTTCAGCAAGGCTTTTGCCGGTGTCAGAAAGCGTGATGCTGTGGAGCCAGTCGAGGATAGCGGATTATTAATTCGAGCCTCAGCGCACATCAGCCAAGGTCTCCTTTCGCCCGAATACTTTGAGCAAGAATGGGTCCTCTGGTCTCAACTTGGACTTCGCACCGAAATGGGCGCTCGTCGGCCAACAGGAAATTTGCAGTTTCTAGCACCCTACGCGCACCGCAATTCACCAGCTAACTTGCGGCTATTAAGCGAGGCCAGCAAATTTGGGGGGCGTGACGATATTGACGCTCTGCTGAGAGACCTGGATCCGCGAATTTCGGGCGTAGAGATTATTACATCTGACGACGGTCGTTATCCTAAGATAGCGATCCGGATGCGTGATGGCGCTCTAATGCCACAAGGTATCTTTGGTGATGGAGTAAGGCGGGCTCTTTCCATTGCTCTAGCCATAAGAAAATGTGCTAACGGCATTTTGCTGATCGACGAAATAGAGGCGGCTCTTCATGTCAGTGCGTTGGATCGAGTGTACCGTTGGCTGGATCAAGCGGCCAATAGCTACAACGTACAGATTTTTGCAACCACCCACAGCCTTGAAGCCATTGAAGCAGTTATCAGTAGCGTTGCGCCTAACTCTCATTCAGACTTGTCTGGTTATGCTCTGGGCGACGCTAAAGAAGGTGGGGTCAAGAGGTATACGGGTGGCATGCTACATCGCTTAGTGCGTCAGCGTGGCTTAGATATTCGATACTGAGCATGGCCAATTTTGCAATGATAGTTGAGGGCGCACATGACGCCAGCTTCCTCGGTAAGCTTCTCAAGGTTCGTGGATTTCAAGCAGTTCGCAAGATTGGTGATGTGCCTGGTAGGTGGAAACTTTTGTTTCCGAAAGTATTCCCAATGGACGGAGAGAACCTCGAACGGGTGATGCGCTTTCCGGAAATTTATGTCCGAGATGGCGACGTTGTAGGGATAACTACTTCTGGTTCCGATAGTCAGCTTATTTCCACAGTTCGCGCAGTCGTCGATGTTTTGGGATCTAGTGAACTAAGATCCATTGGCATTTTCGCCGATATAGATGGTCATGATAAGGATGCCCGCTTTTCGGAGTTTGTTGATGCAATCAATGCAATGAATAAGGCTGCAGCTGCCGAAGGGGAGCCTGGCTACCCACTGGCAGTTCCTGCATCCCTAGGGTGTATGGAAACTGGGCCACCTGCGATCGGCATATATCTATTTCCCGACAATGATCAGCCTGGAGCTTTGGAAAACATACTTGTTGATTGTGCAGGCGCTAACCACAAAGCAATCGCAGATGCCTCAATTAAACTCGTTGCTGATCTTGATGCATCCTGTCCACCCGATCAAGCTGATCTGAAGAGACTAAGGGCGGGGATGGGGCGAGCAAAAGCCGTCGCTGGTACCATCGCAAATTTACTAAAGCCTGGAGTCAGTTTAGCCGTATCATTGGCACAAACAGATTGGCTCACAGGGCACGCTGGCGAACTTGAAGTCGTCGAAAAGGTAGATGCGTTCTTAGACAATCTTCTCGCGTAAATCTTTGTTTTTATTACCCGTGGATAATCGGGCTGCGAGCCGTCAAATGAGATTTTTTAACCAAAATAAGGGTGCGTCCTTCTAGTTTGCCGCCTTGAGACCGTACAGTGGAACTTGACTCTTATCCAAAAAGTTCAGCGTGTGAGCCTAGACGAGCGAGGATCAAATTGCCATCTGCGGGCTTGGCATAAATCAAAACCAAGTCAGGACGTATGTGGCAGTCTCGGTGGTCCGCCCAATCCCCGTTCAAAGCATGATCACAATTGCTCTTCGCCAGGGGCAAGTCGGCAGAAAGCTTGTCAAGAACTGGTTGCAAAACCGCATCCAGACCAGCATCTGATTTTCTTTCGCGCTTATAGTCACGACGAAACTTGGTCGTGGGTGTGAGAGCACGCATGATCGCTACCCCTTCACAACAGCACCAGGAGGCGCTGTGGCCGTAGGAGCCGTGGGGGCGTGGGGCTGTTGCCAGGCGACGGTCATGTCAGCGGCACCTAGCTCAATCGCAGTCTCGACTAAGGCATTATAACTCGCCTCGGTCAAACCAGGGGTTTTAATGAAATGGAGCCACCTGATAACAAAGTGGGGGTTCCAAATTATGGCATAACCCATTGCGCCGGATTTACCTGGCTTAATGTCAATAAATTGAAGCTCGTGAAGCATCTTCATCCGGGTGCTCCAGGTGTGTTCTCCGCGCTGCCCCCCAAAACCAGAAGCGTTTGCCATATCTCCGCGCTTATTGAGTGCCGCAAAGCTATTATCCCAAGTACTGCACCATAGCGTTAGATAGGTGGAAGAGACCGGTTGACCCTTTGTAATCTCATCCATTATCTTGAGTATTAGTGGCATTGTCTTAGGGATGGTCGTGAAGCCCTTCTGCTTCTTCCGGTCCCAAAGCCACGTCTCCTTGTTCGGCCATAGATGGTCCCGAAGCTGGAGCTGCTTCTTCACGATTGCACTTGCTTGGCGGGCGGCTGCCATAGCGAATTCCTTGATTTCGAGCGACTGGTTCATCCAGCCGTTAAAATGGGTTATGAACTAAAAAAGCTTATAATTCAATACCTTAGGTGCTTACTGGTCGGGATTGAGTCGCGCTCTTCTTGCATCCTGGCTCATGAGATTGTTGTATATATCTCGTTATAAAGTTACTTTTGCAATATATAATGCGCATAGAATGAAGTTTGTTATTGTATTCTCAACATAATATTCTCGCTCTTCCTGTACTCGACTGTGCTGATGTGCTGAAATGTGCTGGATGTGCTGTCCGTGCTCACGGGGATGGTCCAGGAAGGGGGTGCGGGTTGACGCACTGGTGTTAAAGACTACTTTAATTTTCGTAGCTACATTGTAGCCTTCGATGTCGAATGAAAGAATGAACCATGCCTGCAGCTGAGGTTGTCCGCGCTCGGATTGATGCCGCTCTTAAGAAGAATGCCACGGCTGTCTTAAACAAGATGGGCCTCTCCGTGTCTGATGCCATCCGCATGCTGCTGATTAGGGTCGCTGAAGAAAAAGCTCTGCCTTTCGATGTGCACATACCCAACCGTGAAACTCAGAACGCGATGCTGGAAGGCCGCGACGGCAAGCTTGAGCAGTTTGCCAATTCTACCGACCTACTTGCTGGCCTCAATGAATACGAAGAGGCGACGTCGAGTAAGGTCGGATAAAACATCGTCAGGGACGCGCTTGGCTCAAGTTGACGTGAACAGGCAATGCGGCGGATATTGAATTCGTGCTAATAAAAGCGCTCCGATGCGCTCAGGGTCCGACCTACGAGGCGACCCCTAGCGAAGGTGTCAAACTCAAATCTGTTGATCAGAAGTTCCTCTGGTACCATCGGCTAAGAGCAAGGGGACCCATTTGCGACTAGGGCATACCCAATCGACATATGTGCTGAAGCCATCCTCAGTTTACCTATTCGGACAGCCTATTACGTCCGCATGGTTTACCCCAACGACACAACTGCCTGAGACAGTTCAGGTGTCTCAATAGCATTGACATTGCCATTACGGACATTTAGCGACAATGGTCTTAGAGGCTATTGAGACGCATTCATCATGACCACGACCATTGGCTACGCACGGGCAAGTTCCGAAGACCAGGACTGCACCATCCAGGAGGACGCGCTGAGGGCGGCTGGCTGCACCATCGTCCGCTCAGAGAAGAAGAGCGGCACGACCAGGCAGGGACGGGAGCAGCTCGATACGATCCTGGAGTTCCTCCACGAGGGCGACACTCTTGTGGTGACCCGCATCGACCGCCTGGCGCGATCCGTGAAGGACCTGGAGGACATCGTAGAAGCCATCAGGGCCAAAGGAGCACACCTCCAGGCGACAGAGCAGCCGATTGACACAACCACCCCAGCAGGCGTCGCGTTCCTCCAGATGCTTGGCGTGTTCGCCCAGTTCGAGACGGCGCTGCGAAAAGAGCGTCAGATGGAGGGCATAGCCAAAGCAAAGGCGGCAGGTGTCTACAAGGGCCGCAAGCCCTCGGTGCCTGTGGAAGACGTAAGGCGGCTGAAGGATGAGGGTCTCAATCCGACCCAAATCAGCAGGCAGCTCAAGATCGGCAGGGCGTCTGTTTACCGTGCGTTGGCAGCATGATCTGTTCAGAGAATATACGGGTAAGCTGAACACCCTTAGACTGGCCAAACAAGCCATGTTGAGGCCTCTGGCATGCAATTGAACAGTGGTGCAGCGCAGTCCTTCAGGTATGCGTCATCGCGGTTGTATAGGGACCTAGGTCCCTCCACGGGGTCTACTTCAGGATTGGCTCGGGGGCGCTTGTCATCCCAAGTTGATGGATGAAATACCTCGAGAACCCTTCCTTTATGGCCTCCTCAGCCAGCCCTTGGTTCCCATCAGCAACCAACAAAGCGTCATGTACTGGCAAGAAACCAACGCCTTTTTTCATCAAGCTCTCCATTGCGAGCCGGATGATTTCGGCCTCGTGATAGTGCAGGTCGAGAGGACCAATTCCAAGGCCGTGAAGCTGCGACAGGAACGGATAGCGCTTCAGGCCAACCCTCTTAGCCGCAAGCAGGGGATTGCCCCCGTTCGACGCTCCAGACGAACCTAAGGCGAGCACTACCCACTGCTTTACAGTATCCCTTTTGACCCCATCGAGCTCGTAGGGGTCCTTGGCGCTATCGAATGGAACACCCAGCAACCCGTGGAGAATGGTAAGATGCGACGCACTGATGTCGAGCTCTCTGGAAGGCAGCCCATCAATTATGATCAAGCGCTCCCTGGTCTCTTTGCCGCCCTCAAAAGCCTCATACCGATCAGCTCCGAGCATGCTGTAGTACCGGCCATGCCACTGATAGGAGAAATCTGGGTGGTCCGCATTGTTGAAGGATCGCCTCAAGCCCGCGAAAGTGAACCCTGCGATACGCCCTTCGTGCATCAGAAATGCGTTCAGCTCTTGCAGGTCCTGGATAATTAGGCTGCACCTGGGGTCATCTTTCGGCAATGGCAGCAGCTTCGGCTTTTCTCCCCTTATTGCAGGCTGAGCCTTTAACATCAGAACTTCTGCACGGCTGGGTGGAGCGCTTGGTCTTGCTACAAAATGCTGACGAATGGAGGACAGGCTAACACCCAGCTCATCAGCCAGGTCGATCAGCTTCTTGGTGGGCCTGAAGCAGGTACGGCTGTGCTTCTTTCGCTTCTGACCAAAGCTCACTTCGGTTCTGAAGTACCCAGGCAGTTCTTCGATATAATCCTGGCTACCCAGAGCTGATCGCATGACACCAAGAGCCGTTCGGCCACCTGGAACAGTCCCCAAGTGTTCATTGTCGGTCGATAGCTTGCTCCAGCGGCCATCAGCAGCAGCTCGAAGTAGGTCGGCAAGGAAGGCCTCTATAATAGCCTGGTAAGCTGGAACCATCGACGGCCGAAATTGACCTTGGGTTCTCCTGAAGGGAACAATGATGGTGTTTAACACTACATCCATCAAGGCCTTGGCTTCAGGGGACATCAAGTAGCCCTTCAGCAGCATTGAGCGGGCGCAAGTCCGTGCATCCCTTCGGTCGGCTGTACGGTCCTCTAAGTTGAGGGCAGATAGGGGCGTAAAGAGGTGCATATAGGGTTAGCCCTACCATCATTTATGAGGGTGCTTTAAGCCACCTTTGGCCAACCCCAGGTGCCCCTTAAGCCATAGTAGACAGAAACTATTCGGCCCGGCTTAACACATTGATAACGAGGAGCCATTAACCCGTCGCAATAGGCTCTGGACCATCCATCAGCCCTATGGCAGATACTGCCAACAACCACGGCTCCGGGTGTCACTAAGGCACCACGCGCTTCAACCAGGAGCGCCATCAAATGGCCTTAACTAAATGTGCACTTGCGACATCAAGAAGTAGCGACCGCATCCGACGCCAGAGTGGCGACCCAGTATTCGAGAAAGGGAGGTTACGGACGACTTCCACGGTCACCCTTGAACACGAAGGGGAGAAGCTCCAGCTTCGCTATCATCGTTCCCGCTGGCGACTTCCTGATCCCGACTTTCCATCAGTTCGTCAGTGCACAACGAAAGCGAAACTGTATGCAGGTGACACACATGCTGGAAGCTTTGAGTTCACTGAACTCTGTCCTGAACCCCTGATCGACAATCATTCCTTCTTTGAGTGGGCGGATGCGATGTCGTCCACACTGATGGAGCTCGCAGAAGTTCTATGCAGCCACTGGGAAGAACTGTCTGAAGTGTCAGATTATGGAACGATCCTGGAACTGACCCGAGCATGGATGGACCCAGCGTTCTCGAATAGCGGGCGCTTTGCACGGGCTGCAAATGCTTTAATCGGGATGAACAAGGACTGGAGCCTTCTGGTCCTCAAGGCCTTTCCGCTAGAATATGAGGGTTCGGGTTCCGATTCCGATCAGTTTGTTCAAGCCCAAAATCGTCGGCAGCGAGCGATGATGCGGCACTACCATTCAGCGCTTGGCGTTGCCCCTTTCCCAGAGGCTGCAGGTAATCACGGGTGGATGTACTTGCGACGCGCTGGCTTACCGATAGCTGATCCCATAAATGGGGCAGGAGACACGATAAGTGACTGGTGAAGCCCTACTTCCCTCCATGTCGTTTCACTCCATCGAAGCCTTCCTTCAGACGGCTGCCAGCAATTTCCCATATTTTACCCCAAGTTCGAGGGTGGCTTTTAACTACGCCTTGGCGCGGCTCTATACCTCCCGGATCAGGGTGGGAGGTGGACGAAGTCGGTCTCGCGCCAGATGAATAGGAGTTCAATGAGAGAGTGCCCGACTCGATGACCACTCGAGTTGAGCCCTGAAACGGCGGAGGCTTTTCAAAAGATGACTAGGAGGACGCTGATTAATCAACGGGTTTTCTTCGACCGAGAGGATAACTTGTCTGTCGCAAAAGCTATTCAAAGCTCAACCTTTGACCTACGAACAGAGCACGGCTTAGTTCGAGCTCCAGTTAGACCTAAAGGACATAGAGCCACTCAATGACATCGGATGGGCGCGAAATTAAGTCCTCACTCTGGGATGCAGCAAATACGTTGCGCGGATCTGCCGTCGATCGCACGGATTGGAAGGGGTACATACTCCCTCTTCTATTCTTCAAGCGCATATCGGACGTCTGGGACGAGGAGACCCTTGAGGCTGGCGAACTCTATGGTGAGGCCGACCCGTCGCATTTCCCTGAAATTCATCGCTTTGAGGTGCCGGAAGGCTGCCATTGGAATGACGTAAGGGAGGCGCCAGCAAATGTCGGCTCGGTCTTGCTCCATGCCATGCGTGAGATCGAGCGGGCCAATCCTGACACGCTCTTTCGCGTTTTCGGCACGGCGGACTGGGGCAACAAGGAGAAATTCTCCGACGAGCTTTTGAAGGACATGATCGAAGGTTTCTCAGAAATCCAACTGGGCAACTCGCAAGTCAGCACCGACGTTCTGGGTGACGCCTACGAGTATCTTGTCGGAAAGTTCGCTGACGTGACCCGGCGGAACAAAGCTGGCGAGTTCTATACCCCCCGAAGCGTCGTGCGTATGATGGTGCAACTGCTCGATCCTAAGGAAGGAGAGAGCATCTATGATCCTGCGTGCGGAACGGGCGGTATGCTGCTCGGAGCAATTGAGCATGTCGCAAACCGAGGTGGTGATCCGCGGACCTTCTACGGGAAGATCTTTGGTCAGGAAAAGAACCTCACGACATCCGCAATTGCGCGCATGAATCTGGTGCTTCATGGCATTGAAGACTTTGAGATTGCCCGCGAGGATACCTTAATAAGTCCTGCATTCACCGATTCCAGCACAGGCGGTCTCGCAACCTTTGATTGTGTAATCGCCAATCCCCCTTTCTCACTAAAGGAATGGGGTCGTGAGCTATGGGAGAGCGACCCGTGGGGTCGTGCATCCTATGGTATTCCGCCTGAGAGCTACGGGGATTATGCCTTCGTACAGCACATGATTGCCTCGATGGCGCCGAGCGGCAACAGCCGGATGGCCGTGGTGCTTCCTCAGGGCGCCTTGTTTCGAAAGTCGGCTGAGGGATCTATCCGCACTCAGCTGCTTAAGGAGGACCTGATCGAAGCCGTGATCGGCCTCGCTCCCAATCTCTTTTACGGGACCTCACTTGCAGCCTGCATTGTGGTGCTCCGGCGCAAGAAGCCAGCCGACCGCAAAGGCAAGGTTATGATTATCGACGCGTCGAGCGAGTTCCGGAAGGGCCGGGCACAGAACTTCCTCGACACCGGGCACGCGGACAAGATCGTAAAATGGTATCAGGCATTTGAGGATGTTGTGGATCGCGCCAAGGTGGCAGCGATCGAGGAGATCGAGAAGGAAGGGTGGACTCTTAACATTTCCCGTTATGTCCTGCCGCCAATCGGTGATGAGATTCCCCCACTCCCCGAAGCGATTGAGGCATTCAAGACCGCACTTGCAGATGCCCGGCTGGCCGAAGACAATCTGCGAACTGTCCTCAATGAAGGAGGGTGGCTGAAATGAGCACGCGCCTTACCCAGCGCGAGCTCGAAAGCTATCTGTGGGGTGCTGCAACGCTCCTGCGCGGGCTGATCGATGCTAGCGATTACAAGCAGTACATCTTCCCTTTGATGTTCTTCAAACGCCTTTCCGACGTCTGGGATGAGGACTACCGCGAAGCGTTCGAGGAAACAGGAGACGAAGGGTATGCCACTTCGACCGCAAATGATCGTTTCATTGTACCGGCAGGTTCGCATTGGGAAGACGTCCGCGCCACTTCGACTGACGTTGGACGCGCCATCCTCTCCGCCTTTCAAGAAATCGAAAAGAGCAATCCCGAGCGGCTACAGGGAGTTTTCGGCAATGCCCAATGGACCGACAAGGGGCAGATGCCCGACGCGACGCTCAAGAACCTGATCGAGCACTTTTCGAAGCACGACCTGTCGCTTGGCGCAGTGCCCGAGGATGAGCTTGGCAATGCCTATGAATATCTAATCAAGAAGTTCGCCGATGATAGCGGGCATACCGCGCAGGAGTTTTACACCAACCGCACGCTTGTGCATCTGATGGCGCAGATGCTGGATCCTCAAACAGGAGAAGATGTCTATGACCCCACCTGCGGCACTGGCGGCATGCTCATTTCATGCCTGGCAGAGGTCAAGCGTAATGGAGGTGACACCAGAACGATGGGCCTCTACGGTCAGGAGCTAATTAACATCACTGCGGCCATCGCCCGGATGAACCTCGTCATTCATGGGGTGTCCGACTTTCAGGTCGCCAGCGGGAATACTCTTTCTGATCCAGCCTTCGTGGAAGGCGACAAGCTTCGATCCTACGACATCGTGCTCGCCAACCCGCCATATTCGATCAAGAAATGGAATCGGGACGCCTGGACCAGCGATGCCTGGGGACGGAATTTCCTCGGCACCCCTCCGCAAGGCCGGGCCGACTATGCGTTCTTCCAGCACATCCTCAACAGCATGGACCCGGAGACCGGACGCTGCGCGGTCTTGTTCCCGCATGGCGTATTGTTTCGCAACGAAGAAGCCGAGATGCGCCGCAATCTAATTGAGACTGATCTGGTGGAATGTGTGCTCGGGCTCGGGCCGGGGCTATTCTACAACTCGCCAATGGAGGCCTGCGTCATTATATGCCGCAGCAAGAAGCCAGCCGAACGTCAGAAGCAGGTCCTGTTCATAGACGCAGTAGCTGAGATCGAGCGTGAGCGAGCACAGAGCTTTCTGAAGCCGGAAAACCAGCAGCACATCCTTGATGCTTATCAGGGCTTTACCAATGCGCCTGGTTTCGCAAGCGTTGTACGCACTGCCGATGTGCTGGCGGCCGACGGGGATCTCTCTATTGCCCGTTATGTGAAGAAACCCAAGCCTGAGATCTCTGCCGACGAGGCTGTAGGCCTCAAGGACTCTTGGAGCGCCTTCGATGCAGAGGGGCGCGATTTCTGGACTGGCATGGATGCGCTAGTCGATATGCTTGACGAGTTGGAATCTGGGAAGGATGCCGATGCTTGATAAAGCTTCGAAATTGAGCAGCTACCGGTTTGATAAGATGGCAGCTCAAATCAGTCACCGGGTCATGCCCGCAGAGACCGAAGTAGGCCGCTATGTCGGCCTAGAGCATCTTGATCCCGAAAGTTTGCGCATCCGTCGGTGGGGCGATCCCAGTGAAGTAGAATCGACCAAATTGACGTTTGAGCCGGGTGACGTAATCTTCGGCAAACGCCGCGTCTATCAACGCAAGGTTGCGGTGGCGGATTTCCATGGCATCTGCTCAGCGCATGCCATGGTGCTTCGCGCAAAGCCGGAAACGGTGCTGCCCGATTTCCTGCCCTTCTTCATGCAGAGCGATCTGTTTATGGAGCGTGCGCTGAGCATCTCGGTGGGCTCGCTCTCGCCCACCATCAACTGGAAGGCGTTGGCGAAGGAAGAGTTCCTGCTACCGCCAATCCAGGTGCAGGCGCGCTTGGTAGAAACTCTTATAGCCGCAGTAAACGCTCAAATCGAACTTCATAGGTCTCTGGAGACACTCACAACTATGAACGCTTCACTTTTGGATGCGCGACTAAGGGGTTCTTTACTTGGCGCAGCAAACCGGCATGAACGAGTTGGACCCTATTTCGAAGACTGGCCGCTGTTGCCAATTGGGAAATTGTTGACGAAAAACCAGTACGGACTTTCTGTAGAGGCCGGATCAACCGGGCAGTACCCCATGTTAAGAATGATGAACATGGAAGATGGTCGGGTAGTTGAGAACGACCTTAAATACATTGATCTTTCAGACGGCGAATTCGAAAAGTATCGTCTATTCGATGGCGACATACTCTTCAATCGCACGAACAGTTTTGACTTAGTTGGCCGAACCGGGGTGTACCACCTTGGCGCGGAGCACGTTTTCGCATCCTATCTCGTGCGTCTCCAGACCTACCGTGAGAAGCTTGATCCAGAATACCTCTGTGCATTTTTAAATGCTCATATTGGACGCCGCCAAGTCATGTCTTTCGCAACTAGGGGCGTCAGCCAAACAAATGTTAACGCCTCAAATCTGACGCGAATCTTACTACCCCTCCCACCGATCAGTTTTCAGCGTGAAACCGTAGAATTTATTCGTGAATGTCACGCAGCATCTTCGAGACTTACCCAACGAATTAAGAGCCTTGGACAAATAATCTCAGAGGTTACGAAACAAGGTATTTCTGAATGACATTCAACGAAGCCAACACCGTCGAAGCCTTTATTTGTGACCGTCTTAGCGGGACGATTAGTCCGACAACTGTGGTGCCTGGCCTAGCCCGTGAGGGTAGCGCGATCTCCGGCCTAGGCTGGCATTTCGTCGGTCCCGCTAATTTGCCACGCCATCCGCAGGATACGCTGGTTGAAACCTATCTGCGCGAAGCGCTGCTGCGCTTGAACCCCGACATCGCCGCCAACCCATCGCTCGTGGACGACGTGCTCTACCGCCTCCGTGCCATAGTCATGAGCGCCCGCTCTGACGGGTTGGTAAAGGCCAATAAGGAATTCGGTGCTTGGATGCTCGGCGAACGCTCTATGCCCTTCGGTCCAAACGGCGAGCATGTCACGATCCGCCTGATCGACTTCGATGACATCGAGCAGAACAGCTTCGTCGTCACGCAGCAGTTTACCTTCCGCGCCGGTAAGACCGAAAAACGCGCCGATCTGGTCCTGCTGGTCAATGGCCTGCCACTCGTCTTGATCGAAGCGAAGACGCCGGTCCGCTCCAGCCAGAGCTGGCTCGATGCCGCGCTCCAGATCAATGAAGACTATGAAAAGAACATCCCGGAACTCTTCGTACCGAATGTCTTCTCGGTCGCCACAGAGGGGAAGGAATATCGCTACGGTTCCGTGCGTATGCCCGTCGACATCTGGGGCCCTTGGCGCATGGATGAGGATGGCCCTCAGTCCCTGGCCGAGGTCGAGAAGGCGGTCATTTCCATGCTACGTCCGGCCATGGTGCTGGATCTGCTCGCAAATTTCACTGCCTTTACCATCCAGAAGGGTAAGCATCGGATCAAGATCATCGCCCGCTACCAGCAGGTGGAAGCCGTCAACAAGATCATCGAGCGAGTTGTCGCCGGCCAGCCGCGAAAGGGCCTGATCTGGCACTTCCAGGGCTCGGGCAAGTCGCTACTCATGCTGTTTGCATCGCAGAAACTCAGGTTGCATCCGGCACTCAAGAACCCAACGGTTGTGATTGTGGTCGACCGGATCGATCTCGACAGTCAGATCTCAGGCACATTCTATGCCGCCGACATGGCAAACCTGGTGCGGACAGATAGCCGCAAGGAGCTTAAAGAGCTGCTCGCAAAGGATGCTCGCAAGGTAGTCATCACTACCATTCACAAGTTCGCAGAGGCCGAAGGCGTCCTCAATGATCGCTCGAACATCATTGTCATGGTCGACGAGGCTCACCGGACCCAGGAAGGCGATATGGGGCGCAAGATGCGCGAGGCCTTGCCCAACGCCTTTCTCTTTGGCCTGACCGGCACTCCGATCAATCGCAGCGACAAGAACACCTTCTATGCCTTTGGCGCCGATGAGGACGAAGGCGGCTATATGAGCCGCTATGGACTCAACGATTCCATCCGGGACGGTGCAACCAAGGAGCTACATTTCGATCCACGGTTGGTCGATCTGCACATTGATCAAGAAGCGATTGAAGAGGCCTACGCTGAACTGACGGCTTGCCTTACCGATGATGATCGCGATAGGCTTGGCAAGGAAGCGGCCAAGATGGCCATTCTGGTGAAGTCGCCTGAGCGCGTGAGCGCAATTTGCGCCGACATTGTGAAGCATTACCAGGCGAAAGTGGAGCCAAATGGGTTCGGCGCTCAGGTGGTGACCTTCGACAGGCAGAGCTGCGTGCTCTACAAGCAGGAGCTTGACCGGCTTCTTCCGCCCGAGGCGTCAGACATCGTCATGTCGGTGAACAGCGGTGAGACTGAATATGCCCAGTTCAAGCGCGACCGGGACGCAGAGGAAAAGCTCCTCGACCGGTTCCGCGATCCCAAGGATCCGCTCAAAATCATCATTGTTACGTCGAAGCTTCTGACGGGCTTTGATGCGCCGATCCTGCAGACGATGTACCTAGACAAACCCTTGCGCGACCACACACTGCTTCAAGCCATCTGCCGGACGAACCGCCCTTACGGCGAGCAGAAGACGCACGGTTTGATTGTCGACTATCTCGGTGTCTTTGACGATGTCGCCCAGGCTCTCAATTTCGACGAGGAAAGCGCAAAGAAGGCGGTATCCAATATCGCAGAGCTGCTGTCCGTTCTGCCCGGCCAGGTTCAGAAGTGCCTTGCCTATTTCACGGGGGTCGACCGAGAATTGGAAGGGTATGAAGGGCTGATCGCAGCTCAGGATTGTCTGCCCAACAACGACCGTCGTGATGCCTATGCGGCCGAATTCAGTGTCCTTGCCCGGATCTGGGAAGCACTGTCGCCTGATCCCGTTCTATCGGCGTTCCAGAAGGACTACCGGTGGCTTGCTCAGGTCTATGAATCGCTAAAGCCGTCAACCGGTACGGGCCGGCTTTTGTGGCACAAGCTCGGCGCTAAGACGATTGAACTCATTCATGAGCATGTCCATGTCGACACGGTGCGTGATGACCTCGACACGCTTGTTCTGGATGCCGATCTGCTCGAAGCGGTGCTGGGTACTCCCGATCCTAGCAAGAAGGGCAAGGAAATCTCGGTCAAACTGACTGCTCGCCTTCGCAAGCATGCCGGCAACCCGACCTTCAAGGCGCTAAGCCAAAGGCTCGAAGATCTCAAAGAGCGGCATCAGCAGGGACTACTTCTCAGCATTGAATTTCTGAAGGCTCTGCTCGAACTGGCCAAGGATGTGGTCAAGGCGGAGCGTGAAGCGCCTGCCGAAGAAGATCGCGACCGGGGCAAGGCGGCTCTGACCGAGCTCTTCGAGGAAGCGCAAACGGGCGATACACCGATCATGATCAAGCGCGTGGTCGACGATATAGATGACATCGTACGTGCAGTCAGGTTCGATGGCTGGCAGGAAACCCATGCCGGCGAGCGGGAAGTGAAGAAGGCGCTGCGGCAGACCTTGTTCAAATACAAGCTCCATCAGGATACCGACCTGTTTGACCGTGCCTACCTTTATGTCTGCCAATATTATTGAATCGAACGTGCGCCCCCGTAGTCGAGCTTGATCACACCTTGAAGGGGGGGATCAGCTCTATTTCCCGGGAGAGCACATCAACAAATTCCCCGACGTGCTCATAGTCACCGTGGACGTCCCCTGAAGCATGACCTGTCAGCGCCCGAGTTATCGCTGGGTCGAAGCGGTAGCGGACGGCCTGGCTGATGAAATGATGTCGCCAAGCATGGTTTGGCATAACCCCTACAATTCCGACTGAACGAACCCACTCTGCGAGCTTGGAACCAAGGCGATTCGCCTGTCGGTTGATGGCATTGTCGCTCCGCCGCTTAGCCGGATTGTAGAACAAGGGCCCATCAGAACGCTCTTCCACAAACTTAAGGAAACCTTGAGCCCGCAGGTGGCTGTGTAGGGGCACCAGTCTGGACTCCTTGTTCTTCACTGTTCCGGCCTCAGGTGTAATGCGCATTACCCAGACGCCATCTTGCTCGAATATATCCTGCTTTCTCAGCTGAGTGATTTCGTTCACTCGCGCACCCGAATAAGCCATAATCCAAGGGCACCATCTCTTCGCATTGCGGAGATCTTCTTTCTCATTTGAGGTTGGAGGCTGCAGAGAGGCTCGGAGGATTGTAAGCGCCTCCTCGCTAGTGAACCCCTTGCCCCTGGTCCGCGGTGCCTTGGGCAGCTTCACTTTTGCCACTTCCAGCATTGGATTGGCGGGGATTATCGCATCTCCCTTCGCCCAAGCAAAAACAGCGTTAACCGCGCCCAGATAACTGCCATTGATTGTCTTCGCCGAGAAGCGCTTACCCTTGTAGGTTGCATGATCCCGAAGGTGATTGCGCCAGGCCACAAGGTCATCGTGCTGCATCGCTAGGATATTATCTGTCCCTACGAAGTCGACCAAATGCTTGATATATCGACGCCACTGCGCAACCGTCTTGAGGCTTCTACCTGGCACGGCTGCATAGCGTTCGTAAATATCAAAAATACTGATAGCAATTTTGTCAATCTGAGCGGCCTTAGCAGGTCGCTTTGCAATTAGCGGTGTCGGTACCGAATTGCCTTTCAGTCTCTCGAGGGTGCCTTCGCTCGCTGCAATTTGGGCATCATGGATGGCACTGCAAAGTGCTACGTGTGAGGGTGAGTTCTGGTCAAGGCGAAACCCTTCCACCTCAGCTAAACTTGCCGCCTCATAACCCCATATCCCAATGATCCCCTCAATGTCGCCAACGGCCCGCATCTCTCGCCATTCGGTCAGGTCCTCGAGGGTGACCGCAGCGAGCGTTTGGGCTCTCTGCTTCTTTCGATCCGCTGGCTCAGGTAGGAGCCGAACTTCTGCATCGATCTCTAGGCCCTCGTTGACCACGTGAGATGCGAGATAAGCAATTGTTTCGGCATCGAGCTGATCGAAGGTGCCGCTGGCCCGCTTACGAGCCTGGTCGACGATCTCGCCCCACATCCGCTCTGCCTCTTCATAGCGGGCTCTTGCTACCGGATGGTTCATACTGGAGGCCTTAAGGGAAACCTTCAGTTCCTTACGGCCAGAACCAGAGGGGCTCTTGCTCGGAATGAACGGCACGAGCTCCTGTGGGAACCGTCTACGGTATGTAAGGAGGCCACTCTTTTTGTCGCGCCGAAGGTAGTCCAATTTCAGTTCCATCTATCGATCCTGTGTACGAGTGTGTGTACGACAAGAGCGTTTACAAATGGCCGAAAACCTGAAACTTTTCTTATTTCAGGGGCTTAGGGAGTGTATGGTGCCCAGAAGAGGCATCGCACTAATGCCTTAAGATTCTGAAATTACTCATGAAATTTTCTTAGCTTCTTCAATGAGCCCGCAATTAAGCCCCCGAACGGCGACTACTGCATTGGTTTGATGCCTTTTTTGGGACTCGAAAATTCGAAAAGGCATGCGACTCGCTGGTCGCCTCTACCGCCATTCTGGTTTGCTGAATTCTACTCCTCGTCCTCTTCATATGCAGCCTTGATTTCATTATATCCAAGATACTGAGCCAGCGACCAGCGTTGGGCAGCAAACTTCTTATACCGAGCTTCATTTCGGTCGTTGATCTCCCGGTAAAGCTCAAGATAGAAGTTTTTGAGACGCTTCTTGTCCTGACGTTTCTTGATAGATTTTTGGGCTGCGCTCACAGCCTCTTTAACATGCTGAAGATCGGTACCTGCCTCACCGTTTAAACCCTCGAGGTAACGAGTGCTTTTTGCTTCGAGATCATCACAATCCCCCTGAATGTTGAGCCTAAGCTCCAACAACACAAAATTCCCCAAACGCCTGCGCTCATGTTTATCGACGGGGCGAACGTTCTGCCCCTCTTCCGCGCGGTTCCGAGTGGCCCAAAGGTGCTCGATCGAAAGATAGTCGTTCGATTTGCCCTCCTTCCGAGCTTTCAAAATTCGGTCTATTCTGATGGTCTTGTTGGGCTGCAAATGTTGCTCATAGTTCATGAGGAAATACCGCAAACCATTCCATTGATAAAAATCATCCATTTCGCCTTCGCGAAGCATGAATGAGCCTAGAAATTCGCTTTCAGGAGCGTTCCAAAAAATGAATTCTAGCAATTGGATCTCGAGCGCCTTGTCTTCCGAATCTACGCCCTCGATTTCCGCCGATACATCCAAATTTTCAATGAGCCTGTCGTGATAATACGCTGAAGCGTACCTAAACAATTCAGCTTGGCCGCTATCGTTTCTGCTCGTCATATTCCGAGCGATATAAACCCTGAAATTCAGGGTTTCGAGGAGCCTCAGCAAGCGCTCCAGGTTACCGTCTAGAGCGTGATTTTTCACCACAAGAGCTAAGAAAAGTGGCATTATCGAAGCTTGGCGATCTTGCCCTCTAATTTGATCGAGGACCTGAACAAGCTCGGCACTCAGGCCTTGATGCACTTGGCCGTAAAGCCGAGCGTACCAATGCGAGGCATTTTTCAGGAATTCCACAAAGCTCATAATCGCTTTAACCGCGGCGTTTCGCGAATCGTCGGTCCTAATCGCTTGATCTAGCACCAGCAATTTCTTGAGCTCGATGTAGCCATGCTGGCTATCGGTTTTACTCAACCCGAAATGGACTGCCATGCAATAACGCAAAAACGAATTCTCATCTGAGTCTGCAGTTTTGTTAGCTGCATGAAGGTAGTTCAGAATATCAGACCAGTCTGAATCGATATTCTCCCGAAGCTTAGCAGCATCTAATTTCACACTGCAGTAAATGAGATAGTTCTTGATTTTCTCAAGTTCGCTCAGGTCCTTGCCCCGATTGTTTATGACCTCAAACATCACGCCAGTCTCGGCGTCTTCCTTGGGAGCAAAAACAATGAACCCCATGTCGCTTTCTAAGGTGAGAAGGATTTTCTCAATCGCCGTCTTGCTTTTAATCCGTTTCTGAACCCATTTCCTGATTATCTTCCAAGCTTTGACCAGCCTATCATGTGACTCAAGTCTGCTTGGCTCACTGCTTTTCGGCCGGTCATCCAAGATGACATTTTCGAAGAATCGTCGTGTATCCGAATTCAGGGTCAGAACATGCTCAGCGGAACCAAGTTTCCCCCTTCTGATGTAAAGGCCTTCAATCCGGGACTTTTCGTTTTTGGGGAGTTCATCAAATATGGCCTTTGCTAATATCACCAAGGTTGTGAGCCGTTGCTGTCCGTCGACGACGTTGAAACGATCAGGTCGACCTTCATGGCTCAGGACTAGCGTGCCGGTGTAATGCTTCTGAGATATTCCATCATCGATAAGGTGATCGAGATCCTGCAAAAGATCCTGAACCTGCTTTTCGTCCCAGGCATAACCTCTTTGGTAATCCGGAATAACGAAATAATTATCAGCGAAAATCTCTGGCATCGTCAAAAGTTGAGCGCCAAAATTCTTAATTTCCATTGTGTTGCTTTCGCTGATCAATTTCTAATGTGTGTGCTCAGTCGCTGCTATGATCGCACTGTGCAAGCGATTACGTTCTTGAAGTTCCATGAGAATCTTCTCTAGAAGCGTTTGGGATGAGGGCGGGATATCGGGCTCGAAGCCAATCCATCCACTCGGTTCGCGGTTCGGTAGTCAGAAATCGGAAAGCGTCCGCGGTATTGATCGATTTGAAGCGGTCGCGAAAATTCCCCTCCAATAGAGATGCAAATACCTCAAAAACATCATCACCAAGCGCACCAAAATTGCCCTTTACTTTGTGCAAGTCAAAGTTGCCGTTCGGCGAGATGTGAAGGAGTGTTGCCCGGCTGTAAGGGCTTAATGGGTCCGTTTCTGCATGATATGCTGTCATCTGTTGTCGCAGCAGCTGATACCAAGGTTCAAGAAAGAATTCCGTCAGCTCGACGTCAAGGTCGGCACGAATGGGGCCGTGCGGCCGCTGCCAGATGTTCTGGTAGCGGGCGATCCGGGTCGGATCTCCAGCTAAAGATTTGGGATCGCGCTTCGACGCATAGCTTTCCGTGTATTTCCATTCGATCAGAAGCAGGTGAAGCTCATCGCCGATGCGATAGCGCACCGCTGCATCAACGGATGTTGAATTGCTTCCGCGGTTCCCCTTTCCATTCTTTCCAGCTTCATTGAGATAATCGGTTTCGGGAAACCATTCGAAGGCGACGTAATGATCCTCACCATTGCGGCGTTCGATAACTTCAGGTTGCGCACCTTCGACACCCAAAACGTGATCGATCCAGCGAGCCAGCAGGTTGGGTTGATCGACGAAGGGGAAAAGGAAATTGACGCAGCACACCTGCGACGAGGCGCCGTGATTGGCATGAGTGTGCCATCCGATCGACTGGGTATCTTTGTCAGAATAAGAGAAGCTATCGACAATCCGTTGCCGATAGTCCGGGTGGAAATTTGCCGCCCAGCTCTCCGGCATCAATCGGACTGCCTGACCGCGATAGCCGGTAACGGCTTCATCGCAGCTCGCAAAAAACTGCTCTTGCTGACGGTACTGCTGCTTGGCGAAATGAGCCAAGGGCTTAGCGGGTTTATCGTCTTCGTTTTCCATCCGGCTAATCTATGCTCCTTGTACGTCAGTTTCGGACGCATCATCTGGCGCTTTTTCAATCGCTGTTTGCGCTGCTTCTAGCTGCTCTGCCATCACGGTTTTCAGTTCATCAGGACCCTCGATGATAAGATCGCCGGCCCATGTGAAAAGATGGTTGGCGAGTTCGAGCAGCCCCCCTGAGGTAAAGGTTATCCGTATTCCGCTGTCGGCAAGTTCGGTCAGCTCTTGCTTAGGATGGAATCTCCAGGATTTTGCTCGCTCAGCAGCTTCGGGCAAAATGCGAAGACGCACTTGATGGGTTTGTTCGCGAAACATGCCGAAACTGTCGGCCAGCCATTCATCGAGATCGAAGTTTTCCGGCGCAGCGCCAGCAACTTCCGACACCAGTGCGTTCTCAATCCGGTCGAGCCGATAGGTCACCAATCCATAGCCACCCTTGGGAAAAGCCCCAACGAGATAGCTAACGCTGCCATGCAGAATGCCGTGCGGGATTACCCTGCGCCATACCGTCTCATCCTCACCCTCGCGCTGATAATCAAACTCAAGGCACTGGCCGGCGAAGATCGCCTGAGACGCTGCCGCCAAGGTTTCAGACGCCACCCTTGCCACGGCGCCTGGTCCAACCAGCGTCCTTTGCAAACGGGCGAGTTCGGCAAAGTCACGATCGACGCGGCGCTTTTCCATGCCGTCGAAACTGGCGCGAAGCTTCACCAGAAGCGCATCGAGCAATTCTGCCCGGGGAGACTGCGCCTTGGTCGCTGCAAGCACTTCGGCTTGAAGTGCCGCCAATTCGGCAGCGTTCGGACGGACGTAATGGCGGCGAAGCGAGTCACGGATCAGGAAGCGCTTGCGTCTGCCATCTTCGATTTCGTCGAGGTCAAAATGAAAGGCGATCGTATCGCGGGCCCGCTCGGCAGACCGGCGCTGCTGTCCAAGAACCTCCGCCATCTCGTCCAGCGTCAATCCCTCAACGCTGTCGGCAAGTGCCCTCACCAAGGTAAGGACCCGGTCGAGCGGCGCTTTGCGGCGTTCGGCCATTGCTCCTAGCCCCCGGCCAATTTGCGATAGATTTCGACCATCGCGAGCGTATCCCGCTCGCAATAGGCAATCAGGCCAGCCGCCAGTTCGGCGCGCCGTTCGTCCGGGCAATCGGGATCGGTTGCTTCGATATAGGCAAGTTGCGCATCCCCGCCATCAGCGACCTGCAGATCGCCATAGTCCAGCTCGGGCAGAAGCGTGGGAAGCACCGCCTTGATCGAGAAACTGCCCCGCTGGTCGCGGTGATAGTAATTGTTCTTGGCGACGGGGAGCAGATCGACCGTTCGCTCGGCGAGCGACAGAAGCGCATCGCGGTGACAGGGCACCACCTCCGCCAGCAAGCGCAAACAGCGCCGCTCAAACCCTGCGTTCCAGGCAATGACGGCGCCCTCACCCGGGAGACCTGAGAGCGCCTCGGCAATGGCCTCGCGGGGATCCTCACCTGAAAGATCGAGCGCCTCGATTTGGTCCAGCTCGCCGTCTGCTTGTTCAACATGCGCGGAAAACTGAAACGGGACTTGGCCATAGGGGGTGGTGCCCACCCAGCGCGGGATAGCGAAGCCGATGGTTTCGAAGTCGAGCCAGATACGGGGAAAAGCCCATTCGGCGGTAGCCTTCCTGACCCCTGCGGCATCGAGATAGACTTCGCCTGTGCGGACTGCGTCTTTAATCCTCGTGTGAAGGGGATTGAGACCCGCGTCTTCGGGAAGCTCAGCGATCTCGAAGATATCGGCGTCAGCCCACTTCTCGGCAAGACGTGCGCCGGTGTTGGGCAGCTCACCAATAGGCCACGCAGGGCCGGCGGGCTCGAAACTCGAGCAGTGACCTGAGAATTCACAGGAGAACGGCGCACTGCAATGCTTGCCGGTTGCGCAAACGGGTTCTTCACCCGCGAGCATCTGGCGGATTTCTTCGACCATGGCGTCCCGCGTTGCGGCGATCCCAGAAATATCGCTCAGCAGTGAGGCGTCACTGAAGATGCCGGTGTAATCGCCGGGCGACTCAAGCACGAAACTGGTATCGATGTGGCGGATTGAAGCGCTTGCAATGGCGACGCCGCAATTTGCGATTACCCAATATTGGGTCGCAAGATCGCCAATGTGATACGGCTTGGCGCTACCTGAACTTTTCACTTCATAGATGTGCCACACGAGCCCAGCCGCAGAGCGCTCGGGGACCAGAATATCGACCCGCACAAGCACGCCTTCATGCTCGAAGGTGGCTTCGAAAATTGGTCGGTCGGCAGCGGCAACCAGTTCGGTTGTACGGGCGAGCGCAGCTTGTAGATCAGGTTCCGCTTCGACCATGATGCCATGTTCGACTTGGGCGCAGGCGAGGTCACCTACCGCATGCCCTGCTGCAAAACTCATCTGCGTCGATGCATCGACTTCCGAGCGCTCCCGCGCGTGGACCTGTTGCCACAAGCGTCGCGGGCATTGCTCGAAAGCACTGATCCGTGATTTGGAGAGCCCGGGTCGGCGAACTTGAGATGCAGCCTCGGTCATCAAGCGCGTGAAATCATGATGCTGTGCGGCAAATCGCCAAAAGCGTGAGCGATATCTTCGAACGCGTCACCGGCATTTTCGATGATGATGTCGATCGCGGTCAGTGGTGGCTCTGATATAGCACCATACGTCATGCCCGCGAATTTCTCGGCCTCGTCTTTGGCCCTTGCGGGAAGGCGCGAGCGACGGTTCATCCCGCCTAATTCATTCATGAGTTCCTTGGAATACCAGGCACCTGACGTTGCGATCCCAACCTCGCTCTCGGGCGAAGCTTCGCAAACCCCCAGCCAGAATTCGCGATCGAGATCGTCTGCGTGTTCCACCAGATGGGCAACAAGCCAAAGCGGGTTCTCAAAAAGCTGGGCGGGATACCGAGCGCTGGCCTTGGTGATCCCGCTGCCTCGCTGGCGAACCGGCAGCAAAATGATCGGGCCTTCATCGTCACCGACTTCCATGGCGTGCTTGCTCCTCAATCGTTCTGTTGGAGCAACCTCTAAGACCGATCCCCGACAAAAACGGACATAGTAAGCTTGTTGCCTGATAAGCAATGGAAAAGTTGGTGTCTGGCTTGATGCGAACGAAATCGACTTGAGTGAGTATTCAATCGCGTAATCAGAAGCCGATCGGACGGACAACCGGCCCGCGCGCTTCCGCCTCTTCGCGCAGCCATTTTGCCAGGACAGGCGCTTCCTTGACGGCGAGCAGGTTGGCCCGCGCAGCAACTACGGCGAAGTCACCTGGGGTCTGGTCAAGAGGCGGAGCCAGCTCCACCGGATACTCGATGGAGAAATAGCGCTCGAAAAGATCAAGGGCGCGCTGCGCATCGAGAGTTTGGAATGCGACGCGCAGGGTAAACCGGCGCTGCGAAGCGGGATCGAGTATTGCTGCGTGATTGGTAGTCGCCACGAAAGGATACCGCAGCCCTTCCATTTGCCGAAGCATCTCGTTGACCATGCTGCGTTCCCAGCTCCTGCCGGCTTCTGCACGATTGGCAAGAAAGTCGTCGGCCTCATCGATGAGCAACATAGCGCCAGACCGCGCGGCCTCATGAAACGCCTCGGCCATGAGCTGTTCGGTGCCTCCGACAAAGGGATTGAGAAGGTCAGAGCCCCGCTTCTCAATCACCTCCATCCCCAGCTGATCAGCGAGATGCCTTGCAAAGGCGCTTTTGCCGGTTCCCGATGGCCCCGACAGGAGCAGGCTCCAACCGAGCTTGCCTGCCCGATTCAATTGACAGCCGAGAGCAGCGAGGTCGACGTCGGCAACCGAGAGCGCCGGGTCATAGACTTTGTGAAACCGGTAGGGTGATGGTCGCCGTCCCGAGACCGCCGAGACGAGCTCGTTGCCTATAGCGAGAACTTCGCAGTCTGAGCCTCCAGCCCGCTTGGCACCCCTGACCGCAGATGCGAGTATCGCCGGAGCTGCTGGCAAACTGGCAAGCTGCGCGACTGTGTCGTCCGACAGCTTGAGCCGCTGCTTGCGAATGTGCCTGCGGACTATGCGTTCGCGGACCGATTGAGAAGGTTTCGGGAATTCGATGGCAAGATCCATTCGCCGGACGATCGATTCCTCTAGTCGGCGAGGTTCGTTGATGATCCAGATTGTCGGGCGTGCGCCACTCTCGACAAGGTTGTTAAGCCAGAGCTTCGAGCGGTGCCCGCGTTCTTCTGGGTCAAGGAGGAGAACATCGTCAGCCTCGTCCATCACGATCAAATGCTTCTGATCCCCGCGCGTAATGGCGCGCAGCGTCATGAGATGGGCCAGTCGTTCTCGTCTGTGCGGCTCCCTGCCGCTATCATCAGCTTCACCGGCAAACAGTGCGTGCGCACCGGCCCGCGAGGCCAGGAGCCGAGCAAACTCTGTTTTGCCCGTGCCGGGCGGCCCGTAGAGAAGAATTGAGACGGCCTCGCCGCTGGAAACAAGCTTCTCGGCAATCTCCCGGGGGACGCCCAAGTGATCGAAATCCATCCAAAGCAATGAAGAGCGCGAGGATCGCGGCATCAGGGTGCGGACAAGCTGCGCCTTGCTCCTCGCTCCGGAACGGGCAATGCGAAGAAGATAATTGGCTGCCGAAAATTCCCCGTCAGGGTCCCGGTCGACCAGCCCACCGACGCAGATTGGTGCCGATATATGGAGCCGTCGATCAACGGCGTTAGGCGTAGCGCCAACGATGGGGGCCATTGCGGCTGGAGTCAGGTGGCATCCCCGATTACCCGGCAAGACATCGAGCAGCTCCTGCCATTCTTCAAACAGATTGACCCGTGCGAACAGCGAGACAATCGCTTGATCAAGACTGTCCAGGCCGAGCAGCTCACCAAGCCAGCCAATGATCTTGTCGAGCTCAGATTTGCGTACATGCCCCGCACTAATACGACACGCGCTAGCGAGTTCCTTGATTAGTGCCGGTCGATCAGACGGTTTGATATCTGCTGCATCAACATCGGGCAGATCGGCATCGTCGATCTTCACTCGTGAGAAAACACTGAGCAGCCCTTCGCCATGACGGTTCAGCATTAAAGGGGAAAGGCGGCTC
Organism: Allopontixanthobacter confluentis; assembly: GCF_009827615.1. Lineage (GTDB taxonomy): Bacteria > Pseudomonadota > Alphaproteobacteria > Sphingomonadales > Sphingomonadaceae > Allopontixanthobacter > Allopontixanthobacter confluentis. Next base: position 1,012,784 of record NZ_WTYU01000002.1, read on the forward strand.
ACAGCGTCTGCCCAGGCGAGTCGGAAACGGATCGCTTCGCCGTCGCTGGATGCGGCGGGCTGATGCATCCCGTGGGAGTAATTGTTTCTGCTGCGGAGCGCTTTACGATTTCTCATACCGATTGGTATAAAAGGCTGCCGCGTCAAATCCGGACATATCAACGGCCAGACTGGTGACGCTTTTGAAATCATTAGTTTTCAGCGAATACTCAATGCTACCAGCGAAAGGATCGTATTGTTCGCGTCCCGGTGACTTCGGCGCGGGAGATGGGCAGAGGCGAAGTGATGTTAACCCGCAACCGAACTTTCAGGCCAAGCTTTTGGGCCCGCCTCTTCCGTCTTCAAAGCTGGAAGCTGGTAATGAACGGCTCGGTGCGCGACCGCCTTTCGTGCTTTTCAGACGGCGCTTTCGATTTGGCCTGTCTCGAGATCAACGCCGTTTCGACTGCCAAGGGTCTGCTCTGGCATACCGTCGAAATCCGGACCACTGAGGAAACTCACCGCTTTTCAGGCCTCGGGGCAACTGGCGCCGCGGAGATCGCCTCAGAGATACTGACATTCATCAATCGATACCTCTCCACTCTCATTGAGCAAAACACGGGCCAATTAGCGACTGTTGATGAGCGGATCCGCGAGATTACGGAACGCAGTAGGCAATATCTGGCACACGCTGACATTGCGCAGGCGATATCCCAAGTTCCAGGTGAAGCTTCCAAGGCACTCTCCCATCCCTTGTTTGAACCGGCGCTCTTGCCAGGATCCCTCCAAAAACATCTACCAAAGTCGTTCGAATTCCTGACCGATCCGGGCGTCAGGCGTGAGTACAACGAAAGTTTCGTCGTGACTGAGCTGGAGAGGTTCAGTTCATTTTTTGATGATCTCGGAGGGTTTTGCCTATCCCAGGAGCAACGAGAAGCCTGCATCCGCCTCGAAGACAATAATTTGCTTGTGGCGTCTGCGGGATCAGGAAAATCGGCGACCATGGTCGGCAAGGTCTCTTACGCCCTTGAGAAAGACCTTTACGAACCAGAGCAAATCCTCGTGTTGGCCTTCAACCGCAGCGCCGCTGTAGAACTCAAAGAACGTATCGCGCGCCAGCTGCAGGTCGATGAGGAAGATCTTAGATGTCAGGTGACCACCTTTCACGCACTTGGCCGGGGGATTATTGAGAAGACGGAGGGCAAACCTCCTCAGCTGGCGAACTGGGTCGAGCACCCGGCCGGAGAAGCACGTTTCATCGATCAGCTGATCAAAGAGCTGATGGCGAATGATGCGGATTTTGAGCGCCTATGGATCGATCTGCTCACGATCTTCCAGAAGGCGGACCTCCCCGTCGAAAGTTTTGATTCAGAAGACGATTACCGACGGTACATCGCGGACCGGATCGACAAGAGTTCAGCCACCGTCGGAACCCTGGCAGGCGTGTTCGTGAAGTCCTTGCAGGAAAAGCGCATTGCTGACTGGTTGTGGGTAAATTCTATCCAGTTCGATTACGAGCGGCAGATATCCGTAAGCGATGCCGACGGGACTATCCGCCACGTCCACCCTGACTTCTATTATCCGCAATCCGAGACATTCCACGAACACTTCGCAATAAATGCGGATGGCTCATCGCCATTTGCGAACTACGCTTCACATACACGCGAGAAGCGGCTGGCCTATGGCAGGGACGGTCTCGATTTTTTCGAGACGACATCAGCGCAGGCTGCGGACGACACGCTTATTGCTCATCTGGAGAAAGAGCTCGTCAAGCGAGAGATCCCGCTCGAAAGGCGCAGCACCGATGATATCTTAGAAGCGCTCGAGCCGGTGGTGATCAAGCATTACCACAAGCTGATCGCAGTATGCATCAAGCACATCCGCGCCAGCGACCTCACCCTGGATATGTTGCTCGAACGCGCGAAGAGCCTTCACGATAGGGCGCGCGCCACCCGGTTTGCCGAAACTGTCTGGAAGATCTCACAAGCCTATTCTCAAAAGCTCGATGAGGAAGGGCGTATTGATTTCGATTCCATGATCGGCGATGCCGTGCACCTGGTTGAGGGTGGGAGGTACAAGAGCCCCTACTCGCTGATCCTGGTCGACGAATTTCAGGACATCTCGGATCCGCGCGCCAACCTCATTAAGGCGCTCAAGCATCAACGGCCCTTCAGCAAGGTCTTCGCAGTCGGGGACGACTGGCAATCTATCTATCGATTTGCTGGCTCGGACATCACTATTTTCACGCAATTTGAAGCGAACTTCGGACCGTGCTGGCAAGGCCGGCTCGAGCAGACGTATCGTTGTAACCAGCTAATAGCCGAGACCGCTGCAAAATTCGTGCAGCGTAACCCGGAGCAGATCAGGAAGACTGTGCGTTCGACACGCCCAGCAATCGCGCGCTCGATCAGGGTCGTTCCAGTCAAGGTCGAATGGAAAAAGCCCAGCTTCGACCATGCCTGCCGCGCCCTGCTTGCGCGTCTCGATGCATTCCTCGAAGGCATCTCAGAACAATGGCGAAAAGAACCAGGGCACCAGCTCAAAGTTTTGGTTCTGTGGCGATACAACCACCTCGATCCCTTCAAGGGCCATAAGCCGGACTACGCCAACATCGAGATCAACGGAATGTCCTTCCATCGCGCAAAGGGCTTGGAAGCGGACTACACGATTCTCCTCGACGTGAGCGAAGGGGACTATGGTGTGCCAAGCCGCATCGAAGACGACGAACTTCTAAACCTGGTGATCCCGCGACCGGAGACTTATTCGTATGCTGAGGAGCGACGACTATTTTACGTCGCGCTCACGCGAGCGAGCCGCGGAACGTTCCTCCTAGCGAATGATCGTAAGCCCTCGCGCTACATTCGCGAGCTATGCGAGATAGCAGGCGAGAACGTCCGGTTTGAAACGGTTGACGGAGAAGAACTCGACCAATGCCCATCCTGTCTCGTGGGGCAGATGGTCGAACGACAGGGGCCGAATGAATCGACTTTCTTTGGCTGCAACCAATATCCCAATTGCCGGAATACCAGGCAAACGACTGGAAACGCAGTTCGTCGCTCGCCCGGGAACTCTAGCTGGTCAAAAGCTGCACGCGCTTGATCAATTGAGCTTTCGCCGCATCGATTGTGGCCGGGTTTGTTTTCGACGAACATTGCGCTGCCGTTTTTTTGCCTAGGAAATAGGCAATCCGCTCGGCATTGGCGCCGCTAGGATGAGGAAGCCCCGTGAGCACCCTGTCCGCATCGATCAATCCGCAGTCTGCCAAATGCAGCATGGCCGCCGACACCTTTGGGCCAAGAGGAACGATCAGGGCATTCGGTAGCTTAGCCAACTCCTTGCCAGTGTAGTCCTCCAAGGTTGAGCGCAAGACAGAAGTCCGGACCATGTCTGGCGTTCCAGACCAGTTCTTACCGTCCACGAAAACCGGATAGCGAAGCGCAGACGTGAAGTGCACGTGATGTGTATTTCCGGCCCACAGGCTTGCCGTTGAACCAATGCCAAGCCAGCGCGCGACGCCGATCGCATCCAACATCGCGATGAGGTTGCCGCGCATGGGCTCACCAGAAAAGCTTGCGTGAGTTTTTGCGATCCGTGCCGCGTCGCTCGCCGAACTATCATTCCGTAATGCATCGCGTGCGGCGACAAGCGCATTTACTGCTTGAAAGCGACCGGGCGTCATTCCCACGATAACCACTCGAGCACCCTGGTTCACATGATCGAACGGGGCATAGATCATGCTTAGCTCGCGCTGGCCAACCTGCTCTCTGAACATTTGGAGTGACGAAACATGATCTGGATTGCGCAATTCTTCGTCACCAAGGCTGAGTAGCGTCGGGACGAATTTCTCAAATATTTGTAGTGGCATGCGGCGGCATTAGCCGAAAGGCGCTGGCTGGACTAGCGGCGAACAGTCGCTCAACGGCATGCGTGTCGTAGCGTGGCGAGACCAAAGAAGCTTAAGAGACCTGCGGCCCCAGGAACGCAAAGTGCGAAAGACAAGATTTTGACTATTGATATGTGGTCGATCCGTCTGCTCTGATTGTGCAGCTTTAACGCGAAAGGTCCACAGCGGATGCCAACCAAGCAGAAGTTCTCACTTTCCATCGCAAAGCTCGATAGCTTGGATTTGTGCGATTATTATCAAGCAGATGTCCGCCCTGCGCTGCTCGAGGCCTGCGAAGGCGCAACCAAGAAGCGCCTTACAATGCGCGATGCTTTGCCATTTCTCCAACACCCTCTGAATGTCCGACAACTACTGGTCCCTGTAGCTCGCGTTGCTCAGGCTGACACCGATGTGAGGGAACGCCTGACAGGTTTCATCAACGACTGTGCCAGGAAGGCGCTGGAGAGTTTCGAGAAGTCTTTTCCAACTGATGAAAGACCCCGGAGAGCAATCGTAGCAACCGCGGATTATATGTCAGGATATATCGATGAGAAGGTGTGGACACAGATCTATAAGGACGGTCTCGCCGCTTGGGCGGGCTGGTTCGCGCCAAAGGGATTCTACGCAAGCGCCGAATGGGCTGCCATAAACTACTCAAGCTGGCACTATCCGAGGGTGCGCGGGACGAGCTGGTCCATCTGGTCGGAATGGGCTTCCCTCAACCTGCTCGCATATTTAGGTAAAGACTATCGGCAGCGTGAGAACCCCGACGAGATCGACGAGGATAACCCGCCGGAACACGGATGGGCAGTCGAACGTCTTGCTTTGTGGTTGGAAACGAACGCTCCTGAACCATTGCCGCTGCCAAATCCGCCCGGCCGGGCGGAAGCAACAGAGAAGCAGGCATTATGCACTGCTGAATTCGTTGAAGAGTATTACATGCAGTGGCCCACCTTTGCGGCGTTTCCGACGGGATTGATGAAAATTGGCAAGGTCCAATTGGAACGTAACGCTGGGATCGAGATCCCCGAAGGGGTCATGAGTATCGCAACGATCGATGTCTCCGATCACCCTGCTTTGACTCTACCCGGCAGCTTGAGAAAAGTGGGCGAAATAGACGCTTCGTACGATGGATATGTCGAACTTCCAGACGGCGTTGAAACTGTTGATAGCATCCGCCTCTACCTCGATTCTGTCGTGCATCTTCCAGACTCGATTGCCTTCGTCGGTAACCTCAACACAGAGGTCGAGTCCCACATCGATGACGTTGGAGTGGATGACGAAGAAGAGTTTTGGGAGGGCGTGGAAACGCAGGAAAAAGAGGGAGTGAAAGACTATCCATTCTACGATTCGTTCGTTTCCTACAAAGGGCGCTGCTTCATAAGGAGGAGAGAGAACCTGCGCTTCGAATGAGCGCTCCTATAATGGTTGCGCTGCGGGCTCTCTTGCGGGCTCAACCATTAAAAGGCAATTTTTTCGGTTTTCGGATCAAATCGTTAGCTCGCCGACGGGATAGCTTTTTCGGGCATCAAATCGCGGGAGCATTGCGAGGCAGTATCGGTCATGCGAAGCTTAGCTTTGATCGCTAAAAACCAGATATCTGTCTGCAGGAAGCAACTCAACAATGCGTTGCTAATTAGAGGGACAACGCTTCGTACTTTGCCATTTTCTACCGGACCCTCCTAGTCGGTATGGGCACGCGCTTTTCCTCTCGATCAAAAGCCCCAAAAGTGATTGCAGTCGACTGGTTCAAGGTTCGGACTGCGCAGGCGACGGTCGGCCTCCTGCTGCGCGCGGCTAATGGCGCAGCTGTTTGCGCGTTCCAGTATTTGCGAGTTGGTCGCGTCGCTGCGCTCGCCATAGCGCCGCAAGGCTGGATTAAAGCGTTCTGGCCAAGCGAAGGGATTGCTGACAGTTGTGACACCAACTACCTTGTGCTGGCCGCAAACTGCGGCAAGTTCAGGCGGCGCATCGAAAGGTTCCGTGTACCAGCCGGTTTCAGCCAAAAGGCCCACCCGAACGCTACCCATCGTAGTCGGCTCGTACCGTGAGCCGAATGCCAGATAACCTAGCTTATCGATTTCCAAAGCGATGCCGTAGGGAAACTGCACCAGTGGATCGTTATGACCCTCGCGGTCCAGGAAAAAGCAGCCGTCGCGCAAAACGATGGCATGCTCGCTTCCGAGGGAAAGGACATCTCCCGCCGGCTCGTCATCCTGCGGGAACGCTCTGATATAATACGAAAGCTCTGGCGGGACCGCAGGACGAACGAGTTCCGGCTCCACATTAGCCGGATCCGGCGGCCATTGCTTGTCGAGGTCGAAGAAGGGTGCAGATAGCGGCGCTTCCAGTATGGTGAGGCGGCCCGTGCTTTCCTGTGATGCGCCATTCGGGATTGGGGCCGGCTCCACACATGCGGCGGTGTCATTTCCAACTTCGGTGATGATCGTTCCATTCTCGTCGAACGCACAGAGCGGTTGCTCAGGCATTGTTTGCGAACAGGCAGTGGCGGCGGTACCGGCGAGCAACAGCGGGGCGAGGTTCTTCATCGCGATTGCTCACCCGTCAGTACATGGCCGCCACCTGCGATAATGAGTTCTCCGTTCGGGCCCACGAGGTAGTGCGGGTCCGAACGCATGAGGTCTGCAAGCGCATCGTCGAGAACAACATACTCGGCTGGGCATAGCTGCTCGGTACTGGAAATTTCATTACCAACAATTATGCGCCTGTCATCAATCGCATAAGTCCCGAACAAAGTGGCGCATGAAGCCAGGCCTTGCCATGTGTCTTGGCCGAACCGCAGGTGCCTGTCTGTCGGGCTGGCACTAGCCGTTTCACCGTTGATAGCGCGGATGACCCAGCGCGTGTTAGCCAGCGCCTGATCTGGCGGCTCTGCAACCGGAATACGCATGGGAGCGGGTGAACGGATTTGCTCTATCTGCTTGTCCATACGGGCTAGTTCGATCACATGGTCGCGCGAGCGCAGGCGCAATGTCTCCCCGGACAGGCGCGTGTGCGGATTGGCGTGGAACAGCTCGGCAATCGCCGCTTCCCATTCATCCATGCGGCCCGGGCACCTCATGGCATCGCCGCCCCAGCTATGCACCGCGATGCGCCCATCGGCATATAGCGCGGTGCCGCCAAAGGCGTTGCAGCCGATCGAGCCCCCGGCCGCATCGCGCGATATCACCAGATAGGGTGCCGGGTTGGCTGCCGGCAAGGTTTCCCCGTCAATAGCCTCGATAAGCCAATGTCCCTCGATCTCGGCCATCGCAGGCACAGTTTGAGCCGAACTATCAGCAGATGTGTCACTCGTCTTTTCCGCGGAAGGCAGATTGCAGGCCAACAGGCCCACAACGAACAGGAGAACCGTGTAATTCATCGCAGCAGCGGCTTCAGGACGACGTCGCCACCGGGGAGCGGCACGCTGTAGTCAGGATCGACGGGACACGTGCTCACGCAGATGACGTCGGGGAATAAGTTGGCATTGATCCAGCGTACTACCTCGCCGACAGCTAATTCGGTAACAGGAGAACCGTCCTGCAAATTGCCAGGGCAGGCGATCGCACTCGCGCCCCAGACGTCGTTGCCAAGGTTGGTCTGCCGTGAGACAGGCGTGCAGCCATCGAAATAGGCTGTTACGCCTCCATAGCCATTCGGATTGCCGAAATTGGTGGTGCCGTCATAATCGAGCCACAGGCGGGTTGGGTCGGTCAGCTTGCGGTCGCCGATACGGGTTATGAAATAGCGCCGTACGGTGGGATTACCGAAAATGTCGGAAGGGCGCGACGGGGCAATTTCCGTCAAGCGCCCATCAATTGTTAAGGCCAGGGCGCGCGCGTCCTCGATCGGGGTTCCGGCAAATTGCGCCGCGCCCAATACATCGGCGTCCTTAATGGCCTCGACCAGCTTGCCGTCTTCGATCCGCATCAGGGGCAAGGTCATCTGCACGATCCGGGTGTCGGCGGAAGGCGGATTGCCTTCCATGAGGCTGCGCGCAAGATAGCCGGTGCGGCTTGCCAGCAACAGCACTTCGGCACCCGGTTCCGGGGTGATGACCAGCGAGCGGCTCTTGTCTTCCTGCGACGGCATTCTCACGATGAGCAAGTCGCCAGTGCGATTTCCGCCGCGCCAGCGCTCGCGCACGCGGTACAGGTAATCAAGCGACAGCCCGTCGCCGCGATCGGCCGGTCGGATGCCTTCGAGCTCCGCGCGTACGACGATGGGCGCGATAGCAAAGTTTTCCGCCAAGCTGAGCATGGCTTCGCTTGGCGCGGGCAAAAGCCCGGCCGCTTGCGCCTGCGCGTAATGCCAGGCCGAGATCCCCGCGAAAGACAAGGCGCGAGGGTCGGCGGGGCCCTCCACGCCTGGCAATCCTTCGCCGCCGATACCAATGGCCCGCAACGCCAGACCGCTGCGTTGTTCCGGCGTCATTCGCGCGGCGACTTCGGCGAGTTCGACCGACCACGGATGCGGATCGATTGCCACGGCGTCGGGCGCAAGTCCAGGGAAGCGCGCGGCCGGGACCAGTGTTGCGCGTTGCGCACCAATCCGCACAGCGATGCGCGTTTCGACAGGTTCGGCAATCATGGTCACGCCAGCGCCAATTTTCGCCATGCGATCTCCAAGTGAGCGCACACGGCAAGGCTCGCTAAGACGGTAATAGGAACCGCCAACTCGTACTTCGCCGTCGCGGTCGCCAAACCAGCCATTAGCTGCGAAGCTGCAGTTTGCGGCCTTGACGCTGTATTCAGGACCAAAGGACACGCGCGTCAGTTCGTCCCCTCGGTAAGGCCGGCCACGGGAGTCGGCCAGCAGCCAGTCACCGCGGATAAAATCATCGCGCGGAATAGTGGCAGCAGTATCGACCTTCTCGAACATCCAGACGTCATTGCCACGCTCGACCCTGACGGTAGCAGCGGTAAGCTTGACGATCCGCACCTCCTCCCCGTCAAACGGCGCAATAGCATCTACCTCGCGGCAGTTGAGCGGAGCGCCACCCATGGGTTCAACGCCGTAGCGATCATCGCCAAGATCGCTAAGCTGCCCCTGCGAGAACGTGCATCCTGCTCCCCATGAAAACATTGGGCTCCAGATGGTCAGCCGGTAATCTTGCGATATGCCCGGCCCCGATAGTGGTTGCCATTCTCCATAAAGTGCTTTGACCGCATCGGTCATCGGCGCAAGTTGGCCGGGAGGCGGCGGGACAGGTATGGACCCTGCAGTTCCGCTGGTCGGTTCCGACAAACTGTTGCACCCTGTCAGCATAGCAACGCAAGCTAGCGCTGCGATCAGATGGTCAGGTTTCATCAAGGTGATCCTTGCAAATTTTGTCTGCATCCGCCGGACGCGGTGCGGGTGGTGGAGGCGGAGCAGGCGGACCAGCTTCCCTGACTGGCGCGGGCGGAGGCGGGATGACTGATGCGTCCTCACGATAGCCGGGCGGCGGCACCCATTCTCGCGGAGGTTGCGGGAACATCAACGCGCATTCCTGCTCGGCGCTGCGCATCGCTACACTGGCGAGCGTTTGCAGCACTGCCTCGCAATCTTCGTCAGAGCGGCAGGTGCCCCAGAACAACGGTTCTTCCGGCTGATGCCAGATAGCGATTGCCGCGCTTTCCGCTCCGGCATAGTGATTTGTAATCAGATAGCGCGTGCCGCCATCCTCCAGAAGTTTCCGGAAAGCCGGCCTGCCGTTGATCGTGACTGGATCGCCCCATTGGTCGTTCTCCAAAGCTTTGCCGAATGGGTCGAGCACATAGTCGAACCTGAGATCACCCGAGCGCCACACCGCATGAGTGCTGTCATCGCCGAGTGGACACTCGCTGGCTTTATTCGGACAGTTTTCTGTTGCACCCTCGAAAGTAAGACCGACCGGGAAGTAGAAGCTAAATCCGTCGAGGGAAATTCCGCTGCTTGGCCGAACGTCCGGTTCCGGCACGGTGATATGGGTTGGCTCCGCGCAGCCTGCCAGCATCAAAAGCACCGCAAGAATCAACCCCCGCCGCATTGCAGTCCATCGCCGTTTGCCGTCAGTGTCACGCCGCGCGGATTAACGTGAAAGCCGCCTTCCCATCCTGCCCAGATCACACGCACCGAGGTGCTCGGCGCAAGGCTGCAGCTCAGCGTGCCGTTCGCCGAGCGGCATTGAGCGGCATCGGGATCACCGAAGATTTGCAAGTCGCCCATCCGCCCCACCTCGGGCAGGTTCGCAAGAAGCGCAGACTCTTCCCGGCCGAAGCGGATGCAGTCGGTGTAAGAAAAAGGATCGGGCTCGGGTTCCGGCGGCTTGGCGACAGCGTCGGGAACCGGCCGGCCTTCGGCGACGGCCGAGAGGCGCGCGAGGAGGCTGTCTGACGTTTCCTGCCAAGATGCCTCGTTCTGCACTGCCGTTCGGGCTGCGTCGGAGAAGTCGGCCGTAACCACACGTGTGGTCAGAAAGGGGTCGATTATCGTCGCATCGCCCGACTGGCCTCGCAGTCGCCCTATGGCAGCGGGCGAGCCGGTCAGGTCGAACCCCGCCACCAGCCATTCACCAGTCTGAACCTGAGAGCGCCTTGCTGCATCCGCGACCAAGAAAGCATGGCGCCGGAGTAACCCGTCGCTTTCTAGGGTTGCTGCGTTGAGAACAGCCGCCATGGCGCGAGCAAGAGTTTGTAGTGGCCCGCCTGGTTCATTCTCGCGCGCATCGGCCAGAGCACGCTCAACGAGGCTGGCCGAAGCCTGCTCAGGCGCAATGGTTGTTTCATCCAGCATCTCGCCATCCGTGACCCGCACCGCATACGGCAGCAAGTCTCGCTCGCGGAGCCAGCGCTGTGCGGCGCGCAAAGTCAGTGGGGTCGGGAAATACACTCGCGTGCGGTCCGAGCGGATGGCAGGGGCAGAATTGCGGACAGCCGTCTCGTCCGCTACGGGCGCCAAAATCATCGCCGCCCAGCCTTCACGCGTTCCTAAGCCCGCCCGGACCAGTGGGAAGACTGCTGTTTCCAGGTCCTCATATAAAGCGAAGCGGCCTAGCAGTCTGCCTTCGGCATCGCGATAAACGAGGTAGGACTCTCCGGCCCGTACCGACAGCGTGCCGGGAAAGCAGCTGGTCAACTGGCGCGTGCCGCCAACCGCATATTGCGCTTCGACCGGATAGGGATACGGTGTCACCCTGCCTTTTGCGTCCACCCAGTGCATCGCCTCGACATCCCGGCTGTTCACATCAGCCGCTCCCACCAACAATGTGAAGCGATCCGGCGACTGGCCCTTGAGCCGATCGATCACGTAAAAGGTCGTGGAAGAAATTCCCCACTGCGGGTCGCTGCCGAATGCTGTTCGCGTTTCGCCCGCGACCGCAATGTCGGCCGTGGCGGCGGCCTGCATCATCTTCATGGCAAAGAACGGGGCAGAGGCCGGACCGACTGGTTCAGGTGCCTGCGTATAGAGACAGGCGGCTGCAGGAGACACGGCGAACAGCGCGGTGGCCGCCACCAAAGGCAAGACAAGGCGCATTATTGCGCTCCTTCTACAAGACCTGCCGAAACCAGTGCTGTCTGGATTGGCGCGATGGCCTCGCGCAGATCAACCAGTGACATCGGTTCGGGATAGAGCGAGACCGGCCGGGCAATATCATCGGCATCCAGGCGCGCGGGCGGGGTCGATGTCGCCACAAGCCATTTGCCTTCTGTACGTGCCGCGCCCTCTCCGCCCTGGACAAAAGACATATGCCGATAAAGGGCGTCGCTGAGGTGCAGCACCCAGCGTGAGCCGGGTTCGAGTGCATTCGGAAGGCCGGGGAGAAGGACTGGCTCGTCCATCCCTTGACCGTAGCGGGTTACGCCTGCTTCATCGGTTCGCTCTCCTGAAGCAAGGCGCTGGCGCAACTCTCCGCCCACCGATGCGGAGCCTTTGAGCACCTCGACAACCCGCCAGCGCACCGAGGAGGAAAAGCCGTCCGAGCCGCTGTCGGCAATGTCGATACCCACAGATTCGGCCACCACTATGTCGCTGGCGACCAGCGCGCGCGTCTGGACCGTCTGGCGACCATTCATATCCTCCTGCGCCGTGATCGGATCGAAGCCGGCGGCCCGCAATGCCTCGATTTCGCGCAAGCTCCGGCCAAAGGCGATCAAGAAATGCGTCTGTTGCAACGATCCTGCCGGCGACGGCTTTTGCGCTATCAAGCGACCTTCGATCTCGCCGGGTCGAGGCGGTTCGGGACGCATGATCGGGGTCTCTGCCACGAGCGCGCGGATCGCGGCGAAATCAGGATGCGCCTCCAGCGGATACCAGATCGCCTCCGGATCGCGGCGCAGCGCAATATCCTGCCGGTATACCGCACTCTGGTTGTCCATTTCCAGACGGACAAACGGCGGGATGACCAGTCTGCCCTCGACCGCAGCCTGCGAGAACGACGCAAGGTCACTGACACGCACTCCGACATAACCGCCTATTGGTTCAACATAAATATCACCGGTCAGACTGGCCTGTGCCATTTGAGCGGCGATGTCATCGCGCGCGCGGCTAAGAGCACGGCCGCCCTGAGGCACGATTTGCGCAGTGACGAATGGTCGCAGCGCGGAAGGAACCAGTTGCTCGCGCGTCGCGGCACCAGTGTGGAACATATGGGCAGTGCCCTTATTCTCGTCGATGTAGATCTGGGCCACCACATCGCCGCGCTCCGGCAGGATGCCGCCGCGCCATGCGCGCAGCTCCGCAACCCGCGCCATGTCGGCGGTATAGTCGGCCTCGGCGGCAGCGCGACTGCCCAATTCCTGCTGACGGCCTGCAATCCCTGACTCGCGCCGCTGGGCGTCCCACAACTCGCGCGGCACGATACCGCGTACGACCCGATAGGGGCCGGGGCAGCCCTCGGAGCCGATCACATCGGTGGGCGGTGTCACTTCGCCCGGTTGAAGTCCCATCAGCACGACATCGCTATCAGCGACGACCTTCGCTCCGGAAAAACGGTTCATTATCGCGACGCGCTCCGGATCTGTGAGGTCGATCGCCTCATGCTGCTCCCAGACCGCGATTTTCGGCTCCTCGCCCTCAGGTTCGAGCCAAAGGCATCCGTCGCGCAATGTCAGCCGCGCGGGTACGTCTGGCACACCTACCAGCGTGCTTATTCCTCCATCCGTACGGCGTGCAAATTGCGGGAAGCTCCTGACACGGGTGTCACCAGATGGGACCGGCGGCGCGGCGATAGGGAAAGGTGCAGGTTCCTTGAACACGACGTAATCGGGAATGTCGATCTCGCCTCGCGCAGCGGCTTCGCGGATCGGCCCGGCGCTCTGTGCCAGATCAATCTCGACCTTGCCCGTTATCTCGCTCGCACCTGCACCGTTCCAGGCAAAGCCGAGCCGGATAAGATCTTTCACGATCCGGTCCTGCGTTGCGCGAAGTTCTATCAAGGTGGGACCAGATCGTTCGACCGGAGTAAAGAGCGGATCCGAAGTGTATCGCCCCAACGTTGCCGCGGCATTTCGAGTGAACGCAACTGCAACTCCGTAGGTTGGTTCGTGCTGAATCCAGAGGCCAGCGAAGGTGTCCGCTTCCTTTTCGCGCAATGTGGCTTGCAGGGTGCCAAGATCGGCGTCGGGTGCAGGCGGCAGTGGAGCGGGGCCCGGCTCGGTTCGCGGGCCGATAGCTCCCCGGTTCTGGATTTCCATTCGCCTCTCGGCTTCCTCCACGCTGACGCAATAGGCGCGGGCGTACCAGGCATTCTCGCTGAACTGACCCTGGTAGTTCTCGATAGCCTCGATCTCTTCTGCCGTCAGATCGGGGCAGGTTTCGGAGAGCGGTCGTTCATCTTGGGCAGTGGCGGAGGCAGCGGAAACCAGCACAATAAGGCTGGCAGCGATGAGCAGGCGTTTCATTGAGTTCTCTCCACGGGAGTTGGGTCAGCGATACGACCGAAGAAAATCAATGCGCCGCTGGCACGGTCGCGGATGGTAAGTAGGAACGGTCGATCGATGATCATCCTTGGCACGTCCGGCACTATCCGCGAGCCGGTCACGACGATTTTTACCGCCGTCGCCGCAGCAGCCTCGGTCCCTTCTTCGTCCACGCGCAGGAAGGTGGCGTGGGCGACATCGTCGATCTTCAGCGGCGCGTTGGACATGCCGGAAAAGTCCGCGCAGCTTTCACTGAAGGCACACGGCATCCCGGCGGCAATCAGAGCCTCTTTCACGCTGCCATCGAAGCGTGCTTGGAAGCGCGGCAGGCGCAGCAGAATTTCCCGTTCTTCTGCCGCACCCAGATCGAATTTCCCATCGCTGCCCTGCACGGCAAGATTGAACGAGAGGGCGGCTACATCACGCTCCCATCGGTGTAGTGTTTCCATGTCCTTCGGCAGAAACACTTCCATAACAAAGCGGCCATCTTCGCCATAAGGGAGCGCGACTGCCTGTCCGTCGCGCGTCTCGCGAAAGGCCATCGGCGCGACGCGTTCCATCATGTAAATCTGCATCTTCGATCCGTCGCCGCGGGTAAATTCGCCAGTGGAGCCATCCTCAAACGGCACGCTCCAGTCAGCCTTGAACCACACCGCATTGGTCAGCACTGCCGCGGTGGAATCATTGAACCCGCTGGCATCGACAATTTCGGTAATCCGCTCTCGCGTCTGCTCGCTTACCCAGCCATTGATGGTATCAGCAGAACCTGCGGGGTTTCCGCCGAAATCGACTGCGCGCGGGGTGGCACCAAAGCCGTCCTGCACTGTGCGCAGATATTGGGGCAGGAAAGCAAGGTCATCGGATAGCCAAAGCGCATTGGCCACCGACAGCGCCACCTTGTCATCACCGGTGCGGGTCAGGAAGCGATCGTAGTCCCTGACCAGCAGTTCCGGCCGGCTCGCTCCGTCCCATCCCAGCAGGGCGCGCAACTCTGCTTCGGTCTGACCGCGCGCACCCGGAAGGGCGAGGCCAAGACCCTCACTGAGCGACAGCGGCGAGATAAACAGATTGTCGTTAGGTTCCGCTGCGGCTGCAAGGCGTGGGTAGAGCCGCGCCGCAAGCTGCGCCTGTCCGGATGTAATGTCGTGGGGGATCGCGTGACCGGTTTGGTCTGCCACTGTCGGCGGCGGCGTAATTGTGCATCCGGTGGCCAGCAACGCACTGCCGACGATCGTCAGGAACGCTCTCATCGATCTTGCTCCAGGAATTCAGCCAGCCATTCGGGAAGTGGCCTTAAATAGCCTTCGGGCGTGCGGCACAGGCCGGATACGAGACGCGACCCGGTGGGACATTCGGAAGCATCAATGACTGGGCGAGGCGGAATGTCGATTGTCATCGCGGCGGTGATGGGCGGCAAAGCAATGCCATCTTCCGTTACCTGCCGGTTCGCCATCTGCCTCCGATCGAGCCATGCCATCGCCCGGCGCGCCTGCGCCTCGCCAAGACCATACTCGCTCTGCAATCGCCGCAAGGCATTGGCATTGTCCGTGACGGCCTGCTGCCGGTCGCTCGCGTCAGCGCTCGCGAGACCTTCAATTTTGATCACCTTGCCCGGCCCGCAGACCGCGTAGATCGGCTCGACCAATTCGGGGACAGTGACTTCGTTGATCGATCCCATGAAGATAACCGTCTCTCCGACCCGCGCATAACCGGGAGATTGCCCCGAACCGAACGCCAGATAATTGTCGCTGTCGACAAAAAGGCGCGCGCCAAACGGGAACAGGACCAGCGCATCGTCCGTGTCGGCGGCGCGGAAGCAGCCGTTCTTCAGCACAAGTTTGACACGGCTGTTGATGGCGTTGAGCGCGCCCGCAGGACGATCATGGCGCGGGAAGATGCGGATATGCGGGGCGACGGCGGCAGGGACGGCCTCGTCGCCCACCGCTGGGCGGAGCGGGTTGTTGATCGGAACCATCGGGGCGGCGTGGAACACCAGCGTTACCTGTTCCGGGATCGTCACACCTTTGCGCCGGACGAGTTCGCGAAACTCCCTTTCTGAGACAATGATTTCGACAGTTACCTCCTGCGGACGGATACCTGTCCCCTGGATCACCCGCTCTTCGCGGAAGGTCTCCCACATGAATTCGGCAGCGGCCATCAGTTCGTCTTGCGACCAACGGACCGTCTCGCCGCGAAAGGTCGGGTTCCGGCTGTAGCGGCGTAGAGTTTGCGAGCCATCGCGCAGGAACTGGAACACCACGCCAAGCTCGCCATCGTTATCGTAATAGAGATCGACAAAATTGTCCTTCTCGGCACGGCGAAGGCGCTCACTCAGTGCCTGCACTTCGTCCATTACGCTGTTCTGATAGTCAGCGACCCGCATAAACTCGGCGTCAGCAGCGTCCTGTTCGGGCGTGCGCGGCTGCACAGGCGCGGGCTGTTCCGGATCGAAGGCAGCAGGCGGAACGTCGAGAATGGTGGCAAAGCCCTCGGCGTTGAATTCCGCGCGGAACGGGCCCTGAGCGTTCGACGGGCTGTCTTCAGCGTCATGGCCCGCGCAGCTCGCCAGCAAGATAGATGCACTCAGCGCAGTCGCAATAATCACGGATCGTCGTGGCCTCATCCGGCAACCTCCTCCATATTACGTAAGCGCATCACATTATTTCTCGGGCATCCGCTGGGGATACTAACCTCATAGAAACGCTCGATATCGGAAATCGTCCGTCCCTTGCCGTTTTCGCGCAAATTCCCGCCGCCTCCTTGCATGGGATGACCGAAGCGGATCGTGTTGCCGGTTGGCGGCTCGAAAATTCCCTCGCCGCTCGCGGTGCGCACGACACGGGGATCGAACAACGCTGTGAAAGCACGGCGATGGCCCGCTGCCACGATACAGCCATCCACGAGCTCAAGCGAACCACGATAGAGTGCCTCGCCTGCAAACGCTTCGCGCGCGATAGTGATCGGCCGGGCATTCTCGGGAACGCTCTGGCACGCGGCCAGCAGCAACGCGCCCAAGCCAGCTACCAGTCTGCTGGCTGACGGCATTCAAAAATCTCCGGTCCGGAATAAAGATGTATCGGCCCGTCCCGATTTGGAAAGATCCATAGATCGGGAAGCCCCTCACGCTCGGCCACGATACGAAAACCGGGCACCACCATGCCTTCATCGACAAAGCCGTTGGGATGATCCCACAGAGCAGCCCCCTCGTCGGCCCAGAAGATCATGTTCGACGCGCGATTGGTGTCGATCAGCTCGCTGGGACGTTCGGCCGGATCGCGCTCCTCGAAACGGCACACGCCGTTGCGTGTCGGCTCAAGCTTCTTGGGCGGAGCGGCTGGATAGACCGGCTCGGTCGCAAAGGATATCAGTGCGCTGGGAGGCAACGGCGATGGCGGAGGGGGGTTCACCGGATTGCCCCAGATGCCTAACGTCTTTGCGCACTGTGTCGGATGGTCACGCGTGCCGCGCAGACGGTTGTTCGCCATCGTCTGATCCTGCGCCAACAGGCAATCATTGGCACGGCGCATGGCTTCGGCACTGCCGATCCCTTCCCGGTCGCGATATTCGCGCACTGCGAACCAGTCATTGCCATAGCCTGCGGCCTGATCGACCGCACTGACGGCGACTACGCGGTGTTGGCCGCAAGCTTCGATCAGACCTGCGGGAGGACCGGCCACTTCCCGGCGATGGCCAAGTTGCATGCGTGTACCCACCCGGCTCAAACGCCGCTGGTCCGCCGAGACGCGCGGTCGAAAAGCAAGATAGCCCTCATCGTCGCGGTAGATGCCAACATTGAAGGGAAACAGCGCCAGCGGATCGTCTTCGCCCGGTCCATCGACAAAAAAGCAGCCGTCGCGCAAAACCACGGCATCGAAGGTGGCGATGTCGGGTGCCGGACCTGACGGCCTCTCCTGCTGCGCGAAATAGCGGATCGACGCCCGAGCATCGGCGGAAACGGATGGCAGGTCGGGATCGGCACGCGGGTCGAATTGCAGCGCCAGGTTTGCGGGCAGATTCCATCCTCGCTCCTGCTGCAACATCTCGAATTCCGCGCGTGACATCGACAGGGTTAGCCAAGGCACGCTCATATTACCAAAACCGGGGGATGCGATCTCGGTCCCGATACTCTCCGCCCAATCGCGAACGACACTATCCTGCGCATCGCGTGAGAAACCGGCAGTCTGCGCGCTATACAGTGGATCGGCGGTGTAGCGCGCAAGCGAAGCAGTGGGTTCGCGCAAGAAATAGGCCACGCCGCGAACCGTACCGATGCCTTCGTTTTCCGGGCTGTCGGCCCAGCGCCACTCGATGCCGCCGAAATTGCCGATCTCGCCCTTCTTCAAGCGGCGCAATATGGGCAAGTGGCGCTGTTCAAGCGCTTCGGCAAAACGCTGGCGTCTGTCTTCAAGAGTTGGATTGTAGGTCTCAGGACCAAGCCGCATGATTGGCGTGTAGGGCGGCGCTTCGAGGATTGTCTCGTAACGATCGCCGGCGTCGTTGGACGGTCCGCCGCAAGCTGGCAAAGCCATAGCGATACAAGAGAGAAAGATACTTCGAAACAACACGATACCCCATAAAGTAATAGAGTATCATTGCGCAGCATTGCTGAACCGGAGCCTAACATCCCAATTATGCACGGAGGTCGCCGCTCTCATCGTTCATGCAATTTCACCAGCGGCTTAGCGGCAGCATTGCGAATGCTTTCTGAATTAGCTGCAAACGACTGAAGTGACAGCACTTGGCGTGAGAAACGGACCGTCTGGTTTTAATTCGTAAACTGCCTTAAGCTGCCGAAAGCTTGGAGAAATATCCAGTGAGCGTTTGCGAATTGATTGCCTGCGCGATGCGTCGGGAATGACCCTATCAACCATGAGATTTGCTCGATCTCTGATAGCTGCTGTGATCATTATGGTGACTGCACTGTTGTTCCTAGGCTGGTATATCCTGTCACCTCGACTGGCGATCTCGCAATTGAGCGATTGGAACACCGAACCTGAAAATTTGATTGCGCTTTACGATCGAGAAAGGGTGCGATCAGCTTTCGAGCAGCAGATGCTACCGCAAGTCGACACATATCCACCTCCGTTGACCAAAAGCGTTGTTCTGGATGCTATGTGCGATCCAAGGGCCGTTCGCGCTTTTGTGGTCGAGCCATATGGAGAATGGCAATTCGCAGCTGCTACCGGACTGCCTGAAGAACTTGCGACTAAAGAGCCGACCGATGTCATGCCTCGATTAATGGAGACGACGGAAGATTGGGAGTTTGAGCGAAAGGGGATCAGTGAATTCATCGCTTCACCATCCGATCGCAAAGACCAAGAAGGAAATTCGTATCGGTTCGAGCGGGATGGGTTAGGCTGGCGCTTGGTGGCCATCGAACTAACGACAGAAATCAGGTAACGAGCCATCATTCGGATTCGACCGCAACTGGGCCGGTAGAGGAATGGCACCTTTTGGTGTATGACAATCTGATGTCCGACCAAGCTCCGAAATCGCGGGTGTCGAACATCATATGTGAGGAGCGTCCATCGGCCCTGACCGATGCGGAGGGGGAGAATAACACGATGCTTCGGCTCCCACTAATCGCCTCGTCGTTGGCATTCCTCTTGGTGTCCTGCACGGCGGGGCGGTCCGACGCTACTGCCGACGTAACTATCATTGACCACGTGACGGTGCTCGATGGCCGTGGAGGCTTGGCGATGGACGACGCGCGCGTCATCATCCGCGACAGGCGGATTGCGAGCATCGACAAGTCTGCTGGAGCCCCACCGCCCGATGCCACGGTGCTTGACGGACGTGGCAGATTCCTGCTGCCCGGATTCATCGACATGCACGCGCATTTGCTGTTTCCGCGCTGCACGCTGGGAGACGGGCCGGTCATGTTCGACCGCGATCTGTCGGAGCGAGCGTTGGCGCGGTATCTAGACTTCGGCATCACCACGGTCCGGAGCGCTGCGACACCGACTGTCGCCGGGCTGAAGCTGCGCGACGATCTGAATGCCGGGATCGTGAGCGGACCGCGTGCGCTGGCCTCGGCTGAAATCATCAACGATGCCTCAATGACCGAGGCTGGACTGCGGCAGGTCGTGCGTGATGCCCTTCCCTATCGACCAGATTATGTAAAGGCCTATGCCCGACTGAACCCGGAGCAGGTTCGACGATAATTGACGAAGCGCACCGGTATGACATTCCGGTAATCGGACACCTGCAGCGCACGACATGGGCACAAGGGGTGGACCTCGGCATCGATCACCTTGTGCATAGCGTGGACTGGTCCGTCTACAGCCTGCCGCCCGATCGCCGGGCGGCCTACAGGCGCGCAGTCGAGGGCCGCAGCGGGCTTCGGGCGCCGATCGACTGGTTGGAGGCCTTCGACCCGGACGCGCCGGCGCAGCAGGATCTCGTCGCGGCATTGGCCCGCGAACGTATCTCCGTTGACGTCACGCTGATCGCCTATGACGGAAAGTTATCTCCACCTAGCGAAGGGCGCTTCCGTCGCAATCCCTACTTGCGATCCTTTCCCGAGCTGCGCGATGATTGGACACGGTGCGACGACGCGACGGCAAATTGGACGCAGAACGACTACCGGCGTTGGCAAGCAGCTCGGCCGAAGCTGTCCTCTTGGATCAGACGGATGGCTGATGGAGGCGTGGTGCTGGTGAGCGGAACGGACCTGACGAACGAGTGGATCGCGCCCGGCGAAGGGTTGCATCAGGAATTCGAATTGCTGGTCGAAGCCGGTCTTACGCCGAACCAAGTTTTGCGGATGACCGGAGCAAATGCGGCAGAGGCGCTAAATCTGGACGACGTAGGTGTCATCGCCGAAGGCAGACGGGCGGACCTAGTGCTACTGTCTGCCGATCCGCGCCGCTTGATTTCCAATACGCGGTCGATCGTTTGGGTCATGCAGGGCGGCGAAATCGTTGCTCGCGGCGCGCCACGACCCTGAACACGGATGCCGCAGTGCTTCGAAAATGCTGCTGGTCCCTGGCGCTTTCGGCGATTACTCGATCCGCAACGCGCAGCTGACCCTCGCGATATGACGTAAATATCCCGTGTTGGGAAATTGCTTAGACCAAACGATTGCCCGCCATAGGGTTGCTTGCCAACGGCAGCTTTTTTGTATTTCGGCGACTTACACCGGACTTTCTCATTCCGGCCCATCTCCAGATATGACGCCGGCTTTAATTCAACGGCTGCTCTTAGGATCGCACCAAGGTGGCGGGAGCAGCGGCAATTGGGGTGGGTTTGCGACTGTCCGGTTTTAGGCGTCATCTGTATCAAACGGACCATGCTCGAATGAATTGCTCCGCATGCTGCTTTGCGAATTCATCCAGATCCAACGGACGCACCGCGTGACCGCCTAGCTTGGCCTGATGCAACGCGCTCAAGACGATCGGCGAAATCAAACCGAGCGCAGCGATACGAAGATCGCCTTCTTTCATCTGCCCACGTTCGACATGAGTGGCGAGTCGCATTTCGCAAGCTTGGAGTGTCGGTTCCAGCGCCGTGGTCAGGAAGAGCGGCCCGATACGCTCATGCGAGAACCCTTCGCGCAAGCCGGATGAGAATAAAGCGTCGAGCCCACCGTAGCGCATACCGTCCAGAAGATGGACTACGGCCCCATGGATCGAGGTTGTAAAATCTTCGTCGGCCGTCGCCATAATCTCCAGTTCCGAAGATGCGCCCGCGAGATCATCCTCCATGATCGCGGCGACGACATCCTCCCGCTTGCCGAAGTGATGGGTGATGGTGGAAAGCGAAGCTCCGGCGCCCTTGGCTAATTCGCGCCACGAAGGCGCCTGACCGCGCTCTTCACGCAGCACTTGGCGGAGACGTGAAAGGAGAGTCGATTTTCTGGCCTCTCGATTGCCGCCAGATCGCCCACTAAGTTTTTCTGGATCAATTGATCCATTCATGTATTTCTCCTTTGGTTCATTTGATCCCCAAGGATGGAAGTCATGTCAACGTATCTCTCCATCGATGGGCTGCGTGCGCTCATCGTCATCGTTCTGGCCATCGGTCAGGCAGCCATGGCCTATTGGCCCGATCTCAGAAATTGGCCAGAGACCATCTCTTCTCGATCAGCTCGCTATTCCACGCCAGTCGTCCCGATTGGTTGGGTTTTTGCGATCTGGGGCCTGATCTTTCTCACCTGTTTCGGATTTGCCATCTGGCACGCGCTGCCCATGAATCTCGACGATCCTTTTCTGAAAACACTGGGATGGATTGCCGCCACGATCTTCGCGATAAACATCGCTTGGGAATCCTACGTGCCCAAGCGCGATATCGACTGGGGAAGCGTCGCGCTGATCGTGTTTTCGCTGGTTCTCTTACTCATCGTCGTGTTTCGTATTCATAACGATCAGCCGAACGGTGTCCTCGGCTTTCTCGCGGTCAGCCTCCCGTTTCAGCTGTTCGCCGGATGGATAACGGCAGCAACCTTCGTGAACTTGAGTTCGACACTCCGGATGAGCGGCATCCATATCGGTACAAGGTCGAGTCTGTCGCTATTGGCCTTAGCGGTTTTGCTGGGCGGTATCGTCGGCTTCATAACCGGTATGATTGCCTATAGTTTGGTAATTGCCTGGGCGCTGTTCGGCATCGTCATGGCCAACCGAGAGCATGATGGAAACCTGGCGGTTGCACGTGCAGCGCTGATCGCCCTTCCGATCGCGCCTTTGCTGGCAATCGTTGGTGCCTTACGGTGACGCACTCCAATAATCCCAAGAACGCGATCATCGTCCGGTCCGCATCCGAGCTGCGCGAGTGGTTGAAAACGAACGGCGAGCGCGACGCCGGGGTGTGGATCGTCTCGTTCAAGAAGGAGCACGAAGACTTCGTATCCTACGGCGATATTCGCGACGAGGCGCTTTGCTTTGGATGGGTCGATTCGAAGAGCGATGCGGTCGATGAAAATCGGACTGCAGTATGGCTTTCGCCTCGACGTAAAGGCAGTCCGTGGTCAGGTGTGAACAAGGAAAGGGTCGTGGTGCTCCGCCGTTCGGGTCGAATGACGTCACGAGGCGAAAGGGCAATCGAACAGGCCAAGGAAGAGGGCAGTTGGAGCATCCTTGACGATGCGTCGGCGCTCATCGTTTCCGACGATCTTGCGCAAGCTATGGAGCAGGCTGGCGTGCGCGCCGAGTATGACAAGTTGGCACCATCGAAGCAGCGCTCGATGTTAGAGGGCATCGCCTTGGCGAAAACCAACAAGACGCGTGAAGCAAGGATCAACCGAATAGTCAGGGAATGTCAGGTTTCGGGAGGTTAGCGAAAATCTCTGAATGACGGCAGTTAGGGTCGTTAGCCGACTGACCCCTTTCAAGTCTCAATCGCCAAATGCAGACCTTGCACACGCGGCCCATTTTCAGTCATTCGATTATGCCTGCAATCCATTCATCGATGTCCTTCTCAGCCCACGCTACAGCATAGCCACCCAACTGCACCGGCTTTGGAAACCTGCCCTCGGCCATCCAGCGGTAGATCGTCGAACGACCAAGCCCAACGCGTTGTTGCACCTCCGGAAGGCGAATAAGCCGGGTGACCCGGCGGGTGTCGGTCGCTTCCTTTTCAATCTCTTCACCCACGATGACCTCCCTCGACGCCAGCAAATACGTCACCGAGGAGCGCATCCTTGCGTTCGAGTTCGTCGATGTGATCGGAAAGGAGACGTGCGACACGGTGCGCCGTGCCCTTGGCCCAGCGGGGCTTCACGTCGTGCACCTGGTTGCCGAGAACACGTTCGAGCGCAAAAGGAAGCTCACCAGAGAAATTCTCAAAAAACAGCGCGAGGTCCGACTGGAGCCAAGCAATCGCGTGATCGCCGCCGCTGACTAGGAACAGCAGCAAATGAGCATTCGGTGCGACGCCGCTCGCAGCCAGAATCCTTAGGGCTTCTCCAAGACTTGCCGAACGCTCGCCAAGAAGGACCCTTCGAAGGGCATCTCTATGAATCTGCGCATCGCGTGCGATGTCGCAGCGTGCGCGTCCGCTGGCTTCGACAGCGGCGAATAGCAGCCGGGCAAGATCGGCGCGAACCTGTTGTTCGGCAAAAAGCGCCATGTCAGTCATCGACGATTCCTTTCGCGTAGTGGTGATGACTCACCGGCTATCCCGAAAGGAAAGTTGTAGGAAAACAAAAAGAACAATTACGGAACATAAAGGAAGGAGCGAATCAGGTTCCTTCGGTGATTCGCGCAGATAGCGGTCGCTGCTGCGCGTATTCCAGCAGGCGCCGCGCAGAACTCGGCAAAGTCGGCGCTACAAAGCGGTCCGTCTGCGCAAATCCCGTGCCCAGCCTGCCAAATGGCGTTTTTTGCTTGGTCGATCGGACCCAAACGCATTTCCCGATTTCCTACAGCCCGGCTCCGGAGAGAGGAAAGAACATACAGCGAACGCATCGCTGGCTGATGTTCAATCTTTTCGGAGTTTCCACCCATGACCACCAAGACTGCTCTTCCGGCCCAGCGCCGCATGCAAAGCCGTATCCCGGGCCGCGATTATATCCTCCCGGCCTGTGTTGCGCTGGCATGTGCCGGCGCCGCTTTTGCCGGTGCGGACACCACATTTGATCCTGCGCTGAACCAGTTCACCGACTTCCTCGAGGGCTCGGGCGGCAAGATTATCACCGTGCTCAGCCTGGCTGCTGGCCTGATCGGGCTTGCCTCAGGGCGCTTTTCGCTCGGCCAAATCGCTGTGCCGGTGGGCGTTGGTATCGGCGTCGGCACCGGCGTGCCGATCGTCACTTCGGTCGTGACCGCGGTCATCTGAACCCGGACCCGGTCACAACAGGAGGGCGGCATCATGGCCGACAGGTACCTTGTTCCACGGCGGCTCGACGATCCGGAGCTTATCGGCTTCTGGACCATCGACGAGTTTGCAGGGATTCTCATTCCCTTCGCCTGGGGCATTCTCGCGCAGCACATTTTCATCGGTATCGGCCTGGCCGCCGGAACCTGGTTTGCCTTGCGGAAGGCAAAGGCTCGCGGTGCCGGTTCGGCACTGGTGCATGCTGCGTACTGGTATCTGCCCGGGAGTTTCCTGGGGCTGAAAGCCACGCCGCCCTCCCACTGCCGCCTGCTGGCGGGCTGAGGGAGCACGATCCATGCAAGCAGAATTCGCACACGAACAGGCGCAAGGTTTCCTGCGGCAGCGCAACCGCTTCGCCGTGCTCGCAGGCGCTTTGGGCCTGACCACGCTGGTCAGCCTCGGCGCTGCTGCGACAAGCGACGAAAGGATCGTGCTGGTGCCGATCACCGCCGAGCGGATCACCGTCTCGAGCGGCGGGGTCGACGCGCCTTATCTCGAGCTTGTCACCCGCGACACGGCGCTGATGCTCCTTAACCGGGCACCAGAGAGCCTCGACTACTGGATGGCAAACATAATGAAGCTTGCTGATCCCGCCGCGCACGGCGCCCTTAAGGCCGAGCTGGTGCAGATCGTCGAGGAGCAGCGCGGCTCGGACATCTCCCAGGCCTTCGTGATCGCCGAGATACACGTCGATCCCAAGGCCCTGACGTCGAGCGTCACCGGCACACTCAAGACCTTCGTCGGCGCGCAGGTGATCGCGAGCCAGCGCCGCTCCTTCCGTTTCCGCTGGTCGAAGCGTGGCCTCAGCCTCGCGCTGGCCGGCTTCGAGCAACTTCCCACTGACAAGGAGGACATCGGCCAATGAGCCTTTTCCCAACTCCCCTCGCAGCCGCGCTTGCCGGAACCGGTCTCGCCTGTTTCGCGATCGGCGCGGCCCGCCGTCCCGATCCCGGGCTCAAGCTCACCGGTCTTGCAGTGCTTGCCTTTGCGCTCACCCCGGTCCCGGCGCATGCCGACCAGTTCGTCGAGGCTGCTGACAACGCGACCATCGATTGCGAGCTGGCGCGCGGCGAACTCACCCGGATCGCGCTTATCGATGACGGCTTCGCCAATGTCTCGAAGATCGCGAGCGGCTTTCCCTACAACGACTTCCAGGTGACGCACGAGCCGGTGCGCGGGGACATCTATATCTCCGTGCCTCCGCAATTCGCGGCGGCGCGCGTCAGCTTCTTTGCCACCAGTAAAGCGGGCTACGTTTACAGGTTCGCCTGCCGCCTGGGCGGCGAGGAAGCGACCCAGCTATTCATCACCAACCCCGCGCTTGCCAAAAACGAGGCGTCAGAATGGGAGACCGAAACCGGCCCTGAAGACACCGCGATCCGCCTTATCGAGGCCATGGCGACAGATGCCGTCCTGCCCGGCTTTACCGCGCGCGCCGAGCTGTCCACTCCGCGCCGTACCGGCGGGATCGAAGTCCAGCTTGTCGCTGAATACCAAGGCGACGCGCTTACCGGGCAGCGTTTCCTCATCCGCAACCTCGGCCAGGAAAACCTTGCGCTGGCTGCCGAGCGCGAAGCGCCCGCAGGCGCGCTCGCCTTTGCCTATGGCCGCGACGCGCTCGCGCCCGGTGAAGCCACCAGCGCCTTCCTCGTCTTCGCGAAGGGAGGGCTCAAGTGATGGCAGACGCACCAGCAAAACCGGAAAGCCCCAAGGCGAAGCCTGTACCAGGCTCGCCGCAAGCCCGCGAGAGCGGACGGCGCAATCTCAATGCGCAAATCGCGCAGCGCCAGAAACTGCTGCTCGCCGGGATTGGTGCCATCGCGCTTATCGGGGGAGGACTGTTCATCTTCAGCGATGACGGTGACGACGCCGGAGCGGATGCAAACGGCGCAGAAACGATCGACACGGGCGGCCTCGTCAATCGCAACCTGTCGCAGCGCGAGTTTGTCGCAAGCTACGGCAACCGGCTCGACGCGCAAGGCCGCGCGATCAAGGATCTGGAACAAGCCCAGCTACCGACCGCGCAAGTCGAGGAGGAGCTCGAAGCGCTGCGCAGCGAGAATGCGCAGATGCGCTCCGACGGGCAGGCAGCAATCGACGCGATTTCTTCCGAGAACGCCGCATTGCGTTCGCAGCTCAATGGGGCCGGAAACCGTCCTTCAGAGCCCGCGCCTTTGCCGCCGCCTGCCTATGGGCCCGGCGTCGGAACTGGCGCAGCAATCCAGGCGCCGCAAGCCGGATCAGAAGGACCGGGCGGACAGCTCAGCCTGATGAGTTTCGGTCCCAATACCGGCAAGGACGGCAAGCCGCGAGTGCCCGAGACAGCGCCTGCATTGCTGCTCGAAGCGAGCCGCGAGTATTTGCCGCCCAACAGCTATGCGCCTGCAACGGTCATTGTCGGGGTCGACGCATCGACGGGCGTTGCCAGCCAGAGTGATCCGCTGCCCGTGGTCCTCAGGATCACCGGCCCGGCCCGTTCGGTCATGCGCGGCAACAAACTGCTTACCACCGACATCACCGGCTGCCTCGTCAACGGCGCAGCGCGCGGCGATCTCTCGGCCGAGAAAGTCTACGTCAAGCTGGTGCGCATGACCTGCGCGCAGCCCGGCGGGCGTTTCGCGGTAAGCGAGGTCAAAGGGTTCATCTCCTTTGCCGGCAAGTCCGGGGTGCGCGGCCGCGTTGTCAGCCGTGAAGGCAGCCTTGTCAGCCAGGCGCTGCTCGCAGGGATTATCGGAGGCTTCGGACGCGGATTTTCCGCCAACGCCAACGGCATTTTTACCGGACAAGTGGGCAGTGACGGCCAGCGCGAAGCGCTCTCGCCGACCGACATTCTTGCCGGCGGCTTCGGCCAGGGTGCTGGCGAAGCTGCCGATACGGTCAGCCGTTATCTCATTGAACGCGCAGAACAATATCAACCAGTCGTCGAGATGCCGACCGGCATCGAGGTCGAGATCGTCTTTCTCGACGGCGTCCATGTCAGGAGCTCTTCCAAATGAACTACAATGACCACCGGCCGGGCCTGAAGACCCGTGCCGCCCACTTCGCCCTTGCCTGCTCAGGTGCCGCTGCCGTGCTCACACTCGGTGTCTCGGCTGTCACGGCCATGCCCGCATCGGCTTCCGCGCTGGCAAGCGATGTCGCGCAGGCGCTGAAGTTGCGGCTGCCCAGGACCCCGATCGATGCGATCAGCTGCGATAAGCTCGGACCATGGTGCGAAGTCGTTTCGGGCGACACGCTGTTCTACATCGATGAGACCGCGCGCTACCTGTTCGTCGGCCGGCTCTACGACATGGAAGAGCGGCGCGACGTGACCGCGGCTCGGCTTCTCGAACTAAATCCCGACCTGCTTGCCGCCGGTGCACCGCGCGCCGGAGGCGAGACGCAACCGGGCGGAGACAAACCTCCGGCCCAGACGGCCGCAGCTAACGTCGATCTCTCCACCCTTCCGGCAGCCGGTGCGATCCACTGGGGCAATCCCAAGGGCGAAAAGCTGGTGGTCTTCTCGGACTTTCAATGCGGCTACTGCCAGCGCCTGGCAGGCGAACTCGCCAAGGCCAAGGTCCATATCGAAGAGCGACCGGTTTCGATCTTCGGCGCACCGAGCCGCAAGACTTCCGAAGCCGTGCTGTGCGCGAAGGATCCGGTAAAGGCTCTCCATGCTGCCTATGCCGGGCGGGCTCCGGCGACCGGCAAGACCTGTAAGAAAGCCAAGGCGCTCGATGCCAACGAGGCCTTTGCCAAGGCCAACGGTTTTAACGGGACGCCGGTGATTGTGCGCGCCCGCGATGGGGCAGTGATCCATGGCTACCGCGATGCCGCGACAATCCGCCGCTTCGTATCCGGCGCGAAGGGAAGCGCGCAATGAGCCGGCTCCCGATCCTGCGCGCCCTCTTGCTGGCTGCGCCGCTCGTGATGGCGAGCGGATGCACCAGCCTCGGGAGCAATGTGAAAGGCAGTTTTGCCTGCCGCGCTCCCGATGGAACCTGCGCGCCCACCTCCACCATCGATGCCGGGGCGACCGGCATCGACCGGGCCGAAGCCGGGCACGCACATCGCCCCGTGCCGACGGCTGGCGAAGCGGTCCGCCGTCTGCAGGTCGTGCTGGCCGGCTACCGCGACGAAGCGAGCCGCGAGCACGAAGCGCGGGTCGTGCACCTGACGCTGCCCGAACCTGTCGGAACAGGCTGGCGTCCACCGCAAGGACGCCGGGACATCCTCCGCTCGCTGGGCGCAAGCATCGCTGCAACCCGCGAGGGTAACCCCGCACCCGACCTCCATCCAACAGAACACCACACGACACAAATATTGCCGGAACAGCTGTTTATCCCCTCGCAGCCACTTCCGGCGATGCCCGGCGCCAACGCGCCGGAACCCGGGGGACCTGGCTCGTTTCCCCCTCCCCGCGAGCCGGTCCCCCACCCTGACATGCACGAAGGAGACAGCCAGTGACGCTATCCTTAGCCGCAGCGCGCGATGCGCTATCGCGCAGGCTTTTTGCCGATACATCGCGACCTGAAAGGGAGCGGGCGCATTTCGGGCTCGACATGCTCTCGGACTGGCTCCCGTACCGGGTCTATGACGAGGGCGCGAAGCTCTACCGCAATGCGCGCTCGAAAGGCTTCGTCCTCGAAGTCACTCCGCTGATCGGAGCTGACGAACAGACCGGCGAGATCCTCGGGCAGTTCTTCTCCGAAGGGCTGCCGCAGGGTGCCTGCCTCCAGGTTCTGAACTTCGCTTCCCCGCGGATCGGCAATGTCGTCGCCCCCTGGTTTGCCCCGCGCTACGAGCAGGGCGGGATCTACGAGGCCATCGCCAGGGCCCGGACAAAGCGCCTGTATGACCTCGTCTGGAATTCGGGCTCGGCGCATGCGCCCTTCCATGCCCGCAATGTCCGGGTGATCGTCTCGCTCGGCGTGCCGGCCCCCGGCAGCGTGACCGATGCCGAGCTGTCCGAATGCCGCGAAGGCTTGATGGGCATGCTTCATTCGCTTGGGCTGCAGGCACAGGAACTGCGCCCGAACGGGTTGCTGGCGCTGATCGACGAGCTGACGTCGCCGACTACCGCGCATGAGCCGGATGTCCATACGTGGAACCCGCACGATACGCTCCAGGCTCAGGCAATCCGCCGCGACATCGAGCTCGAGGTCGACGATGATCGGATGATCCTGCGAACCGAACGGTTCCGCGAGACCGGGCGGGACGCGCACGGCCATCCCGAAGTGGGCGAATGCTACCCCGATCATTTCGACATGCGCCACTATGCCGTGCGCTCGACACCTGAACGCTGGGCGCCCTGGGAATGCGCGCGGCTCATCGGCGACATGTTTGCCGACAAGCTGCGCTTTCCCTGTCCGACGGCGACCATGCTGTGCCTCGTCTATCCCGACCAGGAAGCCGCCTCGGCGCGGGCCGGCTTCAAGTTCATGCGCACGACCACCCTCAGCCAGACCAAGAGCGCAAGCTTCCTGCCCAAGCTTGCCGAACAGTCAGCCGAATGGCGCCATGTCCAGGCCGAGCTTCAGGCAGGCAAAAAACTCGTGAAACTGTTCTATGGCCTCACCAGCATCTCGCCGCTTGGCCAGGGCGATGCGCATGAGCGGGTGATCAAAGCGATTTACAAGGCGGCAGGCTGGGACCTGGCCGACGAGCGCTTCCTGCAGCTGCAGGGCCTCGTCGCAGCATTTCCCTTGAGCCTTGCCGACGGGCTTGCCGACGACATGGCGCGCCTCAAACGCCTGAAGACCATGCTTTCAACGACCGCGGCAAATATTGCGCCGATGCAAGGAGAATATCTTGGCGGTTCGATCCCCCACCTGCTGCTCGTCGGCCGGCGCGGCCAGCCCTTCTGGTGGTCGCCGTTCGAGAACGACGCGGGCAACCACAATATCGCGATCTGCGGCAAATCAGGCTCGGGTAAGTCCGTCCTCTTGCAGGAACTTTGTGCAGCCCTTCGCGGCGCCGGTGCTAAGGTCGTTGTGATCGATGACGGGCGCAGCTTCGAGCATTCGGTCAAGCTGCAAGGTGGCCGCTTTGTCGAGTTTACGCTCGCTTCGGGCTTTTCGCTCAATCCCTTCTCGATGGTCGACGATGTCCGCGCTCACGAGGACGAGGATTACCGGCTCGACTGTTTCGCGATGATCAAGGCCATGGTCGGCCAGATGGCCCGGCCCAGCTCCGCGCCAAGCGATACCGAGCGCGGCCTTATCGACCAGGCGGTGACGCACGTCTGGGAAGCGCTTGGCAGCGGCGCGTCGGTCGATGATGTCGCGCATGCGTTGCAAGGCTCGGAAAGTGAAGCAGGGCGCGATCTTGCGACCGCGATCGCGCCGTTCTGCCGCGGCGGAAGCTACGGCGGCTTCTTCTCCGGCAAGGCCAGCTTCGCGCTCGATGATGATTTCACCGTCTTCGAGATGAGCGACCTTGCAAGCCGTGAGGAGCTGCGAAGCGTGGTCCTCTCGGCAATCATGTTCATGACCGGCCAGGCCATGACGCGCAGTTCGCGTGCCACCAAAAAGCTGCTGCTGATCGACGAGGCCTGGGCGATGCTCAAAGGCGGCTCGATGGGCGAGTTCGTCGAGACCTATGCCCGCACCGCGCGCAAATATGGCGGCGCTCTCGCAACTGCGACCCAGTCGCTCAACGATTACTACAAGTCCGATGGCGCGCGCGCTGCGCTCGAGAACAGCGACTGGATGCTGGTGCTACAGCAGAAGGCCGAGACCATCGCCGATTTCCGCAGCCAAGCACGGCTCGACATGGACGACCGGACCGAGACGCTGATCCGCTCTCTCAAGCGCTCGGGCACCGAGTACAGCGAGATCTTTATCAAGGGACCCGAGACCGAAGCGGTCGGGCGCCTTGTGCTCGATCCGTTTTCGGCGACGATCTATTCCTCCGATCCCGACACCTATGCCGCGATCCAGGAATGCGAGCGGCGCGGGCACAGCCTCGCCGATGCGATCCGCACAGTTGCGGGAGACGCGCAATGATGAGCTCGCATCTCACCGACAGGGTCGAACCGGCAAATCTCAAAGCATTCCTGCCCTTCTTGCAGGGAACGTGCTTCATCCTGATCGAGACGACGCGCTTCGCCGCGACATCGCTTCTCATCGCGCTTGGCCTGCCGCTCGCACTGTTCCTGTTTGTCGCAGGCTGGGATTTGCACGGGCTGTTCACCCAGCTCGGAAATCTGTCGGACCGCTATCTCGAGGCCGACGGGCTGCGCCGCACCCTTTTCAGCCAGGACCTCAAGATCTGCTTCCTGATCATAGCTGGCGCGGTGACGCTGTTTCGCATGCCGCGCTTCCTCCAGCGGCTCGCGGCCGACCTCGATACCGATCTCAGCAAGGAGCCGAGCCGTGGCTGACACCAACCGATTACAATCATTTAATCAGCCTCTACTGCTGAAGATTGCCGCCGTACTGGCCATCGCTGCCGCGCTGCTCTGGGCGACCTGGGTCAGCCGCGAACTGACCGAGCCCCGCCAGGAAATCGTCACGGTCAGGCTTGCCGAGACCATTGCCGCTTTCGTCGATGCCGAAGCGCGCGAAACTCGTGATCCCGAGACCAGCCAGGCACGCGTGCTCGCCTTCCTCAAGGCCTCCGAACGCGCGGTGGCGGACATGGGAAGCGATGGCCGCGTGGTGCTGGTCGGCGAAGCGGTGCTTGCAGGCGGTCCGCCTGACGCGACCGATGAACTGCGCATGCGGATCGCCGGCCAGCTCGGACAAGGAGACGGGCAATGAAAAGCCTGTCCAAGCGTCTTGCGCAAACCCTCAAACGCCCGCTCGTCCTCACCGCGCTCGTCCTGCTTCCCCTGGGATGGAGCGCCGTCGATGCATTCGCAAAAGATCACGCCTTCCTGATCAATGCCAGCCCGAGCCTGCCCAACTGGGCCTTCTGGCTCGATCGTGCTGCACCTATCACGCGCGGCAGTCTGATCTTCTTTGAGCCTCCGGCGAGCGAACTCGTCGAAGCCCATTTCGGGAAAGGCGCGCAGCTCTTCGGCAAGCGGGTGCTGGGCGTGCCGGGCGACGTCGTCAGCCATCGCGGCCACGAGGTCTTCATCAACGGCCGCAAGATCGCCGCGCGCCTCGATGAAACGCGGCTTGGAATCTCTCTCCACCAGGGACCCGAAGGTCCGATCCCAGAAGGCTGCTTCTACACCGGGACGGGCCATCCGCGCGGGCTGGACAGCCGCTACGCCGAGATCGGTTTCATCTGCCGCGGCCAGATCCTCGGCAGCGGGAGGGCAATCCTGTGAAAAAGTTTCTCGCCCCATCGATCCTGCTCGCAGCCCTGCTTTACCCGGCGCAGGCACTCGCCCGGGACTACGGTCAGCGCGGCACGGTCTTTCCCGTGATCGAACGCGACCTGCTCGAGCAGATCCATTCCCGCCTGACCCAGATGGAACAATCGGGCGAGACCGCTCGCCTCAACTCAGAGCTGAAACGCCGGACAATTGCCCGCGTGAACCGGCCGGATCCGGTCACCGGAATTGTCCGGGCCAGCGAAGCCCGGCGCTGGAGTTTCGATCCGACGATCACGCTCGCCGCCGACATCACCGGCGCGAAGGGCGAGCTGATCCATGCCGCAGGCACTAGGGTCAATCCGCTCGACAGCGTCCAGCTGAGGAGCCCTCTGCTGTTCCTCGACGGCGACGATCCCGACCAGCTCGCCTGGGCGCTGAAGCAAGACGCCAGTGCCAAGCTGATTCTCGTAAAAGGGGCGCCGCTCGAACTCATGAAGGCCCGCCAGCGCCGCTTCTATTTCGACCAGGGTGGCAAGCTGACAGCGCGGTTCGGGATCAGGTCAGTGCCGGCGCGGGTGCGTCAGGATGGCCGTCTGCTCGAGATCAGCGAAATCGCGCTGCCGCCCAAAAGGAGGCCTGCGCTATGAAACTTTTGCGCAAACTCGCCCTCATCCTAATTGCCTTGCTTGGCCTCACCATCGCGACACCCGCCATGGCCGATGACGGCCCCGGGAAATGCACCGGCAGCTTCGTCAACCCGATCACCGATATCTGCTGGTCGTGCCTGTTCCCGATCTCGATCGGCGGTCTCGATATCTGGCCGTCTAGCCGGCCCGATCCCGACAATCCTGACTTGCCGGTATGTCTGTGCGGTATCAGGCCCGGGATCGCGATGGGCTTCTGGGAGCCGGTCCGGCTTGCCGATGTCAGCATGAAGCCGTGGTGCTTCGTCAACCTTGGCGGAATGAAACTCGATCCCGGCTTCGATATCGGCTTCCGCTCGATCTCGGGTCCTTCAGCTGTCGGCGGCGCGAGCCAGTATTATTCGAGCTGGCACGTCCACTGGTACGCCTATCCGCTGATTTACTGGATGGAGATCGTCGCCGATTTCCTGTGCCTCGAAGCAGGTTCGATCGACATTCTCTACATCTCCGAGATCGATCCGCTGTGGCAGGACAGCGAACTCACCGCGATCATCAACCCCGAGGCGGTGCTATTCGCCAACCCGTTGGCGCTCGCCGCCTGTGCTGCCGATTGCGCCGCCTCGGCCGCCTCACTGCCAATCGACGAGATGTTCTGGTGCGCGGGCTGCCAGGGCTCGATGTATCCCATGAACGGGAATGTCTCGGCTTCGATCGGGCATGTGCAGGCCTCGCGGCTCGTGCTTTCGCGCTTCGCCTATAAGCTTCACCGCGAACTCGTTTCCTGGGGAACGATGGGCTCCAAGGGGCTGTGCGGCAAATATCTGATGCCGGTCATGCGCAAGCAGCAATACCGCTTCCAGGCCATCAATCCCAATCCGGCTACGAGCGGACGCTATGCCTGCCCGCCGATCGGCACCTCCACCACGCTTCAGGAACCCGGACAGGTCATCCCCGCCATCGGCGAAGACATGGGATACCTCGTCTGGCGCAAACGGAATTGCTGCGCACTATGAACAAACATCTTATCCTTTTACCGCTTGGCCTCACGCTCTCGCTGGGCGGCCTGGCGCTGGCCCAGAGCGTTCCTGACGGCATCGACCTCGACAAGATCCGCGAGCGCGCCGCTGAACATACCGAAGAGGCCCAAGCGCTCGCGACGAATGTCCGCGAGCGTGCCGAAGCCCTCACCGAGGATGCGCAAGGTGTGCAAGTCCAGGCGCAGGCCAACCGCGCTGCCTATGCTGACAGCGTAGAGGTTACCCCAAGCGACGCCATACTGGATTTCGACACGATGATCGCGAACCAGGCCGCAGCCGAAAAGGCAGTGCTAGGCCAATCCCCTCGCTTTATCGCTTTTGCCAGCCTGTCGATGCCGCCAGCCGCGTTAAAGGCTCTCGTCCATGACATGACACGGGCCGGCGGGGTCACCGTGCTGCGCGGCTTTCCGCAGGGAAACAGCGAGGCATTCAAGAAGCGCCTCGCCGCCATCTGGAGCGACCGCAACGAAGCCGGATCGCTCGGCATCGACCCGAGACTATTTCGCGCTTTCCAGATCAAAGCCGCGCCGAGCTTCGTCATGCTCAGCACCGATTTTGCGCCATGCGACGGGTTCGATTGCACCAGCAACGTCCCGCCGCATGACCGGATCGCGGGCAATATCAGCGTGGAAGAGGTGCTCGAGACATTCGCCTCGGGCCGCGGGCCAGGAGCGGAGCTCGCCCGCCTTCACAAGCGGCGCCTGCAAGGAGACCAGCCATGATGATCCGCGCTTTTCTTAGAGCAGCAACACTCGCGGCGTGCCTTCTCGCCGTGCCAGTTGCAGCACAGCAGCAAGACGCAAGGACCGATGGCAAGACATTTGGAGAGAGCCTGCGCGGTGATGCGCAGCAAGCCGCGCAAACGCAGCGAAGCGCGGCAGACATTCCCAATTACGACCGCAACGCAGTGCGGGACCTCGAACGGCTTGCCGACAATCCCGATCAGATCGAAGGGGCTGCCGCGACCGCATCGCGCAATCATCAAGGCCATCGCTTGGTGCGCGACAGCCTTGCCAATCGCGCACGCTTTGAAAGCGATGACATTGAAGCGGTTATCGCTCGCAGCCTGGCAATCAATGAAGCACCTCTTGATTACACCAGCGGTATGTCGATTTCAGGCAGCCAGGGCGAATGTGTGCCTCTGCCGCCTGGTTCGGGGTCCGCTGGCACATACACCGCAACATGCAATACAGGCACAAGGATCGAGCAATCCCAAGGGCAATGTTTTGTACAGCTCGTCGCCAGCGTGACCCAGCGCCAGCAATGGCATTATCTCTGCAATGAGACTGGCTTTGCTCCGAACGTGCCGCTCTGCAGCAGCTTTGATCAGGGCCAATGCCGGATCACCGGATACCGCCCTGGCCCCTGCCTCCAATGGCGGGTCAATGGCACCAACCGTTTCTGCTCGGAGCCCGGCGACCCGATCGCAGAGATTTCCTGTGATGCGGCGGATCCTAGATACACGCCCTATGAAGTCACGACAGACCGGACTGTCGATACCGCGTCCGACGAAAGTCAGTGTCTTGGCTTGTCGGATAACAGCGACTGCGCGCTCGACACCGAAATCTGCACCGACAGCTCTCCGCAAACGCGGGTCATCGACGGCGTATCAGTTACGCGGCCCTGCTGGTCATGGCAGCGAAGCTATAGTTGCACCGCGCGCAGCGCCGCGAGCGATTGCTCGGAGATCGAGGACCAGGGCACTTGCCGGTTCCTGCGCGAGGAATGCCTTACCGACAGCACGCCATGCGAGACCTGGGAGCGCATTTACGAATGCCCGCTTCCGGCAGGCGATAGCGATGCAACCCAATATGTCTGCGACGGCGATGTCTATTGCATTGACGGTTCCTGCGAGACGATCGAGCGCAATGCAAATGACGAGTTCAAGGATGCAGTTACGGCGCTCCATGCGATGGACGAAGCGCGCGGGGCATTTGATCCTGACACGCTGACGCTGTTCCGGGGCACCCGCAACACCTGCTCGTCGAAAGTGTTTGGCGTCCTCAATTGCTGCAAGGGCAAGGGCTTCCCGCTGATCCCCGGGATCAGTCTGCTGGTTGCGCTTGGCTGCGACCGCGAGGAAGTGCTGCTCCACCAGCGCGATGCGCAAGGCCTGTGCGCCTATGTCGGAACCTACTGCTCGAAGAAGTTTCTTGGCGTCTGCCTGACCAAGCGCAAAGCCTATTGCTGCTTTGAATCCAAGCTGGCGCGCATTCTGCAGGAGCAGGGTCGGCGCCAGCTGCCCAAGCCGTGGGACAAGCCTAAGGAAGAGCAATGCGAGGGGTTCACCCTCGACGAGTTCGCACAGCTTGATCTCAGCCAGATGGACTTCAGCGAGGTGTATGCCGAGTTCACCGAGGCGGCGCGGCTACCCGACGAGCTCGAGACCAGCATTCTCATCCAGCAAAAGATCGAAGACTATTATTCAAGGAGTGGCCAATGACGCGCCGCCAATTGATAGCCGTCCTGACACTATGGCTCGCTGCGCTGGCTCCCAGCCCGGTAGTCGCACAGCAAACCCAGACGGAAGATACGGGCGCTTCGACTGACAGCCTTTACTGCGAGCAGCGCCGGCTCGGTTACTGGTTCTACTGCGTCAAGCCGGCGCCGAAAGCCGAGCCGCAAGCGGCTAAGCCTACAGAAGAGGTTGCGGCAACGCAGCAGCTCGATGCGATCACCGGGGAATTGCGCGAGCTGAAGGCCCGCGCGATCCTCTATCCGACACCGGAAAACGTTACCGCGTACATCCGTTTCCAGCGGGCACAGCTCGACCGGGCATCCCTGTTCTCCGATGTCTGGCAGCGCGCGATCTGGCAGGATCCCGAACTCGATTACACGTTGGAACGCCCGGTCGGCGCGCTTGCCAAGAAGCTATGGCAGGATGCACGCGCTGCTGACCGCGACGCGGTTATGGCACGGCTCTCCGAACGCTACGGCCTGTTCTATTTCTTCGCCCAGACCTGCGGCGCCTGCGAGGTCATGAGCCCGATCGTCAGATCCGTGGCGGACCGCTGGCGCATTACGGTCCGGGCGATCTCAACTGATGGCGGACCCTCGCGGCATTTCCCCAATTACAAGGTCGAGAGCGGCCAGCGCCCCCGCATGGGTCTCGAGCCGGGCATCACCCCGGCGCTGGTCCTGTGGGACAGCCTTGCCAAGCGCCCGATCCCGATCGGGTACGGCGTGCTCTCGGCAGACGAACTCCAGGACCGCATCTATCTCCTCACCGCCAAGGAAGCCGGACATGATTACTAGAATTCGCAACACGGCGTTGGCGCTTGCTGCAGCCAGCATGGTGGCAAGTCCGGTCGCTGGCCCATTATCCAGCCCAGCCTCAGCCAATGTCGGTGACAGCATGGACCGCTTCATGGACGACATGGGCGCGGCGGCCAATGTCAACGGCCCGTCCGCCTTCGAAGGCCAGTCGGCGGGCTATTACAGCCTCGGCAATGTCTGGACGCGCTTTCCGCAGAAGACGACCAACATCGCCAATCTCCAACTCCCCAGAGCACGGGCAGGCTGCGGCGGGATCGACATCTTCGCCGGGTCCTTTTCGTTCATCAATGCAAGCGAGATGGTCGCGCTCCTGAAAGCGGTCGCCAACAATGCGGTCGGGTTCGCCTTCAGCCTGGCGATCGATACCGTTTGTCCCGAGTGCAACAAAATCATGCAGGAGTTCAGCCAGAAAGCGCAGCTGATGAACAATCTCTCGATTAACTCCTGCGAGATGGCGCAGGGGCTGGTCGGCGGCGTCTGGCCCAAGGGCGATCTGGCCGACAAGGCGATCTGCGAAGCCATCGGCAATTCCGAAGGTATCTTCACCGACTACGCCGCTGCCAAGCACGGTTGCGGCACGCGCGGACAGCGCGCCTCAACCAATGACAACGCGGGAGCCGACTACGCCGACGTCAATCCGGGGATCGCCCGCAATTACACCTGGCATGTGCTGAAGCAGAGCGCCTTCTTCAATCCCGGCGGCAGTTTCGACCGTGACCTTGCCGAATACGCGATGACGCTCATCGGCACGGTGATCTATGTGCCGCCGCGCGATGACGAGGCGGGCAAGTTTGTGCCCTTTGCTGGTGATGCCTCCTCGACGCTGGTGACTGCATTGCTTGACGGGACGCAGGGCCAGTCAGTGCGGGTATTCAAATGCGATGAGCCCGATCAATGCCTCAACCCCACCTTCCAGCAGATGAACCTCTCGAGCGCGCAGGCCATACGTCCGCGCGTTGCCCGCATGATTGGCAGCATGGTCGAAGCCATCCGAAGCGACACCGCGATCGGTGAGGAGGAGAAGGAGCTTCTCCAGGTCGCCTCGGTGCCGCTCTACAAGACGCTGACTGTTCAGGCGGCCTACGGGCGGGGCATGCCGACTGATGATCGCGACACGCTGGCCGAGATTGCCAGTATCGATCTCCTCTATGCCATTCTTGAACGCATCACCGGCGAGGCCGGACGCTCGATGGCGAGCTTCATCGCAGCCGATGAAGCCAAACTTGCAATCTGGCGCGCGCAGGTCGCCGAAGTCCGGACCAGTCTTGCCCAGCGCCAGGCGACCGGACAGGCGCGGGTCTCGGCGATCATGCAGATCATCGAGAAGACGGCGATGATCGAGAACATGCTTGCAGCTTCGATGTCGCCGTCAATGGCAGCGGCCCTCGACTGGTCACGCGGGATGCAGTCCCGCTCAATCATTCCATAAGGAGGAGCGAGGATGGTTGAGATCTTCACGGTCGGCGGCGGCGAGTACATCGTCAATGTCCTCAATGCGGTTGCCGCATGGACCGGGGCCGGCGGCTATAAGAGCCTCATCCAGGTTGCGCTGGTGATGGGCATGGCACTTGGCGTGATCGTGGTGGCGTTCAACCAGGACTGGCGCGCGTGGTTCAACTGGTTCCTCGGCGCGACGCTGATCTATATGTGCCTGATGGTGCCGAGGATGGACGTCCAGGTGACCGACCGCGTCAATCCCAGCCTTGCACCGGCAACGGTCGAGAATGTGCCGCTCGGGCTTGCCCTAATGGCGAGCTTCACCAGCCAGGCGGGTGACTACCTGACCCGTTCTGCCGAACTCGTCTTTGGCTTGCCCGACGACCTCAACTACTCGAAGAACGGTATGATCTACGGCGCACGCCTGCTCGAGGCGACGAAATCGCTGCGCATCGCCGATCCCGAATTCGCCACCAATTTCGACGAGCATGTCCGGCAATGCGTGTTCTATGATCTGCTGCTGGGTCGCTATTCGATGAAAGAGCTTTCCGAGAGCGACGACATCTGGGCAAGCATCGCCCCGGGCAGCGCGGCAAGAGCGCAGAAATTCCTGACCAGGCAAGCCGACGACAGCGTCACGGCTTCGATCATCACCTGCCGCGAAGCCTACACCGCGCTTTCGGGTCAATGGACGAACATGATTGACGAAATGACGCTGGTTGCAGGACGCCAGC
The DNA here is from genome assembly GCF_009827615.1 of Allopontixanthobacter confluentis. Taxonomy (GTDB): domain Bacteria; phylum Pseudomonadota; class Alphaproteobacteria; order Sphingomonadales; family Sphingomonadaceae; genus Allopontixanthobacter; species Allopontixanthobacter confluentis. The sequence goes on from NZ_WTYU01000002.1 coordinate 1,052,717, forward strand.
TCTATCCGCGCCAGACCGAAACGCTCGCCAGGGCAAAGCTGTTGGCCGACCTGCCAGTTGCCTATCAATATCTGACGGGTATCTCGCGCAGCGCGAGCGACATCTTTCGCCAGGTGCTGACCATCAATGCCATGAACCAGGCGATGCACGGGTTTGCCGGCGCGAGCGGCACGAGCAGTGTCGATGTCTTCGCGCAGACACGCGCCGACATCCAGACCGAGCGCACCTATTCCTCGATTGCGCACAACGCGATGAAATGGGTGCCCATCCTAAATGTGGTACTGACCGTGGTGTTCTACGCGCTGTTCCCGGTTCTCTTTCCGCTGTTCCTGATGCCCAAGACCGGTCCGATTGCGCTCAGGGGCTACGCGACCGGCTTCTTCTACCTTGCTGCGTGGGGTCCGCTGTTCGTGATCCTGCACATGATCCTGATGTTCAAGGGCGCAGGCGATGTCGCGGCTGCCGGCGGCAGTTCGGGCCTCAGTCTTGCGACCTTTGCCGGTATGAGCGACGTCAACAGCGATATCGGCATCCTCGCCGGCTATCTCGTCGCCTCGATCCCTTTCCTCGCAGGCGGAGTGGCACGCGGCGCAATGGCGATCTCGGGACAGGCGACCAGCTACCTCAATCCAAGCCAGAACGCGGCCGAGGAGGCTGCACGCGAAGCCAGCACCGGTAATGTCTCGCTCGGCAATTCGAGCATCGACAATTCGACGGTGTTCTCGCGGCAGTTCGCCCAAGGCAATCTTGCACCCAATATCACCTACGGCGCAGCCCAGACGCGCGGCTTCAGTGACAGTGGTACCCAGACCACCAGCTTTCCCGATGGCGAGTTCGCCGCGGTCCCGAACTCCAGTTACCCGTTCACCCCGACGCTCGGGCAGGATTTCACAGGGCGTCTCGGAACGATGGCGAGCCAGAGCCGCACGCAAAGCGAGACCTTTGCCAATCTCGCCCAGCAATCGACGAGCTCGGCGGTCACCCGGTTCAGCGAGATCCGCAACGCCTACAGCCAGGGCCGCAGCTCCGAGACTGTCAGCGGGGTCGGGACGAACGACAGCGTTGGAACGGCCTTCAGCGAAGTCGACAACGCATCGAGAGCGCTCCAGCAACAGTTTGGCTTGTCGCGGCGGGCTTCCGACGACATCACCGTGTCATGGTTCTTGAATGGAGAAGCATCTGCTGGTGTAGGAGGCGATTTGGGGCCAGTAACTCTCGGAGGTAAAGCAAGAGGCGGTCGCAACCAGTCGTGGACCGACAGCGATATCGGGATCGCCTCGGAAGATCGTAGCAGGATTACGGGATCGCTGCGCCAGCTTTCCGACAGTCGCAACTGGTCGAACACTCGCGAGGGCTTCCTGCGTGAGACGAGCACGAGCTCGGTATCACAGGTCTCGACCAGCTCGTCTGGGCTCACCCGATCGCTGACCGAGGCAGAAAGCTACACGCGCGAGGCTCGCCGCGCTGAAGAGATGGCCAGCCGCCTCGAGACCCAGGCGGGCTGGTATGAGGCTAACAGCGCTGCGGGAACGCTCAACCTGAGCCAGGCCTATCGCGACTGGGGCATGGCCGAGATCGAAGCCAACCGCGACTATTATGGACCAGTGCGTTTTGATGACATCGAGTTCCAGATGAGCTCACGCGGCCAGCAGCTGCAGTCACGGTTTGTCGAAAGCTACGCTGATCAGTTGCAGGAGGACATCGAAGGCGATCTCTCGCTGCCGGCATTCTCGCCTGTTCACCGCCCTGATATCGGAAGTGCGGGGCAAGTGCGCGCAAGAGGAGCCGTGGGGTCTGCGGGTGGACCCGCCATGCCCGACGCGCCCGATCGGTCAGGGATCGCGGATGAAGTCGAGCGGGCCCGCCAACGGGGTCAAGCACGGATTGGAACCGTGGGAGGCTATCTCGACCGCCAAACGCAAGGCGCGACGGGCGCAAGCGAGGAAGCGGCTGATGATGTGAAGGAGTGGTAGCTCGTCAAAGCACGAGATCGTAGACGATGACAAAGATCACAAATGCCGCAAGTAATGCTAGTGCCGTGATGATCTTCGCACGTCCCCATGGATCAGCCCAAGCCTTCTTCCACGAATAGGCCGTGAGACGGTTTTCGGAGATGGCACGATCTATCTCTCGAAGGCCCTCCCAGTCTTTTTCCTTCTGATCTTTGTGGTCATTCATATCTGCCACTCCTTGCCTTATCCATAACGTATCGATTATGACGCATTAACTGCCGCAACGCCTATTATGCTTCGATATTGACACATTATACACGGAAACGTAAAGACGCAAAATTGCTACACAAACCTCCATATTGGAGATAATGTCTCGATGATGACGCATTATGACTCGCCAGACTTACGTCCGCTCTCAGTGCTGCTGTCCGACCTCGGCCAGCAGATCGAAGCCTACCGTATATCACGCAATTTCAAACAGGCCGAGCTTGCGGAGATGGCAGGCATCTCCCGTTCAACGCTCACTCGGCTGGAAGCCGGCAATGGCGGGACGATCGACAGTCTTGCCAGAATTCTGCGTGCGCTCGATATCGAGGATCGTCTGCTGGATATCGTGCCCGATGCTAAGCTGAGCCCGCTCGACCCACGGTCAGACACGGGCAAGGCACGGCAACGAGTGCGGAAGTCTTCCGAAAGTGCGCCCAGTGAGGAATGGAGTTGGGGTGACGAGGCCCCATGAGCCGCGCAGTCGTTAATCTTTGGGGCCGGCAGATCGGTGCCGTGCTGTGGGATGAGGACCGCGATGTCGGGGTCTTCGAATACACTCCGGAATTCACCCGCAGCGGTATCGAGGTCGCCCCGCTCACCATGCCGCTGCGCAGCGGCGTCTACGATTTCCCCGCACTGAACCATGACACCTTCAAGGGTCTACCGGGAATGCTGGCCGACAGCCTGCCAGACAAGTTCGGCCACGCCCTCATCAATCGCTGGCTCGCAGAACAGGGCCGAACGACCGACAGCTTCAATCCCGTTGAACGCCTCTGCTACACCGGTCGCAGAGGCATGGGCGCGCTCGAGTTTGAACCATCGACAGGCGAACGCCGCGAACAGGGCGGGCCCGTTGACATCGCTCCGCTTGTCGAGCTGGCCAATCGTGTGCTTGCAGCACGGGAAGAACTCACCGGCGTCCTGCAGGGCGACGATGATCATCATGCGCTTCAGGAAATCCTGCGCGTCGGAACATCCGCGGGTGGCGCGCGCGCCAAGGCTGTTCTCGCCTGGAATGAAGAGACCGGGCAATTCCACTCCGGGCAACTCACAGCAGGCCCCGGCTACACTCAGTGGCTGGTCAAGTTCGACGGTGTGTCAGGCAATGCCGATAAGGAGCTTGCCGATCCCATGGGCTTCGGCCGCCTCGAATACGCCTGCTATCTGCTAGCCAAAGAAGCTGGTGTCGCCATGGCCCGGTCTCGGCTACATGAAGAAGGAGGGCGAGCGCACTTCATGACGCAGCGGTTTGACCGCACGGTCGACGGCAAGAAACTCCATATGCAGTCGCTTTGCGCGATGCGGCACTTCGATTTCAATCAGGCCCGGGCCTATAGCTACGAACAGGCGATCGAGACCATCCGAATGCTCGGGCTTGGGCGTGAAGCTATTAAAGAGCAGGTACGACGCGCTCTGTTCAATGTTTTCATCCGCAACCAGGACGATCACACCAAGAACATTGCTTTTCTAATGGACAGCTCAGGCCGCTGGAGCCTCTCGCCCGCCTTCGATGTCGTCTATGCCTACAATCCCAACGGAGACTGGACAAACGAGCACCAGATGTCGCTGTCAGGCAAGACCGATCAATTCGATTTGGACGACCTGATCGCCTTCGGTAGGTTCGCAGATCTCAAACCTGCCGAAACCAAAGCCATCATTTCAGACATACAATCTGCAATCCTTGGCTGGACTGCCGTGACCCGTGAAGCGGGCGTGTCCAAGAGTATGGCAGAGCAGGCTCGTAACGGATTCAGGTCCCTTTAGGGTTGTCATACCGGCAATTACATTCAAGAAATTACAGGTGAATTGAGCTTGAAGGCACGACTAGGCCATGAGCTTCGATTGTTCAGTTAGCCAACAGTCTTGGACGCAAATCGCTTGTTCAAAAACGCCTGTACCTCGCTCATGGGCATTTCCGGAGATGAATTGCCACTTCTAACATAGAGTTTCTCGGACTTGAGCCCGTTCTTATCAGCGACCGTGAGGACAACAGCAGCATCGGCTGGCCGTACATCGATTTTGCAGATTTCAACGCCTTCGATTTCTGGGAAGCTGATCTTCAATTTCGATGCTGTGACATTCTGCCCAAGCGCTTCCGAAAACAAGTTTCTCAAATGCAGCTCAAACCTGTCCTTATCCGCATCCCCCAGGGCCACATAGTCTCGCTCTAATCCGAGCGCCTCTCCGTCATCGGAAACCCCAATCAAAAGGGTGCCGCCTTCATAGCTGTTGGCAAAAGCCGCTACCGTTTTGCTAACAACCGCTTCCAGGCCCTTATTGACCTTCGACTCTTTCACATCCCAACGAAGGGTTTGCTTGAATTCAAGTTCTTCGCTTTCGCCTTCGGCGATCATTTCGGCGAGGGTGATCGGCGCCTCGCTCTTTTCTGTTTCGGTTATCGAAGTGAGAAACGCATTCAGTCCATCCGCTAGCTGCTTGCGCCGAGCGTCTAGGAACAGCTCATAGTTTTCGAGTTTCCAGAGCTCGGGATCGTCCGGAATGCACTGTTTTGCCAGCGCATCAGGGTTCTTAGCATTGACTTCGCTGAGGTAATCCTCGGCATTTGTCGCGCTCTTCGATCTGTTGGCAATTGCAGTCAGAATTGCCCTGTTCGTAATCTCCTGAGCCAAGGAATACTTGATCCGATTACCCATCCCAAAACCGGCTGCCTTAAGCTTCGAAAACGGGAAAATATGATCCTTTTCAAGCGCGTACTTCTTTCCCATTGATTGGCGAAGCTTGACCCCAGTTGTAAAGCAGGTCGCTTCCTTGCTCTTGAAGTACCATCGCATCATAGGGAACAGCGGGTGCGTTATCGTCCTCCCCACAAATTCGTCCGGAATAATTTCCAGAGACCTTTCATCTTTGATGACTTGCAGGAGTTCATCGAACGGATGGTCAGCGTCCCGCACGATGCGAAGGTCGCGATCCAACTTCTGAGGAAGCTGGCTGACATAACGCGTCCGAATTTGAGAGTAATAAAACCACTTCACGACCTTCTTGATTTGTAGATCGCTAAGGTGCTCATCCTGCTGATAGCAATACGCAATGATCGGGATCAAAGCATAGATCGAGTTGATCTCGTCTGTGTGGTCCACATACGCATGCGATTGCATGAGATTAGCCACATAATCCAAAGTCTGGCTTTCCAGCTTTTCCCAGGCCTTTCTGATTGGTGTATCATTGCCTTGATCATGCAGCAGCCGCATGTTCGAGCCCGATGCGTATAGGCAAGCCAGCAAAGCGTAGATTACGAAATCGAGCTTGAAGACAAACCCGCGCTTTTCCAATTCGGCCAGCTTGGCCTTAAAAGTGTCTCGTGCCTGCGGCCAGTAACCCGAAATCTGGGCGAGCGCGAGTTCAGCTTCGGTCAGCGAAACGCCGCTAGCATTGACCTTGTAGAAAATGTCGATCGCTTCGCGGATGGACGCTTTGATCGGGATCGTTTGTTCGGGAAATTCTCGATCAAGGATCCGCTCAACTTTCCTGATGTTGCCGGAAATGTGTCGGGCGGCATCTTTGTCGACTTCAACGCCGCGCTCTTCGAGCTTCTTGAATACGTCCTGATCCCACACTTCATCCTTGAAAATGGCCGTCAAATTCTGCCAGCGAGGATCATTCTCCATCTTGAGCTTTTTGTAATATTCCAGCTCAAGGTTCTCGAGGTTGACGTAGAGACCGCGCGTATCGTTCAAAATCTCGGGAGCTGTGTAATAGGGTGGCAATTCACCTCTGATCAGCATGTAAAGCGTGGTCAGGCGTTGCTGACCGTCGAGCAAGATACGAACCGCACCTTGCTTCTCATCGTATTTGTGGGGCCCCTTGAGCTCAGGCGGGGTATTCGTCTCCCATGTAAGCATTGTGCCAGTTGGATATTCTTTGATCAGGGAGTCGATCAGTTGCTTTGCGTCATCGCGCTTCCAGACATATTCCCGCTGAAATGCAGGTACGAAAAGCTGCCTTTCATCGATCTTATCGAGGGCAACTGAAATCTTCATTTGGTGCTCCTAAGTTTCCAAATCACGCTGCATCTCCCCCGGACTTCAACCGCTATAATGCCGCTGATAATTTTGGCTTTGTTTTCATGCGATTCATGCAGCATCGAGGTCACCAAGATCGATGTCTTTCCCCTGTTTGATCAGGTCGTAAATAAGGTTAGTAAGTATACCAAGGCTTTGCTTGTCTTCTTTAAGGAGATGCGTGGCCAGCGCGTTGTTTGAACCCATCGCACGCACTACCGCTCCCTGGACCGCTCCTGGAAGGCTTCCTTTCAGGGCCTGGTCTTTGGAGTTTTTCTGCACCTGCGCTCTCACGATGCTGTTTTCACGGGTTATCGAAACGATTTGGTTTACGAAAGTTGCTTGATCCTGGATCGGAGCAGCTTCACCAAAGATACCGTTCAATCGTTCTATAAGCTCCTGAAGATACACAGGAAGCTTCCCTGGCGCATTTGAGCCGCCGGATCCTGTGGGATTCAAATTTGGATCTGGGTCATCGCCGTCGCTGCCCTGGTCATCGTTCCTTTTGATATCGTACCCCGTCAGGGCAATGCCTCTAAGGTCGACGTGCTCGGGAGGTATGCCATTAAGGCGGTTTGCCAGAAGTTTGGTGAAAGCGGCAAAGTTCTCCATGCTGGGGTCTCCCAGATCCAGCAATTGCGCAATGTAGGTGTAAGTCCTGGAGAACCTGGACAGCCCAGACTTAAATTCCAGCATCCGACCGATGCTTTCTTCTACCTGCATCCTTTCATGCTCGGCCTTTTTTGCAGTGGCATCGTCTCCTGTCTCGGTTGCCTTCAGGTATTCAATTTCACACCGCGCGGCTTCGTCGCGGAGGGCCTTTAGGCGAGCGTTAAACAGGTCTGTCGGTTTTTGGGTGGCTGCGAACATCGCCTTGTGGTGGTCGCCTTTGACAATGTCGAAAGTCTTGGCGGTTTCGAAACGCGCGACCTTGAACGCCTCGATGTCTTCGTCCGAGTAGATGCCTTGTTGGTCAAGGCCATCCTTCATGTCGTAGACAACGTTCGGGTCTTGAACCTCCGTGATCTGCGCGCCAGAATCGTATTTCTTGAAGGCGGCGCGGATCGCTTCCGGGTCGTTGACAAAGTCGACAATAAAGGTCTCTTCCTTGCCAGGGAAGGTACGATTTAGGCGCGACAGCGTTTGAACGATTTCGACTTCATTCGCGATCTTTTTGTCGACATACATGGCGACGAGCTTCGGCTGGTCGAACCCCGTCTGGAACTTGTTGGCGACCAACATCACTCTGAATTCCGGCCGATCAAATGCGATCCGAAGGTCTTTGACTGCAACGCCGGTATTCATGTTGCTCTCGGTAAATTCCGCGTCGTCGTCACAAACGAACAGATCGCCTGAAATCTGCGCGTCATCGGAGTGCATGACATCCTTACCACTGAGCTTTCCTGAAAATGCGACCAACGCACGAACGTCTTTGTACTGAGGATTGGCCGCAACAAACGCATCGAAGGCTTTCTTGTAGCGAACAGCCGCCGCACGAGAGCTCGTCACAACCATTGCCTTCGCCTTTCCGTCGAGGAGAGACGACACGTTGTGCCGAAAGTGTTCCATGATGAACTGCACCTTCTGGGTGACGTTCGTAGGATGTAGACTCATCCATTTGGCAAGCGCCCGCTTGGCAGACTTGCCATCCACGCGCTTTTTGTCTTCCAGTTCTTTTCCAAGATTGAAGGCGGTCTTATACGACACATAGCCCTTGAGCACGTCGAGGATGAAACCCTCGTCGATTGCCTGACGCATCTCGTATTTATGGAAGGCACGCGGCAGGTTGTCCGGGCCTGCTGGACGGGACGGGTCTTCCGGCCTTCCAAACAACATCAAGGTCGAGTGTTTTGGTGTCGCAGTGAACGCGAAGTGCGACAGGTTCTTTGGTCGGGCGCGGCTCTTTTGGATCTCGGTCAAAAGTTCTTCGACCGTCATGTTTGCGGTGTCTTTGGCCGACGAAAGCGCGAGAGTTGCCTGAAGTTTCGAAGCGGTACTGCCTGTTTGGGAGGTGTGCGCCTCATCGATGATCACGGCAAAGCTACGGTCCTTCAACGAGGTTTCGGTCAGGATCGCTTCCATTGCATGCGGGAATGTCTGAAGCGTTACCACGATGATCGGAACACCTTTTAAGATAGCCTCCGCCAACTGCGCCGTTTTCGTTTTGGAACTCGTCTCGCGGTCAATCGCAGCGATCATGCCCTTGCGGTGGTCGATCTGCTGAACGGCATCTTGCAGCTGACCATCCAACACGGTCCGGTCTGTCACGATGATCACGGTATCAAAGATGGCCTTACCGTCGTCATAGCGCAGCTTGGTCAGGTCGTGGGCCGTCCAGGCAATCGTCGACGTCTTGCCCGAACCAGCACTGTGTTCGCACAGATAGGCATACCCTGGGCCTTTCTCTTTGGCATCCGCGATCATCTTGGAGACCGCGTCGTGCTGGTGGAAACGCGGGAAGATAAGCGTTTCCTTGGCCGACCAATTGCCCTTCAGATCCACCACATCCTTCTTTTCGACATAGACGAAGCTGTTGAAGATCTTCAGGAATGCGTCCCGCTGGCAAATCTCCTCCCAAAAATAGGCGACGGGGTATTCGCCGTCATCACGCGGCGGGTTGCCGCCTTTGCCGTCATGGCCGCGGTTGAAGGGAAGGAAATAGGTATTCTCGCCGGCCAGTTTTGTGGCCATCCAAATTTCACTGTCGGACATCGCAAAATGCACGATGGCACCGCGCTTGAAGGTCAGCAGCGGGTGTTTCCGCCCGGTCGCGGGGTCCTCGGGCAGGCGATCGCGTTTGTATTGCTCGCGCGCGCTTTCGGCCGATTGGGTGAAGTCGGTCTTGAGCTCGACCGTCGCAACAGGCAGCCCGTTGATGAAGAGGCCCAGATCGATCGCCAGCTCGCGGCCGGGGTGGTATTTGAGTTGAGGCACGACGCGTAGACGGTTGGCGGCGTAGCGCTCAAGGATCGTCTCGTTGCGCTGATCTTCGGGCGCGGCCTCGGACATGTCGATTTGACCGCAGCCCGCGATGGCGAAGCCACGTCGTAGCACCTGAATGGTGCCATGCTTCTCTAAGGCTACATCAAGACGCGAGAGCAGCGTTTCGCGGGCGCGCTCGCCGTTTAGCGCTACGAGCTTGTCCCATTTGGTGCCTTGAGTTTCTTTGATCCAAGCTTCCAGATCTTCGGTGTAGACGGCGGCATCCAGATGAAAGCCTTTAGTGTCGCCAAGCAGCCAGCCCTGTTCCGTCAGTTTCTTGACGACATACGCCTCAAGGTGTTTTTCGTGGTGCAAATCGCTCATGCTGCGGCTCTCACATCAATCTTACCGGTTACAGCAGCCGTAATAAGTGCCGCACGTTTTTCCTTCAGAAGCGCGATCGAGTGCTTTGTTTTATCAATCAAATCTTCGATACGTGCTGTTTCGCGGTCAATCTGCCTAAGGATTGCATCCTGCTCCGGTAGCGGGGGCAGGCAAACGCGGATATCGCGAAAGTACTCCCAGTAAAGCCGCATACGAAAATCGGCGATTCCTCGGGAATATCTCCGGATCTCCTCAGCCGCGCTATTCGTATGCAATAGGTGCTCCAGAAACTTGGTTCTGAATTCAGCAATTGGTAGTGCGACAACATAGGCTGGGCTAACCAGCCCTGATACAGCCACGGCACCAAATGCGCCCTGCCAAGCGCGCATCATATTATAGACGAGATCGCCGGGTTCAACGCCCTGGTATTTCGTGCGATCCTCGCTCAGCGCGACTTTGCGGTCACGTTCTTCATCAGAGAGCTCGCCGTCTGAGACGCCGTTGTGAATCGATACCGAAAGTACCGGCAAATCCGGGTCTGGCTTTCGGAAAGCTTCGCGAAACAGCGTAGCGATGCGAGGCGCCTCCCAATGGGCTGGAATATCGCCAAGCCATTCCACCCCAGAGGGTTTCATTTCGACGTTTCGGTCGATGCCCTTTGTAACGGCGTGATCGATGACGGCTGCGCACTTTTCCTTGAGCAGCGCGATGAAGCCCGTCTTTTTCTCGATTAACCCATCAATCTGTCCGGTTTCACGGTCGAGATAGTCGGCGATGGTTGTTTGAACGCTTTTCGCAGGAGCCGGGGAGGTGAGAGCTCCTGCAAACGCCCACTCCGCACGAGGCATTTTGGCCCCGTTTGTGGAAGCATTCAGAGTCTCGATAAATACCTGCGACAGGAGTTGGTAAGCTACAAACCGAGGCTCAGAGGAATCGTTCGGGCGAAGAACCCAAAGATCGCCAATAGCTTCACCGTCCGAACGCGCTAGGTATGCCTTGGCGAGGTAAGGGCGCAATTTTCCAAAAAGAATGTCACCCTCTTTGAAGCTGATGCCGTCGCCGTCAAAATCCGTGTCAGTCGGTACAAGCTTCCCTGTCCAACTCTCAATATTTTCTAGCGCAACGACGTTCGTCTTGTTCTTGGTCTTTTTCGAAATTTTGCGAACGATTTGCTTCAGCGGCTTGAGTGACCAGCCTTCGGTAACGACAGTTTCAGGAATTGACTTAATGGCTCCGAAGGATCTCATTCCGTCACCTCAGCCAAAACTTCAGCGATGGAGGCCTCGATAGCCTTCAACTCTGCATCGATTTCGCCCAGATCGCGCGGCGGCACGTATTCATAGAAATAGCGGTTGAAGTTAATTTCGTAGCCGACAATCCCGATGTCGCCATCGGTTTCGTCAACGTAAGTTTCGTCGATATAGGCGTCATGGGCATGGGGCGTGACCTCGGTAGCGAGGTAGTCATGGATATCGGTGCCCATCGGCACGTTTTCGTAATCCGTCAGGTCATCATCGGGGATCAGGTTGCCCTTCTTGTCCTTGACCGGGTCCAAATTTTCGTCGCGCACGCCAAAGGCTTTTTGAAACGCCTTGATCAACGCAACCTCGGCTTTTCCGAGCCCAGCGTCCTTTTTCGCGGCGGCTTTAACGAAGCTTTCGATCCAGTGCCAGTCATGGTCGGTGCCCATGTGCTTCGACAACAGGTCGCGCCAGCGTTGCCGCTGATCATCGGTGCGCTTCTCCCAAGCCTTGTGTTCGACCAGCGTCTCAAACCCCGCGTCTGACACGACGATCTTGTGGCGCAAGGGCCGGAGCACCTTAATGCGGCGGTAGCCGAAGTCCTGTGCGTCGAGGATCAAACCCTTTTCCGTTGGCTCAAAGTCGGCATAGAGCTGCACGATATCGCGGATTTGGTCCTCGCCGATCTTGCGCCGCTTGTTGCCCTCGCTCTTGCGGAGCGGCTCATACATCCCGGTCGCGTCGATCAGTTGAACCTTGCCGCGCCGCGCTTCGGGTTTACGGTTGGACAGGACCCAAATGTAGGTGCCGATGCCGGTCCGGAAGAAGATTTCGGTCGGCAGTGCGATGATGGCCTCCACCACGTCCTGCTCAAGCAGGTGGCGGCGGATTTCAGACTCACCCTGACCGGCGTTTCCGTTGAAGAGAGGAGAACCCGACAGCACGATCGCCGCGCGCCCGCCACCCTTTTCAGGGTCCTCAAGCTTGCTGAGGAGGTGCAAGAGGAACAGCATCGAGCCATCCGACACGCGCGGCAGCTTGGGGCCAAAGCGCCCTTCAAATTTCTGGTCGCGGTGTTCGCGCACGACTTCAGCCTGGTCCAATTCCCACTTCTTGCCGAAGGGTGGATTGGAGACGCAATAATGAAATTTATCGTGCCGAAACTTGTCGGCCGACAGTGTGCTGCCAAGCTTGATGTTCTGCGACAGATCGCGGCCGGGGTCAGACTTGAGCGTCTTCAAAAGCATGCTTGCAAGGCAAACAGCGTGGGTTTCGGACTCCAGCTCCTGGCCGTAGGGAACAAGCGTCGGGGCCGTGCCATAGCGATCTTGTAATGATTGCACGTGCTCCATGCCGTCCGAGACAAAGCCGCCGGTGCCGATCGTGGGGTCATAGAGCGTGCGAATGATCCCGGGGTTGTCGATGAACATCTGGTCATCAGGCTCGAGCAAGAGCTCGATGCCCAAGTGCACAACGTCACGGGGCGTCATGAAATCCTCGGCCGCTTCGTTGACCTCGGCCCCGAACCGACGGATTAGGTGTTCATAAACGTTGGACATGGTCCGTTCGGGGACCGCGTCGGGATGCAGGTCGATGGCAGCGAAGTTCTGGCAGATCTTGTAGAGAACGCCCTTCTTGTCCATCTGACTGATTGTGTTGATGAAATCGAATTGTTCGAAAATTACGCGGGCATTGCCGGAAAACTTTGCGATATAATCTTCAAGGTTTTGCCGGGTGCGGCCGGATCCTAGAGTTTCAAGGCTATAGCTCGAGGAGTTGTAGAAGGGGTAGCCGGTTGCCTGACGAAGGATGACGTCGATATCGAGCCCGTTTTCGACAGCCATTTTGTGCATTTTGGCGGCCTCTTCTCGAGTAGGCTCGAGAACGCATTCCAGACGGCGCAGAAGAGTGAAGGGCAGAATGATCTTGCCAAAATCGACGTGTTTGAAATTGCCCCAAAGATCATCCGCATTTTTCCAAATGAAATCGGCGAGCGACGTGTGAGTGTTGTTGGCCTTTGCTGTTGCCGAAGTCTGTGTGTTCAATGCTCAGGTTTCTTTCTGATTGGGTCCTAAACGTAAACGCTCGCGAATTGACCGAATATCTCTAACTCAATTTCACGTTTTTCTGCACGATCTAACCCTCTGCCCTGCTTGGCTCCTAAAATGAAGGTCTGGTGCCTGAAGCAGTAAATTAGGCCGAAAGCTCCAAATGCCGTCGCCAAAAAACTTGGATGATGCGAAAGACGCGATGAGACGATCAAGGTTCACTTCGGATCTCTCTTCACAGCAAAATAGCTCTCGCCTACCCCGGAAACCGCAGATGTCGAGCGCAACAGTGTGCTGGCCTGAACCGCCGGTGCTGCACGGAAATCGTGGCGAGGCGGGCTGCCGGCTACGCGAAAGTATCCAAATCCCTGGTCGAGCAGCACGAGCACCTTGTCGCCATCGGCGTATTCAAGCTCAAGCTTGCGGCCGTGATCCGAATTTTCCGTGACCTGAAGATCGACATCGAGGCCAAACTTTTCGCCCAGTAGCTCGGCAACATCTGCCCGGTCGTCTTCATACTCCCAGTCATGAAAGGTCCGATGAGGGGACCGATCCTTCTTCAGCGGTTGGACCACGATATCGACTTCGACCGGAACTTCTGACTTCAGGTCGACAGACAGGGCTTCACAGGTCCGCAGGAACAAGAGCATGGGAAGAGGTGCGTTGAGATAGCGGTCGGTATAGGTGATCCGCACAAGGCTGCCAGGCTTCCAGGCACCAGCCGCCTCCATTTGTTGTTTCAGCTTCGATCCGAAGCGTTTGCCAAACTGGCCGACAGGGCACTGGCCAAACCCTTGCATCAGCTCCACCTGATCCCCCGCCGCAACCTGACGTTCCAGATCCTCTGGGTTGATTGGTTCGAAGACAGTATGGCTATCCAGAGCACCGGCAACCACTGCATGCGTTGCGCCGACGCCCCAGAGTTCACCTGGCTGAGCAGCGTTAGCGTCGCGCGAGAAGAACCCTGTCACACGGTCGTTCGATTTCAGCTCAGCGAGGCGTACGCTATCGAAGCGACCGATTTGTGCGCTTGCAAGACCAAGTTCGAACTCGAAGCGCACCGAAGCATCGCGCAGGAATCTCCGCTCAACTTCTTCCAGGTTTTCAAACGACTTCGCATCGAGCACCAGCGTGACAGGCAATCCCCGTGCCGAGGCTGCCGAGAAGAAAGACCGCATCTTGGTTGATGTCAGCTCAGCCAGATCGAACGACGACGGCAAGAAGATCGAGATGATGTCTCCGCCGCCTGCTTTCAGCAGAAGCGTGTTTGCCGCATCATTGATGGGCCTTGCATCTGCAACAGCCCGATCTTCCTCTGGCAGTTCGGCATTCGTCTCAAGGAAGGCCTGGACTGCAACGAGTGCAGCACGCCTGTCGAGTTTACCCTGTTGCTTGTAGAGATCGGCAGAAAGCACGCAGGCAGAACAGCCCATCTCACACTCATTCGGGCAATCGAGGACTTGAGCCGCTCGCTCGAAGACGTGATAGATATCGTCAAGAAGCCTCGGAGCATATCCTGCACCGCCGGACGCTTCATCGAACAGGTAAACCGATGGGACTCTGCGGCCAAGCTTACCATCTCTGGCTGCCACCGCGATTCCCAGTTCCCTAGGCTCAATCCCTAGCCAGCGCACAAGACCCTCGCGCAGCGCTGCGCCAAAAGCCCAGGCCGCGCCATCGCTTTCCAGGCCTGGCAACTGGACCTCGATAACGTCGGTGAGGACTTCGTGACCCAAAGCGAGGGCCCCCGTTATCGCATAGCCCTCGTCGTTGCCGGGGCAGCGATCCATCGCTTTCTTGTTTCTGGGGGTCAGCGGCCTGTGGTCTTTAAGAGCATCAGTCCCCGCATCCCCGGCCCGTCCGCATTCGAGGCAAATCTCGTAGCCCCTGTCTTTAGGCCCGCGCGAATGGTGATAGATATACCCTTCGTGTGAAGCGCGGATCCGGCCACTTTCGGGCTGCAACAAAGGCTGCCAGAGAGCATCGCCCACGCTGACCTTGGGAGACTTTGGTTCGATATAAACCGCCTGATCGGTATCGGCGTGAGGCTGCGCATTCCAGTCCACGCGGAATCCTGCAGGTTCCAGAAACTGCTCGATGTTGATTGTCTGTTCGCCGCAATGATCACAGTGATCGGGCATCTGGTGATCACTTCCTGCGCCGCCACAATGATCACACCACCAGGCCCAGCGTAGGTTCTGGGGCTCGCGATGACCGCTATCGATCGGGCTCAGCCAATTAAGAGTGACCCCGGCTGACTTCCAGACCAAGCCGTCGACGACAACCTCGGCCCCTGGGGCATACTCGCGAATAGCTATGTCGGCATTTCGTGTCGGGCATTCATAGCGCCGGTCGCGGGCGCCTTCATCGTCTGATCGATTGCGCTCCTGCGCCTTTTGGGTTTCTGCACAGAGGGTGTCGAACGGGACGACTGACGTCGGGAAGCCGCTGCCTGGAATAAGCGAACGATTGGCAAGTTCCTTTAAAAGGAACTCTTTGCAGAGGCGCCGGGCCTGGAACTCTATCGCCTTCTTCGCCGGACCTTCGAGCGCGTCCCCATCCTCCTTGAGGCGCTGCCACGTGCGCCGGAAGTTCCCAGTTTCATTGGCGAACATTTCCGCCGTGTGTTTTCTGATCTCAGTATCGTACTCGAGGCCAGTTCCCTTGAGGAGACGCTTGAGCCCATTTTTCGTGGCCGGAGTTGTCGCCGGAAGCTCAAGCCACTCGCAGAAGGCGTCAACCGGAGCGCGGCCTTCAAATGGACGGAGGTCCGAGCGGCAGCCAAAAAAATCGCCAGTTTTTGTCTTGGCGAATTCACCGTCGACTTCGCGAAACCACTCCGCGAGCAGGTAAGCGTTGGCGTGACGCTGTGCGATCCGGTCAGAATCAAGCGATACGCGCGGAGAGGCTAGCTTGCGCCGCAGATAGCCTGCCGGATCGGCAAAGGTTTCGAGATCGAGCGGTGTATTCCGGGCGATCGTCAGGCTGGTAGAGAAGCCCTGTCCGCGGCGGCCCGCACGGCCGGCCCGCTGGTTATAGTTGGCGATCGAGGGAGGAACGTTGGTCATGAGCACGGCTTCAATCGAGCCGATATCGACGCCCATTTCCATTGTAGTCGAACAAGCCAAGAGGTTGATGTCGCCTACTTTGAACTGCTCCTCAAATTCGCGCAGCCGTTGAGGCGGCTGCTGCGCGCTGTGCTCTTCGGCTCGCAGATACGGCGTCGCGAGCGCTGCCTGATCGTGCCAGTTCATCCAGATGCCGCGCTCGCGAAGGGTCGTTACTTGTTCGTTGGCGTCAAGCCAGGCCGTTATTTCCTCCCGCTCTCCTGTCGAAAGTGGTCTTGTTTGCGGAAGGCGCGGGAGCTGCACTTCGTTAGCAGGCTGGCTCGCAAACACCTTCCCCGCGCTGACGAGATTGGGCGATCTTCCAAAAACCAGTCGCGGTAAAATTCGGCGGGTAAGCGGGCATCGCCAGGCCTTGCTCACAGCCTCAATCTCGGCCGTCTTTTCAAGGCGCAGGCTGTAAGTCCCGCCAACCCCGGAGAGGAGTGGGGCTAGCTGATCCCAGGCTGCGCGCATGACCTGATTAATTTCATGACGGCCGCGATCAGAAGAGAGGTCAAGGCTCAGAGCTGCGGCCACAATGAGACTGCTATCGGGCTGCCGCCCTTTCGAATTGACGGTCGGCCAGGAAGCGTCGCGCTTTTCACCTGGTGGCTGATCGGGTCCGATCACGTTACGCGGCCGAGCCCGTCCCGGCATCCAGCGCGCGTCGCCGTGATCAACGTCTAGGGCGAATTGGCCGCGCAGATAATCGACCATGTAATAAAGGAAATCGCGCCAGTGCTCGATCGAGTAGCCCTTCTCGCTCACGATCGCCGGTAGCTTGTCCTGACCAATTCTCTCGATGTCCGGGAAGCGCAGCCGCGCAAGCCCAAGCGTTTCCATTGCATTGGCATTGCGGGGACGGCGGGCGAGTTCGCGCAAAAGCATGAAGCGGGCGAGCGCCTCGCGGTCATTATGGAAGCGCTCGCTGCGGTCCAGATCCCAGACTTTCGCCATCATGCCAAGGGCGGGCTCGGCGGCGAGCGCAGGCACGAGGTCTTGCCAACGTACTCCTGCAGCGCCGGTGCCACCGAGCTCGGCATCAATCTTCGCAATATCGTCCTTAAAGGCCGGCATATCGGTCACAAGGCCCGCCAAAGCCGCCCTCTTCTTGAGCAGCTCGGCTCTTCGCTCTTCGGTAAGATCACCGCCATGAGCAGCCTTCTGAACGGCATGGTAGATAAAGCCGCGGACAAAACCTCGCTCGCCATTGGTTTCGATATTCGCAGCAAAACGCGCGGTTCCCTGCCTGCTGTCGGAAAAGCTGATCAGCTGACGGCCATCGAATGGCAGCGCATGTTCTGCTTGATGCGGTGAAACACCTTCCAGGAGGATCGGGGCGGCGTTCTGGGTGAGAAAAGGGGTGCCAAAGCGGAAGGGAAAAACCGCAGGCCGCCCGCGACGTTTGTTTCCAAGACAGGAGGGGCAGCGCCCTTCATCCAATTGCGTTAGATGGAATTGGCCAGCCTGCTCGGTGTATTCGCCGCTTTTAACGTCGAAGCCCGTGGCATTCGCATCGGATTTCGGATTGATGGCTATCAACCGCGGATGACCAACTCCCTCGTGCCTTGCCTCATCATCGTCATCAGCATCATCATGATCCTGCTCCCGGTAGCTGTCCTCACGAAATTCGTCGGCATCGTGATCGCTTCCACGCGGAAGAATTCGGTCACCCATGTCATCGGCAGGCAGATAGGGTTCGCCGCAATCAAGGCAATTCTGGATCTCAAACACCAATGACTGGCAATGCGGACATTGAGTCCGCTGCTCGAACAGGACAGTGCCAAACGGCCAGTCCTTTGGCCGCGCTTCACCAGAGCAATCGGGATTGATGCATGTCCAGAGACCGGGAATTGCCCGCGTAAAACTGTGCGCGCGCATCGGCAGGACAGGCTTTGCCTCTGCTGCATTGTGCGCGGACAAGTCGAGGAGGACCTGCCCTGCGTTCGGGGCGAGGGTTCTGAGTGAAGCAAGAGTTTGCGGTTCTCGCTCGAGCTTCTCGGCAATAGACTGAGCGGCGGGATCATCGGACGCAGTCAGGACCTTTGATAGGTCGACCGGTTGAGGTTTACCCACCACAACATGCGCGCGGTCGAGCGGAACTCCGGCAATATCAGCAAGAAATCTCTGGAGATCTTCTCGCGCCCTCTCATCATCGGCCGATCCGATCGTGGCTGACGTTGCGACAAATCGCACCTGATCTGGATTAACCTCGAAGGCATTCATCACGCGCCGGAGCAGGAGCGACAGCTCTGCCGCTGCCGAGCCGATATAGCTGTGCGCTTCGTCGATGACGATCCAGCGAAGCTTGCCTTGAGACTTATCGAGGATTTGGCGATCTTCACGCCGGACCGTCATATATTCGAGCATCGTCTGGTTGGTGACGAGGATCGGAGGCGGGTTGGCGCGGAGGGTTTCGCGGTAGAGGACCTGGTGCGGGATCTCGTGTTCGGCCTTGTCGCGATTAGATTTTCGCGCCGTTCCCATCAAGCCGTTGTAGAGAGCAAACCGGACATCGCCGTGAAGCGGCTTTGTCCAGGCCGTAAGACGCTTTTCCTGGCTCGCGATAAGCGCATTGAGCGGATACAGCATCAAGGCTCGAACCCCGGTCAATGGACCTTCTGTTGCCGCTTCACGAACCAGATCATCCAGCATCGGAACAAGAAAGCATTCAGTCTTTCCCGAGCCCGTGCCGCTGGAAACCAAAACGGATTGCGGATCTTTAGCGCTCAGAAGCTCCCAGGTACTGAGCTGGTGTGCATAGGCCTCATAATCGAAACGCAGGTCAGTGACCGGTGTTTGGCTGATCGCATCAATTGTGCGCGGATGCAGTAGCGCCTCCAATTGGTCAGGACGTTTGCCAGACGACACGTAGCCTGGGGCCGCTTGAAAAAGTTGCTCGGACAGAAGTCCACCTTGCCTGGGGTCTGTTCCGGCCAAGTTTCGCCTGAGAAATGCGTTGAGGCCTTCATGCCGGATGCCCGCCCGGGAAACGACCGCTTCAGCCAGGCCAGCTCGCAACCGCTGGTGGACTTCCATGGGAGACAATCGTGAGAACTGGGAGACGTCACTAGCGGCCATTTTTGAGCTCCGAGAGGGCATAGCCATAGGCTTTTGCGAAATAATCAGGGTGGCGTCGTTCGACGTCCTTGACGGTCAGGATCTGTTTGTTGTCGAGAACGACAGAACCAAAAGTCGAAAGGGCGGCGGCAAAAGGTGCATCGAAGACCCGCATCAGGCCTTCGACGAAGTTTTCCTTGGGTAGCATGTGGCCAAAATCAACGCGGAAGGGATTGAACCCGGCGGCACCGGTATTGATGCTCTCGCTCGTATGGCTCGTGAAATGCTTGCGAACCGCTTCATACGCGAGCGGCGAATAATCGCGGCAAATCAGCGGCGCCAATTGCGGGGCGCGAGCGGCAATTTCGTTCTGGCGCTCTGAGATGTTGGCCAATGCCCATTGAGGGTCGTCAAGCCTGCTTACCAAAAAGGCGCCCTGCGCCTGGAAGGCCGCGTCCCAGACTTCGATGGGGAGAAGTGTCCAGCTCGAACAAAGCCCGTCGAACAGCTCGAGAATCGTTGAAAGATGCTGCTCCTCGCAGCGATAGAGAAGCAGGGGCGCGAGAGGGCCAGCGGCATCGAACTTGCTGAAGATTTCAAAAGTCTGTGGAGGCAGGCCGTTCAGTGAAAGGGCCAGATCCATGACGGCTCTGGTAGTTTTAATCGCTTCGGGTGAGGCAGGGTCGGCAATGATATCATTTGCAATGCGGGTGAGCTCCTCGCGCGCAAGTAGAAGTGGCTGTGCCATCGCACGCCCGAGCCTGTGCTGAGGAAGATCGTGGACCGGATCATCGTCAATGAATTTGGGCCTGGTAAGGACGCGCGAGCCTTCTCGCAGGTATATCAGCCATGGCCCACGCAGGCGTGGGAGCTGAATGAGCTGCCCGCCCAAACCCGCGTTTAATCCGTCAAAGCCGCCGTAATCGATTTCCTTCTCAGGGGCCCCCAAGAAACGGCCGCAGATCCGCACAGCTTCGCCAACAATGCCAGTCTTTGGTCGCCACCCTCCCGAGGGCTCCCACTCCAAGACATTGCCGAACTCCGTCACATACCAGTTGTCGTTGCTGCCGTTGTGAAAGTCGAGCCTGACCTGCGCATCGATGCCGAGCGGTCGCATCAATGCCGCTATGTCGTTCCGCAGTGCCGAGAGGCCCAGCTCGCCGTCGACTTTCCAGCTGGTTTCAAGCGATGCTCCGGTGTGATGAGCAACTTCCCCCATGAGGACAGCACTCGCTGGCGCTCGGGCGACCGTATCGCGCAGATCGGCCAGACCAAGTACCGCATCCCGCCGCACCAGTTCTCCATCCCAAGCCGTGAGCCATTCTTTTGATCGCAACGGAACGCTGAGCTCGAGAGCCGAACCCTGTGGCATAACGAGATGCAGTGGAAGCAGCGCGCGGCGAGGCGGATCGATCCGGACTGTCCACTGATGCTCAAGATCACGGGCGTCATCCCCGAGTGTGGCCTTCCCGGTCCATCCTTCCAGAGTGATCACGGCATGAGATGCATTTATCCTTTGGGTCAGCGCGAATTCGCACGGAAGCACAACGGCGGTAACACGGTCACGCACGTGTCTCGTCGAACCGTCGAGCCAGGCGAACTCGCAAGCGCCTGGACCTGCGCTTGCCAGATCTTCACGCCAGGATTTCTCTCCAACGAAACGCCAGCACACTTCCCCGCGGGATCCTGTGCGCCGCGAAACGCCATCTTCCACTTGTGCGTGGAAGGGATGCTTCAACAGCCGCTCACCACTCGGCGCTTGTACGCCGGCAGGTGCATCAGCAACGATTGCCAGGCGATCCTTCCTGTCCGCGCTCTGACCTGTGCGGACCAGGTATGTATCACCATTCGGCTTTTCGGCGATGATCTGGCCAGCGCAGCGGTAAAGCGAGCGATCGGCAGCAAACGCGAAGTCCTCGGGTTCAATTTCGGAATTGCTGTCTTTGCCGCGAAGGGCCCAGTCACGCGGCACATCGATGAAGACCGCTTCTGTGCGATAGCCACCGGATCCCTGCCCGATGAGTGCGAATACGCTGTCGTCGTTTTCTCCGCTGCGGCGTTCAAAGACGCGTAATCCATTCGAGACCGGCTTTCCCCCTGGGAGGACAAATTCCCGGGTCAGCCGTTCGCCGCGCGAATGAAACTCAGCTGCTACGGCAAGGTCGAGCGGATACTCAATTGCTGTCTCGCTTCGCATGGCGCGAGCAATCCAGCAGTTGCCGGTTTCGAACTCAAGGTAAGCGAGACGACCGGAAATGCGGTCTGCAAGCTCACTTGAAGGCTGGAGAAATACCCGAACACTATCATCAATCGCAAGACTACCGTCCTTGTCTTCCCAGCGACCGTTGAGATGGAAGTCGAGGCACTCACGCCAGTCGCTGCCTGTAAGACGCATCACACGTCCAACCCGAATGGTGCCAGTACCTGTAAGTGTTCTCGCCTCGAGGAGCGTATCGAGAAGGCCGGCCGCCGCTCCATCGAGCGTCATCGGCAATTCATCCCGCCAGTCTGCGTATGCGTCGTCTAGCCGGGCTGAATAAGGGCGTCCGTCAGCCGGCATCGCCTTGTCAACGAATGCTCGCAACTCCACGATTTTGGATGCAAGCTCTCCGCAAATTGCGTACATTTCCTGGCTACGCCATATCGATGGAAGCAGGTAGTCGTTGCGTTCACAGATCTCCACGGCGGCCTTGGTATCCTGGACGTCCGAGCCAAGAAGCTCGCCGACCACTCGCTCAAGGAAGCGGCGGGGCCAGCTTGCCCCGCTGGAAATTGCGGCAGCGGGAAACCCGCCATGCCGCGCAAGATTGGCGAGGCGCTGGTTGCCATGCGCAGTAATCAACGGGTCTATTTTCCACGCGCGAAATCCCCGGTCAGCGAGATCACGCCATTCCGATTGCGGTAAAGACAACCCAAGCGCTTCTTCGATATCACTCCATCGCTGCATGCCGCCCTGATATGATCGCCGGAACCAGTCGGCTGCCCAGACGACAAATGCAGCGGCGAGAGCGGGCCGAATCAGGTCCGACTCCAGATTGATGACAAGCTTTTTCTCGATCCTGTCGAACACGCCCGGCGCGAGCTTGTAGCGATAGAGAGGGACCGCTTCAGGCCTTGGTAAACCGAGCTCGCCGCAGATCTTTCCCAAAGGATGTGGCCCACTGTCTGCAGCCCGCGCGAGCTGAATGGCCTTGATCATGAGCAGGCGGGACGCTCCGGCATCCTGAATCTCCTGCGCAATTTGCCGAAGCGCTGCTGAATCACCACGCGCCGCGTCAATCTCTGACTTAAAGTCGCGGCCTTCCATTTTGTCGCTCTACCCCTGCCCCTGGTCTGATCAGAATGCAGAATTGCATGCTAATTCAATAACTATCTCTTATCAGTAGCTTATAAACAAGCGAGGAAACCCACTTTTACTGTAAGCGATGCCCCCGCACCCCGATGCCAGCCGAGTTCTTGTCGTGAAAGGCATTGACGACACATGACCATTTGGCGCTCATAACTCCGTCGATTCCCCGTCCCAAATCCCATATGACAGCGTCGCCATTCTCCAGTTGCGCTCTTACAAAGCGGTCGTGCAAATCGCCTCGTGAGCGGCGTGAACGCTGCGCAAGGTGCAGCGCAGTCGATCCGATCGTGTTTCTCCAGCGGCTTTCGAGATCGGCCCGTTGATCCCCGTTGGTTTCCGGCATCCGTTTATCGACCGAGTCTGCATCGAAGGTCACAATCTGAACTTCATCAAGCTTCGCTGCGAGCTCACAGAACCGATTGACGAAGTTCAGTAGCCTTCCGCGAGCCTGTTCGTCCGCACAGCAATAGGGGTCCTGGATTTCAAGGCGGTTGATTCTGGCTTCGCGGACAAATTGCTCGAAGATCGTCCAGTCACGCGGCCCATATTGTTCGTAAACCACACGCTGAACACTGGGTGTGCGAGCTTCGGCCGCCTCGACCGGCGTGCGGACCGACAAGACAGGTCTCTGGGGAACTTGGACCGGTGGTTCGGGCTCGGGTTCAACAGCAACAGGGGTAGGAAGAGGCACAGGGGCAGGTGAAGAAGACGCAGCGTCTGCCGTGTTCTCAGGGCCGATCTGCGACTCTGCCTCAGATTCTTCTTGGACGACATTTTCGACATCGCTCGCTTCGGCGTCCGACGACAAGAGAATAGAAGAGGGAGCACATTCGGCGTCCTCTTCGCTGCCGGTTTTTCGTCCATCCAGAACGTCCGAAAGCAAGTCATCAACGTCGCGCGCACTTTCGGGCGGCATGAGCAGCCCCCTGCTCAGCGAACGCTTACGCTCCATGAGGGCATCGAGCCGTTGGTCGAAGCTTGAAGGTCCAATCGCCTCATCCGGATGAACAGCCATCGGGATATGGATCGTCACCGGCCTTGTCTGGCCGATACGGTAGGCCCGGTCCGTTGCCTGATCTTCGACAGCGGGATTCCACCAGCGGGAAAGATGGATGACGTTGTTGGCGGCGGTGATCGTAAGCCCGACACCGCCGGCCTTGGGTGAAAGTATGAGAACATCGAAAGGTGCAGGCGAAGTCTGGAAAGTGGTGACCATGTCCTGTCGTTTGTGGCCAGCAACCTTTCCACTGATACACATCGGCCGCCGGTCGAGCGAGAAACGATCCTGAATGGCCATGGCAAGGAATGCCTGCATTTCGAGATCTTCGCAAAACAGCAGGGCCTTTTCACCACGCTGTTCTATCTCCTCAAGAATCTCGAAGGTCTTTTTCAAGCGTGCAGACTGCTCAATGTAGCCATTGATATCATTTACACCGCGCGGGGGTAACGGATGGAGCGACGTGCCGCGAAGCATATGCAGCACTTTAAGCATCGCACCCTGTTCGCCGCTTTCTCTGAGCGCCCGTGCTCTGGCGAGCACAAGGTCGTAGGCCTGTGCCTGTGTAGGTGGCATCTCGACAGGGTATTTGCGCGCCGTCTTCTCCGGCAGGCCGGTCAGGATCTCATCCTTCATACGGCGCAGCATAAAAGGCGGCAGGTCCTCCTCGCGCTCGATCAGGCGCTGCTGAAGATCGCCCAGGCGCTCAAGATCATGAGCGGGAAAGCTGTTCTCAAATTCCCGGCTTGAGCCGAGAAATCCTGGATAGACCGTATCGGCAATTGACCAGAGATCCTGCAATCTGTTCTCGACCGGAGTGCCCGTCATGGCGATCTGGAGACGCCCATTGAGGGCTTTGGCCGCTCGCGTCATCTGGCTGGCCGGGTTCTTGAGCTTCTGGATTTCGTCGTAAACGATGGCCGCGAATGGAATGCGCGCAAAGCTCATGTGATAATCGCGCATCGTCTCGTAGGTCGTCAGAACGATGCCGGCCTCTTCCCATTGGGACACGTCCAGTCGCGAGGTTCCTCCGCGAATGTCGCTCCCGGCTTCGAGGCGAAAGTCACGCAGGTTAGTGCTAAACGCCTCTACTACCGGCCCCATGAGATCGGCTTCGATGTGTAGGGCCAGCTCGGCTTGCCAGTTACGCAGCAAACCAGTGGGGGCGACGATCAGAACAGGCTTCGGATGCGGAGAACTCTGCCGCAGCCAGAGCAGAAACATCAGGGCCTGAAACGTCTTACCAAGGCCCATATCGTCGGCGAGAAGAACGCCGGGTAACCGCCTCTGCCAGGCCTCTGTGAGCCAGGCAAACGCATCGATCTGATGGGGCTTTGGCTCGGACTTCAGGCCTACCGGAAGTTCCGGAGCGTCAAACGGTTCTACGCTAGCATTCGGCCGTGGTAGGCGCGCGTAATCGAGTTGCTCGAAATTCTCTCCAACCTGAAGGAAAAAAGTGTCGACGGCCTCGCGTTCGCTCGTTTCAGAAGATTGCTCGTCGGTGCCGGCAGCAATCTGACGTTCGAGGTCCGCAATTGCACGTGCAGCCTGCAGTGTCGCGGGAGTGGCGGGGATGCTCTCGTCATGCCAGGCGATGGATTCCTTGCCCGTCGCGATAGCCGTCTCGACCTCGCCTGCAAGCGTTTCGGCTTCGCCCGGAGCCAGCTCGACATGACGCGCATCAGGCGGATCGCCAATCCGTAATCCGAACCCTTCTGGAAGCCAGCTGTTTGGCTTGGGCTTTATCCAGGGAAGGACTGGCTTCTGCCAGACCTCGATACCGCTGACCCGCTCGGAGAATTGCTGTGTTTCAATGAACAGCCGGTCGGCTGCCTCGTCGTCACCTGTCGCGTCAAGCTTCAGCTCCTCGCGCAGGACACGCTGCGGCGAACGCAGGAACTCACGCTTCTCCTGGGACGTGCCAGTCTGCTTTGCCCGCACGATGTCGAGGGCTTTGCCAAGAAGCGGATCAAGGAAAAGGAGAGTGCCGTCTGAGAGCAGATAGCTTCGCCGGCCACCGTCCTGCCCCTTGAATCGGCGCTGGAAATGCTGGTTATCTTGCGGAGTGAGAAGCGATGCTTCCTCTTCGTCGACCAGGTCTCCATCAGCGGTTTCGCTCACGTTTCTCGAGAAAAGAACCGGATCAAAATCAAAGCGCCCGTGATCGGTCTTGGCGTTTAGCGAGAAATTTGCCGCATAGGCGATCCGAACACGCTCGAGAAAGCCGTCGGCCTCGATCCCTGCTCCAATATCATCGCCGAGGGTCGAGCGAAGCTCGGCGAAGGCCGCCCGGCGCTCATCGGGGTCTCCAGCCGCGTTGACTGCGAGAGCAGCCTGGAAGGCCGAAAAGATCGGTTCTGGGATTCTTCCGACCCTTCCACCCTCGCGCACGCGCGCGCCAGCGATGTCCGCTCGAACCGGGAGCCCGCCGCGGCGGACCCATTTTGTATCGACCTTGATTGTTCCATCGGCGAGCGATCCGCCCGAGTTAAGCTGCAGCGTCAACGGCGTAGTTGGCGGGAGCCCGATAGCGAATGCATCGGCCTCATCGAGCCGCGCTACGATCTCTGGCGGAAGGACGATGCCTTTCGCTTCCTCGCTAATCCGGCTCTCATCGTCGAGAGCCCGGGCGAGTGCAAGAGCGGCCTGACCAGCTTCGGGCGCAACCCTGGGCCACTCCGAGACTGGAACCATTTCACTGGACGCCCGGCGGAATAGACCGCCCGACTGTTCGCGCAGCAGTGCAATGGTCTCTCCGCCGCCCTCATGCGGCGCGGCAATGAACTTTGTCATCACCATTGATCATTCCAATTGCGCCCTCGGCCTCTCCCGAAACGGGGATGGGCGATTGATGTGCGGCGATGAATGATACCGGCGAATTTGCCTTCCCAACCCGGGCTCGCGGGAACGTGCGATTCATATTCGAAGTCCGCACGGCCGACGGTGGTACGCAGCTTTCCGCCCTCGTAAGTCTTGGCGTAAAGTTTCGGGGCTCCTGGATCGCTGTCGCTCCAGAATCGGCATGACCCGTTGTCGCTCCACTCAGAAATCCGCAGATCACCTATCTGCATGATAATCGAGGAGGAGGACGCGTTCCCTCCCCGGATAATGCCATACTCGGGTCGTTCGCCGCTCTGGCGGATGAGATCCTCAATCCTGTTGCGTGCCCGGTTCCCGAGGGCAGGCCAAGCGTCCGTGACCAGACCTTCGTCGAGATAGGCCATCCAGAATTTCTCGCGCTGGGCCCACTGATCCGGTCGATCGGTTGTTTTTGCGATAGCGCGGAAAAACTCGCGCATGGCGACTTCAGTAAGCCAGCGCTTGAAAACCTGGGTAACTTCGCGCGCTCGTTCCTCGCCGATCGTTTGCGCGAGCGAACGCACAATCCTGTCCCAGCGTGTGCGCTGAAGGCGCGGGTCACCAACCTGATCGAGCAATAGCTCCGAGATTGCCTTGCGATGTTCGGGTTCCGGTTTGGTCCTGACCCATGGTTCGAGCAAGGCGCGGACAACAAGCTCCAATTGGCCCGCCTGAGCCTCGGTATCGAACAATCGCATTATGTTGCGCTGCGCACTGACTGCCTCGTCAGGTTGAAGTTCAGCGGTCGCTATACAGGTCTCGGAAAAGACTGCCTGGCCAAAGCCGCTTGCAGCAAGATTTGCACCCAGACCGGTTTCGCGCATCAAAAGGGATATCTGGTCCGCATTACGGGAGACAAAATCGCGTGCCACCTTGGCTGGACCGGCTTGAGGCAAAAACAGATCCCATCGGGAACCTCGCTCACGCCAGGCCCATTCGTGCCGACCGGCGGCGCGGGAAGCAGCCTCAGCAAGCTTTGGCATGATTGGGCGCCCGGCCGGAAAGTACGTGAGATATCCATCGATCATAGCTTGGTCAGAACTGCGTCGATGTTCGCTATCGGCGCGCTCAAGTGCTGCTACGCCCAAGTCATCGAATTCAGAGTCACACCAGGCGCCGCGCAAAACCCGGTTGAGCTGAAAACGCGGCAGCCCGCCTGTGCCTCTATTGGCTGCCCCCCGCAGAAACGGCTTCAGCTCAACAACGGGTTCGGCTTCGCCAACGCTGGCATCAAGCTTTGCCAGTTGCCGCTGCAATTCAGGCTGCGTTGTCGGAGGTTTCGCAAGTCCGGATGAACCCAGGGCTTCCATTCGGGCCATTGCAGATCGAAGATAAGTCACTGCTCCTCTCTCAGGATGTCAGGATCAAGACCAGAAGTCGGCGTGGCCATAAGAAAGCGTAAGTCGATACGGCGATTGCGTTTCTTCGCTTCCTCCGAGTCACCGCGATCCACAGGGCGGTCGGGCCCATAACCGCTCAGACTCAGGATCGGTGCCGAACCGTCTTCGCCGGCTGGCCTGTTGAGGAAGCCCCGCAAAGCCGGTTGATTGCGTTGCAACATGGTGAAGGTCGTCTCGGCTCGGCGCACCGAAAGCCCGTAATTGTTCATACCGCCGGACATGGCGTCGGAATCCGTGTGCCCCTCGACAAAGACGGCATCGATCAGGTGCGGTGATCGCTCGCCCTCACACAGATCAGAAGTCGTGTAACAAGGCAGAACGGCAACCATAGCATTGGCAACCTTGCTGATCGCCTCTTGCCCCCTCCCGGTCAGTTCCCACTGTCCCTTGTCGAACAGGACATCGTCAGGGAGCCGCAAAACCCCGCTTTTTGTGTCAATTTCGACCTGGAGTCCTCTGTCTTTGAGCGATTGCTGCAGGTCGTTGAGGATTTCCGCGCGGGTTCTGTTCGCGCCGGTCAGCTCTTCGGTTTTCGTCTGAAGATTGAGGGCAAAATAGGCTAGCAGAATAATGAAGATAAGCAGCAGACCAACCATCATGTCGGTCATGGACATGAAATAGCTTTCGCCTTCCTCAGGGGGCCTTCGGCGAACAGCGCCTTCCATTATTCAGCGGCTTCCTGGTTCTGGCTGGCAAGGATGCCTGCCAGTTCCTCGACGGTATCACGCAGAGTGGTCAGCGGTTCGAGAGCACCTGCGAGCTGTGCCACACCATCTCCCAGAGCCTGGTCGATCTGACCAACCCGCTCGTTGAGGTTCGAAGCGTGGTTTCCGGCCGCATCGGAGATTTTATCGATGGCGTCTCCGAGCGCACGGTCCACGTCCTCGAAACGGGCACGATATTCAGACCACGCCGACGAAGCGGCCGTAGCAGTATCATTGAGAGCCGCAGCAAGCTGGCGCATTTCATCGCGGGCGCTCTCCGACGAATCTGCATTTCTCGAGACGATCGATTCCACTGATTTGACCGCTTCGGCGATCGAAACCGCCGACTGGCGAACAGGCGCAGTCGCAGCTTCGACATCATTAGCGACAGTTCCGAAGGCTGTAGCAAGATCGTTCGAGCGAGCTGCCACTTGCTCGATTGCCCGCGTATGATCGCCAATTGCGCTTTGCGCGCTCGAAAGGTGATCTGCGGATGTGGATATAGCGTTGCCAGCATCTTTCATGCTGCCGACCAGCGGGGCTCCAGTCTGATTGAATCGCTCGACAAACTCCGAGAACGACTGCTCCATCGCCTCCTGACCGATACGGGCCGCATCATTCGCCGCCCGCGCCGAAGCTTCGCCCATCTGGCTTGCCGCCGACGCAAGGCCCGACTTCATGTCATCAAGCGTTCTGCCGAGATTGCTCAGCAATTCATCCATCCGCTGCCGCGCCAGCGCACTTGCCTGTTCGTTTTCTTCACGCATGCGATCGGCCACGACACCAAAATTGCGATTGAGCTCCCCGAAGGCGGAGCGCATCTCTTCAGATGCCTGACCAAAGCGTTTGACCGCCTCTTCGATCTGGCGGTCGGCTTCGCCGGTCTGCTGCTGAATGCGATCCGACATCGTGGCCATCGAGACGGTCATCGCGCCAATAGCTTCCGCGAGACCCGCCATCTCTGCGCCAGCCCCGGAAGCAATTGCATCGCGAACTGCCTCGCCGCCGCCACCGCTTATCTTGTCGATTCCCTGCTGAATCGATCCCAGATGCGTGATCATCGGCGCCATCTGCTTTTCAAGTGCACCATCGAGCGCTGCAGCTAGCTGCTCGGAGAAAGTACGGAGCGCCGGAGTCTGCTCCTTGAGCTGCGCGAGCTGGTCGCTCGCAATCCGCTGGGGCGGAAGATAGGCCATCCCATGCTCGAGCTTGTCGCACAGCATCGAGAGCCCATCATTGATCCGCTTGCCGAACCGATAATCGTAAGACCGTAAGACGATGGAGGCTACGATGCCGCCAACGGAAGCCCAGAATTTGGCTCCGGCGACTTTCATGAGGCTGTTGAGCTTGTCCTGCATTGCGGCAGTATCGCCGCTGAAATCAAGGGTGGAGAGCGCAGCGATAATGCCAAGGAAGGTGATCAGCAGTCCAATGGCGATAAAGATGTTCGCAAACCAGTTCAGCCCGCGATGACGGTCGCCGAGGTTGACGAAGAAGTGTTCGGGTCGGGCCGAGTTCTGAAGAACCTCGGCCGATGGATCGACGATAGTCTCGCGGTATTCTTCCCAGGTTCTGCGAAGGGGCAGCGCCTCGGAATTTTCCGCCTCCATCATTTGCGCATCGATGTCATTGAAGCGGCGCGCGAATTCGAGCCGTGCTTCATCGACATCCGCAGTGCTGCCACCAGTTATTTCATCTAGCAGCCGAACACGTGCTTCGATCGCGACCGCAAGTGGAGCGTGGTATTCGCGCTTGTAGCGATATGCGATCGCAAAGGCTGTTCCGATGAGCACAATCGCGAGAAACGCCGCCATCGCATCGCCGATGAGCGGGATTTCGGTGAAGAAGTAGATTAGCCCATGGCCAAGCCATTCGGTAATTTCCACGTGGACCCCCTGAAACCCTTTCTGATGGCAGGGCCCTGCAGACCGCTGCGACACCAGAATTGGCATTGTCGCGGCGAGCGGATTGAGGGACCTCGATCGTAGACCACGTTATCGGAGCACTAGCTCCACGCCAAGATAGGTTGCGACAATACCAAGAGAAATTCGTAATTTCGAAGAACTATTCGGATAAGTTTTTTGTATTGAGGTAACTCTCCACCTTCTCAATTGTCCTTCGGCGCGGCCTTCGGCCAGCTCTTAAGTCAAGTACAAATCGAGGATCGCCGACCGCGCGCCTGCCGAACCGCGTCGCCGACATGCGCGATTCTTTGAGGTGGTGCTCTATCCTGTCCAATAATTTCATGGCCTTCCTCGACTCACTCAACACTTGCGTTCCTGTTTTGTTCTTAGTAGGAAGGTTCCATCGAGTCTAGGAGATTTCCTTCTCTCCTGAGACCGTCAGAAGGAAGCAGACAATGGAACATGTCAGAGAGGAGCTCGATCGGCTGATCCAGCAGCGACGGCTCGGATATTCGGCTATTTCACGATTGATCGGACGCAACTCGTCCTACATCCAGCAATTCATCAAACGCGGATCCCCGCGAAAACTTGATGATGATGACCGGCGCACACTCGCCAGCTTTTTCGGCGTCGACGAGCAGGTCCTGGGCGGCCCGCCCGCCCCGATGCGCGACGGGTTGGTTGAAATTCCGGTGCTCGATGTCGATGCATCGGCAGGCTTCGGAGCGATTGCCGAGAGCGAGACGGCGCATACCCGTTTCGGATTTGACGAACGTTGGCTCGCCGGGCTGACCCGGGCGAAGAGCGCCAGTCTCTCGATTATCCATGTTCGGGGCGATTCCATGGAACCGACGCTCAGCGATGACGACGAAGTGCTGGTCGATGCGTCGGACGAGGGCTCACGGCTGCGGGATGGCATTTACGTGCTGCGCGCTGACGATGCGCTGGTGGTCAAGCGCGTGACGCTGAAGCCTGGCGGTCGCAAGATCACCATCAGCAGCGATAATTCGGCCTATCCGAGCTGGGACGATGTTGACCGGTCCGAGATTCAGATCGTGGGGCGGGTCATCTGGTTTGGACGCGCGGTCTAATCCCTGGCTGGTCAGGAACCGGCAAAGCGCGCGCGATGCCTCGCCACAAAATCGGGGCGGGGATGATCCCGTGGATCGGCCGGCAGTCTGATCCGCTGTCCTGAAGGGGGAAACAGCGTCAGCAGTTCGGACGGCACCTTGTTGTGCGATACGAGAAGACAGAGGTTATCGTCGAAACTGATAAGATGACGATCAAATAGCCAATGCGCTGTTGCCGAGAGCGCCACGCCGTTGGGCACCACATCGGGCCCGCCATCGGCGACAGACCAGATATGGGCCGCCTGTGCTTCCGCTTTCCCGCCGCCATTGATGATCCGCAAACCTGTGACGGCGCAGGTGCTCTCATAGGCGTCGAGCACATGATTTCTGAAAGCGGCGGATCGGATCTTCTTGTTTACCAGAACCTGCTCGATCCGGCGCTCGCCGAACTCCTCGCCCAGCAGCCCGGCGGTGCCATCATCGATGTGCCATTCATCGAGCTCAAGCCTGATCCGGTTGTCTGGGTCCAGCGTCTCGCTCAGTCCCCGATTGACGATCGCGACGAAATCGTCGCCATCTAGCGTCCTCACCGATTTGCCGCGCAGCGTCCTTCCGGCATCACCCGGACGTGCCATTTCGCGCAGAAAACGCTCGGCAAAGCGTCCGTCCTTGTCACGATAGGAAACCGCATCATCGAATGGCAGATAGTCTCTGACGCGCGCATAATAGTGAGTCGGATCAGCTTCGTCGGCATCGATCCGTTCGACGAAGGCGGTCGCAATATAGGCCATCCGGCCACCGGAGACGCGGGTCTCGCGGTAGAGTATCCAATCGTTCTCGAGGTGCTTGGCTTCAGACAGATACTGCGAAGGAAAATGGTACCGCTCGGTGATGAGGTCGTCGTAGCGCGAATTGCCGCTGATCTCGAACACACCCTTCACCGACAATACTCCGCATTTCTCATTTGAAAGTATCGTTCCTGGTAACGGTAAATCCGTCCAGGCCATCGGCCATCAAATCCCGATTTCAAAGGGCTTTACTCTTTCCTTCACGAGCTCCGGTGTATCCTTGGCAGGCGAAGCGCTGTCATTGGCCTTGCCTTGCGCAAGTCCTTTGGCAGCCGCGATCTTGAGACGCTGCGTCACCTCGAGAGCCGAAGACTTTTCTCCGCTGTTGGCCTTGATAGCGCGGCCGAGCTTCTCTGCACTGTCAGCGACCAGCGTAAGGCCGTCGCGAAGCCTTGTAACAGTCACGAGGAAGGTTTGCCGGTTGGCCAGATTGCGCTCGCGGCTGTCCATCACTGCAATACCCCGATCCGAAGTCAGTCCCTGCGCCATGTGTGCGTTCAGAGCGTATGCTAGGTCGAGGCGCTTCAACATGGGGTCGCGGCGCGACAAGCGAAGTTCATTGCCTGCCGAGGTTTCGACTGTAACGCCCCTGGTATCCACCGCGACGATCCTGGCCTGGTCGGCATTGAAGAGAGCGCGCTTGTGATCATTGTCGGTCCAGCGGATCTTGTCGCCCTCAAAGACGTCCAGCGATTTAAGCTCGAAGAGCGAAAACCGGTCATCACTCGCACCTGGTCTCAGTCGCGAAGGGCTGAATTTATGCTGCCGTCCCTTCCTGTCTTCGAGCATCACGCGCTTTTTTGCGTGGTCGATGGATTTCACAGTGTAATCGCCTTTGGAAAGCTTCTGGCTGCTGTCGCGCGAGCGAACATTCAGAACCATGCCTGCCTGATATATGCCTATGTACCGAAGCTCCTCCCGCGTGGCATTGACCCGGGAGTGAACGGTCAGTTTCGCGGCACGCGATCCAAGCTCACCGTTCGCCTTCAGTCCCTGCTGCACGGCCTCATTGACCGCTGAGCGCAATACGCGTCCGGATGCATAGATCGAAGTCCTTTCGCGCTCCGCAGGACTTAGAGAAAGCCATTGTTCGGCGGCAACGATGGCGCTGTCGCCTTTGGCCTCAACTGTCGTTGGTTCGAGCGCCTTCAGCGCGTCGTCGATACGGCCTTCCTGAGCCGCTGCCTGGGCACGCCGCAAGACCGGGTCGCGGCCGCGCAAATTGACCTCCATATTTGCCAGCTCGATGCCCGCCTGCTGCACCAGTGCAAACGGCTTGCCGGCCTCGACCGCGCCAAGTTGCTGCCGGTCGCCAACGAGCACCAGCCTTTGGACTTCGGCGAGGTTTGCGAGGCGGATCAGCTTTGCCTTGTCGTCATTGGAGACCATCGAGGCTTCATCGAGGACAAGGACATGGTCACCGAGTGCGCTCTTTGCCTCGCGGACCAAGGCTGTGTTGCCAGGCTCTTTCAACAGGCGGCCACATTGCGACAGGAAGCGGGCTATGGTCATCGAACGGATGCCAGTGTCGCGTTCGAGCATCTGGACAAGCGTGTTCTGCACGGCGAGGCCCAGCACTTGCTTGCCTTCCTCGCGCAGAAGCTGTGCAACCGGCTTCATCACGCTGCTCTTCCCGGCACCTGCAACGCCCTGGATCGCGACGATCCGGTCGCGCGATGAGAGCACCAGGCTGGCCGCATCTTCCTGGCCGGAATTAAGCGTGATGCCGTGGTTGATCGCTGACACTGCCTGAACGCGCGAAGCGGCGTCTTCGCGTTCGAGAATTGGGGTCACCGCGCTACGCCCCTGGTCGACACCGGCGAGGATTGTGCTTTCAAGCTGCAAAGCCTCCTTGCTTGCAAGCCAGCCGGCATGCGCACCGGTCCCCCGCACAAGCACGCCCGTTCGCACCAGCGCATTCACCTGCCTTTCGACCCGGTCCACTGTCGTTGGCAGCCCGAAATCCAATGCCGCTTTGAGCAATCCTTCACGGGGAAAAGCTGCCTCGCGCTGCGATAGGTGGCGCACTGCGGAAGCAACAGCTTGGGTAGCTGCAATGGTAGGCGCATCTTTCTTGAGCACGTGGGCGGGGATCAGCGGGTCTGCCGGATCGCCTTTAATCCGCTGCGCAAACTCTCTCAGTTTTGTCATCCCACGCTGAATGAAGCTTCCCTCTTTTGAGCTGGTGTTGGCGACTGCGGCGGCACGCATGTGGGATGCTTCGATCATGGCTTGCAAATCGAGCCCGATCTCTCCTGCGCTTTGCTGCCACTGCTCGAGGAGGCCTTCGCGGTCCCTCACAGGTGCCTTGCTTTTCCTTGTATCAAGCACGGCAATGTCACGCGCTTTCGGAGAATTCTCGCCAAGTTGCCGGACCGCGTTGAGGACATCTTCGCGGCGCGAAGAGAACGCCATGACCTGCTCGCGTGTGATACCTGCGGCTTCAAAATTTCCGTGCTTGCCCACGGGACCAGCGGCATATCCCATTGTCTCGACCGCCATGCGAAAGCGGGCCATGGTCATCGAGTTAAGGAGAGTGTTGAAAGACCAAAGTTTGTCGTTGCGCAGTGCCCGCCACTTGCCGTCGGGCCCTTGCGTAGCGTTGGCGACAACCGCGTGGAAATGCAGATTGGGTTCCTGGTTGCGATTGGTATCGTGCTGGAAGAGACCAATTGTGAGGTTGTCAGTCGGGACCTTTCCGTAACCTTCCTTACTGCCCATCCGGGTCTGCGCCGCGTTTGTTTCGGCCCAACGCAAAGTCTCGGTCACTGCCTCGCGATAGGCTTCGATTATCCGCTTATCGCCGCCAACGAGCGCGAGGAGCGACCAGCTTTTAGGAAGAGAAAAAGTCAGGTCGGTACCGGGCCTGTGGGACTGCCCGGCGTTGCCGACCTGGATGCTGCCAGGCAGTTCTCCGCGCAGTAGAGCATCGAACTGTTCGGTACTGACGCGGCCGCTAAGACCGAGCCGTTCCGCACCTTTGCCGACCCAGGTTCCGGAGCGATCGGCATCTACACCGGTGTAGTAATTGTCGGCGGCAAAGTAGGCTGCTGCAGCCGAAGGGGAGCGCACATTGGCTACGGAAAGCATCGTGTCTGGTCCTCATCACGGCTCCCCTAAACCGGCAATCCCTCCCCTTTTTTGCACTTCACATGTCGGGCTCGAACTCCCCAAAATCCTTCGCCGGAGGATCACTTACAGCGCCTTCACGCAGGTCCTTTTCAGCGGGCTTGATAGGCTTGGATCCGTCTTCGTGGGCTTTGTTCTGAGGCGAGGAATCGGCCGTCTTTCGGTCATCCATGCTATCAGTTCCGGCTGCACTCTTCTCCTGCGCGACATTCGAGGCCGCGGCATCCTCGCCCGTTTGTACGGCAGAGGGCGGCAGGGTCGGCGACGCGGCAACGACGGCATCGGCGCCGACTTCGGGCTTGGCCTCACCGGACTGGCGCCACGCTTTCAACTGCTCACGAGACTCGATTTCCGGACGATCCCGCGCCTCATCAACTGGCCTGTCTGGTCCCGGCAGATTGAGCTTGAGCTGCTTTGGATCGACAGGCTTGCCAGCACCGTCATCGTTGGACGCAGGGTGCTCGCCGTCTGCTTCAGAGCTGGACTTTCGCTTGGTTGCTGAAGCTTTGACCGGGCCCTTTCCAATCTTAGCGGGCGGTATCTCGCGAGGAATGAAACCCTCAGCGATTCGGTCACGCGAGCAGGGTATGAGCGATACCGGGGCGGCAGGAAAACCATCGGGAAACTTGATGTACGCCGAGAGCCTAGGAAGGTTCATGAACTGGTCTGGCAGGAGCAAGGGTTCAACCTGCCGCCTAGGCGTCAGACTGACCGCGTCGCGCGCATTGTTGTAGCCGTAGCTATAGCCTTCTTCCATGTCTCGTACCTGCCGGTGACCGATGAAATCGGAGCACCATGTCGCCGTCTCGCGGTCGGCTGTCGCCAGGATGAGCTTGGTACGCGCGAGCGAAGACAGTGTCATGGCCATGTTCTCGCCGTAGACTTCCTTGAGCTTGGCATAAGCATGCACACCGGTGACGATCGCCCCGCCAAAATTGCGCGCGGTCTGCAGGCCTTTCTCAAGTGCGGGTAAGCGGTGGAGAGCACCGAGCTCGTCGATCAGGAACCACATCCTGAGGTCCTGCGTCCGCTCGAGCGTCATCAGCGTGTTCATCGCCGTATCGAGCCACAGCGTGAGCAGTTGCGAGGAAATGCTCATGTCGACATAGCGCGCCGAGAGGAATAGGATCGAACCCGTTTCGCAGTCACCTTTGACCCAGTCGCGGACCGAAAAGTGCGGCCCGTTCGACGGCAAAAGCTTGAGCACTTTGGCGTTGGCATTGAACACCGCCCGGATCGATTCCGCCATGCGGGCAGCCTCCGGAGCGGTGAGCGGATCGGCCATTGTCCCGCGCATCAGCTTGTGCACCTCGGACAGATCTGCCGTCATCAATTTGCGTGCCAATGCATCATTGGTCGCTGTTCCTTTGCGCGAGAGATGGAGGCACATCTCGACAAACAACATGCGCGCAGCAAGCACCCAGAACTGCTCTGATCCGCCACCATCGTGAGGTACGAGCGCTTCGGCTGCGGCATGAAACTCGGCTTCGCTCGAGCAGTCATTGAACACGCTCCATAGGGGGCAACGGGCGTCGATTGGATTGAGAATGATGTCGCGCGCGGGATCATAATAAGTCTCGATAAAGGCCCCGGTCAGATCGAAGATCACCGCGCGTTGGCCGCGCTGGCGGGCTTCAGTCACAAGCTCGGTAAGCGCTACGGTTTTGCCGGTTCCGGTCGTGCCGATGAGCATGGTGTGGCTCTGCTCTAGCCTCCATGGCCAGCTTACTCCGGCGAGATGCGCGGGTTCGTAATGGCCGGCCTCAGTAAGGGCTGACGAGCTTGCCAGCCGCCACTTCCAGCCGAACTTTCGGCTGAGCTCTTCAGCGCGATAGTTGCCGTTATAGCGCTCGATTTCGTCCTCAAGCTCATCCAGCGAAACAAGCATGGCACCGCGCTCGTGCTTGCGCTCTTTGGAGCGTCCTCCGAAGCGTTCAGCGAACCACCAGAAGAACACAAAAGCCGGACTGAGAAGGACAGCCGACGTGAGCAAGCCTTGCTTCGCCGCGATACGGAAAGCATCAATCGCATCGCGCATCGGCGGGAACTCACGCACCACCGCGAAGGGCAGACCGACTTTGTCGCCATCGGCCAATGTGAGGTTGACCAGTTTTGCCGGATCGAACTCCATGAAGGCGTAAAGGCTGGCATAGAGATGCATCCAGACCAGGTAGAACTCGTGATTGGTAAGAGTCGTTCGCACTTCCCAGTAACAGGTACCTAAAACCACAAGCGCAGTGACGATCACAGGACCCTTCAGGCCCGCGGCAAACATGAAAGCAAAGTGGCCAAGCAGCTGGCTTCCGCGTGTGAAGTTGAGGAGGTTATGCTTCATGTGAGTTGCCTCCCATCTGGTTGCTCACCGGCAGGCCGAGCCGTTCAAGTCGGCGGCGATAAGCCTCGTGGGTTCGATCCCGCAGGGTCGCGTCCGGATGGCCCGCCAGAAGGGCGTCGAGCGCGACGGAAATGAAGACATTTTGACGAGCCGGATCGAGCGCAGCCGGCCTGTCCTTTGCCTCATTGTCGCGATGCCAGGCCGCAACAATGAGGTCGCGAATGAAGACGCTGACGCTTTCGCCTTGGTCCGCTGCAGACTGGCGAACCCAGTTGCCTACGGGAAGCGATACGAATGTCTGAAGCCGATCTTGTCGGGTCATGAAACAGGTTCCTTGTCGGGCCGACGGAACCTGGCTCACCTTGCGGAAGGTGATGATGAGAATAAATCGTGAACAACTCACAGTCAATGGAAAGTTTAAGTATTCATTACAATGCTCTAAAGGCAAGTGAGTTGTGTGCGGATCAGCGCAATGCCGCTCTACTCGCAGACGGGTTGATTCCGCCCAAAACCGAATTGCTCAATTATATCAGAATGATAAGTCCCGAATTCGCGGGGTAGGGTGTGCTCCCTTGTTCCCATATGCGCGAGGGAGGACCAGACAATCAGAGGTATTGATCTCGGACGCCTTTTTCCAACCTCCACGATGGAGCGCGAGCAAAGGTCGCCTGGCAGGTATTCGAGGGCCGTTCGGCGGCTCTTAGGTGCCTTCGCAAAAACAACTGCACCGCGAAAGAGGCAGCGGCCAAGGGCGCGTGGCAAGCGAGGCAAGCGGGACTTGTCGCGGCCATGCTTTCCGCCGCCCGACCCGTTGCCGGTTCGCAAGTGCATGCAGGGCCCAGGAAAACGTAGTGCCGCACCCTCAGGAGCGCATCGCATGATGCGCGGGACAGAGTGCGTCCATAGCCCTGCTCCTTTTTCGGGCACCAGCGCACTGCGCGCGGTGCCCGTCAGCGCCTCAATGCGCCTGCCAATAACCGGCTTTCACCTTCCTCGGCGAACATGAAAAAAGGGCAGGAACCGTTCCCGGTTCCCGCCCTGCCGATAGCCTCAGAACTCGTCGAGCATTCCCCCGTGGACCGTGTGAACCACCCGCGCTGTGAGATGCGCTGGCAATGCATTGTAGTCACCCTCGTCGAGAGCAACATATCCAAGCTCATCATCCTCGATAACGTGCTGGTCGAAGAAACTGTGAAGCGCCCTTTTCTCGGCGGTTTCAAGAGCCTCGAAGTAGCTGCGCGATGGTAGAGTGCAATGTGTAGAACAAGCCATGGTAATCCTCCTGATATCTGTCGTGAGACGACAGGAGATCGCGCGATGGTCTTGCGTATTCCGGGTCACAGGATCGCCCGAACGGGCGACCGCGGGAGCGGCGGTGGGGGCAACGATTTTGTCCGATGCCGGATGCAATCCGGTGGCGGCCAAAATGGTGGGGCCCCGCACGTCCTTGAGGCGGGATATGCAAGGCCATCATGCTGGGAGAACCGTGAGCCAGGACCCACCTCCTCCGCCCCAATATCAAACGCCCGCTGGGCACGAATTGCCTTTCCTACACCCTGATGACGCGTGCATGGAATTCACCGGGGAGCAGATCTGAGGGGTATGAAAGGACAAAGAACATGCCCCGAAACAGGAGCGCGATTGCAGCCCTGCAGAAGCTCGAAGCGGACCGCGAGGCGCTTGACGCCAAACAGCGAGAGCTTGAGGCGCAAGCTGCAAAAGAACTCGGGCAAATCATCCTTGGAACCGGCCTCGAGACGTTCTCAAAGAAGGGATTGAAGCAGGTCGCCGAGGCGCTTGGAAAGCTCGGCGAAACAGCTGCAATCGCGAAGCTGGCGGAGCGCAGTGCAGCACGAACTTTGACTGCCTCACCGAGTACCGAGTAACCACAAGAGAAGAGGCCCTGCCGCTTGCGGCAGAGCCTCTTCCAAAGTGTGTGATCACCTGCAGCTTCAGTCGATCGGGGGAGCGTCCTGGTTGTCGTTGCCAGTCGCGCGCGAGAGGAAGTCGACCTTATCGGCAAGGATCTCGCAGCCGTACCGCTTGGTGCCGTCTTCATCTTCCCACTGGGTGTAGTGGAGGCGGCCCTGGACCGATACCAGCTGGCCCTTCGAGCAGTATTCGCCGACGGTTTTGGCGAGGCCATTGAAGCAGGTTACCCGGTGGAACTCGCTGTCCTTGGCGGTGTAGCCGTTCTCATCCTTGTAAGTCTTGCCGTCCTTGTCCCGCGCTGGGCGGTCGGTAACCACGGTGATGCCGGTAACGCTGGTTCCGCCTTTGGTTTCGCGGGTCTCGGGATCGCGGGCAATGCGGCCGGTGAGGATAACGAGATTGGTCATGATAAATTCTCCTTTAGCTCTCAAACCGGAAACCACTTCCGGCTTGCGAACGTCGAAGAGAAACAGGGCATGGGAGGACTGCACCGCAGGCCCTCAGGCAAGCCTGTGGGCCAAGGGAAACCTGTTCATGACGGGTGGTGCGGGCAGCCCGCGCAGCGGGCAACACGGCCGGAAAGGAACAGGTTGCAGCGCCTCAACTGACCTGGTTCAGACGGGTTCGCAAGGAAAGCCGGAGTGGAGCCCGGTTGGGCATAAAGGTGACCCGGAGATCCAACGTGTCTTCACCCTTTCGCATTGCCTTCGCTACCCGCGAGAAGGTCCATGAAATCGCAGGCCGCCTCACGGTCATCATCATCTTCGAACGCCACTTCGAGGTCAGGGGCTGAGCCTAGCATGTGGAGCAAGGCCCATAAGGCGAAACACTTTCCGCGATCCTGCTCAAGGCCAAGATCGACCAGGCAGCGTTCAGTGCCCGTAGCGAGGGTGTCGGGGGTAAAAGAGGACACGTCGGTGTCATAGAAATAGCGGCTTAGCAGGTCATCGAGTTGCATCATTGTGTCCGATGAGGCTTCGTGTTGGTGGCAGGCGTTAGCGTCCTGAGAACGCCCCAAGGCACGATAAATAAGCCAGACATTTAGAGGAGAATTGGCGGGCGGTCGCTCAAAAGCGAGACAGGGCCTATGGGGAAGTACGATGCCAAGAGAGCAGCACACAGCCACACACCAATCCGCCATTCATCCATGCACCGCAAGTGGGCCAACCCCAGAGCAAGAAGCGGTAGAACGAGCGGCCGGAGCCGCTCGCCTTCAGGTCGGCTATCAACCGCCAGTGGGGCACCGACGATCTACCACAGTAATCCGCTGAGCTTTGGCCTCAATGACCAGGCGCTCGAGCACACCATTGCCCGGAAATGCAATTACGTAACGGGGCTTCAATCCAAGCATCTGCTCATTGCGCTTGAACCCGGCGCGGGCACCGAGACGCCTGTCTAGGGAAAATACCAGTTGCTGGATATCGCGTCGCTCGGCCCAGCTGGCTGCCAGCCGATCAACACCCTTGCTGTCGCCGCCATGGACAAGAAGCATGTCGGGAACTTGATCGTAGACCTTGTCGAGGGTTGCCCAGACGGACTGAGCGAAAGCCTTGGCCTCGTCGGTGGTTGCAAAGGATGATCGACCACCTGCAAAAACGATTGGCGTGCCTTCGGGTGAGTGGGCGGCTCGGCGCCGTTCGGCGCGGGTGCGTAGAAAATCGCGGGCATCAACAACGGCTGATGTGATCTTGGCGGAGTGGTTCGGCCGGGAGCCGGACATGGGCTTCCATGAGGATCCAATCTCGTCGAGGTACAACGCAGCCGCAGTTTCCCGCATCTGTTCAAAAGCGATCATGCTGGCTTCTGCCGCCTGCGCACGTGCAACCTGCTCGTCGAGATTGCTCGAATGGATTTCCGACCCATCGGCGGAGGCAAGCAAAGCGCGGATCTCGTCGCTCGCGCGGTCGAGCAGGGTCGATTTGCGGCTGGCTGCGCGATGGAAAAGATTGACGAAGCCCCAGGCGATATCCTCTGCATCGGCCTCAAGAGCGGAATCTGCAAACATCGCAAAGAGGTCTGACCAGGCTCCGGCAAGCGTCTGATTGATTGCTTCGTCACAAGGAAAATCGGTCTGGGTAAATGGCGCGGGCTTGATGCTGAAGCCTGACAGGTCAAGGCCTGCGAGGTGGTCAATGAAGGTGTCATACATGGTCAAATCTCCTGATCTATTCGAGGAATCAGAAGACGCGACTTGATTGACTCGCTCCCGATCCGCCGGAGCCCGATCAGGGCCGGGACAAGGGTGAAAGCGCACCGCGTGAGCGGGAAACCTGCGGCCCTAGGCTGGCGCGGGTAACACGGGCCGACGGGCCGCAGGTTGCGCCTTCACCCGACCGGCCCAGGGCCTCTCCCGGCGGAATGGGTCGAGACAAATCAGTGACTCTTTACCGAAATGGGCCGGAGTGCGACCTTTGCTGCCAATGCGAAACTGCCGAACCGATGTCATGGCGAAGCATTCGCGCGCTCGAAGATCGCCTCGCCATTGGAAAATCGTCCAACGAGACGGAGCTCTCCAAACACTTTGATGAATCTGTCAGACACCTGGGTGAGCCATTGCTGGGCACGGCCCGATCTCGCTTTTCGGTAGTCGGCCTCCCAATAGCGGCTATCGTCGCGTTCAACGATCCAGATGGCAGCGAGACCGCAATAGGTTGAAACCCCGCAATCCGCGAAAGCGTTGCGAAGGAGGATACGATCTTCACGCCCACGCCAGCCATCAAATGGCTCGAGTGACGGAAGACAGGAACTAGCCGTTTCAACGATGTCCTCAACGAGACATTCGTAGGCCCAGTCCCAGTCGTCTTCAGCTTCGTCGACCAGACGAAATGCGACGATGGCACCCGTCGGATAGCTCACAGAGCGTCCCATGGTGGTCTCCTTCAAGCTGCCTGTTCGAGATCGTTGTCGCCTTCAGACGACTGGCGCTCATCCAGACCGCCAAGGCGCATCAGCAAGCTTGCCGCTTGCTCGGCCTTTGCTGCGGCTGTCAGGATTGCCCTGTCGTCGGACCTCAACAACTTCAGCCAAGACGCAATGTAGCTCGCGTGATGGTCGAGGTGAGTCACGGGAAGACCAAGTTCTGCGCCGAGAATTGCCGAAGACAGTTCGGCTACGAGTTCTTCGGCCGCATAGGCCTCGCTGCCAAAGCGGTTCTTCAGATCGCGATCGAGCCGCGATGAATGTCCGGTCCAATGCGAAAGCTCATGCGCGAGCGTTGCGTAATAGTGCTCGTATGCGTCGAAAAGATCACTCGGCGGCATTGTGACCCGGTCACGAACGGGTTCGTAATAGGCTTCGCAGCCGTGGTGGCGAAGATTAGCGCCGACAGACCCGAAGAAGCAATCGAGCCGTTCCTGCCGCCCTTCCGGCTCTACGGGTGCGAGGAGCGGTTGCGGATAGTACATTTGCGGTAGACCATCGCACTGGTCGGCATTGAATACAGCATAAGCCTTAAGGACGCGGCGCGTCTCAGTGTCATCTTGGCCGCTGGGACCTTCGACCTCCTTCTCGTAGGTCTTGTAGAAGATCGCTATGGTCGACTTCTCGCCTTTGCGAACCTGCCCGCCAAGCTTGTGGCATTGGCGGTATGTCATCCAATAGGGTGAGGAATAGCCAGATGCATCAGCGATCATCCAAAGCCAGAAGGTGTTCATGCCCTGATAGGGCGTTCCACACGCACGAAGGGGACGTGAGACGGGTAGTCCTCGCCAAGGCTTGACCCAGGGCTTGGTGCCCTGTTCGAGCTTCTCGATGATTGTGGCGGTTATCCGCTGTGCGGGAGACTGCGACGAGGCTGAGCGCTTGAATTTGGGCATGGAAAATCTCCTGATTGCCGAGACGAGATTGTCCCAGAGCACTCAGAAACAGCCCACTCTCCTCTTCAATATTTGTCGGCTTTGCGCGCCAATCTCGATCGTACAAAAAACAAAACTAGAAGCCCCAAAGCCGCCATTGCTGGGCCTCAAGAGTCATTGGTAACAATTCTAAGTGCCAAAATGCGCAAACGTTGCCTTCATCGAAGCGAACGATCCCAATTAGCCCTTGAAATGTTCGTGATGTGTTCCCAAATCGAAAGCACTCTTAACATGGGGAGCGATAGCGGGGAAAATGAAGCAGTTGGAGATTGAAAACGAACTGCGTGACGTGGTTAGCCGCGTGATCGTACAAGTCGAACTCGCGACTGCGCAAGGCCGTACTGACATTAACCTTGCTTTGGAAGATGCGCTTATTCCCATTTTACAACTGGTCTACAATCTTCCCAACCTCACGAACTTAAACAGAAAACAGAAGAATTTCCCCGGTATCGATCTTGGAGATGATAGCGATAGAGTCGCCTTTCAGGTGACATCGACGACATCACTCGACAAGGTAAAAGACACTGTTCGACAATTTGTTGAACGAAAATATTTCAACAGCTTTGACGAACTTTATGTGTTGATGCTTGTCGCAAAACAGTCGTCCTATAGCCAGTCATCCATCGATGCACTGATTGACGATGAATTTGAATTTCGTTGCAAAGATCATATTGTCGATCTTCGTGACCTACTCGGGTTGGTAACTTCCCTTCGGCTGACGCAACAATCCCGGGTTCTCGATGAGTTCAAGCGCATTCTCGGCGAGGTCGATGCGTTTATCAGTTACTCTTCGGAAAAGATCGATCTACCCGATACCATTACATCTAACATGCAGCGCGTCGTGCTGCCTGACGCCGTATATGTTGCCGATCTGAATTTCGATGACAAAGAGATCGTCAAAGCCGCGCGAACTGAACTTGGTTACAAAGGATATAAGGGCCGGTGGCCAAGTCCACGTTCGGTAGCCAAGATGGCGTTACGCTTGAATGAAGTCCAGAACGACGCGTGGGTTCGCTTTGACGGCCGAATGTTCTCGTTTCGCGACTTCTCCGAGACAGGCCTCCTTCGTGTGGTCGATGAAGGTACTTTGGAACGCCTCGAAATCACTGATCTTACTGACTCAGGCGAGATCGATAATATCAATCTGATTAAACAATTGCTTCATGCAGAGGCGTCGGAGCAACTGAAATCGCGGAATGTTCGGACTCATCCTAGAGATCGGTTTTTCTTTTTTGGGCCCGGAGATGAAGATGATGCAATGCGGAAGGAGTCATGGGTCGGTAAAAAGAAGGCGGTTCGCACAGTTTATGAGCGCAAACAGCAAAAGAAGGCTCCTGAGAAAGTTGCCTTTCACAAACACCTATCCTTCGATCTTGCATTCACCCAAATGGGCGATGAATGGTACGCGGTGAT
This sequence comes from Allopontixanthobacter confluentis, assembly GCF_009827615.1. Taxonomy (GTDB): domain Bacteria; phylum Pseudomonadota; class Alphaproteobacteria; order Sphingomonadales; family Sphingomonadaceae; genus Allopontixanthobacter; species Allopontixanthobacter confluentis. Next base: position 1,097,511 of record NZ_WTYU01000002.1, read on the forward strand.
CCTGCCTAGCTGGTATTATTCCTATAACGGCTACAAGCAATCAAACTGGCATCATGATTATCTCTCACAGCAGAAGCGGCTCGAACGCAACGCGACTGTTCGTAATCTGGTTCGATTTACGGCTTTTTTTCTATCCAGTATCAACGATGATGATCCTGCCCTGCCTCGCTTTGGATCTCTGTTAGACTTTGATCTGAGCGACAACAATGATGGTGGGACTGAGAGCGAAACCGACGAACCGCTTGAGGAGCAGGCAGCATGAAGCTCGCAAAACTGCCTGAACCTTTGCTAGAGTTTGGTTCCGGAACGCATGTCTGCCCAAGAACCGGCATCGAGCAGATGAGCGTTTATGATAAAAAGGACGAGCTGCGCCGCACCGAACTTCGTATTGGCGTTGTCGGTCGCGGTGAAGGGGTCGACCTTCTCGATGATTGGTTGCGGCGCTGCCGCAATGGCATTGAGCGGAAAAAGAAGTCCGACCTCAAAAACCTTTTCCGTGGATTTGGCGGCATTAGCCAAACGCATGGTTTTCTAACCCGCTTCATCAATTCGCCTAATTACACCCGCACATTGCGAAAGTCGGATGTGACGCAGGTGGTTCTGCTCGGTTCGCGCACGCAGCGCGTAGAAAAAGCGGTAAACCTATATTACGAGCAGGTTCGATTTTTGGCTGAGAACAGAACGGTGGACGTTATTGTTTGTGTCGTGCCGAATGAGATGTTTGACTCGCTGACTGGTAGCACGAATGACAATGACGACGAGAAAGAAGGGCGCGCGATTGAGCATAATTTTCGCCGCTTGCTCAAAGCCAAATGTATGCATCTCGGTATTCCGCTTCAGCTAGTCCGCGAAAAGACAATTCAAATCACGGCCTATTCCGGCGAACAGCAGGATCCGGCGACAAAAGCATGGAATTTCGTCACTGCGCTCTATTACAAGGGCAATCGAACAATTCCTTGGCGTCTTGTCGAAGACAGTGAGAAGCCGAAAACGTGTTATATAGGGATCGGCTTTTACAAGAGCCGAGACGGCGAAACATTGTCATCGAGCCTAGCTCAGGTTTTCGATGAATTCGGACACGGGATCATTCTACGCGGAACACCGGTGTCGATTGACAAGAGCGACCGGCGACCATTTCTCAGCGAAGATCAGGCCTACGATTTGCTGACGGGCGCTTTAGAGGAATACGATCGCGCTCTCGAACAAATGCCAGCACGGATCGTAATTCATAAATCGAGCCATTTTCGCGAGACCGAGCGGGCAGGATTCAGCCGCGCGCTCAGCGACAAGGGAATTCGCTCCAAGGATTTCGTCACCATTACAGGTACGGATATTCGCCTGTTTGCCGATACAAATTATCCGCCGGAACGTGGCACGTTAATGACAATGGCCGAAAATGAAGGCGTTCTTTATACGCGCGGCACGGTCCAATTCTACAAAACCTATCCTGGGGCCTATGTTCCGAGCCCATTGAAAATTACGGTCTACGAGCAGGACTCATCGCTTGAAGCGATCTGCAAGGAGATTATGGGATTGACCAAGATGAACTGGAACAACACGCAGTTGGACGGTCGCCTACCCATCACTCTGGAATGCGCAAACAAGATTGGAGACATCATGAAGTATGTCGGCGAGTCAGAGAAACCTCAGGTGAGCTACAGCTTCTATATGTGAAAGGAGTTAGTTTCTTTGACCTTTGTTTTCACCGAATTTCAACGTCGTTCCTCCTGCGACTGTATCTTTGGCAGGTTTCCAATCAGATTATGAATTTTGAATGACTGTTTGTGCGGCTTCACGCGACAGCACACCGGCCACTATCGGCTTAATTGCGGCAGTCAGCAAATTGCTTCATCTACACGCAACATTCAGTAGTTTTTCGATGCGCAAAATGACATGCAGACGTCAGGCGCTTCAAGGCCGGTTCGGATCGTCATCGACGCAGCTATAGAATTCCTTTAATTTGTTGTGGGTCTTCAATTGTTCGGGACGATAATATTTGATCTCGTCTACGATCGGAACTGGGCCAGCCTCAAATCTGTCGAAGACGCTGTGATGTAGTTCACCTTCTTCGTAGACATATCGTGGCTTCTTTTTCCACGCCAATCTGAAAGCCTCCGACATCCAACGCTCTTCATGCTGTAGGCCGCGATGATCTCCGAAGGTCTGCAGCAGACCATTGTTGATCACGATTTCCGGAACGCACTCCTGAAGCTCTTGGACCATCCAGCTTAGTGCAATATCGCTCAGTCGTGACTCACTCTCTCTGTAACTCCCACCGATGTCGCTATGACAACCTGCGAACCAAACCTGTTTCAACCACCGAGGAACCTGGTCTACTCTGCGCGTGGGCGTATTGGTCGGCCCCCATTTGACGCGTGGAAAATCTGCCCGCTCTTCGTCAATTGCCATCGCATGACGTGCATAATTCACCTCCCCAGACAAATACTTGTCATAGTTTGCGGTCCGCCAGAATGCCCAATGGATTGAACGTTTCTTCAAGTTTGAGTTGGAGACTTCACTAAGATCGATCTCTAACTTTTTGTCGATTGGAGAGTAGCTCTTGAGCAAGATGCGCGCCAAATGTGCGAGCCATCCGAGGACCATCGCTACCGATCCCAAACCAAGAAGTTTCCATGCCCAGTGAAGTTCAAACCAGAAAGAGGCGACCACAAAAAGGACTGTCGTCAACAGGGCGCCGGAGAAGAGTAACTTCAATTTGTCACTGCCCAAGGCGGCAACGCTGTCGAAGACTCCGATAAAATGCGGTTCAACATTGCCTCTGGGTGCGGCCGGGTCTTGGTTTTGTGATGATCCGTATCGAATTCGGAACCGGCGACCGAGCTCTTCCCTCTGGTCAAAATAGGGTTGTTCACTACGAGGCTTTCCAGCTCCATGATTGTAGACTTCTTGAACAGCTTCCCGCGCGATTTTGCGCAAAGTCTTGCCGTACTTGGGCATAGGACTTCCGTTAGGCAGCTGAGTAGGCACTCCGCACAAGTTGAGTACGGTCGCGAGAGCTCGAACGGTATACGCGCCCCGCGAAAAACCGAATACGCAGATCCGGTCACCGGGCTCGTAGGCCGCGACAACTGCTTCGTAACAGTCGATAATATTTGTATCGATACCCGTTCCGATCGTTGCTTCGAGAAAATGCTTCGTCCGCTTGAACGTCCAGCCGCTCACCTCGCCTTTACCCAGACCGGGATCATAGAACGCAAACTGTTGACGAGGATCAATTGGTGATGACGGCCCGGGTCGAGTGGCCCTGTAGAGCTTATAAATGTTCGATAACTTTTGATCTGGGCGCACACCGCCGATCTGGCCAGTTCCATCAGAAAAAATAAGGATGTTTTTAGCCATCGTGTATGCCTTAAGTTTGATAAGTCGGAATGCCGTTCCTAACAGCCAGCGCCGCTAGTGAGTAGGCACGGTTCGCCACTTAGTCGGGTATTCGTCTCGCTCGCCTTCCCAATTGCCCGTTAGTATTTGAAAGTGAGAACACATTTCTTCGAGGGCGACGCGACTAAGAATCCCCCTGAATTGCGGACTTGAAGCATTGTCTTCGTTGTTGTCGCTTGGAAGAGATGAATTCTCGCTTTTTACCTTTGGAAGGCTAAAAAAGACTGTTAGCTAACGGCCCAGAAGGAGCCACGAAATTAGGCGGCCCGTCCCGAGGGACGGACCGCCTGCCAAGTGGCCTAGACCTGTCAGGAGGAGTCAGGCAGCCTGCTCGGAAATCTCGTTATCGACCTCATCTTCAGCGGGAAGCCCTTCTGCAGCTTGTTCCTGAACATCAGCGGTACCGAACCGCATGATCGCGGGGATCCATGCTTGGGCACGTTCCTTAACATCCGCGTCTCCAATGAAGTTGCCCGAGAAGATGCGCTCGGCGGCGCTTGCCAATTCGGCCTTCTTCGACCCGGCATAACGGCTCACCAGCTCGGGGCCGCCTGCTGCATCTAGCGCTTCGAGCGTACGTGCCTTGGCTATGCGGTCAAAATAGTTCGCTGCGGTGGGACGCCACCAGTGTGCGGGCTCGATTTCGAGCAGAGACCCAAGCATTTCATGCAGTGGCACTGAACGTTCGCCCTCGCAGGCGAGGCTGGCAATGAGCGTGCGGGAGACGACGTGGCCAAGCCACGCCGAGCGAGCGTCGTCCGACAGAGCGCGAAACCTCTCGAACCGTTCGACATCGCTCTCGCCCGAGCGCCAGCTTTCATCGAGTGATCCAGCAAATTCGGCCAGCGCAGCGCTGGCCGGTGCATCCTTGGCTTCGAACCCTGTAACCGGGCCGGAAGCCACCGAACCGATAAGCGTCGATGCCTTTTTAGCACGCCAGTCGTGACCGTCAGCATCGGCAAGTGTGAAGACCATGAAGTCGAGCGCAAGCGCCTGGTCATTGGCCAGATGGATCGCAAGGATATCGCGGCGCTGCATGGCAAGCTCATCGAGCAGGCGCTGCGAAAGCGCTCCGCCTTTTGGCGCTACCGTTTCACTCTCCGAGACCGCTTCAAGCGCACCTTCGCCTTCGGAAACAATCTCGGTCTCGGTGTAGAATTGCGGAACCAGCGCCGGCTCGCCATTGCGCGAAAGGACGAGGAAGGCTCCTGCTTCAGCCTTCAGTTCGTCAGCAAGCACCGGAGGCCGGTCATTGAGCGCGCGCATGGCACGGTCAATCACCACCAGTTCCTGCTCGGCCTTTGCCACCTCTTCCTCGTCGCTATCCTCATCTTCGAGAATGGCGGCCACGCGGTCGTAGTAGGCTTCGAGTTCGCCGAGTTTCTGGGCTTCTTCCCCGGTCATTGGCGCGGGCTCGCATGGCAAGCGACCCAGACCTTCGACGAGGTCATGGCTGACATAATTGCCAAGAGTAGGCCGCACCCAGGCAAGGCCATATTCCTGCGCCGTCTTCGACGCTGCTTGCTCCATGGCCTTGTGTGCAAGGTCCTCAAGCAGGGCTACATCGATCCAGCTTTCACTGGCATCATCGTCGAAGAGTTCGCGCTCGATACGGCCACCTGCCGCAAGATAGGCATCGCGCCCCACGAGAATGGCACGCGGGTCGGAGCCTCGCACAGTGGCATCGAGCACCATCCGGCGGATCGTGTCAGGCGTGATCTGATACCAGGCGTCCTGCAATTCGGCATAGACATGGGCTTGGCGCTCGACATCGGAGATTGCGCCATAGGCCTTGGCCATGTCGAGCGTGATCGTGCCTTCCGCGAGAGCTTCGAAAACGCAGGGTGCGAGACCTGCAAGGCGCAGGCGTCCCTCAACAAAGCGGACGGTGAGACCAAACCGACGGGCAACGTCTTCAGGTGTTGCTCCTGCCTCGATAATCGCGGCAAAAGCCTGCGCCTCGTCGGCCGGATTCATCGCGAGACGCTGAAAGTTCTCGGCGAGACTGACTTCACGCACTTCACTTTCCTCGCCTTCGATAACCAGGCAGGTCACTTCATGGCTTTCGGGCAATGTGCCTTCTTCGGCGAGCGCTTGCAGCGCTGCGAGGCGCCGACCTCCAGCTTCGACTTCGAACTTTCCGCGTTTGCCTATGCGCACAACAAGGTTTTGCAGCAGGCCGCGCGCTGCGATGTCTGCTCTTAATTGGAGGTCGGCAAGAACATCGCTCGACTTGCGAACGTTGCGCGGGCTGGGGACGAGCTTCTTCAATGCAATAGACTGGATCATGGGTTTTCTCCTGATGGGATGAAGGCGCATGTGACGATCACAAGGCCCACAAGCCCAAAGGGCTCTCTCCACTCTCATCTTTTGGTGCGGACCCATCCACGGGATCAGGCTGCGAGTGCAGGCAGGACGGACGACGCCTTAGAGACCGGCACGAACAGCCGTGTGCGATACCTGATGATCTCGGTGAAGCAGCCCTTGGTCTTGTACCAGTCGAGCCTATCCGGCGCGTAGCCAGTGAGTTCGAGCCGTTGCTCGCCTCCGACCAGCGAGCGCTTGACCATGAGCGAGTCATGACTTGCGAGTGGCTGCGGAGTCCCGCTTGCAAGAACGAGCTTCCCGAGTTCGTCAGGTGCGGGACCGGTTACCGCTGCCAGGCCAAAGGTTTCGGCGATCTTTGCGAGGTCGATGTCGAGGACTTCCCTGCCGATGATCGACTGGCCGTCTTCAGCAACGAGCCGAGTGACGCGAACATGATCGCCCGGTAAGCGTTTCCACACTGGTAGCAAGAGTCCGGTGGCAAGATGGACCCGCTCGATGACGGCTGAGTTCGCGGCCTGCTCTTCTTCGGTCCGCCAGGCTTTCGCGAACTCGGTTACGCCGATCTCTTCCCACAGGCTTTCACCGAGCGCGTCACACGTCCAGTTGGCCGATTTAAGCGGGCGCAGGAGCCGCCGGCGTTCAATCACAGCGCCATCATCCGCAATGAACCGCCGGGCTGGAACTGAGAGTGCAATTTTGCCTGAGCGCGCATTGCGCAAGGGGATGGCATGCCGGGTTCCTATTTCGTGCATCCGGACGAGACGTTTAAAACGCAAGGGGCGAAGGTGCCGCTTCACTTCGAGCGAAACGAGGCGGGTTTCTGCGCCAGTGACAGGATCGGCACGCAGAAGTTCATCCCCAAGGACTTCGAAACTGTCGACGCGAACTGTTTCCAGACCGAGATCGAGGGATCCGGCTTCGCGAGCGGCCTCAATCCGCGCTTCGACCAGTCCCAGATATTCATCGAAGATGGCGTTCTGAAGCGCAATCGGCAGCGCGAGGATACGGTTTAGCCAACGCTGGACGGTCGGCAGGTTGTCAGTCAGCCCGCCATCGGGATTCTCGAGACGGAGACCGGTGCGCAGGGCGAAGTCACCGAAGCTCGTGGCCTCGAGCTTTCCGTCATAGAGCAGCTGGAACCAGCGGGTGAGCGCATCGCGGGCATAGTCGCTCTCGAGATTGTCAGCTGGATCGAACAGATTCTGGCCCCCGGTTTGACGCTGCCCGCGCGTGAGGGCGCCCAGTGCATCGAGCCTGCGCGCGATCGTTGAAATGAAGCGGCGTTCGCCCTTCACATCGGTCGTCACAGGGCGGAAGAGCGGAGACGATGCCTGGTTGGTGCGGTTTGTCCGCCCCAGCCCCTGGATCGCGTTGTCAGCACGCCATCCCGGCTCGAGCAGGAAATGCACACGGCGTTGCTGGTTCTGGCACCCGAGATCGGCATGGTAGGACCGCCCAGTCCCTCCTGCATCGGAAAAGACCAGAATACGCTTGGTTCCTTCCATGAAGCTCTGCGCTTCAGCGACGTTGGCGCTCGGGCTTCGCCGTTCGACGCGCTGCTGGTGATCGCGGCCGATAACAAGCCTTCGGGTCCTCCCTGTGACCTCGGCTACGGCTTCGGTCCCGAAGTGTTCGATGATCGCATCGAGCGCGGTCGCAATCGGCGGCAGAGCACAAAGTTGTTCAATGAGAGCATCGCGCGCTGCGATAGCTCGAGCGCAAATGACGGGGTTGCCCTCATTATCGCTCATCGCTTCAGACCGCAGATTGCCGTCCTCGTCGGTGAACACTTGCATCAGGCGAACGGGGAAGCTCTTGGCGAGATAGTCGATGACATATTCACGCGGGGACAAGTCAATATCGAGCGCTTCGCGTTCCTCGTCAGAAAGGTCGGCGAGACGCCGGTCAAGCATGGCCTCTGACGTTGAAACCAACTGCACGACTACCGAATTCTCTTCGCCAAGCGCTTGTTCCATAGCCGGGATAAGGCTCGGCAGTTTCATCGAAAGCAGGAGCTGCGCAAAGAAGCGCTGCTTGGTGCCTTCAAATATTGAAAGTGCAGCAGATTTTGCGTTGCGGTTCAGCGTATCGCCGCTGTCCTCGTCGACCACCCGGGTTGCTTCAAGCGCTGCCTCGAGATTGCGATGGATGATCGCCCAGGCTTCCGCATAGGCATCATAGATCCGCACCTGCGCTTCGGTCAGCTTGTGCTCGAGAATATCATACTCGACCCCGGCGAAGGACAAAGCGCGGGCGAGGTAGAGACCCTGTGCCTTGAGATCACGGGCGACGAGCTCCATCGCGGCGACCCCGCCGGCACGGATGTCACTCATAAAGGCCTCGTGCGTCGGGAATGCGGTTTCCGGTCCCCACAAGCCAAGCCGGGCGGTGTAACCAAGATTGGAGATATCCGATGCACCGGTGGCCGAGGCATAGAGAATGCGGGCGCGCGGCAAATTGTTCTGCAGCCGGAGGCCCGCCATTCCTTGCTCTGAGCCCTTGAGCTTACCGCGCGCGCCCGATGAGCCAAGCGCGTTGGCCATGGCATGCGCTTCGTCAAAGGCGATCACGCCGTCAAATTCCGCAGCCGCCCAGGCGAGGATCTGGTCAAGCCGGGTATCTTCGGCGCGTCCTGACCGGAGCGTCGGGTAAGTTACGAAGAGAATTCCCTCAGGCATCGTAACAGGCAGCCCGAGTTTCCAGCGCGAGAGCGGCTGGATGTCGAGCGCCATTCCGCCGAGCGCCTCCCAGTCGCGGCGAGCGTCCTCGAGCAATGCTTCGTTCTTTGTGATCCAGATATGGCGGCGCTCGCCCGAGAGCCATCGGTCCATGATAATCCCGGCAATCTGCCGTCCCTTGCCCGCTCCGGTCCCATCGCCGAGGAAAAAGCCCTGGCGGTAGGAGCTGCCGTCCTCGGTGAGCTCAAGCATCGTGCCTTCCTGGCTCAGCCGGAATTGACCAGGCAGGTCGCGCGCGAACGCTTGTGCGGCATAGATGAGTGTCTCGCATTGCGCTTCGGAAAGCAGGCAGTCTGCCTGCCAGTTTGCAGGAAGAAGCGGACGCGCTTCGGGAATCGGGGCCGTGACCGATCCCATAGCGACCGATTCAACGAGGGGTGTCGGATGCGCCGGAGCATTGGCAAACCTAATGCGGCTGGGGCGATAGGGGAGATAGATGCCTGTTTGCTCGGGCACCGGTGCGGGTTCGGTGAGCGCGGAATAGGCCAGTTCGGCCACGTCGGTCGCGGAGCTCCGTTCCGAAGCAAACGGCGCCGACGGCCTGATCGCTGGGCGATGCGTTGCTACATTGACTTGGGGGCGTAACGAGCTGCGCATCCCCGGCTGGCGGACGCTAGCGGAAATCGGTGCGCGAGGCGGTAGAAGTGTTAGAAGGTCATGGAGTTCGACAAGGTCAGAGGTATCACCTGTGATTTCTGGAACCGCAGCATCCGGAATCTTGTCGAACACGACCAGACGGACCGCTATGCCGGTGCCCGTTCGGGAAAACATCTGCTGCAAGCGGACATCAAGACAAAGCGAGCTATCGCTTTCTGCATCGCAAAAGCGCGATGCATTGAAGCTGTCGGGTATGATCGCGACGATCCTGCCGCCGGTAGCACAAGTCCGGATCGCGCTGCGCAGATGGCGTTGGGCGGTAGCGCCGTCCTTGCCGCGCTCCTGGCTGCGAGCAAAGGGAGGGTTCATCAGAACTACGGAGGGGACCGGACCGCGATGCAAGTCGGCGATCAGCTCACCATCGTGTGCGGTTACTTGGGCCCCGGGAAAGATATGCTTCAGACTGTTGCGCCTAGCGAAATCGATCTCGTTGAGCTGCAAAGATCCCTGGTGCGGATCCATCCAAATCGCCATTGTTCCATTGCCGGCAGATGGCTCGAGCACAGAGTCTTGCGTAGAAATGACGGCGGACTTGGCCATCAGCCAGGCCAGCATCGGCGGAGTTGAAAACTGCTGTAGTTCGACCTGACCTTCGCTTCGAACATGCCGGGGCGGCAGTGCCGCATCGAGCCAGCCGAAGCGCGCTTCCGCCTCGCGTATCCTTGTCGTAAAGTCGATCCGCGAATGATCGCGCAGCCAGAGCAGTGCTCCGATCTCGGCGGCGTTGTTGTAGTCGTCAATCGTCCATGCGCTTCCCCAGTCCTGCACTCCGGTTTTTTCTGAGAACAGCGCCGAGATATCGGCACGCGTGAGATGACGGCCAGATGCGAGATTTTCGGCAATAGCTGTGCCAATGGTAAAGGCGAGCGGAATTGAATGCAGTTGCTGGCTGTCGGAAAATAGGTCTGAGTGAAACATGGCAAATCGTCCTCCTCATTGAGGCATCGGGACATGCGCCCTCTGCCGGATCAGAAATTCAAAAAGCCCTCTCTCCTCTCAACGCGCCGTCTTGCGGCGCAGCCATGTCTTTAGTTCGTCGTTCCAATCGGTATCGCTTGAGCGAGGTTTGCGGATCTGGATCCTCCGACCATCCCGCGCGAAAGCAGCCAGGCCACGTGTCGCAGCGAGCTCGCCGCCAGCGTCATTGTCCACAAACAGATGAAGCTCGGTGACGCTCTCAGGAATGGTCACGAGGCCGAACCGCTCATTGCCCAATGTAGCCCAGCACGGAATGCCGGTAAGCGCATAAGCTGACATCGCGCTTTCGATTCCCTCGGCAAGTCCAAGCCTGCCAGCAGCCGGTGGAAAGAGGCGGACAGCAGCTTCATCGAGAGAGCCTAGCGCGCGTTTCGGTTTGTCGAAGGCAGCTTTCGCAGAGGATTGCTGCGACAGGAACGTGCGGTGGATGGCGATTGGCCCCTCATCGAGACTGACCGCAGCAATCATGGCCGGAATAAAGCGCGTGCGCCCCTTGGGCCCAAGCGGTGTTCGGGGATGGAAGCGAAGCGCCGGGGATGCAGCCAAAAGCCCGCGACTTTCGAGATAGGCCTTTGCGGGACTGGCACGTAATGGACCCGCTTCACGCCAGATTCTCAGTGCTGCTGCTGACGGCTTGCGAGACCTGTTTGGCTCGGGATGATCGGTATTCTTCGAGCCTGAAAATAATATGGCCGCGCCGAAACCTTCGCGTGCCAGAGCGGAAAGCACGGCCTGCTGATCGCAGCCTGCAAAACAATGGAAGAGAATAGCCTTTCGACCGAGCGTCACGCCGAGCGAAGGTGTGTGGTCGTCGTGTGCGGGGCAGCAGGCCATCCCCTTTGTGCCCGACCATTTGCCGCCGCGTGATTCGCAAATGTGGCGAGCGGTCTCGGCGAGGGACGAAGTGGGATGAGTTTGGACATACAGGGACATGCGAGCTCCTCAGCTTGCGAAGTGGCCCCTTCAACACGCCTCCTCTCCTCTCCCGTAGGCTTGCATCTGCCGCTTTCCTACAGGCGCATGTTCTATGTATGTTCTATTTCGATTCGACGCAATGGAGCAATGAACGAGATGACAGCCCTCAAATGTTTGATGAGATTAACGATCGCCATTGCGGGCTTGATCGCGACTTCGTTTCACCCAGTCAATGCTCAGGAGTTCAGCCTCTTCGAACATGCCATCATGCAACCGAAGGCCGAGGAAGTGTCCGTCAGGCAGCACCTCCCTGCAGTCTATAAAACTAATCGGGCAGATGTTTCTTACCGGGAAGGTTTGTACATGGCAGCAATCGCCGAGGCTGAACGCCAATACGGCCTGCCAACCAACTTGCTGCGCGCTCTGATTTGGGCCGAGTCGCGCTTCAATCCAATGGCTATCAGTCCGGCGGGTGCGGCCGGACTTGCCCAACTCATGCCTGGCACTGCGCGGGAACTGGGTGTTCGAAACCGACATGATCCTATCGCTTCGATCGACGGCGGCGCGCGCTACCTGCGCGATATGTTGAAACGCTTCGAAGCGGTCCACCTGGCTTTGGCCGCTTATAATGCAGGTCCGGGTGCCGTGTCCCGATCACAAGGCATTCCGAAAAACGGTGAAACACCGCAGTACGTCAGAACAGTGTTGGCAAGATGGCGCGCAATTGGCACATACAATTGAAGAAATGGCCTGATTTATGGCTATTATCGGAGGGGCATTGCATAGTGATCTCGGAGGGCGCCAGTGAGTGAAGCACCTGGTGAGCCGTTCGACTTTCGCCAAGCTATTAAAGCAAAAAAGCGCCGCAAGTTGCGTAGGGAGATTATGTTGGGCTTTGGCGCATTCTCAATAGTAGTTGCGGCAGGGATGCTGGCGCTGAACTGGCCAGGCGGGAACGCGAGCCTTGCAGACGTCGAGCAGCAGCCCCAGGCACTTTTTCAACAAGTAAGCTCCCCACAATTTGCGATTTGCGGCACGGTCAGGCGGACATGTGTTGTCGATGGGGATACTTTTTGGCTGGATGGCATCAAGATCCGCATCGCTGACATCGACACTCCGGAAATCAGCCAGCCCAGATGCGACTACGAATATGAGCTTGGAATGCGAGCGACATATCGATTGGTCGATCTGCTCAATGTTGGGCCCTTCGAGCTCAGAACCATCGGAAACCGGGATGAAGACCAGTACGGGCGCAAACTGCGGGTCGTGATCCGCGATGGTCGGTCACTCGGCGATCAGCTGGTCAGCGAAGGACTAGCGCGGACGTGGACTGGGAGACGCGAGCCTTGGTGCTGAACCGCGATCAAGAACTTTGGGCTGTGGCGTTATGGGTTGAAAAGAACCACGGCGCAGCAGGGCCTGCTTACATGGCAGAGCAAGTCAAACGATTGGCAAACGAAGGCGATGCGGCAGGCGTAGAAACCTGGAAAACAATCGCGGACCGTTTCGATCAGCTCAAATGCCAGAACGCCACGAATTGAGGGCTTGCAACGATGCGCAAATGGCTTGCAGATTTGGGCGTCAGGATTGAGTTTGGTTTGCTCGCGTCAGTCTCATTGGTGGGGCTGCTCCTGAGCCTCAAATCATGTTTTGGCTGATTAGCGTTTCGATATATTCGCTCAGCCTTTTGCAAATTTGGCCTTTATGACCTTTCCGCCTGACCGGAGCTCGTCAAGGTAGTCGCTCCACCACTGGGCCATTCGCACCCGCTCGTCCCAGTGCTTGCCCCGGTGGTAGATGCCGCGCACGACATTGCTATCTCCATGCGCCAGAGCGCGCTCGATCGCATCTGGATTCCAGAGCCCAGACTCGTTCAGAAATGTCGATGCTGTCGCCCTCAAGCCGTGCGCAGTAACTTCCTCCTTCGTGTAACCCATCCTTCGGAATGCTGCGTTGAGGGAGTTCTCGCTCATCGGGCGCTGCGAGGTGCGTGCCGAGGGAAATACGTAGCCATCTTGGCCCAGCAATTCGGCGAGGTCGGTTAGATAGCCGACAACCTGCGTTGAAAGCGGAACCGCGTGCGTGCGCCGCGCTTTCATCTTGCCCGCGGGGATCTTCCAAACCCTGTCCACCAGATCGATCTCGCGCCATTCGGCATGTCGCAGTTCACCCGGGCGAACAAAGACATGAGGCGCGATCTGCAACGCGAACCTTGTGATCAGATGGCCGGTGTAGTCGTCTATCGCACGTAAAAGCCCACCAAGCTCCTTGGGCTCGAGGATCGCTGCGTAATGCGTAGTCCGCGGCGTGATCAAAGCACCCTTGAGCATGCTCGTCGGATCGGATTTGCACCGGGTCGTGGCGACGCCATACCGAAAGACCCTGCCTGCAAAGGAACGAGTCTTCTTTGCAGTCTCGTGCTTCCCACTGGCTTCCAGACGCTTGAGCGGGGCAAGAACCTCAAACGGCTCAATCTCATGAATTGGCCGGTTGCCGATGGCCGGCGTAAGCTGATCGAGGAAGTAATTTGCCTTGATGATCGTTCCTTCGGCACGGCCATTCTGCACCATCATCTGTTCGATGTATTCGCGGGCAACGGCTTCGAAGGTCTGGGCAGACAGGAACTCCTCGCGGATCTTTTTCTTCCGTTTGTCGAAGGCAGGATCCCCGCCCGATGCAACGGTCTGTCTTGCTTCGTAGGTCGCATCACGCGCCTCTTTGAGGCTGACCTCGGGGTAGCTCCCGATTACGAGCTTCTTCTCGAGCTTGCCGAGCCGGTATCGAAATCGCCAGTGTTTGCCACCGGCTGGGGTAACCTCAATATAAAGGCCTCGCTGGTCAGCGACCTTGTAAGGTTTGTCTTTCGTCTTGAGAGCGCGGAGCCGCGTTTCGGTCAGAGGCATTTGCGGGCCTTTTCCAAATGTGGTTTTCGCAAAGGCCCGCAAAAGGCCCGCAAAAATGTCTGGAACCCCCGAGAACAAACGGGACGATCCGGAACTACCAAAGGGCCAAATCCCTAGGGTTTCTGCGGGTTTTATAGATTATCTGGGAGAACAAGAGAAGAACAAATGGTGCCCAGAAGAGGACTCGAACCTCCACGTCCTTGCGAACGCCAGCACCTGAAGCTGGTGCGTCTACCAATTCCGCCATCTGGGCACCGGAGCAGAGCGCGTTGGCGCGTTCTGCGGGTAGGAGCGGGCCGATAGCGGGGGGGTAGGGCGCTTGTCAACAAGACTTGGAGGTTGTGCTAATTTAATCTTGTTTTTGATGTCATGGGAGCCTGGCGTTTGCTGCAATTCAACGCCCGGTCACAACTTGTGTCGCGCAATGTGGTGGTTGGTCAGATGTCACGACGCCTGCCAGCAAATTGGCGGCGCAAGTGATGGGCGATCCGGCTGTCCGCCTTGTTGGGAGGCGCAAACTTGTTATGGTCCTCGAAGACATTGGCCATGAAGGCGCCGCCACGGCATTGAGGAACCAGGCTCAGCGCCATGCATTGCAAACCCATGGACATTCAACGTGAACAGCGGCAATTCCGCAACGCCAAGCCCTCCCGCCTCGGACGCGGGATTGAGCGCCTGACACATCCTTTTGGCAAGGCGCTGGCGAGCATTGTGCCGAAAAGCCTGGTAGAGGCCGTGCTGGCGGGCCTTGATCGCGCTGTCGCGGCGCCGCAGCTGGTTCGCTTCAGTCATGACACTTCAGACATGCAGGCGGCGCATCTGGCGGCCAAGAAAGTCGCGCGAACAGCGCGAGGCATCAGTGCGACAACAGGTGCCGCCGCGGGCATGGCCGGTGCGCTGTCAATGAGCGCCGACATTCCTGCAACCATTGCGATTGGCCTGCGGACCATACGCGATACCGGTCGCGCCTTCGGTTTCGATGGCGAGGGTTCGGCGGAAAAACTTTTCCGCCTACAAATTCTCGAACTCGCTGCGCTTGACGATCCTGAGGAACGTAACAAACGCATTGCTGATCTGGAATCAACTATTGGGGACCATGGCCAGCTTGTCGATGCTGATCACGAACACATTACGCCTGTCGTTGATCAGGCTGTGGAGCGCATTTCCCGTGCGATTGCTTTCGCCAGCTTCCGCAGCCGCGCAGGCATGATCGTGCCAATTGTCGGGTCAGTCGTTGGCGGAATTGTCAATTCGTCGTTTCAGAACGACGTTGGCAAAGCTGCGCGATTCGCATTTCAGGAACGTGCGTCAAAGCGAGATCAGCAGGTTTCCCAATAATTCCGATTATGTAATTCCGATTATGCAAACCGGGTATCAAACGCGGCCTCGAAGAACAGCAGGCCGACCGGTTTTTCTGACGGCGGACAGGGCTTCTACTGTCGCCCGGTCAAACGGCGTAGGGCCTATGTTTAACCGGAAATGGTGCGGTCAAGAAGACTCGAACTTCCACGGGCTTTCGCCCACAACGACCTCAACGTTGCGCGTCTACCAATTCCGCCATGACCGCACACAAAGTCAGGGGGCGCGAGCGCTTCCCTGCGGGGTAGGAGCGGGCCACTAGCAAAGGCCTATCGGCTGCGCAAGCACAGGTTTCGCCGCGCTGCGTTTTGCGTCTAGCCCACCCTTGGCAGCGCTGGTGTCCCGCAGCGGGACTGGCGTTAACAGAATCCTTGCAAAGGTGGTTAAGAAGCCGTCAACCATGGCGCATGAGCGTGGCTGCATCCCTTGCTATTCTGGCCGCTGCAACCCCGGTGCAGCATGCGCCTGCGGTGAAGGCGGATGAACCTGTGGCGATCCAGGCCAGCGCCAGTGTCACCATATTGGCAGGCACACAAATCCGCTTTCGGCAGCGCAGGTTTGACGGTGAACATAAGCCGCAAATGCGTGATGGCAGGGATGGAACCGTGTGGTTCGAATTCAGCTGAACGGCCGGATCAGCCGGGTTTCCACCCGATTTCCGCAAATTTGGCAGAACGCGGAACGTCCGTTACAGCTTCGTTGATGGTCACCTGTTCGCCCGGCGCCAGGCTGGGCTGCGGCGGCGCGACTTCCCAGCTATATACAATCCGGTCGCGCTCATCACGAAGGATGATGAGGATGGAGGGCACCTGATGGCTCTCGCGCCCGACATTGGTGATGGTGCCGCTGGCGCCGAAAAATTCCGTGCCATTGGGTAATGTACGCCGATCCTGCTGGCCCGGCGGAAATTCCAGCACCAGATCAGGCTGGTTTACGGCAAATGTCGGGCGGCTGACTGGCACCCAGTCGGGCAGCCCCCAATAGCTGACGGCGGCAATCGTGCCAAAGGCCACGGCAGCAAAAATCGCAGCCGCAGCAGTCCATAGTTTCAGCGGATTGCGGCGCGATTGGAAGGGCGGTTCATAATCGAACTGCGACACCTCTGTATCATCATACACTGCCGCGACGGGTTGCGGGGGCGTTTCCACCATGACCGGTGTCTGCGGCGCACTATCGTCCGGCGCACGTGTGGCCGGTGCCGCGGCAGTTACTGCAATTGCATCGGCGGAGGCTGTTTCGTGAGGCGCTTGGACAGGCTGCATGGCCGCTGCAGTGTCGTCTTCCCTGAATTCTGCGGCCGACGGCGCTGCCGCATCTTTACGCGGATTAGTTTCATCCGCCGCATTTTCCATGCCTGCATCTGCCAGTGGTTGAACCGTGGCGGGTGGGGCGGTCGGGGGGGCTGATGCTTGGGGCGGGGTTTGGGCCGGGGCTTGGGACTGGGACGGATCGACCAGATGGCCTTCCTGAAACCAGCTGTGGCGGCATTTGGCGCAACGTACGGTGCGTCCTTCCACGCCGACGGCACTGTCGGGAACGACGTAGCGCGTGGAGCAGGCGGGGCAGGAAATGATCATGATGCGCCAAACCTTAGGCCGCTGCGCGAATCGCAACAAGGCTTCTGGGGCAGATCAAGTGAATAGGATGGCTTTTTTCCACATCGAAGCATAGCTATAGGCCCCTCACCATGCCCAAACCGCCCATTTTCTTCTTCACCAGCCCATTTATCGGCTCCCGAAACAGGGCAGCCGACCTGTGAAGAATGCCGAAACCGAAGTTGTCACCTTCAATAATGTCGGCCTGCGTTACGGTGCCGACCGCGAAGTGTTGAGCGATGTGTCCTTTACGCTTTACCCCGGCAGCTTTTATTTTCTGACTGGCGCCAGCGGCGCGGGCAAGACATCCTTGCTGAAATTGCTCTATCTGGCGCAGCGCCCGTCACGCGGGATGATTTCGATGTTCGGTACGGATGTCATTACTTTGCCGCGCACTCGCTTGCCCGCCTTCCGGCGGCGGCTGGGGGTGGTTTTTCAGGATTTCCGGCTGGTGCCGCATCTGTCCGCATTCGATAATGTGGCGTTGCCGCTGCGTGTTTCGGGCGTGCGCGAGGCAGATTTGCACAAGCCGGTGACAGACATGCTGGATTGGGTGGGCCTCAGTCATCGGAGCGATGCGCAGCCCGCCACGCTTTCGGGCGGTGAGCAGCAGCGCGTGGCCATTGCGCGGGCGGTGATAGCGCGGCCCGATATGCTGGTCGCCGATGAACCGACCGGCAACGTCGATCCTGACATGGCGCTTAAACTGCTGCGCCTGTTTGAAGCGCTGAACCGGCTTGGCACCACGGTCGTGGTGGCGACCCATGATGTGCATCTGCTGCGTAAAGTGCCCGAATCGCTGATCATGCGGCTGGACAAGGGGCGTTTGTCTGACCCGACAGGCGCGCTGCGCTATCCGCCGCGCCGCGAAATCATGCCGCGCGATGATGATGGCCAGGCTGATGATTTCGGGTTTGCGCTGTGAAACGCCCTCCCACCATCAGCCGCAGGGTGGCGCGCGGATTTTCTCCCTTCAGGGGCGAGCGGGCATCAAGGCTGGTGCCGCAGGCGCGAATGGGAGGGCCGATGCCATGGGTCATTGCCATCATGGTGGCGCTGACGGTGATTGCGGCTGCGGGCGGGCTTGCCATGCATAATCTGGCGGTCACCGCGCAAAGCGAATTGTCAGGCGGGGCCACTGTGCAGATTGTGGAAGCTTCGCCGACAGAGCGGAACCGGCAGGCCCAGGCCGCCGAAATCCTGTTGGCCCAGCATCCTGCGGTGGCATCGCTGCGGCGGGTGCCCGATGCAGAACTGGAACAATTGCTGGAACCATGGCTTGGGACAGGTTCGGGCCCCGGTTTGAGCACTGTTTCAGGCGCCGCATCAGATACTGACGCCATCCCCGTTCCCGCGCTCATCGATGTGCGTTTGCGCAGCGCGGTGACGCCAGGGGATCTTGATTCCATGCGGCGTCTGGTCGCCGAACAGGCACCAGCGGCGCGCATTGATGCACAATCCAGTTGGCTGAGGCCGGTTTTTTCCGCCATATCGTCGCTTCAATGGCTGGCTTTTGCGCTGGTGATGCTATTGGGGCTGACCAGCGGTGCCGCTGTGTGGCTGGCATCACGCAGCGCGCTGGGGGCTAATCGCGATACAATCGAGGTGGTGCATTTGCTGGGCGGAACAGACAGCCAGATCGCGCGGATATTCCAGCGGTCTATCGCATTGGATGCGACTTTGGGTGGCACGGTTGGCCTGCTGATGGGGCTGGCCGCCGTCCTGCTGCTGGGCAGGCAATTTGCAGGGCTTGATTCAGGCATGGTCGCAGGCGGCGGGCTGACCGGTTTTGACTGGCTGGTGCTGGCCGCCATCCCGATGGTGGGCATCGTGATTGCGGTTCTGACCGCGCGGCTGACTGTCATGCTGGCGTTGAGGCGAATGCTGTGATCCGCCGGCTGGGTTCTGCCATATTGATAATCTGGGCGCTGGGTTTTGCCTGGTTTGCCGTGGCGCTGCCCGGGCCGGTTCCGGTTGCGGGGCAAGGGCGGGGGGACGCCAAGGCCGCAGGGGTCAGGACAGATGCGGTGGTGGTGCCCACTGGCGGCGCGGGCAGGATTGAACGCGGGCTGGAGGTCTTGCGGCAGGGCGGCGCGGCAAAAATGCTGGTCAGCGGGGTCGACCCCGAAGTGAAGCCGGGAGAATTTGCGACCGAATTCGAAGTGCCGATGCAGACCATGATGTGCTGCATCACGCTTGGCTATGCTGCTGTCGACACGCGCGGCAATGCGGCAGAAACGGCAGACTGGATTGCTGAGCGGAAATATCGCTCCGTCAGGCTGGTCACGACGGACTGGCATATGCGCCGTGCATCGTCAGAATTGCGGCAGATGGTGCCCGGCAATGTTCAGATCATCGAAGATGGCGTGCCGTCGGAACCTTCGCTGCGCATTCTTTTCCTGGAATATCACAAAATGCTGGCCAGCCACATCGCGCGCCAGCTCGGCCACCTGTGGGACATGACGTAAACGGCCATGCTCTACCTGCGTAACCTTGCCTTTTACCCCGTGTTTTACCTTGGCAGCATTTTTTATGTGGTGGCATCGGTGCTGGCCGTCCCGATCGGGCCGGGGCCGCTGCGCCGGGCGGTTGCAGGCTGGGCATGTTACCACCGTGCATGCCTGCGCCGCATTCTTGGCATCACCATAGTGATCGAAGGGGAATACGCTTCGGAACCTGTCTTCTATGCAGTCAAACATGAAAGCTTTTTCGAAGCGATCGATGCGCCTGCCATGTACGAAGCGCCCGTGGCCTTTGCCAAATACGAACTGTTCCTGATCCCCGGTTGGGGGCGAGCGGCCAAGGCATATGGCATGATTTTCGTGGAGCGGGACCAGGGCGCAAAAGCCTTGCGCAAAATGGTATCCGCCGCCCGCGATTATGCTGGGGAAGGGAGGCCACTGGTGATTTTCCCCGAAGGCACGCGCGTGCCGCATGGGTCAGAGGCAAAATTGCAGGCAGGGTTTGCCGGCCTATACAAGCTGATTGGCCTGCCCGTGGTGCCAGTGGCGGTGAACAGCGGGCCATTATACCACCGGTTCTGGAAACGCAGCGGCACCATCACTTACCGGATTGGTGAGAAGATCCCGCCGGGCCTGCCGCGCGCCGAAATAGAAGCGCGGGTGGCTGGTGCGATCAATGCGCTGAACTGACGCAACCTTGCAGATGCCGGGTGCCGGGCGCCTGGTCAGCCATCCTGATGATCGGCACGCCCGAAATCTGGGCGGGCATCGTCCTGCCCCATTTCGATAATTGACCGGCGGATGTCGCGCGTGCGGCTGAACAGGTCAAACAGGGCGTCGCCATCGGCTGACCGGATGGCCCGCTGCATTGCCGTCAGGTCTTCGGTGAAGCGGCCCAGCATTTCCAGCACCGCGCCGCGATTATGCAGGAACACGTCGCGCCACATGGTCGGGTCTGATGCGGCAATGCGGGTGAAATCCCGAAACCCGCCGGCGGAATATTTGATCACCTCGCCGCGCGTCACCTCTTCCAGATCAGACGCGGTGCCCACAATAGTATAGGCGATGAGATGCGGAATATGGCTGGTTACGGCCAGCACCAGATCATGGTGCCGCGCATCCATTATCTCTATCCGCGCGCCCAGACTTTCCCAGAAGCTGCGGACATCTGCCAATGCCTGGTCCGGCGTATTGCCATCAGGTGTGAGGATGCACCAGCGATGCTGGAACAATGTAGCAAAGCCTGCATCAGGCCCGCTGCGTTCGGTGCCAGCCACAGGATGGGCAGGGATCACCACATGGTGGGGCAACGCAGCGCGCAATGCCTCGCCCACGGTCTGTTTGGATGAGCCAACGTCAGATATGATCGCATCGGCGGGCAAATGTTCGGCAATCTCCGCCGCTGCAGCAGGAATGGCGCCCACCGGCACGCAGAAAATCACCAGATCAGCGTTGGCAACCGCTTCGCTTGCGCTGTCACAGACCATGCCGACCAATTGGCGCGCCTGCGCCCGGTCACGGGTTTGCGGATCAGCATCATAGCCGCGCGTGGATATGCCCGGCAGAAATTCGGCCACCGCCAGCCCGATTGACCCGCCCAGCAGGCCCAGCCCGATGATGGCGACATTGCGCACCAGCATCAGCCCTGGTCCAGCAATGTGCGTAATGCGGCCATCACATCATCCATTTGTGCCGCAGTGCCAATGGTGATGCGCAGGCCGTGCGGCAAATCCTGCCCCGGCAGCCAGCGCGTGGCATAGCCTGCATCGGCCAGCGCATTCTGCGCCATTTCGGCTGTTACCGCGCCTTCAAACAGCACCAGCAAGAAATTCGCCTTGCTTGGCACCGGCCGCAAACCATGGTTGCCCAGCGCTTCAACAAATTGGGTAAAACGCGCCAGTTCCTGCGTATTATGTGCCCGTGATGCCGCGACGAAATCCTGATCGCCCACGGCGGCAAGGGCGGCTGCCTGTCCCCTGCTGGTGACATTGAATGCGCCGCGCAGCCGGTTAAGATAATCGATCAGCCGCGGCGAACCAGTGGCCCATCCCACTCGCTCTGCTGCGAGGCCATAAGCCTTGGAGAATGTTCGCGTAACCAACACATTGTCGTGCCGCGCAGCAAGTTCCAGCCCGCCATCGTCGAGCTCCGGTGCAAGATATTCTGCATAGGCCTGATCGACGATCAGCAACACATGTCCGGGCAAGCCTGCGTGCAGCCGTTCCACTTCCTCGCGCGGCAACCAACTGCCAACCGGGTTGTTGGGATTGTCGAGCAGAACCGCTTTCGTCCTTGGGGTGACATTAGCCAGCAGATTGTCCACCGATGCCGCGTAATCATGATCTGCCGCGAATACCGGCGACGCCCCTACTTTTCGCGCCAGCAACGGATAAAGCGAGAAGGAAAATCGGGAGAAGACCACTTCGTCGCCCACACCGCAAAATGCCTGTACCGCGCAGTGCAACAGCTCGCCCGAGCCAGCGCCGCACAGGATACGGTCTGCTGCCAGACCGTGCAACGCGCCAATCTGAGCACGCAGGGCATTGCAATCGGGATCAGGATAAAGCGCCGGTTGTCCCGCCGTGCCCAGTACACCGAGCGCCGCAGCACTGCTGCCCAGCGGGTTTTCATTGGCGGACAGTTTGACCAGTTCGCGCCCGTCAGCGCCATGTGCCTTGCCCGGCACATAGGCATGAATATCTGCGATCCACGGTTTGGGTGTAGGGTGCTTTGCCATATGGGCCGCGCAAATAGCCGCTTTGGCCCTGTAATGACAGCCCGATTGGCAGATTGGGCCGATTGGCAGATTGGGCCGATTGACACCATGCGCAACCTGTCCCAAGCCTCGCGGCCCATGGCCCCGCAAACCGCCTCGCAAACCTATCCGCTGCCTGCCAGCCTTCCGCTTGATAGTGGGGAGGCGCTGGACGGCGTTACCATTGCCTATGAAACCTATGGCGAACTGGCGGCAGACCGCAGCAATGCAATACTGGTCTGCCACGCGCTGACCGGCGATCAATATCTTGCCTCGCCCCATCCCATGACCGGAAAGCCGGGCTGGTGGGAAAGGATGGTCGGCCCCGGCAAGCCGATTGATACAGACCGTTTCCACGTCATTTGCGCCAATGTGCTGGGCAGTTGCATGGGCTCCACCGGACCCGCCAGCCTGGCGGCCGATGGCAAACCCTATGCGATGCGTTTCCCCGTCATCACCATTCGCGACATGGTGCGCGGCCTTGTCGCCTTGCTGGACGGGCTGGAAATACGGCAATTGCACGCGGTGGTCGGCGGATCGATGGGCGGGATGCAGGCATTGAGCATGGCCGCCAATTTCCCGACCCGCGCCGCGCGGGTGCTGGCCATTGCCACCACGGCGCGCCATTCCGCGCAGAACATCGCCTTTCACGAAGTGGGGCGGCAGGCCATCATGGCCGACCCTGCGTGGCATGGCGGCGATTATTACGCGCAGGAAACGCGGCCCGTGGCGGGCCTGTCGGTGGCGCGCATGGCGGCCCACATCACCTATCTTTCGGAAAGCGGGCTGACGGAAAAATTCGGCCGCCGCCTGCAGGACCGGCCCGATGGCACGGCGGGCGCCAAAAGCTTCGGTTTCGATGCGGATTTTCAGGTGGAAAGTTACCTGCGCTATCAGGGCAGCGGCTTTACCCGCCGGTTCGATGCCAATTCCTACCTCTATATCACCCGCGCGATGGATTATTTCGATCTGGCGGAAGAACATGGCGGCAAGCTGGGCAATGCCTTCGCCGGCAGCCCGGCGCGGTTCTGCCTCGTCAGCTTCGATAGTGACTGGCTGTATCCCACGGCAGAATCGCGCCACGTGGTCCATGCGCTGAACGCTTCGGGCGCGCCGGTCAGCTTTGTCGAACTGTCAGCGCCTTTCGGGCATGACAGCTTCCTGCTGGATGTGCCCGCGCTGGACCGGGTGGTGAAGGGCTTTCTGGAATGAGCCGTGACGCTGCCAGCAGCTTGCGGCCCGATCTGGCCGTTATCGCCCGCCATATCGAACCTGCCACGCGGGTGCTGGATATCGGCTGCGGCGATGGGGCGCTGATGGCGGCACTGCGCGATGAAAAACGCGTGGATGCCCGCGGGCTGGAGATTGATCCGGCGCAGGTGGAACAATGCGTCGCGCGCGGATTATCCGTGGTGCAGGGCGATGCGGACCGGGATCTGGCAGATTATCCCGATGGTGCGTTTGATTACGCCATCCTCAGCCAGACCCTGCAGACGGCAGAACGGCCCGACCTGATGCTGGACCAATTGCTGCGGGTGGGGCGGCAGGCCTTTGTCAGCTTCCCCAATTTCGCCCATTGGCGGATGCGCCGCGCATTGCTGCTGCATGGCCGGATGCCGGTAACGCGGCACCTGCCGGTCAGCTGGTATGAAACGCAGAACATCCACCACGTCACCGTGACCGATTTCCGCGAATTGCTTTTCGAAAAAGGCGTCACCGCCGACCAAAGCTGGTTCTTCGCCGGCGGCCACGAAATCAGCCCCAGCGGAGCCAACTGGCGCGCCGAATATGCGGTGTTTCAGCTGAGCCGCTAGACCTTCAGGAAATTGATCTAAAACCTTGCCTGCCGGGATGCTCTTGTAGGCGAGAAAATATCCGTGATACATCGCAGCAGCGGCCCGCCCGGGCCATGCGCATGTCAGAAGGAATGTCAGAGAATGGATGATTTTGCAGGCAAGGCGGTCATGGTCATGGGCGGCAGCCGGGGTATCGGGGCGGCCATCGTTCGTCATTTCGCCTCTGCCGGTGCCAATGTCATTTTCACCTATTCCGGATCGCCCGATGCTGCGGCTGAAGTCGCCAATGAAACGGGCGCAACCGCGGTAAAAGCAGACAGCGCGAAACGCGATGAAGTGGTTGCCGCAGTGGCCGATGCAGGACCGCTTGATATGCTTGTGGTCAACGCTGGCGTGGCAATTTCCGGTGATGTGCTGGAACTTAATCCTGACGACATTGACCGTCTGATCGATATCAATGTGCGCGCCCCCTATCATGCCAGCGTGGAAGCCGGGCGAACCATGCGCGATAACGGCCGCATTATCATCATTGGTTCGGTCAATGGCGACAGGGTGCCATGGCCGGGCGCAACTGCCTATGCGCTTTCCAAATCAGCCGTTCAGGGAATCGGGCGCGGACTGGCGCGTGATTTCGGCCATCGTGGCATCACGGTGAATGTGGTCCAGCCGGGGCCTGTCGACACCGACATGAACCCTGAGACAGGTCCGTTTGCGAAGATGATGCACTCTGCAATGGCAATCAAGCGGCATGCCCAAGTGGATGAAGTGGCGCAGCTTGTCATGTTCCTGTGCAGCCCGGCAGGGGCCATGATCACAGGGACCACGCAAACCATCGACGGCGGTGTTGGCATCTAGATCGCGCAACCTGCTGCCATTGCCAGCGCGAGCAGGGGAGCCGAAAACCTGCGGCGGTATTGAAGACAATCAGTTGCAACGGTGGTCACTATTGGCGCCATGCCGTCTGTTTCGACCTTACTCAGCGATGGCAGCCTGGCGCTTCTTCATCCGGCGGTTGCGCTGGACTACGTTGAGCATTTCCACGCCGACAGAGAAGCCCATGGCGGCGTAGATGTAGCCCTTGGGCACGTGGAAACCGAAGCCGTCTGCAATCAGCACCAGCCCGATCATCACCAGGAAGGCGAGTGCCAGCATCACCAGTGTCGGGTTCTTTTCGATGAACTTGGCCAGCGGATCGGCGGCCACCATCATCACGCCCACGGTGATCACCACGGCGGTCACCATGATGGGTATGTCGTCCGTCATGCCCACGGCGGTGAGGATGGAATCGATGGAAAACACGATGTCGATGGCGATGATCTGCGCGATGACCGCGCCGAAACTGGCAGTGGCGGCAGCGGCGATGCCGGGAGTCTTGTCCAGCAAATCACCGGAATCGTCCTCCGGCTCCATCGAATGGTGGATTTCCTTGGTCGCCTTCCACAGCAGGAACATACCGCCCGCCAGCAGGATCAGGTCGCGGCCGGAAAAGGCCGTTTCGAACGTGACTTCGCCATATTCATTCGGCGCGCCTTGCAGCCCCAGATCAAACAGCGGGGTTTGCAGCGTGACAATCCAGCCGATCAGCATCAGCAAACCAATCCGCATCACCAGCGCCAGCGAAAGGCCGATGCGCCGCGCCCGGGCCTGCTGATGTTCCGGCAGCTTGTTCGACAGAATGGCAATGAAGATCAGATTGTCGACCCCCAGCACGATTTCGAGCGCGATGAGCGTGAGGAGCGCAAGCCATGCGGCGGGGTCTGACAGAAGTGCGAGAATATCCATGCGCGGCCATCTGCCTCAACACGGATGATTACACAAGCATGTGAATTGCAGTTAGCTTCTGACGGATTACTCTAAATCAGCCGCCCCGCGTGCCATTTCACATGGTCTTCCATGAAGGTTTCGATGAAATAATAGGAATGGTCGTAGCCTTCCTGCATCCGGATGGTGGCCGGAATGCCCGCTTTCTTGCAGGCAAGGGCGAGGAGGCCGGTTTTCAGCTGCTCGGTCAGGAAATTGTCGGCTGTGCCCTGGTCCACCAGCAGATCGGGCAGGCGCGCGCCGTCCTCGATCAGGGCCACAGCGTCATATTCGCGCCATTTGTCCTTGTCAGGGCCGATATAGCCGCCCAGCGCTTTCTCACCCCAGGGGCAATTCAGCGGGGACACAATCGGCGCAAAGGCGCTGACGGATTTGAAGCGCGGCTGGTTGCGCAGGGCAATGGTCAGCGCGCCGTGGCCGCCCATGGAATGGCCGGTGATGCCCTGCCGCGCCATGTCTGCCGGGAAATTCGCGGCAATCAGCGCAGGCAGTTCGTCTTCGATATAGCTGCGCATCCGGAAATTGCGCGCCCATGGCTCCTGCAGTGCATTAACGTAAAAGCCTGCGCCCTTGCCGAAATCATACGCCTCGTCATCGGGCACATCATCCCCGCGCGGCGATGTATCGGGCGCGACAAAAATGATGCCATGTTCCGCGCAGGCACGGCGATAGGCGCCCTTTTCCGTCACATTGGCATGGGTGCAGGTGAGGCCGGAAAGATACCACAGCACAGGCAGCTTCGCGCCGGCTTCATGCGGCGGAACATAGACCGAGAATGTCATGGTGGTGCCGACGGCATCCGAGGTGTGATCATACACACCCTGAATGCCGCCGTGCGACCGGTTTTCACTAAGCGTCGTAAGGCTCAAGCCTCAGCTCCCCATGCGGTGCATGGCGCAGATCTTGTTGCCGGCGGGATCGCGCAGATAGGCGAGATAAAGGTTCATGCCTTCAGGATCGCGCACGCCCGGCGCGTCTTCAATGGCAGTGCCGCCCGCTTCGAGGCCAGCCTTGTGCCATGCATCGGCCTGGGCCGGGTTGGCGGCTGCAAAACCGATGGTGGAGCCATTGGCGCAGGATGCTGGCTGGCCGTCAATCGGCTTGGTGACGAGGAAAATGCCGCCATTATGCATATAGACAAGGCGGCCCTTGGGATCGACGATGCCTTCCTTGCCGCCCAATGCGGTAAAGGTGGCGTCGTAGAATTTCTTGGCGGCGTCGATATCGTCGGCGCCCAGCATTACATGGCTAAACATGGCATTTCTCTCCTGGTTGGTAGTTCAGTAAACGACAACGCTGCGGATGCTTTCGCCCGCATGCATCAGGTCAAAACCCTTGTTGATTTCATCCAGGGTCAGGACATGGGTAATCATGGGGTCAATGGCGATTTTACCGTCCATGTACCAATCCACGATTTTGGGAACATCCGTGCGGCCCTTGGCCCCGCCAAAGGCGGTGCCGCGCCAGTTGCGGCCTGTGACCAGCTGGAACGGGCGGGTGGAAATTTCCTTGCCCGCTTCGGCCACGCCGATGATGATGCTGGTGCCCCAGCCCTTATGGCAGCATTCCAGCGCCTGACGCATGACTTCTGTATTGCCGGTACAGTCAAAACTGTAATCCGCGCCGCCATCCAGCATATTGACCAGATGGGCGACAACATCGCCCACATTCTTCGGGTTCACGAAATCGGTCATGCCGAATTTGCGGCCCCATTCCTCGCGGTCGGGGTTGATATCCACGCCCACAATGCGGTTTGCCCCTGCCATTTTCGCGCCTTGCAGCACGTTAAGGCCAATTCCGCCAAGGCCGAACACCACGACATTATCGCCGGGGCGAACCTGCGCGGTGTTGACCACAGCGCCAACGCCGGTGGTAACGCCGCAGCCGATGTAGCAGCTGGTCTGGAACGGGGCATCCTTGCGGATTTTGGCCACGGCGATTTCCGGCAGGACAGTGAAGTTGGAAAAGGTGGAGCAGCCCATGTAATGGAAGATCTGCTGCCCTTTGTAACTGAACCGGCTGGTGCCATCGGGCATCAGGCCCTTGCCCTGCGTTTCACGGATGGCGCTGCACAGGTTGGTCTTGCCCGAAAGGCACATTTTGCACTGGCGGCATTCGGGCGTGTAAAGCGGGATCACATGATCGCCCGCTTCGACAGAAGTGACGCCCGCGCCCACTTCGCGCACGATGCCCGCGCCTTCATGGCCCAGCACACTGGGAAACAGGCCTTCGCTATCCAGCCCGTCCAGCGTGTAGGCATCGGTGTGGCAAATGCCGGTCGCCATGATTTCAACCAGCACTTCGCCCGCCTTGGGTCCTTCAAGGTCGAGCTCGACAATTTCGAGCGGTTTTTTCGCCTCAAAGGCAACGGCAGCGCGGGTTTTCATGGGTTAGAAATGCTCCATCCTGGTATTTAACTTGGTAAACCTGCTTGCCAGACCGGTCAGGCTTCGTGAACCGTTTTCAGCACCATGCAGGCTGTTACGCCTTCTGCGCCGTCTTCGCTACCGTGGCCGGACCATTTGACCCCGCCAAACGGGGCATCCACCGCACTGACCCCGCCGGTGTTGATGGCGACCATGCCCGCTTCGATTTCGTCGATCAGGCGGCGGCGGCGGGCGGCATCATTGGTCCATGCATAGGCGGCCAGGCCGTATGGCAGGCGGTTGGCTTCCGCGATCATGGCCGCTTCGTCCGCATAACGATTGATGATGGCTACTGGCCCAAAGGGTTCTTCATTCATGATTTCAGCGCTGGTTGGCACTTCGGACAAAACCGTGGGGGCGTAGAAATAGCCCTGGTTGCCAATCCGCTCGCCGCCGGTTTCCAGCTTCGCGCCATGGTCCACCGCATCGGCCACCATGCGTTCGATCTGGTCTGGCCCGCGCGGGTTGGCCATGGGGCCCATCTGTACCCCGTCATCAAAGCCATTGCCGACTTTCAACGCCCTGGCGCGTGTGATGAAGCCATCGCGGAATGGTTCGAACAGGTTTTCTTCCACGATGAAACGGGTGGGGCTGACGCACACCTGCCCGGCATTGCGGAAGGCATTGGGGGCCATGGTATCCAGCACCTTGTCCACATCCATATCGCCAAACACCAGCACCGGACCATGGCCGCCCAGTTCCATGGTGGTGCGCTTCATGTCTTCTGCGGCCAGTTTCAGCAGATGTTTGCCAACGGTGGTGGACCCTGTGAAACTCAGCTTGCGGATAATGGGGGAGCCAAGCAGATGGCGGCTCACTTCGTCAGGCACGCCAAACACCACCTGGCACACTTCGGGCGGCAGCCCTGCATCCAGCATGCACTGCACGACTGCGGCGCCGGTTGCGGGCGTTTCCTCCGACGGTTTGACAATGACGGAACAGCCCGCCGCAATGGGCGCGCCAATCTTGCGCGCGACATTCAGTGCCGGGAAATTCCACGGCGCAAAGGCTGCCACCGGGCCAACCGGTTCCATCCGCACTTCGGCGCGCTGGCCTGCGGGGCGCACCAATGTGCGGCCATAGATGCGCTTGCATTCACCGGCGTAGAAATCCAGCAGATTGGCGCTGTAGAGGATTTCACCCTTTGCTTCGGGCAACGGCTTGCCCTGTTCGCGGGTCAGCATCTGGGCGATTGTTTCCACCCGTTCGCGCAGCAGATTAGCGCCGTCCTGCAGAACCCTGGCGCGTTTTTCAGGTGCAGTGGCGCGCCAGATACGAAAGCCCCTGGCGGCATTTTCCAGCGCGCTGTCCAGATCTGCCGCATTGGCGAGTGGCAGTTCGCCAATGGTTTCGCCGGTCGACGGGTCAACCACAGCGCAGGTGTCGCGGCCAACCGCCCCCACTTTTTCGCCGCCGATGATGAGGTGAAGGGCGGGGTAATCACGCATGGGAATATCCTTGGGTCTGCCGCCCCGGCATGGCCGGAAAGCGCGGTGTCGGGCGAAATGGTCTGCATGCCACATAAGGCGCTGCGGGATTTTTCCCACCCTGATAAAACAAAATCCGGTGTTGCAGTGGGCGCTATCGCGGTCTGTGAGCGTTCAGCGCGGTGTTCAGCTTGGCGTTAAGATTGGGATGCGTATGACACGGGGATGATCATTCGCCTGACCCCGCTCGCCCTGTTGTTCTGCGCCCCTGCAATGGCGCAGCATGACCCTGTGGTTACTCGCCCAATGGATAGCAGCCCTGTGGATACCGGGAATGGCCGCATCAGTCTGGAAACCAGAACCACGCTGCGCTGTTCTGCGGCTTTTGCGATTGTGGCGCAAAGGCAGGCGCTGGGCGATGCCGCCGCACTTGGCTATCCGACGCTGGCCAAGCGGGGCCGCGAATTTTTTGTCCGCAGCAGCGCCTATGCCATGGACACAGGCAGGCTGGACCGCGGCGCGGTGGCCGCTGCCTTGCAGGAAGAAGCGGCCATGCTGCTTGCGGCCGGGAATTCGGGCGACGATGCCCAGCTTGATGAAGTGATGCAGCCGTGCCTGTTGCTGCTCGAGGCATCCGGCATCTGATCTTTCAGCCTGATGTGCTGGGCTTATTGTTCAGCGAAGGGTCAGGCATCTGGCCCCATCAGGGACGGCGTAACTTCCTGCATTTGCGAGGTTGATCAATGCGTTTTCTGATAATTTCTGCTGCCGTGGCGGCAATTGCCATTCCGGCGTCTGCCCAGGCACAAGTGCACGCAGCGCCGCACAATTCCAGCGAACATGACATGGCCGGTGTTTCGAGCAAATTGGCAGAAAAGCTGGGCGATCCTGCGACCCAGAAAGCGCTGGCGCAATCGGTGCGGGTGATGGGCGAAATATTGCTGGATATGCCGCTGGCGCCGCTGGCTGATGCAGCGGCACGCATGGCGGGCGAGGATGGGGCGGATGTCGATCCGGACGCCACCTTGCGCAATTTGGCCGGCCCCGATGCTGCTGATATGCCGCAGCAGATCGAGGAAAAATTGCCCCAAATGATGGGCGCTGCGTCTGCCATGGCAGGCAGCCTTGAAACCATGCTGCCGGTGCTGCGCCAGATGGCCGCGCAGGTGCAAAATGCCATGGCTGATGCTGCCCGCGCTGGCGACTAGGTATATTCCCACTGAAAACTCTGGTTTTGTGCCGGGTTTGGTGCGGGGAATAGTGGACGCTGGCGCCAGCTTGCGGCATGACAATGCCCATGTGGCGTCTCTATCAGTTTCCGCTTTGCCCGTTCAGCCGGAAGGTCCGCCTTTTGCTGAGCGAAAAGGGCGTTCCTTATGAATTATGGCGTGAAAACCCGTGGGATGCGGGCGATGAATTCTGGGCGCTGAACCCGGCTGGCCGTACGCCTGTGCTGCACGAGGCGGATAAGAACATCACCCTGTGCGACAGCCGGGCGATATGCGAATATTTCGAAGAAACCGTCGAAAAAATGCCGATGATCAACGGCACTGTTGCCAGTCGCGCGGAAATCCGCCGATTGGTGGCGCTGTTTGATGAAAACTTCTATTACGATGTGACTGGCCCGCTGCTGCACGAACGCATGAAAAAACGCCTCATCCTGCGTCAGCCGCCGGATTCCAAGGCATTGCGGCAGGCGATGAAGATGGCGCACGGCCATCTCGATTACATGGATTATCTGATCGACACGCGCCCCTGGCTGGCTGGTTCCACCATGAGCCTGGCCGATCTGACCGCGGCGGCGCAGATATCGGTCGCGGATTATCTCGGCGGGATTGACTGGTCGGGGCATGAGCAGACGCGCGGCTGGTATTCGGTGTTCAAAAGCCGCCCCAGTTTCCGCCCGCTGCTGTCGGAGCGGATGGAAGTGATCCAGCCGCCCAGCCATTACGGGGAAATCGACGGCTAAAACCTGGCGGCTAGAATTTGGCGCGCCAGACCCCATATTCGCTGCAAAGGAGTTCCCCCTGAATGTCTGACAAGCTGAACCTGACCGATGCCGAATGGCGCGAGCGCCTGACGCCGGAACAATATCATGTCCTGCGCGAAGCAGGAACCGAACGGGCCTTCACCGGCGCGCTGGACACCAACAAGGCGGCGGGCGAATATCGCTGTGCGGCCTGCGGCGAATTGCTGTTTGAATCGGACGATAAATATAACAGCGGATCGGGCTGGCCCAGCTTCGTGGCCCCGGCGTCGGGCGCTGCAGTGGAAGAAGAACGCGACGTATCTGCCGGCATGATCCGTACAGAAGCGAAATGCGCGCGTTGCGAAAGCCACCTTGGCCATATCTTTCCCGATGGCCCCGGTCCTGAAGGTCTGCGGTACTGCATCAACAGCGCGGCGCTGAATTTCGTGCCAGAGGACGCTGCCGACGAGGGCTGATGCCCGCGGCGGATTTTTGCCCGTTCACGCGCGGTTATAAGTGTCCTATGCAGCGAACAGAGGATATCTGGTTCGCGCATCGCGCACTGTGAAAAGGTAAAGCGTAACCCATGGCAAGGCGGGGAAGCCGGCGGACTGCCGGCAGGCGATCCAGCACGAAGGCGAAGCAGCAATCAGGTCTGGGACGCTGGATGAGGCGGCTGTTCATCTGGGGCGGCGTGCTTGCTTTGCTTGGCGCCCTGTTCCTTGGCCTTGCCATCGCCTTTGCCGCACAATCCCTGCCCAATTACAGCCAGCTCAAAGCCACGCAGAACGCACAAACCATTGTCGTGCGGGCGCGTGACGGCACCAAAATTGCCGAACTTGGCCCCAGTTTCGGCAAATGGCTCGACAGCAGCGAAATCCCCGATGTCATGAAGGAAGCGATGGTCGCAGTCGAAGACCGCCGCTTCCGTTCGCATATCGGGGTGGATCCGCTGGGCCTCGCGCGGGCGGTATATGTCTGGGCGACGGGTGAAAAACGCTTCGGCGCGACCTCCACCATTACCCAGCAGCTGGCGCGTAACGTCTTCCTCAATTCCAACCGCACGCTGGACCGCAAATTGCGCGAAGCGGTTTTGGCCATGGCGCTGGAATGGAAATTTTCCAAAGAGCAGATCCTCGAACTCTATCTCAACAAGGTCTATTTTGGCGGCGGTGCCTATGGCGTGGATAGCGCCAGCCGCAAGTTCTTCAGCCATCCCGCCACCGAGCTGAGCACCGCGGAAGCGGCGATTATTGCGGGGTTGGTGAAAGCGCCATCGCGCTATTCCCCCACCGCCGATGTGCAGGCAGCAGTCAGCCGCGCCAATGTGGTGCTGCAATTGATGCGCCAGCAGGGCCGCATTTCCGCAGACGAGGCATCTGTGGATGTGTCAGCCGTCAAATTGCAGGAAGACAAGGCGCAGAATTCGGTGCGCTATTTTACCGATTGGGCATTGCCACAGCTGGATCTGCTGCTGCCCGAAACATTTGAACCGATCGAAGTGTGGACCACGATCGATGTCGGGATGCAGCGCGCCGGTACGGCCGCCATCAAGGCCAATACCCCCAAGGGCGCACAGGGCGCGCTGGTCAGTCTGGACCGTGATGGTGCAATTCTGGCGATGGTGGGCGGCACGGATTATGTCACCAGCAGTTACAACCGCGCGACAGATGCGCTGCGCCAGCCCGGTTCTGCGTGGAAATTGTTTGTCTATCTGGCTGCACTGGAATCAGGCTATACGCCGGGTGACACGGTGAAGGATGTGCCGGTCACGATTGATGGCTGGACCCCGCGTAATTCCAGCGGTTCCAACGCTGGTGAAATCAATATGCGCACCGCTTTTGCCTATTCGATCAATACCGTGGCAGCGCAGCTGGGCAATGAAGTGGGCTTTGGTTCGGTCGCGTCCATGGCGCGCCGGTTCGGCATCACCACCCCCATTTCCACCTATCCTTCCATGGTGCTGGGCAGTTCCGAAGTGCGGGTGATCGACATGACCCGTGCCTTTGCCGCCGTGTCTGAAAAGGGGACTTCGGTAGAACCTTACGGCATTGTCAAAGTGACCGATTCTTCCGGCAACACGCTGTATGAACATGAAGCGGCGCGCAAGGTGCAGCTGGTGCCTGATTATGTGGCCGCGGGCATTACTGATCTGCTGCAGACAGCGGTCAATACCGGCACTGGCAAGGCAGCGCAGATTGGCCGGCCGGTAGCCGGCAAGACCGGCACCACCAGTTCCAACAAGGATGGCTGGTTTGTCGGTTTTTCCAGCGGCGTAACCACGGGCGTATGGATGGGCCGGGACGATGCGAAGGCCGTGCCGGGCCTGCAGGGGGGGCGCGCACCGGCGCAGGCGTTTTCCGCCTTCATGCGGTATGCGGTACAGGACCGGCCGGTTGAACAGTTTGAAACCGAGCTTAAACTTCCCGAATGGCAGCTTGAACCTGACGATGAATATTACTTCGGCGACCCGGATGATTATTATTACATCGACGATCAGGGCAATCTGATCGAACCCGGCAGGCAGCAGCCTGAACCGATGCCGTTTGCGGTGGAAGGCGAGGGTTTCCCGCAGGGCCAGCCACCGCAACAGGGCCCGGGCCAGTATCCGGGCCAGAACCAGGGCCAGACACCGCCTGCAGACGGGGCACCGCAGGCTGCCAGTGATGATTTCCTGAACCGCGCCACCGGCCAGAACCGCAATGCCGGCCAAACTCGCCCACCGCCAGCGCAGCCAGTCAGGCGCGGGCCGCCAGCCCCGGTGCAGTTCCCGCCGCCCCGCCAGCAGCAACCGCCAAACTAGCGGCAGCAAGGCCGCCCGCTCTCGCAAGCGGGATAGTCACAGGGCAAAAGAAAAGGCCCCTTTCGCCAAGCAGCGAAAGGGGCCTTTTGCTTGGGCATCATGGGCCCGCTTTACCGGATACGAACCGCCACATAGGTGGCAGGACGGCCGCGCCGCTGAATGCGCAGCAGAACGGCTTCACGCCCGGCGCTTTTGGCTTCCTTGGCGACATCTTCCAACTGGCCGAGCGCGGAGACCGCCTTGTAATTGGCGGTCAGGATAATGTCGCCGCGCTGCAGACCCTTGCTGCCTGCGTCCGAATTGGGATCGACCGCAGCAATGACCAGCCCCTTGGTATCTGCTGTCGCGCCAAGCTGGCCGGCGATTTGCGGGGTGAGTTCAATGACCTGCAGGCCCATCGACTGTTCGATGACGCCGCTGCTGCCGCTTTCGGGCATCGGCGCTTCGGCATCGGGGTCAAACATCTGCTGTTCGGCCAGTTGTTCCTCGGTCGGGCGTTTGCCCACTGTCACATTGACGGTGCGGCGTTCGCCATTGCGATAAAGCTGGATCGGGATGCGGGTGCCGGGGGTGATATTGGCCACTAGGAATGACAGCGACTGGCTTGAAGTGACAGGCTTGCTGTTCACTTCCACCACCACGTCACCAGCCTGAATGCCGGCAGCAGCCGCAGCAGCGCCCGGTTCCACTGCCTGGACGAATTCACCCCGGTTCTTGGGCAGGCCAAGCGAAGACGCCAGATCATCAGTCACTGGCTGAATCCGGACACCAAGATAGCCGCGTTCGATTTCACGGCCGGATTTCAGCTGTTCCACGATGGGCGCGGCAATTTCTGCTGGGATGGCAAAGCCGATGCCCACGCTGCCGCCCGATGGGGAGAAGATGGCATTGTTGATGCCGATCACATTGCCCTGCATATCGAACATCGGGCCGCCCGAATTGCCGCGGTTGATGCTGGCATCGGTCTGGATGTAGCGATCATATGCGCCCCCGCTGCCGGTGTTGCGATACACTGCCGAAACGATGCCCTGCGTAACCGTTCCGCCAAGGCCAAAGGGATTGCCGATGGCAATGACCCAGTCGCCCACACGGGCGGTTTTGGAATCGCCGAACTTGACGAAAGGAAACGGGCTGCTGCGTTTGATTTTCAGCACCGCCAGATCCGAGGCAGCGTCATTACCGATCAATTCAGCCGGATATTCCGTGCCATCGGGCATGGTGACGGTGATTTCTTCCACCGTCCCGCGCCCGGTCGGGCTGACCACGTGATTATTGGTGACCACATAGCCATCAGCCGAAATGATGAACCCTGAACCCAGCGACTGCGCTTCGCGGGTTTGCGGCTGCTGTGGCTGGTTCTGGCCGCGCTGGCCAAATAATTCGGCAAACGGCGTGCCTGCAAAGGGATTGTTCTGCTGCGGCACTTCAACGCGCTGGCGGGTGGAAATATTGACCACGGCGGGTTGCAGCTGTTCTGTCAGATTGGCAAAACTTTCCGGCGCGCCCGCACGGGGCGAAACGCCAACCATCCGGCTGTCATCGTTCTGTGCCACCTGCGCTCCGGCAGGGTACCCGGTTACCAGTGAAATTGCAGCGCCGCCAACCAGCAGCGCGGAAGTCAGTCCGTAAGCATATCGCACAGGTATCATATCCTCTTCTTGGCTCTTTGATCAGATGCGTATTGATCAGATGCGTAGCGCACCTGCATTTTTCAACTCACCCCTGATGTTCTGCTGCCAATCAGCGCTGCGCCCCTGAACGCTGATTGAACAGCGCGTCTGGCGGGGCGCAGCTGTCGACGGGCTGCATTACCGTTCGACAAACGGCATTACCGGCTGCCGCGGAACTGGCGCAGATAATCATTGTCAGGTGACAGGATTATGCTGCTTTCGCCGCGCCCTTCGCCCTTGGCAAAGGTCTGGTCATAGCTTTGCATGGCGCGGTAGAAATCATAGAACTGCGGGTCCTTGCCGAAACTTGCCGCATACACACGGGCCGCTTCTGCATCGGCTTCTGCGCGGATGACGCGGGCATTACGTTCACCCTGCGCGCGAATGGTGCGGGCTTCACGCTCACGGTCTGTCTGCATCCGGCGGAACGCGGATTCCAGCGGGGTGCCATCAGGAAGATCGGTGCGCTTGATCCGCACATCGATAACCTGCGCGCCATATTCGCGGGCCTGTACATCCAGTTTTTCGCGTATGGTGGCCATGGCCTGACCGCGTTCGGCGGTCAGCATGTTGGAAAATGTGCGGCGCCCCAATTCCTGGCGCAGCACCGAATTCAGGATCGGCTCCAGCTGGGTGCGGACCCCTTCGGTGGTGCCAGCTGTTTCCACCATCAAAACAGGGTTGATGATGCGGAAGCGGGCATAGGCATCCACCAGCAGGCGCTGCTGATCGCTCGACAGCACCTGTTCCCGCTCCATATCGAGCGCGAGCACACGTTTGTCGACGAATTGCACCTGTTCCAGCAGCGGTATGCGCAATACCATGCCTGCGCCAGTATCGCCGTAGGCTGTGTCCGCCCGGAAACGGTTGATGACCCGCACAGGTTCACCCGTGCGCACCACAACTGCCTGCTGTTCTTCCGGCACGATCACCACACTCAGCATCAGCGCCACAAAGGCTGCCACCAGGGCAAGGATCGTAAGTTTGTGGTTTTCCCAGATATTTTCCATGGCTTACTGTCCTTCCGCCGGAGCAGGTGCGGGCGCCGCCCGTTTGCGGATTTCCGGCAGCGGCAGATAGGTTTGCACGCCGTTGGCTTCGACGATGGTCTTGTCCGTCTGGCTCAGAACGCGTTCCATGGTCTCGTAATAAAGACGCCTGCGGGTCACTTCCGGGGCAAGGCGATATTGTTCATACACCTTGTCAAAAGCGATGGTTTCACCCTGCGCGCGTTCCAGAATCTGCTGCGCTGTACCGCGGGCTGTGTTCATGGCTGCATCCGCATCCTGTTCAGCCACCGTCACGTCCTTGAACGCCTCGTTCACTTCTGCAGGTGGGTCAGTTTTGGCAATTTCAACGCCCTGCACGGCAATACCGGCGCGGTAGGCATCCAGAATGGCCTGCATCCGGCGGCGCACGCGTTCTTCGATTTCCGCGCGGCCTGCGCCTGAAAATGTCTCGTCCAGCGTGCGTTCCGCCACCGATGCGCGCATGGCAGCTTCTGCCACTTCGCGGATGGTTTCATCGGGCTGTGCCAGCTGGAATTTATACTGCTTCAAATCCTTGATGTTCCACCGGATGAGGTAGGACAGATCGACAAGGTTCTGGTCGCCGGTCAGGATCAGCTTCTGTTCGCCCCCTTCGGGGATGCGTTCTGAACGGATCGTGCTGACCTGTTCCACATCCACTTGCTGGAAAGGCCAAGGCGCCGTCATGTTGGTGCCTGGTTCCAGCGTGCGGGAATATTTCCCGAATGTGGTGACAATGCCTTGTTCCTTGGGCTGCACAAAATGCACCGAGCTCATGGCAATCCAGCCAAGGATGGCGGCGCCGGCAATGATCGGCACCCAGCTTTTGCCGTTGGAACGGGGCGGCAGGTGGAAACCGGGGCCGCCGGGGCCACCGCCACCGCCACCGCGCCGCGGGCCTTCCGGTCCACGGTTCTTGAAAATATCCTCGATCTTGGCGGAACGGCGCGCATCATCGCTGCCGGATGGAAGCCAGGGGTTGCGCGGACCTTCCGGTTTTCCACCAGATTTGTCGCCAGAACCCGAAGGTTCAGCGCCGCCGCTGCCGGAATCTCCTCCGCCGCCATCGCCCTTGTTTGTGCCCCATGGGTTCTTGCCAGCCATGGCAAGCCCGATTGTGTTGGTTAAACCGCCCAAAATATCCATGAAACCTTTATAGGGCCCCGCTGGCGGAAAAACAGGGGTTGCGCATGTGAATTTGATGCTAGGGGCTTTGCCGATGGATCAAGATGGATTGAAAGCGCGGCTTCCCGGCTCTGTTGCTCACAGAGTTCAGTCAGCAAAATTGACAGGCGGCATTGCCACGCTGGTGGTCGGGGCTGATGGCCTTGACGCTGCGGCAAGGCAGGCTCTGGAAGCTGCGATCAAGGATGTGATCGGCGGCGTGGAGGGCGTGTCCCAAGTGCGCGTTGCCATGATGGCAGACCGTGCGCCCGGCGCACCGCCCGCCACTGGCACGACTGCTGCGCCTGCTGTGAAAACTGAAAAAAAACCGCTCATCATCGCGGTGGGCTCGGGCAAGGGCGGCGTTGGCAAATCCACCCTGACGGCCAATCTGGCCGTGGCACTGATGCGCGCAGGGCGCAAGGTGGGCGTGGTCGATGCGGATATCTACGGCCCGTCCCAGCCGACCATTCTGGCCACCAAGGGCGAACGCCCGCAGGCCGAAGGGGACAAGCTGATTCCCA
Source organism: Allopontixanthobacter confluentis (assembly GCF_009827615.1). Taxonomy (GTDB): domain Bacteria; phylum Pseudomonadota; class Alphaproteobacteria; order Sphingomonadales; family Sphingomonadaceae; genus Allopontixanthobacter; species Allopontixanthobacter confluentis. The sequence goes on from NZ_WTYU01000002.1 coordinate 1,136,228, forward strand.
TCGCCAGTCCGTTTGGCATCCCCATGCTGTCGATGGGCCACCTGGTCGAACCGGGCAAGGCGATTGCCTGGCGTGGCCCAATGGCGGGTAATGCGCTGGGCCAGCTGATCGATGCGCGGTGGGGCGATGTGGAAGTTTTGCTGGTGGATCTGCCGCCGGGCACAGGCGATGTGCAATTGACCATGCTGCAACGCTATAAGCCCGCCGGCGCAGTCATTGTATCGACTCCGCAGGACCTGGCGCTGATTGATGCGCAGCGCGCGGCCAACCTGTTTGACAGCGGCAAGGTGCCGATCATTGGTCTGGTGGAAAACATGGCCGGCTATGCATGCCCCCATTGCGGCGAAGTCAGCGATCCGTTCGGGCGCGGCGGGGTGGAAGCTGCGGCAGAAGCAACCGGCATACCGTTCATGGGCCGGATCCCGCTGGCGATTGAAATTCGCGAACAAAGCGATGCCGGGACGCCCACGGCCGCTGGCGAAGGGCCGCAGGCTGATGCCTTTGCCGCCATCGCCGCGCAATTGGCGCGCTGGCTGGACGCAAAGGCCGCCTGACGATGGAAATCAGCCGCCGCGGGGTGCTTGTGGGCGCTGCAGTTGGCGGCGGCTTGCTGGCGATGTGGTCGTTCCAGCCGCGCACCTTTTCAACCCCGCTGACCCCGGGGCGCGATGAATATGCCTTTGATGCCTGGCTGAAAATCGGAACGGATGGCGTGGTGACCGTGGCCGTGCCGCAGCTGGAAATGGGGCAGGGTATCACCACGCTGCTGCCGCAGATCATTGCGATGGAACTGGGGGCAGACTGGCGGCAGGTGGCGGTGGAACCGGCGCCGGTCAGCGGGGCCTATGGCAATATTCCGCTGGCGGCCAGATGGTCTGCCTTGTGGATGCCATCGGCGCCCGGTCTGGCGGATGAACCGGATGATTTTCTGGCGCGCCGCTTTGCCCAGAACCACAGGTTCAACGCTGTCGCTGATGGCACATCGCTGGCCGCCTATGAAATGCCCTGCCGCAATGCAGCGGCCGCCGCGCGGGCCATGCTGGCCATGGCGGCGGCAGACATATGGGACATTGGCTGGGAAGAATGCGAAGCGGCGGGCGGCTTCATCACCCATGGCAGCAAACGCCTGAATTTTGCGCGGCTGGTGGAAGAGGCGGTCAGCTTTTCTCCGCCTGATCCGCCGCCGCTCCGGCCAGAGGCGCCTGTGGAAGAACCCATCGCAGGCGCAGCAGATGCACCCACGGCTTTCCCGCGGCTGGATATGCCCTCGAAAGTGGATGGCACCTATCTGTTTGCAGGCGATGTGCGTTTGCCCGGCATGGTCTTTGCCTCCATCCGCCATGGCCCGGTGGATCAGGCGCAGCTATCTGCCTTCAACAAGAATGCCGCAGCTGGCATCAACGGGCTGGTCGGGGTGGTGGCTGGCAAGCGCTGGCTGGCCGCGATTGCCACGACATGGTGGGTGGCCGAACGGGCCGTGGGCGCAATGAACCCGCGCTTCGACGTGGCGCAGCCAGTGCGCAGCGAACAGATCGAAAAGGCGCTGGACACAGCCCTGCGGACCGGCACCGCGCAGCGGCTGGACACTCGCGGCGAGGGCGATAGGCTGATGGGCAAACCCGGCATTGCCCTGCGCTATGATATTGCCCCTGCCATCCATGCCAGCCTTGAAACCGCAACTGCCACGGCGCATTTTGCCGACGGCAAGCTGGAATTGTGGATTGCCAGCCAGACCCCCGAAGCTGCGCGGGAAGCCGCGGCCAAGGCCATTGGCATTTCTGCATCCGATGTCATTTTATACCCCATGCCCGCAGGCGGCAGTTTCGACAGCAGGCTGGAACATGGCCATGCAATTGAAGTGGCGCTGATTGCGCGGGAAATTGGCCGCCCGGTGCAGCTTATGTGGTCACGCGGGCAGGAATTGCTGGCCGGGCGGCCCCGAATGCCTGCGGCAGCATTGGTCACTGGCAGGCTGCGGTCCGGCGGCAATGGCGAGCTGGAAACGATGCGCGTCAGGATTGCCGCGCCGCCATCCGCGCATGAATTCGGTCAGCGTCTGTTCCACAACAAGACCAGCTGGGCCGCGATCAGGAATTCCGCTGGCAAGGCAGATCCGCTGGCGCTGGAAGGGGCCATGCCCGCCTATGCCATCCCCAATGTGGCAGTGGACCATGTGCCTGTCAGCCTGCCATTGCCCACCGGGCGAATGCGCGGCAATGGCCATGGTATTACTGCCTTCATCACCGAAAGTTTCATCGACGAAATGGCCTGGCGTCAGGGGCGTGAACCCTTGTCCTACCGGATGGAAATGCTGGGCAGCGATATAAAGCTGGCGCAGTGCCTGCAACGCGCCAGCCGCATTGCCGGGTGGGATGGCGGCAAGGATCAGAGCGGGCAAGGCCTTGCCTGCCACCGCATGGGCGAAGGCGAATATGCCGGACGCATCGCCTGCATCGCCACTGCCCGCCGCGATGGGGGCGGCGCCAGGGTCAGCAAGTTGAGCGTGGCGGTGGATATTGGCCGCATCATCAACCTTGATATTGCGCGCCAGCAGATCGAGGGGGGGCTGGTGTTCGGCATGGCCATGGCGCTGGGCGCCAGCATGCATTATCTGGACGGGGTGCCGACCTTGAAACGCCTGTCGCAGCTGGGCCTGCCCCTGCTGGCGGACTGCCCCGAAATCGAAGTGGATTTCATTTCCAGCGACAGCCAGCCATTCGATCCGGGCGAGCTGGGGGCCATTATCGCGGCCCCTGCCATTGCCAATGCCTTATATTCTGCCACCGGCCAGCGCATCCGCCGCCTGCCGCTATACCCTGAGGGACTATGACCTGGACCACACAGCAGCTGCCATCTGACCATCCGCCTGTCAAAAGCGGCAATATCGGGGTGCTGCTGGTTAATCTGGGCACCCCTGACGCGCCTACGCCGGGCGCGGTAAAGACATATCTGGCGGAATTCCTGTCCGACCGGCGGGTGGTGGAAATTCCGCCTATCGCATGGCAGCCCATCCTGCGCGGCATCATCCTTAACACACGGCCGAAAAAATCTGCCCATGCCTATCAGCAGGTGTGGACGGAAGAAGGATCGCCGCTGGCCGCCATCACCGCGCAGCAGGCGCGCGCGCTGCAGCAACGGCTGGGAGACGGGGTGCAGGTTGGCTGGGGAATGCGCTATGGCAACCCGTCCATCGCACAGGAAATGACGCGGCTGAAGGACGCCGGTTGCGACCGGATTCTGCTGGCACCGCTATATCCGCAATATAGCGGCGCAACCACGGCCACGGTGGTGGACAAGGCGGCTGAAACGCTGGGCAGGATGCGCTGGCAGCCAGCGCTGCGCACACTACCGCCTTACCACGATGATCCGGTCTATATCAGCGCGCTGGCGAGGGATTTGACCCGCCAGATGGACCGGCTGGATTTCGTGCCGGAAGTCTTGCTGCTGAGTTTTCACGGAATGCCCGAACGCACTCTGCATCTGGGCGATCCCTATCATTGCCATTGCCGTAAAACCGCGCGCCTGCTGGAAACAGAAATGCGCGCTGCGGGCGAATATGCCCAGCTGCGCTTTGTCACCAGTTTCCAGTCCCGTTTCGGGCGAGCCAAATGGCTGGAACCGGCCACTGACACCATGCTGGAAGCAGAAGCGAAAGCGGGCACCAAACGGCTGGCCATCGCCGCGCCCGGTTTTTCTGCGGACTGCCTCGAAACGCTGGAAGAACTGGCGATCACGGGCCGCGAGCAATTTACAGCGCCGGGCGGTGAACAATTTGCCGCGCTGTCTTGCCTGAATGCGAACGAGGCCGGGATGGACATGCTGGACACAATCATCAGGCGCGAATTGTCAGGCTGGATTTAGGGAGCAAACTTACTTACACTGCGGTAAGTAAGGAGAATTCATGGCCACTGCCGCGCCCACCATTCCTGCCGCCCATCCGGGCCTTGCATCCCCGCCAAAACACTGGAGCGAGCCGCTGCCCGCCCATGCGCTGGACCATATACCGGGGGAAAGCGGCTGGCCGCTGGTGGGCAACACGTTCAGAATGCTGGCCGATCCGCACGGCTTTGCTCAGCGGATGTATGCAACATACGGCCCGGTTTACAAGAACCGGGCTTTCGGGCGCTGGAATGTTGGCCTGATCGGCGCTGATGCCAATGAACTGATGCTGTTTGACCGGGAAAAGCTGTTTTCGTCCGAACAGGGCTGGGGCCCGGTGCTGGACAAGCTGTTCCCGCGCGGCCTGATGCTGATTGATTTTGATCACCACCGTGCGGACCGGCGCGCCTTGTCGATAGCGTTCAAGCCGGGGCCAATGCGCCATTATGCCGATGCGCTCAATCGCGGCATTGCCGAGCAAGTGCAGCAGTGGGGGCAGGCGTCAGGCGGGGCGCAGATGCAGTTCTATCCCGCGATCAAGAAACTGACGTTGGATCTGGCGGCGGACAGCTTCATCGGCCTGCCGCTGGGGCCGGAAGCGCAGCAGATCAACCGCGCCTTTACTGACATGGTGCAGGCATCGGTTGCGCCCATTCGCAAACCGCTGCCCGGCACGCTGATGCGCAAGGGCGTGCAGGGCCGCGAATTTCTGGTCGAATATTTCACCGCGGAAACGCTGCGCCGGCGGGCAGAGGGCGGCGGGCAGGATATGTTCAGCCAGTTTGCCACCGCCACCCATGAAGACGGATCGCTGATGCCGGTGGATGCCGTGGTCGATCACATGAATTTCCTGATGATGGCCGCGCATGACACGATCACCTCCAGCGCCACATCACTGGTGTGGCTGCTGGCCAAGAACCGCGAGTGGCAGGAAAAACTGCGCCAGGAAGTCTTGGCCATCACCGGCGGGATGGGCAGGCCGCTTGCCTATGATGATCTGGGCAAGCTGGAACTGACCGAAATGGCGTTCAAGGAAGCCCTGCGGCTGATCCCGCCAGTGCCATCCACCCCGCGCCGTGCGCTGCGGTCATTCGAATATGCCGGCTATACCATTCCTGCTGGCGCGCAGGTCGGCATCAATGCCCATCTGGTGCACCATCAGGAAGAACACTGGCCCGACCCGATGCGGTTTGACCCGATGCGCTTCACCCCCGAAATGGTGAAAGCGCGCCATAAATATGCGTGGGTGCCGTTTGGCGGGGGCGCGCATATGTGCCTGGGCCTGCATTTTGCCTATATGCAGGTGAAAATCCTGATGGCCCATGTGCTGACGCGCTATGACATCCAGATCGAGGATGGCTATGCGCCGGAATGGCAGCCGTGGCCCATTCCCCAGCCACGCGACGGCTTGAAAATAACCTTCAAACCGCTTTAGAAATCAATCGCGATCCCGTTCTTTTCCCAGTCGCCATAGCGGGTCGGGCTAAGGCCATTGCGGTCCCCGTCTGCGGTGCCATCATCCGGTGTTGGCGGGGCAGGTTGCGGGACCGGTGCATCCGTCCAATAGGAAGGCTTGTCGAAATTTTCGGGCCGTTTCGTTGCGCGCTTGGTCATTTTTTAAAGATGGTCCCTCTGGCGGTCGAATGCAATCAGGGATAGGGGCGCGCAATGGTAGATACACCCGGATTACCCGCACGCCGCGCTGCCCTGCGCATGATGGACGCCGTTCTGCACCGTGGGGAGACGCTGGAACAGGCGGAACGCGGCGCATTGCGCAGCATCAATGGCCCCGCCGACCGCGCATTGGCACGCGCCATTGCCGCAGAAGTGATGCGCTGGCTGGTCGATCTGGACGCCATGATCGACAGCGCCACGAAAAAGCGCCTGCCCGATGATGCCAAGCCGCGCAGCGTCCTGCGGCTGATGCTGGTCCAGTGGCTGCGTTTCGATACGCCGCCCCACGCGGTCATCGCCACGGCATTACCATTGCTGACCGGCGGCCCCCGGCGGCTGGCACACGGGGTGTTTTCCACCCTGTCCAAACGCGAAGTAACCCTGCCGGAAGGCCCGACGCCGAGTGACGCCGTGGCCATGCGCTGGGGTGATCGGGCGCAGGACATCATGGCTGCGCTGGCCGTTCCGCCGCCGCTTGATCTTGCCTTGCGTGACCATGCCGAAACGGAAAAATGGGCGGGTGAACTCGGCGGGGAAAGCCTCGCGCCCGGCCATATCCGCCTGCCGCGCGGAACACCGGTCGATCAGCTTCCCGGCTTTGAAGAAGGCGCATGGTGGGTTCAGGATCTGGCCGCGACCTTGCCAGCGCGCCTGCTGGGTGCAGGCGAAGGCCGCCGCGTGCTGGACCTGTGCGCCGCACCGGGCGGCAAGACGCTGCAACTGGCCGCTGCCGGCTGGACAGTGACGGCGCTGGATATCAGCGAACGGCGGCTGGAACGCCTGCGTAACAATCTGGAACGCACCGGCCTTGCCGCGGAAATTATCACCGCCGATGCGCTGACATGGCAGCCTGCCAAGCAGTTTGATGCCATTTTGCTGGACGCACCCTGCACGGCCACCGGCACCTGCCGCCGCCACCCCGATGTGCTGCACCGCATCGGCCAACGCCAAATTCATGAAATGGCGGAATTGCAGCAGAAACTCCTCGCCCGCGCCGTATCGTGGCTGCCCGAAGGCAGCACGCTGGTCTATGCAGTCTGTTCGCTGGAGGAAGAAGAAGGGGAAGGGCAGGCAACAAACGTGCCGCTGCGCCAGAAACCCGTCACGCAAGACGAACTGCCCACAGGTTTGCACCCCGACAGCAATGGCTGGCTCCGTACCGATCCCGCAATGCTGCCTGACGCAGGCGGTCTTGACGGGTTCTTCATCGGGCGCTGGGTTAAGTAGGGCGGCTCTAACCAGTCCGTCAGCGGACAGTCCGGTTTTAGGGTTATTAGCCTATGGCTCACACGTCTGCTTTTGGGTGGTAAGCTGCCATTCGCTCAAACTTTAGCGTCAACGTCCCCGACGATTGCTAGTCATTCCATACAGTAAGTCGGAGATACCAGTTACATGACAGACGCTGAAAATAGCCCGCTTGGGTTAGCTGAACTATTTTTTGTTGCTGCGCGGTCCTTTGCGACGGGTGCTCATGCGATCGTGAAAAGCACCGTGCGGGCCAGATATGAGAATGATTTCCGCTTCATCATCTCGTGCGAGATGCTCGTCGGCCACGCAATCGAAGTCTATTTGAAAGCTTGGCTAGCCGAACATGATGAAGCTTACACCGACTTAAAGCTCAGAAGACCGCCATTTGGACACAATCTACGAGCGCTCTACGAGGAAGCGCGGGGTCACGGTTTCCCGGAACCGGACGTGCCAATGCAGCAGACCTTTCATGATTTGGTAGAGTCGTACGAAAAGCCTCATTCCGACTACACTCTTCGATATCCAACTGGTGGTTGGACTTTCGAAGTTCCAAGGAATGACATTTTGTTTTTGATACTGAGTCGCCTCGATGCTGTTGTAGCGGCCAAGCTCGGGAAGATCGTCCCACCAAATTTGGATTGGTCGGTCGATTCCGAGGAAGATTTCAGAACAAGCACGCCATTGTGAGCGTGTTCGCAAACCACTGACGTCCGCAATTGGGACGTTAGCCGACAGTCCGCTTTTATTTCAGCCATTGGAGCAGCGGACTGTCTGATCGACCCTCACGACCGGATTCGGTTCAAGTCGCCTACTTCACCTTGTTCTGAAAGCTTTTACGCAATTTCAGAAGCTTGGGCGGGATGGTCGCCATGCAATAGGGATTGCGCTGGCCTTCGCCGTCCCAATATTCCTGATGGTAATCTTCCGCCGGATACCAGGTGATCGCTTCCTCGATCGTGGTGACGACGTTGCCTTCATGGCTCTGATTGGCGCGTTCGATCGCGGCTTCCGCCTCGGCGCGTTGCGTATCATCCAGCGGGAAAATGGCGGAGCGATATTGCGTGCCCACATCATTGCCCTGCCGGTTCAGCTGCGTCGGATCATGCGTGCCCAGGAAAACATCCAGCATTTCGGCATAGGAAATGACCTCAGGATCGTATGTCACGCGGATGCCTTCGGCATGGCCGGTCGCGCCTGAACATACTTCCTTGTAGGTCGGGTTGGCTGCGTGGCCGCCGATATAGCCGCTTTCCACTTCGCTCACCCCGATGACATCGCGGAACACCGCTTCTGTGCACCAGAAGCAGCCGCCGGCGATAATGGCCTGTTCGCTATTGGACATAAATCTGAAATCCCTATGCGGTGATGATTGTCTTGCAATGTCAGATAGGAAGCCTGCCCACACTTGTCATGGGGTCAATCTGTATCACCTGCTTGTGTTCGCATTTTCCGCCTCTAGGGTGGGCGCACGAACAATAGAGACGTTTTTGGAGAGAATGCATGCGACCGATTTATGCAGCAACCGCAGCGCTTGCCGCCCTGACCATAACAGCGCCTGCCGTGGCAGACCACCACATGGAAAACCCCGCCATGGCAAACCACTCTATGGCAAACCACGCAATGGCTGCGGCGCTGGCTGATGCCCGCCGCGCTGCTGACAGCGCCCGCGACCAATATCGCCACCCTGCCGAAACCCTCGCATTCTTTCAGGTAAAGCCCGGCATGACCGTGGTGGATGTGGTGCCGGGCGGCGGCTGGTACACGCGGGTCCTCGCGTCATATCTGGGCAAGGATGGCAAATATATCGGCCTCAACCCTGATGTTGCCCACAGCAATTCCCCGCGGATGGCGGAAAGCTGGGGCGGGCTGGGCAAGACATTCCCCAAGAGCCTGTCTGACTGGGGTCTTTCCGGCACCAATGCAGTGGGCATGAACAGCGATGAAGTCACCGAAGCCATGCATGGCACTGTCGACCGGGCGCTGATTTTCCGCGAAATGCACAATCTGCACCGGATCGGTTTCCTGCATTATGAACTCGATACGCTGCGCGATCTTTTGAAGGATGACGGGATGCTGGGCATCGTCCAGCACCGTGCAAAGGCATGGGCGCCTGCCGATTATACTGATGGCAGCCGCGGTTACATGCGCCAGCTGGACATTATCGGCCTGGTCGAAGCGCACGGGTTCCAACTTGTTGGCACCAGCGAAATCAACGCGAACCCGATGGACACGGCGGACCACCCGCGCGGCGTATGGGAAATGCCGCCAAGCTGGGGCAGCAAGGATGAAAAGCTGAAAAATCTGGGTGAAAGCGACCGGATGACGCTGCTATTCCGCAAACGCCAGTAACCGCTGAACCGATGGATTGAAGACGCGCGCGTCGCCCCACGGCGGCGCGCGCGTCTTCGCAGGTGGACTTCGCTATGCTGCCCTAATAAATGGGACGGTATGACCACACTGACTGTTGCTGCCTTGCAGCTGGCGCTCGGCGCTGATGATGAAACCCGCAATATCGCCGCTGTATCCACATTGGTGGAAGAAGCGGCAGGCAAGGGCGCGCAAGTCATCCTGCCGCCTGAATTGTTTTCCGGCCCCTATTTCTGCCGCGAGGAAGACGAAGCGCTGTTTTCCCTTGCCCGCCCCACCAGTCAGCACCCATCTGTGCTGGCCATGCAGAAACTGGCAGCAAAGCTGAAAGTGGCGATCCCCACCAGCTTCTTTGAACGCGATGGCCACCATTATTACAACACGCTGGCCATGATCGGGCCGGATGGTGAAATCAGCGGTACCTATCGCAAAAGCCACATTCCCGATGGGCCGGGGTATGAAGAGAAATACTATTTCCGCCCGGGGAACGATGGGTTCAAGGTGTGGGACGTTTTCGGCACCCGCATTGGCGTGGGCATCTGCTGGGACCAATGGTATCCCGAATGCGCCCGCGTGATGGCGCTGATGGGGGCAGAGGTGCTGTTTTATCCCACAGCCATCGGGTCTGAACCCTATGATGCGGATCTGGACACCAGCCGCATGTGGCGCCGCGCCATGCTGGGCCATGCCGTGTCCAACTGCATGCCGGTTATCGCGGCCAACCGCATCGGCCACGAAGGGCCGGCAGACCGCGCGCAGAGTTTTTACGGCCACAGTTTCATTTGCGACCAATGGGGTGATTATCTGGCGCAATTCGGCGCCGGGGAAACCGGAGTGCTGACCGCCACACTGGACTTGGCACAGGCCGCCACCCACCGCGCTGGCATGGGCTTCTTCCGTGACCGCCGCCCGCAGCTTTATGGCCGCATCTGCGAGGATATCTGACCCACCACTACCTCATTGCGCTGGGCTCCAACGTCCGCCACCACGCCTATGGCAGCCCGCGCAGCGTGTTGGCTGCAGCGCTGGCGAGCCTGGCGGATGCGGGTTTGGAAATTGTCGCCGCGGCACCGGTCATCCAAAGCGCGCCGGTCGGTCCATCCCAGCACCGCTACGCCAATAGCGCCGCTGTCATCAGCACGGACCTGGCGCCGGAAGACTTGCTCGCCCTGCTGAAAGCGGCAGAGCGCGCCTTTGGCCGCAAGCAGCGCGGCCAACGCTGGGCTGCGCGTGTGCTGGATCTCGACATAATCTTGTGGAGTGGCGGCAGCTTTTATGGGAAATTTCTGACAATCCCGCACCCAGCCATGCAGGAGCGCGATTTTGTTCTGGCGCCCGCTGCCGCAATTTGCCCCGAATGGCGCGACCCGATTAGCAGACTTTCCATAAGACAGTTACATCGACGCTTGACCCGCCCGCGCGCCGCCCCTAGGTGAGCCGCCGGTGGTCGGGCCCTTAGCTCAGTCGGTAGAGCAACTGACTTTTAATCAGTAGGTCGCTGGTTCGAACCCAGCAGGGCTCACCACCTCGCCAGAAGGCACGGAAAACCTTGGATTACCGTCGGAAAGACGGTCCCGAACCAGCGTTGTCTCCACAATCCGTCTACACAATCACAATGACGGTGGGGGCTCGAACCTTCAAGAAACCTCACTTTTCAGTCGAGTTG
>NZ_WTYU01000003.1 GCF_009827615.1 Allopontixanthobacter confluentis
GCTGGATGGTCGTTACATCATTTGAAGTCACTATCGATGCGCTGAACTCGAATGTCTCTATTCATCGAACAGCGAACGATTTCGATAGAGTTGGTCCCGTTACCGCTCGCGAAGGCAATGCCTTCAGAAATATAATCGTTTTCGGTTATCCTTTCAGCCCTCTCGTCGATGGTCTGCATAGTGCTGCGTCCCGCTCGATCAATCCAGCTATCGCCAGCGGAAAGGAGGCTTAATCTAGACCCTGAACCGAGCTTCTTGGCGCAATAGTCGAGCGAGACTTTGAGACGCTCCTTGCCGCAAGTTGTCAGCTTGCTATCTCGCCAAATCTCCCCGCAATCGCCATATTCAATTGCTGCGAATACCGCTTGTTCTTTTTCGTAGGCAGCTTTGTTCCTCGCCATTTCCTGAGGCGATTCCCGATAAACATAAGGCTCCTCTGGTTGGTCTTCGCCACAAGCGGTCAATATCGCGACGAGTGAAGTGATTATGATTGTTGAGATTATACGCATCACGGGCGTCTGACAGGCTGGACCTTTGGGTGCAAGCCTTGCTCGGCAACATCCAATATTTCCTGAAAACATAACGCGTCTCGGGAAATAGCTTTTCGCAGGATCATTCGGGCTGGTGGGAGTCGCTTCACTCGCACTTGATTATTTCGACAGGCTGATAAAGGTTATCTGCGTAGGCTTGCCGCACCTGCTCCTCATTCGCATCTTCGGGCAGAACTACTTCGTCCATCATCATGTTGAGATATTCGATAAGTTCATCGAGCGCTTGCTGATGGCTAAACGAAGCAGCGGCGCGGCGATGCGGGGCGGCAGTTCCGATGATGCTGACGAAGATCGAGAGTGACGCGAAGTCGATGAACTGATTGTGATTAAGCTCCATTAGGGGTCCTTGGGTTTGTGTCTGTCCCAAGAATAGCAAAGCGGGAGTCCTGCCCGCATTATTAAAATGTAGGCGAGGGCAACTTTTCGAACTCGAACCTGAAATGCGAGTCAGAGGTCGAAGTCAGCCCAGTTCAACGTGAGCTTGTCGCCCTTCACCTTGGGCAGAGCTTTGCGGTCGATCATCTTGCTCTGCACCTCAAAAGCGTCGTCGATCTTCACGATCAGCACCTTGCTGAAGTTGCGCTTGAGGTTGAGTGTGATCGCATCCTTGGCTTTGAACGGAGTGATAGTCTTTACTTCGACGAAGTGATTGCCGAGCTTGCCGTCGGACCCTTGCGCGTAATTGCGGTGCAGTTTGATCCCGTGGGTAATCGCGCCGTAAAGTTCACCGAGGTCGCCGTAGACCTGTAGGTGGCTGCCCGTGAGGTGATGGTAGTCCTCAGCCGTCGAGAGCAGTTTCTGGAAGATCGGCACCAGTTCGACATCGAGATTGGGGTAGCGGGCTTCAAACTCTAACTTTGCCAGATGCGAGTTGATCTCGGTCCAAGTGATCCATTCGCCATCATCGTAAATGGCGTTATCGTCGTTCCACATGTCCGTCTCGGCTCGCATAATCATTGTGCCAAGACATTAGCGCGACATTGGTAAATGACTCATTTCCCATTCAAACTATTTAGGAATGACAGTTTAACGCAACCATTACCTCGGCAACTGATACCTAATTGTCAGCGATGCACCTTTGCCACTCGGAGGTGTCGCGACAATCTCATCGCTTGCTCGACAAGCATCATTCATGACGGTGCAGCAGGTCGGCATCTGATGCTTGGCGCTGGGATAGCCGCCGAGGGATCGATGAAGCTCACCAGAGTTAATATCGACACTGCCAGCGCCTCTTTCGGTCGCCCTTTGGAAGCGAGCGTGCAATTCGGTCTCAAAATCTTCCTTGATGAGCATGTCCTTCCTCTCTTTGAACTCTGGTTTGGATGAAGTTCCGTTTAAAACACGTGGTCCGCCACGTTCAGCTTCGGACTTACGAACTGCTATCCAGTGTTGCTCACGTTCGTTGAGTTGGGACGTTTCACAGTTTTCAAGGATGGAGACGGTAACGTCCATCAGATCGTCATGTGCCCGCCTTAACTCATGGTGGATGTTTCGATATGCGGTCTGCTTTCCTCGCCGATAAGGTGCTCCGACAAGCATCTTCCTAATATTGTTTGGATACTCGTTGATTCGCTGCCGTAGCCGTTTCGACTTACCGACATAGAGGCTGTGCTCTCCGATCCGCCATTCGTAGATTCCCGATAGGGCAAGGTCGATATGTGAAGCGACATCGAGCGCCCACCACCCTTTTCGAACAGGATCGGCTTGGCGATTTACCATGCTGCATCCCCCTCATCGTATTCCAAAATGAAGGACAGGGTTTCGCTCAAGGCAGCCTTGTCGGAATCGATATCTGCTTGGCGATAGTGATCGATGTCGCGGCTTGCCCAACACTTGTATTGGGCTGTTTGATCCAGCTTAGGAGTGAGGTGAAGTCCGTAGATGCACGCTCCTGTCCAACTGCGGCAGAAGATGAGCCACTCGTTCTCATGGAAGACAAACCACCTATCTTCCATCACACGGGGTATGTGCCCTTGCTGAAGCTTGTGGAGTTCGCCTTCAGTGAGAGACAGGGGAAGCTGGAACCATACTATTGCACTGGGTTCAGGTAAGATATTCCAAGAATCGCGTGAAGCTATTTCAGTCATACCGCCGCCCCTGTTGTGCGCCGTCATTCAGCCAATGCCAGATAGACGCCCACCCTTCCGATCTTAAGCTTATGTGCTCTCTAAGAGGTCCGCAAGCTGGCTCCAATAAGGAGCTTGGCGAGCGATGTGAAACATTCCTCAGACAAACTATTCAATCTGAACTTGGACATGGCTTCATCGCAAGCATCGCCTTGCCAAGCTCATAACCTTCTTGGATTCTGGCAATCGCATCCCCGAGCTTATCTGACTATGTCTATGCGTGACCGCGACCCTGCCAAGTCGAAATCCCGACCGTCCCTTTTTGCGTCCCACCAATCCTACAATTGAATAGCATGGCATCTTCGACGTTTTCGAAAAGCCAAAGGATGCGCTGGTCTCTTGTCCTGATCGACCGAAACCAGCCTGATTGAAGACAACCCGAATCTGCATATTTCGATCCAGCTTCGAGAACATCGAGACTGGTCTCCACCGTCGCCGCGTAATTTAGGCTCGAACGAACTCGCATAGCTTGCACTTGGGGAAGCGATTCAAATAGTTGGACGAGGCTTGGGATCGATATTGGCATCAGATATTTAGGATGAAAAGTCGTGGGGAAAGGCGCGACGCAAAGGCAAGTCATGACTGGGGCGAATGGGAAGATAGCCCTCGATTCAGGCGAAAAATGATTGCATCCGCACCAGCATCGATCCCACCAGCTAAATCGCCATCTCGGAATTGGGGAATAATTTTCTCATCCATGATTTGCTGGCACAAGGCATCTGTCAGTTCTCTTTCAAGTCCTAATCCTACCGCGATTCGAGCTTTTTGTTCATTCGGTGCAATGAGCAACACGACACCATCATCATAGTCCTTGCGCCCAATTCCCCAGCTATTTGCTAAATCGGTCGTAAATTCTGCGATGTCCTGACCGCCGAGCGTCGGCACAGTCGCTATAACCATTTGATGTCCCGTTGATCGCTCAAGCTCTTCGAGCTTTTCCGAGAGATCGAACTCCTGCTGATAAGTGAGTATTTGAGCAGAGTCCGTAACTCGTCCGACAAGTTGAACAGTCGGCGCAGAAGCGTCAATTTTACGGTCAGTTTGCGAGCCACTGGTTGGGTCATTGGAGCAAGCTAAAGTCAGCGCCAACATCAGTGACAGAAAGGTTATTTTAAGCAGCCTTAACACTTCACCTTGATGCGGCGACGGTAGCGATCCGTCAATGACCGCAATCGCTTTGCGTTCAGCCAAACACGATCACCGCACCCAGCGTGAGGAAGTCGCCTTAGTAATTCAATTCTTGTTCCCGGACATTTGTAGTGAACTTGCCAATAGGTGAACCACTTCCTCCCGATCACGCACATAGCCATAGCCCGTATTCGCGCTCAACCCGCTCTCATACCAATGCTGATCCACCCCTGCGCAATCGAAATGGACACCCGCTGATCTCGCTTCGTCGGCTGCCGCATGCAAAGCCAATCGCAGAGAATGTGGATGCTCCCCGACCCAAGGAGGGTTCACGCCGTCTGCCACCCAAACGAAATACCCCGCGAAAACTTCTTGCCGACCCGTCTCGATCAACCCGAGTTTGAACCGACCGATGCAAGGTATTTCACCAAACCGCAGCGCAACCTCCCCCTGTTGGGTTGCACTATATTGTTTCCATGATCGGGGTTTCTTCATAGGCGTATTTAGCCCCCAGACGATACCAAGCTTGTTCGATCAATACCGACGACCTTTATCGTCGGATCATTATGGTCGCCCTAATTGTCGTTGGCGTTCTTCTGGCGAGTTGCTCCCATTTTACGAAGCGATTTCCGTACATCCGAAATAGCGTTCGGAATCCCGCGCCAGTCACTGCCCGAGTTGGGGAAAATGCCAATGCCGACTTTGTTGTTAAAGCGCATTACAACCTTCCGGTGACGGCGGGTCCGACCGAACTCAAAGTCTGCATTGGGCCAGTGACGGAATTCGCGCTCAATGGCGTTCTGATAGTCCTTCACCGTCGTCATGCTGCCACCTCACGGGACTGATCGGCAATGTGAAGTCGCACTGGCAGCAGCACGGGCCCGCAAGGTGTCCCAATTTGCCCTGCAGAGGCTTCCGCAGCGCGAGCGCGCAGCGTTTCCTTGCGCCGCTCCGCCATCTGCACGCGCTTGCTCTCGGAGAGCTTCCTGCGCTTCTTAACCGATCCCTTCGCGTTCAAAATCTCCTTGTCGAGGTTACCAGCCTGCACTTCCTGCTTGAGGGAGAGATAATAGTCGCCGAGGTTAACGCGCTTGACGATGGTTTCCGTCTCCCCGTGCGGGAGTTCGATCTTCTTCTGTCCCCAGCGCAGCGTAACCTCGGCGTGTGCGTTGCGAACTTCATACCAACCGCGAAACGGCGAGGCTTCACCGACTGCGATTTGTTCGCAGGTGCGGTCAATTCCTTCAATGACCTTGTTGCGGTCTGCAAGCATGTCCTTTGCGGTGCGCCGAGGGCGCGTGCGGGCAAATGCCTTTTTGGCGCTCTCCAGCACGAAGGTTGAGGAACTGCGCAATTGCTCCTCGTGCTGGTAGGAGGTCTGCCAGTGGTCGAACCCGTTCACCTGCCCTTCCTGCCAATCGACATCAGGTCCGAACCGGTCACGCGCCTTACCAACATATTCGACGCTCTGATCGATGCTGATACAGGACTTGCCGCAAAGCTTTGCTGCCAGTGCAGTGCTACCCGACCCGCCGAACGGATCGAGGATCGTCGCATTGTGGAGGCTGGTTTCGATGATCCGCTGGGGCAAGCTCACGGGGAAGGGATAGGGATGAAAATTGTTCCTCTCGATGGCGATGTCCCACACATCACCAAGGCCAGACACGCCCGTGTTGCGCAAACGCCAGTCGGGCTTGGACAGGATCATCAGCCATTGATGGGCAGGGGCGAAGTGGTGCAGGCTCGGTTGAAACGCCGAGCGGGTAAACCACGCGATAATCTGATGCAGAGGAATCTCGGGCGGGATCAGACCAAGCCGCGTGTCCAAAACCTTTTGCTTAATGCGCGGCTTGTGATTGTAAAAAATTGCGCCGCGCGGGGACAGGAGCCGCCACATCTCACGCAGGCACTTGGGCTGCCAAATCCGATAATCTTCTTCGGACATATTATCGTCATAGCCGTCATAGCCCGGTTCCCGCCTTTCGCCCTTGGGACGCCAGCTCGGCAAGGTCTCACCCAAATTATAAGGCGGCGAGGTGATGATCAGATCAATCGATTCCGAAGGCAGAGTCTTCATGACCGCCAAGCAATCGCCATTGTAGAACTCGATCTTCGACTTGGGACCATTGTCATTGGCCCCAATAACATCGGGAGCGGTCTTCTCGCACAAGCCCAAGGGAGGGATGATGAGATCATGCGGGGTGTTGGTTTCGGAATGGATGTCCAGTTCTGCGTTCAAGGTTGTTCTCCTAAAATCAACCGAGCAAAATCAGCCCCCAAAACGCGCTTGCGTTTTGAAGTTGGGAACTTATTCCGCCAGTTGATGTCCCAATTGTCTCATAAATTTTTGATATGGCCAGTTTTGTCAATCTTGGTGGAGAATACGGATGGAGGAAGAACGTTCGCGTGGAAGAAAAGCTGGCGCGCTGGTTCGTAAGCGCAAGGCTGTCGCTTTTGCTGAATCGATGATTCCTGCATTTGAACTGGCTCGGAAAGCGGGCGCGAAAACTCTTCGTGGGAAAGCAGATTGGCTGAATCAAAATGGATATCTAACCATCAATAAGAAGAGATGGGCTCCACAAACCATAGACAATGTCGAGAACGCTGATCGACAGGCTCGCGAGGTCGCAGAAGCTGATTTCGACGAAGGCAAAGCAGGCTTGCTGCGCAGGTTACGAATGTTGCTACCTGATGATCATGAGCGGAAATCGGAAATCGATGCCGAACTTCAAAACTTAAAGCAAAAACGGAACGCCGAAATGGAAGCGGCAATCGCATTGGGCAAAGCATTTCGCAGAATATAAAAAGATTCTTGGCGTCATGGCAATCGAAGCCTCGCCGTGACGAAGCAGGCTGCGCCTGCCGATTTACAAAGATTCGCGTTCGACAAGGGACGAACTGATCAGTTCGTCGAAGACCAGATCGGCAAGGCGAAGTCGCTCGACTTGTCGAGTGGTGAGGCGCAGCCGATACCCAGTGCGGCGCAGGCGCGCTGGCGTATTATGTGATGAATTACGGATGCGCGATGTCTCGCGTGCTCGACATGCGCGGACCTTGACGGTTTTGCCAAGCGCCACGGCGCTCGACCAAACCGCCTGCGGTCCTGTGTCTGCGACAACACACCGAAATGAGGCCTCATAATTCTATATAATAAGGGAGTTATTAGGCCTCACGTCACGGCGCGGCTTCGATTGCTTTTGCCCGATCTCGCCGATCCCGCTGCTGCTTGGCTCGCGTTATCTTGCGCGCAGTTTCATGCAATGCGGCTTCCGCCTTTGTTCGCCCTGCTCTGGGCCGCCCGCGTGGCTTGAGTGAGGCAGGCAGATTGAGATCAACGTGACGGACATCAACAGTGTTGTGGGGTTGGCTCTCAAAGTAGTTCTGCACCGCGATGGCTTGAGCATGGTCGTAAACGAAGATCATCACATCCTCGCTCGAACTGGCATCGCGCACTGAAGTTCGCGAAACGAACTGAAGGATCGTTTCATGCTCGTTGGTCCTTATCCATTCCATTGTCGATGCCCCAGTGGCTTTGAGCACCAGCCTGACTTCACGCGATGGCTTAGCAGCATAGATCATCGCGGCATGGGTGTTCGACATCAGCAGGGACGTGCCCGCCTGCTTGGGCGAGTAAAAGCCGCCCTTGGGAAGGTGCGTTGCCAGCACCTTCTTGGACGTCTCATTGCATGACCAGATCAGTTTGTTCTTCGGACACGCCTTGCTGATATGCTCCGCTATTGGGATCAGGTGGCGATGACCTTCAGTTGTCTCGAAGAACGACTTTGCCGCGAGACGAGCCTTCAAGAAATAGCGGATCGATACTTTGCGTTTCGCGAATGGGCGCACCGGCAGCGCCGGTGCTTTGATCCATTTGATCTCTGGGTTCCAGCTTTCCGCAATATGGTAGGCGAAGCTGTCGAAGAAGCGGCTTGCGAGAACAGTCACGGTCGAAAATGGCGACAGTTGGGCGAACGAAAATTGCGACCACCAGACCCAAACTACCCTGTCGCCCTCCATCTCGGACCAGTTCTGCATATTGCACAGCGCGGCCTGGCCTGTTTGCTCGGCATCGAACCCCACCACGATCTCGTGAAGTTTGCGCAGCCTCGCATGACCATCACACTGCATGAGGTCGCTGCCGTTGAGCAAACGCCCCTCCGCTGTCGGTTTGATGAGCGACCATCCCGCGTGGACATGTTCCAGTTCAAAATAGCTTTCGAAGAAGGGACGATCCAGCTTGGTCTGCATTTTGGCGATGTGCAGGATTGAGGGAACTTCGTCGCAGACGAAATGCCATCCCGCGAAGGCTCGGAAGTCGCATTTGAGAATCGCTTCATGCGTGCAGAACGCGATGACGTCCCCTGCCTGATACTGTTCTGGGAGCGCCTCGATCTGGACGCGGACGCTTTCCCCGCGCTTCGCAGTTGACGCGGTGCTTGCTGAACTGATGGGGACAATCTTCGGTCGGGCAATGGTGCTACGAGCAAGTCTTTCCGTCAGCGCGGCGAGTTCAGCGATTGACTCGATCCGCTCGACTGCGAACAGCCATCTCCCTCCCGCACGGATCGCGTGCGTCAGTGCATTGTGGGTCTTGCCCGAGCCCACGGGGGATTGGTCCACGGTGATAATCATTCTGGGCAAAGTAACAGTTGCGGTCGAGCGGCCGCAATATTCTCGTTCGGGTTCCACCATTCGATATGGCGCCTGTGGTCATTTAGCAGTCTCCCAAAAAGGGATGAACATGAACTGCGCAGCCTGTGAAAAGCTCACACCCTTCAGGAACCGACTAGGCTTTGAAAGCCGTGCCCTGCTCCGCGTCAAATATATAGCGAACTCTGCCTGATCCGCCGCGATATTCGATGCATGTAACCTCATATCGATTGCCGCCAATCACAAGCGGACTGACTCTCACCACCTTTGCGCATAGGTGTCCGTTCAAATTGATCATCGTCGCGATTTGTTCATTTAGAGCCACATTTTGCGGGGCTGCCACTTTGGCTTCAAGCGTGTCCGCGCTGGTCTCAAGCCGCTGGGTCGCGCCTTCTGCGACCTCGACTTGGTCCTCCTCCGCTTCAGCATTGCGGACGTTGCAGGCAGAAAGTCCGAGCAAAACCAAGATAGCTAGTTGGCGCATAATCCCATCCCACATTGGCTCTAACCATACGGTCATCGTGGGCATTATCTTATTTGATGTCCGCTCTCCACGTAGATAATGGTCATGAAGTCGGCCGGCTATGTCCGATTGTGGGTGGTAAACGAACTGGCGGCTTACTGGATCAAACTCCGAGTAGCGGACATGGCTCGGCACAGGTAGATGTGGCTGGGGTGGGGTGGTTAGCGGTCGATTGGGAGGAGATGAGTTTGGAAGAAATTCAAATCGAGGAAGTCGATAGGATCGCAGCGCAGAATCTGATCCTTGAAATCACTGCACGTCGCTTCGAAGCTGCTCGCGCAGCTACCGAATTCGAGAAGCGCGTTTTGGCAGAAGCTGAGGCACTGGGCGAATTTGCGAGAAAAGCTGACACTCGCACCTATTGCATTCTTGTCGTCTCGTTCGTGGAAGACACTTTCCGTGAGAATTTCATGGAGCGCTGGGAAATCCAGCCTTCGCAACGGAATGACTTTTTTGGCGCTAACGGGCCACTCAGCACTTTCTCACAGCGCATAACGCTCGCATCAGGAATGAATTGGCTGCCAGAGTTTTTCGCAAAAGAGGCAGGCTTATTGCGAAAAATCAGGAACGAACTTGCGCATAACCATCGCATTCACTCGCTCACACAAGAGCCTCTGCTCAGTTGGGCAAACAGTCTGAAACCAGCGGAGACAGTCTGGATAGGAGAAGTGAAGACGAGATACCGCGATGCGTATGATGCGGCCGACCGAGAGACCCAACTTAGGATCAGGATATTCTGCTTGGCACTGCACATCATTGGCGCAGTTGTCGCTAGGTCAAAAAATCTGACTAACGAATTGTCGCCTGATTACCGAGCAAGTGAAGATTGGCACGGGATGACGGATATTGAGCAAGGGTTGATCGACGCGATGGTGCGTCATGCCTATCTCAGCCTTGGCATTCCACCATCGATCACAAAGGAGACCAGTGCGATGGGGCCTGTTTGATTAATATCCGCATTAATGACTTCCCCCCTACCTTAATGGCAAAAAATGGGCCGTTAGCAGAATGTCCGCTTTTTGGATGCAAAAATACTTGCGAACTATGTCCACAATTGGGCTGGTTCTGGGACTGACTGCTTTCAGCGCTGAGATTTAAAAAGCAGGCATCTTGTTTTTTCGCCGCTCTGCCGAATACTCGTAAATTACGTAACCGCAACCTAGTACGTAGCGATCAGCCATATTCACAATCGATTCTCGAATACTACTGAGCAAGTAATGTACTTCAGATTCACTTACTTCGGGAAGTGACGTTTCAGTTCCGTTGGTATCAGCATACAGAGCGCGATGCTTCGCATTTTCCCAAAGTTCATTGTAAGACTTTGCGAACTGGGAACGATGGTGGGAATTTTTCCACGCCTGATCGATTTCTCTCATCAACTCAGATGTGGGAACGTTTTCGCCATGCAATATTCCTTGAGTTATAAAGGGTGTAACTACCGATGCCTGACTTAGGCTTGCTAATACTAGTTGCTTCGTCAGGTGCCACGTCCTGAGCCGCTTAATTTTAGGAAGCTCCATTTCGCCCCAAAGATCGATGATAACCTTGGCTGTTTCCTCAGCGCCGATTAACGAGAGAGCATATGCGCTCTGATTGCGACCATGTTCACGCA
This sequence comes from Allopontixanthobacter confluentis, assembly GCF_009827615.1. GTDB lineage: Bacteria > Pseudomonadota > Alphaproteobacteria > Sphingomonadales > Sphingomonadaceae > Allopontixanthobacter > Allopontixanthobacter confluentis. Next base: position 10,591 of record NZ_WTYU01000003.1, read on the forward strand.
AAAGAGAGGCGTCGTTATAAAGACGAATAACGTTTTGTATGATGGGGTCATTGCGATCCAGAGGCATTTCGGCAACCTATGCTAGAACGGCGGCGAAGTCTTCCTCAGCCCTAGATGTACCGTCCGCCCTCGATTTGGTTGCAATTCGAGGGGCGCACATTCACCCCAGCAAAGAAGCCCCGCAATAGTGGGCCACGTGGAGACGCGTCATCCGTTCACACGTAGTCGAAATCAAAATCGAAGTGCGGTTCCCCTACAAGGCGGCGCAAGGAATCGAATTCGGAGTTCTTCCGCCTTCCTCTTGAAATGATTTCGACATCATGCTCGGCGAGATATTTTTGCGCGAACTCGCGGATACGCCGTGGCGGAGCGGCATTGCGGGGACCGAACAAGCCATCGAGTATCCATTTTCCGTTTTTCTTTTTGAGATGGACCACCGCGTTTTGATTTTCCAAATAGACTTCTGCAAATGCGGCAGTGCCCTCGACAAGGTCCGCTAGATAGCCGCGAGCGCAATTGCGATAGCGAAGTGCCAGAGAGTTTAGATGTTCGCCCTTAAGCACGGGGTGGTAATGCGCTGACGCTGGTACGGGATGGTCGCACCGTGCCTTGACCGCCCAACGCTGCCACACCCGAACCATATCTTTCTCGGAGCGGACTCGGCAGATTGCCGCCGCCAGCGCATCGTGATCAACGCCGCGTCGCACCAGCAAATGAAAGCTGGCTATGATGTCTTGTGCATTATCGACTGATTTGATCGCTGCGATCACATTTGCACGGCAGATCGGCTCGGGCAGAATGCTCAAAATGTGGAGTTTCGTGAGATCGAGCGACGTGAGACGCGCGATGCAATTCCTAATTTGATCGTGCGCGGGCACGGATAGGAGTTGGTGAAGCGTCGAATAGAACCGCAGGTCGTGCACTGTCGGACCAGCCCGCCGCAACGCACCGCGAAATCTCGTGGGCACATCACGATACGCTGCCATGAGGATTGCGCGGTGATCGGCAGATCGAAGAAAATCTCCGACCCGCTCCATCTCGTCCTCGAATGGAGCTTTGGCACAAAGATATGCGGCGATGACCTGACGCTTCTCCCTGCTTGCACGGAAGAACTCGCCCAAAAATCCGATGGAATGACGGTCGATCTCAATCGCGAGATCGAGGGACCAATCTGCGTGAAAGCTGTGGGACAATGAGCGCTCCTTACATCAACGGTGTAAGGGAATGGGCTCCGGGAGTTCGGTTCTGGCCATGTATATATTATATATTAAAAACCGGGATTTAGCGAGAAATGCTTCACTGGCTAATTCTATTTTATCGATCCCAAAAGTCTAAATCTGCATTGGCATTCTCGAAGCATTAATTGAATGATACCATGGCAGCGGCTTTAAGCGTCTCGCAACACACACAAATCTTTCTTGGCTATGGGCTTGGAATGCCACGCATTTTGCCCTCTAAGGCATTCGTGCGGCGTTAAGTTGATTAGGGGATCAAGTTGCCAACTGACGTTCACTCCAAACTATATGCGCATGAACTTCGACGCCGCCATGCTTCTGGCGATGCCGAGAAGCTCGCTGGGACTTTGTTGGACGCGCAGGTGGATTTGAACCCACATCAGGTTGCCGCCGCACTCTTTGCCTTTCAGTCGCCCTTGTCGAAAGGTGCGATCCTCGCCGATGAGGTCGGCTTGGGCAAAACGATTGAGGCGGGGCTGCTTCTTTCCCAAAAATGGACCGAAGGGTCGCGGCGTATCCTCATCATCACGCCAGCCAACCTGCGCAAACAATGGTCTCAGGAAATGGCGGAGAAGTTTTTCCTACCGACCGTGATTTTGGAGGCTGCGAGTTACAAGCGGCTAATTGCAGATGGTGTTCACCCCTTTGAGCAGAATGCAATTATCCTTTGTTCGTTTCCATTTGCCGCGCGTCATGAAGAGGAGATCATGACCACCCGGTGGGATTTAGCCGTAATTGATGAGGCGCATAGGCTCAGGAATGTCCGATATAAATCGCGAGATGGCGTTCTTTGTCGCGACCTCGCAATAGCGGTCAGCATTCGCCTTGTGCGCAAAATGGTGTGCGTTGATTTCGCCCTTCTTCGCCACAAGAGGAGCGCCGCATGCGCACTTCAGCCCCTGCGCGACGCCACGCGCAGCATGTCCGATTGAAATGCGATTGCCGACTTGATCCAGACCCCACACGATCATCGCGCGCCTGTCGCCGCCGATTACATATCCCAATGAGTTGAGATGCGGTTTAAGTGGATGATCCATATAACGCGATTTACTGCAAAGCGTGTCGCATGCCAATTTGGATTGGGCTGGAACCAGCAAATGCACGCTTCAGATCAACCGCTGACAAGACCGTTTCGAATTACGAGTTCCGAATGGGTGTTACGTTCGCTGTGCACGATCTCCCCAATAGGTGCAGTGAACTGTTTAGGGCATGTCATAAATCGGAGACCCTGCCAAAAAAGGATGTTTTTTCCTTGTCAGCAATGAAATCACTTCGAAACTACCATAGAAGGAATGTGCGATAGTGATCGAAGCTCGGTGGCCGCCGGGATCGGCGATCTGGTTGCCATAGACGATCTCATCAATTTCCGCTGACTTATAGTGCTCGAATTTATCTGCAAATGCTTGAAAGAACGATGCCATCCATTGCCGAGCGTTATCAAGATCAACTTGATATTCAGGATCATCTGAACTGAAATTCAAATATATGTGATTCATCTCGTGATCGTGGGGGTCAAAGCATTTTCCATATCGTTCGAAATAGCGCGCACAGCAAAGGCTATCGAAAAAGGCATCCATTCTTTGCAGATCGACTTTGTAGCGGCGTGAACCATTCTGCATCCACTCCGCCCCATCGTTAAGCGCAGCCCGAAAAGCAGGCGAACGCTTGAGCGCGCCCAAAACTGATTTATTGAAGATGGCTTTCGGCAGGTTATCGCCACTGGCAGCATTCAAGCACACCTGAACGAGGACATACATGTCGTCGTCAGATTTTTCATTGTTATGTTTCTGGCACGACCGGACAGTCTTGAGTTGAATACCGCCGCCCTTCGGGAAGAAGGCTTTAGGAGGAAAATGCTCCCGAGAGGTGCCCGTAGCACCGCATCGATAGCATATATTTTTAGTCGCATTTCCCAAGGATAAGCACCTTTTCAATGGTAACGTGAGTGAAGAAATTTCAATGTTGGCGTTGGTGGTTGTGCCTCGATACGCTTTGGTAAAGTTTAACCGGATAGCTAAGTTTTGAAAGAGACGAAGAAATCTTGAAAGGACAACCTCCCCA
>NZ_WTYU01000004.1 GCF_009827615.1 Allopontixanthobacter confluentis
AGTCCCAAACGGGTAAGCCCTGTCGTGCCTGCTCCAAGGTGATCGGGATTCTCGTTTCAAATAAATGAATTGCCAATTCCGAAACATGTGAGAGTCTGCGTCTAAATCCAAATGAGACAGGAGACGCGATTGCTGGTCGGTTACGGACGCGTTAGTTCTTCGGGACAAAGCCTCGACATCCAGAATGAAGCATTGGCTGGTGCGGGATGCGAGAAGGTCTTCGCGGAGAAGATGAGCGGACGGTCGGCGAAGGATCGGATCGAACTCGCGAACGCGCTGGACTTCGTGCGTGACGGCGACACGCTGGTCGTCACAAGGCTGGACCGTCTGGCGCGCAGTGTCGGCGATCTTCACCAGATCATCGAGAAGCTGGCTGTGAAGAATGTCGGCTTCCGCTGCCTGAACCAGTCTGGCGTCGATACCGATAGCTCGACGGGCAAACTGATGATCGGTATCTTGGGCGCGGTGGCTGCGTTTGAGAACGACATCCGTCTCGAACGCCAGCGGGAAGGCATCGCCAAAGCAAAGGCTGCGGGCAAGTATCGTGGTCGTCCCCCGACCATCGATCCCCAAGCGATCAAAGCCCTGCGTGAAAGGGGTCTGGGAGCCTCCCAGATCGCCCGTGAGATGGGTATCGGTCGGGCGAGCGTCTATCGAGCATTGGCTGCATGAAGGTTGGGCAGATCAAGCTTTGGGATCGCGCCGAACCGATCAAGTTCTCCCTTCTCTGGGCTATCAGCATCTTCGTTCTATTTGAGGCATTCCTTCTGTTCGGGGGGAAATGGGTGTTGGTTGAGCAATATGAATCGCAAGGCGATAATGCATATAGTCCCCGTGACCCCCAATTATGGGGCTTGATCGATACCGTCCCAGCCACTCGTTCGTGGCGTAATCTCGATTGTGTCTACTGGACAGGTAGAAGCAAGCAGTGGGTGGAATATGATGGCGAATATGAGGAAAGTTCCGTTCCACTCGAATGCCCGTTCATAACGGACGCTCGTTGAAAGGTTGACCGTCAACCTTCTGGCTCGACGCTACAGGCAGCGCACGATCCATAGTCGAACAAGCAACCCAATCCGCCATCGCAGCGGAGCCGAACCCTGCCACCGTGAACATCCACCATGGGGCAGAATACGGTCCAGCCATCGAGCAAAATACTGCACGGGAATAATGCGAACTCCGACACGAATCTGTAAAATGAGGGCATGACAAAACGGATTACGCACACCAAACAATATCGCCCCGATGAGATGATCGAGATCGGCGAAGACGACGACGCTTCAACCCCTTTGTGGCAGATCAAGAAACAGATGAGGGCTCGACTGCAAAAGCAAAAACCCGATCTTGCAGCCCACGAGATCGAGATGCGAGTGAACCGAATGGTTGGCAGGGGAATGCGACGAGGGGGATGATCGTGGATGACGATCCAATGCCAGCGCCACTGTCCCGATACCTCTTTCCCGATCCGAATCCGCCATCACCTTCCGCGATTAACGTTTGGAATTACGATCTCGGAATGAGCTTTACGATTTACGCCTGACGCTGAAGATCGGCGTTGGCGGATGACCAGTCGGTAATCTGCCACTATATCGAACTCATCACCTCATGGAGACCAGCGTGCAAGACCGTGATCCCAACATCGTGACCTCCAGTCTGTCCCGCTCGGTCACCAGCAATGACATCACTGTTGATGTGCGGATTTATCGGCTTGAACACGACACCCATTGGTCTCTTGAAGTGGTCAACGAAGAAGGCACCTCAACTGTCTGGGATGCTCCCTTCGATACCGACAGTGAGGCATCAGCGGCTTTTGAACTTGCGATTGAGGAAGAAGGCATCGAAACCTTCCTCGACAAAGATAATGTGATCCCGTTCCCGACACGGCACTGAACGATCCCAAGGCGTCACGAAAAACACCGCAGATAACATCATCGAGATCGACTTCTTGACGTCTGTGCGATCTGTGCGACGATCACCAGATGATCGACAAAGACGCACCCGAGATCGCCCCTGAAGATGACCAAGAGATCGTCCCTGCCAGCATGGCCAACAACGCCGCCAAGGCGCTCCAAGATGCTTTGTTGGACGATGATGCCGAATGGTTGCGGACCGTGCTGACAAGCCTTCAGGAACGCTCGCTTGGCGTGAAAAAAGCGTTGGCAAAGGCTGTGGCTGACGGGCAAACTTGCCGTAACCCAGCAGGGCTCACCACCT